>NZ_JBBOWO010000009.1:0-1346 GCF_038007125.1 Carnobacterium sp. FSL W8-0810 | reverse complement strand
AAGAGACAGGGAGCGTCAATAATTTTGTGTAAATAAATCGTCCTTCTGCAAAATAATTAGTTACTCAGTAAACATTGAAACTAATGTATCGGTTACTTGTTGGAAACCTTTATGGCTTCTGTTTAGAAATTTTTGATTGTATGTATCAAAAATGCTGACTAGAAAGCGTTCTAGTGATTCTTCATTTTGAAACTGCTCTTTTCTGCGGCTGTACTTTTTAATTTGCTTATTGAAAGACTCGATTAGATTGGTTGAGTAAATGGTTCTACGAATACTGGGTGGAAACTCATAAAAAGTCAATAAATCTTGGTTTTCTATGAGTGACTGCGTCACTTTAGGATAGTTTTTCTTCCATTTCTCAATCATACAGGATAAGAATGTATTCGCTTCTTCCTTTGAGTTAGCTTGATAAACAGCCTTAAAGTCATCACAGATTTCTTTTCGGTCTTTGACACGTACTTTATGAGCAATATTACGAGATACATGGATACAACAATGCTGATATTTTGCTTTAGGATAAATTTGTTGGATGGTATCTTTCATGCCTTTTAAGCCATCCGTAATAAAAAGCAAGACTTCTTGAACTCCTCTGGAGTTAATATCCTGTAGCAGCTCATTCCAAACGTATGTTGATTCAGTCGGAGCAATCGCATAACTCAGTACTTCTTTAGTGCCGTCTTCTCGTATACCAATGGCAATATAAATCGCTTCTTTGGATACGGTTTGGCGTTTTAATGGAATATAAGTAGCGTCCATAAAAATAGCGATATACTTATCATTTAAGGCTCTGGATTTAAAGGCGTTTACTTCTTCAGTCAGAACTTTAGTCATGTTGGACATGGTTTGTGGAGTATAGTGATGCCCATACATTTTTTCGATTAAATCAGCAATTTCAGACATCGTAACACCTTTTTCGAATAAATGGATAATAGTGGTTTCCAATGTATCGTTTGTTCTTTTGTAGGCTGGTAAAGTTTGTTGTTTAAACTCACCATTACGATCTCTAGGTATTTCCAATGTTAATTCACCATATTCGGTTTTGATTGATCGAAAGTAAGAACCGTTTCTCGAATTACCTGAATTAAAACCAGTGCGATCATATTTTTCGTAATCTAAAAAAGCCGTTAATTCAGTCCGTAGGAGTGTGTTTATCGCTTTTTCTAAGTGCGAACGGAATAATTCATTTAAATCGCCTTTAGTGACTAGAGTTTGCACAATTTCTGTAGTAAAATCATTCATAGGGAAGTCCTCTTTTCTGTGAATTGGTTGTCGTTAACTTTATTCTACAGAAGGGACTTCCTTTTTTGTATGGATTTTTTCATTTACACAAAATATTTTACACTCTC
>NZ_JBBOWO010000008.1:0-3265 GCF_038007125.1 Carnobacterium sp. FSL W8-0810 | reverse complement strand
GTTGTTCTTTGAAAACTGGATAAAGTTAAAAATTGTAATTCAAGTAAGAAACCAGAAACACACCGAAAAGTTTTAAAAATGAGTTTTTTAAGGTTCTCATCGTAAGATGAGTATTGAACATTAACGATTAACCATAGGTTAAGTTAATAAGGGCGCACGGTGAATGCCTTGGCACTAGGAGCCGATGAAGGACGGGACTAACGCCGATATGCTTTGGGGAGCTGTAAGTAAGCTTTGATCCAAAGATTTCCGAATGGGGGAACCCAGCATCTTTGATAGGATGTTACTGCTAACTGAATACATAGGTTAGTAGAGGTAGACGCAGAGAACTGAAACATCTAAGTACCTGCAGGAAGAGAAAGAAAAATCGATTCCCTGAGTAGCGGCGAGCGAAACGGGAATAGCCCAAACCAGAAAGCTTGCTTTCTGGGGTTGTAGGACTGAACACATAGAGTCATAAATGGATTTGGTAGGAGAAGCGACCTGGAAAGGTCTGCCGAAGAAGGTAAAAGCCCTGTATCCGAAACCACATCCACTCTGATCAGTATCCTGAGTACGGCGGAACACGAGAAATTCCGTCGGAATCCGGGAGGACCATCTCCCAAGGCTAAATACTCCCTAGTGACCGATAGTGAACCAGTACCGTGAGGGAAAGGTGAAAAGAACCTCGGAAGAGGAGTGAAATAGCCCCTGAAACCGTGTGCCTACAAATAGTTAAAGCCCGTTAATGGGTGATAGCGTGCCTTTTGTAGAATGAACCGGCGAGTTACGATCCCATGCGAGGTTAAGTTGATGAGACGGAGCCGTAGCGAAAGCGAGTCTGAATAGGGCGAATGAGTATGTGGTCGTAGACCCGAAACCAAGTGATCTACCCATGTCCAGGTTGAAGGTGCGGTAATACGCACTGGAGGACCGAACCCACGTATGTTGAAAAATGCGGGGATGAGGTGTGGGTAGCGGAGAAATTCCAATCGAACTTGGAGATAGCTGGTTCTCTCCGAAATAGCTTTAGGGCTAGCCTCGGAATTAGAATCATGGAGGTAGAGCAACTGTTTGGACTAGGGGCCCTTCTCGGGTTACCGAATTCAGATAAACTCCGAATGCCATTGATTTATATCCGGGAGTCAGACTGCGAGTGATAAGATCCGTAGTCGAAAGGGAAACAGCCCAGACCACCAGCTAAGGTCCCAAAGTTTATGTTAAGTGGAAAAGGATGTGGAGTTGCTTAGACAACTAGGATGTTGGCTCAGAAGCAGCCATCATTTAAAGAGTGCGTAATAGCTCACTAGTCGAGTGACCCTGCGCCGAAAATTTACCGGGGCTAAACATAACACCGAAGCTGTGGATAGAACCATTGGTTCTATGGTAGGAGAGCGTTCTAAGGGCGTTGAAGCTAGATCGTGAGGACTAGTGGAGCGCTTAGAAGTGAGAATGCCGGTATGAGTAGCGAAAGACGGGTGAGAATCCCGTCCACCGAATGACTAAGGTTTCCTGGGGAAGGCTCGTCCTCCCAGGGTTAGTCGGGACCTAAGTCGAGGCCGAATGGCGTAGACGATGGACAACAGGTTGAGATTCCTGTACCAGTTTGTTTTGTTTGAACAATGGAGGGACACAGTAGGCTAAGGAATACGCGCTGTTGGATATGCGCGTCCAAGCAACAAGTTTTGAAGTGAGTCAAATGCTTGCTTCTTTAAGAACAAGTTGTGATGGGGAGGGAAATTAAGTACCGAAGTTCCCGATGTCACACTGTCAAGAAAAGCTTCTAGTTAGAAACAAACTGCCCGTACCGCAAACCGACACAGGTAGTCGAGGAGAGAATCCTAAGGTGTGCGAGAGAACTCTCGTTAAGGAACTCGGCAAAATGACCCCGTAACTTCGGGAGAAGGGGTGCTGACCAATTGGTCAGCCGCAGTGAATAGGCCCAGGCGACTGTTTATCAAAAACACAGGTCTCTGCAAAATCGTAAGATGACGTATAGGGGCTGACGCCTGCCCGGTGCTGGAAGGTTAAGAGGATGGGTTAGCTCTCGGGCGAAGCTCAGAATTGAAGCCCCAGTAAACGGCGGCCGTAACTATAACGGTCCTAAGGTAGCGAAATTCCTTGTCGGGTAAGTTCCGACCCGCACGAAAGGCGTAACGATCTGGGCACTGTCTCAACGAGAGACTCGGTGAAATTATAGTACCTGTGAAGATGCAGGTTACCCGCGACAGGACGGAAAGACCCCATGGAGCTTTACTGCAGTTTGATATTGAGTGTTTGTACAGCTTGTACAGGATAGGTAGGAGCCATTGAAGCCAGGACGCCAGTCTTGGTGGAGGCGTTGGTGGGATACTACCCTTGCTGTATGACCACTCTAACCCACAGCCCTTATCGGGCTGGGAGACAGTGTCTGACGGGCAGTTTGACTGGGGCGGTCGCCTCCTAAAGTGTAACGGAGGCGCCCAAAGGTTCCCTCAGAATGGTTGGAAATCATTCGCAGAGTGTAAAGGCATAAGGGAGCTTGACTGCGAGACCTACAAGTCGAGCAGGGACGAAAGTCGGGCTTAGTGATCCGGTGGTTCCGCATGGAAGGGCCATCGCTCAACGGATAAAAGCTACCCTGGGGATAACAGGCTTATCTCCCCCAAGAGTCCACATCGACGGGGAGGTTTGGCACCTCGATGTCGGCTCATCGCATCCTGGGGCTGTAGTCGGTCCCAAGGGTTGGGCTGTTCGCCCATTAAAGCGGTACGCGAGCTGGGTTCAGAACGTCGTGAGACAGTTCGGTCCCTATCCGTCGCGGGCGTAGGAAATTTGAGAGGAGCTGTCCTTAGTACGAGAGGACCGGGATGGACACACCTCTGGTGTACCAGTTGTTCTGCCAAGGGCATTGCTGGGTAGCTATGTGTGGACGGGATAAACGCTGAAAGCATCTAAGCGTGAAGCCCCCCTCAAGATGAGATTTCCCATCACGTAAGTGAGTAAGACCCCTGAGAGATGATCAGGTTGATAGGTTGGAAGTGGAAGTCTAGCGATAGATGGAGCGGACCAATACTAATCGGTCGAGGACTTAACCAAAGAATAAACGGTGTACGACGGTTTCTAAACGAAGAACAAACTTTTAACTTATCCAGTTTTGAGAGAACAACGTTCTCTAGATTGAAATTTGTGTGGTGGCGATGGCAAGAAGGTCACACCTGTTCCCATGCCGAACACAGCAGTTAAGCTTCTTAGCGCCGATGGTAGTGAAGGGTTTCCCTTTGTGAGAGTAGGACGCTGCCACGCA
>NZ_JBBOWO010000007.1:0-5894 GCF_038007125.1 Carnobacterium sp. FSL W8-0810 | reverse complement strand
TCGTTACACTCATTTGAAAAAATCAAAAAAAAAAAAGAAAATTCAAAAACAGAAAAAATTGTAGCGGAAATAAATTGAGATTTAGGTGGTTCTAAGTAAGAGCATAAAGAGATTCCGACGTCACCTGTTTTTTCGCGGTGCTTCAAAACGTTGACTTATCAGGCTGTGCCTGACGAATCTTAAAGAAAGTAACAGACGTCAAAATAGTGTATTTCTCCTTTTTTTTATGTTTCTACAAATGCTGTTCTAACAACGTTTCAAAGAGGTTGTGTGTTGCACATGCAACACGGTGCAACACATTTTGTGTTGCACCTGTGACACGAAACGTCGGACACATGTGTTGCGTTTTTGGTGTTTTTTAGCTCATTTTTTTTACAGGAAAATAAAAAAAAGCAGAGGTCAAATTATTTTTTGATCCCTGTTTTTTTTTTATTTTATGTAATTATTTTTCTGAAAAATTATATAAAGGGACTCTAGGTTTTGTCGATTCTTTAAAAATTAATACATGAAATTGCTTAAAAATATGTATCTAACTATCTTTTAGATAAAAGTTTATTTTATCTTTTTTTGAATACAATTTATGATTCTACTCATAAATTTACTATATAAAAATTTAAAAGAATAAAGTGTAAAAAAAAAGATCTAACCGCTTGATAAGCAGTAGAATCTTTTTTTTATTTAAGTTAAAGATTATAAAAACTGCAACAATATATAAACTACTTAGTGAATTTTTCAACTACAAAAGTGCTAAACGCTTGGGTTGTTCTAGCACTATTTTTATAAACTTTTATATCTTCTTTAACAAAGTGATTATATTTATCATCATCTTTATATTTTTTAACTGTCCAGTAAGATGTTGCTCCAGCAGCATTTATGCTTTTTGCAGCTTTAGCAATTAAACCGTTAGCAATTACTTTTAATCGTGCACTAGGAATTTTACTAGTAATTGTGCTACCTAAACCTCTTGTAATCCATTCTGATACTTTAGAAACTAAAAGATTATCAACTCTATCATTAAACTTATAAGTAGCTATATAAGACCAAGTATAAACTGGTCCATCTGTTACAGCAACATAAGGAGTTATTAAACCTTCAGTTGGTTTTGTTGTTTCAATTGGTTCGGTTGGTTCTTGAGAATTAGCAAGTTCTTCTTCCTCAACTATAATCTCGTAAGATTCTTCACCATCTTCGACATAAATAGTTTCCCCAACATTTTCTTGAGCTTCTATTAGTGCTTCTTCTTCTGTTGTAAAAGGATTTGTTTCGGAACCATCTTCATATGTAGTAGCTGAAACTGATAAACCACTAGAAAAGAAAATTGGTAAAGCTAACGAAGCAGTTAATATTGAAACAAAATATTTTTTCATTGCCAAAATAATTACCCCCTTTTTTTATAATGTGATTTTAATCTAATGTAACATTAAAAGTAACTAAATTTTAATTTTATTTTAATCTTTTATGATATAATAGAAAAAAATTTAAGGATGTGTTTTATTTGAACAAAACAGTAAGAAATCATTTGTTAGGAGATATCATTATATATTTATTTATGATTACGATAAGTTTAATTATTACTACGCTATTGAATATTAATGTTCAAAGTCAATACATAATTGGTTTCTTATTAGCATTTGGTTCAATTTTCTTAGGTGAAATATTATTAAAACGTTACTTTCCCCATCTCGTAAGAACTTCTAGTGAAACTAATGTTGAATTAATTATACTAACGATAGTTGTGTTTTTTTTAGGAGATATAATTTCTAAAAATACTAGTTTTTGGATAATCATTACACTTTATTATCTAGTTTATGTGATTGTTACTACTCTATTTGAACAAAGTAAACTAAGAAAGAAAAATAAATAAAAAATGAATATTTTTATATAAACATTAACGCTTCTCTCCTAAAAATTCATAATATCTAAAAGAATAGAGTAAGTAGTATTCAATTGATTGTGGCTTACTCTATTTTCTTATCTCATTTTAAATTTAAGTTCAATACATGAAATGATATAAAAACGTGTATCCGGAATCCTATTCTAATAGGGTTCTTTTTTTGTATCGTCCTCCAATACATGATTACACTTTCACTAGAACAATAATCGACTATTCTTTTTTGTTAAATAGACGACTGAAAAAGCCTTTTTTTACTTGTGCTGGTTCGGTATTATCTTCAGTTGCAGCGTTAGAAACATATTGATCTGTTTGGGTGAAATCATATTCTACTTTTTTATTTGATTCTAACTGCAGTTGTTCAATTTGCTTATTAGTTTGTAAGGTAAGACGTTGTTGCTGGTCCAATAGATTTTGTTGTTCTTTTAGTAGTTTTTGAAGCATATCTATCTGCTTGTCTTTAGCTAAAAGCTGTTCTTGATAGAAATATGAGTCGTAAACTTGGTTTTCGTTATTTCGGAAACTAGTTTGCTTATCAGTTTGCGATTGGTTTTTTTTATCCGAAATAAACATTGATTTAATAACTTTTTGACCTTCTTCGCTTATCACAAACTGGTTTCCGATTTTCGTAAACCATTTCTTCTTTTGTGTTTCTGTTACTTTTTTCGAAATTGCTGTTTTGCTCACACCTATTTCTTCTGCTAATTCTTTAATTGTTTTTTTACTCATGTTAACTCTCCTTGTTATGCCTTCTCTCTATTACTGGACAGGTTTATATCCTATACATACAACTATAAATTTTACTTATTATGAATAAAATTTTTTAGATTAAAAGAATAACTTGAACTTAACTCAATAGAGCATAATTTAAAAAGATATTATAGTTGCTGTAAAGTAAGTTTCTTGCAAGTTGATTTTCAAACCACTCATCTCCATCGTCAAAATCTTTATCAAGTTTCCACCCAATGTAATGCAAAAATTCATGTTTAATAGTTCCTTGAATATCTATTGTTTTATTCTTTTCTAAAAAATCTTTAGAAATAACTATTTTTTGGGGAACATCTTCAGACGAAGAAAGCATATAACCAGATTGGTTATTTTTTAAAAGAGAATCTTCTTTTTTAGTATTTAAAAATACAGGTATATCAATCTTTACACCATACTGGCTAATAGCCCATTCTTTTGATTGTTTAACTAAATTGTAAAATAGTTGTATGTTTTTTCTATTCTCTGATTTTCTTTTTCGTGACTTGTAACTCATTTTATACGCTCCTGTTTAAATAATTAATTTTTAAGCCAATTAAACAACGGAACTTTAGGATTAAGTGGTTCTTTCCCTTCCGTTTCGAGTAGAAAATTTAAAGCTTCTAAGTCGTCATTTGCTTTTTTAGTAAGTTTGCTACAATGATCAGCTGTTAATCCTACTTCTTGGTCTAAGTAACGGGCTCTCATTGTCTGAAAATCTCGGATAATAGATAAAGCTCTTTCTCTATTCGTTTTATCATTAATTTCTGCATACATTAGTATATCGTTCAAAACTACATCTGCCATACTAAATAATATATCAATTTGCTTCTGAGAAGCTTTTGAAATTCCTTTACCAGTACTCCAAATCAATTTGAATCCAGTAATTGAACGACCTTTTTTTATCTCTTCATACTTCACTTCTAACTCGGTAAATTTATTGATTTCAGCAATCGCGACATCGAGAACATATTTCTTCAGAAGCCCCGTATTTTCACGATAACTTTTCTTTTCATCGACACCAAAAATTTCCATGATAGTATCTTTTGTCAAAGACTTATACCAACAGCCGTATGAACCTCTCAAGTGGTCGTACAAAGTCCAACTAAAACCACTTTTGAATTTCGCAGTGACAGTCAAGTCAGTCAAGACATACCTATCTTTCAAGTCTAATATATGTGGTGTGATTTCTGGATCCCAGAGAAACGTAAAGGTACCATTGTCATATTTCATTTTCCTAAAAACATTCCAGTATTCGAATGAGTCATTCTCTAAATCTTCCAACCCTGCTTGAATACTTAGTATTCTTTGGGCGTCAACCTTTGCATGCTTAGTTTGATATTTTTCAATGCCAAATTTCTTCTCGAAATCAGCCTTAATAAAAGTTGTCGAACCATCTTTTTGTGTAGAATAAATCGCATAGGATAGCAACTGCATTTGGTTCAAGGTCAAACCTTGATTGAGTTTTGAGGTTGATAGCTCATTGCTCTTTTTAATACTATCTGCATTGCTAATCAGAACTTCCTTTTTATTTAATCTCCCGGCCATAGAAGAACCCCCTTGTTAGTTGTAAGTTAATAGTAACGTAACTTACATAACTAATCAATATGAATATGTTTTTAATTTCAAGCTTATAGAAAGAGGGATAAAAAACTTTCGATAGAGGGATAAAAAACTTTCAATAGAGGGATAAAAAACTTTCAATAGAGGGATAAAAAACTTTCAATAGAGTCTATAAACCGTTGGTATATATGTGTTTATAGCGACCTTAAAGTTAATAAAGTTAATGAATTTAATAAAAAGTAATAAATACGCAGACGCGCGAAAAAAAAGGATTGGTTAAAAAATAGTGGTAACTGCTATACTTATTTAGCTGTCACCTTTTTAAGCTGAACTATTCAGCAAGAAAGGAGGCTTTATTGTGAATATACTTTTTGACGTCTTACTTGGAGTCCTGATTAATGTCATTGCCCATGGCATAATCAAATGGCTAGATTCCAAGGACAAAACAGACAGCTAGCCTGCCCGTATAGAAAAATACGAAAAAAAAGACCAGTAGGTTGCCCCCCACTGGTCTTTGGCTTTATCGTGAATATCTTTTTGTACCTTTATTATCGCATATAACCATTTAAAATCAAGTAACAGATCATTCAAAGGAAACCTTGCTTCGCAAGCTAAGGACTATCTTATAAGGTCAAAAGAAGTCGCTTCGCTCCATTTGCAAGGAAAAAAGGGGACTGTCTAAAAATCTGATAAATGGGCTTATTGTTAAAACAGCTTAAGGATGATATTTGTTTACTGCTCTCTACGTTCGTGCAGGGCAAGCCCTACATACCCAAAATCAGAAAAAACCAAAAAACAGACAGCAACTTAGTTGAATACCCATCGTTAAACGCAAAAAAAAGCATGTTTAACAGATTTCACCCTTCTAAACACATATTTCCCTCATTTGATTTTTAAAGTAGCTTAGAAATGATTTTAAAGCTTATTTTAGCTATTGACTTTGAATCAAGAGTTACTCTCTAAAACTTTACGTGTAAGGTAACTAAAAAACATAGTATTAGCAGAGTAAGAAAGAATACAAATTAATGTTATGCCTGAATCAGCGTCTGATAAAGCAACACCAAGCACCACTAGGGTAATTAAAATGTGTAGGATTCCAGCTAAAACTAATAAAGATTTAAACTTTTTCTGTTGAGGTTTAGACAATCTTGTAAGTTGATTTGATTTAACAGAGACCACAGAGAAAAAGCGTACAAATATAGACGTATAGTTTCCTAACATAATATTAAAAATACTAAATAAATGACCAAAAACAATTATCGCAACGAGAACGTAAAGTATGTAATCTGCCAAAAAAAACCCTCCTAAAGTATTTAATTATCTTTTTTATTTTGATTTTTTCGAGCAAGGTGAAGTAAAATAATAAAATTTAATTGCAGAATATAAGCAGCAGGTCTGGCGATTATCTCATCTTGAAAAATAAAAAACATTCCCATAGAAAAGTTGAATATTGCTAATAAAAAAAGTGGGTTTTTCATAATTTCTTTATTCAAAAATACACCTCCTAATAAAAAATGATATAGCTAATTATAGATTTATTAATTTAAAAAGAAAGGGCGCACTTATACTCCAATAAAAACTTTTTGGAGTATGCGCTAAGATCCAAATCAAATTCAAGGGCGCACTTACACACGATAAAAAATATCGTGTTTGTGCTAAAGAAATGTGTGAAAAATCGCTCCGCAATTTTAAAAAT
>NZ_JBBOWO010000006.1:0-11872 GCF_038007125.1 Carnobacterium sp. FSL W8-0810 | reverse complement strand
AATGTCGTCTATACGCAGACAAAATGTCGTCTATAGTACAGACAAAATGTCGTCTGTACTATAGTTGTATCCCTTGTGGGAGTATGTCAAAACCGACCTCTAAAACTCTTTTATCTTTAAAACTCTTTTAAAACTTTATTAAAACTAATATAAAGAAATAGCATATATTAATATTAATAAATATCCCAACATCTAAACAACAAATAAGGAAGCCTTGCTACGCAGGCTAAAAAAAATTTTAATAGTTCAAAACCATCTGCAGCGTTCAATGTCTCGACTTACGCTCGACGGTTCGAACCATTGCATGTGTTAAATCAAAAATAACAGCTCTAATTTCAATTTTAATTTTAAACCTTATAAAAGGCCTTTGGTTAACTTTAAACGGATCTAACGTCGTTTTTAGTGGCTTTAAATTGATTTTAACTCTCTATTTCTACTAATTGTTTCATTTTTGTATTTTAAAACCACTAAATTTTCTCAATGGTACCAATTTTTACCATACATTAAAGGTATTTAATAGCCACATAAGCGCTACAACAACGATACCGGTCGGGACACTCGCATATAAATTCGTTGCAGCCGTTCGCATGGTTAGTTTTTGATTGGTTCGCTTGATTTCAGCATTTAATTTCTCAAAGACTTGGTCCATGGTCTTGGTGATGGTTTGGTTGATCTCGCTTAATTGGGCGTTGTTCTGGCTCATTTCTTGCTGAATCTTCGCGATTTCCGTCTTGTTTTTGTCTAACAGGTCGTTCAGGATCGTTTTCAGGTGTTTCAAGGATTCGATTGACTGCTTTTGAGCTGTCTCGTTGTAGTTGGTCTGTGTGGCTTCTAAGTTTTTCAAGTTGCTGTTGAAGCTGTTCAGGACTGTATTTGTCACTTGTTGTATCTCTTGTAAGTTGTTCTCCAGGTTGGCTTTCTCCAAACTTTTCTGTTGCAGCGTCGCTCCGCTGTAGTTCCGGATCTCGGTCAAGACTTGGATCAATTGCTGCAAATCCTGGTTCAAGCTTTCTTTGTTCGGTTGTTGCGGTGCCTGTTGGTTCAAGTTGTCTCTCAAAGTCATGAATAATAGTCTCCTTTTCGTAATCTGCGCCTAATTTTTTAGCGCGGACTTTTTTATTTTCTGCTACATGTTGATACGTCACTGTTTTTCCTCTTTCAATCACGTTTACGCCATTTTCAGCCAATTTTTCTTTAAACGCGTCAAAATTAGGCGTGATTTGTTTGGCTTGTTCGATTTTTTCGCGAATTTCGTCTTTCCAACTGCTCTGTCCTGGACGTTCTAGAATACTTTTTTCTGCGGCAGTGTAGCGAATTTGGGCCGGTTCTTCTGGAACGGTTAAACCATGAGCCAAACAAATTTCGTCGTTGATTTCTTTCACCTTTTCGATTGCCTCCACGCCATGCGCTTGAAATTTCAGACCCGTATCCAGATTGACGCTATTAATGACTAAATGATTATGGATATGATCTTTATCCGTATGCGTGTAAATGGCCACCTGGTGACCGCTAGCAACTTTTTGTGCTAATTCGTAACCTAGTTCGTTTGCTTGCTCCGGAGTGACCTCACCGGGCTTAAATGACTGAATAAGGGTATG
The DNA here is from genome assembly GCF_038007125.1 of Carnobacterium sp. FSL W8-0810. NCBI lineage: Bacteria > Bacillati > Bacillota > Bacilli > Lactobacillales > Carnobacteriaceae > Carnobacterium > Carnobacterium sp. FSL W8-0810. The sequence continues at coordinate 10,274 of NZ_JBBOWO010000006.1, read as the reverse complement.
CGCTTGGACCTTATCGTCTTTTCCATAGATCATGCGGGTGGCTTTCATTTGGGTTTTGGCATAATTGACATCACAATTTAAGCCGCTTTTGACGGTTGCACGCGGTTCAGCGTAGTTAATGCAGCGGGAACAACTGGTGCTGCGAGCTAATTTAATGGTGGCCATATCAGTTTCCTTTCTTCATTTTTTTTCTAGAAAAGTAATCAAATAGTAGCGTTAGAAGTCCGTAAATAATAGTGGTTAACACCACTTCTGTGGCAATTTTTACTCCCTCAATGGGTTGATTCGAAAAATAATCCATTCCCACTCGGATAAGAAAAACGGCGAAACCAAACGAAACAAGTTGTAGAACTGATCTCCTGTTGATTAATTTAGATTTTTCCATAGTTGATTCAACTCCTTTTGTGTCTTTTGTAATTCAGCCGTTAGGTTGGCGGCTAAATTCGAATCGAGTTCTGCCGTATTTGTGGCTCGTGCCATCTGGTTTATATTGTTTCCAATCGCGCGTAATTGTTTGGCGATTTCAATTGCGCCTGCTCGGTCCACTTTTGGTGTCACGAGCTTAGCCCCTTGTGCCTTGCTTTTGACAAAAGCCGGCACACTCATTTGCAAACTTTCAGCGGAGCGCTTCAACTTTTCAAATTCGGGTTCGCTCACTCGAAAGCTGATTTGTTTCGGCTCTTTGCGCTTCGGGTTTCTCTCAGCTGAAGTGTCCTCAAAAATCTCTCGTTCGCTCAACGTCCCACCCCCTGTTTTTCTTCTCTGTCGTTCAGAAATCAATCTTACCACTAAAACGCTTTCGGTTTCCAGTGGTAAGATTGATTGAAGGGGTTTGGCAAGCTCTATGTTTGCTAGCCACTTCGTGGCGCAAACGACCTTGTTGGGGGACGCGCTGCTCCCCCAATCCCCCTGTAAACCCGGTCAAAACGTGGCCGTTTTGAGCCAAAAAAGAGACTGGAAATGTGTGCATTTCGGTCTCTTTTTTTTGGCAAGATCAAGCCGTTTTTTTTCGGCGTTGGCGTCGAAAAAAATGGCCCTTTATGCGCTTGATTTTCCCGGTGTTTGATCCGGAAAAATGAGGCTTACATAAAAAGTAAACCGTCAAAATCGATTGAGTTATGATAGTATATATGCTATCACATATCTATGAAGACGAATCCTATATTTGAGTATATTAAACGGCCAGATGGCACAAGTGAGTTTGAAGATTTTTTTGATTCTTTACCTGAAAAAGACGCTGTAAAATTGTTAGCGGTGATTGAGAAAACGGAAAAATATGGCTTACCAGTAGCCGCAAGAAATCAATGGATCAAAAAACTAGAAACGAATCTTTATGAGCTTCGCTCAAAAGTAAGTTCGAATATCCAACGGGTCTTTTATTTTCATGTTGTTGATAACCGGTATGTTATTACGCATGGTTTTACGAATAAAACTGATAAAACACCCGAAAATGAGAAAAAACGGGCGCGTGAGATCCGAAAAAAATTTATGGAGGAATAACGAATGGAGACAAGTACAGTAAGTAGCTACATTTCTCGTCGACGTGCAAAAGATAAAAGTTTTGACGAAGCCTTTGTGGGTGAAAGTGAACGCTTAGAAGTCGCTGTTGCTTTAAGAACGTTGAGAGAAACCGAAGGATTGACCCAAAGACAATTGGCCGAAAAAGTTGAAAAGCCGCAATCTACGATTGCACGTATTGAAAACGGAAATATGAATGTGACGTTTAAGACGATGAATGATATCGCGAAAGCATTTGATAAAGTTATTGAAGTTAAATTTGTATAGTTAATAGAAAAAGTTCCTCACAATCTGTCTCTTTAGTCTGATTGTAGGAACTTTTCTATTTATTTAAGAATCACTTTCCAACAACTTTCGGGTAATGTAACGAATGACCATGGAGATAGCATGATAAGAGAAAAGACAAATCCATACTATGTTGGGAATACGATTTGATAAAGAGCCACCTAGCAAAATTAAAATAATTAAAATATGTAAAATTTCGTTTGAAATGACTAATGAATTAAATTTTTTCTCTTTTTCTTTATTTTCAGATAATTTTTTGAGTTGATCTTGAAAGGCAGAAGCCACAGTGAAATAACGCACAAAAACAGAAGTGTATTTTCCTGACAAAACTTTGAAAATACTAGCTAAATCCCAACTTATCATTAGTATAACAAGAAGATAAACTATGTAATTTATCAAAATAAACCCTCCTTTTCAATTTAAAACAGGTAATAATGATACTAGTATATAAATAATCCCTCTTATTACAAATCCTAGGAAAAAAATAATTAAATTCCTTCTATTTTTCATTTAAAAACCTCCCATAAATAAGGCTATAACAATAAAAAAAGTATTTATTAGAATGATAAAATCTTAATTCTATTATCAATAATTTTAATACATGCATAAATTTGCTTGAATGAATGTATTTAGAACCTGTATTACTAAGTTTTTTTGATAGTAGTATGCCTTAAGGAGCAAATCCATAATATAAAATTTCAAAAACAAGTTGTCCCAATATTAAAATTCCAACTAATGCACCTACATAAAAAAATTGGAATATTCTTTTCAATAAGAGGAATTGATCTTGAGCGCCTATTTTTTTTATTCCATACCATGCAAAAACAACTAACTGAGGTATAAACAATACAAAATAGGAAGTAGTCACAAATCTGGAAAAATGTTCATATGTTTGAAATCCTACATTTTGGGTAGTCATTAAAAAGATAGATTCTCTGAACCAGATAAACAAAAATGATAACTGAAGAATACATGCCAATATAGTAAGACTATAATTAATATACTTTTTTTCTTTTCTAACTAATAAATAAATACTTCCAACATAAAAAATCCCTAATAAAACCGCGTAAAATGGTTGATATAAAAACAATGATACCGCCTCTTTTCTTTATCTAGACACTATTAATGTTAACCCATTATAGTTAACACACATATTCTTAAAAGTTTGTCTGTTTTTTTTATCCATAATCAGTTTGTCTCCTATCTGTAATTTAAATTAAAATATATTATCCCACTGATATTCGGACACGTATCTCTTTAATCAAGCCGTCCTCTAATGGGTATTTCTAATTATTTACTGAATTGACATATTAGAAAAGAACGGATTAGTTTACATAGCAGCAACCATTGGTTGCTATTATTTAAACTAATGCGGAAAATTAGAATATTTAAAAAAAACACCATTTACAACACATGAAATTGCTTATAATCGTGTATTCAGAATCTTGTACAATCAAGGTTCTCATTCATCCTAAAAAAGAAAAAATATAGCTATTAATACCGTAGATATAATTGACAGAAAAAAATTAAATGTATACCTTTTATTGCTGGATTTTATAATTAAGTTAGCCACCTAAGCTAAAATATGTTTTTTTTATCTTTAGGATGTTAAATTCAATAGTTCAATATTTTTTAATATCAGAAATTAGCATATAGTGTTTAACAGGACTATGTTCTATATAAAAGTCACCACTAATATATTTTTCAATATATCCTTGAGTCTTTATATAATCAATATTACAAATAGTCTCTCTAAGATCATCTATCTCGTCTAAAAATATTAACTCTAAATCATATCCCTCGAAATCAAATAAACCTAAAGCTCGGTCAAACAAATAATCAAATTTCTTTTTATCTATATTACCTACAGTAATTAATCTATCTATATCGCTATAATCAACTCTTGTTACACCAAAACGAATTTTTCTAGTTACATCATAAAGGTTGATTATTATCAGTAATAGATAATAGACAAGGGCTTGTTCGTAGTTCTTGTAGTAAAATTCTAAATGGTGCCCTTTCACTTCTAAACATTCGCTAAGTGAAAAGCTAAGCGGAAAGAGCCATTTCTTTTTAGAGTATTCTTCAATTAAAATATCTAATACACCTAGTTTCAATTCTTCAAAACGGATTGGATACTGGAATGATTTCCTATATCTCGTAGCCATATAAACTGGGAAATATTTATCTTTATGTGCTGATACAATGTGTTCATTATACTCAAGGATTTTCTCCCCCTCATCTGTCAACTTAAAAACTTCAGGAATATTTGAAAGGTGTATGTCGTTATCTAATAGTCGTTGTACGAGCTCTTTCTTTATTCCTTTAGACTTGATTTTATTATGTTTTAGTAATTCACTTAACTGTGGAACTGTCAGGGCATTGAGCTGCTCATGATAGTTACCATATTCTAAAAAGTTTTTATTAAGTAGTTTATCAATAGATGTAGCAACATCAACAGCATAACTACTATAAAAGTAGTTAGGAATCCTTTTTTTAGTATTTTTGCCACTACACCAAGCAAGTAAGATTATTTCACCAGGAATCAAACCAGACTCATCTTTTTTTAAAAGTTCAGGTTCAAATTCTAGTTCACTTTCCGCGTTTTCATAACTGTCAAATGATTCAACAAAATAGCTTCTGTCTTTTAAACAAACAACCTGATTTTCTGGACCTTCTGGAAGTTCTAGTTGATCAAGTGGTATACCACATATAAAACATTTACCTAGAACTTCTTGTAGAGGGATAACATTTTCATTAGTATCCTCTAGATACTTTTTAATCTCTTCGTTTGTAAATTGTCTCATTATAATAATCTCCTTCTCGATGATTTATGTTATGTAGTAGACAAACATATCTATTCTTAATCATTCCTTTCAGTTTTACTTAATTCTTATTGTGACAAACTTCTCTTCATTTTAGGATACATTATTTTACATAGAAATATGTATCTAGAACCTTGTTAATACAGGGTTACTTTTTTACAATCATTATTTTTCTTATAGAAAGAAATAATAACTAAAATAGCAGTAGCGACCACTGGTTGCTACTATGGAAACCAATAAGTTCTATTAAATTAGGACTATTTGGTAGATAATAAGGTGTCGATTAGAAGGGGGTTAGAAAGGTTATTCTTGAATGGTACACATAATAGATAACTTATTTTCTTCGAAATAATATTTTATACCTACTATTATTTCAATCTAAACAGATAGGTAAAAACAAGTAGCGAGAGGAATGGTTTTTTGGAAAGATATAAGAGTCGAAAAGAATTAAAAGCGGAGGTGAAAGAGGTATTACGTGGCAGATGGAAAGAAGCCATTTTATTAAGTGCTATACCAATAATTTTAACAATAATAGGGGTAGCGATTACTTTATTATCCTATTCCTTTATTCAGCAAAGAATCGGTTTATTTTCTGATATAGGGACGAATATTAACAGGTATGAGTCATCATATACTGAAGACTTTTGGTCTACCATCTTTGGAGCCTTATCTACGTTTATTGCTATTGGTATTTCATATACTTTTTTAGATTGGTTAAGAAACCCAACTATGCGTATTGAACCAGTTAAACAAGCTTTTCAAATATTCACTAAAAAATACTTTTTAGGTACGTTTTTAATTTATATTTTCACCGGATTTTTTACCTTATTATGGGCATTTCTTTTTATCGTACCAGGAATTATAAAAACAATATCTTATTCTCAAGCCTATTTCATTTATAAAGATCAAAAAATACTAACTGAAAATGGAAAAGTATCTGCTCTCGATTGCATAACAGAAAGTAGAAAAATGATGGATGGCCATAAGTGGGAATACTTTGTATTACAGTTAAGCTTTATTGGCTGGGGCATTTTAAGCATTCTATCTCTAGGAATCGGATTTCTATGGTTAAAACCATATGTATATTGTATATATGCAGCATTTTATAACAATCTGACTGAAAATAGTCATTTTGACGAGTCATTAGATGACTTTTAATCTACTTAAGTTATGTATAAATAGCTAGACTAAAAAAAAGAGTAGTTCTAAATTGTTTATTATCAATAAATAAGTTTATTGAAGGGACAATTAATACAGAACTATAATAGAGTATGCTTACCATTTAAGGTGTCGACAATTGCGCTATATTAGCAAAAATAGTTTAACTTCAATAGACTATAAAGAAAGTACAATAGCAACTAAACTCACGTGTGACTATAATTAAGGAGCGATATTTTATGGGCAAAACAAAATGGTATTCCGGAGGAAATGAACGAGCAAAACAAGCAGCAAATATTATTACTGATCTATTAGATGATTTAAAAACAAACTTAGAAAACGAGTCGCTACAAAATGTATTAGAGAATTATTTTGAAGAATTAGAACAAAAGGGCGCTTCTATTCCTATGATTTTAAGTCGTATGAACTTAGATATTTCTAAAGCAATCAGAAATGATGGAATTACTCTATCAGACTATCAATCTAAAAAACTAAAAGAATTGACTTCCATATCCAATATTAGATATGGATATTAACAGTGTACAAAAATAGATAAATTCAATTATTCCTAATTAAATTAATTTATAAGGTCACAGTAGTTATAGTGACCTTATTTTGTTTAGTCAATATGGAAAGATCAATTAAATTATATAGCCAATCGTTCCTTTAAGTTATCTAATGCTTTTTATAAATATTAAATACATGAAATTAGATAAAATAGTGTATCCGTAACCTTTTCAAATAAGAGTTGTTTAAATACACGTTATAATTACAGTATTGCTTAAATTATATACAAACGTAGCTTAAAAATTTATACTCAGTATACACAGAAAGGAGCTGTTAAGATGAAATGGGTTAAAAGAATAGCATTTACACTTATTTATCTTGTAGTAACTCTTTATATGCTTTGGGAGACTACTATTCCTCCAGTTATAATTCTTTCATTTGTTGTAATTTTTAGTTCTTTTATTTCCAAGAACGGCGTGTTTGCAGAGTTAGAACAGTTTTTTAAAAAAGCTAGGTAATTATCCTTGAGATATATTTTTATTCATCCATAAAACTACAGATACATTAAAATAAAACCTTCTGCACTTCTATTTAATAACAGATTATTCAATACACGAAATTGTATAAAAACGTGTATCGGGAATCCTATTCCAATAGGGTTCTTTTTTTATATCGCCCTCCAATACATGATTATATGGTATACTAAACAAAATCATGTATCACTTTTGTGAAAGGAGAGGGCTTTTAAATGAGTTACAACGTCCAACCATTAAGAACACAACAAGAAATAAACGACTTTTTATTCTGTTTAAGACGCAATAAAAACGCGGATCGGGATGTTTTTCTGTTTTTGATTGGCATTAACAGCGGTTTGCGCATGTCTGATATCGTCAAATTGAAGAAACAAGACCTGATTTCCTCAAAAAATCCGCGTATTGTCGAGAAAAAAACAGGCAAAACCCGGATTTTGTATTTGAGTAGTCTGCAGGACTTGATCCAGGAGTACACGAAAGACCTGACAGCAGATGATTATTTGTTTCCTAGTACCAAAGGCGGTCATGTGGAAGTGAATACGGTCTATCAGATGTTTCAAAAGGTCGCTAAGCTGTTAGGAAGAGACGATATCGGCACACACACGCTGCGTAAGACGTTTGGGTACCACTATTACAAGAAAACCAAAGACGTGGCTACACTGATGGAAATCTTCGGCCACAGTAGTGAGAAAATCACCAAACGCTATATCGGGATCAATGAAGATGAGATAAGTGAAACCTTACTGAATTTTAGATTGGGATTTTAAATTTATCAGTTGTTCAATTGAATATAATAAATGAAAAGGAGAAATACATGAAAAAACTATTATTAACTGCCTATGGATTTTCAACTGATTCTATTAAGAACGCTGCGTTAGATTTAGTTGATGGAAATTTTAACTCATGCAATGCTTGTATAATTTCAACCTCTTGGCCTATAGAAAAAGAAAAGCACCCTCAAATGCAACAAGTGAAGAGTGAATTATTAGCATTAGGAGTTGATAAGGTAGATTTTTTGGATGTCGAGTTTCAAGATGCTCACTTATTGAAGAATTATCAATTAATATTTTTGAATGGAGGTTATCCTTTTTTTCTACTGTATCATTTAAAAAAGAGTGGAGCTGATAAAATAATAAAAAAGATGGCAGCAAACGGCACTCCTATTATTGGGTTGAGTGCGGGTTCTATTGTTATGGGACCTGATTTAAGTTTAATGGACTATCTTTACCCTGAAGATAACATGTTTAACGTTAAAAATTTGACTGCTCTAAGTCTCACTACAGTAAGAATATTTCCACATTATAAAGAAATGATTACCCGAGATAAAGAGATTACAAAGAAACTTGTGCAATTCGAAAAAAATTTTAATCAGCCACTCAATAGACTAAATAATAATCAAGCTATCCTAGTCACTGAGAATAAAATAGAAATAATTAATAATTAAAAATTTAGTTAACATAAAACCGATTATATTAATGGTTGTAGTTTAGAACAATTATTCATTACAGAGATTGGGAGGATAGAATATGAATATTGAAAATTACATCCGTATAGGTACACTTTTATTTTTACTGTTTCTCTTTTTATGTATGATAATGATCAGTTATATAGGACAAAAAAAAGAAATCATAAGTAAAAAAAAGGGGGCCCTTTTAATAATAAGTACCTCAATCTTCTTTTCTTTACTATACTTCCTATTTATTTACATCGTTGATAAATTCAAATAAGAAGTAATAACAAATAGTAATTGATAACACGTTATAAACTTTATTCTATCAATTCATAATAAAAGGAAGTAGCTTATTATGACATTCTGGCAATGGCTTACTGGCGGAGGGGCATCAGGTGGTTGTGTTTTTACTTGTAGATGGTAATAACTAGGTAGACATAATCCCAATTAAAGAAAGAACTCCCGCCATAATAAAATGGTGGGAGTTCTTTTTTTAAACATTGGCAAAACATACTAAATTATTATAATTATTTTTTTTTGAATATACGATTAAATATACTTACTTTATCTGGTGAACTTTGTTCTAGTTCCAGTAATTTTTTATCGTGATTTTCTAACTTTACAATAGCAACTTCTAATTGATCTGACAGTTTTAGGTTACTTTCAATTAGTTGATTAATAAGTGACTCGTATTTTTTGATTTTATCATCTTGAATCGATTGCATATCGTTAGATGTGTCGCTCTCAAAACGGGTATCGGTATCTGATACGTCCGATACGTCGTTTTCTGATAATGCTTGTTTAATTGACTTTTCAAGGGAAAAATCAGGGCGTACTTTTAGCGCTACCACCCGTTTCAAAACCGATACGTCGCTATTTGTATATAATCGACTATTATTGCTATCACGATTAAAATAAGACTTGTTTCCGCTCGTTTTCTCAATCAAACTAGAGTATTTTCGCAAGGTTGTTACTGCAATTCCTAATTTCTTCGCAGCGACATTAGGCGATATGTATTCTATAAAATTACTATCCTTATTCATAAATAAAACCACCTTAAATGTTGTTATAACAATAGTTTAAATGAATCTAACTAACGACACTAGTATTTAATTTTTCTTGTTTGGACTTTTCACTCTTATATCTTTCAGATTGTGTTTTTATCTCTTTATTATTAACCCAGTCATATAAGGGAACCTGTACTTGTTTTTTTTCCTCAAAAATAAAACTAATTCTTTCAATTTTGTTTCCTTTTTTAGCTTTTTCTTTTTTATAACTTAGACTTTTAAAGAATGGTTTTAACTCCTTAATACTTTTTTCAAGGATTCTTCTGTCTATATCATACATACGATAACTTTCAGGGATATCTAATAATCGTTTAAATTCTTCAATCGAGACTGTGTAGAAGCCTGTACCTTTAAATTGTTTTAATTTACGGTAAATCGTCTTTGTATAAGAACTATTAATTTCTGTAAATTCCTTTAACTCAAATTTAGTAAACATTTCAAAGTCATTCAAGAGAAATTCAAATTCATTATTGATACCAATTTTTACAGTTTGTGTATCTGCATTGATATCAAACTTTGTGAATAATACAAAACGTTTTATTCTTGTTTCTGTACGTTCCCCATATGTAAGACCTAGCATTTTAGTATACGTTTTATCTAAATCATTCATAAACCGTTTAACAGATGTCGGCGAATAATTGCTCAATTCTTTTAATTGTTCAAAACTAAATTCGATTTCTTGTGTGTATTTATCTTTTAATTTTGAGCATATTGAAAAAAATAGATCTAATTCATTAGGATTGAATTTTCTAAAACTTACATCGTTTAAACTATTTTCATATTTTACAATTTCATTCAACAAAAATGCCACCTTTCTTATGAGTGTTTATTTCATTATAAACACTCATAGACGACATGTAAACGATATGTCGTTCTTAAACAGACAAAGTGTCGTCTTTACTAAGACAAAATGTCGTCTATAGCCAGACAA
>NZ_JBBOWO010000005.1:0-47181 GCF_038007125.1 Carnobacterium sp. FSL W8-0810 | reverse complement strand
CACTACAATTAAAATTAAGTTATCTATTAATTTATAATTAGATATAGGGTAGGTTTTATTGGTATAAAACTATTCATGTTCTACCAAATAATGGATAAATAATAAATGACAAATTAAATAAATGATACGGAGGTGGAAGAATGGATTTTACAAGTGTTGCCTTCGCTATCGTTACTTTAGTTGTCGGTCTTTTTGTTGGATATCTCGTCCGCAAAGCAACCCATGAAAAAGAGCTAGCTGGTGCTAGAAACACTGCAACTGGAATATTGGAAGAAGCAAAAAGAGAAGCAGAAACCATGAAAAAGGAAGCGATGTTAGAAGCGAAGGATGAAAGCCACAAATATCGAACTGAAATTGAAGCAGAGCTGAAAGAGAGAAGAAATGAAGTTCTAAGACAAGAAAATCGTTTGTTGCAACGCGAAGATAATATTGATCGCAAAAACGACAGCTTAGAAAAGCGTGAACACACACTCGAGGCGAATGAAGAGAAATTAAGTTCTAGACAACTACATGTTAACGATTTAGAGAAGAAAGCCATTGAGTTGGTTGAACAACAAGAAAATGAATTGGAACGAGTTGCGGCTTTATCACGCGAAGAAGCAAGACAATTAATTTTAAAAGAAACAGAAAATGAATTGTCTCATGAATTAGCTGTAATGGTAAAAGATTCTGAACAAAAAGCAAAAGAAGAAGCAGATCGGAAAGCTAAGAATTTAATTGCGTTAGCCATTCAACGTTCTGCAGCTGATCAAGTTTCAGAAACGACAGTATCCGTTGTAACATTGCCTAACGATGAAATGAAAGGTCGTATTATTGGTCGTGAAGGACGCAACATCAGAGCACTAGAGACCCTGACTGGTATGGATCTAATTATAGATGATACACCAGAAGCAGTAGTACTTAGTGGCTTCGATCCAATACGCCGTGAAATTGCTCGAATGACTCTTGAAAAATTGATCCAAGATGGACGGATTCATCCAGCTCGTATTGAAGAGATGGTAGAAAAATCACGTAAGGAAATGGATGAAAGAATCAGAGAAATTGGAGAACAAGCTACTTTTGATGTAGGAGTACATTCCTTACACCCAGATTTGATCAAAATTTTAGGACGTCTGAAATTTAGAACAAGTTATGGTCAAAATGTTTTAAGTCACTCTATTGAAGTGGCTAAATTAGCTGGTGTGATGGCTGCCGAACTAGGAGAAGACGTTACATTAGCTAAGCGAGCAGGTCTACTTCACGATATTGGTAAAGCACTAGATCATGAAGTTGAAGGATCACATGTTGAAATCGGTGCAGAAATTGGGATGAAGTATAAAGAGAATGAAACAGTCGTTAATGCAATTGCCTCACATCATGGTGATGTTGAAGCGACATCTGTCATTTCTGTTTTAGTTGCTTCAGCTGACGCAATATCTGCGGCTCGTCCAGGTGCAAGAAGCGAATCGCTTGAAAATTATATTCACCGACTTGAAAAATTAGAAAGTATTTCTAATGATTTCGAGGGAGTGGAACAAAGTTTTGCAATACAAGCTGGTCGTGAAATTCGCATTATGGTCAAACCTGAAAAACTTGATGATCTAGAAGCAAGTAAACTAGCTCGTGACGTTAGAAACCGTATTGAAAGCGAACTGGATTATCCAGGACATATTAAAATCACGGTTATTCGCGAAACAAGAACAATAGAATACGCTAAATAAATAGTAGTGTAGTAGCCGATATGAGTCGATGATAAATCTGACTTGTATCGGTTTTTCTGTTGCAAGCCACTAAAAATTGACGTTAAACAAGTGAGTGGGTAAATAAAATGAAAAGGCCAGCTTTTATTTCAGGTCGTTTATTGTTAAAATATAAAAGATGATAAAGAGAAGAGGAATAATTGAATGAAATTATTATTTATTGGAGATGTTGTAGGTTCGATGGGTCGCGAAATGGTTCATGATTACTTACCGAAATTGAAAAAGATGTATAAACCGCAAGTCACTATCTTAAATGGAGAAAATGCAGCAGCAGGGCGTGGTATTACAGAGAAAATTTATAAAGGCTTTTTACAAGATGGTGTAGATATTGTCACAATGGGAAACCATACATGGGACAATCGTGATATATTTGAATTTATTGATGATGCAAAAAAAATGATTCGTCCCGCTAACTACCCTGAAGGAACACCAGGCAAAGGTATTTCATATATAAAAGTCAATCAGCTTGAATTAGCTGTCATCAATTTACATGGACGTGTTTTCATGACGGATGTCGATGATCCTTTTAGAAAAGCAGATGAACTAGTAGAAGAAGCGTTAAAACGAACACCGTTAATCTTTGTAGATTTTCACGCCGAAACAACCAGTGAAAAACAATCAATGGGATGGTATTTAGATGGTAGAGTATCAGCAGTAGTAGGCACACACACTCATGTGCAAACAAACGACGCACGCATATTGCCAAATGGAACAGCTTATTTAACAGACGCTGGAATGACTGGTCCTTATGATGGTGCGTTAGGCATGGATCGTGATGCAGTTTTAAGAAAATTCTTAACGCAAATGCCGACACGTTTTGAAGTACCAAAAGAAGGACGTAAGATTCTTTCAGGTTGTTTTATTGATATCGATGATAATACAGGGGAAGCTAAAACTATTGAAAATATTGTCATCAATGATGACCGACCGTTCAATGGCGGTTTTGAATAAATATCACTAGTGAACGACAGATTAATCACAAGGAGGCGGGAAAAGTGCCACAAAAAACAAAACAAACGCCTATGATGGAACAGTATCTAGGAATAAAGGCAAATTACCCAGATGCTTTTTTGTTTTATCGCTTGGGAGATTTTTATGAATTATTTAATGATGATGCAATCAAAGCATCTCAGCTTTTAGAAGTAACATTAACTAGTCGAAATCGTAATGCAGATGAGCCTATCCCAATGTGTGGCGTACCTTATCATGCCGCTAAAGGATATATCGATACATTGATTGAAAAAGGATATAAAGTAGCTATCTGTGAGCAAGTAGAGGATCCGAAAAAAGCAGTAGGTATGGTCAAAAGAGAAGTTGTTCAGCTGATTACACCCGGAACAGCTATGGACAGTAAATCAATCGATGCTAAGACAAATAATTACTTAGCTGCTTTAATGACTACACCGACCAATCAATTTCATTTAGCCTATGTTGATCTAAGTACTGGAGAACTGAAAACAACAGAATTAACTTCATTAGAAGAAGTGATGAATGAATTAATGAGCTTGAAAACAAAAGAAGTTGTCTTCAAAGAAGCGATGGACTTAGAAATTCAAGAAAAATTAAAAACAACATTAGGTATAATGGTTTCAACACAAAATGATAGTATTGAAAGTGCAGAATTTTCTTACTTAACGGATGATATCGGCAATAAAGATTTGATTGGTGTTGTAAAATTATTATTATCTTATTTATATGTTACTCAAAAAAGAAATCTGGGGCATTTACAGAAAGTAGAAGTATACTTGCCTACTAATTATTTAAAAATGGACCATTATTCTAAACATAATTTGGAATTGGTTTCTTCAATTCGTACGGGACAGAAAAAAGGAACGTTATTGTGGCTATTGGATGAAACCAAAACTGCCATGGGTGGAAGACTGTTAAAGCAATGGATCGATAAACCGTTGATCAAAGAACAAGCCATTATAATAAGACAAAATATAGTTGAGAGTTTAATTAATCATTTCTTTGAACGAACAGACTTAAATGAAGCATTGACGAGAGTGTATGATTTAGAAAGGTTAGCTGGAAGAGTAGCTTTTGGCAATGTTAATGGTCGAGACCTGATTCAGTTGAAAACCTCTTTGCTTCAAATTCCACAACTAATTGACATTATTCAATTAATGAATAAGGGTGAGTGGGATCAACTCCTTACTGAATTAGACCAAGTTCCTGAAGTAGTAGAATTGATCGACCAAGCCATTCATGATGATACTCCTCTTTCCATAAAGGAAGGTGGGATTATTAAAGATGGCTTCAATGAACAATTGGATACTTACCGTGATGCCATGCGAAATGGGAAAAAGTGGATCACACAGTTGGAAGCTGAAGAAAAAGCAGCTACTGGGATCAAAAATCTGAAAATTGGGTACAACCGTATTTTTGGCTATTATATTGAAATCACTAAAGCGAATCTTGCTATTTTGCCAGAAGGCCGGTACGAGCGGAAACAAACATTAGCTAATGCAGAACGATTTATAACTCCTGCATTAAAAGAAAAAGAAACGCTGATTTTAGAAGCTGAAGAAAAATCAATGACATTAGAATACAACTTATTTACTGAAGTGAGAGAAACAATCAAACAGTACATTGAAAGACTGCAAAAGTTGGCAAAAACAGTAGCAGCTATTGATGTTTTACAAAGTTTTGCAACAGTAAGCGAAAAATATCATTATACTCGTCCTTTAATGGTAGCGAATAGCCAAGAAATCCATTTGATAGAAGGCCGCCATCCAGTTGTAGAAAAAGTATTGGGACAACAGACCTATGTACCTAACAGTGTCGAAATGACTCAAGATAATGAGATTTTACTCATCACTGGACCAAATATGTCAGGTAAGAGTACCTATATGAGGCAATTAGCTTTGACAGTAATCATGGCACAAATGGGATGCTTCGTACCTGCAGACAAAGCAACAATGCCTATATTCGATCAAATATTCACACGTATTGGTGCAGCAGATGATTTAATTGCAGGGCAAAGTACATTTATGGTCGAAATGATGGAAGCCAATGAGGCGTTGCGATATGCTTCTAAAAATAGCTTGATTTTATTTGATGAAATTGGTCGTGGGACAGCAACTTATGATGGTATGGCTTTAGCTGAAGCCATCATTGAATATATTCATGAAGAAGTCCATGCTAAAACGTTATTCTCAACTCATTATCATGAGTTAACAGTTTTAGATGAGCGGTTGTCAGGATTAAAAAATATCCATGTTGGAGCAGTTGAAGAAGAAGGAGAATTGGTCTTCTTACACAAGATGCTTCCTGGGCCAGCAGATAAAAGTTATGGTATCCAAGTAGCTAAACTTGCAGGGCTGCCTGATGCATTGCTTTCACGTGCAACAGTCATTTTAGAACAATTGGAACAAAAAGAAGCAGTAGTTATGAATCATTCAGTAACTTCTGAGATACCTACATTAGAAAATACAAAAGAACTTACAGATGATGGACAACTGTCTTTATTTGGCATGCTTGAGGGGTCTGAGGCTGAAATTGTTAGAGCGGTTAGAAAAACAAATTTACTTACAATGACTCCTTTGGAAGCCTTAAATTGTATTAGTGAATGGCAACAAAAATTGAATTGATTTTAGTTAGTGGAAAGGAATGTTGGAGATGGCAAAAATACAAGAACTTTCAGATGTGTTGGCTAATCAAATTGCCGCTGGTGAAGTAATTGAACGACCTGCTTCGGTAGTAAAAGAACTTGTTGAAAATGCAATGGATGCAGGTAGTAGCCAAATTGACATTCTTATTGAAGAAGCTGGATTAAAAAAAATACAAGTTATCGATAATGGAATAGGTATTGAACCAGAAGAAGTTGAAAATGCATTTAAGCGGCATGCCACTAGTAAAATTTACTCAAGAGATGATCTTTTTCGGATTAGAACGTTAGGTTTTCGTGGAGAAGCTTTGCCAAGTATCGCTTCAGTTTCAGAAGTGACATTGGAAACATCGACGGGTATAGAACGAGGAACATATCTTTCTTTAAAAGGTGGAAAAATTATTGAGGAAAGATCAAACGAAGCAAGAAAAGGAAGTAAAATCACTGTTGAGAACCTTTTTTTCAATACACCTGCACGGTTAAAGTATGTAAAAAGTTTGCAAACCGAATTATCTAATGTAACAGATATCGTGAATCGCTTGGCTATCAGTCATCCAAATATTGCTTTTCGTTTAGTCCATGATGGAAATCAATTGTTAAGGACAGCTGGCAATGGAGATCTAAAACAAACATTGGCAGGCATATATGGAGTAGCTACAGCTAAGAAAATGAGAGAAATAAAAAAAGAAGATTTGGATTTTAGACTGTCGGGATACGTTTCTTTACCAGAACTTACAAGAGCCAGTCGGAACTATATGTCTATTATCATTAATGGACGATATATTAAAAATTATTTATTAAATAAAGCTATTATCTCGGGTTATCGTTCGAAACTAATGGTTGGACGTTACCCAATTGTAGCTATTGAAATTGAAATGGATCCTTTATTAGTGGATGTAAATGTCCATCCTACCAAACAAGAAGTTCGTATCAGTAAAGAAAATGAGTTAATGAAGCTGATTGAATCAGCTATTTATGAGACTTTAAGCAAAGAACAGTTGATTCCAGATGCTATAGGAAACTTGTCTTTTAAAAATAAAAACAATGTTCCAGTAGAAAAGAATGAACAAATAGCTTTTGAGTTTAGTCAAGAAAGACTAAGCAGAAATAATGAAAAACAAGTGTATGAACAAAAACAATCATTATCTTCTTATTTTTCAGAACAGCAAGCTGGACCATTTGAAGAAGAAAGAGACCAAGATACTGAAACTGGTCAATTCTCTCTAAATGAGAAAGATTACGATCCAATTTTGAATGAAATACCAGAAGAAAATAAAAACAATGAATCATCTACAGAAATAGTAAGTGAATTGATGGATTTCCATCAAGAATCTCCTTTAAAAACAGCTGAAAAATTAATGGAGAAAAAAATACAAACGGCTGATTCTCTTAATCAATTCCCTACACTTGAATATGTTGGTCAAATGCACGGAACTTATTTATTTGCACAAAATGAAAAAGGACTGTATATTTTAGATCAACATGCTGCTCAAGAAAGAATCAAATACGAATATTTCAGAAAAAAAATTGGCGAAGTCAGC
This sequence comes from Carnobacterium sp. FSL W8-0810, assembly GCF_038007125.1. Taxonomy (NCBI): domain Bacteria; kingdom Bacillati; phylum Bacillota; class Bacilli; order Lactobacillales; family Carnobacteriaceae; genus Carnobacterium; species Carnobacterium sp. FSL W8-0810. The sequence goes on along the minus strand of NZ_JBBOWO010000005.1, from coordinate 40,291 downwards.
AATGATTTACAAGATTTATTAGTGCCTATTATGTTGGACTATCCAAACAGTGATGCAATAAAGATCAAAGAGAATATTGAAGCTTTAAAAACAATTGGTATCTTTTTAGAACCTTTTGGTCAAAATAGTTTTTTATTGAGAAGTCATCCTGTATGGTTTAATCATGGTGAAGAAGAATCAATCGTAAAGGAATTGATTGATTTACTTTTGGAACAAGGAAGCATAAGTGTTGCTAAATTTAGAGAAGCAACAGCTATAATGATGAGTTGTAAAGGTTCAATTAAAGCTAATCATTATTTAAGTGATGCTGAAGCTAGAGCTTTGCTGAGAGATTTAAAGGTAACTGAAAATCCTTATAATTGCCCACACGGAAGACCAGTGTTGATCCATTTTACCAATAAAGATATGGAAAAAATGTTCAAACGGATTCAAGATCCTCATTGAATCACTTAATCAAATTCAATAAATTGTAGCAAGTCCCTAAAAAGTGTAAAATAAAAATAGAAACAAAAAGGAGGATTTTCATGAATAGCTATGATAAAAATGAATTGAAAGATAAACTTACAGATATTCAATTTGAAGTAACTCAAAATGAAGCTACTGAACGTCCATTTACTGGAGAGTATGATGATTTTTATGAAGATGGTATTTTTGTAGACGTTGTAAGTGGAAAACCGTTATTTTCTTCAAATGATAAATACGATGCTGGATGCGGTTGGCCATCTTTCACAAAACCGATAGAAGAAAAAGAAGTTATTGAAAAAATGGATACAAAATTTGGCATGCGTCGTACTGAAGTAAGAAGTTCAGAAGCAAACTCTCACCTAGGCCATATTTTTACAGATGGTCCTCAAGACAAAGGCGGATTACGTTACTGTATCAATTCAGCAGCTTTAAGATTTGTACCTGTTGATAAGTTAGATGAAGAAGGATACAGCAGTTACCGTAAATTATTTGCTTAATCAATTCTGTAAAATTTAAGAAGCACTCTCTGACTGTTTCAACAGTTTAGAGGGTGCTTATGTTTTTTTACAAAGGCTTTTTTTGGCAGCAGCTCCTTTTATGGAAGCAAATGTGGTAAAATAAATAGCGAACAGGTGTGCCTTTTTACATCTAGAAAAATGATAGAATGAGTGAATGGAGAAATAATATGTATGAATACATTAAAGGTACTATAACGTTTGTTAACCCTGCTTATATTGTCCTTGAAACGAATGGAATAGGATACCAACTATTTATTGCTAACCCGTTTCGTTTCTCAAGTAAATTAAACGAGGAAGCAACAATTTATGTTCATCAAGCAGTTCGAGAAGATGCTATTACTTTATATGGTTTCAAGGATTATACTGAAAAACAATTGTATTTAAAATTGCTTAGTGTTTCAGGAATAGGTCCAAAAAGTGGATTAGCTATTTTAGCAAATGATGATCACCAAGGTCTAGTACAAGCAATTGAAAATGAAGATGCAGCGTATTTAACTAAATTTCCTGGAGTAGGAAAAAAGACTGCTTCACAAATTGTATTAGATTTAAAAGGTAAGTTAGCTGATTTGACCCTTACTCAAGCAGAAAATACGGCTGACTATCAGCAGGAATTAGTTTTGACAACTAATTATAACCATGTTACTGAAGCCGTTGAAGCGTTAGAGGCATTAGGATACAGTGCGAAAGAAATCAAAAAAATTGAACCACAAATTCGCAAATTAAATAAAGAATCGACAGATGCTTATTTACGAGAAGCTTTACGACTATTGATGAAGAAATAAGCGATAAGCAAATGAGAAAAGTGGTGAAAAAAATTGAATCCAGAAGAACGAATCATTTCAGGCGATAGCAGTACGACAGAAGAAATTTCGTTAGAAAAATCATTACGGCCACATTATCTAGAAGAATATATTGGCCAAGAAAAAGTAAAAAGAGAATTATCTATTTATATAGAAGCAGCGAAAAATCGTGAAGAAGCGTTAGATCACGTTTTACTTTATGGTCCTCCTGGGCTAGGGAAAACAACTATGGCAATGGTCATTTCAAATGAAATGGATGTAGCTATACGAACGACTAGTGGACCTGCAATCGAGAAAGCAGGAGATCTAGTCGCTCTTTTGAATGAATTAGAAGCTGGAGATGTCCTTTTTATTGATGAGATCCACCGGATGCCAAGGCTAGTTGAAGAGATGTTGTATTCGGCTATGGAAGATTATTTTGTAGATATCATTGTAGGACAAGGGCCAACAGCGCATCCGGTTCATTTTCCTTTGCCGCCATTTACCCTTGTGGGTGCAACTACAAGAGCAGGGCTTTTATCTGCACCATTGCGTGACCGTTTTGGTATCGTGTCACACATGGAATATTATACAGTAGAAGAGTTGAGCGATATTGTTTTGCGTTCTGCTGATATCTTTAATACTGAAATAATCGAATCAGGTGCAGTCGAAATTGCTAGGCGTTCAAGAGGAACTCCTCGTGTAGCCAATCGCTTATTAAAACGTGTAAGAGACTATGCACAAGTACAATCTAATGGCGTGATCAAAAAAGAAATAGCAGATGAGGCATTAGCTATGTTGCGGATCGACAAAGAAGGGTTAGATTTTGTTGATCAAAAATTATTAAAAACGATGATTGAAAATTATCATGGTGGTCCGGTCGGATTGTCTACGATTGCAGCTAACATTGGCGAAGAAATTGAAACAATTGAAGATATGGTTGAGCCTTATTTGCTGCAAGCTGGCTTCCTTCAACGGACCCCTCGTGGAAGAATCGTAACTCATTTGGGCTATACTCATTTAGGTTACCCTATTACTTATACAGATTAGGAGTATGAATATGTTAACAACGAAAGATTTTGATTTTGATTTACCAGAAGAATTGATTGCTCAAACACCTTTAGAAAACCGTTCAAGTTCAAAATTATTAATTTTGGACAAAGAAACCGGTAAAGTAGAAGACAAGCACTTCACCGATATTCTTGATGAATTGCATGAAGGTGATGCATTAGTAATGAATGATACACGTGTATTGCCTGCACGGTTATATGGAATAAAACCAGCAACAGGCGCACATCTTGAAATATTATTATTAAAAAACACAGAAAAAGATCAATGGGAAACGCTTGTTAAACCAGCTAAGAAAGCTAGAGTAGGTGATGTCATTTCTTTTGGAGATGGAAGACTGACTGCGACTGTAATAGAAGAACTAAACCATGGAGGAAGAATCATTGACTTTTCTTACGATGGTATCTTCTTAGAAGTTTTAGAATCTTTAGGCGAAATGCCGCTTCCTCCTTATATCAAAGAAAGATTGGAAGATAGCGAGCGCTACCAAACTGTCTATGCAAAAGAAAATGGTTCTGCAGCAGCCCCAACAGCAGGGCTACACTTCACGCAAGAACTATTAGAACAGATTAAAGCAAAGGGCGTACAGCTCGTCTTTTTGACATTGCATGTAGGCTTGGGTACTTTCAGACCCGTTAGTGTTGATTCGATTGAAGATCATGAAATGCATTCAGAATTTTATCGTTTAACAGAAGAATCTGCCGCAGAATTAACGACTGTTCGAAAAAATGGCGGCAGAATTGTTGCTGTAGGAACAACCTCTATTCGTACTTTAGAAACAATCGGTACAAAATTTAATGGTGAATTAAAAGCCGATAGTGGCTGGACAGATATTTTCATTTCTCCAGGTTATACATTTAAAGTTGTCGATGCTTTTTCAACTAATTTTCATTTGCCAAAATCAACATTGGTGATGTTAGTCAGCGCTTTTGCAGGAAGAGAAAATGTTTTAGCAGCTTATCAGCATGCCGTGGATGAAAGATATCGATTCTTTAGCTTTGGAGATGCCATGTTTGTCAAATAAATAAAAACTAAAAAAATAGAAGTCGGCTTTTATGCCAACTTCTATTGGTTTTTAGAGAGGATATGAGTGAACCCGTAATTGGTTAAACTGAACTTCTTTTCAAAACGACATACAGTTTCTATACTACTTTGTTTAACTGCCTAGCTTTTTTAGGGTATACATCTTACTAAATGGTATAACTCTATTCAATTGTATGGGACAGTGAATCTGGTAACTCAAAACGGAATGTTGATTCTAATTGTTTCTTGTACTTCTAAACACTAAAGAAATTTAATTGATCCACTCATATGTTCATCTCTCTATCTATTTATAATATACCACAAATAGAAAGCGGTTACCAATCAAGTGGCTCGAAGTTTAAAAATTGTTTATTTTCTAAAACTAATGTGATAGACTAGTATATTGAGTGAGTACATACTTGATTTAAAAAGTATGTTGAATTTGGAGGTCAAGGTCAATTGGTAAATGTAAACGCAGAAGCATTAACAAATACTCAGCAACGTATTATTGATGCAGCATTAGATTTAGTTTCACATGTAGGATACAAAAGTACCACTACAAAAATGATTGCACAAAAAGCTGGAGTTAATGAAACCACTATATTTAAAAATTTTCAATCGAAACAAGTTTTGTTAGATACAGCATTTAAGCAACATACTAAGCAAATTACTAAAGAAGTAGATGAGTTTTTTTGTCAAAGTTTTAAGGATACAACTGATTTAATGAAACAATCAGGACGTTTTATTGCGGATATATTTGATAAACATAGGCAAATCGTCATTGGTGCCATTAAAGAAGTGGGAAATGAACAAACAAAAACAATCTTTAATTATAAGCAAGAATATATTCAACAATTATTATGCATTAAATTAAAAGAATTTTCACATGAACATTTATTAACGAATCAACAATATGAAACGGTAATTTATATTTTCAATAGTGCCATTATGAGTCTGTTAGTTGATAAAGCTAGACAAGAATATTCTGATGATGAACAAGAAATGACCGTCCACTTAGATGACGTCATTGAGTTGATCTTAAAAACATTAAGATAGATCGTACTTCTAATGTTTAACAGATAAATAACTAAAATTTTTCAGAAAAATGAAAGTAGGAATAGAAACATGCCAGAGCCAGCAATTAAATACCGATTAATAAAAAAAGAAAAACATACAGGAGCAAGACTTGGAGAAATTATTACACCGCACGGAACATTTCCAACACCAATGTTTATGCCAGTTGGAACACTAGCAAGTGTTAAAAGTCTTGCACCTGAAGAACTAGAGTCAATGGGAGCCAGCATTATTTTAAGCAATACGTATCATTTATGGTTACGCCCAGGTGAAGATATCGTAGAAGAAGCCGGTGGACTGCATAAGTTTATGAATTGGGACAAAGGTATTTTGACCGATTCAGGCGGATTCCAAGTATTTTCATTAAGTGATCTGCGAAGAATTGAAGAAGAAGGTGTTCACTTTAGAAATCATTTAAATGGTTCTAAAATGTTTTTGTCACCTGAAAAAGCGATCAATATTCAAAATAAATTAGGACCAGATATTATGATGAGTTTTGATGAGTGTCCGCCTTTTGACGAAAGTTTTGATTACGTAAAAAAATCTGTTGAACGAACAAGTCGTTGGGCTGAACGAGGATTAAAAGCTCATGCAAAACCAGACAGTCAAGGCTTATTTGGTATTATCCAAGGTGCTGGGTTTAAAGAACTTCGTCAACAGAGTGCTCGTGACTTAGTATCCATGGATTTTCCTGGATATTCAATAGGAGGACTTTCTGTTGGGGAACCAAAAGAAAGTATGAATAAAGTATTAGAATACACTACTCCTTTTATTCCTGAAGATAAACCTCGTTACTTGATGGGTGTAGGAACTGCCGATTCATTGATCGATGGTGTTATGAGGGGAGTCGATATGTTTGATTGCGTGTTGCCAACTCGTATTGCTCGTAATGGGACATGTATGACCAGTAAAGGTCGAGTGGTTATCAAAAATGCACAATATGAACGCGATTTTGGGCCTTTGGATGATAAATGTGATTGCTATACTTGTCGTAATTATACAAGAGCTTATATTCGTCATTTGATCAAAGCAGATGAAACATTCGGATTACGTTTGACTAGTTACCACAATCTGTATTTCTTATTAAATGTAATGAAAGACGTTAGACAAGCAATTATGGATGATAATCTACTGGAATATAGAGAAAGCTTTTTTGAAGAATATGGTTATAATAAACCAAACGCTAGAAATTTCTAAAGGTTTTATAAGAAACTTAGTTAAGTGATAGTAAAAAGACTAGATGTTTGGTAAAGTATAGTATGTTAAGTTGTTGAAATGAAGAATGGAGTGGGAAAAAAATGGAATTAATTCTTAATTTTGTACCTTTTATTGCGATTATGGGTTTGATGTATTTTTTGATGATTCGTCCGCAAAAAAAAGCTGCTACAAAAACACAAAATATGCTAAGTGCTATGAAAAAAGGTGACTCAGCTGTTACAATAGGCGGATTACATGGAGTTATTGATGAAGTAAATACAACGAATAACACTGTAGTTCTTGACTGTGATGGTATATTCTTAACATTCGAAAAGAAAGCTATTGCTCGTGTATCAAGTAGTGAAGCGACTACTTCAGTAGAAGATCTTGGTACAAATACACCACAAAACACATTAGAAGAAACTAATGATGAAGAGCTTTAATCTTTAGCACTAAAGTAAGTTGAAAGGGTGTTGTCAGGAAAAACTGACGGCACTCTTTTTTAATGCAAAAGTTGTATTTAAAAAAAAAATATGGTACTTTAATTTAAAGTCTAACAGTGAGAATACATAAAAAATAAGAACAGATGGTTTAAAAAAGGAGTGTATGCTATTGATCAATGAATTCTTTACTTACTCTACAAAGTACGAGCCGTGGTTAAAGTTAAAGATCCGGGAATTTAATCAATTAGGATATCATCAAATAAGTGAAGAAGATTTATGGAATTATATTGCAAGCTTCTGTTGGAAAAAAAAGATTCCAACCCATTACTATCAACAAATCAATGATATCATGAAAATTACTCCTAATCATTATTTAGATTATGCTGCTGTAGAAGCTCAAGTTTACAAAGTTACTTCACTTGATGAGATGGATTTAGAAGATTTATTTTAAAGGAAATCAGGATGTTTTTGCTGATTTCCTTTTTATTCGTATATATTTGTGAATGTTTTAATTTAATAGATTTATGTATTTTGTTGGATATATAATAATTATATTTTGTGATAAACGCTTTGAAATAGATGCTTTAAAAGGGATTTCTTTCATTGAAAAAAGAAATCCCAATATTTTCTTTACAAATAAAAAGAAATAAAGTATGATTATTGTGAAATTGATAACAATACATGGAGGTTTTAAAATGATGGAAGCTAATACGAAAGAAAAAACGAAAGTAAATAAAAAAAGTGAGTTAAATAACTCAGATAGTGTAGCAATGGATATTGATCAATTAGTAGATCAAGGTCGAAAAGCGTTAGCGGTTTTAGAAACATTTGATCAAGAAAAAGTAGATTTTATTGTTCACGAAATGGCAATGGCTGGTTTAAATGAACACATGCCTTTAGCAAAAATGGCTGTTGAAGAAACAGGCAGAGGGATCTATGAAGATAAATGTATTAAAAATATGTTTGCAACAGAATCAATCTGGAATTCAATAAAAGATAATAAAACAGTTGGAATCATTAGTAAAGACAGCCAAACCGAGCTCATAGAAGTAGCCACACCAGTCGGAGTAGTCTGTGGGGTAACTCCTGTTACTAACCCTACTTCAACAACAATGTTTAAAGCACTTATCTCTTTAAAAACGCGTAATCCTATTATTTTTTCTTTTCATCCTAGTGCTCAAAAATGTTCAGTAGCTGCAGCTACTGTTTTGAAAGAGGCAGCTATAAAAGCAGGGGCACCAGAAAATTGTATTCAATGGATCGAAAAACCTTCGTTAGAAGCTACAAATAGCTTAATGCAACATCCAGGTGTTGCTATCGTATTAGCAACTGGTGGAGCTGGCATGGTGAAAGCAGCCTATTCAACTGGTAAACCTGCTTTAGGAGTTGGGCCAGGAAATGTTCCAAGTTATATTGAAAAATCTGCAAAAATCAAACGTGCAGTTAATGATGTCATTGCTTCGAAAACATTTGATAATGGCATGATATGTGCTTCAGAACAAGCTATTATTGTAGACAAAGAAGTCTATCAAGAAGTAAAAAATGAATTCCAAAAACACTCAGTTTATTTTGCAAAACCAAACGAAGTAGAAAAATTTGAAAAATCCGTGATGAATGAGGCAAAAGTGGCAGTTAATCCCGATATTGTTGGACAAGCTCCGTACACGATTGCTGAATTAGCAGGTGTTAGCATACCCAAAGAAACCAAATTGATTGTTGTAGAACTAAATGGAGTAGGTAAAGATTACCCATTATCTCGTGAAAAGTTATCTCCAGTACTTGCAATGGTGAAAGCTGAAACAACGGACCATGCCTTTGAACTTTCTCAACAAATGTTAGAATTAGGAGGACTAGGTCATTCAGCAGCTATCCATACTCAAAATGATTCTCTTGCTGAAAAATTTGGCGAAGCAATGAAAGCTTGTCGTATATTAGTGAATTCACCAACAGCTCAAGGTGGAATTGGAGATTTATACAATAACATGATTCCTTCATTAACATTAGGCTGCGGTTCTTATGGAAAAAATTCAATCTCTAAAAATGTTACGGCAGTTAACTTAATGAATGTTAAAACAATAGCGAAACGGAGAAACAATATGCAATGGTTTAAATTACCATCAAAAGTTTATTTTGAAAAAAATTCTCTTGCTTATCTACAAGATATGGAAGGAATTGAACGCGTTTTTCTAGTATGTGATCCAGGAATGGTGCAATTTGGTTATGCTGACAAAGTAGTGCAAATGTTGATGCAACGAAAAAATAAAGTAAGTATTGAAATTTTTTCAGATGTGGAACCCAATCCATCTACTGATACTGTAAAAGCCGGAACAGAAGCGATGAACCATTTTCAACCAGATACAATCATTGCTATTGGCGGAGGCTCAGCAATGGATGCTGCAAAAGGAATGTGGTTGTTTTATGAAAAACCTGAAACAATCTTCTTTGGAGCTAAGCAAAAGTTTTTAGATATTCGAAAAAGAACGTACAAAATTCCTGATTTAACAAAGACACAGTTTGTCTGCATACCGACAACTTCTGGTACAGGCTCAGAAGTAACACCTTTTGCAGTAATAACGGATAGCGAAACACATGTGAAGTATCCGTTAGCTGACTATGCTCTAACTCCAGACGTAGCGATTATAGATCCGCAATTTGTAATGAGTGTTCCTAAATCTGTTACAGCTGATACAGGGATGGATGTGTTGACACATGCTATCGAATCTTATGTTTCTGTAATGGCCAGTGATTATACCAAAGGGCTAAGTCTTCAAGCAATCAAACTAGTGTTTGAAAATTTGCGTAATTCCTACGAATATGCGACAGAAGAAGCACGAGAAAAAATGCATAATGCTTCAACCATGGCTGGAATGGCATTTGCAAATGCATTTTTAGGGATCAATCATTCTATCGCTCATAAAATTGGGGCAGCCTATGATATTCCTCACGGACGTACTAATGCAATTTTGATGCCTCATGTTATACGTTACAATGCAAAAGATCCTGCAAAGCATGCTTTATTTCCAAAATATGAATATTTCCATGCACATGAAGATTATGCGGAAATTGCTCGCTTTATGGGATTCAAGGGAAATACTACAGAAGAGTTAGTGGAATCTTTGGTCCAAGAAATCAATAAATTAGGTAAAGATGTCGGTATTGAAATGAGTTTGAGAGGTCAAGGAGTAACGACTGTATGGTTACATGATACAGTTGATGAATTGGCAGAGTTAGCATTTCAAGATCAATGTACGACGGCTAATCCAAAACAACCTTTAATCAGTGAATTGAAACAAATCATTATTGATGCTTTTGAAGAATTAAAATAAAATACAAAAAAAGAAGCTAAGTTGATTATCTTAGCTTCTTTTTTTGCATTTTAGGCTTGCAAATTAAAAAAATCAAGGTATACTTTTATTGGAAGTTAGGTTTGCCTAAAAAATAAGATAGGGGTATTTTATGACACCAAATAAAGAAGATTATTTAAAAATGATTTATGAACTTGGTGGAAACAATAAAAAAGTAAGCAACAAACAACTTGTTACACGACTTATGGTTTCTGCTGCTTCGGTAAGTGAGATGGTTACGAAGTTATTAAAAGAAGGATTCGTTGAACACGTTCCTTACCAAGGCATCCAATTAACGCAAGCTGGTCTTCAAAAAGCAAGTGCTTTGGTACGAAAACATCGTTTATGGGAAGTTTTTTTAGTAAATTATCTAGGTTATGCATGGAATGAAGTTCATGAAGAAGCTGAAGTATTAGAGCATGTAACCTCCATTGAACTAGCTAGGCGTTTAGATAAATATCTTGATTTCCCCAAAGTCTGTCCTCATGGAGGAATGATACCTACTGAGACTGGCGTCATTAATGAAAAGGTATTGCCAACTTTAGTGGATAAGCAAGTGTATGATGTGATCAAAATAAAAAGAGTAGTAGATGAAAAAGAATTACTAGATTACTTAGCTTCACTAGAGCTAGCTATAGGTGATGTGTATAAAATAATAGATATCGGTGCTTATGAAGGGCCAATAACGCTCGAGGCAGAAGGGAAACAAGTAGCTCTAAGTTACAAAGCTGCAACTAGTATTTTTATTGAATAGGCATAGAAAGTAGGAGAAAAATGAAAAAAGTTAAGTACTCTCTTTTTGGATTAATCGTTACAGCACTTATTTTTTTGACAGGGTGTTATGATTTTAATGCAGGTCAAGACGCTGATAAATTAAAAGTAGTGACCACAACTACTATGCTAACAGATTTAATGAAAGAAATTGGTGGCGATCATGTCCAAGTGACGGGCCTTATGTCTGCCGGGGTAGATCCACATTTATATAAAGCAAGTGCAAGAGATGTTATTTTTATGCAATCTTCTGATGTAGTAGCTTATAATGGATTGCATTTAGAAGGAAAAATGGGTGAAATTTTTCAAGGATTAGAAAATCAAGAAAAAATAGTGATTTCTTTAGAAAATGGTTTAGATGAAGAAGATATTCTTTATAGCGAAGATAGCAGTACATCGATGGACCCGCATATTTGGTTTGATGTAGAGTTGTGGCAAAAAGCGGCTGTTGAAGTAGCCAAAGGACTTACTTTGGCAGATCCTGATAATGAAGTAAGCTACCAAGAAAATTTAGAGCTGTATCTGCTTGAACTAGAAGAGTTGGATCAATATGTTATTGATCGAGTAAATGAAATCCCAGAAAAAGATCGTATGTTAGTGACAGCACATGATGCTTTTAGTTATTTTGGAGAAGGCTATGGAGTAAATGTCATCGGACTTCAAGGATTAAATACAAATGCTGAAGCCGGTACAGGAGATATCAGTCAATTAGCTGATTATATTATTGAGAACAAGATAAAAGCTATTTTTATTGAATCATCCGTTCCAACTAGAACGATTGAGTCTCTACAAGCAGCTACAAAAGCAAAGGGTTTTGAAGTTGAAATCGGTGGAGAATTGTATTCCGATTCTCTTGGAGACAGTGAAGCAAATACAGAAACGTATATAAAAACAGTGAAATCTAATGTGGATACAATTGTAGACGCATTGAAATAAATTGAAAAGACTGGAGTGCATCAATTATGGAAAACGAAATAAGTGAAAAAGCTACAGCCATACGTTTAAACCAATTAACTGTAGCTTATGAAGCACAACCGGTTTTGTGGGATATTTCTTTTAGTATCCCTAAAGGAACCTTAACCGCTGTTGTTGGACCAAATGGCGCTGGTAAATCTACTCTGATTAAATCGTTAATTAATTTGATCAAACCCATTGCTGGAGAAGTAGAATTCACTTTTGATCAATCAACAGAAGAGGACTATAGAAAAAATAAAAATTTAGTAGCATATGTACCGCAAAATGGAAGTGTGGATTGGGATTTTCCTACCACTGTATTAGATGTTGTGGTAATGGGAAGATATGGTCACATAGGTTGGTTTAAGAGACCTAAAAAGAAGGATAAATCATTGGCAAATGAAATGCTGGCTAAAGTAGGTATGGCTGATTTCAAAGATAGACAAATCAGTCAATTATCTGGTGGACAAAGGCAACGCGTGTTTTTAGCTCGAGCATTAGTTCAAGAAGCAGAAATTTACTTAATGGATGAACCGTTCCAAGGTGTTGATGCTCAAACCGAAAAAATTATTATTCAATTATTGAAAGAATTAAAGTCTGAAGGAAAAACGATTGTTGTAGTCCATCATGATCTTCAAACCGTTCCAGAATATTTTGATGAAGTTGTGTTAATCAATCGTGAGTTGATTGGAAATGGTCCAATCGAGACAACCTTTACTAAGGAATTAATTGCTAAAACTTATCGTCAAAATCAAGCTAAACCTTGGGAGGAAGAGTAAATGAGTGGAATAAGTGCTCTTTTCTTTGATTATACATTTCAAGTAGTTGTTTTTGGTTCTAGTATATTAGGCTTATTAAGTGGTGTAATTGGTAGTTTTGCTGTGCTAAGAAAACAAAGCCTATTAGGAGATGCCGTTAGTCATGCAGCGTTGCCTGGAATTTGTCTAGCATTTATTCTTACGTCTAGTAAACAAATGGAAATTCTTTTACTTGGAGCACTTATTTCCGGTTTACTAGCGACATGGTTGATTACGGTGATTGTAAAACATTCCAAAGTTAAGTTTGATAGTGCATTGGCCCTGACAACAGCTGTTTTCTTTGGTTTTGGTTTAGTTCTAATGACTTTTATTCAAAAGAAGCCTAATTCTAACCAAGCTGGTTTGGAAAGTTTTATTTTTGGACAATCATCCACTTTGCTGGTACGTGATGTTCGAATTATGTTTATTACTGGAATTATATTATTGCTAATCGTTAGTATATTTTGGAAAGAATTTAAGTTATTAGCATTTGACCAATCATTTGCAAGTAGTATTGGATTACCTGTTTATTGGATGAATAGTTTATTAGCAACATTAACAGTGATTGTTATCGTATTAGGATTACAATCAGTAGGTGTTATTCTAATGAGTTCTCTTTTGATCGGACCTGCTGTGGCGGCGAGACAGTGGACTAATCATTTATCGATCATGGTAGGTTTAGCTGCATTTTTTGGTTGTTTGGCTGGAATAATTGGAACAGTTATCAGCTCATTGGGCCAACAGATTCCTACAGGACCAACGATTGTATTGGTTATCAGTTTGATTGTATTGATTAGTATCTTGTTCTCTCCACATAGAGGAATCGTTTGGAAACTAATTAAAAATAAACAGCAAAAGAATCATTTTGCAACTCAATTGAAGAAAGGCAGGTAATTATGAATCCAGTTATTGAAATACAACTTATTGCCGTTTTAGTGTCTGTTGCTTGTGCCTTACCAGGGGTCTTTCTTGTGATTCGAGGAATGGCTATGATGACAGATGCTATCACACATACGATTTTATTGGGAATTGTATTAGCTTTCTTTGTTACCCAAGATCTAAATTCGCCTCTATTAATTTTAGGTGCTGCTTTGGTAGGTATTCTTACAGTCTGGCTGACTGAATTAGTTCATCAAACAAAGTTGTTAGATAAAGATGCTTCTATCGGAATTATTTTTCCATTATTATTTAGCATCGCAATTATTTTAATTACTCGTTATGCTGGAGATGTTCATTTAGATACAGATTCAGTATTATTAGGAGAATTAGCATTTGCGCCTTTTGATCGGGTCATTTTATTCGGACACGATATCGGTACACAAGCTATGTATTCCATGTCGATTATTTTAGTTGTTCTCTTACTCTTTATTGGTCTATTTTACAAAGAACTGAAATTGACTTCATTTGATGCCATGCTTGCTGCCTCACTAGGTTTTTCTCCTGTCTTGCTGCACTATGCATTGATGTCATTAGTATCGGTTACAGCAGTTGGAGCATTTGAGGCAGTTGGTTCGATATTGGTGGTAGCGTTTATGGTAGGTCCGCCCGTTTCAGCTTACCTATTAACTAATCGCTTAAGTTACATGTTAGGAATCAGTGCTGGTTTGGGTGCGCTGAACAGTATTATTGGTTTTCAATTGTCTATGTATTTTGATGCATCAATAGCCGGTATGATTGCAGTTGTAACAGGATTGACTTTTTTAGTTGTTTTTGTATTCTCACCTAAAAAAGGATTGATTCATATGTTGCAACGTAGAAAGAAACAGCAAAAAAGTTTGAAAAAAGCCCTGGAAAACCAATTAAATTAGCATTTTAAAGACGAACTCATTAGAGGGAGTCTTTTTTTTCGCCATCAAGGAATCTTGATAAAGAATGTACGTTCCCTTATAATAGAGTTGAAGGAGGTGGAAAAGGATGAATATTGGTGTATTAAGATTTGATGAACCGAAAAGAGATACGACGAGGAAGATCATACACATTGATATGGATGCCTTTTTTGCCTCAGTAGAAGAACGTGAGAATCCAGATTTAAAAGGAAAACCAGTTATTATTGCTCGGCACCCCAAAGAAACTGGAGGCAAGGGAGTAGTGGCCACCGCAAATTATGAAGCACGTAAATTTGGCGTCCATTCTGCTATGAGTGCTCAAAAAGCATTTGAGTTATGTCCACATGGAAATTTTATATCGGGACACTATGATTTGTATAGGGAAATTTCAGCTGAAGTTCGAGCTATATTTGAAAGATATACAGATATCATTGAACCTCTTTCTTTAGATGAAGCCTATCTAGATGTAACTGAAAATAAACTGAATTTGGCCAGTGCAACTAAGATAGCTAAACTAATTCAAAGAGATATTTGGCTAGAAGTTCATTTGACTAGTTCTGCTGGAGTATCCTACAATAAATTTATTGCTAAATTAGCTTCTGATTATTATAAACCCGCTGGGATAACCGTTATCCCACCTGAAAAAGCATTAGATTTTTTACAAGAATTGCCTATTGAAAAATTTTATGGTGTGGGAAAAAAGACCGTTGAAAAAATGCATGAGTTATCAATCTATACTGGAAAAGATTTATTTCAAAAAGATGAAATGGAACTGATCCAACGATTCGGAAGAATGGGGTATTCTCTATATCGAAAAGTGAGAGGAATTGACAATTCACCTGTTCGTATAAGTCGTGAAAGAAAGTCCGTTGGAAGAGAATTGACCTATGGAAAAAATTTAATAACAGAGCAAGAAGTTGTGAGTGAATTAAGGCATATAGCAACTAAAGTACAAGCCTCACTTCAGAAAAACCAAAAGCATGGGAAAACAGTTGTTTTAAAAGTCCGGTATTCAAATTTTGAAACAGCAACTAAACGAATCACTTTACCTAATTATCTAAGAGATGGAGAAGAAATATTTTTTCATGCTCAAAATATTTGGGATGAAATTGGAATAATCGGTCGAGGAGTACGATTATTAGGGATTACGATTACAAACTTAGATCCATTATCTTATGAAAACATTGTATTGCCTTTATGGGATAAAGAAACTGACTATTGAGACTTGTTATACAACAAGACTAATTGCAATCAAAATTTGACAACGGTATAATACAATTATTCTATCCTTATCTAGTCTTTAGAGTTGAAAGGGGAGCACTACTATGAAAATTTCTTGGCATGGACAGTCTTGTGTACAAATTCAAACGAATTCGGGCTTTACTATTTTGATAGATCCTTTCATTACCGGTAATGCTAAAAGTGATTTAGATCCTCAGACTGTTAAAGCTGATGCGATCATTTTGACACATGCTCATAACGACCATATTGGAGATACTGAACCGATAGCAACAAGAACAGGTGCAATAATAGTTGCAAACGTTGAAATTGCTGATTTCTTTGCGAAAAAAGGATTTACTACTCACGGTATGCAGATGGGTGGTAAGCACCAATTTGATTTTGGCGAAATCAAAATGACTCCGGCCATTCATGGATCTTCATATGAAGTAGATGGAGAAGCAATAACCTTAGGGCTTGCTGCTGGGATTACTTTTACTGTGGATGGTCAAACGATCTATCACGCTGGAGATACTGCGTTGTTTACAGACATGAAATTGATTGGCGCGTATAAAACAATTGATGTTGCCTTTTTACCTATTGGAGATAATTTTACTATGGGACCTGAAGATGCGGCTATTGCTGCAAGTTATATCCAAGCAAAAAAAATTGTACCTATTCATTACGACACATTTCCATTAATTGAACAGGATGCTAGTGCTTTTTGTACAAGCTTACCTGAAGATCAAGGTCTCGTATTAAAAATAGGAGAGGAAATTGATTTATCTTATATGTAGGTTGGAGGCCAGTTAATGACTACGAAACACGATCAAATCATTACTTATATTGAAACATTGCCTGTTGGAGAAAAAATCTCTGTTCGATCCATTGCGAAAAATTTGAATGTAAGTGAAGGAACAGCTTATCGAGCAATAAAAGATGCACAGAATAATGGGTTAGTTTCCACTATTCAACGTGTGGGAACGATTCGAATTGAGCGTAAAATGAAAGAGACTTTTGAAACGTTGACTTATGGTGAAGTTGTAAAAATCATAGATGGCGACATTTTGGGTGGAGAAGAAGGGCTAGGTAAAGATTTGAGCAAGTTTATCATTGGTGCTATGACAGAAAAAGCAATGGTGCGGTATATCACACCAGGATCTTTAATGATTGTAGGGAATCGTGAGAATGCTCAAAGACTAGCTCTTGAAAACGGAGCAGCCGTATTGATCACTGGTGGTTTTAATACAAACAATGATATTATTTTACTAGCAAATAAATTGAAGCTGCCTGTTTTGACGACCACTTATGACTCTTTTACTGTAGCAACCTTAATCAATAGAGCTATTACTGATCAATTGATTAAAAAAGAAATTATGCTTGTAGATGACATTTACACTAAAGAAGACAAAACACTTTATCTTACGATTGACCAATCTGTTTTAGATTATCGAAAACTAAATGAGCAAAGTCAACATACTCGTTTTCCAGTAGTCAATAGAAAAGGCCGACTGATTGGAATGGTAACCGCCAAAGATATTATCGGAAAACAAGATCATATCAATATTGAACGAGTCATGACCAAAAATCCTACCTTTGCAAAAACTCATATGAGCGTAGCAAGTGTTGGACATTTAATGATTTGGGATGGTTTGGAAGTAATGCCAATCGTTGAGGATGATTTAACGCTTATGGGCATTGTTTCAAGACAAGACGTTATGAAAGCCATGCAATCCTCTCAGCGTCAACCACAAATGGGGGATACGCTGTCTGACCAAATAAATGAAAATATTGAAATTTTAACTCTTGCTCCTTCAACAGAATGGGCATCAGAAATCCCGTCTTACAAATTTAAAGTGACACCTCAAATGACAGATAATATAGGAAGTCTGTCGTTTGGATTATTAAGTGAAGTAATTACTACTGTAACGAAAAATACGCTGGTCATTTATCAAAAAAAGAATGCCATAGTTGAACAAATGAATTTGTATTATTTAAAATTGGTTCAATTAGGAAGTGAAATAGAAATTAGACCGCGTGTCTTTGAGATAGGCAGACGAACGGCTAAATTGGACATAGAAGTTTACACAGATACTGTGTTGGTAGCGAAAGCAACAGTGGTTTGTCAATTGATGCAAAGAAACTAAAGGAGAAATAGAATGGCTATAAACTTATATGATCAAATACTTGAAGCAATTAAAGAATCGAAAACTATTATTGTTCACAGACATAAGAATCCAGATCCAGATGCACTTGGTTCTCAAGGAGGATTAGTGGAAATCATAAAAACTAGTTTCCCAACGAAAAAAGTTTTAAAAGCTGGTGGCCCGGTAGGAGACTTAAATTATTTAACGGACATGGATGATGTTTCAGACGAAGACTATAAAGAAGCTTTGGTTATCGTAACAGACACTGCTAATACACCACGTATTAGTGACGAGCGTTATAATCAAGGAAAGTTCTTAATTAAAATAGACCATCACCCTAATGATGATGTTTATGGTGACATTGTCTTAGTAGATACAAAAGCAAGCAGTTCGAGTGAAATCATTGCTGATTTCTGTTTTTATCACAAAGAAGTATTAGACATGACCGATAATGCTGCTAGATTATTATATGCAGGAATTGTAGGAGATACCGGGCGTTTCTTGTATCCAGCAACAACTCCAAAAACGATGCGTATCGTAGCCGATTTAATGGAACATCCTATTAAATCTGATGAAATCAATCGCAAAATGACGGCAATGTCTAGAAAAGTAGCGCAGTTATCAGGATATGTTTTACAAAATATAGAAATTCATCCATCAGGTGTAGGCAAAGTTCTATTAACTAAATCTATTTTAGATCAGTTTGATGTAAGTGATGCTGAAACTTCAGCAGTTGTGTCTTTGCCTAGTGCACTTGAAGAAGTAGTATTGTGGGGAATTTTCGTGGAACAACCAGAGGGCCATTTTCGTTGTCGCTTGAGATCTAAAGGACCAGTTATTAATGAAGTAGCTAAACAACATCATGGTGGTGGCCATCCGCTAGCTAGTGGAGCCAATGCAAAAGATTTAAATGAAGTAGAGCAGATTATCCATCAATTGATTCAAGTAGCTGAACAAAACTAAAAAGAAGCCCAGAGTTGATTTACAAACTCTGGGCTTTCATTAACTTGAAAATTGTGTATTAGTCTATATCATTTATTGCAACTTGTGGAGTTTTCTTGATAATATCAATCACTTCAAGTGTGCCATTGCCTGTTTTAATAACTTTAAAAGTATGATTGTTAAAGATGATCTCTTCACCAAGTGAAATATCGTACTTTTGGTTCATCATCCAACCACCAATAGTATCGACGTCTTCTTCTTCAATAGAGAGTCCAAATATATCATTTACATCGTCAATCAGCATTCTAGCGCTCAAACGATAATGATGATCGCCTATTTTTTTGATTTCAGGTTCACCGACAACTTCGTAATCGTCACTAATATCCCCAACAATTTCTTCTACGATATCTTCCATTGAAATAATACCGCTTGTTCCACCATATTCATCAACAAGAACAGCTATTTGGTTACGTTCCTTTTGCATTTTAACTAATAATTCTTTAATTGGAATGGTTTCAATAACAGAAATAATCGGTCTAATGTACTCAGCAAAGCTGAAAGTTTCAGATAACTTTGCTTCAACGGCATCGACATACACAGCGAAAATTTCTTTTGTATTGATAATTCCTAATACAATATCTTTGTCGCCATCTTTGATGACAGGGTAACGGGTATAGCGTTCTTTACTGACCAATTGAGCAATCTCTCTTAAGGTCATTGATGTTGAGACAGTTACCATTTCCGTACGAGGTACCATAATTTCACGACTCATTCGATCGTCAAATGCAAAGACATTTTCTACAAATTGATATTCGTCACGATTGATCTCACCACTTTTTAAGCTTTCACCCATGATAATACGAAGTTCTTCCTCTGATACACCTTCTTCGGGTTCGCTGATATTTTTCAAACCGATTCGACGTGATATCCCATTTGCTACACTATTCAGTACAAATACTAAAGGATACATTATTCGAAACCAAATCTGAAGAGGTTTCGCTATAAATAATCCAATTTGTTCTGTTTTATTGATTGCAATATTTTTAGGAACCAGTTCTCCAATGATTACTTGAAGAGAGGTTAAAATAACAAAAGACAAAATGATAGAAGCAATCGTTGAAACAGAAGATGGAATAGCAATAGATGAAAACAGCAAATTAAACAAACGCCCAAAAGTTGGATCGCCCAACCAACCAATGGCTAATGAAGTAATCGTCACACCTAACTGTGTAGCAGATAGATAGGTATCTAATTTTTTTGTCATTTCTTTTAAAAGAATTGCTCGTTTGTCACCGTTTTCTATTAAGTACTCTAATCTTGATGGCCGAATACGGACTAGTACAAATTCAGACATTACGAATAAAGCTGCGATAAATAGGATAATAAAGAATGCAATGATTCCTGTTGTAATTGACAAATGGTTGTCTACGTTTAAATTAACGTAGACTTCACCTCCTTGGGGTATAATGTATAGTCATTCGATTAAATAATAGTTTATCATATAAAGAGTATCTCAATGATCAATAGTAAATTCCTTAGATTAAGGATAAAATACAAGATGAACAATGATCAAAAAAATAGATGTATGAACGAAACTATTTTTTTGATTGTTTAATATCCATATTCTGTTTTCTGTCCCAAGGTATCACCTCATCCTTTTTTTAAAAAAATTCGTATTAGACATTAAATAAGCTTTCTTATTTAATAAAGTCTTTAACTTTACTTTACATCAATATGGTAAAATGATAAAGAAAAAATACACAAAACTAAGTAAAACGTATCATTTAAATGACTGATCTTTTTGACATGTCCTCCTTAAGTAGGATGTGTCTTCGTTATTTTTTTGCTACACTCATTATGATAAGCTTCGATTTAGAATAAACGATTAAGGAATGAATGCAAATGAATGAATCTCCTTTTTTTGATAAGGTAAAAAAAGCTCTGCTTATTTTTTGGGAGTGGATAAAACCCTATTTGATAAAGTTTCATAAAAAAAGACAACGAGTTTGGAAAAGATACCAGATAAATAAAATTATTCTTTTGACTGTTTTAACCATTGCTTTAGCAGCAAGTGTTTATTTATTGTATTTAGCAAAAACAGCAAATGTCTCTACCTTGAAAGCAGGTTTAGAACAAACAACAACGATATATGATGTCAACAATGAAGAAGCAGGAACATTGTATTCTCAAAAAGGAACATTTGTCTCAATCGATGAAGTATCAGATTCTATAGAACAAGCTGTTATTTCAACTGAAGATAAACGTTTTTATAAACACTCAGGATTTGATCCTATTGGAATTGCAAGAGCTGCTGTAGGATATATCCTTAATGGAGGGAATATTGTTGGAGGTGGGAGCACCATTACTCAACAGTTAGCCAAAAATGCCTATCTAACGCTTGATCAAACTGTAATTCGAAAACTAAAAGAACTGTTTTTAGCTATTGAGATTGAAAAAGTGTATACAAAAGATGAGATTATTGAGATGTATCTTAATAATTCTTATTTTGGAAATGGTGTATGGGGAGTAGAGGATGCGTCTCAAAAATATTTTGGGAAATCTGCAGCAGATGTTACTTTATCAGAGGCAGCTACAATAGCAGGTATGCTAAAAGCTCCAAGTAATTACAATCCGATTGATAATTACGATAATGCTATCTCTCGAAGAAATGTAGTATTAGATCTAATGGCAACAAATGAACTAGTTACTCAAGAAGAAGTGGATGAACTAAAGGCTCAAGAATTAACATTAGTAGATGCTTATTCAGAAAAAGAGGGCTATCAATACCCATCATATTTTGATGCTGTAATAAATGAAGCCATGTATACCTATGATTTAAGTGAAGAAGCTGTTTTAAATAAAGGCTATAAAATTTATACTTCTTTGAATCAAGACTATCAACGTGCCATGGATGTGACTTACGAAAATGATTATTTGTTCCAAAATGCAGCAGATGGAACTCTTTTGGAAAGTGGATCGGTAGCTTTAGATCCAGAGACCGGTGGCGTATTTGCTATTTATGGTGGTCGAAAAGAACATACATTTAGAGGATTTAATTATGCGACGCAAATGGTTAGACAACCAGGTTCTATTATAAAACCCCTAGCTGTCTACACAGCAGCTCTTGAACAAGGTTACTCTATTGATTCCATGCTCGTTGATGAACCCTTGCCATATGGTAAAGATAAATACACACCTGAAAATGTTGACGACCAATATGAAGGTGAAGTTCCTATGTACCAAGCATTAGCAGAAAGTAAAAATGCTCCTGCAGTATGGTTGTTAAACGAAATTGGCTTAAATAAAGGATTTAAAAAAGTTGAAGAATTTGGTATTCCGTTAGTGGAGGGTACTGAAGGAGACGAATATCTAGGACTGGCATTAGGAGGCTTAAGTAAAGGCGTTTCTCCTCTCCAAATGGCAAGTGCTTATACAACTTTTGCGAATGAAGGAGTCATGAGTGAAGGACACTTTATTACTAAAATCGTTGATGCTACAGGTGCGGTTATTGTTGACAATACTAATTCTAAAAAAACTAAAATTACAACTCCAGAAGTAGCGGACCAGATGACCAGTATGCTGATGGGAGTATTTACTAATGGAACAGCACAGAATAATAATCCATCAGGGTATACAATAGCTGGTAAGACAGGGAGTACTGAAGTAACGTTTAATGATTCGGGCGGTACTACAGACCAATGGACAGTCGGATACACGCCGGATATTGTTATTGCAACTTGGATGGGATTTGACCCTACTGATGAAAATCACTATATGACGACGGGAAGTTCTACTGGTGTCGGACCATTATTTAAACAACAAATGGAAAATATTTTACCTTATACTGAACTTACAGCTTTTAATACACAAAGTGCTGAAAAAATCGTAGCTGAAGAAGCAGAAAACGAAGATGGATCGAATGACTGGAAGCAAGATGTCAAGGATACAATTGATTCGATAGGTGGAAAAGTAAAAGAAGGATCAGATATTTTGAAAGATAAATTTGGAAATCTCCTTGATAAATTTACCAATTGAGTAATCCAATAAATTTTTTAAGTGATTTAGATGAGAATAATGGAAAATAAAAATGTGAAATGGTATAGTTATTAGGATGAAAACATAATTCAAATTGGAGAGTGAAGTTTATTATGAGTACGAATATCTATGATACAGCTAATACTTTAGAAAAAGAATTAAGAGACAGTGAAGAATACACTACATTAGTAGCAGCTTTTAATGAAGTGAAAAAAGATGAAGCAGCTAGCAAAATGTACTATGACTTCCAAGAAGTTCAAATTAAATTACAACAAAAACAAATGTCTGGGGAACAAATTACTGAAGAAGAAATTGCTGAAGCTCAAAACTTAGCTCAAACTTCAGGTGAAAATGACGTTATTAAAGGATTAATGGAAGCTGAACAACGTTTAAGCACATTGATTGAGGATTTAAACCGTATTATCATGAAACCTGTTCAAGATGTTTATCAAGCATAAAAGATAGAGTACTAAAAAGAACTCACTATTGCAAAAGAGTAGTGAGTTCTTTTTTTCTGAGACTATAGGAACGTATGTGCCCTTAAAAGATATGAAGGAAGGAGACAAATGAACTATAATGGTTAAATTTATACATGCAGCTGATTTACATTTAGATAGCCCATTTATAGGCTTAAAATCTTTGCCAGAATTTATTTGGAATGCCATTTATTTATCGACGTTTTCCGCTTTAACAAAGATTGTCGATAGTGCTATAACTAATCAAGTAGATTTTATTTGTTTGGTTGGCGATATCTATGATACTGATGAACGTAGTGTCAAAGCTCAAGCTTATTTGCGAAATGAAATGGAGCGCTTAAATAGTATGAATATACCAGTTTATCTACTACATGGTAATCATGACTACATAGAGAATACTGGCTTGCATCTTGATATGCCCCAAAATGTTTTTTTGTTTAATGAAACGGTAGAAACAAAATGGCTTACAACAAAAGAAGGAGAACAAATCGCAATTACGGGATTTAGTTATGATAAAAGATGGGTATTGGAAAGAAAAATTGTAGATTATCCTGAAAAAAATCCTCGCGCAACCTATCAGTTAGGTTTATTACACGGATTTTCAGAGGGAATCGATTCAGAACATGGAAAGTATGCTCCTTTCTCATTAGTAGAATTAAAAAGTAAGAAATATGATTATTGGGCATTAGGTCATATTCATAAAAGACAGCAATTAGCGACAAATCCTCCCATTGTTTATCCTGGAAATACTCAGGGAAGAAGTAGTAAAGAAAGTGGAGAAAAAGGATTTGAATTGGTAAAAATGTCAGAATCTGGGATAGTCTCTGAATTTTGTCCTTCTGCGACGATTCAATGGAAAACAATTGAATTATCTGTTAAAGATAAAAAGAATTTGGATGAGGTTTACAAAGCAGTGAAAGAGAGCGTTGCAGAACAAAAAAATGATTCTTATAGTCTGTTTCTTTCTATTCGCTTAACGGATAGTGAAAGTTTACTTGAAGGTGTCATAAAAAAAATTAAACAAGGTGAGTTAGTAGAAGCCTTACAACAAATCCCAAAAGCAGATCCTTTTGTTTGGGTTCATAAAATAGAATTAGAATCAGTTGTTGAGAATCATGTTCCAGCTATTCAAAAACTTTTCCCGGATGAATGGATCAAAGTAAAAAATGAATTAGAAAAAGAGTTCTTATTTAATGAAACAACAAATCCTCTTTTTGATTTTCCTGGAATGGAAGAGATTATTGAAACACGCGAAGAAAGATATCGGAAAAAAATAATGACAAATGCGAAAGAATTAGTTCGTAACCAACTTGGATTTGAAAGAAGTGATAAATTTGAAAATTGAATCTATAGAAATATATGGTTATGGCAAATGGATAGATCATAAAATAGATAAAATAACTAATTTACAGTTATTTTATGGTAAAAATGAAGCTGGAAAAACAACTCTTATGTCTTTTATTCATAGTATCCTCTTTGGATTTCCTTCTAAAATAAGTTCAGAGTTAAGATATGAACCTAAAAGTAGCAGTCAATATGGTGGAAGATTATTTTTAACTGGAACTCAGTATGGAGATATTCAAATTGAACGTGTAAGAGGAAAAGCGAATGGAAAAGTAACCGTTACATTAGAAAATGGAGATACTGGCGGCGAAGAATGGCTTGAAAATATCTTATCAGGGCTTGATAAAGCCACTTATCAAGCTTTATTTTCATTTGACCTGGAAGGTCTCCAAAAAGTGCAACAATTAAATCGCGAAAAGTTAAATCGTTACTTTTTAAGTGTTGGAACAATTGGAAATGAACAGTTACTAAAAGTTGCTGACAAGTTTCAAGCAGAAGCAAGTAAAATGTTTAAGCCAAATGGACGAGTGACTGTCATCAATAAAAAAATAGCTGAAGTTGAAAATAAAAGAAAACAAGTGAAATTAGCAAAAGAAAAAAACACTCAGTATATGGATTGGCAGATTGAGAAAGAAAAGTTAGAAAAAGAATTAGTGAGTTTACGAGAACAAAGAACGCATCACGAAGATAAGCTGATCAAGTTAAATCAATTAGAAGCTAATTGGGCACTATTTAGTGAAATGCAAGATATTCAAAACCAGCTAAAAAAAGAGCAGCTAGTTGAATTGCCAAAAGATGGATTGTACCAACTAAATCATTACAATCAAGAAATCAATCAACTAAAATTAACGATCACACAACAAAAAGAAAAATTGAATTACCTTAGCGACAAATCAGAAGAAACAAGAATATTAAAAGTTTTTGTTGAGTATAGATCTGAAATCAATCAATTGATGGAAAATCTAGACGATATCCAAGCTATAATCCAAGAGACAGTATTTATTAAAGAAGCACTTTCAACGATACACGATCAATTTTTACGTGAAAAACAAAAAATAGGGCTTAATGATGAGCAAGCTATCCCATCAGTTATGACTGAGGAACTTCTTAAAAAATTAAGTGATCTGCAAGATCAGAAAAAACAAAATGATCAACAAGTACAACAACTAAATGAACGTTTAGCGTTTTTAAACTTTCAACAAGAATCTTTAGGTGAACAACTTGATAAGTTAGAAAAAAGACTGTGGGATAATCAAACTTTTCAAGAAGTAGAAGATCAATTAGAAAAAAGCAAAGAAAGTCAACGTGCGTATACTAAAGTAGAAAATAAAACGGCAAATTCAACAAAAATAGGAATGGTCTTTAAGATAATCGTTTCTCTCATTCTACTCATCCTCGGTTTCTCCTTATCTAATACAATAGGTCTATTTTTTATTATTGCTGGTTTAGGATTTATTGCTTATAGTGGTTGGAGAATGGTTAAAAAAAGCGACTCTAAGAGAAGAATAGAGGAATATGAAGAGCCAGCTTATTCATTTGAGGAGTATATTCAACAAACTGAAATTCGAAAACAGTGGAGAGAGAAACTTGCTGAAATTGATCAAGTTATTTTTGAATTAAACGAAAAACATGATCAAAGTGAACAAGCTAATTTACAACAAGCCCATATTGAACAAGAATTTCAGTTAATAAAACAAGAATATGGATACCCATCACATTATATGATAGAAGATTTGTTAAAAGAGACTGATATTTTTGAAGGAATAAGAGAAAAAGAAATTACTATGTATAAAAAGCAAGAAGCGTTAAGTATTAAAGAAAACGAGATTTTAGTATGGAAAAATGACACTAAATATTTACAGCCGGTTATTTTTGTTGATTGGAGTAACAATGAACAACTAGTTGAAGGGATCAAACAGTTCTACAAGGAAGCCACAGCTGATGAAGATAAATTAAAAGACTTGATAAAACAACAAGAAGAAGCACATCAAGTCATTGAACAATTGATTATGCAACAAAAAGAATTTGAACAAAAGCGTATTCGTCTACTACATTCGATTAAAGTTAAATCGGAAGAAGATTTTCGTAAAAAATATATTTTAGACGAAGAATTATCTACGAAAAAAGCTCGTTTGAACTTATTAGAACAACAAGTTGGAGAATACAGTGAGATGCTTGAAACGTATCGTGATAAAACAGCTTTACTAGAAAGTATTCAAGGAATAAAGACGAAACTACAAAAATTAAAAGAAACAATTGAAAGTTTGTTAAATAAAAAAATAAAAATTGAAGTAGCTTTGAAAAATCTAGAAGTTGGTGGTGAGTACTCAGAATTACTACAAGAGTATGCCAACTTAAAAAGTGAAACGCAGACTTTAGTAGATGAGTGGGCCACTTATAAGCTCGCTGCTGAGCTTATTGAGCGTACATTGACTGAAGCTCGAAAAGATCGATTCCCAGCTACCATTCGAGACACAACACATTATTTTAGCATCTTAACAAAAGAAAATTATCAAAAAGTCTTTTTGAAAGAGGGGACGATAACTGTTCAACGCAAAGATGGTACTTTATTTGAAGCTTCAGAGCTTTCCCAAGCGACTGCTGAACAATTATATGTAGCTTTACGTTTTTCATTTGTAAAAAATGCTAACGATCTAATTCAACTACCATTACTAATAGATGATGGGTTTGTTAATTTTGATCAACAGCGAAAAAAAGAGATGTATCATCTATTGAAGCAAATTAGTGAAGATATCCAAATATTCTATTTTACTTTTGATGAATCTGTAACAGAGGTTTTTAGAAAAGAGCAGATAGAAATGTTATAATAAAGAAAAGTTTTGAATAGAAAGAGGGAGTCAAATGGAAAAGAAATTATTTGAGTACAGTAACGATGATACCTTCGAAATTTATTTACTGATTAAATCTGCAGATATTCGTGTGGCTAAGAATGGGAAAAAATTCATTGCTTTTACATTTCAAGATACAAGTGGTCAAATGGATGGTAAGTATTGGGATGCTTCAGAGGAAGATATTGCTGCTTTTACTGCTGGGAAAGTAGTTAAAGTTTCTGGGAAAAGAGAACTTTATCAAGGAAATCCTCAAATCAAATTATTTAAAATTGCTGTCACAAAATTAGGTGATCCAGATAATCCGGATTTATATGTTGAAAGAGCGCCCCTAAAAAAAGAAGATATGATGGAAGAAATAAACGATACACTATTTGAAATAACAAATGCTAATATGAACCGTATTGTACGATATTTATTGAATCATTATCAAAAACCATTTTTCCAACACCCAGCAGCAAAACGATTTCATCATGCCTTTACTGGTGGTCTAGCTTTTCATACGATATCTATGTTGAGAATTGCAAAAACGATCGCAAATCAATACGATGATATCAATAAGCCCTTACTTTATTCTGGAGTTATTTTGCATGACTTAGGCAAAGTTATTGAGCTTTCTGGTTCGATCTCTACAGAGTATACTTTAGAAGGAAATCTTTTGGGGCATATTGTTTTAGTAGATGAGGAAATTACAAAAGCCTGTATCTCTCTTAAAATAGATGAAAAAAGTGAAGACGTTCTACTTTTGAAACATATGGTGTTGGCCCACCACGGGCAGCTTGAGTATGGATCTCCTGTTAGACCAAAACTAAGAGAAGCTGAAATATTGTATATGATCGATAATTTTGATGCTACAATCAACATGCTAAACACTACATTAAGCAGAACTGAACCTGGGACGTTCTCTGAAAGGATTTTTGGATTAGATAATCGAACATTCTACAAACCTAGTGAATCCTCAGAAAAAATAAATGAAATTAAGTAGAAAAAAAAGAGTTGAGACAAATTAACGTCTCAACCCTTTTTTTTGTTTAAAGAAATTATTCAGCAGCAGATTCTTCAACAGCTGATTCGTCAACAGCTGATTCGTCAACAGCAGATTCGTCAACAGCAGATTCGTCAGTAGCAGATTCATCAACAGCAGACTCTTCAACAGCAGATTCTTCGGTAGTAGATTCTTCGGTAGTAGATTCTTCAGTACCTAGGTAAGCATCCATTGCAGTAGATAAGTCTTTATCATCAATAATGATATTAGCATCTTTCATAATACCTGAGATAACTGCTTGAATAGAAGCACTATCAGCTAACTTAGTTGTGATTAATTGATCTTTAATTGTATCAGTTTCTTCTTCTAAAGTACCTTTTTCAGGTTTTTCAATCATTTTAATAACATGGAAACCATAATCTGTAGCAACTGGTTCAGTAGTCGTTTCGCCGTCTTTCAAAGCATATGCTGCTTCTTCAAATTCAGGGACCATTTCACCAGATGAGAAAGTCACTTCTCCGCCATTTTCAGCAGTAGCAGTGTCTGTTGAGTACTCTTTAGCAAGTTCTGCAAAATCAGCACCATCATTTAATTGATTAATAATATCTTTAGCCGTTTCTTCATCTTCTACAAGAATATGAGCTGCTGTAACTTCAGGAACATATTCGTCATAAGCTGCTTGAATTTCTTCATCAGTAAAATCAGTTTTATCTTTTACAGCTGCTTCAATTAAAAGATTTAAACGGATAGTATCTTTATAGCTATCAGCTGTATAACCTTGTTGTAGCATGATGTATTCAAAAGCTTCAGCTCCGCCGTAGTTTTCTTCTTCAGTAGAATATTGTTTGTCTACTACTTCATCTGTAACTTTATCGCCATACAAATCAGTTAAAACATCTTCAATGATCAACTGTTGAAGCATACTTGTTCCTACAGTTTCTTTCATTGCTTCATAAAACTCATCTTCCGTAATCTTTCCTGCGGTTGAAGAGGCTACAGTACTGTCAGAGCAACCCGCAATTGTTAATCCTGCTAAGATAGTCGCTGTCGCTAGTAATAATTTTTTCATTTCATTAACACATCCATTTCTTGTATTTTGCTGTAAATAAGTAGTTCGTAATCACAGATATAAATATACCATACTCATTTAGATAAAAAAAACTAAAATCCCAATATTTAGGTTAAAGTCAATTAAAAATCACAGAAAAAACATAAACTAAACTATTTGCGAAAAAAGTATAAAGGTAAGATCGTTCATTTTTCAATTTCTTTAAACATTACAATTTTTCTATTAGGCAAATAAAATAGGATTGAAACCCTAAAGTTCCAATCCTATTTTTTGATTATCCAACCGAATTAATTTATTTCATACTTTTTGTTACACCTTCGATATCCGTCGTTAATTTTTCAGTATGTTCTTGAATACGGCGCATGCGAGGTTCAGCTTCATATGAAAAATCATCTACCGATTCTTTCACATCTTGTGTGAATTCTTCAGCTAATGTTTTCCCCTCATTAGTCAACTGTGAAATTGCAGCTTTTAAGTCATTGACACTTTTTGAAACATCATTAACAAGAACTGTTGTGTCATCAACATAAGTTTTTAATACAGTTCTATTTTCTTTACCCGTACGTGGAGATTTAAGTAAACCATAGATTCCTCCAGCAACAGCACCTAAAGCTAGGCCATTCATAAAGTGTTTAGACATTAGTATTCCTCCATTTTACTTTTTATTGTTAAAGCTATGCTATCCAATTCTTCGGGCGTAAAACTTTCAGAATGATCGCCGAAATAAATAGAAAAATCATCTTGCTCATCATAACGTGGCAAGATATGTATATGAGAATGAAAAACAGACTGATAAGCAATTGTCCCGTTATTATTTATAATGTTCATTCCTTTGATTGCAGGATTTGATTTTTTGATGGCATGTGCAATTTTTGGGATTTTACTGCCAATAGTAGCTGCTAAAGTTTCATCTAATTCAAAAATATCTGCCACATGTGTTTTAGGAACGACTAAAGTATGTCCAGGTGTGACTTGAGTAAGATCTAAAAAAGCCACTACATCATCATCTTCATAGACTTTTCTACTTGGTATTTCATCATTGATTATTTTGCAAAAAATACAGTCTGTCATTTTAGTATCCTTCTTTCTACAACAAAATTTTTATATATCTATATAAGTTGCAATGAATATAGAAATAGGTTCTCTTATTTACTAAATGTATCATAAAAGACCGAGAAAGTGAAACGGTAACACATGTAAAAGGAAAAGATTCTCTTGCTTTCTTATGGTACAATAACTACATTAGCTTGTATAGAAGGGACTAAATAATTATGAGTTTAACGGTATCACATGTAACAGGAGGCTATAGCCAAATCCCTGTGTTAAAAGATGTATCCTTTGAAGTAGGAGATGGAAAATTAATTGGTTTGATCGGCTTAAATGGTGCCGGAAAGAGTACCACAATAAAGCATATCATCGGCCTGTTGCAATCTCAAAAAGGTGAAATCAGTATAGATGGTCTGACTTTAAAGAAAGATAAAGAACAGTATCGTAAAAAATTTGGCTTTATCCCTGAAACGCCTGTTTTATATGAAGAACTTACTTTAAAAGAACATATTGAAATTACAGCAATGGCTTACGATATACCCATAGACATTGCTTTTGAACGTGCAGATAAATTATTAAAAAGGTTCAGACTTGAAAATAAATTAGAATGGTTTCCAGCTAATTTTTCAAAAGGAATGAAACAAAAAGTTATGATTCTTTGTGCATTCTTAGTAGAGCCAAGTTTATATATAATAGATGAACCTTTTTTAGGTTTAGATCCATTAGCCATTAATGCTTTATTAGAATTAATGGGAGAAATGAAAAAACAAGGTGCTTCTATTTTAATGTCTACTCATATATTAGCTACTGCTGAAAGACAATGTGATGGATTTATTTTATTGCATGAAGGTACAGTAAAAGCTGAAGGAACATTGGAAGATTTACGTACAACATTCAATATGCCGAATGCAACTTTAGATGAGATGTATATTCAACTAACAAAAGAAGAGGATAGTAAATGATGACAGAAATTTGGAAGCAGCGAGTTAGACACCATCAAAAAAGAATGATGAAGTACCTAAAGTATATTTTTAATGATCATTTTGTCATTGTTTGTTTGTTTTTAGTTGGAGCAATGGGGTATGCATATTCAAATTATCTTAAAACAATAGCTGGATATGACTTGAAAAGTAAGTTGATAGGGGTAGTGGTTTTTACAGTTGTATTAAATATAGGAAAACTAGCTACGCTTATCCAACCTGCTGACGCTGTATTTATGCTGCCAAAAGAAAAAGCAATGGAAGGTTATTTTAAACAAGCAAAACGACGCAGTTTAGGATTGCCAGTCTTTATTATTGTATTAACAGTGGGAGTATTGATGCCGTTGCTCGTTGCTTCAGCTGGTTTTGCTTTTTCTGATACCCTTTATTTTATTATTACGTTAGTCATTCTAAAAGAACTAGAACTTACTAATCAGGTATCAAATTTGAAAATAAAAGAAGCAAAGGAATGGAGAAAAATAAAGGCTTTTTCCTTCATTTTTTTTCTACTAATTAATAGTCTTGCTCTTTTTGTTAACCCAATAATTGGACTATTAGGAGCTGTCATTCTAACTATTTGCCATAAAAATTGGTTGAGTCGAAAAGACGATTCGTTAACTTATCAATGGGAAAAAATGATTGATAACGAGACAAATCGAATGAAGACTATATATAAATTTATTAACTTATTTACAGATATACCAGCTTTAAAAGGTGCAGTCAAAAGAAGAGCTTACTTAGATATTTTCTTGAAAAGCATTAAGAAAGAGACGAACAATGTATTTTATTACCTATTTGCCCGAGCATTTTTAAGAGGAACAGAGTACAGTGGATTATATGTACGTTTAACGATTATAGCCATGCTGCTTAGTGGTCTAGGAAATTCCTTTATTTTAAGTATCTTCCTAATAATAGTGTTTTTGTATTTAACGGGTTTTCAATTATTGCCGCTATATTTTCATTTTGATAATTTATCATTAAATCTATTGTATCCTGTAAAACAGATAAATAAGGTTCAGGCATTAAAGAGACTTCTATTTAAACTAATGGCTATTGAAGGTTTATTGATTATTTTAGTGTCTATTAGACACTTGTCTTTAATGGAGATTGGTATGTTGATCATGATTGTTGGGGTATTTGATTTAAGTTTTTGTTCATTGTATTTGCCTAGTCGAATAAATAAAATGCTTAAAATACGTCGATAATTGAAAAAAATTTAGATAGTTGTCATTTAAGAATGCAGAAGTTGTATTTTTTTGATATGATAGAAAAAATTTGATTCTTATCGTTACAAGAAAGAGGTTGGGAAAATGAAAGTAATTTGGAATGATGAAATCGTTGAACGCAGTGAAGTTAAAATTGATATGGAAGATAGAGGATACCAGTTTGCAGATGGGATTTATGATGTTGTCCGGGCTTATAATGGTAAGTTTTTTACTTTAAATGAACACGTAGATCGTTTATTTTCTAGTGCTGAAAAAATTGAATTGCGTTTACCTTTTACTAAAGAGAAACTAAAAGAAATGTTAAGTGAATTGATTAAAATAAATAATATTGATACTGGAAATGTCTATATGCAAGTAACAAGAGGCATTGGGATACCAAGAAATCACCCATATCCTGATCCAGAAGAAGTATCACCAGTTTTTACAGCTACCACTACTATTGTTGCGCGTGATCAGGAAAAAATGGACCGAGGAATGTCAGCTTTAATTGTTCCTGATTTACGTTGGCTAAGATGCGACATCAAATCTATTAGTTTGCTTGGTAACATTATGGCTAAGCATGAGGCTCATAAAAAAGGTGCAGATGAAGCAATTCTTCATCGAGAGGGTATAGTTACGGAATGCTCATCTTCAAACGTATGGATGATAAAAAACGATACGATCTATACTCATCCAGATGGCAATCTTGTTTTACCGGGTATTACTAAATTAGTTTTATTAAGAGTTGCTCAAAATGCAGGATTATCAGTTAAAGAAGAAGCTTTTACATTAGAAGATTTAAAAAAATCAGATGAAGTATTCGCATCAAGTACAACTATGGAAGCTATGCCGATAACATCTATAGATGGAAATCCTGTAGGAACAGGTCAGCGGGGCCCAGTAGTTAAAAAACTTCAACAATTATATGTAGATGCTGTAGAAAACGAGTGTGGAAAAGTTAGATAAGAAAATTCAGAAGATTAGTCCGTTTTTTATGTGGCTAATCTTTTTTTATACGATCAATAAAGCCTTGTTCGCAAATAGTTGTGGTACGAGTGAGGTTAGTTGGATAACTTTTAAAGAAATTTTCAATGTATATAGGATAGTTAATTAATTGTAGATGAATGAAGTACTTGAGAGAAGAAATAAAGTAAGCGGATTTGTAGAAAAAGAACGTATATACGCTTGACGTAGAAAGAAATTCTATCTAAAATAGAAAAGGAACAGAAAGATAGATGTCTTTTGTGATATCTGTCCTTTTTTTGTCTGGCTTTGCGGGTAAGCTAAAAAAAGGTTTTAGTGCTATTGGTTTAACGGGTTTAAACTTTGTCGCTTTTCGAATAAGACTTTACGATCCCGTTTTGCTTTTCGTATCTGTGTGGAAATGTTTCAGAATATAAAGCAAGGAATGATTGGGTATGGATTTTGAAATAGATTCTGGATGGAAATTGCATCCCGTTGGTGGTGACACTGGTCAAGCGTATATGGGTACAAGGGCAGAAGAAAAGCTTTTTTTGAAGCGAAATTCTTCACCTTTTTTAGCTGCACTATCTGTTGAAGGAATCACTCCAAGACTGATGTGGACAAAGCGTATTGGTAATGGAGATGTACTGACTGCTCAAGAGTGGTTAAATGGAAGAGTACTAACGAAAGAAGAAATGTCCTCGCCTAAAGTAGCAAAACTCATTAGTCGTATACACAATTCAGCAACCTTAAGAAGCATGCTTGCTCGTGTTGGCGGTGAAGTTGTTACACCGGATCAGTTGATTCAAAAATACGAAGAAAAGTTGTCTTTGGATTTACAAAATCATCCTTTACTATCACTTATAATAAAAACACTAAAAACTGAATCAGCAGTAATGAGCAAAGTTGATACAAAAGTTTGCCATGGAGATATTTATCGAAAAAATTGGCTTTTATCAGACGAAAACCGTCTTTATCTAGTGGATTGGGATTCTGCAATGCTATGTGATCCAGCGATGGATCTGAGCATGTTGTTATGCCAATATGTTTCGAAAGAAAACTGGGTGGATTGGTTAGAACATTATGATGCAGAACTAACGGAAGAATTAAAAAGTCGGATCATGTGGTATGCTTTAATGAATTATTTAATTCAAACAAAGCAACACCATAAAGAAACTCGCTTCCATGAAATGAATAAAGACATACTTATATTACAAAGTCTTTACCAAGGTCAAAATTATTTTTCTAATAAATGATTAAATTTAGTTATTAAGTGTTAACAAATAGAAAAATCCTCTTCCTGTTTTTGAAGAGGATTTTTCTATGTAAACCCATGAAAGATATTAGACAAACAAATAGAATGGAGAATCATAATATGCGTTTAAGAAATAAACCAAATGCACCACAAAAAATTGCTGAATATCCTCATTATATACCAGAACAACCTGATAACTGGGTTGGGAAATGGCAAGAAAGATTTGGCAATGATCATCCAATTCAGATTGAGGTGGGTACAGGTAAAGGTCGTTTTATTACTGAAATGGCAAAATTACATCCGGAAATCAATTATATTGGCATTGAACTTCAAATGAGCGTTATTGTTGTAGCTTTAGATAGGTTGATAGAAGAAAATTTACCTAATCTACAATTACTTCATGTTAATGGAGGATCAATTACGCAATATTTTGCAGAAGGAGAAGTTGATCAAGTATACTTGAATTTCTCTGATCCATGGCCAAAAAAACGTCACGAAAAAAGACGATTGACTTATAAGAGCTTTTTAGAAAGTTATGAGAAAGTGCTTGTCCCTGAAGGAGAAATTCATTTTAAAACAGATAACCAAGGATTGTTCGAATATTCATTATCAAGTTTTTCAAAATACGGAATGACACTTGAACAAGTTTGGCTAAATTTACATGAAAGTGATTTTGAAGGGAATGTAATGACAGAGTATGAAGAGAAATTTTCTTCACGTGGTAGTCGCATTTATCGAGTAGTTGCTAAATTTCCAAAACGAAAAAAATAAAAAAAGCTTTAAAACAAGATGTTGTCTTGTTTTAAAGCTTTTTTCATCTGAAAAACTTGTTGGAGAATTAGAGACGATACAAATCTAAGATACTTCCAGTATAAGCATCTGCTATAAATTCATACTGAACCAATTGATTTTCTTCGATTCTTGAAATTCCTCCGTAATAGACATCTGTTTTAAGAGCAAATTTTTGTAAAGGAACTTTTTGTAATTCAATCCAAGAGCCTTCTATAGAACCTTCTTTTAAAAATACTTTTTTGACGTGTTTTAAAATGGTGTCTCCTTGAATAGCTTTTTTTTCAGCTATCAGTTTGTGTAGAAAATAGCCGCAAGTTAATCCAGCACCGAGAAGTAAGCCACCAGCTAAGATATATGGTGTTGTATCTTTAGTTTTACCTTTACCTACCATGTAATAAACGCCCCATTCTAATATTGTTTTTTTCTAGTATACCATTTTTAAAAATAAATGAAATTAAAGCATTCTTCTTAAAATCAGCTTAATTTAAGGTATAATAGATTAATAAAGTTAATAAGGGGGATAGATCACATAGTTGTAAAGAAAAACTTATGTGAAAACAGTGATGGAAGAAAAAACATTTGAATTAATAAAAAAATTAACTGAAGCTCAAGGAACAAGTGGATTTGAGCATCGTATACGTGAAATTATGCGTAAAGAAATGACACCTTTAGTAGATGAAGTTCAACAAGACGGTCTTGGCGGAATTTTTGGGATTCGAAAAAGCAAAGCTGAAAATGCACCAAAAATTATGGTTGCAGCTCACATGGATGAAGTTGGTTTTATGGTAGCAAGCATTTCGAAACAAGGGTTATTTAGAGTAGTTCCCTTAGGCGGATGGAATCCATATGTTGTATCTGCACAACGCTTTACGCTTCAAACAGCTAAAGGAGACTATCCGTGTGTGTCTTCATCGGTTCCACCTCATTTATTAAGAGGCAAAGACGGTAATGGCAGTAAATTAGATATTGCAGATATTTTATTTGATGCTGGTTTTGATTCTAAAGAAGAAGCTGAAGCATTTGGTGTTCGTCCAGGAGACGCCATTGTTCCATTAGTGGAAACAATAAAAATGGCAAATGGCAAGAAAATCTTAAGCAAAGCTTGGGATAATCGTTATGGTACGACAGTTGTTCTTGAAGCTTTAAAAGAATTACAAGGCGAAGAATTGCCAAATACACTGATTGCTGGAGCTAACGTTCAAGAAGAAGTTGGTTTACGTGGAGCAAAAGGTGCTGTTCATCAATTCAAACCAGATTTATTTTTTGCAGTAGATTGTTCACCGGCTGATGATTTAACTGGTGATAAAAGTAAGTTTGGTCACTTGGGCGAAGGATTCTTATTGAGAATCCAAGATCCGGGTATGATTACATTAAAAGGAATGCGTGAGTTTTTATTAGATACAGCTGAAACTCATAATATCCCATATCAATACTTTGTTTCTAAAGGTGGAACAGATGCTGGTGCAGCTCATCAAATGAATAATGGTGTACCAAGTGCGGTTATTGGCGTTTGTGCTCGTTATATCCATACACATCAAACCGTATTTCATATTGACGACTATGCTGCAGCAAAAGAAATGGTTTTACAAATTGCGCGTACGTTAGACCGCAGTACTTTTGAAACCATTATGAAAAATAATTAGTTGAAATAGGGAGGAGAAAGAAAATGGAGTTATTAAATACAGTAGAAGAATTTTATATAATGGTGAAAGAAAGTAAACGAAAAACGGTCTTTTTCTTTACAGCTGATTGGTGTGGAGATTGTCAATTTATCAAACCAGTTATGCCTGAAATTATTGAAAATCATCCTGAAATTGATTTTGTGGAAGTAGATCGAGATAAATACATTGATCTATGCGGTGAATTATCTATTTTTGGAATCCCTAGTTTTGTGGCATTCGAAAACGGAGAAGAAACTGGACGGTTTGTAAGCAAAGACCGTAAAACAAAAGAAGAAATAGAACAGTTTATATCAACCATTTAAATCAAAACTAAATGAGTAAGAGGAGATGTTATAATGCTAGATACACAACAATATCAAGGTATACTTATTGCAATAGATGGAAGTGAATCTTCAGAAAATGCGCTTAATAAGGCTATTAAAATTGCAGAAAGAAATCACGCTGAATTGATTATTGCTCATGTCTTTGATGTAAACTCTTATGCTTTAGGAATGATTGATACTGCGGGAATAAACACTTTGGATGCTACTGGAATTGATGTTGATAAGGAAAGAATGAAAAAACTTTTAGAAGAATATAAATTAAAAGCTAAAGAACATGGTATTGAAAAAGTCCAAGCAATCATGGCACAAGGAACACCAAAAATAACTTTAGCAGAAGGTATCCCTAAAGACTATCAGGTTGATTTAATCGTGGTGGGACAAACGGGTATGAATGCTGTTGAACGATGGATGATGGGGAGTGTGAGTGAGTATATTATTCGCAATGCTCCTTGTGATGTTCTAGTTGTACGAAATAAAAAACAAGATAAGGAAGTTGAAAATGATTAGCATATATAATAAAGTAGGTATAGGAGATACACTTATCGTCATGCTTGGCGCCAGTGAATCTACAGAACAAAATTTTGAAAAAAGCAATGAAGTTATTAGAATTTTTAAAGAGAAGACGAAACAAACTGTTGGATACAATTTTTTCAATGCTTCTAGTCTTATAGACATTGAAGAAACTGGGCAAGTTTATTTGAATGAAGAGCAAATAAACGCTTTAAATGAAAAAATTACGTCAGCAGGATTTTCTGATACATTAGTAGCAGATGCTTCGCCAAAATTTGTTGTAGGGGAAGTCAAAGAATGTGCTGCTCACCCTGATTCAGATCATTTATCCATCACACAAACCGAAGTAGATAATGGAGAAGTTATTCAAATTGTTTGTGGAGCACCTAACATCGCTCAGGGCCAAAAGGTTGTTGTCGCAAAAGTTGGTGCCTTGATGCCAAATGGTATGGCAATATGGGATGGTGAATTAAGAGGTGAACCAAGTCATGGAATGATTTGTTCGGCTCGAGAATTGAATGTACCTAATGCTCCAGAAAAAAAAGGTATCTTAGTTTTACCAGATTCTGCTGTTACAGGTGAACGTTTTCCAATCAATTGATTTAAGTTAGATTGTATAAAAAGGCTTCAAAAGGTACCTTTCAAAGATAAGTAATCTATTTTTTGAAAGGCAGTTTTTGGTAAAGCCTTTTTTTGCGGGCTTTTTTTGAAAGAATATCGCGTGTTTCTTAAAGAATTCACCTATAGTCCAGCCAATTTTTATGGTAAACTAAGATTCGTAGTAAGGTAGGAAAGGAGGGTCATCATGCCAAAATATGATGGACCTAGTTATCAAAAGGATCAAGATCGTCAAAAGAAATTTAAATTCCCTTTCTATCGCGATGCACAAAACGTGACGAATAAGGAAGGTTCTTTAAAAACTTCAGCTTTAGAAAATGAAGACAGTCAATCAGTTAATCAAAACATAAAAACGAACGAAAAAAAACATGGATTTGATTTTACAGCGTTTCAAAAAGATAATACTTCTGTTAGAAATTATCTTTCAACCATTGGTAAAGAAGAACAAATGAAACAAAGTGAAATAAAAAAGCAAAAGAAACAAGTTGAAAAAAGAATCAAACAAACGAATTATTCAAAAGAATCTTTAAAACATGCGGCCACGCCATTCCAAGAAGGAAGAAGTTCGACACCATTTAAAGTTCAAAAAATCCCATCTCCCTATTATGGATTCCAAGATAGAGCAACTTCAAAGGGTAAAAACAATGCTATTGACTATTTAAAAATCACTTTAGCCTTAGAAAAGAAACCAGAACAATTTTTATTATTTGAGGAATATTTATTAAATAAAATAGAGTTGCCTCTTGAAGATAAGATAAAAGAAATAGAAGCAGTAGAAGAATTGGAATCAGTTGAAGAATTAGAATCAGTAAAAGAATTAGAAGCAGTAGAAAAATTGGAATCAGTAAAAGAATTAGAATCAGTAAAAGAATTAGAATCAGTAAAAGAATTAGAAGCAGTAAAAGAATTAGAAGCAGTAAAAGAAATAGAATCAGTAGAAGAATTAGAATCAGTAGAAGAATTGGAATCAATAAAAGAATTAGAAGCAGTAAAAGAATTAGAAGCAGTAAAAGAAATAGAAGCAGTAGAAGAATTGGAATCAGTAAAAGAATTAGAATCAGTAGAAGAATTGGAATCAATAAAAGAGTTAGAATCAGTAGAAGAAATAGAATCAGTAGAAGAAATAGAATCAGTAGAAGAGTTAGAAGCAGTAGAAGAGTTAGAAGCAGTAGAAGAATTAGAAATAGTACAAGAATCTGAAGAAGAGTTTATACAAGAACCAGAAATAGTACAAAAAGCTAAAGAAGAACCAGTTATAGACCCTAATTTAAAAGAGAAAAAAATAAATGATTCGAGACATATAAATAAAAAAAGACGTAGCCTTTCTCGTTCCTTAGTAGGTATGATTGAAGATGAACAAAACGTTCGACTTAATCGTGGGAAGGATGTCGCGAGATATTTTGGCGAAGGAAAAATAGCACCTAAAAAAACTAGCCATCCTATTCATCAATCAAGAGTGACTAATAAGCCTAACATACAAACTTCAGAAGAAATAGAAAATATGGAAATGCTTGCTGCGCTAAGTAGAATGAATTACTTAGATAAACAAGCATTTCCACCAGAAACACCAGAAACACCAGAAACACCAGAAA
>NZ_JBBOWO010000004.1:0-49921 GCF_038007125.1 Carnobacterium sp. FSL W8-0810 | reverse complement strand
GAGAGTGTAAAATATTTTGTGTAAATGAAAAAATCCATACAAAAAAGGAAGTCCCTTCTGTAGAATAAAGTTAACGACAACCAATTCACAGAAAAGAGGACTTCCCTATGAATGATTTTACTACAGAAATTGTGCAAACTCTAGTCACTAAAGGCGATTTAAATGAATTATTCCGTTCGCACTTAGAAAAAGCGATAAACACACTCCTACGGACTGAATTAACGGCTTTTTTAGATTACGAAAAATATGATCGCACTGGTTTTAATTCAGGTAATTCGAGAAACGGTTCTTACTTTCGATCAATCAAAACCGAATATGGTGAATTAACATTGGAAATACCTAGAGATCGTAATGGTGAGTTTAAACAACAAACTTTACCAGCCTACAAAAGAACAAACGATACATTGGAAACCACTATTATCCATTTATTCGAAAAAGGTGTTACGATGTCTGAAATTGCTGATTTAATCGAAAAAATGTATGGGCATCACTATACTCCACAAACCATGTCCAACATGACTAAAGTTCTGACTGAAGAAGTAAACGCCTTTAAATCCAGAGCCTTAAATGATAAGTATATCGCTATTTTTATGGACGCTACTTATATTCCATTAAAACGCCAAACCGTATCCAAAGAAGCGATTTATATTGCCATTGGTATACGAGAAGACGGCACTAAAGAAGTACTGAGTTATGCGATTGCTCCGACTGAATCAACATACGTTTGGAATGAGCTGCTACAGGATATTAACTCCAGAGGAGTTCAAGAAGTCTTGCTTTTTATTACGGATGGCTTAAAAGGCATGAAAGATACCATCCAACAAATTTATCCTAAAGCAAAATATCAGCATTGTTGTATCCATGTATCTCGTAATATTGCTCATAAAGTACGTGTCAAAGACCGAAAAGAAATCTGTGATGACTTTAAGGCTGTTTATCAAGCTAACTCAAAGGAAGAAGCGAATACATTCTTATCCTGTATGATTGAGAAATGGAAGAAAAACTATCCTAAAGTGACGCAGTCACTCATAGAAAACCAAGATTTATTGACTTTTTATGAGTTTCCACCCAGTATTCGTAGAACCATTTACTCAACCAATCTAATCGAGTCTTTCAATAAGCAAATTAAAAAGTACAGCCGCAGAAAAGAGCAGTTTCAAAATGAAGAATCACTAGAACGCTTTCTAGTCAGCATTTTTGATACATACAATCAAAAATTTCTAAACAGAAGCCATAAAGGTTTCCAACAAGTAACCGATACATTAGTTTCAATGTTTACTGAGTAACTAATTATTTTGCAGAAGGACGATTTATTTACACAAAATTATTGACGCTCCCTTTTCTAATCTACTGCTCATTAATTAGATAATCTCTTAAACTTCTTTGTTTAAGAAAAAAAAATTGTAAATTAAACAGTGGAGGTTCCTTTACTAAGTTAGGATTTTTTTATAATTATTTCTTTCCTGTTGAATCACTAGAAAAATAGTAACGATTTCAATGTTCCCATTAATTGTTGTATAAATAATAAATTGGGAAATCCAGGCTAATAATAGTTTTTTCCTTCGATTACTTCTCTCCGTTTTAATTCCGTCTTCCATATCAATAGTCTCAGGGTTAAATTTAGTTTATATTCCTGATCTGATATAGGCTAATCATTATGGTCCTGATTTTGATAATTTTGAGAAGAATAGCATAAGTAATTTAATAAATTAATAGATGTAGAAAAATGAATCATCTCTTTTAAATCCGCGTATATTATTTTTATAACGTGTTTATTTTTATTTATTCGAGCTACAGATAAAGCGTCATTATATTGTTCAAGATAAGAGGAATCGTCTAAAAAGTAAGAATTATATGCTTTTTCATAAATAATATATTCCAATATTTCTGTAGATTGATTCGTTTTATTTATTTCAAGTGCCTCGTCACATAAGAAAACTGCTTCCTGATATATTTTTTCTAGGCTATAAAACTTTGCTGCATTAAAGAAAACTCTATTAAGAAGAAGGGGATCACCTTCAATAGAACGAGCAATTTGAATAGATTCTTTATAATAAAATAAAGCTTTTTTATTGTCCTTTACCAACTCATAATAAATACCGATACTATTCTTTAAAAGAGAAGTAAGCATATCAGGATGATGGTCAAGTTCAATCGCACGCTGAAAATGATACAGTGAATCATCTAAATTAATTTCTGCGATTAGTAGAGTATTACCTAAATAATAATGGATCTCTCGAAGTAAGTTTAAATTACTCACTTTATCTATTTCAATTTCTTCAGTTAGAATTATATTTGCTTCTGCGTGCTTTGAAACTGAGCATAAGTTGTTTACTCTGTGCAAAACATTTTTAACATATGACTCATAATTCTCGATAATTATTTCATCAACCTTAATATTTAATCGATTACATACCTTTGCTAAAATATGTATATTGGAACAAGTTCCATTTCTTTCAATATTACTAATAGTTGCCTGTTCACATATTCCTTTACATAAATCATTTTGTGTATATTTTTTACTTTTCCTTAATTCACGAATTAGTGTTCCATTAACTTTCATATAAACCTCCCAAAAAACATTGAAAACGTTTTAATTTAATTATATAATACAAATAAGCGAGGTGATAATATGTACTTAGAACAAGTAGTAAATCTTCTTGGCGAGTTTATAACTACTGGAAATACGTCACATGTTTAAAATCCAGTAATCTTAATCTGGAAAGTATAATACATATTATATAATACTAAAGTACTATATTAAAAATATAATATATATTATATTTTGTCAAGAAACAAAGTGCACAGGCTAAAATATTATATATTGAGGAGGCGTAATTTATAAACAATATTAATAATTTTATGCACGTTATTGTGAAACGTTTCACTAAACTGTTTTATAAAAAAGAGATAAATATTATGAAAAAATCAATTTTAGCTTTAGTAATGCTTTCGCTAGCTTCTTTTTCAACTTTAGGCAATGTAGCAAATGCAGAGGAAATTGTATCAGATGAATTGGGTACTGAGCAATCTATTGACATAAATGATCCAACATCACAAGTAAGCGAAATTTTAACATTTGAAGAAATTACAGAAGAAATAGCTAGTGATTTAGAAATTTCTATAACTGAGGCACAGGAATTAGTAGTTGACAATAGTGTTACTCAATCTCGCATGAGTGCTCAAGCAGCAACATATCGTACCTTATCACAACAATTCACAGTAACCTCATCATATAAGCCCACTATGCGATTCTATTGTCAAACTTCTGAAAGCGGTTCATTTCACGGGATTCTCAAAATTATGAATGTAAACATGATAAGAGGCTATAATGGCGTTACAAAACAATTTAGTGGTACAGTATATGTTAATTTAGAGCGTAGTGACAAAATTTTTTATATTGTTAATGGTGACTTTTATAATAATGGAACGACAACAGTTAATACTGGGGTTAGTATCGGAGTAGGTAAACAAGCTAGTATCAATTTTGGCGTTAGTAAATCTTCAAACCACTACAAATACAGATATGTTGAATCTTACTACAATTGGTAAATTAGGAGCATGTTTATGATAAGAATAGTAGTATTTATAGTGAGACTTATAAAAAGTATTGTGATATTAACTTTACCAAGTTTAATGATTTATTCTATGGGTGAAGAAGCATATTCAGAAAGCTTTTTTCTATCGATTTATATTTTAAAGTGTATTTTTTCTTTAATTGCTGTCTGGGTAATAAGCGATGGGATAATAGCACTATTAAATTCATTTGAAGTCGATGATTAGGGAAATAAAAACATTATAAAAACCAATATTTAAGCCTATTTAACTAAGCCGTTTTTAGTTAGGTAGGCTTAAATTTATTAGTTACTGTT
The DNA here is from genome assembly GCF_038007125.1 of Carnobacterium sp. FSL W8-0810. Lineage (NCBI taxonomy): Bacteria > Bacillati > Bacillota > Bacilli > Lactobacillales > Carnobacteriaceae > Carnobacterium > Carnobacterium sp. FSL W8-0810. The sequence continues at coordinate 46,049 of NZ_JBBOWO010000004.1, read as the reverse complement.
CAAGCACGATACTACTAGGATAACCAGTTTTTCTTCCGATAGTTCTTTAAACCTTTTAGAACTTGATTTAGTCAGTTGTATCCCTTGTTGAACACGATCACTTTCTTTATTAATCAATATATCAGAAGGCTTACTATAGTCTAAAGTTAACGCATAGTTTAAAAGAGCGGTATTCGGGATTCCCGTTTGTTCTTTAAATGACGTTAACTGATTCGCTGTTACTTGTGACAGACAAGGGTTGAGACCTCTTTAAAAACAGGTTCTTTTTCACTTTTCCAGTTAGTGTGATTTACAACATAACTTAAAAAAGCAGATAAGTATTTTCTTACTGTTAAAAGATACATCCTTCTATTATCATACTTTAAGAGAATAAAGTCATTCATTTCGATTTGTAGTTGAAGATTTCTAGCTTCAATCTTTTCTAGTTCTTCTTTGGTTATATTTTTAAATTGATTCGCATACAGTACTAAATGCAATAGTACTGTAGAAGTCTTGGAAGTCCCTAGATAATGACCGCGCCTCTCTAGTTCTTGATAAATCTCCTGGATCAGCAATAAACCTATTTTCCAAACGATAGTATTTGCATCATTATACCATTGAAACAAGGGGTTCTTATCCATAAATATTCTTGGAGTTTTTTTGACGATTATACTACAAAAAATTAAAATGGTAGTATAATCGTCAAAAACGCTGCATCCTATTTGTTTAACCCTTAGATTAACGCTTAGGTCCTTTAGAGGAATGTTTGTATTTCTTTTTAGTCATTTCTTTTTCTTGTGCTCTTAATTTTTCTCTTTCTTCGTAATCTAATGAATCCAGAATTTGATCTAAATGTTGAGGTCTAAATAAGTAATTCAACAACTGGCTAGAGGGCATAGACTTTTGCTGTGTAAAAGACGGTTCACTCATTTTTTGCTCTTTTAATGCATCAGCTTGCTCTACAGTAAGCACTCCTGTTTCAATACACTCATTGAGCAATAAATCGTGCAAATCTGGTCTCTCTATTAGGATAGTCTTTAATTCCTCACTCATAGTTAAAGAAGAAACAGCTATAGATTCATCATTGTTTAGGTTTCTTGCATTCCCATAGTCTTTAAAGTAAGCGACTGCGCTTTGCTGTTCTTCTATTGTAAATTTAATAAGCGGTCTTTCTTTTAAACGAATTAAATTTTCAGATGTTAATTGATCTCCATAATAATCAATGGCTTTAGAAAAGAGTTCTTTAGTTGGAATATCTTTATCATCCAGTTCTAAAGAAGGGAAATAACGCGTAATTTTGTCATCATAATAGTTTTGAATCACTTTCATAGCAATCTTATTTCTTTCTTGCTCTTTGATACTATTTTTTAATGTCGTGTAAACAGTATCTGGAAGATTTTCTACTGTTTTTACATCTTTGAAATCCACTTGGTATTTTTCTACAATGGATACTACCATTTGATTCAATAGGTTGTTTTTTTCTTCATAGAAGGAATAGGAATCATACGGACGTTTAACAACCTTTGATACCTCATGATACAGTTCTTGTTGGTTAGAGTATTCCAGTATCTTTTCTACTTCTTCTGGTTGGATCACACGGTCCTCTTTTACTGTTCGATCTGCTAAATTTTTCACCTGATAATCAGATAAGTTCTTTTGATCTATATTTGGATAATAGTTTTTAAGTAACCGTTCAGATTCTTTTAAAATAAGACGATCTGCTTTTTCTACTAATTCCATTTGAGATTCAATCAAATTCAATGTCTTCGTGTCTTCTTTAAAGAGATTATTTACTCTAGCAGAATTCGACCAATTGTTCAGCATTCGTTTCTTATCTTCAATCTGATCAAATGAGATATACGTCTTTAGTTCTTTTGATAAACGAGTAATTTCTTTCTTTTCTATTGGGCTAAGAGAACGAACAATCGTCTCAGTATCTTTTACTTCTTCAGCGTCTTTTTTTAACGTATAAACAATAGCTGCTTTTCCATTAGACTCTTTAATCTCTTTATTGATTTGAATACGGTCGCTATTTTTTCCTTTGGCTTCCATCTCTCTAGCAACAAATCCTTCATGAATGGTAGGCTGCTTTTCTTCACCTAAATCAGCGTAAGATTTTTCGGAAATCGTTTGATTAATTCCATTTTCTTTTAGAAAGTGGTTAGCCATAGTCGCCCAATTTTCTCTCCATTTTTGCATCCGTTCTTTCGAATCCCAATCTGTTACATTTGCTTTTCTATTTTGACGATAACCACTTTTTGTATAGATTGGATTCCCTTCTTCATCATTAATATAAATTTTACGCGACTTTACGTTCCAATTGCCATTTTCATCGAATGGACGAGTCGTTAACATCACATGGAAATGAGGATTCATTTCATCATCTCTATGAATAGAAATATCCGCCACCATTCCAAGATCAACAAAGTTTTTTTGGCAATAGTCTAATGTTAATTTTTCTTGTTCGACAATTGATAACTCAACTGGCAACGCGACATTAAATTCTCTAGAAAGTTGCGCATTTTTTGATTTTTCGTAATTCTCAACTTCATTCCACAATCGTTCACGATTTAAACACCAGTCAGGAGCGTGAGTAGGCTTCAATATAAACGTAACAGGCTGTACATCTCTACGGTAAAATTTTGTTTCGTTATACCGCTCGCTATACAACTTCTCACCTGAACGATAAGCTGCACTTGAAATGGCCGATTGGCCTTTACTTCTAGAAATAATTTTTGCTGATAAATGATAAATAGCCATGATCTCATCTCCTTCCTGATTTTATTTACTTAACATGAGCGAGAGCGAATTTTATCACACGAAATTTTTTTATGGGAGCGATAAGTGAAAAAATTCAAGTTTTATTTCTGTTAGCACAACTCCATAATTTACGTAGTAAATAATGGAGTATAAGTGCGCCATTTACAGGGACTATTTTACCACCTTGCTTTTTCTTTTACAATTATTTATCTTTCTGTCATACTAGTTTGTATAGTTATTTAAAGATTAAGGGAGGAAACACACCATGACAAACATTTCAAAAAAATTAGAACAAATTGAAAAATTAAAAAAAGAGTTATTAGAGGAAAAAGAAAAAATTGAAAATACTTTAGGAAAAGAATTGATTAGCCAATTTGATTTAAACTACGAATCTTTAACAAAAAATGAAATAAAAGAATTTGTAAATAATTTAAAAGATAGCTATGATTTAATGAATGAAGATCAATCTTTAAACTCTAGTAATTCAGTTGAATCACCTACAGTAGGTTAAACCTATGAGTAATCACTTTAAACAACTGCAACAAGAAATAAATCGAGTCGAACGATCTATTCAATTAGATTCTCAAAAAGAACGAAAAGAACGAACGAGAAGACTCATTCAAAAAGGCGCTTTACTAGAAAATTATTTTGAATGTGAACAGTTATCAGTTGCAGAAACAGAAGAATTATTAAAGATGTTTTCAAGTTATGTTAATGCGAATAAGAGTATTAAATTTAAATAGTTAACTACTCTTTAAAAAATTGAGAGAATTAATGTTAAAAGTTATACTGTAGATGTAATTTATTTTAAAAAAATCCATGAAAGGATAATAATAATGACTAATAAACAAGCTTTAGGTTATATGTTATTGGCTTGCAAAGATCTTAAATTAGATAAAGATCAAGCTGATAAATTATGGGATGCTATGTTTCAAAATATGGATGAATTTACTGAAGAAGAAGCTCAAGAAAAAGGGCATGAATGGTTAAATTCTCATTAATTAGTATACGTTTAAATACATTCATTGTGTAGTAGTAAGTCGGACAATTAACTTACTACTACACAATGAATACGCAAAACCCATCTAAAATTTTACATATAGTTACAAAAGGATACATTCAATTTTTTTCAATCCTTTGATAGCAATAAAAAAAATAAAGGATGGAATAACTGATTGGTAACAGTTTTTCCATCCTTTTAACCTTACTCATTTAATTTTAAAATTAATAATTATTTTCATAATGATGGAGAAGATACTTTCTTAGTATTTGAGTTAAATTGAGTTGAAAAAATATTCATCGGTACTTTTTCATTTTCGGTTAGTTTAATTAAATCCTTTATTTTTTCCGTATTCAATTCTTGATTCAGATCCTTATCTAACACGCGATATTTAACGTCTTCTTTTAACCATTCATCAGCTGTCTTTTCTCCTACCCAAGTGGTTGCAATCTCTTTTTTATTTTTACCCGTAGCCATAACATAATCAAATGTCTGTTCCTTAGAGACAAGTTCAATCGAATAAAGAGTTAACTTATCGTTAGGGTTATTTTTTAATAGTTGAATGGTGTTTATTTTAAGACTTGTATCTTTTAATTGCTTGTATTGATTTTGATTGTTTTGATCTGTCAAAAATCCTAACTTTGTAGCAATCACTTCGTCCTTGTCGGGGCTCAGTACTTGTTTACTTTCGGTTGTTTGTTCAATAATCAAATCTAGGTGATCAATCAATTTTCCAGAAGCTTTTTTCACTTCTGATAAAGAGTTTATTTTATCCTCAACTTTTTCTAAATTATCCGTCCAATTGGATATGTAACGTAAGGAATGCTTTTCTGTATCTAGTCCGTAATACTTCCCTACTACATACGCTGTCATTTCTGCTTGGTATTCAAGAACAGGTGCTGCCTGCATAGTTAACTCTTTATTTTTCAATTTTTTATCATTATGCATCTCAGCATGTGCTAATTCATGAATTAACGTGTGTATATTCTCGGTTTCTGTATTTTTAGTATTAAGGGTAATGGAATGTGTAGACGGCATATAATACCCCTTAGCAGCCGAATCACGAAACGGCTCTTTAATTATTGGAATATTAGTGCTATTTGAATACTCCAGTAGTGATTGATTCAATAAATCTAAGTCTTTCCCTCCAAAATCAAACTGATTCTTTTTATTTGGGAAAATAGCTGGATAATCTTCTGGTTTCGCGTGTGTTTGTGTCACGTCAAAAACCGTCCCTAACTTAAAACGCGTAAATGTTTTGACGTTATCTGTAGACTGATTTTTCTTTATCCATTCCTTTTCTTCTATCGTTGCTTTCGTTTGGTTTTTCCATTCACCATCTTTAGTTTTAAACTGGGTAACAGTCATTGGAACCCAAATTTTAATCCCTTTTTCTCCTTTTTGAACTGGAAAGCCTAATTCTTTAAATCGTTGATAGGATGCTACTCCATTTGCTCCTTTATGCTGCGAGCGAATCATGAATTGATTCCGGATAGAGTAATCTCTGAACTGGCTCATAAAATTAAGTAATTCCGTCATCTGTTCAGGAGTTTCTGTATATGTTTGAACTTGTGTAGTCATTTTTTCGGTTAGTTGATCAATTTCTTTCTTCTTTTCAGCTTCTGAAATTTTTTTATACTGGTTGGCCATTGCTATACTCCCCTCTTGGCTAAAGTAGCTTGACAGGTGTTTATCTAAAGGATAGGCATTTATTTCTTTCAAATACTTCAAACAGCCTTTTAGTGAATTCTCCTGGTGATCTGATAATGCTCCTGTATAATTAAACGTTGTAATTTGATACGCTTTATTCTTTGTACTTTTAGAAACCGTTAATTCAAGGTTTCCTGTCATAAATAACGGAAAATCTTTCTGAAGATGATTTTCTCTCTGTTTGTCTAAATTAATTTCAACTTGATCGGAAATAGAAGTACCCTCTTCGCTACTAAACCAATCATCGACTAAGAAATCATTCAAAACTTGTAAACTATGCTGAAGCTCATTTTTTAGCGTTATGTCCTTTAAATCTAACACTAACTCATTCTCGTGTAGCGTTTCCAATAACCATTTATGAAATGTATTAGATGAGTTCTCCATGCTCAACAACTCCATCAGCTTCTGTTTCTAAAAGTAAATAATAGCCTTCTTCATTGTTTATATTTTCTTTGAGATCTGCAAAAATATACCCTTCTACCAGAACTTCTACTTCTTTTTTCTCTTCAGGAAGGTAAAAAAGAACTTTATTACCTTCTAAAATTCTTAAAGCTAACGCTAAACGATTCGACATAATCATCCCACCTTTCTTGACTATTCTTCTTTAAGCATAAATAAAAGCTAGTTATAGGGCTAAAAATATGCCTACAACTAGCTTTTATGATTCAGAAAATCAAATTATAAAATTAATTAGGGTTATGGGTACTTTTGTTAATTGAAAATTATGTAAACGCACGCTTAACCAATCGTCAAAGAGAAAGGTACAATCAATTGTATGAACATCTTTACGAGCATTCAAAAAAATGATTTTATATAGTTTGCGTAAGTATACTTTTGTGTAGATTTTAAATGTAGGAGTTCTTCAAATGAATAAATTTTTCAACTCCATATCTAGCATTAACTCAACAAATTATTAGTGAATCTTTTAAAGCGAATAAAAATAGATTTTATATCCCTATTCCTCTGAAATAAATAATAATTTTTCCATTCCTATTTACTTTAGAATTAGTTGCATCATAATTAAGTCTTATCTTTTTTACTGATAAGAGCCCAGAAAATTACCTGTATACTTTTTTATTTTCCACACAAAATAGCGAACACATTTTTACTTAGTGCTCGCTATTTTTATTGCTATTCGATTGCTTTCAAAACTATTCGCTGACTTTGATAATCTCCATATAAATCTGGGTCCAAATAGATACCACGATACATCAATTCATCCCCACCTAAAATTCGGCCATCATCTAATTGATATTTTTTTGATACATCGAGCCCAACTAGTTTAAGACGTTTAACTGCTTTGTTTGCTTTATCCATAATTTGGAAGTAATAAAAAATAGCTTGTTTTTTGTTAGGCTCTACAAATATCCAAGATGTGTGATTAGCTCCATCAAATGGGCTCAAAATACGATAAAAGTCTCCATATTGTATAACTTGTCTATGTTGCTTATAAAAATCAATTTGATCTTTTACTTCTTGTTTTTCTTCAATTGTTAGCTGTGTGATATCCAATTCGTATCCTAAATTTCCAGACATCGCAACATCCCCACGCATTTTCAAACTGGTTTCTCGGTTAACTTGGTGGTTAGGCACAGCTGATACATGCGAACCCATAGAACTAATTGGAAATACCATACTTGTTCCATATTGAATTTCTAATCGTGCTACTGCATCAGTGTTATCACTTGTCCATGTTTGAGGCATGTAGTAAAGCATTCCGGGATCATATCTACCACCACCTCCTGAACAACTTTCAAAGAGAATATTAGGATAAGCGTTGACTAATTCTTCCAATATTTCATATAACCCTAAGATATATCGGTGTGCTACTTCTCCAGGAATAGCATTTAACCCACCTGAACCTAGTTCTGTCATGTTACGGTTATAATCCCATTTAATGTAATCAATAGGAACTTCATCTAAAATAAGTTTCATTTGATTTAAGATGTTTTCTCGTACTTCTTTTCGACTGAAATCAAGTACCAACTGACTTCTTCCTCTAGACTTAGGACGTCCTGGGGTATGAATACACCAATCAGGATGCTGGCGGTATATTTCACTATCTTCTGAAATCATTTCTGGCTCAAACCAAAGACCAAACTTCATGCCCTTTGCTTGAATAGCTTCGCTCAACGATTTAAGTCCCTTAGGCAATTTTTTATCGTACACAAACCAATCTCCTAAAGAAGAATAGTCATCATCTCGTTTACCAAACCAGCCATCATCTAATACAAATAATTCTACACCTAATTGAGATGCCTGATCAGCAAGGTCTATTATTTTCTCTTCAGTAAAATCAAAATAAGTTCCTTCCCAGTTGTTGATTAGAACAGGACGTTCACTATATTGATGATTTCCCCTAATCAAATGATTTTGGTATAACTTATGGAAAGTTTGAGACATTCCATTTAATCCCTCTTCACTATATACCATGACTGCTTCTGGTGTTTGGAATTTTTCTCCTGGATTTAATTCCCAATTAAAATGTGTTGGACTAATTCCCATCTGCAATCGGGTCTGTGAATAAGAATCTACTTCTATGTTACTGATAAATTCTCCAGAATACACTAAGTGAAAGCCGTATGCTTCTCCTGACATTTCAGTGGTCTGCTGTCTCACCAAGGACATAAACGGTTGATAGGTATGACCAGTCGTTCCATGTTTACTATCTAGTGTGTGAATACCGCGTACTAATGGAGAACGAATTAACTCCCGTTCTCTTCCCCAAGCACCTGGTAATTGAATTAGTTCATAGTCAGAATCTGAGAAATCAACTGACATACTAAGGGCACGGTTTAAAGTAACTTTACTCTCTCCATTATTATGATATTGTACAGAACGTGTAATTACGGGATATTTCTCAAAAATAGTATACGTCAATGTTACTACCATTCCAGTCAAACTATCATGCAAATACAGTTCTAAGGTTTTAGATTGGCTAGCTTCGGATGCATATGTATGTGGCAATCCTGGTAGCGAAGGTTTCCCTTCTTTAATAGCGTAACCATTATACTCTAAATTATTTGCACGCCATCCCGCTTCATCTGAATAAGTAAAAGCTGGCTCTCGAAAATCTCCAATATCTGATCCTGGGTATTCTTGTGGTAAAACAGCTAGTGAAAATTCTCTGTGTGTAATGGCATCTGGATTTGGCGCAAATGAACGATCTATACGAGGATAATCAGTAGTAGACTTTATATCTTTCACTCTTTTCCCCCAGTAATGATGAGCCAAGTATTTCTCTTCTTCTATTGCTATTACGTAGCTGATGAACTCATTGCATAAATGAAACGTTTGGTTGCTTTTATTATAATGAACTTGCATAATATCTCCTCATTTCCAACATACATTATTAAAATATAGTTGTTTTTTGTTTTTTCTCTTCCGATACAATATGAAATTCTTTTGAGCTAAGATTTATACTTAAAGTTGCTTTTTCATCTTTATTGCTCCATTCTATTTCTAAATATTGAGAATCAGAAGTACGAATATCTATTTCTCCATCGAATGCATTTGATTTATTTCTAAATTCAAATAACTTGAATAGACTTTTTACAATTGGACGTTCAATTTCTTCTTCAATTTCCTCTAAGGAATAATAATGGCGATTGATATTCCGGCCTTCTTTTGTGTTTTCTAGTAGCTCAATATCATTTTTACCGGCTAGCATTCCGACATAGTAGACTTGAGGAATACCAGGAGCAAAACATTGGATTGCTCGTGCAAGCAAATAAGCTTGATCATCATTACCAAGAGCTGAATAATAAGTACAGTTGATTTGATAAATATCTAAGTTGTTATATGCTTCAGAGCTATATGTTCTTTTTATATTGGCTCCTTTTTCATAAAGTGAATTTACCGTAAAATCAATTTCTTCATCTGTTAATAAATCTTTGACATCGACTACTCCAATTCCGTCATGAGTATCTAATGTAGTGAACTGCTGACGAGGACATATACGTAACCAATGCGCTAAACGATCGGCCTTTCCACTGAATAATGCATGCAACACAAGCATCGGTAGTGCAAAATCATATACTGGGTAGCCTTTTTCAGCGATTTTTTGTTGAATGCTATAATGTTCATGAATTTCTGGAAGTAATTTCACATCATATTGATTCAGTATATCTTTACAATAATCTAAAAGTTCCCAAATATCTGGTTCAACAAAGAAACAATTTGTATCTAATTTTTTTATTGCGTATGCAAAAGCATCTAATCTTACGACTGAAACTCCTTGTTCTGCTAGAAAACTAAGCATTTCTTTAATAAATTGAAGAGTAGCTTTTTTACGGACATCAAGATCAATTTGTTCTTCTGAAAATGTGCACCAGATTTGGTCTGTACTTCCATCTTTAAATTCAATATTTACAAAAGGAGCTTTTGGCTTCCTTTTATAAATTAAATCAATATCTTCTTCTGTTGGTTTTCCTTCTGGCCAATATTCTGAATAACGTATGAAAAAGTCTGCATACATCGATTTTTCATTATTTTCAATAAAGTCTTGAAAGTAATGAGATTGACGTGAAATATGATTGATCATAAATTCATACATTGTATAAAAGGAAGTACTAATCTGTTTTAAATCATCCCAAGTCCCAAATGATTCATCAACTTTAGTATAATCTAATGGCGCAAATCCACGATCCCCAGAAGATGGATAAAAAGGTAAAATATGAACCCCGCCTATGACTTCTTTTAAATGTTTATTCAGTACTTCATTCAAATCTCTTAAATTACTACCTAGACTATCTGGATAAGTAATCAACATTACTTCATTTTTTATACTTGTCATATTCTAAGTTTCCTTTCTTTACTTCCCACCAGTACTAGCAATTCCTTGTATAAATTGCTTTTGAAAAATGATATATAAAATTACCATTGGAATAATCGAAATAACAGAGCCTGCCATTAATTGAGGATAATTTGACGTAAACTGTCCTTGCAGACTAGCTAATCCTGCTGAAAGAGTCATTTTTTCTTGAGAAATATTGACAATCAAAGGCCACATTAAATCTTTATAAGCAAACAGTGTAGTAAAAATCGCTAAAGATACTAATCCAGATTTTGCTAATGGAAGATATATTTTAGCAAAGACTTGCCAAATGTTTGCTCCGTCAATCGTAGCTGCTTCCATTAATTCATCCGGCAATTTCATGAAAAATTGTCGTAATAAAAACGTTCCGAAAGCAGAAATTATACCAGGGATGATTAATGCTGTTACTGTATTCAACATCCCGATATTTTGTACGAGAAGGTATTGAGGTGTTAGAAAAATTTGAGATGGAATCATCATTTGTGTTAAGACCATCCAAAAAAACAAGTTTTTCCCTGGGAATTCAAGTTTAGCTACAGCAAATGCAGCCATAGCACTAAATAAAGTAGAAGTTACTACTCTCACAACAATCATAATCCCCGTATTTAAAAAGAAAGCTACAAATGGCAACACATTCCAGACGTTTTTATAGTTCACCCATTGAAAACTCTCCGGTAAAATAGTAGGCGGAATTGAGGTCGTTTCTGGTATCGTTTTTCCTGAAGTTAAAAACATCCAGACAAAAGGCAAAATCATAATAATAGATCCAATGATTAATACGATATGAATAAATAGTTTAGATTTTTTAGTTGGTTCGTTATGCATTATTTTACCTCCTTAATCGTAAGTAACCCATTTTTTCTGAGCAATTAATTGGATTGCTGTGATAATCATGATAATAACAACTAACACCATAACTACAGCAGATCCATATCCTTTATCATTTAAAACAAATGATTCATTAAAGAACATATACACTAGTGATTGAGCTTTATTTAAAGATGGATTAGTTACGTCAAACATGATAAATATAACATCGAATATCTGCAAAGCACTAATCACACTTGTCACTAACACAAAGAATAATTGAGGAGTTAGTAATGGCACTGTGATTTGAAAGAATTGACGAATCTTCCCTGCCCCATCAACGGTCGCTGCTTCATAATATTCTTGGGGGATTTCCTGCAACCCTGCCAATAAAAGAATCATATTATAGCCGATATTTGACCAGATACCTACAATGATAATTGACCACAAGACTACATTAGGATCCGAAAGCCATTGTACATTTTCTAAACCAAAGTAACCGAGTGCAATATTAATCAACCCGAATTCAGAATTGTACAACCATCTCCAGACCATTGCTACCGCTGCAGGAGCAGCAATCATAGGTAAGAAGTAAATAACACGATAAATTCCTACACCCTTTAATTTAGTATTTACTAGGACAGCTGCTATCGTGGAAAGAATGACTGTGAATGGAACCTGTATTACTGTATAAATTAATGTATTTCTTAAGGATTGCCAAAACTCAGCATCTGAAAACATTCTTATATAGTTATCTAAACCAACAAAAGCAGACGTTCCAAATGTACTAACGTTTTGAAAGCTCATTAATAATGTCTGGAATACTGGTATAATATTGAGCACAATTAACCCTATTGCTGTTGGAGCAATAAGTAACCATCCCCACAGGTATGTGTTTTTATTTTTTTTAGAAGTTTGTTTTTTCATTGTAGTTTGTTTTTCTTCTAGTACATGCTCATTCATAGAGTATTGCCTCCTTCAAAAAAGTGTCCACCTATGAATGCATAAGTGGCACTCTTTAAAAATTTTATTCGTCAGCTAATATATCTTCAACTTGATCAGCAATATCTTCTGCAACTTCATCAGTACTTTTTTCGCCAGCAAAAACTGGAATCAACTGTTCATTTTCGATATTTTCCCATCTAGTTGTTTGGTTAGTGTAGGGTTTAATGACACCATATTCCATTTGATCAATAAAAATCTGTGTATTAAATTCTGGATAAGCCTCATTAAAAGTTGTGTCTATCCCTTCTAAAGCAGGTATAGCACTTCCATTTTCTCCTTGAATTTTCATTGCTTTTTCAGAAGAAAGAAATTCAACAAATTTTTGTGCTTCTTGAGGATATTCAGTATTTTCTGCAACTGAATTAGCTAGCCCATTGAAAATAGTTGCTTGTTTTTCTCCTTGAGGTAGTGGTGCTACATCTACATTTTCTGCTGTATATTCATTATTAGCCATTTCTGCAGTCATCCATGAACCAAAGAAAGCCATTGCTCCTCTACCTGATTGGAAAAATGTTAAATTGCTATTGTCTGCAAATTGGTTTTGGGTCGGAGAAACATTATGTTTTACACTTAAATCTGCATACCATTGAACTGCTTCAACTGTTTCTTCATTTCTAAATCCTGACTCTGTTTTATCTTCTGATATCACATATCCGTCATTTTGATAAATAAAGTTATGATAACCTTCTTGACGATTTAAAGGAGCCAAAATCCCATAAACTCCTGCTTCTTCATCTGTCAATTCTTGAGCAGCTACTAATAAATCGTCCCAAGTCCAATTTCCATCTGGATATTCTATTCCCGCTTCATCAAATAAAGCTTTATTATACCAAAGTCCTATCGTATCGTAATCTTTAGGCACACCTAATAATTTGTCTTCAGCTGAGTAAAGTTCAACTAATTCTTCTGGAAATTGTTCTATACTTACATTTTCAGAATTCTCAAATGTTTCTGACAAATCCATAAGTACATTACCTTCTGAATAATTAGCAATTTCATTTGAATGCATCCAAAATACATCAGGCATGCTCCCCCCTTGAGCTGAAGACTCCAGTTTAGTCCAATATTGCTCCCAAGGTGTTACTTCAACATTTACTTTAATCTCTGGATTTTCTTCTTCAAAAGCATCAGCTATTGCTTGCATACCCGGTTCTTGTATTGCATCCCAAATACTGTAAGTTAAAGTAACATCTTTTCCATTTGCTGTGCTATCTTCATTTCCACAAGCTGCTAAAAATAATGATAAACCTAATGTTAAAGCAATTTTTCTTTTCATGCCTTTTTTTGTAAACATATTCTTATCTCCTTTTTATTTAATGAAATAATCAACAAAATAGTATAAGTCGACATACTGTACTATTTTGTTGATTTTATTTGAAAACGCTTTATTATCTTTGTTGTTGTTATCTTAACAAATAATTATGGTTAAAAAAATATATCTAGTCTTCTTAAAGCATACAGTATTATAGATTCTTGAATAAAGTTAAATTGACTAGTTATTAGCTAATAACTTGCTTTTCAATATAAAAATTAAAAAACTGAGACAGTATCGCCTCAGTTCCTCATATATAAATAGTACTTACTTTACCTCTTTTTAGTCATTTTTTTATATTCCGTAGGTGTCATGCCGATTTTCCTTTTAAATACACGGGTAAAGCTTAGTGAATTCTTATATCCTATCTTTTCCGCAACTTCCCTAACATTAAAATCAGTTGTCTCAAGATATTCTCTACTTTTTTGAATACGATAATCAATTAAATATTCATGCAGGGTTCTTCCAGTAGTTTTACGAAAAATAGACGTTAAATAAGAATCATTCAGTGAAAGATAATCAGAAATGTCGCCAATCAAAAAGTCTACATTTTGATAATTTTGTTTGATAAAATTAATAGCATCATAAGTATATACAATTTTTCTATTAATTTTTTCAATTGGCTTCATCGTATTATTTCGTGTTTTAGAATCTAAAAGCGAAATTAACCAATAGAGCATCCCTTGTAATTGTATACGATTCTCATGCTCAAACGGTTCCATTCCTACCATATCTTCAATAAATAAATTTGACTCATCAAATTTATTTATTGATCCAATTGGTATTTGTCTATTCACCCCCATAGAGGCTAATATAGCTTCTGCAACCCTTCCATCAAAACCAAACCAAATATATTCCCATGGATCTTCTTCATCAGCTTGATAAAATGTTTGTTCATCAGGAAAGATAATAAAAAATTGGCCTCTAGAAAGATTAAATTTAGATGTTTCTGTTTCAAAGTATCCTTTACCATTTAAAATAATATGCATCAAGTAGTATTCTCTTATATTTGGGCCAAAATTATGGTTTGGAGCGCACTTTTCTCTTCCTTTAGTAATATAATACAAATCTTGATATAATTCACTTTTTTGAAAGAAATCTTCATCCATTATACTCTCCTCCAACTTTTTTATAGATCGGTACTTGATATTGTAAATATTTCAATGTGTTATATGGCAGTTATTATTAAAAATAACATTCTATTTTATTATAACTTAAAGATATTACTCCAATTGTAAAATTAAGCTAGGTAAATAAAAGAACCATTTTGGTACACTCCTATATGTTTCCGAGTAAAGAAGACATATAGGAGTGTACCTCAGATGAACTAGAACAATGATTTACAATGTCATTAACTTGTTGAACTATCAAACACCATTGAAAGTATTTTTGAATTACATGAGTCAAGCTATTCTGTCTAGCATAATTTGACTCATGTAATTCAAAAATTATTAAGTCTTCATATTACAATCCCTCAAACTTAATTTGTTTTTTCTCTATAACATGTTTTAAAATTTATCTACAGTATAACAAAGTTACTTTTCCTTAATTAGTTACATTGATAAGAGATCGTTCTTGTTATTTAAGTTAGATAATCACTAAAAGTGGTTGAACTAATGGTTCTCATTTGCTAGCCGAGGTGAGAGAAAGTGGTGAGATGAGCATAGTTGTACCCTAGCAAAGCCTAAAAATATATTTAAGCTGAACTAGAGTACGAATGTGTCTTTTATGTATGTTCTAGCCTCGGATCGAGTCGGAGCCTGCTTCACATGCTATATCGTCGGTGTTATTGTCTCAACACGCTTAAAACACTCTTAAAATCCACCCTAAGAGTATTGTTTTAAGCTACCAGTCTAAATCAGACCTGGATTACCGCCCCCACCAGTTCAAATCGGTCGTGGTCACCATTCAGAACAATAGAGGATATAGCGACCCTATTTGATTGTTCCTAGCATTCCTTATTGCAGCGGCGTATGCTTAACCTGTCTACTTAAATGCTGTCACGCACACAGCTTGGCTCCTGTGTTGGTAAAAAGCCAATTGCCATTTGTCCAGGTGCTTGGTATAATGACAATACATAAATCAGAATAATTTGTTGTCCTACGAACGCCAATTCGTGGGGCTTTTTTTTTATTTAATTTTAGTGTTATATCGAGCCTAACGTACTTGAAATGTGATGTAAATGCTTTTTTCTATTAACAAACTATACAACAGTATACTAGTATACTGCATAAAACAAACGTTAGTATACCAGTATACTAACGCGTAGTTTGTTTGAAGGTTTTTACATGTTAAAAAAACTATACAAAGGTATACTGGTATACTATCGTATAGTTTTCATAGGATTTAATCGAAAACAATTTATAGGAAAATGTTACTTTGTCAGTGATCTTACTTAATTATAAGGATAATGCACAAGTACACTAGTATACTTATCCGTTGGTATACTGGTATACTTGTGCGTAGTATACCAGTATACCAGTATACTTTTTAACTTAAGCACAAGTATACTGGTATACTTGTGCTTATATTTCATTTTTGTTACATCTACACATAAGTAACTTTTGCAGTAGTATACCGTTGCATATTATGTTTGTAAATGGTAAAATTTATACATAAGTATACTTATGTATAAATTAGGAGGTAAACAAATGAACGGAAAAGTTTATGTTGTTGGAAACTTTAAGGGCGGGGTTGGCAAAACAAAAACCGTAACTATGCTGGCATATGAAGCAGCTACATATTTAAAGGAACGTATCTTAGTTATTGATATGGACCCTCAAGGCAATGCTACTAGAGTGCTTGCTAAAACTGGAAATCTTGATAACATATCAAAATCAATTACTGATGGTTTTCGAAATGGAAACCTTACCGATGAAATCGTTCATGTCATGGATAATTTAGATATGATACCAGCAAATACATCATTTAGAAATTTATCAAAGATTCTTTTTGATAAATACCCAGATAATGAAATAGCTCAAATTTCTTATTTAAAAGAATTAATTGAGCCCTTCAAAAATAGTTATGATCGTATTTATATAGATGTTCCACCCACGATATCTGATTACTCAGACAATGCTATGATAGCTGCCGATTATTGTATTATTGTTCTTCAAACCCAAGAACTCTCATTAGATGGAGCCCAAACATATATTGCTTACATGCAATTTTTATCAGAAAACTATAATGCCCACTTACAAGTTGTTGGAATTATTCCTATGATGTTAAGACAAGGTGGACGAGTGGATACTAGAGTTTTAGATCAAGCAAGAGAAATGTATGGCAGCAATGTTATTGATACTATTGTAAATTACCAAGAACGTTTAAAAGTATATGATGTAGAAGGTGTTCACATGAACACTAATGCAAATGGAAAAGTAGAAATGTGGGATGGAAAAGCTCACCAAATTTTCATAGATGTTTTAAATGAATTGAACGACCATGAAGCGTATTTAGAAAATATTTAACTGCTTAGAATGGGAGAAGGGAGTATTTTATGAGTAAGTCATTTGAACCAATTATCAAAAGACAAAAAAGTAGTCTCCAAGAAAAAAATGTATCCATAAAAGGAACTAATGACTTTGGAAGATCACCTATCCATTCACCAAATGACCTTCCAATTGAAATCAAAAAAACACAAATTCAAAAACAATTTAAAGTACAAGAGAAGAAGGTACCCGAAAACTTTTTTAAAGCTACAAAAACAGCTAAATTATCTCCTGATGTATTACTAAGACTAAATACATTAAAACCTTTTATTGAAGAGTTAGAAGAAATGGATAAATCAACTGTAAACGATATGATGCAAATGCTAATTGAAAGTTATGTAAACGCACGCTTAACTAACCGTCAAAGAGAGGGTTACAATCAAATGTACGAACATCTTTACGAGCATTCAAAAAAATAAGTTTGCAGAAAATAAGTTAACTATACAAAAGTATACTAGTATACTTTTGTATAGTTAACTTTAAAGATCCGTAGATAACAAAAGACTTTTAAGCTTAGAATTTTAAAAATACTCACACAGACACTGTTGAATAGCTTGCGTAAGTATACTTTTGTGTAGATATTAAATGTAGGAGGCCTCCAAATGAATAAATTTTTCAAATCCATAACTAGCGACTACTTTGAAGACATTTTAGTACGATTAGCTCATCATTCGGCAGGGATTGAGGGAAATACAATTTCTCTACCTGCTACCGTTTCTATCATTGTAAATGGTACTTTACCAATTAGTTCCGGCGCTACAGTTAGAGAATTTTATGAGATTGAGAATCACAAGCAAGCTTTTGATCATATGATAAATCATTTAATAAATGAAGAGTCCCTTTCTATCACAATTATTAAAGAGATACATGCTGATTTAACAGATCGCTTACAATACGATAAAGGTCAATTTAAAAAGAATGAAAATATGATTTTAGGTGCTGAATTTCAAACAACTTCACCAGAAGAAACGCCCTTGTTAGTCTCTCAATTAATTGATAATTTAAATTATCGTTTAAGCATATCTAAAAATAGTGAAGCTAAATTAACGGCTATTTTGGATACTCATATTCAGTTTGAACGGATTCATCCAGTCTCAGATGGGAATGGCCGAACTGGTCGAATGATGATGAACTATTCTTTACTACAAGAAGGGTTTCCTCCATTAATTATTGAAAAAGAGACAAAAGCACAGTATGTTGAACTATTAGCAACTCAAGACGTAGATTCCTTTTTAACTTTTGCTAAATCAATCTTAGATAAAGAAACTAAACGAATGATAGCATTTAAAAATATGGATCAAGAAAAAATCAAAGAAATTGAAGAATAAGCTGTTTAGGCTTTTATTCTTCAATTTTTTTGATTTTTAGTGCCTCTCAGAAGCATTTTAAGGACGTTTCAATTTTTTTAGTGTGTAGTTATGTTTAAAGGAGATTAATTAAGTGATTAATCTGATTCCCAAATACAAGTGTTTTTGGTAATCTTTTTTAAAGAAATTGAAATAGATAGAAATCCTTATAAAACCAGATTTTATAAAATTACCAAAACTTATTCCCATAATTACTCACAAATACCTTTACAAATAGTACGACTAATATTATAGACCTTTAAAAGTTGCTAATTTAAGTCTATAATAAGTATCGAGTAAGGATACTGAATTTAGGACGGTGGAACTGCTGTCTAATCAACACTTTATCTACTTCTAAGACCAGCTGCAGCTATTAGCATAATAGTTGTCATGTAATGTTAGCTAATCGGCAGCTTATCGTATATTGTAGGATAGGAAGAGTACCTTACTCTTTTATTTGGAGGAAATTATATGAATTTGAAAAGTTTGAAAAATTTTGAAGACGTTGCAACCATGTTAAATGTTACTAAAGAAGAATTGAAAGACATTATCGTTTACAACAAACGAAAAAATTATACTGAATTTGAAATTTTGAAGAAAAATGGTTCTAAAAGAAAAATACATAAACCATCAGACTCTTTGATGGTAATACAGATAAAACTAAAAAATATAATTTATGAAAATTTTTCTTCTCATATTAATGCACATGGATTTGTTCCAGAAAAAGATATTCTTACTAATGCACAGATTCATATTGATAGAAAATATATTATAAACCTTGATCTAGAGAATTTTTTTAAAAATATCTCTTATGGACGTGTGAGTAATATGTTTATTCGTTATTTTAAATTAAATCTAAAAGTTGCTTATACTCTAGCAAATATTTGTTGTCATCCAGATGGTTATTTACCTCAAGGAGCTCCTACATCTCCAATTGTTTCTAACATTATAGCAAAAACTATGGATAAAGATTTGACAAGTTACGTAAGAAAAATGCCCACAGCTAGGTATTCTAGGTATGCAGATGATATAACTCTTTCATCTAACCTACCATTCACAAGCCAAATCATGGAATACAAGAGTGAATTACCTGTTTTATCAACTCATTTAACAAAAATTATAACCGATAATGGTTTTATTATTAATAATGATAAAGTAAGATTTCAAAGATATACAGAACATCAAGAAGTTACTGGTATAACAGTAAATAAAAAATTAAATGTACGAAGAACATACATACGTAGAATTAGAGCTATGCTTCATTCTTTGGAGCAAAATATTGATAACTTAGATATACCTATTCAAAAATTTAAAGAACAATATCCATTTAGAAATAAAAAATACTCTGATAAAATAGATATGTTTAAAGTACTAAAAGGTATGATTACACATGTAGGACACGTAAAAGGATCCACTGATTCTGTCTTCATTAAGTTAGCGCTTAGATTTAATAAATTAGTTGTTGACATTTCAAGAACTAAGATAAAGCCCATTAAAATAGTGTTATCTAATAATTTCTATGATGATAACGTTTTCATTGTTGATAGCGGTGATAATGATATATTCTATTTTGACAAAAAATCTAATATGTTAGATACAGCCTATGGCCAAGGTACTGCATTTTATCTACAAGGTGTTGGTTTAATAACTAATTATCATGTATTAGAATATGTTATAGATCTTATTGAACTTGGTATGAATATTATTGGTAAGGAATACAATATTAGGTATTTTAAGTGGAATAGCTATCAAGTGTCTTATTTTGCTAAAATAATATATTATGATATTGAAAAAGATATTGTTATTCTAGAACCCGAGAATATTGATATAAATAATGTAGGTATAATAGCTTCAAATGAGTCTATAAAAAAAGATGATTTTGTTCGCTTATTAGGATTTCCTGAATATTCTTATAACGATGAAATAAAAATAACTGATGGAAATATAGATAGGAAAGTTCACTATAAAAAAAATATCAGGTATGAGATATCTCAAAATATTTTTGAAGGAAACAGTGGCGGTCCTGTGGTAAATTCAAAAGATGAAGCAGTTGGAATTGCCGTTCGTGGCACTTCTGTTCCGCCGCAAATTATACCAATAGAAGAAATAAAAACCTTAATTTCAGAAAAAGAAAAAAAATAATATAAAAAACAGGCAGGTCACGTATCTTATAAAGATTAGATACATGACCTGCCTGTAAAATAATTCTCAAATTTTATTATTCTCCTACCATTCCATCACCATCGTTATCACGCATGTAAATATAAAGCCAGTGGTCTTTTGTAATAGGCATAGAGAAGCCAGCATCTTTTGCTTCTTTAATTGTTACCATTCCATTATTATTTGTATCGACTGAAGAAATGTCTCCACTAGGTTTTTCTGGTTCTACAATAGAACTTTCTGATGAGGGTTCACTTTCAGTTGACTCACTTGTTGTTAACCCTTGCTCTTTGTTGTATTCATCAGGATTTCCGTTCTGAAATTCGTCAACAATTTCATTCCCAAGTATAGTATACGTATACCTATACTTGCTTGGAATCTGTGTTTCAGTGTCAGAATAAGTGATAATGGCCTCAAAGTTTGTCGCTCCGCCTGCTTGACGAATATTTCGTTCCATATAGGCCTGATCCCCATGTCTATTCAATACACTATCTTGTGGAGTGATATTGTAGGCGTTAGACACCCCACCCAAAGAATCCGCAATAACGTGTCCTTCGTCTAGGGTAGAACTTTCCACTCCAGGAACTTTCGCTTCATCAGAATAATACCGGCCATCGGATGTAACAGGTTCAGTAGTGTCCTCTTGAAGGATGATTTCGTCTGCTATTACACGCACAAGTTGTCCATATTCATTGGTAAATCCCCAATACTCTCGATCATCAAAACCAATATTAACACGTACATTTGGTTCTCTATGCCCTGATAAGTCGCCACCGTCAACACTAATCGTTTTGTAGCCATCTATCGGTTCCTCTGATGCTACTTCTTCAGTCTGGCTTTCCTTAACGGATTGTTCTTTTGTACCTTCAGTTTGACTGGAAGAAGCTGCTTCAGAACTGCTCTCTTTTTTTACTTCTGTACTCTCACTCGTTTGACTACTCTTTGCTGTTGTTTCTGTGCCTAAATAACTTTCTTCTGTTCCATTCTCTTCTACTAAAGGACTACAAGCCCCTAGCAAAAGAGAAGTAGCAATCAAAAAGGAAAGTATGTGTTTTTTGACAATCATTTCATTGCTCCTAAACGTTGTATATTTTTCATTTTTAAACGCTCGTTAATTAACGAACGTTTATTTTATTCATTTATTTCTAGTCTTACGTTGTTAAACTAAGGTTTGCGTAAAGGTAAAATCGTTTCGCTAATCATATCTGCAACAGCGTTCTTTATTTCTCTCCAATACGTTAACCGTTTTACAGGATTTTCTGTCGTAGCTTTATATGCCTCATAATCACTTGTTCGTTTTAATTCAGATTCCCCGTTTTGTCTTTCTTTTTTAGGGTTATAATGATTGACGTAAAAAGTTAAGACGCTCTCTTTCATCGCCCATTCTTTTGAAAGACGATTTACTTGGTAAGCGATCGCTTCTTGAATCATTTCTTCCAATAGACTAGAGACTTGCTTGCCACGGTACTGTTCTGGTTCTTCTTGAATATCTTTCCATAATTGTTCCATTAACTCTGCAAGTTTTGGATTAGTCCGTTTCAAATCGTTGATGTAGCTATCAATTTCTTCTGAATCAGACTCTAGTTCGGAACTGATTTCAGATTCTATATATGTTGGAACCAATGCCTGAATCAAGAGCAAAATATACTCATAATTGATATCTTCTGTTTTAACAGATTCTAGCTCATATTCCATATCCATATCTATTGGGTCGTCTATTTTTTCAGGATCATCTGGTTTTATTTCTATTAGGACGTTTTCATACTTTCCATGGTAGTGTTCTATCTCTTCTACTGTGACTCGATACTCTTTTTCTAGCTCTGCTTCCTCATATTCCGTATACACTTGAATAGCCGCAAAAGCTTTGTCTACTTCTTGAAAGGCTTTCGCATACTTTTTCTTTTGTCCTAAACTTAATTTATCCACAAATTCTGGTGAAGGAGCGATTTTTCTTAAGCCTACTAAAGCATCTTTAAAGGCCTGATGGGCTTCTTCGAAGACGGGTGCTAATAACTCGTTCTCTCCTCCATTTGAATACAGCACAAGAGCATCCTTTACTTTCTGCGTATATAAAGCAGGGGTTTGAAACGTAACAACTTGTCCAAAATGTTTAGAACGATCAAATAACCGATTGGTTCTTGAAAAAGCTTGAATCAAGTCATGTGGTTGCATCGGTGCACGATCAATAAAAAGCGTTGATAAACAAGGCGCATCAAATCCTGTTAACAAACGATCCACTACAATGACTAAATCCAATTGTTCTTTTCTAAATAAGTATTTTTCTTGCTTTCGTGCTAAACGATCATTGACGTTTTTATTGTACGCCCGCATGGTCTCGATAGAAAAGTAGGTATCAAACATCTCATTGTAATCTTTAATGGCTTCCGTCATCTTATCTTGATTAGTAACAGACGTTTCCTCGTTTTCAGAAATCGAATAAGTAATCGCCACTCTTGGAAAGTTAGGTAAAACACTTTTGGTTTTATCATGAATCGTTACTGGTGTTTCTTCAGCAACCACTTTTTTAAACAACTCATAGTAACGTTGGGCTTGTGCAATAGAAGATGTCGTTAACACAGCATTGTACGTTTTACCTGGACCATTTTGAAAGCCTAATTTTCGTCGAGATTTGTTTACAATCGAATGAATGACTTCTAACATGTGCTTTTCATCTTCATAAACGGATTTTGGAATCATGCGTTCCTTTTCTTGTTCAGATAAACTCGCTAAGTCTATACTTAGATCTAGCTTTACTATCAAATCGTCTAACTCATCATCTGAAAAAGTACTTTTGTATTCAATTTGAAAGCCTAAGACAGCTTTGTCGTGAATCGCTTCTTTAACGGTGTATTCATGTAGGCTGCTGCCATATTGTTCTTTTGTTGTGCGCGCTAAGTTTCCTAAAGCTTGTTTGGCGTTTTCAGCAAAAATAGGCGTACCAGTAAACCCATACCAAAGAGACTGATAGAAAAATTGTTCGATTTCTTTCTTCTTTTGTGGGGAGACTGCACGGTGGCATTCATCAACTACAAAAGCGATATGCAAGTGTTTTAATTTTTTATATCGTGGAGTCGATTCTTTTCCTTCAAATCGTTTCATAACATGGTTTAATTTTTGAATCGTCGTCACAATGACCGAGCGATCAGCTGAGAGTAATTTTTTAATCAAATCACTGACGTTATCCGTCTCGTCGATCTGGACCACATCATTTTCTGCATAAGAAGTAAAAGATGAAGTGGTTTGTTGGTCTAAATCGACACGGTCAACGATAAAAATGGTTTTATCTAATGAGGGAATTTGCAACAAGTTACGAGCTGCTTTATACGACGTCAACGTCTTACCTGAACCCGTTGTATGCCAGACATACCCTGATTCTTGTCGTTTTGAGGCTTGTTTAATCGCTTCAATAGCATGTATTTGATACGGTCTTAATAAAATCAGCGCTTTTTTATCGCTATCGATAACCGTGTATTGAGTTACCATCTTATGGGCTTGTGGAATCGATAAAACGTGTTCAGCAAAGTCTAAATAACTCGTAATAGGGTCATTTTTTGAATCCACCCAAGTCGATAAAAATTGCTCATTTAATTTTGTATCTTGTGCAGCAGCTATGTAGCGTGTATCGCTGCCATTCGATACAATAAACATTTGAAGCGCTGAAAATATCCCGTTAAACTTGCCTTGTATTAAGTACTTTTTAATCTGTCTAAAAGCATCCATGTAAGAATGGGCTCTATTTTTTAGTTCAATATGAATCAGCGGCAAGCCATTGATCAACAACGTGACGTCAAAACGTCGATCACGATCGTCTGCGCTTTGTTTAAAACTCTGAAATTGGTTAATCACTTCATAAGAAGACATGCCACCCGCTATATCTGCTCGGTTTAATACTTTCAAACGAACTGTTCCAAGAGACGCATCTTCGCGTTGGACTTGGACTTTCGCAACGCCATTTTCACCAGCCAACCATTTAGCTGCGTCATAGAAGTTCGCAAAGGTTAATTGGTTTTGAACCTGACGGAATTCTTGTTCCGTCAGGTTTACTCCATTTAATACATCTTTATTGTTTCGTTCTAGTTTTTCTCTAAGGTTCACCCATAATTTTTCTTCTGTGTTTAAGTCTTTTCGATAGGTCCATTGCGAATCTCCACTAATCAATTGGTTAATGAGATTTTGTTCCAACTCTGATTCAGAAGTAAACGTGATAGCCATCCACTCGCCTCATTTCCTTAGTCTTAAACAAACATTTTTTGTAGCATTGCTTTCTTCAGTTCTCGATAGGTTTCTAATTTTTTTTCGTGAAAATCAATAGTCTTATCTAGTTGTTTGAAGAATATACTAATTTTTTGTTGTTCTTTAAGTTCTGGTACCTTGATTTTTATTTTTTTTAACATAGGGTATTTTAAATTCCAAGTATCAGACGTTAGACCTTGAGAATTTGCTTGAAAAGTTTGAATTATACTAGGTAACTTAAATAAATAAGAAATAAATAATGGAGACACATTTTCTTTAGGAATTATAATCGTATACGCAGGACTTACTATACCTGTATATTTAGATAATCCACTTGCACCTTGCCACATGCGCATCGAATTATATGCAATATCACCTTTTTCAACTTTTTTGTAATTCGATTTATCTTTACTTGAGTTATCTGTTCTTTTTAGATCTGCTGCTTTTACTACTCCAAAATTAGTCGTTACCGAAATTAATTCTCCTTCTCCTGAACGTTCATTTCTTTCAATAAGAAGATTTTCTATTTTGTCTTCATTCCATTTACTAACAAACCCAGCAAACCTAACTCTTGGAACACTTTCTCCTTTTTGCGGAAACATCTTTTGCAGCATAGCTTTTTTCAGTTGCTTATGGTCGTTAAGAAGTTGTTGCTGAAGTGTTACGATATCATCTAACTGTTTAAATAGATAACCGATTTTAATTTGTTCTTCCAGTGTTGGAACTGAACAAGGCGTTTCTCTTATAGTCTTCAATCCTAAATTTTTAATAGTTGATCCAGTAAGATTATTTAAGAAATGACTTTTTATTTTATTTGTTTGAAGTAATTGATACATAAAGTTTTTATTAAATCTAGTAACTTCTAAAAAAGAAGTACTCTTTCCTAACATGATTTTTTCACCAGCATAATAAGCTAGGTTGCCTATAGTACCATTTATAGACATTAATATTGTGTTACTATTTAATAATTTATCTTTCTTTGATTGTTGTTCCTCTTGTACAAATTTTGTTTTTTTAGTGATAACAATTTTTCCATTTACTAAATTGTTTCCATTTATAAATGCTATATTTCCTTTCTCAGAATATTGAGGAGTACCATGAAGTCCATCACCAATTCTAGACGTTCCATCCCCTAACTTTACTCTTTCCCAATCCAAATTAAATTTATCAAACCTGATTTTAGGAGTCTGCTTTTCTTTATTCAACATTATCACCATCATTCATCAACTTCGAAATAAACTCCTGCAATTCCTTATCTGCATCTTCTGTTGTTCCATGCAACTCGTTTAACATACCAAATAACTCACTTTCCGCATGAGCTAAGTCTTTTTTTGTTTGTTGAATCGTTGTAGAAATCGTTTCTAACGGAATGTCTTCCTCTTCTTCAAAGGTATCTACGTAACGAGGGATATTTAAGTTGTAGTCATTTTCTACAATCTCTTCAAATCCTGCTACATAAGCATACTTCTCTTTATTTTCTCTTTTAGCATAAGCTTCTAAGATAGTATCAATATGTTCATCCGTTAAGGTATTTTGATTCTTTGCTTTTTCAAATCCTTGAGAAGCGTCAATAAATAAAACATCTTTAGTTGGACGGTCTTTCTTCAAGATAATAACAGTCGTTGGAATAGACGTATTAAAGAAAATATTAGCGGGTAAACCAATAACCGTATCGATTGCACCGTTCTCTAATAATACTTTACGGATTTTTCCTTCTCCACCACCTCTAAAGAGTACCCCATGTGGCAAGACAATCGCCATAACACCAGAATCTTTCAGGTGATAATACCCATGCAATAAGAAAGCAAAGTCTGCTTTTGATTTTGGTGCTAATACTCCATAGGTTGAAAAACGAACGTCTTCTAAAAAGCCTTTATCCGCTGACCAATTGGCGGAATAAGGTGGATTCATAAGAACAGCATCGAAGTTGGTCGGCTCCTCTGTTGGCCAGTCTTGATCCAACGTATCCGCATTACGAAGATCTTGATTTGCTGTTGATACACCATGAAGAATCATGTTCATTCGTGCTAAGTTGTAAGTTGAGGTATTGAGTTCTTGTCCAAAGTAAGAAATCGTTCCAGATTCATTCGAATATTTTTTGGCATTTAATAATAAAGAACCTGATCCCATTGTCGGATCATAAACAGAAAATCCTTTTTGATTTTCTTTTCCTTGTAGAACGATTTGAGTCATCAATTTTGCAACAGGTTGAGGCGTATAAAATTCTCCCGCTTTTTTACCGGATTCAGAAGCAAATTGACCGATTAAGTACTCATAAGCATCCCCTAACACATCCCCTGCATGACCAGCCATATTAAGAACAGATAATTCTTTCATAACATCCGCAATCGTTTTGTTTTGTTTTTGTGGCGATACGCCTAATTTTTTAGAATACAAATCAATGTCTTCAAAAAGGTTTTCAAAAATTTCGCTAGATTGCTCGATATCGCGAAATCCTTGTACTAAATCTTCTAATTGAAAAGAACCATCATGAATAGCGTTAACTTGTGCTGTAAACGTTAATTGAGGTTCAATAGTATAAGAAAATTCATCTTGCAATTCTTCTAATAGATCTTCTTTTATGTCACTATCTTCACAGGCTTTTACATATAAACGTTGAGCTACTTGTAAATCTTCTGTTTCTTCTTCTAGTAATACTGACACATAGCGAAGCATGTTATCTGAAAGGTATTTATAAAAGACCAATCCTAATAAATAACTTTTATATTCGTTTGCATCCATTTTTGAACGCAAGATATCCGCTGAATTCCATAGAGCTTGATACAAAGTTGTTGAGCTTTTTTCTATTCTCTCTGTCATTATGTAAGTGTCTCCTCTTTAATCTAGTCTAGTTTCATTTTCAACTCTTTATTAATTCGATAAATTACATGCCTTTTTTTTCTGTTTATTCTATATATATATTTAATTAAATAATCTACTCGCTTCTACTATTATAGCTCTCATATGTAGAAATAAGAGTAGTTTTTTTATTCTTTTTAACCGATTGTTTTTTTATGATAATTTCTACGGATTCTAGCGTCGATGTTTTATCAAAATTTTGATAATCACACAAAAATTACCAGCTTATTTCTTATTAATCAGCTAGTCTCTCTTACGTTTATATCTTGTTAACGTACTCTTACTAATCCCAGTCATCTTTTCTACCTGTGTATAGGAGTTAGTTTCTAGTAGACTCATAGCTAATGTGATTTGTTGTTGTGAAAATTTTTTAGGACGACCTTCCCGATACCCTGATCGTTGCTTAGCTATTTCTTTTCCCTCTTGAGTTCGTTCTACGATTAAGTCACGTTCAAAATCTGCGAAAGCACTAAAAATAGTAAAAATGAGTCTACCAGTAGATGTATTCTCAATCACACCTAAATTTAATACATTAATTTTAACCCCTTTTTCAAAAAGTAATTTAATTGTATTTAGAGCATCCTGAGTACTTCGAGCGAATCGATCGAGTTTTGTTACGACCAACGTATCTCCAACCTGAATAGTTTGGATCAGCTTCTGAAATTCCGGACGATCTTTTTTTGTTCCAGTAATTTTTTCAAAATAAATTTTGTCACAGTGCTCCTCTTCTAATTGACGCATTTGTCCTTCTAAATCCTGGTGACGGGTACTCACTCTTGCATAACCATATTTCACGTTTTTCACCCTCTTTCCTAACAAACTTTTGACCATTAGTTATGACAACGGTGTATGTCTTGATTTTACTGGAAATAAAAATCATAGTCAATACTCTTGAGTTTTGGCTATGGTTTACATTATATGTTTTTTAAATTAGCACGTATCATTAATTTATTTTTTTATATAAATTCAAAAAAAAAACAGTTTAAAGATAACTTTCATTATCTCTAAACTGTTTTCTATAGATATTAATTTTTATTGAAAAGAACTAAATAACTGTCTTTAATTCTTCTTGAATGAAGATTCGAGCTTTCTAGCATATGTGCGCATTCTATCTCCAAATTGCTTTCATCAAGTTGTGAATGACAAAGAACAGTTAGGAAAGCACGTATGTCTGAAATCAGAGAGTGGAGTTTTTCATATGTGAGTACATATGAAAAATCTGCTATAGCTGTATCGCTAGCAAGGCTATGTGGATGAACACTGACCCTTACACAATCATAATCTGGGTATTCTTTTTTAAACCATTCAGAAGCGATTAATAATTGTCCATGCTCGATTTTTGTTAATGGATTTTTTTCTTTTTTCCTACTTTTTGCTTCAATAACAAACCCTGTCTTCTCTGGTAATAACCACAAAATATCTGGACCTTTTCCATTTTTGTCATGACGCTCAGAAGTCAGTCCTATAAAGGTGGCTAAATCACTTAGAGATTGTTCAAACTGATTAGCACTTGCATCTTGGTGTAGATTTGAGATAACTTCTTCAAACTTTTGTAGATACCCTTGACGAAGTCTATATTCTCCAATATTTTCAGTAATGGCTCTTGCCTGAGAACTTAAAAGAGTCAGTGGCCGATACGGTGGATTAATTTTTGGTCTGATTAAGTTTCGATTATTAAAATAAGCTTGCTTTTGTAAATCTTCAGCTCTTTTAGTATTTCCCCAATTATCTGCTATACGAGCTGATAATTGTTGAAACCAACCAATTACTTGAGTATCTAAAATATTTTCAGGTCTAGATGTTTCTTTTTCAAGCTTAGCAATCGCATTTGCATGATATCCATCACTCCATAAGTTTAATGCTTTTCTTTCAGCTTTAGCGATAACTAACTGATGATCATTAATACTTTCTTCATCAACCATTTCATCTAAAGTTTCAGCATGGTATTCAATCCAGTCCTTATCTCTCTTAATACTTCTATTAATTGTTTCAACTAATTCACTCGGACTTTTTATTTCTTTACTAATCTCTATTCCCATATCTAATTGAGCTCGAGTAGCACTAGTAAGAAATTTAAAGTTAGTCTCTTTTGCAACCCATGATGAAATATCTTTTCCAACAAGTAAAATGACACAATGATCACCTGATCCACGTGCACCTCTTCCAATACCTTGTTCAATTCTTTGAGCTAATATGCGGGTAATTGTGGTTCCTCCATATAAAGAACTGGCTCTGAACAACTCATAATTTGAAGTACCTGATGGTAAACCGTTCATAAGTAATAATCGACAAGAATCACCAGGAAGATCAATTCCATCGTATCGATTAGAAAAAACAATTGGTCCCCTAATACTTTCTTCTTGTAGTTGAGTAACTAATTTCTCAACTTCTTTTGATCCTTTTGCAACAGTTGCTTTATCTTTCCAGTCATCTGCTAACTTGTCTGATGACACAAGCACAACACTTCCAACGTTTTTTTTTTCAGCTACCCAGTTAACAATTGTTTCACTATACTCATGCTTATATTCAAAAGGCATTAACTCAGGAATAAGGATCATCCTTTCACTAATTCCTGCTAATGAACGAGACTTAAGAGCACTATTGACAGATTTTGGGTCAGCATCAAAAGTACGAATAATTTCACTATCGTCAGCAATAGTCGCTGACATATAAATTCTTCTCGGTGCCTCATCAAATGTGGGGAATGTACTTACCAAAGGAAGTATTGGTGTAATGGTAATTCCATTTTTACTAATTAGTGCATGACAAAGATGAAGCTTATCTCTCAGTAAAGGCCACACAAGAGCATATTTTTCGCTATCAGACTTTAATTGTTCCCTAACAGCATCTAGCTGTTCGTGCCATGCCCAGTATGGAATCTCTAGAATTGAATAATCAGCTCCACTTATTATATCTTCTAATGTCCCAAGCTTATCTAGTTCTTTAAAAGATTTACGAAATAGATCAACTAGCGATAAATATCGTTGATTATTATCATCTGATCTTACTTCAAGAGTAAAAGAATCTCGAACTACTGAAAAAGCTGTATGTGCATCATCTAGGATAATTGATCCTACTTTCTGTGGAATTGTTCCACCTCGGATCCCGAATTTACTTTTTCCGTTAAACAATGCATTGTATGTACCAACCATAATAGCTTTTCCATTAACAA
The DNA here is from genome assembly GCF_038007125.1 of Carnobacterium sp. FSL W8-0810. Taxonomy (NCBI): domain Bacteria; kingdom Bacillati; phylum Bacillota; class Bacilli; order Lactobacillales; family Carnobacteriaceae; genus Carnobacterium; species Carnobacterium sp. FSL W8-0810. The sequence continues at coordinate 15,399 of NZ_JBBOWO010000004.1, read as the reverse complement.
AATCATTATTAAGAGGTTTGCCAGTTTCATATGGAACAGCTTTTATTCCTAAACTGTCAGCCTTTTCAAGAGTTTGCTGTACTAATTGTTTAGTTGGTGCTAAATAAAGAACAGGATCTCCAGTTTCATACTGAGTAGATTGTGCCATAAGTAATCCTACCAAGGTTTTCCCTCCTCCAGTATGCAATTTAAGGACTATATCTTTTTCATTTCGACGAGTATACCATTGTTGAAGAATATCAGTTTGACTAGTGTACAAATCATTGATACCCTCTGGTTTAGGCAGTCTCCTGAATATCTCTATTGGATCATTAGACTTAGAACTCTTAGTTTGAGATTTTAGCTTTTTGAAATCTACCACATTATCCACCTCATTTTAATTTTTTATCTATATAATCTTAACACTATTTGATGACATTTATAATCAACATAAAAAGTAGAACAAATCATATGTCTAATATGAGTACACCTTAAATATACAGGTAGTTTATCACAGAAATTCAAATAAAAGATTCTGTCCATTTTATTTACCCTGTCTCTTTCTCAAAATTAAATTGATCTCTCGAAATGATACCACTTTATCTTAGAGACGATAAAGTGGCTAAGAGTTTATTAATGCTGGATACTCTCTCTTACCCAGAAAAGGAATAAGGTCGGGTATTCAGCCGAGTAAAATCATGATATGCGTATTTCTCCTTAGAATTTTCTCCTCTAAATTTCTCTATGGAGAGAGAAGTACAAATAAAAAAATCATAGCACGATTAGATATTCCTCGTGTTACGATTTTTAGTAAACTTATTCTGTTGCTAAATGGATTACTTAAATAAATTAATGCTTATCATCTTGGTGTTTTTTTAAATCTTTTCCAGCTTTGGATTTTGCCGATTTACTGCTTCTTTTGGAAGCAAGAGTTTTTCCAGCTTTTCCTACTTTACCTCCTGTATGTTTCGCCATCATTTTCCCTCCCTTCTTAAATAAATTATTTTAACCTGACAACTTCTCCATCTTTATAACTTAAATAGCCAGGAGCTAAGCTAGCTACTTCTTCCAGCATCGATATTGGATAAGCGCGGTTGTATTTTTTCTGTATTTGTTCAGGTATTTGAGCAGCTGTTACTACATTATTATCGACTAGGAGTTCCGTCGCTTGTCTTAAAGAAAGGGGAATCGCCTTTTCGGTAATGTCATCTAATGGTTCAACTTTTCGCCACCCATAGTAACTAATCTGTTTTTGCATCTTTACATACTGTTCTTCTGTTATTGCATCCAACTTATATGCTCTCATTAACAAAGCACCAATTGCTACATGCCATTTTCCTTTTAAACTAGCCAACAAACTAAGGTTAATCGGTCCTTGAGCTAAATCTTTCAAAAAAGAGCGTTTCGGGAGAAGAAAACTTGAAGCAAAATCGTTGGCATCTGATTCCTTTTCTCGATATTCTACCGTATCCAAATGTTGAGGATCAATCAGATCTGAGTGCATGATCCAGTGACCTAATTCATGCGCTAACGAAAACTGTTGCCTAAAAAACGAAGTTTTTACTTTTTTTGAAAGAATAACATAGTAATCATTTCCATTAATTTGTTCATGACTACTAAACGCATCCACTTTCTCCATATCTGTGGGAAGCAAACCAATTACAAAGCCATGTTCTTCCAGTAAATACATAATATTTGGAATCGGATCATCTCCTATATTCCAAAATTCTCTTAACTTTCCTGCTATTTCATCAAAATTTTTTTCCTCTATTAGTTGTTCAATGTTTTCGAAATGTGGTTTTACTAGAATCGGAAATTCTACATGCTCCTCTAGGTAATCCCTGTAAATGACTAAAGCTTTCTTTATCGATTCCGAAGGTGCTTTTTGTTTCTGGGTTGACGTAAGACGAGATCGATAGAAAGTACCACTTGTTCCCTCGTCAAACTCATCCATTTGAAAATAAAATTCGCTAGGGAATTTTAGAGTTTGGATAACTTCAAAGAGTATTTCAGCTCCAGGCGTCGATTTTCCATTCTCGTACTTTGACACCATTTGTTTGCTGACTCCTAATTTATCCGCTAAATCACTAATGGAAAGTGAATTATAATAACGAGCTTCTTTTAAACGTTCACCATTAAACGCTCGCATATGCTTTCACTTCTCCTTTCTACTCAATTATTAATTATTCCAGTTTTTCTTTAATATTTTCTATAGTGCTTTTTTTATCTTTGAGTTTAATTCCATTAAGTATAGGCATCTTGGAACTGATTTTACCTAGCGTTGTAGAAGAAATTCGATTTGGAATAACTTCTTCATCTAGTAAATCTCCTTCTCTTGAATAAAACTTGAGATAGGTATTGATTGTAGCACCTTTTACAACATTTTTTGAAAGTACATAAACGCGTTCCACTTCCATAGAAAAGTCGCCTAACATACTAAATGCTTCCTCTTTTCTTAGTGCATCGTATTCTTCATCCGGAAAAAGAGGTTCATTATAAGAAGGATTTGGCAAAAGCAAGCAATTCAGATAGTGTTTATACTTTTTAGAAACACGATCCGGATTAGGCTCCTTCATGAGAACAAACAATTCTTTTTCAATTGGATTAAAATATAAAGTAAAGCCCCAGAACATACGTTTACACTGAAACTCCATCAAACCATGTTTCACCGCCGTTGCGCTTACATTACGAAAGGTTAAATCCCATCTCAATCCAAACCTGGCATTAAAAGGTCCATCTTCGATTCCGACAACTAGCCTCTAAAGCCTGGTATATCAACATCGAAAATTCAAAAAACGGTTAAAAATAGCTCGTGACAGTAATTTGACAGCAGTAAATTGTAAAAAAAATTACACTTCAAATTTTGTAAATTCATCTGCCAAAGATTGATTTGTTTCAGGATAAAGATGTCCGTATTTATCTAAAGTTGTCTTAATCGATGAATGTCCTAAACGCTTAGAAACAGCATAGATATTCTTATTGTGTTCAATCAAAAAGGCAACATGTGAGTGACGCAATCCATGTAAGTGAATCGGCTTGACCCCGGCTATTTCTGCCAATTTTTTAACACGACCTAAAAATGTTTTTGGTGATGGTGGTAAACCATCAAAGGTAAAAACAAAACCTAAATCATCTCCAATTGACTTTTGAACCTCTTGCCATTCTTTTAGGTCTTCAATGGTTTGTTGATCTAGTGTGATAGTTCGGATACTCGAAGTGTTTTTCGTATCGGAAAACTCATAATCCGTCCTTGTCCGAATATAAAGCGATTTATTCACACTGCAAGTCCTTTTTTTAAAATCAATATCCGGCCATTGTAGGGCAAAAAGCTCTTCACTCCTGAGACCCGTAACAAACAAAAAACGCATCATCCTTTTGTAGAACGTCTCCTGAAAATCGCAGAGATAAGAACAATTGTATACTTTTTTAAACTCATCAACTGTCCAAAACTCTACCACTGAACGCACAGTTCGAATCTTTCCAATCGTATCTACTGGATTTTCTTCAATCACTTCCAAGATTACAGCACGCTTAAAAATAATCCGTAACTTGTTAAAAATCTGTTTAATGTAATTGTTTGATAAAGGACGTGTTGAACCATCTCTGTTTCTAACTGAACACTTCTCAACGAGATACTGTTGAAACTCTTGAATATGAATCGGTCTGATCTTTTCCATCTGCATTTTTCCAAAATAAGCTAACGCACGTTTTAACGTCTTATCTGTTTTTACATAGGTTTTTTCGACTGTACCCAGCTTATACCAAGGAAAGAAGTACTTCTTATAAAAATCTCGAAACGTAATTCCTTGCAGATAGATATTTTGAGAATCAGTATAATTCTTTTTCAATTCCTCCATGGCTTGCTTGGCCTCTGTCTGAGTTTTAAAACCTCTTCTGGTGGGCTGAATTCTCTTACCAAAACGATCATACCCTAGAGACAACGAAAAATACCAAGTACCTCGTTTTTCATCCTTGTACACATTTGCAACTCTTCTCATTGCACTATTCCTCCCAAGAAATATGCAAGACCTCTTCTAAAATAGAGATAGGTATCCGCTTTATCTTTGAATTTCTATAAAACGTATAACCTTTTTTCACTAGAAGTCTCTTACACTCCTTGAAGATTTTGTCAGCGTAGTATTGAGAAAAGCCTAAATCAATTATATCTTTTCGAGTAGCTGTCTTCATTATACCGCCTTCCTCTCGAATTGTCTTATGCTCCTCGTTACATTAGCTAAAAAAGTAATTTTGATGGCTCCTTTTTATCTACCAGCTGCTTTGCCAAAGCACATAGGAATTTCACCTCCCCCCAGTAATGGCGGGCCAATTTGGTTACGGAAGTCTCATTATTGTAGTCATGATTTTCATATTAAATTTGTCGCTCAAATGATAACCCGGTCATGGCGTAACTAAAAAATCGTAATCTACTTGTACTGATAGATTTACTATTCACTTGTCAAAGAGCGTTAGGCTATTTTTCAGCCTATGGAAATCCTTTATTGTTAACCAATAAAAAACTTCCATAGAATGAAAAGGAAAGGGAAAAAATACTTTAACGAGTTGTGTCAAATTCAAGTATCTTCTCAATCAATTTCGTTTCCAGTTGTCTACGCATATATTCATCTACGTACATAACCATTCCTTTTTCTTCTTCATAGACAGGTTTCATGGCTAATCGTGAAATATAATTTTGATATTTTGACAGAACGATGGACATGGCAATTGAATCACCTGAAGTTGCTGCTTTAATCGTCGCTAGTGGTATGAATGGTATATATCGTTTATTTTGCTTCATAAATGCCACCCAAATACTTCCCTAACTCTTCCAATGCCACTTGTCGTTGGTACCAAACACTGCCGAGACTTTTCCCAATAATATCGCCAATTTCCCGATCATTGAGACCGATGAAGAAGGACATCAGAATAATTTCTTGTCTTAGACTAGGTAATGCTGCAATCGCATTTTCCAACTCCTCATTAGAAATAAAGATTTTCATACCTAGGACAGTAAAACTACCACTACTATTCAAGTTTGGTTCCAAATAATAGAACTCTGTACCTAACCCTTTTTGTTCTAATATTTCCATTGAGATCTGGCGTTGGCGAAATCTAGCGTATTTTTTTTGAATATTTAATGCCTCGTTGCGGACTACTTTCTTACAAAAACTGTCAAACGCGTGTCGAATGTGGGTTTCCTCTGAGACGCCCATAAAATTCTCCTCCTCAAAAAATTCATTCAACTCGTTTTACTTCTATCCCTTTCCATTATTACTACAATCTGGGAGTGAGCATTTTTCGAAAAAACTAAAATTTTTTCAAAATAAAAAAGGCATACAGACAAAAATTGTCTGTACGCCTCACAAACGTTCTACATAGATATGACACTTAAAATGTAACTTGTTCATCAATATTTGCTCATTATGAATTCAATCATTAATTGGTGTACCATCTAATAGTGTTTCAATAGATTCTTCCACTAATGCTAACTTATTTACCATCTCGTGATTCTCCATACCCAACCAATAAGCAATGATCCCGTATACTCCTTCCGACAAACCAATTGTTAAATATAAGTTTGTGGATGGACTCTTGTGATACAGTAAAAAATAAATACTTTCTACAATTAGCGCTTTAAAAATTTTCGAAAACTCTGGCTCCCGCTCATTTTGAAGAAAAGAATGCAATAATCGATATTTTTTTAGTAGTTCGTTCAATAAAAAGTGCCAAGATTTGTGACCTTCCTCTAGAAAACAGAAATCTTCACAAATCTTCTCTACATAGTCAACCAGTTCGTCCACGAAAGAATACTTATCATGATAGTAGTTATAAAAGGTATTTCGACTAATTTCAGCAGTTTTACAAATGTCATTAATTGTTAGTTTTTCAAATGTTTTGTCTTCCATTAGTTCAATCACAGCATTCTCAATAAAGTATTTTGTTTTAGCAGTTTTTTCACTCATATCTTTAAACCTCTCATTGATAAATGAAATTACTTTGTTTATTTTTTTAGCAATTTTCACAACTACCCAAACAGCCAAAATTAGCGCTTTTACAGATAGCTGTAACCCCATTGCTACAAAATTTTGAAATTGGGTAGCATCCATTGGTGGAACGAGTAATTAAACCGGATAACGAAAGCTTTCCACTGTTTTCCATAGATAGATCCATAAGCTTATCATGGATTATTTCTCGCAATCGCTTTGTTACTCCTATAGCAATCCGGGCTACAAAATATCCTACTGTGAAAGTCAATACTAAACTTCCCAAGGTGCAGGCTAACATATAACCACCCGCCATTAGGACATCTTGCATTTCGCTCCCTTCTGTCTGAACGAGCATTGTAATGTCAGACATATTGTCAGGAAGCTTCAAATCTAACCAGACCTGCATCACAATCAAGAAAATGCTAAGAAAAATATAGCCCCAATCTTTTTTTGTGAGGTAACCCATTATTTTAATCATCTGTTATTTCCCCCTCTGAAAGTTGAAAATGTCTACTTACTATATTATTCTGTACGCAACGCTTCGACTGGGTCTTTCTTCGCAGCTTTCTTGGCTGGAACAAAACCACCAATCAAAGTCAACAAAATACTAATGACTATTAAAATGACTGCGTAAGAAATCGGAAGTGAAGCACTAACATCCCCTGAGCCAATCAACCGATGAATCAAAGCATTCCCTGGTATTAACGCTAAATAAGAGATACCAACTCCCAGTAATCCTGCACATAAGCCAACAATAAAGGTTTCAGCATTAAAGATTTTAGAGATATTTCCCTTAGAAGCACCAATCGCACGTAAAATACCGATTTCCTTGGTTCGCTCAAGCACTGAGATATAGGTAATAATCCCAATCATAATGGATGAAACAATCAACGAAACTGCTACAAAAGCTACTAGTACATAGGAAATCACGTTAATAATCGTTGTCACAGACGACATCATAACTTCTACAAAGTCTGTATAAGTAATTTTATTTGCATCTTCTACTGAGTCGTTGTAGTCCTCGATTGCACTTGCAATCGCATCTTTATCTTCGAAACTATCGGAGTAAATACTAATTGAAGATGGCGCGTTCTTATTAACGTAACCAAAAGCAGCCATATTATCTTCATAAGTTCCAGAAGAAACATAGTTATCATAAATGGACAAGAGTGTTTCGTTTGAAGCCTGATCGATATATTGATCTGCTTGTTCGGCCAGTTGGGCTTCATCCATATTTTTGAGTCCTTGGAGCATTTGTGGTTGATCTGCATAAACAGTTTCAGCCATTCCTTTCCAAAGAGTTGCTTTATCAGTCACCCCTAAATCACTGTAATATTTCTTTGCGTCCTCTGCTTTTTGATTATCATCTGCTGGCTCAAATGTCATCTCATTCATGACATTCACATCGGGGTTAGCCAACTGAGCTTTGACCACTTCGCTGTCTGCTGCATAATCGATTAAATAATCTGTAAGTGCCGAGCTATAGGCAATCGTTCCCGTAAGAGTTGCGTTATCAGCATCCTCTTTTGGTCGAATAATTCCTGCTACTTTCAATGTTTGTGCTTTTGAAACCAAATTTTCAAGAGAATAAGCGTCTTCTTCTATACTTGAAAAAGTGCCGTTGTCATTTTTTTCATAATAATCAGAAGCAGATACCAATTTGAAAGTTTGGGCTTGAACATCTTCATAGGACCAATCATAAGTCTCGGCAGTAAAATTCTCCTCATTCTCAACGTCTTCCATCAATTGGGAGTATTCATCTGCAGGTAGTAAACCTAAGTAATAAAGCGTCTGCAGCGAAATTTCATTATTCTCATCAAGAACGATCATGACTTCATCATAGTTTTCCGGCCAATTTCCCGATACTACATCATAGCTTCCTTTTTCCACATCACTTACCAAATCACCACTAGTCCCTGGCAAAAGTTCTGACAGTGTTTCTGACGTACTAGCACTAGTAGTATTTCCACCAGTCATCATGGTTGACATGCCACCACTACTCATTCCGGCTGCACCGCCTGCACCTCCGGGTCCACTCATCACTGGGGTGGATGATTCTTGCTCTTCAGTCAATGTAGAACCGTCCGTATTCACTAGGGTCTCATCGGGATCGTAAGTATAAATATCAAAAGCCACGTCATAAGTGTACGCAATCCCGTTTTCACCTACATACTGAGAAATTTTGTTGTCATCACTGTCTAGGTACTTTTTAAATGCGGTTAAATTGTTTTCCGTAATGTCGACTGAACTGCTGGCTTCTAATTGCTTTCCATTTGAATAAACACCGTCTAGCTTATGATTATTATCATCGCTGTCATCACTACTTCCTCCTCCACGCATACCACCTGCAGCCATTTGGCTGGTTAAGTCGACAGTTTCAGCATCAATAGTAATTGGATAGGTCGCCATGGTATCTTTTTGAATATTCGCAATGTAATTATTTACCCCTGTTGATAATGACAAAATCAAAGCGATACCGATGATTCCGATTGATCCGGCAAAAGCGGTTAAAAGCGTTCTACCTTTCTTGGTGCGCAAATTGTTAAAACTCAGTTGTAATGAAGTTAAAAAAGAAATCGAAGCTTTGCCGAGATTTTTATGCTCGGGAGCTGTTTGCGTTTCTTGCTTCACCTCATAAGGATTGGAGTCGGATAAAATTACACCATCTTTTAACTGAACGATTCGTGTAGCGTAATCTTCTGCAAGCTCAGGATTATGTGTCACCATAATTACCAAACGATCTTTGGCTACCTCGGCAAGTAAATCCATTACTTGTTCACTAGTTTCAGTATCAAGTGCCCCTGTGGGTTCATCAGCAAGTAAAATATTTGGATCATTAATCAATGCTCGGGCAATTGCTACTCTCTGCATTTGCCCTCCAGACAATTGGTTGGGTTTTTTATGAATGTGATCTCCCAGCCCTACCTGTTTCAATGCATCGATTGCTCGTTGTTTCCGTTCACTACGAGAGACACCTGAAATGGTCAAAGCCAACTCAACGTTAGCCAGAATCGTTTGATGACCAATTAGGTTGTAACTTTGAAAGACAAAGCCAATCGTATGATTTCGATATGAATCCCAATCCCTATCTTTGTATTTCTTTGTAGAAATATTATTAATAATCAAATCACCGCTATCATATTGATCAAGACCACCAATAATATTCAATAAAGTTGTTTTACCAGAGCCACTTGGTCCCAGAATCGCAACAAACTCACTTTTTCGAAAATTCAAACTAACTTGATCTAACGCCTGCTGAACAAGATCTCCTGTTTGATACTTTTTACTTATTTTTTCAATTTGCAGCATAAGATGACACTCCTTTCCTGTAATTGCCTTCAGTTTACAAAGTGAAAATAAACTGAACCTCACTTTAACCTCAACTTTGATTTTCGTTGAGGTTAAAGTGAGGTAATTCAGTTAGAATATTAGTTATAAATAGAAGCCTAGATGTATTTATAATTGTTGAATAAGTTTTGATTCCCATTTTCAAAAGACCTCCAAGCTTCATGAAGTATCTCCTTATTCTTTTAGTACTAATGTAATTGTCTCTCCTGAATATCGTACGTCTTCAATACATTTTTAAATGTGCAGAATTTCTAACGTATACTGAAGTGATATTTTCTGTTCCCTAGCTTAATCAACAATTTGGAAACTCGTTTGATTGCTAAATCTAATAACTAAAAAATATTTTTACCCATTAGCAATTTCCTTTTTGTCTTTCTTGAAGACTGATAAAAGAATCAGGACCATTCCTATTACACTTGTAATTGTCAAACCAATAACATCGGCATTTGCTGGTGTTCCTTTAAAGTACATAATCGATTTTACACCTCGATACATGTAACTCATTGGTAGCCAGTCTGCTAAACCGCCATAGAAACTATTCAGTGACTCCGGAATTGCTGTCAGTACTGGAGCGGCAAAGAATAAGAATATCATAAATATTGGAACTGAAGCAATTCCTATCCAACTCTCGACACCAGCAATTAGCATAAGAAAGGCAAAGCCTGCAAAACTTAGGAACAGTCCTAATGAGTTGATATTTGGAATATCAGCTTGTAATATAGCAGATTGTAAATATACTGTTCCATATCCAACTACAAATGAAGTTATTCCACCCATAATAATAATAATTAATTTAGATATAAATTTTTCATTTTTATTTTTGAATTTAGACTTAGCAAAGGCAAAGCTTAAAATCATTGCTGCCATAATGCTCCCTAACCAAACAGATTGGAAAAAGTGAACACCACCATTAGCTAAATCACCCGTTTTATTTATTTTCTCTGTCGATACTTCGATAGGATTATTAAGAGAACTTGCCATCTCAATTGGAATAGCAGGTGATTTCGATCCAACTTGCTGTAGAACTTGCTCGCCTAATTCATCTCCGACGGTTTGAAACATAGTGCTTAGGGCATTTTCTAGTTGCCCAGCTACGTTTTTGTTCATTCCTTCGTTGATAATTATCTTAACTTTAGTTTTCTGAGGATTCTGAGTAGCTAAACTCCCTATATCTTCACTAAAATCTTTAGGAATTACGACAGTTGCGTAATATTTCTCATCATTCATTTTGTTAACAGCTTCTTTTTCTGATGAAACTGCACTCCATTTAATACTCATCGAACTGTTTTTCTGAGTCTTAGTATTTGTAATATTATCAAAAAAAGTTTTTCCCATTTCACCTGTATCTTCATTCACCATTGCTATTGGTAAATCTTTAATTTTTACATGTGTTGAAGGTATTGCAAACGAAGCAAAAACAGCTGATAAGAGCAATACAACTAACATTGGTAAGTATAAAAATTTATTTTTAAATATTTTCAATTGAATCCATCTCCTAAATCTTTAATAAGTTGAGTATAATGCGAATTTTGTTATAATAAAACTACAAAAACAAACGAGGTGTTGCATTTTGGGAGAATATCAAAAAAAGAATGAACTTACTAAGCAAAAAATTAAAGATTCTATTTTGAAATTAACTTCATCAATTTCTTTTGATAAAATAACTGTCGGTTCTATTGCCGATAAAGCAAATATAAATCGAGTAACTTTTTATCGCCATTTCGACAATAAATGGGAGGTAATTGAAGAAATAGAGGATGATTTTTTTTCAAAATTAAAGAAACCACACGAAAAAATGATTTCAAGGCTAGCTGAGCTAAATAACGAGAAAAATATTCCTGTGGAACTAATTGATTTTTTAGATGTTATTAAAGAAAATTTGCCCTTGCTCTCTATATTAATGGGAAATAGAAATGATTTTGGTTTTAGTTACCGCTTTTTTGAATTTATGATTGACCGTGAGAAAAAATCCCATCCTTTTTTACTATTAGAAGTAAACCAATTTGAAAGAGAATTATTTGCAAATTATTCAATTTCATCATTTCTTGGAATAATTCGTTTTTGGATTTTACATCCAACCGTTTCATCACTTCAAATTTCTCAATTTTTCATGAAAGTACAATTAGGTGCAACTACTGGATTAAAAACATATAGATACTAGTAAAACACCCGTATGAATGACGTGCCGAACTGTTTTCAACGAACAAAAGGACTTCTTTATTAAAAAAGGCGAATGACTAACTATCAAAATTGATAGTTAGTCATTCGCCTTTTATTTTCTACTTAATTATTCAAAAAACTTTTGATCCAAACTCTTATTTTCCATTTTTGGGGTGAGTAGAGGTAACCAAAATTTGTTTTCCATAAGTTTCAGAGTCACTTAGAATCTTAAGAATCGCATAAGCAACATCTCCACGAAAGGTACGTGGTGCTCCAGGCATTTTGAAACCTGACGCAGCATCCTCAATAATTGGATTACTAGTCTTTTCACCATCAAATAACGGTCCAGGATGAATCGTGGTCCAATTTAATCCGCTTGTTGCTAGCTGAATTTCTCCGCTTTGATGATCTTTAAAGTTACCTCTTAAAAATGTTTTAGCTCCTAAACGATAAGGAAATTGCGTATTCTTATATGTTTCTCCTACACCGAGTGCAGATAACACAATTACCCGAGATACTTGCGCTGCTTTTGCGACAGCAATTACGTTAGGAATTGCCAATTCCATTAAATTGGAATTCCTGTCAGAGATTTTAGGACCTAGTGTTACAATAATTGCATCACAATCTTTCGCCGTTTGTATCATTAATTCTAGATTGTCCAATTGACCACCAACAACAGTAACATTCTTTTTCTTCTCGATAGCTTCTGGCCTACGTACATAAGCTACAATTTCATATCCTACTTCAAGTGCTTGCTTCATCACTTCCTGGCCACTTCTTCCAGTAGCACCAATTAGCATTATCTTCATCTTCTGTTCCTCCTTAGTTTGAAAAAGCAAGTCAGGATAGCAGTTCAAAAACCTCATCTGATTCTTTTACGATATTTAGGTCTACTACATCATCAAACTGAGTGCTTTGCGGGTTGATTTGCACCAACCTTGTTCCTTGTTTTCTTCGGTTAAAATAAGTACCATACATTCCCTTTGAACCAACTATCAGTACTAACTCAGTTCTGGACATCCAATCATTCGCTTTTTGATAGTCACTTTCATAAATACCTACATGGGAATAGACTGGGTGTGAAAGAATAACACCATTACATGACTGACACCGTGGCGCTTTACCAGTATTCCAAATCTTCACATCATCATACTGTTTACCACATTTCATACATCGGTTGATACCATAACTGCCTTGAATTTCTGCAACATTATTAGAGCCGGAAATTTTATGAAGACAATCAATATTAGTCGTGATAATCCCCTGCACCTTTCCCTTTGTTTCCAATTCGGTAAGTTTCTTATGAGTTATAGTTGGCCCAATCTCGAACATTCCCTTTAAAAAAGATTTTTCTAAAAGTTTATAACTATGTTCTGGTCGAGCTTTGACGAGTACTTCTAAACTTGTTTGCATTGTTTGAAAAACATTCATGTGTTCCATATCCATAATTCCCGATGACATGGAGACTCCAGCGCCTGTCACAACAACAGTGTGATTACTCTCATTGAGCAATCTTTGTAACTGCATAATTTTATGATCCATAAGGTTCTCCTTTCTCATACCCTTGTTACTAAGATACAGTGACTATACTAATTTTCTTCACTATTCAATTCATTAGTAATCAAAATCATACGATTTACAATCTCAATCATTTGCTTCACATCATCTTCACCTAGATGGCTAATAATTTTTTTCAACTTAATATTGAAGTTTTCTAACTCAACACTTAACACTTCTCGTCCAGTGTCTGTCAAAGTTACAATCACATTACGTCGATTATTCTTATCGACATCTCTTACCAAAAATCCTCTTTTTTCTAATGAACTAAGCATTTGTGAAACAGCTGGTTTGGAAACTGAAAGAAATTCTTTAACATCTGATATTCCCACATTTTCCTCTGAGTTAAGAGTGTTATCTGATATTTCATTTATTAACATAAGCTCTGTAATATTAAGTTGGTTATTATTGTTTATCAAATCCATTCCAAAACCTTTTGAAGCAAGTTTTTTGAATCGAAAAATTGATTGAACTAATTCATTTTCAAGACTTTTTTTCATCCCGTCATCTCCGGTCATATTATTTGTTCTAACAAACTTCCCTTTATATTTATAACTTAACTGTTAACAACTTAACTATTAATAGTTTAACATTGGGATTTGTTTAAATCAAGTAATCAAGATTGATTATTGGCGAATTTTAAAATGAACTTAGCCGCTTCATAAAATAAAAAAACGTCATCGCAAAATTTCATGTATTATTGAAGTTCCGGCACTATCAATAAGGATGCGTCTATTAAAAAAATGTTCATTATGAAGTAATAATTTTCCAATTTCCGTCCTTGGTTAACTTCATTTGATATTGATAGATAGTTGTTATTTTTTCTGTGCTACTTAAATACTTTACTCCAACACTCACTTGAAAATCTTTCCCTTTTTTCTGATAAATTGAATTCACTAATTCCACAAATTTCAAATTCGTATTGATTGGCCGCATCACATCATTTTCAACATAGTACTCAAGTTCTTTTTCGGAAGCAGTTGGATAAAGCTTGAAAAATGTCTCTAAAAAATCAGTGATTTCTTCCGTTGTTTTGGCATCAATTTCCGAATCACTTTCTACTTGCTTCGCCTCGTATTTTGCCTTATCTGGTTTTGCAATCATAGTTGGCAAACTCGTCACAATATGATTCCTATTTTCATCTTCAACAATCATCACTCGGTATGCAGAAGAAATTGATTGCGCCTTTTTCCCCTCGACTATCTTTTGGTCCACTAAAAATGAGACGATAAATTCCTCCGAGCTCTTCTCAACATCTAGAATTTTTACCGATTGAACTTCGGAACTAGTAGGAATATCTGCTCGAACCATATCTTGGCTCAAAGTGAGACCTTCTTCTGTAAGGTACTGTTCAAGGGTTGTCATTCTCTTTTCAATTACTTCTTTATTATTCTTCCATGAAAAATATTCTTTCGCAAAATCTTTCGTAAAACTTTCAACGCCAGAAGTATTCACTACCTTCTCTTTTACCACCACTTTTTCATGAGTTGTATGTTGATCAATGGCCGTGAAATTTTTGTAGATGCCAAAAACAAGACTACCAGACAATAAAAACCAAAGGACAAGCACCATTTTTCGATGTTTGCCCACGGATACGACTCGTTCTTTCTTCTTTTTTGGGGTCTTTTCCTTCTGATTCCGTTCAATTTTTATCTTCATTCTTTTTCCTCTTTTCTCTTATTTGTATCGTCCAGCACCGATAAGATGCTGCTGCCAATAGTTTTCTGTTAGATTCGTCCATCCCACTGGATTTCCTGCATGATACATACGATTCTCCCCTGCATAAATACCGACATGAGTCACATAAGTACCGGCATCATAGGTTGAATGAAAGAAAACCAAATCACCTGGTTTGGCATCCTTTAAATCAATATGAGTCATGGCATCATACTGATCCTGAGCCACCCGAGGAAGTTTCAGACCAACTTTGGCATAACACCATTGGGTTAAGCCACTACAATCAAACCCAGTTTCGGGGCTTGAACCACCAAATACATAGGCCGTTCCTTCATACTTAAACGCCTCATCAAAAATCCCTTGGACGGTTTTATCATCAAATTGTGTTGTAGCTAGGTATTGCTTCACTAATAAGCAATAAAACATATTGCCATAGTTATACCGCCACCCACCATTTTTCTTAATCGCGATGGGATTAGGGTAATCAACTTTTTGACCGCCTGATTTTTCCTTTGAAAAAGATTCGGCTAAAGCAAAACTATGCCTCTTCCCGTTTTTCGCGACATGATCCAGATATCCGCCACCATAGTTATAAGCCTGAATAATACTGTCCTGATCACAACCTAATTCTTTGGAACGCTTAACTAAGGAAGCAAAATAGAGACACCCTTGTTTAATGGATGCCTCGGTACTT
>NZ_JBBOWO010000003.1:0-69637 GCF_038007125.1 Carnobacterium sp. FSL W8-0810 | reverse complement strand
AGAAAGTTGCGCATTTTTTGATTTTTCGTAATTCTCAACTTCATTCCACAATCGTTCACGATTTAAACACCAGTCAGGAGCATGAGTAGGCTTCAATATAAACGTAACAGGCTGTATATCTCGACGGTAAAATTTTGTTTCGTTATACCGCTCGCTATACAACTTCTCACCTGAACGATAAGCTGCACTTGAAATGGCCGATTGGCCTTTACTTCTAGAAATAATTTTTGCAGATACATGATAAATAGCCATGATATCATCTCCTTTCGGATTTTATTTTCTTAACATGAGCGAGAGCGAATTTTATCACACGGAATTTTTTTAAGGGAACGATAAGCGGAAAAAATAAAAATTTATTTCTATGAGCACAACTCCATTATTTACGTAGTAAATAATGGAGTATAAGTGCGCCCTTTACAGGGATTATTTTACCATTTTGCTTTTTCTTTTACAATTATTTATCTTTCTGTCATACTAGTTTGTATAGTAATTTAAACATTAAGGGAGGAAAAATATCATGTCAAACATTTCAAAAAAATTAGAACAAATAGAAAAGTTAAAAAAAGAGCTCTTAGAGGAAAAAGAAAAAATTGAAAATACTTTAGGAAAAGAATTGATTAACCAATTTGGATTAGACTACGAATCCTTAACAAAAAATGAAATAAAAGAATTTGTAAATAATTTAAAAGATAGCTATGATTTAATGAATGAAGATCAATCTTTAAACTCTAGTAATTCAGTTGAATCACCTACAGTAGGTTAAACCTATGAGTAATCACTTTAAACAACTGCAACAAGAAATAAATCGAGTCGAACGATCTATTCAATTAGATTCTCAAAAAGAACGAAAAGAACGAACGAGAAGACTCATTCAAAAAGGCGCTTTACTAGAAAATTATTTTGAATGTGAACAGTTATCAGTTGCAGAAACAGAAGAATTATTAAAGATGTTTTCAAGTTATGTTAATGCGAATAAGAGTATTAAATTTAAATAGTTAACTACTCTTTAAAAAATTGAGAGAATTAATGTTAAAAGTTATACTGTAGATGTAATTTATTTTAAAAAAATCCATGAAAGGATAATAATAATGACTAATAAACAAGCTTTAGGTTATATGTTATTGGCTTGCAAAGATCTTAAATTAGATAAAGATCAAGCTGATAAATTATGGGATGCTATGTTTCAAAATATGGATGAATTTACTGAAGAAGAAGCTCAAGAAAAAGGGCATGAATGGTTAAATTCTCATTAATTAGTATACGTTTAAATACATTCATTGTGTAGTAGTAAGTCGGACAATTAACTTACTACTACACAATGAATACGCAAAACCCATCTAAAATTTTACATATAGTTACAAAAGGATACATTCAATTTTTTTCAATCCTTTGATAGCAATAAAAAAAATAAAGGATGGAATAACTGATTGGTAACAGTTTTTCCATCCTTTTAACCTTACTCATTTAATTTTAAAATTAATAATTATTTTCATAATGATGGAGAAGATACTTTCTTAGTATTTGAGTTAAATTGAGTTGAAAAAATATTCATCGGTACTTTTTCATTTTCGGTTAGTTTAATTAAATCCTTTATTTTTTCCGTATTCAATTCTTGATTCAGATCCTTATCTAACACGCGATATTTAACGTCTTCTTTTAACCATTCATCAGCTGTCTTTTCTCCTACCCAAGTGGTTGCAATCTCTTTTTTATTTTTACCCGTAGCCATAACATAATCAAATGTCTGTTCCTTAGAGACAAGTTCAATCGAATAAAGAGTTAACTTATCGTTAGGGTTATTTTTTAATAGTTGAATGGTGTTTATTTTAAGACTTGTATCTTTTAATTGCTTGTATTGATTTTGATTGTTTTGATCTGTCAAAAATCCTAACTTTGTAGCAATCACTTCGTCCTTGTCGGGGCTCAGTACTTGTTTACTTTCGGTTGTTTGTTCAATAATCAAATCTAGGTGATCAATCAATTTTCCAGAAGCTTTTTTCACTTCTGATAAAGAGTTTATTTTATCCTCAACTTTTTCTAAATTATCCGTCCAATTGGATATGTAACGTAAGGAATGCTTTTCTGTATCTAGTCCGTAATACTTCCCTACTACATACGCTGTCATTTCTGCTTGGTATTCAAGAACAGGTGCTGCCTGCATAGTTAACTCTTTATTTTTCAATTTTTTATCATTATGCATCTCAGCATGTGCTAATTCATGAATTAACGTGTGTATATTCTCGGTTTCTGTATTTTTAGTATTAAGGGTAATGGAATGTGTAGACGGCATATAATACCCCTTAGCAGCCGAATCACGAAACGGCTCTTTAATTATTGGAATATTAGTGCTATTTGAATACTCCAGTAGTGATTGATTCAATAAATCTAAGTCTTTCCCTCCAAAATCAAACTGATTCTTTTTATTTGGGAAAATAGCTGGATAATCTTCTGGTTTCGCGTGTGTTTGTGTCACGTCAAAAACCGTCCCTAACTTAAAACGCGTAAATGTTTTGACGTTATCTGTAGACTGATTTTTCTTTATCCATTCCTTTTCTTCTATCGTTGCTTTCGTTTGGTTTTTCCATTCACCATCTTTAGTTTTAAACTGGGTAACAGTCATTGGAACCCAAATTTTAATCCCTTTTTCTCCTTTTTGAACTGGAAAGCCTAATTCTTTAAATCGTTGATAGGATGCTACTCCATTTGCTCCTTTATGCTGCGAGCGAATCATGAATTGATTCCGGATAGAGTAATCTCTGAACTGGCTCATAAAATCAAGTAATTCCGTCATCTGTTCAGGTGTTTCTGTATAAGTTTGAACTTGTGTAGTCATTTTTTCGGTTAGTTGATCAATTTCTTTCTTCTTTTCAGCTTCTGAAATTTTTTTATACTGGTTGGCCATTGCTATACTCCCCTCTTGGCTAAAGTAGCTTGACAGGTGTTTATCTAAAGGATAGGCATTTAATTCTTTTAAATACTTCAAACAGCCTTTTAATGAATTCTCCTGATGATCTGATAATGCTCCTGTATGATTAAACGTTGTAACTTGATACCCTTTATTCTTTGTACTTTTTGAAACCGTTAATTCAAGATTTCCTGCTATAAATAACGGAAAATCTTTCTGAAGATGATTTTCCCTTTGTTTGTCTAAATTAATTTCAACTTGATCGGCAATAGAAGTACCCTCTTCGCTACTAAACCAATCATCGACTAAGAAATCGTTCAGAGCTTGCAAACTATTCTGAAGCTCATTTTTTAGCGTTATATTCTTTAAGTCCAACACTAACTCATTCTCGTGTAGCGTTTCCAATAACCATTTATGAAATGTATTAGATGAGTTCGCCATGCTCAACAACTCCATCAGATTCTGTTTCTAAAAGTAAATAATAGCCTTCTTCATTACTTATATTTTCTTTCAGATCTGCAAAAATATACTCTTCTACCAGAATTTCTACTTCTTTTTTCTCTTCAGGAAGGTAAAAAAGAACTTTATTCCCTTCTAAAACTCTTAAAGCTAACGCTAAACGATCAGACATAATCATCCCACCTTTCTTGTTTATTCTTCTTTAAGCATAAATAAAAGCTAGTTATAGGGCTAAAAATATGCCTACAACTAGCTTTTATGATTCAGAAAATCAAATTATAAAATTAATTAGGGTTATGAGTACTTTTGTTAATGGAATTTATGTTAACTTGTTTTTCTAAATAGCTGTAATAATATATTTAACACACTTATATTCGCATTAGCACCTAATAGTTGCTAATATGTAAACTAATACGTTCTTTTTATTGTAAGTAGATAATACATAATAAAGATAGTAGAAATTGATAATAAAGACAATATATATTACTTTTTTTATTTTATAATACTTGAATTTAAAAAGGAGCTAGAAAATGGAAAAAAAGATCACACTAAAAAGAAGTGTAATTTTATTTATTGTCACATTTATAGTATTGTTCATAAATATTTACTTGTTTTCAGATAATTCAGGTCTTTTGGGAGCAATTTTTCAAACACTTATTGTACAATCTTTAATTTTCATTCCTCTTTTTGTATTAATTTTAATTCAAAACAAAAACGGCAACTAAAAATTAGTTGCCGTTTTTGTTTACCTTGATTTTACAGTAAAGACTGCAGCATGAGTAAGGTTAATGATTACTCCTTTGCTAGTATTTTTACTTCTTACTTTTTTTGCTAACTGTTTATAGTAAGGATTACCTAAAAACATTAAAGCTCCTCCTATTTGTTTAATACCAAAGTAACTAGCCATTCCACCTGCAGTAAGAGTGTAATTAGCTAATTCTTCCATGGAATTTGCAAATTGTTTCCCTTGTGCATTATTAAAAATATATTGGTATCCCCACCAATATATGGTAGGTTTTTTTGGGCTAGTTGCGAAGGTGCTAAAACTACTTGTTGAGATAAAGTTAAAATCTTCTGTTACTGTCATCTCGCCAGTAAGTACCTGTTCATTTAATGGATTTAAGTGTTCTACTAAACTATTTAATTCATTAGCATATTTTACTTCAATATCGATTGGTAAATTCTGGATTTGAACTGTACCATCCTCAGATTTGTAAATATAATTTTGAATTGTATTCAAGAAATCATCATCAGTTATTTCTTCAACATCGTTATTTTCTATATAGTTAGTTACTTCCGGAAGATCAGTTGTTATCTCGGAAGGTTCAGTTGTTACCTCATCACTTTCGGCTGCTTGAACAGTGTACAAAGGTAAAGAAGCAAATAAAACAGAGCTAGCTAATAGTGTAAGTACAGTTTTTTTCATTAATTGGTTGCTACCTTGTAAACTATTGCGTTATAGGCAATAAACCTTACTTTCAGTATGATAGTAATAAGTAAAGATGAGGAGGAGGATCATTGTTATTAGGCGAAAAATTAAAAAGCAGTCGAATCAAAAAAGGGTATTCTCAAAATGATGTAGCCGAAGAGTTACATATTTCAAGACAATCCATTTCAAAATGGGAAAATGACATCAGCTATCCTGATTTAGATAACCTGGTTAAATTAAGTACCTGTTATCAAGTTTCAACTGACCATTTATTAAAAGAGAAAACCTAATAAAAAATAAAACGGTTTACAGAATAAAGGAGTGTTACTTATGAATAATAATAGATTACCAGTTTTAGGTGCTATTATTTTAGATATTGCACTGATATTATATCTAATTGTTTTCTTACATGATTTAACTATAGATATGCTAACGATTAAAGAAATGATTATTATATTATTAATAGCTATTTTTACACTATATGCAAACATAAATACATTTGGAAAACATTCGGGAGCGTCAATAATTTTGTGTAAATAAATCGTCCTTCTGCAAAATAATTAGTTACTCAGTAAACATTGAAACTAATGTATCGGTTACTTGTTGGAAACCTTTATGGCTTCTGTTTAGAAATTTTTGATTGTATGTATCAAAAATGCTGACTAGAAAGCGTTCTAGTGATTCTTCATTTTGAAACTGCTCTTTTCTGCGGCTGTACTTTTTAATTTGCTTATTGAAAGACTCGATTAGATTGGTTGAGTAAATGGTTCTACGAATACTGGGTGGAAACTCATAAAAAGTCAATAAATCTTGGTTTTCTATGAGTGACTGCGTCACTTTAGGATAGTTTTTCTTCCATTTCTCAATCATACAGGATAAGAATGTATTCGCTTCTTCCTTTGAGTTAGCTTGATAAACAGCCTTAAAGTCATCACAGATTTCTTTTCGGTCTTTGACACGTACTTTATGAGCAATATTACGAGATACATGGATACAACAATGCTGATATTTTGCTTTAGGATAAATTTGTTGGATGGTATCTTTCATGCCTTTTAAGCCATCCGTAATAAAAAGCAAGACTTCTTGAACTCCTCTGGAGTTAATATCCTGTAGCAGCTCATTCCAAACGTATGTTGATTCAGTCGGAGCAATCGCATAACTCAGTACTTCTTTAGTGCCGTCTTCTCGTATACCAATGGCAATATAAATCGCTTCTTTGGATACGGTTTGGCGTTTTAATGGAATATAAGTAGCGTCCATAAAAATAGCGATATACTTATCATTTAAGGCTCTGGATTTAAAGGCGTTTACTTCTTCAGTCAGAACTTTAGTCATGTTGGACATGGTTTGTGGAGTATAGTGATGCCCATACATTTTTTCGATTAAATCAGCAATTTCAGACATCGTAACACCTTTTTCGAATAAATGGATAATAGTGGTTTCCAATGTATCGTTTGTTCTTTTGTAGGCTGGTAAAGTTTGTTGTTTAAACTCACCATTACGATCTCTAGGTATTTCCAATGTTAATTCACCATATTCGGTTTTGATTGATCGAAAGTAAGAACCGTTTCTCGAATTACCTGAATTAAAACCAGTGCGATCATATTTTTCGTAATCTAAAAAAGCCGTTAATTCAGTCCGTAGGAGTGTGTTTATCGCTTTTTCTAAGTGCGAACGGAATAATTCATTTAAATCGCCTTTAGTGACTAGAGTTTGCACAATTTCTGTAGTAAAATCATTCATAGGGAAGTCCTCTTTTCTGTGAATTGGTTGTCGTTAACTTTATTCTACAGAAGGGACTTCCTTTTTTGTATGGATTTTTTCATTTACACAAAATATTTTACACTCTCAAACATTCTAAAAGTATATTTGATAAAATTAATCATAAATAAAAAAAAAACATTAAAAACCTAACCTGAAATTAAGCAAAGTTTCGCTGATTTCATCTTCATTGATCCCGATATAGCGTTTCGTGATTTTCTCGCTGCTGTGACCGAATATTTCCATCAGTGTGGCCACGTCTTTGGTTTTCTTATAATAGTGGTAACCAAACGTCTTGCGCAGTGTGTGCGTCCCAATATCGTCTCTTCCTAACAGCTTAGCGACTTTTTGAAACATCTGATAAATCGTATTCACTTCTATATGTCCACCTTTGGTGCTCGGAAACAAATAATCCTCTGATTTTAAGTCTTTTGTATAGTCTTGGATCAAGTCCTGCAGACTACTCAAATACAAAATACGGGTTTTCCCTGTTTTTTTCTCGACAATTCGGGGATTTTTTGAGGAAATTAGATCTTGTTTCTTCAATTTGACGATATCAGACATGCGCAAACCGCTATTAATGCCGATCAAAAAGAGAAAAACATCCCGATCTGCGTTTTTGTTTCTTCTTAAACAAAATAAAAAGTCGTTTATTTCTTGCTGAGTCCGTAATGGTTGGACGTTGTAACTCATTTAAAAGCCCTCTCCTCTCATAAAAGTGATACATGATTTTGTTTAGTATAACATATAATCATGTATTGGAGGACTTTATAAAAAAAGAACCCTATTGGAATAGGATTCCGGATACACGTTTTTATCCAATTTCATGTATTTATTTAGATTTTAATAATCGGAGGCCATTTAATATAACGACTATAGTACTTCCTTCATGAACGATCACACTAATGGCTATATCTGTTAATCCTACTAAGCTCACGATAATTAGAAAAGCTACGACTAGCATTGAAAAAATAATGTTTTGCCAAATAACTCGATTCATTTTCAAAGAAATTTTATGAGCTTTTACTAATTTAGATAAATCATTTTTCATTAACACTAAATCAGATACATCTACTGCAACATCCGTACCCTCTCCCATAGCAATTCCGACATCTGCTTTCACAAGAGCAGGTGCGTCATTTACACCATCTCCTACCATAGCGGTTATACCATATCTTTCTTTTTGTTCATTGATAATGTTAGATTTGTCTTCCGGCATGACGTTTGCAATTACTTGATCTACTCCTAATTGTTTACCAACAGCTTGTCCTGTCATTTCAGAATCCCCAGTAATTAAAGTGGTATGGACACCACACTTCTTAAAGTACTCTATAGTTGCTTTCGCATTTTCGCTTGGAATATCCATTAATGCGATCAGACCGATTACTTTTTCATTTTCTGATACGTACACAACCGTATTACCTTCTGAAGCCCATTTTTTATTCAAACGCGTATAGTCATCCGATACAGCTTCAAAAGAAGTTGGTTTGCCTATACGATAATTTTTTCCGTTATAATCGCCTATTAAACCTCTTCCAATCTGATTTCCCACTTTAATTGCTAGTTTATTCTTTGGTTCAAACTTGTTTAAAATAGCACTTGCTAACGGGTGATTTGATTCTTTTTCAAGAGCTACGACGATATCAATAATATTCTTTTCGTCCACAGAATCAGAAAAATAATAATTTGTTACTTCCGGTTTCCCTTTCGTTAATGTTCCTGTTTTATCAAAGGCAATGGCTTGAATATCGGCTAATTGCGACAAATAGGCACTTCCTTTTGAAAGTACGCCCCTTTTTGCTAGATTAGAAGTGGCAGATAATGTTACGGATACGGTAGCTGCTGCTAAAGCACACGGAGAAGCTGCGACTAAAAGGACTAATCCTCTATAAATACTTTGTGACCATGTCAAATCAAACAACAAAGGAGCAAGTAAAATGACAAGAGGAATTGCAATTAAAACAAATTTAACATACTTAGGCTCAAACTTTTGGATAATACTAGACGCTTTTGTTTGATTTTCTTGATTTTGATTCACTAGTTGTAAAATCTTTGAAAAGACAGTATCGTTAGTTTCTTTTGTAACTTCCATAGTAAAAGTACCCGTTCCATTAATTGTACTTCCAAATACTCCATCTCCTTGAGTCTTTTCTTTAGGAATACTCTCACCATTTATAGAAGATTCGTCAATCGACGTAGAGCCAGATACTATCACTCCGTCAATAGGCACTTGGTCACCATTTAGTACTTGAAGTTGATCTCCTACTTTTAATTCCTTAACGTCAACAATGGTTGTATTACCATCTAGCATGATTAGTCTAGCAGTCGTTGGATTCATTTCGAGTAACTTTGTAATTTCCCTTTTACTTCTTCCTTCAGCGTAATCTTCAAGAAAATGTGCTCCAGAGAAAATAAGGACCAATAACGTTCCTTCCCAAAAACTTCCTATCAGAGATGCACCTATTGCAGCTATTCCCATTAGAATATGAGAATTAGGTGTAAATTTGTGTTGGATTTTTGAGTTTTCAATCGTTTCTCCAATTCCTTCAAGAATAATGACATGATAACCCGCACTAATTGAAGCAATGGAAAATAAACTATTCTGTAATAAACTAGTTTCTCCGTTTAAAAATAACGCAATGAGCGACAATCCTAAACCAATAAAGTACAAAATAATTGGCATTTTCCCATGATCATGTTCATGATCGTGACTATTATTTTCGTGTGAGTGTTGCTCTTGAATCTCTTTCATTTCTATCACCCTTCTTAATAAAACTATTTTTTTGAAATCGTAACGCTTACGAATTACACATGACCTAACATTCATATGTTTATGCGTTCATTATATATTGCTCTATCTGATTTGTCAAAAAAATAGTTATCTTATTTAGTTAATAAAAAAATTGGACTATAAAACAGCTCTACTTATGGAAAAACCTTGCTTTATAAAAATCTTGTGCTAATCTAAACATGAATGAACGAACACACATATGAAAGAGAGGAAGTTTTATGAAATCATCATCAACTTCTCCGTTAACGAATGATTCTATCCAAGAGGTAAGTAAGATATTTAAAATGATTAGTGACCCTACACGTCTTTCAATTTTATTTCTTTTACAGAAAGAAGAACTTAGTGTTGGAGCAATTGCGCAGTCTTTAAGTATGGAACAATCAGCCATTTCTCACCAGTTAAAAACTTTAAAGACTTCAAGATTAGTAAAATCAAAAAGAGCTGGTAAAAATATGATTTATAGCCTCGACGATCTTCATATTTTTAGTATTCTTGAGCAAGTTTCAACTCATATCGAAGAACAAGAAAAATAAAGACAAACTACATGGTTAAAATGATTTTACAATTCATTAGTTCAAATAAAAAAAGACAGCGAGATCTTAACTCGCTGTCTTTTTTATTTGAATTTCACTATCGTAGTTGTTTATATAAAGTTTAATAGTGTTTGAATCGTGCCATTTTCGATCAATATATAAATTCCTAAACCAATAAAGACTATAGGAACAATGATTCGTTCATATTTTTCTAACGTTTCGGAAATAAATGAAATTTTTGCTAATTTGTAACTGATAGAGCAAAGAACCGCAACAGATATAGCAAAGACTATTAAAGCTGTGACAATTTCTGAAAACGATAGTGAGGTAAAGTAAGGAATATAAATCCCTAAATTATCGCCACCAGAAGCAATTGTTATTAAGGAAACGGTCCAAAAGAAGCGGTTCGTTCCTCTTGATTCAAGCTTTTCAACGACGTCCTCTTCTTCCTCCTCTTCACCGACCAATGCCACTCTTATTCCTAAGAAAATCGGAATAAGACCGAGAAGCCCAATGATCCAATCTTGTGGAATGAAATTTAGCACGTATGCTGCAAATAAACTTATGGCTACTAAGATACCTGTTCCCAGATATTGACCCCAATAAATCTGATGGAGTCCTTTTTTTGTATGACTTTGAGAAAAAATAATCAGCAAGATAAATAAATAGTCAATGCTGGTAGAAATATAAACAGCGAGTGCTGATAAAATGCTTTGTAACAAAATAACTTCCTCCAAACTAAATTTTCATAGAATTATTTTCTGACAATTTTAGAAAATCCTGCACAGCGGAAAGTATCTCTTCATTCTCTAAAGAGTAATAAACTACTTTTCCATCTTGACGTGATTTTGCCATTCCATTCTTTTTTTAAAAACGTAAATGGTGTGACGTTGTAGCAATACTAGCATTAAGTATCTCTGCTAAATCACAAACGCACATCTCCTTATAAGTTTCTAAAGCATAAAAAATTTTAATCCTAGAAGAATCGCTAAAACATTTTCCTAATATAAGTAAAGTTGAAAGGTCTTTATCTTTTAAATTTTTTTTAACACTAGCTACTTTTTCTTTATGTATACTGTTAGTTGTACATACTTCTGCAGTCATTAACTTAATCACCCCATTCAAGCGAACGTTTGAATGAAGTGTAGCTATCTAAACATTGTTTTGTCAATAATTAGTTAATCTATAGACAATTCAGATAAATTCAACATTGATAAAACAAGATTTTTGACACACTATTTTATGTAATTTCATGTATCGAATTATATTACTTAGATAATGCGCCAATCTGTTAGTACAAAAAAAAGACAACGAGTTTTAATCGCTGTCTTTTTTTGTACTAACAATCAAACTATTTATTAATTAAATAAACTCAATACAGTTTGAATCGTACCATTTTCGATCAATATATAAATTCCTAAACCAATAAACACGATAGGAACAATGATTCGTTCATATTTTTCTAACGTTTCGGAAACAAAGGAAATTTTGGCTAATTTATAACTGACACAGCAAAGAACCGCAACAGAGATAGCAAATACGATTAAAGTAATAACAATTTCGGAAACAGCTAGCGAAGTAAAGTAGGGAATATAAATCCCTAAATTATCGCCACCTGACGCAATGGTTATTAAGGCGACAGTCCAAAATAACCGACTGGTTCCTCTAGATTCTAACTTTTCAACGACTTCCTCTTCTTCTTCCTCCTCTTCGCCTATCACAGCGACACGGATACCTAAATAAATTGGAATTAATCCAAGAAATCCAATGATCCAATCTTGCGGAATAAAATTTAGCACATAAGCAGCAAACAAACTTACGGCTACCAAAATGCCTGTTCCAAGATATTGACCCCAAAAAATGTGACGAATACCTTTTTGTGTGTGACTTTGAGAAAAGATAATTAGCAAGATAAACAAATAATCAATGCTGGTAGAAATATAAACAGCGATAGCTGAAAAAATACTTTGTAACAAAATAACTTCCTCCAAACTAAGATTTCATAGATAGATTATCTGATAACTTTAAAAAAACATGAATAGCGGAAAGGATGTCTTCATTCGCTAAAGAGTAATAAACTACTTTTCCATCTTGACGTGATTTTGCCATTCCATGTTTTTTTAAAAAACGTAAATGGTGTGACGTTGTAGCGACACTAGCATTAAGTATTTCTGCTAAATCACAGACACACATTTCCTTATAGGTTTCTAAAGCATAAAAAATTTTAATTCTAGAAGAATCGCTGAAACATTTCCCTAACACAAGTAAGTTTGAAAAATCTTTTTGATCCAATTTTTTTTTTATTACATTTACTTTTTCTTTATGTACGATAGTCACTTGGCAAACTTTTTCCATTCATCTCACCTCACATTCAAACGGTCGTTTGAATGTAGTATATCTATTTGATCACTCGTTTGTCAATCTACCTTAATTTCAATACACTATTATAAGCAATTTCATGTATTGAAAAGCAATTATAAAACTTGATAATATATCATTTTTGATATATTATAGAGGTATACAGAGAGTGATAGGAGTTTCTATGAAAAAATATGAAATAGAGTTCTATGAAGATAAGAAAGGCCAAAGTCAAATAGTGAATTGGATCAAAGAACTGGATAGTAACCCGACTAAAGAAAATAAATCCACCTTAAAAAAGCTCTATTATCAAATGGAACGTCTGGAATATGACGGCACTTTTATAGGTGAGCCTCTTGTTAAACAGATTGAGGGTAAAATTTGGGAATTACGCCCAGTTCCTAATCGCGTATTTTTTGCAACCTTAGAAGATAATGAATTAATTTTATTACACCAGTTTAGAAAAAAATCCCAAAAGACACCCAAAAGAGAAATTGAACAAGCTAAACGTGAATTAGCTGATTGGTTAGAACGCAAGAAAGGATGATTAGTATGAAATGGACAGATGTAAAGAAAGACATTAGCAGCATTTCTCAAGAAGATAAAAATCTGATTGAGTTGACTGCTTTATTAGCCAGTCTCCGTAGAGAAAAGAATATGACTCAAAAAGAATTAGCTGAAAAAGTACATGTTTCTCAGGCTCAAATAGCTCGTGTAGAAAACTTTTCTTATGCTCCTTCTCTAAAGACCATTACAAAAATTGCAGACGGTTTAAACTTAGAGCTGACATTTATAGACAAAACGACTAAAAAACTGGTAAAAAATTAAATTATACGATGAAGCTCTTTCGCTCTAAAATTAAAATAAGCTCTCTCAATACTCAAATAGGTAGCGCCCCCCAAAAGTTAGAGTGAAATCTAAACTTTTGGGGGGCGCTACCGTATTGGCTTCATTTATTTAAATCGTAAAAAAAAGATCAGACAGCAACTTTTGGCTGTCTGATTCTTTTTTTTATTTATTTTGATTTCGATTTTAACATTTTAAGATAACTTTGATAATTTTTATTCCCACCAGATAAATTATAAACTTTTTCAAATCCATAATTTAATAATAAATTTTGAGATGCATTACCAGTTACACCTTTATTACAATAAGTGACCGTTGCTACATATTTGTCTAATTCTACATTTCTTTCTCTCAGTTCAGCCAAAGGAACATGAATTGCTCCTTTAACATGTGATTTGTCATAATCTTTTTTAGAACGTGTATCGATAATTTGTAATTTTTCACCACTATTTTGGCGACGTATTAATTCAGCTGGTGTTAACAATGGATTTCGTTTTAATGCATTATCCAATGCCATTCCCGTATAAAGAATGGGGTCTTTCGTTGTCGCAAATGGTGGTGCATAGGCTAAATCTAAATGGAATAAATCTTCCGATTTTGCTTTAAACGTAATAGCTGTTGCGATTACGTCAATTCGTTTGTCTACGCCACCTTGACCGATAGCTTGTGCACCTAAGATGCGACCGGTTTCTTTATCTGCTAATGCTTTGATAGTCAATTCTTTCCCACCTAAATACTCGGCGTGGTCTGGCTTGATATTATATAAGATTTCAACATCATAACCTTCTTTTTTCGCTTCTTTTTCTGTTAATCCTGTTTGACCGACATGTAGATCAAAGATTCTGAATATTCCTGTTCCTAAGACACCTCTGTGCTCTAAATCGCCACCGGTAATGACATCTCCAGCGATTCGACCCATTTTATTAGCCGTTGAGCCTAACGGACGGTAGATTGGCTTACCTGTAATAACGGAGAAGCTTTCTGCCACATCCCCAACCGCATAAACATCTGGAAGATTAGTTTGCATTTTTTTGTTGACCGCAATTGCTCTTGAAGCTCCCAGTTCTACGCCCATTTCTTTAGCTAATTCTGTATTTGGACGTACACCTGCTGATAAAATAACGATATCTGGTTCAATTGTAATGCCGTTTGTCGTGATAACTCTCTCTACTGACGTTTCTCCTTCAATCGTTTTTACCGTGTCGCTAAGGATTAAATTAACACCTTTTGCACGCATATGCTCTTCTACACGGAAAGTCATATCTGCGTCCATAGGAGGCATGACTTGATCTTCTAATTGAACGATTGTTACTTCTAATCCTTTATGGATTAATTGTTCTGTCATTTCTAAACCAATAAATCCAGCACCAATAATCAATGCTTTTTTAGGTTGTTTAGCTGAATAGGCTCCAATATCTCGTGCGTCTTGAATATTTCGAACTTGGAACACATTATCATACTCTTTTTGATTAAATGGAGGTGGAGTGAATGGAGAAGCCCCTGTAGCAAAAACCAATACATCGTAATTTTCTAGTTTCTTTTCTCCAGAAACAAGATCCGTCACTTCTAACTGTTTGTTGGCATGATCAACTTTTGTCACTTTATGCTCGGTGAAAACTGAAACATTGTATCTCTTTTTGAACCATGCTGCATTTCTCGGGGTTAAGGCACTTAATTCTTCAACTTCGCCACCAATTTGATAAGGAATCCCGCAAACAGAATAAGAAATATCTTTTCCTTGATCGTAAACGATAATTTCAGCTTCTTCTGTGTTTCTTCTAGCTTTAGCTGCTACAGATGTACCAGCAGCGACAGATCCAATAACGACAATTTTCATTTTTTTCGCCTCTTTTCATTTAATTTAAACAATGCTTAATATTCATATCCGTCGAACCAATGTTTTGTTTTATTTGAAAACTTGACTAATAAAAGCATAACAGGAACCTCTACTAATACTCCCACAACGGTTGCTAAAGTTGCACCAGAATTTAAT
Source organism: Carnobacterium sp. FSL W8-0810 (assembly GCF_038007125.1). Lineage (NCBI taxonomy): Bacteria > Bacillati > Bacillota > Bacilli > Lactobacillales > Carnobacteriaceae > Carnobacterium > Carnobacterium sp. FSL W8-0810. Next base: position 54,562 of record NZ_JBBOWO010000003.1, on the reverse strand, counting down.
CCAAACAACGCAATTGAGACAGCTACAGCAAGTTCAAAAAAGTTACTTGTTCCGACCATGGCTGCGGGTGCTGCTATTGAGAATGGTAGTTTACACGCTTTAGCTCCACCATAACCAAGAATGAATATGACAATATTTTGAACAATTAGTGGAATAGCAATTAATAAAATATGGAATGGATTACTTAGAATTCGTTCACCTTGGAATGAAAAGATAATAACTAAAGTTAGTAGTAAACCAATTCGAGTTGTGCCATCAAATTTATTCACAAAATCTTTTTCAAAATAATCGTCACCTTTTTGCTTAACGACTTTTTTTCTGACAACAATTCCTAAAACTAAAGGAATAACAATAAAGACAAAAATGGAGAGTAAAAGTGTATTGATAGGGACAGATACGTTACCTATACCCAGTAAAAGTGCCACAATTGGAGCATATAAAAAGAGAACAATAATATCATTGATAGACACTTGCAATAAAGTGTATGCTGGATCACCTTTTGTTAGTTCACTCCAGACAAATACCATAGCCGTACAAGGAGCTGCCCCTAAAAGAATCGCACCAGCTATGTATTCATTGGCTAGTTCTGGACTTAAAAACGGTCTGAATACTACCAAAAAGAAAAAGGCAGAAATTCCATACATGGTAAATGGTTTAATTAACCAGTTTACTACGGTAGTTAAGATTAATCCTTTGGGTTTTTTTGTTGCATTTACAATACTGCTAAAATCAATTTTTAACATCATTGGGAAAATCATTAACCAAATTAAAATAGCTGTTGGAATTGATACATTATAATACTCAAATTGACTTAAAAAATCAGGAATTACAGGAACAAATTGCCCTATTAATACACCTACAATCATTGATAAAGCAACCCATAAACTTAAATAACGTTCCCAAAGTCCAATTCCATTTTCTTTATTTGATACTTTTTCTTTTAAAGCTGATTCTTTCATGATTTTCCTCCAATAATAATCGTATTTAATTTTTTAACGAGAAACAAAAGAAGATAAACTTTTTGCTTCTTTTTGAATGCCTTCAGTCTCACAAATACATTCAGATGAATGTGTTAATAAATGAATGGATCCTTGAATGTATTGCTGGGCTACTTGCTCGTTAATTGAGTAATGTTGCCAAGTCCCTCTTTTTTCGGCTGTAACTAAGCCAGCTTCTACTAATATCTTAATATGGTGAGACAAAGTAGGTTGAGTAAAATCAAAATGTTCTAAAATATCACACGCACACATTTCTCCGCACGACAACATATCTAGTATTTTTACGCGTTTTGGCTCCGAAAGCGCTTTGGCAACCTTCGCATATTCTTCGTAAGTCATTTTTATTCTCCTTTCTACTTAATTACAGTGAGACTTCTGCTTCTTCCAAGCATAGATTCAGCCACTTAGATAGTTCTTTATTAGTTGGATAGTCGTTAATTTTAACAACTGTTTCATCATTCAATACCGTTATAGGCAAACAGTCAATCCCTTTTTCTTGGATTAACTGCGTTACCGTTTGATTTCGAACGAATGAGTCCGGATTGGCACTTAAATTATATCGAATGAATTGTTTCCCTTTTATCTTCCGTATTTGTTGAAAGAGACTTGTTATACGGATCAGATTTCCATCTACAGAAGGTCCACAAATGCCTGTGCTACAGCACATTGGAGGTTCATAAAGAGTTATTTTATCCACTTTTATTCTCTTCCCTTCAACTAATTGATTCTAAAATTGCGATATGGATTTCCCTTTCACTTCAGTAGAATGCCACTCGACTACCGCAAAATGATCATTGGATAGTTCTGCTACTTTATTGATCCAAGTAACCTCGCTTTGAGCACGAGCTCTTAATACGTCATTCGTTGTACCACTTGTTAGCATACTATTGTTTATGACCCACCAAGTATGAGCGATTTTGGCACGATCTAAATCTTCTTGTAGGCGCATAGATTCATAGACTGGCGTATTTTCAGGTAAAGTAACCATGACCACTTCTGTTTGTTCAGGGTCTTGTAAGACTGGCAACAGTCTACGAACGGACTCAGGAACTTCACCAGAAGTTCGTTCCACTTCTTTAGCATAACTTTGAGAGGAATCTAACAATAATAAAGTATGTCCAGTTGGGGCTGTATCAATGACGACTACATCACAATCAACTGTAGCAACAATCTCTGCAAATCGTCTGAAAACGGCAATTTCTTGAGTACAAGGCGAGCGTAAATCTTCTTCAACATAGTCCAATTCCTCAGAAGACATGGTCTTACGAGCTTTAGATAAAACTTCTTCTTTATAGTCCTGTAATTCTTTTTTTTCGTCAATATGACTCATTTTAATGTTTTCCGATTCAGTGATTACAAATTCCAAATGAGCGGCAGGGTCTGTTGTTGCTAAATGAACTTTTTTCCCTTTAGCTGCCAATCCTGTTGCTAGTGTAGCAGCAATCGTAGTTTTACCAACGCCACCTTTACCCATAGTGAAAACAACTTTTTTATTTGTGCGATCTAATTCATCTACAATGTGTTGTAACTTAGGGTAATCCATTACTTCTGGAGCTTCTACAACGGCATTTGTTTGATCTGATGTTAAGAGTAACCGCAAGTTTTCAACGCCTGTTACGTTATATGAGCGTAATGGAACAATAAATGTTGGAAATTGTTTCAAATTTTCAGGCATATTTTTTAACGTTAATTGTTGTTCATCATAAATCTTTTGAGAAATGTTATCTGTCGGTCTTTCTAATAAACCATTGATAATTAATTGTTGATTTAACACACCGATTTCTTTTAATTCTTCAGAAGCTCTATTCGCTTCTACCAGTGGTCCGTTTTGTGGACGTGTCACTAACATTAAGGTTGTTTTTGTACCTTCTGATAATGTGTTTACTGCGTGTTTATACATTTCTTGCTTATCTCCAAGTCCAGAGAGCTGACCCATACATGAAACACCAGTAGTGTTTTCATCCAAAAAGTTACTCCAAGCAGAAGGCAGTTGCAACATTCTTAATGTATGCCCCGTAGGGGCAGTATCAAAAATAATGTGATCATATTGAGCTTCAACTTCTGGATTCGTTAAAAATCCAGCAAATTCATTAAATGACGCAATTTCAACGGTACAAGAACCTAATAATTGTTCTTCCATGTTGTCTACAGCTGATTCAGGTAAAACTCCTCTATACGGACCAACAACACTTTCCATATAGTCACGTGCAGCAGTAATTGGATCAAAGTTCGCTACTGTTAATCCCTTAACTTCTGGAATTTCTAAGCCGTTGTTCGTTAATTCTTTCTCAAAAACATCTTGTAAATTACTCGCGGGATCCGTACTCACTAACATAACGTTCTTTCCACTATCCGCTAAAGAAACTGCGGTAGCACAAGCTGTAGATGTTTTTCCTACTCCGCCTTTACCAGTAAAGAAAAGATATTTTGTAAGGTTTAATTGTTCTGGTTGATAATTTTTCATTTTTTAAAATCCTCCTAACAACATCCTGAGTTTGATCCACAGCAGCCACCGTCATTTGATTCCACTGGGACAAATCTAACTCCTGTAAAAGCAGTTATTTCTTCGATTGAAGGGTATCCTCCAAATTTAACTATCTCACCATTTAATAGTGTTGCTGGCAACGCATCAGCGCCCTTTTCTTGCAATAATTTACTCATTTGTTCGTTTTCTACAAATGTTTGAGGATCACTAGATAAATTGTATCTTTTAGCTTGAAACCCCTCTAATGTATCTAAAGCGTTCATAACTGAAGTAATTTGTAATAAGTCTTCATTTACAGATGGTCCACATACACCTGTGCTACAGCACATTGCTGGTTCAAATAATGCTAATTCTGTCATAATTTTTTTGCTCCTTTGTATAGAATTTATTTTGACACTAATACATAGACAATCGTCTATATACAATATAGAACTTTATCTATCTATAGTCAATAAAAAATAATTTTGAGTAATTGTACTAGCTTAAATTCCTGCCGCCATCTTTAAGAGTACCTCTGATTAGCAAAAAAATAACCTCAAAATATCAAGGTTCTGAATACATGATTCTATGTAATTTCATGTGTTAAAACTTAATAGGAATTTAAATTTTATTATTAGATTTTTTAATCATTCACACGAAAATTAATTTTATAAAGAGCATACTCTATACTCTTATTTTTTTTTCAAGAACTCAAAAAAGCGGAAACTCCCAGAATTTTAAATCTGGGAGTTTCCGCTTTTGTCATTTCAAGGATGGACTATTGTCCCAGCCTCTTCTAGTTTATTCTTAAGATATTTTTACTGTCTCTGCAGGTGCTGATACTTCTTTTTATTCTTTTCGACCTTTCAACTTATACTTCATTAATCTCATGGCATTGAAAATTACCACCAGGATACTACCTTCATGAACCAACATTCCGATAGACATATTCATCCATTCGCTGAAGAAGACGCTGGTCAACAAGACCAACACTACTCCAATTGAAATCGCGATATTTTGTTTCATATTATTTGCGGTGGCTTTTACTATTCCTAATGCGTGAGGCAAGTTGCTGAAGTTCGAGTTCATTAAAACGACATCGGATGTTTCGATCGCTACGTCCGTTCCGCTTCCCATTGCGATGCCAATGTCTGCTAAAGCTAAGGACGGACTATCGTTAACGCCATCTCCAACAAAGGCTACAATTTGACCACGTTGTTGGAGTTTTCCGATATAAGCCGATTTGTCTTCCGGCAACATGTGGCCGTGAGCTTCGGTCAAACCAAGTTCGCCTGCGACCACATCAACGGTTCCTTGGTTATCTCCTGAAAGAACGACTAGATTTTTTACGCCCAGGTCTTTTAATTCCTGCAAATTAGCTTTCACACCCGGACGGACTTGGTCGCGAATGCCCATCAGTACTTTTAATTCACCGTCGACCGCTGTCAAAACGAGAGAGTTCCCTTGTTGTTCAAACCGTTTGACATCTTTTTGCACTTTTTTGCTGAGAGTGACCTTTTCTTTTTCCATCAAGGCCACATTCCCAACAGCCACTCTATGTCCAGCTATACTTGAAACGATTCCGCCGCCTTTCACGACTTCAGTTCCTTCAACAGGATAAAAGTTTGTTTCTCCAATTTGATTTAAGACCGCTTTTGCTAACGGATGATCTGATTCCCGTTCCACACTGGCCAGATAGCCAAGCGTTTCAGCAGAATCTTTTTCATACAGTTCAGTCGCTGCAACGGTTGGGTTTCCGACAGTTAAAGTACCTGTCTTATCAAATACAATTGTATCCACATTGCTGAAGTCTTGAATGACTTCACTCCCTTTTAAAAGAACACCGTTACGAGCACCATTCCCAATACCGGCAACGTTTGAGACAGGCACTCCGATAACTAATGCGCCTGGGCAACCTAGAACCAAGATGGTGATTGCTAACTCAATATTTTGACTGAACGCCCATACAACAATTGCCAGAACCAAGACAGCTGGTGTGTAGTATTTAGAAAAGCGATCAATGAACCGTTCCGCTTCGGACTTAGAATCTTGTGCTTCTTCCACGAGTTCAATAATTTTTCCAAATGTGGTGTCCTCACCAACTCGATCAGCTCTGATTTGAATCGTTCCGTTTTCTAAAATGGTTCCTGCAAAAACTTCTGCATCAGCTAGCTTGTTGACCGGAACAGCTTCCCCAGTAATGCTAGCTTCATTGATATGCCCTTCCCCCGTAAGGACTGTGCCATCTACTGGAACTTTCGCACCCGTTTTAACGAGCAAGATATCCCCTTCATCTACATCATCCACTTCTACTTCTTCAAATTCGCCATTATCCATTTGTTTCAAGGCGCTTTCGGGTGCCATTTCAGTCAATTCTTTGATAGCAGATCGCGTTTGGTTCAATGTTCGTTGTTCCAAGTAGTGTCCGAATAAGAATAAGAACGTGACAATAGCCGATTCTTCATAATTTTGAATAAAAAGCGCACCAATCGCTGCAATACTGACTAAGACATCAATACTGATGACTTTGACTTTCATTGCTTGAAACGCTTGAATGGCAATTGGCGTAATCCCAAAGACAGAGGCGATGATCAAAGACCACTCTGAAAGTCCTACGTTTTCTAAAACAAAGTGACTGAAGAAACCGAGTGCGATTAACAATCCACTGATGACGGTGATAACATTTTTCTTGCTTAATATATATTGTTGCATGCTTTTTCCCTCCAAATTTAATTTCTCTTTTATTGATAAACACAGTATAAGATAATTGCCTAAGTAATTAATTGACTGATATCAAGTTTTGAAAAATACGTGTCCCTTTTCACTATTTTTTTGATCTAACAGCCTCAATGACACTTATTCCTCTTTACAGTTATAACGATACCCACTTTTTATCGAATAAAAATTGACGGCTATCAAGTTTAGAAAGTTCTCTTTTATCGTTTCTAAGCACCTCGAATCGGATTGCAACAAAAAAGCAATCCCGGAAAAATAGCTTTTCTTCCAGAATTGCCTAGTTCATTTAATCTGTTAAGCGGCCTTGACTTTTGCTTTAAGGACCGGATAGCCTACGTTTTCGATAGCTTTTTGAATCTCTTCAATCGAAGTGACCGCTGAATCAAAATTGGTTTTGACTTTGCTGGAGTTGAATAATACTTTAATGCTGTCTTTATCAATACCGTTAACTGATTTCAAGGCACCTTCAATTTTTTGCATACAACTTGGACAAGACAACGTTTCTAATTGCAATATAGCTTTTTCCATAATTCCTATCTCCTTTATGTGTTTTTATTTTATCGGCAGCAGATTAATGAACACTGCCTTTTCCTCTTTACAACTGTAGTATAGCTCACTTTTAGCAAACGAAAATTGACGCATATCAAGTTTTGCACTTCTTTTTATCTTTTTGCTCAATTCACCATCTTAATAGTCTTTTTCTGCCCCTTATTGCCATCAGAATAATAAGAAATTGGTGGATAGTCTTGTCTGCGTATAAACCATACTACAATCGCGCCAATAAACAGGGCCAGAGACAAGGCTTGCGAAACGCGGATCCACTCGCCAATCCATAAACTGTCCGTTCGCATACCTTCAATGAAGAACCGACCCACTGAGTACCACAAAACGTAACTCAAAGCGACTTCTCCTTGACGCAAAAGCTGTTTTCGGTTCCGTATAGTGACGATGAGGACAAAGCCCAACAAACTCCACAATGACTCGTATAAAAAAGTCGGATGGTAGTAGGTACCATTGATATTCATTTGTTCAATGATAAATTCAGGTAAATAAAGATTTTCCAAGAATTGACGAGTAACCGGTCCACCATGAGCTTCCTGATTCATAAAATTGCCCCAACGACCAATGGACTGGGCTAACAATACATTGGGCGCTAAAATATCAAGAACGAGTGCCAAAGAAGTACCTTTTTTCTTTGCATACCAATATAGCGTACCCCCTCCTGCAATCAATCCCCCATAAATCGCAATGCCGCCATTCCAAATCGCAAGGATTTGTCCTGGATTTTGCAGATAATAACCAAGTTCAAATAACACATAATAAAGCCGAGCGCCGAGGAGTCCAATCGGAATTGCCCATAAGGCCATATCGATAATGGTATCCTCTTCCAGTCCTTTTTTCTTTGCTTCCTTGGTGCTCAACTGGAGAGCCGCTAATATGCCCGCTGCAATAATGACTCCATACCAATGAATCACAACAGAACCAATCTCCACCGCATGGGGATTCAAAACGCCTAATACGAATTCCATTCTATTTGCTCCATTTCTTCAATTTTTCGCGTCATTCTAGTCATGGTGATGCTGAACAAGATTCCGGCTAAGCTCCATGGAAACCAAACAGTGAATACACTTTTATCTCCCTGGTCACTCGCTTCGTAATACGCCACTTTTCCGTGTCCGATTACGCCGGCTCCTTTTACAACTTCCTCTTCTTTTTCCATAGCTAACCTATCTGCCTCAACAACGTTAGACGTTTTTGCTTCGCCGCCAATCGTGTTCTTGGTGAAAGGGACGACAAAGAATGCACCCGCTGCTGACAACGTGATGGCAACTATCACCCAAAAATAATGCACATTCACCCCTACTTATTTTTACGTTTTGTTCGACAACCCTATCTTAAAGAAAAATAAAACAAAAAAAACTTGAGGGTTATCATGTTTGTGCTTTTATTTTTCCAATGAATGAAGGTCGTTCTGTCTTAAAAAAGCCAAAAACGGACAGATGGAAGCAAAAGCACTGAGTTCTGTCCCGTTGTTAATGAAGAGCGACAGAACACCAACGTGTAGAAAAAAGTGTGTCCGATTATTCGCTGTAAAGCAATAAATCATCTAAATCCTGAATCTTGATCCTTTTCCCAGACAGCTGTTGAATCAATCCCTCGTCCTCCAATTCTCCAAATTTGCGACTGATGGTCTCAGGTGTCGTTCCTAAATAGGAAGCAATGTCCTTTTTTGCCATCGGCAGGGTGATGGTGGGAGAGTTGCCCATTTCAGGTTCCACATTTTCTGCCAAAAACAAAACTAAACGGGTAATGACACTCTCCACAGCTACTTGTGCGGTTTGACGTTCGGAGCTTTCTAACCGCTGCGACATCTCTCCTAGCAGCTTTAACGAAATTGCAGGATACTCTTTTAGAAACTCTTGTACATCCTGTTGTTGAATCATGCAGACAGACGTATCTCGAGTAGCTTCTGCGTATTCCTCGTGCACAGCATCAGGATTGAACAGCGTCCATTCTCCCGTAAAGTCACCCGGATTCAAAATACGAACTAGTTGCTCTTTGCCAGAATCAGACAAGCGATAGATGCGGACTTTTCCGCGATTCACAATATACAAGGCATCATCTTTTTCTTGCGAGCGAAACAGAAACTCCCCTTTTTGATAGTGATTCGTGTGAGCTTTTCTAGCGATGCAATCCATCGAGCTTTCCTCCAAATGATTGAATATCGGGACTAAGCGGATACAAGCTGAGTGGTCTCCTGTTGCATGTGGTTGGGTGTATTGAGTCAATTCGTTCTTCCCCTTTATCAGTTTATTGTCCTTTTTTTAACTTTCCTATATTTAGTATAAAGGCCCCCTACCTCAAAAAAATTGACTCTCATCAAGAAAAGTCTTTTTAACGGCAAAAAAATAGGAGCTGGAAAGAGTCCCAACCCCAAAATCTTTAATTTTTAAATGTATGTTTACGAAAAACCTAATCTTCATCCTCATCAAACGCATCGTCGTCTTCCAATGCCTCTTTGCCAATGAACGCTTGCAGCATCCAAATGTTTTTATCTAAGTCATTTTTAAAAGCAATCAGTGTATCTTCTAAAGCATCGTCACCCTCATCTTGTACTAAACGAATAGCACGAATCGTTAATTCACGGGTACTTCTGAAATCTTCGATAATATTTTCAACCATGTCTTCTGCTTTAGCGTATTTATTGATGGCATCTTCTGAAAGCATGGAATATTTTTCAAATTCAGCGGTGGTTGAAGCCGGTTTATGACCGGAAATAATCAAGCGTTCTGCTAGTTTGTCGAACCATTCTTCGTTTTGATTATACAATTCTTCAAATTTTTCATGCAGAGTGAAGAAATTAGCGCCATTTACATACCAGTGATATTGGTGCAATTTCACATGTAAAGTATGCATGTTCCCTAAAAGATGATCCGAAATGGCCGCTGCATTAATTTTTGTATGATGGACATGTTCCTTGTGTTCTTGTTCTTCTTGCAATCTTTCTTGGGGTGTTCTTTCTTGAGTAGCTTTATTTTCAGTCATGATTTATTCCTCCTATAATTTTGGTTTGTTTAAAATAGCTTTCTTTGATTCCTCCTTTTTCTTTACTGAATTTAGTATAGGATAGATTTCCGTTAAAAAAATTGACGCTCATCAAGAAAAGTATTTCTTAATAGACGCCAGGCTTCTCTATTAAATTCAACTGAAATAATCAAAGGAATGAAGTCGTTCCCTCCAAACAAAAATTTCATTAAAGTAGGGTCTAAAGAAAGAATAGCAACTATACTTTGTCAAGAGACCTGACTGCTATTTTTTTGCTTGTTATTCTTCATTTACCAAAGGTCTTGTCTTGCAGTATATTTAATACTCTTTCTCACTAGTGTTGCATGCAACACTAGTGAGAAAGAGTATTAAATAAGATTAACCTAGACGAATAACTTTACTTTATTTATGTCATACCATAAATAAAAATTGAAAAGAATTTTTTTATTTATTTTTAGTAGATCGATTAATAGGAGTTTTAGCTTATGGAATACCTATATTATTATTAGTTTTGACTGGTTTTTATTTTTATGACGGTTTGTCAAATTAATCTCTTATTTTGCAATACATGATTCTAAGCAATTTCATGTATTCCTATAAACTTAATAGTATCTGTTATCCAATACAAATACTCTAAGAAAGTTTACATATTATCACTTATAGGTTATAATATGTATATGAAAAAATATAATTTCGATATCTATGAAAAAGAAAACGGAGAAACACCTTTCTTGGATTATTTAGATAGCCTAGATGTAAAATCTAGAGCTAAAGTACTAAGAGCAATAACTATTGTAGAAGATTTTGGAGTCCATTCTCCACCAGGGTATATTGATCACTTAGATGATGGCATTTACGAAATCCGAGTAAAATTCTCAAGCAATATTTTTAGGTGTTTATATTTTCATTTTACTAATAATAAATATATTATCACGCATGGTTTCACGAAGAAAACACAAAAAACTCCCGCAAGAGAAATTACCAAATCTAAAGAGTATCGTAAAGACTACCTAGAAAGAAAGGGTGAAAAAGATGGAAAATAAACTAAAAGGATACTTTGATACCCAAATGGAGAATCCGGAATTTGCTGAAGCATGGAAAGAAACTGAAGCGAGCTATCAAGCTGCAACTATTCTTTTAAGAATTAGAGAAGAAAAACAATTAACTCAATCTGAATTAGCTACTTTAACTGGAAAAAAACAATCTTATATTTCTCGAGTTGAAAAAGGAACACAAAACATTAGTGTACAAACATTAAGTAATATCGTAGAATCTGTAGGCGGAAAACTCAAATTAGAAGTAGTCGTTTAACTTTGTAGCGATTCCTAAAATAACATGTACAAAAATATCTTATTTGCTATTATGTAATTAATTAAACCTATTGGTAGATAAACACAAGAATAAGGACCACCAAACTTACCTATATTTTATATGAGTTTGGTGGCCCTTATTCTGTTTGATACATGAAACTATCTAATTTAATGTATCTAAGCCAAATAAATCCGCTGAAATTTTTAAACTAATCTATATGTATTTGTATTTTATAATTTCTTTTGTGACTTCTGATCAACAAAAGAGTCATATTCATCTTTGAAAACTTGAAGAAATTCTTCTAATAGCTGTTCATCTTGCTTTTGCACAGCTACATTTGACCAAAAAGATACTTCACTTGATTCATCCTCGGTCTCATCAAAAATGTCTGACCAGTCTTCAACAACAGAATCCGTCAGTGGTTTGAAGTGGTCAATTATTGAAATGCGTTTATCAGTTGAACATTTTTCTTTAAAAAAGACAATGAACGCTTTAACATCAGCCATTGATTTTTGAACTTCATCAGATTCTTGAATTCTATTTTCTAACTCCCTGCGACTTTTAGTCTTACTTTCCTCAGTAAACCCCTCGAAAGTAATCTCCCATAGTAATTCGCTTAAAAAATCGATTTTAGGTATATCCAATGGAAATATAACGTTATAATGGAGCATCTCTTCAAAAGAAAGATAATCAACTGAGTAGTGCTTTCCGTCTTCATTAAAGGTACAAAAAATATCGATCACTATTTCATCTGTAAAAGCATCTTCAATCCATTTAGCGGTAAAAGTATATCCACCCCTAGAAACAGCATCCGTTGTGTCTGCTCTATCCAATTCTTCTCTCAACTGAACTAACTTTTCTTTGATATTACCAACAGTAACCTCTTCCTCTTGGTAATAGTGTTTCTTCCAGTAGTTAGCGATAGTCTGTATTATTTCATCGTTAAATAAATAGTTTGTTACAACCTCTTTTAAGATCATCCTTTGTCTTCCTCCATTCTTTTATTTCAAGCCCAATCCATCAAATAAATACAATGTACTTATTTCACTTCACGTTCCAATGTATTTAGGATCGAAAATAGAATATCTTTATTCTCATCAGGAACAGGAAAATCTATTGTTCCTCCTCGTGTCACAGAGAAAACTGACTGTGACAGAAACAGTGAATCAGCTTCTACAATCTCTTTCACAGTTTCTTTGGTCGCTTCAAAATGAAATTGTAATCCTATCGCATTGAACAGGCGAAACCCTTGGTTTTCCCACTTTTCAGTAGAATATAAAGGCGTAGCATGGCAAGGTTTTGTAAATCCTTCACCATGCCAATGAAGCACAGTATACTCTTTACTAGGATGAAAGTTTTGCGTTAAAGAGGTCACCGAGTGCCAACCAACTTCTTTAGGAGTAGAAATAATATCACTTCCATAGGCTTTAGCTAATTGTTGTGCACCTAAACAAATTCCTAACATCGGTTTCCCACTATCGACGACTTCTTTTATCAGATGACGTTCATCTTGTATCCATTGTTCTGTGTCATTCGAACTCATTGGTCCACCTAAAACAATTAAGAAAGACACTTCTTCCTCTTTGGGAAAAGGCTCTCCATTAAATACTTTTATTAGTTCGACTGTATGATTATTCTCTTGTATCCAGTCCATAATTCGACCAGGTTTTTCAAATGAAACATGTTGAATAATATGTATATTCATACTACCCTCCTTACTAAATATAGTAGTTCATTTTTCCGTAAAGATTTTTTATTAAGTAATTATATTTATTTGTATTTTATGTTTCTCAGTGATCTATTTTAACTATTCTTAAAAATTATCTAAGCTATAAGCAAACTCAATTTCCATACCTTATTCTTTTACTCATTGATTCGTTACCATCATAAGATATATATCCTTTTATTTACTACATAACTTAAATAAAAGGGGTTGACCTAAGGTTTCTCATTTGCTAGCCGAGGTGAGAGAAATTGGTGAGATGAGCATAGTTGTACCCTAGCAAAGCCTAAAAATATATTTAAGCTGAACTAGAGTACGAATGTGTCTTTTATGTATGTTCTAGCCTCGGATCGAGTCGGAGCCTGCTTCACATGCTATATCGTCGGTGTTGTTGTCTCAACACGCTTAAAACACTCTTAAAATCCACCCTAAGAGTCTTGTTTTAAGCTACCAGTCTAAATCAGACCTGGATTACCGCCCCCACCAGTTCAAATCGGTCGTGGTCACCATTCAGAACAATAGAGGATATAGCGACCCTATTTGATTGTTCCTAGCATTCCTTATTGCAGCGGCGTATGCTTAACCTGTCTACTTAAATGCTGTCACGCACACAGCTTGGCTCCTGTGTTGGTAAAAAAGCCACTACTAATTGCCAACAGTTTAAATAGTTGGTATAATAGTAATACAAAACATTGAATTTAGTTGTCTCGTAGATTGCCGTCTACGGGGCTTTTTTTTATTTAATTATATTATTACTTTTTGAATTAATCTAAATTTACTACACTATTTTTTTTTTGTAAAACCTTATTTTATAAGCAATACAGGGTTTTTATGTAGATGTGTCTACATGTAGACGTGTAGATTTGTAGATGCGTCTACATGTAGACGTGTAGATTTGTAGATACGTCTACAATAGTCTTGAAACCGTTATACTAAAAGGATTTATAGTTGTAGATACGTCTACATGTAGATTTGTAGATTTGTAGATGCGTCTACATGTAGACGTGTAGATTTGTAGATGCGTCTACATGTAGACGTGTAGACGTGTTTTTTTGATAACGTTTGACATCTATATACAGCATGGTATATTAACTATATAATACAACATGTAGATTTGTAGACGAATTAGAAAAGAGGGGTAATATGGCTAAAGTAATAACATATGGTAATTTTAAAGGTGGAACAGGAAAGACCACAAATAGTGCAATGATGGCTTACATGTTATCTAAATTGGGGTACAAGACATTGTTAGCTGATTTAGATCCTCAAGCCAATGCAACATCTTTGTATTTACATACTAAACAAAGAATTACAAATAATATTGTTACTTTTGATAAGACCTTAATGTCTGCTATAGCTGATGAGGATTTGTCTGATATCATCATCGAAATAAAAGACAATTTATATTTGCTTCCTAGCTTCGCTGATTTTACGTCTTTTCCTTTATTTTTAGAAAAGAAATTTCCCAATAGTCAGTTAAAACGAGTTACTTTTCTAAAAGGATTAATTGAAAAAATTAAAGATGATTATGATTTTATTTTGATAGACGTTCCACCTACATTAAGCACCTATACAGATTCAGCATTATTAGCATCTGATTATACAATTATTGTATTACAAACCCAAGAACGTTCTCTAGTAGGGGCAGAAGCTTATGTAGGATATCTACAAGAGTTAGTTGACAACTACGATGCAAATTTTGATATTCTAGGTGTTCTACCGGTATTATTGAAAAATAATTCTAAGGTAGACGAAGCTACGCTTGATACTGCAAAAGAAAAATTTGGAGAAGAAAATCTCTTTAAAAATTTAGTAAAAAATATGGAACGATTGAAACGTTATGACATTGTAGGCATAGTTGATTCAGATTTAGACAATAAATATGATATACATGATAAAAGAGTAATGGCACTTTATAAAAAAGTTACCGAAGAAATGCTCAGTCGCTTAAAAGAGTTCGATTCTTAAAGAAATAAACCATATTAAGTGTTTAAAAGTAATGCTCATACTCACAAGAAAGGAAGAGGACTATTATGGCTGACAGTCTATTAAATAAAAATAAGAATAAAGGTAAACGTAATCTTCTTGAACGAAAAGAAGAAGTAAAACCAAAAGAGGCTTTTAATCGAGCTAGCTTATTTACAGTCGATGAATCTCAGCAAGATCAATTTGACCAAAAAAAAGAATCTATTCAAAAAAGCGCAAAAGGAAAGACGACAACTATTAGATGTGCAGCAGATACCTCACATCGATTAAATGCAATTATTACTTCATTTAGTTTAAACAGTGTAAATGAATTATTAGAAATTTTATTAGACAATTACGAAGCTTCTTTAACTCAAGATGAAAGAAGAGAAATTAAGACTTTACAAGAGGTTTACCAACGAAAATCTATAAAGTAGATTTGTAGACGTGTCTACATGTAGACGCAGTGAAATTATTCATGAATTAGATAAGGTTAACATATTCTAACAAATAGTTTTATATTTTTAGAGGTTAGGAGGTCTTCAAATGAATAAATTTTTCAAATCCATAACTAGCGACTACTTTGAAGATATCTTAGTACGATTAGCTCATCATTCGGCAGGAATTGAAGGAAATACGATTTCTTTACCTGCTACCGTTTCTATCATTGTAAATGGTACTTTACCCATTAGTTCCGGCGCTACAGTTAGAGAATTTTATGAGATTGAAAACCACAAGCAAGCTTTTGATCATATGATAAATCATTTAATAAATGAAGAGACCCTTTCTACCACAATTATTAAAGAGATACACGCTGATTTAACAGATCGATTACAATACGATAAAGGTCAATTTAAAAAGAATGAAAATATGATTTTAGGTGCTGAATTTCAAACATCTTCACCATCAGAAACACCTTTGTTAGTTTCTCAATTAATTGAGAATTTAAATTATCGTTTAAGTATATCTAAAGATAGGGAAGCTAAATTAATGGCTATTTTGGATACTCATATTCAGTTTGAACGGATCCATCCATTCTCAGATGGGAATGGCCGAACTGGTCGGATGATGATGAACTATTCTTTATTACAGGAGGGATTTCCTCCATTAATTATTGAAAAGGATACAAAAGCACAATATGTTGAAATTTTAGCAACTCAAGATGTAGATTCCTTCTTATCTTTTGCTTCCGATACCTTAGAAAAAGAAAGCAAAAGAATGGCAGCCTTTCAGAATATGGATCGAGAAAAGATTAAAGAAATTGAAGAATAATGGTCTTTTTGCGATTATTCTTCAATTTCTTTGATTTTGTGTGTCTCTTAGGAGTGTTTTAAGAGTATTTTATGCTTTTTTACATACACACACAGATACACAGGGTTTTATAAAGTATTCCTATAATTATGGAATTAGCTTTTCAGAATAAACATTGAAAGATTCAATAAAAGTATTTCAATTTTATACTAAGCTATTAATTAATCAGAAAAAAGATAGTTATAGGTGTATTTCTATCCTATAGCTATCTTTTTAACTTGAAATTTATTTTTTTAAAAAAATAAATAGAGATCTACCTTGTATCATTAGTTAAAAACACGTTAATAAAAACGTGGATACCTATAACTAATTATAAAATAGAAATTCACAAAAAAATCTATTAAAATCTCATCCAATATTCAAAAAAAGGAAGTTATATACTAAATGACTAATTATCCGTCTTCTTTTAAAGCTAAATTAAATCGGACTAAGCCTACGTATTTTTTTTATCTCTACCTGTTCTCTAATTTCATCAACGTTTGATACTGTAACAAATCCTACAGCTTTCTCCATAGCATTTGCTACACCACAGGCCATAGAATATCTTAATACGTCTTCTATTTTCATTTGATTATCTATAGCAAAAGCAGCTCCACCTACTGTAGCATCTCCTGAACCAGTAGGATTAACTAAACTAATAGAGGGTACTACTAAATCATAGATATCCCCGTTATATTTCACAATCGCTCCTTTTTCTCCACAAGAAATTAAAATTAAATCTATTCCATCAAATATAGTTTGTTTTTTTAACTGATAAATCACGTCTTTTTTATCTATACATTCTATATTAATAATCTCAGAGAATTCATGAATATTCGGCTTAATAAAATAGGGCTTTTTATTTCCTAATAAAACGGATTTCAACTGTTCTCTAGATATATCTACCAAAATTTTTATATCGGGAAATTCGTTGGAGATTTTTTCTATATACTCTTTATATAAATGCTGATTTTTAGAATTTACAGATCCTGATAAACAAATAGAAGTTACATTAATATTTTCCCTGCATGCTCTTAAAATATCATTCAATATTTTTTTTTCAACTTTTTGGTTTATATGTGGTCCTTCTTCAACTATCTCAGTTTGAGTTCCCCCATCGTGCATAATTGTCAGGGCGTTACGCGTCTCTCCTACGTTTAACTCAATAAAATCCATTGAAAATTTTTCGTTTTGTGTAAGCTTTTTTAATATTTCTCCATTTATACCCGCTAAAGCTCCATAGGTATTTACTTTCGAGCCTAATATTGCAGACGTTCTTGCTGCATTTAACCCTTTCCCACCTATCATTCTAACAGGATTCTCAGATCTATTTTGAGAACCTAATTTTAATGAGTCCATATTATATAAATAGTCAATTGACGGATTCATAGTTAAAGTTATTATCACTTTTTCATCTCCTTATTCACTATTTTTCCAAAATAACTAAAGTAGTCTAACGTATTTTGGTCCATTTCGTTATCAGTAATCACAAAATCTAAATCACCCAACTTATAAAAGGTGTATACATCTGAAACATTAAATTTAGAACTATCCGCTACAACTACAGTCTGCTTAGCATTTCTAAAAGCTGCTTTTTGAATGCTTCCTTCTAATTCATTTGCAGTGGTAACATTATCGTTATAAATTCCATTTGTTGCAGCGAATGCTATATCTATGTTTAGATTATCAAAGATCTTTTCTGCATGCTCCCCAACAAATTCTTCAGTTACTTTTAGATATTCTCCTCCGGTAAGCTGAACTTTGTAGTCACTATTGTGAATTAAATAATCAAAGGCAATCATACTATTGGTTATAAAAAACAGTTCTTTCTTATCAATATATGGTAATGCGTAAAGAATTGTTGTCCCAGCACCTATATAAACAACATCCCCATCATTAATTACAGAATTCATTACTCTTCCAATATATTCTTTATTTTCTACAGAAAGTTCAATCTTTTCAGTTGTAGTAAGCTCTTTTTCTTTTAAATTTACTTTTTGAGCCCCTCCATATAATTTCACAAGTTCATTTTTTTCCGATAATTCAGTAATATCTCTACGAACGGTCATATCAGAAACGCCTAATGATTGCGCTAGCTCAGTTACAGTTACAAAATTATTGTGTTCTAAATATCCTAAAATTTTATCATGTCTCTCGCTTTTCAACATACGTACCATTCCAATCAAGTTTTTTGTTTTACTTTGTTCATCTTTGGTTTCATTATACACAAAAAAAATTATTAATCAACGTTGAAAGCGTTGACAAAAGAAAAACAACAAGGTATCATATAATTATTAAAACAAAGTTAAACATTAAGCAACAAAATTAAACTTTAAGGAGGAATTTTATGTGTATAACTGATATGTTATATGAAGATTTAATAGATCTTTCTGTAACAGCTACGACAGAAGATGAATTATTCAACATTATTGGAGACCGATTGCTGCAAAAAGGTTATGTAAATGAGGGTTATCTTACTGGTATCAAAGAAAGAGAAGAAAAATACCCTACTGGATTAATTACTCAATACTTAAACATAGCTTTACCTCATTCAGATTCTGAATTTATAGAGACACCTTTCATTTATATCGTAAGACTAACTAATCCTGTTTTAGTCAAACAAATGGGAGATAGTCAAGAAATGAAAGTGCATGATTTATTCTTTCTAGGAATCAAAGACTCTACAAAACAAGTTAATCTTTTATCACAACTAATGGAAATGTTTATGGATAAAAGATTTGTAACTGATTACATTTCTTATAAGAATGAATTTGAAGTTTTTGAACTTATATCAGATTATATAAAAAAAGGAGCGGTTAATTATGGTTAAAAAATTAGTAGTAGCTTGTGGAAGTGGTGTTGCAACCAGTACAACAATAGCAGAAAAAATAAAATCAAAATTTGAAAATGATCGTATTCAGTGCAATGTTGAGGCAGTTGATTATAAATCAATCTTAAATGAACTACCAAACACAGATATTTATGTTTACATTGCACAACCAGATGCAAATGTTTTAAAAACAGCAGATAAGCTTAACGTAAAGGTTTTTCCTGGTATTCCATTTTTAACAGGTATGGGTATGGATAAAGTATATGAAGACATTATAGCTGCAACAAAATAAAATATAAAAGAAAAGGTGAATACTATGGAGATGTTTCAATCTTTTATTCAATATATTCTAAATTTAGGATCAGCAATATTTGTTCCTCTTATTATTTTTATTATTGGTTTAGTCGCTAAAATGCCTTTGAAAAAGGCATTTATGTCAGCTATTACTTTAGGAATTGCTTTCACAGGGATGAATATGGTAATCGGCTTTATGTCTTCTGCCGTAAGCCCTGCTTCAGAAGCATTTGCTCTCAACACTGGTATCTCTCTTCCAGCTTTAGACTTGGGATGGACAGGTGCAGCTAGTATTACTTGGTCTTGGGCGTATGCTTTTGTTTTCTTTGCAGTAGTTATCGGGGTTAACATTGTTATGCTTTTACTAAATCTAACAAAAACACTAAACGTTGATATGTGGAATGTTTGGGGCAAAGCCTTAACTGCTTACTTAGTTTATTTTATAAGCGGAAGTTTAATAGCTGGTTTCGTTACAGCTATTGTACAAGTGATTTTGGAATTAAAATTGGGGGATATGTTCCAAAAACATATTCAAGACTTAACAGGTATTCCTTTAGTGACTGTTACACATATTATGAATATCTCAGCCGTCTTAATGTTACCCGTAAATAAACTAATGGATAAAATACCATTTTTCAACAAAAAATCAGACACGAATGCTTTAAAAGAAAAAATAGGTATCTTTTCTGAAAATAGCGTAATGGGATTTATTATTGGATTATTACTTGGTTTTGCAGGAGCCTACGGAGTATCTGGTTCTTTAAATCTTGCTATTCAAGTAGCTACGGCTATGGCACTATTTCCAATGATTAGTAAACTATTTATGCAATCTTTATCTCCTTTAGCAGATGCTATGTCAGAACTAATGAAATCTCGCTTTAAAGACAGAGAAGTTTATATAGGATTGGACTGGCCTATTCTGGCAGGTAGATCTGAAGTTTGGGTAACAGCCATTCTAATTGTTCCAATTTTTATCGGATATTCAATGATTCTACCTGGAAATACAGTTTTACCACTAGCTGGTGTTATCAATTATTCAATCGCTGTAGGTGGATTACTATTAACGGGTGGTAATTTATATAGAATGTTAGTTTTAGGTGTGATTTATACACCGCTTTATCTGTATAGCGCAACCTATTTTGCACCAATTTTAACTGGGCTAGCTAATGCAACTGGTTCAGTAGAAGTAGCTGAAGGACAACTTATTACTTGGTCAAGTATTGAAGGTCCTGAATTCAGAATCATGTTTGCTGAAGCCTTTAATGGTAATATACCAGCTGTTATAGGTGCAATTCTATTCTTGTTAATGTTCTATTGGTTAAATAAAGAAATGAAGAATGCTAAAATCCCTTCAGAGAGATACACAGAAATAATAGAACCTGAAGCTATTGTAGAAGAATAAAAGAGAGGTAGTTAATAATGAATAAACAAGAATTTAAAAAGAATGCGAGAATCAAAAATTCTGAAAAAACAAAGTGGTTGTCTCTATTACTATTAGCTACTTTACTTTTTCTCATAGGATTAACAACTAAACATTATATCTTTTACATTCTAGCTACATCACTCGCTTTTTATGTTAGAAAAAATGGCTATAATGCATTATTCAAAGAATATGATAATAAACAATTAGCAAAAAGAATGAAAGCTGAATCAATGATGAATAAAATAAAATAATATGGAGGTCATTTAAATGACTAAAGGAAAGATATTGTTCGAAGAAGAACGTAAGGCATTAGCAGAAGTTGTTGAATTGACTTATTACCGAAAAAATACAAATACTGCTGGTGGAAATTTCTCTCTTAAAACAGTTGATGAAGAGGGAAGAGAATACTTAATTATGACGCCTTCAATGATGTCTGAAACTTATCATGGAAAGTTAAGTCCTTCCCAAATATTAGTAGTCGATCCAGATACATGGGAAGTATACTCTGGTGAAGGGGAATTAACTCGTGAAATCAATATGCACACTGCAGCTTATAGAGCTAATCCAGAAATAAAATGTGTTTTCCATGCTCATGCTCCCAATGCTATGTTTTGGGCAACTAGTCATTTAGACATGCCAAATTTAACTGAGGCTACACAAAAAGTGAAATACATTAAAGTTTTAGATTTTGAACCTAACTGTTCTCCAGAACTTGCTGCTTTAGTTAGTGCTGAAATAAAGAAAGATAACGAGTTACCAAAGGAGTATTTATTAGATAGTCATGGTGTTTTAATTATTACACCAGGAAATGATGGTCTTGAGGCTTTATATAAAGCTATTTCAATATTAGATACAGTAGAATGGAATGCAGAGATTGCTTACAAGCAAACGATTTTCCAACAATTAGGTTTACTTGACGGGTATTATTCTAAAGGTTTTAAAGTTGGAACTATTGAGGACCTAGTTACCCACAGTCCAATTTGGAATTCACAATATAAAGCTAAAGTAGGAGAAATTAGTGATTAAAATTTATTAGTGAAAGAAAGCGTAGAGCGGACATTTGATTGTTCGTTCTACGCTTCCTTTTGTATTATATAATCAATTTTGATCTGGACTTATAAAAATAAGTAGCAGAAAAAACCTTATGAAGGCAGCTTTTTTATACTACCAAAATGTGTTTCCATAATCATTACCTAATACAGTTACAAATAAAATATTTAATGATAAAAAAATTTTATATAAAAATCATCAGACATTTCACGCTAAGTTGAACTCATGTTTATTACCATAAAGCAGAATACATACAGAACTTAACAAATTTCCATAATAAAATTACTTTAGTTACTTCAATAACTTATATTACCTTCTATAAATAGCACTTTTATTTTTAAGAGTCATTTCCAACTAAGTACTCTGCTAGTAAAAATTTATTTAGTATCAGTGTCCTGTAGTGTTTCTCTTCTCTTCAAACATTTACTTAACGATAACACTTTTTTAATCCATAAATTAGATTGACTTATTATATTTCTAGCTTTTTCCACAATAGACTTTAAAATATTTCTTATTTTCATACTAAAACTTCTTATCGTATATATGATATTTTCAGTACTAAAATATATTCCTATGAACAGTTGTACAACAAGCACAATAATCCATATCCAAAATCCCCATCTATGAGAGAGTTGACTGATTATAGTTTCACTAATTTTTGGGTCTATAATACGTACTGCTATTTCAGTAGTCTCTGTTAAAGTAGGGAGAGCAAAAATAACAGTAAATACAAAACCAATAATAGACAAATATTCACTTTGACGCTTTTTCTGACTTTCTCGTTTGCTGAGGATAAGTTCCTGTAGATTATAATTTTTATCTACTATGGTTTCTTTATTAAGATACCATTTCATCCCTTTCTCCATGTAATCAATTAATTCTAGGGCAGAACCATAGAATTCTTCTGTTAACTCAATAATAAAAATATTATTGAGTAGATTATGCTCTTTTAAGTATGTCATTTTTCTAATGTTTAGATTCATTTCCTTGTACAAGCTAATATTATTTAATCTTTTCAGAATAAGAATTTTTAAAGGGAAATCAATAGTATGTTCTAAAGAAATTTTAACAGAATCTCGAGCCTCTTCTTCTTCATATTCTTCCGTAATAAATATTTTTTTAAAATTAGATCCTGCTATTGATAGAGAATTTCCATTCTCGGATACATATGTCCTAACTTCATTTGTTCCCCAGAAATCGTTTTTTATTTTATTCAATTTACCTTTAACTGACATTTTAGGATCAACAGGTCTACGTAACAACCTGTATAGCGCTTCTTCCATTTCCATTCCCATATTACTAAGGTTTTTAATCGGAATATTAGTATCAGTAATTAACGTGTTTACTATCGGTCTATCTACAAAAACATTCAGTTTAAAATATTCAAATATATATCTCGTATAATAAGTATTAATAATAGTATATATGTCGTTTTCTTCTACCTTTTCATATTCGAAACTTTTCTCATATTTTCCAATTAAAAACTTAGGTAAATAAACACTTTCAAATTTAGAATAACTGGAATTATCGAAAAAATCAGAAATTTTAACATCTTCTATTGGTAAATCTACTTTCAAAAAGCCCATACCATTACTAAATATTTCTAACATTATATTAATGTACACATGTTCTTCATTAAAAAGGACTCTTATAGGAAAAAGTATAAACCTATAAATTTTTTCATAAGTTGCCGTTCTACCATAAGTTTTAGCATCATGTTCTAATTTGTTGTTGTAATAGTCCTCATAATAATATAAATTATCAATAAACTTTGAGTGTGCTCCTACCAATAATTTTTCGCCTTGATTCTCAAAAACAAATATTAAATCATCTTTATCGACTGAGTCTAATAAATTTTGATCAGGTTTAAAATTAACAGGTCTAATACTGACCTCTGGATGAGAAGCTTTTGATATATCATCATAAAATTTAGTATTCCTGGTATTTGCATTACTTTCAAAATATTCAGTGATTTTATTTTTTAATAAAAATTGCTTATTTTCACTATCATAAACGCCTACTATTAAATTTTGATCATGAAAATTTTTAATTTTTTTTGCATATGAGTGATTTTTTTTATAAGACAAACTAAAAGGAAAATATATTTGGTTACTACCCCATATTTTTATTTCTTTATTAACCACTACACCACCCACATTCTATAAACTGAAGATTTTTTATTATTAAAATTTAAATTACTTTGAAATGTTATATCATTTACGACATTCTCACATTACCATTCTTCATTGGGCTAACACAATAATATACAAAAATAATTTATTTTTAAATTTATAAACTGTACTTCTTGTTACCTTAATGTCAGCACTTATTTATTTTTCTTTTATAACGAGTTAAGGTACTTTTACTAATTCCTGTCATCTTCTCCACTTCTGTGTAAGAATGTTTTTCTAAAAGGCTCATCGCCAAATTAATTTGCTGCTGAGAGAATTTCTTTGGGCGTCCTTCACGAAATCCCGGACGCTGTTTGGCAATCTCTTTTCCTTCTTGAGTTCGTTCCACGATTAAATCACGCTCAAAGTCTGCGAAGGCGCTAAATATAGTGAAAATTAGTCTACCAGTGGATGTGTTCTCAATCACACCCAAGTTCAAGACATTAATCTTAACCCCTTTTTCAAAGAGGAATTTGATTGTATTCAGGGCATTTTGAGTGCTTCGAGCAAATCGGTCTAGTTTTGTCACGACCAACGTATCTCCAGTCTGAATTTCTTGAAGTAGATTCTGAAACTCGGGACGGTCATTTTTAGTTCCTGTGATTTTTTCAAAATAGATCCGGTCACAATGTTCCTCTTCCAGTTGGCGCATCTGACCTTCTAAATCCTGATGACGGGTACTTACTCGTGCATAACCATATTTCATGTTTTTCACCCTCTTTTTCACTTTACTTTTGACCATTAGTTATGACACCGTTGTATGTATTGATTTTACTGGAATTGAAAATCATAGTCAATACTCTTGAGTTTTGACTATAGCCCCTTATTTTATTAATTTTTTTTTTTTATCTAAGACGATTAAACACATAGAACTTTTTCGTACTTTTATATTCTGCAGTTTATTTAAAGTTGTAAAATGTTAAGATAAATAAGAGGTGATCTGTTTGAAAAGAAAAAGAAGTATTCAGTGTGCTCTTTGTAAAAATTTTTTTAAAAATTCAGAAATGAGTGAAGAACACTATCCTGCTAAAAGTACTGGTAATGATGATATAGTGGCTTTGGATTTTGGGAAAATGATTGATTCAATAATGTCAGGAAAAGTAATAGAAAATTTTTTTCAGCAGGAGAATCAAGGAAAAACACTTGAAGAAGTTAGTAGTGACTTTTTTGACGAGGAGCTTTCACACTCTCTTTATCCTAAAGGTAGAACCGCACGTTCATTGTGTAGAGAATGCAATACTTTCTTCGGTAAATATGACGAGTCATATAAAAAATTCTATGACAATGGTGGATCCCCTTCAATAATAAAAGGTTACCAAAAACAAACCAGACTTAAGATAATTAAGGCAATATTTGCTAAATTCTTATCAGTTCCTGAATGTAAAGGTTGGAAATTTGATTTCGTTGATTTTCTTAAGAACGAGAGTCAAGAAGAATATAAAGGAAAATGGAAGCTGTATTGCGTTAAAAGAGATTACAGTACTGATATGTTAGGACTCGGTCATTTAGCAACAGGTGAACTGACCCATGATGAAGGTACCATATTTGAACTTTCTGACGAAAAATTTATATTTCACTTAATGGATTTTGAACCACACGAGGGTTATAAATCGCTAAACATGATGGACTTATTAAATAAAACATACACACTAGTTAACGGAAGTGATTTGCAAGATGGTGGTTACCATGGAGAACTGATGATTCAAGATATGTTGTTTAATAATATGTCTGAAAGTATATATTAGCTCCACACACTACTTATCCAACATTTGTAATCTACATGAACAAACTAAGCAAAATCTCTGTTTCAAATGTGGTTAATTTGGGTACACTTAAATAATACTTTTCAAGTGATCATTTTAGTTTAATTTGACATACGAAAAAGTATGAATCATTTTGCTATAGATAATTATTGATTTTTCAGTAATTCTTCTATTTATAAGGTGATTTTTTTATATGAACGTTGATCTCCCCCTCCATAGTTTCTCCATAAATTTGGGTTATACTAATACTGAATACAACGGTATTAGGAGGAAGTAAAATGAAAAATAATACACTTATTACACTATTAATAGTTTCTTTGATTTTATTAATAGTTGTATCCATTACTTTAATTCTAATCTATAACAAAACAAATTTTTCCTTAAACGATGATAATGAGGAACAAATAGGAATGATGGGACAAATAATTGTAGAATAAAAAATTTAAAAACTGTTACAGACAAATTAATGGAGGCCAGGGATTTTGAAAATATTAATTGTAGATGATGAACCAAAAATATTGGATATTGTGGAAGCTTATCTCACTATAAAAAGGTTTCAAGTATTCCGTGCTTCTAATGGAACAGAAGCCATGGAAAAATTTGAAATGGTGCAGCCAAATTTAATCGTGCTGGATCTCATGTTACCCGATAT
This sequence comes from Carnobacterium sp. FSL W8-0810, assembly GCF_038007125.1. Lineage (NCBI taxonomy): Bacteria > Bacillati > Bacillota > Bacilli > Lactobacillales > Carnobacteriaceae > Carnobacterium > Carnobacterium sp. FSL W8-0810. The sequence goes on along the minus strand of NZ_JBBOWO010000003.1, from coordinate 28,346 downwards.
ATCCGGCACAGTTATTTGTCAAAAAATAAGAAAAACTTCTGACGTACCCATCATTATGCTGACTGCGAAGTCTACAGAAAATGATATTCTAAACGGTCTACAGATTGGGGCTGATGACTATATAGTAAAACCATTCAGTCCTAAAGAATTAGTTGCACGTGTAGAAACCGTCTTGCGTCGATCGGACTCGTCTGTTGTAACAGAAACTAAGTGGTCATTTGATAAAGGAAATTTGGTAATCTATCCTGAAAACAAACAGGTTTTTAAAAATCAGAAGGAAGTCATATTGACACCTACTGAATTTGAACTATTGACACTATTAGCTTCCTATCCAAAAAAAATATTTTCTCGAGAACAATTATTAGAAAACGTGAAAGGACTTGAGTTTGACGTTCTTGATCGTATCATTGATTCTCATATTAAAAACTTGCGACAAAAAATTGAGGATAACACCAGACAGCCCTATTTCATCCTAACAGTTTACGGCATGGGTTATCGATTTGGTGGGAAAAAAGATGAATCGTACAATTAAGTGGCAGTTTATATTTTCATTTGTTTCTATCTCGTTCATTATAATTGGCGCATTTAGTATCATGACGTTAAGTCTAATGGATAATCACTTTGCTAAATATGTTGCCGAGAGACAAGAGTCTGAAATAGTAGAATATACCACTAGTTTAGAGAGAATTTATGAAGAGAATGAAGGATGGCCAAATACTGCTGATTTTGAATCTATCGGTTTAGAGTCGTTACACAATTTAATTATATTGAAGGTATATGACAATGAAAAAAATTTACTCTGGGATCCTGCTTCTTCAGATGAATTGGGGAATAAACAAAAAATGCAAGATAACGCTTCCTATATGGATAAAATAATGGGCGAAATGGAGCATGACTATGTAGAAAAAACGGTTCCTTTATTTAATGGTGAACAAAAAATTGGAGAAGCTCTGATCAGTTATATGGGTCCCACAGCGTATTCAGAACATGATGCTTTATTTATTGCAGATATGAAGAATAATCTTATTATAGTAGCCATTGTAGCTTTAATTCTTTCTATCTTTTTTGCTGCTTTGGTTGCTAAAAAGATAAGTGGACCTATAGTGAGAGTAAAGGATTTTACAAGAGAAATTGCTAAAGGAGATTACACAAGTTTATCTCCTGAAAAAACTGATATCAAGGAACTAGATGAGCTCATTTCATCTGTAAATGCTCTTTCTGTTCAACTTGAGAATCAACAAGATATCAGAAACCAATTATCTTCCGATATCGCTCATGAGATTAGAACTCCATTGACAACACTAAAAGGAAGTCTGGAAGCTATGATAGATGGAATATGGGAAATAACAGATGACCGACTTCAAAGTTGTTATGATGAGGTGAACCGTATTACCCGCCTTATAGGAAGCATTGATAAAATTAATGAAATTGAAAGTCATCAGGATAGTTTAAACAAAACATCTTTCGATTTATATGCTCTCGCGGAAAATATATCTTCTAATTTTGAAGCTCTTTTTGTTAAGAAAAATATTTATTATGCATTAAATGGGGATCCTCTATTCATTACCGCTGATAAGGACAAAATAAGTCAAGTCATTACAAATCTTTTATCCAATGCTGTTAAATTTACACCCCCAGAAGGAATAATAACGCTAAAAATTAGCAACGAAAAAAATCAAGCTTTATTGACTATCGCAGATACGGGAGAAGGAATTCACCCAAAAGAAATTAATCGTATTTTTGAAAGGTTTTATATGTCTGATCTTTCAAGAAATAGTTTTCTAGGCGGGCAAGGAATTGGCTTATCTATCGTAAAAAGTATCATAAAGGCTCATCATGGCAACATAACAGTCAAAAGTGATTATGGAAAAGGTTCTACATTTACCGTTATTCTTCCTGTCAAAAGATAGTAATCATCAAAAAAAGCGGTTCACTTTTATGTAAAGTGAACCGCTTTTTCAGCTTCATGCTAAAGTTTTTCATTTAATTTAGGCCTAATTAAGATTTTTAAACGTTAGAATAATTTATCTCTTTTCAGAAATCATTAAGTTGATTTTTTAGTTTAACTTAGCACTAATAATCATTTCAGAGTAATCCCATTTGGTGTTTCACCAACCTCAACCGTGGCAATAACTTCACTAGTCTCATTCTCAATAACACTGACCGTATCATCGAATGCATTCGTGACAAAGGTGTATTGATCATCTTCACTAATGACAACTCCATGTGCACCGCTACCCACTTCGATTGTTTCGACCACTTCATTACTATTTAAATCAACCTTTGAAACGGTATTGGAAGGATTCTCTTCGGTACCTTCATTTGCCACAAATACATATTGATCATCATGTTGAACAAACAACTGGATAGGACCATTTCCAACTGCTACTTTCTCAACTTTATTGGTTGTCAGATCAACGATTGCTAACGCATTTTCTCCATTTAATGTTACTAAGAGCGTTTGTCCATCTGAGGTGATACCAGTTGTAGCTGGAGTACTGCCAACAGTTATTCTATTAATTTCTTCCATACTTTCTAAATCAAGGACGCTTACAGTGTCTTCACCCATATTGGCAACGTAAGCCGTTTTTCCGTCTTCAGCGATTCTAAAACCGTGTGGACCTTCGCCTGTTGGGATTGTTTCAACCACTTCATAAGTAGATACATCAATGACTGAAACAGTGTTCTCTCCATTATTGGAAACTGCTGCATAGTTGCCATCGTTAGTGAAAACGATATGAGCAGGGTGACTCCCTACTTCAACTTCTGCAAGTTTTTCACCTGTTTCAGTATCATAAAAAGCTGCAATACCTTTTTCATCGTCACTTTCATTACTCATACTAGTATCACTATCTTCGTCCTGTCCCATCTCCATACTTTCATTGCTCATACTGGTATCACTATCTTCGTCGTGTTCCATCTCCATACTTTCATTACTATCTGAACTGTCTTCAGCATGCCCCTCGCTGGGAACAATTGTTACACCAATGACTTTTTCATCAGGTGAAATTTGTACATTATGTGCGGACCCATCGATGGCAATCGTATCCACAACTTCGTGCGTTTGAGCATCTACTTTGGTTACACTTCCGGTATCGGAAGTGTAATAGGCTTCTGTTTGTTCCTTCTTTTCTTCTTTAGAACTAGATTGACCCTCACTAGATTCTTGTGACGTTGATACGATTTCTTGTTGAGAAGAATTTTGACTACTTGTTGAATCTTCTTGACCACAAGCTGCAAGCAAGAGACTCACTGATGACACTATTGCTAAAATGATTCTTTTTTTCATTTTAATATCCCCTTTTTTACTACGTACTTTTTACTTTTCGTACTATTTTTATTGATCTACAAATGCCTGAATTATTCATAATTTTTCCGTAGGTTTCTGAGAAGATTACGGCACTGTCATTTCATCACGAAAAGGGCAAAAAGATTCTAGCAGGAACCCTTTTGTCCAAAAGCGGGAGTCAATAACGGATACGCTACCGCTATTTTTGAGCTATGAATAATTCAGGCTAATAACAGGTATTTACTTCATCAAATAATCTTTATTTATAACCATACTATTGTAGATGTTTCTTTCTTTCCAAATAGTCTTCCTCAGAAATATTTCCTTTCGCATATTCTTTCTGAAGAATTTCCAAAGGTGTTTCTCTATTAGAACTTTGATTCGGTTGATTGAAAAATAATTTTCCAATCAGAAACACTACCACAACCAACAATAGAATCCAAAAAATTCCCATAAACATCATAGTTCCCATTCCTCCTCTATTAAAAAAATTTAGACATTCAGACATGACTATTCCTCCTTCTCTTTATTAAATTTTTCATCTGATTCAAGGTTTTTACTAGTTCTTAGATCCGTCATTCCTTCTAGATAATAGGGTTTTGAAGGATAATCTTGCCTGCGGAGATACCATATAAGGATGGATCCTATGAATAGGACAAGAGACAAGGCCTGTGAAACACGCAGAAAATCACCAATCCATAGACTATCCGTTCTCATGCCTTCAATAAAGAATCTTCCCGTTGAGTACCAAAGCACGTAACTTAACGCTACTTCCCCTTGTCGTAACAACTGTTTACGATTCCGTAGAATGATAATGATCACAAATCCTAATAGGCTCCATAATGACTCGTACAAAAATGTCGGGTGGTAATAAGTGCCATTAATATTCATTTGTTCAATGATAAATTCAGGCAAATAGAGATTTTCCAAAAATTGACGGCTGACAGGTCCCCCATGTGCCTCCTGATTCATAAAGTTTCCCCATCGACCAATAGATTGAGCCAGTAGCACACTTGGTGCTAAGATATCTAACAGAAAAGCTAAAGGAATTCCTTTTTTCTTTGTATACCAATATACGGTAAGTCCACCTGCAATCAAGCCACCATAAATCGCAATTCCACCATTCCAGATGGCTATGATTTCGCCTGGATTTTGCAGGTAATAATCCCATTCAAATAAAACATAGTAGAGACGGGCACCTACGAAACCAATCGGAATGGCCCATAGAGCTATATCAATAATGGTATCCTCTTTAAGCCCTCTTTTTTTTGCTTCTCTTGTAGCTAAAGAAATAGCTACAAATATTGCTACAGCAATGATAATACCATACCAGTAGACCCGAAACGGTCCAACTGAGATAGCAATAGGATCAATTTTACCAAGTAGTCCATTCATTCCTTAATCTCCTTCTTATAAGTTACTTTCTATTGCTCAACTATCTAGGCAAACTTACTTATAATTGATTACCTACATAATTGAGAGGTACTTTTATCCTATTTCTATAAGGCTAAGTACGGCGCAGGATCTACTCGTGTGTTGTTGTCGTAAACTTCAAAGTGTAAGTGAACGCCTGTGGAGGCTCCTGTTGTCCCCATTGTTCCTATCTGTTGACCTTGTGATACTAGTTGTCCAGGGGAAATTAACAAACTACCTGCCTTCATATGAGCATAAAGGGTTTGAAATCCATTCCCATGATCAATTTTCACGTAGTATCCCCATGAGCTATGGTACCCAGCCACTAGCACTGTGCCACTTTTAGCGGCTACGATTTGACCGCCCCCAGCAAAATCAATTCCACCATGTAACTTACGCTCGCCAGTAATCGGGTGGATTCGATAGCCAAATGGTGAGGTAGTATAGCCATTGCTCGGGCGAATAAAATCAGAATTACTGGCTTCCAAAGGTATTTCATTAGATGAAGGATTCTCAGAACCAGCAAGTGAAGAATTATTAGAGCTGATAGAGCTATCTTGTTTGTTAACGACTAAACTTTCTTCTTCAAATTCTTCAGACATGATTTCACCAGCAGAATCTTCAGCTGCTTTTTGAGCCGCTGCTTGTTTCGTCTTTTCTTCTTCAATAATTCTCTCGCGCTTTTCTTCTAATTCGTCTGATAACATACTGGTTTGGGCAGCAACTGCTTGTTGCTCTTTGACAAATACTGTTTTTTCCAATGCTGTCATATCATAAGCTGCAGCCACTTTAGTAATTTTGTCATCTAGTTCTGATTTTTGAGCTACAAGATTACTTTTATTTATTTCAATACCACTTTTTAATGTTTCAATTGTCAATTTCTCTTCTTCTGCTTTTTTTTCATTTTTTTCGAGAAGATTTTTATCATTTTCTTGAACAATAACGATTTCTTTATTAGCCGTTACCAATTGGTTAACAATACCTATACGACCAACCAAATCTGTGAAGGTTCCAGAAGAAAATACAACATCTACTAGATTGGAGACATTACCATCTGTTTGTACTGCACGTGCCTGAGACTTTAATTTTTTTTCGCGTTGTAAAATAAGTTCTTTCAAGGAATTAATTTCTGTTTGCAACTTTTCAATTTTCCATTTTGATTCTTCTAAATTTTTTTCTTCTTTTTGTAATTGTAGAACAAATTTGTCAATTTTCAGCTGTAATTGTTTCACATCTTCCGTAAGAGTTTCTTTTTCTGTTTCTAAACTGCCTAGTTGGTCTTCTTTTTCTTGAATGTCACTATTTATCTGAGTCGACTGCGTCTCAAGTTCTTGTTTTTTCTGCTCTAATTGCTCTGTCGTTTCTGCATTTACTGTAAGAGGTAAATAACTTGAATTTATCATTAAAGCAGCAACAAACACACCGGCTAATAGTCTTTTTTGCATAGGTACCTCCAATAAGTATTTTTATGTTTTCATTTTTGATCATAGGCTTAAAATTATGTATTGTGCCAAGATTATACAAATAGCCTTTATAAATTATTTATCCTTATTTTAAACCGTATCCTTATACCAAGGGGTATTTCTGTCTATTTCTTCTATTTAAAGTAGTCTTCTATTGTATTTTAAAATTTCTTACATTAGAGACTATCTATTGGAATTTTCCAGATTAAGTACGTCTTTTTTTATTTGATTATAATTAAAAAAAAGATCTTTCAAAAAAATTGATTACGACAACTAAAAATTACAATGAATATTATTCACTCCCTCACCTTTCCTATTGTAGTCATAAAATAGTTTATCCTGGTGAACCCTTTATTCATTTGCTTCCCTACTTCACCACTATACAATTCAATTGTGTGGAAGTTATGTAGTTACTATAAATTTCCTTTCTACATAACATCCACACAATGATTTGTTATTCTATAATTGTTAAGAGCTTATAGTACCTTAAAGGCCAAACATACTACTTAGCTCTTTATTTAACTTACTTGATAAAAGAAAGGATGATTTTAATGGAAACGATTTTATTTTTTATCATTATGATTGTTGGGCACGGATTAATGATGTTTATGATGCCTGGAATGCATGGGGGGCATGGAAAAAAACATAATCATGGCGAAAAATCTTCAGATGATGTAGAACTATTAAAAACAGAAAACGAAGAATTAAAAGAAGAACTGCACGCAGTAAAATCAAAATTAAACAGATAATAGATACGAGGTATACTAACCATGAAATCAACAGTCATTTACTTATTGGGATTTTTTTGTCTATTCTTTTTCATTCTTTCAGTATCAATTGCCATTACCATCAACTTTACACCGCTATACACATTTGATATCACTTATCTGAACATGGCAGATGAAATTGGAATGACAAAAGAGGTTATATTAAAGAATTACGGTGTATTAATAAATTACTTGAATTTTCCTTGGATAACGGAGCTTAAGATGTCTGACTTTCCAAGTTCTGAAAAAGGCTTATTTCATTTTTTTGAAGTGAAAAAGTTGTTCTTGCTTGATTACGTTACATTAGTAATCTCCGGTATCGGATCCATTTTATTTCTAAACTATCTAAAAATAAAAAAAGGAATGTGGAAACTTGTTCGTTTCTTTCAGTGGGGATCCATCATACTGCCACTATTGATTGTCACTTTATTTATCAATTTTGATACACTATTTGTCTTGTTCCATAAAATCTTTTTTAACAATGATGCTTGGTTATTCAATCCTAGCACCGATCCGATTATATTAGCTTTACCCGAAGCATTCTTTATGCATAGTTTTATATTGGCATTTGGAGTAATCGAATTTTTGTTTATAATAGGGTATTTCATTTCAAAGAAACAATGGGTAAAATACGAAAAAAAGACTCCTTGAATGTATCAAGGAGTCTTTTACACTGGTTTCTATGCGTACGAATTTATTACAAGTATTTTTATCAAAAGAATTAATTGTGCTATTAAGTTGATCAAACAAAAAGATTACACCTAGAAATCACTCTATAATTGTAGTGTCAAAACCAACATTAAGAAGAAACAAGATGTACTTAGTCGTATCATTAAAATTTCAAATTTTGAAAACTTCTTACTTATTTTCCAAGCGTATTTGTTATTGATTTAAAAGTCGTGGATTCACTTAGATGGAACAGCCTTTACATATTGTTTTTGCATCGCTGGATATCAGTAAAGTATCACTGAACCATTAAGCCCTCTATATGTATAGAGGAAAAAATAGATTTGCCCATCATAGATAAATGCAGCTCGTTCTTCCTCAAAGGTAAGCCTTTATCAAGATAAATAAAAAGGCCATTGTGTTGAGTCAACATATAGTTATTATTTTGAGGGTTTTTATATGAAATATCCACATCTTCTGCACCCACGCAACAGGTACGAGTTGCTCTAAGTGAAACAGTTATTATCGTACGACCTTTCTTCTTCATCCATTCCTGTACTGCCTCATCCACTTTAATAGATATAGCCATTTTTCTATCACTGTCCCTTTTTTAGAATAATCAGGATTTTATATCATTAAATCACAAATAATTTAGGCGTTAAAAGACACCAATATAAGTATGAAGAAAGTAATCTTATATTGACCCAACAAAAAGAACACATCTCCGGCTCCGGTATAATGGTAGTACCAAAACCAACATTAGTAGGAACTGAGACGTGCTCATATAAACTATCTACCACGAAACTCACCATAGGAAAACACTTTATTATTACAATTCTTCTCGCTCATTTTTACCTTATACTGCTTTTATTTTCTAATCTTAAAGTCATTGCGTTAATGGCTACGATAACTGTTGAAATTGACATTAGGACAGCTCCGACAGCCGGTGCTAACGTAATCCCTATAGGTGCTAAGATACCTGCTGCTATCGGTATAGCAATAAAGTTATAGCCGGCACCCCAAATTAGGTTTTGTTTCATCTTACGAGTTGTTTTATTGGCTAGTTCGATAAAGGATTCAATGTCTCCCGGATCGGACCGAACTAAAACGACATCAGCTGAATCAAGGGCTACTTGAGTACCTGCTCCAATAGCCACGCCAACGTCAGCCAAGGCAAGGGATGGGGCATCATTCACGCCGTCACCTACCATAATCACTGTCTTGCCTTCTTTTTTCAATGATTCAACTAAGTTATATTTGTCTTGCGGAGATTGGTTTGCTTTATATTCAATTCCCAATTCTTCTGCAACCCCTTGAGCGGCTTTTTCATTATCACCGGTTGCCATAATGGGCTTGATACCACTAGATTTCAGTACTTCCATAAGCTCTTTGCTAGTTGCTTTTAGTTCATCTCCTAAAGCAACAGCACCGATAGCTTCCCCTTCTTCAATTAAAAGACTAACCGTTGATCCTTTTGGTATCTCAAAATCAACTTTCTGTCCAAATGCTTTTTGACTGATTAATTCATAGCGATGTCCATTTGCTTCACCTTCAACCCCAGCACCGGATACTACATTAATAGAATCAAAATTAATCGGTTTAACTTTTTGTTTTTCAGCAAATCCTACGATTGATTGCGCAATTGGATGGCTGGATCCGCCTTCGATGCCGGACATTAAGGCAAGCACTTCATCTTTACTATAGTCTTTGCTTAACGATTCCGCATTTAAGACTTTAAATTCCCCAGTGGTCAATGTTCCTGTTTTATCTAAAATCATCACATCAGCCTTTGTAGCCAATTCCAATGCTTCACGGTCTTTGACTAATAATCCGTGGCTTGCGCCTAAACTGGTACTTCGTGAGACAACAAGAGGAATCGCTAACCCCAGAGCATGTGGACAAGCAATTACTAAGGTGGTTACCGTAAAGATAATTGCGGTTTGTACATCGGTTATAAACAGCCAGACTATAAAGGCAATCAAGGCTGCAGCTATAGCAACGTAAAACAATGAGCTTGCAACTTTTTTGGCAAGATTCTCTGCTCGAGAGGGTTGGCTTTGTGCCTGAGCAACTAACGTTTGTACTTGGGAGATGAACGATTTGTCGCCGGTTTCTTGTACCTCAATATATAAGACACCTTCTCGGTTTGTTGACCCACCAATTACTTGGTCCCCAGCATTTTTTTCAATCGGTTTCGATTCACCAGTCAAAAGAGCTTCATTGACTCGTGATTGTCCTCTTTGGATTACGCCATCTGCTGGAATATTTTCGCCAGCCTGAACGCGTATAACATCCCCCACTTGCAGTTGGGATACAGGACGGGATTCGACAGCATCATCTTCCAAAACAACATATGCTTCTTTTGGTACTAATTCAGCAAGGGACTTCTGAGCATTTCCAGCTTCTCCTAATGCTTTCATTTCAATCCAGTGACCAAGCAACATAATTAGGAGCAGTGAGGCAAATTCAAAGAAAAAGTCCATCACGTGTTCACCCGTAACGTACCGAGCGATAACGGCATAAACACTGTATAAATAAGAGACACCTATCCCTAGTGTAATGAGCGCCATCATTCCTGGATCTTTTTGTTTAAACTCATCAATAGCACCCATATAAAAGGGTTTCCCGCCATAAATTATCAATATGGTAGATAGTACAGCAGCAAGGATATCTGAATAGAGAAACGAAATTTGAAATGGCAGGCTAACGCCCATCATTGGAGTCAGTAACATAACGGCGATTCCAAGTGGCAGAGATTTTAAGAATATGGCTTTAAAACTTCCATGATGGTGATGTTCATGACCACCCTGTCCGGCATGTCCCTCATGATCATCGTGGTTCATGTGGTTGTGGTCCATCTTACTATGGTCCATTTCGCTGTGATTCATTTTGCTATGGTCCATCTTACTGTGATCCATTTTACTGTGGTCTATAGGTTCATGATCTGGCTGTTTTCCCTTATTATCATTCATAGCTCTTTCCTCCTTTAAAATAATACCCCTAAGCAAACGAATCCTGCTTTTCCTCTATTTCTATACTGTTAGAGGAAAAAAAGTAAGATTTACAAAAATCGTAAAAATAGTGAAGGATTGATATACCCATTTTAGCACCTTATCCATTTATTACAGAATATTTGGTGCCAGAAAGCGCAGAAACAAGCGTATCTTTATTAATATCAGATTGGCTTTCAAGAACCGCTTTTTTATTTATCAAATCAATTGCAACTGACTCCACACCTTCAATGGCTTCAAATCTTTCTTGCACTGTGTTAGCGCAACCTTCACATTTCATGCCTTCTACCAATACTTCTCTTTTCATAATAAATTCCTCTTTTCTTTTATTTTTTATTTAATTTCTTCTGTATTCCATATAGAAGAAGATTTAAATCTTTAGGAAGTTAAGGGACTACCGGACTATCCTAACTGAAAATTATAACGAATTTCTTTGCAACAGTGACAATCAATCGATTCAATGACTCTCCCTAATAAATAAGGAGTATCAGCTAACGATGTCAGGAAATCAAGCTGAGAACTACTCTTTTGTCTATGAACAAAGACTATTTTTTTGTGTAAACTATTAAAGACTTTTTCAACAGTTGATTTAGATATAATCTTCTTTTCTATTGTATCTGAGCATTTCTCACATTCTATTCCTTCAATAATCAATCCTGTCTTCATATTTATACTCCCTATCAGTACTATTTTCGTCAGCTATTTAGCTAGTTACTTAACAGAAGAAGGTTTGAATCTTTTTAATCGTAATGCGTTTATTAGTACAGATACAGAGCTAAAGCTCATTGCTGCGGCTGCAATAATTGGACTCAATAAAGGGCCTCCGAAGAGATATAGTAGTCCCATTGCCACTGGAATGCCTAATATATTGTAAGCAAATGCCCAGAATAGGTTTTCCTTGATATTTTTGATTGTGGCTTTACTTAATTCGACCGCTGTTGGAACGTCCATCAAATCACTTCTCATCAAAACAATATCAGCTGATTCCATTGCAACATCTGTACCGGAACCAATCGCGATACCAGTATCCGCTTGCGCTAAGGCTGGAGCATCATTGATACCATCCCCGACCATGGCAACTTTTTTACCTTCAGCTTGTAGTTTTTTCACTTCATTCGCTTTATCTTCTGGCAATACTTCACTCATTACACGATCGATACCAACTTGTTTAGCAATCGCTTCGGCAGTTCGTTTGTTATCTCCTGTAATCATGGCTACTTCAATACCCATTCTGTGTAATTTTTCAATGGCTTTTAAACTATTTTCTTTAACGGTATCAGCAACGGCAATAATACCGGCAATGTTTCCATCCTTCGCAATATACATGGGCGTTTTACCTTGATCAGCTAACTTATCTGAAGCTGCAGCTAATTTTTCCAACGAAATACGGCTTTCAGTCATTAGTTTTTTATTGCCAAGCAATAAATGTTGACCGTTAATAATTACTTCAATACCCAATCCAGGAATGGCCTTAAATGATTCTGTTTTAATTAATGCCAAGTTTCTTTCTTTTGCTCCATTCATAATGGCTTCACCCAGTGGATGCTCAGAACCTTTTTCGGCAGAGGCAGCTAAAATCAATAGGTCAGTTTCAGAAAGACCATTTGTAGTCACAATATCGGTTACCTTTGGTTTTCCTTCTGTAATAGTTCCTGTTTTATCAAAAATAATTGTCCCAATTTTATGAGTGGTTTCCAAAGCTCCACCACTTTTAATCAAAACTCCATTTTCGGCTCCTTTACCCGTTCCAACCATGATAGCTGTTGGTGTTGCCAATCCCAATGCACATGGACAAGCGATAACCAGTACCGAAATCGTAATAGTTAAAGCAAAAATCCAAGATTCTTGTCCTAAGAAGAACCAGGCTAGACCAGCTAGAACAGCAAGAACTATTACAATTGGAACAAAAATACCAGAAATTTGGTCAGCTAATTTGGCAATCGGAGCTTTTGAACCTTGGGCATCTTCAACCAATTTAATGATTTGAGATAAGGCAGTATCTTTCCCAACTTTTGTTGCTTTGTATTGGAAACTTCCGTTTTTATTAATGCTTGCACCAATAACGTTGTCGCTTGGTTTCTTCTCCACCGGCATACTTTCACCGGTCAACATCGACTCATCGATTGAGGTATTTCCCTCCATTACGATTCCATCAACCGGTAATTTTTCACCTGGTCGAACAACAATAATATCTTCAACCTGAACTTCATCAATCGCTATTTCCATTTCTTGATCGTTGCGCAATACACGTGCTGTTTTTGGTGCTAGACCCATCAGTTTTTTTATCGCTTCTGACGTTTTACCTTTTGAAACTGCTTCAAAATATTTTCCTAATGTAATCAGCGTTAAAATGACAGCTGCAGATTCATAATAAAGAACCATCGTGAAGCTGATATCGCCCACATAAATCATATAGGTTCCAAATAGACTATAAACAAATGCGGCACTGGTGCCAAGAGCAACAAGAGAATCCATATTTGGATGTCCTTTAAATAAGGTTTTGAATCCAACCGTAAAGAAACTGCGACCATAATACATGACTGGAAGTGTTAATATTAATTGAGTTAGAGAAAAGGTTATAGGAGACATCATTGGATCAACAATTTCTGGTAGTGACAAACCCAACATATGCCCCATGGCAATATATAGTAATGGTAGTGTGAAAATAGCCGACATTAAAAATCTGTGCCACATCTCTTTAATATGCTGTTGTTTCTTTTCACGGTCCAAATCGACTGCTGCTGCAGAGTCGACTTCCTCATGAGCTTCATACCCAGCATCGGTTACGACTTTTGTTATATCCGATACATTCAATACGGTTGGATCATACTGGACTGTCATTTTTTCAGTTGCCAGGTTGACAGCTGAGTTGTTCACCCCTGCAAGTTTTTGCGTTGCCTTCTCAATGGTTTGTGCACAAGAAGAACAGGTCATTCCTTCTATATTAAACGTCTTTTGAAGCGTATTTGGTTTCGCTGCATACCCTGCATCTGTTACAGCTTTTTGAATGTCTGCTTCTGTCAAAGATAATTCATCAAATTGGATAGTCATTTTTTCAGTAGCTAAATTAACGTTTGCTGCTTTTACACCTGGTAACTTACTTGTAGCTTTTTCAATTGTTTGTGCACAAGAGGCACACGTCATACCCTCTATGCTAAAAACTTTATTTTCCATTTTATCCCTCTTTTTCTTAGTGATGGTGTAAGTGGCATTCGCATTGTCCCGGTGCACATTCGCATGGTACCTCATCCAATGCTGTGTTTTCTTTTTCTTCCAATAGTTTTTTCAGCATATCAATATCTACCTTGCTTAGAGTAGCTTCAACTATCATGTTGCTGATAACATGACCCGATTGCTTATTACAGACTCGAGAAAGGACATCATCCGTATACAAATCCATACTTTCTTCTTCAGTAACCGCCGCAGAATAAATAAATTTATTTCCTTCTTTTATAGTCTGCAAGGCGCCTTTATCGACTAAACGACCGATCAAAGTTTTGATAGTAGCTGCTTTCCACTGTTTTTTATTTTCGAGAATGGCCGTAATTTTTCTACTGGTAACCGTTTCATTTGCCCAAGCTACACGCATGATTTCCCATTCTGCATCTGTTATTTTTATTGAATTAGTTGTCAACATCTTATTTACCTCCCTTTTCGTTTACATATGTAGTCTTTCTTGATATTTATAGTTTACATTCGTAAACAAAATATGTCAAGTAATTTATTAACTTTCACCTTTTCTTATTTAGGCATTTCAAAAATTTTGATCCATTCTCACTATTTTCATTAAGGTATTACCTTTATTTTATCTCGCAAGTAAAAAAGCTCTACCTAATAGAACCATTAGGCAGAGCTTTTAGGATTAGAATAATCTTAAATAATTGTACGAACAATCTTTATCTATCCTCTATTCTTGTGATAATTCATCTTCAGTAACCCATTTATGATTTTTTACCATTTCTCCACCATCTGTTGGTTGATAGTCCAGCATGTAAACGGTTGTCTCTTCAGCAGAATCTATGGTAGCAGTCACACCTTCCATGCCTTCCATGTGGCTTGCCTCTAGAATTACTTCTGTTCCTTCGTTTAAAGGTTCTTCTTGATTACGCGCTTCTGGTATTTCTTCTTTTAAGACCCATTTATGGTTTTCTACTATGGAATCCCCGTTCGTTGGTTCGTAAGTCACCTCATAGGCAACTGTATCAAATGCACCCACAATTGTTCCGGTAGCCCCTTCCATGCCGGCCATATGATCGGTTTGGATAGTCACCGTGTCTCCAACTGGATAAGTTGGATTTTCTGCCTCTTGCAAACCTTCTGGTATTTCCCCAGAATCATCATGCATCATGCCATCCATACCTTCTGATTCACTCATCATTTGAGACTCTGAACTACTTTCAGCGGCTGGAATACTGGATTGTACACTTGTATCAACGGACTCTTGGTTTTCACTATCTTGAGGTGAGCAAGCCGCTAGCAAAGATAAAGAGGATAAGGTTATTACCCCACCAATAATTTTTTTCTTATTCACAATCTATCTTCCTTTCTTTTATTTACATTTGTAAACTTACACCTAGATTTTAATTTTTTTATACTACAATGTCAAATAATACAAATCTAAATTTTTTGAGACACTACATAATCCACTTGATTCTTTTTACTTTACTTATTATTTATTTTGCTGCTGAAGTTGCACTTTTAGATCGCATCATATACATTCTAGTAGCCATTTTCCCACCTTGCATAGTTGCTTTACCAGATCCTGTTCCGTACCACATGCTTCTTAAAACACTTGGCCCACGAATAATCAATACCCCAAAACCAATTAGCAACATAAAGCTGTACCATTCAAAACTTGTACTAGACAACACTTCTACGATTCCTACCATTAAACCCATTTGGACAATGATACTCACAATTTGGCTCAGAAATTCGCGCCACCATACAGACATATAATTGTATTCTTCATTGATAATAGATACTGCTGCCCAAACACTCAACAACTCCAACAAGACAAGATCCGCATGATAAATACAGATTTTGATTAGGAAGGTCGCAAATACAATAAGTAAGAATAAAAGTAAGAGAAGTGTACTAATAACATTAGGAGCGACTTGCGAGACGTCTTCTATATTAATAAAAGAATTGATTTTTTCTGCAGTCATACCACTAATTGAACTAAACATCCATTCTCCTAATGGATAGACAATCATATCGAGCGAAAAAATTAAAATTAACGGTAAAATTAGTACCATTGCACTAGCCTTAAAAGAGTCGACAATCAATCCCCATACAGAAGCGTCTCGACTACCTTCCGCTTCAGATAATAAAAAAATCAATACTTTAGCTAAAGCGATGGTAACTAGCATAACACCACCAAAGGCTATGAATATTCCATACAGTTGAGAGAAAAAACCACTCAGTGCATTGTGATCAAAAATAAGCTTTCCTAAAAGGTTAAAGGTTGTTTCTAGCAAATCTGTAATCCAGTCTGAAAACATTTTGGAAATCCTTTCTCCCATATTTACCACTCACCTTCTTCAACAGAATTCAGTTTCCACTCTCCATCTTCTATATTCATTTCAATCTCTACCAAACTTGGTGTAATTGTTGAGATACTTTCAATTGAAGTACTGTGATTTACTACTTCCAATTCAGGATTTACGTTACTTTCCTCAATACTAAACGCTTGCCAAAAAACTCCGTTATCATAACTTTCTTCACTTTCTCTTAAAAAAAATAAATCTTTACTAAATACAGCATCTGTATTGAATTCATAGTTTTCAACCTCTTCAGTAATTTTTTCTTGATAACTTTCTGTTAAATAAGGAAAAACCTCATCTTCTAAACGAGCTTGTAAATCATCATTATTTAAATCAGAAACACGTTCTCTCTCTTCGTGTAGAGTCAAAAAACTTTCTAACTGTTCTGTACTCTTTTCTAGTGCCTCTTCTTCGTTAAATCCACATCCGGATAAAAAGAATGAAATGCTCAATAGCATTAACCCTTTCGTTCCTTTAATCATTTCGTCACTACCTTTCTTAGTTCATTGACTTAAAAAAGCTGGCCGCTTCAGTTACTATTTCTTGTTCTTTTTGCTCTTTTACCTTTTCATGTTCTTCAGACTGCTCCTTTTCTCGTTCGGTTCGGTTCTCAGCGTTTGCTTTCATGTAGGCATGATAGTTTTCTTTATCTTGTTCGAATTTTTCTAGTTGTTCAGCTGTAGAATGTGGTATATAGTCACTTTGATTCAACAAAAATTTGGGTTGTGGAAACAACTCGAATTGAAAAGCTTTTTTCACTTGAATAGGGCGTTTATTTTGAAAAACAATCAAACTCGTATCGTCTTCCATCTGCATAATTTCACCAGCCGTCATTAAATCTCTTCCCGTGTAACTTTGATTTTCGCTGGAACTACTAGAATTATTCTCTTTCCCATGTTGTGTGCTCTCAGACTCAGTTTCAACCTTTACAGTAGCTTTATCCAATAATCGTTTAAAGTACTCTGCAGTAGTGGAATTCGCAGCGTTTAAGCAGGTCTTTACAGCGCAATTTCCTAAAATGCTTTCCGCTTTTTTATCGCCATATTTATCCTGCAATTGCGTCAAAGTTTGAATAATAGTGGCCACTCCGATTCCATACCCTCGACAAGTAGCTAAAAATTCTTCATATCCAGGAAATTTACCTAAGTTCACAAATTCATCCAAAATAAAGTTCACTGATTTCGGCAGTTTTGAATGGTTTTCAGATGCAAAATCATAGAGTTCGTTAAATAACTGGCTAAAAAAGATATTGATTAGCCCTTCCCAGGATTGATCCATCACTGGAATAATAACGTAAAGCACCATTTTTTTGCGTCCAATATCACGTAAATTAAAATCACTAAATCGCGTGAATTCGGCGACTTCATCATCCACAAAGTCGGATATCGTCGTTAAAAGGGACATAATGATACTACCTTGCATGTCTCCTTTAGCTTTTTTATAGCCTAGTTCATACGCTCGCCTAGCTGGGTGTTTGCGTTCTAACTTTAAAAATTCTTCGTCTAAGCCACTTTCGCCGTCTTCATCTGATTCAGGGTCAAACTCTTGTAAAAAGTCTAAGATTCCCTCCATGTTTCGTCTTTCAGGAGGCAATTCATACTTTACGAACAAGATAAGAGCCTTTAACAGTGCTCTTTGTGAGTAATACCAAACGTCTCTTTTGCTGTCTTTATTGGCACTATCCACAATTTTAGTGGCCACTGTGGTGGCATGAATGTCTTTTTTGACGTAGTCAATGGGGTTGTGTCGGTCAGAAGCCATCATATTCGCAAAATTCAAGACCCGGACGTCATAGCCTTGCTGCTGTTTAACGGCAGCTGTTTGCTCATACACTTCTCCTTTGGGATCCGTCACAACGATGCTATTTTCCGTTTCATTATAGACATTTGTAATCACAAAACTTTGGGTTTTAAAAGACCCTGGTCCTCCCATCACCATTATATTTCGATTGGGTTTCGATTCAGTGGGTTGAATAATGACCTTATTATTTAAAATACCTAAAATGGTTCCTGTCATCTGTTTTCCTCCCCTTCAGTTGGTTGATCAAGCGAAGCGGTAAAGTTTTTCAGTATCTCTTGCTTAGATTGAGCGAGGTAATTTTTACCGTCAAAAATTTCTTTTTCACGTGCCCAACGTGCTGATCCATGGTATTGATTTCGTTCATCGGCTTCCCATCCCTCTTTCTTTTCTTTAGACGCTAATTTGATTTGAACAGAAGCACAGTAAAGTAAAAGACCAATGGTTCCCATTATAAATAATGGATTATTTGTTTCTATCAACGTTTGAATCGTTTGAAAAGGATGAAGAAGTGTCTCTTTTACTGTTTCGAGTAAGATAGTGGTCGTTAAAGACAATTTAAACTCAGAAAAGGTCATTATCAATTGAGTAACCACTATTAAACACCACTCCGAAAGGATAAAACTAACGAGAAACCAAACGAGTTTCTTTTTTATTTTATTAAAAAAATTTTCCACCGAATGCCTCCCTTAACGGCTTTAGTTGGTTGCTGTCAAATCTAGATTTGTTAATTGACTAATTTGATACTCTCCATTAGTTTCAATGAGGGTTACTTGATACAGTTGCGGCAAACGCGAAACCACTTCATGATCCAACGAGTATTCAGTAGTTAATTGAACTAAAAAAGTCAGTTCATCAGTCGGATGAAGATAAATAGTCAGTTCCGTTAACTGGTTCTTTACATCTAAAAGAGGCGGATTTGTAGAAGAAAGTTCTTTTAGGCGTTGAATGGTTTCATCTGTAGCCTTGTTTTTTAAGTGGTCGAAACGAGTAAGATAAGTATCATTATCGTAATCTAAATAAGTGCGTAATCCCTCTTCAATCACGGTCAGTTTCTTTTGGTTCGCTACAGTGTCAGTAAACTTATCCTCCTGATTGATTAGTTGTTCCATTGTTTTTAATTCTTTTTCTGTTTTTGAGAGCTTACTTTCTAGTGCTCGATTCGTTTGGTTTAAACTAAAGAGCGATACAATCAAAATAAGTACCGTTACGGTTCCAGTAACGGTTAGTAGTAATTTTTTCATCTCTATACCTCAATCTTTTAACTCATTCATTACAATCCCAACAAGGGTGCTGGATCGATTCGATTATTGTTTTGATAGACCTCAAAATGCAAATGTACACCAGTGGAAGATCCAGAAGTACCCATATAGCCAATGGTTTCGCCTGTTTCAACTTGTTGACCAGGTAAAACAGTAATCTCTTTTAAATGAGCGTAGAGCGTCTCTATTCCATTACCATTCGTTAGTTTCACGTAATTTCCCCAACTACTGGAGTAAGCCGCTTGACTAACTTTCCCTTTCAATGCCGCAAAAACAGGTGGATTTCCACCATTGATAGGCGCAAAATCAACACCTCCATGCAGTTTATGTTCTCCCGTTATAGGATGGATTCGAAAACCAAAAGCAGACGTAATGGTTTGATCCTCAACGGGGAAAGCTAGTACCCCATTGCCGGATAACCCACTATTTAAGGCTTGCTGGACTAAATCCGCATAATAAAAATTACCACCATTCGTGTATAAGTAATTGCCATTCCCATCAGCCACGGGAGCTGAGTAAGGATACGTTTGACCGGATATATTGCCTAAAGAAGGCGCGACGACTTCTTTAGAATACGTTTCTGCCAATTCCGTCGTGTGAACACCACCGTTATCTGCTATATACGTTAAATAACCACTACCAAAATTGTAGCTCTGGATAGCTGTATTTAGGTCGACTCCAGTTTGATTCATTTGATCAATCACATCTTTAAAGTGCTTAATTCCTATCTGAATACTGTAAACGGGATCTTGAATGGCATTAGGTGCTAAACCAATGGCTTCACTCGACTGCATGACGTCTAACTGAGAACCATCTGACTCAGTAGCTGTAATGGCCAATACAATCTGTATATAGTCTTCCATCCCATATTTGGCTAGTTCCTCTTCCATAATGGGTTTCCATTTTAGAACTGATTCAGGTATGGAAGCCAATTCGTTGTCATCAGTTCCAGTAAAATAACTGGAAAAGGCGGTCACTAATATCGTAATTAAGAGGACCAGGCCCAATGCAGACCAAGCAAGAACTTTTCCGATTTTACTTTTAACATAAAACGTTAGTGGCTTCATTTGTATCCTCACCAACTTTACTCGTTGTTTTGTAGTGTCTCGATTTCTTTCGTCAATGTTGCGATTTTATCCTTCTGAAGCTGTTGTTTTTCGTTCTTTTTCTCGTCATCTTCTTTAATGGCTTTTAAATCTTCTTCTGCTTTTGCCAATTCATTCTCTGCTTGCTTGAGTTTAATCTTGTTTTCTAAAGAAGCTGACGGAAATTTTTCTAGTACTTTTTGTGCACTGGTCACATCATCATTGGTTAGATAAGCCAATCCCATTCTGACTGCTGTTTCTTCATCTTCTAGAAAGGGCAGAGCAGAAGACATTGCAGCCGTATCATAAGCCACAATAGCCTTTTCAGTTTCTAGTTTAGTGGAGTGCTCTTCTGCAACTTCTGTCAGCGCTAAATCAAGAACCGCTTCACTTTGATCGTTGTCATAGTAATGGGCAATAACCGGCTCCAGAAATGAAACATCTGTATCTATGGCTTGTTGGAATTGGTTATTTTCAAAGTACATAGTGGCAATGTCCTCTTTAGAGTCTCCAGCTTTTTCCATAGCAATAGCCGCTTTTTCATAGTCTCCATTAACAATCTGTTGATTGGCTTCTAGTGAATAGTTTTTCTGTTCCATGTCTTGTTCCATTGCCTGAACAAGTTGTTCTTGCTGGGCATTAGCGTGTTGCTTTGTCATTCCTACTGCTGTCAAAGAGAAGAGAACACTCGCAGCTAAAGCATAAAGGGTGCGTTTCTTCAATTTTCCTTTATTGGTTGAGTTGTGTTGAATGTAGTCATAGGTCACAAAATCATACGCTTCTTCAACAATCAGCAACATTTCTTGCCTGGTACTAGCCTGAACAACTGCTTTAACCAATTCATTCCCACGCTTTAAGACTTCTTCTTTTTCTCCTAAGCACGTTTCATAGCTAAAGTTAGTCAAAATACATAAAACTAATGCTTTATACCGATCAAGATCGGAATACTTATGTTCTTGAGGCAATACATTTGTAGCCAAATAAGTATATTTCACCGTTTGCATTGGATAATAAAAAATTGTGGCCGGATGAATACTTACAAATTCAGACGTTTGTTGTAAAATGTTCTCTCTCAGTAGTGTTTGGGCAATCGATAACTTAACGGAGTATTCTTCTTTTTTTATCATGGTGAGTGATCTCATGCTTTCTAAGCGTTCATAATGAAGGTATAGTGTATGGTCATCTTCCTCTACTTGAATTAAATTAAAAAAATGAACATCATTTTGTTTTTTCAGACTCTTTATATCTTCGATTTGCTCATAAGAGCAGAGATTCTTTGAAATTTCATACACGATTTTTTCTTTAAACAATTTGATACTTCCAAATTCAAAGTTCATTACCTTAAAGTCTTGCCATCCTAGCATCTTATCCCTCCTTGCTAATCATATAGAAAGTTTTTAGCTTCTACCAACTCACTAGGTGTCATCTGTATGCGTTCTTCATAGTTGGGTACTTCCATTGCGGGTTCTCCATAGTGTTCTTCGTACCGTTCTGGATCCTTTAAACGTAATTCTTCTTCTGTTAGCTCGACCTTCATAAACGCTCGTTGCGATCCATGTATGATTAACGCTTCTCCTTGTTTTCTACGCGACAACAATTTCTTTTCTTTCTCACTAAAATTCATATGCAGTTTATCGGTCAAATCTTCTACACCTTTATCATCTAATCCAAAAAAGACTTTAGTGTAACTGTTTCCGATAATGGCCTCTCCAACATTTTTACGGTCACTCATAGTCCCTTCAAGGACATCTTGAATCTGTTGGGTTCCGGCAATCGCTCCTGCGTTGTACTTCCTGAACCGTTTATACGCTTGATAAAAGAATTGTGCGGCTTCTGGATTTTGAGTTAAAAAATGAAATTCGTCGACCACTAATTTAATGTTTTCAGTCTTGTTTTTAGTGATTTCGTCCCATAAGAAACTAAAGGTATTGAGATAAGCAGCTGCTTGAACATCTGCTTCATTTTGTAGAGCTTTCAAATCAAATGACAACAAGTTAGCATTAATATTTATATTTGTATGGCCATTGAAAAGAGTCGTTGAACCATGAACATAACTTTCTAAAATGTAATAAAAATCTTTTAATACCATGAACCGGTCTTGATCATTTTGTTTTAATTTTTCAATTTCATTAAAGACATTCTCTAAGGTAGGATATTGCTCTGATTTGATTTCAGAAATACTGGAATACTTAAAAATACCTGCGTTCAGATACGTATTACGTAAAACAGAGTCCAATACGGCTTGCTCTACTTGAGTAATATCCGGTTTTAAGACTTGAAAAAAGCCTTTTACCCGTTGAATCTTATCTTTCACTAACAACTCTAAATCAATCGTTAAAGTTTCGATATTCTCACTGATGTCTTCTGAGAAAATTTCTAAAGGATTGATTTTAGTTTGCGCATTTGACGATAAATGAACGACTGTCCCACCTAAGTGTTCAACTATTTGTGAGTATTCATTCTCAGGATCAATAATAAAAACTTTAATGTCTCGAGCAACATACCGTAATATCTTTTGAATCATATAGGTTGTTTTTCCGACTCCACTGGTTCCAATAACCACCATGTTTTGATTCAGCGTATTTCTACGATCTAAGTAATCGATAGCAATGAGACTGTTTGTGTCCTTATTAATGCCTTCAACGTCGCTCCTTGGCGATAAATGAAGAATTTCAGCGTCGTCAAAAGGAAACATACTAGACGCTACTTCTGTATTTGATTCTTTATACGTATAATCCCCTAATAAATTTTCGCCAATGGGAAGCGCACTCCAAAAAGCTTGATACATCCCTTTTACGGGTATCATAGATTTCATTTGTAACTTGATTAACGTTTTAGTGATATTCTCAGTCAAATCATTCAAAGTTTCTAGCGTTGAAGCATTTAAGTAAATATATGTGTACTGATAAATAAAGCTGGAGTTGCTCTGTAAGTATTTATCCAGTTGCCGGTTTGCAGTTTCGATTTGTTGCTCTAAGCGCTTTCGTTTTAATGGATCGTAAATCTTTAATAATTCTGCTTCTTTATTCTTAATCGTTTCGTTGTAGTGGTGAATCATTTTTGTTGAACTCGACGACTGTAAGAATTGAGAAATTGTGATATTCTCTTTTTTTCGTTTGAGTTCGGATAACCAGTTGCCATATTGAACTTTAGGGTAATCCACAATGGCAATGACACGAATAAAATTATCGCCACTTTCAATATAATCAGGAAATTCCTCCCAAGAAAACGGATAGACCACGTCTAAGCTACTTTTATCCAAAAATGAATCCAATGAACTTTCCGTTTCTACTTTGTTGACTGGTGATTGATCACTTTCTTCTTTTGTGCGTTTTTTTCCAAAATACACGCGTTTCCCCTCCCTTCTGGAAGCATTAATGATTGGAAAAATTCATTAGGTGTTTCAAGGTTTTCCGACATTCCATAGAGGATAATTGCCTGGCTTCCATATCGTAGTTTTCTAAACTATTCTCCAATGTTTTGATAAATTGGGTTACTTTTTCATGAAGATTAGTGGCAGCCAATTCAAGGCTAGTGTGTTTTTTATCCTTTATTTTTTGTCGGATCACAATTAGATGCTTTTTTGTGCTCATTTGGTTCGTCAATTGTAAGTTTTGATAGTAATCCACATAGCTTGCGATTAAGGTAACCTTTGCTTGATTAATAGGCTGTTCTTCTTTTACTTTTAAATAGCGCTTCTTCCAGTACAACACATACTCGTCAAAAGCGACTGGAGTCGTCATATCTAAATACTGTTGCACTTCTCCTGTATCCCCTTCACCAATAGTCGACATTAAAAAGGCATTGAATTCGTCAAAAATATCCTCTTGTTCGAGTTCATTTAGTAAATCCAGATTAACCCCGGACCCTTCAATCAAAGCGATTAGATAGCCTGTTTTTGTAATAAAAAAATCTTGATATTGTGCCTGAATCAACGACATATCTTGTAACGTTTGCTTCCCTGTGTCCAATTCTTTTGGTTCATAGCGAAAGATGTAATCATCTAAGGGTTCTTTACGTTGGTTCGTTTTGAAAGGAAACACGTTTCACCCTCCTATTCCATTGGTTTTCGTTTTTTGATATAAAATCGTTTTTGTCTAAAACGGTAACTTTTTTTATGCGTTAAATAATCCTGCATAGTAATGTTTTGACGGTGCTTAACAGGTTTTGCACTAATCAGTGCAAATGCTAGAGTTAACAGTAATAGGATAATGATCAGCTTCAAACCCAATAACCATAAACTATAGGGCGGAATAGCCAGCAGCACTAATCCAAAGAAACTAATGGGCAAGACATAAGTCGCCAGCTCCTTTAATGACAATCCTAGAAAAGCCCCATAAGTCGAATTGACGTTATCTGGAAAAATAAATTTCTTTCCTTTTTTAGCCATTTAAATCCCTTCTTTTCTATACAAATAAACTATAAACCCACGGTAATAACCAAATAATGGCTGCAGCTAAAGCAACTAAGCCCGCTACTCGACCAACAGCTTGGTAAACCTCGTTTTTTTCATGCGGATTGTCCGCTGCAGGCATCCGTTTGATAATAATGAATAATCCAACGACTGTCCCTACTAGCACCACTAACCCTGTTAAAATGCCTTGTACAATATCACCCGCATTTTGCAATTTAGCTTCTACTTGTCCAGCCGACGCTCCATAAACAATAGCTGGGTGACTCATCACCGTAAATCCTGTTGCCACAATGGCCGAAATAACTTTTGATTTTCTTTTCTTAAACATAAAAACCCTTCTTTCACGTTAGTCTTTGTCGGTTAAATGTTGTTCTAGTTCCAATTGAGAGTAGTCTTTCTGTCGGTTTTGTTTCATCGTTAAAAAAGCGGATAATTTTTCTTGTGCCTGTTCTTCGGAATCTAAACGAGGAGAAACAATAGCAAGATTTCCTTCAGTAAATTTTCCAATATAAAATCCACTTTCTTTTTGATCTACTGATTCAAGCTCAATAATATGTAGTCTTTTTTCATAGTTTTCAACTACATGACTTAATTGGATGCCATAAAAATCTAAAAAACCTTCTGCAAGACTCGCTCCAATAAAGGAAAGTTCACTTATGACTTGATTAGGCTTACTAGAATACTCTTCTATTGGTACTTTTCTTGCTTCTTCAACAAGTTCTGGCTTTCCAGTCTGTTGTAAAAAGCGTTCAAATAAATAGGAGCGCGTCTCAACCCTTGGTGAAAGTTCTTTTTTTATGACCTCTTTTCTAAGTTCTTTCAATGGTTTTCCTTTTTCTCTCAATAATTCAGCTTTCTTTGATTGATTAAGCGTTTCTGACTGTTTGTCTAGGATTATTCCCCTTTTTTTATTGTGCAAAATAGGAGAACTCCCTTTCATACCGGACCATTTTTCAATATAAATATCTTTTCCTCCCTCCATAGAAAACAAAAAAGTTATTATATAAAAATAGATTTTTTCATCTATCTTTATATAATAACTTTCCTATGAGTGTTTTTCTAATCTTCTGCTCATTCATTTAACTGTTTTTTCTAATAAACTTATTAATTGCTGTTCAAGCACGATATTTCTAGGATAACCTGTTTCATCTGATAGTTCTTGAATCCTTTTAGAACTTGATTTAGTCAGTTGTATCCCTTGCTGAACACGATCACTTTCTTTACTAATCAATTTAGCAGAAGGTGCACTATAGTCTAAAGTTAATGCATAGTTTAAAAGAGCGGTATTCGGAATTCCCGTTTGCTCTTTAAATAAAGCTAACTGATTGACTGTTTCTTGTGACAGACAAGTTGTAGAGACTGCTTTAAAAACTGATTTTTCTTCACTTTTCCAATTAGTATGATTGACAACATAACTTAAATAAGCGGATAAATACTTTCTGACGGTTAAAAGATACATTTTTCTATTGTCATACTTCAAAAGGATAACGTCACTTATTTCGACTTGTAATTGCTGATGACTTACCTCAATCTTATCTAATTCATGTTCTAGTTCTTCTTTGGTCACCTCTTTAAATTGAGTTGCATAAAGGACTATATGCAACAGTACAGTAGAGGTCTTGGATATCCCTAGATAATGACCGCGTCTTTCTAACTCTTGATAAATCTCACGGGTAAGCAACAAACCAATTTTCAATAGTACACCTCTTTTCCAAATGATAGTAGTCGCATCATTATACCATTGAAACCAGGTTTAGTTATTCATAAGTATCGTTCAAAAAAATTAGTGACGATAATACTACAAAAAATTAAAACGGTAGTGTTATCGTCAAAACTGCTACACACTATTTGTATAAATCCTCATATTTAACGCTTAGGTCCTTTAGAAGAACGTTTATGTTTCTTTTTAGTCATTTCTTTTTCTTGCGCTCGTAATTTTTCTCGTTCTTCGTAATCTAATGAAGCCAGAATTTGATCTAACTGTTGAGGTCTAAATAAATAATTCAATAATTGACTGGAAGACATAGATTTTTGTTGAGAAAAAGAGAATTCACTCGTTTTTTGCTCTTTTAATGTATCAGCTTGCTCTACAGTCAGTACTCCCGTTTCAATACACTCATTGAGCAATAAATCGTGCAAATCTGGTCGCTCCATTAAAATAGTCTTCAATTCCTCACTCATAGCTAAAGAAGAAGTAGCTATAGATTCATCGTTGTTGAAATTTCCAGCTTTTCCATAGTCGTTAAAGTAAGCGACTGCAATATGCTGTTCTTCTAGTGTAAATTTAATCAGCGGTCTTTCTTTTAATTGAATTAAATTTTCAGCTGTCAATTGATCACCATAATAATCAATGGCTTTAGAAAAAAGTTCCTTAGTCGGAACATCTTGATCATTCAGTTCTAAAGTAGGAAAAACTCGAGAAATTTTATCATCATAGTAATGTTGAATCACTTTCATAGCAATCTTGTTTCTTTCTTGCTCTTTGATACTATTTTTTAATGTCGTGTAAACCGTATCCGGAAGATTTTCTACTGTTTTTACATCTTTGAAATCCACCTGGTATTTTTCTACAATGGACACTACCGTTTGATTCAACAGCTTGTTTTTTTCTTCATAGACTGAATAGGAATCATACGGACGTTTAACAACCTTTGATACTTCATGATACAGTTCTTGTTGGTTCGAGTACTCAAGTAGCTTTTCTACTTCTTCTGGTTCAATCACGCGGTCCTCTTTTACCGTTCGATTCGCTAAAGTTTTCACCTGATAATCAGATAAGTTCTTTTGATCTATGGTTGGATAATAGTGTTCAAGTAATCGCTCAGATTCTTTTAAAATGAGGCTATCTGCTTTCCCTACTAATTCCATTTGAGACTCAATCAAATTCAAAGTCTTCGTATCTTCTTTAAAGAGATTGTTTACTCTCGCAGAATTTGACCAATTGTTCAGCATTCGCTTCTTATCTTCAATCTGATTAAATGAAATGTATGTCTTCAGTTCTTTTGATAAACGAGTAATTTCCTTCTTTTCTGTTGGGCTAAGAGAACGAACAATCGTCTCCGTATCTTTTATTTCTTCAGCGTCTTTTTTTAACGTATAAACAATAGCTGCTTTTGCATTAGACTCTTTAATTTCTTTATTGATTTGAATACGGTCGCTATCTTTTCCTTTGGCTTCCATCTCTCTCGCAACAAATCCTTCATGAATGGTAGGCTGCTTTTCTTCCCCTAGATCAGCGTAAGATTTTTCTGAGATTGTTTGATTAATCCCATTTTCTTTTAAATAATGATTAGCCATGGTGGCCCAATTTTCTCTCCATTTTTGCATCCGTTCCTTCGAATCCCAGTCCGTTACATTTGCTTTTCTATTTTGACGGTAACCACTTTTCGTATAGAGTGGCTTCCCTTCTTCATCATTAATATAAATTTTACGCGATTTTACGTCCCAATTGCCATTTTCATCGAAAGGGCGAGTCGTCAACATTACGTGAAAATGAGGGTTCATTTCATCGTCTCTATGAATAGAAATATCCGCCACCATTCCAAGATCAACAAAGTTTTTCTGACAATAGTCTAACGTTAATTTTTCTTGTTCCAAAATGGATAACTCTACAGGCAATGCGACATTAAATTCTCG
>NZ_JBBOWO010000002.1:0-89304 GCF_038007125.1 Carnobacterium sp. FSL W8-0810 | reverse complement strand
TTTGTTTGATTTTATACCGGCTAAATGAGTTGAAAATAAAAATAAGAAAGGTTATCTAATTTAATAGACAGCCTTCCTTATTTTTTGTTTTTAAGAGTGAGGATTGTCAAGTAAAACCGTATTTTTAATATCTTCAACTGTTTTTGTACCAGCTAATTGCATCACTATTTCGAGTTCATGCTTGAAGTGATCAAAAACAGATTTAACACCTTGAGATCCTCCTAAAGCTAGGCCATAAATTGCTGGGCGTCCAATTGCAACTAAGTCAGCACCACTAGCTAGAGCTTTAAAGACATGTTGCCCACGACGAACACCACTGTCAAAGACAACAGGAACTTTTCTATCCACTGCTTCAGCAACAGTTTGCAATGAATCGAATGCTGCTGGTCCGCCATCTAATTGGCGGCCACCATGATTGGTTACCCAAATTCCGCCAGCACCAGATGCTAATGAGATTAAAGCATCTTCCGCAGTTTGAACACCTTTAACAAAAACAGGTAATCCAGAATTAGAAGCAATAAATTCAATATCTTTAGGACTAAGTGTTTGTTTGGAAGAGCCATAAACAGCATCCATTGATTGTCCAACACCTGATTGGTAGGCTTGAACGATTGGCATGCCTAAAGGAAAAACAAAACCATTACGTTTGTCTGCTTCACGGTTCCCTCCTACAGTTGCATCAGCCGTTAATACGATAGCTTTTACTCCATTAGCTTTAGCTTCGTCTAAAATATCTCTATTGATTCCATCATCTTTACTCATATAGAATTGGAACCATTGTGGAGCTCCAGCTCCTGCTTTAGATATTTCTTTAAAAGGTTTATTAGCATATGAACTAATCGTCATAATAGTACCAGATTCAGCAACAGCTTTTGCAGTGGCAGGTTCGGCAGCTGCGTTAGCAAGTCCGTGAGAAGCAACTGGCGCCATAATGATGGGAGTAGCTAAGTCAGTACCAAAAATGGATGTACGTTGATCTGGATTTTCAATATTTTTTAATACACGAGGAACAATTAGCTTATGATTAAAAGATTCAATGTTTTGTTGGATTGTCCATAAGTCACCGGCTCCGCTTGAAATATAGCCGTAACCACCTTCAGGAATAACTTTTTTTGCTTCCAATTCAAGATCAAAAACATTGATAATATTTAACGGTTTTTCTGCTTCACTAGCTTTATAAGGAACTTGATTAGCGGATTTTGAGGCTTCTTGTATATTGTCCAAAGAATGTTCTATAGTTACATCTTTTTCAGTTTCTGTCATAATGTTCCCTCCATTTAAATGATTGGTAATCGATTTAAGTTTACCACTAGAAATAAAAAATTCAATTTTTAAGAGAAAATAGTTTGATTAAAATTAAGTGAAAAAAATAAATTAAATAGAAATATATTTTTCTTGTCTAATATACCGTAAAGGGATAAGATAGTAAAAGTGAAAAAAATATGTCCGAAATAGGGTATTGACTAAAAAAAGGTTGACAAACATTGTTAGATTACTTACTATTTATAACCAATAATGCTATAATAAGATAAAAGAGGTGAAGAAGATATGATAACCATTAAAGATGAAGAAAAGAGTGTCGCTTGTGAAGCTAGACAAAAAGCGATTTGCCCTAAGTTTGAACATACTTTTGCTATTTTAGGTAAAAAATGGATGGGACTTATCATTGACGTGTTATTAGAAGGTCCTCAACGGTTTAAAGATATAGCTGCTACAATTCCTAATGTAAGCGATCGTGTATTGGTTGAACGTTTAAAAGAGCTGGAACAAGAAGGACTTGTAGCTCGTACAGTAGACCCGGATGCTACAATGAGAGTAGCTTATAGCTTAACTGAAAAAGGCCAAGCCTTAAAAGTAGTCATGGCTGATGTTCAAAAGTGGGCTGACGAGTGGATTTGCGTACAAGAAGCTTAATCCTATTGAAAAGTACTTGACCTTTAAGTCAAGCTTGCGTTAAACTAGATAAGTATGTAAAAGAGAATAATAATAAAAACAGTGATGGAAAAAAGTAATTTGGCTTATCTAAAGAAGAGAACAAGTGTCGTTGGCTGAGAACACTTGAATAGAAAACCAAATGAATGTTCACTTCCTGAGTTGACTTTGGGAATTACGTTAATCTAATTAAGGTAATGAATAAAGTTCCGGTATACGCCGTTATGTAAATGAAGTGTGGATTTAGTGTAAGCTAAATTCAAACAAGGGTGGTACCGCGAATGTAGCCTCGTCCCTTTTTGGGATGAGGCTTTTTGTGTGCTTATTTTTAAATACACAAAAAGCAAAAGAATGATAATTTTATTTAAAGGGGAATAAGAATGGACTTAAAAGACAACTTACAAGTGTTAAGTAAAGAAGCTGTTGAAAAAATTGAAGCAGCTCAAAATTTAAAAGAACTTGATCAAGTACGTATAACCTATTTAGGGAAAAAAGGCCCAATTACTGAAATTTCAAAAGGAATGAAGACTGTTTCTCCTGATGAACGTCCAGTTCTTGGAGCACTGGTTAATGAAGTGAGAAATAAGATTACTTCATATTTAGATACAAGAAAATCAGTATTAGAAATGGAAAAAATCAATCGTGATTTAGCAAGTGAAGCAATTGATGTTACTTTGCCAGGCAGCCAAGTAGCTGTGGGCCAATCGCATGTATTAACTCAAATAATGGAAGAAATTGAAGACCTGTTTATTGGTATGGGGTATCAAATTATTGAAGGACCTGAAGTTGAAGAAGACAGCTACAACTTCGAACGTATGAATTTGCCTAAAGACCACCCAGCTCGTGATATGCAAGATACTTTTTATATTACGAATGAAATTTTGTTGCGTACACACACTTCTCCTGTTCAAGCTCGTACAATGGACAAACATGATTTTTCAAAAGGACCATTAAAAATGATCAGTCCTGGAAAAGTATACCGTCGCGACAGCGATGATGCAACTCACTCTCACCAATTCCATCAAATGGAAGGATTAGTTGTAGCGAAAGATATTACAATGGGAGATTTAAAAGGAACGCTAGAAGTTTTTGCTAAAAAATTATTTGGTTCAGAACGTGAAATACGTTTGCGTCCAAGTTATTTCCCTTTTACTGAACCTTCTGTAGAAGTAGATGTAAGTTGTTTCAAATGTAACGGTAAAGGCTGTAATGTATGTAAACAGACTGGTTGGATCGAAATTTTGGGTGCCGGAATGGTTCATCCAAATGTACTTGAAATGTCTGGTATTGATGCAACAGTTTATAGCGGTTATGCGTTTGGCTTAGGCCCAGACCGAGTAGCAATGTTAAAATACGGAATTGATGATATACGTCATTTTTACCAAAATGATGTTCGTTTCTTAAATCAATTCAAGGTAAAGGAGTAAGAATATGAATGTATCTTATCAATGGTTAAAAGAATATTTAGATTTATCAAATGTAACACCTGAAGCGTTGGCAGATAGAATGTCACGTACTGGAATTGAGATTGAAGATGTCGCTATTCCGGAAACAGGGTTGAAAAAAATTGTAGTAGGACATGCGGTTGAAGTTGTGGATCATCCAGATTCAGATCATTTGCATATCTGCCAAGTAGATATCGGTGAAGAAGAATTATCACAAATCGTTTGTGGTGCTCCTAATATTGCTGCTGGACAAAAAATCATTGTCGCATTACCTGGAAGTCGTATCACAGGAAATGCAAAAATCAAAAAAGGAAAAATGCGTGGGCAAGTATCAAATGGTATGGTTTGCTCTTTAGCCGAATTAGGATTTTCTGAAAAAGTTGTTCCTAAAAAATATGCAGACGGCATTTATGTGTTGCCAGAAAACGCAGTGCCTGGAGAACCAGTATTTCCTTATCTAGCAATGGACGATGCGATCCTTGAATTGTCGATCACACCTAACCGTGCGGATGCATTAAGCATGCGAGGAGTTGCCCATGAAGTTGGGGCAATTTACGATCAACAACCTAAATTCCCTTCTTTCGAATTAACAGAAGATAAAACAGATTCAGTTGAAAACTATATTAAAGTTGCTGTAGAAAATAGCGAAGATGCTCCAAGCTATAATGTCCGCATCGTTAAAGATGTGAAGATTGCTGAAAGTCCAATGTGGTTGCAAACAAAATTGATGAATGCAGGTATTCGACCTTTAAATAATGTAGTAGATATTACAAACTATATTCTATTAGAATATGGACAACCTTTACATGCATTTGATTATGATCAATTGCAGTCAAAAGAGATAGTGGTTCGTCATGCTAATAATGGAGAAGCTTTAACAACTTTAGATGGAGAAGAACGTCTATTAACTTCTGAAGATATCGTTATCACAAATGGTTCTAACCCAGTTGCTTTAGCAGGAACTATGGGGGGATTGGATTCAGAGATTGAAGACCATACAGTGACTGTAGCTATTGAAGCAGCTATTTTTAACCCGATATCTGTTCGTAAAACAGCTAAAAGATACAATTTAAGAAGCGAATCTAGCTCTCGTTTTGAAAAAGGAATTAACCCTGCTACTATTACAACTGCAGGAGACCATGCCGCTGCTTTAATGGCTGAACTTGCTGGTGGAACCGTAGTAGCTGGTGTTGCATCTCAATCATCTTTAGAAGTAAAAGATAGTATCGTATCAATTACGTTAGATAAAATCAACCGTTCGCTAGGAACAACTATTTCAACTGAAGAAGTAAAAGTGATCTTTGATAGACTTGGGTTTAAGGCTGAAGAAAAAGATGGTTTATTTGAAGTTGCTATCCCACCACGTCGTTGGGATATTGACATAGAAGCGGATCTAGTTGAAGAAGTAGCTCGTATCTTTGGTTATGACAATCTTCCTTCTACTTTACCAATCAGCGCAGCACAACCGGCAGCTTTGAATGATAAACAACGTCTTGTCCGTCATACACGCCGCTTTTTAGAAGGAGCAGGTTTATCACAAGCGATTAGCTATGTATTAACCACTCCAGAAAAAGCAGCTCAATATATGATGCGTGAAAGTGAAGCCACTCAATTAGAAATGCCTATGAGTGAAGACCGGAGCACATTGCGGATGAACTTATTGAGCGGATTGCTAGATGATGCTAGCTACAATAAAGCTCGTAAAAATAAAGATGTTATGCTTTATGAGATTGGTCGTGTGTTTTATAAAGAGGTAACTCAAACACTGCCAGTAGAAGAAGAACATTTGGCAGGAGTATTGACGGGTTCTTTATTAGAAAAAGATTGGAAAGGTCAACCTCAAAAAGTAGACTTCTTTGTAATGAAAGGAATCTTAGAAGGGTTGTTTGCTGCATACGGTTTAACAGAAAAAGTTACATTCGTTTCTGATAACCAACGTGAAGGCATGCACCCTGGTCGTACAGCTGTACTTTACTTGGGTGAAAAAGAAATAGGATTTGCGGGACAAATTCATCCATTAGCAGCAAAAGAGTATGATTTAGATGAAACATATGCTTTTGAATTAAATATACAAGCTATCGTTGAAGCAGAAAAAGAACCAACTATTTATGAAGCTATTCCTAAATTCCCTGGAATGACTAGAGATATCGCATTATTGGTTGATGAAACGATTACAAACCAACAATTGGTAGATTTGATCTATAAAAAAGGCGGCAACTTCTTGGTTAGTGTACGTTTATTTGATATTTATCAAGGTAAGCATATTGAAGATGGCAAAAAATCAATGGCTTATACGTTATCATATCTAAATCCAACTGCAACATTGGTGGAAGAAGAGGTTTCTAAGGCTTTTGATAAAGTTACAAATGCACTAGTGGAAGAATATCAGGTAGTCGTGCGTTAAATAGTATGAATATGCAAAAAGAGTCTTGCTAAATGCAAGGCCTTTTTGTTATGCTAAAAAGCACTAATATATATAAGAGGACTATCCCGTTTTAGGACTCTATAAAGGCTTTTCAGGGGGAACTATATGGAAAAGAAAGAACTAAAAAAAGAAGTGAGCGGTCTTACGGCATTGACCGTAGTTGTCGGAACAGTTATAGGGGCTGGGATATTTTTTAAACCAACAGCAGTTTATGGTGCATCGGGTGCGCCAGGACTAGGTTTATTGGCTTGGTTTGTTGCAGGGATTATTACAATTGCCGGTGGGTTGACAGTTGCTGAAATTGGAACCATCTATCCTCAAACAGGTGGGATGATGATCTATTTAGAAAAAGTATATGGGAGATGGGTAGGTTTTCTAGTCGGATGGGCTCAAATGATTATCTATTATCCAGCTAATATAGCTGCATTGACTATTATCTTTGCAACTCAATTTTCAAGCTTATTTGCCTTATCGGATTCAACGATCGTACCGGTGGCTATTGCCACAGCAATATTTTTGATGGGAATCAATTTTCTTGGAACCAAGTATAGTGGTCGAATTCAAACGGTCGCAACAATCCTAAAGTTGATTCCAATTTTGGTGATCATTGTTGCTGGATTACTTTATCCTGGGGGAGGTGCAGTAAGACTCGTACCCTTTTCGGTAGAGTCCCATCCAGTGCTAACAAGTTTTGGTTCTGCATTAATGGCTACTTTATTTGCTTATGATGGGTGGATCAATGTTGGAACATTGGCAGGTGAAATGAAGAAGCCAGGTAAGATGTTACCAAAGGTAATTATTGGTGGGTTATCCATAGTAATGGCTGTTTACTTATTGATAAATGTTGCTTATTTATTTGTATTAGACAGCAACCAATTAGCCGGAACGGATACACCAGCTGCTTTAGCTGCTTCGTATCTTTTTGAAGGGATAGGCGGTAAATTGGTCACAATAGGTATATTGATTTCTGTATTTGGTGGGATCAATGGCTACATTCTATCTGGTTTGAGAATTCCATACGCTTTAGCAACGCAAAAGATGCTTCCTTTTAGCCATTGGTTTGCTAAAATAAACCCTAAAACAAATTTACCAATCAATGGTGGAATTTTAATGTTAGGAATTGCACTATTAATGATTTTAACAGGACAGTTTAATCAACTGACAGATTTAATTGTTTTTGTGATCTGGATTTTTATTACGTTGACATTTATTGGGGTCTTAATTTTGAGAAAAACTGAACCGGATATTGAACGACCTTACAAAGTTCCTTTTTATCCGATTATTCCACTAATTGCAATAATTGGTGGATTATATATTGTATTTAATACCTTAATTGTTCAACCTCAAAATGCATTCATTGGTATTTTCTTCACGTTGATCGGAATACCCGTTTACCTGTACTGTAAAAAGAAATATGGAGTGCCCGAAAAAGACCAATAAAGGGAAAGAATCCTACCTTAATAGATTTATTGAGGTAGGATTCTTTCTGTTTATTAGCGAAGACCACTGATTTTTTTAGCTTTTTCGGTATTTGCAAAATGCAATTTAGCGTATTTGCCAAGTAAAGGCAGACCGCCTTTTTTCAGCAACTTTGCAGCTATTAAATCAACATTGCTGCCAGCTCCAGAAGGTATTTTAAGACCTGCTTTTGC
Source organism: Carnobacterium sp. FSL W8-0810 (assembly GCF_038007125.1). Classification (NCBI taxonomy): domain Bacteria; kingdom Bacillati; phylum Bacillota; class Bacilli; order Lactobacillales; family Carnobacteriaceae; genus Carnobacterium; species Carnobacterium sp. FSL W8-0810. The sequence goes on along the minus strand of NZ_JBBOWO010000002.1, from coordinate 81,850 downwards.
AGTCAATTCATCTAAACCTTTTAAGAAGGCATAACGTGCAATGATTGAAGCAGCTGCTACAGCTAAATGGTGACCTTCACCTTTTGTTTGGAAATACACGGATTCTTTTATTTGGTTTGGCTGATCGCTGATATGTTTGAAATAAGTAGCTGGAAGTTCAAATTGATCGATTAAAATACCATCTGGTTTTTGCGGACTTATTTTTGTAAGCACATGTCCTAAAGCTTGATTATGTAAAACAGCTTTCATTTTACCTTGGGTCATTGTTGGTTGGATGGCATTGTATTTTTCAGGCATAACATTAAGTAAGCTGTGTGGTAAGAATGTTATTAAATCTTTTGCTACACGAATAATTTCAGGGTCTTTCATTTCTTTTGAGTCTCGTACGCCTAATTCTTTCAGCAAAGCAAGTTGGGATTGATCCACATAAGCAGCTACTACCGTTAAGGGCCCAAAATAACTTCCAGTTCCGACTTCATCACTGCCAATAACAGACCAGGAACTAAAACCCTTTGGTAAAGGAATATTTATAGAAGAAGAGGGTTTATTCTTAGCTGGAACAATTGTTGCTTTTTTCTGCCATACAGCTGCTTCACGATCAGAACCGGCGCCTTGAAACAGAACTTTTCCAGAGTTGTAAGCCGTTATATTGACCGCTCCTTTTTTAGCTGCAAATAAACCGCCAGGAGGAGTAGATGGTTTTAAGTAAGTCGTGTAATGCTGTTTCATATCGTTTAACGTTTCTTTAGAAACCAAGAGTACTTCATTCGCCATTGTGTCACTCATTTCTTTTTATTAATGAACTAATAAATAGTTTACCATAGAATTTTGTCTAATAAAGGCAGGATATTAAAATGAAATGAAAAAATGTGCAACTATTAGTCGATTCATGGTAAAATAAGGGAAATGTGATTTTTAGGAGGGGCTGCCATGTCAAAAGGGAAAATTCGGTATAAAACAACTATAGCAGGAAGACCCTACACGATCATCGGAGCTAGACCCGAGGAACATATGCGATCAGTGTCTAAAATGGTAAATGAACAAATGCAGCAGATTGAATCATTATCAAAAGGATTAGACCCCGAACGTAGAGCTGTGTTAGTAGCGGTAAATGCTGTATCAGATCAAATTGAAATGCAGATAAAATTAGAAGATATGCAAAAAAGAGTAGAAGAATTAGAAAAGAAATTAGAGAAAGATCAGGAAATGAAAACAAGCGACAATTAATTTTCTGAGTAAAGGTGATCAACATGTTAATGACAGTCATTATAGTACTATTGTTAGCCATAGGAGCTTATAGTGGTGCCAGAAGAGGCCTCATTCTCCAATTGGTTTTGACTATCGGTTATTTTATCTCATATTTATTAGCAGGCAAATACTACCAAACATTAGGTTCACATTTGGAATTAATAGTGCCTTACCCTTCAGCTTCTGAAAGTAGTCAATTTGTTTTTTATAATCAAGCATTGGGTTTTGATCTTGATGGAGCTTTTTATAATGGAGTTGCATTTATACTGATTTTATTTGTCGGGTGGTTAATCACTCGTTTTGTTGGCGGATTATTGAATTCGTTAACCTTTATTCCAGTGTTGAAACAATTGAATGCTTTAGGTGGAGCAATTTTGAATGTTATCGTTTCTTATGTTGCGATTTTTCTTGTTTTGTTTTTATTAACAATGGTGCCGATAGATGCGATCCAAGAAGCATTTAATACTAGTTGGTTAGCTCGTACGATTGTGGAGGACACACCCGTTATTTCAGCCCAACTATACAATTTATGGATAGAAACATCCTTGAAATAACTCATTAGTTAAATAGATTGAAAAAATCGTTTCTCTTAAATCAGGGGGACGATTTCTTATTGAGAATAGTAAAAATAAAAGCCAGTTTAGTGGAAGTGAAACTAAATAAAAGTAAAATTGAAATAAGAGGTGAAACAAAATGAATAAAAAAATCCTTCAAACATTGGAGTTTAGTAAAATTATTCAAGCAATTGCAAATTTTGCTGCTTCAGATTTAGGGAAAGAACAAGTTTTAACGTTATCGCCCTCAATTGATAAAAATGAAATTGAACTATGGCAAGATGAAACAGAAGATGGAACAAGAATTTTAAAATTGCGTGGCCATATGCCTATTCCAAAATTACAAAATGTTCGTCCACATTTAAAGCGTTTGGATATAGGTGCTAGTTTAAACGGATTAGAGATTGCACAAATCGGGAAAATTTTACGCACGACTTCTGAGATGAACCGATTTTTTGAGAATTTAAAAGAAACCGGAATTGAAATGAACCGGTTGTATGAGTTGGCTGAGAACTTCGTTACAACTCCTACTTTGAATCAAGTTATTCGTGAAACAGTAGATGAAGATGGTCGAGTCATGGATGATGCAAGTCCTGCTTTAAATGGGATTCGAATAGGAATCAAACGAGGAGAAAATACGGTTCGTGAAAAATTAGATGGTATTGTACGTGGAAAAAGTGCTCAATATTTAAGTGATGCAATTATTACGATTCGGAATGATCGTTATGTTATTCCTGTAAAACAAGAATATCGGAGTCATTTTGGCGGAGTCGTTCACGATCAAAGTTCAACGGGCCAAACATTATTCGTTGAGCCACAAAGTGTTGTTGAATTAAATAACCGTTTACGTCAACTCCAAATTGAAGAACGTCGTGAAATAGATCGTATCCTAGCTGAAATTTCGAATGAGATAGCTCCTTTTAGTAAAGATATTTTAAATAATATGTTCTTATTAGGAAAACTTGATTTTATTGGTGCTAAAGCTAGTTATGCTAAAAGTATCTCAGCTAATCGTCCTGTTATCCATGAACAAAATGAAGTAAGGCTTTTAAGTGCACGCCATCCCTTATTAGACCAAGCAAATGTTGTCGCGAATGATATTTTGATTGGCGGTGAGAATCAGGCTGTAATCATCACAGGTCCTAATACTGGTGGGAAGACCATTATTCTTAAAACATTAGGCTTACTGCAATTGATGGGGCAAGCTGGTTTACAATTACCTGTTGCTCAAGATAGTCAAATTGGGTTATTTACAGAAATATTTGCAGATATTGGCGATGAACAATCAATTGAACAAAGTTTAAGTACATTCTCATCACACATGACAAATATTGTTTCTATCTTAGAGCGTGTAGATGAAAAAAGTTTGATTATTTTTGATGAGTTAGGCGCTGGAACGGACCCTCAAGAAGGTGCTGCTTTGGCTATCGCTATTTTAGATAAGATAGGTGCTATAGGCAGTTATGTAATGGTAACGTCTCATTATCCTGAACTGAAAGCTTATGGCTATAACCGTCCGCAAACAATTAATGCGAGTATGGAATTTGATGTTGATACGTTAAGTCCAACTTACCGTTTATTAATTGGTGTACCTGGGCGTAGTAATGCATTTGAAATTTCTAAGAGATTAGGATTAGATAACGATATCATTGATTCAGCACGTCAATTGATCGACGGGGAAAGCCAAAATCTAAATGAAATGATTGCTGATTTAGAGAATAGGCGAAAAATGGCTGAAACGGAATATCTTGAAGTCCGTCACTATGTAGATGAAGCAGAACAATTGCATGCAGATCTACAAACAGCTGTGCAACAATTTTATGCTGAGCGTGAAGAGTTAATGAGAAAAGCTCGTGAAAAAGCCAATAACCTTGTTGAAGAAACTGAAGAAAATGCGGACCAAATCATTAAAGAGTTGCGCAAAAAACAAATTCAAGGACAATATGAAGGCGTAAAAGAACATGAATTTATTGATGCAAAAACACAATTGTCCGGTTTGAAACAGGAAGAAGCTTTGGCTAAAAATAAAGTTCTAAAAAAAGCTAAAGCTAAACAAGTAATGAAACCTGGCGATGATGTTATAGTTCAATCGTTTGGGCAAAAAGGAATTTTAATGGAAAAAGTTGATAAAAATCACTGGGTCGTTCAAATGGGTATGCTGAAGATGAAGCTTAAAGAAAGTGATTTGACTTTAACAGCACCAGAAAAAGAACCTAGTCGTAAAATGATTGCATCGGTACGCTCAGAATCCAACAATCATGTTTCACCTCAATTAGACTTAAGAGGAGAGCGATATGAAAATGCATTAGCAGAATTGGATCGTTATCTGGATGCAGCCCTTTTGGCTAATTATCCACAAGTAACAATCGTACATGGGAAAGGGACCGGAGCTATTAGACAAGGCGTAACAGATGCTTTGAAAAAACATCGTTCTATAAAAAGTTTCCGTTATGCACCACCTAATCAAGGCGGAAATGGAGCAACGATCGTTGAATTTAAATCTTAAGCTTATGGGTAGATATTAAAAATGTTTTTTGATATAATGAACTAAGAATATAGCTTACTATTAATAAGTTGTAAAAAAGTTTTTGGGAGGAATAGTGATGGTACAAGCAGTAACTGATGCAACATTTGAAACAGAAACTAAAGAAGGTCTAACAATTACGGATTTTTGGGCAACATGGTGTGGTCCTTGTCGCATGCAATCACCAGTCTTAGAAGAATTAGATGAAGAAATTGGTGATGAAGTAAAAATCGTCAAAATGGATGTTGATGCTAACCCAGAAGTACCAAGCTCATTTGGTATTATGAGTATTCCTACTTTATTAGTGAAAAAAGATGGCGAAGTTGTTGAAAAATTGATTGGTTACCATAACAAAGAACAAATCGAAGACGTTATATCAAAATACAAATAATTAGGTTTAACAATCAAAAAGGTAAATAGGATTGAGACAATTGTCTCAATCCTATTTTTATGTAATCAATTAAAATAGAATAGAATAAATTCTTCTATTCTATTTTTGAAGAGTGATTTAGATAATAAGCCACTTCTTTTTTGAGTTCTTCTTGTAATGAAAAATCTTCAATAGCTTCCAATAGATTAAAGCCTTTTTGAAACCACATTTTTGTTTCAGCTTCAACTTTATTTAATTTAGTTAAAATAACTCCTTTTCGTACATACAAGACACCTAATAAACGATATTTCCCTTTTTCTTTACTAATTGATATTAAAGAATCTGCTTTTTCAAGTGCTTGTGTGTAATTTTGATTTTCCATCAATAAATAAATTAAATTCATTGAGTAAGCCATCTTTAACTCTGTTGCATCATAAAAATGGGTATAATTTTCTAATTCTACTAATGCACGTTTTGAAATAAAAAGAGAAGTGTCAAAATCAAAGAAAAAAAGAATGTTATTCAATAAACGCAGTTCTGTTAAGTACCACTTATCAAGTAAGGAAATACGATGCCAGACTTTTTCAGCGAAAGGAGCTGCTTGCGTTAAGTCGTTGGTTTTTGAAAGTGTAATAAGTGCATTACAGATATAAAAGATATCTTGTACAACATTATCTTTATGTTCTTTTAAATAAGTTTTTGTCGTTTCTCTAACTTTCATTAAGGTATTTAAATCATTATTTACAGCCATAGTTTTAAATTGATATAAGATAGCATCTTTTCCAGTTAATTGGTAATGATTATGTATGTAGTTGAATTCTTCATGTGTCATATCTAAATTATTTAAAATTTGAAAATATTTGGTTATGTTTGGAACAATGCTGCCCGTTTCAAACTTAGTGTAGGTTGACCGTGCCATTGCATCTTTTGCAACATATGCTTGGGTATAACTTTTGTTTTCTCTTATTTTTTTTAAATCTTTTCCAAATTTTTGACCAATTTGTGTCATAATTGAACCTTCTTTCAATAAAAAAATGTGATTATATGAACATTATACAAGATATTATAAAACATTTGCTATAATTAAATCAAAGTTAGGAGGGATTACATGAAAAAGATCTTGAAAAAATTGATAGCATTTTTGCCGGTAATCTGGTTCATGGGCGGTGGGGGCTAGAAAAGGCTTAGACACTTGTCGCTCTTTACCTTTCCCTTGACCCTGAGTCATTTTAACGAATTAGTAAAAGCCAGTTGGTTAACTGTCTTTTACTAATTCATCGGATAATACTAATTCTGTCAACGTTAAGAGTAGGAGGGACAGTATGGGAACTAATATAATAAAGGCAAGGAACGGTTATGCGTATATTCTTGAAGGAAAAAACCTTTGCAATACGTTACCTGTAGATGAAGAAGACTTAATTGAAAATGCCGATGGAATTCTTGATTGTCCTCTTGATGGCGTATTAAGAAAAAATAAATTATCCTTAAGTGATTTGAATGAAATGAAAACAACAAAATTGCTTTTTGTAAAATTAGAAGCTGAACAGACAATAATCTTAAACACGATATGTCTTAATCTTAATATGTGATATAAAATTAAATAGCTGAATTTTAAAAGCGTTGATAAAAATTAACGCTTTTTTATGTGTTTAAAAATATAAAATTCTGATACACTCCTATCATATATATTAGAATAACTAATAAATAAGGATGGGATTCAAATGAAATCAATGTATATCCGTACAACGGATGTTGAAATCTATTGTAAAATTACAGGAACTGGGGAACCATTACTATTACTACATGGTAACGGAGAAGATCATCAAATATTTGAGCATCAAATCATCCATTTTAGTAAACAATTTCAAGTGATTGCAATGGATACGAGAGGGCATGGACGTTCTGAACATGGTAAAGAAATACTTACCTTTAAAAAAATTGCACAAGATATTCTAGCGGTATTAAATTACCTCAATTTAGAAAAAATAATGATCATGGGATTTAGTGATGGAGGAAATATAGCATTATATTTTGCTAGTCATTATCCAAAAAGAATCAATAAATTGGTTGTTATTGGGGCTAATTATAAAGTAAATGGGTTAAGTGAAAAATCTTTAACGGAAATAAGAAGAGAATATGCAGTCCTAAATATTTTAGGTAACTATTTTTCAAAAGCTGAGAAAAAGAAACAAGTGATAGATTTGATGTGGCACCAATTGGATTTAAAGGTTGATGATTTACTCGCCATAAAAGTGCCAACTTTGATAGTTGCTGGAGAGTATGATGTGATTAATGAAAGTCATACAATTAGTATTCATAAATGGATAAATGGCAGCGAGTTAGTAATCATACCAAAAGCTAGCCATTTTTTGATGATTGAAAAGTATGAAGAGTTTAATCAGCTTGTTGAAAGTTTTTTATGTGATGTATAGCTGTAAAATTAGGAGTTCATATTTCTTGAAAAGTATTTACAGAATAAATTATAATAAAGAAAAAATTATACAAAAGATTAAAAATATTTTTCTGTTTTCTCATCTAGTATTGATAACTAGGTTGAATAGTTTTTGAAACTGTGTTATTCTTGTCTTACATAAAAATTACTAACGCATACATGACAACAATGACAATGTTCTTTCTGTAAGAGTACTTATTGGCATATGTTTTTAAGGAGGAAATAAAAAATGAATGATGAAGCAGTATATACAAAAAAATATCTGGTGACCAATGAGGTATTGAATGCAGTAACTCACGGTGTAGGAGCAATTTTAAGTATAGCGGGAATGATATTACTCATTATGAAGGCTAGAAATACAGGCTCAACATTAGAATTGGTTTCTTACAGTATTTACGGATTTTCACAATTCCTACTTTACCTATGTTCAACACTTTATCATAGCTTGATTTTTACAAAAGCAAGAAGAGTGTTTAAAATTTTTGATCATTGTAGTATCTTTTTGTTAATTGCTGGTTCCTATACGCCTATTTCTCTGGTAACAATTGGTGGGAGAATGGGTTGGACCTTATTCGGAATCGTATGGGCAATTGCAATTTTTGGAATCATTTACAAATGTCTATGGATTGAAAAATTCAAAAAAATGTCAACTCTTTTATATATAGGAATGGGATGGCTTAGCATGTTTGCCATCAAGCCAATGTATATCGGACTTGGTTTCGATGGATTTGCATTATTGCTGGCTGGAGGACTTTCATTTACAATTGGGACTATCTTTTACAGCATGCGTAATGTTAAATATATGCATGTCTTGTGGCACTTGTTTGTCTTAACGGGTACTGCTTTTATCTACTTCTCAATTTTACTTTATGCATAAAAAAAGCCTGATGTTTTCTTCAAGGCTTTTTTTTTGCATATAACGGTGAGCTAATTTTCTTCATAGTGCTTTTCTTAGGCTTTTTTTTAAAAGAGTTATATAATAAATGAACTGAATAGGAGTGAAAGAGGAGGAATAGAATGAGTATTGGTTATGCTTGCTTAACGGTAGGTGTTCCAGACACAGGTTTTAAAACGTGTCGGAAAGCAAATGCAACTGAAGAAAAATTAAAAGAGTTGATTTACTTTAACTTAGAATCGCTTGAGAAAGTCATTGAGTACAATATTAAAAATAATATCAAATTATTCCGTATTAGTTCAGATATTATTCCATTTGGATCAAGTCCGGTCAATACATTAGCTTGGTGGGAATTATTTAAACCGCAATTTGATTCAGTTGGACAAAAAATTATTTCAAGTGGTATGAGAGTATCCATGCATCCTGGACAATACACCGTTTTAAATTCACCAGATAATGAGGTAGTGTCCAGAGCGGTAGAAGATTTAGTGTATCATACAAAGTTTTTAGATAGCCTTGGAGTAGGACCAGAGCACAAAATCGTATTGCATATTGGAGGTGTCTACCAAGAAAAAGAACGAGCAATGCAACGTTTCGTAAAAAGTTACCAAACGTTATCAGATGCAATAAAAAAACGATTAGTCATTGAAAATGATGATCGTTCTTATACTGTTTCGGAAGTTTTGGCTATCAGCAAAATTACAGGTGCTCCTGTTATTTATGATAATCTTCATAATGCAATCAATACAAGTGATGTTTCAAAAGACGATGCCTATTGGATCGAGCAAACTCACAAAACGTGGAAGACTGAAGATGGATCGCAAAAAATTCATTATTCTCAACAAAGCCCAATGAGCCGTATAGGAGCACATACGCGTACAATTGCACTTGAACCATTTATGAACTTCTATCATCAAGTTGCAAGAGAAGATTTAGACATTATGTTAGAAGTGAAAGATAAAAACCTTTCTGCTGTAAAGTGCATCAATGCTACGACATCACAGCCGCATATTAAATTATTAGAAAAGGAATGGAGTCTATACAAATACAGTATTTTAGAGAGATCACCTAAGATATATGATGCTATTCGCCAGCTATTAAAAGATAAGACTGCTTTTCCGGTAGTGGATTTTTATCGTTTACTTGACCAAGCTTTAGAGATGGAAGTGGCAACTGGGACTGCTATCAATGCAGCTACACATGTATATGGTTACTTTAAGGAAACTGCAACAGAAAAAGAAAAAAAAGCCTTTTTTAAACAACTGGAAAAAGTTGAAAAAAACGGCGGTTCACTGAAAACACTCAAGAATATATTATGGAAGTTAGCGGTAAATGACAATCAACCATATTTGCTCCAGTCCTATTACTTTGTGCTCTAAGTTAGATGATAATTTTGACAAATAGTTGATGAACAAAAAAAAATACAGTATACTAACTAATTGTATCGAAAAATAAGCTACATTAATGAAGAAATGAAAGAGGAAAAAAATATGAATATACAAAAAATTATTGCATTAGTCATTTTGATTTCAGGTATCATTCTACTTTTTTACGGATTCTTGGAAAATAATCAAGTTTCTTTAATTACTGGAATTGTTCTAATTGTAATCACGGTATTAGATTACAACAAACTAAAAAACAGAAAAAAATAGTCGCTTTAATAGTCAATTCCTCTCAAATCGTGTGGAAAGCAGTTATTTTCAAATAAACCGTGCTTTCTTTAATAAACTGTGCTATACTATTAGATGTAGATGTACGTGGTGTTTCACTTTTTTTAGAGGTCAAACGATTGTTTTTTCTTGTGTTTATTAAATAAGGTATAGGTTCGAATCCTATCTTCTACTTATCAACTACCTTTGTGTAAAGGTAGTTTTTTTTTGTTTTAGAATAAAATTTAAATGAGTTAATTGAGTAAAAAGAATTCTTAAACATATGAGTTGGGAACGCATTCTTTATTTGGTACTATTATAGTGTACTAAAATAATTTGATAGGAGGACGAATGAATATGGTGAAAAAATTCAAAGGTGCTTATCAATCTGTTGAGGAAGCTGCAGCTCAAGTTGAACATTTGATTACAGAAGGGTACAGTCCTGAGGATGTAACTGTTGTAACTCATAAAGAAAATAAAGGTACAATTGAAAGTTTAACGATTGCGGAAGTGGACCCAATTCTTAATAAACACAATAAGTCAGTGTGGAATCGTGTCAAAGATACTTTTGGTGAAGCAGATGATGGAAATCCGCTTGGAAAATATAAATTGGATTCTTCAACTACTGAACGTTACAATAAAGCCGTAAGAAATGGTGGATATGTCATTATTACTGAAGAGCCAGAAACTGAACATACGAAACAAAATCTTAGGAATAAGCCCATTAAGGATAAAAATGATTCTACAGTGTCAAATATAGGTGAAGTATCAGCTTCTGTTAAAGGTCAAGTTGTTTCAGAAAATGACACAAATGCTTCTATAGAGGGAATTCCTCTTAAAGAAAGTGATGGAACATTTGGAGGAAATCATCCAATTGAAAATCCAAGTATGCCGACTACTCCCGGTACGGATCAACAAAGGGATAGTTAAAAAGAGATAGTTAAATAGATAAATAAAAAAGAATAGACTGAAATGGATTGGGACAATTTAATTGTCTCAATTCTTTTTTTAGTTGTCTAAAAATTAAAGAGAAAAGGAATGGTTATTAGTTATTCATAGTCCAATTTCAATAGTTCTGTTAGAATGAATATCTAGATACATAGTAAAAATTTAGATGTTTGGAGGAGAAAAAATGCTAGAAGTTAAGAATTTGAAAAAAACTTTCGGAACATTAACAGCTGTTGATGATATCAGTTTTACTATCCCCGATGGTCAAATTTTAGGCATGATTGGTCAGAATGGTGCAGGGAAAACGACAACTTTTAGGCTGATATTAAATTTTTTAACAGCTGATTCAGGTGAAGTTTTATGGAACGGACGCCCTTTACAGAAAACCGATTATGATGTGATTGGCTATCTACCAGAAGAAAGAGGACTTTATCCTAAAGTTTCGATAGAGGATCAAATTATTTATTTTGCGCAGTTACGTGGGAAATCTAAAAAAGAGATCAAACCTCAAATTGATAAATGGATGGAAAAATTTCAAGTTAAAGGCAAAAAGACAGATAAAATCAAATCTTTATCTAAAGGGAATCAACAAAAAGTACAGCTTATTGCAACGCTGATCCATCAGCCTAAATTGGTTATTTTAGATGAACCTTTTAGCGGGTTAGATCCTGTAAATGCCGGGTTGTTGGAAGCTGGTATTAAAGAATTAAAAGAACAAGGAGCTTGTGTTATTTTTTCTAGCCATAATATGAATAACGTCGAAGAAATTTGTGACAAATTAGTCATGTTGCGTAATGGAAGTATGGTCTTAGATGGAACTGTTCAAGAAATCAGAGCAAAGTTTGGACGGAAAAAACTCTTTTTAGAAACACCTCTGTCTATTGATGAACTAAGTAAAATGCATGGAGTAATCAAAGCAAAAGTAACTAAAGATGGGGTAAAAGTCTTAGAGTTGGAAAATCCAGAAGATGGGAAGGCAATCTTTGAACAAGTTACTAAAAATGGCTATATTACAACATTTAGCCAACAATCGCCTACTATAGAAGAAATCTTTAAAATGAAAGCAGGTGAGCTTCATGAATAAATTTTGGGTGATCGTTAGGGATGTTTATAAAAAAAATATTAAGTCATTTGGTTTTTTAACAATGGTTTTGACGCCTATCGTAATGTTGTTGATTATTGGCGGAATCATTTATTTTATTAGTCAATCTGAAAATGAGATACCTGAGATTGCCGTTTTAACATCGGATCAAGAAATCCAAACACTTTTGGCAGCCCAAGAAGATCAATTTACGGTTGATCCAGATATTACGACAAAAGAAGCAGCTGAAGAAGCTATGGAGCAGGAAGAGTTAGATGGCTATCTTGAAGTTGAGTCTGAGAATCAAATGGTTACTGCTAACTATGTTGATATGTCATCTAGCGATACATTAGATACAACTGTACTGACCAGTATTTTAACGAGTATTCAGTTAAATAGGAAAGCAACTGAATACGGATTGACTCAACAAGAGGCAATGGAATTGATGTCACCAGCTGCTATCTCAACTGAAACAATCAATTTTGAAGAAGGAGAAATGACTAATCAAGACAGTACGGCTGAAACAATCAAAATGTGGAGTTCTTATGTAGTTGGGATTGCGATTTTTATTTTTATTATAAATTACGCCAGCATTATTGGAACCGAGATTGCTTCAGAAAAAGGAACACGTATCATGGAAGTTATTTTGTCTAGTGTTACTTCAACGGTTCACTTTTTTGGTAAACTAGCAGGAATATTGTTGGTTTGTCTAACACAAATCATTATTTACATCGTTTTAGCTTTGATTGCCTATCCGTTTATAAAAAATCTTGATTTTGTTCAAGATCTTTTAACAGGTGTCGATATTGGTACACTATTAAGCAATTTATTGGGAACAACACTTATTTATTTTGTACTTGGGATTATTCTTTATGCTGGTTTGGCTGCATTCTTTGGTTCGTTAGTAACGAAAATAGAAGATGTGAGCAAAGCTGTTACTCCATTGGTTTTCTTAGCCATGATTGGGTTTTATGGCGGGTTATTTGCTTTTGCCAGTCCAGACCAAGCGGTTGTAAAAATTGGTTCTCAAATACCTTTTTTCACGCCTTTTATCATGCCGTTCAGAGTAGCAAGTGAAACAGTTTCAACGGCCGGAATAGTGATTTCGATTATCGTGATGATTGTATTTACGGTTCTGTGTACGCTATTGTCACTAGTAATGTATCGTTCAAATGTGTTAGTTTATTCAGATACAGGAATGATAAAAACAATGAAAACCTCTTTTAGTATTTTAAAAAATGAGCGCAAAAAAACAAACTAATATTTATAGGGTTGAACTACTGAGTAAACTTATCTCTATCTCTATCACTAACGCTTTTTAGCAAGTTGTTGTGACTACTTTTGGAAGTAGATATAAGAATAAATTTTGTGGCATATAAATGTATCAATGAATTAAGCTTTTTTATACAGATATACAAAAAAATGGTCTAACTTTAAAAGATATTTACCATTTCTATATAAAAAAAGAATGACAGTAATTCCTTCAATAAAAAAGGAACTTACTGTCATTCTTTTAATTTATTACTGTTCGTGTCTTGAAGATCTGGAAGGTAAAGTTGCCTCATCTTCCTCAGGGGCTTCTTCATTTATCAAACTAATTTCGTCTTCATTATTTTCACTCATCACAAAATGAGTAAGAGGTTCTTCAATCGATAAGCGGTCTTTTAAGTCCGATTGCACAGTAAATGTAACCATTTTTGTTTTCTTATTTACTTCCGTTAATGCTTCAGTATAAATGCCGTCTTGGGATTGGATCTGTTCAGCTAAAAATCCAGCTTCTAAATTAAAGCTAGGTTCTGCCTGATTTAAACGAACTTCAACTATTTCACCAGATAATGTATAAATTTGTTTGTTGCGTTGTTTCTTGTTTAGTTCTATTAAGCCAAAACCCGCTTTATCGAAAAAGCGAATGATGTCTTGCCTGTTTGCAAGTGGGTATTGTCTAGCCAATTCTTTACCAGCCCAATATAAGATTTCGTGTGTATCTGTTCCTAATAAGTTGGGTATCACTACATCTCTAATCAGTTCATAACCAAATAAAGAAGTTGTTCCATTGCAATCTTCTAAAGCTGGTTTTTGTTCTTTTTTATTTCTATTCACTTACTCATTCACCTCTTTTGTCATTCTTATTTATTATAACGTGATTTGAAACAGAAGCCTACCTTTTTAAAGTAAATTAAAGTGTAATCATTTTAAAAGGTAAAAAAAAGAAGTAATTTAAAGAAAGACAGAGTTAATTTTCGTAATCTCTTGAATTTCAGTGTAAAAAAAGCGAGAATAAGAAGAGTATACAAATGAAACTAAATAGAGGTTGTTAAAGATGAAAAAACAAGCAATAGGTTTTATAGATTCAGGAGTTGGCGGGTTGACAGTAGTGAAAGAAGCTATGAGGCAGCTGCCAAATGAATCCATTTATTATGTAGGAGATACCGCACGCTGTCCATATGGTCCAAGGCCTGAAGAACAAGTTCGACAATTTACTTGGGAAATGACTCATTTTTTATTAAATAAAGATATAAAGATGCTTGTCATTGCTTGTAATACAGCAACCGCAGTGGCGTTAGAAGATTTGAAAAAGAAACTGGCTATACCGATCATTGGTGTTATCTTACCTGGAAGTCGTGCAGCGATTAAAGCTACAAAAAATAATCGCATTGGCATTATTGGAACGGAAGGTACAGTAAAAAGCGATAAATATAAAAAAATGATCCAATCTAAAGATACGTTAGCATCAGTGAACAGTTTGGCATGTCCAAAATTCGTACCTTTGGTTGAAAGTAATGAATATGGCAGTGCTATTGCTAAGAAAATAGTGGCAGAGACCTTAAAACCGCTTAAACATAAAGAAATCGATACACTGATTTTAGGATGTACGCATTACCCGTTATTGCGCCCCATTATCCAAAACGTTATGGGAGATTCAGTAACATTGATTGATTCAGGTGCAGAAACGATCAGTGAAGTAAGTACAATCTTAGATTACTTTAATATTGCTGAGTTAAGCAAAAGTAAAGAAGTATCAGAGCGGAAATTTTATACGACAGGATCTACACAAATGTTTAATGATATTGCCTCGGAATGGTTAGACAACGAAGCTTTAGATATTGAGCATATAACATTAGGTACAGAAAAATTTTAAAATGAGCTAAAAGCTCAACAAAAAAAGTGAGGTTCAATAATGCGCGCAGATGGCAGAAAAAATGACGAAAACCGTTTAGTAACAATAGAAACTAATTATTTGAAACACCCAGAAGGATCAGTATTGGTTTCCTTTGGTGACACCAAAGTAATTTGCAATGCAACAATCGAAACAAAAGTTCCACGTTTTTTAAAAGGAATGGGAAGCGGATGGGTCCATGCGGAATATAGTATGTTACCAAGAGCTACCGATACGCGCAATATCCGTGAAGCAGCCAAAGGAAAATTAAGTGGTCGAACAATGGAGATTCAACGATTAATTGCTCGCTCATTACGTTCAAGTATTGATTTAGAAGCCTTAGGAGAACGCTCAATTACTGTAGATTGTGATGTCATTCAAGCAGATGGCGGAACACGTACTGCAAGTATTACAGGAGCATTTGTAGCTCTAAAATTAGCCATTCAAACGTTATTAGACAATGGTGAGCTAGCATTGAGTCCAATAAAAGAAAATGTAGCAGCTATCAGTGTAGGAATATTGAAAGATGGACAAGCTGTATTAGATTTGAATTACCTTGAAGATAGTTCAGCTGAGGTAGATATGAACTTAGTGATGACTTCTGGTGGTCAATTTGTTGAGATCCAAGGAACTGGGGAAGAAGCTACTTTTTCTCCTGAACAACTTTCAGTAATGCTGGAACATGGAAAAAAAGGAATCAATGAATTGATACAAGTACAAGAGGATGCTTTTAATCAAGCTATTTCTTTGAAAAAAGAAGCTGTAATGATTCAACCAGCGATTCCTAAAAATGAAATTGTTATTGCGACAAATAATGCTGGTAAAGCCAAAGAATTTGAAGCCTTATTTGCCAAAAAAGGAATAAAAGTAAACACCTTACGTGACTTCCCTGAGATTCCTGAAGTTGAAGAAACGGGAGTAACTTTTGAGGAAAATGCATTACTAAAAGCGGAAACAATAGCTCGAACTCTTAATATGATTGTATTGGCTGATGACTCAGGATTAAAAGTAGATGTATTAGATGGAGCACCGGGTGTTTTTTCTGCTCGTTATGCAGGAGAATACAAAAGTGATGCTGCGAATAATGCCAAATTGTTACATGAATTAACTAATGTACCCAAAGAAGAACGTACAGCCCAATTTCATTGTACGTTAGCACTTGCATTGCCAGGTAAAAAAAGCCTAGTTGTGGAAGGCGAAGTGGACGGATTGATTTTATCTATTCCTAAAGGCGACAATGGTTTTGGCTATGACCCATTATTTTATGTTGAAAGCAAAGACAAAACAATGGCTGAGTTATCTCAAGAAGAAAAAAATACAATCAGCCATCGTGCAGTAGCATTAGAAAATTTAGAAAAAGTTTGGGACGAATGGATAAATCGTTAGCCTATAGCTAACCTAATGAGGTGAAAAGGATGAAAGTATTAGTTGTGAGTGATAGTCATGGAGATCGTGCAATTTTAGTTGAATTAATTGAGCGTTATAAGGACAAAGTAGATCAGCTCTTTCATTGTGGAGATTCCGAATTAGACCCAACAGATCCTATTTGGAAATCTATGTTGACGGTTAAAGGAAATATGGATTTCAATGCGGATTATGAGTTGACTCAACTTATAGATGTCAAAGGTGAACGAATATTTATGACTCATGGGCACCATCATGACGTGAATTACAGTATGCAGAATTTAGTTTATGCAGCAGAAGAGCAAAATGCGCAATTTGCATTTTTTGGACATACTCATCAAGCGGGTGTTGAAAAAATAAATACAATCTTAGTTTTGAACCCTGGGAGTATTTCACAACCGAGAGGCCAATATCTCATTCCAACTTATGCAGTAATTGAAAGTAATGACCAGCAAATAGAGGTTTGTTATTATAATCGTGCACATAAAGCAATTGAAGAGTTATCGTGCCGTTTTTCAAAAAATGGTTAATCATCTATTTCTTTAAAAGAATTTGATTTATTTTTAGGTATTCCCATCATTTTGCTACTCTTTTAGTTTGTTTTCACGTAAAATAGTAGTTGGATTTAGTTATCTCAAGGAAGGAAATGAAGATAATGATAGGAAAAGAAATTGGAGAAATGTTACTTGAAAATAAAGAGCATTTTTTGATTCCAGCAGATAGAGTTGCTCATGTACAATTAAATAATCGTTTAAATCATGCACTATTAGTTCTGACAAAGATAGGGTATTCTGTTATACCAGTTTTAGACTATGATTACAAAATTAAAGGCCTTATTTCTATGCCAATGATTATTGAAGCCATTACAGGTTTAGAAGATATCGATTTTGATAAATTAGGAGATATATTGGTTTCTGATGTGATGGAAACAGATTTTGCCGTAATCGATAATCCATATGATTTAGAAGAAGTACTGCATCTGTTAGTTGATAATGCTTTTATATGTGTAGCAAGTGATGATGGAAGTTTTACAGGTATCATCACGAGAAGCGAAATTTTAAAGGGCACTAATCGAATCGCACATGAATTTGAAAATAAATATGATGTTATTCGGAAAGCAGAGCAATTGCGTTAAAAATTTATTAATCAGCAGGGAATGATCAGATGAATGCTAATGAAATTATTGAATTTATAGCAAAAAGTGAAAAAAAAACGCCGGTGAAAGTTTATTTAAAAGGTAAATTAGATCGATTGAGTTTTCCTGAATCCATTAAAAACTTCACAACTGATGAAGTAGGAACGATTTTTGGAGAGTGGAAAGTCGTTGAACCATTTTTAAAAGAAAATAAAGAATGGATAGATGACACGGTGATTGAAAACGATCGTCGTAACTCGGCTATTCCGTTAGTAGACATGAAAAAATTTAATGCGCGCATTGAACCGGGTGCATTTATACGGGATCAAGTTGAAATTGGAGATTCAGCAGTTATTATGATGGGTGCTGTTATCAATATCGGTGCTGTTATCGGTGAAGGAACCATGATCGATATGGGTGCTGTATTAGGCGGACGAGCAACCGTTGGAAAAAATTGTCATATTGGTGCAGGTACTGTTTTAGCAGGTGTTGTCGAACCAGCCAGTGCTCAACCTGTTATTGTAGAGGATAACGTGTTGATTGGTGCTAATGCTGTTGTGTTAGAGGGCATCCGTGTTGGAGAAGGCTCAGTTGTTGCAGCAGGTGCTATTGTGATTCAGGATGTTGAACCATATACAGTTGTAGCAGGAACACCAGCTAAAAAAATCAAAGACATTGATGAAAAAACAAAAAGCAAAACAGGTCTAATTGATGCTTTACGCGAACTATAAAAATAAAAAATAATCAATTTAAAGAGCGTGAAACAGAAAGGTGAACTACTACTTTCTGCTTCATCTCTTTTTTTAGAAAAGAGTGAGGATATGGTAAAAGAAAATCCCTTTATTCAAATACGCAGAGAATTGCATTTGATTCCTGAAATTGGCCTAGAAGAATACAAAACACATGATTATTTGATGTCTAAAATCAAAGAGCTGCCACAAGAACATTTAGAAATAAAAACTTGGGAAACTGCTATTGTGGTTCGAGTAAAAGGTAGTATTGGCCAAAGAATCATTGGATGGAGAACAGATATAGACGGTTTACCAGTAGTGGAAGAAACAGAATTGCCTTTTCAATCTACTCACGAAGGAAGAATGCATGCCTGTGGACACGATATGCATATGTCTATTGCATTAGGTTTATTGACTTATTTTAGCTCTCACCAAACGATAGATGATTTAGTCTTTATTTTTCAACCAGCTGAAGAAAATGTTAGTGGAGCTAAAATTATTTATGATAGTGGTTTTTTAAATGACTACATGCCAGATGAAATATATGCTTTGCACGTAAAGCCTGATCTACCAGTAGGAACGTTAGGTACAAAAGTAGGAACATTGTTTGCTGGTACATGTGCCATTGATGTAGAATTTCGTGGTGTAGGCGGACATGCTGCATACCCGCATGAATCTAACGATATGATAGTAGCTGCCAGTCAATTCATCAACCAAATCCAAACAATCGTCAGTCGAAGTGTTAACCCGATGGAAGGTGCCGTTATTACTTTAGGAACGATGCATGCTGGAACAGCTGGAAATATTATTAGCGGATATGCTAGCCTTACTGGAACGATACGTACATTAACCTCTGAAATGAGCAAATTAACTCAACAAAGGGTAAAAGATATTGTTAAAGGAATTGAACTCTCTTATAATTGTAAAATTTATTTAGATTTAGACCAAGCGGGGTATTATCCGGTTATTAACAGTGAGATAGAAACGATGGCATTTATTGATTATATGACTAAAAAACAAGGTGTCGTTTATAAAGAAATGGGAACAGAAATGACAGGTGAAGATTTTGGTTATTATTTGGATAAAATCCCAGGCACGATGTTTTGGCTGGGTGTTGATAGTCCATATGGATTGCATCATCCAAAAATGACACCAAAGGAAGAAGCTATTCCTTTTGCTATAGAGCATGTGGGAGATTTCTTGGAAAAGAGAGCCAATAGACAATTATAAACATAATAGATAAAAAAGCGTCTCGTAAAATCACTCATGATTTTGCGAGACGCTTCTATTGTAAAAATAAGACCAATGTTTATTGAATAAATATAGGAACATAAGATTAAGTGTTAAAAGATATTTCTATCAATTTTTAATCTCTTTTTCAACTCTTTTGAGATACTTTTTGTTTCTTTGCGAATCGGAGGGTTTTCGATCAGTGCTAAAGCTTTATCTATTATAAGTTCAGAAGCATGTGGATGGAAATGTTTCTCCATTTGATTCATTAAACTTCGAGCTAGAAGAGGCTGTTTTAATAATGATAAAACAGCAGGAACAATATCATTTTCTGTTTTTGTAACAATAGCCATTCCTTCTTTTTCAAAAAATAGTGCATTGTCTCTTTCTTGCCCAGGGACAGCAGGAGTTAAAATTAATGGAATTCGAATGGCTAAAGCTTCTGAAAGAGAAATACCACCCGCCTTACTGATCATCATATCAGATTGCTTCATTAAATCGGCCATATTCGAAACGTATCCAAGAATCTTTACATTTTCGTCAAATTGATAATTCTGGCTCAACTCTTCAAAAAGCACTTTATTTGAACCGCAAACTACAGTTATATATAATTCTTCTTTAATTTTTAATTCTTCAATAATTTTCCCTAAATCACTCAAGACTCCATGAGCACCAGCTGAAATGAGTAACTTTTTAGTTTTATTAGAGTCTTTTTCTTCAGAATCAGGAATCTTTTCAGCAAAATAAAATTCCTCTTTTATAGGAATACCTGATACCGTAATTTTCTGTTCATTTATACCAGTATCAAGTAATTCTTTTTTTAAACTATCACAAGCTACAAAAAAATAATCGATTCCATCCGAAATCCAACGTGTATGCAAGCAAAAATCAGTTAACACATTAATAAAAGGTATTTCTGGGTTCGTACGTTGCTTGTAGATAGGCAGAGCTTGCATAGGAAAAGTATTGATCACAAGATCAAACTCATGTTCCTTCATCAACTGGCTAATACGCATATATCCATATCTGTCAATCATTCGATCGATTCTAAAATCTGTTAATCTAAAATCAGATTTATAATAAAGATAACCATAAATAGTCTGTCCTTTAGTAAAACTTTTGATATATAACTTTCTCGTAACATTCGTTAAAAAAGGGTGAGCTTCATAAAATAAATCAGAGGTAACAATGTTTGTAATGCCACGTTTATTTAATTCCATTATGAGCGAACGAGTTACTTCAAGGTGGCCATTTCCATAACTCCCAGTCAAAATCAATATTTTAGGTGGTGCTGACATTATAGATTGCCTCCTTTTTAATAGTAGTAAGTGCTATGGTTTAATATTAAGGGGATTAATAGGTATTTCAATACCTTCTTTTGTTAAAGCAGTAATGTACTCTTGAGAGAAAGCATTTTGCACCCCAAATTCGTGTCCATGCAATGTAAAGATGACGATTCTTATTCCATAGTGTCCATTTCCAAGATCAATTAAGCCTAAATTTGCTGGCAACTCAGTAATTTCTGGATACTGTGGAACAAGTTTTTCATTTACATTTTCTATGATTCTATTTACTTTAGCTATGTCTGTATCTGGTAAAAGACGGATATCGATTTGAGCTCGCATATCTTCACGGGATTTATTACTCACAATTGTGATGTAACGATTGGGAATAAAATTAAGTGTTCCATCAAAGCTTTTTACTTTCGTCGTTTTTAGATTTACATCAACGACCGTACCCGAAACAGCGTCTAAGTCAACCACATCACCCACATCGATTTGTTTTTCTAATAAAAGGAAAAATCCGTTTACGATATCGCTAACGAATCCCTGTGCACCTAGTGAAAGTGCCAAACCAATAACCCCAGCACCGGCAAGTAGTGTTCCTACAGGAATACCGATAGCCGATAGAATAGCATAGGCTAAGAAAAAGCCTACAAAAGATTGAAATAAGTTTTGAGTTAAATTGTATAATGTGTTTAATCGGTTTGTAGAAATCTCTTTTTTCTTACGATAATTTTCAAAAGTCCGTTCAATGAAGAAATTTCCGATTCTTTTTACAGCGTAAAAGAAAATCATGAAAAATAGGATTTGAATAATGCCAGCTGTGGCTCCTGAAATAATCTTATACCAATCAATTGAATTCCAAAAATCAGAAAAAATATTGGTCTGTTCTGTTATTGTATCAACAACATCAACGGCAATTGAACTATCTAATTGATTACTGCTGTCCATAAATTTAATGCTCCCTTTATATGAATTTCTATTTAGTTACTCTACCTTATAGTAACAAATAATAAGACAAATTTATAGTTACATCTCTATGAAGTAAGTTTACTAACACTTACCGATCTATTTTCTAAGGAATTACTTATAGATAATAGATATAAAAAACAAAAAAGGTATTCGGTTTCATATTATTTGATGTAAAAAATAAATAATGGTATTCTATACCTGTAAAAGATATTTTAATTCTAGATGAAAAGATTTTTTGGCAAACAACGATCATTTTGATTTTGTTTGTTCAAAGTAATTGGATTATCTAAAAAATTAAAGAATAGAGGGAAGTGAGGAGTTCATATGACAGGTGGAGAAATTGCAGCTCTAATAGCTGCTATAGCTTTTGCAGCATTAGTCGTATTTTTAATTATCGTACTGCTTAAAGTTTCTAAGGTAGTTGGAGAAGTTCAAAAAACGGTTAATGAGGCTAATAAAAGTATTAGTGTTCTTACAAAAGACGCGGATAGTCTTCTAATTGAAGTAGAAGGATTATTGAATAAATCCAATACTACTTTAGATGATGTCAATGGAAAATTAGGTGAAACAGATCCATTGTTTAGAGCTATCGGTGATTTAGGAACAACTGTTTCAAGTTTAAATGATTCTACTCGTAACTTAACTAGCCATGTAGCTGGAGCAACAAAGAAAACTGCTCAAACAGGCATGGTGACTAAAGTCGGTAAAACGGCAATAAATATGAATAAAAAGCGAAAAGATAAAAAAGAGAACTAATTTAAGCGTTTAAAAATAGTCTATACCATGAATTGAGAAAAGGGGAGAACTATATATGACAAAAAAAGGTGGATTTCTTTTAGGAGCAATCGTGGGAGCTGCAGCAGCAGGAATTACAGCTCTATTATATGCACCAAAATCTGGTAAAGAATTACGTGAAGAGTTAAATCAACAAACAACCAATGTAAAAGGTTCTGCAAAAGATTATGCTGATATAGCTAAAGAAAAAGGTAAAGAAATGAAATCTGTTGCTAAAGATGCATCAGAAGACATTAAAATTAGTTTAAAAGAATCAGCTTCTCAAATGAAAGAACAGTTGACTCGTGCATCAAAAGATGTGGGTGAAGGTTTGACTGATCTTAAAGAATCAGCAACTGAAGTAGCAAAAGATGCAAAATCAACAGTTACAGATGTAGCTCAAGAAGCTAAAACAACGGCTACTGAAGCTGCAGAAGAAGTAAAATCGACAGCTAAAGATACATCTGAAGAAGTAAAATCAAAAGCAAAAGATAGTAAAGAAGAAGCTGATGAAGTTTCTACTAGCTTAAAATATGACGGTACTTCTTTAAAAGAAGATGTTGAAAGAAACACAATGGATTTTGCTTATGACCAAGAAAAAGCAGCTGAAGGTCCTGATTACTCAACTGCGAACGTTAGCACAGAACAAACTAAAGAAAATGGTAAAAAAGATCAACACAAAACTACTAATACAAACGTAGGAATTTAATTTATAAAGTAAAACAGTGGAGCAAATGCTCCACTGTTTTTTTGTACTTATATAGAAGTGTATGTTTTTGGTGTATGTGTGAAAACTTCGCAACCATCACTTGTGACTACCACACAATCTTCAATGCGGATGCCAGCAACATTTGGTACATAAATACCGGGTTCTATTGAAAAACACATACCTTCTTGGATAATAAAATCGCTGTCTTGCATGATAGAAGGAAATTCATGGACTGAGCTTCCCAGACCGTGTCCTAAACGGTGAGTGAAGTAAGTACCATATCCAGCTTCAGTAATAATCTCACGAGCAATTCTATCCAATTCACCAGCAGATATACCAGGTTTAACAGCAGCTAAAGCAGCATTATGAGCTCTTAAAACAATCTCATAAATCTCTATAGCCTGTTTTGAAGGTTCTCCAAAAGCAATTGTACGTGTCGCATCACTAGTGTATCCATTATAGACAACACCTAAATCAAATAAAACAAATTCATTTAATTGGACTTGTCTTTTCCCTGGAGTACCATGTGGGCTAGCAGCATTGTCACCTGTTAAGACCATCGTTTCAAAACTCATTTCCTTAATGCCTTCCTTTTTTAACTGGTATTCAATTTCTGCCACTATTTCTTCTTCAGAAATACCTTCTTTTAGTGCATTAAAGCCAATTTCAAAAGCTCTATCAGCCCATTTTCCTGCTTCCATCATTTTATTGATTTCTTCAGTAGTTTTAATCAGCTTCATTGATTGTATTTTTGGAGTAATATCTGAAAAAGTAACAGTTGGAAAAAGGTTTTGCAATTGTTCAAATCGTCTAACAGTTAAAAAATCTTTTTCGATAGCAAAGTTTTTAATGTTAGCACTGCGTGAGTGAATCTGTTCTGCAATAAGTGCCCATGGATCTTCATTATCTAAATAACCATAGACATCATAATCCCATTCACTATTTATTGCATCTTCCTTTTCAAGTTCAGGAGTAAAAAGAAAAGGTGGTGCACCAGCGAATACTGTCAATGCTAAAATGCGTTCATGAGGATCGCTTTCGTATCCGCTTAAATAAGCAATAGTATTTGGCTCATTAATGAATGCAACATCGATACTTTGTTTTGCTAACCATTTTTGCATTGCCGTTAGTTGTTTGTTCATCATCATCCCATCTTTCGTTGAAAGTAATAAAGTAATTGTATCACTAAATGAATGAAATTTCTTAAGCTAGACTAAAATAGATAAAAGCTCTACATTATAAAATGAAAGAAATTATGAAATTTTCATGAAAACGTAATTGAAACGCTTGCATTACGTTCAAAATTTTGCTAAATTGGTACTATGAAATAAGTAAACGAATCTATCTACTCGAAGGAGATTAATTATGGAAAAGCAAACTATTACTATTTATGATGTTGCAAGAGAAGCGAACGTTTCTATGGCAACTGTCTCCCGTGTTGTAAACGGCAATCCAAATGTAAAACCAACTACTCGTAAAAAAGTTCTGGAAGTCATTGACCGTTTGGATTACCGCCCTAATGCTGTTGCGCGTGGATTGGCAAGTAAAAAAACAACAACTGTAGGAGTTATTATTCCTGATGTTACAAATTTATATTTTTCATCTTTAGCTAGAGGTATTGATGATATTGCAACAATGTATAAATACAATATTATTTTAGCAAACTCTGATCAAAATGATCAAAAAGAAGTTCAAGTGTTGAATACACTTTTAGCAAAACAAGTAGATGGAATTATCTACATGGGACACAAAATATCAGATGAATTAAGAGCAGAGTTTTCTCGTTCAAAAACCCCTGTTGTTTTGGCAGGAACAGTTGATCCTGATGAACAAATGGGTAGTGTAAATATTGATTATGAAGCTGCTACGGAACAAACGATTGCACAATTGATTTCAAATGGACATGAACGTATCGCTTTTGTCTCAGGTTCAATTTCACAAGAGCCAATTAACGGTATTTATCGTTTGAAAGGGTATAAAACAGCTTTACAAAATGCAGGGATCGAATACGATGAAAGTTTAGTTTTTGAAACAGCTTATTCATTTACTGCTGGAGAAGAAGTATACTCTAAATTAGCTGAAGCTGGAGCGACTGCTGTATTTGCTGGAGATGATGAAATTGCTGTAGGTATCATGAACGGAGCTTTAGATCATTTTGTTAAAATACCAGAAGAATTTGAAGTAGTTACAGCAAATAATTCAAAATTATCTGAAATGGTTAGACCAAAATTAAGTACGATCACTCAACCATTGTATGATATTGGTGCTGTAGCTATGCGTTTGTTAACTAAGTTAATGAATAAAGAAGATGTAGACGAAAAAACAATCATTTTACCTCATAATATTGCTAATAGAGGAACAACTAAAGAAGTTTAAAAGAAAAAAGGCATCGATTTCGATGCCTTTTTTTTTATGATTGTTTTCCTTTAATATCTAAAGTAATTCTATAGTATGAGATTGTGACAAGTGAAACTCTCTTCTTGAAAATAGTTTGTAACTTTATTCCAACGGAGATTTTTGTCTATCTCTATTTTATTCGTTTATACAAAAATAGTGCTGGTGATTTTTACTCACCAACACTAAATAGTATAAACTCTTTTTATTCAGCTTTTTTATCTGCTTCGGCTTTCTTTTTCGCCTCATCTGCTTTTTTCTGAGCCTCTTCTTGTGCTTTTTTGTCTTTTTCTGCTTTGTCTTTAGCAGCTTTATCTTTAGCTTCCTCAGCTTTTTTAGTTTCGTCCTTTTTCTTATCAGTTTCAGCTTTCGCTTTTTTTGCAGCTTCATCACTTGCAGTTTTAGAAGTCTTCTCCCAATAATCTGCTAATTCTTTATCAGAAGCAGAAAAACCAAAATTATAAGTGGTCGTTTTAGGAAGGAATTTTTTATTGAAAAGCTCAGTTTTTGTAGCACCAGATGCCGTAACTTCTTTTCCATTAGCTAATTTTACTTTTCCAGGTTGCATACCGGTAGCGGCTAGAACTTTTGCTTCAACTATGCCGTCTGGTTGCTGGAAGGCTTGATCAGTGCCTAAGATAGTTGGATTTGCATTGTAAATAGCATTCATTAAACGAGCCCAATGTCTTTTGTTTCTTAAACTTGGACTTTCAGATCCTGAGTTAGATAAATCATTAACAGAAGTAGTAACAGCATTGTCATATCCAATCCAAGAGCTTAAGGTTACTTGAGGTGTATAGCCAATAAACCAAATATCTTTTTGACCGTCAGATGTTCCTGTCTTGCCTGCAATATCTGCTGTGAAGTTTAATTGCCCTTTTACATCCTTAGCAGTACCTGAGTCTAAGACATCACGTAAAATATCAGTTGTTAGATAAGCAGTTTCGGGAGTGAATACCTCAACCGGTTTAACTTCATGTTGATAGATGACCTCTCCATTATGATCCTCGATTTTTTCAATGATATAACCTTCAGTATAGTTTCCTTTATTGGCTAAAGTAGAAAAGCCGTCAGTTTGGTCTAAAACAGTCGTTCCTTTAGTTATACCACCGATAGGAAGGGCATAATAAACTCCTTGATATTCTTCTGTCGTAATGATATCAGATCCAAATCCCATCTTATGCATATAGGATTCAAGTTTTTCTTCCATATTATAGGTATCTTTCATTTGTTGATAAATTTTTGATGTAACGATATTACTTGATTGTGTTAGACCAGTCCGAACATCAGTCCATTTATTTGGAATCACGTTTCCAGCATTGGTTATTTCATGAACACCCAAAGAACCATTTTCCCAACTTGGTACTTTAGCAGAACTTTCAAAAAGCATCGTCGCTGGTGTAATAATTCCTTCTTCCAATGCCGGAGCAAAGGCTAGTAAAGGTTTAATAGTTGACCCAGGCGAACGAGGAGATTGATAAGCATGGTTGACTTGAGTCAATTCATAATCTACACCACCTATAAAAGAAATGATTCGTCCAGTGGCATTGTCTCTTAAAACTGCTCCATTTTGGACCGGTTCAACGAGTGTTTTTGTTTCGTTTGTTTCTTCATCAATATAATCAGCAACTTTTACATTTCCCAGATAACTTGTATTGTTTATGATTGGATTATTATTTTCATCATAAGAGATCTCTGGATTTGCATATTGTTCAACTACGTCATTCATAGCTTCATAAACGCCTTTATCAATGGTTGAATAGACAGTATAACCGTTCATTCTTAAGTCTTGGTCTGCTTGATTATAATACATATCACTCAGTTCTTGATCATTAGAAAGATCTTCAGCTGAATAACCATCAGCTGTATACAACTGTTCCATAATAATTTGTCGAGCTTGCTGCTCTACAAAGTTGTAAACATAATCAGTACTGTCTTTAACATCTGTTTCTTGAGGCAAAAAGTCTTGTGTCAAATCGTAAGCTACAGCAGTATCGTATTCTTCTTTAGTGATATAATTTTCGCGATACATCCTAAATAAAACTTCATCTTTACGGCTCATACCAGCAGCTAAATCTTCTTTAAGAGTACCTGTTTGGGTATAAGGGCTATAAACAATTGGATTTTGAGGCAATCCGGCTAGAAACGCCGCTTGTGGTAAAGTTAATTCATTAGCTTTTACGCCGAATATACCTATTGAAGCTTCATTCAAACCAGCAATATTTTGTCCTTTATTATTTCTTCCAAAAGGAGAGACGTTTAAATAATTTTCTAAAATTTCTTCTTTTGTAAAGTAATTTTCAACACGGAAAGCTAATAAAATCTCATTTGCTTTCCGTTTAAAGGAAACTTCGTTGGTTAAGATTTGTTGCTTAACCAATTGTTGGGTAAGTGTTGACCCTCCAGAAGTTGTACTTGCACCAGTGACTTCTTGAACTAATGCTCGAGCAACAGCTTTTGGAACAACTCCAGAATGTTTATAGAAGTACTCATCCTCAGTAGCAATAATAGCTTCTTGAACTAAAGGAGACATTTCACTTAAAGGAATTTCAGATCGTTTTAGATCAGTCTTTAAATCACTAATTTTTTCTCCAGTTGCATAGTACATAGCAGAAGTTGTTGAAACATTTTCAATGTCTGCTTTCATTTCTTCATAAGTTGGAATTTCTTCGCCAGATACTAGATAAGCAAAATATCCTATGCCTAATCCTCCTGCTAAAGCTGCCCCAATTAGCCCAATCACGACTATAGTAAGAATCAAATTTTTAATCACGCTGTAGCCAACATTAAAGCCAAAAAGAACTTTATCTAGTGCAGGTTTTTGTACGTTCTTACTTTGTGTTCTCTTTTGATCGTTATCTGATTGAGAATCAGATGTTGAGTTGATTTGAGATTGATCTTTACGTGAAAGTGATTCTTTTAAGATCACTGATTGCTTTAAGATTATTGTTTTGAAAGAAATCCATTTATTCTTTATGAACGGCAGCACTTTTTTTAACGACACTTTTAATTTTTTAAAAAAAGTGGGTTCATTATTGTTTTGTGGACTATTCAAAGTTAGTTCACCTCATAAATTATATTTTATTCCTCTAATTACTTGGCCTATTATAACAAAAAGAAAGGAGAAAGAGCAATTTTTGATGAAATATTGTAGAAAGTTATCATTTTGTGTGAAAAATAACGATAGTGAGATCGATATATATTCTTTATAAGTTTATGGTAATAAAAAAATGAGCTTATAGTGATAAGAATCTAATTTTATGGTTGACATTTATCATTTGTTTTTTTATACTAGTAAGAACAAATCGAAATTGTGAGGGATTAGTATGACAAACCATTTAATCAACCAACCACAATTAAATACTTATTACTTTAGCTATTTTAGAAGCTGTTTGTAGTCATAATTCATTATGGATACAAACAGGAAACAGAAATGTTTGTATCTATGATGGCTAAAGCAATTTGATTTGCTGATGATTTGCCACATAGAAATTATCTAGGTGGTAGATTAATAAAGCTTGTCGTTTATTTTGATATAAAATAAACACCCACTTAGATGATGTTTTCTCTAAGTGGGTGTTTTTGTTTTACCAGAAAAGTAAGATCAAAATAGGGGGATGAAGAGATGAGAACAAATGGAATGAAGAAAAAAATGCTTTTAGGATTGGCTACAGTTGCAACCGGATTGGTATTAGGAGCATGTGGCAATACAGAAGAAACAGGAACTACTGAAACAATAAATGTAGGTATATTGCAGTATATGGAACATGATTCTTTGTCTCAAGCACGCAAAGGATTTATTAGCGAGCTAGAGGACGCAGGGTATCTTGAGGGTGATAATTTAACCTTGAATTATCAAAATGCACAAGGAGATCAAGCAAATTTACAAAGTATGAGTGAAAGTTTAGTGGGAGAAAATGATGTGATTTTATCTATTGCAACACCAGCTGCTCAATCATTAGCAACTGTCACACAAGAAGACCCAATTTTATTTACAGCTGTTACAGATCCAGTAGATGCCGGATTAGTTACGGATAATGAAGTTCCAGGCGGAAACGTAACAGGAACAAGCGATATGGTTCCGATTGAAGAACAAATTGCTTTGCTGTTGTCTCTGGCAAAAGATGCTAAAACCATTGGTATAATTTACAATTCCAGTGAACCTAATTCAAAAATCCAAGCAGATCTAGCACAAGAAGCCATTGAAGCTGAAGGCTTGGAAGTAAAATCGTTGACTGTTACAACTACGAATGATGTACAACAAGTAATGACTACGTTGGCTCAAGAAGTTGATGCTGTATATATTCCAACAGATAATACATTAGCAAGCACAATGCCGACAGTTGGTGAAATTGCTGAAAAATATCAATTGCCAGTAGTTCCAGGTTCTGCAGAAATGGTTGAAGCAGGAGGGCTAGCAACTTATGGTATTAACTATGAAGAACTAGGACGTCAAACAGCACAAATGGCCCTTCAAATCATTGAAGAAGGCGCAGATCCAGCAGAAATGCCAGTTGAAACATCTAACAAATTAGAACTAGTCATTAATGAAGAAGTGGCAAAATCATTAGGTATAGACCCTGAAAGTATTGTATTACCCGACTAACCGTAACGGATAAAGGAGAATTTAAAATGGATATTATTTTATCAAGTATTTCACAAGGCTTATTATGGTCTATCATGGCTATCGGCGTCTATCTTACCTTTAGAATTTTAGATATTGCAGATTTAACTGCTGAAGGAAGTTTCCCATTAGGGGCAGCGATATGTTCTGTTGCCATCGTGTCTGGAATATCTCCTTTGGTAGCGAGTTTAATGGCATTGGGTGGAGGAATGATTGCTGGAGTCGTTTCAGGTTTATTACACACCAAGCTTAAAATTCCTGCTCTATTAACAGGGATTTTAACCATGACGGCCTTATATTCTATCAATCTCAGAATCTTGGGAAAAGCAAACGTCACTCTTTTAGGACAAGATACATTGATGCGGACTCTGCAGTCATACGGTTTAGAAAATCGTTTAGCCGTATTGATTGTTGGCGGGGTAGCAGTTGCACTGGTTATTCTAGTGTTGTATTTATTCTTTAGTACAGAAATAGGATTGGCCATACGTTCTACTGGAGATAATGAAGCGATGAGTGAAGCCAATGGTATTCATACAAATACTATGAAAATTCTAGGATACATGTTGTCTAATGGTTTGATCTCTTTGTCCGGTGCACTTATTGCCCAAAATAATGGATATGCGGATATTAGCATGGGTATTGGAACAATTGTAATTGGGTTAGCTTCAGTCATTATTGGAGAAGTTATTTTCCATCGCTTATCTTTTGCAAAACGCTTATTAACAATTGCTATTGGGTCAGTTGTTTACCGTTTAATCATTGATTTAGTACTACAGTTAAACGTAGAACCTCAAGATATCAAGTTATTCTCAGCTATCATATTAGCCATAGCTCTTTCTACTCCATTAATTAAAAAGAAATCAAAAAGAGTTAGCACGAAAGGAGCAAAAGTACGATGACAGCTATCCTAGAATTGAAAAATATTCATAAAAGTTTTGAAGTAGGAACGGTTAATGAAAATCATGTATTAAAAGGAATAGATTTGACGATAAAAAAAGAAGAATTTATTACAATTATCGGAGGAAATGGAGCTGGAAAATCAACTTTATTAAATAGTGTAGCTGGAACGTATATGGTAGATGAAGGTGCGGTCATTATAAATGGTAAGGATTCTACTTATAAGAGGACTAATGAAAGAGCAAAAGATATTGGACGAGTATTTCAAGATACTAAGATGGGAACTGCAACACGTCTGACGATTGAAGAAAATTTAGCAGTCGCAGTCAATCGAGGAAAAAAAAGAGGGCTAACGTTAGGTGTAAAAGAGAAACAACGGGAATTGTTCAAAGAACAATTAAAATTCTTGGAATTAGGGTTAGAGAACCGGTTGAAAATGGAGGTGGGATTACTGTCGGGAGGACAAAGGCAAGCTTTAACATTGCTGATGGCGACCATAGTCCCACCAAAATTACTTTTATTAGATGAACATACAGCAGCGTTAGATCCAAAAACTAGTCAAATGGTATTAAAGTTAACGGATAAAATTGTTCGTGAAAAAAGATTAACTGCAATGATGATTACGCATAATATGGAAGATGCAATTGCTCATGGAACGAGACTAGTCATGCTTCATAATGGAAAGATAGTAGTAGATGTTTCTGGGGAAGAGAAGAAGAGTCTAACTGTACCAGATTTACTAGCTTTGTTTCAAAAGAACAGTGGCGACACTGTTACAGAAGATGCATTGATACTAGGGTGATTTTATTACAATTTTTTATTTGATAGTACTAAAAATGATTGGTTTTACTTAAATAAAAAAAAAAAAACATCAAAAGATGTTTTTTTTTATTTGCTGAGGCAATTAGTTTAGAGGACTTGAAATATATTAATTTGTGTTCCATTAAAGTTAAAGAAATCTGTCATTTTTTCAAAACAGCAATAAATATATCAGTCATCTTTTCTTTTAACCTAGCATTAATTTTTAAACTGATGCTGGAAGTTTTTCTCCAATTACAGCTAAACGTTCGGCAACATCTTCTTCGCTTAAGCTGTTACGTTTTAC
Organism: Carnobacterium sp. FSL W8-0810; assembly: GCF_038007125.1. Lineage (NCBI taxonomy): Bacteria > Bacillati > Bacillota > Bacilli > Lactobacillales > Carnobacteriaceae > Carnobacterium > Carnobacterium sp. FSL W8-0810. The sequence goes on along the minus strand of NZ_JBBOWO010000002.1, from coordinate 49,714 downwards.
GTATAAGTTTGCTGGCGCTACGCGGCATTCATGACAGCATCCACGCATATATTTATGTTCATTTTCTTCTGAAGATAAGATTTGACGGTTACAAGCTGGATTTGCACAGTTTACATAGCGTTCGCAAGGGGTGCCATCGAACCAGTCACGACCAACAATCACATGTTCTTTATGGTTGACAGGAACACTGATGCGTTCATCAAATACGTACATTTGACCATCCCATAAATCGCCTTGAACTTCTGGATCTTTTCCATAAGTAGCTATTCCTCCATGTAATTGCCCAACGTCTTTAAAGCCTTCTTTAACTAACCAACCAGAAAATTTCTCGCAACGAATTCCACCTGTACAGTAAGTTACGACTCTTTTATCCATAAATTGTTCTTTATTATCACGGATCCATTGAGGCAGTTCTCTAAAGGTTCTGATTTCTGGACGAACAGCTCCTCTGAAGTGACCCAAATCGTATTCATAGTCATTGCGGGCATCGATGACTATTGTATTTTCATCTAAGATAGCTTCACGGAATTTCTTAGGGTCTAGGTACTCACCCGTTACTTCATTAGGATCAATGTCATCTTCTAAGTTTAGAGATACAAGTTCAGGACGTAAGCGCACAAACATTTTTTTGAAAGGAGCACGTTCTTCTTCATCTACTTTGAATACTAGATCTGAAAAACGAGGATCGGCATGCATTTCATCCATGTATTGTTGAGTGATTTCATAAGTACCTGCAATAGTACCATTTATACCTTCTTCAGCAACTAGGATTCTTCCTTTTAAACCAACTTCTTTACAGAAGGCCAAATGTTTTGCAGTATATTCTTCTGGATTTTCGATATGAACATATTTATAGTAGAGTAAAACACGGTAATCTTTAGACATAGTAAATCCTCCTAATTTGTTTCATAACACTAGGTAGGTGAACTACCTTAAGTTAATCTATACTAACAATACATTATACACTAAAAAAATAAAAGAAAGCAAGGTCTCAAAAATAAAAGGAAGTTAAATAAAAAATAAGGGATGTGCAACTATGGAAAGATGTACTTGGGCAACCACAGAGTTAATGAAGAAATACCACGATGAAGAATGGGGCAAACCCTTACACGATGATCAATCTTTATTTGAATTGTTGATTCTTGAAACGATGCAAGCAGGATTAAGTTGGGCTACGATTTTAGCTAAAAGAGAAAATTATCGCAAAGCATTGGATGGTTTCAATCCTGCTAAAATTGTTCTCTACAATCAAGAAAAATTAGAAGAGTTAAATTCAAATCCTGGCATCATCCGAAATAAATTAAAAAATGCATCTATTATAAAAAACGCAAAAGCCTTTTTTAAAGTCAAACAAGAGTATGAGACATTTGATCGGTATATTTGGTCATTTGTAGATGGACAACCGATTATCAATCATTTTAACAGTATGGAATCATTACCAGCAAAAACAGAATTATCCCTAAAGATGTCTAAAGATATGAAGAAAAGAGGGTTTTCATTTGTCGGACCAGTAACATGTTATGCGTTCATGGAAGCTGCTGGATTGGTAAATGACCATATTGAGGGATGTAAGTTTAAATAAATTTGTGTTTCAATTGAAATATAGTTGTAATATAAAAGATACGAGTTTATCACATACTCTATGCTATACTAAAGACCGCTAAGAGATCTAGGAAAGAACTAGATTTTTGAAACAAATTGTAACATGGAGGGGTAAAACACGTGAATAAAAAATTATTAACTATTGCGATCCTAGGAACCTTGTCATTTAGTTCTCTTATTTTACCAACTGCCGCTAGCGCTGAAACTTATGAAGATAAAGTGAATAAATCTGAACAACAAGTAAATCAAACTCAAGAAGACATTGATGCTGCTCAACAAAAAGTTGATGGATTAAAAGCTCAATCAAGTCAAACTGAAACTGAATTAGCAACTATCACAAATACAATCAATGCAAATAAAGATAAAACAACCTCATTATTAGCTGAAATTGAAGCTTCTCAAAAAGAAAAAGAGACATTAGAATCTGAAATCAAATCTCTTGAAGAAAAAATTGCACAACGCAGTGAACAACTTGAAGACCAAGCTCGTACAGTGCAAGTAAACGGAGATACAAAAAACTACATAGAATTTATCGTTGAAGCTGAATCTATGTCTGATGTTCTTGGACGCGTTGATGTCGTTACTGATTTAGTAAAAGCTAACAAAGATCTTGTTCAAGCTCAAGCAGATGATAAAGAAGCTGTTGTTGGAAAGAAAGAACAAACTGAACAATCAATCGTACAACAAAATGCTCTTGCAGCTCAACTGGAAAATGCAAAAGCTGAAATGGAAAAACAATTATTAGAAAAAGAAGTAGTGGTTTCTCAATTAGCTATCGAAACATCTAGTGCTGAAACAGACAAAGAAAAATATATAGCTCAAAAAGCTGAAGCTGAAAGTCAAGTTGCCGAGTATACAGCAGCACAAGAAGCAGCTGAAATGGCAGTTTTAGCAAGTTTTGAAGAAGAAACTGAAGAAGCTGTTGTAGTAGAATCTTCAGAAACAACTGAAGTTGTAGAAGAAACACAAGAATCTCAAAAATCAGTTGAAGAAACTAAAGTTGTAGCTTCTACACCAACAGAAACTACTAAGAAAACTGAAAAAGCAACTAATTCTACTTCAACAAAAACGCCAGTTAAAACAGAAACACCAGCTAAAACAGAAACAAAGACACCTGAAACTCCAAAACCTACAACGCCGGCACCATCTACAACAGGTGGTACGTCTTGGTCAGCATTACAATCACATGCAACTAGCGTGATGGGTACACCTTATTTATATGGTGGAACAACTACAAATGGTTTTGATTGTTCTGGTTTTACTTCTTATGTCTTTGCAAAAGTAGGTATCTCTTTACCACGTACAGCGGCAGGACAATATGCATCTTCTACTAAAGTTACAAATCCACAACCAGGTGATTTAGTATTCTTTAAGGATGGCGGTTCAATTACTCACGTTGGGATCTATGTTGGAAATGGCCAATTTATTGGATCACAAAGTAGTACAGGTGTGGCATATACTTCAGTTAACTCATCTTATTGGGGACCAAAACTTGTTGGATATGGACGTTACTAAAATTTATGAAAAAGGTCATCATTGCTTAGCAATGATGACCTTTTTTTGTCTATTCATACTCATTCAATGAGTTGTTTTCTAAAAACAACGGCACCAAATGGAGCTAACTGTAAATGCGTACCTTTTAAATGATTTCCTTGATTTTCAAGAATAACAGCCCATTCTTTTTGTAAATCTTCACTCACTTCTAGATTTTCAGCTTTATTAGAAAAATTACAGTAGATGAGTGCTTTTTCTGCTCCTAAAGTTCTTTCATAAATATATAAAGTTTCTTTAGTTGGTTTTAATTCAAAAGTCCCTTCTACAAATAAAAAATCTTTTTTAAGAGAAAGTAACTTTCGGTAATAATTTAAGATGCTACCGGGATCTGAATCTTGAGATTGAACATTATATTTTTCTTCTGTATTCCATTCGATCCATGGTTTAACCGTAGAAAAACCTGCAAATTCTGTATCATCCCATTGCATAACTCCTCGGCTGATATTTTTTGCACGGGCTTTGAGCTGTCTTTTGATTGTATTTACTGAATAGCCTTTTTGTTTAGCTTCCTCAACAACTTTCTCTTTTCCGGGGACTTCAAAGCCTGAAAGATCATCGATTGGACTATTTTTCATTCCAATTTCTTCTCCATAATAAATGATTGGAACACCTTTTTGAAGATACATTAAGGTAGCTAATAGTTTACTGCTGTTGTCTCTATAATCCTCTGTATCACCAAATCTAGAAACGGCTCTAGGCATATCATGATTATTCCAATACAGAATAGGACCGCCACGATCTGCCATTTTAATTTGCCAAGCATTCATTTCATTTTTAAATTTTCCTTTATCTAAGGGACCAATTTGGATATCATAAGGGAGTTCTGAATCTTTGTCATCGTCTATCTCGGGAAAATAAGTAAATGAAATAACATTATCTATCATATCATTTTCAGATCCTATATAGTCTAAAGCTAAATCAGCCCCAGCAGTGGGAGCTTCACCGATGACTAAAAGATCTTCATTGTATTTTCTTAATTCTTCGTTGAACTCTTCAAGGTATTTTCTAATATTTGGTCCATGTTCGTTCACTAATTTACCAGAACCTTCTCCGTCTTCAGGTGCATCGGGATCATCAGGTAATCCCTCTTTTTTATCTATATATAGAACAGCATCTAAACGAAAACCGTCAATCCCATTTTGAATCCAGAATTTTCCAATATCTAGCAGTTCTTTTCGTACACTAGGATTAGCCCAATTTAAATCAGCCATACTATCTTTGTAAAGATGCAGATAGAATTGATTTCCATTCGGCTCTTTTGTCCAAGATGGTTCTTTATCATCAGAATACCAATTATTTGGATAGTCTCTGCCAACAGGAGCGTCTGCCCATATATAATAATCACGATAAGGGTTATCTGGACCTTTAATGGCCTCTTTAAACCAATAATGCTCAGTAGAAGTATGATTTAAGGGGAAGTCATAAATAAGCTTCATTCCACGATCATGGACTTCTTTAACGAATTTTTCAGATTGCTCTTTTGTACCGAACAAAGGATCAATCGCATAGTAGTCTGATACATCATAACCATTATCTTCTTGAGGAGACAGCATATTCGGATTTACCCATAGCGTATTTACTCCTAAGGATTGGATATAATCAAGATGTTTTAAAGCTCCTTTTATGTCGCCAATCCCATCTCCATTAGAATCTTGGAAACTTCTTGGGTAAATTTGGTAGATAATTGCTTTTTGCCACCATTTCATTTTAGTCATGCATACGTCCTCCAATAGTGAACAGGGTTAAATTTAATAAGATAATTTAATTTTAGCGAAAGAACATGGAATAATCTATTAACATGCTTGTGAAGAGAAAAAAGCTGTAAATAATAAAATGAGTGCATTATATTCGATTAGAAGATAAATTATTGTTAAACTAAATATGGATAAAATTTTATTAAGGATGGTGAGCGTCAATGACTGAAAGAGAAAAAGATATCATCGAAACTCAAGCTCCAAAAGAAGATTATCGACAAGAAGATGCAAATAAAGAAATGAGTCCGGTTCCAAAAAATGAGTCGCCAGATTACAAACCTGCTGGTAAATTGGAAGGAAAAGTAGCTATTGTAACAGGAGCAGACAGCGGGATTGGAGCAGCTGTTGCCATTGCATTTGCCAAAGAAGGGGCAGATGTTGTTGTAACCGATTACGAAAATAAAGAAGATGCTGAAAATTTAAGAAAACGAATTGAAGACATCCGTGGTAAAGTTCTTTGGTTCACCGGTGATGTTGGGGATGAATCATTTGCACAAGAAGTAATTGAAAAAACGGTAGCGGAATATGGTAGTGTAGATATTTTAGTGAATAATGCTGCCGAACAACATACGCGTAAATCGATTACTGAAATTACTGCTGCACAATTGGACCGTACTTTCCGAACGAATATTTTTTCAATGTTTTATTTTGTGAAAGCAGCATTGCCTCATATGAATGAAAATGGAAAAATCATTAATACGACTTCTGTAACGGCTTATCAAGGTTCACCTGGTTTATTAGATTATTCATCTACTAAAGGAGCTATAGTAGCCTTTACTCGTTCGCTTTCACAAAATCAAGAAATCATTGATAAGAAAGTTCGTGTCAACGCAGTAGCTCCAGGGCCGATTTGGACTCCTTTAATTCCCGCAACTACATCAAATGATGATAAAGAAGAATTTGGTGCATCTGTTCCAATGAAACGAGCAGGAGAAGCTTATGAACTAGCACCGGCTTATGTTTATTTAGCCAGTGAAGATTCTAGTTATGTTAGTGGACAAGTTCTTCACGTAAACGGCGGAACCGTAATTAATGGGTAATGCTGATAGAAGCATTACTAATGAATTAAATAATGAATTAAATAAAGAATAAGTAAACAAATAAGCAGCAGTAAAGTAAGGTATTAAAGGACCTTGCTTTACTGCTTATTTTTTTGCCGAATTGCTTATTTGTAGATATAATACGGCGATTAAGTTAAACTAAAATTAATAAAAACAACAGGTTTTAATGACATTAGAAAGGCTGATGACCAATGACAAAAGCTGTATTGATCGTAAATCCTTCCTCTGGAGGAGAAAAAGGAAAAGAATATACTGTCCTTGCTCAAGAGACGTTAGAATCGATGTATGATAGTGTTAGTGTGAAGGAAACAACAAAAGGCGGAGATGCTGAGCAATTCGCCAAAGCAGCCGCTAGAGAAAGAGTAGAAGCCGTTTTTGTTATGGGCGGGGACGGAACAGTTAATGAGGGTATCTGCGGACTGGCAGAAGAGGAATATCGTCCTAAATTTGGCATTATCCCGTTAGGTACAGTCAATGATGTTGGACGCGCCTTAGGGATCCCTTTGAATCCTGAAGCAGCTATTCGTATGTTGCCAAAAGCTATTACAAAAGAATTAGATATTGGAAAAGTAAATGATAGTTATTTCATTGATGTGATTGCTATAGGGAAAATTCCAGAAGCAGTTAAAAATGTAGGAATCGAGCAAAAAACACGCTTAGGAGCGTTAGCTTATTTTATTGAAGGTGCCAAAGCATTTAATGTTAGTCAGAGCTATCCATTTAAATTAACGTTAGATGATGAGGTCATTGAACAGGAATCTATTTTACTGCTCATTGCATTAACGAATTCTGTAGGTGGCTTTGAAAATATGCTCCCACAGGCAAAAATAGATGATGGGTATTTGCACTTAATTGTTTTAAAAGGGAGTACTTTAATGAACAAAGTTAAATTGATTCCTAAAGTGATTCAAGGAAATACGGCGGAAGCAAATGAGACACTTTATCGGAAATTCAAATCCGGAAAAATAACCGTTACAGATGAAGACATAGAAGTTACAAGCAATATTGATGGAGATGAAGGAGACAAGTTGCCACTTGCACTTCAGATTTTGCCTCGTCATATTACTATTTTTGTTCCAGAAAGCAAATCATCAGTAAAGTAAGGTATAAAAAAAGTAAGGTGATTTTCAATACGAAAAATCACCTTACTTTTTGCTTGTTAGTTAATAAATTCTTGAGTCAATTCCATAAAAGTATCCACATCGTTTTTCATGATCGCAATACCATCTTCCCAAAAGTCGGGTTTAGTTAAGTCAACATTTAAGTGTTTCATCGCTAGATCTTCTGTAGACATAGAGGCAGTATCTCTCAGCAAAGCAATGTAGTCATCTTCAAAGCTAGAACCTTCCTCCAATGAACGAGCATAGATACCTAGACTAAACAAGTACCCAAAAGTATATGGGAAATTGTAAAAAGGAACATCAGCAATAAAGAAATGAAGTTTACTTGCCCAAAAATGAGGATGGTAGTTGCTTAATGAGTCTTGATAAGCTTCTTTTTGAGCTTCTTCCATCAACTCACCAAGACGTTCATCTGTTACAATACCATTTTGACGTTCAGCATAAAAGCGAGTTTCAAATAAGAAACGAGCATGGATATTTAAAAACATAGCTAAAGCATTTTGGATTTTCGTATCTAATAAAGTGATTTTTTCTTCTTTTGAAGCAGCTTCTTTAACTGTTGCATCAGCTATAATAAGTTCCGCAAAAGTACTGGCTGTTTCAGCAACATTCATAGCATATTGTTGATTAAGCGTTGGAAGATCCGTCATGACATGACTATGAAAAGCATGACCTAATTCGTGAGCTAATGTCGATACTTCGCTTGGAGATTGGGCATAAGTCATGAAAATCCGTGATTCTTTACTTTCTGGCAATTCTGAACAATAACCGCCAGGCCTTTTTCCACCGCGATCTTCGGCTTCAATCCAACTGTGATCAAAAGCATATTGAGCAAAATCAGCCATTTTCTCACTGAATTTACGGAAATTTTCTACAATGAAATCAGCACCTTCATCATAAGGATACACTTTAGCTTCAGCATCTCCAATCATTACAGGTGCTTCAGTATCTTGCCAAGATAATTTGTCTTTTCCAAGCAATTGAGCTTTGCGCTTTAAGTAATCCACAAATGGTTGTTTATGGTCACTAACGGCTTTCCACATAGCATCTAGTGTTTCTTGTTTCATCCGGTTGTATTCTAATGGACGTTTCAAGTAATCTTTCACACCATGAGCTTTATAATCAGCCAAACGGAAACCTGCTAAATGATTTAGCGTATCACTGAATAAAGGAGCCATGTTGCCCCAAGTTTCTTCCCATTTTTCGAATAATTGTTCACGGACTTTTGCGTCTGGATCAGTATTCATTTTGTTGTAGGCTTGTCCAGCAGATAGACGTTGAATATGTCCTTCACTGTCTTCAAAAGGAATCTCGATAGTAGCTACAAGTGAATCGTAGTGATCGCTCCATCCTTGGAAACCATCAATAGAAAGTGCGTTGATCAGAGCTTCTTCTGCTTCACTTAACAATTCCTTTCCTTGTGTGCGAGTTTCATTTAAACTGAACTCAATTTCTTTAAAAGCAGGAAGTTCAATTATTTTATTCCAAATGTCATCTGGTATGGCAACCATTTTTTTAGTAAGAATTGTTTGAAGAGTACTAAAAGCGCTGCTTAATTCAAATACTTGACCAAAAACTGCTCCAGCTTGTTTATCTGCAACATCTGCAGATTGAACAGCTTCTACAAAGGTAAAGACTTGAGAAAGGCCTTTCGTCAATTTTTCTTGAACGAGTAAAATAGACTCAAGATTTTTAAATGCTGGACTGTCTTTTTCTGTGTCCCACTTTTTAATGAGTGCAGACAACTCATCTAGTTGTTCACGAATAAGTGCTAATTTTTCTTTTAATTGGGGCGAACTGCTTCCACCAGGGAAAACGGAATCAAGATCCCATTTCATACTGTATTTCATATAATAACTTCCTTTCTAGGTTTGAATAAATTCATTATACTCTAGTTTGCCGCAGTTTTAAAACGTGTTATTAAACAAATAATAATAAACCGTAAGTAGGAGTTGAAAATAAATACCAAAAGTAATTTAAGATAGGTTAAAATAGAACCAATCGATCTAGCTAAGCATTGAGTAAAGTTAGATAAAATAGTCGTGAAAGAAGGAAAGTACAGATGCGCTCAACAGTAAAAGACAATTTATTTATTGCACTTGCTATTGTAATTATGATGGTGTTATTTTATAGTTCTTCACAACCTTACACCGACCAATCATTGACAGGTGTATTAGATGAAATTCTAGCTAAGGAACCTTTGAAAAATGTATTAAGTCTGATCCACTTTAATTATGCCGGCAGTGAAGTAAGTATTGCAGCACAAGGGTATAGTTCTTTTGTGGAATTTTTCATTCGAAAATTAGCTCATTTTGGAACTTATTTTTTATTAGGGCTGTGTTGGTTTTTAGGATTGAAAAATAAAATGACGAGTATGGGGCTAGCCGCTTTTGTCTCTTGGTTGCTAGCATCTGGATATGCTGCTTTTGATGAGTTTCATCAAAGTATTACGCCAGATCGGACTCCATTAATGGAAGATGTGATCTTAGATGCAACAGGGGCTTTAACAAGCATTCTGTTAGCTTTGATTTTTTTCCTATTCTTTTATAAAAAGAAGAAAATCAACCCTTCATTTAAAAGGGTAACACGGTAACTAATACTGGCGAATAGTTGCTCTATATCAGGTTTTTTGATAAAATAAGTAGGGCTATTTATTCTAGCTAATTACACTTATACTATGAAATGGGGAGTTTGGAGTGTCAGGACATTCAAAATGGAGCAATATTCAAGGGCGTAAAAATGCACAAGATGCAAAACGCGGAAAAGTATTCCAAAAAATATCAAGAGAAATCTACATGGCTGTGAAAAGTGGTGGACCTGATCCGAGCATAAATCCTTCGTTGCGTATGGTTATGGACAAAGCTAAATCGAATAATATGCCAAATGATAATGTTGAACGTGCTATAAAAAAAGGCAGTGCAACTGGTGAAAATGAAAATTATGATGAAGTGATCTATGAAGGTTATGGTCCAAAAGGAACGGCTGTTTTGGTGCACACTTTGACTGACAACTTAAATCGTACAGGAACGAATGTCCGTGTCGCTTTTAATAAAAATGGTGGTTCATTAGGTGAAAAAGGTTCTGTTAGCTACATGTTTGACCGTAAAGGCTACATTGCCATTGAACGTGAAGGTTTAGATGTAGATGAAGACACGATGTTGATGAGTGTTTTAGAAGCTGGCGGAGATGAAATGGAAACATCAGATGAAGTATTTGAAATTTATACTGATCCTTCTGATTTACCAGATGTGCGTGATGCTTTAGAAAAAGAAGGCTATACACTAGCACAAGCAGAGGTAACCATGATTCCACAAACAACCGTTGAATTACCAGAAGATAAAAAAGCTTTATTCAATCAAATGATTGATAAACTTGAAGAAGACGATGATGTGTCAGAAGTCTTCCACAACGCTGAATTATAAACGTTAAAATCTTATTATAAACTGAAAAGACAGCAGTGCCATATCCAATTGGATAGCACTGCTGTCTTTTTAATTTTTGAAAAAATAATTATCCTTTTGAGGAAGAATGCAATAGAAACTAGCAATGATTCATTTTGAAAAAACATTACAAAGTTCAATAGAGTAAAAAGATAAAAGAATAACGAAATACAGGGTTAATTGCACATAGTTTAAATAAGAACACTAACAAGAGCTATCTGGGAAGGAGAAGAAAATTGGAAATTGAAGAATTTACACAATATGTCATCTCAAAAGCCCAAGAAGTAGGAACTAGCGATATACATATTTTGCCTGAAGAGAAGCAATACCATTTTTATTTTCGAATTGGAGGGAAATTGTGTTTTTGGAATGCAATACCAGATGAAGAAGGCAGACGATTTATATCTTATTTTAAATATTTATCAAATATGGACGTTGGAGAGAGGAGAAAGCCGCAAAGTGGAGCAGCACAATTAATGGTTCAAGGAAAAAAATATAGCACTTCGTTTTTCAACTATAACCAATTTTAGAACGCAAGAATCTATGGTCATAAGAATATTAAATCAAACCGTAAACTTATCTTTATCAAAGACAGCTTATTTTAAAAAAGAAGTCAAGTTAATAGAGAGCTTGGCTCAGTTTAATAGTGGGCTGCTTATTTTTTCAGGACCTGTAGGATCAGGGAAAACTACAACCATGTATCAGCTTGTTCGTGAAAGTTATCATAAAAACAAACAACAAGTAATTACCGTTGAAGATCCTGTGGAAATTGATGAACCAATGTTTTTACAGACGCAAGTAAATGAAAAAGCGGGAATTACGTATGAAACATTATTAAAATCTAGTTTAAGACATCATCCAGATACAATTATTATTGGTGAAATTAGAGATGATGAGACGGCAAAAATGGTGATAAGAGGAGCTTTGACCGGTCATTTAATTATTGCTAGTGTACATGCAAAGAATACTGTAGGGGTCATTTCTCGCTTATTGGAATTGGGAGTAACACAAGAACAATTAAAACAAACATTACTTGGAGTAATATTTCAAAAGTTGATTCCAAGGTATTGCTCTTTTTGTAACGGTGATTGTGTTCCCTCATGTGGACACATGCGTATATACGAAAAGAGAGCCGTTTTATATGAGGTTTTTTCGCGAAAAGAACTGAAACAATATCTCGCTCAGATAAAAACGGAAGAAGAAATTCAAAGAAAACAAACTAGGTCTTTTAATTTGTTGTTAAGAAAGGCGTATGCATATGGCTACATTACTGAACAAAACTTTATTCACTTTCAGATTCCGTAAAAAAAAATCATCAGCTGTTCAAGCATCTTTTTTAATAAAATTATCTTCCTTGATGGCAGAAGGCTTTTCGTTAAGAGAGTCTTTACTATTTTTACAAATGATCTTACCAAAAGAAAAACACTGGATTCAGGCTGTTTTAGAAGAATTGGAAGAAGGGGAACGTTTCGATAGTAGCATAAAAAAGCAAGGTTTTCCTGATCGAGTTTCTGCTCAAATTTATTTATCTTTTATTCATGGCAATTTGACAGAAGCTCTAGCGGCAAGTGGAAGCTACTTGGAAGAAAAAGCAAAGCAACAAGGTCAGTTAACAAAATTATTGCAGTACCCGTTATTTTTATTGGTTTTTATGATTGGTATTTTAATGGCTATTCGAGTTATGATATTGCCTAACTTTGAACAAATGAATGCAACAAATGGATCTAGTATCAATAATATTGCGATTGGTTTTATCTATCACTTCCCTACATTATTAGGAATAATTTCTCTAGTAGTGTGTTTAAGCACTCTGATTATCAAAAATCAATTAGGAAAACGTACTGCCATTCAACGTACTGCTTTTTTTATGAAGATTCCTCTTCTTTCTGCAATGCTAAGACTGTATTATACAAATTTATTTAGTTATGAATGGAGCCAGTTGTTAAAAAGTGGACTACAAATGAATAAAATTATTGAATTAATGCAAACAAAAGAAACCACTCAGCTTATGCAAGAGGTTGCGAATGAAATTGAAAAAGAATTGAGAAAAGGACTTAATTTTAAAGAATCAATGAGCAAGTTCACCTTTTTTAATAGTGAACTTGGATTTATTATTATGCATGGTGAAGCAACTAGTCGTTTAGGAATAGAATTAGCAGTATATGCAAAAGATTGTCAATTAAGATTAATGGATAAGATACAGAAAATCTTTAGTTGGATTCAACCGATTATTTTTTTAGTGATTGCTTTTTTTATTATGTGTGTTTATTTAGCGTTATTATTACCGACGTTTACGATGATGGAGGAGATTCTATGAGATGTAAAGAGAAATTGAATCAAAAAGGTTTTACACTAATTGAAATGGTTATGGTTCTTTTTATCATTTCAGTATTGATGCTGCTTATTGTTCCAAACGTAGTAAAACAAAAAAATCAAATTGACACTCAAGGTACAGAAGCCTTAGTGACAGTCATTCAAACTCAAGTTGAACTATATGAATTGGACGGTCATACAGAAGCCGCTACCTTTTCTGCTTTGGAAAGTCAGGGTTATTTATCTGCTAAACAAGTTAAACAAGCAACAGCTAAATCGATTAGTATCACAAATGGTATTGTGAGTTCGAGTAAATAATAATGAGAGAGTTAGATGAAAAAGGGATGTTGCTGGTTGAGTTGGTCCTTGTTCTATTCATTGCAGCTGCATTACTATTCATTCCAACAATATATACTAAGCAAACTAAAATTCATTTAGAAAATCAATTATTTGTTGAAGAATTACAAAGCCAACTAACAGCTATTCAAAACTATGCTGTTTTGTCTGGAGAAGTAACCGCAATGATTGTGTCATCTCAACACAAGTCGATTCAATTTAGAGTTATTGATGATGAACAGAATGAACTGAATGGAGTGATTTACTTACCTGAGACAGTCACCACTCCTACATATAAAGTTTATCATTTTAATGCGTATAGTGGGAATTTACGTAATTTTGATACATTAGTTTTTTTTATAAATAATGAAAGACACACTATGACATTTCAGTTAGGAAGTGGCCGTTATAAATGGCAATAAAAAAAATAAACCAAAAAGGATATTTGTTGATTGAAAGTTTAGTAGCATTTTCTATTTTAAGTATATGCATTGTTATTTATCTTCCATTTGTAGTAGGTATGTTAAAAAAAGTTGATGCTGAAAAAACAGCTGTTGAAATGTACCGTATCCAGTATGAACAACTACAAAAAATCGAACAGCAACAACCGATTGATAAAATATGGGAGACCGGAGGAAAAGTATTTACGATTGAACAAGCAACCACTACTACTCAAAAGGGAGTAAGGATAAAATATGGAGAAGAAGAAATTTTTACTGAAATCCTTTCTTTTCAAAAATCCAATCCTTAATCAAAAAGGTTTTACGCTATTAGAAGCTTTAGCAGCTTTATTTATTTTAATGCTATGTATTTCTCTTTTAAGCTTTGTAACGACACAATACCATTCCATACGCAAGCAAACTTTTGAAGATCGACAGCTTGAGTGGCATATGTTTTTGAATCAACTGGACTATAGTTTTGAAGGTTTAATTTTTGTGAAAGCAAAATCTAATGAGCTTCAGTTTAAAGTGCTAGATGAAAAAGGAGAACTCAAAGAAACGATTTATTATGAACGGTACTATGAAATGGTCAGACGTCGAACTGGATCTGGGGGGTACCATCCTATGTTGATGAAAGTCAAATCCATTGATTTTAGCCAAAACGATTCATTTGTAGAAATAACCGTAACCTTTTTGAACCAAGAAACCTATCATGCACAAATATCTATCGAGAATAACTTAGAAGGTGTTCAAAATGAATGAAAAAGGAGCTGTACTGCCGTCAGTAATGATTTTTGTATTGCTTATGAGTGTTGCCCTTTTAGGAACTAATCAAATTTTCAAGAATCAAATGAACCAATTAAGAATGACAAAACACTATTATGAAGTTGAGAGTATGCTGATCCTTTCAAAAATGGAACTCAATAGCCAACTTGATTTAAATAAAAATTTAGAAAAAGGGACCGTATTATTTACTGATGGAACGGTAACTATTCAAAAAAAAGGAGATAATACATTCAATTTGGAAGGGAAACTTAAAAATATTTTTTCAAAACAGCTAACAGTTCAACTGGAAAAAAAGTCTACTGAAAGTATAGAAAATACAGATGAATAGATGGAAATATACTGGATTGCCCACATCTGTAATCTATTTAGTAAAATAAATAAGGAATAACTTCACGGCGTCTTAAGTGGGGTTATTTCTTTTTATGGTTCTATTTGATATAATAATTGAAACAGTAGCAGCTAAATAACTAGTGCGCAGGTACATATAAGAGAAGGGGCGAAGAATAGTGACTAAACTAAGTAAGTTACGCGAAGGCATGAAAAAAAGAGGGATAGATGCATTATTAGTGACTAGCCCTTATAATTTACGTTATATATCCAATTTTACGGGAACAACTGGTTTGAGTGTGATTACGCTAGATAAAGCATACTTTGTAACGGATTTTAGATACACTGAACAAGTGGCAACTCAAGCAGTAGGATTTGAAATTGTTACAAATGCAGGACCTATTTTCGATGAAGTAGCTAAAATAGTAGATGGAAATAGTATTGAAGCATTAGGTTTTGAACAAGATTTTGTAACTTTTAGTACTTATGAATTATTGGAACAAATTATTTCTAGTGAATTGATTCCAATAAGAGGACTGATGGAAGAGCTTAGAGAAGTTAAAACGGAAGCAGAAATCAAAATAATCAAAAAAGCTTGTTCTATTTCTGATGCAGCATTCAATTTTATCTTAGGTGAAATAAAACCTGGAATGACAGAAATCGAAGTAGCTAACTTATTAGATTTTCATATGCGTGGCTTAGGAGCAACCGGTGTTTCTTTTGAAACAATTGTAGCTAGTGGAGTCCGTTCAGCAATGCCTCATGGAGTTGCTAGTCCTAAAAAAATTGAAACTGGAGACTTTGTAACGATTGATTTCGGTTGCTATTATGAAGGCTATGTTTCTGATATGACTAGAACAATTGCTGTAGGGGAACCAAGTGAAAAGTTGAAAGAAATCTATGCTATTACACTTGAAGCACAATTAAAAGTGATTGACGCAGCTAAACCAGGAATGTCAGGTGTTCAATTAGATGCTATTGCACGGGATCATATTGCAAGTTATGGTTATGGAGAAGCTTTTGGACATTCAACTGGTCACGGAATTGGATTAGAAATCCATGAAGGACCAAATGTTTCTAGACTAGCAGAAAAATTATTTGTGCCAGGGAATGTGATTACGAATGAACCAGGAATTTACCTTCCAGGATTTGGTGGAGTAAGAATCGAAGACGATTTGATTATCACTGAAACAGGGAACGAAGTGATTACTCATTCTCCAAAAGAACTTATCATTTTATAACAGTATTTAAATCTATAATTTATTAGGCAGAATCATGAAAAAATGATACACTTATACAGAAAATAGGAACGGACTCATAGGAGGAAATGAAATGATTTCAGTAAATGATTTTAAAACAGGATTAACAATCGAATTTGACGGCTCAATTTGGCGTGTTGTGGACTTTCAACATGTAAAACCAGGTAAAGGTGCTGCCTTTGTGCGTTCAAAACTTAAAAACTTGCGTTCTGGTGCAGTACAAGAAAAAACTTTCCGTGCAGGCGAAAAAGTAGCTAAGGCTCAAATCAATAATAATAAAATGCAATATTTATATGAAAGTGCCGGTTCTTATGTATTCATGGATAATGAAACGTATGAACAAATTGAATTACCAGGAGATTCAATTGTTGAAGAATTGAAATATTTAAAAGAAAATATGGAAGTTCATATTTTAATGTATGATACAGAAGTATTAGGTGTTGAATTACCAAATACAGTTAAATTACGTGTTGCTGAAACTGAACCAGGTATTCGCGGAGATACTTCTTCAGGCGGAACAAAACCAGCAACCTTAGAAACTGGAGCAACCGTTAACGTTCCTTTCTTTGTAAATGTAGATGATGAATTGATCATCAATACTCAAGATGGATCATATGTATCACGTGCATAATCATTTGATTTCTTTTAGTTAAATGAAATTTAGTTAATAGAGGAGGTTTGCCTTATGGCTGAAGAATCAACAGTTGCAATTAATGAGACTAAAGGTACACTTGGAGAAATTGAAGTAGCTCCTGAGGTAATTGAAGTTATTTCCGGTATTGCTGCGAATAAAGTAGAAGGCGTCTACGCAATGCAAGGAAAACTTTCTTCTGGTGTTTCAGAGTTGTTTGGACGTGTAGACCACAAAAAAGGTGTGCATTTAACAGCTGATGAAGATGGTTTAAAAGTAGACATTTATTGTTACTTTATTTACGGCGTTTCAGTACCAAAAGTTGCTTTAGAGATCCAAGAGAAAGTAAGAGAACAATTACTTCAAATGACAGATATAACATTAGCTGAAGTAAATGTTCATATTGTTGGAATTGTTCCAGAAAAAACAGAATTACAAGAATTATTAGATCTTGATGATGAAGAAGATGGTGACGAATAGTGAGTTTAACACGACGCGATATTAGAGAAAAAGCTTTACAGTCTCTTTTCCAACTTTCAGCTAATGATGAATTGTCTAAGGAAGATGCAATGCAACAAGCCTTAACCAGTGAAGATGAATTAGTTGATGAAGTGGAAACCGTTCAAGTACCAAGCTATTTGGACCTGCTTGTAACAGGTGTACTGGAAAAACAAGATGAAATAGATGAAAAAATCAAAGCTCATTTAGAGAATTGGTCATTAAATCGACTTGCTAAAACTGATTTAATTATCATTCGAGTAGCAATCTTTGAAATGATGTACGTTTCAGATGTACCGGACAGAGTTGCACTAAATGAAGCTCTCGAAATTACTAAAAAGTATAGTGATGAAAAATCTAGAAAATTTGTTAATGGTGTTTTAGCGAACATTGTAAACGAAAACAGTAAAAATGAAGCTGAATAAGCTTTGTTTTTACTGTTTTTTTGTAATTAAGACGAGCTTTACTAAAAACAAAAGTGATCAAGATTTGAGGGTATATCTGTTGGTTTTCTTATGATAAGATAGATAAGGTAAAATCAACTAGCCTTAATTGAGAAGAAAAGGACGGGATTCTTTATGAGCGCAATAATCATGAGTGGCAAAACATTAGCCGATGAAATGACGATTCAGATGCAAGAGGACGTCAACAAACTAAAAGAACAAGGGCTAACTCCAGGTTTAGTTGTACTATTAGTTGGTGAAGATCCTGCAAGTCAAACTTATGTAAGAAATAAAGAAAAGCGTGCAAAAGCGTTGGGCTTTCATTCGCTTATTAAACGTTATCCATCAACTATAACAGAAGAAGAATTGTTAAATGAAGTTCAACGGTATAATGAAGATGCTTCGTTTCATGGAATACTGGTTCAATTGCCCTTACCAAAACAAATTGATTCAGATAAAATAGTAAATGCGATTGACTCAATGAAAGATGTCGATGGTTTTCATCCAATAAATATGGGCAAATTACTGATAGGACAACCAGATAAAATACCATGTACACCTTATGGAATCATAAAAATGCTAGATCGTTATCAAGTTGAGATTGAAGGAAAAAGAGCAGTAGTTATAGGACGTAGCAATATCGTTGGAAAACCCATGGCGCAGCTTTTAATGATGAGAAATGCAACAGTGACGATTGCTCATTCTAGAACGAAAGATTTGCCTGAATTAGCTCGTACAGCTGATATTTTAGTCGTAGCCATGGGTAAAGGACACTTTGTTACGAAAGACTTTATTAAACCAGGTGCTGCCGTTATTGATGTAGGAATGAATCGTGATAAAAATGGAAAGCTGATTGGCGATGTAAAAAGCGATGAAGTAGCTGAAGTTGCTGGCTACTTAACACCAGTGCCAAAAGGTGTAGGTCCTATGACCATTACGATGCTATTGTATCAAACGATTGAAAGTGCAAAAAAGTTCGCTGCATTGTCAACAGAGAAACTGTAGAATAAAGGAAAAGAGAACTGGTATAGTAAAAGACATTAATAAAGATGCAATGTTGCTAAGAGGAGTGAATAAAGTGTCAAATGATTACTTGACGGTCACCGCATTGACTAGATACATTAAACGAAAATTTGAACGTGATCCATATTTGGAAAGAATCTATTTGACAGGAGAAATTTCTAACTTTAGAAATAGACCAAATGCACATCAATATTTTAGTTTAAAAGATGATCATGCAAAAATTTCTGCTATCATGTTTAAGCCTGCTTTTCAAAAATTAAAGTTTACTCCTGAAGAAGGAATGAAAGTACTAGTCATTGGACGAATTTCGTTATACGAAGCAAGTGGGAATTATCAAATAACGATTGAACATATGGAGCCTGATGGAGTTGGTGCTCTGTATCAAGCTTTAGAAGAAATGAAGAAAAAGTTAAAAGCTGAAGGTCTTTTCGATACTCCAAAGCAATTGATTCCAACTTTTCCTAAAAGAATTGCAGTTGTAACGAGTCCAAGTGGTGCTGTTGTAAGAGATATTATGACTACAATTAAAAGACGCTTTCCTATTGTACAATTGGTGGTATATCCAACCCTTGTTCAAGGAAATAAAGCTGCAGATGCAATTGTATCGAGTATCCGGATGGTGGAAGAAAAAGGAGACTTTGATACTGTAATTATTGCGCGTGGTGGAGGTTCGATTGAAGACCTGTGGCCATTCAACGAGGAAAAAGTTGCACGAGCTATATTCGAAGCTCAAACACCGATCATTTCTTCTGTGGGCCATGAAACGGATACAACTATTGCTGACTTAGTAGCAGATGTGCGTGCAGCAACTCCTACTGCAGCAGCTGAACTTTCTGTACCATTATTGTCCGATGAGTTGATAAAAATTGATCAATTAAAGTTGCGACTTGTTCAAAGTTATGCTCGAAAAGTCGAAATATTGAATCAACGTTTAAGTAGCCAATTAAATTCTTATATATTCAATCAGCCACAAAGACTGTATGAAGGATATGCCCAAAAATTGGATCTTTTAACTGAAAGACTCGTTCGAGCAATGGAAGAAAAAAATCAGCAATTAAAAAATGATCTTAACGTACACATGCTGCAGTTAAATGCACAAAACCCAACACAACTGGTCAAACAAAAATACAACGACTTAAATGGATTGAGCCGACAATTAACGACACAAATGGAATGGTATATGGAAAATCAAAACAAACGATTTCACTACGCTGTCCAGTCGCTGGATTATTTAAGTCCGTTAAAAATCATGAACCGGGGCTACAGTTATGCAACAAAAGATGGAAAAGTTATCAAAAACAGCAATCAAGTTGTAGTAGAAGACAAGATACACATCCACTTACACAAAGGAAATTTTGAAGCAAAAGTGATAAAGAAAGATGAGGAATCCAAATGAGTACAGAGAAAAAATTGAAATTTGAAGAAGCTATGCAACAATTAGAAGAGATCGTAACCAATTTAGAACGTGGAGATGTTCCATTAGAAGAGGCTTTAGATCAATTCCAAAAAGGGGTAAGTTTAAGCAAATTTTGTAAAGAAACTTTACAAAATGCTGAGCAAACACTAACTAAGATCGTAGACGAAAATGGAAATGAAAAATTATTTGAAGAAAATAGTGAGTTGGATTAAGAAAGAAGGTCAATGATGGATTTGCAGTCATTTAGAGAAAAAGAAATCCCTTCATTTGAAAAAGAAATGTTGGATTACATTGGAAAAGATTTAACTAAAAAAGAACAAATACATGAAGCTATGTCTTATTCTTTAGCTGCAGGTGGAAAAAGAATACGGCCGTTGCTTCTTTTAGCTACGATCCATTCACTGGGAGGCAATCAGAAAAAAGGGTATGCTGTTAGTGCTGCCTTAGAGTTCATTCATACGTATTCTTTGATCCATGACGATCTTCCAGCTATGGATGATGATGATTTACGTAGAGGAAAACCAACCAATCATATTGTTTATGGTGAAGATATCGCGATTTTAGCGGGAGATGCTTTGTTAACACAAGCTTTTGAAATTATTGCCGCTTCAGATGATGAACCAGAGAAAAAAGTGAAATTAATTTTAGCTTTAGCCAAATCAGCAGGTCCAGATGGTATGATTTTGGGACAAATGGCAGACATTCAAGGTGAGGAAAAAGAATTAAGTTTAGAAGAACTTCAATTCATTCATAAAAACAAAACGGGTGAATTGTTAAAATTTCCTATTTACGCAGCATGCGTCATTGCTGAAGCATTACCTGAAATAGAAGAACAATTGATGGAGTATGCTGAACATCTAGGATTGGCTTATCAAATTCGTGACGATATTTTAGATGTTGTTGGACATGTAGAAGAATTAGGTAAAAATACTGGTATGGATGAAGAGCATAATAAAAGTACTTACCCTGGTTTATTGACACTTGAAGGAGCTAAAGCTGCTTTAAATCATGAATTGGCAGCTGCAAAAGATAAGTTGAAAAATGTAGAGCAAATCAGCAAAAATTCAGATAAGCCAGTTCAAATTAACTTATTAGTAGAAATGATTGATCTTTTGGTAATCGATTAAGAAGATAGGAGCCGTTACATGAAAAAAGAGCGAGTAGATACTCTCTTAGTCAAACAAGGCCTTGCAGAGTCTGTTGAGAAAGCAAGAAGCATGATTATGGCTGGCCAAGTGTACAACACAAAAGAGGAACGAATTGATACAGCAGGAGAAAAAATAGCATTTGACACGCAATTACAATTAAAAGGAAAACATTCTCGTTATGTAAGTCGTGGAGGATTCAAATTAGAAAAAGCAATGGAAGTTTTTGATGTAGTTATAACAGATAAAATTATGTTAGATATTGGTTCTTCTACTGGCGGATTTACAGATGCAGCATTGCAGCATGGTGCCAAACTAAGTTATGCTTTGGATGTCGGTACGAATCAATTGGCTTGGAAACTTCGCCAAGATCCAAGAGTAGTTGTAATGGAACAGACGAATTTCAGGTATTGCAAACCAGAAGATTTTTCAAAAGGTAGACCTAATTTATCCTCAATTGATGTGTCGTTTATCTCGTTACGAGTGATTCTGCCAGTTTTAAAAAACATTATTGCTTCAGATGGAGATATTTTGGCTTTAATCAAACCTCAGTTTGAAGCACATCGCGATGACGTAGGCGAAAAAGGAATCGTGAGCGATAAGTCGGTTCATGAACAAGTGCTGACCGATATGCTTTCTTTTGCTACAAGTATTGGTTACGATGTTTTGAATTTGACTTTTTCTCCTATAACAGGTGGAGAAGGGAATATCGAGTTCCTAGCCCATTTAAAATGGAACGATAAAACGACTGGTGATTTGTCTAAAGCCGTAGACATACAAATGGTTTTAACCGAAGCTTATGCAACATTAAAAACCGAAAAAAAATAACATCAACGAATGTACCTGTTAAATAGGGTGCATTCGTATTTTTTTAAATTTCTAGTGTTTTTTTTGTTCTAAATTCTTTTACTTTTTTCTTTTCTATCTGAAATAAGTACGCTATGATAAGAGTATTAAATGAATAATAGTGGTTATGAAAATGAGGTGGAAACATGAAAAAGAGAGAACGTCACCATTTACTACAAGAGTTGATTAAAGAAAATGTTATTGAAAAACAAGAAGATTTTGTACGTATATTAGAAGAAAGAGGTATAGAGGTAACCCAAGCAACGATTTCACGGGACATCAAAGAACTTCAATTGGTTAAAGTTCCTTCACAATCAGGAGGCTACCAATATAGTTTGCCCCCTGATATACAGTACGATACATCTAAAAAGTTGGAACGTTTATTTAAAGATGCCTTTGTTTCAATGGACACGCAAGATTGTTTTCTGCTCATTCGAACCATTCCTGGAAATGCTTTTGCACTTGGAAGTTTGATAGACACATCTAATTTTGATAGTGTCTTTGGAGCTATATCAGGAGATGATACAGTGCTTATTATTTGTCGCTCACATGAAGAAGCTCTACAGTTGAAAAATCATTTTATACAATTAATTTAAGGTATGAAGAAAGAAGTATTGGAGGTGAAAAACAGTGCTTCAAGAATTAACCATTAAGGATTTTGCTATCATCCAGGATTTAAATCTTAGTTTTAACCGTGGTATGACTGTTTTAACTGGTGAAACAGGAGCAGGAAAATCGATTATTATTGATGCTGTTGGATTACTTGCTGGAGGAAGAGGATCTAGTGAATTTATCCGCCATGGTGCAACTAAATGTGTATTAGAAGCCTTATTTTCATTAGATGGAAATCCCGGAACATATGAATTGCTAAAAACTTATGGCATCGACAGCGATGAAGATACGGTAATTATCCAACGAGATATCCATCGCAGTGGAAAAAGTGTTTGTCGCATTAATGGTCGTCTAGTAACAATAGCCATTTTGCGTTTGATTGGAGAATCGATTATTGATATTCATGGTCAAAATGAGCACCAAGAATTAATGAATCCAGAACGCCATTTGAGTATGTTAGATCAATTTGGCGATAAAGAACTATTCTTGCTAAAGAAAAGTTATCAGGAAACCTATACGCGCTATAGACAGGTAAAAAAAGCTTATGATAAGTGGCAAAATGGAGAACAAGAATTAGCTCAACGGTTAGATATGCTGCAATATCAAACAAATGAAATTGAAATGGCTGAACTTCTCGATGGAGAAGAAGAAGAATTACTTGAAGAAAAGAACTTGTTATTAAATTACCAAAAAATTATGTCAGCGTTGTCTATCAGTTATGACGTATTGCAAGGTGATGACGTAAATGGAATCGATTTGATTGGAAATGCTATGACTGAAATGAGTTCTTTGGAAGACATAGATGATAAATTTAAAAACTTATCAGAAGCCATATCAAGCAGCTATTTTCAACTTCAAGAAGCAGCTAGCGATATTTTAAGAGAACTCGATCAAATGGCTTATGATGAAGATCGGTTAAATGAAATTGAAAAAAGATTAGAGATCATTAAACAATTGAAACGAAAATATGGTGATTCCATCGGAGAAATTAAAAGTTATTATGAAAAAATCGCGGCAGAACTAGAACAAATCTTGAATCGGGAAAACCATTTGACGAATATGACGGATGAGTTAGCTCGTTTATCGGAAGAATTGGTCAAACGAGGCAGTCAACTCTCTAAAAAGCGTCGAAAAGTAGCTAAAGACATAGAACAATCCATTCATGAACAGCTTAAAGAATTGTATATGGAAAAAGTTGTATTTGAAGTTCAGTTTTTCAAAACAGTAGCAACTTTTTCGAGTGAAGGAGCACATGAATCTGGTTTTGATGAAGTAGAATTTTATATTGCTACAAATATGGGTGAACCGTTAAAACCATTAGCTAAAGTGGCATCTGGAGGAGAATTGTCTCGAATGATGCTAGCCATGAAGACTATTTTTTCAAAATCACAAGGCATTACCAGCATTATATTTGATGAAGTGGATACAGGGGTTAGTGGACGAGTTGCACAAGCTATTGCAAACAAGATCTATATGGTTGCAGTCCATTCACAAGTTCTATGTATTACACACTTGCCTCAAGTGGCAGCGATGGCAGATAATCATTTATACATTTCTAAAAGCATTGAAAATGATCGAACAAAAACGCATGTAAATGCTTTGGAAACTGCAGAAAAGATAGAAGAAATTGCGCGAATGTTAGCTGGAACTGAAATTACAAAACTGACTTTAGAGCATGCGAAGGAATTAACCGTGTTAGCTAAAACAGAAAGACAAAAACAGAAACAAATTAGTTGAAAATAAATGATCCTGCAATCGATTGGACTTTTAGTCTGATCGATTGCAGGATCATTTTTATGTGAGATCTATCCATAATTAGTCTTACCACCGAATGGTATGAAGCAAGTCCTTTAAAATGTACTTTTCATTTTCATTTAATCCCCAAAAGTCCAATTCTTTTTTGATATCTGCTAATAGACCGTATTCTCGAACAAAACCATTTAGACGTGCAGCAATAGTAGAATCAATATAATCAGTATACGTTGGAAAAAGAGCAGATACTGCTTCGAGAGCTTTAGGGTAACGTTTCAAAAAATATTTTTGGTGACGATCTTCGGCTCGATAAAAATGAGTATATGGAAGAATTTCGGTTTGTATTTTTTTACTGTGATTCTTTTCCCAGTCTTCTCTGACTTGATTAGCAACCTTTTGTTGTTCAGTGTCATGATAGAAAAGCAAAGAAAGATACTGTCGTCCTTTATAATTGCGATCTTTAGCAGCGTCATGACTATCCCAAAACAAAGTCAAAATATCTGAGTAATGAATAACCTCAGGATCAAAATCAATTTCTAAAGTTTCGGTATGGTCTCCCATGGATTTATAGATAGGGTCAGGCGTGGTTCCACCTGCATATCCCACACGAGTTCGTATCACTCCTGGTAATTGACCAAATCGACTATCTGGCCCCCAAAAACAGCCCATACTAAATGTAGCAGTTTGAATAGTGTTTGATTGTCTATTAAAATTTGTCATAACAGTAAACCTCCAAATTTAAAAATAAAAACCACATTAAACGATTTGCATACTCGTTTAATGTGGTGAACTTTAATTCATAGTAACTAATGTATAGAGGACAGTTATAAATCCAGAGCCTAACATTGCTATTAGCATGATCCAAACAAAAACTTTTGTAAAGCGTTGTGTTTTAGAAACTGATTTTTTATTTTTTGAAGCCACGATGTGATCCCCCACTTTCGTACGCATATTTCTTACATTTTACACCAAATAATACAAAAGAATCAATAGGGGATTAAAAATAGTCTTTTTTTCGTAACATCCATACCGTTACTAAGCAGATAATAAGGCTAATCAAACAAAGTATCCAAAAAGCTCCCGGTGTATCTTCAAATGGTAAAGAAACATTCATCCCCCAAAGTGCTCCAATAATATTGGGAATCGTTAAAACAATTGTGATTGAAGTTAAAACTTTCATAATGTTGTTTAAGTTATTAGAAATCACAGAAGAGAAAATAGCACTGATTTGTTCAAGCATTTGATTGGATTGTTTAATCATAGCTTCGGCTTGTTGATTTTCTACAACTACATCGTGTAAAAAAGAAAGACTTTTTTTATTTTGATTGAAACGCTCAATATTTTTTAGCCGTTTAAAGATTGGATGATTGCTTTCAATCGCAGTATCAAAATAAACTAAACTTTTTTGTAGAGCCATTAAAGAAAAAAGTTGTCGATTATTTGTTGTTTTTGTTAAAGTATCTTCTAATTTTTCGATTTTATAATTGATTTCTTTTAAATAAGAAATGTAATCAGAAGAAATATGCCAAGCTATATCTAGTAAAAAGCGTTCTTGGTTAGTACTATCACTTGGATAGTTAGGTTTATTTGTAATCATATTTGAAATGAAATCGGGTGTTTGGACAGTTGCTGTAATAATAGTATTAGCTGTTAAGATTACAGCTAAAGGCCTCGTAATGTATTCGCTGTCGCTTAAGCCATCATCTACCTTTAATGGATAAAGAAACATGGCTAACGAAGAACTTTCACTTTCTTTCATTTCTA
This sequence comes from Carnobacterium sp. FSL W8-0810, assembly GCF_038007125.1. Lineage (NCBI taxonomy): Bacteria > Bacillati > Bacillota > Bacilli > Lactobacillales > Carnobacteriaceae > Carnobacterium > Carnobacterium sp. FSL W8-0810. The sequence goes on along the minus strand of NZ_JBBOWO010000002.1, from coordinate 23,590 downwards.
AATTTTCGTATCTTGAAACTTCATCTGGATCTAGCACACTTGAAAGATAATCTTTTGGAAAACCGAAATGTTTAACAACTCCATCAATTTCATCATCTGTTGGATCAGAAAGGTGTAACCATTCCGCATGAGTAAAATCGATGTCATGAGTAATTTTACCTTGTTTTGTAGTGTAATAGGACTGAATCATAGCAAACGCTCCTTAAAATAAAATTAATAGAAAATACAACTAAGAAGTAAAGACCACCTTATTACCTAGTGTACACTAATTTGGAATGAAAAAGATAAAAAGAGAGGTTAATTAAAGGGAAAGTGATGTAGTTTAGTTAAACAGTATATAAAATATTTTTTTAAGTAGGTATATTAAAGGAAACAACTTTTAATTTCTTCCTTTTTTTGCTAGGATAGTAAAGAAAGAAGAAATACTATTTAAATAAAATCAGTTTTAATTGAAGGGAGTTTAAATAAATATGAGTAAGCAACAAATTGGTGTAGTTGGAATGGCTGTTATGGGGAAAAACTTGGCTTTAAACATTGAAAGCAGAGGTTATACTGTATCTGTTTATAATCGAACTACTTCTAAAACAGAAGCCGTTATTGCAGAAAACCCAGGTAAAAAATTAGTATTGACTCGTACAGTTGAAGAGTTTGTAGATTCTCTTGAAAAACCAAGACGTATTTTATTAATGGTACAAGCAGGTAAAGGAACGGATGCAACCATCCAATCTTTATTGCCGCATCTTGATAAGGGCGATGTATTGATTGACGGAGGAAATACCTTCTTTAAAGATACGATTCGTCGTAGTGAAGAATTGGCTGAATCAGGTGTGAACTTTATTGGAACAGGAGTTTCCGGTGGAGAAGAAGGCGCATTAAAAGGACCAGCTATTATGCCTGGGGGACAAAAGGAAGCATATGACTTAGTTGCACCTATCCTTGAACAAATTGCTGCTGTAGCTGAAGACGGTGAAGCTTGTGTTACTTATATCGGACCAAATGGAGCAGGTCATTACGTTAAAATGGTCCACAATGGTATCGAATATGGCGATATGCAATTGATTGCTGAATCTTATCACTTGTTACGTAATGTTGCAGGTTTATCAGTTGAAGAAATAGCTGAAGTATTTGCTGAATGGAACAAAGGCGAATTAGATAGTTTCTTAATTGAAATCACAGCAACAGCTTTAACTAAAAAAGATCCTGAAACTGGAAAACCAATGGTCGACATCATTTTAGATCGTGCTGGAAATAAAGGTACAGGTAAATGGACATCACAAAGTGCATTAGATTTAGGTGTACCACTACCATTGATTACAGAATCTGTTTTTGCACGTTATATCTCAGCATTAAAAGAAGAACGTGTTGAAGCAAGCAAGGTTTTACCGAAACCAGCTAGTTATTCATTTGATGGAGATAAAGCTGAATTGGTTGAAAAAATCAGACAAGCTTTATACTTTAGTAAAATCATGAGTTATGCTCAAGGGTTCGCCCAAATGCGCACAGCTAGTGAAGAATATGACTGGAATTTACAATATGGGGAAATCGCAAAAATTTTCCGCGCCGGATGTATTATTCGTGCTCGTTTCTTACAAAAAATTACAGATGCTTACGATCGCAATGCAGATCTTAAAAACTTAATGTTAGATGAGTACTTTATGGATATCACAAAAAATTACCAAGACTCTGTTCGTGATATTATTGGTATCGCTGTCAAATCAGGTGTGCCTATCCCGACGTTCTCTTCTGCAATAGCTTATTATGATTCATATCGTACAGCTGATTTGCCTGCAAATATCATTCAAGCTCAACGTGATTATTTCGGAGCACACACTTATGAAAGAACAGATAAAGCTGGAACGTTCCACTTTGACTGGTACGGTAACGAAGGAGAAGAACAACTTTAATCGGTTATTCTTTTAAATAAAAATAGAGGTTGAGACGATTGTTGTCCAGCCTTTATTTTTTTTTGGATCAAAGGAAAAAAATAGTAACGTAATAAAGATAATAGACAACTGTTTATTTGCTTAAGAAATTCTAAAATCCAAGTTTCAAAGTTCTCATTTAATTCTAATTTATGGTAAAATGATAACGGACACATTAAAAATTGATTGTGAAAAACCTTTTATCATGGTATCTTAACAAGAGCGAAAAAGATAAAAATAGCGATTTTAGAGGAGCAGGTGTACAATATAATGAATAAAATTTTAATTATTGAAGATGAAAAAAATCTGGCTCGTTTTGTAGAACTTGAATTAAAACATGAAGGATATGAAACAGAAGTTCGTTACAATGGGCGTACAGGATTAGAAGCAGCAGTTGCAGAAGATGCACATTGGGATGTAGTTTTATTAGATTTAATGTTACCGGAATTAAATGGAATAGATGTTTGTCGTCGTATTAGACAAGTTAGCAATGTACCTATTATTATGATGACTGCGAGAGATTCAGTTATTGATCGGGTATCTGGTTTAGACCATGGTGCAGATGATTATATTGTTAAACCATTTGCCATTGAAGAATTATTAGCACGCTTGCGCGCTTTGTTCCGTCGGATAGAAATTGAAAGTGAACAAAACATTACAAAACAAACGACTGTAACGTATAGAGATTTAACAGTTGAAAAAGAAAACAGAGTTGTCCGTCGTGGTGATGAAGTTATTGAATTAACAAAACGTGAATACGAATTGTTATTAGAATTAATGGAAAACGTGAACGTTGTATTAGCACGTGATGTTTTATTGAATAAAGTATGGGGATATGAAACAGAAGTTGAAACAAACGTAGTAGATGTTTATATCCGTTACTTAAGAAATAAAATTGATGTTCCAAATGTTGACAGTTATATTCAAACTGTTCGCGGTACAGGATATGTGATGCGTTCGTGAAACTCTCATTTTATAACAGAAAAAAGGAAAGAAGAAAAAGAAGACGGCTTTCATTAAAATGGAAGTGGACAATTGGAGCCACTCTAGCCATTTTTTTAACATTTTCTATTTTTTCTGTTGCTATTTTTGTAGGTTTCAGACAAATTATGTTTACACAAGAAGAAGAAAATTTCAGAGAAATTTTATTTGGATCTTCCACCCGTTTGGCAGATGAGAATAAGATAACGGATAGTGATTCAACCTCATTATCAAAGTCAACGGTATATTCTGCTTTCCATCCTTCATACTTTCCGGATGCTATGGAATTAATAGGAGAATATGATCAACGAAATGCAACTTTTGAAGATTCTGGAAATTACGAAGATTCTTTGTACGCTAAAATGAATGAAGAAGATGTAATCGTACGAGTCTATACTCCGTCATCACGATTACTTTTTGAGTCAAAATTAGGGGATTTTCCTTTTGAAGTAAGCTCGGAACCAGTTATAAAAATGATAAATGTAAATGGTGAAGAAGGTTATTATGGAGTTACGCCTGTTATTTCCGATGAAACAAAACAAATCATTGGTTATGTCCAAGTGATTGACGGAATGGCTGATTACCATAATATGATTGAAGTTACCATTATTAGTTTGGTAGCTATGGGTTTTGCTGCGCTGATATTTAGTGGAATTTTAGGTTATTTATTGGCATTAAATTTTTTGAAACCAATAAAAAATATTACAAATACAATGAATGATCTTCGACAAGATACTTCATCCACCTCTCGAATTGAAGTTGATGAAGGCAACGATGAATTAGACCATCTTTCCATTGTATTTAACGATATGTTAGATAAAATGCAAAAATATATAGAACAGCAAAAACAATTTGTAGAAGATGTTTCACATGAATTAAGGACTCCTGTCGCAGTTATGGAAGGACACTTAAAGTTATTAGACCGATGGGGAAAAGATGATCCTGAGATATTAGATGAGTCTCTTTCTGCATCGCTACAAGAAATTACAAGAATGAAAAGTCTAGTTCAAGAGATGTTAGACTTGTCTAGAGCTGAACAAGTAGAAATTCATTATAAGAATGAAAAAACAGCTATTAAGCCGATTATTCAGCAAACCTACAACAATTTTAAAATGATTCATCCTGACTTTGTGTTCAATCTAGATGATGACATTTTTGAAGAGCTTTATGTATCGATTTATCGCAATCATCTTGAACAGATTTTAGTTATTTTATTGGATAATGCAGTAAAATATTCTACTGATCGTAAAGAAGTGCACATCTCAGTTGCAACTGATGATAGAGAAGTTCAAATTGCTATTCAAGATTTTGGTGAAGGGATGACTCCTGAAGATGCAGAGAAGATTTTTAATCGTTTCTATCGCATTGACAAAGCTCGTAGCCGACATAAAGGTGGAAATGGACTTGGTTTAGCAATTGCAAAAGAATTGTTAATTGGGTACAACGGAAGCATTACGGTAGAGAGTGTCCTAGATTATGGAACAATTTTCAGAATAACTTTGCCTATTTACAAAGATGAGGTGTAAAAAAAAGACCTGCTCGTTTGAGTAGGTCTTTTTAGTTAACGATTTTTTTGTTGTTTCCCAGCATTTCTGCCACGAGCATTTGTTTTAACTGAAGATCCTGTTAAAGCGGTAGATTGTTGGTTAACAGGTTCAGCTTGTTTAATTGTCCGTTTTGATTTTACCGGGCGTTTTTTAGCTTCTGCTTCAACTTGTGCTTTTATTCTTGGTTTAAAGATAAAGTTTGTAATAATTGTTTGGAAAACAGCGAAGATTCCTCCAACGAACCAGTACAATCCTAAACCAGCAGGAGATGTGAATGAGACCATTAAAATCATGATTGGACTGACATACATCATTGTACGCATTTGTTTCTTTTGTTCTTCTGGAAGACCAATCATAGAAACATATGATTGAACAAAGTAAACTGCACCAGCTGCAATAGCAAGAGCTATATTTTGATTACCCAAGCTAAAACCTAAGAAAGTACTGTTACTGATTTCTCCAGATAAATTGATTGCTTGGAACATAGCAGTAAAGATAGGCATTTGAATCAACAATGGCAAGCATCCAATGCCACCTAACATACTCATGTTATTGTCTTTATATAAGCTCATTAATTCTTGTTGTGCAGCAGCTTTTTCTTCAGGTGTAACAGCTGCTTTTTGTTTTTTCTGAACTTCTTCCATTTCTGGTTTGATTAAAGCCATTTTTTCTTGTTGAATAATTGATTTTTTAGATTGGTTTAGATTTAATGGTAAAATAATCAAACGAACGATCAATGTGATAGCAATAATAGCTAATCCATAACTACCATTAAACAAATTAGCAAGCTGTATGATGATCTGTTGAGTAGGAACCACTAAAAATTCATAAATCAAACCACTGGGGTTTCCATCTGAGTCATGTGCCATACACCCTGACAAAAATACCACAACGCTTAAAAGCGCTCCTGATAAAAATAATTTCTTTAAATTCTTCATTGTTCACAATCCTTCATTTTTATTAAATTAAGTAACGTTACCTACTATACAGGATTAGTGTAGGGTTTTCAATTGCTTATTGTAAACTTATCTCTATTCGGTATTGAAGTGAGCTCCTCAATAGTTATAGAATCAACTCTGCCGCTTGGTGAAGGCGAATTTCTTATTTTTTCTATAAATTGGTCGATTTTTTCTGGTTCACCATTAGCTTCTATATATACACTTCCATCTGATTCATTACGGACAATGCCATAAACGCCTATTTGATCAGCTGTCAATTTTGTCATATAGCGAAAGCCAACACCTTGTACAAGTCCGGTTACTTGTATAGAAACTTTTTTCATATCTATCCCTCCATTTTGGGTGTTATCATTTAACGGCTCTAATGAATTATTGATTGGAAAAAGAAACTTTTTGACTGTTGATAAGAACGAGTTCATACTATTCCTCCTCATTTCCAAATCATTATGCCTGTTTAGTTTATTTTAACGATTGCACTAAACTTGGTCAATCATTCTTTAGTCTGAATTTTATAAAAATAGGAGAACATACTTTTGGTTTTGTTGCATTGAGTATAGAGATAACTTACAATGATTGTACAGTATTTAGTAGGATAATAAGAAATTATAAGCTGTTTTAAGTAAAGAAAGGAATTACCATGAAGACATTAATTATCGCTGAAAAACCGAGTGTAGGTAAAGAGATTGCAAGGGTATTAGGTGCAACACAAAAAAGTAAAACATTTATTGAAGGAAAAGACGTCATTGTTACCTGGGCGTTAGGTCATCTATTAGGATTAAAAATGCCTGAAGAATATAAAAGTGAATGGGCAACATGGGATTTGAACACTTTGCCATTAGTTCCAGAAAAAATGCTGACTAAGCCTTTAAAAAATACAAGTGGTCAGTTAAAAGCAATCAAGCAGCTGGCTAATCGAAAAGATGTTGGGTCAGCAGTGATTGCTACGGATGCTGGACGCGAAGGGGAATTGGTTGCACGATGGATATTAGAGTATGTTCATTTTAATAAACCAGTAAAAAGACTTTGGATTTCTTCGCAAACTGATAAGGCCATTAAGGATGGTTTTAAGAACCTTCAACCTAGTGAAAAGTATACTAACTTATATGAATCCGCTGTTGCTCGTTCTGAAGCAGATTGGTTAATTGGTTTAAATGTCACGAGAGCATTGACAGTCAAGTATCAAGATAATTTATCGGCTGGAAGAGTTCAAACGCCAACATTGGCTATGGTAAGAAAGCAAGAAGCAAAAATTGCATCTTTTGTTCCAGAAACGTATTATACGGTCCAATTGATGATGGATGGAAAAAGAGCCTCATTAAAAAGCGGAGCTCCTCATAAATATACTAAACGCGAAGAAGCTGAAAATTTAGTAGCTTCGCTAAAAAACAAGCCGATAGTTGTAGTAGATGTAAAAGAAAAGCAATCCATACAGCAAGCGCCATTGCCATATGATTTAACTGAACTTCAACGTGAAGCCAACCAACGCTATCAGTTTTCAGCAAAGAAAACATTGAGCTTGATGCAAACTTTATACGAACGTCATAAAGTGCTGTCTTATCCAAGGACAGATTCTAAATACTTAACTCAAGATATGTTAGGAACAATGAAAGAAAGAGTAATGGCAATTCAAGGATTTGCTCCGGATGATGTAAAAAAAATTCTTAAAAATGGTGCTCAAGTAACTTTGAAAAGTGTTTTTAATACTTCAAAAGTGACAGATCATCACGGCATCATTCCAACTGAAGAACGTCCGCGACCAGAAAAAATGGAAGCAGATGAACTGAAAATATATCGGATGGTTGTTGAACGGTTTATTGGGTTGTTTTTACCAGCTTATAAAGTATCTAAGACAACCATTGTATTTTCAGCTGAAGATATTTTATTTCATTTGCAACAAGAAGTTGTGCTGGAAAAAGGATGGAAGAAAGACATTCAGAAACTAGAAGGAAATGATTATCAGTTAAATGAACAATTCAACAGTCCGGTTTATACCATCCAAAAACAACTCACAGAAGCCCCAGCTCGTCTTTCAGAAGGTGCTCTTCTACAAAATATGGAAAATAATGGATTAGGTACACCTGCTACTCGTGCAGAAATCATTGAAAAACTCATTAGTAGTGATTTAATGGAACGTACTCAAAATAAATTGAGTACAACTCCTAAAGGCCAGCAACTACTAACATTAGTCAATCCAGCATTAGTGACTCCAGAACTGACAAGTAAATGGGAAAAATCTTTAGAAGAAATTGCAAAAGGCAGCTTGAGAAAAGAAGAATTTTTAACACAAATAAAAAAAGAAACAGCTCGATTAGTAACTGAGATCAAAAACAGCACGCAAACCTATAAAGATCATTCTCTAACCAGTAAAATTTGCCCAGATTGTGGTGAATTATTGAAAGAACGTAATGGACGTGATGGGAAAGTGTTGGTTTGCAGTAGTTCTACTTGTTCTTACAGACGCAGAAAAGATCCAAAACTATCCAATCATCGATGTGCACAGTGCCACCGTAAAATGGAGATTCATGAAGGTAAAACTGGGAAATACTTCAAATGCAAATATTGTAATGTGACTGAAAAGATTGAAGGGAAAAACAGTAAGAAACCAAGTAAACATGAAACAAAAAAATTAATGAAAAAAATTAATCAGCAAGAGGAAGAAGCGGAAAGTCCTTTGGCTTTAGCTATGAAAGCAGCGTTGGAGAAAAAAGGATAACTAAAATATTCCATGTGAAAAAGGATGAGGGAAGGCAATAAAGAATGTCTGCCTCATCCTTTTACTGCATTTCGTTTACAGCTTATTTTGTGTATAATTAAAAGGAATTATAAGGAGGAAAGAAAACCGTGGCAAGTAAAAAAAAGAATACTACAGCTAAAAAGAACGCAAATTATCGTCATTCATTTGAAATTATTGGATTGATTTTTATTATTTTAAGTATTTTTTCAGTTTCGCAAACAGGTTTTGCGGGTATTTTTAGTGCGAATTTATTTCGTTTTTTTGTAGGGAATACATTTACTATTGCAGCAATCTTGATTGGAATCTATGGGCTTTACCTTATATTTAAAGGGAAAGAACCTCCTTTTAAAAATAAACGAATTGCAGGTTTTTTACTCATTTACAGCAGTTTGTTATTAGTCCAGCATGCTCGTTTATTTGCACCTATTATTCATGCGGATATGAACGTTATTTCTGCTACTTTCCGTTTCTTTATGATCGATATGGTGAATAATGAGATTACACAATCTCTTGGTGGAGGAATGATTGGAGCTGTTTTTTACGCAGCAAGTTATTTTTTATTTTCTCAATGGGGAACTTATTTTATAGCAGGGCTTAGTTGTTTTTTTGGAATCTTTTTATTATTTCAATTATCCTTTAAAACATTCCTAAAAAAAATAGGGAATGGACTTATGATTGGTTGGCAAAAAATCAAAATACACTTATCGGAATTGAAAACAATTATCTTGAAAAAACGAAGCGAGTCAAAAGAATCTACTAAAAATGAACCTCAAAAAAAGGTTAAGAAAGAAAAAATAAATACTGTTAAAGCTGTACCCAATGTTAAAGAAGAACAAACTACTCAAAAAGAGAAGAATGAGCAATTGCAATTGGAAATTGAGAATTACCAAAACCGTGTTAAGAAACCTGCTGTCGATGAAGCGAAAGCAATTAGTGCAGAGACAGATGACCATGATGGAGAACCTATTGATTTTGAGATAGGAGCTGAGAAAGAAAATAAGGATTATCAATTACCACCTTCTCATTTATTAAACGAAATCCCCCAAAATGACCAAACAAATGAATACGCGATTATCCAAAAAAATGTTAAGAAATTAGAAGATACTTTTCAAAGTTTTGGGGTAGATGCAAAAGTTATCAAAGCAAATTTAGGACCCGCCGTAACAAAATATGAAGTCCAACCAGCAATTGGGGTGAAAGTAAGTAAGATCGTTAGTCTCAGCGATGATATTGCATTGGCATTAGCGGCAAAAGATATTCGGATAGAAGCTCCGATACCCGGCAAGTCTTTTATTGGAATAGAAGTTCCAAATAGTGAAGTGAGTTTAGTTTCCTTTAGAGATGTTATCGAAGGTCAGGTCCATAATAAAGAAAAGCTGTTAGAAGTACCACTTGGAAGAGATATAACCGGCAGTATTGCTATGGCTGATTTAGCTAAAATGCCTCATTTACTTGTAGCGGGATCTACAGGAAGTGGAAAATCAGTTTGTATCAATGGAATCATTACTAGTTTGTTGATGAAAGCTAAACCGAACGAAGTAAAATTGATGATGATAGACCCTAAGATGGTGGAATTAAATGTCTATAATGGAATTCCACATCTACTAACACCTGTCGTGACTAATCCCAAAAAAGCAGCACAAGCTTTGCAAAAAGTCGTTGCGGAAATGGAAAGAAGATACGAACTATTTGCTGCTAGCGGGATGCGAAATATTACTGGATACAATCAATACTTACAAACACATAATCAAGAAAATGGCGAAAATTATCCAACATTACCATTTATCGTGGTGATTGTTGATGAGCTAGCTGACTTAATGATGGTAGCTAGTAACGAAGTCGAAGATGCGATCATTCGTTTAGCGCAAATGGCTCGGGCTGCTGGAATTCATATGATCTTAGCAACTCAAAGGCCAAGTGTAGACGTTATCACGGGCATTATTAAAGCAAATGTTCCTTCACGGATTGCTTTTGCAGTTTCCAGCGGTGTTGATTCGAGAACGATAATTGACGGCAGTGGAGCAGAAAAATTATTAGGTAGAGGGGACATGTTATTCTTGCCAATGGGCGAAAATAAACCGGTTCGTGTACAGGGTGCATTTATTTCTGATGAAGAGGTTGAACATATTGTGACATTTGTAACTGATCAACAAGGCGCAAATTATGTTGAAGAGATGATGCCTACAGAGGAAACTAAAGCTGCAGAAAGTGATGTCGAAGATGAAGTATATGAGGACGCAGTGGCTTTGATCGTTGAAATGCAGACGGCAAGCATCTCTTTATTGCAACGACGTTTTAGAATCGGCTATAATCGAGCAGCTCGTCTGATCGATGAAATGGAGATGCGAGGCATAGTTGGCCCTTCAGAAGGCAGTAAGCCTCGTAAGGTGAATATCACTCACGTTCCTGGCGACGAGCAGTTAAATGAATCAGAAATAGAACAATATTAATAAAGAACATCTGTTAATGAGCTACTCATTTAGCAGATGTTTTTTTTGGCATAGGTACTTTTTGTCAGTAATTAGACCTAAAGACATACGAAAATAGTTTTAATACATTAGAAATCAATTAAAAACTGAACATTTTTTAGCTAAAACGTTTTCAACAATCATTTTTGTTGTTTATTTTTTAAAATAAAGATGGTACTATAAATGCGAGGATGAATTAATGAGAATTTGATTCATACTAAAAAATTATTGGGGGTTTTTTGAGTGAAGAGTAGAAATTTTAAGAGTCTATTGACTCTGGGTCTATTATCAAGTTTAACATTGGCTGCATGTGGAGCTGATGAAGGAAGTGATAATGCTTCATCTTCAGGTTCAGGAGAAGATTATTCAATTGTTATGGTTACCGACGTAGGTGGAGTAGATGATAAATCATTTAACCAATCTGCTTGGGAAGGTATGGAAGCTTGGGGAGAAGAGCACAAACTTGAAAAAGGACCTGATGGATACAACTACATTCAATCAGATGAAGATTCTCAATTTGTTACAAATTTAAATACTGCTGTAAATAATAATTTTGATTTGATTTTTGGGATTGGATTTAAATTAAAACCAGCAATGATAGACGTTGCTGAACAAAATCCAGATCAAAACTTTGTTATTATTGATGAAACAATTGAAGCTGACAACGTTTCTTCTGTATTGTTTAAAGACCATGAAGCTGCATTTTTAGCTGGGGTTGCTGCCGCTGAAACAACTGAAACAGACCATGTTGGGTTCATCGGTGGACAACAAAGTGCTGTTATTGACCGTTTTGAAGCTGGTTTTGTAGCTGGTGTACAAGCTGTTAATCCAGATATTAAAATTGATGTTGAGTATGCTGGATCATTCGGAGATGCTGCTCTTGGAAAACAATTAGCAGCTGCAATGTATAGTTCAGGAGCAGATATTATTTATCATGCATCTGGAGATACAGGTAATGGTGTGTTCTCAGAAGCTATCGACCGCATGAATTCTAATCCAGATCAAAAACTTTGGGTAATCGGAGTTGACCGTGATCAAACTGCTGAAGGTGAATACGATGGCGGAAACTTAACACTTACTTCAACACTTAAAGGTGTAGGACAAGCTGTTCAAGATATCGCAAATGCATCAATGGAAGGCAACTTCCCAGGTGGAGAAATCAGTAACTTTGGTTTAGCTGAAGATAGCGTAGGCATTACTGAAGGGGCATTATCTGAAGACGTAATCAAAACAGTTGAAGATTACAAACAACAAATTATTGATGGAACAATTACAGTTCCAGAAGCACCATAATTTAATTTATACCAAACAACTAGTTTAAGGAATGAATAAAGATCAAAAGACCGGATACTTATATTCCGGTCTTTTCCTCTCTTTTGAGTTATCAAGATCAGTATGATCAAAACTATATTTTCTATTAAAATTAAAAAAGAAAATTTGATAACTACTTGTCTGTAAAACAACTATAATGGATAATAGATTGAGCAAGAGAAAAGGAGTGAAACCATCGTGTCAGAATCAGTAAATGTCATTGAAATGAAGGGTATTACGAAACAGTTTGGTACTTTCAAAGCGAATGACAATATTAATTTGCAGCTTAAAAAGGGAGAAATTCATGCTCTTTTAGGAGAAAATGGTGCAGGTAAATCCACTTTAATGAATATTCTTTCAGGGTTATTAGAACCTACTTCTGGAGAAATTCTGGTAAATGGACAGGTGGTAAATATAAGTTCACCTAGTGCAGCAAACAAATTAGGTATTGGAATGGTTCACCAACATTTTATGTTAGTGAAAAAGTTTACCGTTACTGAAAATATTATTTTGGGAATGGAAAAAACTAAAAATGGTTTTTTAGATAGACATTCGGCTAAAAACGAAATAAAAGAATTGTCTGAAAAATACGGTTTATTAGTTGATCCTAGTGCAAAAGTTGAATCTATTTCAGTAGGAATGGAGCAAAGGGTAGAGATTTTAAAAACTCTTTATCGCGGAGCAGATATCTTAATATTTGATGAACCGACTGCAGTGTTGACTCCTCAAGAAATCGATGAATTGATAAATATTATGAGAGCCCTAACAAAAGAAGGCAAGTCGATCATCTTAATTACACATAAACTTGATGAAATTAAAGCTGTTGCTGACCGTTGTACGGTTATCCGTCGTGGACAAAGTATTGATACGGTGGATGTTTCAACTACTTCTCCTCAAGAATTAGCAGATATGATGGTTGGACGTTCAGTTTCCTTCAAAACACAAAAAAAGGCTTCGCAACCAAAAGAAACTGTTTTGTCTATCGAAAATCTTACAGTCAAAGAAAACCGTGGATTAGATGCAGTTAAAGGATTAAGTTTAGAAGTTCGAGCTGGAGAAGTTGTGGGAATAGCCGGAATCGATGGAAATGGACAAAGTGAATTGATTCATGCAATTACCGGATTAACAAAGACTGAAAGTGGGAAAATCACGCTAAACGGTGAAGAAATCCAAAATAAAACACCACGTAAAATTACAGAATTAGGGTTAGGACATATCCCTGAAGACCGTCATAAATATGGCTTAGTGTTGCCGATGTCATTAGAAGAAAATATAGCATTACAAACGTATTATAAAAAACCTTTAAGTAATCATGGTATTTTAAATCAAAAAGAAATAAAGAACTTTGCAATAAAATTAATCGAAGAATTTGACGTGCGCACACAAAATGAAACAACACCTGCTGGATCATTATCAGGTGGGAACCAACAAAAAGCTATTATTGCTAGAGAAATTAATCGTAACCCATCATTATTGATAGCTGCACAACCGACACGAGGACTTGATGTAGGAGCGATTGAATACATTCATTCACGTTTGATTGAGCAACGAGATAATGGAAAAGCCGTCTTGCTAATGAGTTTTGAACTAGATGAGATTTTAAATGTTTCTGATCGAATCGCTGTTATGTATGAAGGCAATATCGTTGCAATTGTGGATCCTAAAGAAACAACTGAACAAGAGCTTGGTTTGTTAATGGCAGGGACTTCTCTCGAAAAAGCTCGTTCTCTGATCAAACAAGGAAATGGAAAGGAGGGTGTTCAAAGTGAATCATAAAAAAGATACATTGAACAATTTACTTGTGCCATTACTTTCTGTATTAATGGGATTTGTTCTGGGTGCAATTATTATGGTTATTTTTGGGTACGATCCAATTACTGGATATACAGCAATGATTAATGGTGCTTTTGGTTCATCCTTTTATATTGGTGAAACATTAAGACAAGCTACACCGCTTATTCTAACAGCATTAGGTTTTTCTGTAGCTTACAATGCAGGATTCTTTAACATTGGGGTTGCTGGACAGGCTTTGCTTGGTTGGTTATGTTCTGTATGGGTAGCTACTTCTTTTGCAAGCTTACCGGGTATCATTTTACTTCCCTTAAGCATTCTTGGTGGTGCTTTGGCTGGAGCTATTTGGGCTGGAATTGCTGGATTTTTAAGAGCTTACTTTAACACTAGTGAAGTTATTGTTACGATCATGTTGAACTATACTGCTCTTTATACAACAAATTATTTGATTCGTAATGTTTTAACAGAATCAGCAGATGCAACAGCACGTATTCCAGAAGGAGCGAGTTTACGAGCTGGATGGATAACTGAATTAACAAGTAATTCTACTCTTCATACGGGTATATTTATTTCTTTAATTATGGCTGTAGTCGTTTGGTTCTTAATGAAAAAGACAACTACTGGATTTGAAATTAGAACTGTAGGGCTAAATCCTAGTGCTTCTGAATATGCTGGTATGAGTTCTAAACGTAATATCATTATTTCAATGTTAATCAGTGGTGGTTTGGCTGGTTTAGGTGGAGTAATGGAAGGTCTAGGAAACTTCCAAAATATCTTTACCCAAGGAGCAATGCCAACTATAGGATTTGATGGTATGGCAGTAGCTTTGTTAGGGTTAAGCAACCCCGTAGGTATTATTTTCTCAGCTATTCTGTTTGGAGCATTGAAAATTGGTGGAAACAGCATGCCGATGATTTCAGGTGTCCCAACCGAAGTTGTAGATATTGTAATAGCTTCTATTATTTTCTTCGTAGGGGCTAACTACTTGATTCGCTATTTTATCGATAAACGAGCTAGAGTAAATAAAGGAGGAGTGAAATAAGATGGATATCGTACAATTGCTTCAACTCATTGTTTCATCATCACTTGTGTATTCAGCTCCTCTTGTATTAACAGCCCTAGGTGGAACATTTTCTGAACGTAGTGGTATTGTTAACGTAGGTCTAGAAGGAATAATGGTTATGGGAGCCTTTAGTTCAATTGTATTTAATTTAACTTTTGCAAGTACTTTTGGCGACATGACTCCTTGGATATCCGCTTTAGTTGGTGGATTGATTGGTGTGGTTTTTTCACTGATCCACGCAGTAGCTACAGTCAATCTAAGAGCAGACCACATTATTTCTGGTACTGTTATCAACTTAATGGCTCCAGCATTAGCAATCTTCTTTACTCGTGTATTGTATAATGGAGCTGGACAAACGGATCGTATCACTGAAAGTTTTGGTAAAGTAACTATTCCATTACTGAACCGTATTCCAATTATCGGCGATATTTTCTTTAAAGGAACTTCAGCACCCGCTTTTGCAGGTATTCTAATTGCTATCATTTGCTGGGTAGTACTCTTTAAGACAAGATTTGGTTTACGTTTAAGATCTGTTGGGGAACACCCTCAAGCAGCTGATACGTTAGGGATCAATGTTTACTTAATGAAATATGCTGGTGTAATGTTGTCTGGTTTACTCGGTGGTATGGGTGGCGCAATTCAAGCGCAATCTATTTCATTGAGTTTTCAAGCTTCAACAATTGCTGGGCAAGGATTTATTGCTATGGCAGCAATGATATTTGGTAAATGGAACCCTCTTGGTGCAATGGGTGCAGCTATATTCTTTGGTTTTGCTCAAAGTCTAGGTGTTATTGGAAATTACATTCCTATTATTCAAGACATCCCAAGTGTGTGGTTGCAAATCGCGCCATATGTTATCACTATTATTGTGTTGGTTGGTGTTATCGGTAAATCCGAAGGACCAGCAGCTGGTGGTAAAACATATATTAAATCAAAATAAGATACTTTTTAAGCAACAACGGACGTTCATGTCTGTTGTTGCTTTCTTTTTTTTAGTTTTTATTTTAAGATAGACAATGAACGCTTTTCCAAGTTAGAGGAGGAATAAAGATATGTCTATTCAGTTAAATGAAGGAGTTCATTTGCATGTACTCCCCACTAAAAAATATAAAACTATTCGTATTATGTTGAAATTTCGTGCACCATTAAATAAACATACGATTACCAAACGAGCTATGCTAGCAAATTTATTGGAGACAAACAGTAAAAAATACCCTACACAAACAGCATTAAGAAGTGCTCTTTCAACTATGTATGGAGCTAGTTTTGGAACCGCTGTAACTAAAAAAGGGAATACTCATGTATTGACTTTTAGTTTGAATTTAGTGAATGAGAAATACTTATCAAAAGGAGATAACGTATTACAAGAAGGCATTGATTTTCTAAAAGAAGTTATTTTCTCTCCAAATGTTGAGCAAGGTCAATTTCATGAAAAGACTTTTAAAAGAGAAAAAGAAAATTTAGAAGATTATTATGATTCGTTATTTGATGATAAACAAACTTATGCGAGTCTATCTTTACAAGAGCTCTTTTTTGAAGATGATAATCAAAAAACACCAAGTGTTGGTTCAAAAGAAGATTTGAAAGAAATAACTTCTAGCTCTTTGTATGAGTATTATCAAGAAATTTTAAATCGAGATAAGGTAGACATTTACGTAATGGGTGATGTGAGTACAGGTGAGATTCAGTCAGCATTTGAGCAGTTCAACTTTGCTCCTCGACAATTAGAAGAAACAAATAGTTTCTATAAAGAACCAGCAGCTAAGAAAATAAAAAGTAAAACTGAATACCAAGATGTTATACAAGCGAAGTTTAACCTCGGTTATACAACGTCTGTTTTTTATCATGATCCGTCTTATTATGCAGCACAAGTATTCAATGGTTTATTCGGCGGATTCCCGCATTCTAAATTGTTTATGAATGTTCGTGAGAAGGAAAGTTTAGCTTATTATGCTTCTAGTTCAATGGATACGTTTAGAGGGATGATGACTGTTCAAACTGGTATTGATGGTCAAAAGGTAGAACAAGTTAGAGAAATCATCGCATTACAGTTAAAAGAGATGCAATCAGGCAATTTTACTCAAGAAGCTGTTTCTCAAACGAAAGAAATGTTGAAAAATCAACTTTTTCAATCTGAAGATAACTCAGGATCTGTTATTGAGCGTATTTATGCTATGCAATTAGCTAGAGGTAATGGGAATGAACTTTCAATTGATGAGTGGGTACGTAGAATTGAAAAGGTTACTAAAGAGGACATCATTGAAGTGGCCAACCAAGTGAAATTAAATGCAACATTCTTTTTGACAGCGGAGGCGAAATAATGGAAAAAAAAGTCTATGAACAATTACAAGAAATAATATATACAGAGACACTAGATAATGGGCTACAAGTGATCTTATTGCCTAAAAATGATTTTCATAAAACTTATGGCTTATTTTCAACTAATTTTGGTTCTATTGATAATCAATTTGTCCCTCGTGGGAAAACAGAAGCAACTACTGTACCAGATGGCATTGCTCACTTTTTAGAACATAAATTATTTGAAAAAGAAGATGGAGATGTTTTCAATACATTTGGGCGCTTAGGTGCTTCTGCAAATGCTTTTACAAGTTTTACTCGTACAGCGTATCTTTTTTCCAGTACGAGCAATGTTCCAGAGAGTTTGACTACACTTCTGGATTTTGTTCAAGAACCTTATTTTACTGAATCAACGGTAAATAAAGAAAAAGGGATCATTGCTCAAGAGATTCAAATGTATGAAGATGAACCGGACTGGCGTTTGTTTTTTGGTATCTTAGGTAATATGTATCCTAAACATCCCTTGCACATCGATATTGCTGGAACGGTAGATAGTATTATGGACATTACTCCTGAATTACTATATGAGAATCATGAGACTTTTTATCACCCGAGTAATATGAATCTATTTATTGTTGGGAAATTAGATCCAAAAGAAACCATGCAGTTGATTCGAGACAATCAAGCAAAAAAAGACTTCGTACCTGCTGAAACAATTCAACGTATTTTTCCAGAAGAAACCATTCATGATATCAAACCTTACGATTTTATCAAGATGTCTGTTAACCGACCAAAAAGTATTGTCGGAGTAAAAGGTTTAAACGAGGTCCCAACTGGCATAAAGGCTCTAGAGTATAAAACAACAATGGATTTACTGCTAACGTTGTTATTTGGTCCTACATCGGCAAATTATTTAAATTTATATGACAAAGGAATCATAGATGATAGTTTCTCTTATGAGTTTAATTTGGACCGTACGTTCCATTTTGTAGATGTCAGTGGAGACACAAAAGATTCAGCTGCTTTTAGTGAAGAAATTAAAAAACTGTTGCTTAGTGCAAAAGATAGCTTAGAATTAACAGAAGAAAATTTAACAACGGTTAAGAAACGAATGATTGGCCAAGAATTGCAAGCATTAAACTCGTTAGAATATATAGCTAATCAATTTAGCCAACCTATTTATGGAGAAGCAACGTTATTTGATATCGTTCCTATTATTGAAAACATTACATTAGCAGAGATAAAAGATGCTGCTGCAGAATTTATGATTGAAGATCATATGACGACATTCCATATTTTACCAAAAGGAGCGAATGAAGCGTGAAATTTGCTTTAATAATGGGAGCTAGCGGTGATATTGGAAAAGAAATCGCGCAAGAATTAGCAGAAAAAGGATGGTCATTGTACTTGCACGCTCACTCAAATCCAAAGAGCGTTGACAATCAACTGCGAAGTTTTCAAGTCCTTTATCCAAAACAAGATTTTTACGCTTTAACTTTAGATATGACGAAAGAAGAGGATATTCCTCTTTTTCTTCGTTCTATCTACCAGTTGGATGCGGTTATTTTTGCTAGTGGGTTTACGACTTATCAGTTGCTAACTGAAGTTACTTCTATCGACATGGATCACATGTGGTCAGTGCATGTTAAGACACCCATTTTATTGATCCAACACTTACAAGATAAATTAGCTCGTTCTAGACAGGGAAGAATTATTTTTATTAGTTCTATTTATGGAGAAATGGGTAGTGCAATGGAAGTATTTTATAGTACTTCAAAAGGCGCCCAGCTAGCTTTTATTAAAGCTTATAGTAAAGAAGTAGCTAGTCTGGGGATAACTGTAAACGCAATTTCTCCAGGTGCAATTGCTACTAAAATGAATCAAGATTTTACAGCAGCAGAACTGAAAGAGTTGGAAAGTGAGATTCCGGTAGGGCGTTTAGGAAGTGTGTCAGAAGTTAGTTTTTGGGTTGCTCAATTATTGGAAAAACGCAGCGCGTATATGACTGGTCAATCTATTGTGATTAGCGGTGGCTGGTTAAAATAGAAAAGCATCATCACTTTATAGTATAAAGAAAAATTAATGTTTCTAGAGTAGTAGTTATGTTATAATGCAAATGATATGAGATTTTCTCTCTAAACAAGAGAATAGGTAGGTGAGACAGTTGAATGAAATTGGTGAAAAATTAAAAGAAGCAAGAAAAGCAAAAGGATATACACTAGATGATTTGCAACAAATGACTAAAATTCAAAAAAGATATTTAATTGCTATTGAAGAAGGCAATTATGATGTTATGCCAGGGAAGTTTTATGCACGTGCTTTTATCAAACAATATGCAGATACTGTAGGCTTGAATGGAGATCAGTTATTAGAAGAATACACTGATGCAGTCCCTCATACCCATGATGAAGAATACGTTGAAAAAGTCTCTACAGATCAAACTCGGTCTGGAAAAAACCCGGAAAATATCTTTTTGACAAAAGCCCAAGATTATTTACCTACAATTCTAATCGGCATCTTAGCAGTAGCTATTGTAGCAGCTATCTATTTTGCTGTAATAAAAACAAACAATCAAGGCGATGAAGATATGATTACAAAGGAATCAGAAGAGATTTCTGTCTCAAGCGCTGAATCAATTTCAAGTGAAGAGTCAGTAGCAGAATCTTCAGAATCGCAAGAAAGTGAAGAAGAGACTCAAGGAATTGAGATGCAATCTTCTACTGGTTCAACAACGACTTATTCTGTTACCGGGGTTTCAGAAGGCAGCAGTTTAACATTGACTGCTTCAGGTGGAGATTCATGGATTAGTGTTGAGGCTGATGGAACAACCATTGATGCTCAGTTGATTACAGACGGCTCTAATTTAGAGTCAGAAGTTCCAGAGGGTACGTCATCTTTAGTGGTCATTATTGGGAATGCTCCTGCTACGAAAGTAAATCTTAATGGTGAGGATATTCCGTATGCTCCAGAAGCAGAAAATTCTGTTCGTCAAGAAATTGAATTTCAATTCGAATAGATAGTGAGAGGAAAGACTTGTAATACTTTTTTTATTGAAGTCTTCTTAAAATTAGTAGATGTATCTTGATAAAGAGAGGAAGCACAAAATTGAACTTACCAAATAAACTTACTGTATTGAGAATTTTTATGATTCCAATATTTGTTATTATCGTATTAGCACCTTTTGATTGGGGTGTAGTTCATCTTTTAGGATCTACAGTGGAAGTGACACAATTGGTAGGAGCTGGTTTATTTGCTTTAGCAAGTTTCACAGACTGGTTAGATGGAAAAATCGCACGTAACCAAGGATTAGTAACGAATTTTGGTAAATTTGCGGATCCTTTAGCTGATAAGATGTTAGTTATGACAGCTCTAATTGTTTTAGTTGGGCAAAACTTAGCTCCTTCATGGGTCGTTTCTATTATTGTATGTAGGGAATTAGCTGTTACAGGACTAAGATTACTATTAGTAGAACAAGGTGGCACAGTCTTAGCAGCTGCATGGCCTGGAAAAATAAAAACAGCTACTCAAATGGTTGCTATTATCTTATTGCTTATTGATAATTTACCTTTTGAAGGAATCGGATTGCCTATGGCATCTATTATGTTGTATATTTGTTTATTCTTTACAATTTATTCTGGGGTAGACTACTTTGTAAAAAACAGCTCCGTATTCAACGGTCCTAAATAAGAACAGAATACTATCAAGAAGAGAAGATCATTTGAAATGAGTATTTCAATGGTCTTCTTTTTTGTCACCTAGAAAAGTATGGTAAAATAAGAACATTAAAGAATGGAAGCCTTTTATCTTAAGAGTTTAAGAAGGGCCAAATTAAAGTTGTATCATAGTGTTCGCGTATTATAGAAGTAGGAGTGAGTAGAAATGAATGCAGAAATCATAGCAATTGGTACCGAGTTATTGATGGGGCAAGTAGTAAATACAAATGCTTCTTTTTTGTCTCGCGAGTTGTCATCATTAGGAATAAATGTCTATCATCAAATCGTTGTGGGAGATAATCCCACAAGAATGGCGGAAGTGATAGAAGCTGCTGAACAACGAAGTGATTTAATCATACTATCAGGAGGTTTGGGTCCAACAAAAGATGATATTACAAAGCAAGTATTAGCTGAGCATTTAAACAAAAAATTAATTTTGGATAAAAGTACGATGGAAAAAATTACTATGTATCACGAAAGTAGAAAACGATTAATGACAGAAAATAATCGCTTGCAAGCTATGGTTATTGAAGAATCAACTATCTTGAAAAATGAAACGGGTCTTGCTGCTGGTATGTTTTTAACCCAAAATAATCAATTCTATGTGTTGTTGCCTGGCCCTCCTAGTGAGTTAGAACCCATGTTTATAAAAGAAGTAAAACCTTTATTGATGAAAAAAAATCAGAATGAAACGTATATCGTATCAAGAGTGATGCGCTTTTTTGATATAGGAGAATCCCAGTTAGCTGCTGAACTGGATGATTTGATTGAACACCAGGAAAATCCAACTCTTGCTACATATGCTGGGAAACACGAAGTAACTTTGCGTTTAACAGCCAATGGAAGCTCTGAGGAAGCTTGTTATTTATTATTGGATAATATGGAAGTGAGTATCCAAAAACGTATAGGAAGCTATTTTTACGGGTATGGAGAGGACAATAGGCTAGAAAATGTAGTGGCTGATTTGCTGAAAGAAAGAAAATTGACATTGACAGCTGCAGAAAGTTTAACGGGTGGAGCCTTTCAAAGTCAACTAACCAGTATTTCAGGTGCTAGCCAATATTTTAAAGGTGGAATCGTAACCTATAGTAATGAAAGCAAAAAAGAAATCTTGGGTGTGTCTAAAGAAACCATTAAAAACGAAGGAGCAGTTAGCGCTCAATGTGCCATCGAGATGGCACAAAACGCAAGAGAGATGTTTAATGTAGACTTAGGGTTATCCTTTACTGGTGTTGCAGGCCCAGATAAGTTAGAAAACCAAGAAGTGGGTACAGTGTGGATTGGCCTTTCTGTTAAGGGACAACCAACATTCGCTAAGGAATACCATTTAGGTAAAGGGCGTGAGAACAATAGGGATAGATCAGTAATGTCTGGGTTAGAGTTGATTCGGAGAACTTTATTGAATTTACCTATTCATCAAAAGGTTTTTTCTGGAAAAAAAGTCGAATGAATTAAATAATGGACACCGAATGTTTGTTCGCTTTTTTCTTGCTTTGTTTATAAAAAAAAGGTATAATAATGGATGTAGCAGATGAAAATATGAATGAATAACGAATAGATAAAAGAAGATTTGAGGAGGATTTATTTAATGGCAGACGATCGTAAACAAGCATTAGACGCAGCGTTAAAAAAGATTGAAAAGAATTTTGGAAAAGGTTCTGTTATGAAACTAGGCGAAAAAGTTGATACACGTATTTCAACTGTTCCTAGTGGTTCACTAGCATTAGACGTAGCTTTAGGTGTAGGTGGTTTTCCGCGTGGAAGAATCATCGAAGTATATGGTCCTGAAAGTTCAGGTAAAACTACAGTAGCTTTACATGCTGTTGCTGAAGTTCAAAAACAAGGCGGAATTGCTGCTTTTATTGATGCAGAAAATGCATTAGATCCAAAATATGCAGCTGCTTTAGGTGTAGACATAGATGAATTACTTTTATCTCAACCAGATACAGGTGAACAAGGATTAGAAATTGCAGATGCTTTAGTTTCCAGTGGAGCAGTAGATATTGTAGTTATTGACTCAGTTGCTGCTTTAGTACCACGTGCAGAAATCGAAGGAGAAATGGGAGACTCTCATGTAGGTCTACAAGCCCGTTTGATGTCTCAAGCTTTGCGTAAATTATCTGGATCAATTAATAAGACAAAAACAATCGCTCTATTTATCAACCAAATTCGTGAAAAAGTCGGCGTGATGTTTGGTAATCCAGAAATTACCCCGGGTGGTCGTGCACTGAAATTCTACGCTACGATCCGATTAGAAGTTAGAAGAGCTGAACAAATCAAACAAGGTACAGATATTATGGGTAACCGTACAAAAATCAAAGTTGTAAAAAACAAAGTTGCTCCTCCTTTTAGAGTAGCTGAAGTAGATATCATGTATGGAGAAGGTATATCTCAAGTTGGAGAACTGGTAGATATGGGTTCTGACAAAGATATTATTGATAAATCTGGAGCGTGGTACTCTTATAATGGCGAACGAATTGGTCAAGGCCGAGAAAACGTCAAAAAATTCTTTAAGGAAAATCCTGAATTAAGAGCTGAAGTAGAACAAAAAGTTCGTGCAGCTTATGGATTTGGTGAACCTGGCACTGAAGAAGCAACAGCAGACTCTTCTGAAATTGATTTATTAGAAAAATAAGATCATAAGAAAACCAATAAGTATTAGTCTTATTGGTTTTTTTTATAAACTGTTTTTAATCGAATACTACAATTAATGAAGGAAAAAGGAACCTTATATAGGTATACTTAATGTTATGAAAGTTTATGAAAGGGTTACAAAACCATTATTTAAGTTGACATGTCTCTT
>NZ_JBBOWO010000001.1:412500-2339199 GCF_038007125.1 Carnobacterium sp. FSL W8-0810 | reverse complement strand
CACCAGAAACACCAGAAACACCAGAAACACCAATTAATGACAGTAGTTTGGAAAATAATAGCCAAAGTATTGTTAATATAGCTGAAGAAAGATTTTCTACCCCTGAGTTAGAAAGTAGAGTCCAAAAAGAAGTAGAAACCATTACAGAAGTAAAAGATGCGACAGAAATTGGTTTTGAAATAGATAGTTCAATCGAAGAAATTGACGAAATATATGATGAAAATTATATGTTTCCATCACAAGATCTTTTACTTCGGCCTGTAATGCTCGAACCGAATGCAATTGATGACTGGGTGCTAGAACAAGCCGAAATATTAAATGAAACTCTAGATGCATTTAATATCCATGCTCAAGTAATAGGTTGGACAATTGGGCCAGCAGTTACTCAATTTGAACTTCAATTAGGTCGTGGAGTAAAAGTTAACAAGATAACCAATCTGTCCGATGATTTAAAACTATCATTAGCTGCAAAGGATATTCGTATTGAAGCACCGATTCCAGGGAAAAGTTCAGTTGGAATTGAAATCCCTAATAAAAAATCAAGACCGGTCATGCTCTCAGAAGTTATGGAAAGTGTAGAGTTTAAAGAAAGTACTTCTCCTTTAACGGTAGCCATTGGAGTCAATATAGCAGGTGAAGCTGTTGTTTCTACTATTGATAAGATGCCACATGGATTGATTGCTGGAGCAACAGGTTCAGGTAAAAGTGTTTTCATCAATTCACTTTTAGTGAGTTTGCTGTATAAAGCTACACCAAGTGAAGTGAAATTACTTTTAATTGATCCAAAAGCAGTTGAGTTAGCTCCTTATAATGAAATTCCTCATCTTCTTTCACCAGTCATTTCTGAACCTAAAGCAGCTAGTGAAGCTTTAAAATGGGCAGTAAACGAAATGGAAGAACGCTATCAAAAATTAGCTGCAGCAGGTGTCCGTAATATCCAACGATTTAATGAAAAAGCTGAAGAACATGAAGATTTTGGGTTGAAGATGCCTTATATTGTCATTGTCATTGATGAGTTGGCTGATTTGATGATGGTGGCTAGCAACGATGTACAAGATTCAATTGCTAGAATTACTCAAAAAGCTAGAGCAGCAGGAATTCATTTAATTGTTGCTACACAACGTCCAAGTGTGGATGTTATTACAGGAACTATAAAAAATAATATTCCGACTAGAGTAGCCTTTATGGTATCGAGTCAAGTTGATTCACGTACGATCTTAGACACAGGTGGAGCTGAAAAACTACTTGGAAGAGGAGATATGTTGTTCCAAGAAAATGGATCAGGACGCCCAATTCGTGTGCAAGGAACGTATGTTGAAAAAGAAATAGAGTGTATTGTTAAACATGTGAAAGACCAACGATCTGCAAATTATCTATTTGAACCAGAATCACTGATGTTGAAATTAGAATCGGTCGAGGGAAAAGATGAATTATTTGAAGATGTCCTTCCTTTCATTGTTTCAGAAGGACAGGTGTCAGCATCTGCTCTCCAACGAAAATTTAAAATTGGATTTAATCGAGCAGCCAATCTAATTGAATCGCTAGAAAATGAAAATTTTATATCTGGTCACAAAGGATCAAAACCACGAGAAGTATTTTTAACAAAAGCTGACTACGAAGAAAAATTTTTATAAATTGCTAAACAAAAACTAAGAGAAGCTTCGTTTATTCTCTTGGTTTTTTGATTTTTATTTAAAATACACTTGTATTTAGTTCATATTCAAAAGATACTATTAAAAATCTATGTCAATTGTTTAATTGAATTCGTTGTCAATTGTTTATTCTGCCAAGAGTGAGAGGAAAATGAACATTTTAAGTGGGCTATTAAATTAATTCATGGTATACTAAATTCGTTGTAAATTTGTCTTTTCCAACAAGTAATAAGCGAATCATCTCATCTAATGGTGAAAAAATGATGATGGCTTATTTTATTGTATCGTTTTGTTTATTTAACTATAAATATTTAGATTGGTACAAGACACACTAAAAATAATCACTTTCAAATACTACTATAAAAAAAGCGTAAGTATGAATATGGAGGAAATAAAGTAATGAATAAAGAAACAATTTATCATTTCGTTGGTATTAAAGGCTCAGGCATGAGCGCTCTAGCATTGATTTTGAACGATAAAGGATTTAAAGTTCAAGGCTCTGATATAGAAAAATATTTCTTTACCCAAAAAAATATTGAAGAAGCTAAAATTCCTATCTTAAACTTTAGTAAAGAGAACATTCACCAAGGTTTAACTATTATTGCTGGAAATGCTTTTCCAGATACTCATGAAGAAATTGTTGCAGCAAATGAATTAGGCCTGACGGTTATTCGCTACCATGATTTTCTTGGACAATTTCTTGGACAATTTACCAGTGTAGCCGTGACAGGTTCGCATGGGAAAACAAGTACTACAGGATTATTGGCGCATGTTTTAAGTTCACTTAAAGAGACAAGTTACTTAATTGGAGATGGCACTGGCCATGGAGTCCCTGATGCAGAATTCTTTATTTTGGAAGCATGTGAATACCGTCGTCACTTTTTAGCCTATAGTCCAGATTATGCTATTATGACAAATATTGATTTTGACCATCCTGATTATTACAGCAGTATCAATGACGTATTTGATGCTTTCCAATCAATGGCTAATCAAGTGAAAAAAGCTATTGTAGCTTGTGGAGATGATGAGCAGTTACAAAAACTTCAAGCGAATGTTCCTGTTTTATATTATGGATTTGGAGATCACAATGACTTCCAAGCTAAAAATATGACCCGATCAACAACAGGTTCTAGTTTTGATGTATATGTAAGAGACGAATTTTATGGTCATTTTGAAATTCCAACATTCGGTAAACACAATATATTAAATGCACTTAGCGTAATCGCAATTTGTCAATATGAAAGTATTGATAAAGAGGGTGTAATGGAGAACTTAAAAACGTTTAAAGGTGTCAAACGTAGATTTAGTGAAAAACAAATGTTAGATATGGTCATCATCGATGACTATGCACACCACCCGTCTGAAATCCGTGCGACAATTGATGCAGCACGTCAAAAATATCCTGATAAAGAAATTATTGCTATTTTCCAACCTCACACATTCACTAGAACAGTAGCATTATTAAGTGATTTTGCAGAATCGTTGAATTTAGCTGACTCTATTTATTTGTGTGATATCTTTGGATCAGTACGTGAAGATCAAGGAGATATAACGATACAAGATTTAGTCAATAAAATTGATAATGGAGCGACTATATTGAGTGAAGAAAATATGTCGCCATTATTGAGCCATCATGATGCTGTTGCTATTTTTATGGGCGCAGGTGATGTTCAAAAATTTGAATTAGCATACGAGACATTACTAAGTCATTCGTCATTAACAAAATAGTAAAAAAGGTCTGAGACAAAAATCGTCTCAGACCTTTTTTACATCATTATACAGTAGGTATCGATTTTAGATGTAACATAGTTTTTATCTTCTGTTCTTAAAATTAAACTGAGTATAAAAGACGCTAAAAAGATGACGTCAAAAACTAAAAGAGGAATAGTCCATTTAGGTTTCATTTTAATCTTTTAAACAACGAATAGAATTTTATCAGAATAATAAGCAAGTTCGCTATCTACCAATTTTTTTGTTAGAATAATAATGACAAGTTTGATTAAAATGATTCATAAAATAAGATAATTAAAAAGCAGAAACTAAAAGGAGCTTTAATATGAGTAATAAGAATAAATTAGTATTGATTGATGGAAATAGTGTGGCGTATAGAGCTTTTTTTGCATTACATTCTCAATTAGAAAGAATGAAAAATAAAAATGGTTTACACACTAATGCATTGTATGGATTCCATAATATGATTGATAGTGTATTAACTAAAGAAAAACCGACTCATGCATTAGTGGCTTTTGATGCAGGAAACACGACATTTCGTCATGCCTTTTTTGATGATTACAAAGCTGGTCGATCTAAGACGCCAGGTGAATTTTCCGAACAAATGCCTTACTTAAGAGATTTATTAGAAGGATTCGGAATTAAACATTACGAATTAGAAAATTTTGAAGCAGATGATATTATTGGAACTCTGGCAACACAAGTTGATCCGGCAGAGTACGATGTAGTCGTTATTTCTGGAGATCGAGATCTAACACAACTAGCAAAAGAAAATGTGCGAGTAGATATTACAGTAAAAGGTGTCAGTGAATTAAAAGAATATACAACTGAATCGATTCAAGAGGAGATGGGTATCAGCCCGTTGCAAATCATTGATATGAAGGGGTTAGCAGGAGATGCTTCTGACAATATACCTGGTGTAACAAAGATTGGTGAAAAAACAGCTCTTAAATTGCTAAAAGAATACGGTTCTGTTGAAGGAATTTATGAAAATATTGATGCATTAAAGAAAAGTAAGATGAAAGAGAATCTTATCAATGAAAAAGAGACGGCATTTTTAAGCAAAAAGTTAGCAACGATCAATACTGATTCTCCAATAAAAGTTGGTATTGATGATTTAGCTTTTTCTGGACCTGATATGGAAAAATTAATTGCTTTCTATAAAGAAATGGATTTTAATTCTCATTTGAGCAAGTTGGATACTACTGAATATGATGCTGAACAAAACAATCAAAAAGAAGAGATCTCCTATAAAGTAGTTACAGAAATTACAGAGAGCATGTTTAGCGATGATATGGCTCTTTATGTAGAATTAATAGGTGATAATTACCACATTTCGCCAATTTTTTGTATAGGCTGGGGCAATGATGAACAAATTTATATTTCAGAACCTGAAGTAGTTTTTGCATCAGAAGAGTTTAAAAAATGGGCAAAGAAATTGGATGCTAAGAAACAGGTATTTGATGCTAAAAGAACTTATGTCGCCTTGAAGAGACAACAAGTTGAGATGAATTCAATCAATTTTGATATCTTGTTAGCTTCTTATTTGTTGAATACAAAAGACAACAGCAAAGACTTATCTGAAGTTGCCACAGAACATGACTATTATGAGGTTTCTTCTGATGAAAGTGTCTACGGAAAAGGCGCTAAAATTGGCATTCCAGAAGATAAAACAGTGACATATGATCATGTTGCAAGAAAAGTAAAAGCTATACGTATTTTAAGCAAACAATTAAATGACAATTTGGAAAAAAATGAGCAGACTGAGTTATTCAATGAAATGGAATTGCCTTTATCCATCGTATTGGCTGAGATGGAACTTACTGGGGTAAAAGTGAATGACAAAAGGTTAATGGAAATGAAAGAAGAATTTGCCGTTCGGTTAAAGGATATCGAGCAGCGTGTATACGAATTGGCTGGAGAAGAATTTAATTTAAATTCGCCAAAACAATTAGGTGTAATCTTATTTGAGAAGATGGGTTATCCTGTCATAAAAAAAACAAAAACAGGTTATTCAACGGCGGTTGATGTTTTAGAGCAAATGAGAGAACAAGCTCCGATCGTAGAACATATTTTAGATTACCGACAAATAGCGAAAATCCAATCCACTTATATAGAAGGTTTATTGAAAGTGATTGATAAAAACACGGGGAAAATCCATACACGTTATATGCAAACAATCGCTCAAACGGGTCGTTTAAGTTCTGTGGAACCAAACTTGCAAAATATTCCGATTCGATTAGAAGAAGGTAGAAAAATTAGGCAAGCTTTTGTTCCTAGTCATGAAGGATGGAAGATATTCGCATCCGATTACTCACAAATTGAATTGCGTGTGTTGGGACATGTATCAAATGATCCTTTGTTAAAAGAAGCTTTTATTGAGGGACAAGACATTCATTCAAGTACTGCCATGCGAGTATTTGGAATCACTTCTCCCGAAGAAGTTTCTTCAGAGATGCGTCGCAGAGCTAAAGCCGTTAATTTTGGAATTGTCTATGGTATAAGTGACTATGGATTATCACAAAATTTAGGAATTAGCCGAAAAGAAGCACAAAAATTTATCGATACGTATTTTGATAAATATCCAGGCGTTAAAACGTATATGGAAGATATTGTGAGAGAAGCAAAAGATAAAGGTTTTGTCGAAACACTTTTCCAACGTCGCCGTTATTTGCCAGAAATCAATTCTAGAAACTTTAATTTACGGTCATTTGCTGAAAGAACGGCTATCAATACACCAATCCAAGGTAGTGCAGCAGATATCATCAAAATTGCTATGATTAAAATGGATAAAAAATTAAAAGAATCAAATATGAAAGCAACTATGCTATTACAGGTTCATGATGAACTGATTTTTGAAGCGCCTGAAGAAGAACTTGAACAACTTGAAGCACTAGTGATTCAAGTTATGGAAGGTGCAGTAGAATTATCTGTTCCTTTAAAAGTAGACAGCAACAGCGGGAAAAGCTGGTACGAAGCGAAATAAGAAGGAAATGTTTCTGCTATGTTCAGTTATAGCAGAAACATTTTTTAGATAGAAAGGAAGTAAAAATTTGCCTGAATTACCAGAAGTTGAAACGGTTAGAAAAGGTTTAGAACAACTTGTATTAGGCGCAACGATTCAATCAGTAGATGTTTATTGGGACCGTATCGTTGCTGGATCTATCGATAGCGAAGAATTTAAACAGCTTTTAGTTGGAGAAACGATCATAGAGTTTGATAGACGAGGAAAATACATTATTTTCCGTTTTGAACATTGGGCTTTGGTTTCTCATTTGCGTATGGAAGGTAAGTATGAGGTAGAAAATTCAACAGCACCTTTAAAAAAACATACACATATCGTTTTTCATTTAACAGACGGAAGAGATTTACGTTATCTGGATGTACGGAAATTTGGTCGGATGACACTTGTTCCTTTAGGAAAAGAGTTTAGTACGACAGGTATAAGGCTACTTGGTCCTGAACCGACTAAAGAAGCTTTTGATGGAAAGACATTTTATACTACACTACAAACTAAAAAACGGTCTATTAAGCCTCTGTTATTGGATCAAACAATTGTAGCTGGATTAGGAAATATTTATGTAGATGAAGCTTTATTTGTAGCTAAGATCCATCCGATGAGAGCTGCAAATAGCTTAAGTAAAAATGAAGTTTCAAGGTTGCATGAATCCATTATCAAAGTCTTAGGGGATGCTGTAAAAGCTGGTGGAACGACGATTCGCACTTATAAAAATGCACTTGGAGATGCTGGGACATTTCAAGTGAAATTAGCGGTTTATGGTAAAAAAGGAAGTCCGTGTATTCGATGTGGAACGCCTATAGAAAAAATAAAAGTAGCTCAACGAGGAACTCATTTTTGTCCTAATTGCCAGCAATTAGACAGTGATTACTAAATAAAGAGGGGATAATATGACTGTAATTTTAGGGCTAACTGGCAGTATTGCTACTGGCAAGTCAACTGTTAGTAAATTGTTTAAGGAACAGGGTTACCCTGTTGTAGATGCAGATATTGGTGCTAGAGAAGTAGTAGAACCTGGCACAGAAGGGTTAAATAAATTAAAAGCCTATTTTGGTGATAAAATTATTCTACCTGATGGTACTTTAAATCGTTCTGAACTGGGAAAAATCGTATTTAATGATGAAAAAGAGAGAGAGCAGTTAAACGAAATGTTATCTCAACACATACGGCAATGGATTATGACTAAGAAAGATGATTACTTAAAACAGCATCCTGTTGTTATTGTATTAGATATTCCTCTGCTTTTTGAAACTGGATATAAAGATGATGTTGATCAAATCATGGTAGTAGCTACAACACCGGAGACTCAAATAGACCGTTTAATGAAAAGAGATGGAATAAAAAGAAATGAAGCATTGCAAAAAATTGCTGCTCAGTTGTCTATTTCAGAAAAAATAACTCTGGGAGATATTATAATTGATAATAATGGGACAGTTGAACATACAAAAAAACAAGTTTTAAAGTGGATTGAAAAAATAAAACCCAATTCATGCATAAAATAAAAATTGAAAAGAGCAAAGAATAAAGCATCAGTGCTTTATTCTTTGCTCTTTTTACCGATTTTAACCGGTTTTATCTGTGATTGTTGTATGGTATAATAGTGTAAATAACTGTGTACAAAACTAGTGCAGAGATAAGACGCACTTAAGATAGGAATGATAATAATGCAATGTCCACGCTGTCAAAATAATGGTTCTAAAGTTGTCGATAGTCGTCCAGCAGATGATGGACGTGCCATTCGTAGAAGAAGAGAATGTGAAGCCTGTAGTTTTCGATTTACTACATTTGAACGGGTTGAAAAAACACCTCTTTTAGTGATCAAAAAAAATGGAACCAGAGAAGAATTTAATCGTGAAAAAATTTTAAGAGGGTTGATTCGTTCTTGTGAAAAACGACCTGTAGCAATGGAACAAGTTGAAAAAATAGTGGATGAAGTAGAAAATCAAATCAGAGGGTTAGGCGAAAATGAAGTTTCTTCTGCTATTATTGGAGAATACATTATGGAAAAATTAGCTGATGTAGATGAAATAGCGTATATCCGCTTTGCTAGTGTCTATCGTCAATTTAAAGATATGAGTGTCTTTCTTAAAGAACTTCAAGAATTTGAAAGAAAAAAAGCTGAAAAAAATTAGTGAGACAGAAAGGTGTGAATCGTTTTGGGATATCCATGGAAAAACTTAAGTCCTAAAGATGGGTTTTTAGTAAAACAAAATGCGTTACTATCGGATATTGATCAAAAAATTCTCACTTTTTTGTATCAACCTTTGATTGGCACTGCTGCATATAGCCTTTATATGACATTATGGACTGAAATAGAAGAAGAAAAATATTGGAGTGAAGGAATTCTGCATTCGGAATTGCTGACAGTGTTAAATATCGGTATCCCTGAACTCTATCAAGCTAGGATCAAGTTAGAAGCGATAGGTCTCCTTAAAACCTATGTCCAAACAGATACGACTAAATTAACGATCTATGAATTGCAAGCTCCTCAAACTAGTGAGGTATTTTTCAAAGATGATTTATTAAGTTTATTGTTATTAGAAAGAGTTGGTGAACGAAAATTTAAAAATTTGAGAAAACGATTCATTGTAGAAAAGATAGACAAACAGAAATTTCAAGAAATCACTAAGTCATTTTTAGACGTGTTTCAGTTTGACGCTGAATTACTAAAAAGAGAAAAGGAACTTTTAAAAGAGCCTGTTTCATATATTGGGAAAACAGCCAATTCTAATCCGAAAGTTGATCCGAAAACGTTTGATTTGAAATTTTTTTATTCAGGTTTAAATCAGCAATACATCAATCGTTCTTCCATTACAAAAGAAATAGAGGAAACGATTCTTGTATTGCACACGTTATATGGTTTAGACGAATTAACGATGCAACAATTTATTCTTAATGCATCAGATATTGAAACTGGAACCATTGATGAAAAAAAATTAAAGAAATTAGTATATGATGATTATCATAATAAAAACCAACAAAATATTTCTTTAAAAGACGTGGTGGAAAAAGATATCCAGATCGATGTAAATCAGCAAAAAACGCGTGAAAATGATCTTATGAAAAAGGGATTAACTAAAGAAGATATTGCGGTCATCGAAGTAAGTGAGCAAATAAGCCCTTATGATTTTATGAATTCTATTAAAGAACAAAAAGGCGGTTTTGTAACAAAACCTGAAGAATGGACTTTAGAAGAAATCGTGAAGAAAGCTAATTTACCAACAGCGGTGATCAATATTTTGATTCATTATGTTTTAGTTGTGAAAAATAACCCAACGCTTGACCAAAAATTAGCTTATAAAATCGCCAATGACTGGGCGCAAGAAAAGGTAGTAGCACCTGAAGAAGCGATTCAAAAGGTTAAAAAAATGTATTTAGAAAATGCTGAAAAAAAACAACAACAAGAAAATCGTAACAAGACCTACACACAAAACAGAAGTAAAGGTAATTACAATAATCAAACCACGATAAGAAAAGAAACTCTTCCAGATTGGGCCAAAGCAGAAAATAACCAAATGGAAGAAAAACCGATGAGTGAAGAAGAGAAACAAGCGTTTATGGAACGGTTGAAAAGAATTCAAAATTTTGGCAAAGAAGGTGAATAATAATGGAGGATATTGGTGAAAGCTTGACGCGAATGATCAAAGATCGAAATTTAACGGATAAATATGAAGAACTCATTCAAGAAGTTTTAGATGATCCCGATGTGACGCAATTTATTGCAGACAATCGTCAAAATTTGGATGATGAAGCCATTGTTAAAAGTTATGCTAAATTATATGAATATGTACAAGAAAAAAAGAAATTTCAATTAAAAGAAGGTATGATGGCTCCTGGTTACCATCCTAAATTAGTTTTAAATTATCATTACATTGACGTGACCTATGTACCTTCGGCTGAATTGATCGCTAAACAAAAAGAATTAGAAATCAAAAATCGGATTTATTCAATGGATATGCCTAAAGATGTACGAAATGCTAAATTAGCAGATTTTGATTTAACAGATGAACGCCGATATGCTATTTCAGAGGTCTATGATTTTATTGATGCTTATTTAACTAAGCCCAAAGAATTTCATAAAGGCTTATATTTACAGGGATCATTTGGTGTAGGTAAAACTTATTTGTTAGGAGCGCTAGCACATGAATTGGCTAAAAATGGGTTCCCTTCTACTTTAATGCATTTTCCATCATTTGCAGTTGAAATGAAACAATCTATTGGTAAGAACAATACAGGTGAAAAACTAGAGTTTATCAAGAAAGCACCTATATTAATGTTAGATGATATTGGTGCGGATTCTATGTCGAGTTGGATACGCGATGATGTATTAGGCGTTATTTTACAATATCGCATGCAAGAACAGCTGCCTACTTTTTTCTCTTCCAACTTCGATATGAAACAGCTTGAAGAAGAACATTTAAGAGTCACACAAAGAGGCGAAGATGAGCCGCTAAAAGCGAAAAGAATCATGGAAAGAGTTCGTTATTTAGCAAAAGAAGTTAAGATGACTGGAACGAATCGACGTCACACTCACTAATAAAATAAAAAATATGGCTACTCTCCTTGAAATCATGAACAAAAAGTGCTTTAATAATAGATATAAGATAAATCATTGAGAAAGACACCAAAACTTGGTTGCGATTTTTTTAGAGAAGAAAACATCTGCTGAAAGTTTTCTAATTTCGTTCTTGTTTTGACCCCTTTCGAGTGCCACTGTGAACCGTTTGTCGAATTAGCAGTTGGTCGTTTAGCTAGCGTTAACAGCTTAGAGTGGATTTAGTGTATTTGCTAAATTCTGAATCTGGGTGGAACCACGTAATGAACGTCCCTTTTATGGTATTTAATATACTATAGAAGGGACTTTTTTTATTTTCTAGCTGAACAAAGATGGTATTTTAAAAATTAGAATATGGAGGAATAGACTATGTCAGAAATTAATATTACTTTTCCAGATGGAGCAATAAAATCTTTTCCAATTGGGTCTTCTACAAAGGATATTGCTGAAAGTATCAGCAAAGGTTTAGCTAAAAAAGCGTTAGCCGGTAAAATTAACGGAGAATTAGTGGATCTAGTACGCCCAATTGAAGTAGATGGTGAGATTGAAATCATCACACCTGATCATGAAGATGCTTTGCAAATCTTGCGTCATTCAACTGCTCACTTAATGGCTAATGCTTTACGCCGTTTATACCCAGATATAAAATTTGGAGTGGGCCCTGCTATTTCAACTGGATTTTACTATGATACAGATTCTGAAGCACCAATAACAGATGAAGATATTCCTAAAATCGAAGCTGAAATGATGGCGATTGTAAAAGAAAATAACCCCATTGTTCGCAAAGAAGTTACTCGTGAAGAAGCGTTAGATATCTTCAAAGATGATCCTTACAAAGTAGAATTGATTACAGATCTTCCAGAATCAGAAAAGATCACGGTATATGACCAAGGTGACTTTGTGGATTTATGTCGTGGTGTCCATGTTCCTTCAACTGGACGTATCCAAGTATTTAAACTGCTATCTCTTGCTGGTGCTTATTGGAGAGGGAATTCAGATAATAAAATGATGCAACGTATCTACGGGACAGCCTTTTTTGATAAAAAAGATCTAAAAGAGTTTATAAAAATGCGTGAAGAAGCTAAATTACGTGATCATCGTAAATTAGGAAAAGAATTAGACTTATTCATGATCTCTCCTGAAGTTGGATCTGGATTGCCTTTCTGGTTGCCAAAAGGCGCTACAA
The DNA here is from genome assembly GCF_038007125.1 of Carnobacterium sp. FSL W8-0810. Lineage (NCBI taxonomy): Bacteria > Bacillati > Bacillota > Bacilli > Lactobacillales > Carnobacteriaceae > Carnobacterium > Carnobacterium sp. FSL W8-0810. Next base: position 2,327,056 of record NZ_JBBOWO010000001.1, on the reverse strand, counting down.
TCCGTCGTACAATTGAACGTTACATCGTTGACCGTGAAATCAGTTTAGGTTACCAACATGTCTATACACCCATTATGGCTGATGTAAACTTATATAAAACATCCGGTCATTGGGATCACTATCATGAAGATATGTTCCCTCCTATGGATATGGGAGATGGAGAAATGCTTGTTTTGCGTCCAATGAACTGCCCGCATCATATGATGGTCTACAAAAATGATGTGCATAGTTACCGTGAATTGCCAATTCGGATTGCTGAACTAGGACAAATGCATCGCTACGAAAAGAGTGGGGCATTATCAGGATTGCAACGTGTGCGTGAAATGACTTTAAATGATGGACATACATTCGTACGGCCAGATCAAATTGAAGAAGAATTTAAACGTACATTGGAATTAATGTTAGCTGTATATGGCGACTTTAATATTACTGATTATCGTTTCCGGTTAAGTTATCGCGATCCTAATAATACAGAAAAATATTTTGATGATGATGATATGTGGGAAAAAGCTCAAACAATGCTTAAAGCAGCTATGGATGACATGGAATTAGAATACTTTGAAGCAGAAGGAGAAGCAGCTTTTTACGGTCCTAAACTAGATGTGTTAGTAAAAACAGCTATTGGTATTGAAGAAACTCTTTCAACAATTCAATTAGACTTTTTACTTCCAGAACGTTTTGATTTGACTTATGTAGGAGAAGATGGTGAAAATAACCACCGTCCGGTTGTTATACATCGTGGTATTGTTTCTACAATGGAACGTTTTGTAGCCTACTTGATTGAAGAATACAAAGGTGCATTTCCTACTTGGTTAGCGCCAGTTCAAGCTACTATTATTCCAGTTAATTTAGATATGCATACAGATTATGCCTATGAAATTAAAAAACAAATGGAAAGTATTGGTATGCGTGTAGAAGTTGATGAACGCAACGAAAAAATGGGTTATAAAATACGCGCTTCTCAAACACAAAAAATACCGTATCAATTAGTAGTTGGAGACAGTGAAGTACAAGATAACACGGTTGCGGTACGTAAATATGGCGAAAAAGCGACTGAAACAATTGGATTAACTGATTATTTAGAAAAAGTTTCATCAGAAATTAAAAATTTCAGCAAATAATTTATTGACAGATCCTGTTCAGTAGTGTATGATTAATGAGTTGAGAAAATCAAGCAGAAGCACCCGCTTCTCGCCTAAGTTGACGAAAGTGTCTCTGGGCTAGATATAAACGATGATAACTTGCATTCGGTGTGAGTTAGAAATTATTTATAGGCGGGTTCATAATGAACTCGTCTATTTTTCTGCTGTTCTTTCTCTCAAATCTAATGGAGGTGTATGACCATAGCAAAAGATATGATGGTAAATGACGGCATTCGTGCACGTGAATTACGCGTTATTGGTAGTAACAGCGAACAACTTGGTGTAATTACAAAAAGTGAAGCGTTAAAACTTGCAGAAGAAGCAAACTTAGACTTAGTACTAGTAGCTCCAAAAGCAAAACCGCCTGTAGCACGTATTATGGACCACGGGAAATTCCGCTTTGAGCAACAGAAAAAAGAACGCGAAGCCCGTAAAAATCAAAAAGTCATCAACGTCAAAGAAGTAAGATTAAGTCCTACTATTGATTTGAATGATTTCAATACTAAATTACGTAATGCACGTAAGTTCCTTGAAAAAGGAGATAAAGTTAAGGCTTCAATCCGATTTAAAGGTCGTGCCATTACTCATAAAGGTATTGGTAAAGAAGTGTTAGATCGTTTAGCAAAAGAAACAGCTGACATAGCTAGTATCGAATCAGCTGCAAAAATGGATGGTCGAAGCATGTTCTTAATTTTAGCACCAAAGAATGAAAAGTAAGAGTATTTTGAGGAGGAAATAACAAATGCCAAAACAAAAAACACACCGTGGTTCAGCAAAACGGTTCAAAAGAACAGGTAACGGCGGATTAAAACGTCACCATTCTAAAACAAGCCATATGTTTGCAAACAAATCACAAAAACAAAAACGTAAATTACGTAAATCAGCAATGGTATCATCAGGCGATATGAAACGTATCCGTCAACAATTAGCTAAATGGTAATCAGTTACTTTTAGCATCGTTAGTTCATTTCAAAATGAACATCATTCAAATTAGTCAAAAGAGTTTTCTTGTATAGAGAACATCTTAGAGGAGGAAATTAATATGCCACGTGTAAAAGGTGGAACGGTTACTCGTAAACGTCGTAAAAAAATATTAAAATTATCAAAAGGATACTACGGTTCTAAACATATTTTATTCAAAACAGCTAAGCAACAAGTAATGAAATCTTATACTTATGCTTACAGAGACCGTCGTCAAAAGAAACGTGATTTCCGTAAATTATGGATCGCTCGTATTAATGCAGCTGCTCGTTTGAACAACATGAGCTACAGCACTTTAATGCATGGTCTTAAATTAGCTGGAATTGAAGTTAACCGTAAAATGTTGGCTGATATTGCTGTTACAGATGCTCCTGCATTCACAGCGTTAGCTGAACAAGCTAAAACTGCAATCAACAACAAATAATAAATTAAATATTAATATAAAAAGCTCATTCACTTTCACAGTGGATGAGCTTTTTTTGCTCAATTTAATACATTTGTCATAATTTTGCCATAAACGAAATGATTTGTTTAAATTGATACTGTTCTAGGGGAAACAGGAGATTGATTTGTTATTTATATGAGTTTAAGATGATAAAAAAATTCTTTTATTACATTATTTTAATAATTTGTATTGAAATTGTGATAATAAGATGATAATATAATTTGAGTAAACTAATACTTAGTTAATGAATATTAGAAGAAAGAAATAGGGGGAAATAAAATGAATAGAAATAAATTAGTTAGCTTATTAGGTTTAACAGCTACATCAGCACTAGTTTTAGCAGCTTGTGGTGGCGGTAGCGATGGAGACACAGCAAGTACTGAAAGTTCAACTGCTGGTTCTTCTTCAGAAGAACAAGTACTTAATATTATTGAAAGTGCTGAATTGCCAAACATGGATTCTGCAAAATCAACAGATGTAGTAAGTGGTACTGTTTTAAACAATGTAAATGAAGGATTGTATCGTCAGAATCCAGATAATGAATTAGAATTAGCTATGGCTGCAGAAGAACCTGAAGTTAGTGAAGACGGCTTGACATACACGTTTAAAATTAGAGAAGATGCTGTTTGGTCCAATGGTGACCCTGTTACAGCAGACGATTTTATTTATGCTTGGGCTCGTTTAGCAACTCCTGAAACAGCTGCTGAGTACTCATATATGATTGATGGAGTCGTTAAAAATGCTTCTGCAATTTTAACTGGAGAAATGGAACCGTCAGAATTAGGCGCTACAGCTGTTGATGATAAAACATTAGAGGTACAATTAGAGAAAGCTGTTCCTTATTTCAAAGATTTATTAACACTTCCTATGTTTTTACCACAAAATGAAGCATTTGTAACAGAACAAGGCGATAAGTATGCAACAAATAGTGATACTGTACTTTATAATGGTCCTTTTGTCTTAGACGAATGGGATGGAACTGGCTTAAGCTGGGTATTGAATAAAAATGAAGATTACTGGGATAAAGACACTGTAGTGTTAGATACAATTAATGTTGACGTAGTTAAAGAAACTTCTACCGCAATCAACTTATATGATACAGGAGCAGTTGACCGTATTACGTTATCAGGTGAGTATGTTCAAACAAAACAAGGCGATCCTGAATTGAAAACTCAACCAACTTCATCTGTCTTTTACTTTAAATTTAATCAAGAACGTAATGGAGAAGAAACGCCTTTAGCTAATGAAAATATTCGTAAAGCAATTGCAATGTCATTTGACAAACAGGCCTTTGCAGATACAGTTCTTCAAAATGGTTCTATTCCAGCTAACGGCTTAGTTCCAGCTGAATTAGCTTCTGATCCAGCTTCAGGAGAAGATTTCCGTGAACAAAGCGGTGATCTATTAACTTTTGATGTTGAACAAGCCCAAGAATATTTCAAAAAAGGGTTAGAAGAATTAGGTGTGGATTCTATTAATTTAGAAATTTTAGGTGACGATACTGAAAATGCTAAAAAATCTTTAGAATTTATGCAAGCACAATTAACAAGTAATCTTCCTGGATTAGAAATCAGTCTAAGAAATGTACCATTTAAAGTTCGTTTAGATGCTGATACAAAACAAGATTATGATATTGAAATGGCTGGTTGGGGAGCTGACTATGGAGACCCAATTAACTTCCTAGAATTATTCCATTCAGAAAATGGAAATAATAAATCTAGCTACTCTAATGCTGATTACGATGCATTAGTTGAAAGTGCTCAAACGAATGTAACTGATTTAGAAGGTCGTTGGGAAGATATGTTAGAAGCTGAAAAAATCTTGATGGAAACAGGTGGGATTGCACCAATCTATCAACGTGCATATTCTGTTCTAGAAAAAGATTACCTTAAAGATTACACATCTCACTTAACAGGTGCAGAATACTCATATAAATGGGCTTCAATTGAAGGAAAAGAATAATTTTTATAAACAAAAAAGAGCAGATACTTTATCTGCTCTTTTTTGTGTTTATTATGTGAAAAGCATAATATTCCAATGAGAGTAGTCAGATACTCGTTTCTCTCTCTTTTAAATGATGATAAAATGAAGAAGTTATGAATATTTTATAATGAAATTTTATTATGATTCATTAGGAGGAAATTAAGTGGAAAAGAAAAAATATCTTCAGTTAATGGGGTTGTCGCTTGCTTCTGTTAGCTTACTAGCAGCTTGCGGTGGAGACAAAGAAGAGTCTGCAACTACAACTGGCAACGGAGAACAAGTATTAAATTTAATTGAGTCAGCTGAACTACCAACAATGGATTCAGTATTAGCAACTGATGCTGTTAGTTTCAATGTTATGAATAATGTTAATGAAGGGTTATACCGTCAAGGACCAGATGGTGAACTTGTACTCGGAATGGCAGCAGAAGAACCGGAAGTCAGCGAAGATGGATTGACTTATACATTTAAAATCAGAGAAGATGCTACATGGTCAAATGGAGACCCTGTAACAGCTAATGATTTTGTTTTTGCATGGAGACGCTTAACAACACCTGAAACGGCTGCAGAGTACTCTTATATGATTGATGGAGTAGTATTAAACGCAACTGCTGTTTTACAAGGTGAAATGGAACCATCTGAATTAGGAATAACAGCTGTGGATGATAAAACATTAGAAATTCAATTAGAAAAAGCTGTTCCTTATTTTGAAAGTTTGACAACATTGTCAATGTTCTTCCCACAAAATGAAGCTTATGTGACAGAACAAGGAGAAGCTTATGCTTCAGACAGTGATCATGTTCTTTACAACGGACCGTTTGTACTAGATGAATGGGATGGAACTGGCTTAAGCTGGGTAATGAACAAAAATGAAGATTACTGGGATGCAGAAACTGTCGAATTAGATGCAGTTAACATCGATGTTATTAAAGAAACGTCAACTGCTTTAAATTTATACGATACCGGTTCAATCGATCGTATGATATTATCTGGTGAGTACGTTCAAACACAACAAGGTAATCCTGACTTAAAAACTCAACCAACATCTACTGTAGCATACCTTAAATTTAACCAAGAACGTGCTGGAGAACAAACTGCTTTAGCTAATGAAAATATTCGTAAAGCAATTGCAATGGCTTTTGACAAACAAGCTTATGTAGATACTATTCTTCAAAATGGTTCTATCCCAGCAAACGGACTTGTTCCAGAATCTTTAGCTGTTGATCCATCGACAGGTGAAGATTACCGTGAACAAAACGGAGACTTACTAAGTTTTGATAAAGTACAAGCTCAAGAATATTTTGAAAAAGGATTACAAGAATTGGGAGTAGATTCTTTAACATTAGAAATTTTAAGTGACGATACTGAAAATGCTAAAAAATCAATCGAATTTTTACAAGGGCAATTAACACAGAACTTGCCTGGTTTAGAAATTACATTGAGAAATGTACCTTTCAAAGTACGTCTAGATGCTAATAGCAATCAAGATTATGATATCCAATTGGCATTATGGGGAGCAGACTATGCTGATCCGATTAATTTCTTAGAGTTATTCCAATCAGAAAATGGGAACAATAAATCTGGATACAACAATGCTGATTACGATGAACTAATTGAAAGTGCTCAAACGAATGTAACGGATTTAGAATCACGCTGGCAAGATATGCTTGACGCAGAAAAAGTATTAATGGATGATGCTGGTATTGCACCAATCTATCAAAGAGCTTACGCAGTTTTAGAAAAGGATTATGTACAAGATTTTACAACTTATTTAGTTGGAGCAGAATGGTCGCTTAAATGGACTTCTACAACAAAATAATTTATGTTTAAAATTTAGTATTCCAAAAAGAGGGATGGAGCTGAGACATACTTGTCACAGTTTCATCCCTCTTTTATTTATATATTACTAGAAGAATACTTAATTCTCAAAACGGTATATGAAGAAAACTTTTTTTTGAAAAAAACAGTGGTATAATAAAATGAATAAATTAAATGGAGGTATATATAATGGAAGAAAAAGAGTTACAGATGTTAAAGGAATTGACCGATGCAAAAGGGATTGCAGGAAATGAAGGTCAAGTAACAGATGTTTTTGTGAAATATGCTAAAAGCAATGCTGATTCTATTAGTTATGATGGGTTAGGTAGTGTAATCGCTAAAAGTGTAGGCGATAAAACGGGCCCTAAAGTGTTATTTGCTGGACACTTAGATGAAGTAGGATTTATGGTAACTAAAATCACTGATGAAGGGTTTCTTAAGTTCCAAACAATTGGCGGCTGGTGGGCACAAGTCATGTTGGCTCAACAAGTTGAAATTACGACAGCAAAAAATAAAGTTATCCACGGGGTTATTGGATGTAAACCACCACATGTTTTAACGGCAGAAGTAAGAAATAAAGCCTATGACGTTCAAGAAATGTTTATTGATATCGGAGCCTCTTCAAAAGAAGAAGCAGCAGAATGGGGAGTTAAACCAGGTGATATGGTAACACCTTATACAGAATTCAGACGTTTAAATGGATCAAAATTCATTTTAGCTAAAGCTTGGGATAACCGTATTGGAACTGCTGTTACTTTAAAGGTACTGGAAAACTTAAAGGCTGAAGGCCATCCAAACAAAGCTTTTGCAGTCGGAAATGTACAAGAAGAAGTTGGATTGCGAGGCGCAAAAACAGCCACTCATTTAGTTGATCCAGATATTGCATTTGCACTTGATACTGGTACAGCAGGAGACACTCCGGGCATGACTGAAAAAGAAGCGGACTCTAAATTAGGAAAAGGTCCTCAAATCATTATTTTTGATGCTTCTATGGTAGCACATAAGGGATTACGTGATTTTGTCATTAATGTTGCTGAAGAATTAAATATTCCATTTCAATATACTGTCATAGCAGGTGGTGGTACGGATGCTGGAAGTCAACATGTAAGTAAGAATGGTATTCCAGCTTTAGCTATTACTGTAGCCACACGTTACTTGCATTCACATACATCTATAATTCATGAAGATGATTATTTAAATACTGTGAAATTAGTTACTGAAGTTGTTAAACGATTAGACAGTACTACAGTTGAAAAAATCAAATACAATAATTAAGAATTAAAGAAGTAATAAAGAGCTATATTGTGTAAAGAAAATTTTTTATACAATATGGCTTTTTAGTTAGCTCATTTATGAAAAAATAATGAATTTTTGACTAATCTTTTATAGATAAGCTAGAATATCATTCCCTTTTAGTAAAATAACAAGTAAAATGAAAGTAATTGAGTCGATATGAAAGGGGGGAAATAGATGAAAAGAGCCAAAAAAAGAATTGCAGTAATTGGTGGAGGTATAACTGGATTAGTTACTGCATATCGAATCAAACAGCAAATCATAAAAGAAAACCTACCTTTTGAACTTATTGTATTAGAGTCTTCTTTAAAAGTAGGAGGTAAAATACAAACCATAAAAGTAGGCGAAAATTATTTTGATTTAGGAGCTGAATCAATTGATATTCGATATCCCGAAGCAATGGAACTAATCAATGAATTAGGTCTAAGTGATCAGTTAGTTTACAGCAAAGGAAATAAACCGGATATCTTTTTTTATAATAAGTTACATAGTCTTAACTATCCAACTTATAAAGGTATTCCAGTAAGGAAAATGGATATTTGGAAAAATGATTTGCTAACTTTCCATGGGAAAATGGCTAGTTTCAAAGATAATATATTTCCCTTAAAACCCTTAGATAAAGATATTGAAATGAGTACGTACTTGAAAAATAGGTTTGGAGAAGAATTAACGGAACACATTGTAGAACCTTTTTTCTCAAAAATCTATGCTAGCGATTTAGATGAAATGGGCATCAAATCTTCCAAAGAAGTTATTTATTCACTAGAACAAAAATATGGAAGTCTTTCAAAAGGGATTAAACATCATCCAGAATTACTAGATGGATCTGGTAATTATGTTACCTTTAAAAAAGGATTATCTGTTTTAACAGATAAACTAATTGAAATTTTGGAACCACATATTCAGACAAGCAAGAAAGTTTTTGAAATTAAAGAAAATCTCGAAGGAACCTACATTATAGATATTAATCGAAAAGAACAAATGCGTGTTGGTGCTGTGTGTATTGCCACTCCAGTAACCGAGTATTCCAAATTACTAAATAACGAGACCTTCGGACAAGTTTTTGATCAAGTTGAAACAGCATCAATTGGGTATATCTTATTTAAATTTAAAAAAGATGCTATAAAAAATGAGCCTGAAGGTTTTGGCGTAGTCACTCCTAGAAGAAGTGATTCTTTTGTAACTTCCATTGTTATTTTAAATAAAAAGTGGGATTTTCTTAAAGATGAAGAATCTGTTTTTGTTGGTGTAAGTTTTGGTCGAAAAGGAGAGGATCTACTCGTCTCTTTAAGTAACAACGAAATAGAAGACTCTATATTAAAAGATTTAGAAATGATACTTGGAATTACTGAAAAACCAATAGATCAAATAGTAAAACGATGGCCTGATGCTATACCTCAATACACTGTGTCTCAAGAAGGAAAAATCAAAGAAATTATTGAATTATTATCTCTTAATTATCCTGGAATTTATATTTCTGGAATAGGATTAGAAGGTTTTGGTATCAACCAATGTATTGGTCAAGCAAATAAAACAAGTAAGAAAATAGTTGCACACATTAAAAAACAGAATTGTATTTAATGTAAAGCAAGATAGTTTACAACAAAATAAAAAGACTCTTTTTAGAAGTAAAAAGGTCTTTTTTATTTTAAACTTCCTAATCTTGGTGTAAGGTATGATAGAGAATAGATTGAAAAGAGAGGGGAGTAAAAAAATGAAATTGACAATATTGGGCTTTTGGGGTGGATACCCTACCAAAAACTCCGGTACAAGTTCTTATTTGTTAGAAGCTGACAATTTTCAATTATTGATTGATGTAGGAAGTGCTTCGTTAATTGCTCTAGAAAACCATGCAGATTTATTAAAGTTAGATGCAGTTCTTTTGTCTCATTATCATTATGACCATATAGCTGATTTAGGAGTTTTACAATTTACACGGCAGTTAAAACGTACAAAAAATGATTTAGAAAGAGCTCCTTTACTTCCAATATATGGACACCAAGGAGACAGTGAGAATTTTAATCGATTAACTATGGATCTCGTGAGTGAAGGAATTGCCTATCAAGAAGCTGAGACATTATATATTGGCCCATTTGAAATACAATTTATGAAAACTTTACATCCTGTAGAATGTTATGCAATGAGAATTGTTGAAACAAAAACTGGTAAAACACTTATTTATACAGCTGATTCCGGTTATTTACCTGGATTTATTCCCTTTAGTAAAGATGCAGATGTATTACTGGCCGATACAAATTTTTTCAACGGCATGGAAAATCATCGCGTGCATATGACAGCATCTGAAGTAGGCAAAATTGCAAAAGAAGCAGGTATAAAAAAACTTATTTTAACTCACTTGCCTCAAGAAGGGGATTTAGAACTATTAAAAGCTCAAGCAATTAATGAAACTCCAGAAACGGAAGTTATACTTGCTGAAAAAGATTTGATAATAGAAATTTAAATTTCTGTGCTAGAATACTGCTAAAAAAGTGAAATGAGGAAAGCCAAATGTATTATGTTAAAAATGTTCGTAACGGAAAAGAAATAACAGATCCAGCACTTAATCTAGCAATTGAGTACCACTTGTTAAATAATGTAATGTTAGATGAACCAATATTGCTTTTTTATATTAATGAACCTTCTATTATAATTGGAAGAAATCAAAATACAATCGAAGAAATCAACACAGAATATGTAGAAAAAAATAATATTCATATTGTTCGCCGCTTTTCAGGAGGCGGAGCTGTCTATCATGATTTTGGCGTATTCTGTTTCTGTTTTATTACCCAAGACGATGGAAATTCATTTCGTGACTTTGGTAAATTTACAGAACCTATTATTGATTCTTTACACAAAATGGGTGTTGAAGGAGCTAAACTGGAAGGCAGAAATGATTTATTGATTAATGGACAAAAATTTTCTGGAAATGCAATGTATTCTAAAAATGGCCGTATGACTGCCCATGGAACAATCATGTTTGATAGTGATATTGAAGAAGTAGTGAGTGCTCTAAAAGTTAGAAAAGATAAAATTGAATCCAAAGGTATTAAATCAATCAGAAGCCGAGTAACAAATATTAAGCCATATTTATCTGATGATTATCAATTTTTAAGTACAAAGGAATTCCGTGATCGTTTATTATTAAATATTTTTGATGTAGACAATGCTGAAGACATTAAAGAATATAAATTATCAGATGATGATTGGAAAAAGATTGAAGAACTTTCTGAAATGTATTTTAATAATTGGGAGTGGAATTATGGGAAATCTCCTAAATTTGAGTTAGTTCGTCGTCATCGTTTCTCTATTGGTTCTGTAGAATTTAAAATGAACGTAGACAAAGGGTATATTCAAGATATTCGTATTTTTGGTGATTTCTTTGGATTAGGAGATATTTCAGATGTTGAAGAAAAATTAAACGGTGTTAAATATGATGCGTATGCTATAAGCGAAGTGCTAGACGACATAGATATAAAAAAATATTTTGGGAATATTACAAAAGATGAGCTAGTACATTTGATCTACTAAAAAAAGCTGAAACGATTAAATTAATTTTTAATCGTTTCGGCTTTTTTTAGTATCTTCTTTTTCTTCCTAATCCAATAGCGTTTCGCATTTTAATAAGTGTTTTATCAGCCACATTACGTGCTTTAATGGCACCCTCATCTAAGATTAAATCTAATTCATTCGAGTTGATTAATTCATCGTGTTTCAGCTGAATCGGTTCTAATACAGAAACGATAGCTTCACCAAGTTCTTCTTTGAATTGACCATAACCACTATCTTTATAACGATCCACTAGCTCTGGAATGCTGAAGTTTGTGAATGAAGCATAAATCGCTAATAAATTTGAAATACCAGGTTTATTTTCGGGATCATATTCAATGATTCCGCTTGAATCAGTAACCGCACTTTTGATCTTTTTACGAATAACAGAAGGCTCATCTAACATTGAGATAAAACCTTTTTTATTTGTATCAGATTTACTCATTTTTTTCAAAGGGTCTTGTAGGCTCATGATACGGCCGCCAGATTCTGGAATTTTCACTTCAGGCATAGTAAGTAACTGATTTCCATTGCCATATTTAGAATTAAAACGTGTAACAAAGTCTCTTGTCAATTCTAAATGTTGTTTTTGATCTGCGCCAACGGGTACTAAGTTTGATTGGTAAAGAATGATATCTGCAACCATTAATGGAGGATAAGTTAACAACCCAGCCGATACACCTGCACGATTATTTTTTGCAGATTTATCTTTAAATTGAGTCATCCGTTCCAATTCACCTAAATTTGTGTTGCATTGTACGATCCAGCCAGCTTCAGCATGGGCAGAAACTTCTGATTGAATAAAAATAATAGCTTTAGAAGGATCTAATCCTATTGCTAAGTATAAAGCAGCAAGACTTTTAATTTGCTGTCTAAGTTTTAGTGGTTCTTGTTGTACAGTAATGGCATGTTCATCCACGATACAAAAGTAACTTGTATAACTTTCTTGTAGGTCTATAAATTGTTTCATTGCACCAATGTAATTCCCTATAGTTGGTGTTCCACTAGGCTGAATACCTGAAAAAATTGTTTCCATAATTAAAACACTCCTTAACACTAAGTATATTAGTATTATTATACGTTATTTTTTGAGAGATGAAAGAATTAGTTAAACGAAAGTACTAAATAGTTATCTCTCAATGAGATAAAATGCAATTAAAGTAAGGATACAGACGAGTAATAAACCTAAACCTACTTTTAAGTAGAAAGAAAAACCATTACCAACTACTTTTGAAAGAGGTTTTACATGAAATTCATCATCAGAATGACGGCCTTTACGAATGTTAAAAGCAGCCTTTCTCATACTAAAATGAAAAAAATCGAAAAAACCGGAGGATATAGAAGCACCGAACAAGCCAATAATGAGAAAAAAGGATGCTCCATAAAAGGTAATATTCGTAGTATGATAAAATGAAATTTCTTTATACATAATTAATTCTAAAAGTACGCATAATACAATGACTATCATAAAGACACGTATAGGTGTAAATTTTTGTTTCACTTAAGTTCCTCCTAGGAAGTATAAAAATAAAGTAGTTCTATATCTATTATATAGGAATACTATGAAAAATGTATGACTAAATTAGAAATGCTTATATGTGAAACCGGTATAAAAGTAACTCGTTTTCTATCTATTTTCTAATCTTATTCTAATTTTAACTCTTATTATTATAGCTAACTTCAAAAAAGTTTTGCAATATTGCTTTTGACAAGCTATTCTATATAGTATATTCTTTTTTGTAGGAGAATTAAAAATTAAATTGTTGGAGGTGCTATAATCGATGAAAAGTTATGCGAAATTTTTAGGAAAACGTGTATTATACATGTTATTGACATTATTTTTAATTGCATCGATTACTTTCTTCTTAATGAAGCTTTTACCAGGTACTCCATATAGTAACCAGGATAAACTTTCAGAAGAACAAATCTATATTATGAATGAACAATATGGATTGAACGAACCGGTGCCGGTTCAGTATTTAGTATATATCGGAGGATTACTTCAAGGAGATTTAGGAGTTTCATTCCAATTTAGCAATACTCCAGTAACAAAACTGTTATCTACGCGTGTAGGGCCGTCCTTACAGCTAGGTATTCAAGCCGTTGCATTAGGGACAATATTAGGTATTGTCTTAGGTGTAATAGCGGCGATGTATCAAAACACTTGGATTGATACACTTGCGACTTTTTCGGCAATTTTAGGTAGATCTATTCCTAACTTTGTAATTGCTGTTCTGTTGCAGCTAATTTTTGGTGTATATCTACAATGGTTCCCAATCGCTTTATGGGATGGAGGATTCAGTTCATCTGTTCTTCCTACGTTAGCGTTAGCCATATCACCATTAGCAGATTCAGCTCGTTTTATTAGAACAGAAATGGTAGATGTATTAAGTAGTGATTACGTTGAATTGGCAAGAGCTAAAGGTTTAAGCAGATGGACAGTTGCCTTTAAACATGGTGTCCGTAATGCTTTAATTCCGTTAGTGACAATCTTAGGACCAATGGCTGTTGGTTTAATGACCGGTTCAATGGTTGTAGAAAATATCTATGCTATACCTGGTATTGGTGAACAATTTGTTAAGTCGATCATGACGAATGATTACCCAACTATCATGGGTGTAACCATTCTTTATTCTGCTATGCTTGTATTTATTATTTTAGTTGTAGATATTTTATACGGAGTAATTGATCCGCGTATTCGTGTTTCTAATGAAGGAGGGGACAAATAATGCATAATCAAGAAAATACTCCTATTGCAGATGAATTAAAGAATCTGTCTCCTGATATGTTTGCTCCAGCTGGTGAGTCAAGTGTTGAAGACAACGAAAAAATTGCAGCACCTTCATTAAGCTTTATCCAAGATTCATGGAGAAGATTGAAAAAAAATAAGGCAGCCGTTGTTAGTCTGATTGTTCTGATAATTATGATTATTCTTACAATTGCAGCACCTATTATTGCACCATATGATCCAAATGTTCAAACAGTTGAATATGCAAGTTTACCACCTAAAATCAAAGGTATCGATATTGATGGATTAAATGGTACTCAAAAAGTTGGAGAAACACGCGTAGATAAATATGCTGAAAAGGGTGTTCCTGAAGATCAATATTATATTTTAGGTACGGATAGTTTAGGACGTGATTTACTTTCACGTATTCTTTATGGTACACGTGTATCTTTACTTATTGCTTTTGTTGCAGCACTTTTTGACTTAACTATAGGTGTAACGTATGGTTTAGTTTCAGGATGGTGTGGCGGAAGAATTGATAACTTTATGCAACGTTTGTTAGAAATTTTATCTGGGGTTCCTAACTTAGTTGTAGTTATTTTAATGTTATTGGTTTTAGATCCAGGTATTACGTCTATTATTATTGCTTTAGCAATTACTGGATGGATTTCGATGGCCAGGGTAGTCAGAGCACAAACATTAAAATTAAAAAATCAAGAATATATTTTAGCTGCCCGTACACTGGGTGAATCACCAATTAAAATTGCATTTAAACATTTAATTCCAAACTTATCTGGTGTTATCATTATTCAAACAATGTTCTCAATTCCGTCTGCTATTTTCTTCGAAGCATTCTTGAGTTTCATTGGTATTGGTATTCCAGCACCAACAGCATCTTTAGGAACATTAATCAACGATGGATATAAAACATTCCGCTTCTTACCTCACTTGATGTGGTATCCAGCAGCTGTTATCTGTGTATTGATGATTTCATTTAACTTGTTAGCTGATGGTTTGCGTGATGCATTTGATCCAAAAATGAAAGATTAGTGAGGTGAAAAACGAATGAGCAATGTATTAGAAGTTAAAGATTTAGAAATCACATTCGACACCTATGCTGGTAAAGTAAAAGCTATCCGCGGTGTCAGTTTTGATTTAAAAAAAGGTGAAACATTAGCAATCGTAGGAGAATCTGGTTCTGGAAAATCTGTTACAACCCGTAGTATTATGCGTCTGTTATCGCAAAATGCTAATGTTGAAAAAGGTGAAATCCTATTTAATGGGAATGATCTCATTAAAAAGACTGAAAAAGAAATGCAAGGGATCCGTGGTAAAGAAATTGCTATGATTTTTCAAGATCCTATGACATCCCTTAATCCAACAATGACGATTGGTAAGCAAATTGCTGAACCTATTCGCTTACATCAAAAATTGAATAAAGAGGATGCGAATAAACGTGCTTTAGAATTATTGAATCTAGTAGGATTGCCTGATGCTGAAAGACGTATGAAACAATACCCGCATCAATTCTCTGGTGGACAACGTCAACGTATCGTTATTGCTATTGCACTTGCTTGTAACCCTGAAGTATTAATTGCTGATGAACCAACAACAGCTTTAGATGTAACGATTCAAGCTCAAATTCTAGATTTGATGAAAGAATTACAAAAGAAAATTGCTACATCTATTATTTTTATTACACATGACTTAGGCGTAGTAGCTAACGTAGCTGATCGTGTTGCAGTAATGTATGCTGGTAAAATTGTAGAGATTGGTACTGTGGATGAAATTTTTTATAACCCACGACACCCTTATACATGGGGCTTGATCAGTTCTATGCCTACATTAGAAATTACTGAAACGTTATATGCAATTCCTGGAACTCCTCCAGATTTATTGGATCCTCCTAAGGGAGATGCATTTGCTCCTCGTAATGAATTTGCGATGAAAATTGATACTGAATTAGAACCACCACATTTTAAAATTTCTGAGACGCATTCAGCGGCAACATGGTTGTTGCATCCTGATGCTCCAGCAGTAGAGCCACCGTTAGAAATTAAAGCACGTCATAAAATCTATGAAGAAAAATTTGCTCCACTTCATGCGCCTAAAAAGGCTGCTAAGACTGAAGTCAAAGGAGGAGTAAACTAACATGGAAAATAGAGAAAAGATTTTAGAAGTTAAAGGATTGAAACAATACTTTAATAAAGGAACAAAGAATGAAGTTCGTGCGGTAGATGACGTTACTTTTGATATCTATAAAGGTGAAACTTTTGGTTTAGTTGGTGAA
This sequence comes from Carnobacterium sp. FSL W8-0810, assembly GCF_038007125.1. Classification (NCBI taxonomy): domain Bacteria; kingdom Bacillati; phylum Bacillota; class Bacilli; order Lactobacillales; family Carnobacteriaceae; genus Carnobacterium; species Carnobacterium sp. FSL W8-0810. The sequence continues at coordinate 2,310,830 of NZ_JBBOWO010000001.1, read as the reverse complement.
TCTGGTTCAGGTAAATCAACAACTGGACGTTCAATCATTCGTTTATATGATCCAACAGACGGAGAAATTGACTTTGAAGGTACTAAAGTTCATGATATATCTGGTAAAAAAGATATGTTGAAATTTAGAAGAGAAATGCAAATGATCTTCCAAGATCCTTATGCGTCTTTAAATCCAAAAATGAAAGTTCGTGATATCATTGCAGAAGGTATTGATATCCATGGACTAGCTAGTTCTACTGAAGATAGAAACAACCAAGTAGACGCGTTATTGAAAACAGTTGGGCTAAATCCAGACCATGCATCACGTTATCCGCATGAATTTTCAGGTGGACAACGTCAACGTATTGGGATTGCTAGAGCTCTTGCTGTTAAACCTAAATTTATTATTGCTGATGAACCAATTTCTGCATTGGATGTATCTATCCAAGCTCAAGTTGTTAACTTATTGATGGAATTGCAAAAAACACAAAACTTAACGTTCTTGTTTATTGCCCACGATTTATCAATGGTTAAATATATTAGTGATCGTATTGGAGTAATGAATACAGGTAAGTTACTTGAATTAGCTCCTGCTGATGAAGTGTACAATACACCGTTGCATCCTTATACTGAAAGTTTATTATCTGCTGTACCTTTACCTGACCCTGAATATGAACGTAATCGTGTACGTACTCCGTATATTCCTCGTGAATCAAATGGAGAACCTGAAGAATTGCGTGAAATTACTCCTGGCCACTACGTTTACTGTAGAGAATCAGATATAGCTGCTTTAAAAGAAAAGAAAGCAAGTTATAAAAAATAAACCAGTTAAAAAGCTTTAGATTAGAGAAAAACTCTAATCTAAAGCTTTTTTTGCTTATCTTCAATCGATATAAATAAAATGGGATAAAATCTGTCAAGGCAATGAGAAAAAAATAAGTGATCATTTAATAAAATAATGTTTGTTTTTAAACAAAATATTATTTGTAATAAATTCTTATTTACATTAATTATCATTATGCCTAACTAGTTTTAAATGCCTATATATAAAGGTTTTCAACTCTTATAAAATAATTAACAAAAAAATTACATTGTAAAAACAACGTAATTTTTTTAAAAGTGACAAAAAAATGACAAAAAGGGGTAGTAATTTTAAAATGAATGTTTTATAATGTTCTTGTAAGGCATTTCATAGTTTCATTAAAAATCCTCAATTTTTTTGAACGATCTATTATGATTAAAAAAGGAGAGAATAACCTATGGTAACTTTATATACTTCGCCTAGTTGTACGTCATGTCGTAAAGCCAGAGCATGGTTAGAAGAAAACAATATTACTTATACTGAAAGAAATATATTTTCAGAGCCATTAACAATTGGTGAAATCAAATCGATTTTAAGAATGACAGAAGACGGTACAGAAGAAATTATCTCAACTCGTTCTAAAGTATTTCAAGAATTGAATGTTGATTTAGATGATTTACCCTTAAATGAATTATTTGATTTAATTCAAGACAATCCTGGACTTTTACGTCGACCAATTATGGTAGACGAAAAAAGATTGCAAGTTGGATATAACGAAGATGAGATTCGCCGCTTCTTACCTCGTGAAGTAAGAGCGCTTGAATTAAAACAAGCTCAACTAATAGTTGGATATTAAGAATAATGTTAAAACTACTCATCATAATGGTGTTGTAGTTTTTTTTTGACACATTTAACTTTACATTTTATTTATTTCCTTTAGAATGGTTATATAGATTATTCATACATTAACATTGTGTTAATTATGAAGAAGAGAAATGGGGTGTAGGATTATGGAAATGGAACATATCAATGAAAACACCATCCGAGTTTTAATCGAAAGTGCTGATTTGGAAGAAAGAGGCGTAACATTTTTAGACCTTTTAGGAAACCATAAACAAATTGAAAATTTCTTTTATAGTATTCTAGAAGAAGTGGATGTAGACGAACAGTTCCATGAATCAGATGCCATTACATTCCAAGTATTACCAAATGGAAATGGATTAGAATTGTTTATTAGTAAAGGTGGTCCCTTAAATGACCAATTAGACTTTTCCTCAGCTTCTGAAGATCTTAATTCAGATGAATTCTCTCAGTATATTAAAAAACAAATGATACAAAACGCAGAAAAATCTGATAATAAAACTGATGAGTATGCAAGCCACACTGAAGATGAAACGAAAGAAATCGTTTTGAAATTTAATGAATTTGAAGATATGATTGAATTATCAAAAATGATGCATTTAGATAATGCTGTAACTAATTTGTTTCTTTACAAAGACATTTACTATTTGAATTTAATATTTTTCATTGATGAATTGACTGAAAGAAGTGCTGATGAAGAAATAGCACTTGCGTTAGAGTTTGCTGATAAAACGCCTGTTACTCAAGGGATTTTAGAAGAACATGGTAAATTGATTATGGAAAAAAATGCACTCGAATTAACACGTCATTACTTTAAATAAAAGTTTAATATGTAAGAGGCTGGGATAAAAATCCAAGCCTCTTTTTTTTTTGGCAAAAATAGGCTTTTCTTTTTTTCTTTGCGGATAGTTAAGATGTTAGAAGAAAGGAGCTTAAATAATGCTAGTAGCAGTGAATGCGCATAACCAACATGTATACGCTTTAGATGAACAAAAGAATACTCATCAAAAATTCTATTGTCCTCAATGTAATGAACCAGTTTTTCTGAAAAAAGGCTTGATTAAACAAGCTCATTTTACACATTTTAAAAATAGTAACTGTGCAATTTTTTCAGAAGGCGAGACAGAGGAACATGTTCTTGGTAAGAGTCTCCTTTACCAATGGTTCACACAGCAAGATATTCCTTGCCAACTCGAAGCTTACCTACCAAATTTAAAACAGCGACCAGATTTATTAATTTGGTTAGATGAACAAACACCTATAGCGATAGAATTTCAATGTAGTGCGCTTTCTGCTCAGAGAATGATAGAAAGAACATCAGGATATAATGAAAACGGGTACAAAGTTTATTGGATTTTAGGCCATAATTATCATTTGAAAGATAAGATAACCAAATTTCAAAGATTATTTGTTAACGAACATAAAGCATTAGGGTGTTATTTTTTAGAATTACATGTAAATCTAAAAAAATTAACCATTCATTATCAAATTTGCGAAGATGGACATTCATCTCGTATTGCTTGTCATTACTATCAATTTAAGTTAACTAAAAAAGAAACTAACATGAAAAAGATAATCCAACAATTAGATTTTCCCTCACTAAATTATATAGTGGAACCAAAAAAAAGGCTCGTTCAGGAACATTATTTTTTAAATAAAGGGAGAAATTATCAAGTGCCAGAGATAGTTTCTTTTCAGAAGCATATATATAAATGTGGAGATTCTTTGATTTCACTGCCATTAGAAGTCTACTTACCTGTAAGAGGCCAATTAGTTATTAAATCACTTCCTTATTTTTGGAAATATATCTTTTTGGAATGGATTATGAATAAAAGTATTGGAGATGTTATCACTAAAAAAGATTTTATGAATAAAGTAAAATATATGATAAAAAATGAGGAGATTGTTTTTCATGTAATGCCTCTTATTTCAAATAAATATAAAATAAAGTGTCTCGAAAACTATATGGCCCTCCTAAATGAAAGAGGCATACTAGTAATGGTATCGAACTCTGAATGGATCGTGCAAAGAAAGCCTACACGGTTTAAAAATGAAAAGGAAAAAATAGACCAACTTTCTATTTTTGATCAACTATTTGAAAGGTGACTCGTAAGGAAAATAAGTGAATGAAATTGTCTTTATTTTAAAATAGTTTATGGTAAGATTAAAGATAAGTAAATTTCAAGGGGGTTTTTTAATGAGCGAGTCAAAAAAATTACCAAAAAGAAACGAAGTACCGAGTGAATGGACATGGGATTTAGAAGTTGTTTTTAAGTCAGATGACAATTTTACTCTTTCTTATAAAGAATTAGAAACAAAAGTTAAGACTGTTGTGTCTTACAAAGGTACACTAAATGAAGGATCAAAAAGTTTCTTAAAAGCTATTCAAGCTATTTTGGACTTATCGAATCAATTAGAAACAATATACGTGTATGCTCAATTAAAGAACGATCAAGATACAACTAATTCAACGTATCAAGGCATGTATGAACAAGCTACTAAATTAGCAACACAAGCAAGTGAAGCTATTTCGTGGTTTGAACCGGAAGTATTAGAATTATCTGAAGAAACTTTGGCGCGCTATTTTAATGAAAACGATGACTTAGCTATCTACAAACATTTTATTGATCAATTAACAGCTGCTAGAAAGCATGTACTTAGCGCTAATGAAGAAGCTTTATTAGCAGGTGCTGGAGAAATCTTTAATGCTTCAAGCCGAACTTTTAACATATTGAATAATGCAGATATTACTTTTCCAACTATTAAAGATGAAAATGGAAATGATATCCAATTGTCACATGGAGTTTATGGACAGTTAATGGAAAGTACTGACCGCTCTGTTCGTGAAGCTGCTTTTAAAAATCTTTATAAAGTATATGATGGATTGCAAAATACTTTTTCAAGTACCCTTTCTTCTCATGTTAAATACCACAATTACAATGCAAAAGTACATCATTATGACTCTGCACGAGAGAAAGCATTAAGCAGTAACCATATTCCGGAATCTGTTTATGATACATTGCTTGATGTCGTACATGAGCATTTGCCTTTGCTGCATCGCTATGTTGCTTTAAGAAAAGAACTTTTAAATGTAGAAGAGCTTCATATGTATGATATGTACACACCTATTAGTGGTGAGGCTGGGATTAAATATACTTATGAAGAAGCTGAAGCAGAAACAATGAAAGCCTTAAAACCGCTTGGAGAAGAGTATTTATCTGTGTTGAAGAAAGCTTTCAACAATCAATGGATTGATGTTATGGAAAATGAAGGGAAAAGAAGTGGAGCATACTCTTCAGGTGCTTACGAAACAAATCCTTATATTCTTTTAAATTGGCATGACTCTCTTAATCATTTATATACTCTCGTTCATGAATTAGGTCACAGCGTTCACAGTTACTACACTCGGACAAATCAGCCTTATGTATATGGAGATTATTCCATTTTCTTAGCAGAGATAGCTTCTACTACAAATGAAAATATTTTAACAGATTATTTATTGGAAACTCAAAAAGATCCAAAAGTTAGAGCTTATGTACTAAATCATTATTTAGATGGATTCAAAGGTACGATCTTCAGACAAACGCAGTTTGCTGAATTTGAACATTTTATTCATGAAGAGGCAGCAAAGGGTACACCTTTAACTAGCGAATTTTTAAACAACTACTATGGTGAACTTAATGCGCGTTACTATGGTCCGGATGTTGAAAAAGATCCTGAAATAGCTTTAGAATGGACCAGAATACCACATTTTTACTATAATTATTATGTTTACCAATATTCAACAGGCTTTTCAGCTGCTACAGCTCTAGCAGATAAAATTGTTAAAGGTGAAGATAGAGCTTTAGATAACTATTTAACCTATTTAAAATCTGGAAATAGTGATTATCCTATCGAAGTAATGAAAAAAGCTGGAGTAGATATGACAGAGAAAACATATATAGAAGATGCTATGAAAGTATTTGAAACAAGGTTAAACGAGTTAGAAGAATTGATTGAAACATTAAAAGATTAAACTCAACGAACTAAAAATGAGATTGGTTAGAAATTTCTGCAACAAAAAAACGTTCATTTGCGAAAATTGCAATGAATGTTTTTTTGACTTTATAGAAGTTATCAAGAAGCTTTTTGGCTCAATACCTTTATTTCAATTTATCTGTTTACCTTTTGCCCAACTTAGAGGGACCACATCAAAAATGAAATCAGTCTTCCAGGAACATAAGAAAATAAAGTTGAGGATAACCTTTTTCCTTTATTCAACTATGTATATTAAAATAGATCAAACAAAAGAGTGTGAGACATTTTTTCGTCTCACACTCTTTTGTTTGATTGAATGAAATAACATATACCTATTCTAAAGGACTTGGAAAGAAGCTTTATTAATGGCACGAATACCTTCTTTGGCAATCATTTGGTTTCTAGCTTCAACAATCATTGGATTTGGGTTGTGTAGAGCTTGAAGTAATTCAACTGTAATTCCTTCATCAATTAATAAACCATGTTCTTTGTGTTGATCACTGAATAGTACACAAGAAGGAGTATTAAAAGCATTCATTTCACGGGCAACTTTTTGATCTGCTTCAAAAGAACTTTTTGTGAATTCTAAGTCTTTATCTTCAAGGAACATAGGAATATCTAATTTAGCTTTTTTAGCTGCTTCTAAAACAAGTTTTTCTGAGAAAAACTGTTTTTCTTCAATAAGTGCATGTTGCAATTCTAATAGAAAGTTGCGACCTTTTTTCTTTCCTTGCATAGTTGCAGCTGAATAATAAAGACAAATATCATAAGTCATTGAGCAAACATCATTACGAAAAGCTAAATCATTTTTTGGCAAGTTATTGGTAGAAAGATAGTTATTAATCGTACTTAAATTATGAACAGGAATAAAGTTAACACGAATTTTACTAGTAGATTTTTCAATGAATTGTAAAACTTCTTTTTCAGCGTTCAAACAGTTAGTGTCAATTGGGTTAATAAACAAATAAATTTCAAGCATTTCATTATAAGTAGATTCATTTTTAGTATGCATAGTTGAGAACATTTATCTTCACCTTAGTCTTAGTATTTTTTTATTCAATATATAGTGCATAAGCAATCTGTTTTGCTAACAAATATACTTTATCAAAAATGACTAAAAAAATATAATAAAGGATCTTGCTTTTGAATAAAAATTAGTACGATTTGTAACAAAGTCGCCACATTTCATTTGAAACCCTTTAATACCAATATTTATTGAGTGTTCTAATCTTTAATTTTTCGTTTATTCTTTTAAAATGGTTCAATTTTAAACTCTGTTTAAAAATTATATACTGGTGTTCAACTAATTTTTTCGCCGTACTTCATATTTAATTAAGCGTAAAAATTTTTTCAATTATTCGTTATATGATTTCAATCTTAGGCTATTTCTTCTTTCTTAATAAATATGTTAAAATATAGTCATATAGCACTTTTAAAGTGCGAAATCTTAAGCTTCTAAAAGAGGGTATAAAAGATGGATCAAAATTGGGAAGAATTTTTAACACCTTATAATCAAGCAGTTGAAGAATTAAAAGTAAAATTAAAAGGTATGCGCAAGGAATTTAGTAAAGGTAATTTACATATTCCAATTGAATTTGTTACTGGAAGAGTAAAACCAGTTAATAGTATTATTGAAAAAGCTACACTACGAAATATCCCTCTCGATAAATTAGAAATAGAAATGCAAGATATAGCCGGATTAAGGATTATGTGTCAATTTGTAGAGGATATTCACGAAGTAGTTAGACTTTTAAGAAATAGAAACGATATGAAAATTATTGAAGAGCGAGACTATATAACGAACAAAAAGGAAAGTGGTTACCGGTCTTATCATATTGTATTCGAATATCCGGTTCAACTTATTAATGGTGAAAAAAGGATTCTTGGTGAAATACAAGTACGTACTTTAGCTATGAACTTTTGGGCAACGATTGAACATTCATTGAATTATAAGTATCAAGGCGAATTTCCAGATGCCATTAATGTTCGTTTAAAACGAGCAGCAGAAGCTGCTTTTCAATTAGATGAAGAAATGTCACAAATTAGAGAAGAAATACAAGAGGCGCAGCATTTATTTTCTAATAGTAAGAGAGCGACGGTCGAGAAAACGCAAAAAGACTGATAGGATTAGATTCTTGAATGAGTTTTTTTAAAAGCGTATTGGTTGAGGCTGTTGCAGCAACATGTTTAAATAAAAAAGGAAGGGGAGGACAGATTTGAGAATAGCTGTAGTTAATAACAACGTAGAGCAATCTTTAAAATTGGCCGAACAGTTTCGAATACTGTGTTTGCAAAATAATCTTTTGCTAGATGATAAAAACCCAGATGTCGTTGTAACAATCGGTGGAGATGGAACCTTGTTATCTGCTTTTCATAGATATGCCCACATGCTGGATCAAGTACGATTTGTAGGAGTCCATACAGGCCATTTAGGTTTTTATACTGATTGGCGAGATTATGAATTAGAAGATTTAGTCATAAGTTTGCTTCATGATGAAGGTGAAAGTGTAAGTTATCCTTTACTTGATGTTAAAGTAACTTATCAAGGACAAAAAGAGTCTTCTCATTTTTTGTCTTTGAATGAATCTACGATGAAACGTATAGATGGAACGATGGTTTGTGATGTCTTCATAAAAGATGAGTTATTTGAACGGTTTAGGGGTGATGGAATGTGTATCTCAACACCTACAGGTTCAACAGGGTACAATAAGTCTGTAGGAGGTGCGGTCATTCATCCTAGATTAGAAGCTCTGCAATTAACCGAAATTGCGCCCATTAATAATCGCGTTTTTCGCATTTTAGGCTCACCGTTGATCGTAGCACGAGATGAGTGGATTAGAATTAAACCACTTACAACAGAAGGATTTGTTTTAACAATTGATCAATTGACGTCTTCTGAGAAAAATATTACAGAATTAAATTATTGCATTGCGAAAGAACGCATTCACTTTGCTCGATACAGACATACTCATTTCTGGAGTCGGGTTGAAGATGCTTTTATTGGAGCGAAAAAAAATTATGAAGTTTAGTTGGACATATGAATTGCCAACTAGTTTACAAGTGAAGTCATTTTTAAAAACAAAAGGCATATCACGTAGTTTACTAGCAAAAATAAAGTTTCATGGTGGGAAAATTGAAGTCAATGAAACGGAAGTAACTGTACGTTACCTTTTAAAAGATAAAGATACTGTACAAATTACGATTCCAGATGAAGCACCTCATGAAACAACCATTCCTGTCGATATTCCTATTGATATCGTATATGAAGACGAGCACTATTTAGTTGTAAATAAACCTTATGGAGTTGCGTCAGTGCCTTCCCAAGTTCATCCGGAAGGTACAATGGCTAATCGAGTTAAAGGGTATTACGTGCGTCAAGGATACGCTAATCAAGTTATTCATATTGTAACGAGACTTGATCGTGATACGACTGGCTTAATGCTATTTGCCAAACATGGATACGCACATGCGTTAATGGATATCCAATTAAGAGCAAAAGAAATTGAAAAGAAATATATCGCTCTTATTATGGGTCAACTAAAAAAAGCTGACCATGGATTTATTGATGCCCCAATTGCTCGTACGACTGATTCAATTATTACAAGAAGAGCTCATTCTTCTGGAAAAGAAGCTTTAACAGAGTATTGGGTTAAAGAATCATTTCCGGAAGCTACTTTAGTCGATATTCAGTTGCATACTGGAAGAACGCATCAAATTAGGGTCCATTTTGCTCATATAGGTCATCCATTAATGGGAGATGATCTATATGGCGGATCCAAAAACAATTGGGTAGTAAGGCAAGCGTTGCATTGTAGAGCATTAAAATTTTTTCATCCGTTTACTAATGAAAAAATAAGCCTCAAACTTGAAAACCCTAAAGACATGGCTCAATGGCTACATCAGCATAAACAGCAAGAGATCAATAGTTAATGAAATGAATTGGAAAGGGGTGTAGCCCTTGAAAGAGGAACAAATTGAATTTGAAGAACAAATAAAACAATTAAAAGAGTATCTAGATGCTGAGGACATCAATCAATTTAGAGACCACTTTTTAGAATTACATGTGTATGAACAAAGTCAGGTTTATTTATCTTTATCAGATGAGGAACGATTAAGAGGATATAATTTTCTTTCTCCTAAAGAAATGGCAGATATGTTTGAGATTCTTGAGGAAGAGGAAGAATCAGTTGAAAAGTATCTGGAAGAAATGAACCCTCAATATGCTGCAGATATGCTAAGCGAAATGTACCGAGATAATGCTGTAGATATGTTGAATCAATTAGACCCTGCTACCATTAAAAAATATTTGAGTTTAATGCCAGCAGAAGATGCGGATGGCATTAGAAGATTATTGAAATATGAAGACGATACTGCTGGTTCTATCATGACTACTGAGTATATTTCAATTTTTGCTAATCAAACTATAAAATCAGCGATGTCAATTTTAAAAAGAAAAGCACCAGAAGCTGAAACAATTTATTATGTATATGTTGTGGACTCAAATAGAAGATTAGTGGGAGTTATTTCATTAAGAGACTTAATTGTTCATGAAGATGATGAAATGATTTTCGATATTATGGGTGATCGGTTAGTATCAGTAAATGTTAATGATGATCAAAGAGATGTTGCTCGTACGATACAAGATTATGACTTTTTAGCTATTCCAGTTGTGGATAATGAAGAAAGATTAATTGGTATTATTACGGTAGATGATATTATTGATGTAATTAATGATGAAGCAGCCAGCGATTACTCTGGTTTAGCTGGAGTCGATGTTGAAGAGAAATCTGAGAATCCCTTTGTTGTGGCTTCAAAAAGACTTCCATGGTTGATCATTTTATTATTCCTAGGTATTGGAACATCTACTTTGATTAGTAATTTTGAAGAAATGATCAGCGAAGCAAGTATTTTAGCAGTTTTTATTTCGCTGATAACAGGAACTGCGGGGAACGCAGGAACTCAATCACTCGCCGTAGCTGTTAGGAAATTAGCGGATAACGATGAAAATAAAAGGAACTTTGGGAAACTCATTTTAAGCGAAATTTCATCAGGATTGATTACCGGTGTCGTAACAGGTGTTACTATTTTCTTAGCAGTAGGAATTTGGCAACAAAATTTTGTGTTGGGATTAGTCATAGGTATAGCGATGTTAGCAGCTATAACGATTGCTAATCTTGCTGGAAGCTTTATTCCTATCTTAATGGAAAAAATAGGATTTGACCCTGCAGTTGCAAGTGGTCCATTTATTACAACACTTACAGATTTAACTAGTGTCTTAATTTACTTTAATATAGCTGCATTATTTATGAATTACCTAACTTAAATTTATTAGTAACTAAAATGGCGCGTACAACTAAAATATATGTGCAAGAGTAAAGGATGACAGGCAGTGCCAAAAAGAAAAAAAAAGATGACTAAAAAACAAAAAGAACAACGAACAAAGTTGATTTCTACTGGAATCATACTTTTGTTTGTTTTTTCGATTGGCTTATTTCTGGGTGAAAATAAAAATAGTGAGCTTTCTTTAAAGGAAAGAATAACTATTTTTATGGAAGAAACAGCTGGTCTTTTTAATTCTGAGGATCCAGAACCAGCTGAGACAGAGAATCAAGAAACAACCATTCGTTTTTTAGATGCTAATCAAGGATCAGCAACACTTATTCAATCGAAAGACGGTACAAACATTTTAATTGATAGTGGACGCTATGAAGACAAAGATAAAAAAATTATTCAACAACTGGACCAATACGTTGGTACAGGCGGTAAAATTGATTTGCTGATTTTTACACATAACGATTCAGATCATATTGGTTATGGAGATCTTATTCTTAATTATTATAATGTAAAAGAAGTCTGGATGAATGGGAACGACGCTACAAGTAAAATTTATGAACGGGTACTAGATGCCATAGATGAAAGTAATGCCTTATATGCAGAACCGAAAGCTGGAGAAAAACATCAAGTAGGTCCTTTTAAAATTGATGTGTTGAACCCTACTGATCCATCAGATAATGATCAAAATGACGATTCTATTGTAACTAAAATTACAGTTAATCAAGTTAGCGGGCTTTTTAGTGGAGATGCTTCTCAAAGTATAGAAAAGGCTATTATAGATACAGGTATTGATCTAGCAGCTGATTTTATCTTAATGGGACATCACGGATCGGACACAAGTACTAGTGAAGAATGGATCCAAGCAAGCCAACCAGATCTTGCTCTATTTTCAGCAGGTGCAAATAACAGTTATGGACATCCCGGTAAAGACGCAATTGGTCGTTTAAAAAGATATAATATTCCAGTCTATGGAACTATTGAAAATGGAACGATTACTCTTGTCATCCATGAAGACGGAACGTATACTATTAAGACTGAAAAGGGAGAGAACATTAATGAAAATGGTGCTTGAAGAAATAGAGGGTGATTTAGCTCGTTTTATTCCGGATGAAGGTGCATCTTTTCATATAAAAAAAAGTTTACTGCCAGAAAATTATCAAATAGGTGAAGTATATGAAGTTACTATTTCTGAAGGACAAGTTAGTATGATTGAGCCTTTAAAAGAAGAAACACAGGAAAGACTTGCTAAAATGAGACAAAAGCGAAAGAAATTATTAAATAAAAGAAAAAAATAACTATTAAAATTAGGCTGTAAAAACGGAGAACTTAGTTCCAGTTTTTACAACCTTTAATTTTTGTCAGATTGGGCGTTTATAAATTAAGCGTCTTAACCATCTTATGATGAGGAATTCCAGCGTCCATAAAGCTATCGCCTACAATCTGATAACCTAATTTTTCATAAAATGATAAAGCATGATCTTGTGCATCAAGAATCAATTGATTTACCTGTTTTTCTTTTGCGTAACGTTCTATTTCTAACATTAATTGATTGCCCAAATTTTGTTTGCGGAAATCAAGCGAAACAGCTACACGTTGAACTTTAAAAGTAGTGTCATTTTTTTGATAAAGTCTTGCTGTAGATACTGCTTTATCTTCTAAATATCCAATAACATGAATCGTTTTATCTTCTAAATCATCAATTTCTAATTCTGGCGGAACATGTTGTTCTTCCACAAAAACTTTTTTTCTGATTGATATAGCATCATTGTAATAACCAGATGTTAAATCTACTGTCCAAATAAATTCCATCGTTTCCCTTCTTTCTTTTACATTAAAATCGTAACATAATTAATCAAATGAATCTAGATGAAAACAACGTGAGCTTTTATCCAGACGTTCTTTATTTATTAAGGTAGATGAACTATACTAAAGAATATAAATTAAACAAGAATGGTGGTCAATGCAATGAATGAAAAAACGATTCAACTTGTTGAAAAATTAACAACAATTCCTTCTCCAACGGGAAATACGTATGAAATAATTTCTTTTATCCAAAATTATTTAAATCAGTTCGGTTATGAAACTACAAAAACAAATAAAGGTGGATTGATGATCACTGTAAAAGGAGCAAATCATCAAAAGCATCGTTTTGTAACAGCACATGTTGATACGTTAGGAGCCATGGTAAGAGCGATTAAACCAAATGGAAGACTGAAATTAGATTTAATTGGTGGGTTTCGTTTCAATGCAATCGAAGGAGAATACTGTACAGTACATACAGCTAATGGAAAGATATCAGGTACGATTCTAATGCATCAAACTAGCGTTCATGTCTACAAAGATGCTGGAACAGCTGAAAGAAATCAAGAGAATATGGAAGTACGTCTTGATGAGAAAGTTCAGACAAAAGAAGAAACTCAATCATTAGGTGTTTCTGTAGGAGACTTCATTAGCTTTGATCCTAGAACTGAAATTACGACTAATGGATTTATTAAATCCCGTCATTTGGATGATAAAGTGAGTGTAGCTATCTTACTGCAATGTTTAAAGAAAATAAAAACTGAAAAAGTGGTGCTTCCTTATACCACTCATTTTTATATTTCAAATAATGAGGAAATTGGTTATGGCGGAAATTCAAATATTTCTGACAAAGTAGTGGAGTATTTGGCGGTTGATATGGGTGCCATGGGAGATGACCAACAAACTGATGAATATTCTGTATCCATTTGTGTAAAAGACGGAAGCGGTCCGTACCATTACGAGTTGAGGAAAAAACTGACTGCACTTTGCGAAGACAATCATATTCCTTACCAGTTAGACATTTATCCATTTTATGGAAGTGATGCTTCAGCTGCTATGAAAGCAGGAGCGGATGTTCGTCATGCTTTAGTTGGTGCAGGAATAGAAGCAAGCCATGCCTATGAAAGAACGCATGAAGAATCTATAACAGCGACTGAACAATTGATCGAACAGTATTTATTAAGTGAGATGCTAGATTAACCGGAGAGGATTAATGTTATGGATTATTTTAAAAAATCGAAATTAATGTTTTGGACAGTATGGTTATTAGTTTGTGCTACGTTGATTTTTATGAGTACGAAGATCGAGTTTATTTTTCAACCTTTAACCACATTTGTTTCAACGTTGTTTACCCCTATTATTGTAGCTGGTTTTTTATACTATTTGTTAAATCCTTTGATTGGACAATTAGAAAAAATAAAAATCAAAAGAAAATATGGGATCATCATTGTTTTTCTATTATTTTTAGGAGTAGTAGTATTTTTAGCTATATCTGTTTTACCTAATTTAATTGAACAATTAGGACAGTTGATTACAAGTATACCTTCGTTTTTAAAAGCTTTAGAAAATTATTCTAACGAAATGCTTCAAAAGCCAATGTTTGCTAATTTTGATTTGGAGCAAACTTTAGGAAAAATGGATCTTTCTATTGAAAATATTGCAAACACAGTACTGACTGCTTTAACAGCAAGTGTTGGTTCATTGGTTGGGGCTTTAGCGAATACGACGGTCGTTATTGTTACAGTTCCAATTATATTGTTTTATATGTTTAAAGATGGAAAACATTTTAGGCCTTCAGTTGCTAAGTTTTTTCCAAAGGAATACCGTGGGCAAATGATTGAATTACTTGGGCAAATGAATGAGACTATTGCTTCTTATATCAGTGGGCAAGCGTTAGTTTGTTTATTCGTGGCAGTATTTACCTACTTAGGGTACCTGATTACTGGAATGCCTTATGGTCTTTTGCTAGGGATTATTGCAGGAGTAACGAATATTATTCCCTATATTGGACCGTATATTGGGGCAGCACCTGCTATCATTATTGCGTTAACTATTTCACCAACACAAGCTTTATTAGTTGCATTAGTGGTGTTAGTGGTTCAACAAATTGATGGTAATTTTATCTCTCCTAACGTGATTGGGAAAACTTTATCAATTCATCCTTTAACGATTATTGTTTTATTGCTAGTTGCTGGGAACATTGCGGGTATAATTGGAATGATTCTTGGAGTTCCTACCTATGCAGTAGTTAAAACAGTGGTTGTCTATTTAAGAGATATGTTTATGATTCGTAAAAAACATGCCTCAACTCAAAAAATTATTGATTAGTAGTTGAATTTTTTATATAGTTTGTGATATAGTGTTCAGAGTGAAAGTATGAACATTATATCACAATTTTTTTTGCGATAAAGTAATGCAATCACATAATTAAATGGCTTTATAGGAGGATACAAATAATGAAAGTAGTCGTTATCGGATGTACACATGCTGGTACCTCAGCTGTTAAAACTATATTAAAAGAAAACCCATCTGTTGAAGTTTCTGTTTTTGAAAGAAATGATAATGTTTCATTCTTATCATGTGGAATTGCAATGTATGTTGGTGGAGTTGTGAAAGATCCAGCAGGTTTGTTCTATTCTAACCCTGAAGAATTAACTCAAATGGGTGCTGACGTAAAAATGGAACACAACGTTAAAAGTATTGATACTGAAGCTAAAAAAGTAGTAGTAGAAAATATGACTACTGGAGAAGTATTTGAAGAAAGCTATGATAAATTAGTTAATACAACTGGTTCTTGGCCTATTACACCGCCAATTCCTGGTATTGAAACTAAAAATGTTTTATTATGTAAAAACTACAACCAAGCAGAAGAAGTTATCAAACAAAACCAAACAGCTAAAAAAGTTGTTATCGTTGGTGGAGGATACATCGGGATTGAATTAGTAGAAGCTTTTGAACAATCAGGCAAAGAAGTTACATTAATTGATGGATTAGATCGTATTCTTAACAAATACCTAGATCCAGAATTTACTGATGTATTAGAAAGTACTTTAGAAGAACGTGGAATCAAATTAGCATTAAACCAAGCCGTAACTTCTTTCAACGCTGATGAAAATGGTTCAGTTAAATCTGTAACTACTCCAAAAGGCGAATACGAAGCAGACTTAGTTATTTTATGTGTTGGGTTCCGTCCAAACAATGAATTATTAAAAGATAAAGTTGAAATGATGCCAAATGGCGCAATCATTGTTGATGAATACATGAGAACAAGCAACAAAGATATTTATGCAGCTGGAGACAGTTGTGCAGTTCATTACAATCCAAATGGTGGAGCAGCTTACATTCCTTTAGCAACTAACGCTGTTCGTATGGGTACTTTAGTAGGTAAAAACATTATCGAACCTAAAGTGAAATACAGAGGAACACAATCAACTTCTGGTTTGTACTTGTTTGGCTACAACATTGGGTCAACTGGTGTAAACGTTAATAGTGCTTCACACTTTGGTTTAGATGTTCGTGCAGTTTTCGTTAAAGACAACTACCGTCCAGAATTTATGCCGACTACTGAAGAAGTTTTCATGAAATTAGTTTACGAAGTAGGAACAAACCGCATCGTTGGTGGACAAATCATGTCTAAATATGATGTAACAGCTTCTGCTAATACATTATCATTAGCTATTCAAAATAAAATGACGATTGAAGACCTTGCTTATGTAGATTTCTTCTTCCAACCTTATTTTGACCGTCCTTGGAACTACTTGAACATCTTAGCTCAAGCAGCTTGTGATCAAGAAGACGAATTAGCTAAGTAAGAAAAAAAGAATAAGTTTACTTTGTTAAGCTTGCTAGTTTAAAAGATTCAGAATAAAATGGTAAAGGACCTGAGATTTTTGTCTCAGGTCCTTTTTATAGGTCAATGATTTGGAGGTATATAGTTTGAAAATCAATAAAAAGATTTTGTCAGGGATTATTGCACTTATTCTTTTCTTTACCGGATCCTATGTTATAGATCAAGAAGAAGAAAAGTCTTCAACTGTAACAAATGACCAAACATCTATTGAACTTAAAAGAGTGATTGATGGAGATACAATAGTTTTCATTGAAAATGACAAAGAAAAACGGCTGAGATTGCTTCTGATAGATACTCCAGAAAGCAGCACAACTAAAACTGGTTTTGCACAGCCATATGGTATAGAAGCAAAAGAATTTCTTACAGATTATTTAAAAGGGAAAACGTTGTCGATCGAATATGATCCCTCCCATGAAAAAGTAGATGATTACGATAGAGTATTGGCGTACCTATACGCAGATGGAAAATTAGTGCAAGAAGTAATGGTTGAAGAAGGTTTAGCACGTGTGGGTTATGAAAATGGTGATGAGCTTTACTTAAATCAATTAGAAGAAGCAGAGCAAAAAGCAGATAAAATAAATGTGAATATTTGGTCTATTGAAGGATATGTTGGAGAATATGGCTTCAATAAAAAGGAATAGGGTATAAAAGGCAGCACTAAATATGCTATAATAATTGAGTTAATGATACAATTGCCATCCTGTAGCATTCTTGACTAGGATGATATGGTTAAATTAAATAAGCAAAATAAATAAAAAGACTTAAAATGAGGGATAAAAATGGAACATTATTTAGAAGAGGAAGTAGAAGCACGAAAGACATTTGCAATTATTTCCCATCCGGATGCGGGTAAAACAACAATCACTGAACAGCTACTGTTATTTGGTGGAGCAATTCGTCAAGCAGGAACTGTAAAAGGGAAAAAATCGGGTAAGTTTGCGAAATCCGATTGGATGGAAATTGAAAAACAACGTGGAATTTCTGTTACCAGTTCTGTGATGCAATTTGATTATAAAGGGAAAAGAATCAACATCTTAGATACACCAGGACATGAGGATTTTTCTGAAGATACGTACCGTACATTGATGGCGGTTGATAGTGCAGTAATGGTTATTGACAGCGCAAAAGGTATCGAGCCGCAAACGAAAAAATTATTTAAGGTTTGTCGCATGCGTGGGATTCCTATTTTCACGTTTATTAATAAATTAGATCGCGATGGAAGAGAACCGCTTGATTTGTTAGAAGAACTTGAAGAAGTTTTAGAAATTGATTCTTATCCAATGAATTGGCCTATAGGTATGGGTAAAGGTCTACTTGGCCTTTACGATAATTACAATAAAACAATTGAGATCCATCGCCCAGAAGTGAATGGCTTAAACGGACAAAAAGTTATACCATTGAATGAAGCTGGTGAAATTGAAGGAGACCATCCTATCAAACAATCTAGTCTATACACGCAAGCTTTAGATGACGTTGAGTTGCTTAATGAAGCGGGTAATGAATTTTCAGAAGAAAAAATCGCTTCTGGAGAGTTGACACCAGTATTTTTTGGCTCTGCTTTAACGAACTTCGGAGTAGAAACATTTTTGAATACGTTTATTAACTTTGCTCCAAGTCCAACAGCTCACATGACAACGGATAACAAAAAAGTAGAACCAACTGCTGATGAATTTTCTGGATTTATCTTTAAAATTCAAGCGAATATGAATCCAGCTCATCGTGATCGCATTGCTTTTGTACGTATTTGTTCAGGTGTATTTGACCGTGGAATTGACGTTACGTTAGCGAGAACAAATAAAAAAATCAAATTATCTAATTCAACTCAGTTTATGGCTGAGACCCGTGAAGTCGTCCAACATGCTGTAGCCGGAGATATTATTGGACTTTATGATACAGGTAATTTTCAAATAGGAGATACCATTTTTGAAGGAAAGTTAAACGTGGAATACGAAAAGCTTCCTCAATTTACGCCTGAAATGTTTATGAAAGTACAAGCGAAAAATGTAATGAAACAAAAATCATTCCATAAGGGCGTACAGCAACTTGTTCAAGAAGGCGCTATACAATTGTACAAAACTTTTCACACAGAAGATTACATTGTTGGTGCTGTTGGGCAATTGCAATTTGAGGTTTTTCAATACCGTATGTTAAATGAATACAACTCTGAAATAATCATGACACCGATGGGAAGTAAAATTGCACGTTGGATCAAACCTGAAGACCTTGATGAAAATATGTCTTCAAGTCGTAATTTACTTGTACGTGACCGTTTTGACAATCCTTTATTTTTGTTTGAAAATCAGTTTGCTATGCGTTGGTTCGCGGATAAATATCCAAATGTTGAATTAACGTCACTATTATAAAAAAAACCAACTCTTCCATATAATCATAGAAGAGTTGGTTTTTTTGATAGTGAAAAATGACCATTTTAAAAGATTGCTTGAAATAAAAGGTGGTTACCATTAAAGTAATACTACTGCTTTAATGAGACAAAAATGATTAATCTTCAACAGGAATAGATAACTCAACAATATGTGGAGCATGTAGAATTTCAACATTGTCAAGAGTCGTTTCAAGTACATTTTCTAGAGCAAAATTGATTTCCGCATTTTTAATATTGCGGACTTTATTTAGTAAAAGTACATCTTTATGTGTTGGAGCTCCTGAGTAAATAACTGTAGTAGGCCCTAAAGAAAAAACTTTCACAAAATTTGCATCAGTATTCTCCAATTGTTCCATCACAAGTTCCGAATGATTATTTGTAACGTCTATTAGTTTCATAATCTTTCACCTCTTTTATACCGGTTAGGTTATAGATATTATATAATTAAAAGGAGCACAATTCAAAACATTTCTACTTATTAATAAGTAAAAATGTAGCATAGTATGAAAAAATCTTGATTATCATAAGGAGGTAAATTTTTTTTGAACTATTATAAATTTATGGGTCGTTTTTCTAATCAATTCTCTACGATTCAATTAATTGTATTGTATTATTTTATTGTTGTTGTAGTGGCTTGTCTGTTATTAGCTTTGCCTATCTTTAGAAATCCTGATGTTTCTATTTCGTTTATAGATTTGATTTTTACTGCCGTCAGTACAGTCAGTGTTACTGGACTAGCTACCATAAACTTAGGAGAAACCTATAATTTTGCAGGAATTATTTTATTGCAAATTTTATTTATGTTAGGAAGTTTAGGAGTCATGATGATATCTACTTCATTCATGCTTCTTCGAAAGAAAAAAGTTTCTTTAAAGCAACGTCAATTAATCATGACGGATATGAACCAACCTAGACTTAGCGGAACTGTGCGATTGATTCGCAATACGATATTAATTATATTAGGCTTTGAATTTGTTGGGGGTGTAATTTTAAGCAGCTACTTTTTTTTATTTTCAAACTGGTCTTTAAAAGAAGTCTTATTTCAAGGTTTTTTCACAAGCTTCTCAGCAGTTGCAAATGTCGGAGTGGATTTAACTGGACAAGCATTGATCCCTTTTCATGATGATTATTTTGTTCAAATTATTATTATGTTGTTGATTGTTGTTGGAGGTATTGGTTTTCCAGTATTATTGGAAATTAAAGATTTTCTGCAATACAAGAAAGAAAAAAAGGCTTTGCCTTTTCGTTTTTCATTATTCACTAAAATTACCGTTTTCTCATTTTTAATTTTACTAATTGGTGGAGCAATTTGTATATGGCTTTTAGAATTTAAACAATTTTTTAAAGGAATGCCTTTTACCGACAGTGTTTTTTATTCTTTTTTCTATTCTGTAACAACTAGAAACGCTGGACTAATGACTACTTCTTTGAGTAATTTTAGTGAAGGAAGTTTATTATTATTTTCTATATTAATGTTTATTGGAGCAAGTCCAAGTTCTGTAGGTGGAGGAATACGAACGACGACATTAGCCATTGTAGTCGTCTACTTAATTTCTTTTATCCGAGGACATGACCAAGTTGCTTTATTTAAAAGACGGATCGATCGAGATGATGTGCAGAAATCAATCACCGTATTTATTTTATCTATGGTTCTCTGTATTTTTAGTGTGATGGTTTTAAGTGTCAGTGAATCGCATGATTTGATTACACTGATCGTAGAAGTGACATCTGCTTTTGGAACAACTGGATTATCTTTAGGCGTGACACCTACTCTTACCGTAGTAGGAAAATTGATTATCATTGTATTAATGTTTATAGGTAGAATAGGTATGTTATATATGCTGATGTTATTAGTTCCTAAACATAAAGAAGATAAAAATTACCATTATCCAACCGAAAAAATCATCATAGGCTAAAGAGAATACAAAAAGAGCTCTCAATCATGATTTCACTGGTTGAGAGCTCTTTTTGTTTTTAATTGTAAAAGATTAGTCGTTAGGTTCAGATTCTTCTATTACTAAAGAAGAATCCGTTTCTGTTTCTGATGATTTTCCTTCTACCGATAGATTTCCTTCTTCATCCGTTTTAGCTACTAATTCTTTTACAGAAGGGTAATCAAGATAAAAATCAGCAACGCGATCTTCAATCTGTTCTTGAATAACCCTACGCAAAGGACGAGCACCTAATTTTGGATCATATCCTAATTCTGCTAATTTTTCTTTAGCAGATTGAGTTACTTCAATAGTGATTCCTTGATGTTCAAGCATATCATTTACATCTTTTATCAAAAGATCTACAATATACAATAAATTTTCTTTTGTAAGAGAGTTGAATTCAACGATTCCATCAAATCGGTTAATAAATTCTGGTTTGAAATAGTCAGTCAGATGATTTAATACAGATTTTTGAGTACCAGAAGCAGCTGCTCCAAATCCTACGCTTGCTTCCACATTACCAGTACCGGCATTACTAGTCATAATAATGATTGTATCTTTAAAGCTGACTGTACGACCTTGAGCATCTGTTAATCTTCCATCATCAAGAATTTGTAAAAACATATGCAATACATCTGGGTGAGCTTTTTCAATTTCGTCTAATAAGATAAGGCTGTAAGGATTATGACGAACTTTTTCAGTTAATTGGCCTGCTTCGTCATAACCGACGTATCCAGGAGGGGAACCAATCAATTTAGATACACTGTGTTTTTCCATATATTCACTCATATCAAAACGAATATAAGCATCTTTGCTTCCAAATAACTCTAAGGCTAATTGTTTAGCTAACTCTGTTTTACCGACACCAGTAGGACCGACAAATAAGAACGAGCCAATTGGACGGCTTTTATTATTAAATCCAATTCGACTTCTACGGATGGCTTTAGATACTTTATCAATAGCTTCATCTTGTCCAATAACGTGTTGTCTCAAATCGTTTCCTAAATTACGCAATTGTTCTTGTTCTTTTTCTTTTAATTCTCCAACCGGTATGTTGGTTTTTCGCTCAATGATTTCAATCATATCTTGTTCTGTTACGGTAGGTTCATCAGAATCAGGATTTTGTTGATCCCTCATAGTAGAAAATTTTTTAGCTTGATCACGATAAAAAGCAGCTTTTTCATAATCCTCTTGTTGCAAAGCTAATTGTTTTTGATGTGCAGCTTCTGCAATTTTATCTTCAATTTGTTTAGGATCAACAAATTGTATTGTTAAATTCTTTTTCGAACCAGATTCATCTAATAAATCAATCGCTTTGTCAGGTAAGAATCGGTCTTGAATGTAACGATTTGATAGGGTTACAGCACTTTTGATAGCTTCATCAGTATAATGAACATGATGATAATCTTCATATTTCTTTTGGAGACCTTGTAAAATAGTAACTGTTTCTTCTACAGAAGGCTCGCTGACTCGAACCGGTTGCATCCGGCGTTCAAGAGCAGCATCTTTTTCAATTGTACGGTATTCTTTTAAAGTTGTTGCTCCAACCATTTGTAATTCACCACGAGCGAGTGCTGGCTTAAGCATATTACCTGCATCCATGCTTCCTTCTGCGCTTCCAGCTCCAACGATTTCGTGAACTTCATCGATAAATAAGATGATTTGTGGATTTTTCTTTAGTTCATCCATTAACTGTTGCATTCGTTCTTCGAACTGCCCGCGAATACCGGTTCCTTGAACTAAAGAAGCTACATCTAATCGAATAACTTCTTTACCTATTAGTTTTTGCGGTACATCTCCGTCTACGATTTTTTGTGCCAAACCTTCTACAACAGCCGTTTTACCAACACCAGGTTCACCTGTTAAGACAGGATTGTTTTTAGTACGGCGATTTAAAATTTCAATTACTCGCTCAATTTCCTTATCGCGTCCGATAACAGGATCTATAGTACCAGTACGTGCAAGTTCTGTTAAATTCGTTCCGTATTCGCCTAAAAGTCCTGGTTTTTTATTTATAGGTGGTTGTCCACCTGAACCACTTTGAGTTGGTGGAACAGCGCTGTTATTTTGTTGGAAGTTATTATTTTGAGCATTTTGCATAGAACGGAAGAATTGATCTAAATTACCAAAACCAAATGGATCTTGTGGTGTTCGGCTATTTCTGATTTCTCCACGATTTTGAGCATCTTTAATAAGTTGATAACAATTTTGACAGACATCTAACTGACCTTTTTGGCCATTCATATTAGTGTACAAATGGATCGTTGCTTCACGTTGATTACAATTTTGACATAGCATCTCAGCACAACCTTTCATTATAGTAGGTTTAGTAGATAGAATAAGGCGAATGACCAATTGACCATTACTGACCTTTCTATTTATTATTATACACTGACCTTTTTTGACATTCAAGTAATTAACACTACAAATTTTTTGTTTTTTGCACTAAACTAATGAGGCATAAGAAAAATTTAATTGAGAGAAAAGGAAGTCGTATAGAATGACAAAGGAAGAGCTGCGAGAAAGTTTAAATCAATTGATCCAAGGAGAAATAGATACTCTAATGATTGAAAAAAATGATTTTATGACTTTTCGTGAGATTTGGTTCAGCCACGAAGAAAAAGAATCTATTGTAGGAGAAGCATTGCATAATGGAAAAATCATCTACAGGTATAGGTCAAAGTAAAAAAATAGAACATTAAAATTAGGAAAAAATAGTTGTTTAAATAATTGAAAAATGTTATTGTTATAAGTTGTAAGGGCTGTATCACTTGTTTTACTGAAAAGAATGTAATTAACAGTTAAAACTGGATGTAGTCCTCAAAAATAATATTTATATAAAAGGGGATTTTTTATTATGGAAAAACGCGAATTTCACGTAGTAGCTGAAACAGGTATCCATGCACGTCCAGCAACATTATTAGTACAAACAGCAAGTAAATATAGCTCAGATATCAACTTAGAATACAAAGGTAAATCTGTAAACTTAAAATCAATCATGGGCGTTATGTCTTTAGGTGTTGGCCAAGGAGCTGACGTAGTTATCTCTGCTGACGGTTCTGATGAATCTGAAGCTCTTGCAGGAATCGAAGAAACAATGAAGAAAGAAGGCTTAGCTGAATAATGGTTGAAAAATTAAAAGGGATCGCAGCAAGTGATGGCATTGCGGTAGCAAAAGCATACTTACTAACTGAACCCGATTTAACTTTCAACAAAATTTCAGTTGAGAACTCTGATTCAGAAATTGAGCGCTTAAATTCAGCATTAAAAGAAGCAACAAAAGAACTTGAAATCATTCGTTCTAAAGCAGCAGAATCTTTAGGAGAAGAAGAAGCTCAAGTATTTGATGCTCATTTAATGGTTCTATCTGATCCAGAATTAATCGGGAGCATTGAGAGCTCTATCAAAGACAACAAAGTCAATGCAGAGAGCGCTTTAAAAGAAGTAACAGATATGTTTATTGGTATGTTTGAAGCTATGGAAGATAACCCTTACATGCGAGAACGTGCAGCTGATATCAAAGATGTTACTAAAAGAGTGTTGAGTCACTTGTTAGGTGTCAAACTTCCTAATCCTTCAATGATCGACGAAGAAGTGATTGTGGTTGCACATGACTTAACACCAAGTGATACTGCTCAATTAAATCGTGAATTTGTAAAAGCTTTTGTTACCGACATTGGTGGACGTACTTCACATTCAGCTATTATGGCTCGTTCGTTAGAAATTCCTGCAATTGTAGGAACGAAAGATATTACTTCTTTAGTTAAAGAAGGAGATCTTATTATCATCGATGGTTTAGAAGGCGATGTAATCGTTCATCCTGAAACATCAGATGTTACAACTTACGAAACAAAAGCGAAAGCTTTTGCTGATCAAAAAGCTGAGTGGGACAAATTAAAAGATGAACAAACCATAACTGCAGATGGTAAACATATTGAACTAGCTGCAAATATTGGTACTCCTAAAGATTTAGTAGGAGTAAAAAACAACGGTGGAGAAGCTGTTGGACTATACCGTACAGAATTCCTTTATATGGATTCACCTGATTTCCCTTCTGAGGAAGATCAGTTCAAAGCCTATAAAGAAGTTTTAGAAGGTATGGAAGGTAAAGCTGTTGTTGTTCGTACAATGGATATTGGCGGAGACAAAGAGTTACCTTACCTAACATTGCCACATGAAATGAATCCATTCTTGGGTTACCGTGCAATTCGTATTTGTTTAGCACAACCAGATATGTTTAGAACACAATTACGTGCATTATTACGTGCGTCTGTTTTTGGACAATTACGTATTATGTTCCCAATGATTGCAACTTTACAAGAATTCCGTCAAGCTAAAGGAATGCTTTTAGAAGAAAAAGCAAAATTAGTAAGTGAAGGTGTGGAAGTTTCAGAAAATATCGAAGTTGGTATTATGATCGAAATTCCTGCTGCTGCTGTTATTGCAGATAAATTTGCTAAAGAAGTTGACTTCTTCAGTATCGGTACCAATGACTTGATTCAATATACTATGGCTGCTGACCGTATGAACGAACGTGTTTCTTATCTTTACCAACCATATAACCCATCAATCTTACGTTTAATTAAAAATGTTATTGATGCTTCTCATAAAGAAGGAAAATGGACAGGTATGTGTGGAGAAATGGCGGGAGATCAAACGGCTGTACCTCTTCTAGTAGGATTAGGACTAGACGAGTTTTCAATGAGTGCTTCAAGTATTCTTAAAACTCGTAGTTTAATGAAACGTTTAGATACAAAACAAATGGCTGAATTAGCTGATAAAGCAATCAATGAATGTGATACTGCTGATGAAGTTGTAGAACTTGTTCAAACGTACACTAAATAAGTAGGAAAAACACAAGGATCTTAGAATTCTTGTGTTTTTTTATATGTATTTATTTAAAATAATACGTTTTCCTTATTAGAACTGATATACTAGAATCAGTTGATATAAAGGAGAGAATCAGAGTGACAAAAAAGATAGGTTTTATCGGAACGGGAGTAATGGGTGCTTCAATTGTTAAACACTTATTAGCAGCTGATTATTCTGTAACAGTCTATAATCGTACTAAGAGTAAAGCAGATGAGTTGATTAGTTTAGGAGCAAAATGGGCTGATACTCCAGCTGAAGTAACGGAAAAGAATGAACTTGTTTTTACAATTGTTGGATATCCGCAAGATGTAGAAGAAACTTATTTTGGCGAAAACGGTATTTTTAAGACAGCTACTGAAAATCATATCTTAGTAGATATGACGACTAGTACCCCTACATTGGCTCAAAAATTATATGAAGAAGGTAATAAAAAAGGTATTAAAGTTCTTGATGCTCCAGTTTCTGGAGGAGATTTAGGAGCTAAAAATGGAACATTGACTGTTATGGTAGGTGGAGATGAAAGTACTTATGAAAAAGTAAAACCTTTTTTTGATTTATTTTCGGCTAAAGTGAACTTACAAGGAAAAGCAGGCAGTGGACAACACACTAAAATGGCTAATCAAATTATGATTGCTGGTACAATGACTGGAATGGCTGAGCTATTGGTTTATGCTAATGCCGCAAACTTAGATCTTGAAAAAGTATTGGATACGGTTGGTGGAGGCAGTGCGCAAAATTGGTCATTAGCAAATTATG
Source organism: Carnobacterium sp. FSL W8-0810 (assembly GCF_038007125.1). NCBI lineage: Bacteria > Bacillati > Bacillota > Bacilli > Lactobacillales > Carnobacteriaceae > Carnobacterium > Carnobacterium sp. FSL W8-0810. The sequence goes on along the minus strand of NZ_JBBOWO010000001.1, from coordinate 2,284,240 downwards.
CACCACGAATTCTTAAAGAAGACTATACAGCTGGATTTTTTGTTAAACATTTTATTAAAGACTTAAAAATTGCATTGGACGAAGCAGAAAAAATGTCATTAGATTTACCAGCTACTCGTCAAGCTAAAGAGCTATATGAAGAATTAGCACAAAATGGTTTTGAAAATGATGGGACACAAGCTATTATTAAATTATGGTGGCCGGAAGGTCAACGTCCTAATAGCTAATAAAAAAATAAAAATACTGCACTCCATAAGACCGTCGATCTTATGGAGTGCAGTATTTTTTAGTAAGTATTAAACAGCTTTAGGAGGAATAGTCATATAGCTGCGCAATCTTTTTACCGCTTCTTCTAATTTTTCCATGCTGGCAGCATAACTGATGCGTATGTAACCTTCACCAGCGCTTCCAAAAGCAGATCCTGGTATTAAAGCAAGCTTATTTTTTTCAGCTAAATCAATACAAAAGCTCATACTATTTTGTAAATGCCCTTCTGGAATTTTTGCAAAAAGGTAAAACGCACCGTTTGGACGAGCAACTTCAAAACCTAACTGGGTAAATTCTTCAAATAAATAATCTCTTCTTTTACGGTATTCTTTTTTCATTGGGAGTGCATCGTCTATTCCAGTAGTTAAAGCCGCTAATGCTCCTTTTTGAGAGATAGAAGAAGCACAAGTTACAAGATATTGATGGACCTTAATAATTTGGCTTATAAGTTCTTCTGGTGCAAAGATAAAACCGATTCTCCATCCAGTCATAGCATGAGATTTTGATAAGCCATTAATGATGATGGTTTGATCTCTCATATACTCAGCAATAGAAACATGTTCATTATCATACGTTAGTTCACTGTAGATTTCATCACTGATAGCAAATATAGAATATTTTTTGATGGTTTCTGCAAGAGCTTTAACTTCTTCTCGTAAGTAGGTAACACCAGTAGGGTTGCTTGGATAATTTAAAATAATGGCTTTGACATCATTGCCGTGTTCTTTCATTGCAGTATCAATCATTTCAGGAGTTAATACAAACCCGTTAACGCTTGTGTCAATAAAAACAGGTATAGCTTGACTCAGAGTGATCAATGGCTCGTAACCTGGAAAAATAGGCGAAGGGACCAATATTTTATCGCCAGGATTTAGAATGGCTAGTAATGAAGCAGATATAGCTTCAGTAGCACCAACGGTTACTAAGACTTCATTTTTGGGGCTATAAGACACAGCATATTTTTTCTTCATGAAGATAGAGGCTGCTTCTCGTAAGTTGATATCTCCAGCCATCCCTGTGTAATGTGACTGATTAGCAGTAATTGCGTCTATAGCAGCTTCTTTAATATGGCTAGGTGTATTGAAGTCTGGTTCACCTAACGTTAATTTAAGCATGCCATCTATTATAGATACGCGCTCGTCAAATTTACGAATATCTGAAACTTCAATTTTGTAGGTTTGATTATTAAAACGATCCTGTAATGGGTTCATTGCGTTTGCCTCCTTGGATGTGTATTGCAACTATATTAACATAAGATCTTTAAAAGATTAGGCTTTTTTTCTATAAAGATTATTTTTTTATGAAAATAGGGTAAGTTTACTGTCTTTTATAAAAAATTCTGGTAGAATGATTACTGAGTTAAGTTTGAAAGGGGCACGAAATTATGACAACTTCACAATTAGTTGGGATTATTCGCCGATTGGAAGCTATGCTAGAAGATACAGAAAGTGAAGTTCAAGTTCGTCGATTTGAAAAAGAAGGAAACGAACGTTGTGTTATTACGTACGATGCAAAAACTGAAACATTTGAATTGTTAGAAACCTCTACTCAGCAAGTATATCAATTTGATGATGTAGACTTAGTTGCTATGGAAATATTTGAATTGCTTCAAGATTAATATAACTTTAGTAATAAAGGTTTATCTACTAAAGACCGATAAAAAATTCTTTAAGAATTTTTTATCGGTCTTTTTTTATTTTTTTCTAACTAGCAATTTTTTCAAAAATGGTTATACTAAATATACTGATGATTAAAAAAAAATGAGAGTAAGGTTGTTTAAAACTCATTTTAAAGAAATGGGAAATGAAGGAGAAAGTATATGGCAGACCAATTGCGAATAGGTATTTTAGGATTTGGAACGGTTGGAAGTGGTGTATTACGTATTTTAAAGAACCATGAGCCGAAGTTAAATCAAGTAACAGGAACAACTTTAAAAGTGAAAAAAGTTTTGGTACGAGACCTGAAGAAACAACGTGGATCAATTGCGGATGGAGTAGAGTTGACCATGGATGCAGATGAAATTATAAATGATCCTGAAATAGACATTGTAGTGGAAGTTATGGGAAGTATCGATCAAGCAAAAGAGTATATTAAAAAGGCGTTGACAGCTGGAAAACACGTTGTTACAGCAAATAAAGATTTAATTGCTTTGCATGGGAATGAATTAGTCGCTCTAGCAAAAGAATACAACTGTGATTTATACTATGAAGCGAGTGTTGCAGGTGGAATCCCAATTTTACGTACGATTGTAGATAGTCTAGCTTCTGACGAAATACAAAAGGTTTTTGGTATTGTTAATGGAACAACAAATTTCATCTTGTCACAAATGACAAATGAAGGGAAATCTTATAGTGAGGCTTTGAAAGAAGCACAAGAATTAGGTTTTGCTGAAAGTGATCCAACAAATGACGTTGACGGTATTGATGCTGCTCGTAAAATGGTTATATTAACACGTTTAGCTTTTGGAATGAATGTGGAATTAGACCAAATTGAAACTAAAGGGATTCGTGATTTACAACAAGAAGATATTAAAATGGCTGAGAGACTAGGCTATAAAATTAAATTGATTGGATCAGCTATTCAAAGTGAAAGTCGAATTAGCGTAGATGTAGGTCCTATATTAGTACCAGTAAATCATCCACTAGCAAGTGTTCAAAATGAGAACAATGCTGTCTTTGTAGTAGGTGCGGCTGTTGGAGAAACCATGTACTATGGTCCTGGAGCTGGAGAACTGCCGACCGCAAATAGTGTGGTAAGCGATGTGATTACAGTAGCCAAAAATATACGTTTAGGCACAAGTGGTAATGTCTTTAGTTCCTATCAGCATGAAACGAATCTTGCAGAGGATACAAAAGTATTCAATAAGTATTACATTGCCATTGAAATGCAAGATAAAACAGGACAATTTTTGGCACTTACAAAATTATTTAGCCAATTTGATATTGGTTTTGACCAAATTATACAACAACCCCTTTCAAGCGATATGGCAAAAGTAGTGATAGTGACACATAAAATTACTAAAGCGCAGCAAAAGGAATTAATAAATGCCTTTAAAGACACAAACGAAATGAATTTACTTGTTTGCTTTAAAGTGATGGAGGGAAATTAATGTATCAAGGATTACTTGAAAAATATAAAGATCAATTGCCAGTAACAGATAAAACACCCATGATTTCTTTGTATGAAGGGAACACACCTTTGATTCCGTTAACTAATCTTTCGAAAGAATTGGGTGTAACACTTTATGGAAAATATGAGGGACTAAATCCTACTGGTTCATTTAAAGATCGTGGAATGGTTATGGCAGTTGCTAAAGCAAAAGAAGAAGGAGCAAAAGCGATCATTTGTGCATCAACTGGAAATACAAGTGCTGCAGCTGCGGCATATGCTACACGTGCAGGACTTAAAGCCTATATTGTTATTCCGGATGGAAAAATTGCTATGGGTAAATTGGCACAAGCCGTCATGTATGGTGCTGATATTATCTCGATCCAAGGTAACTTTGATCAAGCTTTAAAATCAGTTCGAAAGTTAGCTGAAACGGAAGCTGTTACTCTAGTCAATTCGGTAAACCCTTATCGAATTGAAGGGCAAAAAACAGCCGCTTTTGAAGTTTGTGAAGATCTGGGAAAAGCGCCAGATGTATTAGCAATTCCAGTTGGGAATGCTGGGAATATTTCTGCTTATTGGAAAGGGTTTAAAGAATGGAATGAGATAAAGCAAACAGGGCTACCTAGGATGCATGGGTATGAAGCAGAAGGAGCAGCTGCGATTGTCCAAGGGGAAATTATTGAGTATCCTGAAACGATTGCAACGGCTATTAGAATTGGAAATCCAGCTAGCTGGAAATTAGCTGAGGCTGCTCGAGATGAATCCAAAGGTAAAATAGATTTTGTTACAGATGATGAAATTATCAATGCTTATCGAAAAGTTGCTGCTATGGATGGTGTATTTATTGAACCGGGATCTGCTGCTTCTTTAGCAGGAGTGATTAAAGATGTTAAAGGTGGTGCTATTAAAAAAGGCGAAACTGTTGTCTGTGTATTTACAGGGAATGGTTTGAAAGATCCAGATACAGCACTTGAAGTCACAACTATTCCTATTTCAAAGATGGATGACTTAGAAGATATGAGGAAACATTTGCAAGCAGGGGTTGAAAAATTATGAAAATAATTGTACCAGGAACAACATCAAATCTAGGGCCAGGTTTTGATTCCTGTGGGTTAGCTTTAAATTTATATCTGACGCTAGAAGTTGGGCCTGAAACGGAAAGTTGGGTGATTCATCATACCCTTGGAGAAAATATTCCAAGCGATGAAACAAACCTGATTATCAAAACGGCTCTTTCGCTTGTTCCGAATATCCAACCTCGAGAACTATGGATGGAAAGTGAGATACCGGCAACGCGTGGATTAGGAAGTAGTTCAGCAGCCATTGTTGCAGGAATTGAATTGGCTAATCAACTTGCTGAATTAAAGTTAAGCAAAAAAGAGAAAGTGGCGATTGCTTCTAATCTAGAAGGACATCCTGATAATGCGGCACCAGCTATATTAGGCGATTTTGTGATAGCCAGCAAAATAAAAGACAGTACTTTTGCTGTAAAACATACGTTTCCAGATACCGGCATCTTAGCAGTCATTCCAAACCATGAATTGCTGACAAAGGAAAGTCGGGAAGTACTGCCGGAAAAATTGGCTTATGCACAAGCGGTCCAAGCAAGTTCTATCAGTAATGTGATGATCTCAGCTATTTTAGCGGATGACTTGAATTTAGCTGGCGCAATGATAGAAAATGACTTATGGCATGAAAACTATCGCAAAGAACTGGTGCCTCATTTAGTACCGATTCGGGAATTAGCAAAGAAAAATGGAGCGCACGCTACCTTTTTAAGTGGTGCTGGTTCCACTGTCTTGATTTTAGCTCCTTACTCAAGCTTAGATGCTATAAGGAAAGTAGTAAAAGCCAATTTCAATGATACAACTGTGCAAAAAGTTCAGGTTGAACGAGAGGGTTTGAAAGTACAAGCATAAAAAAACGAGTCAGGAAATTTTTCCTGACTCGTTTTTTATACAGCTAGTTCCTTCGAGTAAATTTTTAAAGCTCGCCGACTAGTTTTGATCCGTGCAGTTCTGTTACACCAAGGTATTGCTGAATGTCAGCAGCATTTTCATTGGTTATTCCTCCACCTGGGAGAATAAGAATTCGATCTTTTGCATAGTCTACTAGTTTTTTTAGATGGGGCAACGTTTCTTCGATTGGAACATGCGAATTTCCACCATGAGTTAAGATTCTTTGCACACCACGATCAGCTAACCAATTGATAGCTTCAAATTGCTTTTCAACTGGAATAGCATCAAATGCCATGTGGAAAGTTACTTGTAAGCCATAAGCTTCTTCTAATAATTGTTCCATTGCATCCTCGTCAATCCAATTGTCCTTTGTTAAGCAGCCGAATACGACTCCATCTAAACCTAAATTACGTGCTTCTATAAGATCGTAGCCCATGATTTTTAATTCACTGTCATTATAGACAAAATTACCAGATCGAGGGCGGATGATAGCCATTAAAGGTATCATTTTTTCTGCACAATAATCTGCTGCTTCATGCATAACACCTTTGCTGACTGTTGTTCCACCACTACTTAAATAATCGCATAATTCTATTCTAGTGGCCCCTTTTGCAATTGCTTTAGGGATAGAACTATAATTTTCTAAACATACTTCTTTTAAATACATAATTGTAAACTCCTTTTTTAAAGGTTTATAAGCAAAGTACAAATCCTTAGTTTTTTTCTAAATAGGCTAATCAATAGTAGTATAGCAAAAAAATAACTAAATAGTTCTATGAAATTTGTAAGATAAATTGAATCTAAGGATTGTCTTCGCTATAATAAAGCAGGAATACTAATGAAAAATTAAAGATAACTTGACAGTAATAATTTTTTACAGCCAAGTAGGTTTAAAGGATGGTAGTAAAATGAAAATTTTAGTTCAAAAATTTGGCGGCACATCAGTAAAAGATGAAGAAAGCCGTTTATCTGCAGAAAAACATATCAAACATGCTATTTCATCTGGATATAAAGTAATCGTTGTTGTATCAGCAATCGGAAGAATGGGCGATCCTTACGCAACCGATTCGCTCTTATCTTTAATTGATGGAGAAAAGAGCTATTTAGATTTAAGAGAACGTGATATGTTGTTATCAGTTGGCGAAACAATATCAACTGCTGTATTTACAAACCAGTTGAAAAAAAATGGTATTCACGCAGTAGGTTTAACAGGCCAAAGTGCAGGTATTCGAACGAATGAAGATTTTGGGCAAGCGAAAGTTCAAGATGTCGATACTTCTGCCATTTATGAATATTTGAAAATAAATGATGTTGTAGTAGTAGCAGGATTCCAAGGAGTAAGCGATAATGGGCATGTGACAACCATTGGACGCGGAGGCAGCGATACGACTGCTGCTTTATTAGGTGGTGCTTTTAAAGCAGCGTGTATCGACATCTTTACAGATGTATCTGGCATGATGACTGCTGATCCTCGATTAGTTGAAAAGGCACAGTTTTTAAAAGTCGTGAGTTACAATGAAGTGAGCAACATGGCACACGAAGGAGCAAAAGTTATTGATCCTAAAGCAGTTGAAATTGCACAACAAGCGGGTATTCCTATTCGCATTCGTTCTACTTACCAATCAGTAACCGATACGGGGACACTTATTACAAATACAAAAATGCAAAGCGATCCACAACGCTTGGTAACAGGAATTGCACATGTGCCACATCTCGTGCAATTTACAATTGAAACCACCAAAGAATTGCAAGAATCCTTATTTAATCTTTTAGCTCAATCAGGTTTTAGTTTAGATTTCATTAACATATTTCCTGGGAAAATAGTTTTTACCCTTCCGCAAACTATTTCTGAAAAAGCGAAAGAACTATTAAATGAACAAAAGATTAGTTACGCCACTCATGAGAACTGTGCGAAGGTAGCTATAGTAGGTGCTGGTATTACAGGTGTTCCTGGAGTAACAGCTAAAATTGTTACCGCAATGGCAAAATTAAACATTCCAATTTATCAATCTGCTGACAGCTATACAACTATTTGGATCCTGATTGAAGAAAAAGATTTAAAAGAAGCGTTAACGGAATTGCATGAAGTTTTTTTACAATCCAATTAATTGGAACAAGAGCCAGTCAATTCTATTAAAGGCTTAAATAAGTCTATCATATGAGAATTAGCCTAAAAAAGCTTGCTAAAGATTGTTTTTTTGTTATTTTGGCGTATAATTAAGTAAATAGTAGACTAGAGGAGTACTGTAAGAGGTACTCCTCTTTTAGTGAGTAGGGAGAAAAAATGTTGAATATATTTAAGCCGACATGGATGGTAGAAGCTATTTACCATATCACACCAGAGCAGTTAAAAGCTCAAAACATAAAAGCTGTCTTAACCGACTTAGACAATACTTTGATTGCTTGGAACAATCCAGATGGAACCCAAGAACTAATTGAATGGATCAATGTGATGGAAGAAGCAGGAATACCTGTCGTGATTCTATCTAATAACAAGGCAGTGCGTGTTGAACGTGTAGCTAAGGTATTACATTTAGATTATGTTTCTAGAGCTTTAAAACCCACAACAGTTGGATTTAAAAGAGCAAGTAAAAAATTGAATTTGTCCAGTGATGAGATCATCATGGTAGGAGATCAAATCATGACTGATATTTGGGGAGCAAACCTAGCGGGGATCCGTAATGTATTAGTAAAACCGATATTGGATACTGACGCTTGGAATACTCGATTTAATCGTTTTATGGAATTGCATATAATGAACTATATGATTAAAAAAGATCCAACAATGAGATGGAGGAAGTCAATAAATGACGACAAAAGAATTAAATAATGAGGAAGAAATTCGTTGTATTGGTTGCGGAGCCATTATACAAACAACGAACAAAGAAGCTTTAGGCTATACTCCAGCTTCAGCCTTAGAAAAAGGACTAGAAAAAGGCGAAGTATATTGCCAACGTTGTTTTAGATTACGCCATTATAATGAGATACAAGACGTTCAATTAACTGACGATGACTTTTTAAGATTACTTAATGAACTAGGTTCTGAAGACGCCTTAATTGTTAACGTTATTGATATTTTTGATTTCAATGGTAGTTTGATACCTGGATTGCACCGTTTTGTTGGAAATAATCCAGTACTGCTTGTAGGAAATAAAGTAGATTTGCTTCCTAAATCACTAAAACGCGGCAAAATGACCCAATGGTTGCGTGAACGTGCTCATGAAGAAGGATTACGACCAGATGATGTTTTATTGACAAGCGCAATGAAACCAGCTGAAATGGAAATTTTATTGGATGCTATTGAAAAACACCGTAAAGGGCGTAATGTTTTTGTAGTAGGTGTGACTAATGTTGGAAAATCAACATTAATCAATCAAATTATTAAATCTACAGCTGGTGTGCAAGACTTGATTACAACTTCTCAATTCCCAGGAACAACGTTGGACCGCATAGAAATTCCATTAGATGATGGAAAATTCTTGATTGATACACCGGGTATTATCCATCGTCATCAAATGGCTCATGTTTTAGGCGATAAAGATTTAAAATTGATTGCGCCTAAAAAAGAGATTAAACCAGTAGTTTATCAATTGAATGAAGGACAAACATTATTCTTTGGCGGAGTAGCACGTTTTGATTACTTAAAAGGCGGCAGACATTCCTTTACATGTTTTACTTCGAATGATTTGCATATTCACCGTACAAAATTAGAAAAAGCAGATGAATTATACCAAAAACAAGTAGGTAAATTATTACAACCACCTCGTGAAGACGAAGTTGAAGGTTTCCCCGAATTAGTTCGTTTTGAATTTTCTGTTAAAGAAAAAGCGGATATTGTTTTTGCAGGTCTTGGCTGGGTAACGGTAAATGAACCGGGATGTATCGTAGCAGGATGGGCTCCTAAAGGAATCGATGTTCTGATTCGAAAATCTTTGATATAACTAGAAAATAAAGTAGAAAAGATCGTTAAGGTCTTAATGGAGTGAATAGAATGAAATTAACTGGTAAACAAAAACGTTTTTTAAGAAGTAAAGCACATCATTTAAATCCCATTTTTCAAATAGGAAAAAATGGTTTAAATAAAGAAGTTATCGTACAAATTAGTGAAGCTTTAGAAAAAAGAGAATTAATCAAAGTTGGTTTATTGCAAAATACAGATGAAGTAGCTGAAGAAGTAGCAGCGGTTCTTGAAAAAGAAATCGGTTGTGATGCTGTTCAAATAATTGGTCGTGTAATCATACTATTTAAGCCATCTACTCAAGAAAAATATCGACGTGTTTCTACTGAAATACCAAGAACAAAATAAACGTTTGATCTATACTATTTTCATGAAGAAAGGTGATTAGCTTGAAAAGGCAATCTTTTTCTACTAATAAGACACAAGTATTAACTGAAATCGAATTGGATATTCAACCAAAGAGAAGAGTGGGCATCCTGGGTGGGACCTTTAACCCTCCACATATTGGTCATTTAATTATCGCCGATCAAGTTTGCCATCAACTCGGGTTAGAGAAAATTTATTTTATGCCAAGTGCAAATCCTCCGCATCAAGATGAAAAAAAAGCGATCGATGCTGCTCATCGTCTTCGAATGGTAGAATTGGCTACTGAGGATAATGACTATTTTAATGTTGAGAAAGCAGAAATTGAACGCGGTGGGAAAAGTTACACCTATGATACAATAGTAAAACTGAAGGAAGAAAATCCAGATACAGAGTACTACTTTATTATTGGTGGGGATATGGTTGAATATTTGCCTAAATGGTACAAAATTGATGAACTGGCTCAACTCGTGGAGTTTGTTGGTGTTAATCGTCCAGGTTACCCAGTTTTTAGTCCTTATCCCATTATTTGGGTAGACGTTCCTTCAATGGACATCAGCTCAACTCTATTAAGGAAAAACTTGAAAATGAACTGTCCGGTAAATTATTTGATTCCTGAAAAGACATTAAAGTATATCCGTCAAGAAGGGTTGTATCTTGATGACAACTAATATAAATCAAATCGTCTATTCAAAAAAATACGTATCCTTAACTAGAAATGAATTGATCGAAGCTGTTCAAAGCCAAATAAGTTCGAAAAGATTCCAACATGTATTAGGTGTAGAGCAAGCTGCTGTTCAACTGGCTGAAAGTTACGGTGTATCTATTGAGAAAGCCAGTATTGCAGCTCTAACGCATGATTATGCTAAAGAACGCAGCGATAAAGAAATGCGAGAGTTGATTTCCCATGAAAAGCTTGATTTAGAGTGGCTTGATTATGGGAGCAATATTTGGCATGGCCCTTTAGGAGCTCTTTTAGTAGAGCGTGAGTTAGGTATTTCAAATCTAGATATTTTAAATGCAATCAAACATCATACTGTTGGTGCAGAAAAGATGTCTTTATTGGAGCAAGTGATTTATGTTGCCGATTATATAGAACCTGGCAGAGATTTTCCCGGTGTAGAACAAGTCCGTACCCTTGCTGCAGACGATTTACAAGCAGCTGTTGGTTACGAAACAAAACAAACATTGTACTATTTGATTGAAAAAAATAGAAGAATTTATCCAAAAACAATTGCTACTTATAATAAATGGGTAGCAAATCCTTAGGAGGAACAATATGGAAAACGAAAGCATGAAATTAGTAGAATTAGTTGTAAAAGCAGCAGATGATAAGAGAGCAGAGGACATTATTGCAATGGATGTGAGCAAAATCTCTATTTTAGCAGATTGCTTTATTGTGATGCATGGGAACAGTGAAAAACAAGTCAAAGCTATTTCTGAAGAAATCATCGATCAAGCTGAAAAAGCTGGAATGGATGTAAGAAGAGTTGAAGGACGTGAATCATCTAAATGGTTATTAATTGACCTTGGAGAAGTGATTGTACATGTATTCCACTATTCTGAACGTTCGTTTTATAATCTTGAAAAATTATGGAGTGATGCTCCTTTGGTAGACATCACAAATATGGTTTAAGAAAGATGAGTTATCAAGTTTTTGCACAAGTATATGATGCAATTATGGATGAAACACTTTATGACCGTTGGGGAGAATTTGTAGACAGTCAATTTCAAAATAAGAGTCCAAAATTACTGGAACTTGCTTGTGGAACTGGAGCTTTAGCTGTAGCGCTGTCTAAAAGAGGGTATGATGTAACGGGATTAGATCTATCTGAAAATATGTTGAGCCTGGCTTATGAACGTGCTAGGAAAGAAGAAGTAGCCCTTCCTTTAATTGAGGCAGATATGATGGATCTTTCTGAAATCGGACAATTTGAAGCTGTAACTTGTTTTTCAGATTCACTTTGTTATATGCCTGATGAAGAAGCGGTATATAAAGTTTTTCAACAGGTCTATAATGTATTAACAGATGGCGGGAAATTTTTATTCGATGTTCATTCTATTTATCAAACGGATACTGTCTTTCCAGGCTATATGTTTAATGATCAATCTGAAGACATCAGTTTCTTATGGACAAGCTATGCAGGTGAGAAAGAACATTCTGTTGAACATGATCTAACTTTCTTTGTGTATGGTGAAGAGTCAGACAACTATATGCGTTATGATGAAACACATAATGAACGAACATATCCATTAGAACAATATAAAAATATGCTCTCTAAAGCCGGTTTTTCTTCAATTGAAGTAAGTGCGGATTTTGGAGATGCAGAAATAACAAATGAAAGCCCTCGTTGGTTTTTTGTTTGTACCAAATAAATCGTTTATGAATGAAACTTTTTTAATGAAAAACAGAAAAATCAACTATGATTTTTCTGTTTTTTTACATAACGATTCCTCAAGAAAGGAGAGGTACTTTGTTAACACAGGCTTATCAAGTATTGCAAGAAACGTACGGGTTTACCGAATTTAAAACGGGACAAAAAGAAGTTATTGAAAAGGTCCTGCAAGGAAAAGATACATTAGCTATTATGCCTACAGGTGGTGGGAAATCTCTTTGTTACCAGATTCCTTCTCTAGTTTTCGAAGGGGTGACCATAGTAGTATCGCCTCTTATATCGCTAATGAAAGATCAAGTTGATGCCTTAACAGAATTAGGGATACCCGCTACTTATTTAAATAGTACACTAACAGCTGTCGAGATGAATGCACGTTTAAAAAAAGCCGTAAATGGTGAGTATAAATTAATCTATGTTGCTCCGGAAAGATTCCAAACAGAAGAAATTTTTTATTTGATGCATGCAATAACCATTTCAATGATAGCTATCGATGAAGCGCATTGTATTTCTCAGTGGGGTCACGACTTCAGACCAAGTTATTTATCTTTAGGCGAGTCTATTCAACAATTGGATTATCGCCCTGTTGTATTAGCTTTGACTGCTACAGCGACTCCAATTGTTTCGAATGATATATTGCAGTTGTTGGATATTGATCCGGATAATCGTGTGAAAACGGGATTTGAGCGTGATAATTTAGCCTTTCAAGTGGTGAAAGGACAAGAACGAAATCGCTTTTTACTGGATTATTTAACAGTAAATAAAGGGCAATCGGGAATCGTTTATGCTAGTACCCGAAAAGAAGTGGAACGTATTTATGAATTATTGAACGCCAAAAAGATTAAAGCTGGAAAATACCATGGCGGGCTGAGGGAAGATGAACGAAACGATTGGCAAGAAAAATTTCTTTATGATGAAGTTACGGTAATGGTAGCGACAAATGCATTTGGAATGGGTATCGATAAAAGTAATGTCCGATTTGTGATTCATTATCAAATTCCCAAAAATATTGAGGCATATTATCAAGAAGCAGGCCGTGCGGGTCGAGATGGATTGCCAAGTGATGCTATTTTATTATTTTCTCCTCAAGATATGCAGATTCAAAAATTTTTTATTGACCAATCAGAGTTAATGGAAGAATTGAAGAATCAAGAATATCGAAAATTAAGAGAGATGGCACAATACGGTTCGACACAAGTATGTTTGCAACGTTATATTGTTGAATATTTTGGAGATCAATGCAACGATTGTGGCAGATGCAGCAATTGTCTAGACGATCGTGAAGCGATTGATATTACATTAGAAACCCAAAAAGTGTTGTCTTGTGTGAAACGAATGGGTGAAACCTATGGAAAATCACTTATCATGAAAGTTCTAACCGGATCTAAAGATAAAAAGGTCACTCAATGGCATTTCGAAGAACTATCAACCTATGGATTAATGAAAGGTGTCCCTCAAAAAGAAGTGACACAGCTAATTGATTATTTAACGGCAGAAAAATTCTTAGCTCCTACTGATGGCCAGTACCCTATTTTAAAATTAACAGAAAAAGCTGTTACAGTATTAAAAGGGGAAATGACAGTCACTAGAAAACAAGCAAAAGTGGCGCAAAAAGTAGCAGTAGACGATGCTTTGTTTGATCAATTAAGAGAACTGAGACGCACATTTGCTACTGAGCAAAAAGTGCCACCCTATGTTATTTTTTCAGATGAAACATTGCATCAGATGTGTGTCCTTATGCCTCAAACTGAAACAGAAATGTTAAAAGTAAAAGGTGTGGGTGAAAATAAATTAGAGAAGTATGGCGAAGCTTTTTTAACATTTTTAAGACAAACTAAAGTAACCAGTTAAAGAGAGGGCTTTACTATGAAAAGTTGTGGTGTAGTTGTAGAATATAATCCCTTGCACAACGGACACGTGTATCATCTAGAAAAAACAAGAGAATTATCTGGCGCTGAAGTAGTCATTGCTGTTATGAGTGGGAACTTCCTGCAACGAGGTGAACCAGCCATTGTAGATAAATGGGCTAGAACACAAATGGCTTTAGCAGCTGGGGCAGATTTAGTCATCGAATTGCCAGTTTCATTTAGTGCGCAACCAGCAGATTATTTTGCTAAAGGATCAGTTTGTTTATTACATGCTTTAGGATGTGACGCTATTTGCTTTGGTTCAGAATCTGGTGACAGTAAAGACTATCAACAGATGGCTCATTTCCTAAATCAAAATGAAGCTATGATTGATCAGCGATTCAAAGAAAATAAAAATTCAGGACAGACGTATGCTACTCAAATGGCTCAAACTCTGGAAGAACTTACACCTCATCAAACTTTCTCTCTTTCTACCCCGAATAATATCTTGGGGCTGGCTTATGCTAGGGAAAATCTGCGCCATAAAAATCCGATGGAACTCTATACGACGACAAGAGTCGGATCTGATTATCATAATGAAGAATTGATGGAACAGAATTTTTCAAGTGCTACAGCTATTCGAAAAAAATTAGTTGGCAATCAGTTGAATAATGCTGCACTTGAAGAATTGAAACTAAGCATGCCAGATAGCAGTTTTAAACTAGTAACCTCTAAACCGCTAGTTAGTTGGGAAAATTATTGGTCTTATTTAAAATATCAAATAGAAGTACAATCTCTTGAAGAATTGCGTACGATATACCAGGTAACTGAAGGCATAGAATATCGATTAAAAGAATATGTACATGAGGCAGAAAGTTTTGAACAGTTTATTTCATTGGTGAAAAATAAAAGGGTATCTTGGGTTAAATTGCAGCGTTTATGTGTATATATCTTATTACAATTAAAAAAAGACGAAATGGTTGAGGAAATAAAAAAACCGCGAGCCATTCACTTGTTAGGTTTTAGTCCTTCTGGAAGAAATTACTTGAAAGAAAAGAAAAAAGAGTTTACTTTACCATTGATCACTAATGTAACTAAAAAAAATAAAAGTTTGTGGACAACTGATATAAAAGCAGGTAAGATTTATCAAATGGGGCAAATGGGTTTAATAAAAGAACAAGATTACTATCGTCAGCCAGTAAAATAAAATATATTTTTTTTGAAAATGCATATGAAAACAAGTTCTTATAAGGAAGACCTGTAAGGTAAAATACATTGACAAAGGATTCATTCACTAGTATAATAATCTTTGTTGCTTTAGGAGTGATGTAAAATGAAATGGTCATTAAACGAATTGCAAAAATACCGCAATGAACCGTTAGTTTTCTCTGAAACTGTTGACTTGAAAAAGACAATGATGAATCGAGAAAAAGAATTATTGGATGTTTCTCCAATTGATTTAGAAGGAACGCTCATTGTTCATGAAAAGGAAATCTTGCTTCATATGGTTGTTTCATTAACTGTGACACTACCCTCTGCAAGATCACTAAAACCAGTTTTATTCCCTATGACAGTTGGAATAGATGAAATTTATATTCCACCTTCTGTTACTCCTGGACCTACAATAGATAATGAGGAAGAAACAGTCATTCTTTTAGATAAAGATATGATCGATCTTACTGATGCTATTACGGACTCAGTTTTGTTAAATCTTCCTTTGCAAGTATTTACGCAAGAGGAACAAGAAGGGCAAGACATGCCTAGTGGAAATGATTGGGCTGTTATCTCTGAAGACGAATATAGTTCGAATTTAGAAACAGAAAAATCAGAAACTGAGGATCCGCGTTTTGCTGGGTTGAAAGATTTGTTTAAAGATGAATCTGACACTCAAGGTTAAGTATAGAATAAGTGCTATTTTCTAACATGAATTTGTATAGAAAAGCAATTTTTTAAGGAGGTGTAGTAGAATGGCAGTACCAGCAAGAAGAACATCAAAAGCTAAGAAAAACAGACGTCGTACGCATTTTAAATTAGAAGTGCCAGGTATGAACGCATGCCCTAACTGTGGTGAATTGAAAAAAAGCCATCACGTTTGTGCATCATGTGGACATTACGATGGTAAAGAAGTAGTCAGCAAAGAAGCTTAATTTTTTGCGAAATTATCATGAGATAATTTAAAACCCTTATTGAGACCATGGCTCAATAAGGGTTTTTTGTTTTGTGACAAAAAAATAAAGTGTACAAAAACAAAAAAGTACGTTAAATTTAAAAAGAATCGTTTAGAAAATCTGAAAATAAGTATATATATATTTAAAAGGTGGGATGAAATGGAGTCCGGAACTTCCTTGATGATAGGGAAAGTGATATTATATTGTTTACCGCTTATACTATTGTTATTCTTTAGTAAGAGCATACGAAATCATTTTAAAAGACAACAATCAACAATAAAATTGCCAGATTTAATGATTCCATTTTTGATTATAGGTATTCATATTCTTAGTATGTTAACGTATGAATTTTCGTTGATTCCCTATTTTTTAATTTTTATTTTTAGTTTGGGAATTATCCTTTTAGTATGGACAGCAGTAAAAAAAGGAGAAATTTTGTATAAAAGCTTTTTTAAAATGTATTGGCGATTTGTCTTTATCAGTTCGATCTTTACTTACTATGGTTTAGTCTTGGCCAATATCTTTTTAACCTAGTCATATTTACTTTTTAAACGGGAAGGGAAACAACAAACGTTTAGACCCGAATCTTCTAGCGTATAATCCTATCCCTAAAGAGACAAAAACTGTTAGAGTTAAGAAAAACGGAGTAACTAATCTCAACATGGTCCTTATCCATCGAACAACATTCGTGAAGGGACATGGTCGAGTCTGGTTTTTGGAACACATTTTAGAATAAGCAGAAGGAAATAGCATAGAGGTTGAGACTTTGGTCTCAACCTCTTTTTTTGTAAATGTTTAAATTAGTGGGAACCCCCACCACAAGGAAACCCTCTAGAATTGAAATGTAAGGGGTTTGAAAAATAAAAAAGATTCTAATGAAAATATTTATGCCTTTTTTTGAATAATTGTGGAGGAAAGTGGGGCATTGTGGTAGACTGAAAATATCTAATTGGAGTTTGGGGTGAGACAGCTATGTTAATGGGTGAACACAAGCACAATATTGATGCAAAAGGTCGTTTGATTATGCCATCAAAATTTCGATCTGATTTAGGTGAGAAATTTATACTTACTCGCGGATTAGACGGATGTTTGTTTGGTTATCCCCAAGAATCATGGACTGCTCTCGAAGAAAAATTAAAACAACTCCCTTTAGCAAAAAAAGAAGCTCGTGCTTTTACAAGGTTCTTTTACTCAGCGGCAGTTGAATGTGAATTAGACAAACAAGGAAGAATCAATATTCCACAAACATTAAGAGACCACGCTAAATTAGAAAAAGTTTGCTATGTTATAGGGGTTTCAGAACGAATAGAAATTTGGAGTGATGCAAGTTGGAACCAAGTTTCCCAAGATGCTGAAGAAATGTTTGATAGTATTGCTGAAGAGATGATTGATTTTGGATTTTAATTTTTCAAAAAAAGTCCAACGGTAATATAAATAAATGTGAAATTTAGAATGAAAAATATGGAGTAAGGTAGGCGAAAAAATGACAGCATTTAATCATGAAACAGTTTTATTGCGAGAAACAGTCGATGGGCTGTCGTTATCTCCAGAGGGCATTTATGTTGATTGCACTCTAGGCGGAGCCGGTCACAGTGAATATTTATTATCACAATTGAATGGAAACGGGCATTTATTTGCTTTTGACCAAGATGAACGTGCAATTGAAAATGCAAAAGTTCGATTGGCTCAGTATGTTGATAAAGGTATGGTTACCTTTATCAAATCAAATTTCCGTCATATTAAAGAAGAATTAACAAATCTTGGTATAAATGAAGTAGATGGTATTTTATACGATTTAGGTGTTTCTTCTCCGCAATTAGACGAAGCAGAACGAGGTTTTAGTTATCATCAAGATGCACCTTTAGATATGCGAATGGATACTGATGCTCCCCTGACAGCTAAAGAAGTGATCAATGAATGGTCATACCAAGATCTAATAAGAATTTTTTATCGTTATGGTGAAGAAAAGTTTTCAAAACAAATTGCTCGTAAAATTGAAGCGGCAAGAGAAATCAAGCCAATAGAAACAACTAATGAGTTAGTAGAATTAATTAAAGCAGGTATACCTGCACCAGCAAGAAGAAAAGGCGGACATCCTGCGAAACGCGTTTTCCAAGCCGTACGTATTGCAGTGAATGATGAATTGTCATCTGTTGAAGATTCCTTGGAACAAGCTATTGATTTGTTAGCAATAGGTGGTCGTATCAGCGTGATTTCTTTTCATTCACTTGAAGATCGAATTGTTAAGTCTATTTTTAAAGATCACTCCAAAGGTCCTGAATTGCCACGTGGTTTACCAGTTATTCCAGAAGAATTTCTACCGGAATTAAAATTGATTACTAGAAAGCCAATTTTACCTTCAGAAGAAGAATTAGAAGTAAACAATCGCTCAAGAAGTGCCAAATTACGAATTGCAGAAAAACAAAATAAACTAATTTAAATAGTAGAAGACAGGAAGGAAGTATTAGAATATGCCATTAGAAAGTAACCTAGCTAGAAATATTGAAATCGAAGTGCCTTTTCAGCCGCAGGTAGCTCCTACTCCTAAAAAGGAAAAAATACATACTCCTTTAACTAAAAGAATAGGCATCACAAAAGGTGAGAAACTACTTATTAGTTCTGTCTTAATTGTTTTATTTGCTTTAATCGCTGTCAGTATTTCGTTAGAGATTACGATTGCTAGTACCAACCGTACATTGCAAGACACAACAACATCTATTGCCGAGTCAACGACTGTCAATGATAATTTGAAACAAGAAGTTCAAGAATTATCTCGATATGATCGTGTATATGAAATAGCAAATAAATTCGGCCTAGAAATGAATGAAGAAAATGTTAGGAATGTTATAAAATGAATAATAAAAATCCTCTAAAAAACAGAAAAAAGGTTGCCATACTTTTATTTTTTGGCACCATTCTTTTACTAGTCGTTTTTGCGGGACGGATTGCATTTATAATGGTAAAAGGTGAAGTCAACGGAGAAGATTTATCCCAAAACCTAAACAATTTATACACAAGAAGTAGCGTACTAGAAGCAAACCGAGGAACCATATACGATGTTGGGGGGGAATCGGTTGCTATGGACGCTACTTCTTATTCTTTAGTAGCGGTTTTAACGGATAAATGGTCTAATGCTGAGGAACTTCAACATGTAACTGACAAACAAAAAACTGCTGAGGCATTAGAAAAACATATTTCAATGAGCAAAGAAGAAATATTAATTAAATTAAATCAAGAAGATCTTGATCAAGTTGAATTTGGTGAAGCAGGAAAAAATCTATCCTATGATACAAAAAAAGATATTGAAGAAGAAAATTTACCGGGTATTGTTTTTGAAGAGACACCTACAAGGCTTTACCCTAATGGAATATTTGCTTCGCATTTAGTCGGTTATGCTGCATTACCTTCAGGAGAAAAAGAGGATGTTTCTAGCACAGACTTAACAGGCATGATGGGTATTGAGCTTGCTTATGACGATATATTGAAAGGTACAGATGGAAAAACAATTTACCAAAAAGATAGTTTTGGATATGTTATCCCAAACTCTAAAGTAGAAACAACTGAGCCTGTAAACGGAGATGACATTTATCTTACTATAGATAAACGCATGCAAGTTTACATGGAGAATGTTATGAGTGAAATTGATGAAAAATATGATCCAGCTATGGCAACAGCAACATTGATCAATCCTGAAACTGGAGCGATTATTGCTACATCTCAAAGACCGACATTTAATGGAACTACAAAAGAGGGTATTGATCAATTGTGGCAAAATTTATTGGTAGAAAATACCTATGAACCAGGATCTACAATGAAGATACTCACTTTGGCAGCTGCTGTCAGTGAAGGAGTTTTTGATCCAAATGAGTACTTTAAATCAGGAGTAAAAAACGTTTCAGGAGGACCAATTCATGATCACGACCCAAACGGTTGGGGTACTATATCCTACTTGGAAGGTTTAGCGCGTTCAAGTAATGTGGCATTTGCTAACCTAATGGAAAAAATGAGTCCAGAAACTTGGAAAGAATATATGGATGCATTCGGAATTGGCCAAACGACTGATTCTGGTTTAGCAAATGAAGCTAAAGGTTCAGTTGCTTTTAACTATCCTCTAGAACAAGCTAATACAGCGTTTGGACAAGGGTTAACCGTAACTGCATTTCAAATGCTGCAGGCTTTTACTGCTGTAGCAAATGATGGGCAAATGATGAAACCACAATTTATTAGTAAAATCGTTGATTCCGACACAGGGGAAGAAACCGTCATTGAGCCGGAAGTTGTTGGGGAACCTATAAGTGAAGAGGTAGCGGATCAAACATTAGAGTATTTAAAAGAAGTCGTTTATAACAAAAATGGTACAGGAGTAGGCTATCAAATTGATGGTTACGAAATTGCTGCAAAAACTGGAACTGCAGAAATTGTCAATCCTGAAACAAAACAGTATTATAGTGGTGGAACAAATTATATTTATTCTGTAGCAGCTATGGTTCCGGCAGACGATCCAAAACTAATACTCTACATCACCGTGAAACAGCCTAAAATTAAGGATGGAAGTACAACGGGTAGTGGAGTAGTAAAAGAAATTTATCATCCTATTATGAAACGGGCATTAGAATATTTAGCTTTAGGTGAAGAAGAAGATGCTGAAGCTAATTCAGTCGAAATGCCAAAAGCTACTGGAATATCAAAAGAAGAAGCCTTAAAATCATTAGAAGATACTCAGTTAAATGTGACCGTTGTTGGAAATGGTGATACAATAGTACAGCAATTACCGTTACCAAACGAAACAACTATTGAAAATCAACGCATCGTTTTGATGACGAATGGTGCGATGACTATGCCTGATATGATGGGGTGGTCAAAGAATGATGTGTTGAAGGTTTCAGAAATTACAGGATTGGAATTTACTTTTGAGGGTGAAGGGTATGTAGTTAGTCAAAGCCTAGAACCAAATGCAAATATGCATGGTGCAGATAAAATTACTATAGTATTAGAAACTCCACAAGAATAGAAAAAGGTGAAAATAATGAAAGCAATTGAATTGATCAAACCATTAAAAACTACAAAGTACTCAATGGATTTTTCCGATAATTTGGAAATAGCTAACATTACCCAAGATACGAGAGAAGTTGAACCTGGTTCACTTTTTATTTGTATTATTGGTTCTGTTAAGAATGGACATGAATTGGCTAGTGAAGCTGTTCAAAAAGGAGCAGTATTAATTGTGGCAAGCGAACCCATAGAGGTTTCAGTTCCAGTTGTATATGTAAATAACACAATGAAGGCTATGGCTCATTTAGCAGCTGCTTTTTATGATTATCCTAGCCAAGATCTACGTGTAATAGGTGTAACCGGTACAAATGGAAAGACGACTGTTACTCATCTTTTGGATTATATATTCCATGATCACAAAGAAAAAACTGGAGTTATCGGAACGATGTATCGCCGTATTGGTTCTAAAGTGTTTGAAACAAAGAATACGACCCCAGATAGTATTACTCTTCAAAAAACATTAAATGAAATGCGGAAAAGTGAAGTGAAAACCTGCTCGATGGAAGTCTCTTCACATTCATTGGTTCAAGGAAGAGTATGGGGGACGGATTTTGACGTTGCTATTTTTACTAACCTAAGTCAAGATCATTTAGAATATCATCATACGATGGAAAAATATGCTGAAGCGAAAAGCTTGTTGTTCTCACAATTAGGAAATGGGTACGAACAGGGCAAGCCTAAGTTTGCTATCCTGAATTTTGATGACCCAGTCGGCAGAAGCTATGAAGAAAAAACAGCTGCTACTGTTTTTTCTTATGGAATTGATCAACCTGCTGACTTTAAAGCTACTGATTTAAGTATCACAAACAAAGGAACACGTTTTAATTTAAATTTTGAAAATCGTGTTTACGAAGTACAATTACAATTAGTTGGTAAATTCAATGTATCAAATGCATTAGCAGCAATTGCTGGAGCCTATGCTGCGGGTCTTGATTTG
This sequence comes from Carnobacterium sp. FSL W8-0810, assembly GCF_038007125.1. Taxonomy (NCBI): domain Bacteria; kingdom Bacillati; phylum Bacillota; class Bacilli; order Lactobacillales; family Carnobacteriaceae; genus Carnobacterium; species Carnobacterium sp. FSL W8-0810. Next base: position 2,262,186 of record NZ_JBBOWO010000001.1, on the reverse strand, counting down.
CCTTCTATTATTCAATCGATTAGTGAAATAAGCGGTGTAAGAGGACGTTTTGAAATTGTCAAAGGTGAACATGATTTTGCAGTTATCGTTGATTATGCACACACACCAGATGGGTTGCTAAATGTTTTAAATGCTGTAAATGAAATTAAAGTTGGTAATGTATTTTGTGTAGTAGGTTGTGGTGGAGACCGCGACCGCACGAAACGATCAATAATGGCTGATATTGCACAAAAGAACTCTGATAGGGTCATTTTCACAGCGGATAATCCAAGAACAGAAGATCCTATTGAGATATTAAAAGAGATGGTCTCAGGTTTAAGTGCAGACACTTATCAATTGATTCCGGATAGAAGAGAAGCTATCCAAGCAGCTATACAACAAGCCAAATCAAATGATATTGTGTTGATTGCAGGAAAAGGTCATGAAGATTATCAAATCATCGGCACTGAAAAACATCATTTTGATGATGTTGAAGAAGCTGAAAAAGCAATTAAAATAAAAAACAAAGATAAATAGGAGCGTAATATAATGCAATGGACAGAAATGATAGTTGCAATTGTGAGTAGTTTTGCTTTAACTATTATGGCAATGCCGATCGTGATTGGATTTTTTAGAACAAAACAATTAGGCCAAACAACAAGAGATGAAGGGCCTAAGTGGCATGAAGTAAAAACAGGAACACCTACAATGGGAGGCGTCGTGTTTTTAGTAGCTGCTATTATTTCGACTATTTGGGTTGCCTTGTGGCAGGACGTCTTTTCTTTAGGAATTGGCTTATCTTTATTTATTCTTGTTTTATATGGATTGCTTGGATTCTTAGATGACTTCATTAAAGTATTTAAAAAGAGAAACCTTGGATTGACATCTAAACAAAAATTAATTGGACAAATACTTGGAGGACTTTTATTTTTTGCAGCGTATCTTTATGATGGGCTTCCAACAGAATTGAATCTTTATTTCTTAGGTACAATCGACATTGGTTGGTTCTATGGATTGTTCATTATTTTTTGGTTGGTTGGGTTTTCAAATGCCGTTAACTTAACAGACGGGCTAGATGGTCTAGTAGCCGGAACGGCAAGTATTGCATATGGAGCATATGCGATTATTGCGTGGAATCAACAACAGACAGATATTTTAATTGTTTGTTTAACTGTAATCGGAGGATTGATTGGCTTTTTCTTTTTTAATAAAAAGCCAGCTAAAATATTCATGGGTGATGTTGGGTCATTAGCTTTAGGCGGCGGATTGGCTGCTGTTTCTATTTTATTACATCAAGAGTGGTCACTTCTATTGATTGGTTTGGTGTTTGTTATGGAAACGGCCAGCGTTATGATCCAAGTTACTTCTTTCAAGTTGAGAGGTAAAAGAGTGTTTAAAATGAGCCCAATTCATCACCACTTTGAAATGAGTGGTTGGAGTGAATGGCGTGTTGTAGTAACTTTCTGGGCCATTGGATTAGTGGCTGCAATATTATGTCTATTAATTGTTCTATAATACTGAAATGTAAAAAGATATTAAGTTTTATAAAAAATCCTTTATTTTAAGAAGAAGAGGTTTAGAGATGAAAAACATAAAACGATATGAACATAAAAAAGTATTGGTTCTAGGATTAGCTTTAAGTGGAGTAAATGCCGCTAAATTATTACACGCACTAGGTGCTTTAGTAACGGTAAATGATTACAAAAATTTTGATGAAAATCCTCAAGCACAAGAGTTGTTAGAATCAGGTATACGAGTTGTCACAGGAGGTCATCCTGTTGAATTATTAGATGAAGATTTTGAATGGGTTGTGAAAAACCCAGGAATCATGTACAACAATCCCATTATTGTGAAAGCAATCGAAAAAGGTATACCCGTCATCACCGAAGTTGAATTAGCTTATGAAGTAGCTGAAAGTACGATTATTGGAATTACAGGTACAAATGGTAAAACAACTACTACGACAATGATTGCTGAGTTGTTAAATGCGGGACGTTCAAAAGGCCATGCATACGTAGCTGGAAATATTGGTACGCCTGCAAGTCTTGTGGCTCAAAAAGCGACAGCAGATGATGAAATCGTTATGGAATTGTCTAGTTTCCAATTAATGGGAATTACAGAATTAAAGCCACACATCGCAGTGATAACAAATATTTACTCTGCTCATTTAGATTACCATGGTACAAGAGATGAATATGTAACGGCTAAAATGAATATTACTAAAAACCAAACAGAAAAAGATTACCTCATATTAAATTGGGACCAACTCGAATTAAGAAAGCTAGCGAAACAAAGCAAAGCTCAAATTATTCCATTCTCTAGAAAAGAAATTTTAGAAAATGGTGTTTATTTACAAGATGGCGTTATTTATTACCAACGAGAGCCTATTATGGCAAAAGAAACTATTTTAGTTCCTGGTGAGCATAATGTTGAAAATGCGATGGCAGCTATCGCAGTGGCTAAGTTATTGAATCAAGAGAATGGCGTTATTCGAAATAGTTTAGAAAATTTTGCGGGTGTAAAACACCGTACACAATTTGTAATGGAGTTGGAAGAAAGACGTTTTTACAATGATTCAAAAGCCACCAATACATTGGCAACTGAAAATGCTTTAAAAGGTTTTGATGTGCCGATAATCTTATTAGCTGGTGGATTAGATCGTGGAAATGATTTTGATGATTTGATTCCAACAATGAGCAATAAAGTAAAAGCCCTGATTGTTTTTGGGGAGACAGCAATGAAGTTAAGCGAAGCAGGCAAAAAAGCTGGGATAGAAACAATTATTCCAGTTCAAAATGTCGAAGCAGCGGTTCCAGTAGCTTATGAATTAAGTGAACCAAATGACGTGATTTTGTTATCTCCCGCTTGTGCTAGCTGGGATCAATACCGAAGTTTTGAAGTTCGTGGAGATGCCTTTATTCACTCCGTAGAGCAAGTAGCAGAAGAAGTAACAGCAGCAGAGGAGGAATAGGCCATTTGGTCTGATAACTAATGAAAATTTTATTATCCGGTGGAGGAACTGGTGGACATGTCTATCCAGCACTCGCACTAATGCGTCGAATACAAGAAGTAGATCCAACAGCCGAATTTTTATATGTCGGAACAGAAAAAGGATTAGAAAGCAGAATTGTAAAAGACTATGGTATTCCTTTTGCATCTGTAGAAATAAAAGGATTCAAACGCTCGCTGTCTCTTGATACTTTTAAAACGATTCAGCTGTTTATTAGTAGTATTAAGCAAGCAAAAAAAATTGTTAAAAACTTTCAGCCTGATGTCGTTATCGGAACTGGAGGGTATGTATGTGCCCCTGTAGTATATGCTGCATCAAAGTTAGGAATTCCTAGCGTTATTCATGAACAAAATAGCGTTGCAGGTATAACAAATAAATTTCTTGCACGTTATGTGACCAAAATTGCCATTTGTTTTGAAGAAGCAAAAAATGACTTTGCTAAATATGCTGAAAAGGTTGTTTTTACTGGTAATCCTAGAGCACAAGAAGTAAGTAATGTACAAAAAAAAGCAGCTTTAGAAGCTTACAATTTGGATTCAGAAAAACCAACGGTATTAATTTTTGGTGGAAGTAGAGGAGCCAAAAGAATCAATGATGCATTTATCGAAGCTTTGCCTATGTTAGCTACTAAGGACTATCAAGTTTTAATGGTTACTGGTGATGTACATTATGAAAAAATTAAAAATCAGTTGACTCAAATCAATAATGACAAATTTAATGTCTCAGTTGTATCTTACATTTCCAATATGCCAGAAGTATTTACTACTGTTTCACTAGTTGTTTCAAGAAGTGGGGCTACGACATTGGCAGAACTTACAGCATTAGGTTTGCCAAGTGTATTGATTCCTAGTCCGTATGTTACGAATGATCATCAAACAAAAAATGCAGAAAGTTTAGTCAATAAGCAAGCTGCAACGTTAATAAAAGAAACAGAACTAACTGGTGAAAGTTTAGTTCAAACATTGGATGAACTAATGCTAAATCCGGAAATGCGCCAGGAAATGGCCGGAAATGCTAAGCAAAGTGGTATGCCTTTTGCTTCTGATACATTGATTGAAGTAATAAACCAAATAGTTAAAAAATAACTTTTAGAAAGGAGGATAGGTGCATGAACAAGAAAAAAAAGAATCAATCATCATTTAAGTTGCATCTGCCTCCATTCAAAAAAGTTGGAACGAGTAAAACAACTAATAATGGTAATCAATCTTTTTCTGTTAACAAAAAGAAAGAGCAAGTAAGTAAAAAGCCTCAATCATTAGAGCACACGTTACCAAAATTAAAAAAGCAACGTCAAAAAAATCTTCTTACACGGTTGATTACGCTTATTTTATTATTTTCATTTGCAATTTTAATAGTTGTATATTTTATAAGTCCTTTAAGTAAGGTAGACATGGTATCTGTTAGTGGTACAAAAGAAGTAGCAGATCAAGAAATAATTGATGTCAGCCAGATTAAATCCGGGAAAAATCTATGGGGAATTTTCTTCGAAAGAAAAAATATCTCTAAAATGGTCTTAGCTGATTTGCCACAAGTAAAAGCTATGGAGATTTCTTTGAGTGGATTAAATGACTACACTATAAAAGTTGAAGAATATAAAACAGTGGCTTATTTAGCTGAAGACAATAAGTATTACAATATTCTAGAAAATGGCAAAATTGTAAATGAAAGTAGAAAAGTATCAATAGGAAATCCTCCAATATTCAAGAACTTTGAAGAAAATAAAGCTTTAATTTTAATGATTGATCAATATAAAGCGATTAATGAAACGACTCAAAATAGTATTTCAGAAATTGAGTATACTCCTGACGATATTGATGACTATCTTATTAAAATCTACATGAACGATGGAAATGAAGTAATTGCTTCTATTCCTTCTTTTGCTGAAAAAATGGTTTATTATCCTGATATGGTGAAAAAAATTGGGGATCAAAAAGGAACTTTTAATATAGAAGTAGGCGCATATTTTTCTCCTTTTCAATACAATGACAAGAAAAAAGATGAAGAGAATGCTCAAAAAACAACTCCTGAAGAAAATAGCGTTGAAATCGATTTAGAAGAAGCAGGAGAGTAGCATTAAATAACGAAATTTCTTTTGTATAATTACAAAAAAATACTGAAATACTTCGTAAATTGAGAATGCATATGGTAAAATTAGTATTAATTATAGTTTTTAATAAAAAAGATGATACAGGAGGTTTCAATGAATGGGAAATACTGAAATGTATGTAAGTCTAGATATTGGAACCACTTCAATAAAAGTAGTTGTAGCTGAATACATCAATGGACAAATGAATATTATTGGAGTAGGAAATGAAAAATCAGAAGGCTTAAATCGCGGAATTATCGTAGACATCGATAAAACTGTACAATCAATTAATAAAGCTATTAAACAAGCTGAACAAAAAGCTAATGTGGATATTTATAATGTTATTGTTGGAATTCCAAGTAATTCTGTTGAAATAGAAGCTTGTCACGGAATGATAGCAGTATCAGGAGAAAATCGTGAAATCACTGAAACAGATGTCCAAAATGTTTTGGCAGCTGCAATGGTCAAATCGGTTCCTCCAGAAAGAGAAATTTTGACTATATTACCAGAAGAATTTATTGTTGACGGATTTGATGGAATCAAAGATCCAAGAGGAATGATTGGCGTTCGATTAGAAATGCATGCTATCATGATCACTGGACCAAAGACCATTTTACATAACACAAAACGTTGTGTTGAAAAAGCTGGTTTAAACATTCAAAATATTGTCTTACAACCTTTAGCTGCTAGTAGTATAACAATGTCTAGCGGAGAAAGAGATTTTGGTACCATCCTTGTTGATATGGGAGGCGGTCAAACAACTGCTTCAGTTATGCATGATCACCAATTGAAATACACTTATGTAGATCAAGAAGGCGGAGATTACGTAACAAAAGACATATCCGTTGTATTAAATACTACTGTTGAAAACGCAGAAAGAATCAAGCGTGATTATGGATACGCTTTGCCAGAAGAAACTTCTCAAGAAGAAAAATTTCCAGTAGAAGTGATTGGCAAGAACCAACCAGTAAAAATTGACGAACGCTACTTATCAGAAATTATTGAAGCTCGGTTGGTTCAGATTTTTGAAAAAATCAAGACTGAGTTAGATAAAGTAGGAGCAAGAGAATTGCCAGGGGGACTTATTATAACTGGTGGAGCTGCTGCTTTGCCTGGTATAGTAGAACTGGCTGAGGATATTTTTGAAATCCCAGTGAAATTATATATACCAAATCAAATGGGTATGCGTTACCCTACATTTACTACAGGAATAGGCTTGATTCAACACGAAGCTAATTTAGATGAAATTCATCAGATAGTGAAAGAATATCAATTAGGAATTGCTAAAAATGAAGATACATCTCATCATACTAAATTAGAGTATCCTTCAGACCATATTGAAGATAGTTCTTTAGAATTTGAAAAAGTAAAACCTATCAAAAAAGAAAAGAAAAGTGAAGACAAATGGAGTTCTAAAGCTAAAAGCTTTATCTCAAATTTCTTTGATTAAATAAATGCATTCAAATTGTAGTAGGAGGAAAACGGAATGGACTTAGAATTTGATACAAACCCAGCTAATGGAGCAATCATTAAAGTAATAGGTGTTGGTGGAGCTGGTAATAATGCTGTAAACCGCATGATAGATGAAAATGTACAAGGTGTAGAATTTATCGTAGCAAATACTGACCTACAAGCTTTAGCAGGTTCAAATGCTGAAGTTAAAATCCAACTTGGGCCTAAATTGACTCGTGGATTAGGAGCTGGTGCAAATCCTGAAATCGGACGTAAAGCAGCTGAAGAGAGCGAAGAACAAATTGCTGAATCATTGCGTGGAGCTGATATGATTTTTGTAACTGCTGGTATGGGCGGCGGTACTGGTACTGGTGCTGCGCCAATCGTGGCTCGAATTGCTAAAGAACAAGGGGCTTTAACAGTTGGGGTCATTACTAGACCATTTACTTTTGAAGGACCAAAACGTGGACGTTTTGCTGCAGAAGGTGTAGCACAAATGAAAGAACACGTAGACACTCTAGTGATTATTTCTAATAATCGCTTATTAGAAATCGTTGACAAGAAAACGCCGATGCTTGAGGCTTTCCATGAAGCGGATAATGTTTTACGACAAGGTGTACAAGGAATTTCAGATTTAATTACTGCACCTGGATATGTAAACTTAGATTTTGCCGATGTAAAAACGGTTATGGAAAACCAAGGTTCAGCATTGATGGGAATCGGTATGGCTAGTGGTGAAAATCGTACAGTTGAAGCGACTAAAAAAGCTATTTCTTCTCCTTTATTAGAAGTTTCAATCGATGGAGCAGAATCTGTATTGTTAAATATCACTGGGGGATCTGATTTAACATTATTCGAAGCTCAAGATGCTTCAGACATCGTTTCAGCAGCCTCTACGACAGAAGTAAATATTATTTTTGGTACTTCTATTAATGAAAACTTAGGTGATGATGTTATCGTAACCGTTATTGCGACTGGGATCGATACAACTAAAGCAAAAGAAGTAAAACCACAAACAAGTGATAGAAACAGAAATGCTTCTACACAAAGAATTGTGCCTGAAACATCAGCTACACAATCTGACCAAACAAAAGATCCATTTGGCGACTGGGATATTCGCCGTGAACCTAGTTTGCGTGAGCAAAGAGCCAAAGCTCCATCAGATGACCTAACTCAGCAAAATGAAAAACCTGAATTTGATATTTTTAAACGTGAAGAAAAGCAAGAACAAGATAATCACTCTGAAGAAGATAATCTTGATACTCCACCATTCTTTAGAAGACGCCGTAAATAAAAATGAATTCTGTTAAAGAAAATTGTGGTGAAATCGAACGCAAGTTAGGTTTATCATTAAAAAGAGTTGGTCGCGAACGTTCTAGTGTACAAGTTATAGCAGTAACTAAGAGCGTCTCCAGTAAACAAACAAGAGCTGTAATTGAAGAAGGGTATATTCATCTTGCAGAAAATCGTCCTGAGGGCTTAGCATTGAAGCAAGAAGAAATCGACGATGACTGTCTGATCTGGCATTATATTGGGAACCTTCAGACCAGAAAAGTAAAAAAAGTAATCAATTCTATTGATTACTTTCATGCTCTTGATCGTTTGTCGTTAGCAAAAGAAATTGAAAAAAGAGCTCAAAAGACAATTTTTTGTTTTGTTCAAGTAAATGTGACGGGCGAAGATTCTAAAAGTGGGGTAAGCCCAGATGAATTGACTGAATTTATTGTCAGCCTTTCACAGTATACTAAGATAAAAGTAGTCGGCTTAATGACTATGGCACCGTTGGATGCTAGTGAGACAATTATCCGATCAGCTTTTATTCAATTAAGAGAATTACAGGAAATGATTAAAAAAAAGAATCTTTCGTATGCACCTTGTACTGAACTTAGTATGGGAATGAGTAAAGATTACACAATTGCTGTTGAAGAAGGAGCAACTTTTGTTCGAATTGGAACGTCTTTTTTTGACTAATAATCGATTTCGATAAAATTGGAATTGATTTAAAAGGAGGACTTTGAATGGGTATGTTAACTAATTTTTCTCAGTTTTTTGGCTTAAACGATGAGGAAGAATTCGAGTTAGAACCAGTAGCTGATCATCAGCAAGAAAAAGTATTAAATAAAGCAAAGAAAAATGAATTAAAGCAAGAAGTAAAGAATCAAAAAGCATTTAATACTCGACGTGAACCAGCAGCAACAAATAAAGTTATTTCAATGAAAAATCCGGATATTTCACATCAATCAAAAATTGTTGTTTTTGAACCAAGAGTGTATTCTGAAGTTCAAGAAATTGCTGACTTATTGCTTGCTAATCAATCCGTTGTATTAAATTTCACTCGTATTGAAGAAGACCAAGCTAAAAGAATCGTTGACTTTTTGACAGGTACGATTTATGCCATTAATGGAGACATTCAACGTATCGGAGACGAAATTTTCCTTTGTACACCTAAGAATGTTGAAATCGATGGAATGCTATCGGATATTACGCAAGAAAAAGATTTTTATTAAAGAAAAGAGGAAAAAGAATAGTGGTTGATTTTATTTCATTACTTTATGTTGTGCTTGTAAAAGCAATAGATATTTATTCTACCCTCATTGTTGTTTATATCTTAATGTCTTGGTTACCTGGAGCTTATCAATCAAAATTTGGCCGTTTATTAGGAACGATATGTGAACCTTATTTAGGCTTTTTTAGAAGGTATATTCCACCAATTGGAATGTTCAGTATTTCAGGAATCGTTGCACTGGTGGTTTTAAATCTAGCTAAAGGTGGATTATTTTCACTCTTTAGACTAATTTTGAATGTTCTATATTAAATGAAGGAGGTGTTTTTCTTATGATTGAAAATGTTTATCAACATTTTAGAAAAGAAGAGCAACCCTTTATTGATACAGTCATTGGTTGGATAAGAAGCGTAGAAGATCAGTATACTCCTTATTTAACAAATTTTTTAGATCCTCGTCAATTGCATATCGTTAAGACAATAGTTGGAAAAAATAATGAGATTACAATTCATTCTTTTGGTGGATATGAAGCGGCAGAGAGAGTAAGAGCTTTTATCTGTCCTGCATATTTCACACCAACACAAGATGATTTCGAAATTAGTATTTCTGAAATACGGTATCCTACAAAATTTGCAACGTTATCACATGGCAAAGTATTAGGTACCTTACTTTCAACGGGACTAAAAAGAGATTACTTTGGTGATATTGTTTCAGATGGGGTACGTTGGCAAGTATTTGTTGAAAAAACTACTATTAATTATGTAGAACAACAAGTTATCAGTATTGGTAAGGTTTCGGTCCGAATGGAAGAAAAAAAATACACGGATATTTTAATACCGATAGATAATTGGACTATTGAAAGTGAAACAGTATCATCCATGCGTTTGGATACGGTCGTTTCTAGTGTGTTTAAGATTTCTCGACAACGAGCAAAACAAATGATTGAATCTGGTAAAGTAAAATTAAATTGGGTAGAATTAAGTCGTCCCGATTTTGAGATTGGTTTATTAGATATTGTTTCAGTTCGCGGGTATGGACGATTACAGGTACAAGAAATTGAAGGTAAAACTAAAAAAGATAAATGGCGTCTTCAATTAGGCGTTTTGCATAAATAAGGATGAACTCATTTACTTGTAATAGAGTTTATGATAATTTAGTAGTAAAGCACGTTAAATTAAAAAAATGGAGGTGTCTTATATGGTGTTGACTCCCTTAGATATACATAACAAAGAGTTCCCTGTCAAGATGCGAGGCTACGATCAAGATCAAGTAAACGATTATTTAGATCAAATCATTAAGGACTACGAAATGGTTTTAAAAGAAAAACGTGAGTTAGAAAAAAGTTTGCAATTTTCTGAAGAAAAAGTAGGACACTTCAATAATTTGCAAGATGCCTTAAACAAATCAATTATCGTCGCACAAGATGCAGCGGATAGATTGAAAGAAAATGCAGCTAAAGAAGCGAATATTATTCGTCTTGAAGCAGAAAAAAATGCGGATCGTTTATTAGATGAAGCTGTTTCGAAAGCTAGAAAAATCACATCTGAAACAGATGAATTGAAAAAACAAAGCCGAGTCTTTAAACAACGATTACAAATTATGATAGAATCACAATTAGAAATGGTCAAAAATTCTGAATGGGATGATCTATTAAGACCTACTGAAGAAGAGACCCTTAATATTCCTACCTTGAAAGAAATATTATCTAGTGTGAATCAGGCTGAAACTCAATCAACAGCTACGGATACTGAACCAAGTAATGAAGTAAATGATGAGTCATCTGAAGTGGTAAAAGTAGTTAGCACTGATGGAACAGAAGACAATAACGATGCACAAGAATCTTCAATTGAAGGAACATTGCCAGCAATTGAATTACCTAAATAAATAAAACTAAAGCAGAGAATGGAACAGAAAAACGATAGAATACTAAACTAAGCGAGTTAGCGAATAGTGAAAGCCTAACAGTCCCTTCTATTTGTAAGATCCTCCATGAGTGTCAATTTGAATTAAAGTAAAGTTGACCGTTTAATTGGCGTTACACAATTACTTAAGAGAAGAAAAACTTATTTTTTCTTCTGAATTTGGGTGGTACCACGAAGATTTCGTCCCTCTGGGGAAGGAGTCTTTTTTTTGTGGAATGAAGAAAAGTTGCAATTGGCCCATCTCAGCTGTATGATGAGCTTGATATTTTTTTAGGACAGATATAAATTATAAAGAATAAGGGGTAGATCTTTGATGAAAATGAAAGAAACATTACAATTAGGCAAAACAAAATTCCCAATGCGTGGAAATTTACCAGTACGCGAGTTAGAATGGCAAAAAAACTGGGAAGAATTAGATATTTATGGACAACGTCAAAAAATAAACGAAGGCAAACCAACATTCGTCTTACATGATGGCCCACCTTATGCAAACGGGAACATTCATATCGGACATGCGTTAAATAAAATCAGCAAGGACATTATAGTTCGTTATAAATCAATGTCTGGATTCCGCTCTCCTTACGTTCCTGGTTGGGATACTCATGGTCTGCCAATTGAACAAGCATTAACAAATAAAGGTGTAAAACGTAAAGAAATGAGTATTTTTGAATTCCGTAAACTATGTGAAGAATATGCATGGGAACAAGTGAATAAACAAAAAGAAGATTTTAAACGCTTAGGGGTTGCTGGCGAGTGGGATCATCCATACGTAACACTTACTAAAGAATATGAAGAAGCACAAATTCGAGTATTTGGAAAAATGGCTGAAAAAGGTTATATCTATAAAGGTTTGAAACCCATTTATTGGTCACCATCTAGTGAATCTGCTCTTGCAGAAGCCGAAATCGAATATAAAGATGTTAAATCAGCTAGTATCTATGTAGCATTTAAGGTAGTTGACGGCAAAGGTCTAATTGATGAAGACACTTCTTTTGTGATTTGGACAACGACTCCATGGACTATTCCATCAAATCTTGCCATTACTGTTCATCCTGAATACGATTATTCAGTTGTTGTAGCTGACGGGAAGAAATATGTTGTAGCAAAAGATTTGATTGAAACAGTGACACAAGAAATTGGTTGGAATCAAGTTGAGACGATTCAAGAATTAAAAGGAAAAGAATTGGAATATATGACAGCTCAACACCCAATGTATGATCGTACTTCTTTAGTGATCCTTGGAGATCATGTGACGCTCGAAGCTGGTACAGGACTTGTTCACACAGCTCCAGGACATGGGGACGATGACTTTATCGTTGGACAAAAATATAAATTAAGTGTATTGTCTCCAGTTGATAATAAAGGATGCTTTACAGATGAAGCACCAGGATTAGAAGGTATTTTCTACGATGATGGTAATAAAGTAATCACAGAGTGGTTGAAAAAAGAAGGGGCATTATTAAAATTAAACTTCTTTACTCATAGTTACCCGCATGACTGGAGAACTAAGAAACCGGTTATTTTCCGTGCTACACCGCAATGGTTTGCTTCTATTGATAAGTTCCGTGGAGACATCTTAGAAGCTGTTGAAGGGGTCGAATGGGTTCAAAAATGGGGTATGCAACGCTTGTATAACATGGTTCGTGATCGTGGAGATTGGGTTATTTCGCGTCAACGTGCTTGGGGAGTACCGTTACCAATTTTTTATGGTGAAAATGGCGAAGCCATCATTACGCCTGAAACGATTGAACATGTAGCTTCTTTATTTGGAGAATTTGGTTCAAATGTTTGGTTTGAACGTGAAGCAAAAGACTTATTGCCAGAAGGTTTCACTCATCCTTCAAGTCCAAACAATATTTTCACAAAAGAAACAGACATTATGGATGTTTGGTTTGACTCTGGATCATCCCATGAAGCTGTCTTAAGAGCAAGAGAGAATTTAACTTTCCCAGCAGATATGTATCTTGAAGGATCAGATCAATACCGTGGATGGTTCAATTCAAGCATTACAACCAGTGTTGCCATCAATGGAGAAGCTCCTTATAAAACAGTTCTCTCTCAAGGAATGGTTTTAGATGGTGACGGCCGTAAAATGAGTAAATCTATTGGCAATACGATTGCACCAAGCAAAGTTATCAAACAAATGGGAGCTGACATTATTCGCTTGTGGGTCTCTAGTGTAGATACTCAAGCAGACGTGCGTGTCAGTGATGAAATTTTGAAACAAGTATCTGAAGTGTACCGTAAGATTCGTAATACAATGCGTTTCTTATTAGCAAATACAGCTGATTACACACCTTCAGAAAATAGTGTTGTTTTTGAAGATTTGCGTTCAGTAGATAAATATATGATGATTCGTTTAAATCAATTGGTTGAAAAAGTAGAAGGACATTATGAAAAATATGAATTTTCTTCTATCTATCAATTAATCAATAACTTCTGTACAGTTGATTTATCTCAGTTCTACTTGGACTTTGCTAAAGATGTGGTTTATATCGAAGCTGAAGATGCTTACGAACGTCGTGCAATGCAAACTGTCTTCTATGAAGTATTGGTAAAATTAACAAAATTATTAACACCAATCTTACCTCATACAGCTGAAGAAATTTGGTCATTTTTAAGTGAATCAGAAGAGTTTGTTCAATTAGCTGATGTGCCTGCTATTGACAGCTATGAGAATGAAGCTGAATTAATGGATATGTGGAATGCATTTATGGATGTTCGTGATGTGGTTCAAAAAGCACTTGAAGAAGCACGTAATGAAAAAATCATAGGGAAATCTTTTGAAGCAAAAGTGACCCTTTATCCTACAGAACAAACAAAAGATCTATTTGTTTCATTGAATAGTAATTTAGCTCAATTATTGATTGTTTCAGATTTAGAAATAGCAGAATCGATTGATAAAGCACCAAGTTATGCTACCCGTTCTGAATCTGTCGCAGTAGTTGTAGAACATGCCCACGGCGAAACTTGTGAAAGATGTCGTGCAATTAAAGAAGATGTGGGTTCTAATCCAAATGCTCCTACACTTTGTGCTCGTTGTGCAGCAATCGTTGAAGAACATTTTCCAGAAGCATTAGTTCCAGAAGCTGAATAAAATTTATATGAAAAATGTGTATTCAAGAGATTGTCCTTGAATACACATTTTTTATTGTATTTTAAAATGAGGATGGGTAAAATAAGAAAAAAGCAGGAGGTACAGTTAAATGGAATTAGAGTTGATCAAGGTACATGGATCAGAAAACGAATTTTTTATTTTAGATGAAACAGTATTAGAAAGAACATTGAGCGAAGATGAGCTGGTTTCTTTAACTAAAATTATTACAGATCGCAATGAAGGACTTTTAAATGGAGCAGATGGTGTTCTTTTAGTCGGGGCTGCAAAGCATAAAGCAACTGGCGAAAGCATGAGAGTTATCAATTATGACGGCAGCGAAGCCAGCATGTGCGGCAATGGATTAAGAACTGTTGCTCGTTATCTTTCTGAAAAACACAACCAAGATGAGTTGGTGGTTGAGACGATGCATGCAGATCTCCATGTAAAAAAAGCAGAAGACTTAGGAAAAGATATTCAAACTTTTCAAGTAGAGATTTCCCCGGTATCTTTTAATGTAGATGCATTGCCTTTTAATTGGGCAGATGAAACTTTTATTGATCAAGAACTGCCTGAATTAGCACCTGGGCTGCGTTTTTCTGCCGTAGCAGTACCAAACCCTCATTTAATTAGTTTTGTCGATCATAAAACAATGGAAAGCTCACAGCTTAAAGAACTAGCGACTTATTTAAATGGAGCAAATCCTTATTTTCCTGATGGAGTTAATGTTAGTTTCGTCGAAGAACTAGGCAATCAAAAAATATTTGTTCGTACATTTGAAAGAGGAGTAGGTTTTACAAATGCTTGTGGTACAGCAATGGCAGCCAGCAGTTTAATGTATGTATTATTAAAAAGCGGTAAATTAGAAGAAAAAGTTCAAGTGACTAATCCGGGTGGCATGGTTCAAACAATCGTTCATCAAAAAGAGGATGGAACTTATTGGATGGATCTAATTGGCAATGCAACGTATCTTAGCAAGATTTCTATTTCACTAAAAGATATTTTAAATCATCAGCTAGCCAACAATAAACAAATAAGGTTAGATGAAAATAAAAATTACCATGATTTTATAAAGCATATTTCCGATATTAATATAAAGTGATTCATTTCTGAAAATGTCTCTGTTAAAGCAAAGTAAACCCTTGCAAAAAGAAAAACCCTGAGTTATAATAATTTTGTAATCGATTTTATTACTTTAAGAAAATAAGTAGTCAAAAAAGAATCAATTGCAAAATGAATTAGCGGAGGTACAGGAATTATGGAAAAAGGTACAGTTAAATGGTTTAATAGTGAAAAAGGTTTTGGATTTATTGAAGTTGAAGGCGGAGACGATATATTTGTACATTTCAGTGCAATTACAGGCGACGGCTTTAAATCATTAGAAGAAGGCCAAGCAGTTGAATTTGACATTGTTGAAGGAAACCGTGGAGCTCAAGCTGCAAACGTTGTAAAACTATAAGTCAGCTAATGATAATTCTTTGTTATAAGTGTAAACGATAAAAAAATTGTTTTTAAATAATAGAGAGTATATTAAAGCACCAACAGATTTTTAATCTGTTGGTGCTTTTTTTTATAAGATAAAGTGTTGAAAGGGTAATCATTTTCAGAAATTGCACAAAGTTATTGACATTATATTTGAATACATTTATTATTGTTAGCGTGCTAACA
Organism: Carnobacterium sp. FSL W8-0810; assembly: GCF_038007125.1. Lineage (NCBI taxonomy): Bacteria > Bacillati > Bacillota > Bacilli > Lactobacillales > Carnobacteriaceae > Carnobacterium > Carnobacterium sp. FSL W8-0810. The sequence goes on along the minus strand of NZ_JBBOWO010000001.1, from coordinate 2,246,472 downwards.
ATTTTGGGTCGCTGTTATTGAGTCAATAGAAGATAGAGGTGAGATAGATTTTTACTAATGATAATAGTAAAAAAAGGGAAATAGGAATGGAAATGCGGAAGTTAATGAATTTCATCCATCGCAGAATAGAGTCGAGTAAGCCAATAGGCAATGAACAATGTACTAAGGTACAAGGGATGATCATTGCTTTTTTAGGTAGTCATAAAGAGAAAGATGTTTTTCAAAAAGATATTGAAACAAAATTTTCAATGCGACGCTCAACTACTTCAACAATGCTGAAAAGTATGGAAGAAAAAGGATTTATTGAACGCATTTCTAGTGAAAAAGATGCACGAGTCAAAAAATTACAGCTATCAGAAACAGGGAAAAGTATGGTTGAAGAAGTAAACAGTGAAATACAAAGGATCGAAAAATTGTTAACAAATGGTTTAACTGAAGAAGAGATGGATCAGTTTTTTGAAATTATCCAAAAAATGCAACAAAATATGTCTGAAGCTCAAGTTAAAGCTGAAACTGAAGATAAATGATTATTTAAAGATATGAAGGAGAACGACTATGCTGAAAATACTAAAGTATTTAAAACGAAAAGAATGGCTAATGATTTTATGTAGTGTCATCTTTATCGTTGCTCAAGTTTATTTAGATTTGGAATTACCCGAATACATGTCTAAAATTACTGAGCTTATTCAAATTCCAGGATCAAAAATGGAAGATATATTCAAAAATGGTGGATTTATGATGTTATGTGCTTTAGGTAGTTTACTAGCATCTTTTGTAACAGTGTTTTTTGTTTCAAAAGTAGCAGCAGGGCTATCACGCACAGTAAGAAAAGAAGTATTTACAAAAGTTGAAGGATTTTCAATGGAAGAAATCAATCATTTTTCTACTGCAAGTTTGATTACTCGTTCTTCAAATGATGTAACACAAATACAAATGGCTATGTCGCTAGGATTGCAAGTATTGATCAAAGCACCTATTATGGCTGTTTGGGCCATTACAAAAATAATGGATAAATCTTGGGAGTGGACTCTTTCAACAGCTGGTGCAGTAGGAGTATTATTACTTATCATCAGTATCATAGTAATATTCGCTTTACCTAAGTTTAAAATTATTCAAAATTTAACGGATAATCTTAACCGGGTTACTCGCGAAAACTTAACTGGATTACGTGTGATTCGTGCATACAATGCAGAAGCTTTTGAAGAAGAAAAATTTGGAGAAGCTAATAATAAATTAACAAAAACAAACTTATTTATTACTAGAATTATGGCCATTATGGGGCCTGGGATGTCATTGATCATGAGCGGATTAAGTTTAGCTATTTATTGGATAGGTGCATACTTAATCAATGATGTTCAACTAGTGAATCAATCAAGTGCTCTAGAACGTATCAGTTTATTTAGTGATATGGTTGTATTCTCTTCATATGCTGTTCAAGTTGTTATGTCATTCATGATGTTAACGATTGTATTCATTATTGTACCGCGTGCTGCAGTATCAGCTGGACGTATTTTAGAGGTCTTAAATACAAAAGAAACTATCAAAGATGGAAACTTAACACAATCTGATAGTGATCAAAAAGGAACAATCGTATTTGACAACGTAACCTTCCAATATCCAGATGCTACTGAGGCCATATTAGAAAATATTTCCTTTACAGCAAATAAAGGTGAAACGGTTGCTTTTATCGGTTCTACGGGTAGCGGAAAGAGTACACTCGTTAACTTAGTACCCCGCTTCTTTGACGTAACAAGTGGAGCAATCAAAATCAATGGCCATGATATTAAAGAATATACGCAAAAACACTTGCATTCTCTAGTTGGTTTTGTTCCGCAAAAAGCGTTCTTATTTAGTGGGACGGTTCGTTCAAATGTGAGTTATGGAGATGCTGGTCATGAAGTTACAGATACTGACATGAAAAAAGCAATTGAAATAGCGCAAAGTAGTGATTTCGTTGAGAAAATGGAAGGCGGATATGATGCTTCTATTGCTCAATCAGGTAGCAATGTATCTGGTGGACAACGTCAACGTTTAGCCATTTCACGTGCTATTTCACGCAAACCAGAAATCTTAGTGTTTGATGATTCATTTTCAGCATTAGATTACAAAACTGACCGTATTTTACGTGCAGCACTAAATACAGAGTTAGCAGATACAACAAAATTAATTGTTGCTCAACGTATTGGTACGATTCGTGATGCAGATAAGATCATTGTTTTAGAAGAAGGAAAAATTGTTGGAATTGGTACACATCAAGAATTGATGCAAACATGCGAAGTCTATCAAGACATTGCTTATTCTCAACTTTCTAAGGAGGAATTAGCAGGTGAGTAAAAAAACAGCAACTCCAGCAAGAGGACTTAAGGGACCTATGGCAGGAGGAAAACCAGATAATTTCAAAGAATCTATCGGTAAATTAGCCAATTATTGTAAAACATATATGTGGTATATTATCATCGCATTTATTTTTGCTATTATCGGTACAGTATTCAATTTAGTGGGTCCTGATCGTCTTAGTGAAATTACAGATGTGATCACTGAAGGTATCACAGGTGAAATCGATTTAGAAAAAATTAAAAATATTGCTTTGTTATTAGTTACATTGTACATTCTTGGAGTTGTTTTATCTTATTTCCAAGGTTTTATTATGGCAACTGTAACTCAAAATGTAACCAAAAAATTGCGTACAGACATTTCATCAAAGATTAATCGTCTGCCATTACGTTATTTTGACAGTAATAATCATGGAGATATTTTAAGCCGTGTAACAAATGATGTCGATACGATCGGTCAAACATTAAACCAAAGTTTAGGTCAATTAGTGACGGCTATCAGCTTGTTTGTTGGTTCATTGATCATGATGTTTTATACAAATGTACCTATGGCTATTGCTGCTATTTTATCAACTGTTCTAGGTTTTGCGTTAATGCTCACGATTATTAAACAATCTCAAAAATTCTTTAGCCAACAACAAAAAAGTTTAGGAGAACTAAATGGTCATGTAGAAGAAATCTATACTGGACATAATATTGTAAAAGCTTTTAATGGTGAAGAATCTGCTATTAAAGAATTTAATGAAATCAATGATACATTATTCGATAGTGCATGGAAATCGCAATATATTTCTGGTCTAATGATGCCTTTAATGAATTTCATTGGGAACTTTGGATATGTAGTTGTGTGTGTAGTAGGAGCTTATTTAGCGTTTAATGACCACATTACTTTTGGTGTGATTGTTGCCTTTATGATGTATATCCGTTTCTTTACGCAACCTCTTTCTCAGATCGCACAAGCTTTTACAAGTTTACAATCAGCTGCAGCTGCTAGTGAACGTGTTTTTAACTTCTTAGAAGAAGAAGAATTAGAAGTTGAAACAGGAAAACCAACTTCATTAGGTACGGTCAAAGGAAATGTAACATTTGATCACGTTAAGTTTGGTTACAATCCTGATCGCTTAATTATTAATGACTTTTCTCTAGAAGCTAAAGCAGGGCAAAAAATTGCAATCGTAGGTCCTACAGGTGCTGGTAAAACGACATTAGTAAACTTATTGATGCGTTTTTACGAAGTGAATAGTGGAGAAATCTACATTGACGGAACACCGATTTCTAGTGTGACACGTGGAGCTTTACATGAACAATTCTGTATGGTATTGCAAGATACATGGTTATTTGAAGGAACAGTAAGAGAAAATATCGTCTACAGCAAACAAGGAGTAAGCGATGAAGCAGTTATCAATGCTTGTAAAGCAGTCGGTGTTCATCACTTTATTCAAACCTTGCCGCACGGTTACGATACGATTTTAGATGATACAACAAGTTTGTCAGCTGGACAAAAACAATTAATGACGATCGCTCGTGCTATGGTAGCAGACGCACCATTATTGATTTTGGATGAAGCAACAAGCTCAGTTGATACACGTACTGAAATCATTATTCAAAATGCGATGGATCACTTGATGAATGGAAGAACTTCATTTGTTATTGCACATCGTCTATCTACAATCAAAAATGCAGATTTAATTATTGTGATGAAAGACGGAGATGTAGTAGAAAGCGGAAACCATGAAGTGTTATTGGAACAAAATGGTTTTTATGCTGATCTTTACAACAGTCAATTCGACCAAGAAGAAGAATAAAACACAAAAAAGCCGTTCAAGAAAAATTTCTTGAACGGCTCTTTTTTTGCTTCTTTATTAAGTTAGTTATTTTTAACCTTTACGTCTTCCAACGATAAGAGAAAAAATAAAGATTAAAATAATTGCTCCAATTAATGCTGGAATAATTGCGAAACCACCAATTATTGGACCAAAGTCGCTCAATAATGAACTACCAATCCATGAACCGATAAACCCAACGATAATGTTTCCGATAATACCTCCTGGTACATCTTTACCAACTATCATACCAGCGATAGCTCCTAAAATTCCACCTACAATTAATGACCAAATAAATCCCATGTTCTTGTCCTCCTTCAAAAAATGTTTTTCTTTATTACACTTATTAGTATAGTCACATTCTGTACACATATCAAATGATATGCACTTCACACAAATATGCATGTAGAAAAACACGAGGAACAAAAAAGTAATAGCTGTTACTTTTTGTTCCTCGTGCTTTAATTTTTAGCTTTTATCTGTAGTAAGTTCCAACAATTTATCTCGTAAAGAGGTTTCCATAACAGAAAGTTCACGTTCTGCTTCTTTTCGTTTAACACGACCGTCTTGTTGAATTTGCAGTGTCTCTTGTAAGGTCTCAATCAAATCATTTTGTGTTTGTTGTAACGTCTCAATATCAATGATACCACGTTCGTTTTCTTTTGCAGTTTCAATAGAAGAAATTTTCAGCATCTCGGAGTTCTTTTTCATCAAATCATTCGTCGTCTCAGATACTTGTCGTTGAGCAGTAACTGCATCTTTTTGACGAAGAAGAGTAAGAGCAATCGCAATTTGGTTTTTCCATAGAGGAATAGCCATATTGATAGAAGATTGAATTTTTTCTGCTAACGCTTGATTGGTATTTTGAATCAAACGAATTTGAGGAGCTTGTTGGATTGTCATTTGACGCGCTAACTTCAAATCATGTGTCCGTTTTTCTAATCGATCTAAAAATTGATTTAAATCATTAACTGTTTGTACATCCATTTGGTTAGTGCTTGTTTCAGCTTTTTTAACAGCTTCTGGAATAAGAGTGTTAAGTAATTCGTCAATTTTCAATTCCCCAGCAGCAATATAAATATTTAAGGCATCAAAATAATCTTTATTCTTTGTGTAAAGTTGTTCTAGCATTAAATTATCATTTAATAGACCAGCTTTTTCTTTATCTAATTTCACGGAAATTTTATCAATTTGAGCACCAATTTTTTGGTATTTAGCTGTCATTTCATAAATCGACTTTTTTACACGACCAAAGATTTTTTTGAATACATTGCTGTCTTCAGCTCGTAAATCTTCTGGATTAGCTTCATTCAAGCGATACATTAAATCATTTAAGGTATCGCCAATTTCTCCCGTATCTTGGTTTTGAACGTGGTTCAACATAGAATGCGAAAATTCTCCAAGTTTTTGTTGAGCAGCTGATCCATACATCATGACGGATTGAGCGTTTGTTACATCAATTTGTTCCGCTAGTGAACGAGCTTGCTCTTGACGTTCTTTAGGTAAACTATCAATTAAACGAGGTACTTGCTCTGTTTGAACCATTTCTTTTTCAATTTGTTCTTGCTTTTGTAATACAGGAGCATTTGTCGATACATCTCCAAATGGATTAGCTAATAAACTTTCTAATTCAGAATCAACTTCTTTAACTGTAGAAGGTTGATTTAGTGCTTCTTTCTCTTTGTCCATCTTACCATCTCCTTAAAGATTATAATTCTTCTGACTCAATTGATTGTGTATGTCCATTATCGCGTTCAATAGCTTTCTTTGCAAGTTCTACCTCTATGGCCATATCTTCAAAATCATCAGATTTGAAAAGAACATAATCTTCCGCAATCAATTGGCACATTTCATCAATTGTAGAGGCACTTTCGTCAAGAATATCAAATGTTGATTTATTTTTTACTTCATGTTGGCTGATTTCTAAATATTTATCTGTCAAATCTGTTAAAGAAGGAAGATGAACGTATAAAAATTTATCTACTTCATGCAAACGATTCGGTTCTTCAGTGATGCCTTTAAATAAAGACTTAGCTAATTTGATGGTATTGTTGCGTTTTTCAATTGCTTCAAGTTTTGAGACACTGTGGAGGTTTTTTTCTAAGCTTAACAATTTTAGTTTGGCAGTATGCATGGTTTCTCTAAAAAATTGAATTTCTTCTTTAGACATTCCTTTAGATTTGTAAAAAGCTTCCTTTTCAGGGGATAAACGATTTAGTTTTTTTGAAGACTTAGAATCCTCATTGACGGATTGCTTATAAATAAAGAACGCTCCTATAGCCATACTGATAACCAATGACAAGAATAAATCAAAATCGAACAGAACGTAAACAACAACGAAAATTAAAATGGTTGATAAACTGGTCAAGGTGTAATAAAAAATGTCCCCTAAATTTTTGATGTTTTTATTCATACTATTCACTCCATTAGTTTATTTTTTGTTTTTTTAAGTTTTATTTTCTTATTCTTATTTTAGCATAAATAGTTGTAAAACTCCTATCGGACCTAAGGACGATTTCTTGCTACAACTAATGCAGTGGGAAGGATCACGAAAGATCATTAGATTCATAGTAAATTGGAAGATGAGTGAGGATAAATAGCTATTAGCTTTAGACTTAATTGAAAAAAAAGCGTGAGGAAGGTATGATAAGACATAGAAAAGCTTATAAGGAGGAATGTTAAGTGGAATTTGAAGAAAAGACACTGTCCAGTCAAAGTATCTATAAAGGAAATTTAATTGACTTTGCAGTAGAGACTGTTCAATTGCCTAATGGAAAAACAGCTAAAAGAGAATTGGTCAAACATCCAGGTGCAGTAGCTATTATGGCTATTACGGATGATGAGAAAATGATATTTGTCAAACAATACCGAAAAGCTGTTGATCAAGTATTACTGGAAATACCTGCTGGGAAAATTGATTCCACAGATAAAAGCCCTTTAGAAACTGGTAAAAGAGAACTTGAGGAAGAAACAGGTTTAAGTGCTGAGATATTCGAATTGGAAACGTCATTCTTTACGTCACCAGGTTTTGCCAATGAACTAATTTATATTTATACAGCTCGTGAATTGACACAAGTTGAAACACCACGCGCACAAGATGAAGATGAATTTATTGAATTAGTCTATTTAACTTTTGATGAAGCTTGGGATGCTTACGAAAAACACTTGATTTACGATGCTAAAACAGTATATGCTCTTATTGCTTGGAAATTAAAAAAAGCAGCTGAGTAATAGAAAGGATGATTTTTGTTAGATGAATCCAAAAACGAGAGCAGAAATCAAAAAAGAAAATCAACTAAAAGAAAAAGAAAGAAAAAAAAGAGATAAAGAACGAGAACGAGTTGAACGTGAGTACCAAAAGCAAATGGAAAAAGAAGGTGTCGTGACCAAAAGTCGTAAAAGTGAAAATGAAAAAATTCGCGATAGAGGACGTAAGCTAGACAGAATCATTCTTGTAGTGGCGGCATTATTGATTATTGTTTTAGCTATTGTATGGTTTTGGTAAAGAAGTAATCATTTAGACTAGAGAGGAAATAAATAATGAGAATTGGAATTATTGGTGCAATGCAAGAGGAAGTAGCTGTATTAAAAACGAATATGAAAGACAAAAAAGAATGGACAGAGGCGAATGCCTCATTCACATCTGGGATGATAGAACAGACTGAAGTGGTTTTAGTGCAATCTGGAATTGGAAAAGTTAATTCTGCAATTGCTGCAACTTTATTATTCGCTAAACATGAAGTTGATGCTATTGTGAATACAGGTTCTGCAGGAGGGATTGGAGCAGGTCTAGCCGTAGGAGATGTTGTTATTTCAACAGAACTTGCTTACCATGACGTGGATGCTACTGTATTCGATTACGTCATCGGACAAGTTCCTCAAATGCCTGCTCGGTACCCAGCAGATCAAACTCTTGTAAAGCAAACCGTTGAGGCAGCTGAAAAAGTTGGGTTAAAAGCAAAACAGGGATTAATTCTTACAAGTGATTCTTTTGTAGCGGATAAAAAAATTGTGGATCAGATCAAACTACATTTTCCAGAAGCTCTGGCTTCTGAGATGGAAGGGGCAGCGATTGCTCAAGTTTGCTACCAATTCAATAAACCATTCGTTATTGTAAGAGCTATGTCAGATGTAGCTGACGAAGAAGCGGGTATAAGTTTTGATGAATTTATTATTGAAGCAGGTAAAAAATCTGGTGAAATGGTAATAGAATTAATCAAAAATTTAGCTTAAATCAAAAAAACGAAGAATCATGAGTTTGACGCTCATCATTTTTCGTTTTTTTTTTGAGCTATAAAATAATCATTAAGTGGTGATTGTTTTATAGGCGATTTCTGTATAAACCTCATAACCAAACTGATGATACAATTTTTTAGCAATTTCATTATTAGGCCAATAATGGAGTTCAATCTGGGGAATACCCTGTTCTTTTGCAAAGTTATCTGCAAATGCCAAAAGTTCTTTACCTAAACCATTTCCTTGGTAGGTAGGCATAATTAGAATATGGTGTAAATAAAGCCTGGTGTATCCATAACGATAAACTGTTTCAGGAACAACTTCTTCTTCCAACCAAAGATATGCAGCAATTTGTTCAGGTTCTTTTTGATCATCTACCCAAAGAAAAACCTGTTGTTTTGGATTTTTAAATAATTCCTGAAAATAGTAAACTAATTCTTTTTCATTGTAAGGTTTAAAAAAATCAGGATACATTTCTCTATGTTTGTCTTGCATCACATAGCCTAATTCTGCTAGTAGTTTTGCGTCTCTTGTTTCTATTATTTTCATTTAAAAGTCCTCACTTACATTCATTCTTTTTACTTTACATTAACAGTTTATCACGAGTAGTGAAAAAATAAAAAGGTTCTTTGCTAAATTATTAATCAAATAGAAAGAATGCGGTTGCTATAAAAATGCAAAAAAATTAAAATAAGAGAGTAGAAGAAGCAGGAAAAAAATAAAAATAGTTAGAATGAATTTAGTAGATAAATAAGCAGGAAAGAGGTTAGTTGTGGTGGATATTCTAGAGACGGAGCGGTTAGTACTTATACCCTATGAGTTATCATTTATTGAGGCTACACTAATTGGAGACGACAGATTAAGTGAGTTATCTGGCTATAGCGTGGCAAAAGAATGGCCAGGAGTAGAATTTTTCTTTTATTTACCTTATGTACTAGAATCAGTAAAAGAAGACCCAAATAAAGCAAAATGGACACACCTCATAATACTGAAAGCTGAAAATAAAATCATTGGAGAAGTAAGTGCACAAGGAAACCCTGAAATAACTGGTGAAGCGGAGTTAGGATATGGAATAGTAGAGGCCTATGCAGGAAATGGCTATGCTACGGAAGGTGCACAAGCTTTTTTAGATTGGCTTGTCTCTGAAAAAATCAAAACGATAAGAGCTAAAACTTATTTGTACCATAAAAAGTCACAACATATTTTACAAAAATTAGGATTTATTAAAACGGGTGAAGGTCTTTTTGTAGGAGATGAGCGAGTAGCCTATTTTGAATGGAAACCAAAGCAATTGACATACAATGAAAATAGACTAAACAAAAAAGCTAAATAGTTTAGCTTTTTTGTTTAGTCTATTAAGAAAAAAATTTTTTGAAAAAAGAAGGCTTTTCATTATCTTTTTCCTGATTAGGTAGTGAAGTAGGGTATTTAACTGCTACATCAACCACTTCTTCATTGACGGCATGTGCTGACACATAGATAAGACCAAATGGACTATGTTGAGCCCCTTCATCAGAGACAATACGAAACGAGCAGTCTGTGTCTTGGCTTATTTTTATATAAGGACTCAATTTACTCATGTCAATTTGACCATTTAATAGTAGTTGTTGCTGGGGATGAAGTCGGATTTCTTTTTTTAATGCATCAAGATACTCATTGGACATGAGTTGTTCAATAGTCATAGATAAATAAACACGTTCTCTTAAACTACCAAAATATTTATTTCTTTCATCGGGGTTTGTTTTTTTATTTCCATAAATGCCTTTTGATAAATAGTCTTGAGTTTCTCTGTCAGCCATGTGTAAGCCCCCTTCTTTTAGTGGAAATGAGATAAAGCTTATCCTTATAAATAAGCTTATATTAAAAATTAGTATAGCATGAACAATTGAGAATGAAAACTTTTATCAATTTGCTCATTTTCACACAAAAACAATCAAAAACGATTGCTTTTTTTAAAGATAATCTATAAAATCAGCATTAGAAATATATTTTTTTCACTGTAAGATTGCCTCAGGCAGTGAATTTACTATTAACTTGGGCACTCATCAGTTGTTGCAGGCTTATCATGAAACCATTCACGTTTTGGGTTAGTGAATGATGTTTTTGGATTTAAGTCTAGTGAGGTTACAATCGAACCTCCAATACATAGACAATCTATTTCGCCTGAATGTGTAGTTAATGAAAACCCGGATTTATTATTTGTTATCAATCGTACTTCAACGATTGGTGGAGATAAAGCAACTAATAATTTAGTATCTAATGAGTTGATCCAAAAAACTAAGTCCTTTAAAAATGATAAAATCGTTTATTTAACACCAGATATTTAGTATTTATTTGGTGGAGGAATTAAAGCTACTCAGCTAATGAACGAAGAAATTTCAATGGTTATCCAATAAAAAATAGTAGGATATCGGGAGTGAATGGATGAATAATAACACCTTTACAAAAGAAGACTTTGACGTATTTAAAATAGAAGGTTTAGAACAAAGAATGACAGCTATTCGAAATCAATTACAACCAAAATTTCGCGCATTAGGTCAAGACTTTGCTAAAGAAATAGCTGTTGAATTGAATCAAGAGATTCTTCCAGTTCATATTGCACAACACTTAAGAAGAACTAAAAATGCACCAAAAGATACTTGGTTGGCAATAGGAGGAGATAAAAGAGGGTACAAAAAATATCCGCATTTCCAACTAGGATTGTATGAGACACATCTGTTTATTTGGCTGGCTTTTATTGATAACCCTTTGCATGAAGAAAAGATGGCCTTACAAATAATCGAAGATCCATTATTACTATTTAAGATTCCTGATGACTATGTTGTTTCATGGGATCATACAAAAGAAACCGTCATACCCCTAACTGAAGCAGATTTGTTGAATGGATTGATACGTTGGCAAACGGTGAAAAAAGGCGAGTTTTTAATCGGGAGACAACTATTAGCAGAGGATCCGATTTTAAAGGATCCAAAAGCCATGCAAGAATATATACTCAATACATTTATACAACTCGTTCCTTTATATAAACAAGCTTACAGTGTATATGACTTGCAAGAGCCTGCAAATTCGTATGCAACTTAATAAAAAATTCCTTACGAATATTCGTAAGGAATTTTTTATTAAGCAAACACAATATGCCATTCATCGCGTTTTGCTAAAAAATCTTTTGCTAATTTTTGAGCACCTTCTAAGGTATGGTGAGCTGCCCATCCACATTGAGTTTCGTTGCTTGCGGGAACTTCTGTTGCCACTAAAACATCTTCCATAGTTTTTTGTAAAACTTCTAAAATCTCGTCATAGTTTTCATGATTGATGACAGTTAGATAAAAGCCGGTTTGGCATCCCATAGGTCCAAAATCAATAATATAATCAGCATGATTACGAATCAATTCAGCTGTTAAATGTTCTAATGAATGAACACTCATCATGTCCATATGTTCTTTATTAGGTTGAGAGAAGCGGACATCGTATTTCAAAATTTTATCGCCATTCAATCCCATCTTTTTATCTGCTAATCTAACATAAGGTGCTTTAACTTTAGTATGATCTAAGTTGAAACTTTCTACATTCATTTTACTTGTCATAAATGAAACACTCCTAATTCTTTTAAACATATTTAAGTCCTTATGGTTTAGTGTACCATTTTTATTACAAGACTAAAAATAGTTATTTTTAGTTATAGTAGAAAAAAACGCTGAGTGTAAAAATCTCAGCGTTCGTCATCCTTATCTTCTTCTTTTTTTTCATTGAATTTACGGACAATAAACTCATAATGTATTAGTGCATTAAAATCATCTTGATAATGGATGACTATTTTTGATTTGTTGCTTTTTAATTTGACAGCAGGACCAGTAACTTCGATTACTGTATTATTAGACACAGTATACACTCCTTCTTAGTAAAAACAATTTAGTATAAAATGATAATAGTGGATAAATATATAAGGGCAAAAACAACTAACTAACTTATTAATTAACAAAGCTTACCACAAAAAAGTGTAGATGAAAATACACTTGAACTACTTTTTTTGTTTTCTCATCAAATTCATATAAACGCCCGTAAATACCTATTGGAAACGGTTGTTAACTAAAAAAATAAACAGGTTTTTCTCTTTAAAAATGCCTGTAATAGGGAGTGGAATAGGAAAAAAGGACTTCTAACTTTAGAAGTTAGAAAATTAGAGTTGTTACAGAATAAGCCGTTTTAGCTATGCGAATAATGGAAGAGAAAAAACCCACAAACAATGAAAATGTTTGTGGGTTTAAAATGATTCTTTGTATTACAATCGGATTAACGAGAGAAGTACAATGAATCGTTTTGCAAAGCTTGCACTGTAAGTCTGTTTAAGGTGTTTTATAAAAACTTCCCCAAGAGTTTCCCCAGCTTATAAACTTTGAAAGTTAAACAATTAGTTTGGAAATTAGCTTATTTTTATTAAATTAAATAAAGAAGGTTGCAGACATGCTGGAAACACAAGCATTGCGAAACAAGATCATTATTCATCCATATGGATTTTTATGTTTAGTTAAGTATAATAATACCAATTTATATACACGAAAAGCCACTTCTTAATTGAGGCGGCTTTTTTTTGGGGTTTATTTTGATTTATTTTTAGAATTTTGACTATCCACACCTGCACCAACTGCAACACCAAGAGCAATACCTATAGCGATTCCAATAGCCAAATTATCAAACACTAGCCCTAAAGCAGCTCCAAACGCAAGACCCAAAGACATACCTAAAGCAAGATAAGATGTTTTGTCCGTCTTCTTTTCATCATTTTTCTGTTTACTATCTTTATTATTTAAGTCTCCCATAAGTAACTTCCTCCTTATGATTTAATTTTATCATATAAGGTAAGAGAGTCTATTAATCTAGTCTATAAGATAAAACTTTTTATCCAATGTTAGGATTTACAGGTCCCGTCGATTCTTCAATCCGAGTTAAAGATAACTTAATTAATTCTATATCGCCTTTAGAAGATGTAGAAGTTTCCTCAATTACATCTAGTTTTTCTGCAATATAATCAAGCTTATCATAAATTTTTTCTAATATTTTTAATGCTTTATCGTCCATACCCAACACTCCTTTATAATTTTATCTATATTGTAACCCTTATCATTTAAAAAATATATAGTTGCGTTAAAACATAACTTTATTATGTAGTAAAAGTCTATTCTTATAGTCTTAAATCTAACCAATACTCACAGGTTGCATTTTACTTCTCATAAATAAATAAGAGCTTTTTTGTGGGAAATATTTACTTATAAAGTAGTAAAAAAACCTATCTCTTAATTGAGGTAGAGTTATTTTTTTTGCGTTAAAACATAGTTTTCTTAAATGACAGTCGTCTTCCTTTATAACCCCAGAGTTCCCCAGATAAACTATTTATTACGAGTTATTCCACGTTTTGGATAAAAAAAGAAAAAACCCACAAACGTTTGTATATAAACGTTTGTGGGTTTTTAAAAGTGTTTTTCGCATTACTCAAGAATTAACGAGAGTAGTATTCAACGATGATTGTTTCGTCGATTTCAGAAGATAATTCGTCTCTTAATGGAAGACGGTTGTATGAACCTTCTAATTTTTCAACATCGAAAGTTACGTAATCAGGACGGCCAAATAATGATTCAGCAGCCGATTTAATAATTTCCATGTTTTTAGATTTTTCACGAACAGTGATAACTTGTCCAACTGAAACGCTGTATGATGGAATATCAACGCGTTTGCCATCAACAAGGATGTGGCCATGGTTTACTAATTGACGTGCTTGACGACGAGTAGTAGCTAAACCTAAACGGTAAACAACATTATCTAAACGTTGTTCTAAAAGGATCATGAAATTTTCACCATGTTTACCTTCTTTAATTTTACCAGCTTTTAAGAATAAGTTACTAAATTGACGTTCGTTCATACCAAACATGTGACGCAATTTTTGTTTTTCTTGTAATTGAAGACCGTATTCTGTTAATTTTTTACGGCTGTTCGGACCATGAGGACCTGGAGCGTAAGGACGGCGTTCGATTTCTTTACCTGTGCCAGAAAGTGAAATGCCTAGACGACGAGAAACTTTCCAACTTGGACCTGTATAACGTGACATAATGTAATTCCTCCAATAAATGTTTTTTTGGAGTAAAATAATAAGTTGAAGTTCAGTATTTCGTGCAGTCCATTTTTCAATCTTCACCTTTGCAGCCGTAGGTTACGCAATTGCACCATTACTGGCAATGAACTGTTGACGTGAATACCACTCTCACGCTGCATTATTTTACACAAACGCAATTATACGCTATAAATCATTAGTAAGTCAAGTCATTCTATTATATAATTGAGGGATCTAAAAGAATTTGGACGAATTCTTCTAAATAGTTTTGGTCAATTTCGTCAAAGCGATTAGTAATTGGAGCATCAATATCTAGCACACCAATGATACGGCCATCTTTTATCAGGGGAACAACGATTTCAGATTGGCTCGCTGCATCACAAGCAATGTGACCTGGGAATTGATTAACATCTTCTACAAAGATACTTTCTTTCTTTGCATAAGCCGATCCGCAGACACCTTTACCATTTTGGATTCTGATACAAGCTACTCTACCTTGGAAAGGTCCTAAAACAAGTTCATCTGAATTGGAATCATATAAATAAAAACCAGCCCAATTAATAGTAGGCAAATTTTCAAATAATAAAGCTGCTGCATTGCTCAAGTTAGCTATAAAATTAGGTTCGTCACCAATAACGGCACTAAGTTGTTTGTTGGTTAACGAGTAAGTAGATTCTTTTGTCATATGAACACTCCTTTAAATGCGATTAAAACTAACCTAAGTAAATAATAATATTTTCTTAGATTGAGGTGTGAGAATATTTCCTTCTATGCTATAATATACAATAGGAGTTTTTATAAGTAAATACTTATTGAAAATCGAACCCAATGAAACATTTCTACATAGATAAAAGAGTCATCTTTTGTATACGTAAAAGAAATTAGCAGTAATTCAATCGGAGGTTTTAGAATGAAACTAGAAACTGTTTTAATTGTTATAGTCGTATTAGCTATTATAGCTTACGTAACAAGTTACATTATGAAAAAGAAGCATTACCAAACAATTAATAAGTTAGAACAACAAAAATTTGAATTAATGGATATACCAATTGCTGATATTATTCACAATGTTAAAACGTTATCTTTAACTGGGCAAACAAAGAAAAGTTTTGAACAATGGAAAGACAGATGGAAACAAATTGAAATGACGGCCTTTCCAGATATAGAAAATCTTCTATTTGATGCTGAACAAGCGACTGATCGTTTACAACTAATCAAAGCTAGTAAAGCCGAAACTAAAGCCGGTGAATTGATCAAGAGCACTAATGAGAAAACAAAAGAGATTCAATTAGCTTTAAATGAATTATTAAAGAGTGAAGAAAAAAATAATCAAGCTATTAAAAAAGTTCAAGAAATGTATCAAGGTATACGAAAAAAATTGTTAACACAAAGTTTTTCTTTTGGGTTAGCACTTGATAAGCTAGAAAAACAACTGACATTTTTGGAATTGAGCTTTGCTGATTTTTCTGAGTTAACGTCTTCTGGAGATCATATTGAAGCGGAAGAAGTATTGGGGAAAGTGAGTCAAGAAACCAAAGAATTGAATGATGCAGTTACGATTATTCCAAGTTTAGTGAAAGAAATCAGTCATGAATTTCCAGCACAAATTCAAGAATTAAAAGAAGGGTATCATGAACTAAAAGATGTGCAAAAATTTATCTTTTTAGAAGATACCATGACAACGGATATTGCTGAAGTTGAAAAAGATATCAAACAAGTTGAGAAACTTCTTGAACAGTGTGAAATCGAAGAGGTTCAAAAGTTGGATGTTATCATTCAAGAAAAAATTAATCACTTATATGACATAATGGAAGCTGAAATAAATGCGAAACAACTAGTAGCAAAAGAACAACCCGTTTTAGCTGAATTTATTGCATTCGTAAACAAACGAAATAAACAATTATTGATTGAGATCGATCGTGTATCACAAAGTTATAAACTTGAAGATACAATTTTTGAACAAATAAAAGAGATCCAAGAACAAATCGATGAGAGTCAACAAAATTTTGAAACATTCACTAATGGTATGGAAAAAAACCAGGCTGTTTATACAGTTGTAGCAGAGAGTTTCGCTGAAGACGGTGAAAAATTAACTCGAATTGAGGAAAAACAAGAAGCGTTGATCACTCAATTGACGGACTTGCGTAAGGAAGAAACCGAAGTTAAAGAAAAAATTGACGATTTTGAGTTTAATATGCGAGGAATCAAGCGGTATATTGAAAAGCAACATTTACCAGGTCTGCCTGAAGAATATTTAGATTTGTTTTTTGTTACGACAGAACGCATTGAAAAATTAGCCAAAGAATTAAATAAGTTGAAGATTGATATGACTGAAATCAAAAAAATGTGTGACATGTGTGAAGATGATGTTGAACTACTGATTGATAAAACTGAAGAAATTGTGGATAGTGCATTATTGACTGAATATATGATGCAGTATGCTAATCGTTACCGCAATGATCATCCTGAAATAGGAGAGGTTATTTTAGAAAGTAACACTTTGTTCAATAAGGAGTTTCAATACAAAGAGTCGCTTGAAGTGATCTCAACTGCATTAGAAATCGTAGAACCGGGATCATTCAAAAAAGTCGAATCTCAATATTATGAAGAAAAAAGTAGAAATGCTAAATAATACCCAATAATTTAAATTAACGGCAACGGATGAAACAGAGCAGTGAGATAAGCTGCTCTGTTTCATTTTGTGAAAAAAGAGATGCCTTGTATTCAAAAGAGTTTTTGTTATAATAAGTAAGTAATTTTTTAGTACGGAACAACCTAAAAAGAAAGTGTGACGATCCAATGATCTATTTTGATAATAGTGCAACAACTAGTATTGACAAAAGCGTATTACAAACATTTGAAAAAGTAAGCCAGAGCATAAGCGGCAATCCTTCTAGTCTACACCAATTGGGTGATTATGCAGATGGGCTGCTTCAACAATCTAGAAAACAAATAGCTGATTTACTGCATGTTATGCCAGAAGAAATTTATTTTACAAGTGGTGGAACAGAAGGCGATAACTGGGCTATAAAAGGGACAGCCATTGAAAAACGACAATTTGGAAAACACATAATCACTACTGCTGTCGAACATCCTGCTGTTAAAGAATCTGTAGAGCAGTTAAAAATGTTAGGATTTGATGTAACGATTTTACCAGTTGATTCCAGTGGGAAAATTTCAGTTTCTGATTTGAAAGAGGCGTTGAGGCCTGATACGATACTTGTTTCGGTCATGGCAGTAAATAATGAAGTTGGCAGTATCCAACCATTAACAGAAATTGAAGAAATTTTAAAAGACTATCCGACTGTTCACTTTCATGTAGATGCTGTTCAGGCAATTGGAAAAATCCCTTTCTCGTTAGGGAACAGTTCAAGGATCGATTTAGCAACTTTTTCTGCTCATAAATTTCATGGTCCCAAAGGTATAGGATTTATGTATATAAAAAAAGGCAAGAAGATAGCTCCGATTCTAAGTGGCGGAGGACAAGAATCTGGCAAACGTAGTGGAACGGAAAATGTAGCAGGTGTAGCTGCTATGGCAAAAGCTTTGCGTTTGGTATTGGAAAAAGAAAAAGAGAAACAAAAGAATCAAAAAGAAATAAAAAATTACCTTATGGAACAGTTAGAGGGTTATAAAAAAGTTTCAGTGTTCTCCCAAAAAGAAGGCGCTCCGCATATCTTATGTTTTGCTTTAAAAGGGATAAGAGGTGAAGTAATGGTGCATGCTTTCGAGAAAAAAGACATTTACATTTCAACAACAAGTGCCTGTTCTAGTCGCAAGGGTACGACATCCAGTACTTTAGTAGCAATGAATGTTCCAGAAAAGATCGCTACTAGCGCAATACGGGTGAGTTTAACAGATACTAATACATTAGAAGAAGCAAAAGTCTTTATGAAAGAATTTGATTTCTTGTATCAACAATTTAAAGATATAAAATAAATCTAGATTGACAGAGAGGAAGTAAGCAACACATGCAATACGATGAAGTAATGATACGCTATGGTGAACTGTCAACAAAAGGTAAAAACAAACGGATTTTTATCAGTCAATTGGCTCAAAATGTTAAATTTGCTTTAAGCGATTTTGAAGAGCTGAAAGTACATGGCGAACGTGACCGCATGCATTTAGAATTAAATGGTGCCGATAGCGATGCTGTATTGGAAAGATTACGTTCTATTTTTGGAATTCAAACGTATTCTCCAGTTAGACGTTTGGAAAGAGATATTGAACTTGTAAAAAAAGTTGCAGTAGAAATGATAAAAGAACTTTATTCAGAAGGAAAAACATTTAAAATTGCTACTAGACGTTCAGATCATGATTATGAGTTAGATACGAATGATATGAATCAATTGCTTGGGGCAGAGATCTTTAGCCAAATCGAAGGCATAAAAGTTCATATGAAAAAGCCTGATATTACCTTACGCGTGGAAATTCGTAAAGAAGGATTCTTTCTTTCTAGCAAGACGATTTTGGGGGCAGGTGGTTTGCCAGTAGGCTCAAGTGGGAAAGGTATGTTGATGTTATCTGGAGGAATCGATTCACCAGTAGCTGGCTATTTGACTATGAAACGCGGCGTAACTGTTGAAGCTGTTCATTTCCACAGCCCGCCATATACTAGTCCGCGTGCTCTTCAAAAAGCGAAAGATCTAGCTGCTAAATTAGCTGCTTTTTCAGGCAGTGTTCAATTTATCGAAGTACCTTTTACTGAAATCCAAGAAGAAATAAAGAAAATTGTTCCAGAAGGCTATTTAATGACGGTTACACGTCGGTTGATGATGAGATTGACTGATCGTATACGTGAAGAACGAAAAGGTTTAGCGATCATCAATGGAGAATCATTAGGGCAAGTAGCTTCACAAACATTGCACAGCATGATAGCTATTAATGATGTAACAGCAACGCCTATTATTCGACCAGTTGTTTCAATGGATAAAAATGAAATTATTGAGATTGCTCAAAAAATTGATACATTTGAATTATCTATTCAACCATTTGAAGACTGCTGTACCATTTTTGCTCCACCAGCACCTAAAACACAACCTAAGTTGGAAAAAGCTCGTGAATACGAAAGCCGACTTGATGTTGAGGGATTAATAGAAAGAGCCATGAATGGTTTAGTAATTACTAAAATCACAGTGGGAGATACGTTAGAAGCACAGCAAAAAGCTGACTTTTCAAGTTTGTTATAAAAGTGTTTGTACTTTGAAAAGACTAATACACAACTTGTGGTTAGTCTTTTTTTCTATAAAAGCATATAAAAGACAGGAGGATGTAAAGTGAAGTTATGGAAAAAAGGTATTTTTTTTACAATGGAAAGAGAAAACGACACAGTTTCAGCCGTTATAACTGATGGGGAATTTATTGTAGCTACGGGCGAAGAAGAAGAATTGAGAAACCAATATCATTTAGAAATAACCGAGGAAATTGATTTAAAAGGGGAGATAGTATTTCCAGGTTTTGTAGATAGTCATTTACATTTATTATGGTATGGACAAAGTCTTGCTCGGTTAAATTTAAATCAAGCAAAAAGTAAGCAAGAAAGTTTGCGTAAGATACGAGAAAAAATTAACCAACTATCACCTGAAGAATGGTTGTTTGTTGAAGGATACAATGAAAATGAATGGCAAGATGATTCGACACCTATTACAAAAACAGAGTTGGACACTCTTACGACACAACACCCCTTGTTGGTTCGTCGAATTGATTATCATAATGTAGTCATTAATACTGCATTGATCGACAAAATTGGTCTTAAAGATGGACAAATTTATGATGGTGGTGGAGAGATACAATTAGATCTTGATGGAAATCTAACAGGAATTTTAAAAGATGAAGCGACAAATTTAGCTATAAATGCTTTTCCGGCTGCTACATCCGAAGAGCAAGAAAAGTATTTAGAATTAGCTATTGAGGATTTGTGGTCAAAAGGAGTAACTGGCGGACATTCTGAAGATTTGCATTACTTTAATGGTTTTGAAGGAACATTGCAGACGTACCACGATGTAATTGAAGGAAAAGAGATGCTCTTTCGTGTTCATTTATTGATTCATCATGAAGAACTCCATGCGTATAATCGTTCTAATGGAATCTTTTTAGATGGCAATCCTTATATCGAATTAGGCGCAATGAAAATCTTTTATGATGGAACAGTTGGTTCGCAAACAGCATTGATGAGTCAACCTTATGCCGGAACAAATCATTACGGCCTTCAAGTTCAAAAGGATGAGGTTTTTTTAAACTTAATAAAAGCAGCTCGTAAAGCGAAGTTGCCAGTAGCTATTCATATATTAGGAGATAGAGCTTTCGGAAAAGTAATTGAAACACTCAATGAATACCCTCCATTACCGGGTCAACTTGACCGTATGATTCACACTCCATGGCTAAATGAAGAATTACTAAAGAAAGCTAAAAGTTTACCATTAGTTTTTGACCTACAGCCTCAATTTATGAGTAGTGACTTGCCTTGGGCATTAGATGTTTTAGGCGAGAACCATCCGCCTTTGGTATTTGCTTGGAAGAGTATAAAGGAATCCGGTTTTCCGGTTGCAGGCGGCAGTGATGCGCCAGTTGAAATCCCAAACCCTTTTTATGGCATCCATGCAGCTGTTACTAGGACTGTGAGAGAAGGTAAAACAGCTGAACGTTATTTTCCTGAAGAAGAACTTTCTGTATATGAAGCAATTTCTTTGTACACCACTGGAAGTGCAATTGCTGGCTACAAAGAAGATTCTAGAGGAAAAATAAAACCTGGCTATATAAGTGATTTTACTATTCTAAAACAAAATCCTTTTAAAGTGAAACCAGAATATTTAAGTAAAGTGGAAGTTTCAAAAACAGTGATTAATGGAAAAATTGTTTACCAAAAAAAATAAAGTAGGCTTTAAAATTGAATACAAAGAAAAAGAAGATGAAGTTCAAATACGTATCTTCTTTTTTTGTTCAATATAATTGTGATTAATATCACAATTATATTGAGTTAAGGATAAAAAGATGATATGATAATAAAGAAATTAAAGCTTGGGAGGCAGAAATGTGGAGATGAATACGAAGATACATCAAATTCCGAATGCAACAGCACAAAGATTACCCATTTATTACCGTTCATTAAAAAAGTTAAATGAATCTGGTGTAGAGCGTGTTAAATCAAAAGAATTAAGCCAGATGACACAGATTCCTTCTGCAACGATCCGACGTGATTTTTCTCATTTTGGTGAATTAGGCAGAAGTGGATACGGCTATGAAGTTACTTATGTAACGGAAGTTTTTCGTGAGTTATTAAATGTGAATAATATCATTAACGTTGTACTTGTTGGAGCAGGAAACCTTGGGAAAGCGATATTAAGAAATAATTTTAAAAAAGAAAAAAATATCACCATCAAAGGTGCTTTTGATATTGAGTCAAGTTATTTTGGAAAGGAAATTTCAGGAGTGCCAATTTTGCCTATGGAACAGATGAAGAATTTTATTATAAAAGAACAAATTCGTACAGCCATTTGTGCCGTACCTAGTGAAGTGTCTCAAAAAGTAGTGGAACAATTAATTGATGCAGGTATCACTTCTATTTTAAACTTTGCCCCAGGTAGAATAAGAGTGCCGGATAATATTCAAATGAAGTATATTGATTTTTCTAGCGAAATTTTTACTATGGTTTATCAAAATGAAGCTCTTTATCCAGCCAGTTTAGGTGAAGAAGAGTAGGATTACAGGTAAAAAAAGTAAGCTAGCGTAATTTGCCGGGGCATTTGTTTTGTGCTGGAATGTTGCTTTAAAAAAGGATTCTTCGTATACTATTTTAAGAGGAAGCATAGAATAGGGAGTGTTCATATGGAAATAACGAAAAAAGGTACACCGTATAAGTTAAAAGGGATCCAACCAAAAGTTGGAGATAAAGCACCTGATTTTAAAGTTGAAAATTTAGCAGATGAACTAGTTAAATTAAGTGACTTTTCTGGAAAAGTTGTGTTAATCAGTGTAATCCCGGATATCGATACGCGAGTATGTGCGTTGCAAGCTAAAGAGTTTAATAAAATTGCCAGCGAACTAGATGGTGTCCAGTTGATCACTATTTCTAATAACTCGAAAGAAGAACAAGCTGAATGGTGTGCTGGAAAAGATATCTCAATGGAAATGCTGCATGACAGTAACTTGGAATTTGGGGAGGCCTATGGTTTGGTTATGGAAGAGCTTGAAAAGTTAGCTCGTTCAGTTTTTGTGATCAACCCTAGAGGTGAGATCGTTTATCAAGAGATCGTTCCTGAAATGTCTAGTGAGCCAGATTATGATCAAGCTATCAAAGCGACAAGAGCTGCACGTTGATTAAAAAAGATGCATATTGAAAAGTAGCATTTTTAATGCTACTATATAAAAATAAAAGGCAATGAACAAGAGGAGTAATTTTATTTGCTGACTTTGAGAGAATAGAACAGATGCTGAGAGTTCTTAGTCACAGTAAAATGAAGGTAGCTTGGGAGCTGACAAAGTGAAAGTAAAGTAACTTTGTTCGGAGTAACGATCCGTTAAAAATGGAACTAAGAGGTATACTTTTGAAGATAGCAGAAGTATGCAATATAGGTGGTACCGCGAGTGAACAGCATTCGTCCTAATAATAATTTATTATTAGGATGGATGCTTTTTTTGTTTTTCAGATTTATTAAGTGATATTGTAAAGGAGAGATAAAATGACAGATGAATTGAAAATGTCTACTAAATATCAACCAAATGAAGTAGAAGCTGGTCGTTATGAAAAATGGGTAGAAAAAGGACTATTTAAACCAAGTGGAGATAAAACGAAAGAAGCTTATTCTGTTGTTATTCCGCCTCCCAATGTAACAGGGAAATTGCATTTAGGTCATGCTTGGGATACGACTCTGCAAGATATTATCGTTAGACAAAAAAGAATGCAAGGATACGATACATTATGGTTGCCGGGAATGGATCATGCTGGAATCGCAACTCAAGCAAAAGTAGAAGCAAAACTTGCTGAGGATGGAATTTCACGCTATGATCTTGGACGCGATAAATTTATTGATACGGTATGGGATTGGAAAGAGGAATACGCAAGTGTGATTCGTGAGCAATGGGCAAAAGTGGGTATTTCAGTTGATTATAGCCGTGAACGTTTTACATTAGATGAAGGATTATCTGAAGCGGTTCGTAAAGTATTTGTAACAATGTACAATAAAAAATTGATTTACCGTGGAGAATACATTATCAACTGGGACCCAAAAGCTAAAACGGCTTTATCAGATATTGAAGTGATCCATAAAGATGTTGAAGGTGCTTTTTATCATATGAGTTATCCTTTAACAGATGGTAGTGGAGTAGTTGAAATCGCTACGACGCGACCTGAAACGATGTTGGGTGATACAGCGATTGCAGTTCATCCTGAAGATGAACGGTACCAACATTTAATTGGTAAAACAGTTATGTTGCCACTAATGAATCGTGAAATTCCGATTGTTGCAGATGACTACGTTGAGATGGATTTTGGTACGGGTGTAGTGAAAATTACTCCTGCTCATGATCCTAATGACTTTGAAGTTGGGAAACGCCATGACTTGCCGCAGATCAATGTGATGAACGATGATGGTTCAATGAATGAACTAGCTGGTAAATATGAAGCGATGGACCGTTTTGAAGCTCGTAAAGCTGTTATAAAAGATTTAGAAGCAGAAGGACGACTTATCAAAATTGAAAAAATGATACACAGTGTTGGTCATTCAGAGCGTACAGGCGTTGTAGTAGAACCAAGATTATCTACACAATGGTTTGTAAATATGGCTCCATTGGCTAAAGAAGCTATTGAAAGCCAAGGCACAGAAGAGAAAGTGAACTTTGTGCCAGAACGTTTTGAAAATACGTATATGCGTTGGATGGAAAATGTTCATGATTGGGTAATTTCACGTCAATTATGGTGGGGTCACCGTATCCCAGCTTGGTACCATAAAACAAGTGGTGAACTATACGTAGGAATGGAAGCTCCTGAAGATAGCGAAAACTGGGTGCAAGATCCAGATGTTTTGGACACTTGGTTTAGTTCAGCATTATGGCCGTTTTCTACAATGGGATGGCCTGATGAAGAATCTGAAGATTTTAAACGTTATTTCCCTACAAACACACTTGTAACGGGATACGACATTATTTTCTTCTGGGTTAGCCGTATGATGTTCCAAAGTCTAGAATTCACTGGGAAACGTCCTTTCAACAACGTGTTGATTCATGGTCTTATCCGTGATACTGAAGGTCGGAAAATGAGTAAATCTCTAGGTAACGGAATTGACCCAATGGATGTTATTGAAAAATACGGAGCTGATGCACTACGTTGGTTCTTGTCAAACGGTTCTGCTCCAGGGCAAGATGTTCGTTTCAGCTATGACAAAATGGATGCTGCTTGGAATTTTATTAATAAAATTTGGAACGCTAGTCGTTTTGCCTTGATGAATATGGAAAACTTTACTGTCGATCAAATTGATTTATCAGGTGAAAAAACAGTTGCTGACCGTTGGATTTTGACAAAATTAAATGAAACAGTTGAAAAAGTAACAGACTTATTTGAACGGTTTGAATTTGGTGAAGCAGGCCGTCATTTGTACCACTTTATCTGGGATGATTTTTGTGACTGGTACATCGAAATGAGTAAAGAAGTATTGTTTGGAGAAGATGAAAAAGCGAAACAAATGACCAGAAGTATTTTAGCTTATGTATTGGATCAAACATTACGTTTATTGCACCCAATTATGCCTTTTGTTACAGAAGAGATCTGGGAAAATATTCCTCATGAAGGGGAATCATTGGTAGTAGCGGATTACCCAGTTGTACACCCTGAATTATCTGATGAAGCAGCAACTAAAGGTATGGATGTGCTGATGGAACTGATTCGTTCGGTCCGTAATAGTCGTTCTGAAGTAAATACACCGCTGTCTAAAAAAATCGAATTATTGATCAAAACAAATGATCAAACCATTGAACAATTTTTGAAAGACAATACTTCTTATATTGAACGATTCTGTAATCCTGAAACATTGACGATTTCAAGTGATATAGAAGCTCCTGAAACAGCTATGGCTTCTGTGATTACAGGTGCTGAAATCTACTTGCCGTTGGCTGGTCTGATCAACTTGGAAGAAGAAATCACTCGTCTTGAAAAAGAATTAGACAAGTGGAGTAAAGAAGTTAAACGGGTTGAAGGGAAATTAGCAAACAAAAGATTTGTAGAAAATGCTCCTGATGCAGTAGTTGAAGCTGAAAAGGCTAAACAAGTCGATTATCTTGAAAAACAAGTTGCAGTAACAGAACGTATAAAAGTATTGAAAGATCAACTTTAATTTTTTTTAGAGCTATATAACTTTAAAGCGAGTAAAACCTAAGATGATTCTTAGCTTTTGCTCGCTTTATTATTGGGCAGCAATTGAAAAAACAGAATCGAAATTTAAATGAGCCCCTTTATTTTCATGGTTGAAATGACTAAGGTAGTTTATAATTAAATAATATAGGGAATAGAAAAATAGGTGGAGGTAAATGATGTTCACTACGTATGAAGAAGCACTAAACTGGATTCATGCAACTAGAACTTTTGGGAAGAAGCCAGGATTAAAACGAATGGAATGGATGTTAAGTCAAGTAAATCATCCCGAAAGAAAATTTAAATCAATACACATTGCAGGAACAAACGGAAAAGGTTCTACACTAGCTTTCTTAAGAAACATGTTGGAAGCAAATGGACAAATAGTTGGAACGTATACATCTCCATATATAGAAACGTTTAATGAACGTATCAGTGTAAATGGAGAACCTTTACCAGATAATGAAATTTTACGTTTAGCTAATAGTGTTTACCCACTTGCAAAAGGATTAGAAAAAACAGCATTAGGCGGGCCTAGCGAATTTGAAATTATAACGATGATGATGTTGATTTACTTTGGTGAAGGACGAGCAGATGTAGTTCTTGTAGAAGTGGGAATAGGGGGATTAGTTGATTCAACAAATGTCATTACCCCCATTGTTTCGGTCATTACTACGATCGGTATGGATCACATGCAGTTGCTTGGCGATACATTGCCTGAAATTGCTTTAAATAAAGCTGGCATTATTAAAGTTGGTGTTCCAGTGGTGACGGGAAAAATTAAGGATGAGGCTTTAAAAGTAATAGAAAGAAAAGCCGAAGAGCAGAATAGTTTATTATTAAAGTATGACCAAGATTTTTTTGTTACAAAATGGCAAACATTGCCTACATGGGGAGAACAATTTGTATTTGAAGATGATTTTATCCGGCTTAGTCCTATACAAATTGGAATGTTAGGCTATCATCAAGTAGAAAATGCTGCTGTAGCGATTGAAGCGCTAAGAGTTTATAGTCATGAAACAGGATTAGCAGTGAATCATGAAAAGATACTCAGCGGCTTGAAACAAACTTTTTGGCCTGGCAGAATGGAAAAAATAAATGATCAACCGCTTCTTGTGTTAGATGGTGCTCATAATGAACATGCAATGGATACGTTAGCGAAAACGATAAAAAAGAATTTTGCTCAACAAGATATTTATATCATTATGGCTGTTATGCAGGATAAAAATAGCCAAGAGATGATTGATATATTGGAGACTATACCTAATAGTTACTTGATTCTTACAAGCTTTGATTATCCTAGAGCAGCTACACCGGAAGAGTTAAAAAAATTAACAGTGAGAAATGGAATCGTGATCGATCATTGGCAAGAAGCACTAGTAGCCTCCATTAACGAATCGGATGGGAACGGTGTAGTGATCGTAACAGGTTCTTTATATTTTATCTCTGAAGTTAGAGAATTTTTTAAAGCAGCAAATAGATAATTGAAGTGGGGGAGAAGTATGCATAAAGTAGAAGCAGTCATTTTTGATATGGATGGATTGATGTTTGATACAGAAACGCTATATTATGAGGCGAATCGAACAGTAGCAAAGAAAGTAGGGTTGGAATATACTTGGGAGTTTCACGAGAAGTATATTGGGGTTTCTGATGAGGATTTTCATAAAGAACTTTATTTACACTATGAAAATAAACAAGAACAAGTTGAGTCTCTAATCCATAAAGGTGGACAAGCGTTATTGGAGTATGTAGAAGACAATGGTTTGCGTAAGAAAAAAGGATTAATTGAATTATTGGATTATTTGGATAGTAAAAAGATAAAGAAAATAGTTGCTTCAAGTAGTATAAGATCAACTGTCTCTTTGTTTTTAGAAAAAGAGCAACTTACTAGTTATTTTGATGTGATTATAGGTGGAGATGAAGTATCAAAGGCAAAACCTAGTCCTGAAATATACGAAAAAGCTTGGTTAAAGACGGCTGTTTCAAAAGAAAACACTCTTGTTTTAGAAGATTCGCTTAATGGCATCCGTGCAAGTCACGAAGCTGGGGTCCCAGTGATCATGATACCAGACTTAATAAAACCAACTAATGAGGCCAAAGAAAAAACAGTAGCTATTTTTGATGATTTACTAGAAGTTAAAAGGTTTATCGAACAGCAAAATCAACACTAAAAAAATAAAATCGGATCCTCCATTTTCACGGATAGTACTAGTGTGAAAAAGGGAGGATCTCTTTATGACTATAAAAACTATGAATTTAATCAATGAAGTTCCTATTCAGTCGAGGCCTAGAGAACGATTAGAACATTATGGAGAAAAGGCGCTATCCAATCATGAATTACTGGCTATTTTACTGAGAACAGGAACGAAAGGAACGAATGTGCTCTCTTTAGCTTTGTCGATGCTCAATCATTTTGGAAATCTTTATCATTTGAAAACGGCTTCCTGCCAAGAATTAATGGCAGTTTCTGGGATTGGAAGGATAAAAGCTATTGAATTAAAAGCCGCTATTGAATTGGGCATGCGTATTTCTCAGGCTTCCCAAATAAAGATAGGCCAGATTACTTCTAGTACCAAAGCAGGCGAGATGCTATTAGTAGAGATGAAAGGTCTGCAACAAGAACATGTGGTTGTTTTATTTTTAAATACAAAAAATGAAATTATAAAAAAAGAAACGATCTTTATTGGAGGGCTTAATTCTAGCGTTGCCCATCCTCGAGAAATTTTTAGAGGAGCTGTGAGGTATTCAGCAGCGAGAATTATTGTTGGTCACAATCATCCATCAGGCAATCCTGATCCATCTGAAGCAGATATTCAATTTACAAGAAGAATGTCTGAATGCGGAGAATTGATGGGGATTGAATTGTTAGATCATATTATCGTTGGAGAAAGTGAATTTGTAAGTTTAAAAGAAATAGGTATTTGTTAAAAGTTCTGTACATAAAGGTTGCTTAATAAAAATACCCATGCTATACTTACCTTGAGTTTTTGTTAGGTAGAACAAAGAAATGTTTCAGAACATTCCGATTCGCACCGTAAGCAAGAATATCACTATATGTGCTATAAGGCACGAGGAGGAATTTCATTATGGAACAAGGTACAGTAAAATGGTTTAACGCAGAAAAAGGTTTTGGATTTATCGAACGTGAAGGAGCAGACGATGTATTCGTACATTTCTCAGCTATCCAATCTGAAGGATTCAAATCTTTAGAAGAAGGACAAGCAGTAACTTTCGACGTTGAAGAAGGAAACCGTGGACCTCAAGCAGCAAACGTAAACAAAGCTTAATTAAAAATTAAAATTGTTTAAGGAGTCGACTTAGGTTGACTCCTTTTTTGTGTAGTTCGATAACTATTCGTAGGAATAGACTAGGTTAAATAAATATAACTGATTTTCCTATAAGAAAGTTCATTTGAAATAATTTGATTTTTGCCATCTAACTTTATTATCAGATTAATAAGATCATACAGATGATACCGAATAAAAAATGTTTTGAAGATAAGGTTGCTTAATAAAAATACCCATGCTATACTTACGTTGAGTTTTTGTTAGGTAGAAAATAGAATTGTTTCAAAACATTCCGATTCGCACCGCAAGCAAGAATATCACTATATGTGCTATAAGGCACGAGGAGGAATTTCATTATGGAACAAGGTACAGTAAAATGGTTTAACGCAGAAAAAGGTTTTGGATTTATCGAACGTGAAGGAGCAGACGATGTATTCGTACATTTCTCAGCTATCCAATCTGAAGGATTCAAATCTTTAGAAGAAGGACAAGCAGTAACTTTCGACGTTGAAGAAGGAAACCGTGGACCTCAAGCAGCAAACGTAAACAAAGCTTAATTAAAATTAAAATTGTTTAAGGAGTCAGCCTTAGGTTGGCTCCTTTTTTGTATTGTATTTGATTAGAAGATTAATTAATTATGTAATGAAAAAAATAGTTTTAGAGATAAGGTTGCTTAATAAAAATACCCATGCTATACTTACCTTGAGTTTTTGTTAGGTAGAACAAAGAAATGTTTCAGAACATTCCAATTCGCACCGTAAGCAAGAATATCACTATATGTGCTATAAGGCACGAGGAGGAATTTCATTATGGAACAAGGTACAGTAAAATGGTTTAACGCAGAAAAAGGTTTTGGATTTATCGAACGTGAAGGAGCAGACGATGTATTCGTACATTTCTCAGCTATCCAATCTGAAGGATTCAAATCTTTAGAAGAAGGACAAGCAGTAACTTTCGACGTTGAAGAAGGAAACCGTGGACCTCAAGCAGCAAACGTAAACAAAGCTTAATTAAAAATTAAAATTGTTTAAGGAGTCAACTTAGGTTGATTCCTTTTTTTTGTATAAAATAATATGCGTTTCTCTTGAAATATTAATAAATGGATGCTACAATTACTATAATGTTTTTGTTAAGGATCACGTAGAATTGTTTTACAACAGTCTGATTCGTACCGTTAGCAAGAATATCATTATATGTGCTATAAGGCACGAGGAGGAATTTCATTATGGAACAAGGTACAGTAAAATGGTTTAACGCAGAAAAAGGTTTTGGATTCATCGAACGTGAAGGAGCAGACGATGTATTCGTACATTTCTCAGCTATCCAAGGTGAAGGATTCAAATCTTTAGAAGAAGGACAAACAGTAACTTTCGACGTTGAAGAAGGAAACCGTGGACCTCAAGCAGCAAACGTAAACAAAGCGTAAGCTAATGTTTAAAAGCCTAGTGATTTTTCACTAGGCTTTTTTTGTGCACTAAAATATACTATTAAATTGGCTAAAGTGTATAAAGAAAAGTGCTGAATCATTTAGGGTCTATTTCATTTTCTTTACTTATATATGGAATTACTTAAATTTGTGTTAAAATATAAAAAATAAAGATGTCATAACTTAAAAAATACAGTATGATGGTTTCGGTTAGAGCATTCTATTCTGTTTTTTGCTATACTGTTTAAGTGTCTACCTTTCAGTGTTAGATGTTAAAGATACAATTACTGTGAATCTGAGAAATAGAACGATAAATATAAAGTTTAGGTAGATTTGAGAGGATGAAATCATTTGTTTAGATTTGGAAATAAAGATATAGGAATTGATTTAGGTACTGCAAATACGAATGTGTATGTTGCAGGAAAAGGAATCGTTTTAAGAGAGCCTTCAGTAGTCGCAAAAGATACTGTAACGGGAGAAATCGTCGCAGTTGGTGAAGATGCAAGAAACATGATCGGGAGAACACCTGGTTCCATTATTGCTATTCGTCCTATGAAAAATGGCGTTATTGCGGATTATGATACAACAGCAGCTATGATGAAATATTACATCGAAAAAGCAATAGGAAAATCAACCTCTAAACCGTTTGTCATGATTTGTGTACCAAGTGGTGTAACGGAAGTAGAAAAAAGAGCCGTTATTGATGCTACAAGAATGGCAGGAGCAAAAGATGCTTTTATTATTGAAGAACCCTTTGCTGCGGCAATTGGAGCAGGTTTACCAGTAATGGATCCTACAGGAAGTATGGTCGTTGATATTGGTGGTGGAACAACAGATGTAGCTACAATAGCATTAGGCGGAATTGTAAGCAGCCGCTCGATTCGTTTAGCTGGAGACCGTATGGATGACGTGATTATTCACTATGTCCGTAAAAAATATAATCTTCTTATAGGAGAACGCACTGCTGAACAAATTAAGATCCAAATCGGTTGTGCTTCTGTTGAAAAAGCAACAGAATACGGTGTTATGGATATTCGTGGTCGTGATTTATTGACAGGACTGCCGCAAACGATTGAAATTTCAGCTGTTGATATTGCTGAAGCGATTCAAGAAGTTGTTGAAGGAATCATTGTTGCAGTTAGAGAAACACTTGAAGAAACATCTCCCGAAATTTCAGCAGATGTTATAGATCATGGGATTGTTTTAACAGGTGGCGGAGCTTTATTGAAAAATATGGGAGACGTTATTGCTGAAGAAACGGATGTTCCAGTTTTCATCGCTAATGAACCATTAGACTGTGTCGCACTAGGGACAGGCGAGTCATTAAAACACATTGATATTTATAAAAAAAGAGCAAATAGATAAGCTAGCCTAAATAAGGTTACAAGAAGGTGCGGGAAGTTTATTTTCTTCCCGCATATTTTCATGTGAAAAAGAATGAAGTTAGACAAGTTATTTGGGTTGACTTATGTTAAAATAAAGAAAGCCTGTAAAATTAATGAGGTGATATTTTGAATCAGTTTTTTTCAAATAAAAAACTAATCATTTTATTAGTAAGTATGATTGTTTCTTTAGGTCTGATAGCCTTTTCAATCACTGGGAGTGGGAACATTCCAATTTTCCAACAGCTTACTAATGATATTACAGCAGTTGTATCTCGGGTAGTAGCAAAACCGATGAATGCAGTTGTTGATTTTTTGGAATCAGTAGATGGTCTAAAAAATACGTATGAAGAAAATCAATTGTTAAAATCAAAAATTGATAAATTGTATGAAACAGAAGTCGAAATTGCAGACTTAAAACAAAATAATGAAAAATTAAAAGAACAATTAGCCTTAACAGATACATTATCTGATTATGAATCCATTAACGGTGCGGTACTTAGCCGTAATCCTGACAGTTGGGTTGATCAAATAGTTGTAGATAAAGGAAGCCAAAGTGGTATTGAACTGAACATGTCAGTAATGTCAGGTAATGGATTAATAGGTCGAGTTGTTGAAGTAAGTCCTACTAGTTCTAAGGTTCAATTAGTCACTACTTTAGATCAAAATAACAATCGAGTTGCAGCTTCTGTTCAAACGGATGATGGAGTTGTACATGGTATTATCAATGGATATGATGCTGAAAAAAACCGATTAGTAATGAAACAAATTACAACAGATGCTGAATTAAAAGAAGGCGATCAAGTCATGACATCCGGCTTAGGAGGAGTATCTCCTAGTGCGCTATTGATTGGAACGATAGAGGAAGTTAAATTAGATTCTTTTGGTTTATCACAGGAAGCTTATATTGTACCTGCAGCAGATACGAATGATATTCGTTATGTGACATTTATTAAACGATCCGCTGAAAGTGGTGAGTAAATGAGAGAGAATTGGAAAACCGCTACTTTAATTCCATTATTGCTTGCTTTTTTCTTTTTATTAGATGGTGTATTGACTGTAGTCTTTTCAGAGTACTTTCTTGAAGGAACAAAAGTTATGACTCCTAGATTGATCATATTAGTGCTTATTTTGATGTCCTTTTATATACCAAGAAGTAAAATGCTTGTGTACAGTCTTCTATTTGGCTTAATTTATGATAGCTACTATGTTGGGATTTTAGGAGTATATGTTCTTTTATTTCCTTTAATTATTTACTTAACGGAAAAACTGAAAAAGGTTCTCAATCCTAATCCTATTGTAATTGGTATGATGGTGATCATAAATTTAAGTTTGATTGAAACTTACTTATACCTGTTTTATCAAGTATTAGGGTATACCAAAATTAATTGGACGACATTTTTGGCAGATCGTTTAGGGCCAACTTTACTCTTGAATTTAGTGTTATTTATTATTGTATTTTATCCTTTGAAAAAAATAATTGAACATATTCAGGGAGAGTAAACAACATCAATGGTGAAATCTCGGTTGAGGGAGTTGTTAAAGTGAAACAAAGTGTGACATTAAAAGGAACTAAGGGTAGCTTTGTATTGAGCTTAGATGAATCAGCTTCTTTTGTATCCGTAATGAAAGAACTAGATGAATTATTAGAACATTTGAATGGAGAACAAAAAAGATCTAAAGAAATACAAAAAGAGATCTATTTAGAGATAAAAACTGGTAATCGATTATTGTCTCAAGAACAACAATCGATATTGACTGAAGAAATAGAATCAAAAAGTACTTTCTTAATCAAAAAAATCACTTCTGATGTTGTCTCAGTTGATAAAGCTATTGAGTGGCAACAAGCAGTTAGTTTACAAATGGAAGTTCAAACGATTAGAAGCGGACAAGTTTTAGCAGCACCAGGTAATCTTCTATTTGTAGGAAAGGTTCATCCTGGCGGAATGCTTCGAGCTAATGGAAGTATCTTTATTATTGGAGAGTTGATGGGAATAGCACATGCTGGATTCGAAGGAGACACGAATGCAGTTATTGTTGCAGATTTTCATACAGAGGCTCAAATTAGAATTGCAGACAATGTACAAATCATTGAAAAAAAGAATAACCAAGATAACATTAGGAAAAACGAATTTGCTTATATAAATGATTTACATATTTTAGATTTTAATTCATTAGAGCAATTACGAAAAGCACGTCCAAATTTGGGCAAAGTGATAGGGGGATTAAACGAATGGGTATAGCAATCGTTATTACATCTGGTAAAGGTGGTGTAGGGAAAACAACTTCTACTGCAAATCTAGGTACAGCTCTTGCTCTTCAAGGAAAAAGAGTCTGTCTTATAGATATGGATATTGGATTGAGAAATTTAGATGTTATTCTTGGTCTAGAAAATCGAATCATTTATGATATTATCGATGTAGTGGAAGGTCGTACAAAACTGCATCAAGCTATCATAAAAGATAAACGATTTAATGATAATTTGTACTTGCTTCCTGCAGCACAAAATGCAGATAAAAATGATGTGAATGGTGAACAAATGATTGAAATCGTTTCTGAATTGAAAAAAGAATACGACTATATCTTAATCGATTGCCCTGCCGGTATTGAACAAGGTTTCCAAAATTCGATTGCAGCAGCAGACCAAGCAATTCTGGTAACCACTCCTGAAATATCGGCTATACGCGATGCAGATCGTATTATTGGTCTTTTAGAGCAAACGGAACTTGAACCTCCGCGTTTAATCATCAATCGTATTCGTAAACGTATGATGCAAGATGGAGAAGTAATGGATATCGATGAGATCACTAGACATTTGTCGATTGATCTATTAGGAATTGTTTTTGATGATGATGATGTCGTTCGTTCTTCTAATAAAGGAGATCCGATTGTTTTAAATCCAAAGAATCCTGCTTCTCAAGGGTACCGTAATATTGCTCGTCGTATTTTAGGTGAAACAGTTCCCTTAATGACGCTAACCAAAGAAAAACCAAATTTTTGGCAGAAAATATTTGGCAAACGAAAATAACTGTGCTATAGTATTAAAAAATGATTAAAAGCTTTGAAGAGAAAAAGTAAGTTTAGAAACTTTTAAGAGAGATTGCGGTGCTGAAAGCAATCAAGGGTCTATTCCGAACACACATCTCTGAGCTGACAGTTGAATGCTTATAAGTAAACTGATCCGGGAGTACCCGTTATAGTACTAGCGTTTAGTAGTTTTGAACGTGATGAGGTAGTTTTCTGCGAAGAAGCTACGAATAAAGGTGGAACCACGATATTGATATCAATCGTCCTTTGATTTTCTTACTAATAGAAAATCAAAGGACTTTTTTTGTTTTTAAGGACTGCAGCCTGAAGGCAAAATAAAATACAATAAAATTAAAAGGGGCGTTAAAAATGAAAAATACAATGATAAAATTAATTTTAGGATTAGGATTCACAGCACTTTTAGCAGGTTGCAGCACGAATAAAGCCAATGTAGACTCATATGAACAAATTAAAGATGAAGGAAAATTAGTAGTGGGTTTAGACGATACATTTGCTCCTATGGGTTTTCGTGATAGTAATGGAGACATTGTAGGATTTGATGTGGATTTAGCAAATGAAGTAGGTAAAAAATTAGACATAGATGTTGAGTTTCAAGCTATCGATTGGGCGCTAAAAGAAACCGAATTAAAGAGTGGGAATATTGATGTGATTTGGAATGGTTATACCATTACTGATGAAAGAAAAAAACAAGTTGACTTTAGTTCGTCTTATTTAGAAAATAGTCAAATTATTATTGTATTAGAAGACAGTAAAATCCAAACAAAAGAAGATTTAAATGGAAAAGTAGTGGCAGCTCAACAATCCTCAAGTGCGGTAGATGCTATTAATGCTGATGAATCGAATATAGTAGATTCCTTTGCAAATCAAGAAGTGGTTCTGTATCCTTCAAATAATGATGTGTTCAATGACTTAGCATCAGGTAGAAGTGAAGCTATTGTAGTTGATGAAACATTAGGACGTTATTACATGAAACAAAATGCAGATGTTAGCTATCGTGTACTAGAAGATAACTTTGGAGAAGAAGAATATGCGGTAGGCATGCGTAAAGAAGATGATCAATTAGCTGAAGCTATTGATAAAGCGTTAGAAGAATTAAAAGCAGATGGTACTTTTGATAAAATTTATGAAAAATGGTTTGCTGAATAAAACGAGAAAATCAAATAACTAAAAAAAGAAAGTTTATAGAGTTTTAGGAGGAGTAAAACCATGAAAAAAATAATGATTAGTTTACTAGCTGTTTCATTCTTTATGATGGCTTGTGGCAACTCTAAAAAAAATGCAGCTGAAGAGATATTTTTAGGAGAACCTGGGGATACTTTTGTAGTGGGACTAGATGACACATTTGTACCAATGGGTTTTCGAGATAATGCAGGAAACTTAGTAGGATTAGATATTGATCTAGCCACAGAAGTTGCTAAAAGATTAGAATTGAAAATTGAATTCCAGCCGATTGATTGGGCGATGAAAGAAACCGAATTAAATTCAGGAAATATTGATGCTATTTGGAATGGGTATTCTATAACGGAAGAACGCAAAGAAAAAGTTGCTTTTAGTACACCTTATACAAGTGGAGGACAAATATTTGTTGTTTTAGAAGATAGCCCTATAAAAACTTGGGAGGATCTAAAAGGAAAAGTAGTAGCAGGTCAACAAGCTTCTAGTACTGTTAGTTTATTGGAAACTCATGAAAGTGGCATTATGAAAACTTTTGCTAATGGGGAAATTATTCAGTATCCATCTTATAATGATGTATTTAATGACCTTGATAGTAAAAGAAGCGATGCAATTGCAGTCAGTGAATTGTATGCCCGTTATACGATGAAACAAAAAGGGGCAGAAAAGTATCGCATTTTGGATGAACGTTTCGCATATGAGGATACTGCTGTGGGTGTAAGAAAAACAGATACTCAATTTTCAGAAAAGTTAAATACTACGTTAGCTGAAATGGAAAAAGACGGAACATTAGATGAAATCAAAGATAAATGGATCACAGAATAAACTAATAGTAGGAAAAGGATGAGTATAAAATGGATTTGATTGCTGAAATAACGCCTAGTTTATTAGATGGGTTAAAAACAACATTGTTATTATTTTTAATCATAGTTATTGTAACTATCCCATTGGGGTTTTTAGTCGCTTGTGTACGAGTGTATGCTCCAAAATGGATATCTTGGATCATACAAGTTTATGTTTACATCATGAGAGGTACCCCATTGTTGCTGCAATTAATGGTCGTATTTTTCGGCTTACCACTTGTTGGAATAACTTTTGATCGCTTTTCAGCTGCCGTTTTCACATTCATCATAAATTATACAGCTTATTATGCAGAAATTTTCCGCGGTGGTATTTTGTCTATTCCAAAAGGACAGTTTGAAGCAATTAAAGTGTTGGGTATCGGGAAAATAAATGGGTTTAGAAAAATTATTATCCCACAAGTTATACGTGTTGTGCTGCCTTCTGTAGGGAATGAAGTGATTGCGTTAGTAAAAGATACCTCTCTTATCTATATCTTAGGGTTAGGAGAGTTATTGCGCGCTGGTCAAATTGCAGCTAACACATATGCATCTTTGATTCCATATGCAGCAGTTGGAGTAATTTATTTACTGGTGACAGGTATAGTGACTTTAGCATTGAATGCTATTGAGAAGAAGTCTAATTATTAAAGGAGAAGGTTAAAATGGGATTGAAAGCAACGAACCTAACGAAAAAATTTAATGGAATAGACGTGATCAGAAATTTTGACTTCACTATTGAAGCTGGAGAAATTGTGACACTTGTTGGTGAATCAGGCACTGGAAAGACTACGTTAATGAGATTGTTGAACCAACTTGAACAAGCAGACAATGGAACAATCACCATTGATGATCACTATTTATGTCGTGAAACTCCAGGAGGCAAAATAGAGTATGCCTCAAAAAAAGAACGCGTATCTTATAGCAATCAAATAGGTATGGTATTTCAAGATTATCAATTATTTCCTAATTTAACGGTTATGAAGAACTGTATCGAAGCACCATTAGATCAAAAATTGATGACAAAGGAACAAGCCATTAAAAAAGCAGAATTACTACTTAAACAAATGAACATTTTAGATAAAAAAGATGTTTACCCAAGTACATTATCTGGAGGACAGCAACAGCGTGCAGCGATTGCCAGATCGATGATGCTCAATCCTAAAATTATCTGTTTTGATGAACCAACCTCAGCATTGGATCGTGATTCAGCAAACGAAGTAGGTAAAATGATTCAATCGATTGCTTCATCTGGTACAGGTATTTTGATTGTCACTCACGACATAGAATTTGCTGAAAAATTTGGAACAAGGGTAGTATCGTCAGATACATTTTTGTAATAGGTAAAATTAAAAGACAATTGTTTTAGTAATGTGATGTTTAGCTAAAGTATTTATTGACGCAGGCAATACAATTTGGTATGATGTTAATGTTGTAAATGTGTAGCACCACAACTACAACCGCACTGGAATGAGTTTAAGTCCATAACGGCACTCATGATGGCGAGTCTAAGTCTAATAAGGAGGTGCGAAAGAATGTACGCAATTATCAAAACAGGTGGGAAACAAATTAAAGTTGAGGTTGGCCAAGAAATCTACATTGAAAAATTGAATGTTGAAGCTGGTGAAACTGTAGTCTTTGAAGAAGTTGTCTTAATTGGTGGAGAAGAAACAAAAGTTGGAGCTCCAACTATTGTGGGAGCTACTGTTGAAGGTACTGTTGAAAAACATGGTCTTCAAAAGAAAGTTACGACTTTTATCTACAAACCTAAAAAACATAGTCACCGTAAACAAGGTCACCGTCAACCATATACAAAAGTTATTATCAACGCAATCAACGCATAAGAAAGTGGTGTTCCAATATGATTCAAGCATTCTTTAAACGTAATAACAAAGAAGACATCGTTTCCTTTGAAGTTACAGGACATGCAGAGTCTGGACCCTACGGCAGCGATATCGTATGTGCAGCTGTTTCAGCATTAGTGATAGGAACAACAAATAGCATTTCTGCTTTATCAGGCGTTTCTCCATTAGTAGAAACAAATGAAGAGGTAGAAGGCGGCTATTTATATGTTGAGCTTTTAAGCGAATTAACTGAAGAACAGTCGAAAATTTCACAAATTCTTCTCGAGAGTCTACTTCTTTCCTTAACGGGAATTGTTGAAGAGTATCCAGAATATGTCAAACTTGCACAGTAAAAAAATTATAATAGGAGGTGCAACTCATATGTTAAAAATGAATTTACAATTCTTCGCCCATAAAAAAGGTGGCGGTTCTACAACTAACGGACGTGACTCAAACTCTAAACGTTTAGGCGCTAAACGTGCAGATGGACAAACTGTTTCAGGTGGTTCAATTTTATTCCGTCAACGCGGAACTAAAATTTATCCAGGTGTTAACGTTGGAATCGGTGGAGACGATACTTTGTTTGCTAAATGTGACGGAGTTGTTCGTTTCGAACGCAAAGGCCGCGACAAAAAACAAGTTTCAGTTTATCCAGCAGCTCAATAATTTAAAATGAAAAGCTCTTCTACTATTAGAAGAGCTTTTTTGACTGTTATGGTTTCACTTATCTTTAAGAAACGGAATCATAACCATTTTAATTCACACAACACGATAAAATTGTCAAAAAATAGGTGCGAAGTTCTTGAAATTAAAGTGAGCTCTTGCTTGAAACCTGGCCGTTTATTCGTTAGAATGAAAGAGTAGTGTTTTTAACTTATGACTCATTTCAATTCTTATAAACACCATCACTCAAGGGTGTAAGTAAAAAAGAAAGAGGTTGAAATTATTGTCTCAAAAAGAAATTGAACAGCTATTTAATCAATTGGATACTTCAGTCCAACTCTTGCAAAAAGAATTAGACGTTTCTTATTTAGAGGCTCTTTCGGAAACAGGAGAAAATATTCTGGCCAATAAACAACCTCATCAAATAGATGGTTTGCCTTCAGATGAAACTGTTGGAAAGTTAACTCAACTCTATCAAGATATTAAACTAGATAGTATGGAACCAGAAGAAATTCGAAAGGCTATACAGTTAGCTCTTTTGAAAGGTTCGAAAATGGATGTATTGCAACCAAACCACCAAATGACACCAGATGCTATTGGTTTCATTTTCAACTATTTGATTGAGAAATTGATCAGTGAAAAAGATAAAACGATTCGCTTACTGGATCCCGCTGTGGGGATGGGTAATCTTTTATCAACTGTTTATAATGGGTTATTATCAAAAAGTATCTCGGTAGAGGCTGAAGGAATCGATAATGATGATTTATTGATAACGCTAGCTTCTGTTAATACAGTAATGCAAAGACAAAGCGTAACATTGACCCATCAAGATGCAATACAAGATTTGCTTATAGATCCAGTTGATGTTATTGTGAGTGACTTGCCTGTCGGATATTATCCACTGGATGAAAAAGCTAGTAAATTTAAAACGGCAGCAAAAAATGGTCATTCTTATGCTCATCATCTATTCATTGAACAAAGTTTATATTACTTAAAAAATGGTGGATTTGGTATCTTTTTAGTTCCAGCTCAGTTATTTGAAACGGATGAAACACCAGCATTATTGAAAATGATTCAAGAAGAGGCTTTCTTACAAGGAATGTTAAATCTGCCAAACGAATTATTTAAGACCAAGAATTCACGTAAATCAATTCTCTTGATTCAAAAAAAAGGGGATAATGCCAAACAAGCTAAACAAGTCTTGTTAGCGCAAATTCCAGACTTTAAAAATCAAAAAGCTATGCTTCAATTTATGAAAGAAGTAGATAGCTGGAAAAAAGAGAACATTTAAAAACTTAAATTAGGAGATGGAAAATATGTCAAAAACAATTGCAATTAACGCAGGTAGTTCAAGTTTAAAATTTACATTGTATGAAATGCCAGCTGAAGAAGAAATCGCTTCAGGGATTATCGAAAGAATCGGTTTAAACAATTCAATCTTCACTACAAAATATGCAGGTGAAAAATATAAAGTTGTCGAAGATATTGAAAACCACGAAATTGCTATTCAAATGGTATTAGATAAATTAATTGAACTA
The DNA here is from genome assembly GCF_038007125.1 of Carnobacterium sp. FSL W8-0810. Lineage (NCBI taxonomy): Bacteria > Bacillati > Bacillota > Bacilli > Lactobacillales > Carnobacteriaceae > Carnobacterium > Carnobacterium sp. FSL W8-0810. The sequence continues at coordinate 2,205,436 of NZ_JBBOWO010000001.1, read as the reverse complement.
AAAGTTATTGCAAACTACGAAGAAATTACTGGTGTAGGACACCGTGTAGTAGCTGGTGGAGAATTATTTAAAGATTCAGCATTAATTACGGATGAAGTATTAGCACAAATCGAAAGTTTAGCTGAATTTGCTCCACTACACAATCCAGCTAATGCTACAGGAATTAAAGCTTTCAAAAAATTATTGCCAAATATTACAAGTGTAGCTGTTTTTGACACATCATTCCATACAACAATGCCTAAAGAAAACTACTTGTACAGTCTTCCAATGGAATACTACACTGACTTTGCAGCACGTAAATACGGAGCTCATGGTACTTCACATAGATATGTTTCTGAGCGTGCAGCTGAGATGTTAGGAAAACCACTTGAAGAAACAAAAATTATTACTTGTCATTTAGGTAACGGTGGATCTATTACAGCTGTAAAAGGTGGAAAATCACTTGATACATCTATGGGATTCACTCCTTTAGCAGGTATCACAATGGGAACTCGTACTGGAGACATTGACGCATCATTGTTGCCTTTCTTAATGGATAAATTAAACATTACTGATATCAATGACATGATCTATATTTTAAATAATAAATCTGGCTTACTTGGTCTTTCTCATGTTTCAAGCGATATGCGTGATGTCGAAGAAGAAGCAGAAAAAGGAAACGAAGATGCACAAACAGCATTAGATATTTTTTACAATCGTGTTCAAAAATATATTGGACAATACTTTGCTATCTTAAATGGTGCAGATGCAATTGTCTTTACTGCAGGAATTGGAGAAAATTCTCCAGAAACCCGCCAAATTATTATTGATGGCATGAACTGGTTTGGTGCTGAAATCGATGCAGAAGCTAACAATGTACGTGGAAAAGAACGCATTATTTCTACTCCAGAATCAAAAGTTAAAGTACTATTGATTCCTACAGATGAAGAAATTATGATTGCTCGCGATGTTGAAAGATTACGTGCATAATAATAACTAAAGTAAATAAAAAAACAACCAATTGATTTGGTTGTTTTTTTATTTTGCTTTTTACTTGTTAATCTCTTTTATTTTCTAAATCAGTACGGACAATTAATACATCACAATTGGCATGTCGTATAACATATTCTGAAACGGAGCCTATAAAAATACGTTCTACAGCATTTAAACCGGTCGCGCCCAACATGATCAAGTCGATATTTTGGTCTTCTGGTATCTGTTTTGCAATCAATACTTTTGGAGAACCGTATTCGATAGAGTAAGTAATATCTTGAACACGATGATTTTTTGCATAACGTACATACTCTTCTAATGTGTTTTTAGCTTGTTCGCTTGCTTTATCAGCCATAGCTCCATCAAAAGTAGAGATGCTTTGAAATGCGCGAGTGTCAATAACATGAGCAAGAACTAACGTTGCAGAGTTTCTTACAGCAACTTGTACAGCTTTCTTAAAAGCTAACTCAGCTTCTGTTGAACCATCTACAGCTACTAAGATACGATTGTATTGTTGTAACATATGTGATCACTCCATTCCTTATAATAAAATAAATGAATTCTTCTTTCTAAGCTCATTGTACTCCAAATGTATCCATTTTCATAGAAATATGAAAGAGAGTTAGTGGTTTGCCTTTATAACAGAATAATAAAAATTACATTCGCTTGTTTAATCCAATGATAAACAAAAGCATTGTAAACACTACAAAAACTAAAACAGTGAAAGCCAACCAATTTGGATGAAAAAAAATAAGTACAAGTGAGGCAAGACCTTCAATGAAAAAGAGTACTCCATATACTTTGAAAAATGTTGCAGCTTCCATAGGAAGTTTTTTATCAGTAGTGGTTAATAATACGGCAGCTTTTCCTGTATAAAAAAAATAACCTGCATACATCAAGAGTAAGGCAAAAATAAAGAATAGTACAGATAATAGCATGACACACATCCTTCTTTCAATTATAGTATAGATTAAGAATACCATATATTTTAATTAAATTAAGTGTAAATGCGTATATGGAAAAGAAAAAAGCCATTCAATTAAGAATGACTTTAAAAGTTTTAAACTTTAAATGAGAAATCCGATGATGCCGTTATTATGCTCAGTTAGTATTGAACCCGCAGTTAGCAGGTGGGCTCCGCTGTCAAGCTTCTAACTACCAAGTGAAAAGGCATGTTATCCGTTTGAATCAGGTTGGATCCCAAGGTAATATTAATTGTTCGGTCAACACATGTTGAGCAAGACGAACATCTCAGAAATCTTATCCTTATATTAGCATAGGGAAGTATTATTGTCAATAAATAGGCTGCTCGTTTACTGATGAAAGCTAGTCAACAACGCAAAGAAAGCGGTTAATACTTATTGATGTGTTTCTTTTTTGAATTGATTGAGTCGTATTGTTTTGCTAGCGTATCTTCATATTTCCCAGTATGGTTTGGTGTATAATAAGAAGCATTTTTTATTTTTGCTGGTAAATATTGTTGATCTACCCAAGCACCTGGATAACTATGCGGATAAAGGTAATCTACGCCGCGACCTAATTTTTTAGCTCCACTATAATGAGAATCCCTTAAGTGATCTGGTACATCTCCACTTTTTCCAGCTCGTACATCTTGTAAAGCTGCATCAATCGCTACGTAAGACGAATTTGATTTTGGAGAAAGGCAGAGATCTACAACTACATTTGCTAAAGGGATCCTGGCTTCCGGAAAGCCTAATTTTTCAGCAGCCTGAACAGCGGTAACCGTTCTAGAAGCTGCTGAAGGATTTGCTAATCCAATATCTTCATAAGCAATAACCATTAGGCGTCTTGAAATAATAGGAAGATCACCTGCTTCAACCAATCGAGCAAGATAATGAAGTGCTGCATTTACATCACTTCCACGAATGGATTTTTGCAGCGCTGAGATGACATCGTAGTGAGCATCGCCATCTTTATCATGAGTTAAAGCTTTTCTTTGAACACATTCTTCAGCAATTTCTAAAGTAATCGTAATGATACCTTGTTGGTCAGGAGAAGTAGACTTGATAGCGAGTTCTAAACCATTCAAAGAACTTCTTAGATCTCCATTTGTTGCTCGTGAAAAATGCAATAAGGCTTCGTCTGTAATTGTAACTTTGTCATTGCCAAATCCTCTCTCAGCGTCATGAACTGCGTTCCATAATGCTTGTTGAATCTCTTCATTAGAAAGAGGTTTTAGTTCGAAAATTTGTGTTCTGCTCCGAATGGCTGGATTGATAGTAATATAAGGATTTTCAGTTGTAGCTCCAATCATAATGATTCGGCCGTTTTCCAAATGAGGCAATAGAAAATCTTGTTTAGGTTTATCTAGACGATGGACTTCATCTAAAAGCAAGATGACCGTTCCGCTCATTTTTGCTTCTTCCACAACAATTTGTAAATCTTTTTTTGTATCACTAGCAGCATTTAAAATTCTAAAAGCATATTTGGTAGTGCCCGCAATGGCGCTCGCAATACTTGTTTTACCAATTCCTGGAGGGCCGTATAAAATCATGGAAGAGAGCATTTTAGCTTCTACCATTCGTCGGATGATTCGGCCTTTCCCGACTAAATGTTGTTGTCCAACGATATTATCGATATGAGTGGGTCTCATTCGATAAGCTAAAGGTTGATTCATAAAGAGTATCCTCCCATCTTGATCTTACCGATAGTATACCATTGTCATTGAATGGATTCTACAAAAAGGAACGTTTGTTTGATGGTTCTGACTTACAATTGCAAAGTAATGTTATCTTTGGATTGGCTTTTCTAGGATTATTTGCGATAATGTGTAAGAAGTCATTTATTTTTGAGTTGATTCTATTCATCAAATAGAATAGTAAAGATAGAAGAAAGGAACTTTTTTAATGAGTGAAAGAAAAGTGACTGAAGTTTTAAAAAATTGTATACAAATGAAAAAGAACCATCGTAGTGCTTTAAAAAATAAATCAAAGTTGGTGTTGCATTCTTTAGCAAAAAATAAAAAAAGACAACAACAAATTTTAGATTTGAATCAGGAAGTGGCAAACGAAATGAAATCAAATGAAGTCAAGAAAATAGAAGAAGAACTTCTTCAACAAGCCAAACAAGAAGCGCAGGATCTTTTGACATTTACATTTCATGAATCAGAGAAAATGTATCAGGAGGTTCAAAGAGAAATTGTAACAGTCAAAGAAGAAATTTTAGTAGAAAAAAAACAAGCTATTGATCAATTGAATGAAGAAAAACAAAAAGCTGAAAAAATTACGCAACTAGCTGAAAATAATGCAGATGAACTAATTACTTCAGCAAACAAGAAATTGAATCAAATAGAAGAGGAACTCTCAGTGAAAAAAGTGACTTATCAAATAGAAATAGACAGAGAATTAGAGAAACTTGTAAAAGAAAAAGAATGGTTTGAACAGTATCAGAAACAAGTACAAGATTCCATTGAAAGAAAAGAAAAAGAGCTGTTTTATAAAAATCGAAAAAAAATTGAACAAGAACAAGCAGAAAAAGCAACCTTGCAGAATAAAATCGATTATTTAAAAGCCTTAAATACCAAACGCAAAATAAAATCTTATCGTATAGGCCTTATTATTTTTGGGTGTACCGTAGTCATGAGTGTCTTGATTTCAATGTTTAGGTATTCTACGCCAATAATACCTTTTATTATTGCATGTTTAGCTTTTCTATTGGTTTATATCAACTTAGTAGATGGAAAAAATGAACAAGAAATTAAAGAAATCGGATTTCAAAACGCTTCTTTAATTGAAAAAAATAAAATGCTGACCGAAACAATAGAAGACTTGGAAAAAGATATAAAAAAATTGACTGAAGAAAAGATAGAAATTGAACGAACGAAGCGTCAATCACAAGATAATATTGAGTTTTTAAAAATCATGCAAGCTGATTTGAAAGAATCTGAAATTCATCGTAGAATATTGGAATCTGAGAATGCAGCATTAAGAAAATATTTGGTTAGTGAAGAACCAGGTACTCAATTTAATGACTTCGTCTAAAAAAGAAGTGAGATGATTTTTGATAGGAGGAAAGCTAAAAAATGATTAAGTTATCACCTTTTGAACAAGTTCAAGAATTTCATGAAGTTTTTGATAAGCCCGGGAAAAGTAAACCACAAGCTTTAACTCCAGAAGAGGCGATTAAACGAGCAAATTTTACAACAGAAGAAGTAATAGAATTTTTATATGCCAGTGTAAAAGGCGATATAACGCAATTTGATGAAGTAATTTTAGAATGGAAAAATGCTGCGGAAGAATCAATAGTCAAAATAAAAAATGAACAAAAAGAAGTTCAAAGCCGATTAATTGGACAAGTAGATGCATTAACGGATGCGAATTATTTTAACTATGGTTCTTTTGTACTGATGGGGATCGATCCTGATCCTATTTTTTCAATTGTTCATCAAGCAAATATGGGAAAGCTTTTTCCAGATGGCAAACCACGATATAGAAAAACAGATGGAAAAGTAATGAAACCAGCTAATTGGGAAAATGATTTTGCTCCCGAACCCAAGATTCATGCAGAAATAGAGCGACAAATAAATAAGGCAAATGAGGAATGTTAAAAATGAAAACCGTTAAACAAATGATACAAGAAACAGAAATGAGTAAAGCTTATTATCAAGCCGTTTTTGGGATTGAGAAAGAAGGATTGAGAGTAAACGATAGCGGTCAACTAGCTGTAACAGACCATTCAAAAAAATTTGGGAATAGAACTTATCACCCTTACATTCAAACAGACTACAGTGAATCGCAATTAGAATTAATTACTCCTCCGTTAAATTCTATCCAAGAGAGTTACAATTGGTTAACGGCTCTACATGATGTTGTACTCCAAACGTTACCTGAAGATGAAGCCATATGGCCGATAAGCATGCCCATGGTTTTGCCAGATGAAAAAGATATTTCTGTTGCTAAATTAGACAATAAAGCTGATGTTCTCTATAGAGAAACATTGACTCGCAAATATGGTAAAAAGAAACAAATGATTAGCGGAGTGCATTACAATTTTGAATTGGATAGTCAATTGATTCTCCGATTATATGAAAGCCAAACAGAATATACAACTCTAACGTCGTTTAAATCAATGATATATCTAAAATTAGCAAAAAATTTCCTTCGTTATAGATGGTTATTAACGTATTTATTGGGAGCATCTCCTATAGTAGATGAATCCTTTTTTACAAGTCAGGAGCTTCCAAAGAAATATGTAAGAAGTATTCGAAGCAGTCATTACGGATACGTTAACCAATCAGAAGTCTCTGTCTCATTTGAAACGATTGAAGATTATGTTCAAAGTTTACAAAATATGGTAGCAAAAGGTTTCTTATCTGAAGAAAAAGAATTTTACTCAGCTGTTCGTTTTAGAGGAACCAAAGATGCTGAAGAATTGTTAACAAAAGGGATTTCGTATCTTGAATTAAGAAGTTTTGACTTGGATCCTTTTGATTCAGCCGGTATGTCAAAAGGAACGATGGAATTTGTACATCTTTTTTGTTTGTATATGATATGGATGGATGAAACTGCTACTATGAAAGAAATTGAAATTGGGGAAGAAATGAGCCAATTGACAGCTATGGAAAATCCAGTATCCGTTTCTCAATTTCAAGAAGAAGGATTAGAGCTTTTGAAACAAATGGAAAACATGATTCATTTGACTACTGATTCTGAAGCAGCCTCTCGTTGTCTTCAAGAAGTTAGAAACCAATTAAAGAATCCTACTCTAACAATAGCTGCGCGTATGGTGCAGGAAATAGAAGAAAAAGGATCATATATTGAATTTGCATTAGAATTAGCTAAGCAGTATAAAGATGAAGCGACTAAAAGGCCGTATAATTTAAGAGGATTTGATTATTTAGAAATGTCCACTCAGTTATTAATTTTTGATGCTTTACAAAAAGGAGTCCAAGTAGAAGTTTTAGATAGTCAAGATCAATTTTTAAAACTAACCATGGGACAACATGTTGAATTTGTTAAGAATGGAAATATGACAGCAAAAGATTCTTATATTGCTCCTCTTATTATGGAGAATAAAACCGTTACGAAAAAGATACTAGACTCTGCAGGTTTTCATGTTCCGGCAGGCGAAGAGTATACGACAATCGATGAAGCAAAAGCAGCATTTTGGCGTTATAAAAATAAGTCTGTTGTTGTTAAGCCTAAGTCGACTAATTATGGTTTAGGAATTTCTATTTTTAAACAAGCACCTGTAAAAAATGATTATGAACAAGCAATTGAAATAGCCTTTAAGGAAGATATTGCTGTACTTGTTGAAGAGTATATTTCGGGAACGGAATACCGTTTCTTTGTGTTAGATGGTAAAGTTCCGGCCATTTTATTGCGAATACCTGCTAATGTTGTGGGGGATGGACAAAAAACGATCAAAGAATTAGTCCAAGATAAAAATAAAGATCCATTACGTGGTGAAGAAAAGCACCGTTCGCCACTTGAGAAAATCGCTTTAGGAGAAATAGAACAATTGATGTTAAAAGGACAAGGATACACAATTGAAAGCATACCTGAAAAAGATAAAAGGGTTTATTTAAGAGAAAATTCTAATATCAGTACTGGTGGAGACTCAATTGATGTAACCGATGAGATTGATGAAAGTTATAAAAAAGCAGCGATTCATATGACTGAAACGATTGGAGCTAAAATTAGCGGAATAGATTTAATTATTCCAGATCCGACTATTCCAAGTGAAAATGAACAGCATGGATACACAGTGATAGAAGCGAATTTCAATCCGGCTATGCATATGCATGCCTATGTATATAAAGGAAAAGGTCGACGGTTAACGATGGATGTACTAAACATGCTGTTTCCAGAATTAAACGAAGATGTTTCTAGTACAGGTAAGACTCATTAACAAAAAATAAGAGTCTTGTTGAATAGATAAAAAAGTGATAAAATTTAGTAATTGTTAGTTTGAACAAATAAGGGAGGACTACATTAGAATGGAAAAAATGTATTTTGATCATGCTGCAACTAGTCCTGTTCACCCAGAAGCTATTGAAGTGGTTTATGAAGCAATGAAAAATCATTATGGTAATGCATCAAGCATTCATAATTATGGAAGAGACAGCCGTCGCATTGTAGATAATGCTCGGGTTGTTTTTGCTAAAAGTATAGGTGCTAAACCAAATGAAATTATTATTACTAGCGGTGGTACAGAATCAGATAATACAGCAATTATTGAAACAGCCTTAAAAAGACAACAAGAGGGTAAACATATTATTACGTCAATGGTAGAGCATCATGCTGTTTTGAGACCAATGGAATATTTAGAAACACTTGGATTTGAAGTGACTTATTTGCCGGTTGATGAAAAAGGGCAAGTTGATCCCAATCTGGTTAGAGCAAATTTAAGACCAGACACCATTTTAGTCTCAATCATGTATGCAAATAACGAGGTAGGAACTGTAATGGATATAGCTGAAATTGGCGCTGTCATTGATGAAAATGAATCAACAGCATACTTTCACACAGATGCTGTTCAAGCTTATGGAACAGAAGATATCGATGTTAAAAGAGACCATATTGATTTACTTTCTGTTTCAGGACATAAAATCAATGGTCCTAAAGGAATTGGCTTTCTTTATGTCAATGAAACGATTCATTTACCAAGTTTTATGCTAGGTGGAGAACAAGAAAAAAAACACCGAGCTGGAACAGAAAATATTCCTGCCATTTCCGGTTTACAAAAAGCAGTTGAAATCAGTCAGCTTAACCGAGAAGAACGCAAAGTGCAGTATCATGAGTTACGCACTCAATTGATTGAACAATTAACTCAATCAGGTATAGAATTTGAACTAAATGGAAATAAAGAAAACCAATTAGAACATATCATGAGTCTATGGATCAAGCATGTTTCTTCAGAGCAGTTATTAATGAGTTTAGATTTAGCCGGCATAGCTGTTTCAGCCGGTTCAGCATGTACGGCTGGAAATATTGACCCAAGTCATGTCTTACTTGCTATGTATGGAGAAAAAAGTCCTATTGTTGGAGAAACGATCCGTGTGAGCTTTGGGCTTGGAACTACATCTGAACAAATCACTTATTTAGCTGAACAACTGATAAAAATTAGTTTAAGGTTGAAGAGATAAAATAGAAAAAAAGAGCTTGAGTTAGATAGGTTCCTTTTAGAGTAGACCAACTATTTTTAGAGTCTGCTTAACAGGTTTACTTCAGCTATCTAGCTCTTTTTTTATAGATAAGGATATAGAGACTATGTTATAGTAGAAAATGAAAAGGGTTACGATTAAGAAGAGAAGCGAGGGAACGGTATGGCATTTGAAAAGAAAGCAACTTTACAAGGATCAACTGAATCGTTTAAAGTGAATCCCAATGCAAAAAAATATACATTAAGAGATAATGGATTTGAAGAAACGACTAAAGGGAATTTTCAATTTACTCGAACGATGGATGCTGATCCAACGAATAAACAAAGTGTAAAATTAAAAATTGTAGTTACTGATGATTTAGCACAACTAAAAATTTCGACAACAACAGGTAATGGATTGCGAACAGTTAACATCTACAATGGAGCTGCCTATGCAGCTATTCGCGAAAAAGTAGATTTCACTTTTCATGACCTTATTGAATGTGGAGTATTAGAAAAAGTATAAAAATGATAAAATTTTAAATTAATTAGCAATAGGAGAGGTACTTCATGAAGATGAATTCGTCTCCTATTTGGGTTGAGCGACTTGATTTCTGACTAAAAGTTAGTATAATGATAAAGACTGGAAAAATGCGACCTTCAAATCGTAAAGATTTTCAGAATCTATTTGAAATGATGGTGATGTAATGAAAGACAATAGCAAGACTCGTGTTGTAGTCGGCATGAGTGGAGGCGTTGATTCATCCGTTACAGCTTTATTGTTAAAACAACAAGGCTATGATGTGGTGGGTATTTTTATGAAAAACTGGGATGATACAGATGAGTTTGGTATGTGTACAGCGACGGAAGATTATAATGATGTTGCGCTAGTAGCTAATCAAATTGGAATTCCATATTATTCTATTAACTTTGAAAAACAATATTGGGATAAAGTTTTTACCTACTTTTTAGAAGAGTATAAAAAAGGCCGTACGCCTAACCCAGATGTTATGTGTAATAAAGAAATCAAATTTAAAGCTTTCTTAGATTACGCTATCGAACTAGGCGCAGATTATGTGGCTACTGGACATTACGCTCAAGTAGAACGAGATGAAAATGGCGTTACTCATATGTTAAGAGGCGTAGATAACAATAAAGATCAAACTTACTTCTTAAATCAATTATCGCAAGAACAATTGGCTAAAACGTTATTTCCTCTTGGCGGCATGCAAAAGCCAGAAGTACGTAGAATCGCTGAAGAAGCAGGATTAGCTACTGCTAAGAAAAAAGACTCTACAGGTGTTTGCTTTATTGGAGAACGTGATTTCAAAAAATTCTTAATGACTTATTTACCGGCACAACCAGGTAAAATGATGACAGTAGATGGGGAAATAAAAGGGCAACATGATGGATTGATGTATTACACTATCGGCCAACGTCAAGGGTTAGGTATTGGCGGCGGAGGCAAATCAAGTGATCCTTGGTTTGTTATTGGGAAAGATCTAGAAACCAATACGTTGTATGTAGGACAAGGTTTTAATCATGAATGGCTGCTTGCTACTCATTTAGAAGCTTCTGACCTTCATTTTACAATAAATGAAGAAAAACCTCGTTCATTTAAATGTACAGCTAAATTCCGTTACCGCCAAGCTGATACCGGTGTTACGGTTCACTTGAACGAAGATGGAACAGCAGCTACTGTTGAATTTGACGAACCAGTACGCGCAATCACTCCTGGACAAGCAGTTGTTTTTTATGACGGCATGGAATGTTTAGGCGGCGGTACGATTGATGCAGCTTACAACGAAACAAGAGAATTGCAATACGTTTAAAAAAATCATTGATTTCAAAAAAGCTAGGGCTTGCCCTAGCTTTTTTGTTGTACATAGGAAAGAAATAAAACAAAGGCATCAATCAGTAGAATCCAATGGGATTTTGGTGTAAAATAATAGAAGTTGCAAAAAGGAGGAAGTAAGTATGGAACGAAACCATAAAGCTTTTCAGTTATGGGAACAAGGCGAATTTAATCAAGCCATTCAATTACTTATGGAAGAAATCAATGATAATCCTGACAATAGTGACAGTTATTATAATTTAGCAACCATGTTTATTTTAGGTCATAAATATGATGATGCAAAAGCAATACTAGAAACGGCAATTGAAAAGTATCCTAACGATTCCATTTTCATTTATGCGTTTGGAAACCTTTATTATGAATTAGAGAACTATCAAGTTTCATTAAACTATTTTGAACAAGTAACCCAATTCCAAGAGACTCCGTTAAAAAAAGACGCTATGGTGATGATTGGACAAAATTATTTAGCCTTAGATCAATCAAAGAAAGCCTTGGTTTATTTTTTGAGTGCGTATGAAGAAGATAAATTGGATATGACGTTAATTTTATTAATAGGCAATACATTGATGCAAGTCGGCTCATTCCAAGAAGCCAAAAAGTACTTTGAGTTAATCTTGGAACAAGCTCCGAAAAATGATGAAGCTTGGTTTAAAAGAGGAGTAGTCGGAATGGTTTTAGAAGAAGATCTCAATAGTTTTCAACCATTCTTTAATAAATCAAAAGAGTTGAATCCAAGTAGATATGAAGAACGGATCAAACAGCTAACAGCTATAGAAAGTATAGTAAAGAACCAAAAAGATGTCGAATAGTTAAAAACCAATTAAGATAGAAAGGATGGATGAGAAAATTGGCTTTACAAGAGAATTTAGATTTGTTTGAAAAAGAACCACCATATTTTGTAGGGCAAGTTGTTGCAATTTTCTATCAGAATCCGACAAATTTTTATAAAGTATTGCTGACACGAGTCATTGAGACAAATAGTCCTTTTACAGAAAAAGAAATTGTCATTACAGGTAACTTTGGACAAATCCAAGAAGAAGAAAACTATCGCTTTTTTGGTCAATTGATTGAACATCCTAAATTCGGTATGCAGTTTAATGCAGAACGTTATCGACAAGAAAAACCAACTTCTGCTGAAGGTGTGATTGCTTATCTTTCAAGTGATAAATTTCCAGGGATTGGAAAAAAAACAGCTGAAACGATCGTTGATCTTCTAGGGGAAGATGCGATTGATCAAATTAATGCAGACGAGACCGTCTTAGCTAAAATACCTGGATTAAATAGTAAGAAGAGAGAAGTAATCGTTGATACTATCCGTTCAAGTAATGGAATGGAGAAAATAATTATTGGTTTAAATGATTTTGGCTTCGGAAGTCGATTAGCTTATACGATCTACCAAACGTATCAAGAAGAGACTTTAGAAGTTATCCAAGAGAATCCTTATCGTTTAATAGAAGATGTTGAAAATGTAGGATTTAAAAAAGCAGATGCGATCGCAGAGAACCTTGGTTTTGCAGCAGATTCTCCAGGACGTATTCAGGCTGGAATCTTATTTTCATTAAATGAGTTGTGTCTTAGTGAAGGCAATACGTATACATTAGCAGAGCCTTTATTAAGAGAAACGATAAAAGTATTAGAAGAAAGCCGGTCATTTATTATTGAACCGGATCTAGTAGCAAAAGAATTACTAAAATTGATTGAAGAAAATAAACTGATTGAAGATAATCATAAGTTGTATATCAATTCATTGTATGCTGCAGAATGGGGTATCGCCACTTCTGTCAAACGTTTGATGGAAAATAATGAAAAAATTCAATATTCTGGTCATAATATCAAAAAAGAAATACGTAAAATGGAAAAAAGATTGGGAATCCAATATGGGCAATCACAAGTAGAAGCCATTGAAGAAGCTCTCATTTCGCCTTTATTCATTTTAACTGGTGGCCCAGGAACCGGAAAAACAACCGTATTGAATGGAATCGTAAATTTATTTGCAGAACTAAACGGTTTGTCTCTAGAAATTGAAGATTACCACGATAAGATTTTTCCTATTCTTTTAGCTGCACCAACAGGGCGTGCAGCTAAAAGAATGAATGAGTCTACTGGACTGCCCAGCAGCACGATCCATCGACTCCTTGGGTTGAATGGTCAAGAAAAACCAAGCGTTGAACTTTCTGATCGTGAACTAGAGGGTGGATTGTTGATCGTTGATGAAATGTCAATGGTTGATACGTGGTTAGCTAATCAATTGTTAAGAGCTGTACCACAAAATATGCAAGTTATATTTGTTGGGGATAAAGATCAATTGCCTTCTGTGGGACCAGGACAGGTTTTGCATGATCTTATTCATGCAAAACAAATTCCTAGCAGAGAATTAACCGAAATCTATCGTCAAGATGATGGTTCGTCAATTATTTCTTTAGCTCATGCAATAAAAGAAGGTAAACTACCTGCAGATTTTACTAAGAATAAAAAGGATCGTTCTTTTTTTCAATGCAATACTTATCAAATTGAACCTGTCATCCGCCAAGTAGTGGAAAGAGCTAAGGATAAAGGGTTCACTGCTCAAGACATTCAAGTTTTAGCACCGATGTATAGAGGACCAGCTGGAATAGATGCCTTGAATAAAATGATGCAAGAAATATTTAATCCAAATCCTTCAGGCAGACGAAAAGAAGTCAAATTTAATGACAAAAATTATCGGATTGGAGATAAAGTCTTACAATTGGTGAATTATCCAGAGATGAATGTCTTTAATGGCGACATGGGAGAAATCACTGGTATCAATTTAGCGAAAGAAACCGAAGACAAAGTGGATGAGATCGTTATTCAATTTGATGCAAATGAAGTCGTCTATAAACGAAATGAATGGATAAAAATCACGTTAGCCTATTGTTGTTCAATTCATAAATCGCAAGGTTCGGAGTTCAAAATGGTTATCTTACCAATGGTACAAAACTATCATCGGATGTTAAGACGTGACTTGCTATACACTGCCATTACAAGAAGTAGTGAGTTGCTTATTCTATGTGGTGAACCGAACGCTTTTGAAGAAAGTGTAAGCAAATCATCTGCTACTAGACTAACAACATTAGCAGAGCGGTTACTAGGTGATGAGCTGCTACCTAGAGAAAGTAATGCAGAACCTGTTGGTATTAAAGAAGCTACGGCAATAGAAACAAAGACGTCTACTAATGACGTTGATTCTACCCAGTTGTCTTTGATAGAAGATAAAAAAGAACCAAAAAATTACAAACTAACAATTGAAATGATCCAATCTAATGCTATCGACCCAATGATCGGCATGGAAGGAATCGTACCGCATAACTAAAAAAACGTTCCAGAAGAATTCACTTCTGAAACGTTTTTTTAATGGTGGTCGGCTTAATGCCAAAAATAACGAGAACTGGTGTGAAGGGTAAAATCGATTGACTGATACGTCAATTCTTCGCCATCTGCATTTGAATCAATTGTTCGAGTTGTTTTAAGTGAGAGTGTTTTTGATTGTGAGTAATAAACATCTTTATGATTGAGGTGTTTTTCTCCAGTAATCATCAAACTGAATAGATAAAGAATTTTCAAAAATGGAAGTTTGGGTAAAATAATCAAATCTAATTTACCATCTACTTGAGATGCTTTAGGTGAAACAGGAATACCTCCGCCAAAATAAGGGTGATTGTTTACAATAACTAAAAAAGCATCCTCAAATTGTTTCTTTTTGCCATCAATTATAATAGTCAGGGGAAAAGAAGCTTGTTTGAAAAAAACTTGAATGAAACAAGCAAGGTAAACAAGTGAATTCAATCCAATTTTATTTAAAAATGGTTTAGAAGGAGAGTGATTAGCTTTTTTGACAATTGCCGCATCAAAACCGATCCCAACATTGTTTACGGCATAGCCTGTACTATTTTGATGATGATCAAGGTATTGAAGGACATCTATTTTCTTTGGCTGATCAGCAGCTAAAATTTGCTCTAGCGCTTTTACAGGATTTTTTGGTATGCCGTTGCCACGTGCAAAATCGTTTCCGGAACCCGAAGGAATATAGCCCAATGGAAGATGAGCAAATTCTTCTCCTAAACCTAAGAAGGCTTCGTGTAAAGTACCATCTCCTCCGATTATAATGATTAATTGGGACAAGGCGGGATTTTGAGTTATTTTTTGTGCTAAAGAATGAACTAATTTAATGGTATGCCCAGGATAAGCTGACTTATATAATTCAATTGAGAGGCGTTTATTTGTTAACGTTTGGATCACTTGTTGACTGATTTTTTTTCCTCTTCCTGAACCTGAACATTCGTTTATAACAAGGTGATAGTGTTCTATTGTAGACATGAGTACTCCTTTGAATGGCATTTGTATTATTTGGGTCACTTTCCATTATAAACCAAATAAAAATTAAATTTTCAGAAAATTTATGAGAAAATAGTAAAAGTCTGCTATAACGTAGCTTGAAGTGTTAGAATAAACAAGGATTTTGTTTCATGTTGTAGGAAGGATGAACGTTTTGAAGAAAAAATTAATGTCAAATAAATATACATTAGGTGCAATTGATATTTTGTACATAGTCGTAGGCTCTTTCATTGCTGCTGTTTCTTTTAACGCGTTCTTGTTGCCTAATTTAATTGTTTCGGGCGGCATCAGTGGAGTAAGTACGATTACAAGCAATGTGTTCAATTGGGATCCTTCTATTGTCCAGTTAGCTTTTAATATTCCTTTGCTTTTGATTTGTTTCATTTTCTTAGGAAAAGAAGCTGGCTACAAAACAATTTTAGGAAGTTTGATTTTGCCAGCTTTTATAGGCATGCTTGATTTTATGGAACCATGGACCGATACGCCTTTGTTGGCTGCTTTATTTGGAGGGATTATTACAGGAATTGGATTAGGTATAGTCTTCAGAGCTAAAGCTTCAACTGGAGGCACTAGTATTGTGGCTCAAGTGATACATGAGTATCTAAAATTGCCATTAGGTATGAGTGTGGCATTGATTGATGGTTTAGTCATTGTAGGTGCATTACTTGTTTTTGATGGAGAAGTTGTTATGTATTCTATCATTTCACTTTTTGTGATCAGTCGTACGATTGACGTTGTTCAAGTTGGGTTTAATCATTCTAAGAATGTTATGATTATTTCTGAATACCCTTCTGAAGTAAAACAAGCCATATTTGACACGGTGAATCGTGGAGTGACCAACTTGGGTATTAAAGGCGGCTATGGAAATTCAGATAAAGAAATGTTGATGTGTGTCGTTGCTGAACAAGAATTTACTCTTTTAAAAGACACGATTTTAGACGTAGATGAAAATGCCTTCGTGGTTGCTATGAGTGCAAGTGAAGTATGGGGTCGTGGTTTTACACTTGCTAAAGAGAAGCCAATTGTTTAAAAGTTTCCAGAGGAAATATTCGTTTAATAGATTGACAATTTAGACAACTTCTCCTATACTTTAAACGTACTAAGGATAAATTCATTTGATCTCTTGTTTAAAGAAAAGTTTTCCTAGGCTGAAAGAAAACTAACAATATTAAATCAATGCTCCCTTATTGAAATAGTAGAAATACTATCGTTTCTCACGTTATCGAGACTTAAGAGGTAATGAACGGTCGAATGACATCATTGCAAACAAGGTGGTACCGCGATTATTTTCGTCCTTGTCTGGCAATGTTGTTGTTGGACTTTTTTTGTACTTATTTTTTTTAAAAATATAAGCTTTTAAATTTGAAGGGAAGAATAAATTAATGAAAAAATTAGCAAGTAACGAAGTTCGTCAATTGTTTTTAGATTTTTTTGAATCAAAAGGTCATAAAGTAGAACCTAGTGCATCACTAGTGCCTTTTGAAGATCCAACACTGTTATGGATCAATTCTGGTGTTGCTACCTTAAAAAAATATTTTGATGGATCAGTTGTACCAGAAAATCCAAGAATTACAAATGCACAAAAAAGTATTCGTACAAATGATATTGAGAATGTAGGGAAAACGGCTCGTCATCATACGCTATTTGAAATGCTTGGAAATTTCTCAATTGGAGATTATTTCAAAGAAGAAGCTATTGAGTGGGCATGGGAATTTTTAACAGAAGAAAAATGGTTAGGCTTAGATCCAGATAAATTGTATGTGACAGTTTATCCAGAAGATACAGATACTAAAAAAATCTGGAAAGAAAAAGTCGGATTAACAGATGATCATATCGTAGATGTAGCAGATAATTTTTGGGATATTGGTGCTGGCCCAAGTGGTCCCGATTCAGAAATATTCTATGACCGTGGAGAAGCGTTCAATGACCTAGCTGAAGATGACCCAGAAAACTATCCTGGTGGAGAAAATGAACGCTGGTTAGAAATTTGGAATTTAGTATTTTCAGAATTCAATCATAAACCAGATGATACGTATGAACCATTACCAAATAAAAATATTGATACAGGTATGGGATTAGAACGTGTTGTGTCTATTTTGCAAGATGCACCGACAAACTTTGAAACAGATTTATTTATGCCAATCATTGAAAAAGTAGAAGTATTGAGCAAAGTTAAAAAATATGGTGAAGATTCAATAGACGATATTTCTTTTAAAGTTATTGCAGATCATGTTCGTGCGGTAAGTTTTGCTATCGGAGATGGTGCATTACCATCTAATGAAGGACGTGGGTATGTATTGCGTCGCTTGTTGCGTCGTGCAGTTATGCACGGGAAAAAATTGGGTATTGATGAAGCTTTCTTATTTAAGCTAGTTCCTATTGTAGGTTCTATTATGAACAGCCATTATCCAGAAATAGTGGAACAAGAAGAATTCATTGTTAAAGTGATTAAAAATGAAGAAGAACGATTCCATGAAACCATTAATGATGGTTTAACAATCTTAAATGAACGAATGAGTGAACTAAAAGAAAAAGACGAAAAAAGAATCGCCGGCGCTGATATTTTTAAGTTATATGACACTTACGGATTCCCAGTTGAATTAACAGAAGAGTTTGCTCAAGATGAAGGTTTTGAAGTAGACCATGAAGGTTTTGAGAAGGAAATGACTGCTCAAAGAGAACGTGCACGTGCAGCACGAAGCGATGAAAAATCAATGGGTGTGCAAACGAAACTATTCAATGATTTGAAAGAAGAAAGTCTATTTGTTGGATACAATAAAACAAAAGAATTGGGTAGATTAGAAGTTATTGCGACAGATGATGAGATTAAATCAACAATAGAAGCTGGTCAAAAAGCTCGATTAATTTTTGATAAAACGCCTTTTTATGCTGAAATGGGTGGTCAAGTTGCCGATAAAGGAGTTATTAAAAATGATTCAGGTAAGACAGTTGCAAAAGTTGTAGATGTTAAAAAAGCTCCAGCAGGACAACCGTTACACACAGTAGAAGTAATGGAAGTTCTTACTGTAGGAGAAACATATGAGTTGGCTGTCGATGAAGCATTAAGAAATAGAATCACTAGAAACCACACAGCAACACATTTACTGCACCAAGCATTAAAAGATATTTTAGGGGAGCATGCGAACCAAGCTGGTTCCTTAGTAACAGCTGGTCATTTACGTTTTGACTTTACTCATTTTGGTCAAATCACTCAAAAAGAATTAGATGAGATGGAACAAATCGTAAATGAAAAAATATGGGAATCCATCCCAGTTGTAACAGTAGAAACAGATATTGCAAAAGCGAAAGAAATGGGTGCAATGGCATTATTCGGTGAAAAATATGGGGATAAGGTCCGCGTTGTAAATGTTGGCGACTATTCTATTGAATTATGCGGTGGAGTACATGTCGGCAATACGAGTGAAATTGGTATCTTTAAAATTACTTCTGAATCAGGAATAGGTGCCGGTGTTCGTAGAATTGAAGCTGTAACAAGTGAAGCTGCATATAAATTAGTACAAACCGAACAAAAACAGTTGAATGAAGTAGCTGCATTAGTAAAAGCACAACAAACTCAAGATGTAATCACTAAAGTGCAACAATTGCAAAATGAATTAAAAGAAATTCAAAAAGAAAATGAATCCTTGCAAGCGAAATTAGCTAATGATCAAGCAGGCGACATTTTTAAAGATGTAAAAGAAGTAAATGGGATTACTGTTGTTGCTGCTAAAGTTGATGTGAAAGATATGAACCAATTACGTCAATTAGCAGATCAGTGGAAACAACAAGCTGTATCAAATGTTTTAGCATTAGGTTTTGCTAAAGATGGAAAAGTTAACTTGCTAACAGCTATTGATGCTGAAACGATCAAAAAAGGATTTAAAGCAGGGGATCTTATTAAAACGATTGCTCCACTTGTTGGCGGAGGTGGCGGAGGTCGTCCTGATATGGCACAAGCTGGTGGTAAGAATCCAGCAGGTTTGCCTGAGGCTTTAGAAAAAGTTTCAGAATGGATCAAAGAAAAAGCATAAAACAGTATTCACTTTTCAAAAAAATGTTTATATAGAAAAAAATAGGACCTTGGCAATAGTCTTGGTCTTGTTTTTTTTGAAAACAAAGAATTTCTATAGTTCCTTTCTGATAATCATTGTAGTTTGAAGTGCTTTCTTGTAAAATAAGAATAGATGTTACAGAAATCGAGGTGTAGACCATGAGTTCAACAGATGAAACAGTACGTTTTAACGTGGGTGACAATAGTGAAAAAAGTGTAAAAGAAACTTTGAGCCTAGTATATGATGCTTTAGAAGAAAAGGGATACAATCCAATTAATCAAATTGTTGGCTACTTGCTATCAGGAGACCCTGCTTATATTCCACGTCATAAAGATGCTCGAAATTTAATTAGACGCCATGAACGTGACGAAATTGTTGAAGAAATCGTTAAGACCTATTTGAAAGAGAGTGGACCTAAAGCTTAATGAGAACAATGGGATTAGATGTTGGTTCCAAAACTGTTGGTGTAGCCGTTAGTGACCCTTTTGGCTGGACAGCACAAGGAATTGAGATCGTTAAAATAAATGAAGCACAAGAAGAATACGGAATTGATCGTATTGGTGAATTAATTAAAATTCACGAAGTAACAAAAGTGGTTATTGGACTGCCAAAGAATATGAATAACTCAATCGGTCCTCGAGCAGAAGCGTCTATTCATTATGCAAAATTGATTGAAGATACATTTGGACTGCCCGTTTTCTTACAAGACGAACGACTAACGACTGTTCAAGCTGAAAGAATGCTGATTGAAGAAGGAAATACTTCTAGAGCAAAAAGAAAGAAAGTTATTGATAAACTTGCTGCAGTGATGATTCTTCAAAATTATTTGAATCAAAATCAAAACTAGCAATTCAATGGATTGTACGCTAAAATAGAGAATGAAACTTATCACATAATTAAAGGAGTGTTGACCAATGTCACATGACCACAATCACGATCACGACCATGAGCACGATCATGATCATGAACATATTACTTTAGTAGACGAACAAGGTAATGAACAATTATATGAAATCTTATTTACTTTTGATTCAGATGACTATGGTAAATCATATGTCTTTGTTTATCCTGCTGGTGCAGCTGAAGGAGAAGAAGTAGAACTTGAAGTATACTCTTTCATCGAAACTGAAACAGGAGAACAAGGTGAATTAAAACCAATCGAAACTGAAGAAGAATGGGAAATGATTGAAGAAGTACTAAATACATTCTTAGCCGATGAAGAAGAATAATCATTAGTTTTGATAATGTCAATATGAGTAAAATGTGTGAAATTGCCAACAAATTTAATTTGTTGGCTTTTTTTTGTTCTCATAAACTAAGATATCATGTATAATGATACAAGTTAGTGTCAGTAGTAGAGTAGAAAATCAAGGGAAACCTTGGCATAGTTAGGAGGGTCGCTTCTTGTCAAAAAGAAATGACAACAATCAAATACAAAATCATAAAGAAGTCAAAATCCAGCCAACTGATAAAGTTACAGAAAGACAAAAAGAAAAAAAGTTAGTGAAAAGAATTGTACTTAGCATTACAGCGGCATTTATTATACTAGTCGTCCTTTTTGGACTAATCGGGTATCAATATGTTACAACTTCCTTAGAGCCATTAGACAAGAATGATCAAACAGAGAAAATAATTGAAATTCCTACGGGTTCTAGTTCGAAAGATATTGCCCAAATTTTACAAAATAATAACATCATAAAGAGTGCAATCGTATTTAGCTATTACGTTCGTATGAATAACGAAACAGGATTCCAAGCAGGAAATTATGAATTTTCACCATCGATGTCTCTTGATACAATCATTAGTCAACTTCAAGAAGGTGGTACTGTTGCTGAATATAAAGGGAATAAAGTATTGGTTAAAGAAGGTATTACAATTGATCAAATTGCTGATGCTATTGCTGCAACTACCGATTACAGTAAAGAAGATTTCTTAACTGTCATTAAGGATGAGGCTTTTTTAACTAAAATGAAAACAAACTATCCAGAATTATTAACCTCAGCTTTAGAAGCTGAAGATACTAGATATCGTTTAGAAGGATACTTATTTCCTGCTACTTATGATTTTCCAGAAGAGATGTCGTTGGAAGAGTTAGTAGAAAATATGATCAGTAAAATGGATGAAGTAATGCAAGAATATTATCCTAAAATTAAAGAATCAAATAGAAATGTACATGATGTTTTAACGATTGCATCATTAGTTGAGCGTGAAGGTTTTACATTAGAAGATCGAAAACTAATTGCTGGAGTTTTTAATAATCGCTTAGAAATTAATATGCCTTTACAAACAGATATAGCTGTTCTTTACGCACTAGATGAACATAAAGAATATGTATCGAATAATGATGTTGCAGTAGAGTCACCTTACAACCTGTATGTTCATCCTGGATTTGGTCCCGGCCCTGTCGATAGTCCAAGTGCTGATGCAATAAAAGCTACACTGGAGCCTACTGAATCAGAGTATTTATACTTTTTAGCAGATATGAGTACAGGGAAAATTTACTATGCGGAGACATACCAACAGCATCTTGAATACAAAGCTGAATATGTTGACTAAGAATAGGTTAAATGAATTGCAAAAATGAATTAGAAAAGCATTGGATCATTTGATTCAGTGCTTTTCATAAGGAAAGAGGAATAAGTATGACGGACAAAAAGAGACCAATAGTGATTGGGGTTACCGGAGGATCCGGTAGTGGGAAAACTAGTGTAAGTCGTGCAATCTATAATCAATTTGCAGGTCATTCTATTTTAATGTTAGAACAAGACTTTTATTATAAAGATCAAAGTGAATTATCGTTTGAAGAACGATTAAAAACAAATTACGATCATCCTTTTGCTTTTGATACGGATCTGCTGATCCAACACTTAAAAGATTTAATCAATTACAAAAAGATTCAAAAACCGGTTTATGATTATGCAGCGCATACGAGAAGTGAAGACATCATTATTCAAGAACCCAAAGAAGTTATCATTCTTGAAGGTATCTTAATTTTAGAAGATCCGCGATTAAGAGAGTTAATGGATATAAAAGTATACGTGGACACAAATGACGACATACGCATCATCAGACGTATTAAACGGGATATAGAAGAGCGTGGCAGGACATTAGATTCTGTTATTGAGCAGTACTTAACCGTAGTTAAACCGATGCACCATCAATTTGTAGAACCATCTAAAAAATACGCTGACATCATTATTCCTGAAGGTGGAAGCAACCAAGTGGCGATTGATTTGATGACCACTAAAATCAGAAGCATATTGGTACAAGAATTAAATTCTCCAACTAATTAGGTTAGAGTAGGAATTAAATAAAGCCTAAAAAAGATCACCTGAAAAGAATGATAAGCAAGTTAAAAGTTCGAATGAATTCGAATTTTTTGTTTACAAATAGAATACAACATGGTATCTTGTCAATATTGAAAAGATAATTACGCTTTCAACTAAAATAAAGAAAGCAAGAATCAGATATGATTCTAAAAAGGAGACCGTATTAAATGATTGAGAAAGTATATCCAATGACATTAGAAGGTAAAGCAAAGTTAGAAGAAGAATTAGAATTTCTTAAAACAGTAAAACGTAAAGAAATTGTAGAAAGAATCAAAATTGCACGTAGTTTTGGAGATTTATCAGAAAACTCTGAGTATGAATCAGCAAAAGATGAACAAGCTTTTGTTGAGGGAAGAGTAACAACTATCGAAAATATGTTGCGTTTTTCTGAAATTATCGACAATTCAAATACTGCAAGTGATGAAGTTGCTTTAGGTAGAAAAGTAACATTTATTGAATTACCTGATGGTGAAGAAGAAGAGTATTCAATCGTGGGTAGTGCGGAAGCAGACCCGTTTGAAGGATTGATTTCGAATGATTCACCTATTGCCAAAGCTTTAATTGGTAAAAAAGTAGGTAGTGAAGTTACTTTAGAAACTCCAGGTGGAGACATGTTAATTAAAATTGTAAACATTAGTTAAAGCGATTTATCTTTTTTAAAATAAAAGCTACTCATTGAGCAGCTTTTATTTTTTTTGAAGTCTACGTCTTTAGTCGTAGGTGCAGCTCATGCTAAAGAGCATTACATAACTACTCAAAAACAGTATACTAGAGAGAAAGAAAGACGCAAGGAGGCTTAATGGATATGAAAAATAATTGGAAATGGTTCTTATTGGTTGAATCACTATTAATGATCTTTACCTTATATCAACTCGTTAATAATGTGTTTATATTAGGCATTTTTGTTCTTGGCAGTTGGTTATTGTTTTTAGGGCGTAATCAACAAAAAAGAAAGAAAAGAACGTATTTATTGATTGGTGTGTTTTTAGCACTATTTGCATTATTGTCTCTGGGTGGAGTTTGGTATATGTTAATAGTAGCTGTTATCTTTTTTTATCTAACATATGGAAAGTCCGTATCAAAAATGGATACTTTTAATTTTCAACAAGCACCATGGAATGAAAAAGAAATGATCGTAGTAGAAACAACGGATAATCTACCCAAAAATGCTAAGCGTTTTAAAAGAAATTGGTTAGGAAATGAACGAATCGGTAGTACAGTATTTGAATGGGATGATATTAACTTTTCAATTTTTATGGGAGATACGATAGTTGATCTGGGAAATACCATTTTGCCAAAAAATGATAGCTATATTGTGATTCGAAAAGGTTTTGGGAAAACACGGATTTTGGTTCCAAGTGGAATGGGCATAATGATTGAGCATAGTGCGATCAAAGGGAAAATTTCTTTCGAGGAACAACATTATATTTTGGATAATGAATCGATTAAAATGTATAGTAAGCAGTATGAGAGCCAAGCTAGAACAATAAAAATCATAACGAATGTGTTGGTGGGAGATTTAGAGGTGATCGCTATATGAAACAAAAAAGAATAACCTCTCTTTTTTTTACCACTAGCATCATCATTTTCATTTTGTTATTTGTCATTACAGTAAGCTATAGTTATGCTGTGTCATCTGAAAGCTGGTATTTGGATGTTTTTACTGCCCGTTTCTTTTATATTCCATTTATATGGTACTTATTGGCTGCCTCAGTAGCGATTGGTCTAACTGTGTCAACCATTATTTACTATATAAATAAACGGCAGTGGCATCAAATTGAAGAAACGCTCCATCTTCTGATTGAAGCCAATTATTCAAAAGGTATATTTGAAGAAATGCTCATAAAAAATAAAGAAGACTATTATTTTACTGATGAATTAAATCAATCGCTAGTAGATATTCGAGAAAAATTAGTAACTTTAGCAAATGAGGTACAATTAAATAACAATACACCAAATTCTATTAATGGACAAACAAAGGAAGAAATATTAGTGTCAGAACGTCATAGACTGGCACGTGAGCTGCATGACTCAGTCAGTCAACAATTGTTTGCAGCTATGATGATGCTTTCCGCTCTAAATGAACAAATGGACGAATCAAAGGGCGCTCTGCAAAAACAAGTAAGACTAATAGAATCGATTGTAAATGAAGCACAATCAGAGATGCGCGCGCTATTACTTCATTTAAGACCGGTTAATTTAGAAGGAAAATCATTGAAAAAAGGAATTGAACAACTCTTAAATGAGCTTCGAACTAAAATACAAATTGAAATGAAATGGGATATCGAAGATGTTTGTTTAACCAATGGGATAGAAGACCATCTTTTCCGAATCGTTCAAGAATTACTTTCCAATACATTACGTCATTCAAAAGCAAAAGAGTTAGAAGTCTATTTACATGTTATTGACCAATCTGTATTGTTAAGAGTAATCGATGATGGAATTGGATTTAATACAGAAGAAAGTAAAGCTGGAAATTATGGCTTGCAGAATATTAAGGAACGTGTATTAGGTATGGGCGGAACATGTAAAATTATTAGTTTTAAAAATAAGGGAACAAGTATTGAAATTAAAATACCACTGATGAATAAAATTGAAAAAGTGGAGGTATACAATGATTAAGGTACTATTGATTGATGATCATGAAATGGTTCGATTAGGTGTTTCTTCTTACTTGTCTATCCAAAGTGATATAGAAGTCATAGGAGAAGCTGAAAACGGTAAAATTGGTTATGAAAAAGCAATAGAGCTGCGTCCAGATGTTATCTTGATGGATTTGGTTATGGATGTCATGGATGGAATCGAGTCAACAAAAGCTATTATGAAGGAATGGCCAGATGCTAAAATTGTTATCGTAACAAGCTTTATTGATGATGAGAAAGTCTATCCAGCATTAGAAGCGGGGGCATCAAGTTATATCTTGAAAACCTCTACAGCAAGCACCATTGCTAATGCCATTCGTTCTACATATAAAGGAGAAACGATTCTTGAACCTGAAGTTACAGGGAAAATGATGGAACGTTTGACTAAAAAACAAGTTCGTCAGTTACATGAAGATTTAACGAACCGTGAACAAGAAATTTTGATGTTGATCGCACAAGGAAATTCGAACCAAGAAATTGCAGATGCTCTTTTTATTACGCTTAAAACGGTTAAAACGCATGTGTCAAATATTTTGGCTAAGTTGGAAGTAGATGATCGCACACAAGCTGCTATTTATGCCTTTAAACATCATCTCATTGAATAAAAGTAAACGCTGGTTAGATTAGTTAAAGTAAATTAAAGTAAATTAAAGTAGAAGAAAAGTTGGTGAAGAGATGAAGAAGAATTTCGCAATTATCGGATTAGGTCGTTTTGGCAGCAGTATCTGTCGAACTCTCGTAGAAAGTGGACATGATGTATTGGCAATTGATTCTAATGAAGATAGGGTAAATGAGTACATGAATATAGCGACTCATGCAGTAGTGGCTAATGCTCAAGATGAAAGTGTGTTAAGGTCATTAGGAATTCGAAATTTTGATCACGTTATAATAGCGATAGGTGAAGATATTCAAGCCAGTATTTTAACAACGTTAATGATTAAAGAAATGGGTAATCCTTATATCACAGCTAAAGCACAAAATGAATATCACGGAAAAGTATTAGAAAAAATAGGGGCAGATTATGTCGTTCATCCTGAAAGAGATATGGGAATTCGGATTGGTCACCATTTGGTTTCAAATAATGTTGTGGATTACCTTGAATTATCGGATAAATACTCATTAGTTGAGTTAAAAGTAACCAATCCAAAGTTCTTCGATAAAACACTTCTTGAATTGGATTTCAGAAAACGATTTGGGTTAAATGTTATTGGTATTCGAAGAGGACAAGAGATGATTATATCTCCGGCTGCTGAGGCAATCATTCGAGTGGACGATACACTAATGGTTGTGGGTGGAAACAAAGAAATTGACTGGTTAGAAAACCAAATGCCTTAAGAAGACCGGTTTATTAGCGTCAAAATATGCCGTTGAATCGTTAAATATGTTAATATTAATAAGGATGATAAGTTCTTATGAGAGGAGGATTCACAGAACTGGTTTCTGTGAAACTTACTATGAAAATTGATATAACAGAAAGTGCAAGAGAATGGTTTGAAAATGAGGTTGGACTTAAAAAAGGCAGTGGAGTAAGGTTTTCAGGTAAAGTATATGGAAACACGGAAGTACACGAAGGCTTTTCAGTGGGTATGGAAGTAGGACAACCAAGTGATATTTTAGCTGAAACAACGATTAATGGAATCATTTATTTTATTGACAAGCATGATGAATGGTTTTTTAGTGGATATGATTTGCAAGTTAGTTTTGATAAAAAACGAGATGAACCGATTTATCACTTTATTGAACAAAAATAAAAAAAGCCGTTTACAACATCCTTAAGAGTGTTGTAAACGGCTTTTTTCGACTAAACCGGCATAATAACTGGTAAAATCATTGGGTGACGTTCAGTACGTTCATATAAGAAAGGTTTTAAGCTCTCAATAATCGTATTTTTTAATGATTGTTCGGTTACTTTATCATTTGCTAAACTTTTATTTAAACTTTTTGTCATCACTTGCTGTGCATCATTTATCAATTCTCCTGATTCACGCATATAGATAAATCCACGAGAAAGAATATCTGGACCAGCTAAGACTTCTTTTGATTTGTAATCGATCGTGACAACCACAACCACTAGACCTTCTTCAGATAAAAGTTTGCGATCTCGTAATACGACATTACCAATATCGCCGATCCCTTTACCATCTACATACACATCTCCAGCTTCGAAATGACCAGCTTCTCTAGCACTATCAGCTGTCAGAGCAATAACATCTCCATTATCTAAGATGAAAGAATTTTCTTTAGGTATTCCTACTAATTCAGCAAGCCCAGCATGAATTTTTTGCATTCTGTACTCACCGTGGACAGGAATAAAGTATTTAGGTTTCATTAAACGGAGCATCAATTTTTGTTCTTGTTGACCACCATGTCCAGAAGTATGAACATTATTTACTCGTCCATGAATAACATTTGCACCAGCTTCAGAAAGTAAATTAATCAGACGATTTACACTTGAAGTGTTTCCTGGAATAGGAGAGCTTGAAAAGATAACTGTATCTCCAGGCTGAATAGAGATTTGACGATGGGTACCGTTAGCAATACGGCTTAAAGCTGCCATCGGTTCTCCCTGAGATCCAGTACATAGAATAATGCTTTCCTTTGCAGGAAGACGATTAATTTCTCTAGGTTCAATAAATGTTTCTTCTGGAGCTGTAATATAGCCTAATTGACGGCCAGTTGTAACAGAAGATTCCATACTGCGACCAAAAACAGCTATTTTTCGTTCTGTTTTAATCGCTGCATTTGCAACTTGTTGCAAACGAGAAATGTTAGAAGCAAAAGTAGCAAAAATAATACGTCCTTCTACTTTTTGCATGATACTCGTAATGGATTCTCCAACAACTTGTTCAGATTTAGTGAAAGTAGGCACTTCAGCATTTGTACTATCTGAAAGTAAAGCTAATACACCTTCATCACCGATTTTAGCCATCCGATGCAAATTCGCAGGTTCTCCAACTGGAGTAAAGTCAAATTTATAATCACCAGTCAATACAATGTTGCCTGGTGGAGTTTTAACAACAATACCAAAAGCTTCGGGAATACTGTGTGTTGTTCTGAAGAAACTTACGCTTGTTTTACGGAACTTAATCACATCATCTTCACCAATCTCATGTAATTCAGTATCACGTAATAAACCGTGTTCAGTTAATTTATTGCGAATCAAAGCTGAAGCAAGTGGTCCAGCATAGATAGGAATATTAGCTTGTCTTAATAGGAAAGGAATACCGCCAATATGATCTTCATGTCCATGTGTGATCACTAAAGCTTTTACTTTATGGATATTTTGAACGATATAACTGTAATCTGGAATGACATAGTCGATACCTAATAAATCATCTTCAGGGAACTTAATACCTGCGTCAATAATAATGATCTCATCTTGAAATTGAACACCATAGGTATTTTTACCAATTTCCCCTAAACCCCCAATGGCAAAGACAGCAGCTTCATTATTTTTTATAGAAGGTTTCATTAGTTAAACTCCGTTAACTTGAAATCTGGACTATTTTGTTCATATTCAAGATACTTTCCATCAATTTGTTGAACAAATTCAATATTGTAGGGGGTATTTTGTTCAACTATTGCTCGTGCTGCAACAACTGTTTCAGCTTCCAAATAAAGAGTTTTAGTGTCTTCTCTTTTGGGGTTTCTTAATTTTGTTTCTTGATAATTAACTTTAAAAATCATTTAATTCTCTCCTCTTTATACGTTCGTTCTTTATTGAAGAACGTCAAATTATTTTTATGAAAAATTGGTGAAGTGTTTTGCATTACGAAAAATCAACCAGTGAAGGACTTTCAGTGGTGATTAAACGAAAACCACGTCAGTTTAATTCCTTAACATGAATGTAAAGCTGCTAGAAACAAATTCTGATCCATTCTTTTATTCAGTTTAGTATTTTTCCCGAACGAGTGGTTGTGGTAAGTACACAACAGCTATTATTATTTTAACATAATTCATTAATTAAGTATAGAAAGTTAGTTGTTTGGAGATTGACAGGTTAAATTTGCTAAACGATATAAAAAAATTAGAAGTTTGCCCTTCATTATAAAAAATATGCTATAGTAAAATAGATATTTTTTTGTGCGGTATATTAAATAAATAATTGAGTAATAAGATTCATTATATTTGATAGCTATAAACAAAAAAACTGTAAGGTATCTATTATATTTTAAGGAGATGAGAAAATGAATTTAATGTGGAGATATACTATGAAATATAAAAAATTAGTATTCTTAAATTTTTTATGTGTTTTTGGGTTTATCCTGATTGAATTAGGGCTGCCCACATTATTGGCTCAGCTGATCAATAAAGGGTTGATGTTTAATGACTTTGATGTCGTAACTTACTATGGAAAATGGATGCTTGTTATTTCTGTAATCGGGTTGTTTGGATTAATTGGCTTGGCATATACCGTTAGCAAAATTACAACAAGGATCGTTCGAGATATTCGTAATGATATCTTTGAAAAAGTTCAATCTTTTTCTCATAAAGAATACAATGAATTTGGCGTATCATCTTTAGTAACACGTACAACAAATGATGCTTTCCAGATAATGGTGTTTTTGCAGATGGTACTTCGGATAGGAATGATGACGCCACTTATGTTCATTTCTAGTTTTGTGATGATCGTGCGTACAAGTCCGTCATTATCTTACATCGTGTTGATTGCGGTTCCTTTTCTATTAGGAAGTGTTTATTTTATAGGAAAGTATTCAGGTCCGTTATCAAATAAACAACAAACGAATTTAGATGATATTAATTTAAACCTACGAGAAAATTTAACCGGATTAAGAGTTATCCGTGCGTTTGTAAAAGAAAAATTCCAAGAAAACAGATTTTATGAAGTAAATGAAAACTATATGACTGTTTCTAAAAAGCTGTTTAAACTGATGGCTTTAGCAATGCCGATTTTTTCAATAGTGTTTAACTGTATTTTTGCGATCGTGATCTGGCTAGGAGCTATCGAAATAAACGCTGGTGATTTACAAGTCGGAAGTTTAGTAGCCTTTATTGAGTATATCTTCCATGCACTTTTTTCATTTATGATGTTCGCTAATATCTTTACGATGTACCCAAGAGCAGCAGTTTCTGCAAGACGTATCCAAGAGATATTTGATACTAAACCTTCTATTACTGAAAATGAAAATGGAATAACAGAAACAAAAACACATGGATACCTGGCATTTGAAAATGTAACTTTTGCGTATCCAGGTAATACAGAAGAACCCGTGATCGAAAACATTAGTTTTACAGTTAGACCTGGAGAAACAACAGCTTTTATTGGAAGTACCGGTAGTGGTAAATCTAGTTTGATCCAACTGATTCCACGTTTTTATGATGTTACGAAAGGACGCATATTGGTAGATGGAGTAGACGTTAGAGATTATAAATTAAGTGCCTTACGTCAAAAAATCGGCTATATTCCTCAAAAAGCCTTGTTATTTACTGGAACGATTTCTGATAATATGCGTTATGGAAAATGGAATGCAAATAAAAAAGAAGTGGAAGAAGCTTCGGATATTTCACAGTCAAAAGACTTTATTTTAAAGAAACCTGATCAGTTTGATGAATTTTTATCTGAAGGTGGAAGCAATATGTCTGGTGGACAAAAGCAAAGATTATCAATAGCACGAGCTATTATAAAAAAACCGGATATCTATGTTTTTGATGATAGTTTTTCTGCATTAGATTACCAAACGGATGCAAAATTAAGAGCGCGTTTAAAATTAGAAACTAAAAATGCTGCTGTTTTGATTGTTGCTCAACGTGTAGGTACGATCATGCATGCAGATAATATTATTGTTTTAAATAAAGGTGTGGTTGTCGCTCAAGGAACACATGAAGAGCTTTTGAAGAAATCTGATGTCTATTATGATATTGCTTCATCACAATTGTCGAAGGAGGAATTAGCATGAGTCGTATGAAGGATTCTATTCGTCGAATTTGGCAGTACATTAAACCTTACAAAGTAGGATTTTTCTCTGCTATAGCACTTACAATTGTCTGTATGATTGTCAATGCTCTACAGCCTTTCATTATTGGATTAGCGATGACAGAATTAGGAAAGAACGTTGCAGACATGTTAAATGGTACTCCTGGTGCAACAGTTAATTTTCCTTACATTTTCAATATTGTCGTTATTATTTTAGGGATAGCAGCAATTTACCAAGTTACATTGTATTTATCTTCATATATCATGACAAATGTTGTCCAAAATACGATGCGAGATTTAAGAAATGAAATTGAACAAAAAATCAATCGTCTTCCAGTATCGTATTTTGATCGAAATCAACAAGGAAATATACTCAGTCGTGTAACGAATGATGTGGATTCTATCAGTAATGCCATGCAGCAAAGTCTGATTCAAATGGTCAATTCGTTTATGGGAATCTTATTTGCCATCGCTATGATGCTTTATATTTCTATACCATTAGCTTTAGTAATTATGGCCACTATCCCACTTTCTTTTGTCATTTCCAAAGCAGTAATCAAAAAATCTCAGCCTTACTTTAAAGGTCAACAAGAATCTTTAGGAGCTATGAATGGACATGTTCAAGAAAGCTTTAGTGGATTTACTGAAATCAAATTGTATGGGAAAGAAAAAGATAAACTAGAAGAGTTTAAAGAAATCAATGCGACGTTAAATAAAAATGGATTTAGAGCAGCATTTATTTCTGGGATCATGAGCCCATTAGTAGGATTTGTTTCCAATATGGCTTATTTTGGAATAGCTATAGGAGGAGGGTACTTAGTCATTATAGGTACGCTATCTCTAGGTAATCTGCAAGCTTTTACTCAATACATTTGGCAAGTTAATCAGCCTATTTCTCAAATTACACAACTTTCAGGTGTCATACAAAGTGCAGCAGCGGCCATTAACCGTGTTTTTGAGATTTTAGATGAACCAGAAGAAGTGATCAATGAAACTGAACATCCTCTACCGGCTGTAGTAGAAGGAAATGTTGACTTTGAACATGTAGCGTTTGGTTATGCTAAAGAGAAAACATTAATCAGTGATTTAAATGTGTCTGTAAAAAAAGGACAGACAGTAGCTGTTGTTGGACCTACAGGAGCAGGGAAAACGACGCTGATTAATTTATTGATGCGTTTCTACGACGTTGATAAAGGGGCCATCAAAATTGACGGTATCGATACAAAATCAATGTCCAGACAAGATGTTCGTTCGTTATTTGGAATGGTTTTACAAGATGCTTGGGTTTATAGTGGAACGATTGCTGAAAATATTCGTTTTGGTAAGTTAGATGCAACGGATGAAGAAGTTGTGGAAGCAGCAAAAACAGCAAATGTGGATCATTTTATACGAACTTTACCTGATGGATACAACATGAAACTAAACAAAGAAACGTCTAATGTATCTTTAGGTCAGAAGCAACTTTTAACCATTGCACGGGCTGTAATTT
Source organism: Carnobacterium sp. FSL W8-0810 (assembly GCF_038007125.1). Lineage (NCBI taxonomy): Bacteria > Bacillati > Bacillota > Bacilli > Lactobacillales > Carnobacteriaceae > Carnobacterium > Carnobacterium sp. FSL W8-0810. The sequence goes on along the minus strand of NZ_JBBOWO010000001.1, from coordinate 2,172,706 downwards.
CTGATCCGAAAATTTTGATTCTAGATGAAGCGACTAGTTCAGTAGATACACGTTTAGAAAGTTTGATTCAAAAAGCGATGAAAAAAGTGATGGAAGGCAGAACAAGTTTCGTCATTGCCCATCGCTTGTCCACAATCCGAGATTCTGATTTAATTTTAGTCATGGATCAAGGTGAAATCATTGAACAAGGAACGCATGAAGAACTGCTTGAAAAAGGAGCTTTTTATGCAAATCTATACAACAGCCAATTTAGTGAAGAAGAATAAAAATAATTTTAAAAAACGGTTCTTTATTTTCTGGAGTTGATAAGGAAATTTCCTTCGGATTACGGGATAGCTTGCGGAAAGCCGTGGGACCATTTTGAGCCGAAGAACGCGTCTCAAAACTTGCAAGCGTCAAACTTAACGTAGCGGCTAAAGCCGAACGCTAAGTAATTCTCAATGCATCCTTTTTCATGGCTGCAAGCTTCTCCTATTCCTCCGAAAATTTCTGGAATGTGTTAAAAGAAACTCAATTAATTACTGACCAACGTCAAATGTTGAAGAACCAAAAAAAACATAGAAGTCCAGCGTGAATGGACTTCTATGTTTTTTTGTTTTTCAGTCTAGTAGTCTAGAAGAATAAAGGGTACAATTGTCTTATAAGCAGCAATAGAAAGGAAGAACCTAAACATGCAAAAGAAAATGATTTTTTTTGATATCGATGGAACTTTAGTTAATGATCAAAAAAACATTCCAGAGAGTACTAAATTAGCGATTAAAGAATTGAAAAAAAACGGTCATGAAGTTGCCATTGCGACTGGAAGAAACCTTTTTATGGCTCAAAATATAGTCGATGAATTAGAAATGGATCATTATATTGTGTGTAATGGTGCAGCAGGATACTTACATAATAAACTTGTTTATGAAAATCCATTGGATCATTCTCAATTAGAAAAATTGATTAAAGTAGCAGATTTGAATAATCATGACCTGATTTATGAAACACCAGAGACATTAAGAAGAAGAAATGAAGAAGCTGACGTTAGTATAACTACAGCTATGAAATCTGTAGGTTATGGCGTCCCAAAATACGATCGAGATTTTTACTTACACAACTCGTTAGTTCAATGTTTGCTGTTTTACCGCGAAGACGAGAAACAATTTTATGAGAGTGGACAGTTTTCAAAATTCCGGTTTGTACGCTGGCATGATTCTGGAGTAGATGTATTGCCGCATGATGGTTCAAAAGCAAATACGGTCATTAGAGTTGCTTTAGAAAATGGCTTTAACATAGAAGATACCATTGCGTTTGGAGATGGCTTGAATGATTTAGAAATGATCGAAAAAGTTGGAACTGGAGTAGCAATGGGCAATGCTTTAGAAAGTGTAAAGTTGAGAGCCGATAAAGTAACAAAAAGTTGCAATGAAGATGGAATTTATATTGCTTTAAAAGAACTGGGTTTGATATAATAAGTAGGCAGTCAATAGATAAATTTCGATTTATTTATATTGGGGGTATGGCTCAGTTATTTATTTGCTGAAGCATTCTACTCTGGGGTCTTGGTATAATGGGATTACGATTGGCTGGCAGCCAGTTAATACGGGTTCAATTCCCGTAGACTCCATCACACAATTTATAATAAGTCGTTAAAACGTTGATACAACAGTATCTTTAAGACGTTTTAACGACTATTTTTTTCATTTCACGACTAGTTCCACGTCTATTGTTAGAAATCTACATAGTTTGCGAACTTTTCAGCGGTATTTTCTTTAGCCTTTTTAGATACATGTGCGTATATGTTCATAGTGGTATGAATATCTGAATGACCTAGGCGATCTTGTACTTCTTTAATTGTTGCACCAGCTTCAAATAATATTGAGCAATGGCTGTGTCTAAGGCCGTGAGTTGTGATTCTCTTTAGTTCGTATTTTTCTATAATACGATCCAGATATTTCCCAACTTTAGGTGGCTGCATAATGGTATTTTTAGTACTTGGAAAAATTAATTGAGTAGGGCTTAATGTGTTGAACCCTAACTTCAAGTAATCTTCCTTTTGTGTTTTTTTCCATGATTTAAGAACGGCCATTGTTTGAGCGTCCATTGAGATAGTACGGACAGATGTTTTTGTTTTAGGAGTCTGTATGATTAAAACGTTATTTAAGCCGAATGTGACAGTTTTATTTATTTTAATGTAGTTATCTGTAAAATTAATATCACGCCATTGTAGGGCTAAAATTTCGCCTTTACGTGCACCAGAAAAGGCTAACGTTCTAAACAGTGCGAGTTGTACAGGGTCATCTTCTTTTTTTAAACAATCAAAGAATTGAGTTAGTTCTTCTTTATCGTAAAAATTCAAAATCTTATCTTCTTGCACGTTTACTTTCTTAGTAGGCATACTAATTTTTTTAACAGGGTTTTTCTCTAATATGCCAATTGTAATAGCATAATCGAATACCCGTGAAGCGTAGTTGCTTATAGCTTTAAATTTTTGAACACTTTTATACCATTTGTTTACAGCTTCTTGACAGAATACTACCGTGATCTTATCCATATATAAGTGGCCATATAAAGGCAGGATGTGATAATTGAAAATTTCAATAGTTTTGTTTAACGTGCTTTCTTTAACCGTGTTTCTGTATTGTTCTAGCCACAATTCATATACTTCATTAAACTTATACCGCTTATTCTTCTTATAGCCTTGCTCCTCAATCTCAATTTTTAAGCGAGATAGTGAGAGATTGGCTTCTTTTTTTGTGCTGAAACCTTGTCTGGTTACTCGTATACGTTTGCCCGTTGCTGAATCAGTACCTAGATAGGCTTGGAACATATATGCAGCAGTACCATCTTTTTTAATGTATTTTCTAATGTTTGCCATTTTAATTTCTCCTCTTTACCACGGGGAACGGGTATGTAAGAGAGGGTTGAATATTTGTAAATAGAATTTGTAGGAATTAGTTTATAGTCATAAAAATTGGATCAGTAATTAAACCCTTGTTGAATTCATGACTAAGTAAATACATAACTGGTTTTTCTATATTAAATTTAGTAGTGTATTTCTCTAAAAAATTCGAGAAACAAAATTTTTCAAATTCTTTAAAATTATTAAAATGAGCATCATGTGATTGAGAAATAGTTTCTTCCAAATTACCTGATACATCTTTTTTATCGATTGTATAATTAAAAGCTTTTATATCAGAAAAAAGAGATTTTTCAATAGTCAACTTAATAGGTAATGAAACCATTTCTTTAAAAGTATATTTAATTGTATCCATGCCTTTAAAAGTGATGATAATAATATTGTCTTGTAAATTATATGAGGGTTCAGGAAAACCAAAATACTCAATTTCTTTTAATAAATTATCAAACTGTTTTGCTGATTCTGCTTCACTATTAGGATATTTACTACAAAAATTATCGTAAATACCATAAACATGATCTCTGAATCTTTCGTCTTCATAATCAGAAATCGATAAATTATCTCTTTTCAATTCACGGTATTCTTCTCTAATAGTTTTAATAGTTTCGTTTAAAGCTTTTTCATTAACTACTTCATCATTTAATTCTTCGGTTTCTGTAATCAAGTCATAAACGTAGTCAACCATATTTGATAATAGTTCATCTCCATGTAATAACTCTTCAACGGTCATCTCGCCTAATTCAGCTATTCTTTTTAAACGTTCATTATTAGGTAGACTTTGACCTTTTTCCCACTTAGATACTAGGCTTTTGTGAGCCTTTTTTATTAGTAAGCCAAATTCTTCTTGCGACATGCCTTTTTCGCTTCTTATTTTCTTTATTCGGTTTCCTACCAATTCATTATTTATTTGCAAAATACAACACCTCCGTAAAATAATTATAGATAAAATAGCAAAAAGTAGCAAGTTTTACTTGCAATATTAAATCAAAAGGTTATAATAAGATTGTGGGTAGCAAAAAGTAGCGAGAAGGGAAGTGAGAACTTGACTAATAAAATTGCAGGATATCGTAAAATGCTTGGAACACAAAAAGATATGGCTAAGTTGTTTGGAATATCTGTCCAAGCATACTCAGCTAAAGAAAGAGGAAAAACTCAATTTAAAGATTCAGAAAAAGTAATTATAAGAAATAAACTACAAAAGCTATTCCCTGGTATTACAATAGATGAAATTTTTTTTGATCTATAAGTAGCAAAAAGTTTCGGTAAGGTAGTTAAGGAGGGTTGAATATGGCACAAGTTAGTTTTGATATTGAAGATAGTTTCCAAAAAGACTTTACAGCAATGCTTACTATTGCAGCAAGGGACGCAATTGCAACAGCTAAACAGTTAGAAGCTAGTTATGGTAAAGAGTGGCTGAAACAAAAAGAAGCGTGTGAATGGCTGAATATTTCCTATAACACGTTGCAAGGGTTTAGAGCTAAAGGGCTTCAAGTAGCAACGGTTTCCGGAATAACATTAATCTCTAAAACTGAGATCAATCGGTTCTTGAAAGAAAATCAAATATAAAAACCGTTGGGGAACGGGGATAGAAAGAATATTAGGAGGTAAAAAATGTTAGGTACATCGATTACTATTTCATTAATTATTGGGTGGTTTTTGGGGTTCATTTCGTACTTCAGTTTCAAAATAGCTTACAAAGAATGGATGAAAGTTTTAGAGGAAGAAAAAAGCACAAAAAAAGAGCCTTTAGCATACACCGGCAAAGTGGACTAAAGGCAAACGTATTAAACCACCAAAATAGGAGACTCTTGTACTTCCTATTATATCATAAAAAATACCATATAAAAGGGAGAGTTTTACTAATGACAAAAGAACAATTATTAAAAAACTTAGAAAAAAATGCTGAAGAAAATATTGATAAAAATGAGTTCTCAAAAGCAATTTTGGGATCTATCCGTGATACGTTCGACGAGGTTGTTAAATACAGCAAAGTTAAAGGCAGTGAAGAACTAGCTCTTTACGAGTTGGAACGTGTTTCTAACCGAACAGAGATTTTATTAAACCTTTTAAATGATTTCTTGCTAGATTCAACTGAACTAAACTATCAAACCGTTAAACAAATTATGGAATTGAAACGTGAAGAAAAGTAGGTGGTTTGAATGATTTACATTAATACGGTTCAAACAAAACAACCAATGCAAGCAGTAAAGGTAGAACGTGACTTTGAATTTTTTAAAGACTACCAGCCACAAACTTTTGAATATCCAATTAATGAGAATAAAGAGAAAGTTATTAAAATGAATCAAATGAAAATAGTAATCGCTGGGCAAATGATTGAAGGAAGTTCAAGAACTGATAAAAACGTACTATCACGATCATTACTTTTTTTAGATTTAGATGACATCAAGGGCGAAGAAGATGATTTCATTAATAAGATGGCGGACACGTTAAAGGATGAAAATTATTGTCTATATCCAACTTTGAAGCATAAAAAAAATGAAAGAATCAGATACCGGCTAGTATTGGAACTTAATAGAAACGTGAACAAAGATGAATATAAGACGTTACTATTTGGCATATATCACTCAATAGGCGTTGAATATGACTTTGATAACAGTAACTATACATGGTCACAAGGACAAGGGTTACCAGTCGTTACAGAACATTCTAAAGATAGCCCTATTGTGTATCAAGATGACAAAAAAACAATACCAGTTAATGAATTTTTACAAGCTACGATAGCGAGTAAACCGTATCAGCAAAAATTACAGTCAAAACAGAAAATTAAAGCTGAAAATTACAGACAAAAAGGCGTTAAATTTACAGGTAAGTTCTTGAACGAGTTAGTAGATGGCGTTGCAGAAACTGGACGAAATGTTTGGTTTACTTCAAAAATAGGGAGCTTCCTAAATTTAGGAATGACACCAGAAAATGCTTATAATTTAGCTTTTGTTGTAAATGAAAATTTTCTTGATTTTCCATTAGAACAATCGGAACTCAACAAGATATTTTCTAGTGTGCTGAAAGCAGAAATGAATAAGAGGGGAGGGATAAATTGAAAAGAAAAATTCCAGATGAAATCGCAGAAACAAAAGAGTTTGCTGAATTAAGCAAACAAACTAAAGAGCAGCTAGACATAAAAAGGTATTCAATGGACGATACAGGTAACGCAGACCGTTTTATAGATACGTGGGGATCCCTAACAAGATATTGTAACCCAGACCGAACTTTTTACCATTATGACGGTAAAGTTTGGAAAGAAGATGGCATGGCAGTTACAAGAAACCTACTCGATAAAACGATTGAAGCAATGGCTAAAGAACCTGTAATCTATCATGAAGGTGCAAAAGAAGAAGAAATAAAAAAACTTATTGAAGCAAAAGCGAAATTTGTTACACGTTCAAGAAATAACAATAGTAAAGAAGCTGTTATGCGTGAAATACGCCATAGAGTTCCGGTATTAATGCCACAGTTTGATGAAGATATATACGCTTTAAACGTCCAAAATGGGTGGATAGATTTAAATACTGGGGAATTAAAGCCACACGATCCAAATAAATTATTTTCAAAAATTGCTGGAGCTGAATACAACGAAGATCCTTGTGCTGAATGGATAGCTTTCTTGTATAAAATATTTGATGGCGATACAGAAATAATTAAATTCATGCAAACTTTAATAGGCTACTCAATGATTGGTAAAAACTTAGAACAAAAAATCATTTTCTTGTATGGTTCAAAAGGAAATAACGGAAAATCTGTACTTTTAAAAATACTAGAATCGTTGTTCGGTTCTTACAAAAGAACAGTTGCACCGGCTGATTTAATGAGAAAAAAAAGCGGTGGTAATACAGGGCATACAGACGCCATAGCAGCAATGGCGGGAGCGAGATTGGTAACCAGTAGCGAACCGGAAAAAGGGTACAGGTTATCAGAGGGAGTAATTAAGAGCATGACCGGCGATGATACTATTTCAGCCAGTTTTAAAGGAAAATCGGGCTTTGAGTTCCAGCCACAAAACACTATTTTTCTTGCATGCAACCATATCCCACAAATGAATGCTGGATCTACTGACAACCCTACTTGGAAGCGTGTTGTAATCGTGCCATTTGATGTGCAGATACCAGACGATGAAATAGATACGCATTTAGGCGAACGAATCATTAAAAATGAACTTTCTGGCGTTATGCGTTGGGCTATTGAGGGTTTAAAAAACTATCAAAAAAATGGTCTAGTGATTCCCAAAAAAGTTCAAGAAGCCAGCAAAAAAGAACGTGAAGAAATGGACGAAATAAACGACTTTATTCAAGAGGTATTACAGCCACGTCCAAACGGAGATATAGCAACTAGCGAAGTTCATAAGTTGTATGTTGAATGGACTAAAGATCATGGTAAAAATTGGGCAATGGAACAAACCGAATTAACCAAAGATTTAAAAGCCAGAAATTTATTAATCAAGCGAAAAAACAGTGGCAATCATTTAGTTGGATATGTTTCAAGAAAAGATAACAAATATTCTAGCGGTAGATACCAAAAATACAATTAAGTGTCACTCACTATCACGCTAGTATCACGCCTTAAACGTTGACGTAAAGGCATTAGTGTTATGAGTGATAGTGAGTGATACTACTTTTAAAATTATAGATAAAAAAATATAACTATCTTTATTGAGTAATTAAATAGATAAACCGCAGTAAGTGGTGTCACTATGTATCACTGTATCACTAACTCAATTACAGCAAGGGCTTATAGCATATTTAACTATCACACTGAGTGTCACGATTGGTGTCACGATTTAATTAAATAACCAAAAAAGGAGATAAAACAAATGGCTGAAAATATTGTAAAGATTAATTTTTTTAATGGTTTGGCATATCGCACGTATGAAGTTGGTAAAAACAATGTAATAAAAATAGAACTTGAAAATATTGCAAAAGTTACTATTAAGGACTACGAAGGCACAAGATGTATTTTTATCAAGTCGGAATATATGGAAGTCTTTACAAAAAACAGATAAAAAAGGAGGTATTTAAGTATTGAACACAGATCTATTAAATAACTACAAGGATATTGAAGTACCAGAAAAATGTTTATACCGCAAAGAATCGAACGCAAAAGAACTTTTTAGAGAATTTGATAGCCCGCTTGCTTTTCTTGATTTAGAAGAATGCAAACAGTCGGCTCTTTATGAATGGTGTAACTCAATAGAAAAAGTTCAAAATTTTAATAAGCACCACACATCATATGGCTTGAAGCATATCTTTGCTAGAACAGGAAAAGACTTTTACGTGTATAACGGAGCATTTAAAGGAGCAATGTTACTTGCTGGCTTCAAAGCAGCAGATGAAACAGAATTGAATTGGCGTTTTAACATTTCAGAAAAATCAGTCAAAGGTATATTAAACAAACAACGAAAATACGCACTACATTAAATTGAGCTTCACAGATTTTGGAGGTGGTGGTATTTGGCAAACATCGAAAATGAAGATCTTGTTTCTACTTATTTTTACCTACAAACGCGGATTGATAGAACTAAAGAACGTATTGAAGAATACGAACAAGACTTTAATAACAAAAACTTTTATACCTGCATTCAAGAAAGATATGAACAAATGACAACAGTCGCTTTTAGATTAGAAAAAGAAGTAACGGATCACGTTGCTGCTATTGAAATGGCTGAACAGCATATCGAAACGCTTCAGTTTAAATTAAAACATTTTGACAGGTTTTGGAGTGAGGTAAGTAGTTCGGATAAAGAATATTATTTAGACCGCTATAAGCGCCATAGAGAAACCATTAATGACAATCTTGATAACTTAATAGTTGATGAAATTAAGGAGATTGAAGAAGCTGTAACGCATTATTTCAAGCTGGAAAAAGCGAGTATATACCTTAAAGCACGCAAAGAAGTTATACCTATTGTAGATCCTAATAAATCAGATGAAGATAAACTTACAGATTTTTCTGAAATGTTGGAGGCATTAGGGATATGAAAAGAGAAAGAGTAAGCAATCACACCTTGATGGTATGGCGTAAAAGAGTTGAAGGAATGAGCGACTTAGATAAAAGACTATTAAAGCCGCTTTATGCAGGTCTAAAGCAACTGACAGCAGAAGAAAGAGAGTTCTTAATGCAGAAGTATTATTATCCTGATAAACCTTATACAGATAAAGAAATGGCAGAACAAACAGGGTTATCAGTTGGGCAGTATGGCTCTAAAAGAAGAAGAATAGAAGCTAAACTTGTTGTAGATAACGATGAAAAAATACCTTATTAAACTAAAAAAAGGAGATTATAAACATGACAAATAAAACTATGCAAGAACTAAACAAGATTGAGGAAGAATTACAAGCGATTTTAACGAATGGTAAAAAGAAAACAGAAGCATATCTTCAAGAAGTCGAAACAGCAGAGCAAAATGAGGAAGAAGCGAAAAGAGCCGTTATTGAAGCGAAACAAGTCGGTACAGCTACCGAGTACGCTAAAGCTAACCAGGATTTACGAACTGCGAAGGACGTTGCTCAATTCTATTCAGGTAAAATTGAAAAACTGAAAGATGATCCGTACATCACAGAAGCAGAATACAACAAATATTCAGAACAAATAAAGTCTAGTTTAGATAAAGTCAGAGATATTAAATTGCGACGAGCCGGAGAATTATTAAAAGAATTATCAGAAATAAGAGAAGATTTTCTACCAATGCTAGAAAAAGGAAATAGCTTATTAGGTACTTTACAACATGATTTATTAAAAGATGAAGGCAAAATATTATACAAAGGTGCAGCACCTATTTACGGTTTTGACCAGATAGATAGATACAAAGGTGCAGAAGGTTTTAGTTGGATAAAAGGTATCCTTGCACAATACGGAGCAAGCGACCTACTTAAACTTACAGAAAAAGGAGAGAATAAATAATGAGCGAAATCAAAGAACGTATCGAGAACAGCAACCGACTTACAGAACAGTTAGAAAGAACAGGCGACATCTTAGATGTTGGTGCACTATACGAGGGTGCACAACGTGAAGAAGAAGCGAGAGCAGAACGTCAACGTAAACTAAGAGAGAAGCAAGCAGCAGCACAAGCAGCAGAAGATAAGGAACTGACTGACTTGCTTAAAGCAACAGCCGAACATAGTAGTAAGGAAGCCGAAGTTAAAGCTGCAAAAGAAATTGAGAAAGCTAAAGCCAAAGCAGATAAGGAACTTGAAGCAACTATCAGAAAGCAAAACGGATTGTTGAGTGAAGAAGAAGAAGTGAGAAAGAACTCTTACAGTAGCATGTTAAGTAATATAAATAAAAATAAATAAATAAATAAATAAATAATAAATAAAATAAATAAACAAATAAAAATAAATAAAGTTAAGTGATAGTGAAAGCAAAGATAAGTTAGTAGACGAGATAAAAGTTAGGGGCCATAGGTCCCCCTTCTTGTCATTTCTCCGTCATTCAGCTGTTACTGAACAAATTTCCTCGTAGAATAACATACCAGCAAGCCACTAGAGGCTTAAAATGGACGTGTGAGGGGTTTTGGACATCTTTACTAACACTTATACTCTTATTTTATTAAAGAAAGGAGAGGGCTAAAGAATGATTTTAAACTGTGCTGTGTGTAACCAATCCTATGAAACAATCTTTCCAAATAAAAAATATTGTAGTGATGTATGCGCAAAACGTGGACGCATAAATAAGCGTAAACAGTGGGAAAAAGATACCAATTACAATGAAAAGCAACGTCTTGATAAATTAGTTAAAAGGCAACAAGAAAAAGAAGTAAGAACAGCCGAAGAAACAGAGCGTTTGCGATTAAAAAAAGAAGAAATCGACCATAAAAATGCTGAAAGAATTAAAAACGAGAAAGTTGAACTAGAGTTAAAGGCTAAGAATGGCGATCCAGAAGCCCGTATGAGTTTAGCAAAACCTAACAGTAAAGAATATTGGGAAGCGTACCAAGAAAGCGAAATTGACTACTACAATAAATGGAATACTAAATCAATAAGTGTGATTAACGAGATTAGTGTCTTTGATGATGATTTTGTAGCAAAAGTGCTAGAAAGCATTGAAGTAGAAGGTAGAATATACGGGCGCTTGATTTCAGAGAAACGTAAATAGATGGACTATTAATAAAATGATGGCTTAATTGTATCTCTTATTGTGTGTAGATGGCGTATTATAGAGCATTTAACGGGTAATCGTGCATGAAGCAAGTTGAAATGAGCTTAGAAACAACGTTTTATTTTTTAGAGGGCGGACAAAAAAGTCCAAGGTTAAAATGTGGTGTCGCTACTATCTAGGTTATACTAGATTGAATCTAGGCATACCCGACAAAGTCAATCGGCCTAAAATTATACTTATTACAAGTTAGAAATAGTTATAAAGAAGGAGGTTATAAAATGAGATTAACGCCGTATGAAGAAACCTACAAAGGTTTGGCACAGATAAGGGAAAAAATGAGTAAGTACGAGGTTAGCGAGCCGGACGGCATAAACATGCAAGAAGCCAAAAGGATAATAAGACCGCATAGGTGCTTTGAAATGGCGCAAAAGTTTGTTTACAACAGTAGTAAAGAAATACGTGATCGTTTAACTTATGTTTATGGCTTGTGGTCTAAAGGTCAACACGAACACGCATGGATCGAAATAGATAATAACGTAGTCTATGATGGCGTGTTAAATAGATACTATGAAAAAGAGGGGTATTATTTTTACAACGATATAGCCGTAATCAGAAAAAAAGATACCGATACAGTTATAAAAGAACACTTTGGGAATTATAGCGCAAGCGAAAACGACTTATTAGCATTAAAGGAATACACAGAAGCGCATTTTAAGCCCATTTCAGATTGATTAGCGGGTACTTATCCATTAAGAAGCCTTAGAATGCGCCATTTAGTAGGTATAACCATGATTGAATACATTAAAGGCATAGCTACAAACGAATTAAGCAACGATAACGCACATGATCTAAAAAAAGCAGGCGCAGAAGTAGGGCAATGATAAAGTAAAAGACATTGCGAACAACGTAGGCATATTAGACGATACGAATTATAAAACTATTTTTATCAGACGTGAAGAAACAACATTAAAAACAGGTATTCAAAATAGGGCATGTAGCTATTCTCCTTTCTACTGTAAGTCCCAACTTATGTGACTGTCCTTAAATGGACGGTCTTTTTTATTATTTTAAGGAATGGTTATTATATGATTAAAGGGGGTTAGGCCATGTTAAAGAGAGAGCTGAAAAAAGGAACGGTTATATTAATCGAAGAACTGCTATTTAATTATGAAGGCATAGAGGAGTATATAGCGGAGCACTTAAACCAAAAAGAATACTGGCCTAATAGATATGCTTTTACTATTTATGATGATTTAATGGTAACTAATTTAATACATGCTAGGGACACGATCCAATCAATATTAAATAGTACCGAGCCACTACCATATAAAGTTATTGAGTTGCATTATTTAAAAAACAGGCCACTAAAAGAAGTGGCAGAAACTCTTAATTGCACACTTAAAGAATGTAAAAACTATAAAGCCATCATTATTGCTGAAATAGCTAAACATCTAGGCTTGCTGATATAAAATAGGAATAGCCTAAGTGTATTTTCCCATCGGCTTAAATGAAGGTCTGGAATCGTGGTTTGCAGATACTAACCCGTATTATAATTTTAAATGAGCTTAGAATGCGTCTGGCAGACACTGTATTTAATGGTCTAAGTTCAATAATAGACGGGGTGGTGTTTTGCGACCCCTTTTTAATGGCAGCATAGTAAAACATGGGGGTTACCAAATTAGTAAGACCTATGTATTAGTTTGAAAAAGAAGTACAATTGAATAAAATTAATTTAGGAGGATAAAAATGAATTTATACGATAACGTAAAGTACCTATCAACAAAACAAGGAATCTCCCTACCAGATTTAGCAGAAAAGATGGGATTAGCAAGAACAGCTATTTACAAATGGAAAACTCAAACTCCCGGAATTGAAACAATTGAGAAACTTGCAAAATACTTTGATGTTTCTATTGAATACTTAATTGATAGCGAGAGTGCCTTAGATCAGGCTACCACTGAGGACATAATTGATATAGAATTTTTATTAAACAACTATATAAATCTAGGGTATGGCACAAAAAAATTAACAATCGCTGAAATAGAACGTGCTAAAATTATTTTAGATGCCATTTTTTTGGAATAAATAGTAACTACTTAGAAACTATCAAATAAGAAGTGGCTTTTTGCGTATTTATTTATTGTGTAACGGACATGAAGGATTCTTGTGGTAGTTGAACTGCTCTAGCAATTTATAATCATACATTATTGTAAAATGGTTGATTACAATTGGAAAATACTCAATAAAGGACGAGAAATGACGAAAAAGGACGAAAACAATACTATTTATTAAATAAAATGAGATAAAACACTTGAAACTTTGTATTACAATAGGTACTATGAAGATGTAAACGATGTGTACATTGTGTGTATAAAATTAAAGTTAAGAACAGTTAGAAAGGTGATTATTATGGCAACAAAAAGCTTTACTACAGAGTTTAAAATCAACAGAAAAGCAAGCCAGAAATTAGCTAACGCCTTGCAAAAATCCAAACGAGTAGATCATCAAATTAATCAAAGAGTAGAGACCGTAAATGAGAAGGAAAGAATCAATAGCATTATGGCTTCTTTCTTAGGAAAGTAGGCTGATTAATGGGATTGCAAATAGTACCACTTTTAAATTTATTAAAATCAGATTCTACAGAAGAGGAGATTAAAAGTCTTCTCTTTTCTTTTGAATGTAATTCTGTATTAAGTGGAGCAAGCGATGTAGAACACTTTTTACATAACAAAGCTGTTCAATTTGAAAAAATGGATTTAGCAAGAACATATCTAGTATTTGCTAATTATCAATCAAAACCGTATGTAGCGGGATATTTTTCTATTTCTAATAAACCTTTAGTCATTCCTAAAAAACAATTTAAAACATTTAGTACTAGTCTTAAAAAAAGTTTAATGGGATTAGGCCATAAAACTGAGCAAAATAATTATGAAATAAAGGGTTATTTAATAGGGCAGCTTGGTAAAAGTTATAGTGATATCTCTATTAAAGCTAAACAAGCTAGTGGAAAAGATATTTTAGCTTTAGCTTATGATAAGTTAAGAGAGGTATATGCAATTGCTGGTGGAAGAATTTTATTTGTTGAATGCGAAGATCATAAAAAGTTAAAAGACTTTTATAACCAAAATGGTTTTAGAGAATTAGAAGATTATGATTCTCCAAACAACCTATGCTTATTTGTAAAAATGTTGAAAGATATTTAATAAATATCCCGTCCCCCGTAGATATTTTCACGTCTACTTGCACGTCTAATTGTTTTAAATCATTTGATATTGTTTGATAGATTGAAATGTTTCTACTATATAATAGACAACATATTTGATAGTAGTTGAAATTGATTAAATAGCGACTTGCTAAACCCGTAGACTCCATACTTAAATTTAATAGTTGTTTGTGAAAGCATTGATATAATAGGTTTATATCAATGCTTTTTGCTTGTGATGCTTTTCAGGTTGGAGTTTAGGACTCTCTTAATAGATAAATTTGCTTTAATGATCAAATGAATCTTGAATTAGAATTCATTTGATTGATAAAACTATTTATTAGTCAAATTGAGCGATTTATTATTTTTAATTGTAAATATGTAGAATAAATGATGGAATTTTGAATGGTTCGTTAGATTAGGTTAAAAATCTGTACATTTTTTCACAGAATTGCATTTTATTGGAAAGTAAACCTTGATTCTTAATTTAAACGTGTTAAAATTGGACTGGCGTTTATTTTATGAAATTAATTTAGGAGGATTTTTAAAATGACAGATGGAAAAACTAAAGTTAGTACAGCTTCACTAAAAGTAATGGCTGGATGGGGAATAGATACAATTTATGGAATCCCTTCAGGAACTTTGGCTCCTTTAATGGAAGCTTTAGGCGAACAAGAAGAAACAGATATTAAATTTCTTCAAGTAAAACATGAAGAAGTTGGAGCAATGGCAGCCGTAATGCAATGGAAATTCGGTGGAAAATTAGGTGTGTGTGTTGGATCAGGTGGTCCTGGTGCATCTCACTTAATCAACGGTCTTTACGATGCAGCTATGGATAACACACCAGTTTTAGCTATCTTAGGATCTCGTCCTCAAAGAGAATTAAACATGGATGCATTCCAAGAATTGAACCAAAACCCAATGTTTGATCATATCGCAGTATACAACCGTCGTGTAGCTACCGCTGAACAATTGCCAAAATTGATCGACGATGCAATTCGTACGGCTATCGCTAAACGTGGGGTGGCTGTATTAGAAGTACCTGGTGATTTTGGTTACCATGAAATCGCTAATGACGCATTCTACTCTTCAGGTCACAGCTTCCGTGATTACGTTTCTTCTGCAATCAACGAAGCAGATATTGACGCAGCTGTTGAAGTATTGAACAAATCTAAACGTGCTGTTATTTATGCAGGTGTCGGAACTATGGGACACGGTCCAGCGGTTCAAGAATTATCTCGTAAACTTAAAGCTCCAGTTATTACAACTGGTAAAAACTTTGAAACTTTTGACTATGACTTTGAAGGATTGACTGGTTCAACATACCGTGTTGGTTGGAAACCAGCTAACGAAGCTGTTAAAGAAGCAGATACAGTTCTTTTCGTTGGTTCAAACTTCCCATTTGCTGAAGTAGAAAAAACTTTCGCAAACGTTGAAAACTTCATCCAAATCGACAACAACCCAGCAATGCTTGGCAAACGTCACAATGCAGATGTTGCTATTCTTGGAGATGCTGGTGCAGCAGTTCATTCATTACTTGAAAAAGTAGCACCTGTTGAAGAATCAGCTTGGTGGACTGCTAACTTGAAAAACATTCAAAACTGGCGTGACTACATGACTAAGTTGGAAACAAAAGAAAATGGTCCGTTACAACTTTATCAAGTATACAATGCTATCAACAAATACGCTGACGAAGATGCAATCTACTCAATTGACGTTGGGAACTCAACTCAAACATCTATCCGTCACTTACACATGACTCCTAAAAACATGTGGAGAACTTCTCCATTGTTTGCTTCTATGGGTATTGCACTTCCAGGTGGTATTGCGGCTAAGAACGTATATCCTGATCGTCAAGCATTTAATTTAATGGGTGACGGTGCGTTCTCTATGAACTATCAAGACGTTGTTACTAACGTACGTTACGAAATGCCTGTTATCAACGTAGTATTCACTAACACTGAGTATGGTTTCATCAAGAACAAATACGAAGATACAAATACGAAGATACAAATACAAATACTTTCGGTACTGAATTTACTGATGTAGACTACGCTAAAATTGGTGAGGCACAAGGTGCTGTTGGTTTCACAGTAAGCCGTATCGAAGACATGGATCAAGTAATGGCTGATGCTGTTAAAGCTAACAAAGAAGGCAAAACAGTTGTAATCGATGCTAAAATTACAAAAGATCGTCCAATTCCAGTAGAAACATTGAAATTAGACGCTACATTGTACAGCGCAGAAGAAATCAAAGCTTACAAAGAAAAATATGAAGCTGAAGAATTAGTACCA
Source organism: Carnobacterium sp. FSL W8-0810 (assembly GCF_038007125.1). Taxonomy (NCBI): domain Bacteria; kingdom Bacillati; phylum Bacillota; class Bacilli; order Lactobacillales; family Carnobacteriaceae; genus Carnobacterium; species Carnobacterium sp. FSL W8-0810. The sequence goes on along the minus strand of NZ_JBBOWO010000001.1, from coordinate 2,156,202 downwards.
TTTAGCGAGTACTTAAAAGCTGAAGGTCTAGAATCTAAAGTAGCTAAATAATTTTCTAATATATAACTTAATATTTAATAGAAAGTTGAGTCACCATGTTAAAGTTGGTGACTCAACTTTTTTTGTTAGGTAGATGTATAAAGAAGTTAGTACAGGATCAGGATGCTGTTAAGCAAGTTGCACAAAAAGGCTATAAAATAATCAAAGTGGGACAGAGAATTCTAGTTTAGGTCAACTAGTCTTATATCAAAAGTGTGGGTTTAGAATTACAGGAGTAGATAGTGATTTTTTTATTAAACACTACCCGGATGAGATTATTGAGAATGGGATTTAATGTAGAGATATGGTGCGACTAACACAGTATTTATAGAAAAAAATAAATAATCATATATTCTTAGTATTATTATAGTAAAATAGAAGCAACATACCTAAAAGGAGAGCGCGAAAGTGGATTTTAAAAGATTAATTCTAACTTCAAAGAATGAATTCTATAGATTTTCGAAAAACTACAACGACCTTGCGTATGTGTTATTAACTGATAATTTTAAAAAAGCTCCTAATAGTTTTGGTAAAAATCTCTATGATGATTTTATGTCTAGTGAAAATTAGCTTACTGTTCAGTATGCTGCTAGGAAAGAATTAGATAAAACTGAACGGCAAGAGATGCTATCTTTTGTTGATGGGTTATTGAGGTTTAAACCTAGTATCGATTATAAAGTAATATTAATTTAAATGCGGGCATAGAATTGGAATAAACTGAGAAAAGTTATCGTAGTAATAAATCTATGTTTTGAGAGGAAGGTGAAAAAATGAGTAAAATCTCTAATCCAGTTATCTATGAAATAGATTATAGCTACGAAGCAGTGGAAAGTTTAGAAGGTGGAATTCTTCAAGAAGAAGGATCTAATGCAAAATACCTATTGGATTATCCCACGGTTTACATCGTTCATGATGAGAAAAAGAATCGCGAATTTTCAGTTTACATCGGAGAAACTTCTGATATAAGACAAAGAACCAAACAACATCTTATTGAAGATCCCAAAAAACGGGAAGATTGGGAAAGCCTCGCAAACTCGGATGATTCAAAAATGTACATAATAGGCCATGATTATTTTAATAAATCATTGACTTTAGATATTGAAAATAAATTAATGATGTATATGTCTAGTATCGATTCGGTTCAATCTGTGTATAATCGAAGAACCAATCAACAAAAAGAGTATTATACGGTAGATAAATTAGATGAGATTTTTTCTAAGATTTGGAGAAAATTAAGAAATAAGAATAAAACTCTTTTCCCTGTTGAAAAAATAATCAAAGACTCTGCTCTATTTAAAGCTTCGCCATTTCATAAACTAAGTGATGAACAAATCCAAGCTAAGGATAAAGTTATCTTAAAAATTATGGAGGCGTTAACGAGAAACCAGTCTGGAGAATTGATTTTAGTAGCAGGAGAAGCTGGTTCAGGTAAAACAGTTTTAATGAGCAGTCTCTTTTACGAATTAAAACAGCTAGCTCAAGAAGAGTCAGAAAATATCGTCTTACAAGAAGCAAATAGTTATTTGTTGGTAAATCATGAGCAACAGTTGAAAGTTTATCAACAAATTGCAAACAAATTAGGTATTACGTCTAAGAAAGTGCCTAATTTAGTCAGTAAACCAACAACGTTTATCAATAATCATACTCCAGAGGAAAAAGCAGATGTTGTTATTGTAGATGAGGCTCATTTGTTATGGACACAAGGGAAGCAATCTTATAGAGGAAAGAATCAGCTGTATGATTTAATGGAGAGAGCAAAAGTAGTGGTAGCGGTATTTGATATCAATCAAGTTCTTACTACTGAACAATATTGGGAAGAAGAGGAACTGCTTACTTTAGAACATGTGGCGAATTTAAAAGGAAATTTTATCCGTTTAGAAAATCAAATGAGGATTAACGCGAGTCAGAGCACTATTAATTGGATAAGGTCGATGATTGATGATAGAAAAATCAATCCCATTCTCAAGGATATTAAAGGATATGATTTGAAAATTTTTAATCATCCTGAAGAGTTGTATCAAGCCATTAGAGAAAAAGCAAAAGATGAAAATTCAGGTATTTCCCGAATTACTGCAACATTTGATTGGGAGTACGTTGACAAGAGAAAACCAGAAAAAGATGATTATTGGAGAGTTAAGATAGGGAATTGGTCTCTACCTTGGAATCTGCAACTGCCTCAAATGAAGGAGCAAAAGAGAAAGAATAGAAACCTTTCTTGGGCAGAACAAGAACAAACTATTGATGAAGTAGGTTCTACATTTACTATTCAAGGATTTGACCTAAATTATGCAGGTGTGATTATCGGTCCTTCTGTAAAATATAGAAATGGAGAAATTGTATTCGATAGAAGTTCCAGTCAAAATAAAAAAGCTACTCGCCAAAGAACATTAAAGAACGGGAAAAAAGAACAGTTTTCTGATATGTTGTTAAAAAACGAATTAAATGTGCTTTTAACAAGAGGAGTAAATGGTTTATATATTTACGCGGTAGATGAGGAACTTCAAAAAGCGCTATTAAATGCAGCAAAGGGGTAAAAAAGCGATGGATAATGAGAAAAGCAGTATGGAAAAGGTGAATAAGTTCAGAGATGACAGAGATTGGCGTCAATTTCATAATGAAAAAGATTTAGCTATCTCTATTTCACTAGAAGCTTCAGAATTACTTGAATTATTTCAATGGAAATCAGCCGAAGAAGTAAAAGAATTCAACTTAGGACGAATCAAGGAAGAGTTAGCAGATGTATTGATTTATTCTCATATGTTAGCAGATAACCTCAATTTAAATATTGATTCGATCATTGATGAAAAACTAAAAAAAAACAATGAGAAATACCCGGTAAGTAAAAGCAAGGGGAATAATAATAAATACACTGACTTTGAATAGCATTAGTATTAGTATGTAAAAAGCCAACAAGCAGAAAATTGCTTGTTGGCTTTTTGTTAATAGTTATTTTCCGTGACAATGTTTGTATTTCTTTCCGCTACCACAAGGACAAGGCTCATTTCGGCCAATTTTTTTTACTTGGATAGGTTCTTGCTTTCCAGTGTTCTTATTCGTAAAAGGAATAACATTATTAGGAATCGAGGTTAATGTATTATTATGATGTTTAGTTAGTTCTTTTGGCGTATGACCTTTGTTAGACCATATGCGCGAATGGTTGTTTAAGTTTGAATACAGATAGCTGAATTCTTCTACGTCTTTCATACCATCAAAAACAATGCCAAACTGACGGTCTAGTTCTTCAACTAGACCCTGCGTGGCTAAATCCAGTTTAATATAAACCATAATCATATCCATGACAGCTACAAGTTTTTCTGAATTCAACTTCTTAGCGAAAAATCGACTCATTTTTTTGTATTGAGCAGTTCGCTCGTCAAATTCATGGTTAGCAAAATAGTTAATATCAGCTTTTGTTGGTTGATAATAATCGTGGTTTGAAGAACTTGATATGAAAAAGGGTACTTCATTTTCATCCATAGCATAATTATCAAAAATGTATTCTAGACTATCTGTAAACCTTAGTCGTTCATTAAACCAAGCTAACCCAATTAATTCAAACAATAATTCATTAAGTTCTAATGGGTATTGTTTGTTGTGTTGATTCCATACTTTTAAGAAAAAGTCCGTTTCAAAAGCGCCGTACAGGTTCATAAACGCCTCTACATATTCATGAAGTAGATTTTTTCTTTTATTTTCTTCTTTAAAATCAGGATTATCAATAAAGCTTTGCAGCATTTCTTTGGTCTCGTTTGGCAGTACTAGGGTGTAAGTATCCTCGTAATAAAATAAAAAGACCCAGCGTGAATAAAGCAAATCAAATAAACCCGGATTTTTGCGGGAGAAAGGAATGAAATTGATTTCTTTCGGTCCATTCATCAGTTCTTTTAAGAGTTGAATGGTTTCTTTTGATTGAAAAGATAATTGATGTTGACTTTTAAGCGATAGTTCTTTGAAAAAATCTTCGGCAATAACAGTTTTTGTTTTACTGCGGCGCACTTTATAACGAAGGTCAGTAGCTATTGCGATCATATCTTCTTTCGAATAAGTCGTTAGGCATTCCGTAAAAGAAAAGACCGGTTTATGCAAAACGATGATGTGACCATATAGTTCATCGAGCATTTCTTGAGTGAGTTCTTCTGACATTTAGTTTGTCTCCTTTAGAAAAGTATTTTTTTTTGATAGTTTGAAAATAATCTAAAAATTATTCCCCTGTACAAAGAATTGAGCTTCTTCGTGATGGTATTTGATGTTGGAATAATTGAATGGGCGACCACTGTTTAAATAATAGATGCTTTCGATCGTTAAAGAAGGATCGTGTGTTTCCAACTGTAAATATGCTGCTTCTTCTTGATTTAATTTTCCAATACGCATAAATAAATCTGAAAAACGAATGTTTATTTTTAAGTCTTCCGTTAAGTAGTTGAATATAGATTGGCTGGCAATTTCTTCATTCAAATAAGGCACGACCGTCTTGAGGTAATAGGATTCTTCCACACAAAAGGGACGTGATTCGATGTAGCGGACGCGTTTAATGTAATAGATTGTTTCTTGATCTGTAAGCTCAAGTATTTCTGCGACATTTGAAGGTGCTTCGATTTCTTTTAATTCAATGACTTCTGAAGACAAATTGAATTCTCTAAAAATACTGTGAAATCCTTGAACATCCGTTAAATTCACAAAGCCTTTGCGGTGACGACCACGTACATATGTACCGCTGCCTCTTACTTGGTAAATCACACCATTTGTTTCTAAAACTTCCAACGCTTTAATAATCGTGTTTTTACTGACTTTATATATACCTTCTAATTCAGTGAGAGTAGGCAATTTATGACCGCGTGTTAAATTATTTTCTTGAATAGACAGATTAATTTTATTTGCGACATCGTGGTATTTATTCATCAATTTGCTCCTTTTCATAAAATTATAACATATTTCGAATTATATGGGCATTGACAAGTTATATGGGTATAATTTATGATGTGATTATATCCACATAATTTTAATGGAAAATAGGGAAGACGAAAAAAATTGCAATTCTACGCACTGTGCGGCCTCGTCTGTTCTTAGTATCAAAAGAAGTAACAGGTACTATATTAACAATCAAAAAATAGGAGGTAATAAAAATGTCTAAATTTCCAAAAGGTTTCTTATGGGGCGGAGCGTTAGCAGCCCATCAATTCGAAGGTGGCTGGAATCAAGATGGTAAAGGACCTAGTGTCGCTGATGTAATGACTGCTGGTGCAGCTGGTAAGCCACGCGAAATTACCGAAACGGTTGAAGAAGGTAAATTTTATCCGAATCACGAAGCCATTGATTTTTACAATCGTTATAAAGAAGATGTGGCGTTGTTCGCTGAAATGGGATTGAACAGTTTACGTACATCTATCAACTGGACGCGTATTTTCCCGAAAGGCGACGAAGCTGAACCCAATGAAGCTGGACTTCAATTTTACGATGATTTATTTGATGAATTATTGAAAAATAGTATTGAGCCGGTCATTACGCTGACTCACTTTGAAATGCCGCTACACTTAGCGCAAAATTATGGTGGATTTAGAAACCGTAAAGTAGTCGATTTCTTTGTTAAATTTGCCGAGGTTGTTTTTGACCGGTACAAAAATAAAGTGAAATACTGGATGACGTTTAACGAAATCAACAATATGATGGATTACACCAACCCGATTTTCTTATGGACAAACGTGGGTGTTCAAGTTGAAGAAGGCGAGAACGCTAAAGAAGTGATGTACACTGCAGCTCACCATGTTTTACTAGCCAGTGCTCTATCAGTGAAAATTGGTCGCGAAATCAATCCTGATTTCCAAATTGGAGCGATGGTTTCACATGTACCGGTTTATCCGTTAACGGCTCATCCAGAAGATGTAATGTTAGCTGAAGAATCGATGCATCTGCGTTATTTCTTCCCGGATGTACAAGTACGTGGGTATTATCCAAACTATACACTGAAAGAATTTGAACTCGATGGCTTGAATATTCCTATTCAAGAAGAAGACGCTGAAATATTAACACAAGGTAAAGTGGATTATTTAGGGTTCAGTTACTATATGTCTAATGTGGTGGATCATAAAGATGAAAATAACGATGATGAAGCGGCTAACGTGCATGGAAAGATTCCTCATCAAGTAGACAATCCTTATCTAAAAGCTAGTGACTGGGGTTGGACGATTGATCCTGTAGGTTTACGTTATACGTTGAATCGTTTCTGGGATCGTTATCAAATACCACTGTTCATTGTGGAAAATGGATTTGGTGCGATTGATACTGTTGAAGAAGACGGCAGCATCCATGATGAAGCTCGTATCTCTTATTTGCGTGAACACATCAAACAAATGGGCATCGCGATAGATCATGACGGTGTTGAATTGATGGGTTATACACCTTGGGGCATCATTGATATCGTTTCGTTCACTACTGGAGAAATGAAAAAACGTTACGGCATGATTTATGTCGACCGTGATAACGAAGGTAATGGAACAATGGAACGCAGTAAGAAAGATTCTTTTGACTGGTACAAAAAAGTCATTGAATCGAATGGAAAAGACCTATAAGATAGTTAAAAAGGAAGCTTGAGACCTAATTTGAACTTCCCTCTGTCAAGTAGACAGGTAAATAAAAAAAGCCATGTATGATAAAAATCATGCATGGCTTTTTTATGGTGGAATGGATAAACCCATTTTTACCGTTACTCTCTTGGTACTATAAAACTTAATATAATGTATCTCTCAACGTTTTTTTCTAATCCTTTAAAACTAATTCCTTCATTGAGATACAGTTGAATAGATTGTTCTAGTTTTGTAACTGTATGTTTATTATTCGATTGCATAAAAAAATCCCCCTAAAGTAGTTTGCTTTTTTTACTGTCTACTTTAGGAAGAGCATATCAATAGGTTCCGACCTTTGCTTTTTGAATATTAAGAAATAACTTTTACGTCATCATCGATTTTAAAAGGCTGTTCTTTATTAATATGGTCATAAAACATGATTCCATTAATATGGTCGATCTCGTGTTGAACAACGATGGCTGGGTAGTTTTTTAAACGTATTTTGTGAGCTTCTCCTTCTAAATCGAAGTATGTTAATGTAATACGGCTGTGACGAGGAACATAACCGGGTACTTCTCGATCCACAGATAAGCAGCCTTCACCTTCAGTTAAACAGGCATTTTGAACAGAATGGCTGATAATTTTAGGGTTAATCATAACTGTACTAAGAATAGGCTCATCAATGCCTTCTTCAATTCCTGGAATGTGAACGGCAACCATTCGTTTTGAAATGTCTAATTGAGGTGCTGCAAGACCTACTCCAGCGCGCAAGTTATATTCTTCAGCAATTTCAGGGTCTTGGCTGTTTTTTAGAAATTGGAGCATGTCTTTACCTAATTGCTTTTCTTCTTCACTAAGGGGCAATGCTAATTCTTTAGCAACCAATCTTAGTGTGGGATGTCCTTCTTTAATAATATCTTTCATGGTAATCATAAATATTTCACTCCTAATATTAGTTCATAATAAGTATTTCCGTATGAGGAAAATACTTATTCATTTCATCCCTTTTATTTTATCAGTAATAGCCGCAATTTGCACGATGTATAAAAAGTTGAAAAAAAACTTTGCTTCATATATAGATTATGAGATAATGGTGAGCATGAAAAAGAAAGATTTTCTAAATTGATTGTCAGAGGAGATTAGAATATGGTAGATGCAAAAAATTATGTTAATGAGGTCTATACTAAAGTTTCAAAACGGGATCCAGATCAACCTGAATATTTACAAGCGGTTAAGGAATTTTTTGATACTATCGAACCAGTCTTCGCAGCACATCCAGAATTAATTGAAAAAAATATTTTAGAACGTTTAGTAGAACCAGAAAGAATCATTCAATTTAGAGTTCCTTGGGTCGACGATCAAGGAGAAGTGAATGTGAATCGAGGATTCAGGGTACAATACAATTCAGCAATTGGACCTTACAAAGGCGGTCTTCGCTTTCATCCATCTGTTACACAAAGCATCGTAAAATTTTTAGGATTTGAACAAATCTTTAAGAATAGTCTGACTGGACTTCCAATCGGTGGAGGAAAAGGTGGAAGTGACTTTGATCCAAAAGGAAAATCTGATGAAGAAGTTATGCGTTTTTGTCAAAGTTTTATGACCGAATTACAAAGACATATAGGTCCAGACATTGATGTGCCAGCTGGAGATATTGGTGTTGGAGCGCGTGAAATCGGCTTTTTATTTGGTCAATATAAAAAATTAAATGGGTTTCAAGCAGGTGTTTTAACTGGAAAACCACTTTTCTTAGGCGGTAGTTTAACAAGAACTGAAGCAACTGGTTATGGATTGGTTTATTTCACTAAAGAAATGTTAGATGATATTGGAAAATCTTTTGAAAATCAAAAGGTTGTGGTTTCGGGTAGTGGAAATGTTGCTGTCTATGCTATTGAAAAAGTACAAGAATTTGGAGGAACAGTTAGTGCTTGTTCAGATTCTGATGGGTACATTTTTGATCCAGAAGGAATTGATTTAGCAATCGTTAAAAAAATCAAAGAAGTAGAAAGAAAGAGAATTTCAGAATATGTTGTTGAACGCCCAAATGCACTATATAAAAAAGGGAATATCTGGGACTTAGAAGAAAAATATACTATTGCTCTTCCTTGTGCAACACAGAATGAAATTGATGGAACTACTGCTGAAAAAATGATTGGCCAAGGCGTAAGCGTTGTTGCTGAAGGTGCAAACATGCCATGTGATCTAGAAGCAGTTAAGGCATTCCAAAAGGCTGGAATCGTTTATGGTCCTGCAAAAGCTGCTAATGCAGGTGGAGTAGCTGTTTCAGCTTTAGAAATGAGTCAAAATAGTCAAAGATTAAATTGGACTTTTGAAGAAGTGGATGAAGAATTGAAAAGAATTATGAAGAACATCTACAATGAAATAAAAGATACAGCTAAATCTTATCATTTAGAAGGAGACTTCGTTGCTGGTGCTAATATTGCTGGTTTTGCAAAAGTTGCACAAGCAATGTTAAGTCAAGGAATTATTTAAATAGAACTAAAAGAAAACCCGTTAAAAAACGGGTTTTTTTTTAGTACAAATAAAACAATAGTGTTTTTATTTGTACTTATGGTTAAAATTTACGAAAAAAAATAGGTGAAAAATAAAAAAATGGCGAAAAAGTGAACATTTACTGGATACTAATCAAAAGAAAATCGTATTGTGAAAAAAGATGTATCCAAAAAAATAAAGAAGTTTTTTTTAGAAAGTAATACAGTTTCATAAAAATTATATAACAGTTTTAAAGAGGTAAGTATCCGCTTTTTTCAGAGTTTAATTTAAAGCTAATGTGCTATATAACAAGGGATAAACAATTTTAATAGTGAAAAATTTCACAATAAGGATTCCAGTATGACTGGAAATCTAGACTAAAGTAAGGTAGATAGATAGAATTCATAAGGTTTAACGTTTAGTTTACTTGCATCTAAGTTGAAAGCGTGTTAAATTTAAGTTGTGAAAAATTCTGAGTAATACAGTTTCTTTAACAGTATAAAACAGAATTTTGAAAAACAATATTGTAAACGAGAGAGGAATGGGTTATACATGGTTAACAAAAAACAACCAGTAGATTTTGAAGCATTGTTAAGCACAATTGATGCTGCTTTCCCAATGGTACAAATCTTAGATAAGGACGGTAAAGTTGTAAACAAAGACATCATGCCTGATTTATCTGACGATCAACTAGTTGAATTAATGGAACAAATGGTTTGGTCTAGAATCTTACACGAACGTTCAATGGCTTTAGCTCGTCAAGGACGCTTAGGTTTCTACGCTCCAACAGCTGGACAAGAAGCTTCTCAATTAGCAAGTCATTATGCATTTGAAAAAGAAGATGAATTATTCCCTGGTTACCGTGATATGCCTCAATTGATCCAACATGGATTACCAGTTTCAAAAGCCTTTTTATGGTCTCGCGGACATTCAGCAGGAAATGAATATCCTGAAGATTTACATGCTGTACCACCACAAATTATCATCGGTGCTCAAATCATCCAAGCTATGGGTGCGGGTGTTGGTCTTAAAATGCGTGGCAAACAAAATGTTGCATTTACTTATACAGGTGATGGCGGTTCATCTCAAGGAGATTTCTACGAAGGATTGAACTTTGCCGGTGCATATAAAGCTCCTGTAGTATTCTTTGTTCAAAACAACGGATATGCGATTTCAACACCTCGTCACAAACAAACTGCAGCTACAACATTGGCTCAAAAAGCTGTTGCAGCTGGAATCCCAGGAATCCAAGTAGATGGTATGGATCCATTAGCAGTTTACGCTGTTGCTAAACAAGCAAGAGAATGGGCTGTAGCTGGAAATGGTCCTGTTTTAATTGAAACAATCACTTCACGTTTTGGTCCTCACTCAACATCAGGAGATGACCCAACTCGTTACCGTGACAAAGACAGTTTTGATTACTGGGAACAACGCGATCCATTGATTCGTTTCCGTAATTTCTTAACTGAAAAAGGTTTATGGTCAGAAGAAAAAGAAAATGAATTAATTGAAAAAACTAAAGAAGAGATCAAAGCTTCTGTTAAAGAAGCAGACCAAGCACCAAAACAAAAAGTTTCTGATTTCTTGAAAAACATGTATGAAACACCAACTCAAGTTATCGCTGAACAAATTGCAACTTTCGAAGCAAAGGAGAGTAAATAATCATGGCACAATTAACAATGATTCAAGCGATTACTGAAGCGCTTGACCAAGAAATGGAACGCGATCAAGATATTTTGATTTTCGGTGAAGATGTAGGTAAAAATGGCGGAGTATTCCGTGCAACTGCTGGTCTTCAAGAAAAATATGGCGAAGAACGTGTTTCAGATACACCTCTTGCTGAATCAGGTATTGGTGGATTAGCTATTGGACTTGCTTTCCAAGGTTTCCGTCCAGTTCCAGAAATTCAATTTATTGGATTCTTATTTGAAGTATTAGATTCAATAGTAGGACAAGCTGCACGTACTCGTTACCGTATGAGCAGTACTCGTAACATGCCTATTACTATTCGTACACCATTTGGTGGCGGAGTTCATACTCCAGAAATGCACTCAGATAACCTTGAAGGTCTTCTTACTCAATCTCCTGGTATCAAAGTAGTTGTTCCATCAAATCCGTATGATGCAAAAGGTCTATTGACTTCTGCTTTACGTGACAATGATCCGGTTGTATTCATGGAACATATGAAATTATACCGTTCATTCCGTGATGAAGTTCCTGAAGAGTCTTACACTATTCCTCTTGGAAAAGCTGCAATCACTCGTGAAGGTAAAGATGTTTCTGTTATCACTTATGGTGCTATGGTTCGTGAAGCTATTAAAGCTGCTGATGAACTTGAAAAAGAAGGTATCTCTGTTGAAATCGTTGACTTAAGAACTATTTCTCCATTAGATATTGAAACAATCGTTGCTTCAGTTGAAAAAACTGGACGCGTTGTTGTTGTTCAAGAAGCACAACGTCAAGCAGGTGTTGGCGCAATGGTTATGTCTGAAATTTCTGAACGTGCTATCCTTTCATTACAAGCGCCAATTGGCCGTGTAGCTGCACCAGATACAGTTTTCCCATTTGGTTTAGCAGAAAATGCTTGGTTGCCAAATGCAACTGACATCGCTGATAAAGTAAAAGAAACGTACAATTTCTAATCTATTCATAAAATGAAATGACAGATGCAATAACCGTTAAAAGTCTATTGCATTTGTTTCTTCTAGTATAATACTTGAAAACTATTTCAAAAAAGAATAGCTAAATATAGAAGGGAAGAAAAACAAATGGCATTTAAATTTAAATTACCAGACGTTGGAGAAGGAATGGCAGAAGGCGAAATCGTAAAATGGTTAGTAGCTGAAGGCGATACAGTTGAAGAAGAAGATTCAATTGTAGAAATCCAAAACGACAAATCTGTAGAAGAAATTGCAACACCCGTTTCAGGTACAATCAAGAAAATTATGGTAGAAGAAGGAACTGTAGCAACAGTTGGGCAAGTTATTGTTGAAATTGATGCTCCAGGACATGAAGAAGATGAAGAAGCAGGATCTGTTCCAGCTACTTCACCAGAAGCTCCAGCAGCATCTGCTCCAGCACCTGCTTCATCAGGAACTGCTTTTTACCAATTCAAAATGCCAGACGTTGGAGAAGGAATGGCAGAAGGCGAAATCGTAAAATGGTTAGTAGCTGAAGGCGATACTGTTAACGAAGAAGATTCTGTTGCTGAAATCCAAAACGACAAATCTGTAGAAGAAATTGCGTCTCCAGTTTCTGGAACAATCAAAAAAATCTTGGTTGAAGAAGGAACAGTTGCTATGGTAGGTCAAGCATTATTAGAAATTGACTCTCCAGAACACAATACTGAGGGTGCAGCACCAGCGGCTCAAGAGACTCCAGCAGCATCAACAGCTACAGCTTCAACAGAAGCACCATCTTCAAACAAAAATGTTTTAGCAATGCCATCTGTTCGTCAATTCGCTCGCGAAAATGACGTAGATATCACTCAAGTTTCTGCTACTGGTAAAAACGGTCGCACAACTAAAGAAGATATCGAAAACTTCAAGAAAAATGGTGGAAAAGCACCTGAAGCTACAGCAGCACCAGCTGAAAAAGCTGCTGAAACAAAAGCACCAGCAGCTAAGAAAGAAGCAGCACCAGCTAAAGCATTCAAATCTAACCAAGCTGAACTTGAAACTCGTGAAGCAATGACTCCAATGCGTAAAGCAATCGCTAAAGCAATGGTAAACAGTAAAGCAACTGCTCCACATGTTACTTTGTTCGACGAAGTAGATTCAACTAAATTAATGGCTCACCGTAAACACTTTAAAGATATCGCAGCAAGCAAAGGTGTTAAATTAACATTCTTGCCTTACGTTGTTAAAGCTATCGTTTCAGTATTACGTAAATACCCAGCATTGAATGCATCAATTGATGATTCAACTAACGAAATTGTTTACAAACATTATTTCAACATTGGTATCGCTACTGATACTGATCGTGGATTATTTGTACCAGTTATCAAAGATGCTGACGCTAAGAGCATTTTCTCTATCGCAAGCGAAATTACTGAACTTTCTGGTAAAGCTACAGAAGGTAAATTAGCTGCTAACGAAATGAGTAATGGTTCAATCTCAATCAGCAATATCGGTTCGATCGGTGGAGGCTGGTTCACTCCAGTAATTAACTACCCTGAAGTTGCTATTTTAGGTGTAGGTCGTATCGCTAAAAAAGCTGTTGTTAACGCAGATGACGAAATTGTTGTAGCGCCAGTTATGCAATTGTCATTAAGTTTTGACCACCGTATCATTGATGGAGCAACTGCACAAAAAGCAATGAACGAATTAAAAACGTTGCTTGCTGATCCAGAATTATTGTTAATGGAAGGGTAAGGTGAAGGTTAAATGGTAGTAGGAGATTTCGCAATAGAGTTAGACACAGTTGTCATCGGTTCTGGTCCAGGAGGTTACGTAGCAGCCATTCGTGCTGCTCAAATGGGACAAAAAGTTGCTATTGTGGAAAAAGAGTATATTGGTGGAGTTTGTCTTAACGTTGGATGTATTCCTTCTAAAGCACTAATCAGTGCTGGACACCACTATCAAGATGCCTTAGATTCTTCTGTTTTCGGTGTAACTGCTGAAAATGTTGTTTTAGACTTTGCTAAAACACAAGAATGGAAAAACAATAAAGTCGTAGCTACTTTAACTAAGGGTGTTGAAGGCTTATTGAAAAAAAATAAAGTAGAGATTCTTCGTGGTGAAGCTTACTTCAACGATGAACATACTTTACGCGTTATGACTGAAGTAGCTGCTCAAACGTATTCATTTAAAAATGCGATTGTTGCAACTGGTAGCCGCCCAATTGAAATCAAAGGTTTCAAATTCGGCAAACGTGTTATCGACTCAACTGGTGGATTGGCTTTACCAGAAGTTCCTAAAAAACTTGTTGTAGTTGGTGGTGGGTATATTGGTAGCGAACTAGCTGGAGCTTACGCAAACTTAGGAGCTGAAGTAACAATTCTTGAATTTGCACCATCTATTTTGCCAACATTCGAAAAAGATATGGTTAAATTAGTAACAGACAACTTTAAAAAGAAAAATGTTACGATTGAAAATAATGCAATGGCTAAAGAAGCGGTTGAAACTGAAAATGGCGTATCTGTCACTTATGAAGTGAAAGGCGAAGAAAAAACAATTGAAGCTGATTATGTAATGGTAACAGTTGGTCGTCGTCCAAACACAGATGAATTAGGTTTAGAATCAACTGGTGTTGAAATGAATGAACGTGGACTTGTTAAAGTTGACGCTCAAGGTCGTACAAATGTGAAAAACATTTATGCAATTGGAGATATCACTCCAGGAGCAGCGTTAGCTCATAAAGCTAGTTACGAAGCTAAAATTGCTGCTGAAGCAATTTCTGGCAAAAAAGTAGCAATCGATTATAGAGCAATGCCTGCTGTTGCCTTTACAGATCCTGAATTGGCTGTAGTTGGTTTAACTGCTGCTGAAGCAAAAGAAAAAGGTTTAGATGTTAAATCTTCTAAATTCCCATTAGCTGGGAATGGACGTGCTTTATCTCTAAACGCTACTGAAGGTTTTGTTCGCTTAATAACTACTAAAGATGAAGGTGTGTTGGTTGGAGCTCAAGTTGCTGGTGTTAGTGCTAGTGACATTATTGCTGAAATTGGTTTAGCAATTGAATCTGGAATGGTTGCAGAAGATATTGCATCAACTATTCATGCTCACCCATCTTTAGCTGAAGTTACTATGGATACTGCTGAACTGGCATTAGGTTTACCGATCCACGCATAATTATTAGAAATCTACTACTTTGTAGTCATTTTAATTGTTCCAATTAGAATGTGTTCATACTGAAAAAGGGGTTGAGACAATTTGTCTCAACCCCTTTTTTTGCATCTCTGCTTTTTGTTGTTTAATACCAGATGTCGGGTGTATTGTCCCCACTTTAAGAAGATATTTTGGTATACTAAGTTTGGTAAGGTTGGTAAAATAGATAATATCTAACATTGGAGGAGATCAAATGGAAAACGACAAAAAAATTGTAATAGTTGGATCCGATGACTTAGCTTATCATTTTTGCTTTTTGAGTATGATGACATTAAATGTAAAAGATATTTATTTATTTCCTTTTCCTATTCAACAAAATGATAAAATCAATGATTTGAAATATGCATCTGAAGTTTTTTCTATAAATGAATTGAAATTAGGTAGTGAAAAAGATTATGCGGATGCAGATATTTTAATTTTAAGTGCTAAAGAAGAAAGACAGGAGAATGAGCAGGACTCAGAGTACCTTAGAAGGAATATATTACTGGTACGCAAAATCATCAATCAAGCTATGGCATCAGGTTTTAGTGGCTTGATTTTAGTAGCAAACGAATTTAATGGTTTATTTACATATCTAGTATGGAAATTTTCTGGATTACCTAAGCATAAAATTTTTGGCATAGGTACGTATATTGATACTCTTTATTTTCAAAAATTAGTCAGTAAGGTTTTAGATACTTCATTTCGCGAGGTAAAAGGGTATGTTATTGGAGGAACCAGTCCTTTACATAAATTAGCAGCTTGGAGTCGTTCAAGTGTTGGGGGAAATTCATTATTAGGATTAACAATGGATCCAACAACAAATATTAATCAAGATGATATGTTTGAAATTGAAGAAAAGATAAGAAAGCAAAACCAGCAAAATGAGAATCAGGAGTTAACGAGCACTCATACAGCTGCATTACTAAATTTGGTACAAATTATTTTAAAAAATGAAAATGCTATTGTTCCAATTGTCCATCTAATGGATATAGGTGAAATGAAAGATATTCCATTATCGATTCCTGTTGTATTAGGAGGAAATGGCATTAGACAAATCGCCGGGTTGAGTTTTTCTGAAACAGAGCAAAAAAATTTAATTGTTATTGCAAAAGAAATTCGAAGCCAATTAGATTGGATAGAACAAGGTTAATAAATGGAGGGTTAAAAATGGAAAGAAATTATAGTTACCCAATTGATTATGATTGGACAAAGGAACAAATGGAAGATGTAGTTAATATATGGCGTATGGTAGAGTTAGCCTATGAAAAAGAGATTGATAGAGAAGAGTTTTTAATGAAGTATGAAAAATTCAAGAGAGTTATTCCAGCTATTGGAGAAGAAAAAAGGTGGGGCAAAAAATTTGAAGCTCTTTCAGATTACTCCCTTTATCGTGTAGTGAAAGAAGCGAAAACAACTACAAAGAAAAGAATCCATCTAACTGAAAAGTAGAGTAGTTGTGTTTTTTTTACTTTTCTTGGTAAACTAAAATCAATTACTTTTAAGAGGACGTGAATGTTTTGAATCAGTTTATAGAAAGAACTCAGTTGATACAAGAATGGATTTATGATGCTGCAAAACTTATCAAGTCATCATTTGAAGAGAACCTAGATATCCAGCAAAAGTCGAATCGAAATGACTTAGTTACTAATATTGATAAAGCTGTAGAAAAACAATTTATTGAAAAAATTCATCAGTTTTTCCCAGGGGAACGAATTATGGGGGAAGAAGGATTTGGAGATGAATTTCAAAATTTAGATGGAATAGTATGGATCATAGATCCAATTGATGGAACCTTAAATTTTATCAAACAACAATATGATTTTGCAATAATGGTAGCTGTTTATGAAGATGGGATAGGCCAAGCAGGATTCATTTATGATGTGATGCAAGATAAGATGTATTCAGCTCATAAAGGTAAAGGAGCCTATTGCAATAAAAAGAAGCTGCCTCCTGTTAAAGATCTATCTTTAAAAGAAGGATTAGTAGCAATCAGTAGCGCACTTATGTCAAAAGAAGAAGGGTTAGCTAGACTAGTAGGAAGAGCAAGTTCGGGTGTGCGATTGATTGGTTCAGCTGGAATTGAGACTGCTCATGTTGCTTCTGGACAATTGATTGGCTATATAGCAGCATCTTTAGCCCCGTGGGATATTGCCGCCGGGAAAATTATTGCTGAAGAAGTTGGTCTCATCTACACTAAGATGAATGGAAGTTCAATTGATTTGCTGCAAAAAAATCCTTCGCTTGTTGCTACGCCTACCGCCCATAAGGAAATAATCATGTTATTAAACACAAAAAAGTAAGGTGAGATTGAATGTTGTCTTATAATTAGAGAAGAAACAAGCAGTATTTTCATATTTTAGGACATAATATAAAAACAGTGTTTAAAAAATGTGAATCATCTAATGAATGAATCGCTTACAATTGAAAAGTTGCAAAAAATGTGTCTTTTTTCTTTTCAATTACTTCTATAAGTGTTAGAATAGACAAGTTGATAGTTGTCTTCATAAGTTTTCAATGCGTTTTCATCAAAGAATTGCAAAAAACTTATGAATAGTTCAAGTGCAAAGTTGTATTGAACAGAACACTTTTTTATTCGTAGATAGCGATTCAGTAGCATTGAAATAAGAAGAAGAATCTTGGAGGAATACATTAATGAAAAAAAGAGAAAACCTTAGAAATGTCGCTATAATTGCCCATGTCGACCATGGTAAAACAACATTAGTCGATGAATTATTAAAGCAATCAGATACATTAGATGCACGTAACCAATTGGCAGAACGTGCAATGGACTCAAATGCTTTAGAACAAGAACGTGGAATTACAATTTTAGCTAAAAACACTGCTGTTAAATATAAAGATACTCATATCAACATCTTGGATACACCAGGCCATGCTGACTTTGGTGGAGAAGTTGAACGTATTATGAAAATGGTTGATGGTGTAGTTTTAGTTGTCGATTCTTATGAAGGTACAATGCCTCAAACACGTTTTGTATTGAAAAAAGCTTTGGAACAAAAAGTTGTTCCTATCGTAGTAGTAAACAAAATCGATAAAGATTCAGCTCGTCCTGCAGAAGTAGTAGACGAAGTATTAGAATTATTTATTGAATTAGGTGCCGATGATGATCAATTAGATTTCCCAGTTATTTATGCGTCAGCAATGAATGGAACATCTAGTTTATCAGATGATAAAAATGATCAAGAACCAACAATGGCTCATGTCTTTGATACAATTCTTGAAAAAATCCCTGCTCCAATTGATAACTCTGACGAACCTTTACAATTCCAAGTATCGTTATTGGATTACAACGACTATGTTGGACGTATTGGTATCGGACGTGTATTCCGTGGAACAATCAAAGTTGGAGATTCTGTAACATTAAGTAAATTAGACGGATCAACTAAAAACTTCCGTGTAACAAAACTTTTTGGATTCTTCGGATTGCAACGTGTAGAAATCGATGAAGCAAAAGCTGGAGATTTAATTGCAGTTTCTGGTATGGAAGATATCTTCGTTGGGGAAACTGTTACACCAGTTAACCATGTAGATCCATTACCAATCCTTCATATTGATGAACCAACATTGCAAATGACTTTCTTAGTAAACAACTCACCTTTTGCAGGTCGCGAAGGTAAATGGGTAACTTCACGTAAAATTGAAGAACGCTTAATGTCTGAGTTGCATACAGACGTTTCATTACGTATTGATCCTACTGATTCTCCAGATGCATGGATCGTTTCAGGTCGTGGAGAATTGCATTTATCAATTCTTATTGAAAACATGCGTCGTGAAGGTTACGAATTGCAAGTTTCTCGTCCAGAAGTTATCTTAAGAGACTTTGATGGCGTTCAATGTGAACCATTTGAATTAGTTCAAATCGATACTCCTGAAGAATACATGGGTTCAATCATTGAATCTTTAAGTGCTCGTAAAGGTGAAATGAAAGATATGGTCAATAATGGAAATGGTCAAGTTAAATTGACTTTCTTAGCTCCAGCTCGCGGATTGATCGGATACTCTACTGAGTTTCTTTCAATGACACGTGGATACGGAATTATGAACCATACATTTGATCAATACTTGCCACGTTTAAAAACTAAAATTGGTGGTCGTCGTAATGGTGCTTTAGTTTCAACTGAAACTGGAAAAGCAACAACTTACGGTATCATGGGTGTTGAAGATCGTGGTACAATCTTTATTGAACCAACAACTGAAATTTATGAAGGAATGATCGTTGGAGAAAATTCTCGTGAAAATGACATCACTGTTAATATCACGAAAGCTAAACAAAAAACTAACGTACGTTCTGCTAATAAAGACCAAACTAACGTAATTAAAGCACCTCGTCATTTAACACTTGAAGAATCATTAGAATTCTTAGGTGATGATGAATACTGTGAAATTACTCCTGAAAATGTTCGTTTACGTAAACAAGTTTTAAATAAAAATGAACGTGAAAAATCTGCTAAGAAAAATAAAGCGTCACAAAACTAAAACGATAAAAGACAGTTTTTCAAAAATGGTACTTTCATTTTTGAAAAAAGCTGTCTTTTTTTTTTTGAATGAATAGTGAATAGAACGATTAAGGCCAAATCCTATCCTTTGTATTGTTGGATAGATATTTTGTTGCTATAATAATAGTGTTGCACAACTGGCAGTTAGAGTCGTAAGACATGACTTTAAAAAATGTAGCAGCAAAATTTAAAAAATAGGGAGGCTAAAGGCGTCTTTTAGCCGTAAATATGAAAAAATTTAAATATCTTGATTACTATATCTTTATCCCTTATTTAATTTTATCCATAATAGGGATCTTAATGGTCTATAGTGCTAGTAGTTATGTTGCTATTAATCAATATAATAATTCTCAATATTATTTTACTAGACAAGCCATCTTTGTTGTTTTGGGTTTAATTACAAGCATGATTGTTTTTTTATTCAAATATAAGTTATTAAAGAACAAACGCTTTTTAGTTGCCGCTAGCGGTTTTATCGCGCTGCTGCTGCTCTACTTATTTTTCTTTGGTACAGTAACAAAAGGGGCAAAAGGCTGGATATTTATTTTGGGGTTTAGTTTTCAACCGGCTGAATTTGCAAAAATAGTTGTCATTTGGTATTTCGCTTATATTTTTTCGAAAAAGCAAAATCAACTGGTTCATAACTTTAAAGAAACAGTTGCTCCACCATTAACGCTTTTTGGTTTTTATATATTGTTAATTATCTTGCAACCCGATGTAGGGGGAGCGGCTATTTTACTCGTTACTGGAACCATTATGATTTTAGCAAGTGGTGTTTCGACAAAACTTGCCGCAGCTGTTGGAACTTTAGGTGTTGTTTTGATTGGTGGAATACTTGGGCTTGTCCGTATATTTGGAATGAGTCTTCCATTCCTTGAAGAGTATCAATATGATCGCTTTTTAGCCTTTTGGGATCCATTCGCTGTTTCAGAAAGTGCAGGACTTCAATTAGTAAATTCTTATTATGCATTAAAGCGTGGAGGGATTTTTGGAGTAGGAATAGGGGAGAGCATTCAAAAAACAGGGTATTTGCCTGAACCCTATACAGATTTTATCATGTCTATCATTGGTGAAGAAATAGGATTATTTGGTGTCTTCCTTATTGTTGGGTTGTTTGGATTGTTGATTTTACGCATTTATCTAGTAGGTATTCGAGCAAAAGATTCATTCGGATCGTTAATTTGTATCGGAATTGCTACAATGTTATTAATCCAAGGACTTGTTAATTTAGGTGGAGTAATAGGATTAATGCCTATTACAGGAGTAACTTTTCCATTTATCAGTTATGGAGGTTCAAGTACGATTGTACTAACGATCTCTATTGGTTTGGTACTAAATGTTAGTGCAACTGATAAAAAAAATAGGCAGCAAGCTATGGAAAGAAATTAAAATTCAAATTGAATTTTAGTGAATGATCTCGATGTTTTCTTTATTACCTTTTAAAGTGAAGATCAACTTCGTTCAATTACAAAAAAATACGAAGATCAGGAGTGACAAAATGGAAAAAGTATTAGTAGCAAATCGTGGTGAAATTGCCATTCGTATTTTTAGAGCTTTAACAGAATTGGCTATTGAAACAGTAGCTGTATATGCACAGGAAGATGAGGGATCGGTTCATCGTTTTAAAGCCGATGAAGCGTATTTAGTTGGAAGAGGGAAAAAGCCAATTGATGCCTACTTAGATATCGAAGACTTGATTCGTATTGCTAAAGATTCAGGGGCAGATGCCATTCATCCTGGATATGGTTTCTTATCTGAAAATATTGAATTTGCTCGACGTTGTGAAGAAGAAGGCATTATTTTTATTGGTCCAAAACTACATCACTTAGATATTTTTGGAGATAAGATCAAAGCTAAAGAGGCAGCCATAGCTGCAGGTATTCAATCTATACCAGGATCCGATGGTCCAGTAGCTAACCTAGATGGGGTAAAAGAATTTGGGAAGACCTATGGCTATCCTATTATCGTTAAAGCTGCCCTTGGTGGCGGAGGACGCGGTATGCGTGTGGCCAAGAGTGAAGCTGATATAAAAGACAGCTTTGAACGAGCGCAAAGTGAAGCTAAAGCAGCATTTGGTAGCGGAGAAATATATGTTGAGCGATACATTCAAAATCCAAAACATATTGAAGTCCAAATACTAGGAGATAAACACGGAAATATCGTGCATCTTTATGAAAGAGATTGTTCTGTTCAACGCCGTCACCAAAAAGTTGTGGAAGTAGCTCCCTGTGTGTCTATTTCTGAGGAATTAAGAATGGAAATGTGTTCAGCAGCTGTTCAATTGATGGAGCACGTTGGGTATGTGAATGCTGGAACTGTGGAATTTTTATTAGAAGGCGATAATTTTTATTTTATTGAAGTTAACCCACGTGTTCAAGTTGAACACACAATCACTGAGATGATTACTGGGATCGATATTGTTCAAGCACAAATTCTTATTGCTCAAGGCAAAGATCTACACAAAGATATTCATATTCCACAACAAAAAGATATTCCATTGATGGGTGCTGCTATTCAGTGCCGAATCACTACTGAAGATCCGATGAATAATTTCTTGCCAGATACTGGTAAAATTAATACGTATCGTTCTCCGGGTGGATTTGGTATCCGACTAGATGCTGGTAATGGATTCCAAGGAAGTGTTGTTACACCTTTCTTTGATTCGTTATTAGTTAAAGCATGTGTCCAAGCATCTACTTTCGAATTAGCTGTTCAAAAAATGGAGCGTTCTTTGAAAGAATTTCGTATCAGAGGTGTAAAAACCAACATTCCGTTTATGCAAAATGTTATTTCGCATCCTGTTTTTCTATCAGGTGAAGCCAAAACGACATTTATTGATACAACACCTGAATTGTTTAAATTTTCAAAAGTTAGAGACCGTGGAAATAAAACGATGCAATACATTGGAAATATTACGGTCAATGGATTCCCGGGAATTGAACAAAGAGAGAAAAAATTCTTTGCACCCGCAAGAAAACCTGGGAAATTACTAACATTAGACAATGATTATATAAGTGCAAAAAATATTCTAGACACTAATGGTGCAGATGCCGTAGTAGAATGGATCAAAAATAAAAACGAAGTATTGCTGACAGATACGACGTTTAGAGATGCACACCAAAGTTTATTAGCTACTCGTGTTAGAACCCAAGACTTTTTAAATATTGCTGAAGAAACACAAAAAGGCATTCCACAATTATTTTCTTCTGAGATGTGGGGAGGAGCTACATTTGACGTAGCTTACCGCTTCTTAAACGAAGATCCTTGGGAAAGATTAGAAAAATTGCGTAAAAAAATGCCGAATACTTTATTCCAAATGTTGTTTAGAGGCTCGAATGCTGTTGGCTACCAAAACTACCCTGATAATGTTATTGAGGCTTTCATTCAAAAAGCAGCTCAAAATGGAATTGATGTATTCCGTATTTTTGATAGTTTAAACTGGATTCAACAAATGGAAAAAAGTATTCAAAGTGTACGTGATAATGGAAAAATTGCTGAAGCAACCATTTGTTACACCGGAGACATTAATGATCCTAAAAGAGATAAATATACGATTGAGTATTATAAAGATATGGCTAAAGAATTAGAAAATCAAGGAGCGCATATTATTGCAGTCAAAGACATGTCTGGAATATTGATGCCACAAGCTGCTTATCGTTTGATCAGTGAATTGAAAGAAACAGTAGATGTCCCAATTCACTTGCATACACACGATACTAGCGGAAATGGTATCTTTACCTATGCAGCGGCTGTAAAAGCCGGTGTGGACATTGTAGATGTAGCTATGAGCGCTATGAGCGGAGCAACTAGCCAACCAAGTATGAATAGTTTGTATTATGCTTTAGTAAATGCAGACAGAGCTCCTGACATTACAATTGAAAATGTTCAACAAATCAACCATTATTGGGAAGATGTTCGTGCACTTTATAGTGATTTTGAAGTGGGTATCAGTGCCCCTTCAACTGAAGTATATCAACACGAAATGCCAGGTGGACAGTACACTAACTTACAACAACAGGCTAAAGCCATTGGGTTAGAAGAACAATGGGATGAAGTTAAGATGATGTATTCAACAGTTAACCAAATGTTTGGAGACATCGTTAAAGTAACGCCATCTTCTAAAGTTGTTGGAGATATGGCTTTATTCATGATACAAAATAAACTAACTGAAGCAGACATTTTTGAAAAAGGAATGGACATTGATTTTCCTGAATCTGTTATTAGTTTCTTCATGGGAGATTTAGGTCAACCTACTGGTGGATTCCCTAAAGAACTTCAGCGTATTGTCTTGAAAGGAAAAGAACCGATTACGGTTCGTCCTGGTAGTTTAGCTTCACCTGTTGATTTTAATGAAATCAAAAAAGAACTAGCAGAAAAAATCCAAGCTGAACCGACTGAAGAAGATGTGCTTAGTTACATTATGTATCCACAAGTATTTTTGGATTACCGTAATAACCTTGAAACCTTTGGTGAAGTAACGTTATTAGATACGATGACATTCTTCCATGGGATGCGTACAGGTGAATCAATTGAAGTTCAAATAGAAAAAGGTAAAACGTTGATTGTAAAATTGAACCAAATAGGAGAACCAAATTCTGAAGGAATGCGTATTCTATACTTTGACTTGAATGGACAAGGAAGAGAAGTTGTCGTAAAAGATTACAGTATCACAAGTACAAAAGCTGTCCGTAGAAAAGCAGAACCTACCAATAAAGAACATATTGGTGCTACTATGCCTGGGTCTGTTCTGGAAGTATTAGTTCAAAAAGGTGAACGTGTCAAGCAAGGTCAGCCTATTATTATTACAGAGGCAATGAAAATGGAAACGACCATCAAAGCGAATATAGAAGGGGTCATTGATCAAATCTATGTTTCTGATGAGGATATTATTGAAACTGGCGACTTATTAATAGAGATTAAAGCTAAATAATAAACAGTAGTAGATAGATCTACACTGAAGAGTTTATTTCTGCTGATAGATAACCCGAAAATTAAAGTAAGAATGGTTTAGCTACCAAAATGAGGAGGCTAAATGGATTGAAGACATTTTTAAGGGCTGTACCATTGGTGTTCCTTATGCTTCTGGCGACTTATTGGTTGCCAGAAGTTATTTCTAAAAACCCCGCTGATATCATTACACCAAATGAAGAAAGTGAGGTCGCTCAGTCTGAACCCTTTAATTACCAAAATACGGATTTAGAGCCTGAAAAACTTCCAGTTTCTGGATTAGGTAGTTATATAGGATTAAGCAGTGACGATTTTACTGATCAATATGGGCAACCAAAGCGCAAAGACCCTGCTATAAACGGTAAAGAATGGTGGATTTTTGGAGAGAATGAAAATGATTATGTCCAATTAGGAGTAAAAGATGGAATCATAACTGATTTGTTTGTGCTAGGATCTGATTTGAATGTTGCTCCATTTAGCATTGGTATGTCTATCATAGAAGTATTTCAATTAGCAAGCTTTTATCCAACCTATTCTGTAGATGACCAAGGAGAACAAGTGACTCTGGAATTAACAGAAAGTGATTTGAATTATCGACCACTTATTGCGTTTGATAATCATACATTTGCCATATTAATGATGGACCGATCAACGAATCAAATTGTTGGGGTTCGCTATTTAGATTCTAGTTCCTTGCTTGAATTAGGAGTATACGATAACGGTTCTGCTAAAAGTAATGAGAATGCTGAAGAAATTGATAGCGAAATTCAGAGAGAAATCAATGAGGGTAATCAATTGCAGGTGAATGAGATTGTAAATATTTTACGTCAAAGGTATGAGCTGGAACCTCTTAAGTTAAATATTCAGTTATCTGAAGTTGCTGAAACAATTTTTGTGAATCAAGAAGTACAACTAGATTCTGAAGAGAACCAGTCGTCTGAGTCAATCGATTCAAGTGAAGATTCAATAGATGAACCAAATAACCAATCCTCTTCTGTCGAAACTTTTATTCTGGAGGATGAATCAGAGTCTCTTGATGAAGGTATAGATCAAGAATTTCAAACATTAACAAGTGATCAAATTGAACTTACTTTACAAGATACTGACTTAGAACTGGATAAAATACGTGTGTTGTATTCAAACCAGAAAAAAGATATGAATTGGTTAGTAACTAATTGGTTTACACTTGAAATAGAAAGAAATTTTTTAATGGATGTAGATATGACAGAAATTGGAATAGCTTATCGTGCAAATGATGTATTGCTTATTCTCCATTAAGAAAATTTAATTAGGGTAAACAAGGAGGGAAGATATGGAATTAACCACAAATGAAAGACAAGGAATCATCGTGTGGGTATACAGTTTAAGGCATTTTAAAACACTTAAGCGTTTTGGTTTGATTCATTATGCTTCTAGACGAATGAAGTATGTAGTGATGTATATCAATCAATCTGATGTAGAAGCAACACAAAAGAAATTAAGTGAATTGCATTTCGTAAGAAAAGTAGAACTGTCGTATCGACCATTTATTAATTTAGACTTTAAAGATGTTTTTGGTAAAGAAGATACCCATGGCAATAAAGAAATAAGTGAAGATACTATCGCTGGTGAACCTAGTTTTTAATTTTTCATGCTAAATAAGTCGATTCATTTCTCGGCTTGTTTAGCATTTTATATTACAAAACTGTTGCTGCATAGATAAGCGAAATTGAAGATTGAAAGGAAGTAGTTTTATGCGAATCATTACTGGAGAATATGGAGGCAGAAAATTAAAAGCTGTTCCCGGAAGTAATACAAGACCTACAACAGATAAAGTAAAAGAATCTATTTTCAATATCATAGGTCCTTATTTTGATGGGGGAAATTGTTTGGATTTATTTGCTGGTAGTGGAGGATTGTCTATTGAGGCTATTTCTCGTGGTATGGATAAGGCGGTTTTAATTGATCGAGATCCTTTAGCTCTCAAAACAATAAAAGAAAATATTGCTGTAACAAAAGAACCAGAAAAATTTGAAGTTTACCGAAACGATGCTAATCGTTCTTTAGATTTATTAAAAGGAAAGAAAAAATTCGATTTATTATTTTTAGATCCACCCTATGCAAAACAAGAAATTGAAAAACAAATCGAAAAAATAATCGCTTCTGATTTGTTGAATAATAAAGCTATTATTATTTGTGAATTGGATAAACATACACATTTAAAAGAAACTATTGGGGCGGCAATATCGTTTAGAAAAGAACTTTATGGATCAACTCAAATCGTTATGTATGAATACATTAATGATCAGGAGGAGACAAATGAATAAAATAGCGTTATTTCCTGGAAGTTTTGATCCCTTTACTAATGGACATTTAGACACAGTAGAAAGAGCTGCTAAATTATTTGATCAGGTAGTTATAGCAGTTGCTACTAATACCTCTAAAAATGCTTTGTTCACGTTAGAAGAAAAAATAACCTTTATAAAAAGTGCTGTAAATTATTTAGAAAATGTCAGTGTGACTGAACACAGTGGGGGACTAACAGTGGAATTGGCAAAAGAAATTGGAGCCGTTACTTTATTAAGAGGATTACGAAATAATGCTGATTTTGAGTATGAATCTACTATTGCTACTATGAATAAGATTCAACATAAAGACATTGAAACGATCTTTTTAATGTCAAATGAGAAGTATCGATTTTTAAGTTCTAGCTTAATTAAGGAAGTGGCTATGTTTGGCGGTGACGTTTCCACATTGGTTCCAGAAGTTGTAAATGAAGCCATTAAGTTGAAGTACCAAAAATAATCGAATAGTAGTTGAATAATCAATTTATGTATATAAAGGATGATTAAGATGAACGATATGAAAAAAAAGAGACATAAGAGTCTACTTGTTCTGCTAGTATTGATTGTTCTTTTTGGAATCTTTATGCCTATTCCTTATTATATAGAAGGTCCGGGTTCAGCTGTACAGTTAAATGAATTGGTAAAAGTAAATCAAAAAGATGATCAAGAAAAAGGTCATTATATGTTGACCACAGTTGCTATTCGAAAAGCTACACCCCTTACTTACTTTATGAAATACTTGCCTTTTCATGAGGGAGTTACAAAAGAAGAACTATTTGGTACAAATACCTCTGATGAAGAGTATACGAATCTACAGAACTACTACATGACAAGTTCCATCAATTCAGCTATTGAGTTGGCATATAAAACAGCTGGTGAGCAGTATCAATTGACCTATAATGGAATCTATATCATGTCTATTTTAGAAGGATCCAGTTTTGAAGGGAAATTAACAGTTGGTGATACCATACTTTCGCTTGATGGACAGAATTTTGAGAGTTCAGAAGAATTTATTGAGTATGTTCAACAACAAGAGGTTGGTCAATCAATAGAAGTAACGTATGAGCATAATGGTGAAAAACAAACGGCATCCGGAAACCTAATGGATATGAAAGAAACGAAACAAGCTGGTTTAGGAATTTCTTTAGTCGACAATACTTCCATTGAAACAGAAATTCCTGTAGCTATAAATGCTGGAGAAATTGGTGGACCTTCTGCAGGTTTTATGTTTGCTTTGCAAATTTATACGCAATTGACTGGTAAAAATTTGCGTGATGGAAATGAAATCGCGGGAACAGGAACAATTGAATCAGATGGAACAATAGGTCGAATTGGAGGGATCGATAAAAAAGTTGTAGCAGCTAGTGAAGAAGGTGCCACGATCTTTTTTGCGCCAGATGATACGATCGATCCAGTGATAAAAGCTAATTATCCTGAAATGATGACGAATTATCAAGAAGCGCTTGAAGCAGCAAAAGAAATCGATACTGAAATGAAAATTATTCCAGTAAAAAACTTCCAAGATGCAATTGATTATTTAGAAGGCTTATAATTTTATATACAAAAAAGAAGTCAGTTTAGCGCTGACTTCTTTTTTGTATTTCTTATTTTAGAAATGATAAGGATTTTTTTGATTTGTTCTTTTGCTAGTGAATAACGAAACCAAGCTCCCAATGACAAGTACAATAGCTAAAACGATTGTAAAAATAGCCATCATACGATGATCAGGCAAGTTTTTTGTGAAAATACCAAACATGGCCCAGACAAAGACTAACGGAATAACTAAGTCTTTTAAATAAAAAACAATACCTAATCCTACAAGTGTTGTTAAGGCTAATAATACATACGTCAACAAGTTTTGAAGGCTTGCATCAATTCCTATACTGGCAACTAACCAATAGCTGAAATTAGTGATTGTCGCAACAATGATCCATCCTAAGTAAAGTGAAATAGGAACCAAGTAAAGCTTGGAAGAGTGAGATTTCTTTTGTGCTTGATATAAAAAGATAAGCGAAAGAAGCAATAAGAAAATAACAATAAGAGCAACTCCGTCTAAAAGGAAATGCCAAACCAAAATCCAACTTGCATTAAACAAACAAGTCAATAAGAAGCCCAAAAGTTGTGAATGACTCAAGTTTTGCTTTTTGAAACTAAAACTTAGCAGCCACACTAACAATGCGAAGTAGATCACTCCCCAAATACTAAAAATGAAACCAGCAGGAGTAAAAAATACATCATGCATATCTGAAATTTCTCCCGTTTGATAGCCATTTATTGGAAGAATATTTGCTAAAGCATTTGTAGCAACCATTATTAAATAGGCTACATATAATACAATCAGTTTACCTTTATTCATTTTATCACTCCTAATATGAACTTTTTTAATCAACTTAACCATACTACAAACTTGAAAAGAAATAAATTAAAGCGCTTATTTAAACTGAAAAGATGAGTTTTAACGTATATTACTTGTTAGAAGGACTCGAAAAGGAGTGTAAGGAGATGTTAAAAACAGGAAAAGAATGGTTGATAAAATACCGTTTAGCTATCGAAATAGGTGTTTTCTGTTGTTTAATAATAAGCGTATTGGGAATAAGTTTTCTTCTATTTAAAAATTCGAACTCTGTAGAAGAACAGTCAATGACAATGAGTTACTTGCAAAATGATAGGAAATCATCCGTAGAACTAGAATCAGTAGATCACGTGTCTGAAAGTTCGGTAGAAAAAATCTATGTAGATGTTAAAGGAGCGGTATACCTTCCAGGTGTGTATGAAGTAACCAGTGACATGCGATTGATTGATGCTGTCGATTTAGCTGGCGGGTTTAGTGAGGAGGCTGACCAAACACCAGTAAATCTATCTTTAAAATTAGCGGATCAAATGGTCATATTTATTCCAAAATTAGGAGACTCTGAAACCCTTCAAACGGATCAAGAAACACAGGTTGCTTCGATGGAAGAGAATGTTATTACAGTACCTGAGGGAAGTAGCGAACCCAACGCATCAACAAAAGTGAATATCAATCTTGCAGATGCTAGTGAGTTGCAACAGTTATCTGGAATAGGAGAGAAAAAAGCAGAACAAATCGTTACTTATAGACAGGATAATGGCTCTTTTCAAAAAATTGAAGAATTGAAAAATGTGTCCGGCATTGGTGAAAAGACTTTTGAGGCTATACAATCGAGCATTACAGTGGGCAATGAGTAAAGAAAGTAAATGAGAAAAAGAAGTATTGAAAGTCGTAACAGCCTTTTGTATACTTGAGAAAACATGAATGAAATCAGTATTTAAACGAAATCGATTGGAGGAGGATTGGCATGCCAGAACGTATACCATGGGATCAATATTTTATGTCTCAAAGCTTATTGCTGTCTTTAAGAAGTACATGTACTCGATTAACGGTTGGTGCAACTATTGTAAGAGAAAAGAGAATCATTGCAGGAGGCTATAATGGATCTGTAAATGGAGATGTGCATTGCATAGATGAAGGCTGTTATGTAGTTGACGGACACTGCTTACGCACGATTCATGCTGAAATGAACGCTATACTTCAATGTTCAAAATTTGGTGCTCAAACTGAAGGCGCTGAAATATATGTCACGCATTTCCCTTGTTTGCAGTGTACAAAAATGATTATTCAAGCAGGTATTACTAAAATAAATTATTTAGAAGATTACCATAATAATCCTTATGCATTAAAGTTAATTGAACAAGCCCACGTTCAATGCCAAAAAGTGGCCCTTCCAAAAGATTTTTTTCAACAACTAGATTTCTCATCCAATAAAGAAACTAGTTTAAGCCATAGTGATGGACATACCGCTATTCAATAGTTGAAAGGATATGTCCTTTTTTCTGCCATTTTGTGTTTATTATGTACGATCGTTGTTCTGTCTGCTCATTGGTTGAGTATTCTTTTACTCATCATTTGGGTGGCTCGATTACTTGTTACTCGTAGAAAAAAACTGATCATTTACTCTTGTTTACTGGTTAGTCTCACCCTTCTGATTGTAAGTATCGAAAAGAGCAGTAGACATACAGAACTTTCTGCAGAAGAACAACTATTTTTGATTACATTAGACCCCAATGATCTTAAAATCGATGGAGATCAAGTTCAGTTCTATGGAACAGTTACAGAAGTTGGTGAAAATAAAAAAGTTTCTGAAAAAGTCGTTGTTTTTTATCGTTTATCTGATGAAGAAGAGAAGCTGCTCTGGCAGAAGCAACGAACAGTAGAGAAGTTTATTGTCTCCGGTTTATTAACTGAGCCAGAACAGAATAGAAACTTAAATCAATTTAATTATCAGCAGTACTTATACCGGAATAACCTGTTTTGGATATTAGAAGCTGAAACAATCACTCCTTATACAAATAACTACCACCAAACATTTTTTGAAAAATTAAACATTAAAAATATAAGACAAATCCTTTTATCTCATATTGATAATCATACAACGCCAACCGTTTCAAGTTACATAAAAACACTGTTGTTTGCAGATACTAGTTCTATTGAGAACCAAGTGATGAATGGCTACAAAGAAATTGGCATCATTCATTTGTTAAGTATTTCCGGACTGCACATTCAATTTTTAATTACAGGATTAACATATAGTCTCTGGAGAATTGGTATCTCACGAGAACGTACCTATCTGATTTTATTGTTTTTACTCCTGATATATGGGAGTTTGACAGGTTGGGGAACTAGTATTTTTAGAGCTATTTCAATGAGTTTGATTAGTCAAACGGGTTCACGCCTTGAACGACCTATTTCTGGGATGGACACATGGTCTTGGACGTTGATTATTGGTCTTTGGGTTGATCCTTATCAAATTTTTTCTGTAGGGTTTCAATTAAGTTATCTTCTTAGTTTAGCGTTGATTTTATTTTCGAACACGTTATTTAATCAATCAAAGTTTAACAGTGTAAATAGTTTAGTTATTTCATTTGTTTTAACGTTGATTTCTGTTCCTATTCTTAGTATCCATTTTTTTGAATTTTCATGGGTAGGGATATTTGCTAATATAATCTTTGTTCCTTTATTTGCGTGGATTGTTATGCCTATGATCATTTTATTGTTCTTCAGTTCGTTTATTTTTACTGGAACAATAGTTTTTGATTTTTTTATCCATTTAACAGAATGGATAGTAGAATTAATGGAATGGATCGTTTTAAAAATAGCGCTTTTTCCATATGGTACGATTGTTACAGGCAAAGTACCTCTTATTTTAGTTGTCTTAACTGTTTCTGCTTTGATCATTTTGCTTATTTCTTTAGAAAAAAAGCAGAAACGAAAACGATCAATTATCTTATTTATGCTCATTCTTAGTGTGTTCATTCGTTATCAAACCTACAACCCTTATGGAGAAGTGATTGTACTAGATGTAGGGCAAGGAGATGCTATTTTAATTAAAGAACCCTATGGAAAAGGTGTTTATTTAATAGATACGGGAGGGTCAATAACTTTTGAAAAAGAAGATTGGCAGATAAGAAAAAAACAATCGACTGTTGCCAGCCGCGTTTTAGTTCCGGTTATTAAATCTTTAGGTGTAGCAACACTGGATCAAGTTTTTATTACTCACTCAGATGAAGACCACATGGGTGCTTTAATGGAAATGGCTCAGAGTATCAAAATTAAGGAGCTTGTTTTTCCAAAAAGTGCACCAAAAAAACAACAATTTTATGATGTAATCACTGCATTAGAAAAAAAGGGAGTGAGGTTAACAGCAGTTACGGCTGAAACAAATCAGAAACAATTAGTTGGTCCGTCGTTAGCTGTTTTATGGCCTGTAAAAAATGGAATAGGCGGTAACAATGATTCTCTAGTGTTATATGGAAAAATTGGAGAGTATTATTGGCTATTTACAGGCGATATTGAAGAAGAAGGTGAATTAGAGTTAACCGCTCTTTATCCTAATCTAAGAGTAGATATCTTAAAGGTCGCTCATCACGGAAGCCAAACTTCAACCAGTCAATCTTTTATTGAAGGAATCAATCCTAAGGCAGCAATAATATCTTGTGGTTTAAATAACCGTTATGGTCACCCTAAGGATGAAGTGTTAAACCGATTAGAAGATGTAAATGCTCTGGTCTACCGCACAGATCTGCAAGGTAGTTTTAGATACCGGTATATTACTCAATGGAATGAAATTAAAGGGATGGATTTTCAAACGATTTTAAAATAATTCAGGAATAGCCTTGCAAAATCAATTAATGCTTTGTACCATAAAGACAATATAAGAAAGTGGTGGAACAAAGTGAATTTTGTATCTGAGATAACTAAAATAAAAAATGGTCCGATTGCCCAAGTTTATGTTGTGTTAGGAACTGAGTCCTATTTGGCAAGTGTGGCTAGAAAGACACTAACAGATTCACTATTGACTGCAGAAGAATTGGAACTCAATTTTGGTGCGTACGATATGGAAGAGGTTACTATTGGAACGGCTTTAGAAGATGCAGAATCGATTCCGTTTTTTGGAGACCGTCGAGTCGTTTTTGTCGATAGACCCATTTTTTTAACAGGTGAAAAAATAAAATCAAAGTTGGAACATGACTTGAAATGGTTAGAAAGTTATTTAAGTCATCCATCTGAATCAACGACACTTGTATTTTTTGCTCCCTATGAAAAATTAGATGAACGCAAAAAGATAACGAAATTACTAAAAAAGACAGCAACAGTTATTGAAGTAAATGCGCTAGTGGAAAAAGATATGCGAAAGTACGTAAAAGATACAATAGAGAATGAAGGGTATCGCTATTCTCCAGAAGCATTTGAATTATTTATTCAATTAACAGACGCTAGACTATCTGTAGCAATGGGAGAGCTGCCTAAACTTTTTCTTTATGCTCAAGATACTAAGTATATTACAAAAGAAGCCGTTCAAGAACTCGTAGCTAAATCGTTAGAACAAAATATATTTGCCTTAAATGAATATGTTTTGAAAAAAGATGTCGGACAAGCCCTTAATTTATATCAAGACCTTTTATTGCAAAAAGAGGATCCAATTAAAATAAATGCGATTATGACTTCTCAATTCCGCTTGCTTATCCAAGTCAAAATTTTAGAAAAAAAAGGCTATCAACAAGGAGATATTGCGAAACAAATAAAAACGCATCCTTACCGTGTTAAGTTAGCCATCCAACAGATGAGAAAAATTAAGGAAGCTTCACTTATAGAAGCTTATAATGGATTGATTGATGCAGAATACCGTTTAAAAACAGGACAAGGCGATAAAGAGATGCAATTTGAATTATTTGTTCTCCAATATGCACAAAAAAACTCTCTAAAGAAGACAGGTACAAGGATTTAAATGAATCTAGCTATCAAGTAAAAAAACTTTACACATTTTTATTGCATTGAAGCTTGTCTTTATGTATAATTGAATTTGTTGAAACAACTAGAATAGACTATTTTATGTTGTAAATAATTGAAAGTGGGGTGAATCAAATGCCAAACATCGAAGCTGCAATCAAACGTGTTCGTACTTCTGAGAAATCAGCTGCACAAAACAACGTTCAAAAAAGTTCAATGCGTACTGCTATTAAAAAATACGTTCAAGCTGTTGAAGCAGGTAACGAAAACGCTGAACCATTACTTAAAGAAGCAATCAAATCAATTGACATGGCTGCATCTAAAGGATTGATTCATAAAAATAAAGCTAACCGTGATAAATCTCGTTTAACTGCTAAATTAGCTAAATAAGAGGTCATTGTTATAAAATTTTTAAAAAAGCTGTAAGTCTCGAGTAATCAGGACTTATAGCTTTTTTTTGTTTTCAACAAATAGAAATCGTCAAATCCTATCGGAAACATATCGAATTAGTTGTAAGAACACACGTTCCGTGCTAGAATAATAAAATAGGATTAGTATGCAGTATGTCTATTAAATAGTATTTAATCTTGTTTTTAGAAGTGTGAGGAGGTAAGTGAATGCCAAAGGATCAATTTGAATTGGTTTCTAAGTACCAACCAGGCGGTGATCAGCCTGCTGCGATAAAAAAATTAATTGAAGGTATAGAAACAGGCAAAAAAGAACAAACTTTACTAGGTGCCACAGGAACCGGGAAAACATTCACGGTATCAAATGTTATCAAAGAAGTAAATAAACCTACTTTGGTCATTGCACACAACAAAACTTTAGCTGGTCAGCTGTATGGGGAGTTTAAGGAATTCTTTCCTAATAATGCAGTTGAATATTTTGTTAGTTATTATGATTATTACCAACCAGAAGCTTACGTTCCTTCAAGTGACACATTTATTGAAAAAGAGTCGAGCGTTAATGATGAAATCGATAAACTACGCCACTCTGCAACTAGTTCTTTATTAGAACGACGAGATGTGATTGTAGTAGCTTCCGTTTCGTGTATTTATGGGCTGGTTAACCCCGAAGATTATCGAGATCATGTCCTCTCTCTACGTGTAGGGGCTGAAATAAACCGTGACGAAATGTTGCGTCGTTTAGTCGATATGCAATTCGAACGAAATGATATCGATTTTCAACGTGGACGTTTTCGTGTTAGAGGAGATGTAGTTGAAATATTTTTAGCATCGCGTGACAGTGAAGCTATCCGTGTAGAGTTCTTTGGAGATGAAATCGATCGTATCAGAGAAGTAGATGTTTTAACAGGTGAAGTTAAAGCAGATGTTCAACATGTTCCGATTTTTCCAGCAACTCACTTTGTTGCAAATGATGAACAAACAAGGTCTGCTGTTCAAAATATTCAAGAAGAGTTAGAACAACGCCTAAAAGTTTTACGTGCTGAAAACAAATTGATTGAAGCTCAACGTTTAGAACAACGCACGAACTACGATTTAGAAATGTTATTGGAAATGGGTTATTGCTCTGGAATTGAAAACTATTCTCGGCATATGGATGGGCGTAAACCTGGAGAAGCACCTTATACATTGATTGACTTCTTTCCAGATGATTTTTTGATCGTAATTGATGAGTCGCATATTACAATGTCTCAAATTAGAGGAATGTATAACGGTGACAGAGCTAGAAAAGAACAATTGATTGAATATGGTTTCAGATTACCAAGTGCTTTAGACAATCGCCCGCTACGCTTGGAAGAATTTGAGAAACATGTGAATCAAATTATGTATATTTCAGCTACACCTGGACCATATGAATTGGAGCGAGCTCCAGAGGTTATTGAACAAATTATCCGTCCTACAGGATTACTAGATCCTATTATAGAAGTACGTCCAATCAAAGGACAAATTGATGATTTAATTGGTGAAATAAATGAACGCACTGAAAAAAATGAGCGTGTATTTATTACTACATTGACTAAAAAAATGTCAGAAGATTTAACAGATTACTTGAAAGAAGTAGGCATTAAAGTTGCCTATTTGCATAGTGAGATCAAAACACTTGAACGAACAGAAATTCTTCGAGACTTGCGTTTAGGTGTGTACGATGTACTGATCGGGATCAACTTGCTACGTGAAGGTATTGATGTACCAGAAGTATCTTTAGTTATTATCTTAGATGCTGACAAAGAAGGTTTCTTAAGAAGTGAACGTTCACTTGTACAGACTATTGGTCGCGCTGCACGTAATGAAAATGGGAAAGTGATCATGTACGCTGATCGAATAACGGATTCTATGAATGCCGCCATAACAGAAACAGAAAGGCGTCGTGCAACGCAACAAGAGTACAATGAAGAACATGGTATTACTCCTAAAACGATTATTAAAGACATTCGTGACTTGATTTCTATTACTTCAGTAGTAGAAGGAGATGAAGAGGGAGCATCTGGATTAGAGAATATTGCTAAGATGACTAGAGAGCAGCGTTTAGAATTAATTGATGGCATGGAAGTAGAAATGAGAGTTGCAGCAAAAGAATTGAATTTTGAAAAAGCGGCTAACTTAAGAGATTTGATATTAGAAATAACAGCTCAATATAAATTAAAAAAATGATGAATTATAGGAGAAAGTAAAGGACTAGTTAAATGAAGAATGTTAATTAAAAAACTTGCATTTTGTCATTTATTCTAGTAGAATTTAAATGTGTACTAAACACATACCTTTTACTTGGTAAAACGAATCACCAACGTCTACTCAGTAAGAGGAAAAATTGAGAAATGAGGTGCTTAGAAATGTCAATTTCTAAAGAACGTAAAAATGAAATCATCAAAGAATACGCAATCCACGAAGGAGATACAGGTTCTCCCGAAGTACAAGTTGCTGTATTAACAGCTGAGATCAACCACTTAAATGAACATGCACGTGTTCACAAAAAAGACCACCATTCTTACCGTGGACTTATGAAAAAAATTGGTCACCGTCGTAACTTGCTTGCGTACTTACGCAACAAAGATATTACTCGTTACCGTGAATTGATTCAAAGATTAGGCCTACGTCGTTAATTTTTCGTAGTCTATTTAGAAGCGAGGTTCTAAGGAATCTCGCTTCATTTTGTATGTAAAAGAAAAAAGCTGTTTTATTTTGTTATCCATCCTACTATACAAATGTGAGCATTTGAATGAAAGTGAAATGTTGACATTTGTTTAGTAGTCTGTTTGGAAGTAACGAATAAAAGCTTTAAGAAAAAGGAGAAATGCACACAATGACAGAGAAGCAAGTTTTCACTAAAGAATGGGCAGGACGTACATTAACAGTTGAAGTTGGACAATTAGCAAAACAAGCTAATGGAGCCGTTTTGATTCGTTATAATGATACTGCAGTATTAACAGCAGCTGTGGCTAGTAAAAAAGCTAAGGATGTAGATTTCTTCCCGTTAACTGTAAATTATGATGAAAAAATGTATTCAGTTGGGAAAATCCCAGGTGGTTTTATTAAAAGAGAAGCGCGTCCAAGTGAAACAGCGACGCTAACAGCTCGATTAATCGACCGTCCGATTCGTCCAATGTTTGCTGAAGGATTTCGTAATGAAGTTCAAATCACAAATACAGTTATGTCTGTAGAACAAGACTGTTCACCATCTTTCTCAGCTATGTTTGGTTCTTCTTTATCACTAGCAATTTCAGATATTCCATTTAATGGACCAATTGCTGGAGTAGACGTTGGACGCATTGATGGAGAATACATCATTAACCCAACAGTTGAACAAGAAGCTTTATCAGATATACACTTAACAGTTGCTGGTACAAAAGAAGCTATCAACATGGTTGAAAGTGGAGCCGAAGAAGTTTCAGAAGAAGATATGCTAGGCGCTTTAATGTTTGGACATAGAGCTATTCAAGAATTAGTTGCTTTCCAAGAAGAAATCGTTGCGGCTGTCGGCAAAGAAAAAATGACTATTCAATTATTACAAATCGATGCAGATTTAGAAAAAGAAGTGAATGATGCTTTCCAAAGTAAAATGATTGCTGCCATTCAAACAGAAGAAAAATTAGCTCGTGAAGAAAATATTGAAGCAGTTAAAGAAGACGCAATTGCTTTTTACGAAGAAAAATATAAAGAACATGATGAATCTAACCGTATCAATAAAGAAGTAAAACAAATTGTTGAAGATATGGAAAAAAATGAAGTACGTCGTTTAATTACAGTCGATAAAATCAGACCAGATGGTCGTAAAATTGATGAAATTCGTTCTTTAGCTTCAGAAATCGGACTTTTACCAAGAGCACATGGTTCTGGTTTGTTCACTCGTGGGCAAACGCAAGCTTTGTCTGTAGCTACTTTAGCACCATTAGGCGAACATCAAATTATTGATGGATTAGGTGTTGAGAACAGCAAACGATTCATTCATCACTATAACTTCCCACAATACTCTGTTGGAAGCACTGGCCCATCACGTGGACCAGGTCGTCGAGAAATCGGACACGGAGCATTAGGTGAACGTGCTTTAGCACAAGTGATTCCAAGTGAAGAAGATTTCCCATACATGATTCGTTTAGTGGCTGAAGTTCTTGAATCAAATGGTTCCTCATCACAAGCAAGTATCTGTGCGGGTACATTAGCTTTAATGGATGCCGGCGTGCCAATCAAAGCTCCAGTAGCTGGGATCGCAATGGGACTTGTTAAAGAAGGCGAAAACTATACTGTCTTAACGGATATTCAAGGATTAGAAGATCACTTGGGCGATATGGACTTTAAAGTAGCTGGTACAAGCAAAGGAATCACTGCTCTTCAAATGGATATTAAAATTGAAGGAATTACGCAACAAATTTTAGAAGAAGCCTTAACTCAAGCTAAAAAAGCAAGAATGGAAATTCTTGATGAATTGATTTCTACAATTGCTGAGCCACATGAAGAATTAAGCGCATATGCTCCTAAAATTGAAATGATGCAAATCAAACCGGAAAAAATCAAAGTTGTTATTGGCCGCGGTGGTGACCAAATCAATGCTATTATTGATGAAACCGGCGTTAAAATTGATATCGATCAAGAAGGAAATATCAGTATTGCATCTGAAGACGCGGCTATGATCAAACGTGCTAAAGAAATTATTGAAGAATTAACAAAAGATATCGAAGTTGGTAAAGTTTATTCAGGAAAAGTAAAACGAATTGAAAAATTCGGAGCTTTTGTTGAAATTGCTAAAGGAAAAGATGGATTAGTTCATATTTCTGAATTAGCAAACGAACGTGTTGCGAAAGTTGAAGATGTTTTGACTTTAGGCGAAGTAATGGACGTTAAAGTTATCGAAATCGATAAACAAGGAAGAATCAACCTTTCTCGTAAAGTATTATTGAAAACTGAAGAAAAATAAACATGAATAGAAAAAAGAGTCCAATTTTTAATTGGGCTCTTTTTTTATGATTATTCTTCAATCTTATTCAGCCATTCTACTAAAAATTGAACGGTTAATTCTTGTTGTTCCTCATGAGAAATACTAGCATCATTATCGCCTTCTTGATGTCCATAATCTCCAAATCCAGCATGATTACCGCCTTCGATAATGTAATAGGATGTAGAATCAGGCAAGTAAGTTTTTCCATCTTGGTAGGCTTCGTTGTCAAGTACACCATCCTTAGAACCTACAAGTGAAAGAACTGAAATAGGTAAGGTGTCTAGTCGACCTTTTTCATCAGGGTAGCTGGCTAGTAAAAAGACCCCTTTTAACAGATCCGAATCTATTTCATTTGCAAAGCGGCTGGCCATGACGCCTCCTAAAGAATGACCTCCAATAACGAAATCAGTTATGTTTTCATCAACAATCAGTTTTTCTGCTTTATTTGTATCGGTAACAGCAAGATTTAACGCATGCTTAACAAGGTATACAGGAAACCCTTTTGAAGCGAGTTTAGCAGCGAGGGAACTATAGCTTTTTTCCTCTACCAACCCTCCTTGATAAAAAATAACTGACGTCGGATGTGATTCCTTCAATGGCATAAAGATAACGGCATCAGAGGTTTCTTTGACTTGATAATTCTGATTGGATGGCATAGTCTCTTCAATAGCTTCGTCTAAAGGCAGGTAAGTCATAGAGCGTAAAAAAAACAAACCTCCTAGAATAAGTAAAACAAAAAGAACGATACCAATTATTAAAATTTTATATTTGCGTTTCATATGCTCTCCTTTCATATTTGATTGAGGGAATAGACGTAAAAAGTGTATCATACTTTTACTTTGCTACGTTATAATAATAAAACAAAAGAGAGCGAATAATCTACATGTGTATAATTTCCTTTAAAATTGTGCTAAAATGTATATTGGGAGTACGTGTAGTTAATAGATAAAAAGAAATGTATTAGGAGAGATAAATAAATGAGTGGATATACTATTGCAGTTGTTGGAGCAACTGGAGCTGTAGGAACAAAAATGATTCAAATGTTGGAACAAGCTGCTTTTCCTATTAAAGAGGTGAAACTATTAGCTTCTAAAAGATCAGCTGGAAAAAAAGCTTTATTTAACGGAAAAGAAATCGAAATTCAAGAAACAACAGCTGATTCTTTTGAAAATGTCGATATTGCTTTATTTAGTGCTGGCGGCTCAATCTCAAAACAATTTGCGCCGGAAGCAGTAAAACGCGGAGCAGTTGTTATCGACAACACGAGCGCCTACCGTATGGATACTGAAGTACCATTAGTTGTTCCTGAAGTGAATGAGGAAGCGATTCGTTCGCATAAAGGCATTATTGCTAACCCGAACTGTTCAACTATCCAAATGATGGTGGCACTTGAACCAATTCGTAAACAATATGGACTAGATCGTATCATCGTTTCAACTTACCAAGCAGTAAGTGGGGCAGGAGTATCTGCTGTAAAAGAGATGAAAGACCAAGCAAAAAACATGTTGAATAACGAACCTTTTGAAGCAGCAATTTTGCCATCCGGTGGTGACAAAAAGCATTTTCCAATTGCTTTTAACGCTTTACCGCAAATTGATTTATTTACTGAAGATGGGTACACATTTGAAGAATTAAAGATGATTAATGAAACAAAAAAAATCATGAGTAACGATAAAATAAAAATTTCTGCAACATGTGTCCGTATTCCTGTTGTATCAGGACATGCAGAATCTGTTTATATTGAAGTGAAAGAAGATGGAGCTAGCGTGGCTTCTATTCAAGACCTTTTAAGAAATGCACCTGGTGTAGAACTTCAAGACGATCCTGCTAACCAAATTTATCCAACTCCGTTAGATGCAGCTGGAAAAAAAGAAACATTTGTTGGAAGAATCCGTAAAGATCGTGACCAAGAGAATGGTTATCATATGTGGGTTGTTTCAGATAATTTATTAAAAGGCGCAGCTTGGAATTCTGTTCAAATTGCTGAAAGTCTATATAAATTAGGATTAGTAAAAGCAAAAGATTAATCAATGTAAGATGAATTTAAAGTAAAGGGTGATTTAAATGGATTTAAAAAAAGCTCGCATTATAACAGCTATGACCACTCCATTTGACGATCAAGGAGCAGTTGATTATGGACGTTTAGAAAAATTAATCAACTATTTGCTTGAAAATGGCACTGAAGGGTTAGTAGTGGGAGGAACAACCGGAGAATCTCCTACGTTAACCCATAATGAAAAGCTGGAGTTGTATCAAAAAACAATCGAATTAGTAGCAGGTCGAGTACCCGTTATTGCTGGTACAGGTTCATTCAATACTGCTGAAACGATTGCTTTTACAAAAGAGGTTGAAGCCATTTCAGGTATTGATGCAGCGTTAGTAGTTGCTCCTTATTACAGCAAGCCTAATCAAGCAGGTCTATATGCTCACTTTGAAGCTGTAGCAAATAGTACAACATTACCCATTATTATCTATAATGTTCCAGGTCGTACGAGCGTTTCTATTGATCCTAAGACGACGATAAAACTCTCAGCTATTAAAAATATTATTGGAGTCAAAGAATGTTTAGGTCTAGACGCTGTGAGTGAAGAAATTGAGCAAACTTCGGATGACTTTTTAGTCTATACTGGTGAAGACGGCAACGCTTTTCCTGCAAAATGTATTGGAGCAACTGGAGTGATTTCAGTAGCAAGCCATGTTTTAGGAAACGATATGGTGAAAATGTACAACTGCTTAGAAGCCCTTCAAATGAGTGAAGCAGCAGAATTGCATCGTCAGTTAGTGCCAAAAATGAATAGTCTGTTTACAGTACCATCTCCTGCGCCAGTGAAATTTGCGTTAAATCATTTAGGCATTGAAGTTGGAGGCGTAAGATTGCCATTGGTAGCTTGCACAAAAGAAGAAGAAGAGTTTATTTTAACTACATTAAATTGGTAAATACAAAAAATAATGAATTGAAAGTAAAAGAGGTGAAGAAATGAGCACAATTAAAATTATTCCACTAGGTGGAGTTCGAGAAAATGGAAAAAATATGTATGCTGTTGAAGTTGATGAAGACATCTTTGTATTGGATTGTGGATTGATGTTTCCAGAAACAGAATTACTAGGAATCGACGTAGTCATTCCTGACTTTAGTTATTTAGAAGAAAATAGAAATCGTGTAACTGGAGTATTTCTAACACATGGTCATGAAGATGCAATAGGAGCATTGCCTTATTTCCTTCAAAAATTTGACGTTCCAGTATTTGGTACGGAGTTAACAATAGCTTTAGCAAAATTATTTGTTGAAAAAGATAGTCAAGTAAGTAAATTTGATGATTATCATATTATAGATGAAAATACTGAGATTGAATTTGGAGATGTGATTGCTAGTTTCTTTAGAACGAATCATACGATTCCTGATTCAGTTGGGATAGCGCTTAAGACAACTGAAGGAAGCGTCGTTTATACGGGTGATTTCAAATTTGACCAAAGTGCAAAACCAATGTATCAAAGTAACTTGTCACGTATTGCTGACATTGGAAAAGACAAAGTACTAGCTTTATTGAGTGATTCTAGCGAAGCTGAAAGCCCAGTAGAAAATATCAGTGATTTGAAAGTAGCAGAAGAAGTATTGGATACATTCCAAAATGCTACAGGACGTATCATCGTAGCTAGTGTTGCAAGCAACATTCTGCGTATCCAACAAGTCTTAGATGCTGCTCATAAATCTCATAAGAAGATTTTTATTACAGGAAGCAACCTTGAAGAAATTGTTCGAATTGCTATGGAATTGAATAAACTTCAATTGCCAAGTGAGGATTTAATTGTTCCAATAACAGAGATCGAAAAATACGAAGATAAAGAAATTGTTGTATTAGAAACGGGTGTTACTGGTGAACCAATTAAGACTCTAACGCGTATGGCTAAAGGAAAACACACTCAAGTAAATATTAAAGAGGGCGATTTAGTTTATATCGTAACCAGCCCTTCAACAGCAATGGAAGTAACAGTTGCTCAAGCAGAAAACTTGATTTACCGTGCAGGTGGAACTGTAAAACAAATTTCAGATAATTTAAAAGCATCAGGACATGCAACTCCTAATGATTTAAAATTAATGATCAATTTGATTAAACCTACTTACTTTATTCCTGTTCAAGGAGAATACCGAATGCTTTCTGCTCATGCAGAATTGGCACACGAAGTTGGGATGTCATACAAGAATATTTTTATTCCTGGAAAAGGCGATATTATGGAATACAAAAATGAACGTATGCATGTAGCAGGACAAGTAACAGCCGGAAACACAATGGTAGATGGTATTGGAATTGGCGATATTGGAAATATTGTGTTACGCGACCGTAAATTGCTATCTGAAGATGGAATCTTTGTAGCGGTCGTTACTATTAATCGCAGAAAAAGTAAAATCATCTCAGGACCTGAAGTTATGACGAGAGGGTTTGTATACGTTAAAGAAAATACAGATCTTATTAATCAAAGCAATGAGATTATCAGAAAAGTAGTAGAAGAAAATTTAAGTCGTAAAGAATTTGAATGGAGCCGTTTAAAACAAGAAATTAGAGACGCTTTAAACAAACATCTTTTTGAACAAACACGTAGACGTCCAGTAATTTTACCAATTATTATGGAAACTAGTTCACGTAATCGCAAAAATTAAATTAAAAGGGGCTTTTACTGACTTCTTAATTGAAGTTAGTAAAAGTTTTTTTAATTTAAATAAGCAAAAAAGAGCATTCACAAAAGTGAATGCTCTTTTTCTAACAGGGGATAGATAAGACTATTCTGTTACGCCTTCAGTCCATTCAGCAACGCGGTCAGGATTTTCTTCAATCCATGTTTCTGCTGCATCTTCAGGATCTTCTCCTTCAGAAATATCTAGCATAATGCTTTCCATTTCTTCTGTTGTCCAGTTAAATTGATCTAATATTTGATAAGCTTCTGGCATATCTTCTTCTAAACCTTCACGAGCCATAGTGTTGATCGTTTCTGCTTCACCAAATGAACCTTCAGGATCTTCAAGATATTTCAAGCCATAAGTGGCGAACATCCAGTGTGGAGACCAACCAGTAATAACAATTTCTTCTTCATTTTGAATAGCTTGACCTAATTCAACAGTCATTGCACCAGATGAAGAAGTCTCAAGTTCCCAATCACTTAAATTATCGTAATCTTCTAAGGCTGTTTCAGTTGCAGCAACAACACCAGCACCGGGTTCGATACCTGTGATGCTCATTTCAGCTTCATCAGTAAGGTCTGCGATAGAATCTACATCCATGTATTCAGGAACAACTAAACCAACTAATGCGCCTTCTAAGTTCGTTCCAAGGTTAACCATTTGGTCGCCATATTCTTCAAATTGAGAACCATGAGTGGCTGGCAGCCATGCAGCTACCATAGCGTCAGCGTCACCGCTTGCTACGGCTTGCCACATTACAGCGTTATCTAAAGGTGTTAATTTTACATTATAACCTAAATCTTCTAAAACTTTACCGATCACGTGAGTAGAAGCGACTTCAGTATCCCATTCTACATAAGCTAATTCA
Source organism: Carnobacterium sp. FSL W8-0810 (assembly GCF_038007125.1). NCBI lineage: Bacteria > Bacillati > Bacillota > Bacilli > Lactobacillales > Carnobacteriaceae > Carnobacterium > Carnobacterium sp. FSL W8-0810. The sequence continues at coordinate 2,111,272 of NZ_JBBOWO010000001.1, read as the reverse complement.
ATTTCTTGTCCTTTACCAACAGATGTATCCTCTGTTGAAGATTTTTCTGTTGCACAACCTGCTGCAGCTAATGATAATCCTAAACCTGCTGTGAGGCCTAAATGTTTCCAGTTTAATTTTTTCATAACTAATCCATCTCCTTTTTTTTTTTTAAAATAACATTCAATTATTTTTTATTTAATTTTTGTGTTAAACGATCAATGATAATCGCTAGAACAACTAAACCTAAACCAGATACAAAACCTGTACCGATTTGTGCACGTTGCAGAGAAGAAAGAACTTCTCTTCCAAGACCAGGAGCACCGATCATAGAAGCGATAACGACCATTGATAGAGCTAACATAACAGTTTGGTTGATACCAGCCATGATTGTTGACTTAGCTAATGGAAGTTCTACTTTGAATAACTTTTGAGCACCAGTGCTACCAAAAGATTCTGATGCTTCAACTAATTCAGCTGAGACTTGTCTGATTCCTAGATTTGTAAAACGAACAGTCGGTGGAATTGCAAAAATCAATGAGGCAAACACTCCTGGAACCATACCGATCCCAAAGAAGGCAACTGCGGGTATTAAATAAACAAAAGCCGGCATTGTTTGCATAAAATCCAGTATAGGAGCAATAATGGTATTCGCTATTTTACTTTTAGCCATTAAAATACCAAAAGGAACTCCAATAACAATTGATAATAAACTAGCAACTAGTACTAGTGTTAAAGTGCTCATTAACTCTTCCCAAAGTCCTTGATTATAGATGAACCAAAGCCCAATGATTGAAAATGTTGCTAAGCCAAATTTCTTTTTTGAAGAGAAAAAGGCGATCACAGCAATAATCAAAATAAATAAAATGGGTGGAAGTAGTAATAAAGTATCTGTTACAAATTCCATAGCAATCTCAGAATATTTTTGTATAGGGTCAAACAAAAATGCAAAAGTATCTGTTATCCAACTTGTGAAACTTTCTATTGCATCAGCTACAGGTAATTCTGGAATAATATCTAATAAATTAAACATTTTGCAGCACCTCACTTTCTCCTGCAAGAGCGGCTATTACAGCACCTCTGACAATAATACCTACTAATTTTCCTTCATCCACAACTGCTACCGGAGTAGTTGAATCATGAATAACAGAGAAGATATCGTTCATGGAAGTTGTTCTTGTAACAGTTGGGATATCGACTTTAAGGATACTTTCAATTGTTTGAATATTTTTCTTACGTGCTTCCGAAGCATCTTCAGCTGTAATATAGCCTAAAAGATTGCGTTGGCTATCTACAACTAACATACTAGAGATTCCTTCACTGCGCATTTGTTCTAATGCAAAACGAGGACCATGGTTTTTAATATTTAATGTTTCAGGACGTTGCATGATGTTTTCAGCAGTTAATACTTTAGAGCGATCCACATCTTCAACGAATTTTTCCACGTAATCATTTGCAGGATGAGTCAATATTTCTTCAGGAGAACCAATTTGCACAATGGAACCATCTTTCATTAAAGCAATTTTGTCGCCGATTCTTAAAGCTTCATTTAAATCATGCGTAATAAAGATAATCGTTTTTTTAACATTTGCTTGAAGTTCAATTAATTCATCTTGCATTTCACGACGAATTAAAGGATCTAACGCAGAGAAAGCTTCATCCATTAATAAAATCTCAGGATCATTCGCTAAAGCACGTGCAAGACCAACTCGTTGTTGCATTCCACCTGATAATTGACTAGGATATTGATCTTTATAATCGCCTAATCCAGCGTTTTCTAAAGCTTTTTGAGCTTTTTGTTGTCTCACAGCTTTATCAACACCTTGAATTTCTAATCCATATTCAGTGTTTTCTAAAATCGTACGGTGAGGGAAGAGACCAAAGTTTTGGAAAACCATACTTAATTTTTCTCTTCTGACTTGGCGCAAGGCTTTTTTATCCATAGTAGATAAATTTTTATCATCGATGTAAATATTTCCTTTAGTAGGATCGATTAAACGATTAAACATGCGGACAAGAGTAGACTTTCCACTACCTGATAATCCCATGATGACAAAAATTTCACCTTCTTCAACTGTAAAGCTAACGTTGTTTACTCCTACAGTGGCCCCAGTTTCTTTAAAGATTTCTTGCTTAGATTTTTGTTGGTTTAACAACTCTAAGGCTTGTGTTGTTCTTTTACCAAAAACTTTTGTAACATTTTCAATAGTTATTTTTGACAAAAATAACATCCCCTTCCTTTTTTTATTTATGAATGTCAACTAGTGAATCAAAATGAATAAAGTACAATCTGATAAGGATAGAATCAAAACATAAATTGTTATAGAAACCATTCGTAAAATGGCTGATTTCTTTGAAAAATGTTTAAGAAAAATCGACATCTATTCATTAAAAAAAAACTTTTAAAATGAAGCACAATAATCAGTGTAACATGAATAAAAAAAAATGAAAAACAAAACCATTTTCAAAAATAAGCTTTAATACCGTTGTTTTACCTTGACGACAGACCTGAGAGGGGGAATAAAAAAAATAAAAAAAGTTTTTAAAAGCGTTTTCTTTTTAGGTTTCTTGTAAAAAAAGATAAAAAATAAGATATAAAAATTGACATATAACTTGTGGTTTTTTAGTGGGATTGATAGACTTATTTTGAAGTGCTGGAAGAGTACAAATGAGGTGGAAAAAATGTTAACAGATTTACAAAAAAAAATTATTGAACATACAGAAGACTATGTATATAAATTATTAAAAGATGATGCTAGCGGTCATGATTGGTGGCATATTCATCGAGTCAGAAATTTAGCAAAAAGTATTGCAAAACAAGAACGTAAAGAAATAAATTTCTTTATTTGCGAGATGGCGGCTCTTTTACATGATGTGGCTGATGAAAAAATGAATAAAACAGAAGCTGATGGGGAGAAGAAAGTTAGAAGTTGGCTTTCAACTCATCCTATAACTGAAGAAGAAACAGAACAAATAATGGATATCATTCTTCACATGTCATACAAAGGTGGGACAAATAAAACTAAATTGACTTCAATAGAAGGAAAAATTATTCAAGATGCAGATAGATTGGATGCAATAGGAGCAATTGGGATCGCTAGAACAATGGCCTATTCAGGTTCAAAAAATCGATTGATACATGATCCGGAAAAAAAACCACGTGAACATCTTACTATAGAAGATTATCGTTCTGGAGAAGATACAGCTATTATGCATTTTTATGAAAAATTGTTAAAACTAAGGGAAGAAATGAATACAACTTCTGGGAAAAAGTTAGCAGAACAAAGACATGCTTTTATGGAACACTATTTATCAGAATTTTATGCTGAATGGGATGGGGACAGGTAAGGTAGGCTTATAAAGAGGTTTAATACAATAAATCAGTGGAGGTTAGTGTATGAATAGGATGGAAAATATTATACTAAGAGAAGCAACAGTAGGCGATGTTTCTATGATAGAAGATTATATAATAGAAAAAAATCCTTACACAGTGATGCCTATGGTCGGTATGACTGAAAGTTTACATGAAAATGAAAAATACCCTATCTTGATCTTAGACCAAGATACGATGGTAGGTTTCTTTATCCTTCAAACAGGAAATTCGGTATTAAACTATGTCTCAAATCCCAATGCTATTCTTTTAAAAGCCCATTCGGTCGATAAACGGTATCAAAAGCAAGGATACGGAAAAGCTTCAATGGAAAAACTACCGGAGTATATAAAAGAGCGGTTTTCTTCTATTAATGAAATTGTTTTGTTGATTGATTACGATAACATCAGTGGACAAATGATGTATTTAAAATCAGGATTCAAAGATACTAAAAAGAAAGTAAAGGAAGCAGATGGGTATAAGTTTGTTTACTCAAAAATACTTGAGGGCAGTCTAGTTTAATCTGCTTAATAGTTGAATCATCAAATCGTATATTGACAAAAAATCAGTATAATTGTACTATATTATATGGAAGTAAAATTGAATGAACAACCATCACAAAGGGGTGCTGTAAAAAGCTGAGATTGAATCAATAGATTCTAACCCTTGGAACCTGTTCGTTAGTACGAGCGTAGGGATTGTGACGGGGACGAAATAATAGTGTTAAAATGATTATTCGGACTCCTCCTTTGATGTGTGGCACTGTTCAACACATGAAGGAGGAGTTTTTTTTGAGTAGTATGAGGTTACGTGTTTGGATAGAAGGGACGATAGTTGCCGCTTTAGCAATTGTGTTATCTTTGATTCCAACCAATATTGGAACAGGATTTACAATTTCGTTAGGGATGATTCCGTTAACGTTGTTTGCATTTAGGTATGGTTTTATAGCAGCGTCTGCATCAGGATTTTTATGGGGAGTATTGCATTTCTTAGTTGGAAACGCTAGTATATTGCATCCATTACAAGGATTTATAGAATATTTTGTTGCTTTTGCTTTTGTTGGTTTTGCAGGTCTGGTAAGCAGACCTATCCAACGATCTTTTAAAGAAAATAAAAAACTAAAGCAATATCAATTAATTGTCTTTGGAACGATATTAGGAACAGCAGCTCGTTTCTTCTGGCACTTTATTGCAGGGTATTATTTTTGGGGAAGTTATGCTCCAGAAGGAATGAATCCTATTTGGTATTCATTTATTGCGAACGGTGGAAGTGCACTCGTTACTGGAATAGTAACAAGCGTTGTATTAATCATCATAGCTAAAACGACTCCAATGTTGTTTTTACCAAAAAGTAAACATTAACCATTTTTTTTAAGGATAAATAAGTGAGAGATTGTGGCAGCTGCCCAATCTCTTTTTTGGTAATGAATTCCTGCAGTTCGCTAGTTTGTAGTAGCTAAAAAATTAGGGAAGTAGTAAGATTGACTAATAATAAAGTTGGAGAGGAATACGTCGATGCAGATTATCACATACATACTTTTGGGTTTTTTCTTTTTAAATATCGTTTTTGCTGTCATTACGGTTTTTCGTGAGAAACGAGATATTGCTGCTACTTGGGCATGGTTGCTTGTATTGATTCTTTTACCAGGAATTGGATTCATTTTTTATTTGTTTATTGGGAAAAAATTGACCCGTGAAAAGATATTTGATATCAAGTCTCAAGAAAATATAGGAATGCCAGAGCTCGTACAAGCTCAAAAAGAAATGTTAGCAGAGGATGAAAATTTATTATCTGCTAAACAAGCTACTGAAAACGCAAAAGAAATGGCAAGTTTATTTTTAGAAAGTGACGAATCAATTTTAACTAAAGGAAATAAAATTGAATTGTTCACTGATGGAGCACAGAAATTTAATTCTTTAATAGAAGATATTTCTAAAGCGGAGCATCACATTCATATGATCTATTATATTATCCATAACGATAAAATAGGGAAACGTGTTCTTAAAGTCTTAGAAGAACGTGCAGCTGCTGGAGTTGATGTTTTAGTTATTTATGATGCTTTAGGTTCTCGATCGTTAAAGCCTAATTTTTTTAAAAAATTAAAAAAATTAGGTGGCAAAGCTGAACCTTTCTTTGGTTCAAAATTTCCATTGATTAATTTACGTTTTAACTACCGTAATCACCGTAAAATTGTGATTATTGATGGGAAAATTGGGTATACTGGCGGTTTCAACGTTGGAGATGAGTATTTAGGCGAGTATAAGAAATTTGGCTATTGGAGAGATACCCATTTAAAAATTCAAGGAAATGCTGTCCTTGCATTACAAAGTCGATTTTTAATGGATTGGAATGCAGCAGTTCCTAAACATAAATTGGAATATGAAGAAAATTTCTTCCCTTTAATTGATAAAAAAGGGCATACGAACGTACAAGTCGTTTCGAGTGGTCCAGATTCAGATCTTGAGCAAATCAAAAAGGGTTATATTAAGATGATCAGTATGGCTAAAGAGTCTGTTTTTATTCAAACGCCTTATTTTGTTCCAGATGATTCAGTATTGGAATCTATTCAAATTGCTATAATGTCTGGGATTGATGTTAAAATCATGATACCGAATAAACCAGATCATCCATTTATTTATCGGGCTACCATGTATTATGCTGAAGCTATGGCAGCAGTTGGTGCAGAAGTATATATTTACGATAATGGATTTTTACATGCAAAAACAGTAGTTGTGGATGGAGATATCTGTTCGATTGGGACAGCTAATTTTGATATCCGTAGTTTTAAATTAAATTTTGAAGTAAATGTTTTTATCTATGATGCTAAGATTGCTCAGCAACAGCAAAATTTCTTTTATGAAGATATGAAGAAAAGCTATCTACTGACAAAAGAAATCATTGATAATAAATCTAAATGGATGAAATTTAAACAAACTTTTTCTAGATTATTTTCTCCAATTCTATAAACTCATAAGCTAGCTAAAGAAAGATTTTGGAATACTAATTCCAAAATCTTTTTTTATGAGAAAAAATTAATCAAAAATCGTCAAATTTGATTAGAGTTAGTATGTTTGAGATAATAGTTTTGCATATGGTCAAAAAATAGAAAGAATATATAAAGAGGTGAGTGTATTGATAGAATTTAAAGATGTTTCAAAAGTATATAAAGGTGGGAAAAAAGCAGTCGACGCTATTAACCTTACATTTAATGATGGAGAATTTATTGTGTTTATCGGTACAAGTGGAAGTGGGAAAACGACTTCTATGCGAATGATCAATCGTATGATTGAGCCGACATCAGGACAAATTTTAATTAATGGGGAAGATATTATGAAAAAAGACCCTGTTCAATTAAGACGTAAAATCGGTTATGTTATCCAACAAATTGGGTTAATGCCTCATATGACAATTTATGACAATATTGTCATGGTTCCTAAATTATTAAAGTGGTCTGAAGATAAACAACGAGAATCAGCTGAACGACTACTTGAAAAAGTAGATTTACCAAAAGACTTTTTGGAACGTTACCCAGCAGAACTTTCTGGTGGACAGCAACAAAGAATTGGTGTTATTCGTGCTTTGGCTGCGAACCAAGATGTTATATTAATGGATGAACCTTTTGGAGCACTAGATCCTATTACTAGAGATGCTTTACAAGAATTAGTGAAAGAATTACAAGAAGAGATGGGAAAAACGTTTATTTTTGTTACCCATGACATGGATGAAGCTTTAAAGCTGGCTGACCGCATTGTGATTATGCAAAATGGTCGTGTTGTTCAATTTGATACGCCGGATAATATACTAGCTGAACCGGCTAATCAGTTTGTTGAAGATTTTATCGGTGAGGACCGATTGATTCAAGCAAGACCAAATATTCAAACGGTAGACCAAGTTATGATAAAAAATCCAATCTCTGTAACTCCTGGAAAATCTCTTTCAGAAGCGATTCGTTTGATGAGAGATAAACGAGTCGACTCCCTATTTGTTACGGATGACTCTGGTGTCTTAAAGGGATATGTTGATATAGAGAGAATCGATCGTAATCGTAAACGGGCTACAAGTGTAGGAGATATTATGATGGATAAAGTTTATTTTGTTCGAGAAGGTACTCTTTTAAGAGATACTGTTCAAAGAATTTTAAAACGTGGATTTAAAAATATCCCAGTCGTGGATAATAAAGATCGGTTGATTGGTTTAGTCACTCGTACGTCACTCGTAGATGTGGTTTACGATACAATATGGGGTGAGGAAGAAGACATCACAAGTGGAAATGTTTTTGAAACGACCACTCCTAACGAGAGTAATGAATAGAGGAGGAAAAAATAATGGCTGAATTTTTTGCAACAAATGGCTCTGATTTACTCCTGAAAACGTGGGAACATTTCTACATTTCAGCATTTGCTTTGGCGTTAGGTGTTATTGTGGCTGTCCCTTTAGGAGTATTATTAACAAGATTTGAAAAAAGTGCTAAGTTTATTATCGGCTTAGCAACAATTTTACAAACTGTCCCTTCTTTAGCACTACTAGCTTTAATGATTCCTCTATTTGGAATTGGAAAGGTGCCTGCAATCGTTGCATTATTTATCTATTCTTTATTACCTATTTTAAGAAACACTTATATAGGAATGAATGGAGTAGATACTAATTTAAGGGACGCAGGTAAAGGAATGGGAATGACCAGTCTACAGTTGATAAAAAATGTCGAATTACCTCAAGCCGCACCGGTTATTATGGCAGGAATTCGCTTGTCAGGTGTTTACGTTATCTCATGGGCTGCATTAGCTTCTTATATTGGTGCTGGGGGATTAGGTGATTTTATCTTTAATGGATTAAATCTTTTTATTCCTAGTTTGATTATTGGCGGAACCATACCTGTAACCATTCTTGCATTATTGACAGATTTTGTACTAGGAAAATTAGAAAAAAAAGTAACGCCTAGAACTGTGCAAGGAAATGAATAGGAGGGCTTCAACGATGAAGAAAATTCAAAAAATTGCTGCCCTTTTTATGGCAGCGATAGTATTAAGCAGTTGTTCGTTACCTGGGTTAGGTAGTGGATTTAATGAAGAGGGAATCACAATAACGGGTGGTTCTACTACAGAACAACAAATTATAGGTTATATTGTTGAAGGTATGGTTGAGCATTACATTGATATAGATGCTCAGATTGTAAATAATTTAGGATCATCTTCTTTAAATCATCAAGCTTTGGTTGGTGGAGATGCTAATGTAGCCGCAATTAAATATACAGGAACTTCTTTAACAGGTGAATTAGGAAGAGATCCGATCACTGATCCTGAAAAAGCATTAGAACTTGTTGTGGATGGATTTGCTGCTGAATTCAATCAAAAATGGTTTCCAACTTATGGTTTTGCAAACACGTACGCTTTTATGGTGACACAAGAACTTGCAGATCAATATAATTTAGTTACCATTAGTGATTTGGAGGACGTAGCGGGTGAATTAAATGCTGGAGTAGACTCATCTTGGATCCAGCGTGAAGGAGACGGGTATGCTGCATTTCTAGATACTTATGGCTTTGATTTTAACCGTGTTTATCCTATGCAAATCGGATTAGTTTATAATGCCTTACAAGCTGGAGAAATGGATGTTGTGTTAGGTTATTCAACGGATGGACGTATTAAAAGTTATGACTTAGTTGTGTTGGAAGATGATAAGCAATTATTTCCTCCATATGATGCTAGTCCAGTTGCGACTTTTGAAGTATTAGAAGCCTATCCTGAATTAAATGAAGTATTATCAAAATTACAAAATTCTATAACGGATGAAAAAATGCAAGAATTAAATTATATTTCAGATAACAATTTAATTGAACCTAAAGTTGTAGCAGACGACTTTTTGAAAGAAAACAATTATTTTGAATCAGTTGAGGTAAACGAAGGAGGAGGCGAATAATAATGATGGCACAAATGAATTTATGGGAACAATTAATTTATTATTTTTCAGAAAATGGTCTTTATATTTGGAGCCAATTTTTTCGTCATTTCTTAATTTCGATTTACGGTGTGATTTTTGCAGGGATTGTTGGAATTCCAGTTGGTTTCTGGATTTCTCGACATGGAAAGTTAGCTGACTGGGTTGTTGGAGCAGCTAACGTCATTCAAACGATCCCTTCGTTAGCCATGTTGTCTATCTTGATGTTAGGGTTGGGGTTAGGTGTAAACACCGTTATTACAACAGTATTTTTATACTCATTACTCCCTATTATTAAAAATACGTACGCAGGAGTTCGAAGTGTGGACAAAAATATTTTGGATTCAGGTAAAGGTATGGGTATGACAAGATGGCAGCTAACCTATATGGTTGAACTTCCTTTAGCTTTATCGATCATTATGGCCGGAATTCGTAATGCTATGGTAGTCGGGATTGGTGTAACTGCAATCGGAACGTTTATTGGAGCCGGTGGTTTAGGTGATATTATTACTCGGGGCGTAAATGTAACCGATGGTGGAGCAATCATCCTCGCAGGTGCAATTCCAACTGCTTTAATGGCAGTTATCAGTGACCTCTTCTTAGGTTGGATCGAGAAAAAATTGGATCCAACAAAAAGTAAAAAATTACTATCTTAGAAATAAATGTTTGTCATTAAACTAAGCAATACAAATACAAAAAGACTCTCCTTTTAGATTCATTAGATAACTGGTATCTAATAATTATATGGAGGGTCTTTTTATTTATAGGAATTAGTGAAGTGAAGGAAAATGTTAAAGTGAGGGAAAGGATTCAATTAGGATAAACGGATATGTCTTATATTGTTGGGATTAATTAAGTAAGTCATATGAGTAATTGTATTTTCTAGAATGATTTGAGGTTTCTTAAAAGGTGCATATCTAATATAACCAGTAACTTCTGCTGAAAAAGAAGATTCTGCCAAATGATTCAACTGTACAATTATTTTTTTCTTTTTAGTAAAGGCTTGGTTTAAGAAAAAAGTAATCTGTTCTTTAGGCATTTGTGTTAAAATCTCTAATTCACTAGCGGCGTCAGTTAAAAAGAATTTTTTTTGCAGAAAAGAAAAGGGATGAACTTGTTCTTCTAAAGTGTTTTTTTTCATCTTTATTCCTCCGAACGTTTGTTTGATATTTATATTATACGAACAAACGTTCAACAAAGCAAGCTGTTTAAATTAATTTTTAAAAAGTTTCTATTTTTCTGAAAAAATGGCATAATAAGTGAGTGAACTGAAAGATTTAGTAAAAAAAAGGGGTTTTAATAATGGATTATAAAATTATTGCAGATTCTTGTTGTGATTTGCCACTAGATTTTATAAAAGAAAATGATATAGAAATTATAAATTTAATTATCAATCTTGAAGGAAAAGATTATATAGACGACATGGGTGAAACATTTGACCGTGATGCCTTCTTTGAAGCTTTAAAGAATGGTGCAATGGCCACTAGTTCACAAATCAATATTGGTAAATTTATCGAAGTATTCAAAAAGTATGTTGAGAAAGGTCAACCAGCTGTATTTTTAGGTCTATCTTCTGCATTAAGCGGTTCTTATAATAATGCTGTAACAGCAGTAGAAATGCTGAAAGAAGAATATGATGAAGTAAATATTACAGTAGTCGACTCTAAAGCGGCTTGTCTTGGTGAAGGCTTATTGATATATGAAGCTGTAAATCGAAAAAATGCAGGACAATCTTTAGAAGAAGTCGTGAGCTGGTTAGAAGAATATAAAATGAAACTTCATTCCTGGGTAACCGTAGATGATATTAGGCATCTTGAACGTAGTGGAAGAATCTCTTCAGTCTCTGCAACCCTTGGCAGTGTTTTAAATGTAAAACCTATCATAGTGATGAATGAAAAAGGTGGTTTAGTACCGAGTGCTAAAGTCAGAGGTAGAAAAAAATCGCTGCATTATTTAGTTAATAAAACAGTTGAAGGTATAGTAGATCCTGAAGACCAAACTCTTTTTATTGGACATGTCGGTGTTCAAGAAGAAGCTGAATGGATCAAAAAGGAAATTGAATCTAAAATCAATGTTAAAGATATACAAGTATATCCTTATGGACCTACCATTGCTTCACATACAGGATTTGGCTCTATTGCATTATTCTCATTTGGTGAGGTAAGAAAATAAGCGGTATTTTTAATTTGATAATGTCTTAATAAGTAAGATAAAATGTCGATATACTAATGAAAGTAATCATTTACTTTTTTATTCATCTAAGTATTTACTGAGATTTATTTATCTAAAAATGAGACTAAACGTATAGAGGTTTTTGTTAAAAAAAAACGCTTTATACGTTGGATTTCAGGTGTTTATGATTTGACAAGTAAAGAGTGCTATGTTAAATTATGCTTAGTTGAATAAAAATAATGGTTGGGCATTTGCTTTCAAGGATGAATTCTTCAAGGGGTGAGAAGAATGATTCTTAAGTGATGTCTTTTTTTGTATTTTAAGGAGGTGTATGAATGAGTTTAGAAGCAATTGAATACGTTAAAGAAGCGGAAGAAAGAGCCCGACAAATTGAGGTTAATGGGAAAAAAAAGATTCAAGAAATTAGTCAGTCTGTTAACGAAGAAATTGAAAAAAGTAATCAAAATATGCAACAGGAATTAGACAATTATGAGGCAAATCAACAAGTATTATTTCGTGATCGTTTAGCAATAGAAAAACAAACTGTTGATCAAGAATTGTCTCTTGAGGTTGAATCAATACTTCAATCTGTAGAGGTTAAACAAAATAGTGTTGTTAATCATATTGTAAAGGAGGTAAGTACTCACTATGGCAATAGCTAAGATGAAACAAATGACACTTCTAGCTGAGCAAGAAAACAAGGATTCTCTATTAAAAGCTGTACAAGAATTACAAAAGCTTGAAATGGTTGAATTGTCTACATTAGAAGACTCTGAATTTCTTGATTACTATTCAACGGATATAGCACCTCAAAAACGTGTTGAATATGAAGAAAAATTAAAAGAAATCCAGGCAACTCTAAATTTCTTGAATCAACATATTTCTCAACCAGGTATGATTGCTAAATTGAGAAAAGGTCGCGAAGAATATACTCTCGAAGAACTTGAAAACCATGTCTTTCACTCTGATCTTGACCACACTATTGTTGAGTTAGGAAAAATAGAAAAAAGACTGGTTGAATTAGATCAGATGAAAAAAAATCTTGGAGAAAAAGAAGAATTTCTTCGGAAATGGCAAAATATGACCTTTAATCCTAACGATTTAAAAACATTTCAATTAATGTCTGGAACAGTTGGAAGTATAGCTTCTGGTAACGTAGAAAGCTTTGAAAAAGAAGTTGAATCGATAGAAAATAGTTATTTAGAAAAAATATTTCATTATAAAGATGAAGCATCCTATCTAGTATTAGTACCAAAAAAATTAAACTCGCTAATGGAAGAGATATTTGAACGATTCCAATTATCCAGACTCTCTTATTCTTATAAACTAACGCCTCTAAATGAATTGAAAGTAGTACTTAAAGAAGTTAGTGATCTGCGCAAAGAAGAAGATAAATTAAAAGATACAATAAAAGCATTTAAAGAAAAAGCCATAGATCTCCAGCTTGGTGAAGAATATTATTATAATTTAGTTGAAAGAGAAATAGGAAAAACCTTATTACTAAATGGTAGTGATTTATTTATTTTAAATGGCTGGCTAGAAGAGGAACGAATTCCAGAATTGAACAGTCTTTTAGATGAACACGTTGGAAAAGATGGTTATGTCGTTATTGCAGATGAAATTAAATTTAAGAACTATGCTAAAGTGCCTGTAGTATTGAAAAACAATAAATTAGTTAAACCATTTGAAAGTATTACAGAAATGTATAGTATGCCTAAATACGATGACGTAGATCCTACCCCTTTTATGATGCCTTTTTACTTTGTCTTTTTCGGAATGATGAGTGCAGATTTAGGATATGGAATATTGCTTTGGGCAGCAACTTTAATTGGATCAAAAGTGTTCAAGTTTGAAAAGGGCATGAAAAACTTTGTCCAACTCTTTCACTATTTATCTTATTCAGTAATTGCTTGGGGATTTATTTATGGAAGTTTCTTTGGATACGATTTGCCTTTCCAATTATTGTCGATTACGAATGATGTCATTACCATTTTGATTTTATCTGTAGTATTTGGTTTTATCCAGTTGGTTTATGGATTGCTTTTAAATGGTGGACTAAAATGGCGTAAACAACAAAGATCATCCAGTTATATTGATGGAACAGCTTGGGCTCTTATCCTATTAGGTATAGGTCTTTTAGTAATCAATATGGTACTTTGGAATAATGATCTTTTGCAAATGATTTCTTTAGTCGTGATCATTGCCAATGTTATTGGGATTATATTGGTAACTATGCTGGCATCTGACAACAAAGTAATGGGTTTTGGACTAGGACTTTACAATATTTATGGAGCAACCAATTATGTTGGAGATTTAGTCAGCTATACTCGTTTAATGGCATTAGGAGTTTCTGGTGGGAGTATTGCGGTAGCGTTTAATTCTATTGTAGACATTTTCCCACCAGTAATGAAATTTACGATTGGTGCATTACTGTTTATCGTCTTACACGCATTAAATATTTTCTTGACCTACTTAAGTGCTTATATTCATACAATAAGACTTCAGTATGTTGAATTTTTCGGTAAATTTTATGAAGGTGGAGGACGATCATTAAATCCTTTTAAAACCTTCGAAAAACATATTTATTTAAAAAATAGAACCAACAAATAAAAAACGAATTTAAATGGAGGAATTTTATAATGGAAACTTTTACAAGTTATTTAATTGAAAACGGCGGATTAGTATTTGCAGCTTTAGGTATAGCTTTTGCTACATTCTTTGCAGGAACAGGTTCTGCTAAAGGGGTCGGAATTGCAGGGGAAGCAGCAGCTGCATTAACGACAGAACAACCTGAAAAATTCGGACAATCATTAATCTTAATGCTATTACCGGGAACTCAAGGTTTGTACGGTTTCGTTATCGCGTTTTTAATTTTCTTGAACACTGGTTTAGATACAAGTTTAGCTGAAGGTATGTATATGTTTATGGCTTCTCTACCAATTGCATTTACTGGATTAACTTCTGGTGTTGCACAAGGACGTGTTGCCGCTGCAGGTATCCAAATCTTAGCTAAAAGACCGGAACATGCGACTAAAGGGATTGTATATGCAGCCATGGTAGAAACGTACGCTATTTTAGGTTTTGTTATTTCATTCTTAATGATATTTAACGCTTAATCATAATGATTCCATTTATAGTAAAAATAGAAAGAATGGAGGCGTAGAAATGTCAGATTTAAAACTATTGACAGAACGTTTGATTGAAAATAAAAAAGCTGAAGTACAAGAAAAAATCAAAGAAGCCGAAGCTGAAAAAGCACAGTTGCTTGAAGAATCAGCTAGGAATCTAGCTGAAGAAAAAGCAAAACAAATAAGTTTAATTGATTCACGATTGGCAAGGAAGTTTGAACAAGATAAACATACGTTGCAAATCAATAAGCGAAATCAATTACTTTCTGAGAAGCAAAAAATGTTAAAAATCGTTTTTAGTAAAGCTGAAGAACAAATGAATCAGTGGACAGATACAGATTTTCAACAGTTTCTATTATCTGTTTTAAAACAACATAAAGGTAGTGAATCTATCGAATTGATAGTAGGACAATATTCTGTCGATAAAGTATCAAATGACTGGATCAATAAAGTAGCTAAAGAAGAGGTCAATATTCAATTGTCTACTGAAACTATTTCTAAAAAGAATGGATTTATCCTTAAAAAGACCGGAATAGAATACAACTATCTTTTTGATGAATTGGTTAAAGATATTAAGGGACAACTTGTTTCATCAGTTTCAAAACAATTATTTGATTAAAAAGGAGAGGAAAAAATGAAATCAACAGACTTTGTTGGCGCAAATACACGCATTCGCGTATATGAAAGTAGTCTCCTTAGAAATGATCAATATGAACGGATGTTACAAGCAAGCAATTTTGAAGAAGCAGTGAATGTTTTAAAAGATACTCCTTATCGAAATGATGTTGAAGAGTTAAAGGAGACTAAGAATTACGATATGCTGTTGATGAATGAATTGCAGTCTGTCTATACTGATTTATTTAAAATTTCTCCTAATCCTAAGTTAATTGAGTTATTTTCATTGCGTTACTCTTATCATAATTTAAAAGTTTTGTTAAAAGAAATGGTTACTAAAAAAGATTTCGATACATTGCTTATAGATATAGGCAGCGTACCTACTTCAGTATTAAGACAAGCAGTCGAAACAAAGAGCTCAAGCGATTTAGATAACGATTATTTAATCAGTATCCAAGAAGCAACTGATGCTTATGAGGAATATAAAGATAGCCAAGCCGTTGATATTATCCTAGATCGCCGTTATTTTACTCATTTAAGACACCTGGCAGAAAGTCTGGATGATGCTAAGATTTTAGATCTAGTGACTTTTTATATTGATTTGAATAATCTCTCTACTTTAACAAGAGCGATTAGACAAAAAAGAACACGTAATTTTTTAACAACTGTTCTATCCAGCTCTGGGACTATACCTAAGGATCAACTAGTACAAATAGGAGCGGATAATTTAGTTAATGCAGGTAAAAAACTTGCGGAATCTAAATATAAAAACATTATATTAGCATCAATTAATGATGAAACAAAAGAATTATCTCCAGAAAAAATAGATTTAGAAACGGATAATGCTTTTATTAATCGCATAAAAGATGCTAAACTTGAAGTTTTTGGTCCCTTACCAACGATTGCTTATCTCTATGCTAAAGAGAATGAAGTGAAGAATTTAAGACTAATTTTAGTTGGTAAAGAAAATAATCTTCCCATTGAAGCTATTAGAGAAAGGATGCGAATGAACTATGGCTCATAAAATTGGTGTAGTAGGAGATAAAGATTCTATCTTACCATTTAAACTGTTAGGCTTTGATGTTTTCTTCGCATCTGAAGCAAAAGAAGCTAGAACAACGATCGATCGATTAGCAACAGAAAATTATGGCATTATTTACTTGACTGAACCATTAGGTAAGTTGATTCCAGATACCATAAAACGATACGACGAAGAGATTTCGCCTGCTATTATATTGATTCCGAATCATTTAGGATCATTAGATATTGGTAAAAATCGGATTCAAGAAAATGTTGAAAAAGCTGTCGGTCAAAATATTTTATAGGGGGTTACGAGTTTGAAAATAGGAAGAATTGTTAGTGTTTCCGGTCCTTTAGTTACAGCTGAAGGAATGGAAGAAGCAAATATCCAAGATATTTGTAAAGTCGGCAAATTAGGTCTAATAGGCGAAATCATTGAAATGCGCGGAAATGTAGCCTCTATTCAAGTTTATGAAGAAACATCTATGATTGGACCTGGAGAACCTGTTGAAACTACAGGGGACGCGTTATCGGTTGAATTGGCTCCTGGGATGATTGCACAAATGTTTGATGGAATTCAACGACCTCTAGATAAATTTATGGACAAAACAGAAAGTAACTTTTTAGTTCGCGGAGTAAGTATTGAAGCCTTAGATCGAACAAAAAAATGGGAATTTACACCAACCGTTGAAGTTGGACAAAAAGTATCTACAGGAGATATTGTAGGTTCAGTTCCCGAAACCAAAGTTATTTCTCATAAAATCATGGTTCCACATGGCGTTGAAGGTACAATAAAAAGTATTGAACAAGGTCAATTTGATATCAATGAAACGATTTATAGTATTGAAACAGCAGATGGTGTAAAAGAGTTTACTATGATGCAAAAATGGCCTGTTCGACATGGTCGTCCAACGGCTAAAAAACTAAATCCAGTTGAACCAATGGTAACTGGACAACGTGTTATCGATACTTTGTTCCCAGTAGCTAAAGGCGGTTCAGCAGCTGTACCAGGTCCATTTGGAGCGGGTAAAACGGTTGTTCAGCATCAAATTGCGAAATGGGCAGATGTTGATTTAGTTGTTTATGTTGGTTGTGGTGAACGTGGAAACGAAATGACAGACGTAATCAATGAGTTCCCTGAATTGATTGACCCTAATACAGGCGAATCAATCATGGAAAGAACGATTTTGATTGCGAATACTTCTAATATGCCAGTTGCAGCTCGTGAAGCTTCAATTTATACAGGAATCACGATTGCAGAATATTTCCGTGATATGGGTTACAGCGTAGCAATTATGGCGGATTCAACTTCTCGTTGGGCAGAAGCGTTACGTGAAATGTCTGGTCGTTTAGAAGAGATGCCAGGTGATGAAGGGTATCCAGCCTACTTAGGTAGCCGTATCGCTGAATACTATGAGCGTGCAGGGAAAGTGATTACGTTAGGATCAGAAGGCAGAGAAGGCAGCATAACAGCTATTGGAGCAGTATCTCCTCCAGGAGGAGATACATCTGAACCCGTAACACAAAATACGTTACGGGTAGTAAAAGTTTTTTGGAGCTTGGATAATTTGTTGGCTCAAAGACGTCATTTCCCTTCAATTGACTGGTTGACTTCTTATTCTCTTTACTCAAATGAATTAAATGCTTATATAGGAAATGCTTTGGATAAAGATTGGTCTGCTATGGTTACAAGAACAAAAGCACTTTTACAAGATGAGTCTGAGTTAGATGAAATTGTACGTCTAGTCGGAGTTGATTCTTTATCCGAAAAAGACCGATTAAAACTAGAAACAGCTAAAATGATTCGTGAAGACTTCTTGCAACAAAATGCTTTTGATGATGTAGATACGTACACATCAAGAGAAAAACAATACGAAATGTTGGCGACTATTTTGAACTTTGAAGATGAAGCAAGAGCGGGTATGGAACTTGGTGCTTACTTTGCTGAAATCATGAAAGGCACAGTTGCTGTTCGTGAACAAATCGCGAAATCTAAATACTTCCCTGAAGAACAAATTACTAAATTTGAAGTGTTAAGAAATGACATTAAAGCTGCTATACATGAAGTTGTTTCAAAAGGAGGTATGGAATTAGATGCTTAAAGAATATCGCACAATAAATGAAGTCGTAGGGCCTTTAATGGCTGTTGAAGGTGTAGAAGGTGTCAAATTTGATGAATTAGTTGAAATTCAGATGCAAAATGGCGAAAAAAGACGTGGACAAGTTCTTGAAATTGATGGCGATAAAGCTATGGTTCAGATTTTTGAAGGATCAAGCGGGATCAACTTGAAAGATACAAAAGTTCGCTTTCTAGGAAGACCTTTATCTTTAGATGTTTCTGAAGATATGGTTGGGCGAGTATTCGATGGAATGGGACGTGTGAATGATGACGGCCCAGAATTGATTCCTGAGAAAACATTAGATATCAACGGTGAAGCTATCAATCCAATGGCTCGTGACTATCCAGATGAATTTATTCAAACAGGTATTTCTTCTATTGATCATTTGAATACATTAGTTCGTGGGCAAAAATTGCCAGTGTTTTCAGGTTCTGGTCTGCCACACAAAGAACTAGCCGCTCAAATTGCTCGTCAAGCAACTGTAAAAAATTCAGATGAAAAATTTGCCGTTGTATTTGCAGCTATTGGAATCACTTTTGAAGAAGCCGAGTTCTTTATGGAAGACTTCCGTAAAACTGGCGCAATCGACCGTTCAGTTATGTTTATCAATTTAGCTGATGATCCAGCTATTGAGCGGATCGCAACGCCTAAAATGGCATTGACTGCAGCAGAATATTTAGCTTATGAAAAAGATATGCATGTATTAGTTATTATGACGGATATGACAAACTACTGTGAAGCGTTACGTGAAATTTCAGCAGCACGTCGTGAAGTTCCAGGTCGTCGTGGTTACCCTGGATATCTTTATACAAACTTGGCTACTTTATATGAACGTGCGGGTCGTCTAGTAGGAGGAAAAGGGTCAGTAACACAAATTCCTATTTTAACAATGCCGGAAGATGATAAAACTCATCCAATTCCAGATTTAACGGGTTACATCACTGAAGGTCAATTGATTTTATCTCGTGAACTATACAATAGTGGTGTTCAACCGCCAATCGACGTATTGCCTTCTCTTTCTCGTCTAAAAGACAAAGGAACAGGTGAAGGGAAGACCAGAAAAGATCATGCAGCAACGATGAATCAATTATTTGCTGCTTATGCTCAAGGAAAACAAGCTAAAGAACTCGCAGTTGTTCTAGGGGATTCTGCCTTGTCAGATGAAGATAAAATGTTTGCAGAATTTGCGAATCGTTTTGAAAAAGAGTACGTGAATCAAGGAAACTACACAAATCGTACAATCGAAGAAACGTTGGACTTAGGATGGGAATTGTTATCTATTCTGCCACGAACTGAATTGAAACGTATTAAAGACGATATGTTAGACGAATACCTGCCGAAAGGGGAGTAAGTCTAAATGGTGAAGTTAAATGTAAATCCTACAAGAATGGAATTAGCGACATTAAAAGCAAAACTAAGTACAGCAAGCCGTGGCCATAAATTATTAAAAGATAAACAAGATGAATTAATGAGACAATTTATTTTATTAATTCGAAAGAATAACGAGTTGCGTGCAGAAGTTGAAATAAAGTTGACCAAAGCGATGCAATCTTTTGTAATGGCAAAGGCTTTGTTGAATGAAAAATTTATTGAAGAACTAGTAGCTATCCCACCTCGGAGTGTTAGTCTTGATTTGTATGAAAAAAATATTATGAGTGTAAAAGTACCTGTAATGAATTTTAACTACAATGATAATGGAAACTCTGAAGAATTGGTTTATGGTTACCTTAATTCTAATAGTGAGTTAGATACATCTATTGAGCAAATGGCAGATGTACTAAAACAACTATTGGAATTGTCTGAAATAGAAAAAACGTGTCAATTAATGGCAGATGAGATTGAAAAAACTCGTCGTCGAGTAAATGCCCTCGAATACATGACGATTCCTCGATATGAAGAAACAATCTATTTCATTCAAATGAAATTAGATGAAAGCGAAAGAGCAGCAATTACTCGTTTAATGAAAGTTAAGGACATGGGATAAATTACAACATAAACAAACGGTATGAAATCAAGACTAATTTTCTTGGTGTAGTACCGTTTTTTTTGCTGGAATAACATTGGTATACGTTGAAGGTGAAATTTTGACAATATAAAAACGGTTCCTATAAATAAAAAACTATAAGCAATTGGAATTTTATGCTAAACTAGAGAATAAGTTATCTTTAACAGATAAAAACGAGAAGTAGCTAAAGATTGTTGAGGTGTTTAGGATGAACCAAAAATTTTCATTTGAAATTATGGAAGAAATGGCTGTTCTTTCTGAAAACGCTAAAGGATGGCGCAAAGAATTAAATCTGGTGAGTTGGAATGGCAATGCTCCTAAATTCGACATTCGTGATTGGAGCTCTGATCATGAGAAGATGGGGAAAGGCATTACCTTAACAAATGAAGAAATGACTGAACTCAAACAGTTTTTAAACTCTTAGGCAAATAGCATTTGTTAGATCTGGATAATGGGAAAGAAGTATTTCGTACATTTTAAGGATAGGAAGGATTTTGACATGACTGAACGTGGACTTTTAATTGTTCTTTCTGGACCGTCTGGAGTAGGAAAAGGGACAGTAAGACAGGCAATATTCGAGAGCGGAGATAACGATTTTGATTATTCGATTTCAATGACGACTCGAAAGCAAAGAGCAGGAGAAAGAGATGGAGTAGATTACTTTTTCAGTACAAAAGAAAAATTTGAAGCTTTGATTGAAAGCGGAGGATTATTAGAATATGCTGAATATGTAGGGAATTACTATGGAACTCCTCTTGAGTATGTTGAAGAAACATTGCAACGAGGCAAAGATGTGTTCTTAGAAATAGAAGTTCAAGGAGCCCTTCAAGTTCGTGAAAAAATGCCTGAAGGAATATTTATCTTTTTAACACCACCAGATTTAAAAGAATTAAAATCTCGTATAGTTGGTCGAGGAACAGATGAAATGCCTGTAATTGAACAACGTATGACAAAAGCAATTGAAGAAATTGATTTAATGCGTTATTATGATTATGCGGTTGAAAACGATAAAGTCGAGAACGCTGTTAGAAAAATCAAACAAATCATTGAGAGTGAACATTTAAAAGTGTCACGCGTGATAGAACGTTACAAAAAAATGATTGAGGAGCTGTAAAAATCATGATGTTAGAACCATCTATTGATAGTTTATTAGAAAAAATTGAATCAAAATATTCGTTAGTTACTTTAGCAAGTAAAAGAGCCCATGAACTTGATGGTGGCTCAATGCCGATGTTAGAAAACTATCGTTCACATAAAAATGTTGGTCGTGCTTTAGAAGAAATTAATAATGGCGATCTAGTTATTGACCCAGTAACGGTTGGACCTGAAGAATAAGACACATATCTAAAAAGTGCTTCAAAGTAATGGTTTTCTTACTTTGAAGCACTTTTGTCTTAAAATAAAGAAGAATAGATTGGATTACCGTTAAGAATTAGAGGATAGCCAAGACAAATGCATCTATTTCTAGTAAAATAAGTATAAAAGCGTGATAATCCCGTTCTAGTTCGAAAAGAAAATAGTAAAGGCAGCTCTAAATGAGCATACTGAGTAATGGCTAAGAGTCTTTTAGTTTTAACAGCTTAGGTAAACAGTAAGTGGGGAATAGAAACAATGGTTTTTGAAACCTTATCAGGAGGGATGTTAGTTGTTAAAAGGGAAAAAAATTGCAGTATACGTAACCGGAGGTATTGCTGTCTATAAAGTTTCTGATTTGGTAAGACGCTTAATAAAAGCAGGGGCTACAGTAAAAGTAGCTATGACAAAATCTGCCACTGAATTTGTTACACCGTTAACCTTTCAAATTTTAAGTAAACATCATGTATATACAGATACATTTGATGAACGCGAAGGAGACAAAGTCAGTCATATTCATTTGGCTGATTGGTCTGATCTAGCAGTAGTAGCTCCAGCAACAGCTAACAGCCTCGCTAAAATGGCAAACGGTCTAGCAGATGATTTTGTATCTACGGCATTGTTAGCTACAACAGCCCCCGTATTTATTGTGCCTGCAATGAATCAGCATATGCTGGAAAATCCAGCAACGGTCAGAAACATTCAAACTCTGGAAGATGACGGTCGTTTTGTGATGGAACCTGATACAGGTTTTCTAGCTGAAGGGTATAATGGAAAAGGCCGTTTCCCTGAGACGGAAAAAATTGTTGGAACGATCCAAGAATTTTTATTAAATAAAGAACCCAATTTACCTTTGAAAAATAAAAAGGTTGTTATTACAGCTGGAGGGACAAAAGAAAGAATTGATCCCGTTCGATATATTACGAATGATTCTTCTGGGAAAATGGGGTACAGCTTAGCTATTGCTGCACGTAATTTAGGAGCAGATGTTTGTTTGATTTCAGCCTCTAAGACATTGCAGACGCCATATGGAGTAAGTTTAATACCGGTTGAAACGGCACAACAAATGCATCAAGCTGTTGATGCTGAGTTTGATACTGCTTCTATTGTTATTATGTCTGCTGCTGTATCCGATTATCGACCAGAACAAGCCTTAAATGAAAAAATAAAGAAAAATGAGCAGGAAATGATACTTAAATTAGTGAAAAATAAAGATATACTGGCTACTCTGGGCAGTCAGAAAAAGCATCAATTTCTAATTGGTTTTGCTGCCGAAACAACAAACGTTGAAGAATATGCTAAAGGAAAACTAATAAAGAAAAAGGCTGATATGATCGTTGCAAATGATGTCTCTAAACCTCATGCAGGATTTAATAAAGATACAAATGAAGTAACGATTTTTATGGTTGACGAAGAACCTGTAGAATTATCAGTTAATAGTAAACAAGCAATCGCTGAAGAAATACTAGCTGTTGCTCTTACTAAAATGACGAAATAAAGGTGTGAGAATGAGTGGTTTCAATTGCTAAAGTTATTGTGGATATACCAACAATGCAGACAAACAAACCTTATGATTACCGTATTCCGGATGAACTTGAACAAGATGTTGTCCGAGGAATGCGTGTCGTAGTTCCTTTTGGTTTAGGAGCGAGAAAAGTACAAGGCTTTGTTGTAGAAATTACTCACTCAACAGATTATGAAGGCGAGTTAAAATCTATTGTTGGTTTGATGGATTTAACAGCAGTTTTAAATCAAGAAATGCTGCTGTTAGGAAAAGAAATGGCACGTAAAACCTATGCTTTCCAAATAACGTGCTATCAAACAATGTTACCGGCAATTTTGAAAGCAAAATACGAAAAAAAAATCCGCTTGATTGATGAAATACCAGAAGATCTATTTTTTGAATTGTTTAAAGGCAAGAATGAAATCAACTGGGATGAAGCAGAATCAAGAGCTATTTTGCCTCAATTGATCGATTTAAAGAAAAAAGATGCTGTAGAAGTTGTTTATGAAGTGAAAAATCAAGCAAAGACGAAGAAAAAAAGAGTACTTCAAGCTAATTTATCTTTTGAGCAATTAGAAGATGAAAAAATTTCATTAGGTAAACGTGGACCCAAACAGCGGCTGCTTTTAGAAGTCTTACAAATGTTAGACGATAAAGAGATTAGTGTAAGTGAGTTGACTTTATCAACCAAACTTACTGCATCAGATATTCGAACGGGTGAAAAAAAAGATTGGCTGACAATCAAAGAAGTTGAGGTTTACCGTGATCCGTTTAAAAATCAAAGTTTTAAACCAACTGTGTCTTTTCAATTAAATGAGGGGCAGGAAAAAGCCATTCAACCGATTTTAAAGGCCGTATTTGAGGAAAGAACTGAAGTGTTTTTGTTAAAAGGGGTAACGGGTAGTGGAAAGACAGAAATTTATTTGCAAACTATTGCTCAAACACTGCAAAATAATAAAAGTGCTTTAATGCTAGTACCTGAGATAGCTCTAACGCCTCAAATGGTCAATCATTTTAAAGGCCGTTTTGGTGAAGAGGTAGCCGTACTGCATAGTGGATTATCCGTTGGTGAAAAGTATGATGAATGGCGTAAAATCGAACGAGGCGAAGCTCGTGTAGTTGTAGGTGCACGTTCATCTATCTTTGCACCGGTAAAAAATATTGGAGTAATCATTATAGATGAAGAACATGAAGCTACGTATAAGCAAGATGAAAATCCAAGATACCACGCTAGAGATATAGCCATTTGGAGGGCCAATTACCATGATTGTCCAGTTATCTTAGGAAGTGCTACTCCGTCATTAGAATCAAGAGCACGAGCTCAAAAAAACGTCTATACATTGCTGGAATTGCCTACAAGAGTTAACCGCAAAGAATTACCAGATGTTGAAATCGTAGATATGAGAGAAGAAGTGAAAAATGCCAATCGAAGCAGTTTTTCGGTTCTTTTACAAGAAAAAATTCGTGATCGGATAGCAAAAAAAGAACAAATTGTTTTATTACTAAACCGACGTGGTTATTCTTCGTTTGTTATGTGCCGAGATTGCGGTTTTGTTTTACCTTGCCCAAATTGTGATATTTCCTTGACACTACACATGGATACGAAAACAATGAAGTGCCACTATTGTGGTCATGAAGAAAAGATTCCTTATACTTGTCCAAGTTGTAAAGGGAATAAAATTCGTTATTATGGTACTGGAACCCAAAAAATTGAGGAGGAGCTAAAAGAAGTTCTTCCTGAGGCAAAAGTGATCCGAATGGATGTGGATACTACCCGGAAAAAAGGTGCACATGAAAAGTTGCTGACTTCTTTTGGAAATGGTGAAGCAGACATTTTATTAGGCACACAAATGATCGCAAAAGGGTTGGATTTTCCAAATATTACACTAGTAGGCGTTTTAAACGCGGACACTGGATTAGGATTGCCTGACTTTAGAGCCAGCGAGCGTACATTTCAATTATTGACTCAGGTGAGTGGGCGTGCGGGTAGAGCAGAATTAACTGGAGAAGTCATCGTTCAGACATTTAACCCTGAACATTATGCCATTCAGTTAGCTAAAGAACACGACTATGATACATTTTATAAAAAAGAGATGTCTTTGAGACATCGAGGGAGTTATCCACCTTACTTTTATACCGTTCTCATTACAACGAGTCATGAAGAAGAACTTGCGGCTGCAAAGAAAATGCAGCAGATCGTTCAATACATTAAACCTCAATTGCAACCTGAAACGATTATGTTAGGGCCAACGCCTAAAGCGGTAGCTCGTATGAATAACCGATATTACTACCAAACAATCATTAAATATAAAAATGAACCGCATTTAAAAGCAGCCTTGCAAACAATTTTGATGGAATCTCAAAAAGAAATGACAAAAGGGCTACAAATTGCTATTGATTCTGAACCAATGAACTTTATTTAATGGTTGAAGATTTAGTTAGCAAAAAATAGAAAGAGAGAAGGTCAATGATGTCCGTATTGCCAATTGTAAAATACCCCAATCCCATCCTGACTACTCCTACAAAAGAAGTAGAAGAAATTACCGATGAGATTATCCAACTATTAGAGGATATGCATGAAACAATGATCGAAAATGATGGAATTGGAATCGCAGCTCCACAAGTAAATAGTAACCTCCGTTTAGCATTAGTAGAAATTGATGAAGATTCTGGATTATTTGAAATGATTAATCCAAAAATTGTTCAATCATCTGGAGAAGCCATTGATGTAGAAGGTTGTTTGAGTTTTCCAGAAGTGTACGGAACTATAAAAAGAGCGGATACGATCGTATTAAGATACTATGACCGCAATGGCGATGAATATGAAGTCGAAGCAGATGACTATTTAGCACGTGCGTTTCAACATGAGTTGGAACACTTGGATGGCAAGTTGTTTACAGATAAAATCATTCAAAAAATCAAACCAGAAGATTTAGAAAGTTATATGGAGGCGAATTTAGAATGACCAAAATTATATTTATGGGAACCCCGGCATTTTCAGTTCCTATACTCAAAGCTTTAACAAACTCAGAATATGACGTAATAGCGGTTGTGACGCAACCAGATCGACCTGTGGGAAGAAAGAAACTATTAACACCTTCACCTGTTAAAGCAGCTGCGCTTGAACTTGGATTGCCTGTTTTTCAACCAGAAAAAATTTCGGGTTCACCAGAAATGGATGCACTTATCGCTTTAGAACCAGATTTGATCGTTACAGCAGCATTCGGACAGTTTCTGCCGCAAAAATTATTATCTGTACCTAAATATGGTGCTGTAAACGTACATGCATCATTACTTCCTAAGTACCGTGGAGGCGCACCCGTTCATTACGCTCTTATAAAAGGGGAAAAAGAAACTGGAGTTTCGATCATGTATATGGAGAAAAAGATGGATGCAGGCGATATACTTGCACAACGTTCATTAGAGATTACTGAAAATGATGATGTTGGAACCTTATTTGATCGGTTAAGCGTACTGGGCAAAGAATTGTTGATGGAAACTTTGCCTAAATTATTGGCAGGAGAAATCACACCGTTAAAACAAAACGAAGATGAAGTTACTTACTCGCCTAATATTAAACGTGAAGAAGAAATGATAGATTGGAATAAAACAGCCCAAGAAGTTGATTATCAAGTTCGCGGCATGCGTCCTTGGCCAGTGGCTTATACGTTATTAGAAGGTAAAAGATTGAAATTATGGGATGTAAGACCTACTGATGAAAAAACAACTGCTATTCCAGGTACCATTATCAAAATGGATAAAGAAGCGATTTATGTAGCTTGTGGAGAGCAAACTGTTGCAAAATTAAATGAAGTCCAACCAGCTGGAAAAAGTAAAATGAGTGTTATGGCTTTTTTAAGTGGAGTAGGAAGCCAACTGAACGTTGGAGAAAAGGTAGGGTCAAATGGAAACTAATCAAAATCCACAAAAAAGAAATGTCAAAAAAACTAGTCGCTATCTAGCGATGTCTATACTAGAGCGGACAGATAAAACAGGGTCTTATTCAAACCTTCTTATTAACGAAGCGATTCAAAAAAATAAGTTGAATGCCGCAGATGCTCGCTTGTTGACTGAATTGGTCTATGGCGTATTGCAACGGAAATTAACTTTGGATTTTTATTTATCTCCATTTTTAAATGAAGATAAAAAAATTGATGCATGGGTACGGAATCTTTTAAGACTCTCTATTTACCAAATGATTTATCTGGATAAAATACCTGCTCATGCTATCCTTTTTGAGGCAGTAGAAGTCGCTAAGAAAAAAGGGCATATTGGTATAAGTAAATTTATAAACGGAGTATTAAGAAGTGCCGAACGTAAAGGGTTTCCTGATACTGAAACTATCTCAGACCCGATTGAACGATTGAGTATCGAACTTAGTATGCCAAGATGGTTGGTAGAGAAATTTACTGCTGATATCGGATTGGAAGAAACAAAACACTTAGGTGAATCTTTGCTTCGTCCAAGTCATTCAAGTGCAAGAGTAAACGGAAAATTTTTGACAGTTGATGAAGCATTAGAAGCAATGGAAGAAGAAGGTTTTGATGTTCGTGAGAGTGTCATTTCTCCAGTTGGTATCGTCAGTGATGGCGGACACTTTGCTTCTTCACCACTGTTTCAATCTGGTCAATTAACGATTCAAGATGAATCTTCTCAATTAGTTGCACCAGCTTTACAAATCGAACCGCATCATCAAGTATTAGATGCTTGTGCTGCTCCAGGCGGCAAAACAACGCATATTGCTTCTTACTTATCTGCTGAAGAAGGCGGAAAAGTAACGGCACTTGATCTTCATGAACACAAAGTGGCATTGATTACAGAAAATGCTAAAAGAATGCATGTAGAAGATGTGGTAACAGCCATGAAATTAGATGCAAGAAATGTAGATCAAGAGTTTTCAGATGAACAATTTGACCGTATATTAGTAGATGCTCCGTGTTCTGGTTTAGGATTAATGAGACGTAAGCCTGATATTAAATACACTAAGAAAGAAAAAGATTTATTAAATTTACAAAAAGTACAACTTGGTATTCTGGAACAAGTCGCTCCAAAACTAAAAGTAGGTGGACTTTTAGTTTACAGTACGTGTACAATAGCAAATGAGGAAAATAAAGATACGATTGAACATTTTTTAGCTGCACATGAAGAATTTGAAAAAATTCCAGTTGTTGCAGCAGAAGCTCTTTCTAAATGTGTGAAAGATGGATTCTTACAACTTTATCCGCATGATTTTGGAACGGATGGGTTCTTTATTAGTTGTGTCCGAAAAATACAGAAATAAATTTAATTAAGATCAAAGGAAAGATAACTAAAAATGGGGTGGTGCGGGGAAAAGTAATTAGCCCATATCTTTGTCCCACTTCCTTTTTAGTTTGTCTTTTTATACTTGATGAGTGATTAAATTTCTGTATCATTTCACTACGGCTTGTTTGTTCAAGCCGCAGTGAAATGATACAGAACGTTCATGATCAATTAAAATTTGACAATGTAATCAATAGTGAAAGGCATGAGGTGAAACAATGGAGATTGTATTTCGTAGTGATACCGGAAAAAAGAGAAAAAATAATCAAGATTTTGCTGGATATTTTATAAATAAAAAGAATATTAGACTAGCTATTCTTTGTGATGGAATGGGAGGACATCGAGGCGGCGATGTGGCTAGTGAAATGGCCGTTTCTCATTTAGGGCATACATGGGAAGAATCCGATGTTCAAGATGCTGAACAGATCACACAGTGGATGTTGACACGAATTAGTCGCGAAAACAAACGCATTTTGGAGAAATCACGTAAATTTTTTGATTTAGAAGGAATGGGTACAACACTTGTAGCAGCAGCAGTAGTAGATCAAGAATTTGTGATTGCAAATATTGGTGATAGCAGAGCTTACCACTATACTGGAGGCCGATTAAATCAAGTCACTGAAGATCATTCTTTAGTAAATGAATTGGTAAAAAGCGGAGAAATTTCTTCTGAGGATGCTGAAAATCATCCAAGAAAGAATGTGCTGACACGTTCATTAGGTGTAACGGAAGAAATCGATATTGATGTAACGATTTTACCCGCATTGCCTAATGATCAAATGTTGCTTTGTTCAGATGGATTAACCAATATGGTGGAAGATGAAGATATAAACGAGGTTTTGAGTATCCAAAAATCGAGTGAAGAAAAAGTTGAAACTTTAGTAACAATGGCTAACGAGCGTGGAGGTTATGACAATATAACAATTATGTTAGTTCAAATCACAGCAGAAAGGGGGGATAACAATGGAAATGGGTAAGAAACTTAATGGGCGATATAAAATTATTGGTACAGTTGGAGCTGGAGGTATGGCAAATGTTTATCTTGCAAAAGATCTCATTTTAGAAAGAGATGTAGCAGTTAAAGTATTGCGTTTCGACTTTAGAGATGATCAAGATACCATTCGACGTTTTAAACGTGAAGCGTTGGCTGCTACAGAATTGACGCATCCTAATATTGTCAGTGTTTATGATATTGGAGAAGAAGAAAACAATCAATACATTGTAATGGAATACGTCAAAGGAATGGATCTAAAGCATTATATCCATAGCAATTTCCCTATTCCTTACCAAAAAGTATTGGATATCATGAGACAAATACTGGCAGCAGTTGCAGAAGCCCACAAGAATAGTATTATTCATAGAGATTTAAAACCACAAAATGTTTTGATCGATGAAGAAGGTACAGTGAAAATAACGGATTTTGGTATAGCAGTAGCGCTATCGCAAACGTCTATTACCCAAACCAATTCTTTATTGGGTTCGGTTCATTACCTCTCTCCAGAACAAGCAAGAGGAGGAATGGCGACGAAACAATCTGATATTTATTCGTTAGGCATTATCTTGTATGAATTACTAACAGGTAATGTACCTTTTGAAGGCGAATCTGCAGTATCGATTGCTTTGAAACATTTTCAAGAGTCCCTGCCTTCTGTTAAAGATTTTGACCATCGTATACCGCAACCATTAGAGAATGTTGTTCTTAAAGCAACAGCGAAAGAAACTGTGGACAGGTATCGAACCGTTCAAGAAATGGCTTCTGATTTAGCAACTTCTTTGACACCTCAAAGAATCAATGAGCCAAAATTTGTACCAGCTAGTATGATGGAGAAAACTAAAGTGTTGGAACCGATTGTTCCCGTAGCTCCTACAGTCATGGCGGAAGAAAAAGCTGCTGAAGCAGAAACTGCTAAAGAAGACAAAAAAAATAAAAAAATAAAAAAAGACAAAAAAACCAAGAAGAAAAAACGAAAGATCATCTGGTTGACATTGTTGTTACTTGTTCTTGTTTTTGTAGGAAGTATGGTGGCATTAGCTCTTACAGCTCCTAAAGATGTTTTTGTACCAGATGTTATAGGTATGTCAAAAGAAGAAGCCAAAGAAGCTCTTTCGATGGTAAACTTAACAGTCAAAACGACGATTATAGAAACAAGCG
This sequence comes from Carnobacterium sp. FSL W8-0810, assembly GCF_038007125.1. Taxonomy (NCBI): domain Bacteria; kingdom Bacillati; phylum Bacillota; class Bacilli; order Lactobacillales; family Carnobacteriaceae; genus Carnobacterium; species Carnobacterium sp. FSL W8-0810. Next base: position 2,080,619 of record NZ_JBBOWO010000001.1, on the reverse strand, counting down.
AAGATGTTGAAGCAGGTCTCATAACACGAACAGATCCGGAAACAGGAACAAGTGTGAAAGAAGAAACGGATGTTAATCTTTATGTTAGTTCTGGGAAAGAAACGGTTTCATTTAGAGATTATATAGGTGAGCCTTATGAAGAAGTTAAAGCAGAACTCATTGAACAAGGTTTTGATACTAAACGAGTAGATGCCAGCAGCGAAACTTATCCAGAAGGTACGATTATGGAACAAAGTGTAACTGAAGGTGAAGAAGTGGTTCCAAGCGAAACAACAGTGACATTGACTGTGAGTACCGGCGAAGCCATGATTGAAATGAGAGATTTGACAGGTTATTCTGAAAAAGGTGTACAAGACTATGCTAATGAAAATGGGTTGACTGTAACATTCAAAGAAGAATATTCTAATGACATTTCAGAAGGTCAAGTTATTTCACAAGATCCTGCTGCCGGTGAACTATTGTCAAGTGGGACGCCTTTCTCAGTGGTAATTTCGTTGGGTAAACAGCCTGTACAGACCTTTTCAAAAAAAGTAAGTATCCCTTATGCTGAACCAAAAGCGGAGGAAGAGTCTGAGAAAGAGTCAGAAAGCAGCTCTCAGGAGTCAACTCCAGTACCGAACGAGATTATTATCTATATAGAAGATGAAGAACATACTTTAGATAAAGAATTCCAGAAGTTCACTATTACAGAAGATTTTGAGACAGTTATTCCATTCGTTCTCCAAGAAGGTGACACAGCATCTTATCGTATTGAACGAGACGGAGAAGTGATAGAAGAAAAGACAAACGTTACAGCTGAATGATAAAATAAATCAAAAGGATTCAGAAACTATTTTAAGTTTCTGAATCCTTTTTTTGATCATAAAAAATAAAACTAGGATGATTAAAATCTTGCTTTCTTGAGTTTCATTCAGTAGAGTAGAAAAGAGAGCACGATTTAGGAGGGGTTTTATTGCCGGAAGGTCAAATTAGAAAAGCATTAAGCGGTTTTTATTATGTGTATTACAAAGGAGAAACCTATCAAACCAGAGGAAGAGGGAATTTTCGAAAAAGAGATTTAACACCTTTGGTTGGTGATTATGTCTTATTTGAAAGTGGCAATTTAAGTGAAGGTGTCGTACAAGAATTGTTACCTAGAAAAAATGAACTAGTCCGTCCTACCGTAGCAAATGTTGACATAGGCGTGGTAGTGATGTCTGCTATTGAACCAAATTTTTCAACAAATTTATTAGATCGCTTTTTGGTTACTTTAGAAAGCAAAGGAATCCAAGCCATTATATATATTAGTAAAATTGATTTATTAACTGAAGAGTTGTTTCAAGAATTAAAAGAAAAACAACAGGACTATGAAAAAATGGGTTATATTCTTATTGTTCCTGAACCAACAGATAACAAAAAATCGTTAGAAAAATTAACTTCTTATTTCCCTAATAACTTAACTGTTTTTATGGGCCAATCGGGTGCTGGAAAATCAACCTTGTTGAATAGTATTGCTCCTGATTTGTTGTTGAAAACTGCTGAAATCTCAAGTTCACTTGGGCGTGGAAAACATACAACAAGACATGTTGAATTGCTGCCTTTGTATGACGGATTAGTAGCAGACACTCCAGGGTTTAGTTCAATTGATTTTTTGGAATTAGAAGCAGAAGAACTCTCATCTTGTTTCCCTGAATTTGTTGAGGTACAAGACCAATGCCGTTTTAGAGGATGTATGCATAAAAAAGAACCAGGCTGTCAAGTTAAAAAAGATGTTGAGTCACATGCGATACCGGAATATCGGTACAAACATTACTTGCAATTTTTAAATGAAATTGAAAGCCGTAAACCACGATACGATAATAAAGATAAGAAATGAGGACGAGTAAATGAAGTTAGCACCATCTATTTTGAGTGCAGATTTTGCGAATTTAGAAAGAGATATCCGTTTAGTTGAAGATGGAGGGGCAGACTACATTCATGTTGATGTGATGGATGGACATTTTGTTCCTAATATTACCTTTGGAGCGGATACAGTAGCTGCTATCCGTTCAGTTACAAAATTGCCTTTAGATTGTCATTTAATGGTTGAGTACCCAGAAAATCACATTGAAAATTTTGCTAAAGCAGGAGCAGACATTATTACTGTTCATGTTGAGAGTACACCTCATATTCATCGTGTGATTCAATTGATAAAAAAACAAGGCGTTAAAGCAGGAATTGCGGTTAATCCAGGAACACCAATCGAATCCTTGATACATGTGTTGGATCTAGTTGATTTGGTTTTAGTTATGACAGTCAATCCTGGCTATGGCGGACAAAGCTTTATCCCAGAAACTTTAAAGAAAATTGAACGAGCTAATGAATTGAAAAATAAAAAGGGTTACAGCTACGAAATTGAAGTTGACGGAGGAATAGCAGAAGGTACGGCTAAACAATGCAAAGAAGCAGGAGCATCTGTTTTTGTTGCTGGGTCATATATTTATACTGCAGACGAACCACTTAATAGAATGGCATTATTAAAGGATGCGGTAAGGTAATATGGTACAACTTGCCATTATGGTCGGTGGACCGTACGATCGCATACCGGACATTAAACAAGCCGATTCGAAAGAAATCATTTGGATAGGTGTAGACAGAGGTTCTGTACGTTTGCTAGAACAAGGAATTATTCCTAAAATAGCCCTTGGAGATTTTGATTCGGTTACAGAAGAAGAATTAAAAGAAATAAAAAAAGAAGTTGGCGACGTTCGAGTCTATAAAGCTGAAAAAGATGAAACGGACACCGAATTAGCAGTTCAAATAGCTTTTGATGAATTCGATCCGAACAGTGTATCGATTTATGGTGCTACTGGCGGAAGAATGGATCACTTGTTAAATAATATCTACATGGTATTTCAACCTAAATTTTTCAAACAAGCCACTAAAATTCGCTTAATAGATAAACAGAATACTATCACTTATTACAAGCCGGGTACGCATAAGCTAGTTAAAGAAGTGGATAAGAAATACCTTGCCTTTACCTGTTTGTCCCCTGTAGAACGTTTATCTATAATGGATGCAAAATATCGTTTGAGCCATTCAGACTTTACTTATCCAATCTCCTTGGCCAGCAATGAATTTGTTTCTGACACCGTAACTTTTTCATTTGATTCAGGATTAATTGCTGTCATCCAAAGCAAAGACAATGAAACTATTGGTAGCTGAAACAAGTCTTCTGTATGAAAAATAGAACAAATAAAAAGAACCTTTTCCATGACGATGGGAAAGGTTCTTTTTTAAGTAAAATTATACGCGTTCAATTTTACCAGATTTAAGTGCTCGAGCAGATACCCAAACTTTTTTAGGTGATCCGTCAACCATGATGCGAACTTTTTGTAAGTTAGCACCCCAAGTACGTTTTGTTTTGTTCATAGCGTGAGAGCGGTTATTTCCGCTTCTTGCTTTACGTCCTGTAATTACACATTCTTTAGCCATTAGTCTTTCCTCCTTTGCCGATATATCGAAGCAAAGCTTCAATCAATACTCATACTTCAATAATTTATCATAATTCGGTTGCCTTTGCAACAATTTTCTTTCAAGGAAATTTACTTGACAGGCTTTTTTATTTGCTTATTATCATTAAAATGAGGAATAAATTACGGAAACTTAGTTTTTCTTTTCTTAATGGGTCTGCTATGATAAAATATAGAGTAGTAATTTATGGCTTGCTAGCCAAAAGGAGGATTTTTAACATGGCAGTTAAAATCAAAACACAATTCGGAACAATAGATATTTCAAATGAAGTCATTGCAACCGTGGTTGGTGGTGCTGCAACCGAAATTTTTGGAATCGTTGGAATGGCAAGTAAAAGCCAAATACGTGACAATTTAAATGATATACTGAAAAAGGAAAACTATTCACGCGGAGTAATTGTGCGTCAAGAAGACAATGGTGTTGCAATTGATATTTATATTATTGTAAGTTATGGAATAAAAATTTCTGAAGTCAGCCGTAATGTGCAAGAAATCGTAAAATACAATTTAGAAACCATGCTGGGTGTTACTGCTAATACTGTAAATGTCTTTGTACAAGGCGTTCGTGTATTAAATGACTAAAAAAATATTTATTAAAAGAAGAAATAGTTACTGATACTTTGTTGGGAAGTAACTAAGGAGGATATATGTAGTGAAAGTTACAAAATTAGAAGGTAAACAGTTTCGCTTAATGGTAGCAACAGGTGCTGATCGTTTAGATAAAAATGCGGAATATGTAAACTCGTTGAACGTTTTTCCAGTTCCAGATGGAGACACAGGGACTAATATGAATTTATCATTGGCAAGTGGCGCTAAAGCAGTTGCTAATACAACTTCTGAAAGTATAGGGGATCTATCAGCGGCTCTTTCAAAAGGTTTATTGATGGGCGCTCGTGGAAACTCTGGAGTTATCTTATCTCAATTGTTTAGAGGATTCGGCAAAGCTATTGAAAATAAAGAAACGTTGTCTTCTAAAGACTTTTCAGAAGCATTTACTAGAGGTGTGGAAACGGCTTATAAAGCAGTTATGAAACCAGTTGAAGGAACGATTTTGACTGTGGCTCGTGAATCTGCTAAAGTCGGTGAAAAAAAAGCAAAAGAAACTGATGATATTGTTGAAGTAATGGAAGCAATCGTACGAGGTGCTAAAAAATCATTAGCTAAAACGCCTGATTTATTACCTGTACTTAAAGAAGTTGGGGTTGTTGATAGTGGTGGACAAGGTCTTTTATTTATTTATGAAGGATTCTTAGAAGTGCTATCTGGGAAAATTGTAGAAGAAGACATTTACCAACCTTCTGCTCAAGAAATGACAGAATTAGTTAATGCTGAACACCATAGAAGTGTTTCTAATCATATCCATACTGAAGATATCAAATTTGGTTATTGTACAGAAATCATGGTTCAAATTGGTAAAGGCGAAACAGTTGACAGTGAATTTGACTATGACATATTCCGTAATCATTTAAATGAAATCGGAGATTCTTTATTGGTTGTATCTGATGACGAAATCGTTAAAGTTCATGTTCATACAGAACATCCAGGAGAAGTTATGAACTATGGACAAAAATTTGGTTCATTGATCAAAATCAAAGTTGATAACATGCGTGTTCAACATGAAACGATTCTTGAAAATGAATCACCACAACCTGCTAAAAAAGCAGCTAAAACACCTTATGGAATCATTGCTGTTGCAGCCGGTGAAGGTGTTCAAAACTTATTTAAAAGTTTAGGTGTGGATTATGTTATCAGTGGCGGCCAAACAATGAATCCAAGTACAGAAGATATTCTTAAAGCAATCGAAGAAGTTAATGCGGAAAAGATTATTATCTTACCAAACAATAAAAATATATTTATGGCAGCTGATCAAGCAGCTGAAGTTAGTGAATTACCAGTGGTTGTTGTTCCTAGTAAGACAGTATCACAAGGTATGACAGCGATGTTAGCATTCAATGAATTAAATGACTTAGACACGAATAAAGCTGAGATGATGAACGAATTATCGAATGTTGTTAGTGGACAAGTGACTAATGCTGTAAGAGATACAGATATCGATGGAATCTCTATTAAAAAAGATGATTTCATGGGAATTATTGAAGGCAAAATTAAAGTATCGCAACCTGATCGTAAACAAGTTACGATTGAAACCTTAAAACAAATGATTTCAGAAGACAGTGAAATTGTGACGATTTTACTTGGCGAAGATGGCGATAAAGATGAAGCTGATGAAATTGCGGCGGAGATCGAAAACCTATTTGAAGATGTAGAAGTAGAAGTTCATGACGGTCAACAACCTGTTTATCCTTACATCTTGTCAGTAGAATAATAAAAGAGACAAAAATAGATACGGATTTCATTCCATTCCTATTTTTGTCTTTTTTAGTCAATTAAAATGGCTACATATAAAGTAGGTAGAGTTTTATTTTAGAAAAAAGGCACTAAAGGGAGGTGAAAGACAAGTCAAAAAATCAATGAAACTGTTTTTGATTTGTCTAAAATTATATGACAAAGTCAATTTATGATAGTGTTTCTGTCCTCCCTTATGTTGGAGAAAAGCGGTTAGAAGCATTGCATCAATTGGGGATCCATACCATTGCTGATTTGCTTTCTCACTATCCGATCCGCTATGAAGACATTCAAGAAAAAGACCTATTGGAAATAGAAGATCAAGAAAAAGTAACGTTAAAAGGGAATGTTGTTTCAGAAGCGGTCGTCAGCCGATTTGGACCCAAAAAGAATCGGTTATCATTTCGACTGATTATTGAACATGCAGTAATAACGGTAACATTTTTTAATCAACCCTATTTAAAAAGTAAAATCGTTACTGGGGAAGAAATGGCTGTATTTGGGAAATGGGATGCAAAAAGAAAAAATTTAATGGGGATAAAGATTTTAGGTACCCGTTCTGATGCTGAACATGGCGATTTTGAATCTGTTTATAGTGCAAATAAACACATTAAACAAAGTACGATTCTGCAATTGATCACCGAAGCCTTCAAACTTTATGAAGACCTCATTCCTGAAGTTGTACCACAGGAATTAAAAACAAAATACAGACTTATTTCCCATCACGATGCTATTTCTGCTATGCATTTTCCAGCATCAGAAGAACAAAAAGTCCAGGCCAGAAGAGAAGTTGTTTTTGAAGAATTTCTCTTGTATCAAATGCGCATGCAAATTGTGCGTAAAAAACAAAAAGCAATGGGTAAAGGAAATTCAGTTAATTACAACGTTAAGGATTTAAGAAACTTTATTGAAACCTTGCCTTTTGAATTAACGAAGGCTCAAAAACGTGTAGTGAATGAAATCTGTAGTGATTTAAGACAACCTATTCATATGCATCGCTTATTGCAAGGAGATGTTGGAAGTGGGAAAACGATCGTTGCTGCAATTGCATTGTATGCTGCTGCAAATGTTGGTTTTCAGTCTGCTTTAATGGTTCCCACTGAAATTCTTGCTGAACAGCATATGGAAAGTTTAGATGAGCTTTTTGACCCTTTGGAAGTTAAAATAGCATTGCTAACAGGTTCAACAAAAACAAAAGATCGACGCATTATTTTAGAACAATTAGCGAATGGTGAATTGGATGTCCTTATAGGAACACATGCATTGATTCAAGAAGATGTACATTTTTCTCGTCTTGGTCTAGTTATCACAGATGAACAGCATCGTTTCGGGGTAAATCAACGAAAATTATTAAGAGATAAGGGAAAAGATGCGGATGTTTTATTTATGACCGCAACGCCTATTCCGCGAACATTAGCTATTACAACATATGGTGAAATGGATGTTTCGATTATCGATGAAATGCCTGCTGGAAGAATACCTATTCAAACTACGTGGATCAAACCACAAAACTTTGAAAAGACATTAGAATTTATTGAAATTCAATTGAAAAAAGGATCTCAGGCGTATGTTATTTGTCCGCTTATTGAAGAGTCTGAAAGTTTGGATGTTAAAAACGCGACAGATATCTATGAAAAGTTATCCGTATATTATGGTGGCCGTTTTGAAGTAGGGTTATTGCATGGAAAAATGAAATCTTCTGAAAAAGAAAGCATTATGGAAAATTTCAAAGAGCGTAAACTAGATGTGCTTGTTTCTACAACCGTTATTGAAGTTGGGGTAAATGTGCCCAATGCGACAACAATGGTGATTTATGATGCAGATCGCTTTGGATTGTCTCAACTGCATCAATTAAGAGGACGGGTTGGTCGAGGCGTCAAAGAATCTTATTGTATTCTAGTCGCAAATCCCAAAACGGAAAACGGAATCGAACGAATGAAGATAATGACTGAAACCACAGATGGTTTTTTATTGAGTGAAAAAGATTTAGAATTAAGAGGTCCTGGAGATTTGTTTGGGAATAAACAGTCAGGGCTGCCGGATTTTAGAGTTGGGGATATCATTGGTGATTTTGGAGCCTTAGAAGCAGCCAGACAAGAAGCAGCCCAATTGGTTAATCAAAAAGATTTTCTAACAAACAAAAAATACCAACCAATCAGAGAAGCGGTTGGGTTTAACGAATTAGAAGGTTTAGATTTTAATTGAGGTTACAGTATCATTAGTGTTAAAATTCAGTAGTAAGCAAAAATTTAGAATGAATGAAAGTAACAGGGAGGCAAACGATTTGAAAATTGCAGTAGATGCAATGGGCGGAGATAACGCACCAAAAGTAATTGTAGAAGGTGTCATGATGGCAGCTAAAGAATTCAAAGATATGGAATTTATTTTATATGGGAAAGAAGAATCGATTAGAAAATATTTGACAGATGAAACAAATATAACCATCGTTCATACAGATGAAAAAATTGCGAGTGATGATGATCCTGTTCGTGCTGTTCGTCGTAAAAAAAATGCTTCAATGGTATTAGCAGCTCAAGCAGTTAAAGATAAAAAAGCAGATGCCCTATTTTCTGCAGGAAATACAGGCGCATTATTAACAGCTGGATTATTGGTTATTGGAAGAATCAAAGGAATTGACCGGCCAGGGTTATTGGTATCGTTACCTGTTATTGGAACAGACAACGGGGCCTTTAATTTAATGGATGTTGGTGCAAATGCCGATACCAAGCCGGAAAATATTCACCAATATGCGGTATTAGGCAGCTACTATGCGCAATTTGTTAGAGGAGTCAAAAATCCAAAAGTTGGTTTATTAAACAATGGAACAGAAGAAAATAAAGGAAATGATGTTACTAAAAGAGCTTACCAATTGTTGGCAAACAATGCAGATATCAACTTCATTGGAAATGTAGAAGCACGCGAATTATTGAGTGGTGCAGCAGATGTAGTAGTGACAGATGGCTTTACTGGAAATGCTGTACTAAAAACAATTGAAGGTACGGCTATGTCTATGATGAAACTCATTAAAAATGCTGTTTATGATAATGGCACAAAAGCTAAATTAGGCGGATTATTATTAAAAGATAGTTTTTCTAATATGAAAGACGTTATGGATTATTCAACACATGGTGGTGCAGTACTATTTGGAGTTAAAGCACCAGTTGTTAAGACTCACGGGTCTACTGAGAAAGAAGCAGTTTACCACACAATTAAACAGATTCATGAAATGTTAGATTCACACGTTATTGATGACTTAGTACATTATTTTGAAGAAAAAGAATCATCTGCTGAGTAGCTCAATCAGATGCTAAAAAACCAGCTTTAAAAAAATAATTGGACAATGTTCTTGAACATCGTTAAAATATATAAAGTAATGGTAAATTATTCATTAATTACAAATGTCGAATACGGAGGTGTAATGTATTGTTAACGAATGAAACTTTCGAAAAAATCAAAAAAATTATTGTTGAAAGATTTGGAATTGATGAAGAGAAAGTATCTAAAGATCTTACTTTTAAAGATGATTTAGGTGCAGATTCTCTTGATGTTGTAGAATTAGTTATGGAACTAGAAGACGTTTTTGGAACAGAAATATCTGATGAAGACGCTGAACAAATCACTACTGTCGGAGATGCAGTAACGTATATCGAAGAACATAAAGATTAATAAAACTAGTTTAGAGTCCCTTAGCTTGTTAATAGCTAAGGGACTCTTTTTTAGATAACATTTAGCCGTTTATGGACTTAATCCAGAAATGGTTTATTTTTATGAATAAACCAAGTATAATGGACGAGCATGGAGAAAATTTTTATAGAAAGGGAGAATATAATGGATGAAACATTTTTAACACATTTAAATACTAAATTTGGCATAACTTTTCATGATCTTGCTTATTTAGAAGAAGCATTTACCCATTCATCATATGTGAATGAGCACAGGAACCTTAAATTGAAGGATAATGAAAGAATTGAATTTTTAGGAGATGCTGTTTTAGAACTGACCGTTTCAAGATTTTTATATGACTTATATCCAAATGTACCTGAAGGGAAATTGACGCGATTAAGAGCGACTATTGTGTGTGAAGCTAGTCTAAGTCAATTTGCAAAAGAATACGAATTTGATCAATTTATCCGATTGGGTAAAGGCGAAGAACGCATGAACGGAAGAAAACGTCCAGCCTTGCTTTGCGATTTATTTGAATCATTTATTGGAGCGTTATATTTAGATCAAGGATTAGACAGTGTCTTAACATTTTTAGAACAAACCATTTTTCCGAAAATCAAGTCCGGTGCTTTCTCACATGTGATGGATCATAAAACAAATTTACAAGAATTCTTACAACAAAAAGGCGAAATTGAAATCGACTATCAATTGGTTGATGAAATTGGACCAGCTCATCAAAAGGCTTTTGTAGTAGAAGTACGTGCTGAAGGTCAAGTCTTAGGCCAAGGCCAAGGTAAAACGAAAAAAGCAGCTGAACAAGTTGCTGCAGAAAATGCATTACTTATCTTAAAAGAAAAATAGTTTAGAAGAAAGGAGCCAGTAGTTGTGCAGTTAAAAAGAATAGACATCACTGGTTTCAAGTCGTTTGCAGATAAGACGACTATTGAGTTTCATGATGGTGTAACAGCTGTTGTAGGTCCTAATGGAAGCGGGAAAAGCAATATAACAGAAGCTATCCGCTGGGTTCTAGGTGAACAGTCAGCAAAAAACTTACGCGGTGGAAGAATGAACGACATCATTTTTTCAGGATCAGATACACGTAAACCAGTAAATGTAGCTGAAGTTACATTGATTTTAGAAAATGAAGACCACTTTTTACCGTTAGAATTTAGTGAAATCAGTATCACTAGACGTTTGAATCGAAATGGTGATAGCGAATTTTATTTAAATAAACAAGCTTGTCGTCTAAAAGACATTGTTGATCTCTTTATGGATTCTGGTTTAGGGAAAGAATCGTTTTCAATTATTTCACAAGGAAAAGTAGAAAGCATCTTTAACAGCAAACCAGAAGAACGAAGAGCTATTTTTGAAGAAGCTGCTGGTGTCTTGAAGTATAAGACACGTAAGAAAAAGGCGGAACAAAAATTAACAGAAACTGAAGAGAATTTGAATCGTGTTCAAGACATAGTGTATGAACTAGAAGATCAAGTAGAACCCCTTAGAGAACAAAGTAGTATAGCAAAAGAATATTTATTGTACAAAGAGCAATTGACTGAGATGGACATCGCGTTGACTGTGGTTGAGATCGAACGATTGAAATTGAAATGGGATGAAAGTAAAACAGGGATTTCATCTTTTGATAACCAATTGATTGAAAAGAAACAACAGTTAGCAGAATGTGAAGACCAGTTAAAAATCAAACGTAAGCAAAAAGCTGGTTTGACGGAAACCATTGAAGAGGTACAAGAACAATTGGTTCAAGCGATTCAATTATTTGAACAAACAGAAGGTCAAAAAAATGTGTTATCTGAGCGCAATAAATACACAACTGAAAATTTGCAACAACTTGAAACGTCAAAAGAACAGCTCAATCAAAAAATCGTTCAATTAGAGCAGCAATTAAATACGATCAATGAATTTCTTGCGACAAAAAACCAAAAAGAAAACCAAGTAAAAGCTGAACTTTCAGCAGTAGAAAAAGAGATTTTATCCCTTTCAGGAAATTCAAAAGAAACGATTGAGATCTTACGAGATGAGTATGTAGATCTCATGCAAAAACAAACCAGCTTACGAAACGAGCAAAGTTATCTTGAACGAAGTTCTTATCAAATGGCGCAAAGAAACCTCAAATCAAATGCTTCAGTTATAGATCTTGAAAAAAATATAAAAGACATTACTGAAAAAATTGAACTGTTTTCGCATGAATTAAAGGATGCTCAACAAGAAATTGCTCAAAAATTATTGCAATATCAAGAAACGCAAGCACATATTCAAGGCAAAAGACAAGAGTTGGAAGCAAATGAAACACGTATGTACGATGCTTTAAAAGTTGTACAGCAAGCAAAAGCGAAAAAAGAAAGTTTAAAAGAACTTAATGAAGATTACGCTGGTTTTTATCAAGGGGTAAGAGAGATCTTAAAGCAAAAACAGCAAGTCGGCGGTATTATCGGAGCTGTAGCAGAATTGATCGAAGTACCTAAACAAGCTGAATTAGCTATTGATATCGCGCTTGGAGCAGCAAGTCAAAATATTATTGTTCAAGATGAACAGAGCGGTCGTAAAGGGATTCAATATTTGAAGCAAAAACGATTAGGTCGAGCTACCTTTTTACCGTTAACTACAATAAAAGCGCGTCATTTACCATCTGTGATAGAACAAAAAGCGCGTAATTGTGAAGGGTATCTTGGAATTGCTAGTCAACTGGTGACTTACCCAACGACCGTTGCACACATCATCCAAAATTTACTAGGAACAACCATTGTAGCACAAGACTTGGCTTCTGCTAATAGGATTGCACGTGAAATACAGTTTAAGTACCGTGTTGTTACTTTAGAAGGAGATGTCATGAATGCTGGTGGCTCTATGACCGGTGGGGCAAGCAAATCTGGTAATCAAGGAAGTTTGTTTGGGCGTAAAAACGAATTAACGAATCTGACTAAGCAGATTACTCAAATGGAAGAAACGTTAACAAAAAAAGAAATAGAAGTTCGTACATTGAAACAAGACATTAAAAAAGAAGAAATCAGTTTAAATGAATTACGTGAACATGGTGAAAGACAACGTTTGAGAGAACAAGAATTGAAAAATCAAGCTGAAACGCTAGAAGAAAAACAAGTCCGATTAACAAGAGAATTAAAAGTCGTTCAGTACGAAAACCATGAAGCAAAAGAAGAAGCTGAATCTTATGAATTGAAAAAAGTAGAATTAGCAGAGGCTTTGCAAAATGTTACAACTGAGATGGAACAAATCAATCGTCAAATACTATTGGCTTCTTCTCAAAATGAAGAACGAGAAAAGAATCAAACAGTAGTAAATGAGAAACAACAATCATTGCGGACTGAGCTAGTTGCTTTAAAAGAGCAATTAGTAGGGTTGAAAAAAGAACAAAAAGCGGTGTCTAGTCAATTAGAAAGTCAACGTTTAGAAGTTAAAGCAATGGATAGTCGAATGGAACAAATGACACAATTTGATGGCAGTCATCAGATGACTAGAAAAGAGTTGGATGATAAGTTAGCTCAGTTAACAGAAACAAAACATAAATTGGACATTCAATTATCAACATTAAAAGAAGAAAAAAATGACATTGAACTTCAATTAAACGATATTGAACAGTTGACTACATTAACAAATAATCAAAAACACTATCTTTTAGAAGAAAAGACAAAATTTGAAGTAGCGCTGAATCGAACAGATGTAGCCATCGAAAATCGCTTAAACTATCTTACTGAAGAGTATGAGCTGACATTTGAAGCCGCAAAGGAAAGTCATATCCTTGAAATTTCAGTCGAAGAAGCAACACGTACTGTAAAACTATTAAAACAAAGCATTGAAGAGTTGGGCTCTGTTAATATTGGAGCAATCGAAGAGTTTGAGCGTGTGAACGAACGCTATTCTTTCCTAGTTGATCAACGTGAAGACCTTCTTGAGGCTAAAATCAGTTTATATACGACCATGAATGAAATGGATGAAGAAGTCAAACTAAGATTTTCAGAGGTATTTGAAGACATTCGAACCAAATTTTCTGTCGTCTTTCCACAAATGTTTGGCGGCGGATCGGCTGAATTACGTTTAACGGATCCTGAAAATTTGCTGACAACAGGTATTGACATCATTGCTCAACCACCAGGAAAAAAACTGCAGCAATTGAGTTTACTCTCAGGTGGAGAACGAGCCTTTACAGCAATTGCATTGATGTTCTCAATTATACAAGTTCGACCAGTACCTTTCTGTATCTTAGATGAAGTCGAAGCAGCGCTTGATGAAGCGAATGTGATTAGATTTGGACGTTACTTAAAACAGTTTGACGGCGACACTCAATTTATTGTCATCACTCACCGTAAAGGAACCATGGAAGAAGCAAATGTTCTTTATGGAATAACTATGCAAGAATCCGGTATTTCAAAAGTAGTTTCTGTTCGTTTAGAAGAAATAAACGATGTTCATGCAAGTATAACGTAGGTAAGATGATAAGAGAGAAAGGTCGATTGGTGTCGATCTTTTTCTCTTTTAAAATAGTTATTAAGAAGATAGGAGTCAAAGTATGATCAAATTAATTGCCATTGATTTGGATGGAACATTATTAAATGGAAAACATGCCATATCAAATGAAAATAAAGAAGCAATAAAAGCTGCAAAAGAACGAGGAGTTAAAGTGGTACTCTGTACAGGTAGACCTTTATTAGGAATGATCTCATTTTTAGAAGAACTAAATCTAAGAGAAGCAGGCGATTATGGGATTACGTACAATGGCGGTTTAGTTCAGCGGACAAATACTGGCGAAGTACTATCTAAACAAACCTTAACGAAAACAGAAATAGAAGAAATATTTGAATTAAGCAAACTAATCAATGTACCATGTAACTTTATTGATTTAGAAAATATTTATGAGCCGCCTTATCCTAAAGGCCGAGAATCTCTTTATCCAACCGTAATGACTGCATTGCCGTATGTTCCGATATCAATGGAAGAAGTTCCTGAAGATATCGCAATCAATAAAGCCGTTTTTTGTTACACACAAACAGATTTAGACGAAGCTATCAAAAATATTCCAACCTATTTTTATAAAAAATTCACGATAATGAAATCCCGACCAATCTTATTGGAATTAATGCCAAAGTCTGTTGATAAAGGACGAGGAATAGCTGTTTTAGCTCATTTGCTAGGTTTTGAAGCGTCAGAGGTGATGGCTTTAGGAGATGAAGCTAATGATGCTGCAATGATCGAATATGCAGGTATTGGTGTAGCAATGGGAAATGCTACTGTTGAAATCAAATCAATGGCTCAGTATATTACCAAAACAAATGAAGAGCATGGTGTAGCACATGCCATTCAAAAATTTGTGTTAAACTAATAACGTTAAGAAAAGAGGGTGTATAATGGGGTTATTTGATAAAATTAAAAAAGCTTTTACTGGCGAAGAAAAAGTTGAGACAACAGAAGTAACAGAGAAATATGAAAAAGGTCTTGAAAAAACGCGTAAAACTTTTTCAGAGCGCATGAATGAATTGTTTGCGAATTTCAGAACTGTTGATGAAGACTTTTTTGATGAACTTGAAGAAGTGCTCATTGGAGCTGATGTTGGGTTTGAAGCAACAATGGAAATCACTGATGCCTTACGTCAAGAAGTGAAACTAAAAAATGCAAAAGCGTCTAATGAAGTCCAACAAGTGATTATTGAAAAAATGGTCGAGATCTATGAGAAAGGAAATACAGAAAAATCCGTTATTCAAATCAACGAAGAAGGGTTAACGGTTATTTTAATGGTCGGTGTAAATGGAGTAGGGAAGACAACGACTATCGGTAAGATGGCTCATCTTTATCAACAAGAAGGAAAAAAAGTCATGTTAGCAGCTGGGGATACATTTAGAGCTGGAGCTATAGAACAATTGCATGTCTGGGGCGAACGTGTTGGGGTAGAAGTTATCAGTGGGAAAGCTGGTGGCGATCCTGCCGCAGTAGTTTTTGATGCGATAAAGGAAGCTAAACAACAGGAAGCCGATATTTTATTCGTTGATACAGCAGGCCGATTGCAAAATAAAGTAAACTTGATGAATGAATTAGAAAAAATGAAACGGATCATTGAACGAGAAATTCCTGGAGGTCCGCATGAAGTGTTGCTTGTATTAGATGCAACAACAGGACAAAATGCGATGAACCAAGCGAAGCAATTCAAACAAACAACAAATGTGTCAGGAATTGTTTTGACAAAACTAGATGGAACAGCAAAAGGTGGGATTGTTTTAGCGATTCGCAAAGAATTAGATATTCCAGTCAAATTTGTTGGATTAGGTGAAAGTATGGATGACTTGCAAGTATTTGATCCAAACGAATACATCTATGGATTATTCAGTGAATTAATTCAAAATTCTATTTAATAACTAGCTTAAAAGCCTTGTTCTAAATCTATTTTAGAGCAAGGCTTTTTTTAGTGAACATGTGTGCGTTTTCATTTTGAATGTGTCTTAATAATGTGATAATATGAGTCAGTATGATATTTTTCATCATTATACGCGCTTTATATAAGCAATTATTTTAGATTTAATAAGGAGGAAAAAAAGTGAAAGATAAATTATTTGAAGGGCTGCAAAAAATGGGTAAAACCTTTATGCTCCCTATTGCTTTGCTTCCAGTAGCTGGTTTGCTACTAGGAATAGGATCATCTTTTACTGGAGATTCATTTGTAGGTCTATATGACTTAGAGTGGCTACTAGGGGAAGGCACTGTTTTATATGGTATTTTAACAGTCCTTAAAGATTGCGGTACGATTGTTTTTGATAACCTGCCATTATTATTTGCTGTTGGTGTTGCTTTAGGAATGGCTAAGGCTGCCAAAGAAGTAGCAGCATTATCAGCTGTTGTCGCTTACTTAATGATGTATGCATCATTAACAAGTAGCATAACGAACTTTGGAAGTATCGAAACATTGCAACAAACACCTGGATTGATTGGTTCTGTCCTTGGTTTTGAAGCAACGATGAACACTGGAGTATTTGGTGGGATCATCATTGGTTTAGTGGTTGCAGCTTTGCATAATCGTTATTATAAAATTGAATTGCCTGATGCTTTATCATTCTTTTCTGGAACGCGTTTCATACCAATCGTATCCGCGTTTGCAGCTGTAATCGTAGGGATGATTCTTGCTTTCGTATGGCCATATGCCGGTGCAGCAATTGCTTGGTTAGGTTCTGTTGTAGCTGATCTTGGATATATAGGAACATTCTTATACGGGTTTATTTACCGTGCGTTGATTCCACTAGGATTGCACCACGTATTTTATCTTCCTTTCTGGCAGACCGCACTTGGTGGAACAGCTGAAATTAATGGCACAATTGTAGAAGGAGCACAAAATATTATCTTCTCACAATTAGCTAATGGACAAGCAGTTGATCCTGAAGCGGCTAAATTCTTCTCTGGAATGTTCCCGTTCATGATTTTCGGTTTCCCAGCAGCAGCATTTGCTATGTACCAAACGGCTAAACCAGAACGTAAAAAAGATGTTAAAGGACTTATGATGTCATCTTCTTTGACGTCAATTTTTACTGGTATTACTGAACCACTGGAATTTTCATTCTTATTTGCTTCACCATTCTTATACTTTGGAGTACATTGTGTATTAGCAGCGTTCTCGTTTGTGATTATGCACTTCTTAAGTGTTGGAGTAGGACTGACCTTCTCAGGTGGATTACTTGATTTCGTATTGTATGGTATTTTACCAGGACAAGGAATTACGAACTGGATACCAGTTGTCATAGTAGGAATCGTATATGCTCTTGTTTATTATTTCGTTTTCCGTTTCTTCATTACAAAATTCGACTTGAAAACACCCGGTCGTGAAGATGAAGTTACTGAATCGAAAATGTATACAAAAGCAGATTACCAAGCTAAAAAAGCTGGTAAAAATGCAACTAACGAACCAATTCAAGATGAAATGTCACATGACATTATTGAAGGTCTTGGTGGTAAAGAAAACTTGATTGATGTTGACAACTGTGCAACACGTTTAAGAGTGACCATCAAAGACGGAAAATTGGTTGATCAAGCTCAATTGAAATCAACTGGAGCAGCTGGAGTGGTTGTAAAAGGAAACAATGCTCAAGTCATTTATGGGCCAAAAGTTTCGAACATTAAATCAAATATTGATGAATATTTAGCTAACACATCAAGTACAAGTAGTGCTTCTCCTGCAAAATCTGCTAATCCTGCTGATGAAATGTCTATCAGCATTATTGAAGGACTTGGTGGAGAAGAAAACTTGATTGATGTTGACAACTGTGCAACTCGTTTGAGAGTTACCGTAAAAGATGGCCAATTAGTTGATCAAGCTAAGTTGAAATCAACTGGAGCAGCTGGAGTCTTAGTAAAAGGAAATAATGCTCAAGTAATCTATGGTCCAAAAGTTTCAAATATCAAATCAAATATTGAAGAATACCGTAATGGTAAAAACTAAGCAACTTTAATTAAATCAGAATACAAAGAATACCATCGCTGTTAGTGCGTTTAACTAACAGCGATGGTATTCTTTTGTATACATATAGCAATAGGCATTATAGGTAATAAATGTTTTGTAAAAATAAGACAAACTATTGACTATTGACGCGAAAATAGGTACGCTATTAAGGTGTGTAAACGTGTTTTCCTTGACAGTTATTAAGTAAAGAAAGAAGTGTTGAAGTGGAAATTGAAAAAACAAATCAAATGAATGCCTTATTCGATTTCTATGGCTCTTTATTGACCGATAAGCAAAAAAGCTACATGCAATTATACTACGCTGATGATTTTTCTTTAGGTGAGATTGCAGAAGAGTTTGAAGTTAGTCGTCAAGCGATTTATGATAACATAAGGCGAACTGAAAATAGTTTAATGGAATATGAAAGAAAGTTGCATTTATTAGAAGATTTCAATACAACAATGGCTGTCGTAGAGGATATGTCACGTTACATTAAAAGTCATTATCCAAAAGATGAGTCACTAGAGCAATATATCCAGTTATTAAAAAAAGATAGAGATGAGAAATAAAGGAATGGTGAAGTAAAATGGCATTTGAAGGTTTAACTGAACGTCTCCAAAATGCGATGACTAAAATGCGTCGCAAAGGAAAAGTGTCAGAAGCTGATGTAAAAGAAATGATGAGAGAAGTTCGTTTAGCTTTACTAGAAGCAGACGTTAACTTTAAAGTAGTAAAAGATTTTGTTAAAACAGTTAGTGCTCGCGCAGTAGGTTCTGAAGTATTAGAGAGTCTTTCTCCAGGACAGCAAATCATTAAAATTGTTAGCGAAGAATTAACTGATTTAATGGGTGGAGAACAAGAAACGATTCAAACGGCAGCAAAAGCACCAACTGTTGTTATGATGGTTGGGTTACAAGGGGCAGGTAAAACAACTACTGCTGGTAAATTGGCGAGTTATTTACGTAAGAACCAAAACAAGCGCCCATTATTGATAGCTGCCGATATTTATCGTCCAGCTGCTATCCAACAATTGGAAACGATCGGTAAACAATTAGATGTTCCGGTTTTCTCTATGGGAGACCAAGTAAGTCCAGTTGAAATTGCCAGACAAGGGATCGAGAAAGCCAAAGCTGAACATTTAGACTTTGTACTGATAGATACTGCTGGACGTCTACAAATCGATGAAACGTTGATGCAAGAATTAAGTGATATCAAAGAAATAACTCAGCCGACAGAAATCTTCTTAGTTGTAGATGCTATGACTGGTCAAGAAGCTGCTAATGTAGCCTCTTCTTTTAATGAACAATTAGATATCTCCGGTGTTATTTTAACCAAATTAGATGGTGATACTCGTGGGGGAGCTGCGCTTTCTATTCGTGCAGTAACTGGAAAGCCAATTAAATTTACGGGGTCTGGTGAAAAACTAGATGCTTTAGAACCGTTTTATCCTGATCGTATGGCTAACCGTATCTTAGGTATGGGTGACATGTTGACCTTGATCGAAAAAGCTCAGCAAGATTTTGATGAAAAGAAATCTGAAGAAATGATCACGAAATTGCGTGAGAATAGTTTTGACTTTAATGATTTTATTGAACAAATGGATCAAGTTAGCAATATGGGACCAATAGAAGATATTTTGAAAATGATTCCAGGTATGAATAATGTTCCAGGATTAGATAAGCTTCAAATCGATCCAAAAGATACAGCACGAATGAAAGCTATTGTGTTGTCTATGACACCGCAAGAGAGAGAAAATCCAGATATTTTATCTCAAAGCAGACGTCGTAGAATCGCTAGAGGATCTGCTCGTCCGATTGCTGAAGTAAATCGTATGATCAAACAATTCAATGAATCGAAAAAAATGATGAGTCAAATGTCTAAAGGCAATATGAATGGTATGGATAATCTATTTGGGCAAGGTGCTAAAGGCAAGCTTGGTAAAATGGCTATGAACTCTATGGTTCGCAAGAACAAGAAAAAAATGAAGAAAAAAAACAAAAAAGGGCGTAAATAAGAGTCTGAAATAGGAAATTTATCGTTTGTAAAAAAAAAACATGCTGTAAAGAAAAAACACTTTACAAGCTATAAATAAACTGGTAAACTACTTATTGTGAGATAGTTAATGGAGGTGTAAGAAATATGGCAGTAAAAATTCGTTTAAAACGCATGGGATCAAAAAGAAATCCTTTTTACCGTATCGTAGTTGCAGATTCACGTTCTCCACGTGATGGACGTTTCATCGAAACTGTAGGAACATACAACCCAGTTGTTGATCCAGCAGAAGTAAAAGTGGACGAAGAAGCAGTATTAAAATGGTTAGCTAATGGTGCTCAACCTTCTGATACAATTCGTAACATCCTTTCAAAAGAAGGCATTATGAAAAAATTCCATGAATCAAAAAACACTAAATAAAAGGATGTTTTCTATGGCTGACATAAAAGATTTAATTCTTACAGTTGTGAGTCCTCTTGTAAGTCATCCGGATGATTTGGCAATTGCTTTAGTAGAAACTGAAGAGTTTTTAGATTATCAATTGTCTGTTCATCCTGAAGATGTTGGACGAGTAATTGGAAAAAAAGGTCGCGTAGCAAAAGCTATTCGTACAATTGTTTACAGTGTGAGGGTCCTTGGATCTAAGCGTGTAAGATTAACGATTGTGAATAGTTAAATTCCGAAAGAGAAATCATTTCTTCAATAAGAGATGGTTTCTTTTTTTATAAATGATTTTAACAGGATAATAATGAAACATAATAAAAAAATAGCGTTGTAAATGAGGGAATAAAATGAAAAAAATGTACAATGTAGGAAAAATCGTGAACACACAAGGGATCAAAGGCGAAGTTCGTGTCATTTCAAAAACGGATTTTCCAGAAGAACGATACAAAAAAGGTTCCATTTTGACTTTATTTCAAGATGGCAAAAAAGTAATTGACTTAACGGTTACAAGTCACCGTAAACATAAAAACTTTGATATCCTATCCTTTGAAAACCATCCTAATATCAATGACGTAGAAAAATATCGTGATGGCATATTAAAAGTCGGCGAAGAGAAGCTAACGGAACTGCCAGAAAATGAATATTATTTGCATCAAATTGTTGGGTTGACTGTCCAAGATGAAGAAAACAATACGATTGGAAAAATAAGTGAAGTCATGTCGCCAGGCGCAAATGACGTTTGGATAATTGAACGACCTAAAAAGAAAGATCTATTGATTCCATATATTGAAGAAATCGTCTTGAAAGTTGATTTAGAAAATCAATTAGTGACTATTCATATGATGGAAGGGTTAGATGATTAATGAAAATAGATGTTTTAACCCTATTTCCGAGAATGTTCCAAGGCCCATTAACCGAATCCATTATTGGAAAAGCTATTGATAGAGATCTATTAAAAGTAGATGTGGTAAATTTTCGAGACTATACAGATAATAAACACCTGAATGTAGATGATTACCCCTATGGCGGCGGAGCGGGCATGCTGCTAAAAGCACAGCCAATTTTTGATGCCATAGATGCGATAAATGAGAAAGCCCCAGAAACTAAAAAAAGGGTCATTTTATTAGATCCTGCTGGCATACCTTTCACCCAATCTGTAGCAGAAGAGTTAGCAGAAGAAGAACATTTAGTCTTTATTTGCGGTCATTATGAAGGATACGATGAACGGATTCGTACATTGGTGACAGATGAAATTTCTTTGGGAGATTATGTGTTAACAGGTGGAGAACTTGGTGCGATGGTGATGATTGATGCTACTGTACGTCTGTTACCGGAAGTATTAGGAAATGATCAATCAGCTAAAACAGACTCTCATTCAACTGGATTATTAGAGCATCCGCAGTACACAAGACCGGCTGAATATCGGGGAATGAAAGTTCCAGATGTATTGATTAGTGGAAATCACAAAAAAATTAAAGAGTGGCAAGATAAAGAGTCAATCAGACGGACATTTGAAAGACGTCCGGATATGCTGGATAGCCTTGCTCTATCAGATGAACAAAAAAAATACTTAGGCGAGATCGAAAAAGAATCTTTGTAAAAAGTAAAAATGAACGATCAGTAAAGTAAAATTTTATAAAAACAAAGGAAATTTACTTTACACCTAATTAGGCATATGTTAAACTAATTTAGTGAGTGGGCAAAGCCTGCCGAAAAAACGATGTTCCGCTGTTTCTATATAGAGATATGAAGGTTTGTTGGAAGGAGAAAATACAATGAGTAAATTAATCGAAGCAATTACTAACGAACAATTACGTGAAGACATCCCAGCTTTCCGTCCAGGAGATACTGTACGTGTTCATGCTAAAATCGTTGAGGGTACTAGAGAACGTATCCAATTATTTGAAGGTGTTGTAATCAAACGCCGTGGTGCTGGAATTAGCGAAACTTATACAGTTCGTAAAATTTCTAACGGAATTGGCGTTGAACGTACATTCCCAATGCATTCACCACGTGTTGCTCAAATCGAAGTTGTCCGCTTTGGTAAAGTACGTCGTGCTAAATTGTACTACTTACGTGACCTACACGGAAAAGCAGCTCGTATCAAAGAAATCCGTCGTTAAGATGTTTTTCAAAAGAGTTGGGACTTTTGTCCCAGCTCTTTTTTTTGTGCATAAATAATTACAGAAATTATTGTAAAAGATTAAATGACTCAGACAACTAAGGCTATCTCAAAATATATTTTCATCACCTGCAAGTTTTGTTTTCCTAAATACTCTGTTCATTAAGGACAGATTACGTTATAATTAAAAATGAAAATGAGATTAGAAATCAAAAAAGTGGGGTATAGTATAGTGAATAAAGCATTAGTAAACTTTGAAGCCATCTTAAAGGCTAAGCATGTGCCTTTAGCCAAGAAAGAAATAAAAAATGGACAAGTTCTTTATAATGGTAAATTTAAATTGAATGATAGCCAAGCTTTGCCATTTGGAATTGTTTTTGATAATAAAGAAGAAGGAATCATTGATTTTCAAATCGTGTACCATAAGTTAGCCTACGTAACGAATTTTGATGCAAAAAATCAAGTATTAGAAATTTTAAATGAACTGAATGAAATGAAAACAGGTTATTACCGTGTTTGTCTTGCGGGAGACGGAGAAATTTATATGAGACTTCTTTCTCGAACAACAGAAGATGTAAGAGCAGCATATGAAATGATGATCGTCGGGTCAACAATTGCCAAGAGCATTCTTCCAAAAATTGAAGAAGCAGTTGGGAAAAAATAATTATAACATTGTGAATTCATTGGATAGAAAGTAGGGATTTCGTGAAGAATCAAAAACCTTTATTTCATGCTGAAATGGTCAATGAAACGGGTGTAAATGGTGAAGCGTTTGTGAAAAATGGCGGGTTGAATGTTAAACTTTCCAGCCCTTTAAATAAAGAAGAAGGAACAAATCCTGAAGAGTTACTTGGGTTGTCTTTTAGTACTTGTTTAAATGCTACTATTCAATCTTTGCTAAAAGCAAGAGGAAAAGAAAATACAAGTCGTGTAGAAGTTCATGTCGATTTTATGCGTGAACCAAACGGAATCGGCTACTTCTTTAATGTAGAGGCTGTTGCGAAAATCGATGGATTGCCTTTTGAAGAAAGTAAAAAAATTATAGAAGAAGCTGAAAATCGTTGCCCAGTATCTAAATTACTTGCAGGAAGTAAGACGGTATCTGTGAATGCAGTCGAAGAATTCTAACGAACAAAGATAAAAGACCTTCAAATTCTATTTGAAGGTCTTTTATCTTTGTTAAATATAGTAATGCCAGGTTATCTGTAATTTGTAAACTGTAAATCGATAGGCAAGTTAGCATCTCTTAGTAAAGCGATAACTTGTTGCAGATCATCACGATTTTTGCCAATTACTCTTATTTGGTCATCTTGTATTTGGGTTTTTACTTTAATACCAGATTTTTTAATTAACTGAGTAATTGTTTTGGCATGTTCTTTATCAATTCCACTGATTAAATCAGCGAATTGACGAACATTCCCTCCAAAAGCTTTTTCAGTTGAAGAATAATGAAGATTTCGAGTTGGAACGCCTCTTTTAACTAATTTATTAGTCAATACATCTTTTACTTGTTCTAATTTAAAGTCATCATCTGAGACGATAACTAATTTTTCTTTTTCTAATTTGATTTCACTGATCGAACCTTTGAAATCAAAACGATTTGCAATTTCTTTTGTTGCTAATTGTACGGCATTTTTTATTTCTTCCATATTCATTTCTGAAACGATATCAAAACTTGCTTCTTTTGCCATAAGTAATTCCTCCTTTTACATTGTGCTCTTAAATTGTACCATAAAAGGCAGGCAAATCCTTGGAAAACGGATACAAATGAGAGTGTAATGAAGAAAAAAAATTTTTTCTTTATTAATAAGAAAAATCTTGTTATTCTTGTTTGATTAAGTATATAAGGAGTTATGAGATGACACAGTTAAAAACGCCGAATTTTTGGATTGAACAAGCAAAAAAAATCTTTTTTATCTTTTTCGCAGCTATCACAAATGCAATCGCATTAAACAATTTTTTAATACCAGCCAATATTTATGCTTCGGGTATTAACGGAATTGCGCAATTATTATCGGGTGTATTAGACAATTCTTCAGGCATCCTTATTGATACGGGTATATTAATACTTGTATTTAATATTCCTATCGCGTTACTTGGATGGTTTAAAGTGGGGAGAAATTTCACATTATACAGTTTTATGACGTCTATTTTGATTTCGTTTTTTACGGTTCTTTTGCCGATTAATCCACTGACGAATGATCCTATGATGAACGCTTTATTTGGAGGGATTATTAGTGGAACTGGAATTGGTTTTGCATTAAAATACGGTTTTTCAACTGGCGGAATGGATATTATTTCAATGGTATTAGCTAAAACTACGGGTAGATCTATTGGTACATTAACATTTGCAATGAATTTACTTATCGTTTCATCAGCCGGTGTTTTATACGGATGGGAATATGCTCTTTATACTTTGGTGTCGATTTATGTGATGACCAAAATGATTGATACAATACACACCAGTCATCAAAAAATTACGGCTATGATTGTGACCAATGAACCGGATGCTTTAGTGAAAGAAATACATGGAAAGTTGATAAGAGGGATTACGATTATTCCTGCTAAAGGTGCTTATTCAAAAACCGATCGTTCTATCTTAATGATGGTTATCACTCGATATGAAATGTATGAATTAGAACAAGCTGTTAGAGAAGCAGATGCGTCAGCTTTCGTCAACTTTATGGAAACGAATAAAGTGTTAGGCGAGTTTTGGAGTTCAGACCGACAAAAAGAATCTTTAATGAAAAAATAAAAGAAACAGGGTGCCGTTCAATTTGAACGGACATCCTGTTTCTTTTTGACTTTAAATCAATCCAAAATAGTTTTCTAAATAATGAGCTAAACCTTCTTCATTGTTGGTTTTTTCTGTTATATCATTTGAAATTTGTTTTAAAGAATCAATCCCATTTTTCATCACTACGCCATGACCAGCATATTGAATCATTTCATAATCATTGTCTTCATCCCCAAAAGCAATGATATCTTTTTGCTTCACACCGTATACTTGGGCAATACGTTCAACACCTAATGCTTTTTGTACTCCTGCTGCTACGATCTCTAAACAAGGCGTTTGTCCGCCCCATGTTCTAATTTCAACAGCGTTTCCATAACGAGCTGTAACTTTTTCAATAATATAAGCTTGATTTTCTGCATCTGTAAAAACACAAACAGCAGTAGGGTCTTCTTTCAAGCTAGATGCTGTTAATTTAGAAGCGCCTTTTTTTCCTTCTGGAAAGAAATCGCTATAAGGAACAAAGTAGTTGTCTGCAAAGACTGTATCTCTCAGTTCTGCTGCAATCAAATGAATATCTAAATCTTTTTTTAAAGTCAGCATATCTAGCGCAATTTCACGATCCAATGTTTTATGGTATTGTGATTCCCAATTTAATTGATTTGGTAAGTGACACAAAGCACCATTAAAGTTTACGATTGGCGTTTCCATTCCTAATTGGGTGTAAAATTGTTTGCTATTACGGTAAGGCCTGCCCGTTACGATTGAAACGATGTGACCGGCATTTCGTAAAGTTGTTAAAACATTTTGAGTTCTAACCGAAATTTCTGAACGATTGTTTAAGGTAGTGCCATCTAAATCAAGAGCAATTAATTTTTTATTCATCAAAATCCTCCGACTATTCATTTAGGTTTATAAAAGCTTCTAGTTTTCTTTTATGATACACTTATTTTATAGAACCTTTACGAATAGTGTACCACAAAGTCTATAAGAATAAATATAGAAAGAGGATAGATAAATGATAACAGTAAAACATGAATACATTAATGAGATACCGGTACTAGAAGTTGTTTCAACGGAATTAATAGACCAAAAATTGCCCACTGTTGTTTTTTATCATGGTTGGACAAATTATAAAGAAAGCTCTTTAGTTCATGGTTATGAGATTGCTAAAAAAGGATTCCGTGTCTTGATACCAGAAGCTTATTTGCATGGAGAAAGAAGTCAAGGAGCACCAGTAACCGAGAGAAGTATGGAGTTTTGGGATGTTGTTCAACACAATGTAATGGAATTTCCAGCTTTAATAGAGCATTACGTCGAAGTTGGTCTAGCAGATCAAGAACAAATCGGAGTGTCTGGTTTATCAATGGGTGGCGTGACCACATGTGCTTTGTTAACGCAATATCCTTGGATAAAAACGGCTGTTGTCTTAATGGGAAGTCCGTCTCCAATTCCTTTCTCAAAATGGTTATTAACTTCCAAATGGCAAATAGGAGTAGAAATCGATTTTGAATCTGAACAATTTGCTCCTGCAATCGAGTCGTTAAAACCTATTTCGCTTGATATGCAACCTGAAAAAATTGATGGGAAATTCGTTCATTTTTGGCATGATGAAGATGATGATTTAGTCCCTTACCAACCGACGTTTGATTTCTACAAAAGAATCAAAGATCAAGAGTATGGAAAACATGTGAGTTTTACAACAACTGAAGGTCAAGGCCATCATGTTCCTTATATGATATCTGTTGAAACAGCTAATTTTTTCGAAAAACATTTATAAAAACATTCACAATCTCTTGCTGAAAGACTTTGATTTTGGTAAAATCAAGTCAAAAAGAGAAGGTGCTCAACCTATGGAAACAACTAAAGAAAATCAATTGGAAAATCTGAAAGAACGCATATTAGCAGCTTTAGAGCAAGTCATTGATCCTGAACTGAACATTGATATTGTGAACTTGGGATTAATTTACGGAGTTGAAGTAAGCGAAGAAAAACACTGTGTGATAAAATTAACGTTAACGACTATGGGTTGTCCTTTGGCAGATACTATTACCGATGACATCATGAAAGCTATACAGTCGATACCTGAAATTTCTTCAACCGAAGTGAAATTAGTTTGGTATCCTGCTTGGGATACAAGTAAAATGAGCCGCTATGCCCGGATTGCTTTAGGTATAAGATAAAGAAAAGTTTACTCTAATGATAAAAATTGGGGTAAGCTTTTTAACATTAACCGTACAAATAATGGTTAAAAAATAAATGAATAAATTAGTCAAAATTCCAATTATTTTTATTTGACCTTTACTGACCAATGGAGTATACTAACACTAGTAAATCAAGGAGGGGTTTCTATGGATATAGAAAAAATGACTACTACGATGCAACAAACCCTTGGCGAAGCTCAAAATATTGCTGTAACTAGAAAACATCAAGAAATAGATCTTCTCCATTTATGGAAGATTTTTTTAACGCCTGATCATTTTGCACGTGGGCTTTATCAATCGTTAGGGATCAAAACAGAGGATTTTGAATCTTATATTGATCAAGAATTGGATCATTACCCAACTGTTGAAGGCTCTAATGTTCAATATGGACAAGGAATGAGTCAAAACCTATACAATTTATTAACAGAAGCAGATAAATTAAGAGCTGCATTTCAAGATGACTTTCTTTCTACTGAGATCGTCTTATTGGCACTTATGAAATTAAAAAATCATTCTTTAACTAAGTATCTATTGCAGAATGGGTTAACTGAAAAGAATTTAAAAAATGAAATTGAAAAAATAAGAGGAGGAGATCGCGTGACCTCACAAAATCAAGAAGAAACTTATCAAGCACTTGAAAAATACGGTACAGATCTAGTTAAAGCCGTAAAAAGCGGAAACCAAGATCCTGTTATAGGTAGAGATGATGAGATTAGAGATGTTATTCGGATTTTATCTCGTAAAACGAAGAACAATCCGGTATTGATTGGAGAACCTGGTGTTGGTAAAACCGCTATTATTGAAGGGTTGGCTCAACGAATCGTTCGAAAAGATGTACCCGAAAATTTAAAAGGAAAAACCATTTTTTCATTAGACATGGGTTCTTTGATTGCAGGTGCTAAATACCGTGGAGAATTTGAAGAACGCTTAAAAGCAGTTCTAAAAGAAGTGAAGAAAAGCGAAGGGAACATCATCTTATTTATTGATGAGATCCACACAATTGTAGGCGCCGGGAAAACAGAAGGCAGTATGGATGCAGGAAACTTATTAAAACCGATGCTGGCTCGTGGAGAACTGCATTGTATTGGTGCGACAACATTAGATGAATATCGAAAATACATGGAGTCAGATAAAGCACTTGAAAGACGTTTCCAAAAAGTACTTGTTGACGAACCTACAGTAGAAGAAACCATTAGTATTTTAAGAGGGCTAAAAGAACGGTTTGAAATTCACCATAGCGTAAATATCCACGATAACGCTTTAGTGGCTGCGGCAACGCTATCCAACCGTTACATTACAGATCGTTTTTTACCAGATAAAGCAATTGATTTAATAGATGAAGCTTGTGCTACCATTCGAGTTGAAATGAATTCAAGACCCACTGAATTGGATCAAGTTTCTCGTCGCTTGATGCAGTTAGAAATAGAAGAAGCTGCATTGAAAAAAGAGAAAGATGATGCTAGCATGCGTAGATTGGCTATTATTCAAGAAGAATTATCCAATTTACGTGAAGAAGCGAACCAGTTGAAAATGAAATGGGAAACTGAAAAAGAAGAAGTAGCTAAACTACGCGATAAACGTGCTGAAATTGAAAAAGCACGTCATGAATTAGAAGAAGCAGAAGGCAATTATGATTTGGAGCGAGCTGCTGTCTTGAGACATGGACAAATACCTGCATTAGAGACAGAATTAAAAAAACTCGAAGAGCAACAATTAGCTGATCAAGATAATCAAGTTAGACTGGTACAAGAATCGGTTACAGAAGAAGAAATTGCTGTAGTTATTGGTCGAATGACGGGAATTCCTGTTAGTAAGTTGATTAAAGGCGAACGCGAAAAATTGATGCACTTAGATGAATCATTAAATGAGCGTGTCATTGGTCAAGATGAAGCGGTACAAAGCGTATCAGATGCGGTTATAAGGGCTAGAGCTGGCATCCAAGATCCTAATCGTCCGCTAGGTTCATTCCTATTTTTAGGACCAACTGGGGTTGGGAAAACAGAATTGGCAAAAGCATTAGCTGACAATTTATTTGACTCACAAGATCATATGGTCCGGATTGATATGAGTGAGTATATGGAGAAACATACTGTTTCAAGATTGATAGGTGCACCACCTGGTTACGTCGGTTATGATGAAGGCGGACAATTGACTGAAGCTGTCCGGAGAAGTCCTTATACCATTGTTTTGTTAGATGAAATAGAGAAGGCTCACCCAGATGTTTTCAATATTTTATTACAAGTATTAGATGATGGTCGATTGACTGATTCAAAAGGCAGAATGGTCGATTTTAAAAACACTGTTTTGATTATGACAAGTAATATTGGGTCTGATCTATTATTAGAAGGTACGGATGACCAAGGACAAATTAAAGACTCAACTAAAGAACAGGTATTATCGCTGTTAAAAACATCCTTTAAACCTGAGTTTTTAAATAGGATCGATGACACTATTCTTTTTGCTCCTTTAGGCTTACAAGTTGTGAAAAAAATTATTCTTAAATTAATACACGATTTAGCTGTCCGCTTAGCTGATCAAGACATTGAGTTAACGATTTCTGGAGAAGCACAAGTTTGGATAGCCGAAAAAGCTTATGATCCGATGTATGGAGCAAGACCATTAAAACGATTTATTACGAAACAAGTAGAAACACCTTTAGCCAAAGGTATTATTTCTGGCGAAATTCTACCGAAATCTAAAGTAACCATTACGTTAAAAGATGACCACTTATCCTATGAAACACAACTGTTAGATGATTAAACAAAAAAAGACATTCGATTGAATGTCTTTTTTTTGTTTAATTGATCTTATTTAGTTGCGTGTTCGCGTTTTGGTTCTGAAAAAGTTTTAGCAATTAATATTACCATTAACCCAATAAATAATCCAATCAGTGATGCTGTAACGAAGTTATATGAGCTGCTTGATAATGAAGCTCCAATATAATTTACAGCTTGACCAATAAAGAATCCCCAGAATAATGTAACTAGATATTTCATAATTTGACCTCTCTTCTTTTACACATTCATTTTAGCATTTTCAAAAATTTTGTAAAGGGAAAAGTAAGAAGAAAAAGTATTTGTGGTATTCTAATTTAAGAGAGTGGGTAAGAAAAGTAAGTTCCTTTTAGAAGGTTTGCGTATACGAATCAGAGAAGGGTATAATAAGAAACAGAGAGTTAGAATGGGGTGACAAAATGTCATTTGTACAATTACAAGTAATGAGTTCTTATAGTTTATTACAAAGCACCATTTCGATTGAAGAATTAGTCATTAAGGCTAAAGAAAGAGGTTATCAAGCCATTGCTCTTACTGATCACAACATTTTATATGGGTTGGTAGACTTTTACAAAATGTGTAAAAAACACCAGATTAAACCTATTTTAGGATTAACCCTAGATGTTGGCGGTATTGTAAAAAGCGAAGAAAATCATTCAATCATTTTATTAGCGAAAAATGCTAAAGGCTATGAAAATTTGATGATTCTTTCAAGCCAAAAAATGCTTTTAGCTGAAAATGAGCGGTTGACTGTCGATCAAATAGAACAATACAGTCAGGACTTAATTGCAATCACACCTGGGGAAACAGGAGAAGCTGAAGCTTTTTTATTTCAAGATGACCCAGAGTCAGCTGTAACAGTTGTAAAAAAATGGCAAAAAGCATTTCCAAAAAATCAGTTTTATATAGGTGTTCAACTTCATCTAAAGCTGAAATCAATAAAAAATAAATTGAATGAGGTATCTCGAAATACTGGAACACCTACTGTGGCTTTACAAGATATTCGGTATATTGATGCAGATGATGAGTTTAGTACGGCTGCTTTAAGAGCGATTGATAAGGGAGAAACCCTTTCAATCCAAAATGCTTCTATAAATGGAGATTATTTTTTACCTGAGAGTAGTTTAGTGGAAAAACAATTCAAAGAGAATGACTTAGCAGAAGCAGCTCAAAGAACAAACGCTATTGCTGATATGATAACTAGTGAGATTGTTTTGCGCCAACAATTGCTACCAAAATTTCCTTTGCCAACCGAGAAATCGACAACGGCATTTTTAAAAGCACAGTGTCTGATTGGTTTAGAAAAAAGAGTATCCGAACCAGATAAACGCTATATCGATCGCTTAGAATATGAATTAACCGTCATTGGAAAAATGGGATTCGAAGATTATTTCTTAATTGTATGGGATGTCATGGCATATGCTCATAAAGTGAAAATTGTTACTGGAGCAGGCAGGGGTTCAGCAGCAGGTTCTTTGGTCGCTTATTTACTTGGAATTACAGATGTGGATCCAATTGAATATGATCTGTTATTTGAACGGTTTTTAAATGAAGAACGTTATACAATGCCGGATATCGATTTGGATTTTCCTGATAATCGGCGAGAGGAAATATTGCAATATGTCAGAAATAAGTATGGTAAGAATCATGTAGCTCAAATCGCAACGTTCGGCACTTTAGCTGCTAAAATGGCTTTGAAAGATGTATCCCGAGTATTTGGTTTGAGTCCTTCCGAAGCGAACGTTTGGTCTAAAGCTATTCCAAGTGTGCTTGGCATTACTTTAGAAAAAGCTTTTAAACAATCTGCAACGTTAAGAAAACTGGTTGGAGAAAACGAAAAAAATACACTTTTGTTTGAAACGGCCAAAAAAATTGAAGGTTTGCCTCGACATATTTCAACTCATGCTGCAGGTGTAGTCATCAGTGATAAGCCCTTAACTCAATACGTTCCTTTACAAAAAGGTGGAGGCGAGATTTTTTTAACGCAGTACCCTATGGGGAATGTAGAAGAAATTGGATTGTTGAAAATGGATTTCTTAGGTTTGAAGAATTTATCTATTATAGATAATGTATTAAAACTTGTCCAAAGAGAGACTGGCAAGCGATTAAATTTGTTAAACATACCTATGCAAGATCAAGAGACACTTCAATTATTTCGAAAAGGAGATATGGTAGGGATCTTTCAATTTGAATCAGCGGGGATTAAAAGCGTATTGCGCAGGTTAGAGCCATCTTCTATGGAAGATATAGCAGCTGTGAATGCATTGTATCGTCCCGGTCCTATGGAACAGATCGATACGTTTATCAAAAGAAAGAAAGGTGTACTTCCAATCGTATACCCTCATGAATCTCTTTCAGAGATCCTGTCTGTCACTTATGGTGTAATGGTTTATCAAGAACAAGTTATGCAAGTAGCTGCCAGAATGGGAGGCTACACGTTAGGACAAGCGGATATTTTACGAAGAGCGATCGGAAAAAAACAAAAAAGTATTATTGATAAAGAACGACAACATTTTACTAGTGGTGCCGCTAAGTTAGGGTACACCCCAGAAGTTGCCATGCAAGTTTATGATTACATTGAACGATTTGCTAACTATGGTTTTAACCGGTCACATGCAGTAGCGTATTCTTTTATCGCTTATCAAATGGCGTATTTAAAGGCCCATTATCCTAATGCTTTTTTCGTAGCTTTATTAAACTCAGCTTTAAATAATTCTACTAAAATGAAAGAATATATTATCGAAGCGAAAAAAAGAGCCATCAAAGTTCTTTCACCAGACATTAATGCTAGTTTTGGCGGGTTTTCTTTAATTAATAGCCAAATTCTTTTTGGCTTTAGTTCTATAAAAGGGTTGAGAAGAGATATGATTGACGACATGATTACGAATCGGAAGAATGATGGAAAGTACAAAGATTTAATTGATTTTCTTAAAAGACTAGATAAGAAATGGTTGAAGCCAGAATACATCAAACCATTAATCTATGTTGGCGCATTTGATCAGTTTGAGCACTCCCGAGGAACACTTTTGGCATCGATCGAAGGCATCATTCAAAGTGTGCAAATGAGTGGGAATAATATTGATTTATTTGAATTACTAAAACCCAAATATGAATCTGCTCCTGACTTAACAATCGAAGAGAAGTTAGAAAATGAAGAGCACTTTTTAGGAACGTATCTATCAGGGCATCCAACTGAGAAATACGATTCAGTACGGCCTTGGAAACAAATTGTATATATAAATGAGTTAACAATTGGAAAAACAAGCAGAATAATTGGTTCAATCAAAAACATTCACAAAATTACAACAAAAAAAGGTGAACCAATGGCTTTTGTGACCATTAGTGATACTTCTGGAGATTGTTCTTTAACATTATTCCCTACAAAATACCGTCAATTTATTGAGTTGCTTACGGATAAAACCGTTTTGTATGTTGAAGGAAAAGTAGAATCAAAACGTGAGGGTATACCGCAAATCATTGTTAATCAAATGGATGATGTGGAAAAAATAGCTGGCAGTCAAACGGATAAAAAATGTTTTATTCGGATACAAGAAGAACAGAATAACAATGAAACATTAGAAAAAATGAAAAATGTAATGATGAGATCTAAAGGAAACATACCTGTTGTATTGTACTATGTGCAATCGAATAAGAAGATTGGTTTAGCAGAGGAAAGTTGGATCAATGATACACCTGAATTAATTGAAGAATTAGAAAACCTTCTTGGAAAAGAAAACATTGTTATTAAAAATAATTAAAGTTAAATGATTTTTTTAGTGAAATGCTATTTTTAAAAGGACAAGACGGTATAAAAGTGGTAGAATAACAGGTGAGCTTATGATAGTAAGTTTAAAAAAGAATCGTTTGTACTAGAATTAAGTGTAATGAGTAAAAAAGTTTTTTAGATAATGGTGGTTATAAGTTGTTTAGAAGAGCTATTTACTTTAATCTATTTTATGAGGTGAAGTCAATATGAAACGTATTGCTGTTTTGACAAGTGGTGGAGATGCTCCAGGAATGAATGCAGCTATTCGAGCTGTTGTACGTAAAGGTCTTTATGAAGGAATGGAAGTATACGGCATTAACTATGGTTACGCTGGTTTAGTAGCTGGTGATATACGCAAGTTGACTCGTAGAGATGTAGGTGATAAGATTTCAAGAGGTGGAACGTTCCTTTATTCTGCTCGTTATCCTGAATTTGCTACTGAAGAAGGTCAACTAAAAGGTATTGAACAACTGAATAAATTTGGGATTGAAGGTTTAGTCGTTATTGGTGGAGATGGTTCTTATATGGGAGCTTCTGCTTTAACGAAACACGGCTATCCAACAGTAGCATTACCAGGTACAATTGATAACGATATCCCAGGTACTGATTTCTGTATTGGTTTTGATACGGCTATTAATACCGTACTAGATTCTGTAGATAAAATTCGCGACACTGCAACAAGTCACGTTCGTACTTTTATTATTGAAGTTATGGGCCGTAACGCAGGAGATATCGCATT
Organism: Carnobacterium sp. FSL W8-0810; assembly: GCF_038007125.1. Lineage (NCBI taxonomy): Bacteria > Bacillati > Bacillota > Bacilli > Lactobacillales > Carnobacteriaceae > Carnobacterium > Carnobacterium sp. FSL W8-0810. The sequence continues at coordinate 2,045,898 of NZ_JBBOWO010000001.1, read as the reverse complement.
ATGGACAGGTGTAGCAGGCGGAGCAGAACAAATTATCATTCCTGAAACAGAATTTAATATGGAAGACATTGCTAACACGATCCAAAGAGGCCGTGAGCGCGGTAAAAAACATAGTATTGTTATTCTTGCCGAGGGTGTTATGAACGGCAATGACTTTGCAGAAGAATTATCAAAATATGGAGACTATCAAGCACGCGTTACTGTTTTAGGACATGTTCAACGTGGAGGATCTCCAACAGCTCGTGACCGAGTATTATCAAGTGTTTTCGGTGCAAGAGCAGTTGATTTATTGAAAGCTGGTAAAGGCGGATTATGTATCGGAATCGTAGACAACAAAATTGTTGAAAATGATATTGTTGAAACGCTAAAAAGCGGCAAACACATGCCTGATGTTAGCTTGTATAAATTAAATCAAGAAATATCTTATTAAAAGAAATTACAAACTTATAAATAATTGTAATAAAAATTGCTGTTAGGAGAGATAATAGAATGAAAAAAACAAAAATTGTATGTACGATTGGTCCAGCAAGTGAAACGGTTGAACAACTAACTCAAATGATAGATGCAGGTATGAACGTAGCCCGTTTAAACTTTTCACATGGTGACTTTGAGGAACATGGAGCACGTATCAACAATATTCGTGAAGCATCAAAACGTACCGGTAAAATGGTAGCTATTCTATTAGATACAAAAGGTCCTGAAATGCGTACACACAACATGAAAGATGGCCGTGTTGACTTTGAAGCAGGAGACGTTGTTCGTATCTCAATGACAGAAGTTGAAGGAACAAAAGAAAAATTCTCAATTACTTATCCTGAATTAATCAATGACGTAAATCCAGGTACTCATATTTTACTAGATGATGGTTTAGTGGACCTTGAAGTAACTGATTTAGATCATGCAAATGGTGAAATTGTTGTTTTAGTTAAGAATCCAGGAACATTAAAGAATAAAAAAGGCGTAAACGTACCAGGTGTATCTGTTAATTTACCAGGAATCACTGATAAAGATGCTGCTGATATTCGTTTTGGTCTAAAGAATGATATTGATTACATCGCAGCAAGTTTTGTACGTCGTGCTAGTGACGTATTAGAGATCACTCAAATTTTAGAAGAAGAAAACATGACTCATGTTCAAATCATTCCTAAAATTGAAAACCAAGAAGGCGTAGACAACATTGATGAAATCTTAAAAGTTTCTGATGGATTAATGGTTGCTCGTGGAGACTTAGGAGTTGAAATTCCTACAGAGGAAGTTCCTATTGTTCAAAAAGCTCTTATCCAAAAATGTAATCAAGCTGGTAAACCAGTTATTACTGCTACACAAATGCTTGACTCAATGCAACAAAACCCACGTCCAACACGTGCTGAAGCAAGTGACGTAGCTAATGCTATTTTTGATGGTACAGATGCTATCATGCTTTCAGGTGAAACTGCTGCTGGGGATTACCCAATTGAAGCTGTACAAACTATGGCACGTATTGCTGTACGTACTGAAGAAGCATTAGTAAACCAAGATGCATTTGCATTAAAAGCATATAGCCAAACAGATATGACTGAAGCTATTGGTCAATCTGTAGGACATACTGCTCGTAACTTGAACATTCAAACAATTGTTGCAGCTACTGAATCTGGACATACTGCACGTATGATCGCAAAATACCGTCCAAAAGCTAATATTGTTGCTGTTACATTTACAGAACGTCAAATGCGCGGTTTAGCATTAACTTGGGGAGTTTCTCCAGTTGTTTCTGAAAAACCAGGTTCAACTGATGATATGTTCAACTTGGCAACTAAAATTGCTCAAGAAACTGGATTTGCTACTGCAGGAGATTTAATCATCATTACTGCCGGTGTACCAGTTGGCGAACGTGGCACAACTAACTTAATGAAAATTCAATTAATTGGAACTAAGTTAGCTAGCGGCCAAGGTGTTGGAACAGAGGCTGTTATTGGTAAAGCAACTGTCGCAACAAGTGCTGAAGAAGCAAATAAAAATGCTGTAGAAGGTGGAATTTTAGTTGTGAAAACAACAGATAAAGACTACTTGCCAGCGATTGAAAAATCATCAGCTTTAGTAGTAGAACAAGGTGGCTTAACTAGTCATGCAGCTGTTATTGCTATTGCAATGAGCATTCCAGTAATTGTGAATGTTGAAAATGCTACGACTCTTATTAAAAATGATGAATTAATTACTGTTGATTCACGTCGTGGAATCATCTACCGTGGAGCTACAACAGCTATCTAATAGCTAATAAAACTTAAAAATTTAAATGAACAAAACTCTCTTGAGGATTGATTTTTAAATCCGATAGGGAGTTTTTTTTGAAATTTAAAACAATAGTTAGTTTACATAAAAAGATTATGGTAAACTTATATCGAAACTTTTTCAACATTCTTTCATTCCTTGTCTTTTTCATATAAACTGTAGAGGAATGATTAAAGAATCACTACCAAATAATAGATCTAAACTTATGGAGGAAAAAATATGAATCAATCATTAGGAAAAATTATCACAGGACTTGTTACAGATGTAAACGAGGACGCATTTTTTGTACAAAAAGATGGCGTAACGTACAAATTAGATAAAACTGAAGGAATGGATTACAAACTAGGCGATATAGTAGAAGGTTTTGCTTATATCTCAATGGATAAAGACTTTATGTTAACTCAAGAACTTCCTAAAGTACAAGTGGGTCATTATGCATGGGGTACCGTTATTGATACACGTAAAGATTTAGGAGTATTTGTAGATGTAGGCCTGCCTGACAAAGAATTGGTCGTTTCACTTGACGAATTACCGACCATTAAACATTTATGGCCTAAAAAAGGTGATCGTTTACTGATAACGATACGAGTAGACGATAAAGACCGTATGTGGGGAGAACTAGCAGGAGATGAAGTATTCCAATCATTAGCTAAAAAAGGAACAGAAGAATTGATCAACCAAAACATCAAAGGAACAGCGTATCGTTTAAAAGTTATTGGAACGTTTATTTTGACTGAAGATAACCAAATTGGTTTCGTCCATCCTTCAGAACGCAAAGATGAACCTCGTTTAGGAGAAGTTGTGTCCGGACGTGTCATTGGGGTTAGACCAGATGGTGTGATAAATCTATCTCTAATGCCTCGTGCTTATGAAGCTATTGGCGACGATGCTGCAATGTTGATGGCCATATTAGAACGAACTAAAACAGGTAGCTTTCCATATACTGATAAGAGTTCACCAGAAGATATTTCGGAGCGTTTTGGGATCAGTAAAGGTCAGTTTAAACGAGCAATTGGAAACTTGATGAAACAACGCTTAATCGTACAAGAAAATGGCGAAACGAAACTTGTTCAAGAATCCAGCGAGAACGACCAAGAAGAAAACTAAAAAATAAGAAGAAACGAAAGAAGGCAGTTCACAAAGTGTTCTTGCCTTCTTTTGCGTTTTATATAAATAATTTAGGTTAATTTGGATAGAGGTGTAAATAGAGTGAAGGAAGATGTAGAAGAGTATATCCGTTTTTTGACTATTGAAAGAGGTCTTTCAAAAAATACAATTGAAAGTTACAAAAGAGATATTGGACAATATATGGTATTTATTGAACAAAGTAAATTAAACCACTGGGATCAAATTGATCGTTATGTTGTGCTTTCTTTTTTACAAGACCTAAAAGAAAAACAAAAATCTGCTGGCACAATTATTCGAATGATATCTTGTTTAAGACAGCTTCATCAATTCTTAAAGCAAGAACAGTTAACTAAAAATGATCCCATGCTTCATATTGATACGCCTAAGAAGGCGCAAAAACTACCAAAAGTATTGTCTATTAAAGAGGTGGATCTTTTGATTGAAACACCAAATACTGGCGAGACATTAGGATTGAGAGATCGAGCAATGCTCGAAGTTATGTATGCGACAGGATTACGTGTATCTGAATTAACAGAACTAAAATTAGATGACCTGCACTTATCACTAGGATTGATCCAAACGATTGGTAAAGGAGATAAAGAAAGAATTATTCCTTTAGGAGATATGGCTATCGAGTGGATCGAAAAATATCGTCGTTACAGCCGACCAAAATTGGAAAAAGAAGGCCGTCGTTCACCCTATTTATTTCTAAATCATCATGGACGTAAATTAACTAGGCAAGGTGTTTGGAAAAATCTAAAAATACTAGTAAAAAAAGCTGGAATAGAAAAAGAAGTAACCCCTCATACTTTACGTCATTCATTTGCTACACATTTGCTTGAAAATGGTGCCGATCTAAGAGTTGTTCAAGAATTGCTTGGACACTCGGATATCTCTACAACTCAAATTTACACGCACATTACTAAGCAAAGGATGTCAAGCGTTTACAAAACGTATCATCCAAGGGCTTGAAAAATAGAAAGAGTGTAGAGTTTTACTCGCTTTATCGTATTATTTTTACTATAATGAGAATGTAGAAACCTATAATTAGGAGGATGAAGAACGAATGTCATATAAAAGAGTGCATTTAATCGTTATGGATTCAGTTGGTATTGGGGAAGCGCCTGATGCTGATAAATTTAATGATCTAGGAAGTGACACGTTAGGCCATATCGCTCAAGAAGCTGGATTAACAATACCTCATTTAGAAGAATTAGGTTTAGGAAATATCAAACCTTTAAAAGGTGTGCGTAGCGTTACTGACAGCTTAGGCTATTACACAAAATTAGAAGAAGTATCTGTTGGTAAAGATACCATGACCGGACATTGGGAAATTATGGGATTAAACATTCAAACGCCTTTCCGAGTTTTTCCTGAAGGATTCCCAGATGCGTTATTAAAACAAATTGAAGACTTTTCCGGCCGCGAAATTGTAGGGAATAAACCAGCTAGTGGAACAGCTATTATTGATGAATATGGGGAACATCAATTAAAAACAGGAGACTTGATCGTTTATACTTCGGCAGACCCTGTTTTACAGATCGCAGCTCATGAAGATGTGATTCCATTAGATGAACTGTACCGAATCTGTCAGTTTGTCAGAGATATTACAAAAGACGATCCTTACATGATTGGCAGAATCATTGCTCGACCATATGTTGGGAAACCTGGACAGTTTACTAGAACGAGTGGACGTCATGATTATGCATTAAATCCTTTTGGTAAGACTGTTCTTAACCATTTAAGCGAAGGCGGTAAGGAAGTTATTGCAATCGGCAAGATCAATGATATTTATAATGGAGAAGGCATCACTGAATCTGTACGCACAGAACACAATATGGATGGTGTAGATAAACTCTTGACGGTTATGGATAAAGATTTTGAAGGTCTTAGCTTCTTAAACTTGGTTGATTTTGATGCTAAATTTGGACACCGTCGTGATGTCGTTGGATACGGTCAAGCAATTGATGAATTTGATGCTCGTGTTGAAGAAATCGTTGGCAAGCTAAGAGAAGATGATTTATTATTGATCACTGCCGATCACGGAAATGACCCTATTGCACCTGGAACGGATCACACTAGAGAGTATGTTCCTTTATTAGCTTATTCTCCTTCAATGAAAGAACATGGCGAAATTTCTCAAGGCCATTTTGCAGATATTGGTGCTACTATTGCAGCTAATTTCGGTGTTCAAGATACAGGATTTGGTAAAAGCTTCTTAGAAGAATTAAAGTAAAAAGAATACATTAATGGAGGAAATTATGACTACAGCATTATTAAAGAAAGTTAATGAAGCAAAAAGCTATATTTTAGAAAATGGTGTTCAAGATATAGAAGTTGGATTGATTCTAGGTTCTGGATTAGGGGAGTTAGGGGACGAAGTTGAAAATCCAATTGCGATCTCATATAGTAAGATCCCTCATTTTCCTGTGTCTACTGTAGAAGGACATGCTGGACAATTAGTATATGGAACATTGGGCGGTAAAAAAGTATTAGCTATGCAAGGGCGTTTTCATTTTTATGAAGGGTATACTTTAGAAGAAGTTACTTTCCCGATACGAGTAATGAAAGCACTTGGTATCCATTCATTGATCGTGACAAATGCAGCTGGCGGAGTCAATACTGATTTCACCCCAGGCGAATTAATGATGATCACAGATCAAATTAACTATACTGGTACCAATCCTTTAATAGGACCAAATGATGCTTCTATGGGACCGCGTTTCACGGATATGAGTCATGCCTATGATGCAGCTTACCAAGAAACCGTTCGTTCTGTAGCTAAGAACATGGATATAGACTTAAAAGAAGGCGTATATATTGGTTTTTCTGGTCCAACTTATGAAACTCCAGCCGAAATAAAAATGGTTCGTCAATTTGGTGCTGATGCTGTTGGGATGTCTACTGTTCCAGAAGTTATTGTAGCAAATCATGCAGGTATGAGAGTCATCGGTATATCTTGTATCACTAATTTGGCTGCTGGCATGCAAGCGACATTAAATCATGAAGAAGTGGTAGAAACAACACAGCGTGTTAAACATACATTTAAAGCTTTTGTAAAAACTATTCTTTCAGAAATGAAATAAAAAACCCATTGAGTAGATAGAAAGAGGAACTGTGAAGAAGTTATGGTCTAGTTGCCAAACTTTTAAGCAGTTTCTCTTTTCTTCATTAATTTAAAACAATTGAAGAATAGTAGAAAGATTTGATTTTTTAGAGTGTGCAAATAGGGTTGTATGACAAATGGTGTGGATGCTTCAAAAAAATTTCTTCTGGAATGGACGGGTTTGCTTGTGGAGCCATGGGACCGCCTGTAAGCCTGGAGTCTTAAAGGCTTTCAAGCTTCAAATAAACCCTAATCGCTGAAGCGCTAACGGTTTATAATTCTCATTGAATCCTATACAGGGCTACAAGCAACCCTATTACTCCAGAAATGTTTGGTGAGTATTTTGAATAATCTATCAACACTAAAATTTATAGACCCGCAATTAGGCACTATTGATCACATTGAGAAAAGCTTTTTTTTGTGTTAAAGTAAGTAAAGCAAAAAACAAGCAAAACTGAGATGAGGATAGTTGATGGACGAAAGATTACTAACAGGAACAATGAAAATAAATAAAGCTAACCATTTAGAAATAGGTGGTATAGACACTATTTCATTAGTTGAAAAATATGGAACGCCTCTTTATGTATATGATATTTCTCAGGTTAAACACAAAGCACAAATGTTTAAAAAAGCCTTTCAAGATAGAAAAATCAAAGCACAAGTAGCCTATGCAAGTAAAGCTTTCTCTTGTTTAGCTATTTATCAATTAATGGCCAAGGAAGAAATGTCTTTAGATGTGGTTTCTGGAGGAGAACTTTTTACAGCTATCCAAGCTGATTACCCTAGTAAAAAAATTCATTTTCACGGAAATAATAAATCAGATGCTGAAATCATTGCTGCATTGGATTATAATATCGGCTGCTTTGTAGTAGATAATTTTTACGAATTAGAAAAATTAAATCAGTATACAAAACAACGCAAGCAAAATATGTCGATTTTATTGAGAGTAACTCCAGGGGTTGAAGCTCATACACATGAGTACATTACAACTGGGCAAACAGATTCTAAATTTGGATTTGACCTTAATAATGGACAAGCTCAACAAGCTTTGCAATTAGCTATGCAGATGCCATATATTGATGTAATGGGATTGCATTGCCACATAGGATCACAAATTTTTGAAACAGAAGGATTTAGTCTGGCCATTGACAAATTAGTCATGCAATCAAAAGAATGGCATGAGGCTATGGGATTCGATTTGCGGGTATTAAATGTTGGCGGAGGCTTTGGGATTAGGTATACATCTGAAGATGAGCCATTACCCATAGAAGATTATATCAATAATTTAATTGATGAAGTACAATCTGTCACAACCAAAGTTCAATTACCGATGCCTGAGATTTGGATCGAACCAGGACGCAGTTTAGTTGGAGATGCGGGGATCACATTATATCAAGTTGGCTCACAAAAAATCATACCAGATGTTCGTAATTATTTAGCTATCGACGGAGGAATGACGGATAACATTAGACCCGCGCTTTATGATGCAAAATATACGGGCGTTTTAGCCAATCGTGTAGAGGATGCAGTAGAAGAAACCTATTCTATAGCAGGAAAATGCTGCGAATCTGGTGATATGTTGATATGGGATCTGCCGCTGCCAAAAGCAGATGACAAAGATGTTTTAGCAGTCTTTAGTACTGGAGCTTATGGATATGCGATGGCTAGTAATTACAATCGTATTCCAAGACCGCCAGTCATCTTTGTTGAAAATGGAAAAGATTTTTTAGCTATTAAGCGAGAAAGTTATGCAGACTTAATGAGATTAGAACGCTCTCTATATTAATTTAAAGAGATAAAAAACACTAATACTCTGATGTTGCAAGCTTAGAGCGCTAGGAGGATACTATGTTACTCGATTACAAAAATGATTATGAAAAAATTTCAATGGGATTGCTCTCATTTGTTCCGGACTTAAAAGACGTTTCGCGTTTGCAGAATGAAATGGATTGGTACCAAAGTAAAGAAAACTACAAACTTTATTTATGGAAAAGTGAAGAAACTCAAGATATCATAGCTGTAATAGGTGTTGAGATTGGAAACGATATGACATTAGTAAGACATATCTCTATTAACCCTTCATTCAGAAATGAAGGAATCAGTTACAAAATTTTAGAAGCATTAGAAAAACGACTCCCTCAGAAAAAAGTAATGGGAACGTTAGAAACCGCCTCTTTAATTGCAAAATGGGAGCAAGAGAAAAGTAAAAAGGACCAACAGTCTATTTTATTGACTGATGAAAAAGGCGAGGATTAAATGTCATCCGATATAAATATAAAAATTGATGCATTTGAAGGACCATTAGATCTATTATTGCAATTGATCAAACACTTAGAGATTGATATTTATGATATCCCAATTGCTGAAGTTACAGCACAATACTTAAATTACATCCGAGCAATGAAAGTATTACAATTAGATATTGCCGGAGATTATTTAGTTATGGCAGCAACTTTAATGGCAATAAAAAGTAAATTGCTTTTACCTAAACAAGAAATGAATGCTGATCCAGAAGATGAAGTTTTTTTTGAATCCGGTGAAGATCCTAGAGATGCGTTAGTAGAGCAATTATTGGAATACCGTAAATACAAGTCGGCAGCAGCTTTGTTAAAAGTAAAAGAAGAAGAACGTAGCCAATATTTTTCAAAGGAACCTACTAACCTAGAATCATTACAAGAAAAAGTTCCATTGGAGCCTCTTCAAATCAGTACGTTTGATTTAGTTGCAGCTTTTCAAGATATGTTTAATAAAAAAATGAAGAAAATACCACTGCAAACAACGATTAGAGCAGAAGAAACAACGATTAATGAAAAAATGGATTTTATTATGGGGAAATTAAGAAGTACCATTGCAAACCAAGGTGTTTTGTTTACTGGGCTATTTGATATTCCTACAAAAAATGAGATGGTAACAACGTTTATGGCTTTGCTTGAATTAATAAAAGAAAAAAATGTTTTTATTCAGCAAGAAGTCACGTATGGAGATATTATTGTCTATCCATCAGAATCAAAAGAAACAGGTGATGAGTAGTATGGATGAATTAGCAGCAATTGAAGCACTTCTTTTTGTAGCTGGGGATGAAGGGATGTCTTTAGAAGAAATTTCTACTATCTTAGACTGTTCAACTCAGCAAGCTTATCAGTTCCTGATGCGCCTTCAAAAAAATTATGAAGAAGCGACTTCAAGAGGGTTAATGCTTCTTGAGGTTGGGAACCAATATCAATTGGCTACTAAAAAAGAGTATGCAGATGTGATAAAAAAATATGCGATCTCACCATTAACGACTAATTTATCACAAGCAGCGTTGGAAACACTTGCAATAATAGCCTATAAGCAACCTTTAACGCGGATGGAGATCGATGAAATCCGTGGAGTCCAAACAAGTGGAGCATTGCAAAAATTAACGCTTAGAGGGCTTATTGAACCTAAAGGACGGGTAGAAGGACCAGGAAGAGCTATTTTATATGGAACTTCTGATTACTTTATGGATTATTTTGGTCTTAAAGAGTTGTCTGATTTACCAGAAATAACAGAATTAGAAACGGAAAATACTGAAAAAGAATCCGATTTATTTTTTGAAAGGTTTAATCAACAATTTGAAAATGAATAAAAATAGAGAATACTAAGGAGAAATTATGGAAAGATTACAGAAAGTTTTGGCTCATGCCGGAGTAGCTTCAAGACGTAAATCAGAAGAACTTATTTCTAAAGGTCATGTTAGAGTAAATGGAACTGTTGTAAAGGAAATGGGTGTTTTAGTAGGGAATTCAGATCTAATTGAAGTAGATGGTGTTCCAATTTATAGAGAAGAACCGGTTTATTTCTTATTGAATAAACCTAGAAATATGATTACTGCAGTTTCAGATGACAAAGATCGTCCAGTAGTGACAGACTTATTTCCAAATATAGAACAACGTATTTATCCGGTTGGTCGTTTAGATTACGATACAACAGGCGCTTTGATCTTAACAAATGATGGAGAACTTTCTCAATTACTGATGCATCCTAAACATCAAATAGATAAAACTTATGTTGCGAAAGTTAAAGGTATGATTGATCGGAAATCTTTGAATAGATTAGAAAAAGGGGTAGTTGTTGAAGGTAAAAAGACTGCACCAGCAAAAGCAAAAATTCTTTCAGCAGACCGTTCTAGAGACATATCTATGGTAGAGTTAACTATACACGAAGGTCGTAACAGACAAGTTAAAAACATGTTCCAAGCTATTGGACATCCGGTTGAAAAACTTAAAAGAGAATCGTATGGTACGCTAACGTTAGATGGCTTGCAACCAGGTGAATGGCGCGAATTAAAAACATTTGAAATCTATCAATTGCGTAATGCAGCAACACAAAATGATACAACTAATTAAATGCAATTTCTTAGAGCATGGACTTAAATACTCCAGCTCTATTTTTTTAAGAGTATTGAAGTAAATGAACTTCAACCAATGGTCTAAATAGAGTGAAGCGTTTTTTACATATAATAGAATTAGTTTTACAAGTGTTTCAGCTTTTGCAGAAGAATCAAATGTATTAGTTGAAACTTTGAACAAATGTTGTGTATACTGGTCTTATACGAAAAAATCAGTAACAAAACGTGCTAATGGAAATGATGGGGTGTAATAAATGGAAAATGATGTAATGCATCTATTAGTAGTAGATGACGAAGATCGAATTCGCAGACTATTAAAAATGTATTTGGAAAGAGAAAACTATGTTATTTCTGAGGCTGACAATGGGGAAGATGCATTGAAAATGGTTCTAGAAAATGATTATGATTTAGTTTTATTAGACTTAATGCTGCCAAAAATGGATGGTATTGAAGTTGCTGAAAAAATAAGAGAGAGTAAGACTACTCCAATTATGATGTTAACAGCTAAAGGCGAAGAAATAAGCCGCATTGAAGGATTTGAGGTTGGAGCAGATGATTATATCGTGAAACCCTTTAGTCCAAGAGAAGTAGTTTTAAGAGTCTCAGCTATTTTAAAAAGAACCCAAAGCAGCAAACCGAAAGAAAAAGCCAATCCTGATTTAATTGAAATGCCGCATTTTGAAATCGATGACCAATCACATCGTGTGTTGGCTGACGGAAATGTTGTTAATTTAACACCAAAAGAATATGATTTGTTATTATATTTAGCGCAATCTCCTGATCAAATTTTTGGAAGAGAACAATTATTAAGAGAAGTATGGAAATACGAATTTTTTGGAGACTTGAGAACAGTAGATACTCATATCAAACGTCTCAGAGAAAAATTAACTAAACATTCAGAGGCAGCTGCAAAAATGATTGTTACTGTTTGGGGACTTGGTTATAAATTTAATTCTTTTCCTGAAGAATCTGAAAAGTAGGTTGAAATATGTTTAAATTAAATAGTTTAGTTACTCGTACTTGGGTGGTAACGATGTTGGCTATCGGCATTTGTTTTTTTACTACGAACCAAGTATACGAAAAGTTATACACAAACAATATAGAAGAAAGTTACATCAATGATTTTGAACATTCGATTAATTCTATAACCAATCTTTTAGAAGAGGATCCAAATTTTTTGGTTGAAAATATCGATAAAATACGATCTTATGAGGACCATCTTTCTTTAGTGATCACACAAAATGATGAGCCTATTAGTTATTCTTCAAATGTAAAAATAGATGATCAATCCAATGACTTTGCAAAAATTAAGGCAAATGGTGAAGTCAAAAATGAGCTGGAAAACGGGAAAAATACGCTTGTTAAAGACGAGATAAAATTAGATGATAAACCAAGCACACCGTATATTTTTAAAATCCAAAACTTTACTTTTAATGGCCAAGAAAGCAAACTTTACATTTATGGTGATTTGTCGTTTTTAAGCAGCACGCATAATAAGATGCGGGTGTGGTCAGCTATTAATGTTATTTTTTATATTGTCATAGGAATTTTATTGTTTTATTATTTCCAACGTAGATTTGGCAGACCATTAACTCAATTAAGAGATATTGCATATGATTATGCTAAAAATGATTTTACTCAACAAGCACAGTCAACTTACAAAGATGAGTTAGCTCAGTTAGCCTTAGCTATGAATAAAATGGGCAAATCATTAGAAGTAACTGGAGCAGCAACTAGACAAGAAAAAGAACTTTTAGAAAATATCGTGACATCCATTTCTACAGGGGTATTGTATTATAATCAAGATAAAACATTGTTAATGTCAAACCCTCTAGGAGATGAATTCTTACAGCATTTATACCAAACAGATCAAGTAATGAAAACGGTTATACCTGATGTGTTGGAATATCGAATTGATTCTATTATACGATTTCCTGAGAAAATAAGTTATGATAATAATATTGATGACTATTATTATAATATAACGTTGATTCCACTTTTTGATGAAAATTTAGACAGTGTTCGTGGTGTATTAGTTTCTATTCAAGATATTACAAAAGAAAAACGTCTTGATATTATGCGAAATGACTTTATTAATAATATTTCTCATGAGTTAAGAACACCTTTGGTGATGATCCAAGGGTACAGTGAGGCAATTTTAGATGATATAGCTGAAACTCAAGATGAGAAAAAAGAAATGGCAAAAATAATCGGTGAAGAATCCGTGAGAATGAATCGAATGGTAAATGAAATGCTCGATAGTTCTAGAATGGAAGCGGGTTTTATTAACTTAATAAAATTGGATGTCCATTTGGAAGACTTTTTTAATAAACTGTTTACTCGATTTGCCACAATGTCAGAAAAAAATAATATTCGCTTAGAATTAGAAATTGATCCTAATTTAGATTCTTACTACATGGATGAAGATAAAATGAGTCAAGTTTTTGTAAATTTAATCAATAATGCTATTAGGCATACTAGTATGGTCAATAGAGAACATAAAAAAGTGAAAATCTTTGTGCATTTAGACAAGATTATGGATGAAGTCTTAATTGAGGTCATTGATAATGGAACAGGGATTCCAGAAGAAGATATACCTTATATTTTTGATCGATTCTATAAAGCAGATAAATCTAGAACTGTAATGAAAGGCGATAAAACAGGTACAGGTATTGGCTTATCTATTGTAAAAAATATAATAGAAGCTCATGGTGGATTTGTCGAAGTACAGAGTATTGTCAATGAACAAACGAAATTTATCGTTCATTTGCCCTATTTAGATTAATATGCTAATAAAAAGTAAGAGAAAGTGTTGCTTTTTTTCTTCTCATGTTATACAATGAACTTGTTAAAAAAATATAAAGATTCGTCTTCAGGGGCAGGGTGAAATTCCCGACCGGTGGTATAGTCCACGAGCTAAATAGCATTATTTGGTTGAACTGGTTAAATTCCAGTACCGACAGTAAAGTCTGGATAAAGAAGATGGGGTTTATTTGAATAGTTGTAATTGTTCAAATGCTCTGTTTAATTATCTGAAGATAATTTAGACGGGCATTTTTATATTGTTTTTATTTGAATAGACTCATGTAATGCCTAGGCTGATGAATCCTTTTAGGAGGATTTTTATGCAAACAAGTAACACAAAGAAAATGGTAGGAATCGCCATGTTGGCTGCTCTAGCAACCATTTTGATTTCATTTGGTTTTCCAATAATTCCAGGAGTTTCATTTCTAAAAGTTGATTTTAGTGATATTCCTGTTTTGATTGGCATGTTTTTATACGGTCCAGTTGGTGGAACTATGGTGGCGTTTATTCGCTCATTGCTCCATTATATTCAAACTGGCGGTGATGCAGGATATCCAATTGGGGATACTGCGAGTTTTATAGCTTCAGTCGCATATACGTTGCCAATTTATTTGATTATGAAATCAAAGGTTAACAATACTAAAACGATTATTTTTGCAAATATCGTTGGGTCACTGTCATTAGCTGTCATTTTGTCACTTGTAAATTACTTTTTCTTGCTTCCATTGTATTTAAAAGTATTAAACTTTAGTGTAGGGCCTATCAGAGATTACATTTTAATGGGTGTTATACCATTTAATATCATAAAAGGCGCAATAGTAAGTACAGTCTTTATTATGTTATACGCCAAATTAAAAACTTGGTTGCAACGCAATCAATTAACTAAAATCAGTGCTAAATAAAAAAAGAAATCGCAATTTATTTTGCGATTTCTTTTTTGTTTTCTTATTAATAATTTTTAAAATTTTGAAAACTATACCCTAAAAATGGTTATTTTTGGTATATTAGATTTAACAATAAATAGCTTTCAGTAGCTGCTTTTTTTATGTAATCAGAATGAGGGTGAATGTCGTGGAACAATCGTTGTATTATCAGTATTTTTGCCTTTCATTGTATTCTATAGACTATCCAGTAAAACCGGCCACGTTGTATCACATCTTGGTTGGTAAACGAACTGCTTCCATTTTGTTTAAGGCGCATATTTATCACGCGATTCCTTTTTTTTCGGTATTTCCTAATTTAAACCGTAGTCAGTATGACAATATGGTTCGAGAGTTTATTGAAAAAGATTGGATTACAGCCAGTGAAAATAACGAAGAGTACTACCTTTGTAAAAAAGCTAAAGAAGAATTAGACCTTTATTTTTCAAAACATTTTTATCCTAAAAATATTAATCAACTGTTAAACGGACAAGTGACTAAAGAATTTTGGAAAAAAATTTTATTTTCCACCCAAGTTCTTTCGGAATTACGCTACCAAAATAATCATTATCTACCAATAGAAAAGGAATGGAAGACACAATTATGGTTAAAAAATTGGTTGAAAAATAGTTCATTAGAAAGACAAGAATTGGGTAGCTCATTTGGAAAAGAATGGATTCAATTATTAAAGGAGTTCCGTTCATTTGATGCAGAAATTTTAGTAGCACAGTTAACGGGACATAAAAAGAATGGGAAAACCAGTACACAATTAGCTGTTAAATATGGATTAGATCAAATGGAATTAACTTTTTTAGTACAAAATACAATTAGTCAACTACTAAATAAAGTGGTCAGTGAAAAAGAAACATTCCCTTTATTTTATTTAATTTATCAAGAATGTAAAGGAGACCGTTACAGCAGTCTTAGTCTAAGTGCTAGGTCAACGGCATATTATTTAGAAAAAGGTTACTCTATAGAAAAAATAGCTTTAGAGAGAAGATTAAAGGTAAATACAATTTCAGAACACATTATTGAATTAGCTATTATTTTTCCGAATTTTGATGTTTCTAACTTTATACCAAAAGAAGACTACCAACGATTATGTGCGTTATTTAGTGAGAATGAAGAAATAACATATGAGGATTTGAAAAAAGAAATGCCGCAGATTCCTTTTTCATGGTACAGATTGATTCAAATCGAAAGGAGTCGGATTGTGTGACCAATAAAGACCTTATAAAACAAAACTTAGAGAATTATTTTGGATACACTTCTTTTAGAGAAGGGCAAGAAGAAGCTGTATTAGCAGCTTTAGAAGGTAAAGATACGTTGATTATGCTGCCCACAGGGACAGGGAAATCGATTTGCTACCAATTAACTGGGTATTGTTTAGATGGGTTAGTAATCATTGTTTCGCCTTTATTATCTTTGATGCAAGACCAAGTGGAACAATTAAAATTAAATGGTGAAAAAAGAGTAGCTGCTATTAACAGTTTAATGAATGTACGCGAAAAAGATTGGGTATTAAAGCATTTATCTGACTATAAATTTATTTTTCTTTCACCAGAAATGCTGCGACAAGAATACGTTATAACGAGTTTGAAAAAAGTGCCTATCTGTCTTTTTGCAACTGATGAAGCTCATTGTATTTCTCAATGGGGATTAGATTTTAGACCTGATTATCTCGATTTAGGTCTTATTCGCCAACAATTAAATTTTCCTTTAACAATGGCATTGACAGCCACTGCTACTCAACGCGTTCGAGAAGAGATTTTGACATCGTTGCAGATTAATAATGAAAAAACAAAGCAGATTATTTATTCTGTGGATCGTTCTAATATCGCTTTTTATGCTCAAATTTGTGATCATAATAAAAATGAAGAATTATTAAAACAAGTCCAGAGATTAAAGAAACCAGGTATTATTTATTTTTCTAGTAAAAAAACAGCAGACGAAACTGCTGAATTGATTCGTCAAGAAACGACGATCACTGCAGAGAGTTATCATTCCGATATAGAAGCAGAAGATAAAATTAAGATCCAGCAACAGTTTATCTATGATGAAATTGATATTATCTGTGCTACAAGCGCATTTGGGATGGGTATCAATAAAAGCAATATACGTTTTGTTATTCACTATCATTTGCCGGGCAGTCCAGAAGCCTACTTACAAGAAGTTGGGCGTTGCGGAAGAGACGGAAAACCGAGTTTAGCTCTTTTGCTATATGAAAAAGGAGATAGTATCATTCAATTTCGATTACAGGAATCGAGTTTGCCTACGATTGATATGCTGGAATATAGTTATAGAAAAGGGAAAGTATTAGAGGGAAGTTGCAGTCCTGTTCAAAAGGTGCTGATAGAAAATTATTTAAATGCCAATATTCCCATTGAAGCAGCAAAAAGCCAAGTGAAAAGTAGAGAAGTATCTAAACAGCAACAACTGTATTACATGATTGATTATGCTGAGACAGCAAGTTGCAAGAGAGCTTTTCTTTTGCATTACTTTAATGAACGTTTAGAACATAAACCGTCTCAATGCTGTTCTAGTTGTCATCTAGAATTAGCTGATTTTTATGAAAAAAATGACTTGAAACAAAAAAAAGAATCAGAACCAGAAAAAAATTGGGAAGAAATCTTAAAGGAATTGTTTTTAATTGGAAATTAATAAGACAATTCTATCCAAAAATGATACAATAAAACTGAGTTTTGTTTAGGAGGAGTACTAAAATATGAGTAAGAAAAATTCTAAAAACAATCCAAAAAAAGAAAAAGCATGGGATCGAAAATTTGATGATGATGATAGTTTAGTGGATGATAAATATTCAAGAACTGCAAGAAAAAAGGCAAAAAAAAGTGTCCATCCTGTTATAACATCATTGGTTATTTTCTTAGCACTTATTTTTATTTTGCCAAGTCTAGCATATGTTTGGTGGTCAAATGAAGGCAATGACAGCAGTAAAGAACAAAAATCTTCTGAAGAAAGAATGATCATTACACAAAACAGCAGCAGTGAATTAACTAGTTCAGAAGAGCCTGAATCAGAAGTTTCTTCAGAAAGCGTAAGCAGCGAAGAGGAGTCCTCTGAGTCTGAAAGTCAAGTTGCAGAAGTAGAAGAACCTGAGTCACAACCTGCAGAAGTACCTGTTATTGAAGAACCTGAAAGTGTTGTAGAGCCAGAACCAGAGCCTGAACCTGAACCAGAAGAAGTAACAAATACTTATACTGTTAAAGCTGGAGATAACCTATACCGAATTGCATTAAATCACAATATGACAACTGATGAATTAAAAACATTGAATGGTATATCAGGAGATTCTGTGAGTGTTGGGACAGTTTTAAAAGTGAAATAATAGTCTATAAAGCCGCATACTGATTAGCGGCAAGCAGGAAGGCTAGGGTAACCTAGCCTTTTTAATATGAAAAGAAAGTAGGATGACACATTGGAAAAAACAATAAAAATCGCTATTGATGGCCCAGCATCTGCCGGAAAAAGTACAGTTGCTAAAATAGTAGCAAAAGAGCTGGGCTATATTTATTGCGATACTGGTGCAATGTATCGTGCACTAACCTATCAAGCTATCCAAAATAAGACAGCAGTAACGGATGAAAAACAATTAGTCCAATTGCTAAAAGAAATGGTCATTTCTTTTGAACCAAACAAAGGCGATCAAAAAGTATTTGTTAATGGTGAGGAAGTTACGGATGCTATTCGTTTATCTGATGTAACAAATGCAGTTTCCGCAGTTTCAGCCCATGGAGAAGTTAGAAAAGAATTAGTGAAAAGGCAACAAGAAATAGCTGATCGTGGTGGTGTAGTTATGGATGGCCGTGACATCGGAACAGCGGTCTTGCCAACTGCGGAAGTAAAGATATTTCTTGTTGCTAGTGTCGAGGAACGTGCTGAAAGACGATACAAAGAAAACTTGAGCAAAGGTATACCTACTTCATTAGAAGTTTTAAAGCAAGAAATAGCTGAGCGTGATTACAAAGATTCGCATCGTGAAGTTTCACCATTAATTCAAGCTGAGGATGCTGTTCGCTTAGATACAACTAGTTTATCTATTGAGCAAGTTGTAGAAAAAATTAGAGAAATCATCCAAACTAAGCTGACTAAATAGAGTACTTCTTATTTTTCAAACGTTTTGGTGGCAATATTTTGAAATATTGGTTAAAATATAAGGAGAAAGAATTTTATTGGCTAGTTATAGGAGGGCAAACATATGACGGAAAATGAAAAAAACCATGAAGTTGAAGAACAAGAATCAATGATGGACGCAATGAATAGTGTTCAAGAAATTAATATTGGTGATACTGTTAAAGGTGAAATATTAACTATTCAAGATAACAAACAAGCTATAGTCGGCATTATCGGTGGAGGAGTTGAAGGGGTCATTCCTAACAATGAGTTATCAGCTGCACCATTTGAGAACGTTACAGATATTGTAAACGTGGGAGATATTGTTGATTTAGTGGTGATAAAAGAAATTAAAGAAAAAGAAAACGGCAGCTACCTGCTATCTAAGCGTCGTATCGATGCTAAAAAAGTTTGGGAAAAAATTCAAAAAGAATACGATGAAGGAACCATCATTGAAGCACCAGTTAAAGAAGTTGTAAAAGGTGGTTTGGTTGTAGATGTTGGGGTCAGAGGATTCGTACCTGCTTCTATGGTAGATGTTCATTTTGTAGAAGATTTCTCTAGCTATAAAGGACAAACATTGAAATTTAAAATCGTTGAAATCGAACCGAGTGAAAATCGATTGATTCTTTCTCATAAAGCAGTGGTGGAAGCTGAAAATGAAGATAAGAAAAAAGATTTACTAAGTCATTTAGTTGAAGGCGATACTGTAAAAGGAAAAGTTGCTCGTTTAACTAACTTTGGTGCTTTCATCGACCTTGGTGGTGTAGATGGGTTAGTTCATATCTCTCAACTAGCTTATGAACATGTAAAAGATCCAGCTGATGTATTGACAGTAGGAGAAGAAGTAAATGTGAAAGTTCTTTCTGTTAATGAAGAAGAAGGACGTATTTCACTTTCTATTAAAGAAACATTACCAGGACCTTGGGATAATATTGAAGAACGTGCAGCAGCAGGATCAGTTTTAGATGGTCTAGTTAAACGCCTGACAAGTTTCGGGGCATTTGTTGAAGTCTTCCCAGGAGTTGAAGGGTTGGTTCATATTTCTCAAATATCACACAATCATATCGCTACACCGCATGAAGTTCTAAGCGAAGGTGATGAGATCAAAGTGAAAGTGTTAGAAGTAAACCCAACTGATCAACGCCTTTCTCTAAGTATTAAAGCTTTAGAAGAAAAGCCTAATCAGCCAAAAGAAAAACAAGAAGAAACGAACTATGATCTGCCTGAAGAAGATACAGGATTTACTTTAGGAGATATTCTTGGAGATCAATTATCTGATATTACTACAAATGAAGACAACTAATTTATTGTTTAAAAAGGACATGTGAGTCACTTCTGTTCCCATGTTCTTTTTTTTTGCGTAAATGAATGAAAATATGACGAATCAATAAGGCATTTATGAGAGTTTACCTTATTCGTTAAGCAAAAGCTTGCATGTTTTAAGGTATTTCTATAAACTTACAAGAGAATATAAAAAAGGAGGCAAAAACAATGGCAAAACCAGTTGTAGCCATCGTTGGTCGCCCTAACGTAGGAAAATCAACTATTTTTAATCGTATCGTTGGAGAACGTATCTCAATCGTAGAAGACGTATCAGGGGTAACTCGTGATCGTATCTACGCGCCAGCAGAATGGTTAGGAAAAGAATTTAACGTGATTGATACAGGCGGGATCGATTTAGGTGATGAACCATTTTTAGAACAAATTAAACACCAAGCTGAAATAGCTATGGAAGAAGCAGACGTGATTATTTTTATCACAAGTGTAAAAGAACACATAACAGATGCAGATGAAAATGTAGCTAAGATTCTTTATCGTACAAAAAAACCAGTTTTATTAGCTATAAATAAAGTAGATAATCCAGAAATGCGTAACGATATTTTTGATTTTTATGCTTTAGGATTAGGGGAACCTTTCCCTATTTCAGGAAGTCACGGTTTAGGTATTGGGGATCTGCTAGATGCGGCTATTAGTCATTTTCCAGATGATTCAGAAGAAGAGTACGATGATTCTGTTATCAAATTCAGTTTGATCGGCCGACCAAATGTTGGGAAATCTTCACTTGTAAATGCCATATTGGGAGAAGACCGAGTAATCGTTTCAAGTGTTGCGGGAACAACTCGCGATGCAATCGATACTGCTTTTGTTGGCGAAGATGGATCTGAGTTTGTCATGATCGATACAGCGGGAATGCGTAAAAAGGGTAAGGTATATGAAAATACTGAAAAATATAGTGTTTTAAGAGCCCTTAGAGCGATCGAACGTTCAGATGTCGTCTTAGTTGTGTTGAATGCTGAAGAAGGCATTAGAGAGCAAGATAAAAAGGTTGCTGGATATGCTCATGAAGCAGGAAAAGGGATCATTATTGTTGTTAACAAATGGGATACTCTTGACAAAGACAATCACACAATGAAAAAATTTGAAGAACAAATTAGAAGCGAATTTTTGTATCTAAGTTATGCACCTATCATTTTCGTGTCTGCTTTAACAAAACAACGCTTGAATAAATTGCCTGAAATTATTGAACGAGTAAGTATGAATCAAAACTTACGTATTCAATCATCTGTTCTAAACGAAGTGATTTTAGATTCAGTTGCTATGAATCCTACTCCAACAGATAAAGGGAAAAGATTGCGTATTTACTATGCTACTCAAGTGGCTGTTAAACCTCCAACTTTTGTAGTGTTTGTTAATGAACCGGAAATGATGCATTTTTCTTATTCACGTTTCTTGGAAAATCGAATTCGTGATGCTTTCACTTTTGAAGGAACACCGATCCATCTTATTACGAGAAGAAGGAAATAAAAATAAGTAAATCCAAGCATTTTAACATAACTCTTATGGGGTTTCAAATAATTTATTAAATATTTGAAAAAAGGATAAGAATATCTGCTGAAACAGTAAAAATCATTGCAGTATCAGTATTTGTATGATATCTTTTTAAATGAAATGTCATTTAGAGTTACTAATTTTACATTTCGCAATAAGTCATTTTTGGGCCACTCAAAAATGTCTAAATGATGTTTATTTGCTAAAAAATAATGCATCAATTCTTCTTTCCGAGGGAGGTGAAATACACATGGCTAACAAAGCAGAATTAATCGAAAACGTTGCTACTTCAACAGGTCTTACTAAAAAAGATGCAACTTCAGCAGTAGATGCTGTTTTTGAATCAATTCAAACTTCATTAAGTGAAGGTGAAAAAGTTCAAATTATTGGTTTTGGTAACTTTGAAGTTCGCGATCGTGCTGCACGTAAAGGTCGTAACCCTCAAACAGGGGAAGAAATCCAAATTGCTGCAAGCAAAGTACCTGCATTCAAACCAGGTAAAGCTCTTAAAGACGCAGTTAAATAGTACAGTACTTAAAACCCCTGATACGTCAGGGGTTTTTGCTGTTTTATAAGGCAGATGATTAAAAAAAGAGCAAAAAAATAGCAGAAATTAGACTCTGCTAGTTTAAGGTATCGTTTGATTTTTATTTTTGTTATATAGACAGCAGGTTA
This sequence comes from Carnobacterium sp. FSL W8-0810, assembly GCF_038007125.1. NCBI lineage: Bacteria > Bacillati > Bacillota > Bacilli > Lactobacillales > Carnobacteriaceae > Carnobacterium > Carnobacterium sp. FSL W8-0810. The sequence goes on along the minus strand of NZ_JBBOWO010000001.1, from coordinate 2,023,661 downwards.
AGCGGATTAGATTACTTAGAGTAATTTACGAGAAATAGATTTTATAGACGTAGTTTTGTAAAATGTAGAAAAATCAGTATTGCTTCCTACTGAAATCCATTCTACTTCATTTATTAGGCTCGCATAGCCTAATTGAGGTGTTTTTGTAGCAACTAAAGAAGCTTCATTTGTATAGCCAGCATCAAATGAAGTAGAAAAAACTTTTTCAAGTTTAAATTCTTTATCGGGCTGTTCAATATTAATATAGCCATTTATAATTGAAGAATCACATAATTCTAGCTTCTCTCCATCAAGAAATGTAATAATTAACTTCACAACAGCACCTCCTTTTTAGTATTATCTCATAATGTGACAGAAATGTGAACTCATAAGGTACAAGAAAATAGTATTAATAGTTGAAGAGCGTATACAAAAATAGAACTACCATGTGGTAAAAATATGACAGTTAATTATTTATTATTTATCGAAGAGTAGCTATGTATAAAGTTGAAATAATTATTTGTTAGGTATAATCAGCATTATTTAGTTGTCTTGTTCTGTACTTTAAACAGCTTAATTTATGGTAAAATAAAGTATAAAGAAGATTGTAAAATGAAAGAGGTTTTAGACATGTCATATGGACAAAAGATGATTGATACACTTCAAAAAAATGAGTTAGAAGAAGCGATGAATTATTTTGAACAAGCTTTAAAACAAGATACAGATGAAGAACTTTATTTATTGGCAGATTCTCTTTATCAATTAGGATTTTTAAAAGAAACCGAAAAAATCAGTTTACAGCTACTTGAACGTTATCCCGAAGATGATGAATTAAAAGTAAACTTAGCTGAAATTGCGATTGAATCAAACGAATTAGAAGCAGCGATGGATTGGTTATTAGAAGTTACAGAAGCAAGTGTTGTTTATCCTCAATCTTTGCTTGTTTTGGCAGATCTTTATCAAGTCCAAGGACTTTACGAAGTAAGTGAACAAAAGCTGCTTAAAGCGAAAGAAATCGTGCCTGATGAGCCTGTTATCGACTTTGCTCTAGCAGAACTGCATTTTTCAATGGGGAAATATGCTCAAGCCATTCATGGTTACGAAGAATTAATGGTTCAAGGACTTACAGAATTTTCTGGTATAAATCTTGCTTCTAGATGTGGCAGTTCTTATAGCGCTTTAGGTGATTTAGAACAAGCCATCTTGTATTTAGAACAAAGTTTGGAAGAAAAAGAAAATGTCGATACCTTGTTTCAACTTGGTTTTTCATATCTTCAAGACAAGCAATACCGTCGTTCAATTGAAACATTGAATCAGTTAAAAGAATTAGATCCAAATTACACGACTTTGTACTCTTATTTAGCTAAAGGTCATGAAGAAGAAAATGAGCTTGATAAAGCCTTAGAAACGATTAAAGAAGGTCTAAGAGTGGATCAATACAATTATGAGCTATTTTATTATGGGGCAGGTATTGCCATTAAGCTGGAAGATGAAACTCTTGCCGAAGATTATTATTTACAAGCTATTCAACTTGTTCCTGAAAACGCCAGTGTCCAATTATCTTATACAAATCTACTATTGCAGCAAAATCGATACGACGAAACCATTGAATTAATTCAAAAAATACTCGTTCAAAACGAAGTTGACCCTCAATTTTATTGGAACTTAGCATTAGCAAATGAAGGAATAGAGGAATACAGCGCAGCAAGTACAGCTTATCAAAAAGCATATCCAGCTTTTCGTCAAAATAAAGATTTCTTAAAATCCTATATTTATTTCCTTCGCGAAGAAGGAGAACGGACGATCATAAAAGATGTATTAAATGATTACTTAACTCTTGATGCAGCTGATGCAGAAATGTTAGAAATACTAGATGAAATAAATAGCAACTATTAAAAGATTAAGTTATAATGAGAAAAAGGGTAAGACAAGGAGGTTTTCATATGAACATCCAAATTTCTGTAGAAGCTAAAAAGGCTTTTCTAGGTTGGTTTTTAGATAGATACCAACTAAAAAGACGTGAATCAATGTGGATTTTAAACTATTTGCTAAATCATGATAGTGTATTAAACAAAGTTCATTTTATTGAGGCAGCTGAAAAAACCCCAAGAGGAATGATGATGTCTGCTATGGGAATGGATAGTGAACCTTTTCTTTTTTATAAAAGTGGCACAGTGTTTAGTGATCCAGAACAAGCTTTTCATGAAGTGAGGTTGAATTGGAAAGAAGAAATGTACATTGAATTAGTATTTTCTGAGCCTTGGAAATTTTCAGAATACCTTACTGTCTTAGAAGATAACCCTTATTATAAATGGAATGAAACGATTAGCATAAATCTCGTTCGGGAAGTTGAGTTAGCTCTTGAAACGTTATCGTTAACTGAACGCAAACAGCATACGTTGCATCAAATTGATGTGTCATTAGAAGAAGAGGATCGAGAACGATTCATTGAATTGTCGCAACAATTGAAAGAAATTGAAGATGATCTGAAGAATGAACAAAAAAAGCCAAACCATTAAGGTTTGGCTTTTTTTGTGAAGAAAGATTGTTTAGGTTTAGTGTCAAATGAAAATCCTTCTCCTAAAACTTCATGGACAGTCAGAAGAGAAAGGAAAGCTTTTGGATCAGTTTCATGAATGATTTTTTTAGCCACAACTATTTCATGGCTACCTAAAACACAATACAAGACTTTTTTTTCTTCTTTGGAATATGCGCCTTCAGCTTTGAAGAAGGTCACACCTCGTTCCATTTCAGTCATAATATTTTCTGCTATAGCTTCATTTTTATCTGAGATGATCAATAGCCCTCTTGCAGCATAAGAACCATCTTGCATGAAGTCCACTATTTTAGAAAAAACATAGGAAGCAAGTAACGTATACATCATATGAGGCAGATCAATATACGAAAGAGACAAAGTTAAGATGAATATATCAAATATCAGTAAGGTTTTCCCCATTGAAATGCCCTTTTTCTTTTCAAAAATGCGGGCTATAATGTCGCTTCCTCCAGTGGTTCCTCCAGAACGATAAATCATACCGCTGCCTATACCGCCGCATAGGCCTGCTAAAATACCAGCAATAAATAAATCATTTTCCAAGTTGATCACGATAGAAGTTCGTTGCCAAATGTATAAAAAGAATGACAGCATTGCTGTTCCATAAATAGTATAAATCAATGAACGATTGCCTAACATTTTCCATCCTATTAGAATAGTTGGAATATTCAATAATAAGGTAGAAAGAGCTGGGTCAATATGAAACCAATACCTCAAGAGAAGAGAAATACCTGTCATTCCACCTTCAGCTAATTCGTTTGCAATATTTATGTACACTAGTCCGAATGCATAAAGTGCACAACCAATTGTTATAATAAGTATATCTTTTACTGCTATTTTTTCGTTTACCATACCCACACTCCTGACTTATTTCATCTTATAAAGAATACAATTTTTTTTAAAAACAAGCAACAAGTCTTGCAACCTTCTCACTTTTTGGTAGACTTAGAGAGTGAGTGTCTATTTGAGTGGAACGCTTAAAAAACGATTTGACATCACTAATTAAAATGTCAGATCATCATTTAAATTAGCGGTAAAAGCCGAGCGAGAGGAAAGAAGAGCATGATTAATATAGTAGTTGCAGGTTTTAAAGGGAAAATGGGAATGACTGCTACAAAAATGGTAATAGAAAATGAAAAATTTGCATTAGTAGGTGTATATGACCCTCATGCTACCGAAAAAAATTTAAATGAGTTAAATCAATTTTCGACTAGAGATGTACGTGTCTTTCAAGATAAAGAAGAATTGGTTAAAGAGGTACAAGCAGATGTATGGATCGACTTCACTATACCAGACGTTGCTTTAAAAAATACTTGTTTTGCTTTAGAACATAATATTCGTCCAGTTGTGGGCACAACCGGTTTTTCTGAAAGCGACGTTAAAAAAGTGCAACAATTAGCTAAAGAAAAAAACATTGGTGGATTAATTGCTCCCAACTTTGCTATTGGGGCTGTCTTGATGATGGAATTTGCTGCTAAAGCAGCTAAATATTTTCCGGATGTAGAAATAACAGAAATGCATCACGATAAGAAATTAGATGCTCCAAGTGGTACGGCAATAAAAACTGCAGAAATGATTTTTGCAGAACGCGGATACCATCAACAAGGGAATGCAGATGAAAAAGAAACCATTAAAGGTGCACGAGGAGCAGATTACGAAGGCATGAAAATTCATAGTGTTCGTTTACCTGGTTTAATAGCTCATCAACAGGTCCAATTTGGCAGTGTAGGCGAAGGTTTGTTGATTCGTCATGATTCATTTGATCGTTCTTCATTTATGACTGGTGTTGCTTTGGGTTGTGAAAAGGTTATGTCATTGAAAGAGTTAGCCTATGGATTGGAAAATCTTTTATGATTCTGTTAGATCACCAATTTAAACAAGCATTACCTATTATTGATAAAATTGAAGAAGCTGGTTATGAAGCCTATTTTGTAGGCGGTAGTGTTCGAGATACATTATTAAATAAACCCATTAATGATGTAGACATTGCGACTAGTGCAAAACCCAATGAAATCAAGAAGATTTTTCAAAAGACCGTTGATATTGGTATAGAACATGGAACCGTAATGGTTCTATGGAAAGACGAAACGTATGAGATTACTACATTTAGAACTGAATCTACTTATCAAGACTTTAGACGACCTGATAACGTTGAATTTGTCCGCTCATTAAAAGAAGATCTAAAACGCCGTGATTTTACGATTAATGCACTAGCTATGAATCGCAATGGTGAAATTATTGATTACTTTAATGGGCAAAAGGATATAGAAAAGAAACTTATCCAAGCGGTTGGTATTCCTGAAGAACGTTTTTTTGAAGATGCTTTACGTATGATGCGTGGAGTACGTTTTGTCAGTCAACTAAATTTTGATATGGAAACGGAAACGGAACGGGCTATTCAAAAGCATCATGCTTTGTTAGAAAAAATAGCTGTTGAACGAATTCAAGTTGAGTTTTTAAAGCTTCTTCAAGGAAGTGGACGACAAAAAGGCTTAGAATTGTTTATTCAAACAAATCTTTATTCCTATTGTCCAGGATTAAATAAGCATAAAAGTGAGTTGAAAAACTTTGCTCAATTAGATTGTTCTATCGATAATAGTCTGATAGCTTGGACCTTACTCCTTCACTTTTTGAAAAAAACAACCGATGAAGCAGAAGCTTTTTTAAGAGGATGGAAATGTTCAAAAAAAGAAATGACTCAAGTGAAACTAGCTTTATTTGCTTTAAATCATCGCTTGAAAAAGCCTTTTGATCGTCAGGTCTTGTATCAAACGGGCTTGGAAATAGCATTGGGTGTTGAAACAATGATAGGTTGCTTAGGATTTGCAGTTGATGTTGAGGCTGTAAAAAAGATGTACGAAGAACTGCCAATTTATACTAAAAATGAAATGAAGATTAACGGGAATGATTTACAAACAGTGTTGAACCAAAAGCCAGGAAAATGGCTCGGAGAGTTAATGACCGAAATAGAGTCAGCTATTTTAAAGAATGAAGTTTCTAATGAAAGCCAAGAATTATTAAAATGGGTTACTAATAGATATAAGCTAGAAGACTAACTTTATAATCAGTTTTCAGTTTAAATAAGTAGAATTAGTTTAAAAATTAATTCTACTTATTTTTATTCATTTTTTTTACAAATAGTAAGAAAAAAGGTTTACGCACTAAAAATAAGTTGCTATACTAAGAAAGTAAGTTAATTAAAGGAGGAATTTTAAATTATGGAAAACCAATTCACAAAATTACTAGAAGAACGTCGTTCAATTTATTCTTTAGGAAAAAATGTTTCTTTATCTGAAGATAAAATTGTTGGATTAGTTGCAAAAGCAATTAAAGAAAGTCCATCTTCATTCAATTCACAAACTTCACGTGCAGTAGTATTATTTGGATCTGCTCACAACAAACTTTGGGACATTACTGAAGAAGCTTTAATTAAAGCTATTCCAGAAGGACAAGATGTTGCTCCAACTAAAGCAAAATTAAATAGCTTCCGTGCAGCATTCGGAACAATTTTATTCTTTGAAGATACAAGTATTGTAAGAGCGTTACAAGAACAATTCGCATTATACGCAGATAACTTCCCAATCTGGTCTGAACAATCTACTGGGATTGCACAACACTCTGTATGGACAGCATTAGCTGTTGAAAATATTGGCGGAAGTTTACAACATTACAACCCGTTAATTGATGACGCTGTTCAAAAAGAATGGAATCTTTCTGCAGACTGGAAATTAACTGGTCAAATGCCGATCGGTTCAATTGAAGCTCCAGCTGGTGAAAAAGAATACATGGATGATTCTGAAAGAGTTCTTGTATTTAACTAATCATTAATGAGTTAAAACGAGTGGTCTATCAAGAAATAAAAAAAGGAATAGGAATTTGGTGAACTTCCTATTCCTTTTTTTGTTTCGTCTTGTTAAAAAAATCACAATTTACAATCTTTTTTATTTACATCTATTTATTTTATGGTAAAATGAAACTAGTAAAAGAATCACAAACTTTTTAAATAGTAAAAGAAAAGGGAGCGAAAATAATGAAAAAAGAAGTTAAAGCATTAAAAATGACGTTTAAAAATGGAGAAACTTGGACAATCGATAAAGGATTTATTGGAGATTTATGGATTAAACACATTTCAAAAAGCTTTGGACGCATTGGTGATAGCGAACTTCAAGAAATTTTCCCGTGTGAATCTTTAAAAATCGAAATTTTTCCAGAGGCTGATGAAGTGAATTCAAGCGACATTAATCTTGGCGGTTTAGAAATGGGTATGTTTGATCGTGCAGTGAAAGATCCAGATATTGAAAAAATGGATATCCTGTATAAAGATAGTGAAAATTCGGATTCTGTAGACATTATTGCTAAAGAGACTGTTTATTTCCCTTATGAAGCAATTGATTCTGACCGAATTGACAATGCTTATCAAAGTTCATTTGTTTCTCAAGATAATGTGTTGTACATTGTCATTGATAAAGAAAAAACAGTAAAAGATATCTATAAAGATAAATTCTAAAATAACTAATTGGTATTTAAATGACTCAAGAAAAAATGGGATTTAGCTATTTTTTCTTGAGCTTTTTTTGTTTTTTTTTAAGCTTCATAGTATGATGGTAAAGAAAATACTATGTCTAAAGAATTAGGTGAATAGAGTGACCCATAAAGATACATATGCTGTTGTGGATATTGAAACTACAGGGGGAAATGTAGCAAGCGGTGATCGTATGATTCAATTTGGTTGTGTGCTAATAGAAGATGATCAAATCGTTCATCGTTTTTCAACCGATATTAACCCGTTAACCAACATACCAAAACAAATAGAGCATTTAACTGGTCTTTCAAATAAATCTGTTGCGCTTGCTCCATATCTTGAAGATGTAGCAGCAACAATTTATAATTTATTGGATGGCTGTATAATCATTGCACACAATATCCAGTTTGATTACACATTTCTGTCTGGAGAATTGCAACGATGCGGTATGCCCGCACTTAAAAACAAGGGAATAGATACTGTGGAATTGGCTCAAATCTTATTGCCTACTGAATCTAGTTATCGTTTAAACGATTTAGTTAACAAATTTAATATTGAACATACGAATCCACATCAAGCTGATAGCGATGCGGCTGTTACGGCTGAACTTTTCCTTATATTAAAACAAAAATTAAAGAATCTTCCATTAGTTACAGTAGAAAAAATGGTGGAGATCTCAGAGTATCTTACAATGGAAACGTCCTATTTCTTTAAAGTTTGTTTAGCTGAAATGAAGAAAGAACTCGATCCGCTTTCAGATTCACTTATGATTAAAAATGGAATAGCTATTAAAGTTAAACCGCCAGTCTTTGAACAAGATAATTATCGAGAAGAGTTTCATTATCCACTATCTGTAAAAAATAAGGAACAGTTGTTTCAGACTAAACTGACTACTAGAATGCAGCAGATCAAAATGATGGATGCAGTTTATCATTACTTTACAAGTAATGAGACGAATCATTTTGCGATTGAAGCAGCGACTGGAGTTGGAAAAACATTGGGGTATTTACTCCCCTTAGCGTATATAGCTTCCGTAGATGAACCTGTAATTATTAGTACGTATACAACACTATTGCAAAAACAATTATTAGAAAAAGATATCGTTCAATTAAATACAATTTTGCCTTTTACTGTGCAGGCAGCAATTTTAAAAAGTAAAAGTCACTACCTTCACTTAACGAAATTTCAAACAGTCTTAAATGATCCTATAGAACAAAAAGTAGAAGCTATCTACAAAATGAAGTTGTTAACGTGGTTGACGGAAACAGAAACAGGTGACTTAGATGAATTAAATTTAACCAACTACACTCATTTGTTCTGGAATAAAATAAGACATCGTGGTTGGTTGATCAAGCCTGAAGAAGATTTGTGGCATGAAGAAGACTTTTACTTATATGCTCAACAAAAAGTCGAACATGCTAGAATTATTATTACCAATCATTCTTTTTTATGTCATGACTTGAATCGTAAAGAAAGAGAATTGCCAAAAATTGGTAAACTGATTGTTGATGAAGCACAGCATTTGCCGGATGTTGCAATGGAAGCATCAAGCGAAGTTTTTGGATATTATCGTATGCAGCAATTAGTTAAATTAATTGGACGTACATCAGATGAAAAAAGCTTCATAGGTAAACTAATTATCTTGAGTCAACAATTGTCAAAAATGGAATCTTCTTATTTGGAGAATATGGAGATGAATCTCTTCTCTTTAGAAGATGAATTATCGGACTTTATTCATCAATTGCTTGTTTACTGTACTACTGCTACAAGCAATAAACAACGTCAACAAGAACAAATTGATGTTCAATTTAACCGAGAAACTAATTGGAATTTAGAATTAAAGAAAATATCTAAGAAAGTTCTTACACTGATGAGTGAAATCAGTTATTTAGGATTTGAATTGGTTCATCAAGGATTAGATGAACGTCACCAATTAACATTAAAAGAACGGTATTTGTTAGAAGATTTTTTTGATGTAATGACGACTTTTGATGAACAAAAAGATCTTTTTCATGCTGTTTTTCAACAAAATGAAGTAAATGAGGTAACGTGGTTTTCTTATAAAGAAAAAAGTCCCAAAAATAGTTTTATGATCAAACGTTCAAAAGTTGACAGCACGAGGTTTTTAAAAGAAAAATTAGTAGAAACAACTTCTTCTATTTTATATACTGGAGCTACGTTAGAAATCAATGGATCATTTGATTATTTTCAAACGCAACTAGGAGAAGAAGAGTTAAAAGAATTGATCATTGAATCGCCTTATGATTACAAAAACCAAGCACGTCTTTGGGTACCTAAAGAATTAAAACCAATAAAAGGATTATCCAAGAAAGATTATGTTCATATGATTGTCGAACAAGTAGAAAATATTATTGAAAATTCAAATGAAAATACAATGATTCTATTTAATTCCTTTGAGATGCTACAAGAAGTGTACTTTGCGCTCCAACAAAAACCCTCGGCTTCAGGGCGAGAATTATTGGCACAAGGTTTCTCTGGAAGCCGGGAACGTATGTTAAAACGATTCTTTAGAGCTAAAGGCGGTATATTATTAGGAGCGGATAGTTTTTGGGAGGGTGTTGACTTGCCAGGGAAATCCTTGAGTATATTAGTTATCACTCGCTTGCCATTCGAATCTCCAGATAGGCCTTTTGTAAAAGCAAAACATCGTTATTTAGAACAAAAACACTTGAACCCATTTACTATTGATTCTTTACCTAAAGCAACTTTGCGTTTAAAACAAGGTTTGGGAAGGTTGATTCGTTCTGAAACGGATAAAGGTATCATGCTTGTATTAGACAACCGTTTGATCCATACAAGTTATGGAAAACAGATTATCCGCTCACTTCCTAGCGGTTTGCCAATAGAAGAAGTAGCCACCAAGATGATTGGTGAAAAACTACAACTTTTTCTAAGAACAGAAGAGAAATGAAGCAGATGTTAAAATTAAGAATATTCTTCTAAAATATTCAGAAAAATGATTGTTTTTCTGTTATAATAAACTATTGAGAGTAACATTTTATAGTTACCAAAACAATACACTTAAAGTAGGGATACTAATGAAAAAAGGAATACTCATCACAGTTGCAATTGTGATGTCTGTTGTTCTTGTGTTCGCAATTACCCTTTTAATGATTAGCCAAGATCCAATAAAAAAGGCAGAAAAAGAAACGATCGCAATTGCTAAAGAATCTGCTGGATTAGTAAAAGCAACAGATTTTTATTGGTATAATCGTGAAAAAACTTATTTTTCAGTTGCTGGATTGAATGAATCAGATGAAGAAATCATGGTAATTGTTGCTAAAGATGGCGGCGGTAAGACTATTTTGAATCAAGATGAATTCATTACTGAACAACAAGCGAAAGAATTGACTCGAGAAGAAAAAGGGTCTATTGATATTCTTGAAGCTCGTATTGGGCTTGAGGGAGATACACCTATCTGGGAAGTTTCGTATAAACAAGAAAATGGCAGACTTGGTTATTATGTTTTGACTGCTAAATCTGGAAAATGGGTCAGCGATATTGAGAACATTTAAAGCTTCCTAAAAAAGAGCGATAAATCTGCTGAATTTCTTGTATAATTATTATGGCAGTAAAAATAAGAGTACCATCAAAATTTATTTAAAGGAGTTTTAACAGTGAAACAGATTACTATTGTAGAATCTAAAAATCATGTTGGAGAAGAAGTAGAAATTGGAGCTTGGGTAGCTAATAAACGCTCAAGCGGTAAAATTGCATTTTTACAATTACGTGATGGTTCTGGTTTTTTTCAAGGAATTGTTGTAAAGAGTGAAGTAGAAGAGGAAGTATTTCAATTAGCTAAATCATTGAATCAAGAAACCTCTATTCTTTTAACTGGAATTATCCAAGAAGACAGTCGTTCAAAATTCGGATATGAAATTGCGGTAAAATCTATTAAAATTATTGGTGAAAGCCATGATTACCCGATTACTCCAAAAGAGCACGGAACAGAATTTTTAATGGATCACCGTCATTTATGGTTGCGTTCATCTAAACAACATGCCATCATGCATGTGCGTAATGAAATTATTCGTGCAACTTACAATTTCTTCAATGAGGAAGGCTTTATTAAGATTGATCCGCCTATTTTAACTGCTAATGCAGCAGAAGATTCAACTGAACTATTCCATACTGAATATTTTGATCAAGAAGCTTTCCTTTCACAAAGTGGTCAATTGTATATGGAAGCAGCAGCAATGGCTTTTGGAAAAGTCTTTTCGTTTGGACCAACTTTTAGAGCTGAAAAATCAAAAACACGTCGTCATTTAATTGAATTTTGGATGATTGAACCAGAAATGGCCTTCATGGACCATGAACAAAGTTTAGAAGTGCAAGAAAAATATGTTGCTTACATCGTTCAAAGTGTGTTAGATAACTGTGATGATGCATTAAGTGTATTAGAACGTGATAAAGAACTATTGAAAAAATATACTGAATTGCCTTATCCTAGAATTTCCTATGATGATGCCGTTAAATTATTAAACGAAAACGGGTTCGACGATATTACTTGGGGAGATGATTTTGGTTCTCCACATGAAACATTCATCGCAACTCAATACGATAAACCTGTCTTTATCTTAAATTACCCTAAAGCAATAAAAGCTTTTTATATGAAACCACATCCTGATCGTGATGATGTTGTATTATGTGCTGACTTGATTGCTCCGGAAGGTTATGGAGAAATTGTTGGAGGAAGCGAACGTGAGGTTGATTTTGATGCATTGACTCAACGTATCAAAGATTTTGGTCTTACTGAAGAGGATTATGCATGGTACTTGGATCTACGTAAATATGGTAGTGTTCCTCATTCAGGTTTTGGTTTAGGACTTGAACGTACTGTAACTTGGATTTGTGGAACGGAACATATTCGTGAATCCATTCCATTCCCTCGTTTGTTAAACCGTATTTATCCATAAGAAAAGCTTGTACAGCAACTTGAGTTCTCTTAAGTTGCTGTTTTTTTAATCGCATTTCATTAAGCGAATACGTATGATGGAACGGAGTAAGGAGGAAAGACGCTATGAATAATGAACTTTTACAAAAATGGCTGAAAGCAGGAGATACAACTGTATCGAATGTATTATTGGCTCATTACAATGAAGTAGGACTGAATACTGAACAGCTGGTTTTAGTGTTGCAATTAAAATCTTTTATTGATGCTGGAAATGATTTCCCAGACACAGAGATTATTTCAAAACGAATGCAGATCACTTCATCGGATGTCTTTAAGTTGATACATGAATTGATCAATAAAAAATTACTTGTGATAGAAACAGGAAAAAACCAAGATGGAAAAACACGAGATAGTTATCGGTTAGATTTGTTATGGAATAAATTAACCTTAGTTATTTCGCAACAAGAAAATCAACAAAGAGTCGAAAAACAACATTTATCTGAACAAGAATTATTTCAATTATTTGAAGCTGAGTTCGGTAGACCGTTATCACCGATCGAAATGCAAACGATCGGAATGTGGTTAGATGATGATCATTATGCAATTGAATTAATTGAATTAGCTTTAAGAGAAGCTGTTTTAAATCAAGTGTATAATTTGAAGTATGTTGATCGTATATTGTTAAATTGGGAAAGAAAAAATATTCGAACAAAAGATCAAGTTGAAAAAGAAGGCAATCGCCGTAGACAAAGTAGTTCGAAAGCACAAAGTGTTTCTTCTAAAGAACCTACTACAAAAGTACCCTTGCATAATTGGTTGAATAATAATGAGAATCCTTAACGGAGGAGGTCAGTCATGCTGTCGAAAAAACAAACCCTTCAAATAATTGAGGCAATGGGGAATTTATTTCCTTATGCAACTTGCGAATTGATTCATAAGAATGCTTTTGAATTATTAATTGCGGTTATGCTAAGTGCGCAAACGACAGATGTTTCTGTAAACAAAATCACACCGAGTCTTTTTGAAAAGTATCCTACACCAGAAGCATTTGTAGCTGCTCCTGTTGAAGATATTATGGAGCAATTAAAAACAATCGGTTTATACCGCAACAAAGCTAAATTTATTAAAGGGTGTTGTCAAATGCTCTTAAGTGAATTTGGTGGGCAAGTTCCTCGTAGTCGTAAGGAATTAGAATCTTTGCCAGGAGTTGGGAGAAAGACCGCAAATGTTGTATTGAGTGTAGCTTTTAATGAACCAGCTATTGCAGTTGACACCCACGTTGAGCGAGTGACAAAAAGATTGGGTATCTGTCCATCAAATGCAACTGTTCGTGAAGTAGAAGAGATTTTGATGAAACAATTACCTAAGGAAATATGGGGGATTGCCCATCATCGATTGATATTTTTTGGGCGGTATCAGTGTACTGCCAGAAATCATGATCATGATGTTTGCCTTCAATTATTGAAAGAAAACAGGCCTATAAAAGCAAAATAAACAATAAGCGACAGCGTATCGATACGCTGTCGCTTATTGTTTTTTTTAAGAGAAACGAATTATTTTATTGTTGTGGAACAGAACTAGAACTCTGTGACTCAGCAGAAGAAGAAGAACTGCTACTGCTACTTGAAGCAGAGCTGCTTGATGAGCTGCTGCTATCTGGTTGAGAACTTTCTTCTTGAGAACTGCTGCTAGAACTTTCACTGCTCGATGATGAACTTTCACTGCTTTCATCTTCAGATTCTTCTTCCTCAGGTTCTTCCTCATCTTTCTTAGGAGGAATGATCACGCTTATGGAAGCGGCTGGGCCCGATTTACCGTCTGCCTCAACAGCTAGAGTGATTGGGATTTCACCTTCAGAAGGACTTTGCATAACGTATGAAAGGTCCTTAGTAGAAAAGGATTCAGATCCTACAGTTAGAACATAAGAAACATCTTCTTGTGAATAAGCATTCCATTTAATGGATAGAGCATCTGTTTCTTCGTTATAAGTGGCTGATAACCCTTCAGGAGCTTTTAATTCTTCATCTTCTTCTTCGCTTTCTTCTGTTGCTACTGCAGTAGGCACAGTTCCTTTGACAAACAATTCAGTTACAATTTTGTCTGATGGTGTATTTGGACCTGCAAGTTTTGCTGGCATAGATCCTTTTTCAATTGCAACTTCAACAACAGAACTTGGTTTTTTCCAATCGCTTGATTCAACAGATTGAGAAACGTAAGACATTAACGCTTGATAGATTTCTTGAGGCAGCAAACGTTCGCTTCCTGCATTGTCAATTGAAGCAAAGTAGTCTTTTTTCCCAACCCAAACGGATAGAGCATAATTCGTTGTATAACCGGTATACCATTTGTCCGGCACACCGTTTTCTTGAATGTTGTGTTCGATTTTTTCTTTATCTGTATAGTTTGTCGTACCTGTTTTCCCAGCTTGCGGAATACCATTAAGACTAACACGAGCCGAATTAATAGAAGCGACATCTTTTAGCATATCTGTAACCATGTAAGCTGTGGATTCGTCCATAGCTTTAGTTGATTCAGGTTGAAGATCAATTTCTTCGCCATCTTCTAAAATAATTTTTGAAACTGTATAAGGTTCCGTATATGTTCCGCCATTTGCAAAGCTGGCATAAGCTGCAGATAAATCAACGGGAGTAATGTTCCCGTTAAAGCCATTGGATTCAACTAGTTCATCTGAGTTGCTATTCAAAGTAGAAGTATCAATTCCAATATTTGTTAAAAACTCTTCTACTTGGCTTTTAGGCACGTCTTCATAAATTTTAGTAGTAGGTACATTACGTGAATCAACTAAAGCTCTACGTAAACTAATTTGACCTTCATAATTTCCGTCGTAATTGTTAATAGGAGTTCCATCACTAAATGTGTAAGGCTCATCAATTACTTGTTCATAAGTTGAGTAATGTAGATATTGTATAGCTGGGCCGTATGCAGTTAACGGTTTGATATTTGATCCGACACTACGTTTCAATTCAGTAGCGTAATTTGTACCTAATTGTACTTCTTGATCACGTGCGCCGCCTAATGCCTTTAATTGTCCAGTGTTAACATCAACTAAAGAAATACCCGTTTGAATTTCTTCGTCTTCAAAAGTGACATATTCATCGGTATTCACAATATCATAGAGACGTTGTTGTGCGTCCATGTCTAAGTTAGTATGAATGGTTAATCCAGATGTATAAGGATCTAGATTCGTTTTTCTTTTAATTTCAGCAAGAACTTCTTTGACATAAGGATCAAAAACCATGTTGTTTGTTTGTTCTTCAGAGTGGTCTACTAAGCCTTGTGTAACATCAGCGGCTTTAGCTTCTTGTGCTTCAGCAGCTGTGATAGCTTCATTTTCAACCATCATATCTAAAACAAGGTTACGACGTTTTGTAGCGTCTTCTGGATTGGTAATTGGGTTAAAGGAATTTGGTGCTTGTGGCATTCCGGCAAGTAAAGCCGCTTCTGATAAAGTTAATTCAGCTAAAGGTTTACCAAAATAATAATCGCTGGCAGTTCCCATACCGTAAGTGTTATCCGACATATACACTTTATTGATATAGAAAGTTAAAATCTGTTCTTTAGAATAGTCTTGTTCTAATTGAATAGACAACCAAGCTTCTTGTGCTTTACGTTTTAAAGTTTGATCTTCAGATCCTGTAGAAAAAACAGAGAGTTTAACCAGTTGTTGAGTAATCGTGCTTCCACCCTCAGAAGCAAAACCATCTGTTACGTTGGCTACAACTGCTCCGGCAATCCGTATCGGATCGATTCCAACATGTTTATAAAAACGTTGGTCCTCAATAGCAATAATGGCATCTTTTAATACTTGAGGTATGTCATTTTCAGTAACAATCTCGCGATTTTCACCTCCAAGATTTAAGAATTCCTCTCCATTTGAATCTAATAGAGTTGAAGCGACTGTATCTGTTAGATCATTTTCCGTTAAGTCAGGAGCGGAAGAGACATAATAAGTAAATAAGCCGATACCGGCAATGATAACTAAAGCAGCAAAAATGAGAATTCCAACAACTATTTTTTTCAAAACGGAAGTAGAAGATTTCTTACTTTTTTTACCCTTCTGTGAATGTTTAGATTTTTTTGATTGTTTATTTGATACACGAGACATTTCTTTTTTTTCTGGCATAATTAAATCTACTCCTTAATTCTTTTATCTTAATGGATAAAAGGCATAAACTATTTATTATAGAATAAACGAGTTATTCTTAATGAACCAACCATTATTTTTGTAATTCAGCAATGAGATTATCGACTACTTTTAAATAGGGAATACGCGGCGAAAGTTCATAATACAGTTCATACCCTTTCTTTTCAAGCTCTTTAAGAGGAATTGACTTTCTTCCGTCATGTTCTTGGTTATTCCAATAAGTAATCAACTGTTCTGCTTCTAATAAAAAAAGACGTTCACTTGTTGTAAAACGCATGATTACAAAACAAATAGCTTGTTGTTGAATGCATTGTTTCATATGTGTAATTTGGTGTTCATGAAAATTTTTTAAGGGGAAAGAAAGTTTGTTTTTTGTTTCTTTAGCCTCAAAATCCAGATAATATCCACGGTAAACGCCGTTGTAGTCAGTAGTCGATGCGTGTCTAAAATAGGCTTCCTTGATAACTGCGGCACTTCTTTTAGGATAATCGACTTTAACGATCTGAATAGGGGTCGGCTTTTTATGAATAACCGCATTTCCTTTTGCTAAATAATATTGATTACTTGCATTCAAATCTTCTTCTAAAGACATACCTCTTTTACTAAATGAAGTCAACCGATTGTTTAGTTGCTTTTTTGGCAGAACTTTGTCACTATTAACATAGGTTTTACCATTAGGATATCGTATAGCCAATTGAAATCACACTCCTGATGTTTATTATATCAAAGAACGACCTTTAAAGAAAAGGGGAATCAAATGAGTTTATGAGAAACTTATATATTAGCGGATATCGATCTTTCGAACTTGGTATATTTAAAGATGATGACCCAAAGATTGCTGTCATAAAAAAATGTTTGAAACAAGAAATCAGTCAGTTTATTGAAGAAGGCATTGAATGGATTTTGACGAGTGCTCAGTTTGGTACAGAACAGTGGGCAGTAGAAGTTGTTGACGAACTGAAAAAAGATTATCCGATGATTAAAGTAGCGGTTATTTTACCATTTTTAGAATTTGGTTCAAATTGGAATGAAAAAAATCAGACGAAATTTTCAGCAATAAAAAAATTAGCAAATTATGTTGAATCAACTTCTCACAAACCGTATCAAGATCCCTCTCAATTAAGAAACCACCAAGAGTTCTTACTAGATCATTGTCAAGCAGCGCTTTTAGTGTACGATCCTGAATTTGAAGGAAAAACAAAATTTGTTTATCAAGCAATCAAAAAAAGACAAGAGACTTCAGAATTTGAATTGCGTTTGATTGATGTGGATCAATTGCAGAATAGCAGCGTTGAAGAAGAATATTATTAATATAATGGATAGAATTTTTCGGAAAGAAAAACTGCTTTTAAATCTTTTATAGGCGAAGTCGTAAGATTATACAGAAATAAGTTTTTTTTTCTCATTATCTTTGCTATAATAAGAATTATCAAAGAAACGAGAACAATGTTTTGTTAGAAGATGAAGCAAACAAAGAGGTGTAAACATGGCAAACAGATCATTAACAACAAAAGATATTCTTCAAAAAGAATTTAAAACAAGTATGCGCGGGTACAACCCAACTGAAGTAGATGAGTATTTAGACGAAGTGATTCGTGATTATGAATCATATAATAAAGAACTTACGCAATTAAAAGCTGAAAATGATCGTTTATTGAGTAAAATTGATGAATTGACTAAACAAGCTTCCATTGCTAAGCCTAGCCATTCTTCTCAACCTAATAATACCGTAACCAATTTTGACATTTTAAAACGTTTATCTAATTTAGAACGTCACGTCTTTGGTTCAAAATTAGACGAAGAAGATGAACTATAACCATCTTTTTAACGATAGAACGATTTGATAGTCGATGAATTAATGAATAACTATATTTGTGAATTTCGGGTAATTGCGGTCTAGCTAGACTAGACTGAGGAAAGTCCATGCTCGCACAAGCTGCGATGCTTGTAGTGTTCGTGCCTGGCGAAATCATAAGCCAGGGCCTTCATCTAGTATGAAGAGACGGCAGAAAAAAAAGCTAAGGTTTAGACTATGCTTGAGTATTCTTGAAAGTGCCACAGTGACGAAGCAATACGGGAAACGGTATTGGTGGAACGCGGTAAACCCCTCGAGCGAGCAACCCAAACTTTGGTAGGGGCACTTTTCCTAGGGAATTGAACCGATGGAAGAGGCAGTAATTGCAGACAGATAATTACCTCCGGATAGAACAGACCCTGACTTTCTATCTGAGACAGAACATGGCTTACAGAAATTTACAAATTCAGGTATAAAACCCTCCCTTTCGGAGGGTTTTATATTTATATAAGATTTTTTTAACTAAAGAAACTGAAGAGAATTGGAGAAAATAAAAATATGAAAACATTTCAACTTGTTGCAACGGCAGCCAGCGGAATCGAAGCATTGGTAGGAAAAGAAATCAAAGCTTTAGGGTATGAGTGTCAAGTAGAGAATGGTAAGGTCTTTTTTGAAGGAACAGAAAAAGACATTGCTAAAACGAATTTATGGTTAAGAACTGCAGACCGTGTCAAAATTATTGTTGGCGAATTTGATGCATATGAATTTGATGAACTATTTGAAAAAACAAAAGCATTGCCATGGGAAGATCTATTGCCTATGGATGCCAATTTTCCAGTAGCTGGTAAATCAATCAAATCAAAATTATATAGTGTATCCGATTGTCAAGCTATCGTAAAAAAAGCAATTGTTAATCGTTTAAGTGAAGTTTATCATCGTAATACGCGTTTGCCTGAAACAGGGGCTTTGTATCAACTGGAAGTGGCTTTACTAAAAGATAAAGTTACCATAACATTGGATACAACTGGACCAAGCTTGTTTAAAAGAGGGTATCGTTCAGCAAAAGGTGGCGCACCATTAAAAGAAAATATGGCTGCAGCTCTTGTAGAATTAACCAACTGGCGCAAAGACCGTCCGTTTTATGATCCAGTTTGCGGTTCGGGAACAATTGTGATTGAAGCGGCTTTAATTGGCCACAATATTGCTCCAGGATCTAATCGCTCATTTAGTTGCGAGGAATGGGAATGGTTTGATCAAAGTGTTTTTGAAGAAGTACGTGCAGAAGCAGAAGCTGCAGTGGATCATGATATTGAACTAGACATTATGGGTTCTGATATTGATGGAACGATGATTGAGATTGCTAAAGCAAATGCGGATGAAGCAGGAGTAGGCAGCAGCATTACATTTAAACAAATGCAATTGGCTGACTTTACGACTGATAAAGAATATGGCGTTATTTTAGCTAATCCTCCTTATGGTGAACGATTAGGTGAAGAAAAAGAAGTTCATAAATTGTATAAGCAAATGGGTCAAGTATATCGTCCATTAAAAACGTGGAGTAAATACATTATTACAAGTGACTTAGCTTTTGAAACCTTTTATGGCGAAAAAGCGACTAAAAAACGCAAATTGTATAATGGCGCTTTAAGAACGGATTTATTCCAATTTTGGGGTGAACGTCCTCCTAGAGCACCGCGTAAGTAATGGCTAAAAAAATAACTAACAGGACAAAAAAACTTAGTTTTTTTAGACCTGTTAGTTATTTTTTAGTTTTTTTTGTAAAGCTTGTCTAGCTAAATTATCGGCTCCTTTATTTTGAGATTCTGGAATCCAATGAATGAAAAAAAGTGGGAAATGCTTGAGCTTTTGTTGGATTCGTGTCAGGTAGCCTCGGAAAATATCGTTTTTAACATAGTTTTTCTTAATAGCAGAGGCTAAAATTTTACTATCTGTATACATCATTAAAGTTTCATTAATTAATAAGTGTTCAATTAAAAAATCAAGCCCTTGAATCAAAGCCTCGAATTCAGCTTCATGATTGCTCATTTCTTTTTCAAGAGGGATAGACAACTGGTCATATCTATTCTCAGTAAGTATGACAATGCCAACTCCACTTAAGCCAGGATTATTTTTTGTAGAAGCATCTGTATATAATTTGATCATATTCCTTTCTTTCCTTTCTTTTAATGGGTTTTTAGTTTAGGGTATGTTAAAATAACAGTACTTTCGTATAAGGGGCGTAGCATATTGACTGAAAATCCTCGTTTCAAAATTTCACTTTCATTAGAACCAGCTTTTCAAATTATTTATTGGTCAATTTGCTGGTTAGTGTTTTTTACACTGCTTACTGTGGCAATAGAGACACAAACAATTTCTTTAACACTTATTATTTTGGCAATTATCTTGGGTTTACTTGTGTTTTTTGGGTTTGGTTCTACACTAAAAATAAAAAATACTAACTTGAAAATAAGTTATTTTAGAGGGATTAAAACGTCCTATATCTCTATAGACGAAATTGAGAAAATAACCATTTCTCCTAACAGAGAAGTAAGTTTAGTTTTTAAACAAAATCAAAAAACTTTACGAATTTTTCTAAATGCTAGGAATAAAAAGAAATTTTGTGCGTATATAGAACGTTATGCATCAAACATTGTTTTTGAAAAGCAAAAAGCATGGAGTGAAATGCCTAAACTAAAATAACGAAAAAACGATACTCTAGAGTGTATCGTTTTTTTTACTTTTACTCTAATTATGAAAATCAACATCATCCTGAACCATAACTTTTGTTGCTTGAGGGCCGTGATTGCCTTCCACAATTTCAAATGAAACACGTTGGCCTTCGGTTAGAGATTTAAACCCTTCATCGCTGTCAATGCCCGTAAAGTGAATAAAAACATCTTCGGTTTCGTTGTACTCAATAAATCCGTATCCTTTTGCATTGCTAAACCATTTGACTGTTCCATATTCCATTTACGAAACCCTCCTTTAAAAGATTATTCAATTGGTATGATCCGATTTCAAAAAATAAAACGAATAACCTACAGCTATTATAGAAATAATCTTATCATTCGTCAATTTTATGTCATGAAAAGTCCTATGCAAATGATTCGCTCGTTTAAAGCTGACTACGGTAAACTAATAGTATACGTTTAGGAGGTAGATTCAAGTGAAGACAGTTTTAACAACTGATATGGTTACTTTAGCTAAAAAACGGTCTCAACATTTTCCAGTTGAAGGATTCGTTTATGGACAAGGTCCTGTTCACCCTAAGTTTTTATTGATCGGAGAAGCACCTGGAGAAACAGAAGCAGTAAATGGTGTCCCATTTTCAGGTAGGGCGGGAAAAGAATTGATGCGTTTTTTTGATTTGTTAGAAGTTGATCGAAGTGAAGTATATATTACTAGTGCTTTTAGGAGCCGACCTTATCGCTATAAAGAAAAATTGGATCGCAAAACCAACCAAATAGTACAGCGGAAATACAATCGGGCGCCAACTAGACAAGAAATGATTGCTCATGCAGAGTTGTTAGATCACGAAGTAAAAACTGTTCAAGCTCCCTATATATTAACTATGGGAAATATCGGTCTAAAAAGACTTCTTGGTCCACAAGCAAAAGTTTCTACACATCATGGACAATTGTATAATGGACCCGTGCTTCGACTTGCTTCAATAGAAGATAATACGTATGCATGGACTGAAAAAAATTATGCTGTTTTTTCGACTTACCATCCAGCAGCAATATTTTACAATCGCCAGTTATTAGAATCGATCCATGAAGATCTTGCTCAATTTAAAAAGTTGATTCATAAAACTTAATTGGGTCAGCCTAAAGATATTATGAGTAAAAGATGGTAGAATGTTAAAGATAAGTAAATATGTAGGATAAAGGAAAGTGGAGATAAACGATGAAAGAACTTAAAGTACAGAATTTAACAAAAACCTATGGAGAAAAAGTATTATTTGATGATATTAGTTTTTCAATCATGGAAGGCGAAAGAATCGGTTTAATTGGAGTGAATGGTTCTGGGAAAACGAACTTGCTGAATGTGATCACAGGAAATGATAGTGCTGAAAAAGGCAGTATCCAAAAACCGAAAGACTATACAATTAGTTATTTGATGCAAGAACCAGATTTGAACCCTGATAAATCTGTTTTCGATGCTGTTTTTGAGGGAGATACACCCATCTTGGTGGCTGTTAGAAATTATGAAAGAGCCTTAGAATTATTAACGGCAGATCCAATGGATGAAAAATGCCAAAATAGATATTCAAGAGCTGAACAAGCTATGAATGATGAAAATGCTTGGATAGCTGATACAAATGCAACGACGATTTTGACTAAATTAGGCATCAGTGATTTAGAACAATTGGTAGGAACGTTATCCGGTGGACAGAGAAAACGAGTGGGTTTAGCACAAGTCTTGATTCAAGAACCTGATTTGCTAGTTTTAGATGAACCAACAAACCATTTAGACTTTGAGACAATAACGTGGTTAGAAAGCTATTTAAGTGCGTATAAAGGAGCCCTATTGCTTGTAACACATGACCGTTATTTCTTAGACCGAATTGTTAATCGAATGGTTGAATTATTCCATGGAAATGCGACATTCTATACAGGTAACTATGAGCAATACGTGATTAATAGAGCTCAAAGACAAGAAGCAGCCGTAGTGGCAGATCATAAAAGGAAACAGATGTATACGAAAGAATTAGCTTGGATGCGCACTGGAGCAAAGGCACGTTCAACGAAACAACAAGCTAGGATCGGTCGTTTTAAAGACTTAGAAGACAATTTAAAACAATCTAACGTAGACGAATCAGTTGAAATGAACTTAGAAGGATCTCGCTTAGGAAAACGAGTCTTCGAATTGAAAGATGCATCGCTGAATCTAGGTGGAAAAGTAATATTAGATCACTTCAATATGTTGATTCAAACGAAAGATCGGATTGGAATCAGCGGAGAAAATGGGGCGGGTAAATCAACTTTCTTAAATACGCTAGCTGGAAGATTTCCATTAGATTCAGGAGAATTAGTTGTCGGTGAAACTGTAAAGGTTGCTTATTTTACGCAAGTAATTGAAGAAATGAACCCCAACAAACGTGTCATCTCTTATTTACAAGAAGTTGGAGAAGAAGTGGAAACTACTAATGGTGAACGAATTAGTGTAACAAATCTATTAGAACAGTTTTTATTCGAACGCCATACACACGGTACACTAATTGGTAAATTGTCCGGTGGAGAGAAAAGACGTTTGTATCTGTTGAAGTTATTGATGCAACAACCAAATGTATTGTTGCTTGATGAACCGACAAATGATTTAGATATCGCAACTTTAACGGTCTTAGAAGATTATATTGAAACATTCCCAGGAGCGGTTATTTCAGTTTCCCATGACCGTTACTTCTTAGATAAGACAGTAGAAAAATTATTGATATTTGATGGGCATGGAAAAATCAGACCCTTTTATGGCAGTATTACAGATTATATTGAAGAAGAAAAAGAGAAAAAACAAGGTCGTTCCGTTCAAAGCAACGATTCAGTTGTAAAAGTTGACACACAACCGGAACCAGCTGTGGTAGATGAAAAAGTAAAATTAACCTTTACAGAACAAAAAGAATGGACCACGATTGAAGAAGAAATGTTTAATCTTGAAAATAAAATAGAAACGCTCAAACAAGAGATGTTAAAATCGGGCAGTAATTTTAGTTTATTGCAAGAACAGCAAGAACAAGTAACAGCTTTAGAAAAAGAACTAGAAGAAAAAATGAACCGTTGGGAATATTTAAGTCAATATGCAAATGATTAATGTATAGGAGGTAAGGTTGTGGAGTCAGAATATCTAAACCTAGCAAAAAAAGTTTTGGAAGAAGGTAACGAAAAAACCGATCGAACGGGAACGGGAACTAAAAGTTTATTTGGATACCAAATGCGTTTTGATCTACAAAATGGTTTTCCACTGTTAACAACTAAAAGAGTACCCTTCAGCTTGATTAAGAGCGAATTATTGTGGTTTATTAAAGGCAATACAAATATTCGCTATTTGTTGCAACATAATAATCATATATGGGACGAATGGGCTTTTGAACGTTTTGTAAAAAGTGAAGATTATACAGGACCTGATATGACTGATTTTGGTAGAAGATCTTTGATAGATTCAGAATTCAATACTCTTTACCTAAAAGAAAAAGAGGTATTCTGTACACGTATTTTAGAAGATGAGACCTTTGCGCTTAAATATGGCGAATTAGGGAATGTTTATGGTGCACAATGGCGAAAATGGCAAACGACTCAAGGAGAAACGATCGATCAGCTAAAAGATATTATTGAATTGATCAAAACGTCTCCGGACTCAAGACGTATGCTTGTTTCGGCATGGAATCCTGAAGATGTACCAAATATGGCATTGCCTCCTTGTCATACACTATTTCAATTTTATGTTGCAGACGGGAAATTAAGCTGTCAATTGTACCAACGAAGTGCAGATATCTTTTTAGGTGTTCCGTTCAATATTGCAAGCTATGCGTTGTTGACTCATCTTATAGCTCATGAAACTGGTCTTGAAGTAGGAGAATTCGTTCATACATTGGGAGATGCACATCTGTATTCAAACCATATTGAACAAATAAACAAACAACTAACTAGAGAACCTAAAAAGTTGCCTACTTTAACGTTGAATCCATCAAAGACAAGTATGTTTGATTTTGAAATGGAAGATATACAAATTGAAGGATATGACCCTCATCCTGGTATAAAAGCTCCAATAGCTGTTTAATAAAAAAGAGAGTGGGGAAACGTGATGATTGCATTTTTGTGGGCTCAAGATAAAAATGGGGCAATAGGGTATCAAGGTACGTTGCCTTGGTATTTGCCTAATGATTTAAAATTTTTTAAACAAATGACGATAAACAATGCTGTTGTAATGGGCAGAAAAACCTTTGAAGGAATGAATAAACGCCCTTTACCAGATCGTATTAATATTATTTTAACTACAGACAAAAATTATGAAGCTGAAGGGGTCAAAGTCATGCACAGCAGAGAAGAAGTTTTAAAATTTGCTGCAGAGTATGAAGGTGACACTCTTATTACCGGTGGAGCAAATGTCTTTACTTTTTTCATGGATGATGTGGATGTACTGCACCGTACTATGATTGAAGGCGAATTTAAAGGAGATACATTTATTCCTGAAATAGACTGGACAAAATGGAAACTAGATAAATCAGAAGCGGGAATTCTTGATAACCGCAATAAATATCCTCACGTTTTTGAAACATATGTTAGAAAAGAAAAGTAACGAAAACTGCAAATACTCTTTATCGGAATATATAAAAAAACGAGCGAATCTGTTATACTGTTTTCAGATATTGAGTCATAAAGGAGCTTTCACATGAAAAAAGGACAGTCTATTATCGGTGTCTTCCTTTTTTTGATTATAGGTATTATTCTCGTTGTTGGACTTTTAACGGTTTTATTTCAAACCAATTCATCGAATGACAAGGAAAAAACTGAAATGAAAAAAGAATCTATTCATATCGTTGCAATAGGAGATTCTTTAACAGAAGGTGTTGGAGATACAACCAATAGTGGAGGGTATGTTCCATTAGTAGCGAATTTATTAGAAGAAACCGATAACTATAAAAAGATAACAACAAGCAATTATGGAAAAAGCGGTGATCGCAGCGATCAAATTTTAGCGAGGTTTAATGAAAATAAAGCCATACAAGAAGATGTTGAAGGCGCGGATATCGTTGTTTTAACAGTTGGTGGCAATGATATCATTCAAACCTTCAAACAAAATTTTTTAACAATCACGGAAGATAGCTTTATTGCACCTAGAGAAACTTATGAAGAAAATTTAAGAATGTTATTTACTGCTATTAAGGAAGTAAATCCAGAATCAGAATTATATATTTTTGGTATTTATAATCCTTATTCTGCATACTTTCCTGAAATAACTGAAATGCAAACAATCTTAAAAGAATGGAATAATCAGACTCAAGAAGTAGTAAACGAAACCGAAAATGCTACTTTTGTTTCGATAGCTGATTTGTTTGATCAAACTTTGATACAAGAGGAAAAAGAAGAACCTTTAATAGACGGAACAGATCAAAAGAGGTCTGAGGTTAAAAATCCTTATTTGTATGAAGAAGATTTATTTCATCCTAATGAAGCTGGTTATGAATTAATGGCAGAAATCTTGTTTCAAGCTATTATAAAATAAAAAGTTTTAGTTTAAGAAAAGGGAGCTTTTATGGAAACAAAAAGAAAACAGCAAAAAAATAAAATAAAATTAAATGGTTGGAAATGGGCATTTCTTACATTACTAGCGATAATAATTGGAACAATTATTTGGTTTTTTACTCAATTGTCTCCGGTTATTATTGGAGAACCGGATCTGAGGGTAACGGATACTAAAGACGAGGTTATGTTTCAAGTATCAACAAAAAAAGATGATGTAAATAAATTAGTAGCTTCATACCTTGAAACTGAAAAGGTAGTAACTGGACCTGTTAATTATCAGTTTAGGCTAGAAGATGAGGCTCAATTAATTGGAACGTTTCAGTTGTTTGATCACGATGTTCAGTTTCAATTGTTTTTAGAGCCATTTGTCATGGAAAATGGCAATTTACAATTTAAAGCAACAGGACTTTCAATCGGAAAATTAAATTTACCTATTTCATTTGCGTTAAACCAAGTCGAAAGTCAATTGAATATTCCAGAATGGGTTGCGATTGATAGTGAACAAGAAACGGTTGTGTTTAATTTAAATCAGTTTACTTTAGAAAGTGGTATGCATTTTTCAGTAGATAAGATAGATTTAGATGAAAATGATATTCGAGTAAACGTTTATATGCCAACAAATTAAAGTTAAGATGGATAGGAAAGGATAGTGTGTATGAAAGATACTGCAATTTTTGCGGGAGGATGTTTTTGGTGTATGGTTTCTCCCTTTGATGAACAACCCGGAATCGACAAAGTAGTTTCAGGTTACACAGGAGGTCATACGGCCAATCCTACTTATGAAGAAGTGTTGACTGAAACAACCGGACATACTGAAGCTGTTGAGATTACATTCGATCCTAACCTTATCTCGTATGAAGAATTAGTCGAAATTTATTGGAACCAAACAGATCCAACTGATGCAATGGGTCAATTCCAAGATAGAGGAGATAATTATCGTCCGGTTATTTTTGTTAAAGACGAACTTCAAAGAGCAGTAGCTGAAAAGTCTAAACAGCGCTTAAATGACAGTGGGAAATACAAAAAACCTGTTGTAACAAAGATTGAAGATGCCAAGCCTTTTTATTTAGCTGAAGAACATCATCAAGAATTTTATCAAAAGAATCCAGAAAAATACGCACAAGAAAAAAATGAGCGTATGGTTTATCAGCAAAATAAAGAAGGGAATTAAAGCCATGCAACGTCCATTTTATCATTATTTAATGACTGAAAGAGATCCACATAAGGCAGATGATATTACCTTATTTGCAAATGCAGTTTATTTAGATGACAGCTTTCCAAAACAATCAGAAGATTACCATGAAATCAGTCATTATTTAGAATTGAATGGGTCATATTTAGAAGAAATGACAACGTTTGATAAAGCTTGGGAAATTTATTTAGATAAAGATAGATAAAAAACACTATACCTAGGGGGAAAATAAAAATGAGCGTACACATCGAAGCTAAAGAAGGACAAATTGCAGAAACGGTATTACTACCAGGAGATCCATTAAGAGCAAAATATATTGCAGATACATTTTTAACGGATGTAGAACAATACAACCGTGTAAGAAATATGTTTGGCTACACGGGAACTTACAAAGGGCAACGTGTTTCAGTCCAAGGAACCGGTATGGGAATTCCTTCAATGATGATTTATGCCGAAGAGTTGATCACAGGTTACAATGTAAAAAACTTGATTCGTGTTGGAACAGCCGGTGGGATGCAAAAAGATGTTAAAGTACGAGATGTTATTTTAGCTCAAGGTGCTACAACAGATTCTGCTGTAGTAATGAATACATTCAATGGACAAGTGCAATTTGCTCCAATAGCTGACTTTGAATTATTAAAAACAGCTTATGATAGTGCACTTGAACAAGGGATGAAAGTAAAAGTGGGAAACATTCTGTCTGCTGATCGTTTTTATAATGAAGAATTGGACAAAAAGAAGTTAGCCGATTATGGAGTATTAGCTACCGAAATGGAAGCAGCTGGTTTATATACTTTAGCTGCTAAATACAACCGTAGAGCTTTAGCAATCTTAACGATAAGTGACCATTTGATCACAGGTGAAGAAACAACGTCAGACGAGCGAGAAACAACGTTTAATGATATGATGATTGTAGCTTTAGAAACTGCTTTAAAAATGAACTAACCAGTCAAGAAAACCAAACGCATCTTTTAAAATACAGTTATAGCAGTAAATTTAAAAGATACAACCCTAGATATTAATTGAAGCAGAGAGGATCCTTACAAATGGAGAATGAATCCAATAACGAAAAAAGAAAAAAAGGCATTAAGCCTTGGATATATGGCACTTCTCTACTAGTAGTTGCTGCACTTTCAATTGGTGGAACCGTCGCTGTTACGAATGCTGATGAAAATACAAATGAGGAACAAGCTCAAAATCAAGTAAATTCGTCAGAAGCTAGTGTAGCCGTAGATTCCGAAGATTTTGAAAAAATTCAAACAGTCTACGATACTTTAATGTCAGACTACTATCAAGGTGTAGAAAGTGAAACCTTAATTGAAGGAGCCATTACTGGTATGACTGAATCTGTTGGAGATCCATATACACAGTATCTTAATGTAGAGGAATCTTCTTCATTAAATGAAAGCATCTCTGCTTCTTTTGAAGGAATTGGTGCAGAAGTAATGAAACAAGGGGATAATGTGATGATTGTTTCTCCTATTGCTGGATCGCCAGCTGAAAAAGCAGGGCTTCAACCAAATGATATTATTGTAAAAGTAGATGAACAAGAATTATCTGGGATGAGTTTAAACGAAGCGGTGTCTTATATTCGCGGCGAAAAGGGTTCAGAAGTCGTTTTAACGATTAAAAGAGGAGAGACTACTTTCGAAGTGACTCTTGTGCGGGATACGATACCTGTTGAAACCGTTCTTTATCAATTAGATAAAGAAAATCCAACTATTGGATCAATTACTATTACTAGTTTTTCTTCACCTACGTACGAAGATTTGGTTATGGCAATTGAAGATTTAAGAGAACAAGGTGCAACATCTTTTGTATTTGATGTTCGACAAAATCCAGGTGGTCTATTAAATGCCGGTTTAAGTATTTCTAATTTGTTTTTAGAAAATGGCGACATTATTTTGCAAACGCAAGAAAAAGATCAAGAACCGGTTTCAATTGTTGCAGATGACAAAACAATGGGCAGTTTCAAAGTAACTGAACCTTCAGTTCTTTTAGTGGATGAAGGAAGTGCTAGTGCGTCTGAGATTTTAGCAGGTGCAGTAAGTGAATCTGGTAATGTCAAATTGATCGGGACGAAAACTTTTGGAAAAGGCACAGTTCAAAATGTAGCTACGTTTGATGATAGTAGTGAATTAAAACTAACCATTGCTAAATGGTTGACGCCAAGTGGCGAATGGATCCACGAAAAAGGAATTACTCCTGATATAGAAGTTTCTTTACCTGAGTATGCTAATTTATTGTTGATCGATAGTTCAAAAACATATCAATTAGGTGATGTATCAGCAGAGGTTGAAAACTTAGAAAAAGTATTAGATGCTTTAGGTTACTCTGTTGAAGATACAGATGGCTACTTTGACGAATCTACTCAAGAAGCGGTCAAAGAATTTCAAACAGACACTAAATTAACGGTGGATGGTAAAGTGACTGGAGAAACCTCTACTCAACTAGTTGAATCATTAAGAAAATTGATTGATGAAAATGATACTCAATACGAAGCAGCAATCAAAGAACTACAATCATCTAAGTCGAACGATTAAACAAACTAATGATTGTGAATTAAATGATTATACACTTATTGGAGAAGAGAGATAGGAAGTTGCTATCTCTCTTTTAATTGAGCAGGATCCTAAATAAATAGTCATTTTAAAAATTTTCTTGTATGATAGAATAAACCGATTTGTTTGGAGAGAATGTTATGAAAAAAAAGTCTTGGAAGGAATTTTCATGGGAGTGGTTTAAGGCATTATTATTAGCAGCCATTATCACGGCTATATTGCGAAATTTTATTTTTATTCCTATGACTATCGAAGGATCTTCAATGATACCTACTTTTCAACAGGACGATCAAATTATTGTTAGAACAATATATGATATACAAAGATTCGATTTAGTCGTTTTTCATGATTCTTCAAATCGAACATTAGTAAAAAGAGTCATTGGGTTACCTGGAGAAAGTATCCGATATGAGAAAGATCAGCTTTATATAAATGATCAAAAAATAAAGGAAAAATTTTTAGATAATAATTTAGTGAATGATGCTGGAGGAATTTGGACATCTGATTTTACTTTAGAAGAATTGACTGGTACACAAATAGTACCTGAAGATGAATATTTTGTATTAGGAGATAACAGAAGATCAAGTAATGATAGTCGTTATTTTGGAAGCATCCCAGTAGATTCGATCATTGGAGAAACATCGTTTACGTATTATCCGTTTGATCGTATAAAATTTGTTCCATAAATAAAAGAATGTTAGGAGAAAAGCAAATGAGTAAAATTAATTTTTCTGATGGTCAAAATCAAAATGAAAGTTTTTTTGAACCGAGAAGTAAACGCCATCCTTCTCCTAGCGAAAAACGTAAGGAAAACAAAAGTCGCGGAAGCGAATTTTTCAGCACATTATTGTATTGTGTAGTGGCATTAATTATATTTTTTCTTGTTCGTCATTTCCTATTCGCTCCAGTAAGTGTTGATGGTGAATCAATGGTGCCTACTTTAGAAGACCGAGATCGTCTGATTTTAAATAAAGTTGATAGTATTGAACGTTTTGACGTAGTTGTTTTTCCTGCTCCAGATGCCCCTGAAAAACAATACATCAAGCGTATCATAGGTCTTCCAGGAGATACTATCCGATTCCAAGATGATGTATTGTATATAAATGGAGAAGCAGTTGAAGAAGAATATCTAGCAAGTGTCGAAGAGGATTTAGCTCCAGGAGAAAACTTTACAGAAGATTTCTTATTAGCAGCTAAAACAGGAGAAGAAGTTGTTCCAGAAGGAAGTTATTTTGTGATGGGCGATAACCGACAAAATTCAAAAGACAGTCGAGTTTTTGGTTTTGTTGATGCTTCTAGTATAAGTGGTACGGCGAATTTTCGTATTCTTCCATTTAAAGAATTCGGTTCAATAGACGATAATTAAAAAAACAAAAAAGAAACTTTAAAGAATTCTGTTTTTGTGTAAAGAGAAAGGTGAAATAACTATGACCATTCAATGGTTCCCAGGACATATGGCAAAAGCAAGACGCCAAGTCACAGAAAAAATAAAACTAGTCGATATTGTTTTTGAACTAGTAGACGCAAGACTTCCATTATCAAGCCGCAATCCTATCTTAGATGAAATCATTGGAGAAAAACCAAGAATTATTATTTTAAATAAAAGTGATTTGGCCGATCCTATAGAAACAAAGAAATGGGTAGCTTATTTTAATAATCAAGGAATTGCGGCAGTGCCGATTATTGCACAAGAAGGAAAAGGCATGAAGCAATTGATGGAAAAGGCAAAAGAGATTTTGAAACCCAAATTTGATCGACGTGCTTCTAAAGGAATCAAACCTCGTGCCATCAGAGCCATGAGTATTGGGATTCCAAACGTTGGGAAATCCACTTTAATCAATCGTTTTATCAAGAAAAACGTTGCAATAACAGGAAATAAGCCTGGTGTTACGAAAGCTCAACAATGGTTGAAATTAGGGAAAGAACTGGAGTTATTAGATACTCCGGGTATACTTTGGCCAAAATTTGAAGATCCTGATGTTGGTAAAAAATTAGCTTTGACAGGTGCAATTAAGGATACTATTTTACAGTTAGATGATATTGCGATGTATGGATTAGAAGTAATGAAGACTCGCAACCCTAAAGCAATTGCTAAACGGTATCAATTAACGGAAGAAGAATTGAATCTTGAAACGCCTGAATTACTTATGTTGATCGGCGAGCGTAAAGGGTTTAGAGATGATTATACTCGTGCATCTGAATTGATCATTCATGATATAAGAAGTGGTAAAATGGGGAAATACACACTAGATATAGCTCCTGTTTCTTTATCAGAAGGACAGGAGAATTAAAAGTGGAAAAACCAATGACAATTACCGCTATTAAAGAATTGTTAGCTACCATAATTGATCCTGGGGATGAACGTTTAATTTTGATAAAAAATGATTCTCGTAAAGGGGCTTTAACGGCGTATAAATCTTGGGAAAATCGGTTGAAGAAGCAACAAATGATTCTTGATAAGCAGCAAGAAATGCTTCAGATCGAGCGATTCTTTTGGGAAAAAGGGACGCAGTATATTGCTGGGATTGATGAAGTTGGAAGAGGCCCTTTAGCTGGACCGGTCGTTGCTGCTGCTGTTATTTTACCAGAAGATTTTAATGTCTTGGGAATCAATGATTCTAAACAGTTATCTAGTGAGAAAAGAGATTTTTTATTTGATCAGATCCAAGAATCTGCAATAGCAATTGGTATCGGTGTGAAAGATCATCAAGTTATTGATGAAGTTAATATTTATCAAGCGACAAAATTAGCAATGATCGAAGCCATTCAACAATTGTCTCAAACGCCACAACAATTAGTCATTGATGCGATGCATTTACCGGTTAGTATCCCTCAAGAAAGTTTTATCAAGGGAGATGCGAAAAGTTTATCTATCGCGGCAGCCAGTATTATTGCTAAAGTAACGAGAGATAGAATGATGAGTGATTATGATGATTTGTATCCAGGTTATGGTTTTTCTAAAAATGCAGGTTATGGAACAAAAGTTCATTTAGAAGGTTTAGAAAAATATGGGGTCTGCCCAATTCACCGCAAAACATTTGCTCCTGTAAAGAATTTATTAAATTAAAAAGTAAAAAATAACTTGGAGCTGTTCCAAGTTATTTTTTACTTTTATTGAATATGACTGCGGTATAAACCGACAACTTTACCCAAAATAGTTACTTCATTTAATAGAATAGGGCTCATAGTATCATTTTCAGGTTGTAATCGATAATGGTCTTCTTCTTTGTAGAACCTTTTGCAAGTAGCTTCATCATCTACCGTCATGGCAATAACGATATCACCATTATTCGCTGTTCCTTGTTTGCGAATAATCACATCGTCACCGTCAAAAATACCTGCATTGATCATGCTTTCTCCACGTATCGTTAACATAAAGAGAGAATCATTTTCGAATTTTAAATTAGGAGGAAGCGGAAAATAATCTGTAGCTTCTTCTACTGCTAAGATAGGCTCACCAGCCGTAACGGTTCCTAATAGTGGGATTTTATCTAAAGCAATTCCCAATTTTGATAATCCTAGTGTTGTCATTTCGATTGCTCTTGGTTTACTTGGATCACGTTGGATAAAACCATTTTTTTCTAAACGAGAAAGATGGCCATGGACTGTTGATGTAGATGATAAAGAAACAGCCGTTCCGATTTCTCGCACTGTTGGTGGATAACCTTTTAATTTAACTTGATCATATATATATTGAAGAACTTCAACTTGCCTAGATTCAGGATTTTTACTCATATATATAAACACCTCATTTCTTATATTTTTATCACATTAAGATTACCATATACGACACAACAAATCAAACAAACGTTCGTAGATGAACAGCATTAAAAGGTGTTTTTTTCAAAAAAGTTTGTTATAGTTGAACAAGAAATAAAAATAATGGTGGAGTGATTAGATGTTACCTAAAGAACAAATAGACAGAATTAATGTTTTAGCGAAAAAATCAAAGAGCAAGGGATTGACACTTCAAGAACAAGTGGAACAAAAAAAATTAAGAGATGCCTATATCCAAGCATTTAGAGGCGGCATGAGAAACACAATTGAAGGTGTAAAGGTAGTAGATGAAAAAGGCAACGATGTTACACCTGATAAATTGAAAGATATTCAAAAAGACAAAGGTCTTCATGGCAGATAACAGATCGATTGTGCATGGATGTGATAAATGTAAGATTCTCCCATTTAGTAACATTACGATCGTGAAAGCGTTGCACTTGAAGTGAAATAATAGTAAACTAATAGAGTACCTATTAGAGAGTTAAAATTGAAAGGATGATTTTTTTGTTTGATAACACAGACCAGTTAGCAGTAAATACAATTAGAACACTAAGTATGGATGGTATACAAAAAGCCAACTCTGGACACCCAGGTTTACCTATGGGGGCTGCTCCAATGGCTTACGCATTGTGGACTAAACAATTAAAAGTAAATCCAAAAAACTCAAAATGGTTTGACCGTGACCGTTTTGTCTTATCAGCTGGACACGGTTCAATGTTATTATACAGCTTGTTGCATTTAGCTGGATATGACGTTAAAATCGACGATTTAAAACAATTCCGTCAATGGGATAGTAAAACACCAGGACATCCAGAAGTTAACCATACTGATGGAGTAGAAGCAACTACTGGTCCTTTAGGACAAGGGATTGCAAACGGTGTAGGTATGGCTATGGCAGAAGCTCATTTAGCGGCTGTTTACAATAAAGAAAAACATACAATTATTGATCATCATACGTATGCTCTATGTGGGGATGGCGACTTAATGGAAGGTGTTTCAGCTGAAGCTGCAAGTTTAGCTGCTCACTTGGAACTTGGAAAATTAGTTGTTCTTTATGATTCAAATGATATTTCATTAGATGGTCCTACATCTAAAGCATTTACTGAAAATGTTGGCAAACGTTTTGAAGCTTACGGATGGCAACATATTCTTGTAAAAGATGGAAATGACTTAAATGAAATTAATGCAGCAATTGAAACTGCAAAATCTGAAACAAAAAGACCTTCTCTAATTGAAGTGAAAACTGTTATCGGATTTGGTGCTCCTAATGCAGGAACACATAAAGTCCATGGTGCACCACTTGGGGCAGAAGGAATCGAAGCAGCTAAAAAAGCTTATGGATGGGAAGGCGAAGACTTCTTTGTCCCTACTGAAGTAGCTGATCGTTTCAAAGAAACAATGGTAGATAAAGGCGCTAAAGCTGAAGAAGAGTGGAAAGCAGCATTTGAAGCTTACCGCGCTGAGTATCCAGAATTAGCTGAACAACTTGAAATGTCATTAAGCAATGAATTACCAGCAGATTGGGATGCAGAATTGCCAACTTATGATATTGAAGATAAAGCATTAGCTTCTCGTGTTACAGGTAGTCAAGCTCTAAATGCTATTGCAAAAAAAGTTCCTTATTTCTGGGGCGGTTCTGCTGACTTGTCTTCATCTAATAACACAATGATCTCAGATGTAAAAGATTTCCAAGCTGGTCAATATGAGGGAAGAAATATATGGTTTGGAGTTCGTGAATTTGGGATGACAGCTGCTATGAACGGGATTGCCTTGCATGGCGGTTCTAGAGTATATGGTGGTACTTTCTTCGTCTTTACTGATTACTTACGTGCTGCAGTTCGTTTAGCTGCTATTTCTAAACTTCCAGTAACGTATGTGTTCACGCATGATTCTGTTGCGGTTGGAGAAGATGGTCCAACTCACGAACCAGTTGAACAATTATCTAGTTTACGTGGCATGCCTAACTTATCATTGATCCGTCCTGCAGATGGAAATGAAGTTTCGGCTGCTTGGGAATTAGCATTGACTTCAACAGATCATCCTACAATGTTAGTTTTATCACGTCAAAACTTACCAGTTTTGCCAGGTACAAAAGAAGGCGCTCGTACAAACGTTGCTAAAGGAGCTTACGTTATTTCAGCTCAAGAAGGTGAAAAACCTGAAGGAATTCTGTTAGCATCTGGTTCTGAAGTTGCTTTAGCTATTGAAGCTCAAAAAGATTTGAAAGAAAATGGACACGATGTTTCAGTCGTTTCTGTTCCAAGTTTTGATTTGTTCGACAAACAAGATGCAGCCTACAAAGAAAGTGTATTACCTAAAGATGTCCGCAAACGCGTATCTATTGAAATGGGTGCTACTTTTGGATGGGAACGTTATGTTGGTTTAGATGGTGCTACAATCGGTATCGACAAATATGGTGCTAGTGCGCCAGGAGCAACAGTTATTGAAAATTATGGCTTTACAGTAGAAAATGTTGTAAAAACATATAACAACTTATAAAATTCAGCCATGTAAGTTGATTTCTATCACTTACATGGCTTTCTTTTTGCTGTTATTTAGTAAAGATCTCTTTTTTTAGCTTAAGAATAGAATTTTAGTTTATTTTTTGTCTAGAGTTTAGTACAATTAAGACTTGAGAGGTTTGAAAGGAGTGAATCAAAAATGAATTTAGGTCTTGCTATCTTTTTAATTATTTTAGCTTTAGTTGGTGGAGCAGTCGCTGGTTTCTTTCTTGCTAGAAAGTACATGATGGATTATTTCAAAAAAAATCCGCCGGTTGATGAAAATATGTTGCGTATGTTAATGATGCAAATGGGACAAAAACCATCAGAAAAGAAAATTAAACAAATGATGTCGTCCATGAAAACACAAACAACAAAAACAACAAAAACAAGTAAAAAAAAATAAGTATGCGTCATAGCTTATGATAGATGAATGCGAACAGATAGTGATATCTGTTCGCGTTTTTTAATTAATCAGGGGGATTTAAGAAAAGGAGGAAAACGATGGGAATCTATAAAAAGTTGGGTTGGTTTTTCAAACAAGAAAAGAAAGCATATATTACAGGGATAGTATTTCTGTTCTTTGTAGCATTAATACAACTAGTACCTCCTAGAATAATTGGAATTATTGTAGATGAAGTTAGTGAAGGTACGCTAACTTCTGCCACATTAATAAAGTGGTTAAGTTTTTTAATTGCAGCTGCGACAGCGAGTTATTTATTTCGTTATATTTGGCGGGTCAATATATGGGGAACATCCGCTAAATTAGAAAGAATACTTAGAACACGTTTATTTAATCATTTTACTGAAATGGATAATAGTTTTTTTCAAAAATACCGCACAGGAGATTTAATGGCACACGCAACTAATGATTTGACTGCCGTTCGTAACGTAGCTGGTGGCGGAATATTGACATTAGCTGATTCGATTATTACGGGTGGTACAACAATCATTGCGATGACTTTAGTCGTTGACTGGCGATTAACGTTGATTGCCTTAGTTCCGCTCCCGTTGCTCGCTGTAGCCTCACGTGTCTTAGGTTCTAAGCTTCATGAACGCTTTAGAGGAGCACAAGCTGCTTTTTCTGATATGAATGATAAAGCACAAGAGAGTATCTCAGGAATGAAAGTCATCAAAACGTTTGGACAAGAAGATGAGGATGTGGATGAATTTAGAAGTAAAACACACCAAGTCGTAAAAGAAAATAAAAAAGTTTATAAAATCGATTCATTGTTTGATCCTACGATCACCTTTATTATGGGAATCTCGTATGTGTTAACGATTATAATGGGTGGAATTTATATTAGATCGGGTTCGATTTCGATAGGAGAACTCGTTTCTTTCATTAACTACATTGCTATGCTTGTTTGGCCGATGTTTGCTATTGGACGTTTATTTAATATTCTAGAACGCGGGAGCGCAAGTTATGATCGCGTTGAAAGATTGTTGCTAGAAAAATCCAAAATCGTTGAGAAACCTTCAGCTTTAACAAAAGCTATAAGAGGGGATATTCACTATTCGATTGAAAAATTTTCTTACCCTAAATCAGATGTTGTGGCACTTAAAGAAATTCATTTTGAATTAAAACGTGGACAGACGCTTGGAGTAGTAGGAAAAACAGGAGCAGGGAAAACCAGTATCTTTAGATTGCTGTTAAGAGAGTATGATCGGTATCATGGACATATTTTATACGGCAATGAAGATATACGAGATTACACGTTAGATGCTTTATTGCAACATATAGGGTATGTGCCGCAAGATCAATTTTTGTTCTCAACAAGTATTAAAGAAAATATTCGTTTTTCTGATCCGTATTTGCCTCAAAAGGAAGTAGAAAAAGCAGCAGAACTGACGGCCATTCATTCGGATATCATGGAGATGCCTAATGGCTATGATACCGTGGTGGGTGAACGAGGAGTTTCATTATCTGGAGGACAAAAGCAACGAATTTCAATTGCTCGTGCATTGATCATTCGCCCAGAATTATTGATTCTTGATGATGCTTTATCAGCAGTAGATGCAAAAACAGAAGAAAAAATATTATCAGCTTTGAAAAAGGAACGTTCTGAACAGACAACGATCATTGCTGCACACCGTATCAGTAGTGTAATGCATGCAGATGAAATCATTGTTATTGATAATGGAGCAATTGTTGAAAGAGGATCACATGCTGATTTGCTTCTTCAAAATGGATGGTATAAAGAGATGTTTGATAGTCAGCAGCTTGAAAGAAAAATTGAAGGAGGTGCAGACTAATGGCACAAGAAGAATCGGCATGGTCAAAATCATTTACAGCTAAAGAACAGGTTACTATTTTAAAACGTATCATTAAGTTTGCGTCTCCTTTTAAGGGACAATTTGCAGGTGGAATCGTATTCGGAATTTTGTTAGCCATTACGAATATTATTTTACCTAGAATCCTTCAAGTGTTTATTGATGATTACTTAGCTAAAGGAGCAGCTACGAATAATATCATCATACTGTTTGCTGTCATTTATTTTGGTATGACTATCGTGAAGATCGTTTTTTGGTATTTGAATCTTTACTTATACAATATGGCTTCTGAAAAAACCGTAGAAAATATACGAAATGCGATATTCAAAAAACTGCACACTTTAGGTATGCGTTTTTTCGATCAGACTCCTGCAGGTTCTATTGTTACTAGAGTGACAAATGATACGGAGACCATCAAAGAGTTTTGGTCAGTGTTTCTTACGATCTTGCAAGGAATATTAGGGGTAACCACTTCACTTTTTGCAATGCTGTTGCTTAATGTGGAAATTTCTCTTTGGATCGTTGCATTGATTCCTATATTAGGTGTTGTTATCTGGTACTATCAAAAGCACAGCTCAAGACTGTATCGAAATATGAGAGAAAAACTAAGTTCACTAAATGCAAAATTAGCAGAATCGGTCAACGGAATGAGTATCATTCAACAATTTCGTCAAGAAAAAAGATTGCAAGCTGAATTTGATGAAACGAATATGGATTATTATAAATTACGATTTGCAATGGTAAAAACAAACTCTATTTTGTTAAGTCCGGTAATTGATTTTCTCTACACTTTTTCACTGGTTTTTATTCTTGGCTTTTTTGGATATGAAGCTTTAAATGGTCCGGTTAGCGTAGGTGTTATTTATGCGTTTACTTCTTATGCTCGTAATTTCTTTAATCCAATGACAAGTATGATGGACAGTTTGAGTATTTTTCAGGATGGAATTGTTTCAAGCAGTCGAGTATTAAACGTATTAGACAACGAAGAGTATACTCCTCAGCAAAATGAAACGGCTAATGCAGAAATAACCGATGCCAAAATTGAATTTAAACATGTTAGTTTCTCTTACGATGGCAAACATAATGTTTTGAATGATATTTCATTCACGGCTTTGCCAGGCCAAACCATCGCATTAGTTGGTCACACAGGTAGCGGGAAAAGTTCCATTATCAATGTGATGATGCGTTTTTATGAATTTTATGAAGGTGAAATTTTGATTGATGATATTCCTATCAAGAATTACCCTCTGAAAGAATTGCGGAAAAAAATGGGGTTAGTTTTACAAGATTCTTTTTTATTTTATGGAACACTTAAAGATAACATCCGTTTAAAGGACGCTTCTATTACTGATTTTCAGATTGAAGAAGCAGCGCGATTTGTTCAAGCAGATACATTTATTGAAAAATTACCGAATCAGTATGATTCTAGAGTGATTGAACGAGGAGCCAGTTATTCGACAGGGCAAAAACAATTGATTTCTTTTGCAAGTACAATTGTGACGGATCCTAAGATTCTTATTTTAGACGAAGCAACAGCGAATATTGACACTGAAACTGAAGCATTGATTCAAGAAGGGCTTAAGAAAATGCGTAAAGGTCGTACAACTTTAGCAATTGCTCATCGATTATCTACTATTCGTGATGCAGACTTGATTCTTGTATTAGATCATGGAGAAATAATTGAGCGTGGTACGCACGATCAACTTATCCAAAAAAATGGTATTTACTATGATATGTATCAATTACAAAATAAAGGTCTTTACCTAGAAAAATAAAATAAAGAGAGAAAAGTCAGCGGCTTTTCTCTCTTTATTTTTCGTACTCGTATTTAAATGAAGGATCGATTTCCATATCTAATTGATCAAAAGCTTGTTGGATCTGTTCGTCGATTGCTTTTAAATTTTCTTTAGACAGCTTAACTTTGCGATCTATGGTGATAGGATCCCCAAAACGAACTGTTACTTTTTTTCTTTTTAAAATGCCTCCAAGAGTCAACGGGCCTTGGTACACCGCTGGAATAATCGGAACACCGCTTAATTTAGCAATTGTAGCAGCTCCACCTTTTATTTCGTTTGAATGTCTCGTTCCAGTTGGAAATATCATTAAACTTAAATCGCCTTTTTTAAGAATTTTAACCGGTGTTTTTATAGCACTTGGTCCTGGATTAGCACGATCTACTGGAAAGGCGTTAGCGTGTCTAATGATCCAACTCAAAATTGGATTTTTAAACAACTCTTTTTTTGCCATAAAAGTAAATGGTTTAGGACTGGCAGCTATAGCTAGATAAACTGGGTCAATCCAAGTTCTATGTGGTGCCACTAATATATAAGATGTATCTGTTGGAAGTTTGGTGCGGTTTTCATAATGCGCATTTCCGTTTAAAATAGCTAATAGGAAACGCAAAACAGCTCTTAAAATTTTATAAAACAAAGTTCGTCAACCTCTCATGAATTCATTTTTCTAGTGCATTTTCATAATAATAGTATGATTCATAATTTGTATTTTAGCAAGTAGTAATCTTTAATAGTATACTGAATTATTGGATCATTATACTATTAGGGACCGAAAAGAAATAGACTCATGCTTTTTTTACTGAAAAAACAATGAAAGCATACAATGAAAAAAGAAAAAATTTTCTTTTTTTACCATAATGACGTACAATAGAGAGATAGAAAAAGCGTGCTTGAAAAATAATTATTATATGAAAAGCAAGAAAGTAGGGGAATGTTGAATGAAATGGAGTATACCTGAACGCGTTATTGAGCAAGGAAGACAATATGTTGCAGAAAAACGTGTCCTTTCAGTCAACTCAAATTTTGATAAGAAAATATGGTCTGCCGAAGTTATGGGCAGTGATATTTTTCATGTTGAATTAGATGGATCAACAAAAGAAGATGATTTTTGTGAATGTTTATATTGGAAAAATCATGGTTATTGTAAACATACTGTTGCGGTTGAATTAGAGCTTAGAGACCGAAAAATCAGCCGAGTGATGACAGCTGAGAATGCTAAAAAAGTAGCAGTGGATTCTCCAAATCCAGGCCAAGAATTAACAGAATCATTCACACGTATATTTTTAAATGAAAATAGAAAAATGGCTGTAACAGCTAAACAAAAACAGTCACTGAAATTAGAATACAGAATAGAAATCAAGCCGATGACTACTGCACTGATAAGAACTTCTTTTGACGTGTTGGCTTTAAGCCTTAAAGCTGGTAGTGATAAAATGTATATTATAAAAGATCTGCCTTTGTTTTTAGAAAGTTTTATCAAAAAAGAAACACTTGAATTAAAAGCAGGTCAAGAAATCAACTTTAAAGATATTTTTCTTGAAGAAGAAGATCGTGATATCCTAACAAGTTTATATAAACAATATAAATCAATCCAATTGATTTCTGGAGAGCATAAAGATGCTAAATCATTATTGACTAATAACCGTTATTTGGTACTAATGACTGCTCTAGCAGAAAATACGATTCAAGATTTACAAGATAGTGGCAATTTAACCTTTGTTACGAAAGACGATACCTATAAAACGATGATGTTTGTCGAAGGGAAAATGCCTTTTTCGTTTGAGATTTTTCAAAAGAACAACACAATTACTCTGTCTATTACGGGTTTAGCAGATAGTCACTTAAAAGAATATGATTGGTTTGTTTCAGACAATATTGTCTTTCAACCTAATTTAGAACAAATGCGTGCTTATCGTCCGCTGCAACAATTTTTACAACGTTTTGGTGGCGACAATATTGTGATTGAACCTGCTGATATGCCGGACTTTACTGCTTATGTAATGCCATTGCTCGTAAAAATCGGAAATGTCTCAATTGATGATCAACTGAAAGATTCTTTCGTTCAAGAACCTTTATTAACATCTGTTTATTTTGAGTACCATAATGAGGCGGTACACGCTACTGTGGAATTTAATTATAAACACATGATTCTATCTACTGATCCTTCTAAAAATCAGTTGTCCGAAGAAGGCGTACAAATTATCAGAGATAGTGAAAAAGAAATGAAAATTATTAATCAATTAAATGAATTTGATTATCATCGGACAGAAACCAACTATACGAAACGAATGGTTCGAGATGACGAATTCTACAACTTGTTTACAAAAGAAATTCCAACTTTAGAGTTAGATGCAACCGTTTATGTAGATGATTTATTAGACAGTATGTTTTTAAATCAAATTGATCCTGAGACCATTATTGATGTTCAAAATGAAGGCTCTTTGTTAGATGTTCGTTTTGACATTAAAGGGATCACTCCAGAAGAAGTAGATGATGTATTAAGAAGTTTGGTCGAAAAGAAAGCTTTCCATAAATTTGATAATGGAACGATTCTTTCGTTAGAATCAGAAAGTTTTAAACAAGTTAGTGATGTTTTAAATGAATTGAGAGTGACCAAGAAATTTCAAAATGGCGGAATTCAATTGCCGAGTTATCGAGGATTAGAATTGAACGAAAAGTTCGCTATGGATGAAAAAACAAAAGGAACGGTATCCAAAAAATTCAAAAACCTCATTCATGATCTGAATTTCCCAGAAGAATTTGAGGCTGCGGTTCCTAAGACTTTGAAAGCAGAATTAAGACCCTATCAAGTAACTGGGTTTCAGTGGTTGAAGATGTTGTCTAAATATGGATTTGGCGGTATTTTAGCTGATGATATGGGACTTGGGAAAACCATTCAGGTCATTACGTATATACTATCTGAAATAGAAGAAAAAGGACAAAATGATCCTTTCTTAATTGTTGCTCCAGCTTCATTGATCTACAATTGGCATTTTGAGATTGAAAAATTTGCACCATCGATCGAAAGTATAGTGGTTTCAGGTACAGCTGAGGAAAGAATGCAGTTAGTTGGAAATGTTAAACCAAATCAAGTCTTGATTACGTCTTATCCTAGTTTTAGACAGGACGTGGAATATTACAAGCAGGCTTCTTTTAGTACACTTATTTTAGATGAGTCGCAAATGGTGAAAAATCATAACACTAAAACATCCCAAGCTTTGAG
The DNA here is from genome assembly GCF_038007125.1 of Carnobacterium sp. FSL W8-0810. Classification (NCBI taxonomy): domain Bacteria; kingdom Bacillati; phylum Bacillota; class Bacilli; order Lactobacillales; family Carnobacteriaceae; genus Carnobacterium; species Carnobacterium sp. FSL W8-0810. The sequence continues at coordinate 1,980,170 of NZ_JBBOWO010000001.1, read as the reverse complement.
AGACTTATCCATAAAGAAACGATTTGCCTTAAGTGGTACACCTATTGAAAATAAAATCGAAGAGTTATGGGCAATTTTCCAATTGATCATGCCTGGATTTTTCCCTTCTATCAAAAAATTTAAAACTTTACCAAATGAACAAATTGCAAAAATGATTCGTCCATTTGTCTTAAGACGTATCAAAAAAGAAGTACTGAAAGAATTACCGAATAAAATTGAAACTAACTTATATAGTCAAATGACTAAAGAACAAAAAACGGTCTATCTTGCTTACTTGCAACGAATCCAAGAAAGTGTCAATAGCATGGATGGGGCAGAGTTCAAAAAGAATCGAATTGAGATTTTGGCTGGATTAACTCGTCTAAGACAAATCTGTTGTGATCCTAAGTTGTTTATTGATGATTACGAAGGCGACTCGGGTAAATTAGAACAGTTGAAAGAAACAATTCAAACAGCTAGAGAAAATGGAAGACGGATTTTGATCTTTTCTCAATTTACTTCTATGCTTGCCATTATTGAAAAAGAACTGGCAGAACAAGAAGTGGATACTTTCTATTTAAGTGGACAAACCAAACCAAAAGAGCGTATTGAAATGGTCAATAAATTCAACGCTGGAGAAAAAGATGTTTTCCTTATCTCACTTAAAGCTGGTGGGACTGGATTAAACCTTACGGGTGCCGATATGGTTATCCTTTACGATTTATGGTGGAACCCAGCAGTGGAAGAACAAGCCGCTGGTAGAGCACACAGAATCGGACAGAAAAAAGTTGTTCAAGTTTTACGCTTGATTGCTGAAGGAACCATTGAAGAAAAAATCGATCAATTGCAACAAGAGAAAAAAGCGTTGTTTGATCAAATTATTACTGAAGACGGATCTATCCAAAGAGAAGGAAGCCAGTTATCGGAAGATGATATTCGTGAAATTTTAAGTATAGGGATGTAAAATAATGAAAAAACGTTAGTTAGTGTTGATATTTTCATTAAAATCATATATACTAATTAACGGTGCTAAAAGCACTAAAAAAATTATTTCACACTTCAAAGGATGTAAAGGACGGTGCTTGATTTTTTCAAGTCTCCTTACAGTTGAATTTGAAGGAGGAAAATAAAAAACCAATGGAGGAAACATATTATGGCAGTAATTTCTATGAAACAATTGCTTGAAGCAGGAGTTCATTTTGGTCACCAAACACGTCGTTGGAACCCAAAAATGTCTCGTTATATCTTTACAGAAAGAAACGGTATCTACATCATTGACTTACAAAAAACGGTTAAGTTAGCTGATACTGCATACAACTACATGAAAGAAGTATCTGAAAATGGCGGAATCGCTTTATTCGTTGGTACTAAAAAACAAGCACAAGAAGCTATCAAAGATGAAGCAACTCGTGCTGGACAATACTTTGTAAACCACCGTTGGTTAGGTGGAACATTAACTAACTGGGATACAATCCAAAAACGTATTAAACGTTTGAAAGCTATCAACAAAATGGAAGAAGACGGAACTTTTGAAGTCCTTCCTAAAAAAGAAGTTGGGATCTTGATCAAACAACGTGACCGTCTTGAAAAATTCTTAGGTGGGATCCAAGATATGCCTAGAATTCCAGATGTAATGTTCGTTGTTGACCCTCGTAAAGAACGTATTGCAATCCAAGAAGCACACAAATTAAACATTCCAGTAGTAGCAATGGTTGATACTAACTGTGACCCAGATGAAATCGATGTTATCATCCCATCAAACGATGACGCTATCCGCGCTGTTAAATTGATTACTTCTAAAATGGCTGATGCTATGATCGAAGGAAACCAAGGTGAAGATGAAGTCGTTGAAGAAACTTTCACAGCTGAAGCTCCAGAAGCTTCTGAAACTGCTTCAATTGAAGAAATCGTTGAAGTCGTTGAAGGAAACAACGCTGAATAATCAATTTTATTACTAACACTATTTAAGGCTGTCTCGAGTAGGGAGAAGTGAGAAGCGACTTTTTACGAAGCGGCGTCATTTCTTTCTTGACGAGTCAGCCTTTTTTTTGTAAAAGAATAGTTAAAACAAAAATCGAATAACGAATAATGTAACTTATAGGAGGAAATATAGAATGGCAAAAGTAACAGCTCAACTAGTTAAACAATTACGTGACATGACCGGCGTAGGAATGATGGATGCTAAAAAAGCATTGGTTGCTGTTGATGGCGACATCGATGCTGCAGTTGACCACTTAAGAGAAACAGGTATGGCAAAAGCTGCTAAAAAAGCTGGACGTATCGCTGCTGAAGGATTAGCTGGCGTTTATGTTGATGGAAATGTTGGTTCTATTACAGAAATCAACTCTGAAACTGACTTTGTTTCTAAAAACAACCAATTCATAAAATTAGTTAAAGATGTAACTGAAGCAATTGCTGAAGGAAATCCTGAAACAGTTGCAGATGCTCAATCTATTAAAGCTGGAGACGGTACTGTAGAAACTGAAATTTTAGCAGCAGTAACTAAAATCGGTGAAAAAATCGAATTACGTCGTTTTGCACGTGTCGAAAAAACTGATGCAGACGTTTTTGGAGCATACACTCACATGGGCGGACGTATTGCAGTATTAGTTACTCTTGAAGGAACAACTGATGAAGATGTTGCTCGTGATATTGCTATGCATATCGCAGCTATCAATCCTAAATATGTTTCTCGTGACCAAGTTTCTCAAGAAGAAATCGATCACGAAACAAAAGTATTAACTGAACAAGCATTAAACGAAGGCAAACCAGCTAATATCGTTGAAAAAATGATCCAAGGACGTTTGAACAAATATTTAGCTGAAATTTCTTTAGTAGACCAACCATTTGTAAAAGATCCAGATCAAACAGTTGGAAAATACATTGAATCAAAAGGCGCTGTAGTTAAATCATTTGTTCGCTTTGAAGTTGGCGAAGGAATTGAAAAACGTGAAGAGAACTTTGCTGAAGAAGTTATGAATCAAGTTAATAAATAAACGGATTTCAATTTGAAAAGGGACGCAGCAGTTGCGTCCCTTTTTTACTAGCGTTTTTCAGAAACACTCACTTTTAAGGGTTATGAAAAAAAGACAGATTTTAGTGTATCTCAACTTTTTGCTACATAGTAGTCTTATTAGCCAAACCAGTATAAGAGATATCTTTTAAATGAAGTTTTTGTTTGAGTATGGTAAAATAATAAAAGTGAACGAGCCAATGGAGGGAAAGACAAATGATTGAACCAAAATACAAACGTGTCGTTTTAAAACTAAGCGGAGAAGCCTTAGCAGGTGATACTGGATTTGGAATAAAACCACCAACAATAAAAGAAATTTGTAAAGAAATAAAAGAAGTAAAAGAATTAGGCGTAGAAATTGCTATTGTCGTTGGAGGCGGAAATATTTGGCGCGGTCAAGTTGGTTCTGAAATGGGAATGGAACGTGCTCAAGCAGATTACATGGGAATGCTGGCTACAGTAATGAACGCTTTAGCATTGCAAGACTGTCTTGAAAATGAAGGAGTACCAACGCGTGTACAAACATCCATCGAAATGCGTCAAATTGCTGAGCCTTATATTCGCAGAAAAGCTGTTCGTCATTTAGAAAAAGGACGAGTAGTGATCTTTGCAGGTGGTACTGGAAATCCTTATTTTTCAACTGACACGACTTCTGCATTAAGAGCAGCTGAAATTGATGCTGATGTTATCTTAATGGCAAAAAATAATGTAGATGGTATCTATTCAGCAGATCCAAAATTAGATAAAAATGCTACTAAATTTGAAGAATTAACTCATTTAGAAATTATCAATAAAGGCTTGCAAGTAATGGACACAACAGCAAGTTCTTTAAGCATGGATAACAACATTCCATTGGTTGTATTCAATTTAAATGAAACTGGAAATATCAAACGTGTTGCTTTAGGTGAAACTATTGGAACAACTGTGAGGGGGAAATAATATGACAAACGCAATCTTACAAACAACAAAAGAAAAAATGGTTAAAACGGAAAGTGCTTTACAACGTGAATTAGGAACGATCCGTGCTGGTCGCGCAAATGCAGGTTTATTAGATAGAATCAATGTTGTGTATTACGGAGCGCCTACACCATTAAAACAATTGGCACAAATTTCTGTTCCAGAACCGCGTGTATTAATGATCACACCGTTCGATAAAAGTTCAATCTCTGATATTGAAAAATCAATTATGCAAAGTGATATCGGGATCAGTCCAGCAAATGACGGAAATGTTATTCGTTTAGTGATTCCACAATTAACTGAAGAACGTCGTAAAGAGTTAGCAAAAAAAGTTGGTAAAGAATCTGAAAATGCTAAAGTTTCAGTTCGCAACATTCGTCGTGAAGCAATTGATGAATTGAAAAAAGCTGAAAAAAATAATGAAATTACTCAAGATGATTTACGTACGTTTGAAGAAGATGTACAAAAAATTACTAATGACAGCGTGAAAAATATTGACGCTATCTCAGCTGAAAAAGAAAAAGAACTATTAGACGTTTAATAAACATGTAGGATACTAAAAAGGGTTAAGACAATTGTCTTAGCCTTTTTAGGTATAATTGAACGATAGAAAGCTAGAAAGAATAGTTTATCAAAGAACATTTTTCTGCTAATCCGACTATTCACTATAATTCGTCTGATAAAGATGTATTCATCAATAGATAAGCGCTCTTGCCTTGTTATGGGGAAAAATGAGAACGTTCTTGTTCTAAAGGGCTTAGAAGCTGATTTTACAGCAAATAAACTAGGTAGCTTATATAGGCTTTACTGAAAATAATACAAATTGAGCAACAAAATAAAGCTTATCATATAAAAAAGTACTTTCGACCTCTACAAAGATAGAGGCCGAAAGTACTTTTGCTTTTGGAAATATCCAGTTAAGCTGTCTTTTTGTCTTCGCCCATTAACAAACTTGTTAATTTGGTTACTACAGCAGAAATAATTAAACCGACGATGAATTTTTTGATTTGTCTTTTCATATTAAAATCCTCCTTAAGTTCCTAACTAGGTTTAATGTATTATAACATTTTTCGTTTTTTGAGCCTACTAAAAGGCTTTCTATCATTATTAGCAGTAGAATAATAAAGGTAAGGGTGTATAAAACAGGAAAATAGCTATTTTAACTTGTAAATATTTCTTAATTATTTGCTAAAAAAGCCGTTTCTTATTAAATTTTGTAGGCTTTTATTTTCTTTTTTGCTACAATGAGTAATGGTGAATTACGAAGTGGAGGGAATCACTTGAAAGGATTATTTAATAAAAGAAGTCAAAAAACAGATGAGATGTCAACCGTCTCTTTTAATATTGATGATAAAATTCCTAAACATATTGCGATCATTATGGACGGAAATGGACGTTGGGCTCAGAAAAAATTTATGCCGCGAGTTGCAGGCCACAAAGAAGGAATGAATACGGTCAAAAAAATCACCAAAAGAGCAAGTCAAATTGGTGTTAAAGTGTTATCACTTTATGCATTTTCAACTGAAAATTGGAAACGACCTGATGATGAGGTCAGTTTCTTAATGCAATTACCAGTTGATTTTTTTGATACTTTTGTCCCTGAATTAATGGAACAGAATGTTAGAGTTCAAGTTATCGGCTTTATTGGTCAATTGCCTAAACACACTCGTAATGCGGTAGAAAAGGCTATAAAAGATACTGAGAACAATACGGGTATGGTATTAAATTTCGCGCTGAATTATGGCGGACGCAGTGAATTGATTGAAGCTTCAAAAGCGATTGCAAAAAAAGTTAAATCAGGAGAACTAGACATAGATGATATAACGGAGTCTGTATTTGAAGACTGCTTAATGACTCATACATTAAATGAGTATCAAAACGTTGATTTTATGATTCGAACGAGTGGTGAAGAGCGAATTAGCAATTTTATGTTGTGGCAAAATGCTTACAGTGAGTTTTACTTTTCTCAAGCTCTTTGGCCTGATTTTAATGAGCAAGCTTTAGAACAATCGATAGCGATTTATCAAAAACGACACCGTCGTTTTGGAGGATTATAAGAGAATTAGGAGGACATATTAGTGAAACAACGTGTTATTTCGGCAATCGTTGCAATTATTCTCTTTGTCCCAGTAGTTTATATAGGGTCATGGATATTAGAATTAGTGGTTGCAGTATTAGGGGTCATTGCATTATTTGAATTATTCAGAATGAAAGGCAACAAATTAGGTTCAGTTGAAGGCATTATTTCTATATTAGCTTTATTAGGATTATTATTCCCGCATTATACAGCCTCATTCTTACCGTCTCATGTGAATACACAAACCGTATTGTACTTCTTTACCTTATTATTATTAGTTTGCACTGTGTTTTCAAAAAATAATTTTACATTTGATGATGCAGCAGTAGCTATTTTAGGGGTAATGTACATAGGTTTTGGCTTTAAATTTCTCTTACTGACAAGAGAAAATGGATTAGATTTACTTTTATTTACGTTATTTGTTGTATGGTCAACAGATATTGGAGCGTATATGATTGGAAGAAAATTAGGGGAACATAAGCTAGCTCCTTCAATCAGCCCTAACAAAACTATTGAAGGTTCTGTAGGTGGCATCATTATGGCTCTTATAGTTGCTGTTATTTACCTGATGTTTTATCCACAAGACAATCCATTAGGCTGGATGCTGGTATTGACAGTGATTCTTTCAATTGCAGGTCAATTAGGCGACTTAGTGGAATCGGCTTTTAAACGTTACTACAATGTAAAAGATTCTGGTAAAATAATGCCTGGTCATGGTGGCATTTTAGATCGTTTTGATAGTCTGTTATTCGTTTTGCCTATCCTGTATTTTTCAGGATTAATTTAAAAATATGTTGAAACAGAAAGTAGTTATCCTTTATTGCGATGGCTACTTTTCTTTTACGAATAATAAATCTTTAAGTCGAATGGTTATTGTATTCAAATTATGATAGAATTAAACTTGTTTTGTACGTAGTATTCCTTATCTATATAAACGTGTTAACTGTTTGATAATATAAAAAGAAAAACTTTTTTAGTGAAGTACAAAGGAGAGAGTATATGATCGCTACCATTATTACTTTTATTATAGTTTTTAGTATTTTAGTGATTTTTCATGAGTTTGGACATTATTATTTTGCTAAAAGAGCAGGTATTTTAGTTAGAGAATTCGCAATTGGATTTGGTCCGAAAATATTTTCTTATCGAAAAGGAGAAACAACTTTTACTATTCGTATCTTACCTGTAGGCGGATACGTGCGTATGGCAGGCTATGAAGAAGAATCAGAAATCAAGCCCGGAACGCCTATTGGTTTAATCGTAAACGATGCAAATGAAGTGTCGCTGATCAATACGTATAAGAAAAAGCAATTATTAGATGCGGTACCGATGGAAGTAACTTCAATCGATCTTGAAAAAGAGTTATATGTTGAAGGTTATTTAGCCGGAGATGAGACGAATCTAGTACGCTACCCTGTTTTGAGAGATGCAATGATCATTGAGGAAGATGGAACAGAAGTGCAGATTGCACCTATTGATGTCCAATTCCAATCAGCTAGTTTGCCAAAAAGAATGATGACAAACTTTGCAGGTCCCATGAATAATATGATTTTAGCAATCGTTGCTTTTATTGTACTGGCATTCTTACAAGGCGGAGTAGTCAGCCAAGAAAATGTATTGGGAGATATTTTACCAGATAGTGCAGCAGAAGAAGCTGGTTTAAAAGAAGGCGACCGAGTTATTCAAATCGGCGATGAAAAAATCGCTACATGGAATGAAATGGTGGAAATGGTTCAGCTAAATCCAGAAAAGGAATTGACTTTTCAAGTTGAATCAAAAGATGGTACTGAAAAGACTCTAACGGTAACTCCATCTGCTAATGAAGCAGCTGACGGAACAGAAGTAGGACAAATCGGCGTGCAAGCATCTCTAGAAACCTCCTTTTGGGCTAAAATCAGTTTTGGTTTTGTTCAGACATGGGCATTAATCACTCAACTATTTACAGTATTGGGTTCAATGTTTACAAAAGGTTTTTCAATTGATATGTTTGGTGGTCCAGTAGCCATTTATGCAACAACACAATCAGTCGTTAAAACAGGCTTGATTGGAATAGTGAACTGGCTAGCTGTTTTAAGTGTTAATTTAGGTATCGTCAATTTATTGCCTATTCCAGGGCTTGACGGTGGGAAATTGCTCTTAAACATTGTTGAAGGTATACGTAGAAAACCATTGAGTGAGGAAAAAGAAGGAATCATTACCTTAATAGGGGTAGGTTTACTATTAGTATTAATGGTATTGGTTACCTGGAATGATATCCAACGATATTTTTTTAACTGATAACTAGAAAAAACAATCATTTATAGACTAATTAGCGTGTCAAAAAGGAGACAGTAACCCATGAAACAATCAAAATTATTTATTCCAACTTTAAGAGATGTACCTAATGAAGCAGAAGTGTTAAGTCATAAAATGTTATTAAGAGCAGGATACATCAGACAACTATCTAGTGGGGTCTATAGTTACTTACCATTAGCAAATCGTGTATTAGAAAAATTAAAAACGATTATGCGTGAAGAATTTGAAAAAATCGATGCTGTTGAAATGTTGATGCCTTCTCTATTGCCTCGCGAATTATGGGAAGAATCTGGACGTTATGAAACGTATGGCGAAGATTTAATGAAATTAAAAGATCGTCATGGACGTGACTACCTTTTAGGACCTACTCATGAAGAAGCCTTCACGACATTGATCCGTGATGAAATCACATCCTACAAACGGTTGCCGCTTTCTTTGTATCAAATCCAAACAAAATTTAGAGATGAAAAACGACCTCGTTCAGGCCTGTTAAGAGGAAGAGAATTTTTAATGAAAGATGCCTATTCTTTCCATGATAGTTTCGAAAGTTTAGATGAAACGTATCAAGATTTTGAAAAAGCTTATACAAGAATCTTTGAACGTTGCGGATTGAATTTCCGTAGCATTATTGGAGATGCAGGAGCGATGGGTGGAAGCAACTCTAAAGAGTTTATGGCAATCTCTGATATTGGAGAAGACACGATTGTTTATTCTGATTCAAGTGATTATTCAGCTAACTTAGAAATGGCTACTAGTTTCCATATGCACAAAAAATCGCTGGAAAATGAAAAAGAGTTAGAAAAAATTGAAACACCAAACAGCAAAACAATTGCTGATGTTTCCTCGTTCCTAGAAGTCGAACCAGAAAAAATTATGAAGAGCTTATTATTTATTGCAGATGAAAAACCTGTTTTAGTGATTGTTCGTGGCGATCATGAAGTAAATGATGTGAAATTGAAAAATTATCTTGATGCAGCCTTTTTAGAATTAGCAACGGAAGAAGAAACAGTGAAATACCTAGGTGTTAACGCTGGTTCAATCGGACCTATAGGCGTTAATGACGACGTTAGAATCCTTGCCGATGTCTATGTTCAAGATATGACAAATGCCATTGCAGGAGCTAACGAAAACGGTTATCACTACTTAAATGTAAACTTAGAACGTGATTCGAACATTGAGACATATATTGATTTGCGTTTTGTTCAAGAAGGCGAGCTATCTCCAGATGGACAAGGTGTATTGAAATTTGCAAAAGGAATTGAAATTGGTCACATCTTTAAACTAGGAACTCGTTATTCAGAAGCTATGAATGCGACAGTATTAGACAATAATGGTCGTTCTATCCCTGTTGTAATGGGCTGTTACGGAATTGGTGTTAGTCGCTTATTATCAGCTATCACTGAACAACAAGCTACTGAAGAAGGCTTGAATTGGCCAAGACACATCGCACCATATGAATTGCACTTGATTCCGGTCAACATGAAAGCAGAGGACCAAGTAAGTTTATCGAATGATTTATATGAATCATTACAACAGGCTGGCTTTTCTGTATTGCTTGATGATCGTAATGAACGTGTCGGTGTGAAATTTAAAGATTCAGATTTAATTGGGATGCCTATCCGTATTACAGTAGGGAAAAAGGCTCAAGAAAATATTGTTGAATTAAAACTTAGAAAAACAGGAGAAGCTTTAGAAGTTCGCACCGATGAATTGGTCGAAACGTTAAATATTCTACTAAGTTCTATTTAATAGCACAAAGACACTACTATTAAAGGAGTTCAAACAAGTACGCACATCCACTTGTCTGGCTCCTTTTGCCATTATTCTTTTTTTATAATAGTGTTGTTTCTTTAGTTCTATCGTTGTAAGTGAAAGGAGTTTCTCATGAGTTTAAATCAAGAAGAAATGTTTCAAAAATTACTAGAACAAGTAGGTTTGCAACATGAAGAACGGTACAAACCTTATTTTGCTCAAGCCAAAGTTTTAAAAGTAACGGTCCATAAGTTATCAAAATGTTGGAATTTTCACTTGCAGTTTCAAGATGTTTTGCCTTTTGAAGTGTATCAAAATCTTTCTGAAAAAATGCAATTGGCTTTCCATACTATTGCACGGGTCCAATTGACCATTGAAACGGTCAAGCCTGTAATGACAATTGAAAAATTAGAACATTATTGGTCAACTGCAGTGAAATTAAGTGCTGTATCTTCTCCGATATGCGATAAACCATTTAGAGAACAATTTCCATTGTTAAACGGTAAAAAAATCCAATTTTATGTAGAAAACGAAGTGGTAAAGGGACATTTAATGAATCAATATTTGCCCCCAGTTGAAGAAGCATATGGTTCTTTAGGCTTTCCAAAATTCAAAATTGAACCAGTGATCGATGAAGCATCTCATTTGAAAAAAATAGCCGAGTTCCAAGCAAAAAAAGAAGAATCTGAAACTCTTTTGGCTATTCGTGCGAATGAAAACATTCAAAAAGCTGAACAAGAAAAGAAACAAAATAAACATCAAGTTCAAGCACAAAAAGGTCCAGTTGTGTTAGGTCGAAAAATTTCTGCTAAAGAAGAAGTTAAACAAATGGATCAAATTATCGAAGAAGAACGCCGTGTAACCGTTGAGGGTTATGTATTCGATGTAGAAGTAAGAGTATTGAGATCTGAAAGACAATTGCTTATCGTGAAAATAACAGACTATACATCTTCATTCTCAGTAAAAAAATTCTCGAATTCACCAGAGGATGAAGCGGCATTTGCGGCGATCAAAAAAGGAATGTGGGTTCGAGCAAGAGGAAGCGTTCAAGAAGATAACTTTATGCGGGACTTAGTGTTGAATGCTCAAGATATTACTGAATGGGATCATGAATCACGTAAAGATACCGCACCAGAAGATGAAAAACGTGTAGAATTGCATTTGCACAGCAATATGAGCCAAATGGACGCAACAAATACCGTTACAGATCTAGTCGATCAAGCAGCTAAATGGGGACATAAAGCTGTTGCGATAACCGACCATTTTGGTGCTCAATCTTTCCCAGATGCTTATCATGCGGGTCAAAAAAATGGCATAAAAATTCTTTATGGAATTGAAGCCAACATTGTAGATGATGGTGTCCCTATAGCTTATAATCCTAAACATATTGAACTAACGGACGCAACCTACGTTGTTTTTGACGTCGAAACAACAGGTCTTTCAGCTGTCTATAATAAAATTATCGAGTTATCTGCAGTTAAAATGCATAAAGGCAATATTATTGAAAGTTTTGAGCATTTCATTGACCCAGGTCATCCTTTATCGCAAACAACGATTAATTTGACAGGAATCACAGACGAAATGGTTCATGGTTCAAAATCAGAAGAGGAAGTTTTAAAATTATTTAAAGAATTCGCAGGAGACTCTATTTTAGTTGCTCATAATGCGAGTTTTGATATGGGCTTTTTAAACACGAGCAATGCGAGACACAATATACCAGATGCTGTAAACCCAGTCATCGATACTTTGGAACTGTCGCGTTTTTTACATCCACAATATAAGAGCCATCGTTTGAACACATTAGCAAAAAAATATGGCATCAATTTGGAACAGCATCACCGAGCTATTTTTGATTCTGAAACAACTGGACATCTGTGCTGGCTTTTCCTAAAAGAGGCCAAAGAAGAGCATGACATGCATTTCCATGATCAATTAAATGAGCATATTGGTGAAGGAGATGCTTACAAACGGGCTCGACCTTTTCATGCAACTATTATTGCAACAACTCAGGCAGGGTTGAAAAATCTTTTTAAACTGATTTCTTCATCGATGGTCGATTATTTCTATCGGACTGCACGACTGCCGCGCTCTGAAGTAATCAAGCTGCGCGAAGGTTTAATTATCGGAACAGCTTGCAACCAAGGGGAAGTTTTTGAAGCCATCATGCAAAAAGGTTTTGATGAAGCAAAAAATAAAGCCAAATTTTATGATTACATCGAAGTTATGCCAAAAGAAGTTTACGCCCCTTTGATTGAACAAGAATTAGTTAAAGATGAGTCTGATTTAGAAGAGATCATTCGCAATCTTGTTCAAATTGGTGAGGATCTAAATATTCCAGCAGTTGCAACGGGGAATGTGCATTATTTAAATCCTGAAGATAGCATTTATCGTAAAATATTGATCAATTCTCAAGGTGGAGCGAACCCTTTAAACCGGTCTGAATTGCCTGAAGCACATTTTAGAACAACAACGGAGATGTTAGAAACTTTTTCATTTTTAGGAGCAGAAACGGCACAGCAAATCGTTGTCAAAAATACAAATAAAATTGCAGATATGGTGGATGATTCTATTACACCAATAAAAACAGATCTTTACACTCCAAAAATTGAAGGGTCAGAAGATGAAATACGTCAATTGAGTTATGATGAAGCGCATAGACTATATGGCAATCCATTACCAGAAATCATTGAAAAAAGACTCGAAAAAGAACTGAACAGCATCATCGGAAATGGGTTCTCGGTCATCTATTTGATTTCGCAAAAACTGGTTCATAAAAGTATGTCAGATGGCTATTTGGTTGGTTCACGGGGTTCAGTGGGTTCCAGTTTTGTCGCAACAATGACTGGAATTACAGAAGTAAACCCAATGCCGCCACACTATAGTTGTCCTAAGTGTCAGTATTCTGAGTTTTATACAGATGGTTCTGTTGGTTCGGGGTATGATCTTCCAGATAAAAATTGCCCTGATTGTGGCGCTCGTTTGCACAAAGATGGACACGATATTCCCTTTGAAACGTTTTTAGGATTTTATGGAGATAAAGTACCCGATATTGATTTAAATTTCTCAGGTGATTATCAAGCAAATGCACATAACTATACAAAAGAATTGTTTGGTGAAGACTATGTTTTCCGTGCAGGAACGATTGGTACGGTAGCAGACCGGACAGCATTTGGATATGTAAAAGGGTATGAACGCGACAATAACCTGAATTTACGGGCTGCAGAAATCGATCGTTTAGCAAAAGGCTCTACTGGTGTCAAACGAACGACTGGTCAGCATCCGGGAGGAATTATCGTTATACCGGACTATATGGACGTGTATGACTTTACACCAATTCAATTCCCAGCAGATGCACAGGATTCAGAATGGAAAACGACTCATTTTGACTTCCATTCTATTCATGATAATGTTTTAAAATTAGATATATTGGGTCACGATGATCCAACGGTTATTAGAATGCTGCAAGACTTATCAGGTGTCGATCCTAAAACGATTCCTACTGATGATCCTGAAGTGATGAAGATCTTTGGTGGGACAGAAGTTCTTGGCGTTACACCAGAACAGATTCAATCAAAAACGGGCACATTAGGAATACCAGAATTTGGTACGCGATTTGTAAGAGGAATGTTAGAAGAAACGAAGCCGACAACATTTGCTGAATTGCTTCAGATATCAGGATTATCACATGGAACGGATGTATGGTTAGGAAATGCAGAAGAGCTGATACGCTTGAATGATATTCCTTTATCCGAAGTAATCGGTTGTCGTGATGATATCATGGTCTACTTGATCCATAATGGTATGGAAGATGGATTAGCCTTTAAAATAATGGAATCCGTTCGTAAAGGTAAAGGCATTCCAGATGATTGGCAAAAAGCGATGCGAGATGAAAATATACCGGAGTGGTACATCGATTCTTGTTTGAAAATCAAGTATATGTTCCCTAAAGCTCATGCTGCAGCCTATGTATTAATGGCTTTACGTGTAGCTTATTACAAAGTTCATTTCCCTATTCTTTACTATGCTGCCTATTTCTCTGTCCGGGCAGATGACTTTGATTTAGTTGCCATGTCTAAGGGCAAAGAAAGTATCAAGGTTAAAATGAAAGAAATTACGGATAAAGGATTGGATGCTTCAACGAAAGAAAAAAATCTCTTAACTGTTTTAGAGTTGAGTAATGAAATGGTTGAGCGAGGCTTTAATTTTAAAATGGTAGATCTAGAAAAATCGGATGCTAGTGATTTTGTGATTGAAGGCAATTCATTAATTGCACCTTTTAGAGCTGTACCAAGTTTAGGAGCAAACGTTGCTAAACAAGTTATTGAAGCACGAAAAGACAAACCGTTTCTTTCAAAAGAAGATCTGGCTAAAAGAGGAAAAGTTTCTAAAACCGTTATTGAGTATTTAAATGAAAATGGAGTGTTAAAAGGGTTGCCTGATGAAAATCAATTGTCTTTATTTGATCTCTTTTAATGTGTCCTTTTGTTTAAAGCAATTTTATTTTTTCAGTAAAATGCAACTAGAAAGACTTATTTGATAGTGTTTTGTTGCTTATTGATTAAATATATGGTACTATTTATTTGGATTTAGATATTCTGTTGAGAGTGAGCGGTGACGCTCACTCTTTTTCGGCAGTAAGTTAGAAAAGTAACTATAAGGAGGCGAAAAAAGTTGAGCAATGTGACAGAAACAGTAACTGAAATCGTACAACCTATTGTTGAAAGTAATCAGTTTGAATTAGTGGACATTGAATTCATAAAAGAAGGTAAAAATTGGTTTTTAAGAGTTTATATCGATAAACCAGAGGGTGTTGATTTAGAGGATTGTGCATTAATTAGCGAGAAAATCAGCGAAAAAATGGATAAAACGGATCCAGATCCTATACCACAAGCCTACTTCTTGGAGGTTTCATCTCCTGGAGCTGAAAGACCACTAAAAAAAGAAGAAGACTATATCAATGCAGTTGGGGAATACATCCATCTCTCATTATATGAACCGGTTGACGGCGAAAAAATCTATGAAGGCACATTAAAGGAAGTAAATGATGAAACCTTAACATTGACTATTCGCATTAAAACAAGAGTGAAAGATATCGAATTCAACCGAAAAACAATTGCAAAAGCCAGAAGAGCTATTCAATTTTAAACTAAATTAATGTTAGAGATAGGAGAGAAGAAAAAAATGAGCAAAGAAATGTTAAATGCTCTTAATGCTTTAGAACAAGAAAAAGGAATTTCAAAAGAATTTGTTGTTGAAGCATTAGAAGTTGCGTTGGTTTCAGCTTACAAAAGAAACTACAACCAAGCGCAAAACGTTGAGGTTGAATTTGATTTAAAAAAAGGGAACATTCATGTTTACTCCGTTAAAGAAGTGGTAGATGTAGTTTATGATTCTCGCCTTGAAGTGGGTATTGAAGAAGCGTTAGACTTAAATAAAGCTTATGAGTTAGGCGACAAAATTCGTTTTGAAGTAACACCAAAAGATTTTGGACGAATTGCTGCTCAAACTGCAAAACAAGTCATCATGCAACGTGTGCGTGAAGCAGAAAGAAATATCATTTACAATGAGTTTATTGCTTACGAAAATGACATTATGCAAGGAATCGTTGAAAGACAAGATCACCGTTACATTTATGTGAATTTAGGAAAGATCGAAGCTGTCTTGTCTAAACAAGAACAAATTCCTAATGAAGTATACAAGCCTCATGACCGTATTAAAGTGTATGTAACAAAAGTTGAAAATACATCAAAAGGGCCTCAAATCTTTGTTAGTCGCAGTCACCCAGATTTGTTGAAACGCTTATTTGAACAAGAAGTTCCTGAAATTTATGATGGTGTTGTTGAAATTGTTTCTATCGCTAGAGAAGCAGGAGACCGCGCTAAAGTGGCTGTTCGTTCTAGAGAGGAACACATTGATCCAGTTGGAACTTGTGTGGGACCTAAAGGACAACGTGTTCAAGCAATCGTCAATGAATTAAAAGGGGAAAACATGGATATCGTTGAATGGGATGCAGATCCTGCAACTTATATCGGAAATGCTTTGAATCCGGCTCAAGTTGTCAGTGTGACTTTTAACGAAGCTGCCGGCAGCTGTTTAGTAGTTGTCCCTGACTATCAACTTTCTCTTGCAATCGGTAAACGTGGTCAAAATGCTCGTTTAGCTGCTAAATTAACTGGATACAAAATCGATATCAAATCTGAAACAGACATGGAGGCTATTACTATGGCTAAAGAAGAAGTTGGATTAGAAAAAGATGTAGAGTATGCTGAAGTAATTGAAACGATTGAAAGTCAAGAACAAGAATTGAATGAAGAAGAAATCATTGAATCTGTTGAAGATCTTGATACTGAATTTGACGAAATCTCAATTGATGACGACGTTGAAGAAGGAAATCTAGATGCTGAATCTGCAGAGGAATTGATTGAATTAGCCGAAGAACGTGACGGTATGGAAGACTAACAAGAGGTGAGAATAATGCCAAAACGTAAAATTCCTATGCGGAAATGTGTGGTTTCTAATGAGATGAAACCTAAAAAAGACATGATCCGAATTGTGATCAATAAAGAAAATCAAGTATCTATCGATCCAAGTGGTAAGTTACCTGGAAGAGGTGCTTATGTCTCTATCGAACCTGAAATTGTCCAATCTTCATGGGATAAACATGTCTTGGATAAAGTATTGGGCACATCATTAGATGATCATTTTTATCAAGAGCTTTTAAATTATGTTACGCATCAAAAAGCTAGGATGAGTTTATGATAGAGGAACAAAAGGTGTTAAATCTCTTAGGTATGGCAACCAGAGCAGGTAAGCTTACAACTGGAGAAGATCTAAGTTTAAAAGAAATCAGAAATCAGACCGCGAAAGTTGTCATTGTTGCTACTGATGCAAGTGAAAATACTAAGAAAAAAATCTCGGATAAGTGTATTTATTATCAGATTCCTTTTATAATTCACTTTACGAGAAGTGAATTAAGCCAAGCAATAGGAAAAGAACGAACCATTTGCACCGTCACGAATAATGGCTTTGGAAAAAAATTCCGAGAATTATTATCGATTTAATTGGAGGGTGATAACATGGCTAAAAAACGTGTATATGAGTACGCCAAAGAATTGGATGTACCAACAAAAAGTGTTATTGATAAGGCTAAAGAACTTGGAATCGACTATAACAGTCATATGTCTGCTATGGATGATAAACAGGTAGAAAAGCTAAATACTATTTTTGTTTCAAACAATAAAAGTAACGCAGTTTCTAAAAATAACGACCCCAAAAAAGCAACGAGTACGTCAAGTACAAAAAATCAAAAAGGTGGTAATCCTATAACGAATCAGAAGAATCAATCCAATCAATCACAACCAAATCGCCCAGCATCAAAAGAAACGAATGCTGTTACAAGTAAACCGAAAAACACAACAACTGTAAAACCAGCTTCAACAAGTAAACCAGCAGCTAAACCAGCTGCATCAACAAAACCAAAAACGCAAACAAGCAGTCAAACTGCTCAAAGCGGAACTGGAAATCAAGCACCACAACGTGCAGCTGCTGCTCCAGCAGGCAATAAGAATAAACGTACTGGTAACAGACCTTTTAACCGTGGAAGTGTGGGAACACATGGCGGATTCAACAAACGTAAGAGAAAAGGTAAAAAAGGTGAAACTAAACCAGTAGCACCACCAGTAGCACGTAAATTTAAAGAATTACCTGAAGTTCTTGTGTATACAGACGGTATGACAGTAGCGGATATTTCTAAAAAGATTTACCGCGAACCAGCTGAAATCATCAAAAAATTATTCATGCTTGGTGTCGTAGCTACATTGAACCAAAGTTTAGGCAAAGAAGCGATTGAATTATTGGCTGAAGAGTACGGCATTGCAACAGAAGAGAAAGTTCAAGTAGATGTGTCTGATTTAGATGTTTACTTTGAGCAAGAATCTGCTGAAGAAAATCTAACTACTCGTCCACCAGTAGTAACGATCATGGGACACGTTGACCATGGTAAAACAACGTTACTAGACTCACTTAGAAATACAAAAGTAAGTTTAGGCGAAGCCGGCGGAATCACACAACATATTGGTGCTTATCAAGTAGATGTTGATGGAAAAGTCATCACATTCTTAGATACTCCAGGACATGCTGCGTTTACAACGATGCGTGCTCGTGGTGCTGATGTAACAGATATTACGATTATCGTAGTAGCTGCAGATGATGGGGTTATGCCACAAACGGTTGAAGCTATCAATCATGCTAAAGCAGCAGAAGTTCCAATTATCGTAGCAGTAAATAAAGTAGATAAACCAGATGCTAATCCTGAACGAGTGATGCAAGAATTAACAGAATACGGTTTGGTTCCGGAATCTTGGGGTGGAGACACGATATTCGTTGAAATCTCAGCTAAGTTCGGTCAAAACTTAGACGAATTATTAGAAATGATTTTACTTGTAGCTGAAGTTGAAGACTTAAAAGCTGATCCTAAACGTTTAGCTCTTGGTTCAGTAATCGAAGCTCGTTTAGACAAATCTAAAGGTCCAATTGCGACTTTACTTGTCCAAGAAGGAACTCTTAACGTAGGAGACCCTATTGTAGTAGGGAACACTTATGGTCGTGTACGTGTAATGGTCAACGAAAATGGCCGCCGTGTTAAACATGCTGGCCCTTCTGCTCCAGTTGAAATCACTGGATTAAACACTGCTCCTCAAGCTGGAGATCAATTTGTTGTCTTTGAAGACGAAAAAACAGCTCGTGCAGCAGGAGAAACACGTGAGAAAAAAGCGATGGCTGAGCAACGTTCAGCAACGAACCGTGTAACGATTGACAACTTATTCTCTAGTTTACAAGAAGGAGAATTGAAAGAAGTTAATGTTATCATTAAAGCTGATGTACAAGGTTCTGCCGAAGCACTATCATCAAGTTTGCAAAAAATTGATGTAGAAGGCGTACGCGTGAAAATGATTCATACGGCAGTTGGAGCAATTAACGAAAGTGATATTACTTTAGCAGCTGCAAGTAATGGGATCATTATCGGGTTTAATGTTCGTCCGACTCCACAAGCAAAAATCCAAGCTGAACAAGAACAAGTAGATATTCGCTTGCACCGTATCATTTATAACGCAATCGATGAAATTGAAACAGCTATGAAGGGTCTATTAGATCCTGAATACGAAGAAAAAGTAACAGGACAAGCTGTAGTTCGTGAAACATTCAAAGTATCTAAAGTTGGTACAATTGCTGGTGGATTTGTTACGGATGGCTACATTACTCGTAGCAGCAGTATCCGCTTGATTCGCGATAATATCGTTATTTTTGAAGGCGAATTAGCAAGTTTGAAACGCTTTAAAGACGATGCTAAAGAAGTGAAAAAAGGTTTTGAATGTGGATTTATGATTAAAGATTACAACGAAGTTCAAGTGGATGATATTATCGAAGCTTATGAAATGGTTGAAATCAAACGCAAATAATTAATATAAGAAAGTAGGGGTAAACATGGCAAACCATAGAATTGGACGTGTTTCACAAGAAATTCAAAGAGAAGTAAATGACATTTTGAAAAAACGCGTGAAAGATCCCCGTGTTGCTGATGTAAACATAACCGATGTTCGTGTAACAGGTGATCTTCAACAAGCAACTATTTTCTATAGTATTTTATCTGATAAAGCTAGTGACCGTGAAAAAACGCAATTAGGATTAGATAAAGCTTCTGGCTTAGTCAGAAGAGAGTTAGGCCAACGCTTAACGCTTTACAAAACACCAGAATTAACATTTGAACGTGATGCATCTGTTGAATATGGTAACCATATTGATGAATTGTTGCGTAATTTAAATAAAGATTAAAAAGAATATAAGTATAAAAGAACAGTGTCGAGACAAAATGTCTTAACACTGTTCTTTTTTTCTCAAAGTTCATTTTCTTTACTGTCTATATTTTTTTCGATAAACTTAATAGAGGAGGGACTTTATGTCAGATTTCTTAATAAGCTTACAAACAGAGATAGGAATACCAAATCTATTTTTTGATAGTTGGACGCCAGTCTTTAGAATCCTTTTTTCAACATTAATAACCTATATATTGTTACTTATCAGTTTAAGAATTTTTGGGAATAGAAGTGTTTCAAATATGAGTATACAAGATGTTATTACTTCATTTACGATAGGTTCAGTAATTTCATCTACCTTGATTTTAAAAGAAGTTACTATAATCAATGGGTTTTTAGCTATTGTAGTACTCTTATTTTTGCAATTTCTCGTATCAAAAATTATTTTCAAATGGTCTTTTTTTTCAAAATACATCGATCCACCTCCAAAAGTTTTATTTTTAAAAGGTGAATTTTTAGAAAATACAATGAAAAAAAGTCGAGTAACTAAAGAAAATATTTATTCTGCTATTCGAACTCAAGCCAGGTGTTCATCTGATAAAGTTTTTGCGGTATTACTAGAAGCAAATGGTGAACTTTCTGTGTTGACTGATGTGAGTTTGAGTTATGAGAAAGAAATTACTAAATATTTAAACTAAAAAAAGTCTATCTTTGATAGATTTTTTTTTTAGTTTAAAAATAATAGGAACCACTACTATTTTAATGGATGACGGGTTTTCTAGAATTATGGTATACTAGGAGAGTTGAAAATGGAAGGTTGGGATTTAGCAATGGAAGGTATTCTCCCTTTATGGAAAGAACGTGGCATGACCAGCCATGATTGTGTATTTAAACTCAGAAAAATTTTAAAAACAAAAAAAATTGGACACACAGGTACATTAGATCCAGATGTAGATGGCGTGTTGCCTATTTGTGTTGGAAAAGCAACAAAAGTTGTTGAGTACATGATGGAGACAGGCAAAGGTTATATAGGTGAAATTACGCTAGGGTATTCAACAACGACAGAAGACCGTAGTGGTGAAATTGTTGAGCGTGTTAGAGTAGAAGCCATTCCAGCATTGGAAGCTATTGATGATGCAATGAAACATATGGAAGGGACCATCACTCAAATTCCTCCTATGTATTCTGCAGTAAAAGTAAATGGAAAAAAATTGTATGAGTATGCGCGAGCTGGTGAAACGGTCGAACGACCAGTTCGATTGGCAGAAATCAAGCAATTTAAACGGACATCTGATCTTGTAATAGATGAAGAAAATGGGACAGTCTCTTGGACGTTTGAAGTTGCTTGTGGCAAAGGGACTTACGTTCGTACGTTAGCTGTTGATTTAGGTGAAAAGCTTGGATTTCCAGCGCATATGTCTGATTTAACACGTATATTGAGTGGAACGTTTAAACCAAGTGATTGTTTGACATTAGAACAAGTTGCTGAAAAAATGGAACAATTAGAAATTGAAAAGCACTTATTTCCTTTAGAATTTGGTTTAAAAGAACTGCCTTCATTTGATATAACTGAAGATTTGTGGGATAAAGTAAAAAATGGAGCAGTCTTGCCTATTGATACTGTGCCTAAAGACTTAAATGTATCAATGCCCATCGTGTTCACTTATCTTCAAAAGGCAGTCAGCATCTATGCTGTGCATCCGAGCAAAAAGGATTACTTAAAGCCGGTTAAAGTTTTACGGAATAATTTATAAAGGAGTTTTCACACTATGGAAATTATTAGACTACATCACCCTTACCAAGTAGATGAAATCCCTAAAGATAATGTAGTACTCGCGTTGGGCTTTTTTGATGGAGTACATAGAGGTCATCAAGAAGTAATTGGCAGAGCAAGAAGTATTGCTGAGAAAGATCAGTTAAAATTAGCTGTTATGACATTTAACCAACACCCATCGATTGTTTTTCAAAAATTAAATCCGGATCATCATAAATATCTTTCAACAGTTTCCCGTAAAGAAGAGTTGATGGAAAAAATTGGTGTGGATTTTCTATATGAAGTAGATTTTACATCTGCTTTTGCTAGTTTGTCACCGCAAGATTTTGTGGAACAATACATTGTTGGACTGCACGCACAAACCGTTGTAGCTGGTTTTGATTATACATTTGGAAAAAAAGAAGTGGCTTCTATGCATCATCTGCCGCAGTATGCTAAAAATCGCTTTGAAATTGTAGTAGTAGAAAAACAGACGCTCAAAGACGACAAAATTAGTTCTACACGCATTCGTTTAGCCTTAGAGGTTGGCGATATGCCTGTTGTTAATAATTTATTAGGTTACATTTATGCATCTCCAGGAAGAGTTGTTCATGGAGATGCAAGAGGCAGATTATTGGGATTTCCAACAGCGAATATAGAAGTAGAAAACCATGTGAAATTACCACGAACAGGCGTGTATGCTGTTAAAATTTTAGTTGGCGATCAACTGTATAATGGTATGGCTTCTATTGGTTATAACGTAACCTTTGAACCCAATCGGCCTTTAACGGTTGAAGTATACATTCTTGATTTCAATAAAGACATTTATGGTGAAGAAGTGACCGTTTTCTGGTATGAATACTTGCGTGATGAAGAAAAATTTGACTCAATTGATGCTCTAATTGAGCAACTTAAGCAAGACGAATTAGATACGGCACATTTTTTTGAACACTATAAAGAAATGCCACATGCAAATTTTTTAACTTGATTTAGGATTTGAAAAAAATAAAACATTTATGGAGGCTGGGATAAAAATCCCGGCCTCTTTCTTTATATACGAAAGTTTAATCTAAACCGTGCTCCAAAAAGCAGACTCGACGTCCACTTTGTCATGCCTAGTGGCTTCAGCTACGTACAGACAGGATACACTTAGGCGTTAGCCTACAGTGCTTTTATTCAACGCTTGATGGTTGATGACCATACTGCGCTTATTGGTTCCATTTGTCCTAGCTCTTATGGCTTTAGTCGCTTAGAGATAAGGTATGCGTTAGAAGATTAGGGTCTAAACACTTTTTGTCTCCCGCTTTTTTTTTGGATAAAATGAAAATAATATGAGGGGTTACTTTAATTGTTAAATCAACTTTATACATAATTAGTGAATATATTTATATAATATACACTAATTTTTCGTTAATAAGCAGAAAAATACAAAAAAGAGCATAAAAAAACATTAATTGCTTGTTTTAATCTTTTTGCCATGTTAGGATACTTTCATGCAATAAATTTATGAAAATGAGGTGTCGTTATGAAAAAAGGAAAAGTAGTTTTAGCTTACTCGGGAGGATTAGATACATCTGTCTCCATTAAGTGGTTGATCGATGAAGGATACGATGTAGTCGCTTGTTGTTTAGATGTTGGAGAAGGCAAAAACTTAGACTTTATTAAAGAAAAAGCATTAAAAATGGGAGCTAGCGCATCATATACAATCGATGCAAAAGAAGAATTTGCAAACGACTATGCATTGATCGCATTGCAAGCTCATACGTATTATGAAGGTAAATATCCTCTGATTTCTGCGTTATCTCGTCCGCTGATTGCTAAAAAATTAGTTGAAGTGGCTTTAAAAGAGGAAGCGGTAGCTGTAGCTCATGGCTGTACAGGAAAAGGAAATGATCAAGTTCGTTTTGAAGTTGCAATCCATTCTTTAGCTCCCGAATTAACCGTCCTTTCACCTGTTCGTGATTGGACATGGTCAAGAGAAGAAGAAATCAATTATGCTATTGAACATAACATTCCTGTACCAATTGATTTAGATAATCCGTTTTCCATCGATCAAAATCTTTGGGGAAGAAGTAATGAATGCGGCGTTTTAGAAAATCCATGGATTGCTCCGCCAGAAGTTGCTTATGATCTAACTACCAGCTTAGAAGATACACCAGACATTCCAGAAATGATTGAAATTGAATTTTTAGCGGGTGTACCGATAGCTCTGGATGGAGTTGAGTACAGTTTGCCGGATTTAATCCAACAGTTGAATAGCATTGCAGGAAAACATGGGGTGGGTCGGATCGATCATATTGAAAACAGATTGATTGGAATCAAATCTCGTGAAGTATATGAAGCTCCAGGAGCAGTAACGCTTATGACTGCTCATAAAGAATTGGAAGATTTAACATTCGTTAAAGATATCGCACACTTTAAACCCATAATCGAACAAAAAATAACAGAAATGATTTATAACGGTCTATGGTTTAATCCATTAACCGAAAGTTTAATTGCCTTTTTGAAATCAACTCAAAAATACGTGAATGGAACGGTTCGTGTAAAATTATTCAAAGGTCATGCGATAGTAGAAGGCAGAAAATCGCCAAATTCATTGTATGATGAAAACTTGGCAACTTATACTTCTGCTGATACGTTCAATCAAGAAGCTTCAGTTGGATTCATTAAGTTATGGGGTCTGCCAACAAAAGTGCATGCAGAAGTAAATAAAGTAAAAGATACAGTTAAATTAAAATAACTAAATACAACTAGTCAAATACAGTTAGGATGACAAAGATGAAAAAATTATGGGGCGGTCGTTTTGAAGGCGAAAATCAAAAATGGATCGATGAATTTGGAGCTTCCATTGAAGTAGATCAAGTTTTGGCTGAGG
This sequence comes from Carnobacterium sp. FSL W8-0810, assembly GCF_038007125.1. NCBI lineage: Bacteria > Bacillati > Bacillota > Bacilli > Lactobacillales > Carnobacteriaceae > Carnobacterium > Carnobacterium sp. FSL W8-0810. Next base: position 1,955,660 of record NZ_JBBOWO010000001.1, on the reverse strand, counting down.
AAGACATAATTGGGAGCTTAGCTCACGTCAAAATGTTAGCCAAAACATCGATCGTCAGTCAAGAAGAAGCAGATGAAATTATCAAAGGATTAGAACGATTATTAGTAAAAGCAAAAAATAAAGAGTTGATATTTTCTATTGAAAATGAAGACATTCATTTGAATATTGAGACGCTTCTTCATAAAGAAATTGGGCCTGTGGCAGGAAAGCTGCATACGGCCAGAAGTCGCAATGATCAAGTAGCGACCGATATGCATCTTTATTTGAAAAAACAGGTTGGAGAAGTTTCTGAGCTGCTGGAAGACTTAAAAAAAGTTATTTTGCTAAAAGCTGAAGATCATGTTGAGACCATTATTCCTGGTTACACTCATTTGCAACATGCACAACCGATTTCTTTTGCTCATCATCTGTTGGCTTACTATAATATGTTTAAACGAGATCTTGAACGCTATCAAGAAAGTTTCAAACGAATCGATTTTTCCCCTTTAGGTGCTGCAGCTCTAGCCGGTACTACTTTTCCAATCGATCGTTTAGAGACTGCTGAACAACTAGGATTCAATTCTATCTATTCAAATAGTCTGGATGCGGTAAGTGATCGTGACTATATCATTGAGTTTCTGTCAAACAGCAGTATAGTGATGATGCATCTTTCCCGTTTTTGTGAAGAAATCATTCTTTGGACCAGTCATGAATATCAATTCGTTAGTCTGACGGATACTTATTCGACTGGAAGCTCAATTATGCCGCAAAAGAAAAATCCAGATATGGCAGAATTGATCCGAGGGAAAACAGGTCGAGTATATGGCAATCTATTTTCATTATTAACAATAATGAAAGGTTTGCCATTAGCTTATAATAAAGACTTGCAAGAAGATAAAGAAGGTATGTTTGATACGGTAAAAACAACCAAAGAGTGTTTGAAAGTTTTTTCTGGCATGTTAGAAGGTATGGTCATCAATGAAGAGAAAATGAGTGAAGCAACAACTCAGGATTTCTCAAATGCGACTGAATTGGCTGACTATCTTGCTTCAAAAGGTATACCGTTTAGAGAAGCACATGAAATCGTGGGCAAACTTGTATTAAACTGCCTGAAGAATGGTGGGTTTTTACAAGATATTCCGTTAGCAGAGTTTCAAAAAGTCGCACCAGTCATCCAAGAAGATGTTTATGCCTTGCTGGACTCTCGTATGGCTGTTGAAAGAAGAAATTCTTTAGGCGGCACTGGATTCGATCAAGTCAAACAAGAAATAAAAAAAGCTAAGAAAGAGTGCAGTTTAATCCAATAGAAACGGTATTAAAAATGGGCATACCATTTTTAATGCCGCTTTTTTTAATTAGAAATGCTGAAATATCAAGGTTAATGAGATCAATTAAAATAAACGTCAAAATTAGTCAAAAATTAAGCAAAAATTATTGACAGAATTAGTTATATTTGGTAAATTAATACATGTGTTAGCACTCAATAGTTTCAAGTGCTAAAAAGAGGTGATGTAAATGTTAACTGAAAGGCAGATTTTGATCTTAAAGTCTATCATTCGCTTATACACTTCATATGAGACTCCAATCGGGTCTAAGACCTTAATGAATGAAGCGGATATTAATTTTAGTTCTGCTACCATTCGGAATGAGATGGGACGTCTTGAAGAACTAGGCTTCATTGAAAAAACACATTCGTCATCAGGTCGTGTTCCTTCATTAAAAGGCTATCGTTTTTATGTGGACTATCTGGTTCATCCAGCAAAAATACAACAAAAAGATCTTGCAGTCATCAAGAGTGCATTAGGAAATCAATTTAGACAGTTGGATGAAATTGTTTTTCAATCGGCTGAATTGCTTTCAAGTTTGACCAGCTACACAGCTATCGCGTTAGGTCCTGAGATCAAAGAGAGTATCTTGACCGGTTTTCGTTTGGTACCATTAAATGATTATCAAGTCATGGCCATATTAGTTACCAATAAGGGCCATGTAGAGAACCAGGTATTTACTATTCCAAAATCAATGGATGCTAATGAGTTAGAAAAAATTGTTCGTATCTTTAATGAACAATTAGTTGGATTGCCACTAATGGAAGTGTTTAGAAGGCTGAAAACAGACATTCCTTTATTGTTGAACAAATATGTTAAGACAAGTGAAGGAATGATGGACATCTTTGAAAGTATTTTTATGAAAGCTGGACAAGATCGGATGCATGTAGGTGGAAGAATGAATATACTAGATTTCTCAAGTGAGTTGAATGTTGAGAAATTCAAATCTATTTATTCCTTAATGGATGGTACTCATGATTTATCTTCTCTATTGATTCCTAGTACATCAGGAATCACTGTGAAAATTGGCACTGAGTTAAATAATGAACTCTTTAATGAGTTTAGTTTAATTACAGCTAGCTATGATATTGCAGGATATAACTCAGGAGTTATCGCTTTGTTAGGTCCGACGAATATGCCTTATTCAAAAATGATTGGACTTGTGGATGTATTTAGACATGAGCTTTCAAGAAAAATAATCGACTACTACAATTCAGTAGATGATTAATCAAAAAGGAGCTGTTGATGTGGCTAGAAATAAAAAAGATAAGCAAGAACAAGAAGTCGTTGAAGAATCAACAATAGAAACAGTAGAAGAAACTCTTGAAAATAGAGCAGAAAATACTGAATCTGTTGAAGAAGAACAACAACCAGAAATTGATGAACTTGCTGAAGCAAGAGCTGCTTTAAATGAAATGGAAAACAAATATTTGCGTGTTCAAGCTGAAATGGCAAATATCCAAAAACGCAATGCAAAAGAGCGTGAAGATGCGGCTAAGTACCGTTCACAGTCTTTAGCAACAGAATTACTTCCAGTTATTGATAGCTTAGAACGTGCTCTAGCTATAGAAGTAAAAGATGAGCATGGAGAAAGTTTGAAAAAAGGGATCGAAATGGTAATGGAAACCTTCAACACTGCATTAAAAAATGAAGGAATTGACGTTATCGATCCTTTAAATAAACCTTTTGATCCTAATTTTCATCAGGCTATTCAAACCGTACCTGTTGAAGAAGGTCAAACAAGTGAAACAGTTGTACAAGTTTTACAAAAAGGGTATGATTTAAAGGGACGTGTATTACGTCCAGCAATGGTTATCGTTGCTCAATAATGCTTATAAAAATATAAAAAAACTAAAATAATATATAAATGAGGGATTTTAAAATGGGAAAAATTATTGGAATTGACTTAGGAACAACAAACTCAGCAGTAGCTGTATTAGAAGGCGGAGAAGCAAAAATTATTCCGAATCCAGAAGGTAACCGTACGACTCCTTCAGTCGTTGCTTTTAAAAATGGAGAAATGCAAGTAGGAGAAGTTGCAAAACGTCAAGCTGTAACAAACCCTAACACAATTAGTTCAATCAAACGTCATATTGGCGAAGCTGGCTATTCAGTAGAAGTTGATGGAAAAAAATACTCTCCACAAGAAATTTCTGCAACTATTCTTCAATATTTGAAAGGCTATGCTGAAAGTTATTTAGGCGAAACAGTTGATAAAGCTGTTATCACTGTTCCTGCTTACTTCAACGATGCACAACGTCAAGCAACTAAAGATGCAGGTAAAATTGCTGGTCTTGAAGTTGAACGTATTGTAAATGAACCAACTGCTGCTGCATTAGCTTATGGTTTAGACAAAACAGACAAAGAAGAAAAAGTATTAGTATTTGACCTTGGTGGTGGTACATTTGACGTTTCTATCCTTGAATTAGGTGACGGAGTATTTGATGTATTGTCTACTGCTGGAGACAACAAATTAGGTGGAGATGATTTTGATAACAAAATCATGGACTACTTGGTAGCTGAATTCAAAAAAGAAAACGGCATTGACTTATCTAAAGATAAAATGGCTGTTCAACGTTTGAAAGATGCTGCTGAAAAAGCTAAAAAAGACTTGTCAGGTGTAACTTCAACACAAATCAGTTTACCATTTATCACTGCTGGTGAAGCTGGACCAATGCACTTAGAAATCAACTTAACTCGTGCAAAATTTGACGAATTAACTTATGACTTAGTAGAACGTACTAAAGGACCTGTTCGTCAAGCTCTTAAAGATGCTGGATTGTCTACATCTGAAATTGACGAAGTTATCTTAGTAGGTGGATCAACACGTATTCCAGCTGTTGTAGATGCTGTACGTAAAGAAGCTGGTAAAGAACCAAACAAATCAGTTAACCCTGATGAAGTTGTAGCAATGGGTGCTGCAATCCAAGGTGGAGTTATCACTGGTGATGTTAAAGACATCGTATTATTAGATGTTACTCCATTATCATTAGGTATTGAAACAATGGGTGGCGTATTTACTAAATTGATCGATCGTAATACAACGATCCCAACAAGTAAATCACAAGTATTCTCAACTGCTGCTGATAATCAACCAGCTGTTGATGTACACGTTATGCAAGGTGAACGTCCAATGGCAGCTGACAACAAAACATTAGGTCGCTTCCAATTGACTGATATTCCTGCTGCACCTCGTGGTATTCCTCAAATCGAAGTAACATTTGATATTGATAAAAACGGAATCGTTAACGTAAGTGCGAAAGATTTAGGAACTCAAAAAGAACAAACGATTACCATTAAATCTTCTTCAGGTTTAAGCGATGAAGAAATCGAACGTATGGTTAAAGATGCAGAAGCTAACGCTGAAGCAGACAAAGCTCGTAAAGAAGAAGTAGAATTACGTAACGAAGTGGATCAATTATTATTCCAAGTTGATAAAACAATCACTGAACTTGAAGGTAAAGTTGATGAAGCTGAAGTTAAAAAAGCTGAAGAAGCTCGTGATGAATTAAAAGCTGCTGTTGAAGCAAATGATATTGAAGCAATGAAAACTAAACGTGATGAGTTAAACGAAATCGTACAAGCTCTTACAGTTAAATTGTATGAACAAGCCGCTCAAGCTCAAGCAGAAGCTAACCCTGAAGATGCACAAGAAGGAACACAAGGTGGATCTGACGATGTTGTAGATGCTGATTTTGAAGAAGTCGATGACGACAATAAATAATCGTATCAATAGATGATGGAATGAGAAAGCCAAGGCAAATTGCTTTTGGCTTTTTCTTCTAGATATGCTATGCTCATTAAGGCTAATTTAGAGGATAGATAAAAAATTGTCATACGTAACGATGGAGGGAAATTATGGCTAAAAGAGACTTATACGAAGTATTAGGAGTATCAAAAAGTGCTTCCGATGATGAAATAAAAAGGGCATACCGAAAATTATCAAAGAAGTTCCACCCAGACATTAATAAAGAAGCTGGGGCAGAAGAAAAATTTAAAGAAGTTGCTGAAGCTTATGAAGTATTAAGTGATGCGAATAAACGAGCTGCTTACGATCAATATGGTCATGCAAGTACTGATCCAAACTTTGGAGCAGGCGGTGGCGGATTCGGCGGCGGTGGCTTTGGTGGTGGTTTCGGCGGCGGCGGATTTGAAGATATATTTGAATCATTCTTTGGTGGCGGCGGAGGTCGTTCATATAATCCAAACGCTCCTCGCCAAGGAGAAGATTTACAGTACTCTTTAAATCTTGAATTTGAAGAAGCTATCTTTGGTAAAGAAACAACGATCAGCTACAACCGTGAAGAAGAATGTAAAACGTGTCATGGTGATGGTGCTAAACCTGGTACTCATCCTGTAACGTGTTCTAAATGTCATGGTACAGGTTCATTAAATGTTGAACGGAATACTCCGCTTGGACGAGTAATGACTCGTCAAACCTGTGATGTTTGTCATGGTACTGGTCAAGAAATTAAAGAGTCTTGTCCAACTTGTCATGGTTCTGGACATATGAAAGACAAACATACGGTTAAAGTGACTGTCCCTGCAGGTGTTGAAGATGGAAATCAAATGCGCTTGAACGGTCAAGGTGAAGCCGGTAAGAATGGTGGACCATACGGCGATTTATATGTTGTTTTCCGTGTGAAAGCCAGCAAAGAATTTGAACGAAATGGATCAGAAATTTATTATGAATTGCCGATCAATTTTGTCCAAGCTACTCTAGGGGATGAGGTTGAAGTTCCAACCGTCCATGGTAAAGTTAAACTTAAAATACCTGCTGGAACTCAAACAGAAACGAACTTCCGCTTGAGAGGCAAAGGAGCACCAAAATTACGCGGTACAGGTACTGGAGACCAACACGTAAAAGTTAAATTGATGACGCCAAAAAATCTATCAAAAGAACAAACAGACTTGTTGAGACAATTTGCTCAAGCGAGCGGTATGGAAGTTGAAGAACAAGATGGTTCTATTTTTGATAAAGTAAAAGACGCATTTAAAGCAGATAAGAAAAAGAAATGAACCGATTGGTTTAATAAGAATTAGCATTATGTATGATCTGAAAGAAAACCTAAGCGATCGCTTAGGTTTTCTTTTGCCTTAAACGTTAGTTTCTCTCTAATACATTGTAATTCAAGGCTTTCACTGGTATAATTTACAGTGACACTTTTTCGGAATAAATAAAGAAGGTAGGCACGACTAAATGAATAAACAGGAATTAACTGAAAGACAAAAACGCATTCGGAATTTTTCCATTATTGCCCATATTGACCATGGAAAATCAACATTAGCCGATCGTATTTTACAAATGACACATACGGTTGCTGATCGTGATATGCAAGCACAATTATTGGATTCTATGGATCTTGAACGTGAACGTGGAATCACCATCAAATTAAATGCGATTGAATTGAACTATACAGCAAAAGACGGCGAAACGTACACGTTACACTTGATTGACACACCAGGTCACGTCGATTTCACATATGAAGTTTCAAGAAGTTTGGCAGCCTGTGAAGGAGCTATTCTTGTTGTTGATGCAGCACAAGGAATTGAAGCACAAACATTGGCAAACGTTTATCTTGCCTTAGACAATGACCTTGAGATCATCCCGGTTATCAATAAAATCGATTTACCAGCTGCAGATCCAGAACGTGTTCGTGCTGAGATCGAAGATGTAATTGGAATCGATGCAAGTGAAGCTGTTTTTGCAAGTGCTAAAGCAGGTATTGGGATCGAAGATATTTTAGAACAAATCGTAGAAAAAGTTCCTGCTCCAGTTGGCGACACTGACAGTCCTTTGAAAGCTTTAATATTTGATTCAGCTTACGATGCATATCGTGGAGTGGTATTGAATATCCGCGTGATGGAAGGGATGATCAAACCTGGAGATACCATGAAGATGATGAGTAATGGGAAAACGTTTGAAGTAGCTGAAGTGGGGATTTTCTCACCTAAACCGATCAAACGCGATTTCTTGATGGTTGGTGACGTTGGATACGTTACAGCTAATATCAAAACCGTTCAAGATACTCGAGTTGGGGATACGATCACATTAGCTAACAATCCTGCTGCAGAATCATTAGAAGGATACCGCAAAATGACACCAATGGTTTATTGTGGAATGTACCCAATTGATTCATCTCGTTATGGCGATTTAAGAGACGCTTTAGATAAGTTACAATTAAACGATGCAGCTTTACAATTTGAAGCTGAAACTTCTCAAGCACTTGGATTTGGATACCGTTGTGGGTTCTTAGGACTATTGCACATGGACGTTATTCAAGAACGTCTTGAACGTGAATTTAACCTAGACTTGATTACAACAGCTCCATCCGTTATTTATCACGCTAATTTAACTGATGGTACTCAAAAAATCGTAGCGAATCCGGCTGAAATGCCTGAACCAGGTGTGATTGAATCGATTGAAGAACCTTACGTAAAAGCAACAATCATGGTTCCAAATGATTACGTTGGTGCAGTTATGGAAATCGCACAACGCAAACGTGGCGACTTCCTAACGATGGATTATATGGACGATAACCGAGTAAACGTGGTTTATGAAATTCCTTTATCTGAAATCGTATATGATTTCTTCGATAAGTTAAAATCAAGTACTAAAGGTTATGCTTCTTTAGACTACGAAATGATTGGCTATAAGAAGAGTGCTCTATCTAAGATGGATATTCTATTAAACGGCGAAAAAGTAGATGCTTTAGGATTCATCGTCCATAAAGACTTTGCTTTCAATCGTGGAAAAGCGATCGTTGATCAATTGAAGACGATCATTCCAAGACATCAATTCGAAATCCCAGTTCAAGCAGCAATCGGACAAAAAATTGTTGCGCGTTCAAACATCAAAGCATTACGTAAAGATGTTACAGCTAAACTTTATGGTGGTGACGTAACCCGTCGTCAAAAACTATTGAAGAAACAAAAAGCTGGTAAAAAACGGATGAAACAAGTCGGATCAGTTGAAGTACCTCAAGAGGCCTTTATGAGTGTACTTAAGATGGATGACGAATAAATAAATTGTACAATTAAAGAAAAACTAAAACCTTCTGTCTAAAATAACTTTTCTGTTATTTTAGACAGAAGGTTTATTTTTTTATATAACATTTTTCAAAAAATCGAATACGGTGAATTTTATAATGAAGTTAGCCACCGCTAACTAAAAAACGCCACGTGAATTTCATGTTATATTGAAGTTACCACTAACTTTCAATAGACAAGGGTGAATTCACATGACGCAAACTAAGAGTAACATAGATTCACGTAAGGGAAAACACCTTTCTTATGCAGAACGCTGCCAAATAGAGGTTCTAAAAAAGGAAGACTATTCAAACCGACAAATAGCTGGAGTTCTTGAGCGAGTTCCACAAACGATTCATAATGAAATCAAAAGAGGAACCATTACACAATTAAAACGCCAAAAACAAAAAGACAAGGTGTATGACTATTATGACTCTGTTTATAATGCTGATGCGGGACAAGCTCACTACGATAAAGAACGGCTAAACTGTGGTAGACGGTCCAAATGGGCCGATACAGATACGTTTATTAACTGGGCTGATGACAAGATGATTCATGAAAAGTGGTCCCCAGACGTTGTGGTTGGTTTTGCCTCAAATCAGGGATTATTCAGTTCTACGATTATTCCCTGTACGACCACTCTGTACCAGTGGATTGACCGAGGTATTATGAAAACAACAAACTTAGATTTGCTCGAAAAGCTATCCCGAAAAATAAAAAAACTGGATCATAAACCTCGTCTTAATAAACGAATACTAGGGACATCCATAGATGAGCGCCCAGAAGTCGTCGAAACTCGGGAAACATTCGGTCATTGGGAAATCGATACTGTCATAGGAAACAAGGTTAAATCAGATGCCGTCTTACTAACGTTAGCCGAAAGGCAAACGCGTTTTGAAGTTATCTTGAAATTAAATGGTAAAGATGCTTATTCGGTCGATCAAGCAGTTCAAGCATTACGAGAACGTGCTGGAGAAAACTTCAGTAGCCTTTTTAAGACCATAACTTCTGACAATGGATCTGAATTCGCAGGATTAAACGAATCCTTACAAGATAGGGTGGATGTCTATTTCAGTCATCCTTATACGTCATGGGAACGTGGAACAAGTGAGAACCAACATAAATTGATTCGTCGTTTCCTTCCCAAAGGCAAGCCAATGACTGATGTGAGCGAAGCTCAATGTCTACGGATTCAACAATGGATGAATAACTATCCTAGAAGAATCCTAGATTATCAAACACCACATGGCTGTTTCGTGAAAGCACTCCAACAAGAACGTACGGCTGTTTGACCCGTGAGACTTTGACAAACAAGGTTCAACTCATTTCAGTTCGATAGCTAGATACTAAGATATAAATATAATAACTAAAAGTGGCTAACTTAAACTCGAAATTTTCGCTTTTTTATTTGTCTAGCTTAATTCTACAATCGGCGTTAATTAAAAGTATCATATAATTAGTACTTCTTAAACATAAAATTATTGGTATACTGAAAGAAAATTTAGCAGGGAGGCCAAATTTGTGGAAAAAAATAATTTTTTAGATGAAGATATGTTTACTAATTTGATGAGTCCATTAGACTCTTTAAAAGAAGGAGATAATGATAAAATAGAAAAAATAATTAAAAGTATTAATAAGTATAACAAGAGTCAATTTTTACAGAGGATCTCCGCATTAAGATTTCATTTTAAAAACAGAGATAAAGCGGTTTTAATAGATGCTATTACAACAGAAATGTTACGATGGTTATACAAAAATAATTGGAACTTTGATGGTATATCTATGAGTTATGGCAAATTCAAAAAAATAATAGGATCTATTAATCAATTAAGATCTAAAGTAGCTATTGACCCACTAGATGGTCCATATATTGATGATATTCAGTTTTATGGAAATTATAAAGTATTGCCAGGAATAAATCAGAATAGCTCATATAATTTGGGAATTTTAATAAGAGCTATTTTTCGCAGTGGTAAAAATAGCTTGTCTGAAGGAAAAAAACAGATTATTGTTGATGTTATGAGTTTCTACTTAAATATATCTACGTCTATTTGTGATGAATTATATTTAACAAATGAACTAACCTTTGAAAGTGAAATATTCATTCCAGATAAAGCCACTATAGATAAATATATAGGATTTATAAAGTATGAACGGGGAAATAAATATTTTAATAGTTTACTAATTGATAAATTAAACTTTAATTTAGAGAAAAATAAACCTTTTTCACAGACAGATCATTCTTTTTTGATAAAACCATTTATAGATACAGATAATGAGATTATACTATTGGATGCAACCTCCATCGCAAATGCACTATGTAATTTTCTCGATAATGAAATATCTAATCAGAATATATTTGAAGAAGTTTGGAAAGATATTGGGTATTCCTTAAAAAAACTAGGCCATTTTAAAGTGAAAGAGAGCGATTTAAATTTAACTTTAATTGAAGGAAATAATTACAAAGAATCTATATTTACCGTTGTAAATGATAAATTACTTTTGGTATGTGGTTTATTTAATGGAACAAATGAATCTATTGATTTAACAGAAAAAATATCAAATAGAATTTTAAGTATAGTGAATTCTTTACATAAAATTGGGATAAAGCAAGAACAAATATTTATTTTAATTGTAAGCGATATTTTTAAGGGTTCAATAGTATATTCAATTGATTACTTAAAACTTTCTGTAATACAACTTAATGCTATGGAATTAAAGGCTATTTCTGCAGTAGAGAGAGACACTTTATTTTTACCAAGATTTATGGTAGCTAAAACGAACAGAGTTTTTCCTAATATGTATGGTGATTTTTGGTCAGCGGTATTTTTTTCTAAAAATGATATGTCATTTTATGCGAATGATGAAATTGATTATAGAAAAAAGCAAACATCTATAGCTATTGAAGAAACATCAGATTATTATTTAGAGGCTTTGAAAAAAAATAGTGAAAAATTGTTTAGGTCTTTACATGATGATAATTGGTATACAGGAATGAAAGAAGAATTCGACAATAGATATTTAGTAGACATGTCAAAAGATAATGAGTTAAAGTGTTTCATTGAGTCAAAAAATAAAAAATTAATTGAAGTTGTAACTGAAAAAATAAATCAATCAGAAAAACTTGATGTTTTATTTAATTGTTTAGATACTATTTCATATTGGCTTGAAAAATACTATTCTAACAAATTGATTTCAAGTGATATTTTAATATATTTACAGTTAGAAAATATAGATATACAAAACTACTTTGTAGAAAACAACGTACCTAGAGAAAGTAAAAATATTAAAATAAATAGAGTTGAAAATAAATTATTTGTAGAAATACCTGCAAATTTTTACAAAAATATGGGAATAAGTAAAACTAATCATTATGAAAAATCAATGTTAGTAAGTGTTGTTAATATTATCTCAGAATCAGTAGATGAATTATATATAGAAACTCTTTTTAAACCGGTTTTTAAAAAGAAAATGACGGGCGTTGTTATAGATGATAGTGGTAAATTAAAAATACCTACTCAAGGTTTTAAACTACTTACAGTAAGCGAATATGAAATAAATAAATTATTAGATGAATTAGGAATGTATTTGAAAGAGAAAGAGTATAAGCATGGTCCGATTCCAAAAGAGTATAATGTGGATTTTTGTAATGATATTGTGGGTAAACTTTATTCTATCTTGGAAAGAGAAGTGAAAAAGTTTGATAAGTACCAATTAATTAATATTTTAGTTTCTCAAATTGAAACGTTGTTACCATTGCAGTTAAGAGATGAGTCATCTTATAACAATGATATATCCTTATCTCCATTAGAAAAAGAGTACTTTTTTAATAAGTTGAATGAAAACAATCGTTGTTCATTAGCAACTAAATTTTTGTTAGAGTATGTAGCTGCAACACCAATTTCAGGAATTTCTAATGCCGGAATTTGGGAACTAGAAAGACTTTTAGCGGTATGTTCATTAATAATAGAATGGGCTCACAAAAGTGACTATTTTAATTACAATTTAGTAGATACTACAATTAAGTTTTTACCATCAAATAGAATAGGTTTAATTAAAAAGGATTTTGAAAGTGTAAATAATGCAATGCTATCTTCTAGAAACGATTATTTGACAGTTAAAAATACAAATCAAATCAAAGATACAAGTTATAAAAAAAGAATAGAATCGTTACTAAATGAAAAATTGGATGACTCATTTCAAGATTCCTTTGGATTTACGTATGAACAGTATGATGCAGTCATTAACTTATTGGTAGATATTTTTGATGATCTAAATAGAATAATATGGATTGTAAAAAAAGAAGTTGCTCTAGATAAAATTTTTCAAGAATCTAATGGAATCTTATCACGTGACACCATTTTATTAGTTTTGAACTTCATTACTTTAGAAGAAAGGTTATCGTACTTAGACCCACCTAAGGGATATAAAAGTATTGATATCTTTCCTTGGGTTTTTAATAGACCATTATCATTTATTAGAAAACCTGTAATTGGATATCAGGATAAGTATATATTTGGTATTAGAAATATTCTCCACTCAAGGAAGTATCTTTTACAATTGATTTGGCAAGGCAAACTAATAACAAAAGGTAAATCAATGAAAGATTTAATGTCAAGGTTGAGGAATATAGAAGGAGATATATTTAATGAACGGGTAAAACAAAGATTAGAAAATTATGAAGAGTTAGAAGTAATCAAAGGTGTTTCTAAAATAGGAAATAAACATATTTCTGATGTAGATAACAAGACACTTGGTGATATTGATGTTTTTGCTATTAATAGAAAAAAGAAAAAGATTTATTTAATTGAAACTAAAGACTTTAGTTTTTCTAGAAATCCATATGAAATTGCTATGGAACGAAAAAAAATGTTTTCTGGAAACAAATCATTTATCAATAAACATTTACGAAGATACTCTTGGGTAGAAGAAAATTGGGATTATATTTTAAAATATTATAGATTAGAACAAGATATTTGGAAAGTAATCCCTATGTTTATAGTATCTGAATATTTGATAACTAAGGACTTAGTAGATAACTATGGTGTTGAATTTTATTCAGAATCTCAATTATCAATTGAGATATTTAAATAAAAATTCAAAGATACTGTAGAAAAAATTAATGGAATAGATTTATATAAGAAATAATTATTTAATATCAAAAAGTAAAAGCAGCAGAAGCTGAGGCTGAAGCCAATAAAAAATTATCAGAATCTATTTCAGAAGAATTAATGAATTAATTAAATTAAAAGAAGTAGAAGCACGTTTAGAACATGGTTGGGTTGAAGTACAAGCAGGTGAAGTAATTGTTGATACTAATAAGTAGGTGATAGAATGATTTTCTTCTTAGGTAAACTTATTTTTATAACTATACTAGTAATATTAGTTGTTAATTTAGTATTTTGGCTGTTTAAAGCAGAGAATAAGAATGAAGATGATGATTTTAACTTTTAAGTACTTGCTTGAAAATGCATAGATGAATATTTCGAGAAAGAGATTCTTGTGACTACAAAGATCTCTTTTTTTTGTTCCGTATCTTAAGTCTCATTCCAAACTGTTGCTTTTTTCTGTTATTTATCTCGAATCTCATTTTAATAAAATATACTGACTTTTCTTAGACAATTTATCCATTCAATGAACCAAAATTTGTTTGTTATTTACGATTTATCTTGTATTATTTATGAAGAATATAAAACCATATTATGTGACGTTAGGCAAAGGATATGGTAAATAATAATGGATTTAGGAAATAGTGTTCTACGTTTTTAAGAATCGATCACTATTTTTTAAAAGCTCGCAGACATTAAAAATAATTCCATTAATATAGTCACTACTTTTCTTATCTCACTGAAAGTATTTAGTGTTACACTAACGAGGTGGTGGAAAAAATGAATTCAAAAGAGAAAATGTTAGAGTTGATCAAAAAGAAACAAGCAGGTGGCGGAAAACCTAAACAGATCGATACACCAAAAAATGATCTTAAATATATGCGAAAAGGTCCAAAAATTTTTAATAAGTAAGCTGGTTCGATATGTCGATGAGGCGATAGTTATTATCAAAGAGAGAATGGATTCATGCCACTCTTTTTTTTTGTACCTGAAAATTGATGAGTTCAACTTCTTGGATTAGTAAGGTCATGAAGGATGAGGATAGGGAGCTAAAATAGCAGTTACTCTCAAGCCATTTGGGCGAAAAGGGGTCGTAAGAAAGTGTCAAATTTAATTAGATTTTCTGATTCTACATTGGCTGAATTGGAAAAAGATAAACGTAAAAGATATTATGTTTATTGTTTGGTTGATTCTAGAGATAAATCAGTCTTTTACGTTGGTAAAGGGTATAGAAATAGAGTTTTTGCTCACAAAAATATGCTTTAGGGAAAGCGTCCTATGAAGAAATAAACGAAGGTCATGAATCTGATAAACAATTAAAGGTCTCAAAAATCAGAGAGATAATCCATTCAGGTAATGTAGTAGAGAAGCTGATTCTTAGTTATGGGATGAGTGAGAATGCAGCTTTCGCAAGTGAAAATACTTTAATCAATTTTATTCGTTTGACCAGTGATATCGAATTGACGAATCTTGTAAAAGGTCATGGGTCATTTGGTACGAGCGTGGAAACTCTAGAAAGAGTATTTGGTTATGAGCCTCTCTCTTTGAAAGAAATTTGCACAGATGTATTGATTCTTTCTGTGAAGGTAAATGACTCATTTCAGTTGAGTAGAAACGAGGACTTACACTACAGTTTCGGAGAGCGAGATGATCGCAACTTGAAATCTCGAACTTTAGGAGAATGGAAAATCAGTCAAGATAAAATAAAGCGCTTGAAATATATCATAGGTGTAAACTCTGGAGCTAATAATTCCGTGGTCTCAGCTTATGAAATAGAACATTTAAAGACTGAGACTGGCTTAGATAGAAAAGGTAATTTACGCTATTCATTTTATTCGGATTCAGATAGTAAGCTTCTATTGCAAACGTTAGGACTATATAAGAAGTGTCTGTCGGAACTTAAATTTGGTAGTGGTTCTGAGAAAGTTTATATAAATAAGTAAACTAGAAGTATAAATTAGTATGAATAGTTTCTGCCTGCTTTTTTTCTAACCTATAAAATAATAATTGAAATGGAACGGTTAATTCGTTTAGTCGGATAAGTTTAGCGTTCCTTCATATAGATAGTAAATTTCTAAGGTATCATTATTTCCTGGTTCCCAATAATATTTTTTCTCAGCTACGCGGGATAGACCCTTGTGTTCATAGTAATGATAATTAGAAGAGTTGTCGGTAAACAAATAGAAATTTTCTGCTTTGTGTTGCTTAAGGTAATTATAAAAATGATGATACAACAGTCCTACAATACCCGATCCTTTAAATTATTCTTTCACGATAAGCAAATTTAAATCGGCATCATAATTTTCCTGGTTTTTTTCTAAAAGAAATTCATTGATTTCCAGCGTCTGAATGTATTTCAAGGTGTTGATGAGCTAAATTTAGTTAAAAATAAAATCTGATTTAGGCAGCGTGAGGCAACGGACTCACGCTGTTTTTTTAGTCTCTTGGCATAATAACTTGATATTTAAAAGTATGAATTATTCAGGTATAATTAGTTGGATTAGTTTTGTAGTTATAGGAGGATAACAATGGATATTGCTATTGTAGGAGCTGGAATTTCTGGTTCCAATGTATTAAAAAGTTTAATAACTCATCCGAATTTCCAAGCCGATGACTTAATCGATGTCTATGAACCCCGTCAGTCTCTAGGCTCAGGTTTACCTTATGAACCAACTGACGACGAATCAATTATGTTAAACACCTCTTCGGATGTTTTGAGTGTGGATGAAAATAATGAATTAGATTTTACGGAATGGTTAGAAAGTCATTTTAAAGAACCAACGAATTTTGAGCAACTCGTTTCACGGCCACATTATGGAAAATATTTAGTGGAGCGCTTTTCCCCATTCTATACGCACGAACAAGTACACCACGTTCAAAATACTGTTGTTGACGTTGAAGTGCTAGATGCTTCAACAAAAGAACCAGCAGATGATACACAAGACGGCAATTTTGTGTACCGTATTAAAACGGAAGACGGCTGGCAAGATGGTGTATATGATGCGGTATTCTTTTCAGTCGGACATCCTGAATACAATGATTTCTATGATTTAAAAGGTACTGAAAATTATATTCATAACCCTTACCCAATGAAAGAAAAACTAGCAAATTTTGACAATAATCAAAAGATTTCGGTTGTTGGAAGTGGTGCTACAGGTGTTGACTTGATGCGTTTCTTCACGTCTAATTATGAATTAGAGCAACCCCTAACATTTTATGATTTAAAAGAACCGTTTTACTGTGTAGCTATTCCTTATGAGAAGGATGATTTTACATATCACTTAACAAAAGATTGGGTGGAAGAACAAAAAGAAGTACACGGTGGGTTTATTCCGCTCCAAGTCATACTCGATACGATTAAAGATGATTTAAAACAAGAGAATGTTGAGCCAATGGCAGTTTATAATCGTTATAAATCTGGAACGTTAGATGTTTTCCGCAAAGCATTTGATATGAAAGACCAGGAATTGGCAGCTGTTCAGAAATACGCGGCTACTTCTGTTCCAAATCTTCCGCATTTATATAATGCATTGTCAGGTGAAGACCAACAAGAGTATATGAAAAACTATTATCAGATTATGTTGTTTTTCAAAACGAAAGTACCTTACTACAGCTATCAGTGGTTATTTGAATTAATCGATGCGGGTAAAGTAGAAACCGTTGCTGGTTTAAAAGAAGTAAATGTTTTAGAAAATGGACGCTTCCAATTTGTGACGGAGGATAGCGAAGCCGAAGCTGATATTGTCGTTAACGCGACAGGTTTTATAAACAATATTGAAATACTGACTAAACACTCTGAGTTAATTAAAAATCTGTTCCATCGCCGCTTAATTATGCCGCATGTGAATGGGAAATTTATCTTAGTGGATTGGCCACAGTGTCGTGTGCTTAACCAACAATATGGACGTATGGATAATTTATTTTTCCTCGGTGTATTAATTGGTGGAACACAACATGAGAATAATGATGCCGGGCAAACGATTCAGCAAGCCCAATATACAGCAAAAGCGTTTATGGACGAACGATAATTTAACAATGAAATGAGCTCAGAACCCTTTGTGGTTCTGGGCTTTTTTGTTCATATGCGTATAAATTTCGGAATGGCCGGATTATTGTTATATTAAGGGTACGCAAATGGAACAAGCTATATGAATGCAAGAGGAATTTATATGGAAATCGAAGGTTACGAAAAATTAACGCTATGAGGTAAAAAAATATTCGATCGAACACATGTGGAGTATAAGAAAGTTGTAGATGACGAATCAACTCAACTGCTTGTATGTCATTCAGATATTCATAAAATAATTTTTGAACTGGAACGGTTAATTCGTTTAGTCGGATAAGTTTAGTTTTCCTTCATATAGATAGTAAATTTCTAAGGTATCATTATTTCCTGGTTCCCAATAATATTTTTTCTCAGCTACGCGGGATAGACCCTTGTGTTCATAGTAATGGTAATTAGAAGAGTTGTCGGTAAACAAATAGAAATTCTCTGCTTGATGTTGTTTAAGGTAATCATAAAAATGATTATACAACAGTCCACCAATACCCAATCCTTTAAATTCTTCTTTCACGATAAGCAAATTTAAACCGGCGTCATAATTTTTCTGGCTTTTTTCTAAAAGGAATTCATTGATTTCCAGAGTTTGAATGTATTTCAAAAAGATCGAATCAGGTTCAGTAATGCGTAATATTTTTTCCAATGAAGAAATATTCTTCCTAGTACTGATTTTCTGAATATTGGTTTGGTCTACTAATCCGGTTGCTACAATTCCTACTATGTCGTCACCTATTTGAGCAACAAAAACATCGTCTGATTCTAGTAATAGATCACTTAGAAAAAAATCGGCCATTGGGGCTACTAAATTATTTGGGACCCATGACCGATAATCCCAGGTGTTAATCACTAAATCCAAAATAGAATCATAATCTTCAGGTATCATCTTTCTTAATATAGTTTCTTTTTTCATTCCTATGTTCTCCTTGTTTGAAAGTGTTCATCTCCGTGCAACTAACTACTGGAACCATTGATATACAACGACTTTTTCTAACTACTAAATGATTCTATCAGAACATCCAATTAATTAATACAACAGCCAATACGATTTGGAAGAAACCGATCAGTAAACCGTACAACATAGTTCGAGGTCCTTCTTTTAAGATATCAGAGAACTTGACCTGTAATCCAATCGCAGCCAAAGCAGTAATCTCAAATTGGTTGCTGATGACTTCCGAACTGTAGATCATTAGGGAAGGCAAAGGCAGAAAGCTTCTAAGCATGAACAAAATGAAGAATCCGATAATAAACCAAGGAACAGTCATTAGACTAGAATTCTTGTTCACTTCAGAAGTTGAGCTAGTAGCCGTTTTAGAAAATAACGATTCTTCCTCTTTTGTATTCATTTTGCTGAAACATAAGGCTACACCAACGATGAGGAGAACTCTCATGAGTTTAAAGACAATGGATAAATTGGTTACGTCGACGCTGACCAGCTTAGCTGAAGCAACGACTTGTCCTATAGATTGGACAGTTCCTCCAATCAGAGCAGATGTTTGAACGACTTCATTTTGATACAGAACAGAAGAGAGGATAGGCAATAAGACCATCAATATCGTTCCAATGACATTGACTATAGTAATAGACATAGCTTTATCTTTCTTATCAGCTTCAATCACCGGAGAAACGGTCCCGATAGCAGAAGAGCCACATACTGCGTTACCCGCACCCATCAATAAAGACATCTTTTTATTGAACTTCATAGTTCGACCGATCCAATAAGCAAATAATATCGTCAAGATCATTTGGAGAATCACAAAAATAAATCCTGTAGATCCAACTTGCTTGATGATCTGAAAATCTAAAATCATGCCGTTTAATACGATCGACCACTCTAGAAGTGCTTTTTCGGAGAACTTAGTTCCACTTTTTAAATAAGGTTTGTTCAAAAAAGTATTCCCTAATAGGATACCTAAAAAAATAGCGATCAATGCTGCACCTATGTTCGGCATAAAGTGGGTCAAATACTGACTGATGAATGAAATTATGATGCTGATCATTAGACCAGGCAAGATGGAACGATTATTTTTCATTTGAGTATACATATTAAACCTCCTTCAATCCTTTGTTTATAGGATTATCATATAAGGTAATTTGTATAAAATAAAATAATCATTTATTATATCTTTATAAGATAATATTATGAGGGGACTGTTTGAGATGTTAGATTACCGATACCAAACGTTTCTTACACTGACAGAAGAAATGAATTACACAGCAACAGCCAAAAGACTGCACATTACTCAACCCGCTGTCACACAACACATCCAGTATTTGCAGCAAGAATTAGGGGTCGAACTGATTCGCTATGAAAACAGACAACTGTCCTTAACAGCTAAAGGCAAGCAACTGAAAAAGGATCTTTATTTGCTGCAAAGAGAGATTACTAAAGTGCAAAAACAATTGGCCTCTACTGTAGAACACACTACTCTTACATTTGGAGCTTCTTTGACGATTGGGGAATATATGATGCCGGACCTCATTGAGTCGTATTTAAATCAATATCCAACGCATGATATTTCGATGGTAACGGACAACACTCAACACTTGATCGAACTATTGGAACATGGGAAAATCGATTTTGCACTTGTGGAAGGAGAATTCAATCAATCTTTATTTGAATTTCAAAAAATTGCTGAGGAACCGTTTATCGCTGTCTGTTCCGAAAAATGCTCTTTATGGAAACAGGATCAAAGCATTAATGACTTATTTTCTACGACGATTTTAGTGCGTGAAGAGGGATCTGGATCACGGCTTATTTTCGAAACAGCCATAAAGAACAAAGGAATCCATTTAGACAGCTTTTCGAAAGTCATGACGATTGGGAGTATTGGAGCAATAAAAAAACTGGTCGAAAAAAACTTAGGTATTACTTTTGTGTATCAGAAAGCTGTTGAAGAAGAACTAAATAATGGAATTTTAAAAAAGATTCCGTTAAGTAATTTCAGTGTAATTCATCCGTTTTATTTGATTTATTTGAAAATAACTCAGTTAAGAGGAGAAGCGAAGATAAAAAAAATATTGAGACTGATAGAATATTGAAGAAACGACTGTTTTTTATTTTTTAATTATAATAAGTATGAATTTTTCAGGTTAAGGATAGATATTTAAAGAGTTCAGCGTTTTGACTTATTTTTTGGTATAATTATTAAGGTGATTTTTTATGGGAAGAGACAAAAAATATAATCAACTCGTAAAAGAAAAAGTATGTAGAAAAGAATACACAGTCTTAATGCAAAAAAATTCTGTGTATTTCTCTTTATACATTGCAGTAAACAATTATACGGGGTGATATTTTGTAAGTAATAAAGTAAAAAGGAAAGCTTTAGTTATTATGTTAGTGGGTCATTTGAAAAAAGAAATGAGGAAACATAAATGAATGAAAAAGTATACGATAAGAATAGCATCAAAAAAATTAAAGGAATAATGATTGGTATTATAGTTGTTATGTTATTAATAGGCGGTTTTTTCTTGTTTTTTGAAAAAATCGAAAATGGTTATGTAGGAGTTCGTTATTCAATGAATGGCGGAGTAAAAGATCAAACTTTAAGTCAAGGGGTTAAATTTGTAGGTCTTGATAAAGTAACCCAATATCCAATTCGATTACAAACGGTTAAAGCAGAAAAATTGAATTTAGCTACAGAAGATGGAAAAGCTACACATGTATCTATTACATATGCCTATAAAGTAGATTCAAAAAAAGTTTCTGATGTCTTTAAAGAATTTGGTAGTATTAGCGTAGAAGATATTGAAGCAAACTGGCTGAAAGCACAATTACTCAAATCATCTCGTAATATTGTTGCCAAATATAGTTTATTGGATGTAACGGGATCGAAATCAACAGAAGTTCAGCAATCCATTTTAGAAGATTTCACTAAAGCTGTTGAACCAAAAGGATTTCTGGTAGAAGATGTTGCCTTTGGAGTTCCGGATGTAGATGCTGAAACGCAAAAATCAATTGATGAAATCATTAAAGCTGGTCAAGAAAAAGAAAAAGCTCTCTTAGAAGCTGATACAGCAAAAACAAAAGCGGATAGTTTAGCCTATCAAAAAGTAAAAGCAGCAGAAGCTGAGGCTGAAGCAAACAAAAAATTATCAGAATCCATTACAGAAGAATTAATTAAGTTAAAAGAAGTAGAAGCACGTTTAGAACATGGTTGGGTTGAAGTACAAACTGGCGAAGCAATTGTTGATACTAATAAGTAGGTGATAGAATGATTTTCTTCTTAGGTAAACTTATTTTTATAACTATACTAGTAGTTTTAGTAGTTGGTTTAATATTTTGGTTGTTTAAAGCAGATAATAATAATGACGATGATGATTTCAACTTTTAAGTACTTCTTATTAATGCATAGTTGAATATATAGAGAAAGAGATTCTTGTGATTACAAGGATCTCTTTTCTATTACTTATTTTAAATCTCCTTCTAAAAAAATATTGATATTAATTGGACAAGTTATTTGCCTAACAACTTACATTTTATTTTGTTACTTCTTGGTTTATTCTGTATGATTTAATGAAGATTGTAAAACCAGATATTGTGTTGTTAGGCAAAGGATATAGGAAATAATAATGGATTTAGAAAATAGTGTACTACGTTTTAAGAATGAATCCACTTTTTTTAAAAGCTCGCAGACATTAAAAATAATTCCATAAATGTGTAACCATGGCTCCTTTTATCTCATTGAAAGTATTTAGTGTTACATTAACGAGGTGATGTGAAAAAATGAATTAAAAGGATAAAAAGTTAGAGTTGATCAAAAAGAAGCAAGAAACTGACGGTCTCAATTTGCTGAAGCTATAAGAATGTAATAATGTACTGATGTAGTATGAGGTGAACGAAGAGAGTTGCTCAAAACATATTATTCTGACCTAATCTATGTAGAATAATATATTCTATGACTCATTTGTAATGTGTTTATACAATAGTGTAAATAACTAATGTGAAGAGGACAATATACTTTTCTAGAAGAGTTATTATATGTAATTTCGTTTGTTCAACTTAACAAACGAAATTTAAAAAGAATATTTACTACCTATCGGAGAACGGTATGTACCATTTACTCCAGCTTTACCACCAATATCATTTAATTTGCTAATTATACTTTGCTGCTCCTCATTAAATTTAAATTTTTCTGTCATAGCAGTAAAATAGATATAATTTACCAATCGATTAATTAAACTGATATTTTCTTTAGTGTCATCTAATTTAGAATAAACTTTTAGAAGAACTTCTTTTAAATCTTCAAATTTTGTTAAATCAGACTGTGAAATACTATTATACAAGTTATGGACAAGTTCTTTTGATTGATTAGCCATAGATAATACCCCTTTATAGTTTTATTATATGATTAATCGTATCTCAAATAAAATTTTTGTCAAATAAACTGGAATAGAGCTATAGATGATTACATAAATATACCAAACATTACTAGAGAAACATTTATTCAAAAGACACATGAAAAAATTAGATGTATATGTATAGACCATTAAGACTTTGATATCCAAAACTATGTTTTGAATTATGAATTTGAAAAAAGTATTGTATAAAACCGTTGATTGGTTTGAAGAGAAAATGAAAACAGATAAATTGCGGGTATCGCTGCTCCGTTTAACATTAAAATGTTTATTATCAAAAGAGAATTGCTTCTTGCAGTTCTCTTTTATTCTGGACATTAATCATTGAACAATGGGCGCAATCCAATTGTTTAGTTGTGTGCAAGAGCCTATTGTAATGAAGAGCTTAAGACAATGATGACTATTATTTAGAATGGATGTAAAGAATAGTTCCTGGGTATCAATAAAGTATGGAGTGTAAGAGAAAATAAA
This sequence comes from Carnobacterium sp. FSL W8-0810, assembly GCF_038007125.1. Lineage (NCBI taxonomy): Bacteria > Bacillati > Bacillota > Bacilli > Lactobacillales > Carnobacteriaceae > Carnobacterium > Carnobacterium sp. FSL W8-0810. The sequence goes on along the minus strand of NZ_JBBOWO010000001.1, from coordinate 1,932,333 downwards.
AGCGATGGACCATTGATGAAATTAAAAAATTTGTTGATAATAATTCTGAAAGTAAATTGCTAACGATAGAATATCACGATTTTTTTTTAAAGGCAGAGAATATTGCACTTCTTTTGGCAGATTTCTTGCTAAAAAATGTCTTTTATATTAATCTAAGTTTTAACAGACGCTTAAACTGAAAGGAAGTTTTTTCTATGAAACTTGCGGAGGCATTACTCTTGAGGCGGGATCTTGAAGCAAAGTTAAAGGCACTTAAGCAGGAAATTTTAGCGAACTCCTTGATTCAAGAAGGAGATTCATTAGATATAAGCATGGAAGAATTGATACAAGATTATCAAAAAACTAATGAAGAATTCTCTCAATTAGTCGTAAAGGTCAATCAACGAAATACTTCGGCTCATCTGTATGATACTGATAAATTGATTGTTGAGGCGTTGGAGGAAAGAGAATCTTTAAGAAGACAGCACGGTCTTTATAACGAGACTATCGAAACAGCCAATGATATCAGACGATTTGGACGAAATGAAATCCGAATGGTGCGAACCGTCGATACGAAGGAATTAACTAAAAAAATGAATGTAGTTTCTAAAAAATTACGAGAATTAGACGGACAGATTCAACAAACAAATTGGCTGGTTGATTTATAAACTAAGCTGTTGGGTGGGAAATCAAAGGCGAGCACACAGCCCGTACAGGCTCAAATGTACACCCTATGAGGTTTGGCAGGAACCTTTAATCATCAATGACTGCTCAACAATGACATCAGAAACAATAAAAAATGAATAATTAATTACCATGTGCTGATTTGATTATGGTAGGGAGACACCCCTTGATCTTGTATCAAGGGGTGTTAAGGTTGAATTAACTAAATTCTGTTGAACAAGTTTTTCAAAAATATTCGAAAAGACCCGGAAATTTTTAATAAGTAAATTGATGTGTACTACATTGAAAGAATCACTGATAAAAGCCTTCTTGACAACACAAGAATTAAAATAGCGGAGAAATTGTTTCTGTCAACCAAGTTTTGACTGAACCGCATATTTTACTTACAACGGTTGTTTATAAAGTGAAATAAACTTCAAGACTCTTTCTGGGGTCTTTTTTTTTATTCAATTAGTTCATTACAACCAAAAATACCCTACACATGATGTGCAGGGCAGTCGATGAATTTATTTGTTAACTTAGTTAGGCTACTATTTCATAAGTACCATCTTTATAAACTTTATATATACCAGCAGTTCCAGAACCGCCTTGCTCTTGTAAGGATTGGCTTATTAATTTCAAAGTGTAAGAGTCATCATCTGATTCTAAAACTTCATAGACGATGTCTGTGTTATCTGCTTCAATTCCAGTTTCTTCTTTGATAAAAATAAAAGCTTCTTCTTCAGAATTGATGACATTTTCAGATGTGCTTGAAGTACTTTCTTCTGACTCTTCCATGCTGCTTGAATTCGATGTATCGCTTTGTTCCTCAGAATTGGTTGTACTTGACGTGCTTTCTGCAGACTCTTGCGAACTACTCGAGCTTGATGTATCACTTTGTGAAACGGAAGATTGAGTAGGAGCTTCTGCTTTTTCGTTGATAGTATTACAACCGGTTAAAATAAATAAACTCGTCAACATAGTTAGTGTCATACTTAGTTTTTTCATTTATTTCTCCTTTCCTAATAGAAATAGTTTAAAAATAGATGAAATGAACTAATCTATTAGTGTCAGTTTTTATTTTGAATCTTTACTATACTATTAGCATAACATTATCAATTATCTAATCAAATATTTGAACCCGTTTACATAGAAAATGTTGACTGAATCTAATCTTTTTCCAAAATTTATGCAAGATACTACAATATAAATTATTCTATCATACTGAATTAATAGTATTCTTAAGAAGGTGTAAAAGAAATTGATAAAACCAGATGATGTGTTTTTAATTCTACTGGAAAGTCTAACATTAGAAATATAGAAAGACGAATGATAAATCGTCTCTCTAATTAGAATTTTTATAGTAATTTTCGTGAGATAGATTTTATAGATGAGGTTTTATAAAAAGTGGCAAAATCAGTGTCTGTTCCTATGGTAATCCAGTCTGCTTCATCAATTAAACTAGCATAACCTATTTGAGGTGTACTAGTGGCTATCATAGAACTTTCATTTGTATGGATAGCATTAAATGAGTTTGAAAATATTTTCTTCAACTCATATTCTTTATTGAGTTCATGAACATTAATATAACCATTAATAATTGAAGAGTCACATAGTTCTAGTTGCTCTCCATCGATGAATGTAATAACTAATTTCACAACAACACCCCCTTAAAAAAATTATCTCATAATGTGACAGAAATGTGAACTATAACACCTTTGATATAAATATCAAAAGTTTAAACTCTGAATGAATTTTAGTAGAAAGAAGTACATTTTTTGTATGTATTGAAAAATTTATTTTAAAATAGTTAAACTTAACTTTAGCTTCGTAGAATGGTACATTAAAGTTAGTCATATTTAAAGAGAAAAAGAGAGGAGTGCTTTTTTGTTAGACAAAACAATTCCATACGCAGAAATTTGGATGTACCGCTTGAAAGATCTTCCTGTTACCGAACAAGCTTTACCTGAAGGCTTTCACTTTGAGTTTTACCAAGAGGGTGATGAAACTGAATGGGCAGCTATCGAAACGGCTGTTTCTGAATTTGAGGATGAAGCGCAGGCACTAGATTATTTCCAGAAGAAATTTGCACCATTCTCGAAAGAATTGAAAAGGCGAATGCTGTTTATAACGGATTCTGAAGGCAGAAAAATCGGCACGTGTTCAGCTTGGTGGAAAGAACTGCCTGATGGCACTCGCTATCCGCTAGTACATTGGGTAGCAGTAAGACCAGGATACCAAGGAAAAGGAATCGCCAAAGCTATGTTACGTCGGACGCTTAAGCAGTTGCAAAAACTTGAGGCTACTACTCCTGTTTATCTGCATACTCAAACTTGGAGTCATGTTGCAATCCGATTGTATCAAAAGCTGGGATTTGAGATCACAGATAAAAACTTAGATGGGACTCCTAACTCGGATTATAAAAAAGCGATGGAGATTCTAGCCGGATTAGAAAATAGCAAAAGATAAGTTCAATTAAGACAAATCGATAGGATCCAATTTAAATCCGGCGATCATTCTTTGCCAAATTAGTAAAATGTAAAAAAAATAATCTGAAAATTATATTCTTGAAAATAGTTAGGTGAAACGAACCTAACATTGGTAGGTGTTTAAAAAATGAGAAACGAAAAAGAAATGCTGGAATTAATTTTAACAAAAGCAGAGGAAATAGATACTATCAGACTAGTAGAAATGAATGGATCGCGAGTTTCCTCCACAGCTAAAAAAGACCCTTTTCAAGATTATGATATTGTCTATTACGTTGAAGACATAGATTCTTTTTTGAAAGACCATTCATGGATAGACTACTTTGGAGAAAGAATTCTATTGCAAATGCCGGATCAAATGGTTATTCCGCCTACTAATAGTAGACGGCAAAGCTTTTCTTATTTAATGCTTTTTACGGATGGAAATCGAATTGATTTAACATTAACTCCGGTAAACCTCGCTGAGAAATCTTTAAAGAGCAATGAAGCTCGCAAAATACTCTTAGATAAAGACAACAGAACTACAGCAATAGTGGTTTCTACTGAAGACCCTTATCGAATTATTAAGCCTAATGAGAAAGAGTTTATAGACTGCTCCAATGAGTTTTGGTGGGTAAGTACCTATATTGCAAAAGCTTTATGGAGAGAGGAACTCCCATTTGCTAAATACATTATGGAAGGTCCTGTAAGAGAGATGCTGATGACTATGTTGCATTGGCACATTGGTATACGAACAGATTTTAAGGTTAGCGCTGGAAAAGGCGGTAAGAATATTCAGAAGTATGTTGAGAGCAGCGTTTGGAATAAACTGGTCCGTACTTATCCCGATGGAAATTACAAAAATATATGGCAATCTTTATTTAATATGTGCGACCTTTTTGAAGAATTGACCATTGAAATCAGCCAAACATTTGATTTTGATTTACCAGATTATAGAAAGAATGTATTGCCATATTTAGAACATATTGAAAAGTTGCCTCAACATAGCAAAGATATTTATTGATGAATTTTTAGAATGAACTGCAGCCTAAATCAGAATAAGGTTTAGATACTTCATTATTCTCCAAAACAGCCATTGTTTAAGTAGTCAAAATGATAATGATTAATTTATTAAAAAATAGGATTTCACTTGACTTAAAGTTAACTCAAAGGTGTATCTTAATAGATAAGAAATGAATTAGTAAAAAATAATTTTGATTAAGTCGCTCATCTATTGAGTAAAAATAATGGTAGTAGCGGCTTAATGATTAATAAAGGAGAAAAAGAGATGGAATACACGAAGTTAGGAAATACAGGTATGGATGTTTCGAGAATTTGTCTTGGCGCAATGAGTTTTGGGGACCCAGAAAAATGGATTCACAAATGGGTGTTGAATGAAGCGGAAAGTCGTCCGATTATTAAAAGAGCACTGGATCTGGGAATCAATTTTTTCGATACAGCAAATATCTATTCACTTGGAAGAAGCGAAGAAATTTTAGGTAAAGCATTAAAAGACTATGCAAACCGAGATGAAATCGTATTAGCAACAAAAGTTCATGGACATATGTTTGATGGACCAAATGGTGGAGGCCTTTCAAGAAAAGCCATTCTCTCTCAAATCGATCAAAGTTTAAAGCGGTTGCAGACAGACTATGTTGATTTGTATATTATTCATCGCTGGGATTACAATACACCGATTGAGGAAACTATGGAAGCTTTACATGACGTTGTAAAATCTGGTAAAGCTCGATATATTGGAGCTTCGTCAATGTATGCTTGGCAGTTTCAAAAAGCACAAAACATTGCAGAACGAAATGGATGGGCCAAATTTATTTCTATGCAAAATCATCTAAACTTGATTTATCGAGAAGAAGAACGAGAAATGATGCCTTATGCTTCATCAGAAGGAATCGCTCTGACTCCGTATAGTCCCTTAGCCTCGGGACGATTGACTCGTGATTTTTCTGTTCAGACCAAACGTGCAGAAACAGATAACATAGCACGTTCTAAATATGATGAGACTGCTGATAAAGATCGTCTCATTATTGAAAGAGTTGCACAACTGGCTGAGCACTACCAGGTCAGTCGTGTTCATATAGCACTAGCTTGGCTTTTACAAAAAGAAAGTGTAGCAGCCCCAATAGTAGGAGCAACTAAGCTTGAACATATAGAAACAGCAGCGGCAGCCGTTAATTTTAAGCTTACTCCAGAAGATGTTATTTTTCTAGAAGAACCTTATATTCCACATAATATAGTTGGATTTTCATAAAAAAAAAGACTAAGTTAATTTTGCAAAAAGGGGCTGGGAAAAAACTCAGTCTCTGAATAAAGAAAATCCCCAACTCTTTCATTTTGAAGGAGTTGGGGATTTTTATCGTTTTAAAAGACACAGTGAGCCAAATACCTTATAATTTAAGTACGACCAAAAACCAAAGGAGTGACTCACCATGTATCAAAATTATAACACAATGGAAACGGCCTTAACACTACAATTGGATTTTACAATCCCGAATGATCATGAAGCCCGCCTCATTAGCCGTTTTGTCGATTCTATTCCTTCGGAATTTCTTCTTGAAGAGACGTCTCATACGGGACGCCCTGCCTTTCATCCCGCCATGCTTTTAAAGATGTGTTTGTTTGCCTATAGTCGCACAACCTTTTCTGGACGCAAAATGGAACGGATGAATGAAGAATCCATTCCTATGAAGTGGTTAACGGGTGATACTTCTGTTAGCTACAAGACAATCAATAACTTCCGTTCAAGCGAGCACGCATCAAAACTCATCAAGTATGCATTCATTCTTTTCACAACACTCTTAAGTGACAACGGCTTGATTCACGAAGACGCGCTCTATATCGATGGTACAAAGATACAAGCCGATGCAAATATTTATAGTTTCACTTGGAAGAAAGCAATCGAACGCTATGAAGCAAAACTCAATGCCAACGTTTCGGAATTGTATGATGAACTCATCCAGGCAAAAGTAAACCTCGCTTTATCGGAAGAGACATTAAAAACGTCGGAAGGCATTGAAGAAATAATCGTTTCCCTGGACAAAGAACTTGTGGCCGTTGAAGCTGCGATTACAGAAGAAAAAGTGATTCCCAAAGGTGGTTCGGAACAGAAGCGACGTCGTCGCATCCTCAAGAAACATCGGAATAAATGCGAAAAAGATTTCTTGCCGCGTAAGCAACGCTATGAAGAAGCAAACGCCACATTTGAAGGCCGCAACAGTTTCTCAAAAACAGATACAGACGCAACGTTCATGTGCATGAAAGAAGATCCGATGAAGAACCGTGAGTTAAAACCGGGTTATAATCTTCAAGTTGCATCGAGCAATCAGTTTGTCATTGCCTATGATATTTTTTCCAATCCGACGGATACACGCACGTTTATCCCTTTTTTAGAATCCATTCAAACGTTAGACTTATTTAAATACATCGTCGCAGACGCCGGTTATGGCAGTGAAGAAAATTACGAGGCGGTTATGGATACCTTTCAGAAAGTACCGCTCATCCCATACGGCATGTATCATAAAGAGAACAGTAACGCCTATCGCTCGAATCCTAAACACCGCGCCAACTGGGATTATGACGAGATTGAAGATGCTTATACGGATTTAGACGACGTCCGTTTTAGTTTCTCACATTATAGTACGCAAAATGATAAGAATGGTTTCCGCAGACAATTTAAAGTATACAAGGCTGATGTGGAACAACTGGACGAGACACGCAAGCAACTAGCCAAGACACCGAAAGGTGCCCAACGCCAGACAGCGGTCAACTATAACTGGGAATACTTCAAGCAGCATGCAAAAGAGAACCTTGAAAGCGATCGTGGCAAAGCCATCTACGCACAACGAAAAGTTGACGTAGAAACTGTTTTTGGTCGTATGAAAGGTGTATTTGGCATGCGCAGAACCCATGTCAGAGGCAAGCAAGCCGTTCACAATGACATCGGGATCATGCTTATGAGCATGAATCTTACAAAACTAGCCCTTGAGGCTAGAAGAAAAGCGGATGCTTTTTACAAAAAATCAGTCAAAAATAAAAATCGCAATGAAACAATCAGAATTTTGATTATTTCATTACGATTTTTTTATTTGAGGCTAGTTTTTTCCCAGCCCCTTTTTGCATTGCCTTTAAGTCTAATGTGATGAATGGGAAGAAATTTATCACAGAGCTAGAACTAAACCGGAAAATTTCTTTTATATAAAGAAAGGGTAAAAACAAATCAATTAAAGATTAAACCATGCCTTTAAAGCATAGATAGCTTTTTAACAAGTATTGGACGATAAGAGAATGAAGTTGTAACCTAAACTTATAAATTATTTTATTACAGCTTTTTTAGTGAGGTGAATACATTGTCAGTAGTAATCTATTTTTCTAGAAAGCATGAGAATTTTATTAACGGTGAAATCAAACAGTTGTCAATTGGAAATACAGCAATTGTGGCAAAGAAAATTGCGGAAAAGATAGGTGCAGAGTTAATTGAGATTTTTCCAGTACAGGAACATCCGCCAGAATATGAACGAATGGTTGAATTAGCGATGTCAGAAAAGCAAAGAAAAGAAAGACCAAAGTACCAAAATTTATCTGTAAATAGTGAAACCAGTAATGCTATTTTTCTTGGCTTTCCTAATTGGTGTGGCACATTTCCGATGATTATTGCCAGTTTTCTTGAAGATAATGATTTTTCTAATAAAACAATCTATCCTTTTTGTACACATGAAGGGAGTGCTTTTGGCAACAGCATGACTGATCTAAAAAAACTGTGTCCAAATTCAATAATTAAACAAGGTTTACCTGTAAGAGGCTCCAGGGTCAATAAGTCAGATAAAGCAATCGATAGTTGGTTAAATCAATATCAAGAATATGGAGGAATGTAAAGATGACTAAAAATGAAGAAGTAAAAAATGGTGTAATTTTTCCAATAGGAGAAAAAAATGAAGCATTTGCACAATATTTTGTAGGACAAAGTTATTTAAATAATTTAATTTCTGACCCAGAAGTTAATGTCGGAGTTGGTAATGTAACATTTGAACCTGGCTGTCGAAATAACTGGCATATTCATCATGATGGATTCCAATTGTTATTAGTAACGGGTGGAGAAGGTTGGTATCAAGAAGAGGGAAAACCTGCACAATTTTTAAAAGCAGGTGATGTTATCGTGACGCATGATGGTGTAAAACACTGGCATGGTGCAACAAAGGATAGTTGGTTTGAACATATTGCGATTACAGCAGGAACGCCAGAATGGTTAGAATCTGTTTCTGATGATAGTTATTTAACATTAGAAAAATAAAGAAAGAAGGATGTATTATGGTTAAACAAACAGCAGGTCGAGATAATTTGGGAGAATTTGCTCCTAAATTTGCGGAATTAAACGATGATATTTTATTTGGTGAAGTATGGTCGAGAGAATCTGAATTATCTGCTCGTGACCGAAGTATGATTACTTGCACAAGTCTATTAACACAAGGTGTACCTCAGTTAGAAGCACACATGAAAATCGCAAAACAAAATGGTGTAACGAAAACTGAAATGGTGGAATTAATTACTCATTTGGCATTTTATACAGGATGGCCAAAAGCATGGTCAGCATTTACTTTAGCAAAAGAAATTTTTGACGAAGATTAATTTAGTGGAAAAAAGAGGACAATGAAACTTGAACATGCCCTCTTTTCGCTTTGCCATGAAGGGCTGATAAGTGTCAATGATACTTGTCAGCCCTTTTTTCTCATATCTTAATTTAATAATCTTTATAATCATAGGTACTATTAAAAAAATTAAAGTGATTACTGAAGCAAAGGTTGATAAGGCGTCTGTATTCTTTAATACTGACAACAATGATAAAATGTAAGAAAAGCATTATTTAGGAGGTGAACTGGTGGACTTTCGTTTACTAAAGTATTTTTGGACAATTGCAGAAGAAGGTACTGTTTCCAGAGCTGCAGATATTTTGCATATTACTCAACCTACACTAAGCCGACAGTTAAAAGAGCTTGAAGAAGAACTTGGGACTGAATTATTTGTTCGCGAAAAGAAAAAAATGATCCTAACAGAAGCAGGATTATTTTTAAAGAGCCGAGCAGAAGAGATTTTATCTTTGACCAATCAAACCAAGCAAGAATTTGAAAGTCGTAGGAACCAACTATTTAGCGGCCATATTTCTATAGGTTGCGTAGAGGCTGATAATTCAGATACTTTAGCAACGATGTTGGAAGAACTTGTTAGTGATTATCCTCAAGTAACTTTTCATATCTTTAGTGGAACGAGTGACGATATTACTGAAAAGCTAGATAAAGGATTGATTGATTTAGCAATACTGTTAGAACCTATTTCATTGGATAAATATGAAAGCCTTACTCTTCCTCGAACGGAACGCTGGGGATTATTAGCATCTAATGAATCTTTTTTAGCTCAAAAATCTTCAATCACCAAAGATGATTTATTAGGAGTTCCACTTTTGACTTCAAAAAGACAAGAAATCCAACAAATGTTAGCGAAATGGGCGGGTAAACCATTAGATGAGTTAACCATTGTAGGTACTTATAATCTGATTTTTAATGTCATTTCGCTAGTCGATAATAAAGTTGGATCAGCCATTACTATTGAAGGTTCTGTTTCTAACCATAATTTAGAGCGTGTAACATTTATCCCGCTTGAACCTGAAGTCAAAACGAATTGTGTTTTAGTCTGGAAGAGAAACCGAGTACTTTCACCAGTAGTTAAAAAGTTTATTCAACGATTTAAGTATGCTTATGGAGCATAGTTTGTCTTTTAGGTAGGTATTAGACGGATGGTTAGTTAAGCTGTAACCTATCTCTAATGAACCCATTTAAAAGATAGAAAAAATTTTGTATATGGAGGAATGAATGATGGAAACAGTCACATTAGCAAATGGAGTAAAAATGTCGATTTTAGGGTTTGGTGTATATCAGGTAAATGATTTAGAAGAATGTGAACGTGTCGTAAGTGAAGCCATTGAAGTAGGGTATCGCTCTATTGATACTGCGCAAGCTTATGGAAATGAAGCAGCAGTTGGAAATGCGATTAGTAAAAGTGGAATTCCAAGAGAAGAATTCTTCATTACTACAAAAGTATGGATCTCAAATGCTGGCTATGAAAAAGCTAAGGCTTCCATTGATGAATCGTTGGAGTTACTTCAAACAGATTACCTTGATTTATTATTGATTCATCAACCTTTCAATGACTACTATGGTACTTATCGTGCAATGGAAGAATATTATAAGGCTGGAAAAATCAAAGCTATCGGCGTAAGCAATTTTTATCCAGATCGTTTTATTGATATCGCTGAATTTAGTGAAATCAAACCCATGGTAAACCAAGTCGAAACGCATGTATTCAATCAACAAGTCGAAGCGCAAAAAATTATGCAAGAGTATAATACTCAAATTGAATCTTGGGGACCATTCGCCGAAGGTAAAAATGATTTCTTTAACAATGAAATATTGAAAGAAATTGGAGATAAATATGGTAAATCGGTAGCTCAAGTTGCTCTACGTTATTTGATTCAACGAAATGTTGTCGTTATTCCTAAAACGGTCACAAAAGAACGAATGATTCAAAACTTTGATGTTTTTGATTTCGCTTTGACCGATGAAGATATGGATGCTATTTTAACTTTAAATCAAGGAGAAAGTTTATTCTTTTCACATTATGATCCGGATTTAGTCAAAACGTTAACAAAACGTAGCAAGTAAGAAACATTGTATCAAATAAAAGGTCATTTGTTTAATAGCGATTATCATCTGAAATCTGGATGGAAGAAAAATGATTTCTTATTAAAAAAATTTGAAAGAATAAGTAGATTTTGCTATCTATTTATTCTTTTTTTTGCTAATATAGTTACCTATAGTAATTATATTAGGTAATTTAATTTAGAAGGGGGAGAAATAATGGATAGACAACTATCTGAAGAATACATTGATGCGTGTTTGAGTGCAAAACACACGATGCGGTTTTTACCTGAGCCACCTCCTGAAGTGCAAAAAAGACACATCCATATCATCAAAACAGTGTACAACTTATCAGAAGAGTTGAATGCGGTACGTGTAAGTGATATCGCAGAGACGATTGGTGTAACATTACCGAGTATCACCAAGAATATAGCTACATTAGAAGACTTAGGTTATATAAAAAAAGAATCAAACCTTGAAGATAAACGAGTAGTAAATATCAAGTTAACTGAAAAAGGGTTAGCTTTGCATCAAAAAGTGGTCTATGATTTCCACCAAAAAAATAGTCAGATCCTAAAAGATATTCCAGAAGAAGATATACGCCTGACGATAAAAACGATTTACCGAATACATGATTTAATGGAGCAAGCACATTTGCTCAGTTAATTAAAAGGAGAGAAGCCAAAAAATGTATAAAACGTTAATGAAATCATTGCGACAATATAAGAAACCGTCGTATCTAACCATGCTGTTTATGGCATTGGAAGTTGCTGTGGAGATTTTTATTCCTTTTCTCATGGCGAAAATTATTGATAAAGGATTAATAGATGGGGATCTTGGATATGTTTTAAAAATAGGCTCACTAATGTTTGTAATAGCTTGTTTTTCTATGTTGTTTGGAGTATTGGGCGGGAAATTTTCTTCCGATGCTGCAGTAGGTCTTTCAACAAATCTTCGTCAAGACATCTACGAAAATATTCAAACATTTGCATTTGATAATATTGACAAATATTCTTCATCCAGTCTGATTACAAGACTCACAACAGATATCACTAATATTCAAATGGCTTTTCAAATGGTTCTAAAAACTATTATTCGAGCACCATTCATGATCGCATTTGCATTTGCAATGGCTGCTTATACGAATTTGAAATTATCTTTAACTATTTTGATTATTGTGCCTATTGTAGCGTTCATTTTAATCGGTTTAATCTATCGTGTGCATCCTTATTTTATAAAAGTTTTCAAAAAATATGACCGATTAAATCAAACTGTGCAAGAAGATATTAACGGTGTACGAGTTGTAAAATCATTTGTACGTGAAGAAAAAGAAATTGAAAAATTTAAAGTCGCTTCTACAGATATTAAAAATTTATTTACGAAAGCAGAAAAAATTACGGCACTTAATGCGCCGGTTATGCAGATTGCTATCTATTCTTGTCTGCTGCTCGTTTATTGGTTTGGGGCAAAATACGTTGTCGGTGGAACAATGAGTACAGGGGAATTAACGAGTTTTATTACTTATATGATGCAAATTTTAAGTAGTATCATGATGATTTCAATGATTTTTGTCATGATCGTTATTTCTGAAGCTTCAGTAGAACGTGTTGCTGAAGTTTTGACTGAAAAAGCATCATTGTCAAATCCAGAAAACCCGCTTACAACAATTGAAAATGGAGACATTGAATTTAGAAATGTTCAATTTAAATACAATGAATTATCCGAAGAGGCAGATTTAAGTCAGATTAATTTTACGATAAAGTCTGGTGAAACGATAGGAATCATTGGTGGAACTGGGAGTGGAAAGAGCTCGCTAATTCAATTAATTCCTAGACTCTACGATGTGACTGAAGGAGAAGTATATGTTTCTGGTCATAACGTAAAAGACTATGATTTAGTGACATTGCGTGATCAAATTGCAATGGTACTGCAAAAAAATACGTTGTTTTCGGGAACGATTAGCGACAACTTAAGATGGGGAGATAAAGAAGCTTCCAAAGAAGAAATTCAACGTGTTGCTAAATTAGCCCAAGCAGATGAGTTTGTACAAGGATTTCCTGATGACTATGAAACTGTTTTAGACCAAGGCGGTTCAAATGTATCCGGCGGACAGAAACAACGTTTGACGATTGCACGTGCTTTATTAAAACAACCTAAAATCTTGATTTTAGATGATTCAACAAGTGCTGTGGATACAAAAACTGATGCTTATATTCGAAAAGCATTTATAGAAGAAATTCCAAATACAACAAAAATCATTGTGGCACAACGCATTTCTTCCATCCAAGATTCGGATCGCATCATCGTATTAGAAGAAGGTAAGATCGATGGAATTGGTACACATGATGAATTATTGAAAAACAATAAGATTTACAAAGAAGTATACGATTCTCAAGTAAAGGGAGGGACGATAGTTGAAGAATAAACCGATTATGAGACCAACTGTTAGCCCGTTAAAAATATTTAAACGAATTCTTTCATATGCAACGAAACAATATAAATTACGGATCATTATCGTAGTTGTCAGTATCATCATCAGTGCTGCAACCAATGCGATCGGGATCAGTTTTACAAAGACATTGATTGATGATTACATTGCGCCTTTGCTGACTCAGCAAACGCCTGATTATTCTGAGTTAGCGCGTATTATTGGTTTGATGGCGATGTTATATTTAACCGGCGCTCTATTCACCTATATTTTTAATCGTACAATGGTTACTGTGTCACAAGGTATCTTGAAAGATATTCGTGATGAAATGTTTACGCATATGGAATCTTTGCCTATTCGTTATTTTGATGGCAATGCAACTGGTGATATTATGAGCCATTACACGAATGATACGGATACGTTAAGACAAATGATCAGCCAATCGATTCCACAAATTTTTTCTTCGCTGATCATGATTTTATCGATTATTATTGCGATGTTTATCATTAATATACCAATGACATTATTTGTCTTATGTATGGTAGGGATCATGGTTGCTGTGATTCGTACAATTGGTAGCAAAAGTGGCCGTTACTTCTCTATTCAACAAGCAGCATTAGGTACGTTAAATGGTTATGTAGAAGAAATGATTGAAGGCCAAAAAGTCGTGAAAGTATTTAATCATGAAGAAGAAGCCATTTCGGATTTTAGTGAATTAAATGAAGAACTAAGAGAAAATGCGACGAAAGCAAATACGTATGCGAATATTTTAATGCCGATTATGGGAAATATTGGAAACTTTATGTATTTATTGACGGCTGTAATAGGTGCTGTTCTTTCAATCACAGGACTTACAGCTTTAACGGTAGGGAGTATTGCGTCTTTTGTTCAATTCACGAAAAGTATTACCATGCCTGTAGCTCAAATTTCACAACAGTTTAATGCAATCATCTTGTCTTTAGCAGGCGCAGAGCGTATTTTCAACTTGTTAGATGAAAAACCTGAAGAAGATGATGGAACGATCGAGTTAGTCAATATTACTAAACAGGCTGACGGAACAATCGAGGAATCTAGTCACCGTACAGGCAGCTGGGCTTGGAAACAAACAACTTCTGCTCATGAAGCTGTCTATAAGGAATTAACGGGTGATGTGCGTTTTAAAGATGTCACATTTGGATACAATTCTAATAAAACGATTCTTCACAACATTAATCTATTTGCAAAACCCGGCCAGAAAATTGCTTTTGTTGGTGCAACTGGTGCTGGAAAAACAACGATTACCAATTTGATCAACCGTTTCTACGATATTCAAGAAGGAGCCATCACTTATGATGGCATTGATGTTAAAAAGATTAAGAAAGATGATTTAAGAAAATCATTAGGCATCGTACTACAAGATACACATTTGTTCACCGGAACGATAAAAGACAATATTCGATACGGACGTTTAGATGCTACCGATGAAGAAGTTGAAGCAGCTGCTAAACTAGTAAATGCCGATTTCTTTATAAGACAATTGCCGCATGGTTACGATACCGAATTAACGGGCGATGGCGGTTCACTTTCTCAAGGACAAAGACAATTACTCGCAATCGCCAGAGCAGCTGTAGCGAATCCGCCAGTCTTGATACTTGACGAAGCTACGTCAAGTATTGATACACGAACGGAATCGGTTGTCCAAAGCGGAATGGATGCGCTAATGAAGGGAAGAACGGTATTTGTTATTGCCCATCGACTTTCAACGGTTCGCAATTCAGATGCGATCATGGTAATGGAACAAGGACGCATCATTGAAAGAGGAAACCACGATGAGCTGATTTCTCAACAAGGTGAATATTACCAACTTTACACCGGTGCGTTTGAAATGAACTAAATAAATAAACAAACTAAAAGGCACTTTCCAATTTGGAGAGTGCCTTTAATTATCAAAAGCGATTGGGTTATCTATCCAACTAGAGTAAGAAATCGAATTAGCACTATATGACTAGTTTACTTCATAATAATCTTCCTGCATAATGAAAATAAAGCTAAAATGTTCTAGAAGGGAGATTACCATGAAGTATTTAAGCTCAATCACATTTCCTGATAAAGAGAAGGAATTTGATTTTTTTCTCGAGATTAAACGGACAATCTATAATTCTTTTTATCCCTTTCAAGTTTTGCCGAAACACAGTTTTGAAAGAATTGATTTTAAACCAATTACCATTCTTTATGGAGGAAATGGTTCTGGTAAAACCACAGCCTTAAATATCATTGCTGAAAAACTAGAATTAAAGCGAGATTCTAATTTCAATAAATCTAATTTTTTTGTGAATTATCTTTCTCTTTGTGCTATAGACATTGTGGAAACAATTCCTATTCATAGTAGGATCATTACAAGTGATGATGTATTTGATTATATCTTAACTATTCGTTCGTTGAATGATGGTATTGATTTAAAGCGTGAAGCGTTATTTGAAGAATATTTAGAGGCGAAATATTCTAAATTTCAGATGCATTCATTAGAAGATTATGATCAATTGCGAAAAGTAACGGATGCTAGAAGTAAAAGCCAGTCGCATTATGTAAGAGATAAGTTGATGGGTAACGTTCGAGAACATTCAAATGGTGAAAATGCCTTTCGTTATTTCACAAATAAAATTGAAGAAAATGGACTTTATGTATTAGATGAGCCAGAAAATAGTCTTTCACCGATTCGTCAAATGGAACTCATGCAATTTATCGAAGATTCTGCTAGGTTTTTCGGATGTCAATTTATTATTTCTACTCATTCTCCATTTTTTTTAGCACTTCGTGAGGCAAAAATCTATGATTTAGACTCAGATCCGGTAGATGTGAAAAAATGGACAGAATTAGAAAATGTCCAAACCTATTATAATTTCTTCAAAGAGCATCAAGAAGAATTTCATTTATCTGAGAATAAAAATAAGGACTAAAAATTGAATAACTAGATAGATGACTAACCCTTGAAGTGAACTATAAATTATGGAGGTATCTTAGATGAAAGAGCCATACCATTCAACAAGTAGAGTTATTCTTATGTGCGGAACAGCAGGATCAGGAAAGTCGACTTATGCTCAGATGTTAGAACAACAAGGATTCGTTCGTTTATCTTATGATGTAGAGTCATTTAATAAAGGATTCAAAATTCACCCGCTGCCAACTGATGTTTACGATGAAATCAAAACGTTCCTTGATCTAAAGTTAAAAGTACTAATTAGAAAAAATAAAGATGTTGTTCTAGATTATTCCTTTTGGTCACGTGAAATGCGTGATGAATATAAAAATATGCTGGTTCCGTTCGGAATAAAACCAGAAATCATTGTAATCGTTACTCCAAAAGAAATTGTTTTACAAAGAATTCACGACCGAAAAGGAAAAAATCCTAATGATATTATGTTAGACGAACAAACTGCAGCTCAATATTACGAAAATTTTCAGCCACCAACACTTGATGAAGGGGAAGTAACAATCATTAATGGTTACTAATATCCAAGTTAGCAAAAAAATAATATTTTGAACATTTTTATAAATTAAACACAATAAAAAGTTCAAGGTAATATATTGAATTGTTAATTTCAAAAACGACTTTCTTTTTATCTAAGTGTTATTTTATTGTATACTAGTTATTGAAGAAACAATCACTAAAAATGTACTAAACAAGAAAGAGGAATAAAATTGGATTTTTGGACAGATCATACTAAAACAACAGAAGAAATCGCTCAAGATTTATTGGGATGTTTAGTCATCAAAGAAACTGATGAAGGGGTGACATCTGGCTGGATCGTGGAAACGGAAGCTTATCTGGGTGAAATAGACGAAGCTGCTCATAGCTTTGGATTGAAAAGTACTCCTCGATTGGCTTCTATGTATAAAGAACCGGGTACTATTTATGTTTACAGTATGCACACTCATTTGATGCTGAATGTTGTTGTTCAAGAAAAAGGAATACCAGAAGCGATTCTGATACGGGCTATTGAACCTTATAAAGGCATGTCACTTATGTCTGAACGTAGAGGGAAAACTGGTTTTGTAGTAACAGATGGTCCTGGTAAATTAACAAAGGCAATGAATATTACTAAGTTGGATGACGGCACACTTGCTTGGGAACCTCCTTTAAGAATTGATGTTGAAACTAGGAAAATACCTAAGAAAATTGAGTTGTCCCCTAGAATAGGTATCCCAAATAAAGGAAAGTGGACGGATGCATTATTGCGGTATACTGTTGTGGGAAATCCATATGTATCAAGAAAAAAAGGAAAAATAGAAGCAGATTTCGGTTGGAATGATCCAATCAACTAATGGAGGCGAAAAATCATGGCACAAGAAACACTAATAGACTATTTAGGTGAAGCATTAGAAGAAAGTGATTTTGAATTTGATTGGAAATTAGAATGGAATAAAAAACAGCACGCTATTGAGGTTTATTTTTCAATTTTTGCTGAACAGAAAGAAAACAATATTATTATTGAAGATATTGAAGGAACAGCTACACAAAATGAAATCATTCAATTTGAAGACGCAATCTGTTTCTTTGACCCTAAAAAATCAAAGATTCAAATGGATAATTATTTAAAAGCTTTTCCATTTGATTTTAAAATGGGTATCGAAAAAGGATATATTGATGCCATACTTAAAACACTTCGGATAGTTGTAACGGAAGGACAATCTGATTTGTTAGACTTTGCGACTGACCCTACAATTGAAGAATTTGAATTAAATTGGAATGATATGAATTTTGACGGAACAATCAAAACGTTGAAAGATACCAACCGTTATAGTGAAGAGAAACTTCTTTATCCAAAATATTAACCTAATCGAAATTAAATGAATTGTTAATTGGAGGCAAAGCGACAAGATGAAGTGGACTGAATTACAAATACAAACCTCAAATGAAGCGGTAGATGCTGTTTCGAATATCCTGATCGAATCAGGTTCACAAGGCGTGGCTATTGAGGATATACAAGATTTTTTAAATACGCCAGATGATGAATTTGGTGAAATTTGGGCATTAGATGAAGCTGACTTTTCTAAAGAAGGTGTTATTATCAAAGCCTATTTTCCAGACACTCTTTTTTTACCTGAATTGGTTCCTGGCATTCAACAAAGAATCAAATCTTTAGAGACTTTTGGTTTAACGATAGCGCCAAATATGTTGAAAATAGAAGAAGTAACAGAAGAGAACTGGGCAACTGCTTGGAAAAAATATTACCATCCTTTGCAAGTAACACGATTTTTAACTGTTGTTCCAAGTTGGGAAGAGTATGAACTAAAACAGGCAGATGAGCGTGTGATTCGTTTAGATCCAGGCTTAGCTTTCGGTACAGGAACTCATCCGACAACTATACTGTCCTTGCAAGCTCTTGAAACATATATTCGTGGAAATGAAACGATTTTAGATGTAGGAACAGGTTCAGGTGTATTAAGTATTGCCAGTAAAGCTCTAGGCGCCAAGCATGTTCATGCATATGATTTAGATGATGTTGCAGTAAAATCAGCCATGGATAATATTAGATTAAATGACTATGCTAAAGACGTTACTGTAAAAGCCAATGACTTGCTGAAAGGTGTAACGATCGAAGCAGATATTGTGGTAGCTAATATCTTGTCAGAAATCATTGTACCGCTTATACCAGAAGCTTATGCTGTTTTGAAGCCCGGTGGTTTATTTTTAACATCTGGAATTATTGAAGATAAAAAAGAACTCATTCTTTCTGAACAAAAGAAACAAGGTTTCACAATTATTCAAGTGCAACAAATGAAAGATTGGTGTAGTATTGTCGCTAAAAAACCGTTGGCGGAGGATGAATAAATGCAACGTTATTTTTTAAAGGATGATTTAACAGATTATCAAAAACAAACTATCTCCATCACAGGAGAGAACTTTCATCATATGGTAAAAGTGATGCGAATGAAAGTAGACCACCGCGTTTTTTTGGTAACGAAGAATCAGCAAGCTTTTATTGCTGAAATTAGCGCTATAAATGAGAAAGAAGTTCTTTTGAATTGGGTTGAAGATGACAATCGAGAACAAGAATTGCCGGTTAATGTAACGATTGCAAGCGGGTTGCCTAAAGGAGATAAATTGGATCTAATTATCCAAAAAGGGACGGAATTAGGAGCAAGTGCATTTATTCCGTTTTCAGGTGCTTTTTCAATTACCAAATGGGATGCTAAAAAAGCGGCTAAAAAAGTTGAACGATTACAAAAAATCGCACAAGAAGCAGCTGAACAGTCGCATCGTACAAAAGTTCCTATGGTTCAATCACTCGTTTCAGTGAAACAGTTGATTGAACTGAGTGAAGAATATGATACCTGCTTAGTCGCGTATGAAGAAAGCGCAAAAGTTGGAGAAGACCAAAACTTTGTTAAAGGATTAAAAAAATTATCAGCCGGCGGAAAACTGTTAATCGTATTTGGGCCAGAAGGCGGGTTGTCTAAAGAAGAAATCGATGCTTTCATAAAAAATGGCTTTTTACCTTGTGCATTAGGCCCACGAATTTTGAGAACTGAAACAGCTCCGTTATATGCATTATCTGCTATTTCGTATCATTTTGAATTGCTGCATAAATGAGAAATTTCTTTTTTGTCCCAACCAAAGAAGTCGGGTATAATGAAACTGCTATCACTAGAATAAGAAAGAAGGCTATAATATGACAGTACAATTAAACAAAACAATTGATCATACATTACTAAAACCAGAAGCAACTGAAGCACAAATTAAAACGCTTTGTGAAGAAGCTGCAAAATATGACTTTATGTCTGTTTGCGTAAACCCTACTTGGGTAAAGAAAGCTGCTGAATTGTTAGCAGGTACAGATGTAAAAGTATGTACCGTTATTGGTTTTCCTCTAGGAGCTAATACATCTGAAGTTAAAGCTTATGAAGTTGAAAATGCGATCAAAAATGGTGCTACTGAAGTAGACATGGTCATCAACATTGGAGCCCTTAAAGGTGGAAATGACACTTTAGTACAAAGTGACATTGAAAGTGTTGTAGCTGTTTCAAAAGGAAAAGCTTTATCTAAAGTAATTATTGAAACATCATTATTAACAGATGACGAAAAAGTAAGAGCTTGTGAACTTGCTAAAAAAGCAGGAGCAGATTTTGTTAAAACTTCTACTGGATTTTCAACAGGTGGAGCAACACTTGAAGACATTAAATTAATGCGTGCAACTGTTGGACCAGAAATGGGCGTTAAAGCGAGCGGCGGCGTTCGTACAACTGAAGATGCACACCAATTTATTGAAGCAGGAGCTACACGTTTAGGTTCTTCAAATGGTTTAGCAATCGTAGAAGGATAATCTGATAGCAGTTAGATGAATAAAAAAGTGAATAGACTATTTGATAGAATACGAGTCTCAAGTACGGCTCGTATTCTATTTTTCTAATTAAAAAAATAAAGACTGTTTTATTTGATTTTTGTGTTTATATTGAAATAAGCGTGTATTATGAGTATAATGTACTGTAAATACATGTGGTAAAGCACTCATTTGGAGTGCTTATTTTGTATTAATCTAGTTATATGAAAAGCAAGATTAGTACTTATAAACTAGTGATAAACGAAAAGAAGGTGGCAAGATGCCCAAAAGTAAAGATTATACTGCACAAGAAGTAATTGCTCTAACCGTTACTTATATGAATAGCAATCATGTAGCTTTTGTCAAAAAGGCATGCGACTTTGCCACAAATGCTCATAAAGATCAGTATAGAAAATCTGGTGAACCGTATATTATTCATCCAATACAAGTTGCAGGGATTTTAGCAGAATTAAAAATGGATCCAGTAACGGTAGCGACTGGATTTCTTCACGATGTTGTTGAAGATACTGAATATACTTTTGAAGATATTTCAAGAGAATTTTCTCCTGAAGTGGCTATGCTTGTAGATGGTGTAACGAAATTAGGAAAAATAAAATATAAATCACATGAAGAACAACAAGCAGAAAACCATCGTAAAATGTTGTTGGCAATGGCTAAAGATTTAAGAGTGATCATGGTTAAACTAGCTGACCGATTGCATAATTTGCGTACGCTAAAGTTTCATAGACCAGAAAAACAACGACGCATCGCAAATGAAACGCTTGAAGTTTATGCTCCGCTTGCTCATCGTTTAGGGATCAATTTAATCAAATGGGAATTAGAAGATACTTCTTTGCGTTATTTGAATCCTCAACAATATTACCGGATTGTTCATTTAATGAATTCTAAAAGAGAAGAAAGAGAAACGTATATTTCTGATTCAATCTCAAAAATTCAAGATTCTATTGACGAATTGAGCATTACTGCAGATATTACGGGTCGACCAAAACACATTTACTCTATTTATCGTAAAATGCGAGATCAAAAGAAACAATTCGATCAAATTTATGATTTGTTGGCTATCCGTGTTATTGTAGATTCAATTAAAGACTGTTATGCCGTATTAGGAGCAATCCATACGCGATGGAAACCTATGCCTGGTAGATTTAAAGATTATATTGCTATGCCAAAATCCAATATGTACCAATCGATCCATACTACGGTTATTGGAGAACACGGTAAACCCGTTGAAGTTCAAATTCGTACTAAAGAAATGCATGAAATAGCTGAATATGGTGTTGCGGCTCACTGGGCATATAAAGAAGGTATCACTAAAAAAGTTGAAGACGATTCTGATGGTAAAAAAATCTCTTGGTTTAGAGACATCATTGAATTACAAGATGAATCCAGCGATGCAAGCGACTTTATGGAAAGTGTAAAAGAAGATATTTTTAAAGATAAAGTCTATGTTTTCACACCAAAAGGAGACGTTAGTGAATTGCCTTCTGGTGCTGGGCCATTAGATTTTGCGTTTAATATTCATACAGAAATTGGCAATAAAACCATTGGGGCTAAAGTGAATGGGAAAATAGTTCCTTTGAATTATAGATTGAAGACAGGAGATATCATTGAAATTTTGACTTCTCCTAATTCATACGGTCCGAGTCGTGACTGGATCAATTTAGTCTCAACGAGTAAGGCTAAAAATAAGATCAAGCGTTTCTTTAAATTACAAGACCGTGAAGTCAATATTGTCAAAGGTCGGGATATGCTTGAGAAGCAATTAATTGACATGCAATTTCAACCTAAAGCGTTTCTTACCAAGAATCATATCAAATTGCTTTTGGAGCGCTTCAATTTCACTTCAGAAGACGACTTATATGCGGCTATTGGTTATGGTGAGTTAACAGCATTAGTAGTAGCCAACCGATTAACTGAAAAAGAACGAAGAGACCGAGACAATGAAAAGAAAATTCAAGATATCGCTTCGATCGAACTTAAAACTAAAAAAGAACCAGAAAAAATCAAAATAAAACATGAAGGCGGCATTGTCATTCAAGGAATCGATAACTTACTGATTCGTATTAGCCGTTGTTGTAACCCCGTACCAGGCGATGAAATTGTTGGATATATAACCAAAGGCAGAGGCGTTTCGATTCATCGGAAAAACTGTCCTAACGTTATCGCAGCAAAAGATGCTGAAAATCGACTAATTGATGTTGAATGGGAAGATACAACTTCTAAAAGCCAAGAGTATAATGCTGAATTGCAAATTGTTGGGTATAATCGTTCTGGGTTGTTGAATGAAGTCCTGCAAGTTGTCAACAGTATGACGAAAAATTTAAATAATGTAATGGGAAAAGTAGACAATAATAAAATGGCCACAATTACGTTAACAGTGGGTATCCAGAATATCCACCAGTTGGATAAAATTATTGATAAAATAAAATCTATTCCTGATGTTTATGGTGTAAAAAGAATGTCTTCTTAAGCACATTAATCAAGTAGAAAACAGAAAATTGCCCGTCCTTGTGGGCGAATTTCTGTTTTCTTATTTTTTTGATCAAAAAATATTAACAATTCAAAAGGTGGTTTAAAAATGAAAGTAGTCATTCAGCGTTCAAAGCAAGCAAGCGTACGTATTGAAGAAACAGTTATAGGAGAAATATCGCATGGGTTTGTTTTGTTAGTCGGTATAGAGGAAGAAGATCAGCAAGAAGATATTGATTATATGGTACGTAAAATCAGCAAAATGCGTATTTTTGAAGATTCTCAAGGGAAAATGAATTTAAGCCTAGCAGAAGTCAATGGAGAAATATTGTCGATTTCTCAGTTTACACTTTATGCAGATACAAAAAAAGGAAATCGCCCCAGTTTCACTAAAGCCGCAAGACCTCAAATTGCTATTCCACTGTATGAAGCCTTTAATGCTGGTTTAAGAGAAACTGGAGTAACGGTTCAAACGGGTGAATTTGGTGCAGATATGCAAGTCTCAATCTTAAATGATGGCCCAGTGACCATTATTATTGATAGCAAACAGCGTTGAGTTAAAGAAAAGAGCTAACAACGATAGGAATATTTCCTCCGTTGTTAGCTCTTTTTATTTATGGGATAAAGTATTGATTTAAAGATTGATAAATGATTTCAGCAATGGATGTTTGGTAGGATGAAGTATTGACAGTAATTTGATCCACATCACTATTTAAATACCCTAATTCAATTAAGATAGCAGGCTGGGTATTTTCTCTCGTAACATAGAAATCTCCAAAACGAACACCATTATTAGGTAGGATCCCATTTTGTTTTAAGTTTCCATTTACGATTTCAGCTAAAGGCATATCTTTGTCATGGTAGTAATAAGTTGTCGTACCACTGATTTCATTAGCGTGTTCCGTTGAATCATAATGTAAACTGATAAAAACATCGGCATTAGCCTGATTGCTGATAACTGTTCGTTCATCTAAGCTAACAAACGTATCATCAGAACGAGTCAATATCACATTTGCTCCCGCATCGCGTAATCGATTAGCAACAAGTTGAGCTGTGTCTAACGTTACTTCTTTTTCATAGAATGTATTGGCTAAAGCACCAGGATCGTTTCCGCCATGTCCTGCATCAATCACGATCGTTGCTTCAGCTAATGAAGTGACATTAGCTGTAGGCGCTGGTTGTTGATCAGCTGATAAGTCTACTACCCAATTGGCTACATAGCCGGTTTGTCCATCTGCTAATGTGATTTTGTACCAATCTCCTTCAGTAGAGAGGTAGGTAAAGCTTTCTCCTTTGTCAACTGTTGTGACAACTGTACTTTCAACTGAAGGACCACTTCGAATATTTGTTCCGGAGCTACGTGTGGTCACTGTTTGAATAGGAGCTGAATTATCTTCGGCACTAGCGACCGTCGTTGTAGCTAATGGTGTTTCATTGATTTTAATCAAATCTGAACTGATCCAAGCGACTTGGCCGTAATATTGAATTTGAGTCCAACCTTCTTGTTGGAATAATACGGTAAGTTCTGTTCCATTGGCTACTTTACCAAGAATTTCAGAATCCAGATTGCTTTCGCTTCGGATATTTACTTCTTCACCGGTTACAATACCTATTTTATTGGTTGCGGCACTTACTTCCGTATTTTCAATCAACCAGCTAGCGATCCATCCAATCTGATCGTTGCTTAGGCGTACTTTGTACCATTCATTTTCTTCGGTAAGCATCGTTACTTTTTCGCCACCAGTGACCTGTGTCATGATATCATAGGAAAGACCTGGCCCTGTACGAACATTGACCACAGTAGCATCAACTTTGATCGTTCCTTGATTAGCAAGAACAACTGTAGCAAATGCAGTTAGTCCAATGAATAGTGTAATGATAAGCAATGAAACCATTTTTTTTATTTTTTTTAATGTCAATTTATTTTCCATTAGAAGTTCACTACTTTCTTAATTACGAAAACGCAATCAATTATAAAATATATGTACTATTTGATTATAGCAATGTTACACTTTAATATGCAATTAAATCCTTATATTCATCAACTTTTTTTAGAATGAGAAAAAAAGTAAGCAAGGATTAAACTTTCTGTCCTTGACAATGTTTAGACTTTCTTGTAATCTTACATTATTATATCAATCACCCAATGAAAGAAAAAGTAAGTAATTCTAGCGTGTGAATAGAGAGGGTTTCCTTAGGCTGAAAGAAATCCCCGTAGACTTAACTGAAAGACATTCTGGAGGGTTAGCAGTGAAAAGCTGCTACGTTACGAGCGTTAATCGTTGAGGAAAACTTAGGTTTTCAAACAAAGGTGGTACCACGTATAATGAACAGTCATTCGTCCTTATTCTATTTAGAATAAGGGCGTTTTTTTGTATTTTTTAATAAAAAGATTTGTAGAAACTAAAGGAGTGTTGAATAATGGCAATTCAAAAACCAAAAGGAACAGCTGATTTATTACCAGAAGAGTCAAGAAAATGGCAATATGTTGAAGAAATTTTAAATATGGTGTTGGCTGACTATCAATTTGGAGAAATCAGAACACCTATTTTTGAAAGTTATGATTTATTTTCTCGTGGAGTAGGCGAAACAAGTGATATCGTTTCAAAAGAAATGTACGATTTTTATGATAAAGGCGAACGTCATATGTCGCTTCGTCCTGAAGGAACAGCACCAGTTGTTCGTGCGTTTGTTGAAAATAAATTATTTGGACCGGAACATGCGAAACCTTATAAAGTTTATTACAAAGGCCCAATGTTTCGTTATGAACGTCCTCAAGGCGGAAGAATGAGACAGTTCCATCAATTAGGTGTGGAAGTATTCGGAAGTACGAATCCTGCAACTGATGTAGAGTCAATGGCTCTTGCAATGGCTTTATTTAAAGAACTTGGGTTAGAAAAGTTGACATTAGTCATCAACTCTTTAGGTGATGCTCAAAGCCGGATTGATTATAAAGAAGCACTTGTTGCTTATTTAGAACCTCATTTTGAAGAACTAAGCAAAGATTCTCAAACACGTTTGCACAAAAATCCATTACGTGTATTAGATAGTAAAGATACAAAAGATAAAGAAATTGTGAAAAATGCGCCTTCTATTTTAGATTACCTCAGTGAAGATTCAAAACAACATTTTGAAGTGGTCAAAGAAATGTTAACGGCACTAGATATTCCTTTTGTGGTAGACAGCAACATGGTAAGAGGATTAGATTATTATACGCATACAATTTTTGAGGTCATGAGTGATGCTCCTGGATTTGGCGCAATCACAACAATTTGTGCTGGCGGACGTTATGACGGATTGGTAGAAGAAGTAGGCGGACCGGCTACACCTGGATTTGGTTTCGCACTAGGCTTGGAACGTTTGATGATGACGTTAGAAGCAGAAGAAATCGAGATTCCAGATCTTCATGAAGTAGACGTTTATGTTGTTGGTTTAGGGGATGCAACGAATATTGAGACTCTTAAAATTGTTCAAGCCGTTCGTGAAGCTGGGTTATCTGGTGAGCGTGATTATATGTACCGCAAAATCAAAGGGCAATTTAAAACAGCGTCAAAAATGAACGCTAAGGTGGTCATTACACTAGGCGATGCAGAGTTAGAAAATAAAGAAGTCAATTTTAAAGTTATGAAGACAGGGAAAGAATTTAAAGTTTCATTAGCAGAAATTTATAAAGACTTTGAAAAATTATTTAATTTAAAACTAGCAGATATGACAGCTTTTAATGATTTTTTCAATAAAGAAGACTAAAACGATTAATTAGTGATAGGAGCTGGAATAAATGGGAAAAAGAACAGAATATTGCGGGAAAATTTCTCGCGATTTATTAGGACAAGAAATAGTGTTAAAAGGATGGGTACAAAAAAGACGAGACTTGGGCGATTTGATTTTCATCGATTTACGAGATCGTGAAGGAATCGTTCAAATCGTTTTTAATCCAACTTTTTCAAAAGAAGCATTAGCTATTGCTGAAGACATTCGCAGTGAATTTGTACTGGAAGTAAAAGGGAAAGTGGTTGAAAGAAAAGAAGCTGTTATCAATAAAAACATTTCAACAGGAGAACTTGAAGTAGAAGTATATGAAGTGACTGTTTTAAACACTTCAAAAACAACGCCTTTTTATATCGAAGATGGTGTAGCAGTATCGGACGATAAAAGAATGCAATACAGATACTTGGATCTAAGACGTCCTGAAATGACACAAAACATGATTCTACGTCACCAAATGACAAAATCAATTCGTCATTATTTGGATGATCATAACTTTATTGACACTGAAACACCTTATTTAACAAAATCAACTCCAGAAGGAGCGCGAGACTATTTGGTACCATCTCGAGTTCATCCAGGTCATTTTTATGCATTGCCTCAATCACCACAATTATTCAAACAACTCTTGATGGGTGCAGGATTTGATCGTTATTACCAAATTGTTCGCTGTTTTAGAGATGAAGATCTGCGCGGGGATCGTCAACCTGAATTTACCCAAGTGGATATTGAAACAAGCTTTTTAGAACCAGAAGAAATTCAATCATTTACTGAAGAATTATTAGCTAAAGTACTAAAAGATACAAAAGGTATTGAATTAACTTTACCATTCCCACGTATGGGATATGACGAAGCAATCAGTCGTTACGGTAGTGATAAACCCGATGTTCGTTTCGGGCTAGAATTAGTAGACGTTAGTGAGTTAGTTAAAGAATCTAGTTTCAAGGTATTTAGTGGAGCAGTAGAAAATGGCGGAGCTGTTAAGGCTATTAATGCTAAAGGCGCTGCAAGCAATTATTCTCGAAAAGACATTGATGCTTTAGGTGAATTTGTCTCTGTTTATGGAGCAAAAGGCCTAGCTTGGTTGAAAGTTGAAGACGATGGCTTAAAAGGACCAATCGCTAAATTCTTTAAAGAAGATGCTGAAGCATTGATTGAAAAAATGGATGCTGAAGCAGGCGATCTATTGTTGTTTGTGGCTGATAAAAAATCAGTTGTCCATGATTCATTAGGTGCGTTGCGTTCAAAATTAGGGAAAGAACTAAAATTGATCGATGAATCAGTTTATGCCTTTATGTGGATCGTCGACTGGCCATTACTAGAGTACGATGAAGAAGCAGGACGCTATTCAGCTGCTCATCACCCGTTCACAATGCCGAAAGAATCGGACATCGAATTGCTTGAAACAGATCCTGGGAAAGTATACGCTCAAGCTTATGATATTGTATTAAATGGATATGAATTAGGTGGAGGATCACTTAGAATCCATACTCGTGAATTACAAGAAAAAATGTTTGCTGCATTAGGTTTCTCAAAAGAAGAAGCAGAAGAACAATTTGGTTTCTTATTAGAAGCATTAGAATATGGTTTCCCTCCTCATGGTGGAATTGCATTAGGTCTTGATCGGTTTGCTATGCTGCTTGCTGGCAAAGAAAATATTCGTGAAGTGATCGCTTTCCCTAAAAACGGAAAAGCAACAGATCCATTAACGGAAGCACCAAGCTTAGTTAGTGAAGCTCAACTTGATGAATTATCGATTACAACAACTAAAATTGAAGATTAAGAGTCAATAAATCGGCTTTGATAGTTAGAAGACGCGAGTACATTAGTTTGCTCGCGTCTTTATTTTTTAAAGAATAGATTAAATAAAAATTTTGCTTGTTATTCATAGGCAGTTTTGACAAAATAGAATCAGAAAACTATTTTATGGAGGTTTATACATGAACGCAAAAAGATGGAGTGCAATCGGGATTGCATTAGGTATATTTATATTCTCATTCTTTTTCAGCAATTATTTTTCTTACGTTGCACAAAAACAAGAAACATCTGAATCCTTAAGTGATAGCTTAGTAGGTTTATTGGGTACAGAAGCGCTTGAAGAAAGAGTGATAGAAGCGGGAGACAGTTCAAATCGTATTGTAGTTCTAACTGTAGATGGAACCATTTTAGCTGGCCAATCGTCTGGTTTAACAGGAGACATTACATATAGTCATGATTATTTTATGCAACAATTGGAACAAGTCTTATTAGATGATACGATCAGTGGGATCGTTTTATCCGTTAATTCTCCAGGTGGCGGAACCTATGAAAGCGCTCAGATAAAAGATAAATTAGTTGCAATCCAAAAAAATACCAATAAACCCATGTATGTTTCAATGGGGAGTATGGCTGCTAGTGGTGGTTATTATATTTCAGCATCAGCTGAAAAAATATTTGCTGCTGAAGAAACGATGACAGGATCTATCGGAGTCATTATGTCTGGTATGAATGTTAGTGAGTTACTGGAAAAACTTGGTGTGGATGATACCACGGTCAAGAGCGGCGAATTTAAAGATATTGGATCTTCTACAAGAGCAATGACTGAAGAAGATACCGAAATATTACAAACAATGGTCAATACTTCCTACGATCGTTTTGTAGAGGTTATTGTCGAAGGTCGTGGGATGTCAGAAGAAGAAGTCAGAAAAATAGCAGATGGTCGTATATATGATGGAGTTCAAGCCGTTGATAATGGATTAGTAGACGAGATTGGCTACCAAGAAGATGCTATTAAAGCCATTCAAAAAGATTATACACTAGAAGATGCAGAGATTTTTAGTTATCAAGTCCCTACATTATCCTTTTCATCATTATTTAGTTCGAAATTAAGCGGATTATTTCAATCAACTAGCACCCAAGAATCAGAGCTTACTGAATTGATCTCCGCTATTGGAGCAGTAGATTCTCCGAAGATGATGTATTATTACGGAGGTGAATAATATGACCACAACTCTTGAAAACAAAGAGCAGGATAAAGCAAAAAAAGGAGATACAAAAGAGTTAGATCTAAATGAGTTGAAAAAATCATTAGCTCAGGAAGAAGCAGAACTTGAAAGATTAAAACGACTAAAACGCTTAAAACAACAAGAAGAAAAAACATCCGAAATAAGTCCAACAGAAGATCAACCAATGGATGATTCTAAAATTGAGACAGATAAGCATGAAAGAAAAAATATGAGTCCTCAAGAACTTAGAGATGCAAGGAGATATTATTGGCAACAAAAGCAAAAAGAAGAAGAACGCAAGAAAAAGCCTTATAATCATTTTCCGTCATTTTTTTATGCGGGTTTTTGGTTCCGTTTATTTGCTTTCATTATTGATATGATTTTGATCTGGAGTATCAATCGATTAGTTGTCCAAACGATCTTTCTATTGTTGCGTTTACCACTTAACGATAATGATTTTTCAGCTTATTCATTAAGTAAATTAGTTGTTTATCTTTTATACTTTGTACTTTTAACAAAAGCTACAAATGGTCAAACAGTTGGAAAGATTATTTTTGGACTTCGATTGATCAGTTTTAAAGAAGAACAGTTAAGTTGGGGAACGGTTCTCATTCGGGAATGTTTTGGCCGCTATATTTTAAAAACATTTCCATTTATCTATTTAATGGTATTGTTTACTCAAGAGAAGCAACACTTAGCTGATTTTTTCAGTGATACAGCCGTTGTTTCTGAAAATCTGATTCGAGCGAGTAAATTATCTTTAGAGTAACAACCTAAATGAAACTAATCTAATCTGGGTTGTTCTTTCGATAAAACTAGCTTAGAATAAAAGAAAATGTACTTAACGTTAGGAGAAAAAAAGATGGTTTTATTAGGTTCACATGTTTCAATGGGTGGAAAAAAGATGCTGCTTGGCTCTGCTGAGGATGCTGCAAGTTATGGTGCTACAACATTCATGATTTATACAGGTGCCCCTCAAAATACAAGACGAAAAGCAATTGAAGATATGAATATTCCTACAGGAACAGCTTTCATGAAAGAAAACAACTTATCAAATATTGTTGTACATGCGCCTTATATCATAAATTTAGGCAATACGATCAAACCTGAAAATTTCAGTTTTGCTATTGAGTTTTTAAGAGCAGAAATTTTAAGAGCTGAAGCTTTAGGTGCAAGACAGATCACAATGCATCCAGGTGCACATGTTGGAGCTGGAGCGGATGCAGGAATCGCGCAAATTATTAAAGGGCTAAATGAAGTCTTGCATAAAAATCAACTAGCTCATATCGCACTTGAAACAATGGCTGGTAAAGGAACTGAAGTAGGCAGAACGTTTGATGAATTGGCAAAAATAATGGATGGTGTGACATTAAATGAAAAATTATCCGTCACACTGGATACTTGTCATCTAAACGATGCAGGCTATAATGTAAAAGAAGATTTTGACGGTGTTTTAAATGAGTTTGATAAAATTATAGGATTAGACCGTCTAAAAGTTGTCCATGTGAACGACTCGAAAAATCCCCAAGGCAGTCATAAAGATAGACATGCAAACATTGGATTTGGAACGATCGGGTTTGAAGCTTTGAATAAAGTGGTTCATCACCCACAATTAGAATTGTTACCTAAAATATTGGAAACACCTTTTGTAGGAGAAGATAAGAAAACTAAAAAAGCACCTTATGCACATGAAATCAAAATGCTAAAAGAGCAAATTTTTAATCCAAAATTATTAGAAGATTGTTTAAATTAAAGAACTAAAGAGTCAGCATAGTATGCTTGCTGAAAAAAGGGAAAAATAAATTTTGTTTTTCTTTTTTTCTTACGCTATTATTTCCTAAAATAAGCATTTTATGTCATACTTAACTTAAAAGGACAGCTTATAAAAAAGGACAGCAATTTCTTTTCATCCTTAAGTCGGATGTGTTGATTTAGGAATTAAAGTATACTTAGTCTATTAAATAACGAAAGAAAGAAGGATGACAAATGAAAAATATGAAGAGTGGAACAAAAGTAATTATAGGGATTATTATAGCTGTCGTTATCATTGCGATACCTCTGATTAGTTCATATAATGGATTGATCAATGAAGAAAGTAAAGTAGATTTAGCTTGGTCACAAGTTGAATCACAATTACAACGTAGAAATGATTTGATACCTAACCTAGTTAATTCAGTTCAAGGAGCTATGGATCAAGAAGAGGATGTGTTTACTGCAATCGCAGATGCACGTGCTTCACTGAGCAGTGCTGGATCAATGGAAGAAGAAGTAGAAGCGAATAATGAAATGAACTCTGCTTTATCTAGATTATTAGTTGTAGTAGAGAGCTATCCAGAATTGAAATCTAATGACAACGTAACCGCATTGATGGATGAACTTGCTGGAACAGAAAATCGAATTGCTGTTGAAAGACAACGTTACAATGAATCTGTACAAGGTTATAATAACAAAGTGAAACGTTTCCCTGGATCTATTATTGCCGGCATAACTGGATTCTCAGAAAAACCTTATTTTGAAGCCGTTGAAGGTGCAGAAATCGCGCCTGAAGTTAACTTTGATGATGAAGAATAATCGTTATGTCTTATGCACGAGGAGGAAATCTAGTGAAAAAAATTAAGCGTATTTCATTTTTGAGCACCTTGTCGCTACTTTTCAGCTTATTGCTTTTAAGTTTATTTCCTCTAACGGTTAAGGCTGCTGTTGATTATCCTGAACCCTCTAATGAATTTTATGTTTTTGATGAAGCAGATTTACTTTCAGAGGAAACTGAAAAATTTATAATAGATGTAAATAAACACTATGAAGATACTCAAGAAAAACCACAGATAGTAGTGGCTACCGTAAATAGTTTACAGGATGTTACGATTGAAGAATATACCGTTGAATTGTTTGAAAAATGGAAAATTGGTGGGGCTGATTTAGATAATGGAGTCTTGATTCTATTATCTGCTGAAGAACGTGAAATCCGATTTGAAATTGGATATGGTTTAGAAGGCGCTCTTACTGACAGTGGAACTGGAGCCATATTAGATCGAAATATCGATGCTTTATCGAACAATGATTTTGATGCTGCTTTGAAAAGTATTTTTACTGAAACAGCTGTAAAAGTTAATGAAGAGTATCAATATGATGATGACACGATTTTTTCTGGTTATAATGTAGATACTTCAGAGTACAATGATGATGATGGAGGTTTTTCATCCATTATTGTTGTGGTGATCATCTTTTTTGTTATCAGCAGCTTCTTTGGCGGTGGCGGATCTGGTGGCGGAAGAAGACGAGGCGGCATGTGGCCTTTATTACTAGGAATGTCTGGTGGAAGTCGTTACCGTGGCGGTGGCGGTTTTGGCGGCGGAGGTTTCGGTGGCGGCGGCTTCGGCGGCGGTGGAGGATTTGGTGGTGGCGGAAGTTCCGGTGGCGGAGGTTCCAGTCGTGGATTTTAAACCATAGCCAAATTCCTTTAACTTAAATCATTAAAATCAAAGATTTAGACTGCGCCCTGTCAAATAGACAGGGCCATGAGAAACTAGAGAACTAATAGTGAAGTATACGGTATGAAAGTAGAAACCGAATCAGATGATTAAGAGGGATAAAATGAGAAATATTAAAATGACAATTGAGTACGATGGTGCCAGATATTTGGGTTGGCAAAGGCTCAGTGATTCAGACAAAACCATTCAAGGAAAAATAGAGAATGTTTTGACGTCAATGACAGGAACTAAAATTGAAATAATCGGATCAGGACGTACGGATGCCGGGGCTCATGCTAAGGGACAGGTGGCCAATTTTAAAACTGAGTCTACCATGGAACTTCAAGCGATGTTGGACCATTTAAATCGTTATCTTCCACGTGATATTGTTGTGAAGAAAATTGAAGAAGTACCAGAAAGATTCCATGCTAGATACAATGCTAGCGGTAAAAAATATAGCTACTATGTTTGGAATAATAATGTGCCTTCTGCATTTGAGCGCAACTACAGCTACCATCTTCCTGTAGAACTTGATATTGACAAAATGAACGAGGCTTGCAGCAAACTTGTCGGAACCCACGACTTTATTGGTTTCTCTTCTCTTAAAAAGTCGAAAAAATCAACTGTTAGAACTATCAATGAAATCACGATCCAAAAGGAAGGCGACTTATTGCACTTTACGTTTATAGGAGAAGGTTTCTTATATAAAATGATTAGAATCATTATGGGAACAATTTTAGAAATCGGTGCTGGAACGACGGAGATAGCATCTATTGATGCTATTTTCAAGAGTGGAATCAGAAGCGAGGCAGGTATGACCGTGCCTTCTCAAGGACTATTCTTAGATGAAGTTTATTACAATTAACAAAGCCGAGATGGTCATCTGTATGAAAGTATACTTCTAAGTAAGCTGCAAAAATATTTACCAAGAAAAATAAAAGAACTTGAAGAATAAAGCTGCTAGGCTATTATTCTTCAAGTTCTTTATTTTAGTGTGCGGGTTGGGTAGAGGAATGTAAAAAATCATAACTTATTGAGTAAACTTTTTTGGCCATGATTAGTTTTGTTCATACTTCTTGTGTTCGATTTGAAGAGTATTGATAATGATGGCAGCCGTTTCTTCAATAGATTTCTTAGAAACATTAATGACCAAACAACCTAATTTTTCGTATAATTCTTTTGCAAAATCTAATTCTCTATCAATGCGATCTAATTTAGAGTACTCTGTATCGGGGTTCATTCCATACGTTAACATTCTTTCTCGACGTATAGAGTTTAAGGCTTCTCTATCACTTGTTAAACCGACTATTTTTTTAGGATCAACTTGCCAAATTTGTTCTGGAATATGCGCTTCTGGGATAAGAGGCAAATTAGCTACTTTATAATTTTGGTTCGCTAAAAACATGCTTAATGGCGTTTTAGATGTTCTTGAAATCCCAAGCAATACGATGTCTGCTTCTAAAAAGCCTTTGGGATCTCGTCCATCATCAAATTTTACCGCAAATTCAATTGCCTTTATTCGATTGAAATAGGTTTCATCTAAAAGATGCAAAGCTCCTGGCTTTTGTATAGGAACCATTTCAGAACGTTTTTCAAGTTCGCTTATGATTGGAGAGAGTGGGTCAAAACAAACCAACTCATGTTTTTCACAAAACGTTTTAGCTGTCTTATTTAATTTTTCATCTACCAATGTATGAAGGACGATCGCATTATCGATTTCTGCTTTTTCTAGAATAGATAAAAGGGTGTCCGATCCGCGAATGAAAGGGTAGGCTGAAACTTTAATATCTGCATCAGGAAACTGAGTCATAGCAGCTTGTCCAAGTTGACTAGCTGTCCCGCCTACTGAATCGGAGATAATATAAAAATTAATAGTTGATTTTGAAGACATGTTTTTCCTCCTTGTAGTTCTGTCTGTATACTTATTAGTATACAGGAACTCTCAACTAAACGACAATGAATCACTTAAATAACTCTCAGATTTACAGCTTGATTATACACCAATAAATACGTTATACTACTTGTTGGTAAATGGATCATGTAAAAGGAGGCGATCACTTATATGACAGCAGTAGAACAAGCCATTGAAACGTTAAAAGAACATGGTTACAAATATACAGATAAAAGAGAAAATATGTTATCTGTATTTGCAGCTGAAAATCGATATTTAACAGCTAAAGAAGTACAGCTTGGATTAAAAGAAAGATATCCTTCTATTAGTTATGATACGATTTATCGAAATATCTATACGTTTGTAGAATTAAATGTGCTAGAAGAAACAGAATTAAATGGTGAAAAAATGTTCCGTTTTGGATGTAAACATACTGGACATCATCATCATTTTATCTGTACAAGCTGTGGGAAAACAAAACAAATTGAAATGTGTCCCATGAATTTTTTTGAAAATCAGCTAAATGGATGTAAAATCGAGTCTCATCGATTTGAAATTTTTGGGAAATGTGAAAAATGTTCTTAAAAAAACAACTGAAAATGCAATAAACTGGTTATTTTTATTAAAATAATGAAATGTTGTATTGACGTGAAAAAATACATTCGATATAATAAGGAAGGACAGTGTTTATGAATACGCTAATAAATTAGTGTGTTCTAAATAACGGTTACTTTTTAAAGCACGGAGGGAGGGAATTTAATATGTCAAAAACAGTTATTAAGAAAAATGAATCTCTTGATGATGCTCTTCGTCGCTTCAAACGTTCCGTTTCAAAAACAGGTACTTTACAAGAAGCTCGTAAACGCGAATTCTATGAAAAACCAAGTGTGAAACGTAAGAAAAAATCTGAAGCAGCTAGAAAACGTAAATTCTAGTAAATTGCTTTTAGGATTGAGGGTGGGAAAGTCTTGTCACTTTTAGAAACCATTAATGAAGACATTAAAACTGCGATGAAAGCCAAAGATAAAGAAACTTTAGCTATTCTACGTATGTTAAAAGCTGCATTGCAAAATGATCAAATCAGCAAAGGTAATGATTTAAGTGAGGATGAAGAGTTAACAGTTCTTTCTCGCGAAATGAAGCAACGTCGTGAATCGCTTGCAGAGTTTAAAGATGCTGGTCGAGAAGACTTGGTTGATCAAACAGAAGCTGCTATTCATACCGTTGAAAAATATTTACCTCAACAACTTTCTGAAAACGAACTTAAAGCGATTATTCAAGATGCTGCTACGAAAGTAGATGCTAAATCTATGAAAGATTTTGGCAAAGTTATGGGAGTTGTTATGCCTTTAACAAAAGGTAAAGCAGACGGTAATGAAGTCAATCGTTTAGTAAAAGAGCAATTGAATGCATAAAGGGTAAGTTATTACCTTTTATAAAAAGAGGAGGTGAGACAATTGTCTCATCTCCTCTTTTTTACATAGTGTACTAAACTATATACGTGACAATAATGAAAGAGTCAGTTTAAGAATCATTCGCCGATTCTATAAAAGAATGCTAGGAACATCTAAATGACTTTAGCTAATATACTCAAAATATTAACATTTAATCAATAAATGAAATTAGATAAAATCATGTATCGAAAAGGAGAAAAAAGCTACCCTGGAAAAGAGTAGCTTTTTTTGCTTTATTCAAATGGATACAATAATTCTATCTATCCACTTTATTATTTTTTGACTGAATATTGAAATAAATTATTCACTTGGCTGTTTCAAGGAGGCTGTTACCTCTAAAGCTTCTAGAGAAGATCTAGTCGTTTTTACTTGATAGACCATCTCTTCATCCTGCCAACGAATAACCATGACTACATCTTCACCACCTGGTTCATAATCCAAATAGACTATTCCTTTACTACGCGGAACTGGAAGTGGATTATCATACAAAAATGTAATCATATCTCTTGCTTCTACTCGCTTACTTAGCTGTTCACCTGCAAAGGAATGAATATTAAAAACCCATTCCTCATCTTCCCATATAAGCCACTTTTGATCTCCTTTTTCGATATCGTATCCCGTAATTCCACTCATTAAATCTTCTCCGCCTTCTGGGACATCCGCTGTCTCAAAAAATCTATTTGGTAACCCAACTGTTAAATCCCCTTCGGCTGCTTCAGGACTACCATAACGAGTTCCAGAAACTTCATCTAAGATTTCGCCTTGATTATTTATATAGGAGACAGTATAGGTGTTTTTTTCATTAGTTTTTATATTTTCAGTAACAGTTTCTGGGGAAAAAGTGGGTAATAAAATTTTTTCTTTATCCATTTGTAATTCAGTAGAAATGGATCCTTCGTTGCTGGAAGAATCCGAGCTACTTTCTTCTGGAATAAGAGAAGATTCAGTGGATTCTCCGCTTTCCGAGTTGCTGCTTTCTTCAGAAGTCGCTGAACTACTTTCACTGTTGATGTAACTACTACTTTGAGTCTCTTCTGATGGTACGGTTGATGTGTTCGTATCCATATTTTCATTAGATGAGCACCCTATCAGTAGTGCTCCGCAAAGGCCAATCATAGTTATCGTGCGATAAGATGGGCGTTTCATAAAAAACCTCCTTTTTCGGTTACCTTTAGAATACCGCTTCCTTTTTTTGAGGTAAACTCAAAAGACTTATCGGTGAAAAAACAAAAGAACTAATTGATACATGAAATTCCATAAAGTCAGGTATCCAGAACCTTGTTAATTCAAGGTTCTTTTTTAAGAAAAAGAGATATGAATACTAGGAACTTTATTAGTGAAAATTATCCAAAATAATTGCTTTGGAGTCAACTTTATGGTTTATAGTAAGTATGTAAGCTGATAAAGAGATGGAGTGGTATTTTATGAATATTAAAAAAGCAGCTGATATGTTTGAATTGACAGTAGATACTTTGCGATACTATGAAAGAGTGGGTGTGATTCCTCCTGTTCACCGTAATAATAGTGGTTATCGGGATTATGCTACAAATGATTTAAACTGGATTTACTTAGTTAAAAGCTTACGTAAGGCTGGTCTTTCTATTGAGTCATTGATTGAATTTTCCACGTTAGCTCAGCTTCGTGAAAAACAAAATGTTGAAGAAGCTCAAAAGAGAGTTTTAGGAGATCAGTTACAGCAACTTGATAATAAAATAGCTGAAATGAACGAGGTACGAGATTTATTAGAGTATAAAATTAACACTTATGATGAACATATTAAGAAGTTTAAAGCAGGAGAAGTAGATCCCGAGAATATAGAAAAGCTATGGGAAAGAAAAAAATAAATTAAAAGATTTGCTATGGAGTGTACTCCATAGTTTATAGTAATCATGTAATCGAAAATAGTTTATCAAAACTGGAGGAATGTTAAATGAAAACTGTAAAGCTGAATAACGGTGTGGAAGTACCTATTTTAGGATTTGGAACGTTTCAAATTACTGATCCAGAAGAAGCTGAAAAAGCTGTAAAAGATGCGATTGAAGCTGGTTATCGTCATATTGATACTGCACAAAGCTATATGAATGAAGAATCCGTTGGTCGTGGAATCGCTAATTCTGGTGTGCCTCGTGAAGATCTTTTTGTTACTACAAAAGTATGGGTAGAGAATGTTAGTTATAATGGTGTAATAGCTTCTGTGGAACGGTCATTAAACCGTTTAAGATTAGAATATATTGATATGTTGTTGATTCACCAACCATATAATGATGTTTATGGTGCATGGCGCGCAATGGAAGAACTTCAAAAGCAAGGAAAAGTTCGATCAATTGGCGTATCAAATTTTGGAGTTGACCGTGCTGTTGATCTAGCTGAATTTAATGAAGTGGTTCCACAAGTAAATCAAATTGAAATTAATCCTTTTCAACAACAAACAAAAAATATTGAAGCGTTAAAAGAAGAAGGAATTATTCCAGAAGCATGGGCACCATTTGCTGAAGGAAAAAACGATATTTTTACTAATCCAATTTTAGAAAAAATCGGAAATAAATATGGTAAATCAGTAGCGCAAGTCATTATCCGGTGGTTAGTTGAGCAAGATATTATTGTATTAGCTAAGTCAGTAAAACCAGAACGTATGGCACAAAATCTAAATGTTTTTGATTTTGAGTTGACTAAAGATGACAAAGCACAAATTGCTACTTTAAATAAGGGTGAAAGCCAGTTCTTTTCTCATTCTGATCCAGAAATGATTAAATGGATGGCAAGTAGAAAAATGAATATTTAAGAAAATAGAGTTATTAAAACGACTTTTGACTTAGAGATTGGTATGACTTTCATAGATAAGTTTGAAGCTAGTAATAAAATTCATGATGATTAAATTTTCCATTACTTAAAAGAAATATTAGATTACTAAATGAGTAATCTAATATTTCTTTTAATATAATTTTTTTGTGCTTCGATTTTAGGTATCTACTGATGAAGTCATTGGAGTATTTAATAAATGGAATGATGGATAAAACTTCTTTTATTAAAAATAACTTATGATTGAACTATCACTCTGTCCAATGAAAATAGTAGTGATTACGGACTTTTTACGAAGAGACTTAATTAAAATTGTGAAAGGAGAACGCAATGATTAAAAAAGTTTTTGGTGCTCTATCCGTTATCGTTGTATTATCAGGCTGCCAAATGAACAACCAAAATGAAGAAAGCACAACAGAAAGCTCAGCTACTACAAGTGAATCAGATAATTTTGGTCGTGGAGCCATATCAGACGGAAAAGATACGAATGCAAATGAAGTCTCCACTAAGAAATTGTCAAACTCAGCAAAATCAATTGTTATTTATTTTTCAAGAAGTGGTCATACAGAAGAGTTGGCAAAAGAAATTAGTGAAACAACAAATTCAGATATTTTGGAGCTACAAGTCAAAGATCCCTATCCTAGCAACTATGAGGAGACGGTGGATCGGGCAACCTACGAAAGAGAAAATGAACTGTACCCAGAATTATCTACTGATATTCCCGATTTAACACAATACCAGACAGTTATTTTGGGTCATCCAATATGGGCAATGACCCTTGCTAATCCTATGGTGACATTTATTCAAAAATACGAAGAAGAACTTGAAGGAAAAGTCATAACTTCTTTTTCAACTAACGCTGGATATGGTTCAGGAAATACGTTTGAAAGGTTATCAGAACTACTTCCACAATCCAAAATAGAGGAAGTTTATACGGTTGAAGATAGAAATGCAGAGAAAGACAAAGATAATCTTAAAAAATGGCTTTCAGACCTATAATACTTTGAAAAAATTTAAGAACTAAGAAATATTTTTAGGAAAACGTAGATTTGACAAGGTGTTTAAAATTGTTTTGTCCAAAGGCAGTATCATTTTATACCTTTTTAAAAACTTTTTTAATGAAAGGAAGATAAACAATGCAAAAGCGTAAATTAGGAAAAAATGGGCTAGAAGTCTCGGCTATGGGACTTGGTTGTATGGGAATGAGTCATGGGTATGGGCCAGCATCAGACAAAAAAGAGATGATTTCGTTGATTCACGCGGCAATTGATCGTGGAGTTACTTTTTTTGACACAGCTGAAGTGTATGGCCCATATGTGAATGAAGAGTTGTTAGGCGAAGCACTTGCCCCATTCAAAGGAAAGGTAGTTATCGCAACCAAATTTGGTATTCAAATGGCAGGCAATAAACAAGTGCTAGACAGTAGTCCAGAACAAATCAGGAAATCTGTCGAAGGATCACTTAAACGTCTTAAAGTTGATACTATTGATCTTTACTATCAACATCGTGTAGACCCAAATGTTCAAATTGAAGAAGTAGCTAGAGTTTTACAAGAGTTAATTAAGGAAGGAAAGGTAAAACATTGGGGGCTTTCCGAATCAGGCATAGAAACAATTCGTCGTGCACATGCAGTTCAACCAGTTGCAGCCGTTCAAAGTGAATACTCCATGATGTGGAGAAGTCCTGAAAAAGAACTATTGCCTACCCTTGAAGAGCTAGGAATTGGTTTTGTACCGTTCAGCCCATTAGGAAAGGGATTTCTTACAGGGAAAATTGATAAAAAAGCAACATTTGATAATTCTGATTTTCGTAGCATTGTTCCCCGGTTTAAAGCAGATAACATGGAAGCAAACCAAGTGTTAATTGAGCTTATAGAAAAGGTTGCTGCGAGAAAAGACGTAACATCGGCTCAAATTGCTCTTGCATGGGTGCTTGCTCAAAAGCCGTGGATTGTTCCAATTCCTGGAACGAGGAAACTAGAACGCTTGGAAGAAAATCTTGGTGCTGCTGAAATTAAGCTAACCCAGATAGAACTGAATGATTTGAACAATGCCCTTTCAAAAATCGAAATTTCAGGGAATCGCTATCCTGAAGAATATGCTAAAAGAGTGGGGAAATAACAAGCGTATCTTTTTATTTCAAGCATCATAACTTTCATTCTTAAATTTTTATACAATAAAGTGATATTGTATAAAAAAATCTATTTTCGTATTTCTATAAATACTATAAGTACGAATACATGAAATTCCATAAAATCACGTGACAAGAATCCTAATAGATTAGAGTTATTTTTTATTAAGGGCTCTAATATACAATTATGAGGTATGCTAAACAAATTCGCGTATCGCTTTTGTGATAGGAAGGGGATTTTATAGTAACCACGAATGTTAGACTTTTTTTGGAGTGGAGAAATCCACTTCTTTTTTTATACATTATTATCCGCAAAGAACCTATCGTTCTAAGAAATGTTTTCAGACGTTTCACTATAGTCGATTGGACTTAACCAATGAGTTTCTGCTTGATTCTTCTGTTATTGTAATAGTCGATAAAGGGAATGAGTGTCCGTCCTATTTCTTCATAGCTATGAAAGACTTATCCATAATCTACTTATTAATTCAAAAATAGGTGTGAATGAATTTCTTCTTTCACATTAAAAATTATACAGCCGTTTATTCCGGAAGAAAATTCAGAAGTAGATGTTAGAGATTAAAATTTAAACACTCTTTTAACTTCCATTTTACCAGTTTTCCTTTTTTTAATTGGTTTTCTACCTAAAGAAGGAAAGCTTCATTTTATACGAAAAATGTGCTATTCTTTAAAGTATAGAAAGATAAAGGAGAGTGTTGTTTGTTTGACTAATTTAACGAACGAAACACGTTTGGTAGACTTGAAAAATGAAAATCATACATCTTTATTATTTGGTGCCCAAGATAAGCATTTAGCTTTATTAGAAGACGCAATGGATGTTGTTATCAACAGTCGTGGAAGTCATCTAGAAATTATTGGCACAGAAGAAAATACAGCTACAGTTGAAGAAATCTTTAATCATTTAGAAGAATTAATTAAACGTTCGATCCAAGTAGGGCCTTCCGACGTTGTAACGGCC
The DNA here is from genome assembly GCF_038007125.1 of Carnobacterium sp. FSL W8-0810. Lineage (NCBI taxonomy): Bacteria > Bacillati > Bacillota > Bacilli > Lactobacillales > Carnobacteriaceae > Carnobacterium > Carnobacterium sp. FSL W8-0810. The sequence goes on along the minus strand of NZ_JBBOWO010000001.1, from coordinate 1,889,835 downwards.
ATCAAAATGGCAAAAAATAACACTCTACATTTTTTTATTAGTATGTATGAGGAAGAAATTGGAAAAGATCATGCTGGAAAACCGATTCGAGCAAAAACGTTTGGTCAACGTCAATATATCCAATCGATTAAAAAAAATGATGTTACCTTTGGTGTTGGTCCAGCCGGAACTGGTAAAACTTATTTAGCAGTAGTAATGGCCGTGTCAGCAATGAAAAAAGGGGAAGTAAAAAAAATTATATTAACTCGTCCAGCAGTTGAAGCAGGAGAAAATCTTGGGTTTTTACCGGGTGATTTAAAAGAAAAAGTGGATCCTTATCTACGTCCGATTTATGATGCTTTATATAATGTGTTTGGTTTAGAGCATACCACTCGTCTAATGGATAGAAACGTAATTGAAATCGCACCCTTAGCTTATATGAGAGGACGTACACTAGAAGACGCTTTTGTTATTCTTGATGAAGCACAAAATACAACAAAAGCTCAAATGAAAATGTTTCTTACGCGACTTGGTTTTGGTTCAAAAATGATCGTCAATGGTGATGTTACGCAAATTGACTTGCCAAAAGGGGCAATGAGCGGATTAGTCCATGCGGAGAAAGTCTTGAACCAAGTTAAAGGAATCAATTTTGTTCAATTTGATTCAAATGATGTTGTGCGTCATCCAGTAGTAGCAAATATTATAAATGCATACAGCCAAGAAAAAACAATGACTGAAAGTAAAAAATCGGATACTGAAAAAGTGAGTACTGAAAAAAACAATTAGGAAGTGAATGAATGAGAAGAAATTTACGACGCCTCCAGAAAAAAATGGGCAATTTTTATATTCCTTCTATTCTATTACTTTCATCTGTGGCGTTGTTTTTTATTATGTATAGTACGGTTAAACCAAAAGCCTTAGATATTAAATTATTTCAGGTGGCAGAAGAGACCATACGAGCAAATGCAACAGTTGAAGATACAGAAAAAACAGAAGAAAATAAAGAAACGATTGCTGCAACCGTTTCTCCTGTATATACGTACAACTCAGATTTAAAAGACTTGCAAACGTCTAAAATAGAAATACTATTTGCTACAATTGATGAAATAAAACAAGACGCTGATAAGAAATATCAAGATGACCTAAAAGAAGCGAGGAAAAAAGCTTCTGAAAATAATTCATCTATAACCTCTCAAGAACTAGCAGAAATAAAAGTAAATAAACTAACGAATGAGGAATTACTGGGCTTATTTAAAGAAAAATTAAATAACTTAGAAGATTCGACTAAAGAGTTTATTGAAATGCTTCCAGATTGGGCTGTTTTAGATTTAATAGAAATTGATCAATCCGTTTTAACAAGTATGAAAGAATCAATAACTTCAGTAGTTTCAGAGTTTATGTCTCAGCCTATCAAAAATGAAGAATTAAATGACATTAAATTAGAAGCAAATAATAATTTAGATTATTCAGACTTAGATTCTAACAATCAAAGGATAGCTAGTTTGATCATTGATAATGCGATCGTAGAAAACAACATCTACAATGCTAATGCTACTGAACAAAAGAAAGAAGAAGAGAAAGCGAATGTTCAACCTGCTTTGATCTTACAAGGGCAAGTGATTGTTCAAGAAGGCCATGTTGTGGATAGCAATGATATGCATCAACTTGAATTGTTGGGTATGCTGGATGATACTTCATCAAGACAATCCTTATATGGTTTGATCGTATTGATTTTTACACAAGCCTTGTTATTATTTTACTTAGGAAAATTCAAGAAAGAAGACGAAGTTGATCACGGCAGTCAAGTCACATTTTATTCTTTGATTATGATTGCTTCTTTATTATTGATGAAAAGTTTGCAATTGATTCAAGATACTGACTTAGAATATATTGGTTTATTGTTTCCAGCTGCCTTGGGTTCCATGCTACTAACAGCATTTGGATCTCGCAGGTTTGGAATATTGGCGAATGGATTTACTGCAGTATTTTCAATTTTTATTTTTAGCCCAGATTCTGGAACAAGTTTTAGTATTGTCTTAGTGCTATTTTATCTGCTAAGCGGTATGATGGGTACCATGATCACACGAAAAAAGATCACGACTCAGTTTTGGACGAGTTTCATTTGGGTCACTGTATTTAATGCTTTGTTTATCCTTTCATTTATTTTATACTTAAACATACACATCTGGTCGCACCAAGTTTTTCTGATGATCATATATGCACTTTCAAGCGGGATTATTTCATATTTATTGGCTATTCTATTAACACCTTATGTTGAAGTATTATTTAAAGATAATGCTGTATTAACATTGACAGAATTATCCAATCCGAATAGTCCGTTGTTAAAAGAATTGCTGACGAAAGCACCTGGAACCTATCACCATAGTTTAATGGTAGCGAATTTAAGTGCAAATGCAGTTGGAGCTATTGGCGGAGATTCATTATTTGCGCGTGTGGCTTGTTATTATCATGATGTTGGCAAATTACGTCATTCGCTCTTCTTTGTAGAAAATCTACCGCCTGGAATGGAGAATCCACATAATTTATTAACTCCTTTTGAGAGCAAAGAAATTATTTTTGGACATGTTTCTGAAGGCGTAAAGATGTTGGAAAAAGCTAAATTTCCTCAATCTATTATTGATATTTGTGCTCAGCATCATGGAACAACCCTCATGAAATATTTTTATGTTACAGCTAAAGAACAGGATGACACAGTAACAGAAAGTGATTTTAGGTATCCAGGACCAAAACCTCAAACAAAAGAAGCAGCTGTTATTAATATTGCGGATAGTGCTGAAGCGGCCACTAGGGCAATGTCACATCCAACAAAAGAAACTATTGAAAAATTCGTTCATGATTTAATCAATAGTAGGATTACGGATGGTCAGTTTGATGAGTGTTCTATATCATTGCAAGAGTTGAAAATCGTTGAAAAGGCAATTTGTGAAGGGCTGAATGGAACATTCCATTCAAGGATTGAATACCCGGCTTTAAAAAAAGAATAATTAGCTGAATTTGATTATAGTGGAGTAAAAAAGGAGTGAGGAAGTTACTTATGGAATTAGATTTGTATGATGAAACAAACCAGGTTACGCTGGAACAAAAAAAATTAGTGAATTCTTTACTAGCATTCGCAGGGGATCATCTACAGTTGCCGGCAGATACTGAAATGTCGGTAACATTCGTAGACGATGAAAATATTCAAAAAATCAATAAAACATATCGTGGCAAAGATCAACCAACCGACGTGATCAGTTTTGCTATGGAAGATGAAGTTGAAGATGAATTAATGATCAACTTTGATAATTTAGATGAACCCATTCCGAGAAATATTGGGGATATTATTATTTCAGTTGATAAAACAGCAACCCAAGCCGAAGAATATGGACATTCTTTTGATCGTGAATTAGGATTTCTTGCTTTACATGGTTTCTTACATTTAAATGGATATGATCATATGAATCCTGAGGATGAAAAAGAAATGTTTGGGTTGCAGAAAGAGATATTAGAAGCCTATGGACTTAAAAGATAAAGATCAGGTCGGTAAAAACTCAAGCTTCTTTGACTCTTTTAAGTATGCATTTAAAGGAGTTTTAACGGCCTTTCAAGAAGAAAGAAATATGCGATCACATATTTTAATTGGGTCTATTGTCTTAATTTTATGTGCATTCCTTGATCTGACTGTCAATGAATGGTTATGGGTTCTTTTCAGTATTTTTTTAGTAGTAATAATGGAAATTTGGAATACTGTTATAGAGAATGTAGTTGATTTGGTGACTGGTGATATTTTTCATCCTCTGGCAAAAAAGGCAAAAGATATGGCAGCATCGGCTGTACTACTAACAGCTGGTTTTTCAATTATTGTAGCATTGATTATCATTTTACCAAAATTATGGCAAATACTATTCTAAAGGAGATCACTTGTTATGCACTCTACGGATCAAAAAGTAGAAGAACTAATTACAAAAGCAACGGATATGTTAGAAAAGGCGTATGTTCCTTATTCTCATTTTCCAGTTGGAGCAGCACTTTTAACAAAAGACGGGGAAATTTTTTCAGGTTGCAACATTGAAAATGCCTCTTTTGGTTTAACTAATTGTGCCGAACGTACAGCTATTTTCAAAGCAGTGTCTGAAGGGAAAAAGGTGTTCGACTATTTAGTTGTAACAGGCGACACAGATGGCCCAATCTCACCTTGTGGAGCCTGTAGGCAAGTACTCGCAGAATTTTGCGGACCAGACATGCCTGTCTTATTAACGAATAATAAAGGAAATAAACAACTAACAACGGTTAGCGAATTGCTACCCGGAGCGTTTAAATCGGAGGATATGGTTTAATGAAAAATACGAATGAGCACAAATCAGGTTTTGTTTCTATTGTTGGGCGTCCAAACGTTGGTAAATCAACATTATTAAATAGAATTGTAGGACAAAAAATAGCAATAATGAGTGATAAAGCTCAAACAACAAGAAATAAAATACAAGGTATCTATACTACGCCAGAATCACAAATTGTATTTATCGATACTCCTGGTATCCATAAACCTAAACACCGTCTAGGAGACTTTATGGTAGACTCGGCTTTTAGTGCTTTTAGAGAAGTAGATGTTATTTTGTTCATGGTAAATATTGCAGAAAAACGCGGTCCTGGAGATAACTTCATTATCGAAAGATTAAAAACAGTCAAAAGCCCAGTATTTTTAGTGCTGAATAAAATTGATAAAATTCATCCTGATCAATTGCTGCCGATTATTGAAGATTACCGTTCATTAGTAGATTTTGAACAAATCATTCCAATTTCTGCTTCAGAAGGCAATAATGTTGATACATTATTATCAGAAGTAACAAAATACTTGCCTGAAGGACCTCAATTTTATCCAGAAGACCAAGTAACCGATCACCCAGAATACTTTATCGTTTCTGAATTAATCCGTGAAAAAGTTCTGGAATTAACGAGAGAAGAAGTTCCACATTCTGTTGCTGTTGTTGTTGAAAGTATGCAACGAAATGAACTTGGAAAAGTTCAAGTACATGCAGCGATCATTGTTGAGCGTTCAAGTCAAAAAGGAATTATTATTGGAAAAGGCGGGAAAATGTTAAAAGACATTGGTATCCGTGCTCGAAAAGATATTGAAGTTTTATTAGGAGATAAAATTTATTTAGATCTTTGGGTAAAAGTTCAAAAAGATTGGCGTGATCGCCAAACGAATTTACAAGATTATGGTTACCGTAAAGACGATTATTAAAAAAATAGATAAAAAATAAAACCATAAATTTTTGTGGTTTTATTTTTTAAGCGCGGATCGTGTGTAGGAGGTTTTTTTATGGCTCAGGTAGAAGAAGTAGAAGGCATCGTGTTATCTGTGCGAAATCATCGCGAAAATGATCAATTGGTTAAGTTGTTTACAAATCGTTTTGGTAAACGCATGTTTTTTGTTAAAGGAACCAGAAAGCAAGCAAACAAACTAAAAACAGCTGTATTGCCTTTTACAAAAGCGACTTATATCGCTGACATCCGTGACACTGGACTTTGTTTTATCAGAGATGCAAAAGAGGTAGAACAGTATAAAAGCATGCAAACGGATATCTTCTTGAACGCCTATGCTACTTATATCTTAAGTTTAGCAGATTCGGCCTTAGAAGATGGCATAGTGGATAGTACACTCTTTCACAGAATTGATCGCTGTTTGACTGAGATCGATGAAAAAACAGATCCAGAAATTGTGGTAAACATATTCGAAATTCAAATTTTGCCTTATTTTGGAGTTGCACCAGAATTTAGAGGTTGTCGTGTGTGTGGAATAACTGAAGGTGTATTTGATTACTCCGGCAGTTATGGTGGACTGCTATGTCAGAATCATTGGCATTTAGATAAACACCGTTATCATGCCAGTAGGAGAGCCGTTCATTTTGTACGTTTATTTTCAGTCGTTTCTTTAGACCAATTAGGGTCTATCAATGTTAAAGAAGAGACAAAGCGCGAAATTAGAACATTGATCGATATGATCTACGAAGAATCAGTTGGAATCAAGTTGAAAAGCAAAAAGTTTATTGATCAGATGTATTCCTGGGGTGATCTTTTAGTGGATAAAAGAGTTCCACCTGAGGAAACCACAGACTAGGATATAGGATAAGAAAGTAACTATTGACAATAGTTAATAGTGAAGGTTATTATAGGTTTAAGTAAATAACCAGCGATGAAAGAAAAAAGTAAAGACTTTACCTCTATAGGAGCGAATTTGGGATAGTGTGAGCCAAATATAGACAAAGTTTTGAAAGGCATTCTGGAGCTGTTCGATAAAAGAGATGCTAGTTTTTATTAAACTAGAATTAGGGTGGAACCGCGATTGTACTATCGTCCCTATGCTGACACACTTGTTAGCATAGGGACTTTTTTGTATTGTTTTTAATAAAGTCGTTACTAGACGATCTAAAAATTTAAGAGGAGAATGACATTATGAAAGAGAATAGCTTAACATTTCAAGAAATTATCATGACTTTACAGAAATATTGGTCTGATCAGGGTTGTCTACTTCTTCAATCATATGATACAGAAAAAGGAGCAGGAACAATGAGTCCGTACACATTTTTACGCGCTATTGGACCAGAACCTTGGAACGCGGCCTATGTAGAACCTTCAAGACGTCCAGCAGATGGTCGTTATGGTGAAAATCCTAATCGTTTATTCCAACACCATCAATTCCAAGTAGTTATGAAACCTTCTCCAGATAATATTCAAGAACTTTATTTAGAAAGTCTTCGCTTACTAGGAATCGATCCTCTTGAACATGACATCCGCTTTGTAGAAGACAACTGGGAAAATCCTTCAATGGGTTGTGCAGGTCTTGGATGGGAAGTATGGTTAGACGGTATGGAAATTACTCAATTTACTTACTTCCAACAAGTTGGGGGATTAGAATGCAATCCTGTAACCAGTGAGATTACTTTTGGATTAGAACGATTAGCTTCTTATATTCAAGATGTTGACAGTGTTTATGATATTGAATGGACTAAAGGGGTTAAATATGGTGAGATCTTTATTCAACCTGAATACGAACACTCTAAGTATGCTTTTGAAAACAGCAATCAAGAATTGCTTTTAATGTTGTTTAATGAATATGAAAAAGAAGCAACTGCACAAATTGAAGCTGGATTAGTTCATCCTGCTTATGACTACGTGTTGAAATGTAGCCATACATTTAATTTGCTGGATGCTAGAGGTGCCGTTTCCGTTACGGAACGTGCTGGATACTTAGCTCGTATTCGTAACATGGCTCGTGCGATCGCAAAAGCTTTTGTTATTGAACGCGAAAAATTAGGTTTCCCTTTGCTTCAAGCTCAATCTGCTGAAAATAAGGAGGCAAAAGAAAATGACTAAAAATTTATTATTAGAAATTGGTTTAGAAGAAATTCCAGCTCACATCGTAACTCCAAGCAGCAAACAGTTAGTCCAAAAATTAACAGCTTTTCTAAAAGAAAACCGCTTAGAACATGGAGAAGTGATCCCGTATTCTACTCCCAGAAGATTAGCGGTGGTTGTTAAAGATATCGCGGAAAAACAAGAAGATATTCAAGAATCTGTTAAAGGACCTGCTAAAAAAATCGCTCAGGATGCTGAAGGGAACTGGAGTAAAGCTGCTATTGGTTTTGCTCGCGGACAAGGAGCTACTACAGAAGATATCTACTTTAAAGAAATCAAAGACGTTTCTTATGTTTATGTTGATAAATTTATTTCAGGTAAAACCGTTAATGAAATCCTTATTGGTTTAGGTGAAGTGATTGCATCAATGACATTCCCTGTAAGCATGCACTGGGCAAATCATTCATTTAAATACATTCGCCCGTTCCACTGGTTAACAGCTATGTTAGATGAAAAAGTGATTCCATTCGAATTATTAGATATCAAAACGTCTAATACCTCTCGGGGACACCGCTTTTTAGGCACAGATGTCACTTTTGCTAGTGCTTTAGATTATGAAAAAAAATTAGAAGCGGTCTTTGTTATTGCAGATAGCGAAAAACGCAAACAGATGATTGTTACGCAAATCGAAAAATTAGCGAAAGATAATAAGTGGTCTGTTTCTTTAGATGAAGAATTACTTGAAGAAGTAACGAATTTGATTGAATACCCTACTGCTTTTTATGGCACATTTGATAAAAAATATTTAGATTTACCAGAAGAAGTATTGATTACTTCAATGAAAGATCATCAACGTTATTTCGGAGTAAAAAACAATGAAGGAGCTATTTTACCTTACTTTATCTCTGTACGTAATGGAAATGCTGAACACCTTGATATGGTTGCTAAAGGAAATGAAAAAGTGCTGACAGCTCGTTTAGATGATGGTCAATTCTTCTATGAAGAAGATCAAAAATTAACGATTGCTGCTTGTGTTGACCGCCTGAAACAAGTAACTTTTCATGAAAAAATTGGTTCGATTTATGAAAAAATGAACCGAGTGAAAGCAATTGCTCAACTTATCGGGAAAAATGTAGGGTTAAATGATACTGAATTAAAAGATTTGAACCGTGCTTCTGAAATATACAAATTTGATTTAGTAACCAATATGGTTGGCGAATTTCCTGAACTACAAGGAATTATGGGTGAAAAATATGCTATGATGCAAGGTGAAAATCCAGCAGTCGCTGCCGCTATTAGAGAACATTATATGCCTACTTCAAGTGAAGGGGAACTTCCTGAAACGGCTGTTGGAGCGGTATTAGCTATTGCAGATAAATTAGAAAGTGTTCTTAGCTTCTTTGCAGTTGGTATGATCCCGACTGGCTCGAATGATCCTTACGCGTTGAGACGTCAAACATATGGTATCGTGCGTATTATTGAATCAAAAAATTGGAGTTTCCCTATGGAATCTCTTAAAAAAGATATCTTAGCTGCAACGGTTATCGAACAAAGTGCATTAGCCCAAGGGTATGCTTCAAGTAACTTAGAAGTGATCGACTTTATTAAAGCTCGTATTCGTCAGTTGCTAGTTGGGAAAAATATCCGTCATGATGTGATTGATGCTGCATTGCATTCTCGTCAGGAAGATATGATCAAATTGATAGAAGCTGGACGTGAAATCAACCGTCATTTATCAGATACGGTCTTTAAACCAACTATAGAAGCGTTGACTCGTGTATTGAATCTAGCTGCTAAAGGGAAAGAATTGCTTAACCAAACAGAATTAACTGTAAATACCGATTTATTTGAAACAAAATCTGAACATGAATTATATGAAGCATTTAGTGCAATCGAAAAAACTGCTCATGATAGTACTAGCGATCAAAACTATCAAGCGTTTGAACAACTACAACCGTTGATTGATACCTTTTTCAATGAAAACATGGTCATGGCAGATGATGAAGCTGTTCGTAATAATCGTTTAACTTTATTAATGAAAATTTCTAAATTTGTTTTATCTTTTGCAAGTGTAGATAAGTTAGTCGTTAAATAAATTTCCGCAAATAAGTTTACTTTGTGCTCCATTAAGGATAGAATTTTCCTTAGTGGAGTTTTTTTTTAGTCAGCCTTATAAAGGAGTGGAAAAATGGATGATTATCAGTTAAATATGAAGCGAGTCTATGAAAAACCTGAGAAGGAAGACGGTTACCGCATTTTAGTTGATCGAATATGGCCTAGAGGGGTATCAAAAGATAAAGCAGCTATCAATGAATGGGCAAAAGAGATCACTCCAACTTCAACCATTCGCAAAGAGTTTGATCATCAACCTCAAAAGTTTGAATGGTTTAAACAAGCTTACTGGACGGAATTAACAGATAATCCTAGATTAGAGTCATTTCTAATTCATGTATTTGAGCAATTAGAACAGACACCTGTAACATTTGTCTATGCCGCAAAAGATGAAGAATTCAATCATGTGGTTGTTTTGATGGATCACATTAAGACAATAAAAGCGACATGATTTTTTATTATGAAAGTATATAAGCACGTTTGGAGGTCCTTATGTTAAAACGTTTTTTAAGTTATTATAAGCCGTATAAAAATTTATTTATTTTGGATTTTGGATGTGCTATTGTAGCAGCTATCTTAGAGCTGTCATTTCCACTAGTTGTTAATCGAGTCATTGATGATTTACTGCCTTCAGAAAACTGGACACTTATTGTGACTGCATCGTTGTCTTTGCTATTTTTATACATTGTAAATACATCACTGCAATATGTAGTCGTTTATTTTGGTCATAAATTAGGAGTAAACATTGAAACGGATATGCGTCGAGAACTATATGGACATCTACAGAAACAGCCTTTCAGTTATTACGACAATCAGAAAACAGGTAAACTGATGACACGCTTGACGACTGATTTGTTCGAAATATCAGAAGTGGCTCACCATGGTCCAGAAGATGTATTTATCACATTTATTACTTTAGGCGGTGCCTTCGCCCTTATGCTGACGGTACATGTCCAATTAGCTTTAGCTACATTCGTGATGATTCCTTTTATCACGATTGCTTTAGTTTTTTTCAACAAACGAATGACCAAGATCAATACAAAAATCTTTAATGACTTAGGTGAATTTAGTGCTGGAATTGAAGCCTCTGTCAGCGGAATACGTGTTGTACAAGCTTTTGCAAATGAAGAACATGAAGCTGGCAGATTTGAGATTCTGAACCAAGCTTACCGAAAATCAAAAATCTTATTTTATAAAATGATGGGGATCAGTTCTTCATATAATTACTTGCTCATCCGTCTGATTAATTTATTTGCTTTATTTTTTGGGGCATATTACACGATACAAGGTGAAATTACTTATGGTGATTTTGTAGGATTTATTTTATTGTCCAATATTTTTGTTCGACCGATTGAAAAAGTAAATACAATGATTGAAAGTTATCCTAAAGGAATTGCCGGATTTAAACGTTTAACAGAAGAGTTGGATAAAGAACCGGCGATTCAAGATAAAGAAGATGCCATTGAAGTGAAACGATTGAATGGAGATATTGACTATAAGAGCGTTTCTTTTTGGTATGATTCTTCCAAAAAAGTTTTAGATGGAATTGATTTATCCATTCAAGCTGGTGAAACAGTGGCCTTTGTGGGTCCTAGTGGAGCAGGCAAGACAACAATTTGTAATTTATTGCCCCGTTTTTATGAAGTTAATGAAGGTGAGATAACGATTGATGGCATCAATATCCAAGATATGTCGATGCATTCACTGAGAGAACAAGTTGGTGTAGTGCAACAAGACGTGTATCTTTTTCCTGGTAGTATCAGAGAAAATGTCGCTTATGGAAAATTGGATGCAAGTGAAGAAGAGATACGACGTGCTGTTCAATTGGCTCATTTGGAAAAAGTAGTTGCTGATATGCCTGAGGGACTAGATACGATCATCGGTGAGAGAGGCGTTAAATTATCCGGTGGTCAAAAACAACGTCTATCTATTGCTCGGATGTTTTTAAAGAATCCGCCTATTTTGATCTTAGATGAGGCTACTTCTGCTTTAGATACTGAAACAGAACAAGTCATTCAAGAATCCTTAAACTCATTAGCAAAAGGTCGTACCACATTGATCATTGCTCATCGTTTAGCGACAATCAAGCATGCTACACGGATTATCGTTGTCAATGAAGAAGGAATTGCTGAACAAGGCAGCCATGATGAGTTATTAGCAAAAAATGGCGCATACAAAAAGCTGCATGACGCGCAATTTAGTTAATCTACTTCAAAAAAAGAAACCACTAAAGGGAATTTTAATTTTCCTTGTAATAGTGGTTTTTCTTATTTCGTGCGTTCAAGAGTAATGACTAACAAATGAGGTTTGTTGTTGATTCGAAATGGGAATAGGCTATTTCCAATTCCTCGGCTTACCACTAGTTTTTTTGAAGCATCTTGTTCGCTGTCGTAAATGCCAGTTGTATACTTAGGGGAAAATCCTTGGCCAGGAGCGTATAAAGGACCGACAAGGGGTACTCTTATTTGACCACCGTGTGCATGACCGCTGAATGTGATATCTGGCTGAATCAAAGGATTAGAAGTTAAATACTGTTCGAAGTACTCAGGATGATGAGCGAGTAAAAGTATTGGCATATCGTCTAGTGGACCTTGTACAGGTACTTCGCTAGGATAACGTTCATCTCTAACGCCCACTAAAGCTAGTTGAGTACCTTTTAAGTCTAAGGTGATTTGTGTATTGTTTAATAATAGGACACCGCTTTGGCTAATTTCTTTTTCCCATTCTGCCAATTGTCCGCTGCTTGTCTCATGATTTCCTGAAACAGCATAAGTTGGTGCGATAGCCATTAAAGAACTGCCGAATTCCGCTAGAGGGATATTTTTCAAATCAGCTGTACGATCCATTAAATCACCCGTTAGAAAAATTAGATCCGGTTGTACTTTTTCAATTTCAGAAAGTAACGTCTCAATTGAAATGCGATTTCTTTCAAAATGAGTATCTGATAGATGAACAATTTTTAATTGGTTTAATTCTTGAGGAAGGTCCTCTAGTGCAATAGTTTGGTATTCAATGTCTAATGAACGATTCTGGTAATAACCATAGACACAAAAAGAAATAGTTGGAATTATGAGTAAAAATAAAATAAGTTTAAATTTCTTCATTTGGTCTCCTTAGTGAAAACGTTTTTTAAAGTATAGCATATTACGTATTCTTCCTTGTTAATTAAATTAAAAAAAGTTATGGTTGTAAAGATGAAAAATAGTTTTAATAATAAGATGGCTGGTTTTAAAGCTTAAAATTAAATTGACTAAGGTATAATGAACGTAAGAAGAATTCAACAATTGAAAAGGACTGATTTTATGGATGCAACTAAAAGAAGAAACAGTATCGTTTCTATTTTATCACAAGAGAATAGAGCTGTAAGTGCGAGAAAATTAGCGTCAGAACTGAATGTGAGTCGTCAGATCATAGTTGGGGATGTGGCTTTATTGAGAGCAAGCGGAATGGATGTAATCGCTACACCAAAAGGATATGTTTTGGAATCAGAATCTATGACGAATAAATATATTGGCAAATTGGCCAGCCAACATAATGCTGCTGAAACCAAAGACGAGCTGTATGACATAGTAGATAATGGTGGAGAAATAGTAGATGTTATAGTGGAACACCCGGTTTACGGAGAATTGAAAGGACGATTAGCCATTTCTTCTCGTTATGATGCAGATAAATTTTTAGAAGCCATTGAAAATAAACAGGCTAATTTATTATCTGAATTAACAGATGGAGTACACTTGCATACTATTGCTTGTGCAGACAAAAAAGCCTTTGAAAGAATCAAAGATACCCTTGAGAATCATGGGTTTATCTATAAAAATTAAAAGGTGTCTTGACATCTTTTGATAAACGCCTATAATTAAGTTTGCCAACGTGTCAAGACACGTGTAAAGCACATCTGAAATTAGGAGTTGTCAAAATGAAAACAAGTAAAGTTCATAAGTTAACCATAGCAGCACTATTAGTAGCTGTTGGTATTTTAATACCGATGATTTCACCAATCAAAATTGTTTTAGAACCCGCTTCTTTTACATTAGCTAGTCACGTATCCATTTTTATAGCCATGTTTATCTCTCCAATCATTGCTATAACGGTAGCATTAGGAACAGCTGTTGGATTTTTATTGGGTGGTTTTCCCATTATTATCACTTTAAGAGCATTGACGCATGTCGTATTTGCAGGTGTTGGATCTTATATTCTGCTCAAAAAACCTGAGATACTCCAATCAGCCGTAAAAACGCAACTCTTTTCTTTGTTTATCGGCTTCCTTCATGCTGTTTGTGAAGTAATCGTGGTTTCAGCTTTTTATTTTGGTGGAGAAATGACAACTGCTTACTATGTTCAAGGGTTTCTTCAATCGGTCTTCTTATTAGTCGGAGTAGGTACCATTATACATAGCATGATTGATTTTATGCTGGCACATATTGTATGGAAAGCATTAATCAGTCGTAAAACATTTGCAGCAACTGTTGCAAAGTTAAAATAAACAACTCATTCTGTTCAACTAACCCTTATTCTTTAGAAACTTTCTTCGGTTTACTAAAGGATAAGAGTTTTTTATTTTCAGAAAAGTAACTTGATTGATTCAACAAATAAAAAGGGGCGGTAAGGTTGAAATGATATCTTGCAATGAAGAATCTAAAATGTAGATTCTAGAAAAACAGTTATAGGATAAGAAAGCAATAACCATATAAATCCTAACGACTGTTATAAATACTAAATTGACTTTTGTGCATCAATTTTAAAATTTGTTTTATTGTACTAGATGTGCTAATATAAAACATGTATATTTCTGTCTGAGAATAGATTTTGTGAGTAGAGTCGCACTTGTTTTTTTGGTGCGGCTTTTAGAGACTTAATGTTATTTAGGATTAGGCGTAGCGTTCTTTATTTTTTAGTAAGAGGTGAACGAATTGGCAATGATGATTCCAGAAGAAACGGTCAATAAAATACGACAAGAAACCAATATAGCGGATGTTGTCAGTCAATATGTTCAGTTGAAAAAGAAAGGAAAAAACCTATTTGGCTTTTGTCCATTTCATGAAGAACGAACTCCTTCCTTTTCAGTTACAGAAGAAAAACAAATTTTCCACTGTTTTAGTTGTGGACGAGGCGGAAACGTCTTCACTTTTCTAATGGAAGTTGATGGATTAACTTTTCCAGAGGCTGTTATTAAAACAGCTGAAATGAGTCAAGTACAACTAGATGATTCTTTGGTGCAAAACCACGATCATAACAATCAAGCGACTGACTCAACAAAAGAAAAACTTATCCGCGTTCACGAAGATAGTGCTGAATTGTTTCATCACATTTTATTGAATACTAAAATTGGAGAAGATGCTCTAGACTATTTGACTCAAAGAGGATTGACTAGAGACATAATTGATACCTTTAATATTGGTTTTGCTCCACAAGAAAGAACTATGTTGCATCAGTATTTAATTGGAAAAAATAATGAGCAAGAGTTATTGCAAAAAACAGGTTTGTTTGTTGAAAAAGATAATGGAGATCTAATTGACCGATTTTACAATCGAATCATGTTTCCTATTCGAAATCAGCAAGGAAAAACGGTTGGATTCTCTGGCCGGATTTTTCAACAAGACACTGAAGGAGCACCAAAATATTTAAATAGTCCTGAAACTCAGTTGTTTAACAAGCGAAATATTCTTTTTAACTTTGATCTTGCACGAGCCTCTATCAGACGAGAAAAAGAAGTTATCTTATTTGAGGGTTTTATGGATGTAATCGGTGCTTGGCAAGCAGGGGTGACCAATGGAATTGCTTCAATGGGAACCAGTCTGACAAATGAGCAGATTCATTTGATCGATCGAGTAACGGATCACGTATTGATTGCTTATGATGGAGATTCTGCAGGGATAGAAGCCACCAAAAGGGCTAGTGAACTTTTAGCGACAGAGACCAATTTTGACATTGAGATTATTCGTTTCTCTGAAGGTATGGATCCTGATGAATATATCAAAAAAAATGGGTCAGATGCTTTTAAAGAATTGATTGCTCACGGAAGAGATACACTATTTAGTTTCAAGATGGCTTATTACCGCAGATCGCTCAACTTATCAAATGAAAGTGAACGGTTAGGGTATATCGAAAAGATATTAACAGAACTGCTTAGTGTAACATCAGCTGTTGAAAGAGAACTTTATTTCAAGCAATTAGCGAATGAGTTTGAGCTTTCAATGGATTCTTTAAAAGAGCAATTTCAACAAAAGTTTCATGATTCTCGTAAAGAACGAACAAAAGAGAAGCATCAGCAAATGCAACAACGTTCTTCAATCGAGGTAACTGTTCCTCAAGTACAAAGGCAAAAAAGAAAGCCGGATAACATTGAATATGCAGAGCGTTTATTGTTAAATCGCCTATTTCATTTTGAAGAAGCATGGATAATCGTAAAAAACGCTGCAGATGAATTCCACTTTGCACACGATGAGTATCAAATGGTGTTTATTTTGTATGAGAGCTTCCGTGAACATACAAATCATGAAGGTTCGATTGATGCATTCATTGATTTTGTTAAAGAACCGGAGTTGAAAAATTTAATTGTTGAAATTGAACTGTTATCTATCAGTGATGAAATTTCTACCAGAGAAGTTGAAGATTATTTAGATGTGATTTCAAGAAAATCCGTTCTTCAGACGCAGTTAAAGGAAAAACAAGAAGCCTTAACAGAAGCATCACGAAGAGGCGATAAAGAACAACTTCGAGTATTAATGATTGAAGTAGTCAATTTATCTCGATTATTGAAAAATTAATAAAATGAAATTTAATCATAAGTACTAGTAAGATTGAAAGAGGAGGCTTTTTAATGGCTGATAAAAAACCGAAAACAACAAAAAAAGCGTACGATAGTGAAGTAAAAGTGTTAATTAAAGAGTATAAAGCAGCAGGAACGATTCATTACGATGAGTTAACAAATAAAATAGTAACTCCTTTTTCTTTAAGTGTAGATGAAATGGATGAACTTATCCAAACTGTTGAAGATGCAGGCGTTGGGGTAGTTGGAGACGATGGTGGCCCAACAGCTCGTCAATTGAAACTGAAAGAATTAAAAGCAGAAAAAGATGCAGAGAAACCTGAAGACCTAACAGCTCCTCCTGGTGTGAAAATCAATGATCCGGTTAGAATGTATTTGAAAGAAATCGGACGAGTTAACTTATTAACAGCTTCTGAAGAAGTTGAATTAGCAATTAAAATCGAAGAAGGCGACCAAGAAGCTCGTCAACGTCTTGCGGAAGCTAACTTACGTTTAGTTGTTAGTATTGCCAAGCGTTATGTTGGACGCGGAATGCAATTCCTAGATTTGATCCAAGAAGGTAACATGGGATTAATGAAAGCTGTTGAAAAATTTGATTACAAAAAAGGATTTAAATTTTCAACGTATGCAACTTGGTGGATTCGTCAAGCCATTACGCGTGCAATTGCCGACCAAGCTCGTACAATCCGTATTCCAGTTCATATGGTTGAAACAATCAACAAATTGATTCGTATCCAACGTCAATTGTTGCAAGATTTAGGCCGCGAACCAACTCCAGAAGAAATTGGAGCAGAAATGGATCTGCCAACTGAAAAAGTTCGTGAAATTCTAAAAATTGCTCAAGAACCTGTTTCTTTAGAAACACCTATTGGGGAAGAAGACGATTCTCATTTAGGCGATTTTATCGAAGACCACGATGCAACTAGTCCAGCTGAAAATGCTGCTTATGAGTTGTTAAAAGAACAATTAGAAGATGTACTAGATACTCTGACAGACCGTGAAGAAAATGTATTACGTTTACGTTTTGGTCTTGATGATGGACGTAATCGTACTCTTGAAGATGTGGGCAAAGTATTTGGCGTTACGCGCGAACGTATTCGTCAAATCGAAGCTAAAGCTCTTCGTAAATTACGTCACCCTAGTCGTTCTAAACAATTAAAAGACTTTTTAGAATAAAATGAGTGAAGGCCGCCTAAATAAGTTCGTTTATTAGGTGGCCTTTTTCTATGGGAACAGATAAATTGTACGTTTAATAAGAAAAACTGGTATAATAAACGATGTAGGAATGAAGGGATGAATGACATGTTATCATTTGAAGAAAAAAAGGCTATCTTTGATAGTTACGAGGAATTAACGGCAACAAAAGTATCGATGAATCGATTGAACTACCATTTTAAAGACAGTGCAGTACCTAAAACAATGGCGATACGTTTCCTTCACCCGAATGGAAATGCGCTGATTTATGCAGGTTATTTGCCTAAAGAGGAAACAGATAAAGGATATGTTTCTGTTAGAGACGAAACGGAAGAAACGATTCGTTCTATGGTGGATCAAGCAATTGCTCACTTAAAGAAAACAGCTGATGGATATGAAGAAGGCTATACTGAATTATGGTTTGACAATAGAGGCGACATTTTACGGTTGGTTTATGATAATCCGACATGGGTGGTTGCCTTACCAAATGATCAAGTTGAAGGAGTTTTTAATACTAAAGATGCCGCAGAAGGCTATTTGATGGATGAGGAATTCTTCGAAGGATAAAGAAAAATCACTAAATGAAAGAAGTGTTGAGTATGGACGAAAGTCAACTATCCTTGCGTTTAAGTAGTGCTGCGGCTTATGTTGAACCAGGAGATCGTTTAGCGGATATCGGTTCTGATCATGCTTATCTACCTTGCGCTATCGTTAGCAAAGACCCTACTGTTTTTGCCATAGCAGGTGAAGTTGTGGATGGACCATTTCAAGCAGCGAAAAATCAAGTTCAGCGTCTTGGATTAACAGATCAAATCAGCGTTCGGTTGGGAGACGGTTTAGAAGTTCTCTCTTCAAAAGATGAAGTGAGTGTGATTACGATTTGTGGTATGGGAGGATCGTTAATTGCTTCTATCTTAGATAATGGGTTCAATAAAGGTCATTTAACAGGGGCCGAACGCTTGGTCTTGCAGCCTAACGTAGGAGAAAGAACCTTGCGTGAGTGGTTAGTAAACCATCAATATTCCGTCATATCTGAAGAGATCATTGAAGAAAATGATAAGATTTATGAGTTGATGGTTGCCAAAAAAGTACCTTCAAAAAAAATAACCGCAACAGAAACTGATTTAACATTTGGCTTTTATTTAAAAGATGAACAGTCAGCTGTTTTTAAAAAGAAATGGCAACGGGAACTTGAAAAAAACCAATATATTTTAAATAGTTTAACAAAATCAAGTACAGATCAACAAGCTAAAATAAAACAGTTCCAAGCAGAAATTCAAAAAATAGAAGAGGTGCTAAAATGACCGAGACCTATGGAAATGAGTTTGTTCAAAAATTTGAATCATTTGCTCCAAAACAACTAGCTGAATCTGGAGATCCAGTTGGACTAGCTGTCGGAACATTAAATAAACCGATAAAAAAAATGATGATCACATTGGATGTACGTCCTGAAGTGGTGCAAGAAGCGATCGAACAACATGTCGATTTTATCTTTGCTCATCATCCGCCTATTTTTAGACCTTTAAAAAACTTAGCAACTGATGATGCACAAAATAAAATGCTTGCTGATTTACTTAAAAATGATATAACGGTTTATTCCGCGCATACAAATTTAGATGTGGCAACAAATGGTATGAATACATGGTTAGCTGATGAAATTGGGTTAAAAGAAACAGAAATCATGCACGTAACAAAAAGACTTTCTTATAAAAAAATTGCAGTATTCGTCCCGAAAGAAAATGAAGAAGAAGTTCGAAAAGCATTAACAGCTGCTGGAGCGGGTCAAATTGGGCCGAATTACAAAGATTGCACGTATACATTTGAAGGTATTGGACGATTTACACCAATCAATCACGCTAATCCGACTATTGGCGAAATCGATCAAGTTGAACAAGTATCTGAAGCTCGTATTGAAGTCGTTTTTCCAGAACATTTGACACAAACAATTGAGAAAGCTTTATTTGAGGCTCATCCTTATGAAGAACCACCTTACGATTTGTATACCATTGAGAACTTTGTCGATGAATACGGATTAGGAAGGGTCGGAAATCTAGCAGAACCGATTTCAGTTCAGGAATTTGCTCAAAAGGTAAAAGATGTTTTTGGTGTGACTGGTTTGCGCTACATTACACCGGATAATCAAAAATTGATCCAACGCGTAGCAGTTTGTGGGGGAGACGCTGGGAAATATTATCCAGAGGCTCTTAGAAAAAAAGCAGATGTCTTCATTACTGGAGATGTTTATTACCACACGGCACACGATATGTTAGCGGATGGTTTGACGGTTATCGATCCTGGGCATCACATTGAAAGTATTTGCAAGCCAAGATTAGCTGACTTGTTTACACAATGGAAAACCGAAGCAAATTGGAATTTTGATATTATTCAGTCATCAATAAATACTAATCCTTATGAGTTCATTTAAAAACAATGTTGAAAGGAAGTTAATTCTTATGTATGAAAATTTAGTCCCTCGTTTTATTCGTTATGTAAAAACAGAAACACGTTCTGATGAAAATAGCACAACCATTCCATCTACGCAAAGCCAAGTCGCATTTGCTAAAACGTTAATGGAAGAATTAAAAGACCTTGGTTTAAGCGATATTGCCTATAATGAAGCCAATGGTTACGTTACGGCAACTTTGCCTAGCAATACAGAAAAAACAGTTCCCACAGTAGGCTTTATTGCTCATATGGATACGGCCGATTTTAATGCTGAAAATGTGAATCCACAATTTCATGAAAACTATAATGGAGCAGCAATCGTTTTAAACGAAGAACAACAAGTTGTTTTAGATCCAAAAGATTTTCCTAATCTGAAAAATTACGTTGGGCAAACATTGATCACGACAGATGGAACAACGTTATTAGGAGCCGATGACAAAGCAGGAATCGCTGAAATTATGACAGCTATGGAAGTATTGATCAATGATGATTCAATTGAGCATGGTGATATTCGTGTTGGGTTTGGACCAGATGAAGAAATTGGGATCGGGGCAGATCGTTTTGATGTTCCGGGTTTTAATGCAACATTTGCGTACACAATGGATGGCGGACCTGTTGGCGAATTAGAATTTGAAAGTTTTAATGCAGCTTCAGCTATTGTAAAGATTCAAGGTAAAAATGTTCACCCTGGAACGGCTAAAAATACAATGGTCAATGCAGTAAAAATTGGAATGGCTTTTGATGCTTTATTGCCTCAAGATGAAGTACCAGAGAAAACAGATGGACGTGAAGGATTCTATCACTTAGTTGGAATCACTGGTGAAGTAGACGAAGCGACTTTGACTTATATTATTCGCGACCATGACCGTGAGCAATTTGAAGCGCGTAAAGCCTTTATGTTGGAACAAGTTGCAACATTAAATAAAGAATATGGCAGTGAACGAATCACGATCGAATTAAATGATTCTTACTACAACATGGGTGAGATCATCGAAAAAGATATGACTGTAGTTGATATAGCTGAAGAAGCGATGAAAAATCTTTCTATCGAGCCGATCATTGAACCGATTCGTGGCGGTACAGATGGATCTAAGATTTCATTCATGGGTCTTCCGACACCAAATATTTTTGCCGGTGGAGAAAACTTCCATGGTCGCTATGAATTTGTAGCAGTGGAAAGCATGGAAAAAGCGACTGCTGTTATTGTTGAGATCGCTCGTTTGAACGCTTTAAAAGGAGCATAAAGATGATTTTTTTATGGATCTATCTGCTTTTGTGCAATAGTTTATTATTTGTACTGATGCGTGTAGATAAACAAAAAGCCATAAAACATCAATGGAGAATCCCTGAAAAAACACTTTTATTTTTAGGCCTCATTGGTGGTGGAATAGGCGGTATCTTAGGGATGCGACTGTTTCGACATAAAACGACAAAAATTTCTTTTAAGTTTACATTTGCTTTAGGAACGCTTTTAGCTGTTTTAATGTTGGTGTATGTTAATTATTAATAGTAGTGGGGTTGAGACACAAGTCTCAACCTCTTTTTGCTGTGTTATGAATCATTAGCCTAAAACGTGCTCATTTTTATGTGGAATGCCCATCACGTAAAAGTGGGCTTCAAAACTAACGTCACTCTTTCGTCAACTGTAGTTTCACAAAAAAAGTTGAATTGTCTTATTTTTGAAGAGAACTTAATTTTCTGATTCATAAATTAAAGAATGGAAATGATACCTATTTCTCTCCTCATTATTATTTTGCGTATGTTAAAATAAGAGAGAATTGAGTTGAATGAGAGGATGTGTGAATACAATGGGATTGCAATTTGTATTAGGCCGTGCGAACCGAGATAAACGATCTGTACTATTGGATGAAATAGCAGAAAGTCTGACAAAAAATAGTGAAGAGTCTATCTTTTATTTAGTTCCGGACCATATTAAATTCCAAGCGGAAATGACTGTTTTGGAAAATTTAAGTCAATATCCTTATTTTAAAAAGAAACCCATAATGGGTATGATGCATTTACAAGTATTCAGTTTTACACGTTTAGCTTGGTATTGGTTAAAAGATACAGATATTTATGCTAAACCACAATTGACGAACACTGGATTATCGATGCTGATCCGTAAATTGTTGATCGAACATGAAGAAAAAATGACCATTTACCGTGGTGAAGTTCGAAAAGAAGGCTTTGTGCAACAGATGACAGATCTGTTTTTAGAGTTGCGTGGTGGACGCATTAGACAAGAAGATTTGGATCAAATGATGATTAATTTAGGGAATACACCTAAAGAAGCGGATTTTAAATTAAAATTGCAAGATTTATCTTTGATTTATCAAGCATTTGATGCAGCTTTATTGAATAAATATATTGAATCGGAAGACATTGTTTCTGCTTTGATCCAAAAAGTGGAAGAATTGGATTTATCTCAAACGACTATTTATATTGAAAGTTACTATCAATTTACAGCTCAAGAACAAAGTCTTGTGTTAGCTTTAATGAAAGCTGCTAAAAACGTGACAATAGCCTTGACCATAGATAAGGCGTATGCCGTTGAAAGACCTGAAATGTATAATTTGTTCCAGACGACAGGTATGACTTATTATAAATTGTATCAATTAGCTCGCCAGAATAATGTTCCAGTCTATAAAGACAAAATTATTCAAGTAAAAGACCAAGCTTATTGTGAGGAATTGAATCAACTGGAAGAGTTTTGGGTTGAGTCAAGTCAACTTACACCGACGAATACGGATGCTATTAACTCAACTCACTCGATGGGCAACTGTATTGAGGTATGGGCAGCAGAAAATAGACAAGCTGAAGTAACACATGTGGCTAAAGAAATTCGTAAATTAGTCGCATCTGGCAACTATCGCTATAGGGATATTCTTGTTCTTACTCGAAATATGGATGATTATTTATCTATTATAGAACCCATCTTTACGAATCATGCAATTGAGCTTTTTATTGATAGTGCAGAATTGATGAATCAACATCCGTTAATAGAAGTTATTGATGCTTTAGTCAATATTTATAAACGGAATTGGCGGTATGCAGATGTTATGAGACTGCTCAGAACAGAGCTGGTCATTCCAATAACTGAAGGGAAAGAATCACTTTCTAAAGAACGAAGTCAACGAGTGAGTCAATTGGTATACCATACGCAAAAATTTAGAGAACGCGTAGACATAACTGAGAATGTTCTATTGGCGTATGGATATGAAGGCTACCAGTGGACGAAAACCGATCCATGGCATTACACACGCTATTTCTATGAAGATGCAGAATTTCAATCGGATAATGATCAACGTATTGAGCAAATAGCTAACTCCGTCAAAACAGATCTTACAGCATTAATTGTTCCCTTTTTTAAACGTTTAGAAAAAGCTCAAACGAGTAGAGAAGCCGCTAAAGAGCTGTATTTATTTATGGAAAAAGTTGGTATAAAAGATCAAATAGGTTTTTGGAGAGATCAAGCAATTGAAAATAATGATCTTGAAGAAGCACGTAAACATGAACAGACATGGCAGACATTTTTACAGTTGCTAGATGAATATGTGGAAGTATTAGGGGATGAACCTTTCGATTTAGATAGTTTCCATGCCATATTGATGACTGGGTTCGATAATGCTACTTATAGTATGGTTCCGCCAAGTATCGATCAAGTTACATTTTCTGGGATCGAAGGAACTCGTATTGGAACGGCTAAAGTTACCTTTATGTTGGGGGTTACAGATGCTCATTTACCTGCTAAAACAGAAAATAAAAGTATTTTAACGGAAGAGGACCGTGATTTCTTTTCACTTTTCTTAGATGAAACGCAGTATTTAAAACCAACTGTTGAAGCTGTTATGGCATCAGAACCATTTATTGCTTATCAAGCATTTTTAGATTCTTCAGAAAAACTAATATTCAGTTACCCAACGAGCGACGAAACAAAAAATGGACCGAAATTATCGCCTTATGTGGATCGAATTGCTAAAGCATTTGCTCTGCCGATCCAATCGAAATTAATGGATGTTACGTCAGTAGAAACGCCTAGTGAGCGAGACTTAATGGATTTTGTTGGGACAAAGAAAACAACAATGAGTCAGCTCTTAATGGTCTTACGCAAAGAGCAAGATCAAAGAGGCCAATTAACTGCTTTTTGGCAACACTTGTACTATGAGTTTAAAAGAGATAAACAAGTTGCCCGAACGTTTAATCATTTGCTGGTCAGTTTAGTCAAAAAGAATTTGCCAAAACCGCTTAAACCCGAAATCGCAACGGATCTATATGGAAAAGATCTGTATTTATCGGTTTCACGTTTAGAAGCTTTTTATGCAGATCATTACGGACATTTTTTAACTTATGGATTGAAATTGAAAGATCGAGATGTCTTTGAACTTTCTCCAGCAGGTACAGGAGAATTTTTCCATGATGCCCTGGACCATCTTTTTAAAATAGTCATTCAAAAAAATCTAACTCTAGATCAGTTAAACGAAGAAACCCTTGAACAACTGACAACAGAGGTTTTAAATGAACTTTACGGCAAACCAAAGTTCTCAATTCTAACGGCGTCTAACCGTATGAAATACATTCGCGATCAATTAGGCGCAACCATCAAAAAAATGGTGTGGGTCATTGGAAATCAAAGCCGGCGTACCAATATGAAAAATATTCAAACAGAAGTATTGTTTGGACAAGTTGCGAATCAACAAGGGATCAAAGGATTGTCTTTTCCGCTGAACAATGGCGGGACTCTTCATTTGCGTGGGAAAATAGATCGTGTAGACGCTATGACATTAGGCGATGATCATTATTTAAGCATCGTTGATTATAAATCAAGTGCGCATAAATTCAATTATCAAGATGCTTATTATGGCTTAGCTATGCAAATGATCACGTACCTAGATACAGCCCTTCAAAATGCCGTTGATCTGATCGGTCATAAAGCTAAACCTGCTGGAGCTTTTTATCTGCATGTATCGAATCCTTTTATGAAAAAAGGAACGTTCTTAGATGAAACAGCTTATATCAATGAGTTATTAAAATCCTATAAAATGGATGGCCTGCTGCTTGAAGATGAAGAAATGCTGCTTTCATTGGATCCGACAATCGAGCCGACAAAGGCTTCATTGGTTTATCCATTCAATCAATTGAAAAGTGAAGCTTTAAAGTCAAATAAATTTGTTACATTAGATGAAATGACTGCTTTGCGTCAGCACAATCAAAAACTGATTATAGAGGCAGGAAATAAAATAGTGGACGGTGTGACTACATTAAACCCGTTCTATGAAAAAAGACAGTTTATTCCTACTGTGAATGGTCCGTTACGGGCGGTTTCTCAATTCGATGCCATGTTGCCTGAAAATAACTACCGACGAATGGATGCTTTAAAAAGAGAAGATATTCTTAAAAAAATGCAAGAAGAGGAGGAAGATGAAGAATGATGAGCCCACTTCCGCTTAAACCTGATAATAGTCGTTTTACAGATGGACAATGGCAAGCAATCTATGAAGCAGGTCATAATATCTTAGTCTCTGCTTCAGCTGGTTCTGGTAAAACGACCGTTCTTGTCCAACGTGTGATCGAAAAAATAAAATCTGGGACAAATGTTGATGAAATGTTGATCGTGACGTATACCGAAGCTGCAGCAAAAGAAATGAAAGCTCGTATCCAGACTGCTATCCAGGAATCTGTTACTTCTGAAAGCGATATGGAACTGAAGAAACATCTCACCAGACAAGTGACTTTGATCCATCAAGCGTCTATCAGTACGCTGCATGCTTTTTGTCTGCAAGTGATCCGTCGTTACTACTATTTGATTAATCTAGATCCAATTTTCAGATTACTGACAGATGAGACAGAAATACTGCTGTTGAAAGAAAGTGTTTGGGAAGAAGTACGAGAAGAACTATATGGTGAAGAAGAAAGCTTATTCAAATCTTTGACAGCCTCTTATTCGAACGATCGAAGTGATGCCGGTCTAACCGACTTGATTTTCTCATTATACGAATTTTCAAGAGCCAATCCTAGACCAGCTGTATGGTTGGAACAGCTTTCTTATTTGTATCAGGTAGAAGACAATGATCTGACAAAAGGAGTTCTATACAAAGAACTGTTAAAACCGCAAATAATATCGGTGTTAGATAGTCTGGTAGAATTGTCACAAACGGCTGGTCAACTTGGAGAAG
This sequence comes from Carnobacterium sp. FSL W8-0810, assembly GCF_038007125.1. Classification (NCBI taxonomy): domain Bacteria; kingdom Bacillati; phylum Bacillota; class Bacilli; order Lactobacillales; family Carnobacteriaceae; genus Carnobacterium; species Carnobacterium sp. FSL W8-0810. The sequence continues at coordinate 1,863,804 of NZ_JBBOWO010000001.1, read as the reverse complement.
GCACTGATGAACTCGACAAACAAACGGAATTAGTAAAAAATGAATGGACCGCGTTACAAGAGATCCAAAATCACATTCAACAAGACAACTATCAAGCTGCGTACAATTGCTGCAAGTCTATTGAATTTGTTCGTTGGAAAGCTGTAAAAAAAGGTACTGATGAAGCAATCAAAGAAACGGCCGAAGAAATGAAGTTGTTGAGAGATGAGTACAAAAATCGGTTCAAAGAATTGATCAATGATTATTTTTCAGCCTCGCCTCAAGAACAAATTGATCTTATGCTGAGTGCTGCTCCGCTGGTAGAGGAAATGGCGCGTGTTGCTCAACTCTTTACGGATGCTTACCGTCAACGTAAAGATGAACGTAATCTACTAGATTTTAACGATTTAGAACATTTGACCCTTCAAATCCTTGCTCAAATCAAAGACGAAGAATGGGTTCCTACAGAAGCTTCTATGCATTACCGAGATAAATTTAAAGAAGTCATGGTTGATGAATACCAAGACATCAACCAGCTGCAAGAAAATATCTTACGTTGGTTAGCTCATGATCAATCCGACCAAGGAAACCTATTTATGGTAGGAGACGTGAAACAATCCATTTATTCTTTCAGGTTAGCTGATCCAGGATTGTTTTTACAGAAATACGAACAGTATGAGCATCATCAATCGGGTGAACGGATTATTTTAGCCGAAAATTTCCGTTCAAGGGGTGAAGTTCTACAATTTACGAACTTGATTTTTGAACAATTGATGGATAAAGCAGTGGGGCAAATGGACTATGATGAAGCTGCTCAGCTCATTCAAGGTTTTACTGATTTTCCAGAGCTGCAAAAGCATCAACCTGAAATTTTGATTTATGAGAAAGGCACTAATGACCGAGAAGATGAGGAAGAAAACACAGAATCGGTCAATTGGGATATGCGGATCGAAGACAAAACGGAAGGCGAATTGTTGATGGTAGGGCAAAAAATACAAGAACTCATCCAATCACAATTCCCGATTTATGATAAACGGTCTAAAACGACTCGACCAATCAGCTATCGTGATATCGTGCTGTTGACTCCTACCAAGAAAAACAATCTGGTGTTGATGGAAATGTTCAAGCGTTTGTCGATTCCACTTCAGGTAAATGACACGCAGAATTATTTCCAAACAACAGAGATCACGATTATGATGTCTTTACTAAAAGTAATCGATAATCCTTATCAAGATATTCCTTTAGCTGCTGTTTTGCGTTCTCCAATAGTTGGATTGGATGAAAATGAATTGGCTTCAATCAGGATCAGCCAAAAAACGGGTGATTATTATGAAGCACTCAAAACTTTTTATCAAACGTATGCCGGTGAAGAAAAAGCCAGTCGATTTACTTCCCACTTATATAAGAAAGTCGATGTCTTTTTGAATCTATTAAATAAGTGGCGCGAACTTGCACGCAGAGACCATCTGGTTGCACTTATTTGGACGATTTATGATGATACAGGGTTTTTAGACTATGTTGGAGGAATGAGTTCAGGGAAACAACGAAAAGCTAATTTACATGCGTTATATGAGCGTGCAGCGAGTTACGAAAAAACGAGTTTTAAAGGATTGTTTCAATTTGTCCGTTTTATTGAAAAGATGCAAGAAAAAGATAAAGACTTAGCCGAACCGACTGCCATCTCTGAAGATGAAAACGCTGTTCGTGTCATGACGATTCATGCGAGTAAAGGATTAGAGTTTCCAGTTGTGTTTGTTCTTGATTTAACGAAGAAATTCAATTTACAAGATATCAAAAAAAGCTATGTGTTTAATGAACAATATGGAGTAGGAACGGATTTTAAAGATCTAGACCGCCGTATCCGATATCCATCTTTACCCGAAACGGCATTAAAAGTAGAAAAGAAAACAAAATTATTATCTGAAGAAATGCGAAAATTATACGTGGCTTTAACTAGAGCAGAAGAAAAACTGTTCTTAGTGGGTTCGTATAAAGATGAGGAAACGGCTTGGAAAGAATGGGGTGTTGTTACTGCGCATGCCTCTACTGTTTTACCAGCCGATATCCGGTTTACAGCAAGCAGTTTAATGAAATGGATCGGATTATCTCTTGTCCGCCATCCTTCAAGCAAAAACGACTATACCTCATTTACAGCCAGAAACGGATCTATTACCAACCATTCAGCACATTTCAGTATTCAATTTTATAATGAGACTGCGATTCAAGAACAAATGCATTCAACAGACACTGAACCAGATGAAGATTGGTTGGAAAAGTTAGATCAGCAGCAGGAGAAGGTAACCGCAAATGATGTTGCTACGCAGACCATCAAACAAGCTGTTGAATTGATGAATTATACCTATGAACATGAAGGAGCAACACACACGACCAGTTACCAATCGGTTTCAGAAATCAAACGGTTATTTGAAGAACCAGGTAGTGATCAAATGGTTAAAATTGATGTTAATCAACCGCGCAGCCGCAATCGGTATGTCGAAGAAACATTAGATAGACCTTTGTTTATGGCTGAACTGACCGCTCCTTCAAGCGCTGAAATAGGGACTGCTACTCACTCAGTTATGCAAGCAGTTGATTTGACTACTTTACCTACGAGAGAGTCACTTGAAACGTTGATTGCTTCATTGATTAAAATGGGTGTGTTAAAAGAAGACGTTGCTTCAAAAATCAAAATAGAACAATTGGTTCAATTTTTTACCACACCGTTAGGAAAAATGATTTTGGCCAATTCAAAAGTGGTTCATCGTGAAGAACCGTTCTCACTTTTACTAGAGGCTGAAAAAATATTTACCGATATGAACGGGGACGCGAATGATAAAATCTTAATCCACGGAATCATAGATGGGTATATTGAGTTGGAAGACCACATTGTTTTGTTTGACTACAAAACAGATAGGGTCAGCCCTTATGGAGCACAAGCTGGAGAAAAGATGTTAGAGAAGTACAAAGGGCAATTAAATTTATACCGCTCTGCATTAGAATCTATTCTAGATAAAAAAGTTACTGAAACGTATCTTTGTTTACTTGAAACAGGAGAGATCGTATCCGTTCCATCATAAAAAACATTCAGTTGTCTTTTTAAGTCTCCGGAAAGAACTATCCAGAGAAAATTAAGCTGACTCCACATGAACAATTAAAAAAAGACTGATTCAAAAATCGAGGAATACTCGAATATTGAGTCAGTCTTTTTTATAGTTATTCAACGAAACACTTTTTAAGTATACGACGCTATTTCGACGACAACGCCAAAGTGATCAGAAACGATCGGTTCATTGATGTTATTAAAAATCACTTGAGAAGAAGTTGTTTTTACCGGTTGATTGGCAAAAATATAATCGATCCTTAACCCACTTTGATTTTCTGCCCATCCATCGATAGCCTCTGCAACTGTCAAACCGTTGTCTTTTTGTTCTGCTAAATGATAGGTATCGAACCAATTTTGTGTGACTAGTTCATAACCTTCGTGTCTGATATGAGCTGGGTTATTGAAATCACCCAATAAAAAAATTGGTCCTTTTAAAGTATCGAAAAGTGCAGTGCATTTTTCCCATTGACCTGGAAAAGAATCGTGTTCATCTTGCCACCAACCCAAATGCAAGTTAAAGAACCACTGATTTTCTGATTTGATGCCAATAACTTTTCGGCTCTTATAGTCAGTATAAGCCGTATTTTCGGAAGCGAAGAAAGAGCGAGTTTCTTGAATAGGCTTCAAACTCAAAACAGCCACACCTTCATCATACCGATCATAACCGATATGTGAAGGTTCCCACGTCCAGTAGTACTCCAATCCATTCTTCTGCAGTTCTTGTTGCAACAAGAATGCGAAGTTATCTTCTTTGATAGGGTGCTCATTGTTCGTAGGTGAAAAAGTAATCAATAATGATTGATCTACTATAGGAGAAGTCATAAGTTGATTGACTTCTTGCAGTGCAATCACATCAAATGAATAGCGAGTAATCGCATCACATAAGTTGTTCAATTTTATTAAAGGATCCTCTTCCATCCAACTGTGTGTGTTTAACGTTAAAAATTTCAAAAATTACACTCCTAATACATCATTGATATCTGATTTTAAAACATCAGCTTTTGGTCCATAAATCGCTTGAATACCAGTTCCTTTTTTTACTAATCCTAAAGCGCCAAGTCTTTTCCAAGCAGATTCGTCTTTAACTGCCTCAGGATCTTTAACCGTTACACGCAAGCGTGTCATACAAGCATCTACATCCGAAATGTTTTCTCTTCCACCTAAAGCTTCGATAATCCCATTAACTTGTGCATCTGCAGTACTCATTGCAACTGCAGGAATTCCTTCAGTTGCAACACCATCTTCGGTAGCACTTTCTTCAATATAATTACCTAAACGACCTGGAGTAGCAATTTTGAATTTGCCGATCATCCAGTAAGAAATAAAGTAAGCTAAGAAGAAGAAGACCACACAAGAGATAATAAAGTTGACAACATCCCAGACTAATCCGGCATTGATAGACATCGGAATACGCGTCAAGAATTCAAGGGTACCGAATGAGTGAACACGTAAAGCAATCACATCTGCCAGCGCAAATGAAATTCCTTGAAGAACAGCATATACTCCGTATAAAGCAGGAGCAGCAAACATAAACATAAATTCAAGAGGTTCAGTAACACCAGTTAAGAAAACAGCTATACCAGCAGATAGAAACATTGATTTGTATTTTGAACGTTTGTCTTTATCTGTACGACGATACATAGCAAATGCGATACCTAATAAAGTACCTGCTGCACCGATCATCTGTCCAACTTTGAAACGAGCAGGAGTAATAGAAGTCAATAATTCATTGTAAGCAGCAGTATCGCCAGCGTTTTTCAAGTTCACTAAGTCGCTGACCCAAGCTAACCACAATGGATCTTGTCCGAATACTTGTCCACCAGCACCAGAGCCTGTTAAGACAGTATAAGTACCACCAAGAGCAGTATAGTTTATTGGAATCGTCAACATATGGTGTAAACCAAATGGAAGCAATAGACGTTCTAATGTTCCGTAAATAAATGGTGCGAATACGGGTGCAGTTTCGCTAGAAGTTGCGATCCATTGCCCAAAGTTGTTGATTCCTGTTTGAATGACCGGCCATACAAGAGCCAATCCTACTGAAATAATTACAGACCATAAAATAACTACGAAAGGTACAAAACGCTTTCCATTAAAGAAAGAAAGGGCTTCCGGTAATTTGCGGTAGTTATAATACTTGTTAAAAATAACCGCTCCCACAAATCCAGAAATAATTCCGACGAATACACCCATATTCAAAGCAGGTGAGCCTAGAACAGAAGTGAAGTAACCATCTACAGGGATTACTTGTCCAAATAGAGTGGATGTTGTAGCGCCTTCAGTTACTAACATATCTGAGGTTACTCCGAAGACAGCACCTGAAGTCATATTAATTAAGATAAAAGCTAAAAGAGCAGCGAAGGCTCCACCGGCACGTTCTTTAGCCCAAGAACCACCAATAGCAACCGCAAACAAGATATGTAGATTGCTAATAACAGCCCAACCTAGATTTTCCATCACACTACCAATGGTCAACACAAGAGTGATATCCCCGCTGAACATGGCAATCATTTTTCCAATACTAATCATTAATCCGGCAGCAGGCATAACAGCCACAACGACCATTAACGCTTTACCTAGTTTCTGCCAAAAATCAAATGAAAAAAATTTTTTCATTTTTTAAATCCTCCTTATGAATCTAAATTCGTTTATGCAAACGATTGCTTTAAATATACGACTTACTTTAAAAAAATGCAAGCGTTTTTAGTGTTCGAAAAATTGTTATCGGTAACATTTCTTTGAAAGTCCTTTATATCAAGCTTTTTTTACTATTGATCTCTTGGAGACAGAGAAATAAACCATTTCAAATTGACAATGCAATCGTTTGCGTTTAAACTTGCGTTAGCCAATAAAGAAAGCAGGAATTGCACTAAGATATTTTTACGCAATCCCTGCGTCAGGAGGAAAAAAAGTGTCACATACACGATTATTTGAAATAGATGAATGGAAAGTTAAAACAACTGATTTGAACAAAGAGGAGCGCCGATTACAAGAAAGTTTAACCAGTATTGGAAATGGTTATATGGGGATGCGTGGTAACTTTGAAGAAACTTATTCAGGAGATCACCATCAAGGTAGTTATATTGGAGGCGTTTGGTATCCAGACAAAACACGTGTCGGTTGGTGGAAAAACGGTTATCCAGAATATTTTGGTAAAGTGATCAACACGATGAACTTTATTCAATTAGATCTATTGATTGATGGAGAAAAAGTTGATTTGTATACGGATAAGGTATCTGATTTTGAAATGGAATTGGACATGCAGCACGGAATTTTGAAGAGAAGTTATGTAGTAGAAAAAGTCGGTAAAGAAGTGCAAGTTGTTGTAGAGCGATTTGTCAGCTTGGATCAAAAAGAACTGTGTGCCATCAAAATGGAAGTTACTAGTCTATCAGATGAAGTGAAAGTAGAATTGATCCCGACTCTTGATGGGAATGTGACTAATGAAGATTCAAATTATGATGAACAATTCTGGCTTTCAGTTTCTCAAGGAACGAATTGTTTAGTGATTGAAACAAAACCAAATGATTTTGGGATTGATCAATTTACAGTAAGCGCTGTTATGTCGAACCACGTTACAAACGTTGAGAAAATATCTGATAAAGTGTCTGAGATGACAGTTGCGGAAACTTATGCTGGAATCTTAGCAGCTGGAGAAAAAGCAGTCATTGAAAAACGTATCGTATTAACGACTTCACGTGATTACAGCAAAACAGATGTGGAGAAGCGAAGTCAGACAATCAGTGAACTAGTTGATCAATTATCATTTGAAGAATTGCGTATGCGCCATGAATCTCTTTGGGTGGAACGGTGGAAAAAGGCGGATATTGAAATTGGTGGCGATCCTGCAGCTCAACAAGGTATTCGTTTCAACTTATTCCAATTGTTTTCTACTTATTATGGCGAAGATACTCGTTTGAACATTGGACCTAAAGGCTTTACGGGCGAAAAATATGGTGGAGCAACCTATTGGGATACCGAAGCTTATGCTGTGCCGTTATACTTAGCATTGGCGGATCCAAAAGTAACGGAAAACCTATTGACGTATCGTCACAATCAATTACCTCAAGCAGAACACAATGCAAGACAGCAAGGGTTGAAAGGTGCTTTATATCCAATGGTGACTTTCACAGGAGTGGAGTGCCACAATGAATGGGAAATCACTTTTGAAGAGATCCACCGGAATGGTGCGATGGCTTATGCCATTTACAACTATACAAACTACACAGGCGACGAAAGCTACCTAAAAGAAAAAGGATTGGATGTTCTAGTTGGCATCAGCCGTTTCTGGGCAGACCGCGTACATTACAACCGCAGAAAAGACCAATATATGATGCATGGTGTGACCGGTCCGAATGAATACGAAAATAATGTCAATAACAACTGGTATACAAATAAGTTAGCAATTTGGACATTGAAGTATACTTTAGAATCTTTGCTGTTGTCAGCAGATAAAAAAGAGAGTTTACAAGTAACCGATGAAGAAACAGCAAAATGGCAAGATATCATTGAGAAAATGTACTATCCTTATGATGAAGAAGAGCAAGTTTTTGTTCAACACGATACCTTCCTAGACAAAGAATTGCGTCCAGTTTCTGAATTGGATCCAGCTGATCTACCATTGAACCAAAAATGGTCATGGGATAAAATTCTACGTTCGCCATTTATCAAACAGGCAGATGTCTTACAAGGAATCTACTTCTTTAAGGAAATGTACTCGATAGAAGAAATTGAACGCAATTTCGACTTTTACGAACCGATGACGGTACATGAATCTAGTTTGTCTCCAAGTATTCATGCGATTTTAGCAGCTGATATCGGTAAAATGGACAAAGCAGTAGAGTTTTATGCTCGCACGGCTCGTTTAGATTTGGACAACTACAATAATGACACAGAAGATGGATTGCACATCACATCTATGACAGGCAGTTGGTTGACGATTGTTCAAGGATTTGCCGGTATGCAGACCGTTAACGGACAGTTATCGTTTAGACCTTATTTGCCAGAAAACTGGACAAATTATGCTTTCCATATCAACTACCGCGGACGTTTACTGAAGATCTCTGTAACAAGTGAAGAAGTATCGATCGTGTTGCTTGAAGGCGAAGCATTGGAATTATCTGTTTATGATGAATCAATCGTATTGAACGATGTTTATACTTCTACAACTAAAACACCCAAAAAAGCTACTAACTAACAAACAGAGAGGAAGATAAAGTATGAAAGCAGTACTATTTGATTTAGACGGTGTTATCACAGATACAGCTGTTTACCACTATGAAGCATGGAAAGCATTAGGAACTAAGATTGGTATCGACATCGACGAAGAGTTCAATGAACAATTAAAAGGTGTTAGCCGGACAGACTCATTGAACCTTATCTTAGAAAAAGGGAACAAACAAAATGCTTATACAGAAGCAGAAAAAACAGCTATGGCTACTGAAAAAAATGATCTGTACAAAACATTGATTGAAAAAATGTCTCCAGCGGATTTGTTACCCGGGATCAAAAACTTGCTAGACGAACTAAAAGCAAAGGATACCTTGATCGGGCTAGCTTCTGCTAGTCAAAACGGACCTGTGATCTTAGATAAATTACAAATTAACGACTACTTTAATGAAATTGTTGATCCAGCCAAATTAAAAGCGGGCAAACCAGATCCGGAAATTTTTGTGACTGGTGCTCAACAACTAGGTGTTGCTGTGAGCGAATGTGTGGGCGTAGAAGATGCGGCTGCTGGTGTGGATTCTATCAATGCTGCCAATATGGTTTCCATTGGTGTTGGTGAAGCTAAGAATCTAGGCAAAGCTACAAAAGTTGTACCAAGTACTGCTGATTTGACAGCAGGATTATTAGAAGATGTATGGAGTGAAACTATTGGACGCGCGTAAACAACATTACGGTTGGTATGAAGAACAAGAAGTTTTTGAATACGTCCTTACCAATGATCACCATGCTGTTTTTCGTTGTATCGATTATGGAGCAGTAGTAACAGGGATCGAAGTGCCTGATCAGTTTGGAAAAATAGAAAATGTTGTGCTTGGCTTTAAACAGTTTGAAGATTATGTAAATGATTCGCCTTATTTTGGTGCTTTTGTCGGAAGAGTAGCAGGGCGTATCGCTGATGGTGCATGGTCTGATTATCAACTAACTAAAAACGAAGGACAACACCATATTCATGGCGGAAATCATACCTTCAGTCAACGTGTTTGGGAAAGTCGAGTGGTGAAAGAACAAGATAAAATCGGTGTTGCTTTTTTGTTGGTCAGTCCAGACGGAGACAATGGATATCCAGGTAATCTCAATGTGACGGTGACTTATTACTGGACTAATGATAATGTTTGGGAGATGCTAGTTACTGCCGAATCGGACCAAAAAACACTGTTTAACCCGACCAATCATACGTATTTTAATTTGAGCGGACACACAAAACGAGACATATTGAACCATACGCTTCAAATGGATGCACAAAATTATGCGGAAACGAATGAGTCTAAATTACCGACCGGGCGCTTACTGCCGGTTGCGAATACAGCTTTCGATTTTAGAAGGGCTAAAAAAATGACAACAGCGATCAAAGAACGGCCTGAAGGATTTGATACACCCTTCAAATTAACAGGAGGTAAAACGATTCAACTTCATGATCCAGACAATGGCCGTACTTTAGTGGTGGAAACCGACCGAGAAGCGGTAGTGGTTTTTTCAACGACGGGTATGGAAGAAGATTACTTGGTGGATGGTGAGAAAATGAGCAGTCATCGAGGAATAGCATTGGAAACACAAGAATTACCTGATGCAATAAATCATCCTGAGTTTCGCACTATTGTCATCGAACCCGAAAAGACATATCGTTATTGGACAAAGTACATGTTTACAACTCAATAGGTATAGCTTAAAATGAAGGCAGAAAGGATGTGCGTAGATGTCAGTCACAATCAAAGATGTAGCCAAAAAAGCTGGAGTAGCCACTTCAACTGTATCGCGTACCATCCAAGATTCTCCCAGTATAAGTGAAAAAACAAAACAAAATGTTCGGCGTGTGATGAAAGAAATCGGATACCGTCCAAATTTAACGGCACGCGGGTTGGTTAATCAGGCTACTCAAACGATTGGAGTCATTTTACCAGTATCTCAAGGGCAAGGTTTTCAAAACACCTTTTTCCTCAGTATGATTCGTGGAATCAGCAAAGCGTGCAACGAAAAGAAATATATGGTGTCGCTTGCTTCTGGAACTACAGAAGCAGAGTTGCTGGAAAGTATCCAAACGATGGCTGAAGGTGGTCGTGTTGATGGGTTTATCGTCTTGTATTCCAAGAAAGACGATCCGATCATTGAATACCTGCATCAAGAGAAAGTGCCTTATGCTATGATCGGAAAACCGTATAAATACGAAAATGAGATGCTTTATGTAGACAATGACAATGTTATTGCTGGAAAAGATGCTGCAAATTATTTGTTGCAATTGGGACATAAAAAAATTGCGTTCATAGGGGAAGATGCCCATCAAATGGTGATTCGAGAGCGTTTAAAAGGCTACACGCAAGCTTTAGAAGATGCTGGAATTCAAGTAGACCAAGATTTGATTCTGGATGTCACTCTCCCCGAAGCAGCTTATCGAAGAAAAATGGAGCAGCTTTTTGGGAACAATGATTTTCCAACGGGCATCGTTGCCAGTGATGATTTGATTGCTTTGAATATGAGTTATTTACTTAGTGGATTTGGTTTGAAAATACCAACAGATGTTTCGATCATCGGATTCAACAATTCGATTTTTGCTGAAAAATCCCGACCAGAATTGACCTCAATCGATCTGCATACAGATTCATTAACTTCTCAGACCGTCTATCAATTGATTGAATTGATGGTAGGTAAACAAACGTTAGCAGTCAAAATCATTTTGCCTCACCAAATCATTGAACGACAATCTTGTATAAGAAACGATAACTAGAAAAATCTCCTACACTCCTTTGTTGAAAAGGAGTGTGAGAGATTTTTTTAATAGGATCTCCTCTCTTTTTCAGTAAGTGATATTGACATGGTAAAAAATTCAATTACAATACATAAAATTGGATAAAGTCGTGCGTGCACTAAATGTAAACCAATGGTTGCTAGATGTAAATCAAATGGTGCGTTACTTTTCAATTAAAATAAGAGATAATAGTATTCGTAAGTATTATATCCGGTATTTTTTTCACTAACTAAAATAATAAGATCTGCTTAAATTATTTTAAAAGGGAATAGGAGAAAATCAATATGAAAACAATGAAAATACTAGTTCATTTGTTTGCAATTGCAATGCTAATCTTCCTTGGATTTTTGTATGCCGCATATGTCAAACGTGATGGTAGCTTATTGTGGATTCCAGGTATTTTATACTTTTTTGGTATTTGTTTTAATTGGTACATCTATTCTAGGTTATTTAATAGATTGAGTAAGCATAAGGGGGTATAACAATGAAAATAACAAAAATATCCATAATAATAGCTATTCTTATTGGAATAGTATTCTTATTTATTATTCCTTCTGCTAAACAAACCCTTTATTTTTTGCCGCTAATAATTATTGTTAATGTAATTAGGATTTGGGAAATGGCTGTAAAAAAAGATACTAACGATCAAACTAAGGATTGATTGTTAGTATTTTAAAACGTATGAATCCTAGTAGTTAACCTTAAGATTAATACAAGAAATTATGTAAATTAACGTATTTAATAATTGAATTAGGAGAAAAAATTATGTTTGAATTTTTTGATTATAAATATTATGTATCAGATAAACTGAAAGTCTATTTAGATCCTGATTCGCTGTTCGCAATTTTAACTAAAAAAGACGATGACATACAAAATACTCTTTTAAAAGAGTGAAATCTTAATTCATGGGAGGTTTTAAAATGAAAACTAGAAAGAGTTTAATTATTTTTTTTATAGGATGTGCAGTAGGATGTATTTTTTACTTAATTGGCAATAATAACACCATATCCAATAACCCATCAGAAGCTAGTGATAACCCTAACAGCATCTCAACAGGAACTTTCTCTGTTAGTGAAGCAAGTAACTCACTTGAAACAGATATAAATTCCGAATTAGATAATACCGCGGATAGTAATACTGAAGTAAACAGCTCATCAGTTAATCCAACAGAATCCACTAGTATATCAGAATTTAGTGATACAACTACTAGTTCTATAGAAAATAAAAGAAAAGATCTTCAACCGAATTGGAAAATTTTTTTTGAAAAAGAACTTAAAGAATCTTACAATGTTACGGTTAAGAAGTATGAAGATCTAGGAGACGGATTGTATGGTGTTTATGTAAATGAAATTGATACTGGCAAGATGCCTTATGTTACAGTGGATTCTCAAACTGGTAATTTTCATGGATAAAAAAGTTACACCAACTGCTGAATAGGGTAGTTGCTTTTGGTTTAAAGATTGACATATATAAAATTAAAATTTAAGGCTTGTTTTTTTTCTTGGGTTATTCCTGTTTTTAATATTATACGACGTAAGAAAAGAGGAATTAATAATTCAATCATAGCATTATTAAGTATGGGAGCTTGTATAATTGCTGTATGATTTCAAATTTCTTATACTAATTATTTAGTTAAAATAAACGATTGGTCTGCACTTATGGATACAACAAATGCTTTAACTTGGGTCGCAGCCATACTTATTTTCGTAACGATTATTTTGAATATCATAAGCTTAACTTTAAATAAAACTGTATAATTAACTTAATTCTCTTAGTTTGAATAATGTACCTATAGCAGAAACAGTAGCTTTTCAGGTTATCAAACTACTTATAAAAGTGCATAATAGATAAAAAATAATCTTGATTTAGCAAGGTTATTAATACACGTTTTTAGATAGAACCGTGTGTTGCTTTAGTAATTACTTTTTTAAGATATACTGGTTAGTATAGAGATTATTTGTGCAGAGGTTGATTGGTTTTTCTATGTTAAAATTTATTGAATACTTTTCCATTTTGTCAAACTGAGATATAGTACATAATTAAATTTGTGGGAGGTAATTGTATGGTCAATCGTTCAGATGTTTTAAGATATGCAGAAGAAATCTATAAAACTATTTCAGAGCATTTGTGGGATAAATATCCAAGTTATGAAGTGTTACGACATAAGCATAATGAAAAATGGTATGCGATTATCATGAATGTGCCTAAAAATAAAGTTGGCTTAGAAGGCGATGAAGTTATTGATATATTAGACATAAAGTGTGAACCTGAAATGGTTGCGCCTTTGTCATCACGAGAAGGATTTTCCCGTGCATACCATATGAATAAGGAACACTGGTTAACGGTTATTTTAAACGGAACTGTTTCGGATGAAGAAATATATAGTTTGATTGGTACAAGTTATAAAATGACAAAATAACCACTTAACTTCGTAAAAGCAATATAAGAAAGCGACACATGCAATTTCATAAAGTTCTGTATTAAGGACCATTTTTGACCAGAGCTTTTTGTCTCATTATTTTAGATAAAAAAGATAGAAACTTACTTTGAAAAAAATAAGTTTCTATCTGTCATCATGTGTCCAAGCAGACCACATGATGACTTTTTTTGCGTCAGTATCAGCAGAGTAAACTACCCGATGCTGGATATTTAAACGGCGTGAATACTTATCTTTTAAATTTCCAACTAACTTATCATAAGACGGTGGATTTTGAAAAGGTTTTTTTTATTACTTCCATTAATCTTTAAATTCGTGATCTAAATAATTCTCTTTTAAATGTCACAGGTCTTTTGTAGTTGATCTTGGCTAAGGTTTACGATCGACATAAGTTATACCTTCTTTTAATTCCGTTTATTAAAACGTACTTATTTAGGTACGTCAAAATTTTGTAAATACACTGAATTGCTTAAAACGTGTATCGGGGCTGGGAAAAAACTCAGTCTCTGAATAAAGAAAATCCCCAACTCTTTCATTTTGAAGGAGTTGGGGATTTTTATCGTTTTAAAAGACACAGTGAGCCAAATACCTTATAATTTAAGTACGACCAAAAACCAAAGGAGTGACTCACCATGTATCAAAATTATAACACAATGGAAACGGCCTTAACACTACAATTGGATTTTACAATCCCGAATGATCATGAAGCCCGCCTCATTAGCCGTTTTGTCGATTCTATTCCTTCGGAATTTCTTCTTGAAGAGACGTCTCATACGGGACGCCCTGCCTTTCATCCCGCCATGCTTTTAAAGATGTGTTTGTTTGCCTATAGTCGCACAACCTTTTCTGGACGCAAAATGGAACGGATGAATGAAGAATCCATTCCTATGAAGTGGTTAACGGGCGATACTTCTGTTAGCTACAAGACAATCAACAACTTCCGTTCAAGCGAGCACGCATCAAAACTCATCAAGTATGCATTCATTCTTTTCACAACACTCTTAAGTGACAACGGCTTGATTCACGAAGACGCGCTCTATATCGATGGTACAAAGATACAAGCCGATGCAAATATTTATAGTTTCACTTGGAAGAAAGCAATCGAACGCTATGAAGCAAAACTCAATGCCAACGTTTCGGAATTGTATGATGAACTCATCCAGGCAAAAGTAAACCTCGCTTTATCGGAAGAGACATTAAAAACGTCGGAAGGCATTGAAGAAATAATCGTTTCCCTGGACAAAGAACTTGTGGCCGTTGAAGCTGCGATTACAGAAGAAAAAGTGATTCCCAAAGGTGGTTCGGAACAGAAGCGACGTCGTCGCATCCTCAAGAAACATCGGAATAAATGCGAAAAAGATTTCTTGCCGCGTAAGCAACGCTATGAAGAAGCAAACGCCACATTTGAAGGCCGCAACAGTTTCTCAAAAACAGATACAGACGCAACGTTCATGTGCATGAAAGAAGATCCGATGAAGAACCGTGAGTTAAAACCGGGTTATAATCTTCAAGTCGCATCGAGCAATCAGTTTGTCATTGCCTATGATATTTTTTCCAATCCGACGGATACACGCACGTTTATCCCTTTTTTAGAATCCATTCAAACGTTAGACTTATTTAAATACATCGCCGCAGACGCCGGTTATGGCAGTGAAGAAAATTACGAGGCGGTTATGGATACCTTTCAGAAAGTACCGCTCATCCCATACGGCATGTATCATAAAGAGAACAGTAAAGCCTATCGCTCGAATCCTAAACACCGCGCCAACTGGGATTATGACGAGATTGAAGATGCTTATACGGATTTAGACGACGTCCGTTTTAGTTTCTCACATTATAGTACGCAAAATGATAAGAATGGTTTCCGCAGACAATTTAAAGTATACAAGGCTGATGTGGAACAACTGGACGAGACACGCAAGCAACTAGCCAAGACACCGAAAGGTGCCCAACGCCAGACAGCGGTCAACTATAACTGGGAATACTTCAAGCAGCATGCAAAAGAGAACCTTGAAAGCGATCGTGGCAAAGCCATCTACGCACAACGAAAAGTTGACGTAGAAACTGTTTTTGGTCGTATGAAAGGTGTATTTGGCATGCGCAGAACCCATGTCAGAGGCAAGCAAGCCGTTCACAATGACATCGGGATCATGCTTATGAGCATGAATCTTACAAAACTAGCCCTTGAGGCTAGAAGAAAAGCGGATGCTTTTTACAAAAAATCAGTCAAAAATAAAAATCGCAATGAAACAATCAGAATTTTGATTATTTCATTACGATTTTTTTATTTGAGGCTAGTTTTTTCCCAGCCCCTTTATTCTAACGGTTATTTAAATTATATACAAAAGCCAAATAAAAATTATAATCATTTTTTATTTATGGTTACTATTGGTTTTAACATTACCACTGTACTAAAAATCAATGTTCAAAATCAATACGTAGTAATTTTTTGTTAGGAATTATTTCCAATTTTTTGGTGAGAAAATAGTAAAAAGTTCCTTTCTATATTTTTTAAAAGATTCTAAGGAAAATATTTTTAAATTAATTATATTAACAGTAGTTATATTCTTTTCAGGAAATTTTATTTCTGATAATAAACGTGATAGCGTTCATAAAATAGACTACTATGTGAATAGCTAAAATACTTGTGCAAAAATTAAGTAGAACTTTTTGCTACATAAATTTAAATTCAACGATTATTGAAGGTCTTAGCGATTTCAATCATTACTTCATTAAATTCCTTTTGGAAATAGGTGATGTTGTTGTGGTCCTTATTCACGATGAGGCTAATGTAAAAGCGCGGCGCATTTTCAATGGGAACTCTGACTAGCCGTGGGCGATCATCTACTAAAATATCGCTCATAAAAGCAACCATGTTAGTGGAAGAAGCAATGGACAATGCTGTTTGGATTTCTTTGGTATAAAGAGTTTGTGGCTGTTTAATTTGGTTGTCTTTAGTCCACTCCTCAAAAATACGTTGGTGGGTGTAACCTTGTGCTAAGGAGATAAAAAGCTCATCTTGAAGCTCCGATGCCATGATAATGCTTTTTTGGGCTAAGGGATTGTCAGGTGATACCCAAAGCGCTATTTCTTCTGTTCGCAAAGGAATTTGCAATAAATTTTCTGCTGAAAAAGTAGGGCAGTCGCTTCCAATAATGGCCAATGGAACTTGACCTTTACATACCAAATCCAACATCGCATCGGAACTTTCTTTTTCAATGAGCTTCATAGAGGCCGAAAACTTTGTTAAGCGTGGCATTAATTGTGCCATAAAATGGCCGCCAATGGTTGGCAAGAAGCCAAAGTATACGACTTGATTTTTTAAATCATGAATTTCTTCTTTAACTTGTTCGACTGTTTGTAAAATATGAGTTGAATGCTTAACTAAAATTTCACCGGTTTCTGTCAAACGTAATTGTTTGTGAAGTCTTTTTCTATCTATTAATACCGTTTCAAGTTCCTTTTCAAGGCGTTGTAAAGCCATCGAAATGGAAGGCTGAGAGACGTAAAAATGTTCTGCTGTTGCAGTAAAGTTCAAGGTTTCAGCCAATTGATTAAAGTAAACTAAATCTTGTAGGTTCATCGTGTCCTCCTGTAGGCTTTTGTGAATTTAATAACATAAGTAAAACGTATACTAAACTATCTTTCCATAAATATTATTTATCATACCATAAAAAAACGATATTTTCTAAGTGTAAAGGAACGTGATAAAGTAATACATGTACCGAAGCACTGAAGCGCTTCCAAAATAATTGTGAAAGGTGTGACATTTTTAAAGTGATTAAACAGTTTAAAAAGTATTCAACATTGGATGACTTAGTTGCTCAAGAGACGCTTTAGGAAGCTCCTCTCATAAATTAAAATGGGGGGATAATCAAGTCGCTATGTCTAGATTACTCTTTAGTAATGGCGAATTGTAGCTAAAATTATAGTTCCGTTAATTGTAATGATCGCCAAATAGCTGTTTTAAACTTAGGTATAAAATTTTTAAACTCATTATATAAAAAGGATGGTTGACAATTTATGGAAATTGAACAAACGATTAAATACGATGCACCAACAGTAGAGCAAGAAATCGAAGTAGTAAGCACTTACCGACTTGAAGACAGAGCTCGTGAAGTCGTTCCAGCTGGCGGATTTGATTATATGTCAGGTGCTTCAGGAGATGAATTCACATTAAAACAAAATAATGAAGCTTGGTCACACAAAGGGATTCTGCCTCGTGTATTAGCTGATGTAGAAAATCCGGATACATCGACTTCTATTTTAGGACATGACATTAAAGTACCTTTTATTATGGCGCCTATTGCAGCTCATGGGTTAGCTCATGAAACAAAAGAAGCAGGAACAGCTAAAGGAATCGCTGAATTTGGCGGTACGATTATGTCTATCAGTGCTTATTCAGGAGCTACATTTGAAGAAATCGAAGATGGCTTGAAAGGCAATCCTCGTTGGTTCCAAATTTATATGAGTAAAGATGATGAAATGAATAGAAATATTCTTGATGAAGCTAAATCTGATGGTGCGACAGCGATCATCTTAACAGCAGACTCAACGTTAAGTGGTAATCGTGAGAAGGATATGCTGAATAAATTTGTTTACCCATTCGGTATGCCAATTGTCTCTCGTTACTTGACTGGATCAGGAAAGAATATGTCTTTGAACAATATCTATGCTCAATCCAAACAAAAAATCACACCAAGAGATGTGAAGTTCATTTCAGATTACTCTGGCTTGCCAGTATTTGTTAAAGGAATTCAAACGCCTGAAGATGCTTCATTAGCGATTGGTGCAGGAGCAGCTGGTATTTGGGTATCCAACCATGGTGGGCGTCAATTAGATGGTGCACCTGGTTCATTTGATACTTTGGAAAGCATTTCTAAAGTTGTTGCTGGTCGCGTTCCAATCGTATTTGACAGTGGTATTCGTCGTGGAGAACACATCTTCAAAGCTTTAGCAAGCGGTGCAGATATCGTGGCTGTAGGTCGTCCAGTATTATACGGATTAGCTTTAGGCGGATGGAAAGGCGTTAAATCTGTTTTAGATTACTTCGAAACAGACCTGAAACGTGTTATGCAATTAGCTGGAACCCAAACGATTGAAGACGTTAAAAATGCTCGTTTGTTTGATATGAAAAAATAAATTTATGTGAATTTGAGGGAGCGGTGCAGACTAAACGGCACCGCTACATATTAAGTGGAGCAGAGGATTTATGGAAGATGAAAAAAATGCACTTATACAAAAGAATCAACTCTGAAACTCACTTAATAAAAAACGGATAATGGAAGGAAAAAAATTATGATATTACAGACATTACTTGCAGTACTGCCTATTGCATGGTTGATCATCTCACTTGGCGTATTAAAGATGCCAGGTACAAAAGCCTGCTTGATCGGACTGCTTCTTACACTTGGAATCAGCATCGTTGGTTTTGATTTCCCAATCATAGATGCATTTACAGCAACATTAGAAGGCGTTATTAATGGCATTTGGCCAATCGTTTATATTATTGTAGCCGCTTTATTTACGTATAATTTAGCTACTTATTCTGGAAGTATGAAAATTATCAACCAAATGTTGACAGGAGTCTCCAAAGATATGCGAGTATTAGTTTTACTGATTGCTTGGGGATTTGGTGGGTTTTTGGAATCAATTGCTGGATTCGGCACGGCAGTTGCAATCCCGGCTGGAATTTTAGCTTCATTAGGTGTAAGCCCAGTTATGGCAGCTGTTATTTGTTTGATTGCGAATACTACTCCAACAGCATTTGGAGCAATAGGATTGCCTGTGACATCATTAGCTCAAGCAGGAGGGCTAGAGGTTATGCAAACATCTTATATAGTCTCATTGCAGTTATTTTTGCTTATTCTAATCGTTCCTTTTATTTTAATTATGCTATCAGGCGAAAGTATAAAAGCATTAAAAGGTGTTACTCTCATTACTCTACTATCAGGGCTTGCATTTGGTTTGCCTCAGATTTTTGTGGCTCGCTACATTGGCCCTGAGTTGCCGGCTGTTATTGGTTCTTTAATTTGTATTTTGGTCACAGTCTTGGCGGCCCGTTTTGTAAAAACGTCAGAAAATTCTCCTTACTTGATCAAAGATAATAATCACGTAGGGAAGTCATCAATTACCTTCTCGGTAGCCTTTAGGGCTTGTCTGCCTTATATTTTTGTTTTTCTATTTATCATTTTATCTTCATCTTTATTCCCGGCCATCAGTGGTACATTGGGTAAAGTACAGTCTTCATTTGTAATCTATTCTGGAGAAGGTGCAAAACCTTATGTGATCAAGTGGTTGACTACTCCAGGGACATTGATTATCTTAGCTACTTATTTAGGTGGATTGATTCAAGGAGTTTCCTTTGGCAAAGTTACTGGTATATTGTGGAGTACGATCAAACAGCTTAAAAATACCGCTGTGACTGTGAGCGCAATTGTAGCCCTTTCTAAATTAATGGGATATAGTGGTATGATCAGTGTGCTATCAACCTCGCTTGTTACATTTACAGGATCTTTATTCCCATTGATATCTCCTCTAATTGGAGCCGTTGGTACATTTATTACGGGTAGCGATACGAATGCTAACGTTCTCTTTGGATCGTTGCAAGTTAATGCTGCTCAATCGTTAGGTGCGAATGAATATTGGTTAGCTTCAGCTAATATGGCAGGAGCAACAGCCGGTAAGATGATTTCTCCTCAAAGTATAGCTGTAGCAACTGCAGCTACAGGTTTGATTGGACAAGAAGGTGCAATCACTAAAAAAGTATTTAAATACTTTGCCTTGTATTTAGGTGTTATTTGTTTGATTGTATTCTTCTTAGGCAAACTGTTAGGTATGATTTAATTTTAAAATCAGGGAGTACTCTTATAAAAAATTTTTAAAATCAAGCTGTTATACATTTTAGAGATGTATAACAGCTTGATTTTTTGTTCTTTCTCAATATATGATGATGTAAGCAATAGTAATCGCGGTAAAGATGTGTTTTTCATCCCTCAAGACTCACAATGAGAAGGCTGATTAATATTATTTCTTACTCTTCTTGGAAAAAAGGAAAAAAGTTATCCGGATTTACAAAGAATTTTTACTTTTAGACGATCATTTTACTATTTCCTTGGACGAATTTATTTTTTTTTCAGGAATAAATTTTTCCATGAATAGAAAAACAATAGAATACCTGTCAACATATTTAAGTTGAAAATGTTGTCTTCAAATAAAACGGCAAATAAAATATTTAAAAAAATAATGATAATACTGCATAAAAAAGTAATGAAATATAGCACAGAATCTTTCTGGTATTCTTTTCCAAATATTCTCATCATTTCAATCCTCCTATTTTTGTATCTTATTTCTGAATCATCAAAAAACAGTGTGTGACGAATAACTTTATAAAAAACACATTTAATTAGATTTTTATTGAAAACAATACATATTTTTATCTTTTCTTAAAATTAGTGATTTACAGTTATTTAAAAATAATTAGAAAATTATTTATTTACCTGTTTACTAGTTAAAAAAATGAATGCGTATTGAAGGAGAAGTAAGATCCCTAAAATAATACCTATACCTATTTTACCTTCTTTTGAACTTAATAATTCTGAAAAAACGCCTATTCTAGTAAGAATTCCTAAAATAGCAGAGGTAACTATAATTGGAAGAAAAGGTGCCCATAATTTTTTATCTTTTTCTTTATAAAACAGATAAAGTACTATTGCAGATATAAGAATGATGGTAGCTATGCCTAAATTTCCACTAAGATTTACTTTTAATGGTGTAGAGACTAAAAAACTAAGATAAAATCCAAATGAGACTCCTAACCCAACTAATAAAAGTAAAACTAGTTTAGATAGTTTGTCTTTAAATCGATATAAGCTAATCCCTAAAAGCCATAGAGCAAAAATAGCCATAACAGTCAAATAGGATCCGTGTATTAATAAGCTTCCAATATCCAAGCCTTCATCTGGAAAAATAAGTTCAGGTAAAATACTAAGAATAATATAAATTGCTAAAGCAGTTAGGACTATTTTTACAGTATCTAAAAGATTAATAGGCAGCTGTTTAATAATGTCGTCAGCAACTTCTTTTGGATTTTCTCCAAAATATTCTTCTGCGGAAAGACCTTGTTCCTGGGCATCTAAAATATCTCTTAAAACTTCTAATAATAATTCTTCACTTTTTTTCACATCTCTGAAAAAAACCATTATTCTAATATAAATAAGTAAGTTTCCATAGTATTTGTCGTTTTCTTTTGTCAACGATTTTTGTAATACAGCATTTGTCTCAATCAATTCATTTTTTTCCAACTCATTCACTTCCTTCTACTAGATTATCAACACTTTTTTTCAACTTATTCCATTGCAATGTAAATTCATTTTTTTCTGTTAGTCCTTTTTCAGTAAGAGAATAATATTTTCTTTTTGGCCCTGTATCAGAGTCTCTCAACGTCCCTTTAATTAATTCTTTTTTTTCCAGTGAGAGCAAAAGAGGATAGATCGTTCCTTTAGGAATATCAGTAAAACCAAACTGTGTAAGCTTTTCGCTCAGTTTATAACCGTATAATTCTTCTTGGTAAAGTAAAAGCAAAATACTACCTGATAAAATTCCTTTCAACATTTGAGAGTTTATTTTATTGTCCATGCTATCCCACCTCTATTATGTTTTACAAGTTAGTTATACCAAATACAAACTAGCTTGTAAAGCATAATAGTTATTTTTATACATATTTTATTTTGATATGAGATAAAAAAACAGCCCAATAATTTAAATTAATAGGTTGTTATTAATACATGAAGTTACATAAAATCATATATCAAGCACCTAAGAAGATTCTATAATGGATTCATATACATCGAAAAGAGTAGTTGACTACACATTTTAAGTGAAGTATATTAAGAATATAGATTGTAAGTAACGTAAGGAGGCTTATTTTGGCAACAATTATAAATAAAGTGAAAGAAAAAAGAAAAGAACAACATTTAACACAGAAAGATCTTGCAAATAAAGTAGGAGTCACAAGAAAAACAATATTATCATTGGAAAAAGGAAGTTATATCCCATCATTACTACTTGCCATGGATTTAGCAAGTGCATTAAATATTAAAATTGATCAATTATTTTTTAAAGGAGAATAACGAATGAAAAAAATTATATTTGAAGCTATTGGAAATTTAATATTCGTCTTATTATTCGCTGCTGTAATTATTGAAGTTTTCGTAACGAATGTTAAATACACAACTGATGGGATCCAGTTTACAACAGGCACTATTTCAAGCATATTTTTGATCTACTTGATTGTTTTTCTAATTAGTAGATTGGTACTTAGCAAAAAAGATAAAAGTTATTCATTGAAGCAAGGTGAGTTTAGTGCTGCTGATGAAAGAGAGAAAAATAATGCTTATTTTGCAAGTATCGTCTCTTATAAGTCTACGATTATTAGTTTATTTATTGCTTTAGGTATTTTTGTATTTATAAATAATCTCCTTAATCCACCGTTTGATATTGAACTAAATTTATTTGTTTCAGGAGTAGTATTATTTACACTTGTAATTTGTATAGGTTTTCTTTCATATGCAATTGCTTGGGTTTTTCAAGATACAAGATGATTATAAATTCACTTAGTTTAAAATCTATTTTTAGAAATATTAATATATGAAATTCTATAAAGTTATGTATCTAGAATCTCGTTAAATTATGGCTTTTTTTTCATAAATATGTTGCTTTTATTTTCAAATATGTAAAGGTATCTTTACTTTAATTGGGAGGTTCAATTAATGAAGGTAATTAATTATATTCGAGAAATCAGACAAAAAAAGGGTAACTCAAATAAAAATGGCTGAGGATTTACAAATTACGAGCCAAACTATAAATGCAATTGAAAAGAGCCAGTATAAGCCTAGTCCAGAATTAGCGCTATAATTAATAGCCTATTTTGATATGCCAATCAAAGAACAATTTATTTTAAAGGAGGATAACAAATGAGTTTAAAAGACAGAAAATCGGTTGATAAACTAATAACAAAGTGGAGTACTTATTTTATTATCAGCTCTACACTTATAGGTTCAATTTTAGGTTCGTTTCTTATTTACTACTTTCAAGGCGAATTTCCATATGAAGTGCTTAATGGTGGTCTAATAGCAACTATCATTTTGACAGTAGTTGAAGTGATTAAACAGAAACGAAAAAAAAATAATTTACCTGAAGTAGATGAACGAGTGATTAGAAATATTTTTCGTTTTTTTACATACTTATCCCATATTTTTTTAGGCCTCTTATTTATAACTTTAGGAATATTCACACTTCTAGGTATTGAATCTATTTCAATTTTTTATTTATGGTTATTTTTCATATCCTATATTTGGATTTCCGGGATAGGTTCTTTTATTATTATGAGAAAGTAATAACATATAGTAAAAATAAATTTTTAACTGATAAAAAAGAATGTTTATTATTTTTGCATATACATAAAATGTTATAAAATCCTGTATCAGGAATCCTATTTCTATAGGGTTCTTTTTTTATATTGATTATCAATACATGATTATATGGTATAGTAAAAAAAATTAGGTATTCAAATTAAAATTATGGGGGATTTAATTTGAAGGAAAAAACAAAAGAAATTTTACTAACAATTGTAACAATTATTTTGGCTATTTTTTTAACCTTTCTCACTCAAAATCAGTTACCTATGCTAGATTTTTTAACTTTAGGGAATAGTTTAGTTCGTTGGGGATACTTTTTAATCTTCTATGTAATTTACTTTTACGTCGTATCTAAAATTATTTTTTTGTTAAAAGTAAGAGGGGGTATCATAATGAGTTGTAACATCCAAGTATTATCTGATGAGTCTAATTGGACTGCAGATCAAATAATCTCTAAAAAGGAAGTATTAGAAGAGGATTTCCTAGTGAATATTTAGGGAAAACGTTAAAATAAATTGATAAGGAAGCAAAGAAAGGAAATATTAGTGCTATAAAGCTAAAAAATTACTACAAGCTACAAGATGGTAGATTTAAAAAATGATTGGTAAATTTTCTATAAATATTTTATTACAGTCATTTGTTCAAACTGATGACACACCTAGAGAAAGTTTTGAAAATAAAATAGTTCTATACGATTTAGAAGAAGAAATTAGTGATAGCGGTCTAAAAGAGCTTATTTATAAAAGTAATTATGAACCAGCATACAAAGCTGCAGATGAGGCAGTCGTGTATTGGCAAGTAGTAAAAATTATTGATCTCTTTGAGATTGATTCAGAAATTACATTTACAAATAATACTGAAGTTTATAGTCGTTTTTTCATTGATCAAGGATCTAAAAAAGAAATTTTAAATAAATTTTTTTCAGATTATATATGGGAAGATTAAAAAATATGAGTGCAAGAGTGACTACTCTTACACTCATATTTTACTAATAACTTTATTTGCTAGTTTTATTGGTATTTCAATAGAGTATCTAGTAAATAAAGACTTCATTGGTATAGGACTATATGGCTCTCTAGGGATTGCTTTAATTGAAATGTTAAGAGTCAGAAGAAAAAAATAATTATTTTTTAATTGTTATTTATAGGAAATACTAATGTAAAATAAATTGACAAAAGAGATAAGCGTCTAAATAATGGCTATATAAATTTTTACTAGTTAAGAAGTGGTATCATTGAAATATATTTTTATAATTATCTGGATTTTCTTAGTTAGTTATATCGGGGATGTATCTAGCCTAAACCAAGAAATATATTATTTTATTATCACAAGAATTTTTAAATTTAGTGGAGCGTTTTTTATACCATATGTTTTTGAAAATAAGAATAACCATTAGGAACTGACTATCAGTTAGTTCTTAAAATAGCATTTTTATCCCAGTATACATAATCTAATCCCGAATTATCAGAAGCTGTTTAAACACGAAGAAAGAGAACTTTGGTACTAGACCGAAGTTCTCTTTTTTACTAAATTAAGGGCGTTTCTTATTAACCTTTGATTGGGGTTCATAAGACATTCTTAAAATTCTAGTTAAGAAAAAAATATGGAATGATAGATAAAAGATAAATTATTTTTAAAAAATTTGTAACGAAGTAGTCAGTCAAGGTATTAATACTATGAACAGCAAGAAAGAGAGGGCAGTTATGAATAGGCTTGAGGAAGAATACGAAAAGATCTATCCAAAAATATATGCGTTTTTCTATGCTAAGACAGGAAATCAGGCGACTGCTCAAGATCTTTGCCAGGACACCTTTTATGAGGCGTGTAAAAATATAACATCTTTTAATAGTCATTCCACCTTATCGACATGGATATTTTCAATTGCCATTAATTTGTTGAAAAAGTATTACCGCAAAAATAAGTATCAGCAAAGCTTAATGCAAAAACTCGCACTAATTCCAGAAACTGAAATTCATTCATTAGAAGGATTGACGGAAATCAATGAAGATACAAAAATACTTTTGCACCATATTTCAAAATTGGATGACGTTGCAAGAGAAATCGTATTGTTGCGTATATATGGAGAGCTGAGTTTTTTAGAGATCGGCGCATTGATCGGTAAATCAGAAAACTACGCGCGTGTGACATTTCATCGCTTGAAATTAAAAATTCAAAAATTAATGGAGGTGACATTATGAACAAGGATTGTGCAATTTTGCAAGATCTTTTACCATTATACGAAGAAAAATTATTGCATCCAGAGACGGAAGATTTTATCGAAGAGCATTTGAAAAGTTGTAAAGAATGCCGCCATATCGCAAAAAATTCCCATATCCCTCTTCCTGCTGAAGTGAAGCCAGGTGAGCCTTCCAAAAAGATGATTCAAAAAATAACCTTACGGTTGACGACGATACAAATATTCTTTGTAACAATTGCGTTTGTATTAGCGCTCGGTACAACAGTTATGAATAATAGCTCAGGATTTATCTTGTCCTATACTATTTTAGGGGCAGTAACCTATCTGTTTTACCGTTCGGCCCTCGTTGCTGTATTACTTGCTGTCGTGCCGACATTCATCTGGAATTGCCTGATATATATGACACATTCGTTGGGTAAATTCTATACTGAAAGTTTTTCGGATGGAGTTCTGATAGTCCTGGTATCACTGTCCATGTATCTAGTGTTTACAATCATCGGAGTCTTCATCGGTTATTGTATTCTTAAAATAAAGGAGGAAAATTAATCATGAAAAAGAAAATAATATACAGTGTGGTGGCAATCTCATTAATTGCTATCGTAGGGTTCGCCTATATACAAATGAGCGGAAATCCAATTGAGAAAAACAAATCAAAGGAGAGCCTAGAGGAGTTTTTAGAACAGACGTATCCGGACATGGACTATGAGATTAAGCGGTCGGCAGATTATGGATGGGTTGATGACACTTTTCGGTTTAATGTAGTGGCAAAGGATTCGATAGGAGTTGAAACCACCTATCCATTCGATGTCTCCGCTTTCGAACCGTATGAAATCCTTGGCGATACGATCCACGTATCCAACATAGACAAAGAGGCGTCAAATAAATTAAATCAAGAGGCAGAGCAGTATATCCTAGCGCTTCTTCAGGAAAAAGTTCCAGAAATCGATGGAGTCTCAACAGATGTAGAGGTTTATGGCAATGTTGCCGAGGAATGGACACCACAATTGCAAACACCGAAGCCCATTCTCATTATGGCTGAAGTAGAAAAAGGTGATTTGACAAAAGAGCAAATGTTGGAACAAAGTAAGGCAATCCAACAACAATTGAATGATGAATCCATTGATTATTATCTAACGGAAATAGGATATCACAGCATTGTTGAAGGTGAAGAAATTTATGCTTATATTAGCTTTACGCCAGAACAAAAACTAACGCTAAAGGATGTCAATTAATAGAAAAGAATAAAATCTCTTAGTTAAACGGCATCTTGAAATAAGATAATTACCTACTCAACATAAAAAAAACATTATATAAGCTAGAGACGTAAATGTACTTATTTGAAGTTTTCGACACACCAGTGAGAAAATCGTGGAACGCTATAGTGAAGTACTATTGGATTTTAGATTTGAAATTCAATAGTAAAATCCATTATCTACTAGATAATATTTAGGGAGAAACTAAGGAAATTAATAGTACGTTGAAAAAGAAAAGAATTAACTTTAACGCAAGAACAAGTTTCCAAAAAATAGCTGTTTCTCAAAAGCCAATTTCAAATTGGGAGGAATAGAAAACATTTCCTGATATTTATAGTTTAATTAGATTAGCTCAATAATAGGACTTATCTTTTGATCATTTATTATTGGAGGAATCAGCTATTGGTGAAGATCGACTTTATTTTTAGCAATGTATGGTTCTCTAACATTTGGGGGCTTTATTTACATATTAATAATCAATACTGTTTTTAATGAACAGGTTATAATTGTACATGTTATACTTGGACTGATTATTTTTAGTGCATCTTATTTCTTTGATAAATACTCAAAGTCAACAAACCATAACTATCTTTTTAATATATTAGTTGCTATTAGTATAAGTGCGTAACTACCGGTGTTATGGAGTTGGATTCGTGGACAGTTATTTCGGATTTGTAAAATTCCCACTTAAATATGGCTATAAAATATTGGTTTACCTAGTAGCAACCACTGGTTGCTACTAGGTAAACCAATAAGTTCTTTTAAAGAGTGAGTAATAAATAGATAATAAGGTAACGCTTAAAAGGAGGATATAATCTAGTTTGAGAAACTACTATTAATCGATTGAATAAAATATAAAAGAGATAAGACGAAGGGTTATTCTTGGTTGCTATTCATAGTAAATAATTAAATCCTTCAAGAAAATATCTTATACCTAGTGCAGTTTAAATAAGAGGCTGTAGTTAAAACAAGTAGTGAGAGGAATGATTTTTTTTGGAAAGATACAAAAGTAGAAAAGAATTAAAAACAGAAGCAAAAGAGTTATTACGTGGTAACTGGAAAGAAGCTATTTTATTAAATGCTATACCAGTAATCTTAACGATAATAGGGGTGGTAATTACTTTAATCTCCTTTTTTATTATTCAACAAAGAACAGATACGTTTTACGATATAGGAATTAACTATAATAGTTACGAAACATCATATACTGAAGATCTTTGGTCTACGATTATTGGTGTCATTTCTACTCTTCTTACTGTGGGTATTTCGTATACTTTCTTAGATTGGTTAAGAAATCCAGCAATGCGTATTGAACCATTTAAACAAGCTTTTCAAGCATTTACCAGAAAATACTTTTTAGGTACGTTACTTATTTATATTTTCACAGGTTTTTTTGTCTTCTTATGGACAATTCTTCTTGTCGTACCAGGAATGATAAAAGCAATTTCTTACTCTCAAGCCTATTTCATTTATAAAGATCGTAAAACACTATCTGAAAATGGAAAAGTATCTTCTCTCGATTGCATAACAGAAAGCAGAAAAATGATGAAGGGATACAAATGGGAATACTTTATACTACAGTTAAGCTTTATAGGATGGGGAATTTTAAGTATTCTATCTTTAGGAATCGGATTTTTATGGTTAAATCCATACGCAAATGCTACGTATGCAGCATTTTATGATAATTTAACTGAAAATAGTACTTTTGATGAATCAGTTGAAAATTTACTAGTTTAACTGACTAAGAGTATGTAGTTATGAAAATCTTTATAATTTGGTATTTGAGTAGCTTTTTTAGGTAGTTCAGCAAATGAAATTTATGTTTAACATTAAGTAATAAAGGGCTAAAAAAGGAGAATACTTATGTACTTAATTTCTGGAACTTTATTTTTCATAACGTCATTTTTTATTTTTATATTTAATTATGTATCGTATAACGATAAATTAAATGGGTTTATTTCATTTTTAGCTTTTATTTCTTTAATTATGGGTGTGGTTTTTTACTATATTCAGTACTCTGAAAATAATACCAAAAAATAGAAAAGTCTCTGCATTAATGGTATGGTAAAAGATACCAAAGTTTAGATATAATTATGATTAAACAAAATTGAGCTCCTATAATTAGGTGCTCAATTTTTTTTGAATAATTCTCACTGCCTATTCGTTATATTCTTAGCAGAAATATATTGATATAAATATAATCAATTTATGCTTTAGTTATATTTTTAACTATGTTAATATATAATTGAATTATGTTTAATAAATGGCATTTTTGTATACGATTAATATTCGGTTAGTTTACTTGGGAAAAGAGTTTATTAGAGAACTTATCTTATCATTGGGTTCGTTAAAAAATCATCAGATTGTATGATGTTAGTTATTTAATAGTAAGAATAAAATTAAATGGAGAAATTAAAAAATTAAATTATATTCTGAATAAGAAAATAATTTATTTGCTAGCTCAAGTATGCAAATAGTTATCGAAGATAAGTCAGTTTAAATGCTGCAAATGAAATTATATAGATTCATGTATTGAAACAATGTTAAAGGAGGTTTTTTTATGGAAAGTAATCCATGGTTTGATTACTTAGAAAACGAAGAAAAAGAATTCATTAGGCAGCTTATATTAGCTTCTGGTTCGTTAAAAGAATTAGCAAAAGTTTATGATGTCAGTTATCCAACAGTAAGACTTAGATTAGATCGAGTAATCAATAAAGTTAAGTTGTATTCTGATCAAGAAAATAATCCTTTTATTAGCTCAGTTATGCAAATGGTTATCGAAGATAAAATCAGCTTAGATAGTGCTAATGAAATTATAAACAACTATAAGAAAGAGGTGTAAGTATGGATTGGGTATATATTAGTAGTTTTGTTACTTTAGTAATGTTAGGGTGTTTCCAATACTATTTTGGGTATAGAGATTATAAAAAATTAGGATGGGTTCTTCCTTTAATTTTTATGGGCCTTGTTATTTATTTTATAATAAAAGGAACAATGGAGTTTTCTGTAAGAGATATTTTAATGCCTTTTTCGGTCTTATTTATGCTTGCTGGCGTGTGGAGTAATGGCTATGAAAGAAAACAAAAGAAAATAAATAAAGAACTAGATAAAATGAAAGCAAAAGATCAGCAAAGTATACAGTAGTGGCAGATACATGAAATTAGTTTGTTTAAGGTATCAATAGGTTAAATAATAGTGGCAACTAGTGGTTGCTACTATGTAAACCAATAAGTTCTTTCAAATAATGACTAAGCATTAGATAATAATGTAACACTTATTAAGAGGAAAATCTTTAATCCTGAAGAACGATAACTAGTCAATTAATAAACTATAAAGGAGATACTATGGAATTTAATGTGGAAATAAATCATTTAAATAAAACAATCGGTAAAAAAAAGATTATTAAGGATTTATCTCTTAATATAAAAAAAGGAGAAGTATTTGGACTTCTTGGACCTAATGGAGCAGGAAAAACGACGACTATAAGAATGATCGTTGGCCTTATTGAAATAACTGCTGGCAGCGTAAAAATCTGTGGTCATGATGTGAAAACTAATCATAAAGAGGCATTGGAAAATGTAGGTGCAATTGTAGAAAACCCTGAAATGTATCCTTTTTTATCAGGTTTAGAAAATTTAAAATATTTTAGCAGAATGCATAAAGATATTTCAACTGAAAAAATAGAGGAAATAGTTAAGTTTGTAAATTTAGAAGGCAGGATAAAGGATAAAGTTAAGACGTATTCTTTAGGAATGAGACAACGATTAGGTATTGCTCAATCTTTATTAAACAATCCAAAAGTTTTAATATTGGATGAGCCAACTAACGGGTTGGACCCAGCAGGTATAAAAGAGTTGAGACAATATATTCAAACGTTAGCTCATGAAAAAGGAGTTACGGTAATTGTATCGAGTCATTTGCTCAGTGAAATAGAGTTAATGTGCGATCGAGTAGCAATTATTAAAGAAGGTGAGTTAATAGCTATTGAAAATTTAAAAGAAAAAACGAGCCATAGAAATTACCAACTCAAGGTATCACCTAATGATAAAGCTCGAGAATTATTAGTAAAAGAATATCAAGTACATAGCCAAGTAACAAATGGATTACTTGAATTTCAATTGTCAGCACCAAATTTAGAAATGCCAGACATTGTTAAGTTATTTGTTGGAAATAATATAGCTATTTACAGTATTGAACCAAAAGAGAATTCGTTGGAAGATAAATTTATGAACCTGACAATGAAATAAAAGGGAGTAAAGTATGTTAAATCTAGTGATTAATGAATGGAATAAAGTTTTTATTAGAAAAAGTAACTACGTAACGTTGTTCATTATTTTAGGGACATCTGCCTTGTTAAGCCTAATGCCATTATTGTTTAATGATGAGTCAGCGTTTGAGGATATTTCGTATGGTAAGGACTGGCAAGATCAGGCAGCAAATCAAATTACTACCTTAGAGGAAGAAAATACCAAACTATTGACTAGTGAATCAAAGGTATCATTTGTCAATGAAATTACAGCCAGCGATAATCAAGATGAAATAGAACGATTAAACTATCACTTAAAAGAAGGCATTAAGCCACCAGCTAACAACAATCTTTATAAATCTTTAGTAGATACATCTGATTTGAATTTATTGGTAGGTATTTTTGTTACGATTATAGCAAGTGCTATGGTTTCGAAAGAATTTTCGATGGGGACGATAAAACTATTGCTTATACGGTCGTACTCTCGATCAAAAATATTAACTTCTAAGTATATTGCTACACTGCTAATAACCGTGACTTACTATATGAGTTTATACATAGGAACAATTGTAGTTGCACTGTTTACTTCGGAAATCAACTCGACTACTGAATATGTCTATCTATCATCAGATTGGACTTATATGCATTCTAATTTTTGGTTCTATTTTTTAGGAATACTAGCAAGTAATTTAATTTATCTCATTATCATTGCGACTATTGCTTTTTCTCTTTCGACGATTAGTAGAAATACATCATTATCTTTAGGTACAACATTAGGAATATTATTTTTAGGACCACTATTAACGCTCTATTTATCCTCAAAAACAGAGTTAGCAAAATATTTATTAATGGCTAATTGGAATTTAACAAACTATTTGCCCGGAAATAATCCTTCAATAGAAGGTATGACGTTTACGTTTTCTATGATAATAAATAGTCTTTATCTATTTTTATTGTTATTTGCAGCCTATTATTCATTTAACAAAAAAGATATATTGGCTTAGGTTTGATTATAAGAACTAATTTATCCTAGTGCGTCTCGTGCACTAGGATAAGATTCAAATAGACAATAACATTAGATAAATTAAATTGATTTCTAGATATTTAAGAGGGGGATTAAATATGAATCGAAGTTTTTCTAATTTTATAACAAGTTTTTTTGATAAAGCGACTCAACTTATGGCGTACCTTTTATTTTTGGTAATCATATATAAATATGCCTTTGTAAGTAACGATTCAATAATGATTATTACGTACAAAGAATTTTATATTATTGAATTTGTAAGCATTATATCCGCCATTTTGTTATCACTATCTAAAAAAGAAAAGAGTAATCTCTAAGCTTATTCTGGATACATAAACTTAGAGAAAGGTTAATTAAAAACGTACCAATGTTTCTATGGTAGATAATACATTTTCAATTGATAAGATCCAAATTAAAAGGAGGGCTCATAAATGGAAGTAAAGCTTACTGTTCAAACAATATTAAATTTTTTTGCGCTTGATTTAATTTTTAATCCTATCGTTAATTTTATCTTACCAATTAATGGTTTAGGAGTTTTTTTAAGTTTCATATATTGGGGTTTACTTTTGGGCCTGTCATATCTTCTATCTGTTTTTTTGAGAAAAGAAAAAAATACATAAAATTTAGTAAGAGTGTGTAGTTAGAATCCTGTCTTAATAAGAATCTTTTTAACTTTTTTTAAAGATTTTAAAGATGTATAGTTCTTTCAAAATAAATAGTATAATGATGAAAATATTTTCGAATTTAAGAGTATAGGAGAGGAAAAATGAAAAAAAAACACATGATTTACAGCTTGATTCTAGGTGTTATTATTGTTGGAATAATGTTCAACACCAACTTGATCTAACAAAGCCAGCAAGTCCAATCGATACATTGCGGGGTAATTTTGCAACTGAACCCGAGGAGTACAACGTATTATTTTCATTTGAAAGTGAAGATCATTCTTTTATTCAATACCATGAAAGTACATTAGTTGACGAGGGAACTTACGTAAAAATAAATGATAACGCTTATTTACTAAAAAGCGATTTGCAAGATACTTATTTTGTACTACAAGAGGATAATTCATTTTACTATTACGACACTATTCTATCTGAACCACGTTTTATAAAAATGATTTACGGGTCATCTGCAACTGTCTATTTTGACCAAACTTATTATGATAAAGACAGTTTAAATGATTAACAACTTGTGAAAAAAGTACAGAGACAACCGCTATAACTATTAAAAAACCTCTTACACAAAATGGTGTACAATTATGAAAAAGATCAATAATAGCAGATAACACTGTCTTCAAATAATGTATGAAATGTATTTAGTAGCATAAAAGGAAAGTGATTCATTCCCAGTGAGCAAATGATATGACATAAAACAGATAAGATAGTAAACTAACTATTAGTAATAGACTTATCTGTTCAAAAATATCACTTATCAGCTATTGCACAAAAACACTGGAGGAGTCACGATCATTATGAAACTAACTGACTTATTGAAATCGGTAGAGATCGACTCTAGCCGTCATAATCAGCTTGAAACAGCATTAGATAAAATCGAGATTAAAAAAATTACTTATCACTCAAAAGAAGTAAAGGCAGATACTTTATTTGTCTGTATTAAAGGACAACAAACAGATGGACATAACTACGCAAAACATGCTGTAAGTCAGGGTGCAACGGTTATTATCGTTGAACAATTTATTGAAGACCTAGATACACTTCAACTTAAAGTCTCAGATAGTCGTGAAACTTTGGCTGTTTTATCGAGTAATTTTTTTGATCATCCTTCTAAGTCTATGAGCCTATTCGGAGTAACTGCTACTAATGGGAAAACGACGATTACCTATATGACTGAAGAGATTTTCAAAGCTTATCAATTGAAATCTGGATTAATAGGAACTATTCTAGTTAAAATCGATAAAGAGATTGAAATGAGTCTATTAACTACTCCGGAATCTTATGATTTACAGCAATACTTTGCGAAGATGAGAGATCGTGAAATCACACATGTTTCTATGGAAGTTTCTTCTTCAGCACTGGAACTTAAACGCGTTTATAATACTGATTTTGATGTTGTAGCCTTTACGAATATCAGTCCAGAACATATCAAACTGCATGAATCATTTGATGCTTACTTTGATGCTAAAGCTTCTTTGATAAGAAAAGCATCTAAAATGAGTACAGCTGTTTTGAATCTTGATGAACCCTTGCTTATCCCTTTAGAAGAAGAGACAGAAGCTCAGGTCGTTACTTTTGGAATAGAAAATAAGACTGGTACGATCACCGCCTCAGATATTCGATTTTCGTCAGGCATCCCATCGTTTAAAGTGACGATTTGTAAACCCTTTAACACCTTGAGCGGAAAAAGAATTGAGACAACAAGTTTCGATTTAGAACTGTCGATTCCAGGCTATCATTCTATCTATAATGCAATTACAGCACTAGTTACTGGATTGGTCAATGATATACCGATTGAGGATGTCCAGCGCGGAATTAAAAATTTCCGAGGTGTAGAGAGGCGATTCCAGATACTCTATGATAAAGAATTTAAAGTGATAGACGATTTGTTATTGAATCAAAATAACATTGATTCATGTATGGAAACCATCAGTCATTTAGATTACAACGAGCTGCACCTTGTACATGCAATCAGAGGAAGCAATGGTCCAGCGCATAGTACAGAAATTGCGGAAACTTTAGCAAAATGGTTCCATAAAATGAAAGTTGCTGAGATTATTTTGACGACGGCGTCATCACATGTAGATAAAAAAGATGAAGTCACAGATGAAGAATTAGCCGCTTTCCTGAAAGTGATGAAACTAAATAAAATTGAAGTTACATTTTTTAAAGAACTTGAAGACGCATTGCGACTTAGCGTTGAAAAATTGAATGCAGAGGACATATTACTGATTTCAGGAGCGCATTCGATGGATCAAGGTGCAAGAAAGACACTAGAACTATTAAAAGAAATCCATCCTAACGTTGATTATGAAATGATTGATCAAGTGTTGGAGAATAAGCTGATTGGATTGAACTCTTTAAAAACAGCTGAAAAAATTAAAAATTTTAATTTAGGAGTTTAAAAACAATCGGTTGTATGTATAAAAAAATCAAAGAACCCTCTTTGTAATTAGAGAGGGTTCTTTGATTACATAGTGTTATTTTCTGATAAGACTTGTTTTTCCAGTTTGATTCAGTATTAAAATTTTTGCCTTATAGGCTATTCCATATTGTAATTTACGCCTGTTGTATAACTATTAGAAGCATCCCAAAGTAAAAATTCATTTACTCCAGCATCGTGCAACGCTCTTACTTGATCTTCAACTTGTGCTGCACCGTATTGTTGGTAATTTCCAGCCCCTAAGTATGAGGCGGTGAAATCTTGCAACCAAGGTCTTGATTTCGGAGGCGTTTCTAAACCTGAAAGTAATTTATTTTCTACTTTCATATACTCAGCGACTAATTTATAAGGTTCTAAGTCTGGCTTACTGATACCGAAGTAAGAGTTCCAATGACTTGGGTAGATCATAGAAGAAATAACATCAACATTTTCAGAGATTTTAGAGAAGTTTTGACCGATTCCGGGGGCTTCTGGAACAGTTGCTGAATACCCAAAGATATCAACAGAAACCTCTACATCATAAGCTTTTAGTTGTTCTCGGGCATAGGCTACAAAGTCACTAACTGCTGAAACTCGTTGTTGAACGTCATCAAGATCGCTTGTTTCGTAATCATCAAGAGTGTAATCTAACGATTTGCTTTCGTTCTCAAAACCTTCGGGGAAACGAACATAGTCAAATTGAATTTCTTTGAAGCCCATTTTTGCCGCTTGTTTAGCAACTTCTATATTGTAATCCCACACTTCTTTAGAAAAAGGATTAACAAACGCATCGCCATTTCCATTTTTCCAAACGGATCCGTCAGCTTTTTTAAAGGACAATTCAGGTCTAGCTTCAGCTAGTAAGGTATCTTTAAAGACCACCACACGGGCAATAGGGTAGATTTCATTTTCTTCAAGTTGTTTCATCATAGCAGTTGGATCAGTTACATAATCATTTGTGCTATCTTGGACGATCTTGTTTTCAGATTTCAAATCCATTGTCATATTTCCAACATCATCTTTGACATCGATAACCATTGAATTTAAACCACTAGAATTGACAAAATTAATCAGTTCTTTCATTTTATCTGTTCCGCCGGCTGAATAGGCTGTAACGTAAATACCTTTTACGCCATTTTCAGGATACTCAATATTAATTCCACTATCGTAAGTAAATTTTGAAGGGAATTCGGCTGGTGTACTTAGAATAGGTTCTGTATTGATCTCTAGTAAAGTTGGTTCAGGATTCTCTTCAGCTGATACAGCAAGAGGGGAGAAACCGATACATGCTGTTGCTAATAATCCTAGCCAGAATGCTGTTTTATTTTTCATACTTGTTTAGTCCTCTCTTTCAGGTGTTTCAATAAGTTTAGGGTCAACTAATGTATACCCTTTGTCAATCAAGCCTTCAGCAATTGGTAAGACGGCTTCATTAGTCCATGTGCGATCATGCATCAATAAATTAGCCCCATCATTCAAATATTCTGTATTTAACATAATATCTGTTAAGGCTTCGCTAGTTTGGTAATCTGCTTCCCAATCGTATCCATAAGTCCAGTTCATTGAAACCATTCCTTCTTCAGACATAATAGCATCTGATGTTTCAGTTGTTACACCATGTGGTGCGCGGAAGAAGTGTGGCTTTTCACCTGTGACTTCATAAATCAATTCATTGGTTTTCAAAATTTCTTCTCGTTGTTCTTCAGAGCTGATCGTACTTAAATTGGGATGCGTTTGAGTATGGTTTCCAATTTCAAATCCCATATCATAAATTTGTTTCAATTTGTCTTTTCCTTCATCTGATTCTATGTACATACCGTTTACAAAGAAGATGGCAGGGGCATTAATAGATTTTAATTGTTCAGCTATATCTACTGCATGTTGATCAGGAGAATCATCAAAAGTTAATAGGGCTACTTTTGACTCAGTTTCTGCATCAATTGGTTCTACAACTGAGGTAACTGGGTTTATTTTATACTGAAATTCTTGTTGTTCATCAGGTGTTTCTTCTGTAGATTCCATTGAACTTTGAGCTGAGCTGCTTGCTTCGCTGGTTTCTGTTTCATCTGTACTACTAGATTGACTTTCAGTTACCTCAGAATTAAGTGAACTGCTAGTGTCGTTATCAGATTCAGATGATGCGGAAGGTTGACAGCCGCTTAAGACAAGTGCACTCATAAGGGATACACCAAGTAAGATAGTTTTCATGTTTTAAGTACTCCTTTACTGTAAGCTTATTTTGATGAGTCGTTTAATTTGTTCAAAGACTCGGTTGTAGCAGTTTGAGAATTTTGTACTTCCACTAGCTCTTTGTCTAATTGTAAAAGCAATTCTTTGGTTTTTGTATCGTGTTCAATGATAGTTTCCATACCTTCAGTAAGCGTATCATACGTTGCTTCTTCTTTACCTAATTCCGTAAAGTAAGTTTTTTGTTCTTCTAGTACTGTTTCATAATGAGTGACATATTCATCTAATGAAGCAGTTAAAGTTTCTATACTAGTGGTTAATTGATCCAATTCATCTTGTGGTAATTCATCACTCGTTTTTTCGTCTAAAAGGGTTTGTTCTTCTTTCATAGCAGTAGTTGCTTCTTTCAGTTCAGAAAGCGAAGTGGAACGTGCATCAACATTTTCAAAAACAGCAGAAGTTCCGTCTGCTAATGTGCTTAATGATTCATCTTCAGAAAGCGTAGTTTCAAAAGTTCCTTGTAAATTCTTTTCTTGCTCTGTAATGGCATTTAAGTCACTCACGATCTGTTCTTCTTGTGTCTTAACAGATGTAGTTGATTCTAAAGCTTCCGCTACGTCATCATTTCCACAAGCGGTTAAGAACAATGATACTGCAAATAGATTTGTTGCTAGATATCTTTTTTTCATTTTTTGCAAAACTCCTTTTTTGATTTAACTAAAATCAATTTAACGATTGAATAACAATACACACTTTCATCCAATCGTAAATAGATAAGCCCTTTACATTATAACAAACATTTACTAGTTTCTAAAACATTACGGTTGGTTATTTAATAAACCAAGAGACAAGACGAGGAAAATAAAAAACTATCTCTTAACTGGAGAATCATGTAAAATGGTAGAGTAAGTGTAAAACAGAATGAAATAAAGAGAGGGCTAATATGTTCATATATTATATCTTAGCTGCTATCATAGTAGCCGTTGATCAGTTTACTAAATTTTTAACCGTGCAAAACATTGACTTATATGAAATAGTTGAAGTTATACCAAATATCTTATCTTGGATGTATATTCAAAATGATGGAGCTGCTTGGAGTATTTTAGAAGGACAAATGTGGTTCTTTTATATTATAACCATTGTAGTCGTAGGTGTGGTTGTTTATTACTTGCAAAAATTCGGCAAACAAAGTCGCTTATTTTCAACTGCTTTGGCCCTTATTTTAGCTGGTTCACTGGGAAATTTTATTGACCGTATTCGATTTGAATACGTTATCGACATGGTTCGCTTGGAATTTATCAATTTTCCAATTTTTAATGTAGCCGATATGTCTTTGAGCATCGGCGTTGTCTTAATGATTATTTTTGTTTTCATGGACGAAAGAAATGAAAAAAAGAAACACTAAACCACCGTTTTATAACTAAAAAGGCGGTTTAAAAAAAGGAGACCCAACATGGTACAGGAACATAATTTTACGATCAAAGAAAAAACAGGCCGTTTAGACAAAGTGTTGTCTGAATTGATGCCGTCCGTTACTCGCTCACACATCCAACAATGGATCAAAGAAGGACATGTGACTGTAAATGGAGAAACGTTAAAAGCCAATTACAAAGTACAAACAGAAGACCACATCCATATCATCGAACCCGAACTTGTTTCTTTAGAAGTCCTTGCTGAAGATATTCCCATTGAAATTGTTTATCAAGATGAAGACGTTGTAGTGGTAAATAAACCTCAAGGAATGGTCGTTCATCCATCAGCTGGTCACCAAACAGGAACATTAGTTAATGCGTTGATGTATCATATCAATGATTTGTCTGGTATTAATGGAACCATTCGTCCAGGAATCGTTCACCGTATCGATAAAGATACATCTGGATTATTGATGGTTGCTAAAAATGACGCTGCTCATGAAAAATTAGCTGCTCAATTAAAAGACAAGACTTCTTTAAGAGAATATGTTGCACTTGTTCATGGTGTGATTCCACATGAAAAAGGAACCATCGATGCTCCTCTTGGACGCTCAAAACAAGATCGTAAAAAACAAGATATTATTGATGACGGTCGTGCAGCGGTGACTCATTTTAGAGTACTTGAACGCTTTAAAGATTTTACATTGGTTTCTTTGAAATTAGAAACTGGAAGAACCCATCAAATTAGAGTTCATATGAAATATATCGGTTATCCTTTAGCTGGTGATCCTGTCTATGGACCAAGAAAAACGTTAGAAGGCAAGGGTCAATTCTTACATGCTAAAACACTAGGCTTTAAACACCCAACAACAGAAGAATTCTTGACGTTTGAAGCACCGTTGCCAAAATTATTTGAAGATACATTAACGAAACTAAGACAGGATTAATTTTTTTATTTGACTTTTATAATCCAGCTCTGTATAGTCATTAATGACAGAAAAATAAACTATCCTTTAATCCTAGTCCTGTGAGACTAAGAAGGAGCATATTAAGAAAGGTGACCGCACCTTTTCTTAAACTTACTCAACGGTAATGTATGCCCTCTTTGACCATTAAAGGTTAGGAGGGCATTTTTTTTGCCAATCCTATTAAAGCGATATGAAAAGTGGAGGGGAAAACATGTCAATCAAATCAGAAGTAGAAGTAGTCGATCAAGCTGCTGTAAAACGTGCTTTAACTCGTATCACCTACGAAATCATCGAGAGAAACAAAGGAATCGATGACTTGATTTTAGTTGGAATCAAAACACGAGGCATTTATCTGGCTCGAAGAATTGCTGAACGTATGAAACAACTTGAAAATGTTGAGATTCCAGTAGGTGAATTAGACATTTCGCTTTATAGAGATGATGTTCATTCAAGTGAGGGAAATAATGACCCTACGATAAATGGATCAGATATTCCAGTATCTATTGAAGGCAAACAAGTGATATTAGTGGATGACGTTTTATTCACTGGGCGGACCATTCGTGCTGCGCTAGATGCTCTGATGGACATCGGTCGCCCGAGAAAAATTTCTGTAGCCGTATTAGTTGATCGAGGACATCGAGAACTCCCTATCCGTGCTGACTTTGTGGGGAAAAACATCCCTACTTCACTAGAAGAACAAATCAAGGTCGGTGTAGCAGAATTAGATGGAGAAGACCATGTGCTGATTCAAAAAATAAATTAAATAACTATTTAAGTGAAACTTTAAATTAGCCCTGTGAGACTAATAAGGTCACTACTATAATTGTACCCTGAATCACTACTGGTGAGTGCAGCCAGCAGAAGGGGGATTATTCTAGAACCTAAAGTTCTCATAAAACTTTAGGTTCTTTTTTTGTACCATTCGCTAAATGAATTAAACTAACCTTGATAAGGGAGGAACAAGAAATGACGGATATGTCTACATCCATTCTTTTAGACCATTTTGTTTCTGTGGAGGATCTAACAAACGACGAGGTTTTACAATTGATTAAACGGGCATCACAATTAAAAAAGGGTTCCGTTTCTCCGAAAGCAAATCCAAACCTATACGCTGTCAATTTATTCTTTGAAAACAGCACACGAACACATAAGAGTTTTGAAATGGCTGAAAAAAAATTAGGGATAGACATCATTGACTTTGAACCTTCAACTAGCAGCATCAAAAAAGGTGAAAGTCTCTACGACACTGTATTGACCATGTCAGCTATCGGTACAGATATCGCAGTTATTCGCGACAGTAAAGAATCTTTCTATACTGAACTCATCAACAGTCCATCCATTAACTGCTCAATTATCAACGGAGGAGACGGAACTGGTCAACATCCCAGTCAATGTTTGCTTGATCTGATGACGATCTATGAAGAATATGGTTATTTTAAAGGCTTGAAAATAGCCATTGTAGGAGATTTAAAGCATTCAAGAGTAGCCAAATCAAATATGCATATGCTGAAACGGCTAGGCGCAGAAGTTCTTCTCTCTGGCCCCGCAGAATGGATGGAAGAGACTTTTGATCAATATGGACAGTATGTCGAAATGGATGATTTAGTTACGCAAGTCGATGTCATCATGCTTTTGCGCGTCCAACACGAACGTCATCAGTCAACCCATGCGTCTCTAATTGATACTTATCTTGATAAATACGGACTTAACGAAACACGTGAAAAGAAAATGAAGCCAACAGCTATTTTGATGCACCCGGCTCCAGTAAACCGAGATGTCGAGTTGCAAAGCTCACTTGTGGAATGCGACCGATCACGCATTGTGACACAAATGTCTAATGGTGTATACGCCAGGATGGCAATTTTAGAAGCTATTATTGCTGGAAGGAACAAAGCTGGATAAAAAAATAAACCGACAATACTGTTACCTCAGGAGATGAAACCATGACGATCTGGATAAAAAATGCCCGAATAGTGAACCATAAAGAAGAGTTGCAGCCAATCGAACTGCTGATCCATCAAGATACCATTCAAGCCATAGGAGAAAACCTTGCATCTTTAAGTTTAAAAGCATATGAGGTCATTGATGCTGGTGGAGCATTGGTAACTCCAGGACTGATCGATGTCCATGTTCATTTAAGAGAACCTGGGTTTTCTTATAAAGAAACGATCAAAACAGGCACGATGGCAGCAGCCCGTGGCGGATTTACGACTGTATGTGCAATGCCGAATGTTGATCCAGAACCGGATACGGCTGAAAAAATGAAACAGCTTCAAGAAAAAATAGCACGAGATGCCGTGGTTAATGTCAAACAGTATGCTCCAATTACGATGGGGTTACGCAGCGAAATGCTCACCAATCAAACAGAATTGTTAGCAGCTGGAGCTTTTGCATTTACCAATGATGGAGTAGGGGTGCAATCAGCAGGTACGATGTACTTGGCAATGAAAGAAGCGGCTAAAAACAAAACAACGATCGTTGCTCATACTGAAGATGACTCTTTGTTATTTGGCGGTGTGATGCATGAAGGAAAACGCAATAAAGAATTAGGACTGCCAGGAATTCTAGCGCTAACAGAAGCCAGTCAAATTGCTCGTGATGTTCTTATCAGCGAAGCAACAGGTGCTCATTACCATGTCTGCCATGTGTCAACGAAAGAAAGTGTACGGGTCATTCGAGATGCAAAACGTGCGGGAATATTGGTTACTGCGGAAGTAACACCACATCATCTCCTATTAACGGAGGATGATATTCCTAATGATTCAAGTATCTATAAAATGAATCCACCACTAAGAGGGGAAGAAGATCGACAATCACTGATTGAGGGATTATTAGATGGCACAATCGACATGATTGCGACAGATCATGCACCGCATAGCAAAACAGAAAAAATGGGTGGCATGATTGGTTCTCCATTTGGAATCGTGGGCAGCGAAACAGCTTTTTCATTACTATACACGTCTTTAGTTGAGCCGGGAGTCGTAACTCTTAGACAGCTTATTGATTGGATGACGATCAAACCAGCCACTGTTTTTAAATTAGAAGGCGGAGCAGTAGAAATTGGACAAAAAGCAGACTTAGCTTTCTTTGACTTAGCAACGACCAAAGAAATCTTGGCTGAAGAGTTTCTTTCTTTAGCAACGAATACACCATTTATAGGGTGGAACGTTAAAGGGACAACGA
Organism: Carnobacterium sp. FSL W8-0810; assembly: GCF_038007125.1. Lineage (NCBI taxonomy): Bacteria > Bacillati > Bacillota > Bacilli > Lactobacillales > Carnobacteriaceae > Carnobacterium > Carnobacterium sp. FSL W8-0810. The sequence continues at coordinate 1,820,332 of NZ_JBBOWO010000001.1, read as the reverse complement.
CAATGACGTTTGTCGGTGGGAAATTAGTGTATAAGGAGGGACCAATAAAATGAAACGTTTATTGCTATTAGAAGATGGAAGTATTTTTAAAGGGACTGGATTTGGTTCGGCAAATGATGCAACTGGAGAAGTTGTTTTCTCAACGGGCATGACGGGTTACCAAGAATCGATTACGGATCAGTCATACAATGGTCAAATGCTGGTGTTTACTTATCCATTGATTGGAAATGCAGGGATCAACCGTGATGATTATGAGTCGATTGATCCTACAACAAAAGCCGTTATCGTCAAAGAATTTGCACGGGTTCCTTCAAATTGGAGGAGCCAAATGAGTTTAGATGCATTTTTAAAACATAAAAACATCCCAGGAATAGCTGGTGTGGATACACGTAAACTAACACGGACGATTCGTGAACATGGAACTATGCGAGGGATGATCATTGATGCAGAGGACGACATCAAACATGCTTTTGACCAATTAAAAGCCATCGTTTTACCAACGAATCAAGTTGCACAAGTCTCCACAACGCGTTCATACGTGAGTCCTGGAAAAGGGAAAAATGTCGTCGTGATCGATTTTGGGTTAAAACACAGTATCTTAAACGAATTAAACAAAAGAGATTGTCATGTGACTGTATTGCCTTATCATACGACTGCAGAAACCATCTTAAGTTTAAATCCTGATGGCGTGATGTTGACTAATGGACCTGGAGACCCCTCATCATTACCAGATGTGCTAACGATGATTCAAGGGATACAAGATAAGCTGCCTGTCTTTGGTATTTGTTTAGGGCATCAATTGATTGCTTTAGCAAATGGAGCAAGTACCTTTAAAATGAAATTTGGTCACCGCGGGTTTAATCATCCGGTAAAAGAAATCGCAACAGGAAGAATCGACTTTACATCGCAAAATCATGGTTATGCAGTAGAAGCTGGTTCTGTCGATAAAGATAAATTGATCATCACTCATATCGAATTGAATGACGAAACAGTAGAGGGACTAAAACACCGCTATCTTCCAGTGTTTAGTGTCCAATATCATCCGGATGCTGCACCTGGACCGCACGATGCAGATCACTTGTTTGATCAATTTATGGAATTAATGGATGCTTGGAAGGAGACAAAAAAGAATGCCTAAACGGACAGATTTAACGAAGATTATGGTCATAGGATCAGGCCCAATTGTTATTGGACAAGCTGCTGAATTTGATTACGCAGGAACACAAGCGTGTCTTGCATTAAAAGAAGAAGGTTATGAAGTCGTACTGGTCAACTCAAACCCGGCTACCATTATGACCGATAAAGAAATTGCGGATAAAGTCTACATTGAGCCGATTACATTAGAATTTGTCTCACGCATATTACGTAAGGAACGACCAGATGCCATTGTTCCAACACTAGGCGGACAAACAGGTTTGAATATGGCAATGGAATTATCTAACTCAGGCATTCTTAAAGAATTAGACATTGAATTATTAGGAACAAAATTAAGTGCAATCGATCAAGCGGAAGACAGAGATTTATTTCGGAAATTGATGAATAAACTAAATGAACCTGTCCCAGAAAGCGAGATTGTTCATTCGGTTGAAGAAGCTTTGTCCTTCGCAGAACAAATTGGATTCCCCTTGATCGTTCGTCCGGCATTTACAATGGGCGGGACTGGTGGAGGAATTTGTGATAACGAGGAAGAGCTGAAAGAAATCGTTAAGAATGGATTGAAATTATCACCAGTGAACCAGTGTCTAGTCGAGATCAGTATTGCAGGGTACAAAGAAATCGAGTACGAAGTGATGCGTGATAAACATGATAATGCGATTGTTGTCTGCAATATGGAAAACTTTGACCCTGTTGGGATTCATACAGGAGATTCGATCGTGTTTGCTCCGACACAGACCTTAACGGATAAGGAACATCAACTGTTGCGTGATGCATCATTAAAAATCATCAGAGCGTTAGGTATCGAAGGAGGGTGCAATGTTCAACTAGCGCTTGATCCAGACAGTTTCAACTACTACATCATCGAAGTGAATCCTCGTGTTAGTCGGTCCTCAGCGTTAGCGAGTAAAGCAACAGGCTACCCGATTGCTAAATTAGCCGCAAAAATCGCAGTAGGACTTACACTCGATGAAATGAAGAATCCAGTAACTGGAACAACGTATGCTGAATTTGAACCAGCTTTAGACTATGTTGTTGCAAAAATCCCTCGATGGCCATTTGATAAGTTTGAACAAGGCGACCGCAAGCTAGGGACGCAAATGAAAGCCACCGGAGAAGTGATGGCAATTGGACGGACAATTGAAGAATCTTTATTAAAAGCGGTTCGTTCATTAGAAATAGGGGTATCTCATGTCTTATTAGAAGAAGCTACTTTAGCTACGGATGAAGACTTGATTGAAAAAATGATCAAAGCCGAAGATGATCGCTTATTTTATGTGGTAGAAGGCATCCGTCGCGGATATACGATAGAAGATTTAGCCAACTTAACCAAAATCGATTTATTTTTCTTAGATAAACTGCTCCATATCGTAGAACTAGAAGACGAACTAAAAGAAAATAAAGAAGATATTGATGTGCTGACTACAGCTAAACAATATGGTTTCTCAGATAAAGCTGTTGCGCAGTTATGGGACACCAATGAACAAGCTGTATCTACCTTACGTTATGAACATGACATTGTTCCAGTTTACAAAACTGTTGATACGTGTGCTGCAGAATTTGACTCTAATACACCTTATTTCTACAGTACCTATGAGGAAGAAAATGAAAGCATCGTTTCACCTAAACCTTCCGTCTTAGTTTTAGGATCAGGGCCGATTCGAATTGGACAAGGGGTTGAATTTGATTATGCTACGGTCCATTCTGTAAAAGCGATCCAACAAGCGGGTTACGAAGCCATTATCATGAACAGCAACCCTGAGACGGTTTCAACAGACTTCTCTATTTCGGATAAGTTGTACTTTGAACCGTTGACCTTAGAAGATGTGATGCATGTCGTTCGTCTAGAACAACCGATTGGAGTGATTGTCCAATTTGGTGGACAGACAGCCATTAATTTGGCCGAACCGTTGACTAAAATGGGAGTAACCTTACTCGGGACGAGCGTAGAAGATTTGGATAGAGCAGAAAATCGTGATTTGTTCGAACAAGCGTTGAATGAACTTGAAGTCCCTCAACCTTTAGGAGATACGGCTACCAATGAAAAAGATGCGGTAGTGATTGCCGATCGAATCGGTTACCCTGTGTTGGTTCGTCCCAGCTATGTTTTAGGCGGACGCGGTATGCAAATCGTAGACACGCAACCCGATTTAGAAAGCTACATGCGTAATGCTGTGAAAGCTTCTCCAGAACACCCAGTATTGATCGACCGCTACTTAGTTGGGAAAGAAGTTGAAGTAGATGCAATCTGTGACGGAGAGACCGTTCTGATTCCTGGCATTATGGAACACATCGAACGTTCAGGCGTCCATTCAGGTGATTCAATGGCGGTTTATCCCCCACAATCATTGTCAAAAGAACTGCAAGAGACGATTGTCGATTACACCACACGTTTGGCGCTCGGATTAAATTGTATGGGAATGATGAATGTCCAGTTTGTTATCCATGACAATACAGTTTATGTCATCGAAGTCAATCCTCGTGCCAGTCGGACAGTGCCATTCTTAAGCAAAGTAACCGGTATTCCGATGGCTCAAGTTGCAACTAAAGCCATTTTAGGCCAGTCACTCAAAGATCAAGGATATGGTAATGGTCTGTTTAAAGAATCAAAATTGATTCATGTCAAAGCTCCCGTATTCTCTTTCACGAAGCTGCAAAAAGTAGACGCACTCTTAGGACCAGAAATGAAATCCACTGGAGAAGTGATGGGAAGCGATGTTACACTAGAAAAAGCTCTTTATAAAGCCTTTGAAGGAAGTCATATGCACTTATACGATCATGGAACTGTCCTGTTTACCATTTCTGATGAGGACAAAGAAGAGGCGCTCACATTAGCCAAACGCTTTTATATGATCGGCTATAATGTGGTGACTACTGAAGGAACCGGAGATTATTTTGCAGAGCATCACATTCCAGTAACAAAAGTTGCAAAAATTCAACAACAAACATCTGAGACTGTCTTAGATGTGATTCAAGGAAATACCGTTCAAATGGTCATCAATACTATGACCACAGGAATCGGTGTAGTAAACGATGGAGAACTCATTCGGAAAACAGCGATTGAACAAGGCATTCCTTTGCTGACGTCGCTTGATACGGTATCAGCCATCCTGAATGTACTTGAATCACGTAACTTTATGACTAATCCGCTGTAATAAAATAAGTGACTAGTAAGAATAGAACTAAATGGGGGTTAATAAATGAATCGCTTAGCAGTAAAACTACCAGGATTAAACTTAAAAAATCCTATTATGCCAGCCAGTGGAACTTTTGGCTTTGGTGAACTCTATATGGATCAATATGATTATTCTATCTTAGGAGCTATCATCATTAAATCTACTACTATTGATGCAAAGGTAGGAAATGCTGATCCACGTTACCATCATTTAGATACAGGGGTTTTAAATGCTGTAGGATTGAAAAATCCTGGAGTGGACGTTATTGTAACTGAAAAGCTTCCGCCACTTGCTCAGTACGCTACACCTGTGATAGCAAGCGTTGCCGGAGCAACCATTGAAGACTATTGTGCAGTAGCAAAAAAATTGTGTCAGTCCCCTGTAGTCAAAGCACTCGAAATCAATGTTTCTTGTCCGAATGTGAAAGAAGGCGGCTTAACTTTTGGAGCTGATCCAGAATCAGTTTACGAAATGACAAAAGCGGTAAAAGCAGTTGCAATTGTGCCTATTTATATTAAGTTAACCCCAAACGTAACCAACATTGTAGAAATAGCACAAGCTGCCCAAAGAGGCGGAGCGGATGGAATCAGCATGATCAATACGTTATTAGGAATGAGTATTGATCTAAATACCAAAAGACCTATCTTAGCAAACAAAACAGGCGGTCTTTCAGGTACAGCGATAAAACCGATTGCTATCCGTATGGTCTATCAAGTATCTCGTGCAGTCTCCATTCCGATTATCGGCATGGGTGGCATTTCAACAGTTGATGATGTACTTGAAATGTTTATGGCTGGAGCCAACGCAGTAGCGATTGGAACGGCTAATTATGCTAATCCAATGATTTGTAAAGAGCTCATTGAAGCATTACCTAAGCGAATGGATGAATTAGGGATTGAATCGATTGAAGCATTAATAAAAGAAGTCAAGGAGGGTCAAAGGAATGACTAACAAGCCGATTATTGCATTAGACTTTCCAACTGTCCTTGAAGCTAAAGACTTTCTAAGTCATTTTGACAATGAGCCTTTGTTTGTAAAAGTAGGAATGGAATTATTTTATCAAAATGGGCCAGAGATCGTTACAATGATCAAAAACTCAGGTCATGACGTTTTCTTAGATTTAAAATTACACGATATCCCAAATACGGTTTACCGTTCAATGAAAGGATTAGCTTCACTAGGAATTGATATGGTAAATGTTCATGCAGCTGGTGGACAAATTATGATGGAAGCTGCGCTGGAAGGCCTTATTGCAGGAACAAATGAAGGAAAGAAACGCCCTAAATTAATCGCCGTTACCCAACTGACTTCTACCACAGAAGTCAGTATGCAACAAGAACAACTCATTTCTGCTTCATTAATGGAGAGTGTCGTTCACTACGCAAAATTAACACATATGGCTGGTTTAGATGGCGTTGTTTGCTCGGCATTGGAAGCCTTAACGATCAAACAACAAACCTCGAATAATTTCTTATGTGTGACACCGGGGATACGTCCAGAGGGAACAGATAGTGGAGATCAAAAAAGAGTTGCGACTCCAGCTGTTGCAAAAAAAGAAGGAGCTTCTTATATTGTCGTCGGACGACCTATCACCCAAGCAGAAGACCCCGTTCATATGTACCATGCTATAAAAGAACAATGGAATGGAGTGGGAAAGTAACATGATTAGTGAAAGAAAAATTGCTGAACAATTATTAACTATTAAAGCAGTCAGTCTAAACCCCACTCAACCGTTTACATGGGCCAGCGGAATAAAGAGTCCTATTTATTGCGATAACCGCATTACGATGAGCTATCCGGCCATACGTCGAGATATAGCAAAAGGGCTCGCAAATAAGATCAAACAGCACTACCCAGACGTTGAAGTCATTGCAGGGACAGCTACTGCCGGGATTCCACATGCTGCGTGGGTAGCAGAATTGTTAGACTTGCCGATGGTTTACATTAGAAGCAAAGCAAAAGATCATGGTAAAGGGAATCAAATTGAGGGTCGCATACAAGACCATCAAAAAATGGTTTTGATTGAAGACTTGATCTCTACTGGCGGTAGTGTTCTTGAAGCAGCACAAGCTGCTTCAAACGAAGGTGCACAAGTTTTAGGAGTTGCGGCCATTTTTACTTATGAATTGCCAATAGGGATCAAAAAATTTAAAGAAAATCAAATCGAGTTAACAACCTTAACCAACTATACGACCTTAATTGAAACTGCTTTAGACAAACAATTTATTACAGCAAAAGAGAGAGATTCTTTAGAAGAATGGAAAAAAGACCCTACACAATGGTCAATAAACTAACAAAAAAAGAAACACCAGCCTCTTTAATTTCAAGGGCAAGTGTTTCTTTTTAATTCAATAGATCCATGATCAGATCTTATACTTTTAAACGGTTCACTAATTCTTTATCTGGGGTAACATAGACTGTACGTTGACCTTCATAAATAACAAAACCAGGCTTTGCACCATTTGGTTTTCGTATTTTTTTCACTTCAACATAATCTACTGGAACAGATGCAGACAGCTGAGACTTAGAAAAATAAGCAGCAATATTAGCCGCTTCTAAAAGCGTTTCTTCACTTGGGTCAGCATCTTGAATAATAACATGTGATCCTGGAATGTTTTTTGTATGCAGCCAAATATCTGATTTCCGAGCCGTTTTTAAGGTTAGTTGATCATTTTGCAAATTATTTTTCCCAACTAAGATAGTTGTTCCGTCTGTAGCTTGATAGTGATCAGGTTGATTCAATTTCGCTTGTTTTTGTTTTTTCTTTGTTTTCTTTTTCTTCATATATCCTTGTTGGATCAATTCTTCTTTAATTTCAGCGATATCTTTTGGAGTAGCAAGTTCTAATTGAGTGGATACTGATTCTAAATAATTAATTTCCGCTTCAGTTAAACGCATTTGTTCATGAACGAATGCAATAGCATTTTTTAATTTTTGGTATTTCGAAAAATATTTTTGAGCGTTTTGAGAAGGTGTTTTTCTAGGGTCAAGCGGAATAGTCATCGGCGTTTCATCATCATAAAAATTTGTTAAGGTAACTTCTTTTTGTCCCTTAGTCATTTTATAAAGATAAGCCGTTAACAGTTCACCTCTAACTCTATAATCATCTGCTAATTCTGTTTCGTCTAAAGTATTTTTAAGTTTTTTCATTTTTTTCTTATTCCGTTGGAGCTCGGTTTGAATCAAATGAATAAGGTCTGACCCTTGTTGTTGAACACGATCTCTGTCAGCCTTACTTTCATAATAAGTATCCAATAATTCGCTTAAAGAAGGTTGGCTGACATGTTCTCCTTCGATACTTAAATAGGGAAGGGGAGTAAAAAATTCTTTTTTAGGTCCGATCGTTAACGTAGGATCGATATTTCCATTTCGAACGTTTTCCATAAATGAATCAAATAGGACCGATAAATTTTGAACATTGTTTTCACTACGGTGCATTAATTCTTTAGCTGTATCTGCACCAATACCTTGATACACGTGTTGAAGTCTCTTTTCATAAGACAATTCAGGATCTTCAAATGAGGTTAACAGCTCCTCTAATTCTGAACTGCTTGTTTCAAAAGGATTTAATTTATCTTGGTGTGGCGGTGCTTGATACGTTGCACCAGGCATAATAAAACGATACGAATTTTGACTGGCAGGAACGTGTTTGATCGTGTCTAGAATACGTTGAGTATCTTGTTCAATCAATAAAATGTTACTATGGCGTCCCATTAACTCGACAATTAAAATAACGTTTTGTACATCTCCAATCTCATCTCGGCTTTTGAACCTAAAATGGATGACACGATCATTTCCGACTTGTTGAATGTCTTCTAAGATAGCTCCTTCAAGATGTTTTCTGGTGATCATGCAAAAGTTTGGAGGTGAGCTAGGATTTTCGTAAGGAATCTCTGTTAACTGAATACGTGCGTAACTCGGATGAGCGGATAAGAGCAACTTATGATTTTTTCCATTTGCACGCATAATTATAATGAGTTCATTTGGATAAGGTTGATGGATTTTTGATACTCGTCCATTTTTTAGTGCTTTACTTAATTCATCTACCATCGCATGGGTAAAAATACCATCAAATGACATTTGTTTCCCTTCTTTCCTAATCAATTGGTTCGATTGATTCTAGAGTATTAATAGAGTCAATTCATACTAATAGTGCTGTATTTATCATTATACCATTTTTTAGATAAAAATAGTTGGGAGAAAATTCAGGTCAATTAGTTGCAATCATTTAATAAAAAAAGCTACAATATATTTTGGGAGCTTTAGGAGGGAAACTTATGGAATGGAATTATGAAGGAGATAGAGGACCAGATAAGTGGAAAAATATTTGTTCAGCTTTTTATCAAGCAGAAACAGGAAGTTTGCAATCGCCAATAGCGCTCAATGACGATCCGCAACTATTATCTATCAGTCAGGATCTATTAACTTTTAACTACAGTAAAACGGTTTTTGAAACGTCTTTTTTTAATCACACAGTTCATTTGTCACCAAAAACAAAAGAAAAAACAAATATTATTGAATTTAATCATAAAAAATATTTTTTAGAAGACCTACATTTTCATTTGCCAAGTGAACACGAAATCAATCAAAAATCATTTCCACTTGAATTTCATCTTGTTCATCGTTCGGTACATAATGAGCTTCTTGTTGTTGGAGTAACCGTGTTGCCTTCTGAACGGCCTATAAACACAACTTTAGCAGCATTAGATGACAAAGCTTTAAATGCTGGTGGAGGTTTGAGCGTTCCAATTGATTTAGATCGTTTGTTACCTGAAAACAAACAGTTCTATCACTACACAGGATCGTTAACAACGCCGCCAACTTCAGGTCCAGTTGAATGGATCGTATTCCGTCAGCAATCTTTTATGAGGCAAGGATTGCTTCAAGCTTTCAAGAAGAATATCGGAAAAACAAACCGACCATTACAGCCAATAAAGAATAGACCTATTTATTTATCGATTGACGAATAGTTAGCAAAAGTTTGTATTTCTCTTGACACAAAAGCAATCAACTAGTAAGATTGCTTTAATAGAAAAACGACAAAGGAGTTCTGATGATGCGTATCCACCTATCTAATCGTGTACAAATGAATAGCAGTTGGCAAAGCCAAGATAGATAGGTTGATCCATGAGAACGCTCATAGATACAACCTTCAGTATACTGAATGTATGTATCTATGTTGGTTTATTTGAAGATATATTTTACTTCCGATCCACATAGAGAGAATAGTTATTCTATTTCTATGTGGTTTTTGTTTGCTAAAACAGCTACCACGCATTTTGTGGCAGCTGTTTTTTTTATAATCTACTTTTGGGGTGATGATTAGAATGGAAAAGAAACGATGGCGATTTTGTTGAGCATAATCATATAAGAATGAATAACTACTGGAGGATAAAAAATGAAAAAAATGTTTGGTTTTATTATTTGTTTGACGGCACTTCTAACGGTTGCTTTTTTTACTACTTCAAATGAAACAACAACTCCTGATAATGATGTACCAATGGTTGGGATTTTACAATTAACGAGTCACCCGGCTCTAGATCTTATTTATCAAGGAACGGTAGACGCTTTAAATGAAGCAGGTTATATCGACGGAGAAACAGTGCTATTGGATTTTCAAAATGCTCAAGGAGATCAAAGTAATTTAAATTCTATGAGTACCCGTTTTGTTAGCCGAGGGGCAGATGTTATGGTGGGTATTGCTACTCCATCAGCACAAGCCTTAGCTAATAGTTCAAAAGAAATACCAATTGTTCTTGGAGCTGTTACCGATCCTGAAGGTTCTGGGTTAGTTGAAAGCAATGAAGCGCCTGGTGGAAATATCACGGGTGTTAGTGACCTTACTCCGATTAAAGAACAATTTTCTTTGATCAAAGAAATTTTACCTGATGCTCAAACAATTGGAATTTTATATTCATCTAGCGAAGATAATTCTATTGTTCAAGCCGAACAAGCAATAGATATCGCGACAGAGATGGGTCTTGAAACCCAAATTATGACAGTATCTTCTACAAATGATGTTGCTCAAGTCGGTGCAACTCTAGCTTCTCAAGTAGATGCTATCTGGGTGCCAACAGATAACACGATAGCCAGTGCAATGAATACATTGGTAACGGCTGCCGATTCAAACACGATTCCTATTTTTCCAGCTGTAGATACTATGGTGGAAGAAGGCGGTCTAGCTACTGTAGGATTAGATCAATATGAATTAGGGCGTTTGACTGGGGAAATGGTTGTAGCTATTTTAAATGGCGAATCCGATCCATCGACTACACCCATTCAATATTTAGACCAAGGTGATATTATTATCAACGAAGAAAAAGCTAAGGAATTAGGTATTAAGATACCCACTCATTTATTAGAACAAATGAAATAAACTAGATCACTTATTAGAGCGGAGGAAAGTAAATGGATTTAATCGTTACTGCAACAGCACAAGGGCTATTATGGGGAATGATGGCTTTAGGTATTTTTATTACTTACCGGATTTTAGATTTGCCAGATATGACAGCAGAAGGATCATTTCCTTTAGGAGCAGCTGTATGTGCTCAACTAATCATTTCAGGTATCCATCCTTTAGCTGCAACGGCTGTGGCTTTCTTAATAGGGTCTTTGGCTGGAGCTGTTACTGGTTTCTTAATTACAAAAGCTCATATACCTGGTTTGCTAGCTGGGATTTTGACAATGACCGGGTTATATTCTATTAATTTGCGAATTATGAAGCGTGCCAATTTAAGTTTACTTGGAAAAGCCAAATTAACAGACTTTTTTAATCGATTAAACTTGCCAAATCAATTTGATACAATTTTTATGGGGCTCATTCTTGTGGTGCTTATCATCACATTACTTGTTTTATTCTTTAAAACAGAAATTGGTCAAGCCGTTATTGCTACAGGAGACAATGAAAAAATGGCCCGTTCGCTCGGTATCTCTACTAACCAAACAAAAATGATAGGACTGATGCTTTCTAATGGTTTGGTTGCTGCTGCTGGGGCACTTATTGCTCAAGACAATGGTTATGCGGATATCAGTATGGGAATCGGTACAATAGTGATTGGCTTAGCTTCAGTTATCATTGGTGAAGTTGTTTTTGGAAATCTCTCTTTTGTACATCGACTTATCTGTGTGATCTTAGGCGCTATTATTTATCGTTTTATCATCATGTTTGTCTTGTTGATCGGTTTACAGCCAAATGATTTAAAACTCATCTCAGCGTTTATTTTAGCTATTTGTCTGGCATTACCGAGCATACGTACGAGATTTAATTTGAATTTCTTTCAAAAAAAGGAGCTGATGTAAAATGACCGTCAAACCAGTCTTATCATTAAGGGAAATTACGAAACAATTCAATAAGGGTACAGCTAATCAAAATACTGTATTAAACAAGTTGAATTTAGAAGTGAAAAAAGGCGATTTTATTACAATCATAGGTGGAAACGGTGCTGGTAAGTCTACTTTACTAAATAGTATTGCTGGAAATTTTATGATCGACAATGGAAAAATCTTGTTAGGCGATAAAGAACTAACTACAGTAAAAGAAGAAAAAAGAGCTGGTTTTATCGGACGCGTCTTCCAAGATCCAGTAATGGGAACTGCTCCTCGAATGACAGTTGGAGAAAATCTAGCTATTGCTTATAGAAGAGGCAAGAAGAGATCTTTACGAAAAGGTACAACGGATAAAGAGCGGGAGTATTTTAAAAGCATTTTATTTGAATTAGGTCTAGGCTTAGAAAATAGGTTAGATAGTGAAATGGGCTTATTATCAGGTGGGCAAAGACAAGCTATTGCATTATTAATGGCTACCATGAATAAACCGGAACTTTTATTGTTAGATGAACATACAGCAGCTTTAGATCCAAAAACAGCTAAAGTAGTCTTACAACTTACTAAAAAACGAGTAGAACAAGAACAGTTAACAACTTTAATGATTACTCATAATATGAATGACGCTTTAACGTATGGAAATCGATTGATTATGTTAGATGAAGGACAAGTCATTGTTGATCTTTCTGGTGAAGAAAAAATAAATCTGACGGTTGCTGATGTGTTGGTTCTTTTCCAAAAGGCTACGGATAAAAATAATTCTTCAAGTCAATTAACAGATGAACTTTTATTAAGTCGATAACGCAAGATGAGTTTAATTTATAGAAGAGATTGAGACTGCTGTCTCAGTCTTTTTTTGTATAACTATACTTTTTAATTAGATAGTTGTATAATACATATAAATTAATTGTATATTGCAACGATGTTGAGAAAGGTGGCTTTTAATGGAATCCCAACAAGAAACACCGATTTTTTTATTAATTCAACGTTTTACAGAATTTAACCAGAATTATTCGAAATTGGAAAAAGAGTTGCTCCGAAAACACAACCTTACAAAGTCTGGTTATTCAATTATGACAGTTATTAAAGATGAAAAAATAACGTTAAAAGAGTTAGTAAATCTATCTGAGTTGGATAAATCGACTTTAAGCAGACAAGTGAAAAGTTTAGAAAAAAAAGAGCTGCTTATCAAAGAACTAGGCACTGACAAACGGTATAGTTTTCTTTCTTTAACTTCAGAAGCTCGTCAACTTATATTAACTGTCTCATTTGAACTTGAAAATGCTTATAGTCAAATTTTTAAAAGCTGGCCAGCAGATGAAAAACAACTTTTACTAGTGCTGATGGGCAGAGTTAATCGAAGCATTCAATCTTTTAATAGTTGAAGCAGAAGTATTTTACAAGACAGTTTAAAATCTTTACAATTAAAGAGAGAAAATGGATAAAAGGTGGTTAAGAGATGGATTCGAAAACGCTTAATAATTTATCGAAAGAAGAGTTAATAGAACTTGTCATCAGTCAAAGTGAAGAATTAAAAGAACAAGATGTTCATTTAGAGGCTGAAGTTGAAGAAAATCGGTTTATAAAAAGCCTTGGGTTTGTAGATGGATACAAAGATTACCAATCTTATTTTATCCGTTTTTTTGAAGACGAGAGTGAAGGAACAGCAAAAAAAGGCAGCATTTTCTTAGGCATTTTAGAAGATTTCATTAATGACTATGGTGGTGAACCCGTTCGTGAACTAATCGAGGAATTTACCGAAGATCATATTTGATTTTACAGATGTTTGCACTCTTTTAGCAGAATTGATAGACTGCTAGTAAGAATTAAAAATTTAGGAGGAATAAATGTGCCTTTAGAAAATAAGAAAATCATTGCGTTAGTTAGTGACGATTTTGAAGATTTAGAATTATGGTATCCTGTTTTACGTTTAAGAGAAGCTGGAGCAACCGTTCATTTAGTAGCTGAGAAAAAAGAAACTGTTTATCACGGAAAATATGGTGTACCAGTGACATCGGATTATAGTTTTGACGAAGTGACTAAAGAAGAATATGACGGAATCTTAGTACCAGGGGGCTGGTCACCAGATAAATTAAGACGCTTCCCGAAAGTAATTGAATTTGTTCAATATTTTAATCAACAAAAGAAACCGATTGGACAAATTTGCCATGCTGGTTGGGTGTTGATTTCAGCTGGAATCCTTAATGGTGTAAATGTTACGAGTACACCAGGCATTAAAGACGATATGACGAACGCAGGAGCTATTTGGCATGATATCCCAGCTATAACAGATGGACACATCATTTCAAGTCGCAGACCTCCAGATCTTCCTGAATATATGAAACAATACATTGCTGCATTTGAATAGACCTGCTTTTTGGAGCACTCTTTAGAAACAACATTTATATATATTAGAAGAGGCTGGGATTTTTGTCCTAGCTTTTCTTTTTTTTTTAAATTTTTTTAAAATTAATACATTACATAAGATGTGAAAAAAAGCGATACTATTGGTTTCATTTACTGTTCATTGGTATCGTCTTATACAAACAAATACGAAATACCCTTACTAAAAAAAACAAATCATAGTTACCTTTCAAGGAACAGCATACTTTTTCCAATAGAAAAATCTCTGTCTTTTCGTTAAGAAGAAAAAGAATTATAATGATATTCTTAATCAAATAATGTAAAATAACAATGTATACATTTAGATAGAAAGAAGGGATTAAGGTGTACCAAAAAAATAAAAGCGCTTATAGAACCGCTATTTTAGGTATTCTTACAGCTATCATTATTATTCAAAATTTTGTTCCATTACTGGGGTATATTCCTATTCCTCCTTTAAATCCTACTATCATCCATATTACAGTTATTGTTGTTTCTCTTACACTTGGAACAAAAGATGGTATGATTATTGGTTCTGTTTGGGGTATCACACGAATGGTCAAAGCCTTTACAATGCCTGCTTCGCCATTTGACTATTTTTTATGGCGAAACCCGATTATAGCTGTTATTCCTCGCATTATGGTAGGTTTCGTAGCTGGATATGTTTATAATATATGTAAAAAAAGAATGAAAAATGATTCAACCGCTATGATTATTTCTTCTGTTTTGGCGTCACTAACGAATACTATTATGGTGCTCGGACTGATTTATATTATTTACGGTGAGACTTATGCATCGCTTTTAGAAGTTGATTTTTCAAATCTTTTAGGTGTGTTAGGAACCGTTGTTTTAACGAGTGGAATAGGCGAGGCGATAGCCGCTGCCATTATCGCACCGATCATCGCACGTCCATTAAAGAAATTTAGGCCTCAAAAATAAAAAAGTATCCCATTAGAAGCAGTTGATCTTCTAATGGGATTTTCTTTTATAATAATTCTTTTCTTAGTTGTTCAGGAGATTTATCTGATAAGTAAGCCATAGGGACATCTAATACACTAAATGCACCTGTTTTTGCTTCATTTTTAAGCTTGACTACTGCTCGTGCATAAGCCACTAGAATAGAAGACGTAAATTCTGGATTACTTTCTAATTCAAGTTGGAATTCAGCTTTTTGTTTGCTTCCAGTTTCTGATTCTCCCGTACGGATAACGAATCCACCATGAGGCATTTGTTGGTGATCTGTTTCAAATTGTTCTTCGTCAATAAAATGAACGACTGTTTCATAAGGTTCAAAATAATTTGGCATTGATTTGATTGTTTGTTCAATTTCTGTTTGATTTGCGCCTTCTTCAGAAACAACGTAGCAAATACGCATGTGTTTTTCGCGAGTAGATAGCTCAGGGTTCAGACCTGTACGAACTTCTTCTAAAGCTTTATCCAATGGCACAGTGTATTGAACACCTTTTTTCACTCCAGTTACACGTCGAATAGCATCAGAGTGACCTTGGCTCAATCCTTTGCCCCAAAAAGTATATGTTTGTCCTACAGGAAGAACAGCTTCAAATAATGCTCGGTTGATTGAGAATAAACCTGGATCCCAACCTACAGAGATAATACTGACGTTTTGGCCAATTTTAGCTGAACTATCCATACTTGCAAAGTAGTCCGGTATTTTTCCATGGTTGTCATAACTATCAATGGTTGAAAAATGTTTTGCTAGTTCTGGCCCTTGCTCTGGCAAGTCAGTAGCTGATCCACCACATAATAGTAAAACGTCAATAGCATCTTTGTAATCTAAAATATCGTCTATACTAACTGTAGGCAAGTTTGAGTCTACAGTTGCAGGATTACGTCTAGTAAAGACTGCAACACCTTGCATATCTTTAAATTGTTTAATTGCTAGTTCGACACCTTTGCCAATATTGCCGTAGCCAACTAAACCGATTCTAATTTTTTGAGTCATTTTATTTATCTCCAATCTATAGTTGAAATGTCATCGTTCACTTTTAGTATAATCGATATTAGAACAGATTCCAATAAAGGGATAAAAAAGAACAAACGTTTCATCTTCATTTCTTTTTTGTTTTCACATATGGTATAATTTAAAGCGTAGAAAAGTTTAAGGCGGTGGCTAACTCTTGTAAAATGGGGTGATGCCAATGTTTTTTGTTTGGGCTTTCCCTAGAAAGGAAAACTCATGAGCATTTATGAGGCACTGATGTTTGCATTAGCTTTTGCAACTCTTGTTTTAAAAATCTCGTCAAACAAAAAAAAGTAACCGTCTAAGCTTTAGCGAGTAGGACGATTACTTTTTGTATTAAGTTCTATAGTAGCTGCCGTCTTTAACGGTTCTATTCTAAAGAGGGGTATGTTGACGCATATCTCTCTTTTCATATCTAGTTTAGCATGGATCTTTGGCTTTTTCAAATAAAATCACTATTTTAACCGTATGACAAACAAAAAGAAAAAAATAAAAACGAAACAGAATAGTAATACTAGTTTAACGTTTTTAATCTATTTCAATGTTATACTGGTTAAGAAGTTTTTCAGTAACAAAACTAAGTCAATGACCTTTATAGATTGGAGCATGAACATGAAAGATTCTAAAGATAATAAAAAGAATACTCGTTCAAACAAATACGATAAAGAAAGAAAAACGATAAAGATATTAACCGTAGCAGTGATTATTGCAGCATTAGTTGTAATCGGATTGGTAGTTATGTCACTTTTTAGTGGTGGAGATGAGCCACAAGAGGTAACAAAAGAAAGTTCAAGTGTGATAATAAAAGATACAGAAAGCTCAAAACAAAGTGAATTGACAAGTTCTGAAGCTAGTTCTGAATCATCTGAAAGCGAGTCAAGCGAGTCCGAAGAAAGTCAAGAATCAGAATCTGTTGAAACAAAAGAAACAGAACCAACTGACGAAAATGTAACAGAAGCATATACTGGTGACTGGAAACCAGTTGAAACAGAGCAAGAAGGGGAACACACCACAAATTTTAATGATGGATCTCAAGATCGTATTGAAATCAAAAAAGCTGCTTCAGTTGCAACAGGCTTAAATGAGTCAGATATGATTGAATGGTGGGTCGAAAATAGTGGGGAAGGACAGGTAGTAGCTACTGTTTCAGATAGTGCCCAAACCAAAAATTATCGTGTTTATTTAAAATGGGTAGATGATCAAGGATGGCAACCAACGAAAGTCGAACAGTTAAAAGAAAATGATAAACAATAAACTTAAAAATTAAATTCAAAAACTGGTATTAAAGCGAATGATGGCTTAGTACCAGTTTTTTTCGTGTATTTTAATCTGATTTATTGAATAGGGATAATAAGTAGCTTAACAAGCGCTTTTCATTTCTGTTCTGAGTAGAAAAGATGATATGATAGTCTTAAGTATCAATAACTTAAATGTATGTGGGGAATGAGACTATGCGTTGGAAAGATAGAAGAAAAAGTAATCATGTAGAAGATCGCAGAGGAAAAAGTACTAGTGGTAAGACGTTAGTTGGGGGTGGAATAGGCGGGGTCCTTATTCTGTTGGCGTTCACTTTTTTAAGTGGCGGAAATTTTGGTGATTTTTTAAACTCCGTTGTATCAGATCCTGGTGGAAATACAGCGACTGGTTCCTATCAAGAAACCGAAACAGAATCTGAGCGAGCTGATTTTGTTTCGGTAGTCCTAGCAGATACAGAAGATGTTTGGACGGATGTTTTTCAAGAGTATGGATATGAGTATCAAGAACCAACTTTAGTGCTTTTTTCTGGATCAGTTCAGTCAGCATGTGGTGTCGCAGGTTCTTCAACAGGTCCGTTTTATTGTCCAGGAGATGCTAATTTGTATATTGATTTAAGCTTTTATGATGAATTAAGCCAACAGTTCAATGCTCCAGGAGATTTTGCAATGGCATATGTCATTGCTCATGAAGTAGGTCATCATGTTCAAACTCAGTTAGGACTGACAGAGCAACTAAATATCTTACGGAACGAGCTAAGTGAAACAGAATTTAATAAATACCAAGTTCGGTTTGAGCTACAAGCAGATTATTTTGCAGGTGTTTGGGCAAACTATGCTCAAGGGTTAGGCTACTTAGAAGAAGGAGACTACGAAGAAGCTATCAATGCTGCAGGTGCAGTAGGAGATGATCGTCTTCAACAACAAGCACAAGGATACGTTGTTCCTGAAAGTTTTACTCATGGTACTTCTGAGCAAAGAATGTATTGGTTTGAACGCGGATTTGAATCTGGTAATTTAGAAGATGGAGATACATTTGACGGAAATGCAAAATTTAAACTTCCATAAAAAGTTTCTAGATTTCAGTGTAAAGTCAAACTACGGAGGTTAAGATGAAAAATTTAGATAAGAACTTTAATATGGTACAAGACATCTTAAATAAAACAGAAGAAGAATTAAAAAAAATGAACCCAGTCAATATCATGGTAGTAGGAAAGACAGGGGTAGGTAAGAGTACCTTGATCAATAATTTATTTAGAGAAAATCTTGCCTTAACCGGTATCGGAAGACCGATTACGAAACACTTAAGGCGTATTTCTAAAGAAGGAGTCCCATTAGTGTTATATGATACTAGAGGACTGGAATTAAGTCTTGAAGTACAAAAAGAAATCAAAAGTGAGATTTTTGACACGATCAAAGAAAATAAAAAACTAGGTATTCAAGGAGAAATACACCTTGCTTACTACTGTATTAATGCAAATTCTTCACGAATAGAGCCAACAGAACTTGAACTCATAAGAGAATTGAGTGAAAAACTTCCAGTTGTGATCGTTTTGACTCAATCAATTGGTGAACCGGCAGCAACATTTAAAACGTATATTGAAAATCTTAATTTACCGATTTATGGTGTAGTATCTCTTATGGCTGAAAATTTCAAATTAACGGAAGAAATGTCGATTCCAGCGTTCGGATTAAAAGAATTACTTGAATTAAGTTTTGAAATCATACCTGAAGAAGCAAAAAAGGCTTTTAACAACGCCCAACAAGTAGATATTGCACGAAAAGCGAACTCTGCTCGTAGTTGGGCGACAAGATATATCGCTACTTCATTTGGAGTAGGATTTTTACCGATTCCTTTTTCTGACGCATCCGTTCTTGTACCCATGCAGGTAACGTTATTGGCTCATATTACGGCTATCTTTGGTATTTCAATGGACAAAGCCACTATTGCAAGTCTTGTAGCAGCAATAGGAGGGACTGGGGGAGCTACTTTTGCGGGAAGGTATATCGTTTCAAATGTGATAAAATTTATTCCTGGAGCAGGTACAGTTGTTGGAGGTCTCATTAGCGGTACAACAGCTTCAATCATCACAACGGCGCTTTCTATGAGCTATATTGAAGTGTTAGCAATCATAGCAGCCGGAGAAAAAGATGGAAAATATCCGGATTTAAAAAATATTGAACAGTTAATGAAAGCAAAATTTCAAGAACGTCTTAAAAAAGGCGCTAAAATCAACAAAAACCTTGATTTAACAACAGATTTACCTAAAGAAACAAATGAATTAAAAAAACAATCTAAAAAAGATCAACTTATGAGTAAATTCAAAAAGTTAACTCAACGAAAAAAATCAGATAAATAATGATAAATCGACTAATTTTAAACTCAAAACAAATTAGCTAAACATTGAACCGAAATAATTGTTTATTTCGGTTTTTTTACGAAATTTTTTAATTTGCAGAATTTTTATATCTGACGCTAAAATTAAATCAAAAAATACTTTTTACATTTCATTTAAACCAGTTTGAAAAAATAGTTTCTTAAAGAATGCATTCAGCAATAAAATCAACTGATTAAAATTTAAGTACAAGCGAAAAAAAGAATGAATATAAATAAAAAAATATAAACACACAAAACGAAGAAAAAGAATAAAGAAAAAGATAAAAATCAATATATCTAATAAAAAAGTAAGACCAATCTAAAAAGAGAGGAAATAGACAAAAATAGCTGTCTTTAATAAAAGTGTCTTTTTATCATTTTTCCTAGTTTACATAATATATATTATACAAAGTAGTTATAAAGTGTAGTTTTCCTGTTTCTTATCTTTTTACGTCGATTTTGGACACTTTTAAGCTCAGTTAGCATTTCTTTGGTGATTAACTATCTATTAAATGCTTTTAATAGAGTTTTGAATCTACTATTATTCAATTCGACTATTTTAATCGTGTTTATTTACTTAACTATAAAAAAACAACATTCGCAACTCTGTATTCGTTGTGAATGTTGTTTTGATTATTATTTTGTTAATGCTTCAGTTAATTGTGGTACAACTTGTTTCTTTCTAGAAACAACGCCTTTTAATAATGCACGGTTATTTTCTAAAGCTACATTAAAAGCTTCTTCTACTGCATTGATTGGATTTCCTAATGCTAGGATAACTGAATCGCTGTCTAAGATGTTTGTAACGATTAATACGAATAAATCATAATTTTTAGAATGATTTTCATTTAGCATCTCTTGTTCTAATTCAGCTTGTATAGAAAGTACATCATTTACGTCTACAACATTGATTTGTGCTACACGGACATTTTTATCTCCCATTGGAAAACTTTTAGCATCCATGTCTAATAATTCAGCAGCTGACTTATTGCTTAAATCAGTTCCAGCTTTTAACATTTCAAGACCATATGAATCAATATCAACATCAGCGATTGCAGCAAGTTCTTTTGCAATTGCAACGTCTTCATCGGTACAAGTTGGAGATTTAAATAATAACGTATCTGAAACGATTGCTGATAACATTAATCCTGCAATCTCTTTAGGTATTGCCACTTCTTTTTCTTTATATAATTTAGCTATGATCGTATTTGTACATCCTACAGGTTCTGCACGGTAATACAATGGATTAGCTGTTTCAAAGTTAGAAACACGATGGTGATCGACTACAGATAAAACTTCAACATCTGCAATGTCATTTACGCTTTGTTGAAATTCATTGTGATCCACTAGCATAACTTTATCTGTTTCGTTAGCTACTGTTTCTACTACACGTGGTGCAGGAACACTAAAGTGATCTAAAGCATATTGTGTTTCCTCTCCTACTTCTCCTAATGCAACAGCTTCAGCTTCAAATCCTAATTGATTTTGAAGGTAAGCGTACGAAATGGCAGATGTAATGGCATCTGTATCCGGATTTTTATGACCAAAAACTAATACTTTACTCATGACTGTTATCTCTCCTTTTAAAACTATAACTACTATAAAATTTTATCTCAAATGAGCTTGTTTAGCTAGTATTATGTTAGATTTCACAAAAAATTGAATAAAAAAAGAAGAAATAGCGCTTGAAAAGCATTTGTACCCTCTTTTCAGCTTATTTCTTCTTTAGTCTATATTAGTTTGTTTGATAATCTTTATAATCTTGTACCTTCAATAGCCGATTGGCGTTCTCTACACGTTCAAGAGTTGGCGGTTCAATATCCTTTAGTTTATACGGAATGTTCAAAGCTGCATATTTGTAAACACCAAGTTTATGATACGGTAATATTTCGACTTTGTAAACATTTCCTAGTGATTGAATAAAGTCACTTAATCGCATTAAATCATTATCATCATCAGAACGCTCTGGAACCAATACGTGTCGGATCCAAACAGGTTTATTGATTTTAGATAAATACATGGACATATTCAAAATGTTTTCATTGCCATGCATCGTTAATCGCTTATGTTTTTCATTATCAATGTGTTTGATATCAAATAACAGCAAGTCCGTATACTCCATCAGTTTCTCAAAGCGACTAAAAAAGGGCTCTTCATAAGTGAATGGTTGACCACACGTATCTAAAGTTGTGTGGACTCCCTCTTCTTTCGCCTTTTTAAAGTATTCAATCAAAAAGTCGATATGCAGTAAAGGTTCTCCTCCACTCACTGTAATGCCGCCTTTACTACCCCAGTAATCACGATAAGATAAAGCTTCAGCTAGCAATTCATCAGCAGTATAAGGTGTTCCGCCTCCCATGTTCCAGGTATCAGGGTTATGGCAAAATTCACAACGCATACGACACCCTTGCATGAATGTAACAAAACGAATACCTGGTCCATCTACTGATCCAAAACTTTCGGTTGAATGAACATATCCAATTGCTGGTGTAGTCATATTGACGGCTCCTTTATTTTTCATATTTCTACATACTTTCGTGCATTGTACGATTAATGACATCTAACTGTTGTTCACGTGTTAATTTGATAAAGTTAACGGCATAACCAGATACACGAATTGTCAATTGAGGATAGTTTTCAGGATGGTCCATTGCGTCAACCAATGTTTCTCGGTTAAAGACATTCACATTCAAATGATGTCCACCTTTTTTTGCGTACCCATCTAATAAGCTTGCTAAGTTTTCTTGTTGAATGTCATCTTCTTTACCTAATGCTTTAGGAATAATAGAAAATGTATTTGAAATACCATCCAATGAGTATTTGTAGGGTATTTTAGCTACTGAAGTTAAACTAGCTAATGCTCCGTGAGTGTCTCTGCCGTGCATTGGATTAGCCCCGGGTGCAAATGGCTCGCCAGAACGACGTCCATCAGGTGTATTCCCTGTTTTTTTACCATAAACAACATTAGAAGTAATCGTCAAAATAGATGTTGTATGAACTGCATTACGGTAAGCAGGATGTTTCTTAACTTTTGACATAAATGTCTTCAATAACCAAATCCCAATATCATCTGCACGATCGTCGTTATTACCATATTTAGGATAATCTCCTTCAATCGCATAATCAACTACTAATCCATCTTCATCACGAATTGTCTTTACTTTTGCATATTTGATAGCTGCTAATGAATCGATTGCTACTGAAAAACCTGCGATACCGGTTGCCATCGTTCTCATAATGTCACTATCATGTAGAGCCATTTCAATGCGTTCATATGAGTACTTATCATGCATAAAATGAATAATGTTTAACGTATTTAAATATAAGCCAGCAATCCATTCTAGCATAACATCATATTTTTCCATTACTTCATCATAATCCAAGTATTCAGAAGTAATTGGTTGATATTTTGGAGCAACTTGAGCCTTTGATTTTTCATCTACTCCACCATTAATTGCATATAAAAGAGCTTTAGCTACGTTAGCTCGTGCTCCGAAGAACTGCATTTGTTTTCCAATACGCATAGCAGATACACAACATGCGATTCCATAGTCGTCTCCCCATTCTAAACGCATGATATCGTCATTTTCATATTGGATAGCACTTGAAGCGATAGATGCTTTAGCGCAGAATTTTTTGAAGTTTTCTGGTAAACGTGTAGACCATAGTACAGTTAAGTTAGGTTCTGGAGCTGGGCCAAGATTAGATAAAGTGTGCAAGAAGCGGTAGCTGTTTTTCGTTACCATATGACGTCCATCGTCACCTACCCCGGCGATAGCTTCTGTTACCCAAGTTGGATCACCTGAAAATAGATCATTGTAATCAGGAGTACGTGCGAATTTTACTAAGCGCAGTTTCATAATAAAATGGTCTGTGATTTCTTGTGCCTCAACTTCAGTCAATAACCCTTTGGCTAGATCACGCTCGATATAGATATCTAAGAAAGTAGATGTGCGCCCTAAAGACATAGCAGCTCCATTCTGTTCTTTTACTGCTGCTAAATAACCTAGATACAACCATTGGAAAGCTTCTTGAGCTGTTTGGGCTGGTTGAGAAATATCGAAGCCGTAAATTCTGCCTAACTCATTTAATTCATTTAAAGCACGGATCTGTTCATTTAGCTCTTCACGATCACGTATAATTTCTTCACTCATCGTACCGTAACCTTTATTTGCTAGATCATTATTCTTTTCTTGGATCAAGCGATCTACACCATATAAAGCTACGCGTCTATAGTCACCTATGATACGTCCACGACCGTATGCATCTGGTAGACCTGTGATTACTCCGCTACGTCTTGCAGCTCTAATTTCAGGCGTATAAGCGTCAAAGACTCCTTGATTATGTGTTTTACGGTAGTCTCTAAAAATATGAGATACTTCTGGATCAATTTCATAACCATATGATTCAGCAGCTAGTTCACTCATTCGAATACCACCAAAAGGCTGTAGACCACGTTTAAATGGTTTATCAGTTTGGAATCCTGCGATACGTTCCAATTCTTTATTTAAATAACCGGCTTCATGTGAAGTGATAGAAGAGACTACTTTCGTATCCATATCTAATACGCCACCAGCTTCACGTTCCTTTGTGTTTAATTCCATAACTTGTTTCCATAGTTCTTTTGTTGCGTCTGTAGGTCCTTCTAGAAATTCATCTGTACCATCATAAGGTTTGTAATTTTGTTGAATAAAATCCCGCACATTGATTTCTTCTTGCCACATTTTCCCTTTAAAGCCCTTCCATTGTTCCATAAACTAAATTCCTCCTTTTATCATGTCAAGCAATCTAACAGTTTCTTCATGCTCATTATAACACTAACTTTGTATAAATCAATTGTTTTCCGTCTTTTAAAATGATGGTTTTTAGTTTAATCGCCTTTATTCAAATGATTTTATTCAAAGTTAATAAAAAGGATAAAAATAATGTTTGAACTATTTTTCACATAGTTAGTTGTGAATTTGTTAATTTTAATAAAAAGAACAAAAAAGTGCAACCCGTAAGTTGCACTTCTACTCATTTACTTGTTTTCATTAGATAATAAATCTTTTTTCACTTCAATTGGTGTCCCATCTTCAACTTCATCTACGATAAATGATCCATTTGAATAGCGATCACTTATTGAATAAGAAGCACTAGATAAAGGAATTTCTTTTCCTTTAGACGTTAGGATAGTATAGACATCTTCTTTAGAAGCTTCAAAAGCAAATGCTACACGATGAGGATTTTTCTTCAACTCTCTCAAAATGAGCAATCCTCTTTTAGCTCTTCCTAATGTTTCAAAATCACGAAGATTCATTTTTTTGATTGAACCGCGGTGAGTTAAGATCATTAATTCTGTTTTACCAGTTTCAATGTCAAGCAAGACTCCATTGACGACATAATCGCCTTCTTTAAGGTTAATTGATTTTACACCAGCAGCTTTTGAACCCACAACCGGGACCTCTTCTAAAGAATAGCGCAACCCAAACCCTCGATGAGTCACTAAAAATACGTCTTTCAATAAAGGATTTTCTGTATAAACAATATTTACTAATTCATCAGTAGCCGTTTTTAGCTTGATAGCAGAAAAAGATTTATTTTTATAATTGCGTCCAATGACATAATCTGAAACAGACGTTTGTTTAATATAGCCTTCTCTGGTGATAAATGTGAAGGTTGCATCCGGTGATTGCTTCTCAATGCCAAAGACTTTTATTACTTTTTCATCTGCTTCAAAAGCAATATTTTGAGATAAATGATCTCCCATATCTTTCCATCTCAAGTCAGACAATTCATGAACTGGACGATAGATAATATTTCCCTTGCTGGTAAACAACAATAAATGATTCAACGTATTTAGCTGTTGAATATAAATTGGGTAATCTCCTTCTTTGATGCCGATTTCATTAGGTTTAGATGCACTGTACGAACGTAAACTTGTTCGTTTGATGTAACCTTCTTTAGTAACAGATACAAAGACTTCTTCAGAAGCAATCAAGACTTCAGTATCGATCTTCAACTCTTCAATTTCATCTTGAATAATAGTTAGTCTGGGAGAAGCGTAGTTTTTCTTCACTTCAACTAACTCTTTTTTCATGACTTTATCAAGCTCTTTAGGGCTAGATAAGATTTTTTTGTAACTTGTAATATCCTTATCTAATGAAGCTGCTTCAAGCTCTAATGCCGTGATATCGGTATTTGTTAATCGATAAAGTTGCAAAGAAACAATAGCTTCTGCTTGGATTTCAGTGAAATCAAATTGTTCTACTAAATTCTCTTTTGCGTTTTTCTTATCTTTACTGCTTCGAATGGCATTGATTACTTGATCTAGAATAGATAAAGCTTTAATTAGACCAGAAACGATGTGTTGTCTGCTTTCAGCTTTTCGCAAATTGAATTTTGTTCTTCTGGTAATGACTTCTCTTTTATGCTCTAAGTAGGCTTCTAACATTCTAACGATACCGGATTGCTTAGGGCGTTTCTTATCAATAGCAACCATATTAAAATTATAAGCTACTTGTAAATCAGTATTTTTCAATAAATAATTTAAAATTCCTTGTGCATTTGCTTCTTTTTTTAACTCAATTACGATTTGAAGCCCATTACGGTCAGACTCATCACGTACTTCAGCAATTCCATCGATTTTTTTATTCAACCGAATTTCATCCATTTTGCGAACTAAAACAGCTTTATTTACTTCGTAAGGAATTTCATTGATCACGATTTGTTCTTTTCCGCCTCTAACTTCTTCAATTCTAGTCTTTGAGCGAACAATAATTTTTCCTCTTCCTGTTTCATAAGCTTTCTGAATGCCATCTACACCTTGTACAATAGCTCCAGTCGGAAAATCAGGACCTTTAATGTGTTTCATTAAATCAGTTACATCTGCAGATGGGTGATCAATTAAATGAACGGTTGCATCAATCACCTCTCCTAAATTATGAGGTGGGATATCTGTTGCGTAACCGGCTGATATCCCTGTAGCTCCATTAACCATTAGGTTAGGATAGCTAGCTGGGAATACTGTAGGTTCTTCATCAGTATCATCAAAGTTTAAAATGAAGTCAACCGTTTCTTTATCGATATCTCGCACAAGTTCAGCAGAAATCTTTGATAAACGAGCTTCGGTATACCGCATAGCTGCTGGAGGATCTCCATCCATGCTCCCATTGTTCCCGTGCATTTCAATCAAGACCTCACGTTGTTTCCAATCTTGACTTAATCGTACCATGGCCTCATAGACACTGGTGTCTCCATGAGGGTGGTAATTCCCAATCACATTACCGACTGTTTTTGCAGATTTTCTAAAGCCTTTATCTGCCGTGTTGCCTTCTACGTTCATCGCATATAAGATTCGGCGTTGAACTGGTTTTAAACCGTCACGAATGTCTGGTAAAGCTCGTTCTTGAATAATATATTTTGAATAGCGTCCAAAACGATCTCCCATTACTTCTTCCAGGGTTAATTCCTGAATATCCGCTCTATTCTCCATCTTCGACACTTCCTTCATCTACTGTTTCAATTTGATCCATAATTTGACTATTTTCTAAAATGCTGCCGCCTTCTTCAAACGTAAACTCTACGTGAGACTCGATCCATTTCCGTCTAGGTTCTACTTTATCGCCCATTAAGACAGACACACGTTTTTCAGCTTGAGCTGCATTATCTATTTTTACTCGGATCAATGTTCTGGTCTCTGGATTCATAGTTGTATCCCATAACTGATCAGCGTTCATTTCACCAAGACCTTTGTATCGTTGCAAGATATAATTTTTACCAAAATCCTTGGTGACTTGAACCAATTCATCATCTGTCCATGCATAAGCAATTTTTTCTTTTTTGCCAGTACCTTTTGATAGCTTATACAGTGGCGGCAATGCTAAGTAAACTTTACCTGCTTCAAAAAGAGGTTTCATGTAACGATAAAAGAACGTCAATAATAAGGTTTGAATATGAGCACCATCGGTATCCGCATCGGTCATGATGATGATCTTATCGTAATTGCAATCGGCAATATCAAATTCAGGTCCTACACCAGCACCGATCGTATAGATCATAGTACTGATTTCTTCATTTTTCATTACATCTTGTAATTTAGCTTTTTCAGTATTAATAACTTTCCCACGAAGAGGCAATATGGCTTGGAACTTACGGTCTCGGCCTTGTTTAGCAGAACCCCCCGCAGAATCTCCCTCCACTAAATAAAGTTCATTACGTTTGGCATTTTTACTTTGAGCTGGTGTTAATTTACCAGATAAAAGAGTGTCATTTTTTTTACGTTTTTTCCCGTTACGGCTTTCTTCACGTGCTTTTCGAGCAGCATCTCTGGCTTCACGTGCTTTAAGAGCTTTACGGATCAATTGTTGGCTTAAATCACCGTTTTCGACTAAATAAAAACTAAGTTGGTCACTTACAACGGTCTCTACCGCTGATCTTGCTTGAGGAGTTCCTAGTTTACTCTTCGTTTGGCCTTCAAATTGCAAAAGATTCTCTGGTATCCGAATTGAAATAACAGCTGCTAAACCTTCTCTAAAATCGGTACCTTCTAAATTTTTGTCTTTTTCTTTTAACAGGCTTACTTTACGTGCATATTCATTGAACGTTTTGGTAATGGCTGTTTTCATACCTGATTCATGAGTACCGCCGTCTTTTGTCCGTACGTTGTTAACAAACGATAAAATCGTTTCTGAATAACCATCATTGTATTGAAAAGCAAATTCAACTTCGATCTCATTGGTTTCGCCTTCAAAGTAAGCTACAGGGGTTAATAAATCTTTGTCTTCATTTAAATACCCGACAAATTCCTTAATCCCTTCTTCATAATAAAAAACTTCGGCTTGGTCATTTCGTTCATCTTTTAATTCGATGCGTAATCCTTTTAAAAGAAACGCAGATTCTCTTAAACGTTCTGCTAAGATATCATAAGACAAATTAGTCGTCGTAAAAATAGTCGCATCAGGTTTGAAGTGAACAATGGTTCCATTTTTTTCATTATTCGTTTTTATTTTCTTTAATGATCCTTTAGGTTTTCCACCCTCTACGAATTTTTGTTGGTAATGAACCCCTTCGCGGATGATTGTAACAGTAAGCCATTCAGAAAGAGCGTTAACGACACTGGCACCTACACCATGTAATCCACCGGAAGTCTTATAGCCACCTTGTCCAAACTTCCCACCAGCATGCAGTACTGTAAAAATAACTTGTACAGTAGGGATCCCAGATGAATGCATCCCAATCGGCATTCCGCGTCCGTTATCTTTCACACTAATGCTGTTGTCTTTATGCAAAGTCACACTGATCTCAGTTCCAAAGCCCGATAAAGCCTCATCGACTGAATTATCAACTATTTCATAGACTAAATGGTGTAATCCTCGTGCATCAGTGGATCCAATATACATACCCGGTCTTTTTCGTACCGCTTCTAATCCTTCTAAGACCTGGATCGACTCATCGTTGTAATCTTTATTTAATTCTTTTGGCATACTAAAACTCCTTAATGCATTAAAATAAAGTGATTCCTGCTTACCTATCCACCAAAACAATGCTCATTCTTGTTTGAATGGAACCAAAGGAGGTTCTTTCTTCATTCTAAAGTTTTTCTGATCTCTTTTATTAGTTTGCAATTATGAGTAAAGTCACAAATAGACTCATTGATTGCTTCAGTTTCATAAGCACCTGTTTAATCATACTCTATCTTTTAAGGAATAGAAAGCACTAAACAACAGATTTTTAACAAAAACCGAAAATATGTTCGCCTTAAAATAATAAGTTTTTCTTTTTTATTAAACTATTTATTTTTTTGAAATGCAAGTTTGTTAGAAAAATAATGTCCCTTTCCCCACCTGCTGGAGCGACAGATAAAACGCTTTTTTTCTAGCCTTCTATTACGATAAGTGTTAAAATGATGAATACGTTAGTGTATCTATGTATACTGCAAGTCAAGGAGAGAAGTTTGTTGATTAAAATCATAATTATGTTCATTATTGCTTATTTATTAGGTTCGATTCCTTCAGGTGTTTGGATAGGAACGAAATTTTATGGAAAAGATATTCGTCAATTTGGTAGCGGAAACTCTGGGACGACAAATACATTTAGAGTTTTAGGGAAAACTGCTGGAACCACCGTACTGTTAGCAGATGTATTAAAAGGTACACTGGCTGCAAGCTTGCCTTTGCTGTTCAATATACCCATTAATCCTATGATCATCGGTTTAGGCGCTATCCTTGGTCATACTTATCCTATTTTTGCTGGATTTAAGGGCGGGAAAGCTGTTGCCACTAGTGCTGGAGTACTATTAGCATATAACCCTGTATTCTTTGTTTACAGCGTCTGTATATTTATAGTCATTTTATTTTTATCTCGAATGGTAAGCTTTTCGAGTATGATCTCATTACCCATTATTACTCTTTCATCGTTGTTTATTGGAGATTGGATCTTAACGATCATTGCATTTCTATTAACGATTTTTATTATTTACAGACATAGAGAAAACATCAAACGAATCCGCAATGGTACAGAAAGCAAAGTTCCATTCGGATTAGGCTACAAAAAAGACAAAAAGTAACAATTCAAAACAAAAAAC
This sequence comes from Carnobacterium sp. FSL W8-0810, assembly GCF_038007125.1. Lineage (NCBI taxonomy): Bacteria > Bacillati > Bacillota > Bacilli > Lactobacillales > Carnobacteriaceae > Carnobacterium > Carnobacterium sp. FSL W8-0810. The sequence continues at coordinate 1,790,121 of NZ_JBBOWO010000001.1, read as the reverse complement.
AAGAGGGTTTGAGACGATGATCTCAGGCCCTTTTGTTTTGTTTGCTTGTACTAGAAATATTTAAGTCAGTGAAATCGTGTAATGTGCAGCAAATGTTTCCATTCCCTTTAAGTGTTGAATCCCTAATTTTTCGCTTAACTCACCACTGGCATTTTGGGTATCTGCTATTCCGAACCATGGCTCGATACATACAAATGGTGCTTCTTTTTTAGGTGGTGACCAAATACCTGTATAGGGGAAGCCTTCAAAAGTTAACGCTACTGAACGAGCCGTTTTTTCAGAAGAAATCGAAAAAATATTTTTTCCTTTTGTTTCATAGATGAGTGCGTCATGATCAAATAACGGTCTTTTTAAATCGATTTCCGTATTGGTTTGACTCAGTGTCTTATTTTCTAGATCCAAATAAGAACCGATTAACGGAATCTTTTTACGTGTTTCTCTAGGTAAAAAAGTTAAATAATAATCTTCGAATGTTGTATCGCTTGTCATAGGCACGTTAAACCCTGGGTGTCCGCCAATTGAAAAATACATATCTTCTATTGGGTGAGTGTTGTAGACGCCGTAACTGACCTTAATATCGTTTTTATCCAACGTGTACGTAACGGTCAATTTAAAGTCAAATGGGTAACTCACTTTTGTTTCTGGAGTAGACGATAAAGTGAAACAAACAGATACATCTGTTTGTTCTTCAACTTGGAATACAAGGTCTCTAGCAAATCCATGTTGATTTAATGAATAGGTTTTTCCTTGATAGACATATTCATCATTTTTCAATCGACCAACAATGGGAAATAAAACAGGAGCTTTTCTGCCCCAAAAAGTTGGATCACCTTGCCATAAGTACTCTACTTCTTCGCTATTACTTTTAATGCTTTGCAACTCAGCACCTTTTTGGGAAATATGAACAGTTAATGCGTCATTTTTTAATGTAATCATTGTTAATAGCCTCCTAGTTTATTCAAATGCACGATGTGCTTAAAAAAATAATCCTTTAAGTATACAAACTAAAGGATTATTTCTATGACGAATGACGCATCAATAAATCGATTCTTTTTCTAGTACATCAATAAACTTTGTATTTTGTATTTTGATGTATGTTCCTTTCATGCCTAATGACCGTGATTCAATGATCCCGCCTGATTCTAACTTACGTAAAGCATTAACAATGACAGAACGAGTGATTCCCACTTTATCCGCTACATTGGAAGCAGTAATCCGACCTTCTGTACCGTCTAATTCTTCAAAAATAGCCTTTATCGCCTTTAGTTCACTATAAGACAACGTCTTGATCGCCATTTGAACAGTAGCCATACTTCGAGCTGATTCTGCGATCTGTGTAGACTTTTTATACAAGACTTCTATTCCAACAACAGTTGCGGCATGTTCGCCGAGTATGAGATCATTGTCATCGAATACTTGGTTCAAGCGTGCAAGCAACAAAGTCCCTAACCGTTCTCCTGCCACAAAAACAGGGATAACCGTAGTTAAGCCTTCTACAAACATATCTCTTGTTTCGATAGGAAAGACGGTATAATCGCTTTCGATGCCAATATTTGTTCTGGTCTCATAGATTTCTAGCATGCTGCGGGTATACTTCATAGGAAATTTTTCATCAATAAGCATTTGTTTAACACGCTCGTTATTGATTTCGTGTTTCTCATGGTAGCCTAAAAGTGTCCCAGCGTCGTCGATCAGATACGTGTTGGCATTAAGAATATCCCCTAACACGATTGCCATATCATTAAACGCTAATACTCCTTCGGGTGAAGACTCGGATTTTACTACGCCGCCTTTAGTTTGTAACAAATAATTAATTTTACGCATTTTTTGCAGTAAATCATTCATGTGAAGCCTCCATCGATCTTTTATAAAATGTAGCGACTTAAATCTTTGTCTGCTACAATGTGTTCAATTTTTTCATTTACATAGCTTTCTGTGATGGTGATTTCTCCCATTTGCATATCTGGAGCTTCAAACAATAAATCTTCTAATAATTTTTCTAAAATTGTATGCAAGCGTCTTGCCCCAATATTATCTGTTTCATGATTAACTCGATAAGCTATCTCTGCTAATCGTTCAATGGACTCATACGTAAAAGTGATAGTAACATTCTCAGTTCCCAACATGGCAATATACTGTTTTAACAACGCATTATTCGGTTCGGTTAAAATTTTGACAAAATCTTCTTTTGTTAAATCATCTAACTCTACACGAATCGGGAATCTTCCTTGTAATTCAGGAATCAAATCACTTGGTTTAGCGACATGAAAAGCACCGGAAGCAATAAACAAGATATGATCTGTTTGAATAGGACCGTATTTTGTAGCCACTTGAGAACCTTCTACAATCGGTAAAATGTCACGTTGAACACCTTCTCTAGAAACGGTTCCGCTATTTTCATTTTTAGACGTAATTTTATCAAATTCATCAATAAAAATGATTCCTGCGTTTTGAGCTAAATCAACAGCCATGGATTGAATATCTTCTGGATTGACTAATTTTGAAGATTCTTCTTGAATAAAGAGTTCAATCGCTTTTTTCACGGTAACGGTACGTTTGGTTTTTTGTTTTGGACGTAAAGCACCTAATGTTTCATTCAAGTCAATACCCATTTGTTCCAATCCGGCTCCCATAGGAGAATTCATTGGTTTCTTTTGACTTTCTACTTGAACAGTCAATTCTCTATCATCCAATAGACCATTACGAATTTGTTGTTTCATTTTTTCACGGTCGGTAGAAATAGTTTCGGTTACTTCTTCTTCCTCTTCTTCTGCTTGTGGGTTAACTTGGTTAGGATCAATACCCATATTTTTAAACATGCTTTCAAAAGGATTAGCACTAGTACTTTGTTTCTTTTCTTTTTTGATCCCTGGTATCAATAGTTTTACAATCCGTTCGATGGCGTTTCGTTCTGCTTGAGTGTAGACATTAGAGTATTGTTGTTTTTCTACGATTTGAATAGACGCTTCCACTAGATCACGAACCATAGATTCAACATCTCTTCCGATATACCCGACTTCTGTAAATTTAGTTGCTTCAACTTTTACAAAAGGTGCTTGAACGATCGTTGCTAAACGACGTGCAATTTCTGTTTTTCCTACACCCGTTGCTCCAATCATCAATAAGTTTTTAGGTGTGATTTCTTTTTGCATATCTTCATTTAGTTTTAGGCGTCTTTGACGATTGCGCAAAGCTACAGCAACCGATTTTTTAGCGGTTGCCTGTCCAATAATGAATTTATCTAGCTCGGCTACAATTTCTTTTGGAGTCATATTCTCTTTAGTCATCATTTCGTTCACTCCTTATAATTCTTCCACAATAATATTATGATTCGTGAAAACACAAATGTCAGCAGCTGTGTTTAAGCTCTCTTCAGCAATTTGGGCTGCTGTTAGGTCTTTACCGTGTTTTTTTAACGCTCTTCCAGCTGCAAGTGCAAAGTTTCCGCCTGAACCGATCGCAAGTATTCCATCGTCTGGCTGAATAACTTCACCGCCACCCGAAACCATTAACATTTCTTCTTTATTCATCACGATTAATAAAGCTTCCAATTTTTGCATTGCACGATCTGAACGCCACTCTTGAGCCAATTCTACTGCAGCGCGAGTGAGGTTCCCTTTATATTCATGTAATTTGCTTTCAAATTTTTCTTCTAACGTAAAGGCATCCGCTACACTACCAGCAAATCCAACAAGTACTTCATCATTGTAAATGCGGCGAACTTTGCGTGCCGTGCCTTTCATGATGACCTGTTCACCCATGGTTACTTGGCCATCTCCTGCCATTGCACTTTTTCCATTATGTTGAATCGCGAAAATAGTTGTTGCATGAAATTCTGTCATTATTTTTTCCTCCAGTCAGTTATCCATTCCTAAGCTCTTGGATGAAATTGACGATAATTTTTTTGTAATCGTTCCTTTGTTACGTGAGCGTATATTTGAGTTGACGATAAACTAGCATGACCAAGCAATTCTTGAACGGTTCGCATGTCTGCTCCATTGTTTAATAAATGGGTCGCAAAAGAATGACGCAGCATATGCGGATGAATATCAGATGTTAAACTGCTTTTTTTAATCACTTGATTTAATATATATTCAATTCCAGTAGACGTTATTGGATCGCCATGATGATTCACAAATAAAAAGGAATGATCCTTTTGGTATTTTGCCATTAATGGAGTACGGCTCTTTTCCATATACTCACGTATAGCAACCGCTGCATAATGTCCAAAAGGTACATATCGTTCTTTATTCCCTTTTCCATGGATCAATAGCACACTTAAATCAAAATCAATATCTTTCAATGTGATCCCGCTGCATTCACTCACACGTATTCCTGTTCCATAAAGGACCTCGAGGATGGCTTCATTCCTAAAATCAAGCGGCCTTTCTCCTTTTACAGCTTCAAAAAGAGCATCCATTTCTTTTTCATAAAAGAATTTAGGCAAACGAAGCGTTTTCTTTTTTAAATGAATATAAGAAAATGGATTATCTTGAGTCAATTGGTTTTTTAATAAAAACTGATAAAATGCTCGTAAACTAGAAATTTTTCTTGAAACACTATTGCGGCTTAATCCTTGTTCGTTTAATTCACCTAAATAGATCCGGACATCTTGAAGAGTTACGCTACTAAAATCAGCATCTCCCGTTTGATTTAAAAACAATTCAAAGTGAGTGATATCTTCCTCATAAGCTTTTTTTGTCAGCTCAGAATAATGTCTTTCGGTAATCAAATATTGCAAAAAAGTTTTTTTAATTGTTTGATCTACCAAAAATAATCCCTCCACTCTTACAACAAAGCTACTTTATCATACAAATATTTAGATTACAATCGATAAAGAATTAAATTAATTGAATTTTAAAACAATTCATTTCTGCTTTAATCTTTGCTGTTAAATGAATAATCTTTTATTTTCACATTTAAATATAACTAAAAACTAGTTAAGCAAGAGGAGGTTTACTCTGCCTAACTAGTTCTTTTATGCTTTGGTTATTTTTGCAGTTCTTCTTTATAATCACAATGACTGCAGACCACTTGTTTGCTGCCTTTTGCTTTCTTTTCAACTAAATAATGCTCACATTTAGGACAGTTCCGACCGACCGGTTTATCCCATGAAACGAATTCGCATGTTGGGTAACGATCACATCCGTAAAAAATACGGTTTTTCTTAGATTTTCGTTCAATGACATGCCCTTCACCACATACAGGACAAGTAACACCGATTTCTTTTACGATTGGTTTGGTATTACGACAATCCGGAAAATTGCTGCAGGCATAGAATTTTCCATATCGTCCAAGTTTGATTACCATTGGATGGCCACAAAGATCACAATCAAATCCAGCAGGTTCATCTTTGATTTGGACTTTTTCCATATTTTCTTCCGCTTTTTCAACTTCAACCGCAAAGGGTTTGTAGAATTGATCGATAACTTTAGGCCATTCCTTATTCCCTTCTTCAACTTCATCCAGATCTTTTTCCATATCTGCTGTAAAGTGAACATCAACAATCTGAGGGAAGAATTCATTAATGAGTCCATTAACGATCTCGCCTAATTCCGTTACTTCGAACCGTTTGCTTTGTAGTTTAACATAGTATCTACGTTGAATCGTTTCTAAAGTCGGAGCATAAGTAGAGGGTCTACCTACACCATTTTCTTCTAACACACGAATCAAAGTCGACTCGGAAAAACGAGCAGGCGGTTGAGTGAAGTGTTGTTTTGGTTCAATATCTACTGATTTAACTTGATCACCTTTTTTCATATCAGGTAAAAGATTCTCTTTTTCCTCTTTTCCTTCATCGTTACCTTCAATGTAAACTTTTTGGTAACCAGGAAATTTGATTTTCGAACCATTTGCTCTGAAATACACATCATTTTGTGCAATATCTACTTTCATAGTATCAAATACGGCTGGTGTCATTTGACTAGCTACTAATCGCGACCAAATAAGATTGTATAATTTGTATTGATCTTTTGTCAGGAATTTTTCAATTTCCTTTGGTGTCCTTAACACACTAGATGGTCGAATACCTTCATGGGCGTCTTGATCACCTTCAGCTTTTTTTCCTGTTCGGGGTTTAGAAGCTGCGTATTCAGGTCCAAATTCTTTTATAATGTATTCTGCAACTTCACTTTTTGCGGAAGCAGCGATTCGAGTAGAGTCCGTACGCATATAAGTGATCAGTCCGACAGCACCACCGCGCCCCATTGAGATACCTTCATAGAGTTGTTGTGCAACCATCATCGTTTTACGCGTTCTGAAATTTAATTTTCTTGCTGCTTCTTGTTGCAAACTACTTGTTTTAAAAGGAAGAGCTGGGTTTCTCATCCGTTCTTTTTTAGTAACAGATAGCACTTCGAACTGATCGCCATCTAGTTGTTTGATAATTTCTTGTACATCTTGGGCATTCTTTAAATCCTTTTTCTTGCCTTTTAGTCCATAGAAATTGGCTTTAAATTTCTTTTTGTCTTTTTTAAAGTTGGCACCGATTGACCAATATTCTTCAGGTTTAAATTGATTGATTTCATTTTCTCGATCACAAATCAATTTTAGCGCTACGGATTGAACTCTTCCAGCACTTAATCCTTTTTTTACTTTTTTCCATAAAATAGGACTGATGGTATATCCGACAAGTCGATCTAATATTCTTCGAGCTTGTTGTGAATTGACTAAATCCATATCAATGGAACGTGGTTCTTTAAATGCATTTTTAACGGCATCTTTAGTAATTTCATTAAACACTACACGGTTCTTATCTGTTACATCTAGCCCTAGTAAAAAACTCAAATGCCAAGCAATAGCTTCCCCTTCTCTATCCGGGTCAGCTGCGAGAAAAACTTTTTCAGCTTTTTTTGCATATTTTTTTAACTCTTTGATTAATGGGCCTTTTCCTCGAATAGAAATATATTCAGGTTGGTAGTTATTTTCAACATCCACTGCCATCCGACTTTTAGGAAGATCGCGGATATGTCCTAAGCTGGCGACCACTTTATAATTTCGACCTAAATATTTTTCAATTGTTTTTGCTTTAGCAGGCGATTCAACAATCACCAGGTATTTATATGCCAATGAAATGCTCCTCTCAAATGAGCGTAATTTTTACTGATTCGTTTATTTTCTAAGCTAGAATAGAAATCGTTAATCATCTTATTCCATCTTTAGGTACTTTGTCAACTCTCCTTATTTATTTTTAGTGAGAAAAGGAGTATATAATAGAAGAAAAAGATCGTTTTTTTTATTGAAAACCTTTACTTTACTAGTGGTTAAGGCTCTTTTTTTGTGGCATACAAAAAAACTTTGAAAAAACAGTTCCAATTCTTTCAAAGTTTCTCTTTTTAATTCGTTTTAGTTCATCAATTCTTCTAAAATATGGTTTGCATTTAACACACATTTTGCACCATTTAAAATCAAATCATTGGTTCCTTCATAATAGGGTTTTGTAATATCTCCAGGAATCGCAAAAACTTCTCTTCCTTCTTGAAGCGCCAAATTAGCAGTAATCAAGCTTCCGCTTCGGTATTTTGCTTCTATGACCAGAGTACCTAAGGATACGCCTGCGATAATCCGATTCCGCATGGGAAAATGTTGTTTTAGCGGCTTTGTTCCTAAAGGATATTCTGATAGAAGCAAATGGTTTCGTCCCATTTCCTTTTGCAGTTTTTCATTTTCAAATGGATAATATTGATCTAGTCCTGTTCCAATTATTCCGATTGTTTGGCCACCTAATGCTATAGTCTGTTTATGAACTTCCTGATCGATTCCTTTTGCTAACCCACTCACAGTAACAAAATTTTGACGAATTAAGTCTGGTAATAATAGCGACAATACTTTTGTTCCATAAACACTATTCTGTCGAGAGCCTACAACCGCTAACAAATTGCGGTTTAGTAAATTAAGGTCTCCTTGATAAAATAAAAGTGCGGGTGGGTTATAGGTGTGTTTAAGATATTCTGGATAGTTTGAATCTAAAATAGTGACCCATTTGATGTGTCTATTTTTGTATTCGATTAGTTTTTCTTCTAGGCAGATTGCTGAAAAACTATTCATAAATAATTTTGTATTAGCAGCATTTAACTGCGCACAGTGGGCTAAATCATAGGGGGTCAAATAAGGATTGTCTATTAAAGATGAGAGCATCCGGATGCGACTTGTAGCACCTATCCCTTTACATAATGTTAAATGAAATAACGTTTGATTGAGTTTTGTTGTTTGCATCCTATACGCTCCTTTGTCATTGCAAGATCGTTAACTCTTCTAATGGTAACTTCCGCAAAACAAAGAAAAAAATTTTAATAAAAAACTCTAGAAGAAAATCTTCTAGAGTTCATTGTATATAAATGTGATAGTAGATGAACGATTAATACTCCATTAAAGCTAAAATATCGTAACCTTTAATCTTCTCACGGCCATTCAAGTCTTTTAATTCAACTAGAAAAGCAGTTCCAACAACTATTCCACCAAGTTTTTCAATCAGCTCGATCGTTGCGGCAATTGTTCCGCCTGTTGCTAATAAATCATCACAAACCAAGACTTTTTGACCAGGTTTAATAGAATCTTGATGAATTTGCAACGTATCTTTTCCGTATTCTAAACCATACGTAACTTCGATAGTTTCGCGAGGTAGTTTTCCTTTTTTACGTGCAGGAGCGAATCCAATACCCATTTCATAAGCTACTGGACAGCCTACGATAAATCCACGTGCTTCAGGTCCTACAATCATTTCAACGCCTTTATCTTGTGCATATTTTACAATTTCACTTGTCGCAAAGCGATAGGCTTCTCCATCAGCCATTAAAGGTGAAATGTCACGAAAGACAATGCCTTTTTCCGGGAAATCAGGAACATCTGCAATATAATTTTTTAAATCCATTAAAAGTTTTCCTCCATTCAAAATTAAAGTGATGCGTTTACTTGTTGTTTCATCCAATTCTCCAACTCAGAAAAATGACTGTAAACAAAAAAGTTTTCAGACTGAATTTGTTTTAATCTTTTTTGATAAGCTGCTGCTTGTTCTAATTCTTTCTTATGAACATCTTTAACAACGTTCATTACACCATCTTTTATTGTAACAAATCCGATCTCTAAAAACACTGAAATAATAAAAATTAAATTATTTTCTTTTATATTTAAGTGGGTTGCCAATAACTTTAACTTATTTCTAATATCAATATTAACATGAGTCGCTGTGTATTTAAAAACTTGGCCAAATTGATTGCGACTTGGCATACCATTTAAATACAATTCTTCTCGACTGTAAAAACAAGCGATGATTTTTTCTGGACTAGATCCACTTAACAGATCTTTTACCCAGTCAACATCAGAAGGACAATCGACGAAAATAAGTTGATTGGTTTTCATCGTAAATTGTTCCAATGCATCTATATTAGTCAATTGGTGAGCATAGCTGGTAGTAGGCACATTGCTTACAAATTTTTCGAAGTTTTTTGAATCAAAAAAGACAAAATCAGCCTGTTCTGTGGTCCATAAAGCTGCCGGAATATTGGTACTTCTTGAATCAAAGACTTGAATGCCTTCAATGGCTAAATCTTCTAACATCAATTGCGTTTTTCGAGAACCATTCCATTCATTTATCGCTAATTTTCCAACTACAGAGACTTCAGAATGCAAGCCTATCTCATCAGCAATTGGACCAAATTGAAAACCTATCACATCTAAAAAGGCATTTTCTTCAGCAAGCTTCATTTTCAAATGCGCTTGATCTCCTCCAATACGTCGCACTTCTTGAGACTCAACGTTTTTGAATAGAAAAATAGGTTTAGTATTATCTGTACCAAACGGTGCCAAAAGGTGCAATTCTTCTACTACTTCAACCGTAGCTTCTTCAATTTTCAGTTGCCCATCTATAAGTGTTTCTTCACCTAATTCTTCAGATAGACCATTCGCTACAGCATATTGATTCAGCTCATTTTGAATGTGTTCGATATTTTCTATTGGAATAGTTAGACCAGCAGCCATATGATGTCCGCCAAAAGTAGTCGTAAGATGACGAACATTGTCCAAAGCATTATATAAATGGTATGCTGGTATGCTTCTGCCAGACCCTTTTGCCAGACCTTTGTTTTTGTCAATATTCATGACTATAGCAGGTTTACCAGTTTTGCCAACAATTTTACTGGCAACAATACCTAATACGCCTTCATGCCACTCTTCTTTTGCTAAAACATAAACATCCATTGCGGTATCCATTTTGTCAATCATCTCAAAAGCTTCGTTAGTGATAGTCGATACATAACCTTGGCGTTCTATATTTTTTTCTTGTACCATTTGTGCTAAAGAAGCGGCTTCTTCATCATCAAAAGTTGTTAGTAATTCTACTGCAGGAGAAGCATCGCCTAATCGACCTACAGCATTTAAACGAGGAGCAATAATAAACCCAATCGTTTCCTCATCGATTTCTTCACGTTTTATTTTTGCTAATTTAAACAAAGCAGATAAACCGATACGCTGAGTACTCTTCAATATGACTAAACCTTGCATGACTAAAGCTCTATTTTCATCTGTTAGAGAAACGAGATCGGCTATGGTTCCTATGGCAACTAAATCTAATAACTCAATGGGAATTTCTCCTAATAACGCTGTCGCTAATTTAAAGGCTACTCCCACACCAGATAAATCGCCAAAAGGGTAAGAACCTTGTGGGTGTCTAGGATGAATCACTGCATAAGCATCAGGCAGTTTATCTGGTAATTCGTGATGATCCGACACGATTACGTCTACGCCTAACTCATTTGCTCGATCTATAGCAGCATGCCCTGCTACACCATTATCACAAGTCACAATCAATTGTGTACCTTCTTCAATCAATCGTTCAAAAGCAGCTGTGTTTGGTCCATAACCATCGTTAAATCGATTAGGGATGTAATAGTTAACTTCTCCTCCGATCATTTCAATGGTTTCTTTTAAAACGGCCGTACTTGTTACACCATATAGTGATAGGTAACCCTTTGAGATTCTCTCCGAGTTTTCCCCCACTCCACACCGTGCGTGAGACTTTCATCTCACACGGCGTTCCATCGTTTTTTATTTAAGCATTTTAGATAACGAATAAGGATAGCGGCAAATAAAATAATGGCTATTCTCTATTTTAATAGGATTCATTCACCCATCTCATTCGAATCTACACTTTAAAAGCATATAAGCTTTCCAAAAACGACTTGAGCCCCTCCCTCCACTGCTTATTATCACAGTTTCACTGGTACTATAGCTCTACTTTCACTTAGACAAATTAGCTTATTGTACTCTCTTGAGCTTTTCGACTAAACTGCTTCATCTGCCGGCAAAGGCATCAACATTCTAAGCTTCATACGTTCCAATAAAATTATCTTGTTCTATATACCCTTAGATTTCTTCTATGAGCCGTTGCACTTGATTATCCCTGTAAGATAATATGGTATTTCATAACGCCAGATTCTTACTCTACCACATGCAAAAAGATTGATTTTAGGTGCAATCTCACACTGCATTTCTACACCGTCTATGTGTCGACTCGTACATTCAAAGATTCGTCAGTTCCATTATTAGGAACATTCTAACCATAGGTAATTTATAAGACCCCCAGCCTATGGGATGCGAGATCCACCTCTGGACCTTTTTCGTATAAGAACGTGTCTTATTTACGGCACCTTTCAGCTGACTTCACCGAGCTTTATACTTTTGATCATCTGCCTTATTAAAAGCATATCGGAGGATTAGGGAAGCCGTTTCAAAACGTTACTTTATCATTCCAGCTTTCATTTTATCAGTTCTTCATTTCTTTAAAGAGATGAGCACAAGCTTTTCACTTGTGAACGTATCGCACCTGCATCATAATCACCATAAATTGTGATTTGTTCTCCTCGTTCAACAGATTCAGTAATACGAGAAACAGCTCGCTCCATGTCATGCATCAAGTAAGGATCATAGATCCAAGTTTGATCAGGCAGCAAAAAGCGCTCGATTTTATCTTTTGAATCCAGTCCTCTTTGTAAACACAGTTCAATAAACAAAGGCGACAATTTTAATGCTTCACTTAATTCAGTTACTTTTTCGGTATTCTTTACAGGTGCATTTAATTTCCATTTTGTCCGTGATTTCAACAAATCATATCACTCCTAACTGTACCATTATATCAAAATTGGTCTTGTAGATATAGTTTTTCTTCCTTTATCTATGAACAAAATCAGGAAAATAATGGGCTCATTCACTAGTTTGAGCAGACGTTAAAACACAAAAAAAGGAATCAAAGCTGTTACGCCTCAATTCCTTTCACTCTTTATTTATTTTTTTAATCCTCGATAATCTGTACACCGATTCCGATTAATCCTGGCCCTGTATGGACTCCTAAAGCTGGACTGATTTGATCTTCAAATATTTTAACGAAATTTGGTAGTTTCTTTTTAAGTTCTACTCGAATAGCTTCAACTTGTACTTCGGCCGTTTTTCCGCCAAAAGCAATAGCTAAGTGGTACTTTTTAGCGTTTCCTGCAAATTCAGCTGCCAAATCAATAGCTCTTTGAATACTCTTTTTATTTCCTCGAACTTTAGCCACAGTATGATAGATCCCATTATCGTTACAAGAAATAACCGGTTTTAAATTTAAAACATTTCCTAAAATAGAAGACACTAAACCAATACGTCCTCCTTTTTGCAAATATTCTAATGTTGGAACATGAAAAAATATTTTGGATTTTTTAACGTCCGCTTGTAGTTTCTCTTTGATCGTGTTCCATTCTAGGTCTTTTTCAACATATTCTGCAGCTTTAATAGCTAAAAATCCGCTTCCGATACCAATATTTTTCGTGTCAAGAGTGAAAACGTCTAACCCATCAACATTTTCAGCCATCAAACGGACCATGTTATTTGTACCGCTTAATCCACTAGAAATAGTTACAGCTATCACTTTTTCATAGCCTTCATCTTTAAATTCTTGCAGCATTTCACTAATAACTTCTCCACTTGGTAAAGAAGTTTTTGGAATCTCCTGCTCTAAACGATCGTAAACATCTTGAGCATGAATATCTACTTTATCAGTATACTCTTTATCAGAATAAATGATTTTTAAAGGAATGACTTTCATATTTGCTTTAGTGATGGTTTCTAAGGGGACATCTGATCCAGAGTCAACTAAGAAACCTATTTTTTGTTTGTTCATAATAATGCCTCCAACTTTATGGTTTTATTTCTTTTTTTCATCATGTTTCTGTGTTTCAGCTAAAAATAACAATTTTTCAGTTACAATTTTTGTTGCAACTGCTATCGTAGCTGTACGCACGATAAACGTCGTATTATCCGTGCTATCGGGTAATAAGGGCTTTCTGTCTTTTTGCTGAATATGTGAAGCAACCGCTCTTAAAGCGTATTCTTGCTCAGTACAAAATAAATCATATGCTTCTCTGATCCCACTTATTGAAGCTTGGTAAAGAATGCCTTCTTTTACTTCAGAAATCGTCACTACTTGTTTCAAAATAGAGATAGCAATTAAATAAGCCAAATGTTTTTTAGTATATCTTTTTTTTACAGGAGGAGGAATCAAACCTAATTTTACATAGTTATTGATCATAGAAGAAGTAATGATGTGTTTTTGATCGCTAACTTTAAAAATAGCTAAGTATCGTTCAATTAAGTTTAAAACTTGATCCATATAAAGGTCAAAATCAGGTAGTTCTTTCCATCTTGGAAAGGTATACTGGCTGATTTCATTTGACCATGCTACCAAATCTTCTTCAAGTTTATCCATTAGATCACCTTTTTTCACTCATTTCTGTTAAAAATAGTGTAACACAATTTCACTTACTAGACAATCTAGTTTCTTAGACTAGATTGTTAGACGGCAATAATCTATATGATTATAATAGAAAACGAATACATTTACGCAAAAAAAAGAAAGAATAAACCATATAGTTTGTTCTTCTTTTTGCAACTTTTACTGAGAATCAAGTTACTTTAACACCAGTGTACCATTTTTTTGTATTCATAGAATAAATTATTTGATTTGTTCAGTAGAATTGGCTGGTGTTTGTGTCATTCTGCTAATCAATTCTTTTTCTAAACTACTGATTTTATCTGCCTTTTCACTAATTATTTGGTCTTTTTCGGATAATTTTTCAGCGTAATCTGCTCTAAGTTGTGCTAACGCTTCTTCTTTTCTTTTTTCAGCATTTTCAAGTTCTTTTTGACTATTTTTTAAATCTTTTTTATTTTTATACGTTGTACTCACAGAAATCAGTACAGTAGTTAGAGCTCCAATAAATAAAGATCCTAAAATAATCATAATCAAAGGCCAAGCAACTTCTGTAAAGCCAAAACTAACTGGAACGGATTCAACATTTAAAACAGCAAAGAATGCAACGATAACGATTAAAATAAGTGCTACGATTGTTCCCCATTGTTTTTTCATATACCTTAATCTCCCTTCAACAAACCAAATTTCCTCAATTTTTACTACAGTTATTTTAACACAGAGTTGTGAAAAAACACTATAAAAATGCCTAATCTTCTATTTGTTGTTAAATAGATCTCCAGCTAAATAATCACCAATTCTAGGGAAAAGAGTATACAATTTACCAGCGATTTCTATCATAGCAGGCATATTTAATTCTCTTCGAGGTGTTCCCATTAAGCTCACAATACGATTAGCCACAACTTCAGCATTTAATACATAGCGTCCTATATTATCAAGATAAGTTCCACTTTCATCCGCAATATCAAAAAAGTTTGTCTCTATCGGACCCGGATTTACGGTTGTAACATAAATATTTAATGGCTTCAACTCTAGACGAAGAGCGTTTGAATAGCCAAGTACTGCAAATTTGCTTGCGGAATAAACAGTTGATTTAGGAGTAGCTATTTTTCCAGCTTGAGAAGCAATATTGATGATATGACCTTGTTTTCTTTCTGCCATTTCGATAGCTACTAATTGAGTGACATACATTAAACCTAAAACATTTACACGAAACATGCTTTCAGCTATATCCATTTTAAATGAAAGAGCTTCTTCAAAATGTCCAAATCCAGCATTGTTAACTAGAACGTCCACAACACCAACAGTTTGATAAATTTCTTTAATAACTTTTTTTATTTGATCAGGTTTCGACACATCCAAAGTGAAAGCAAAAGCTTCCTTACCGGAAAATTTTTCACAATTTTCTTTAACTTGCAACAGCATGTCTTCTCTTCGAGCACTTACAATGACGACAGCTCCTTTTTTTGCTGCTTCATAAGCTATTTTTTCTCCTAATCCCGTTGAAGCACCAGTAATAAAAACAACTTTATCTTTAAGTGTAGTTAACTTCTTTTTCATGATAAGCTCCTTTAGTTGAGTTATTGGACGAGCAATAATTGTGTTGATGATTCAATTTTACCAAGGTTAAACAGTACAAAAAAATTTGATTATTTATTTATCTGTTCGAATCAGAGGGACATCGATTTCATCGAAATCATTGGCAATTCGAGTATTAGGAAATACTTTTTGAGCTTCTTTTTCTAATAAGTAAGCATCACGGCCTAAATAACGGGCACTGATATGAGTCAACAATAATTTATCGACGTTCGCTTCTTTAGCTACTTCTGCAGCATCTAAATTAGTAGAATGATTGTAATCTCTAGCCATTTTACGATTTGATCCATCAAATGTACTTTCGTGGACCAATACAGAAGCATTCTCAGCAAGAAGAATGTTGTTTTGCGTCTTTTTTGTATCTCCTAAAATCGTTACTATGCGACCTTTTTGACTTTCCCCAATAAAATCCATTCCATTGAATACACGTCCATCTTCAAGTTTAATGGTTTCGCCTTGTTTTAATTTTCCGAATAAAGGTCCAAATGGAATACCCGCTTCCTTAACCTTATCTGCTTGTAACATTCCTTGGTGGTCTGCTTCTTCGACTCTGTACCCAAAAGATTGGATTCCATGTTTTAATTTACGACAAAATACTTTGAACTGATGATCTTCAAATAAAAGTCCTTCTTCAGTAATTTCATGAAAATTCAACGTATACTTTAAACCGGTTCCTGAGGTTTTTAAGCAAGTCAGAACATAATTTTTTATCCCAACAGGGCCGTATATTGTTAACGGACCATCGCCTCCTTGAAAAGATCGACTACTTAAAAAACCAGGTAAACCAAAAATATGGTCTCCATGTAAGTGAGTAATGAAAATTTTATCTACTTTTCGAGGTTTTAAAGTAGTGTGTAAAATTTGATGCTGTGTCGCTTCTCCACAATCAAAGAGCCAAATACTGTTGCGTTCCTCTAATAGTTTCAAAGCAATACTAGTTACATTTCTATGCTTAGCTGGAACGCCTGCACCTGTTCCTAAAAATAATAATTCCATTTTATCCTGTCCTAACCATTAAGTTAACATCCGTACACTCATTATTTGCGTACACGTGTTTTGTTTATTTTAACAAATATTTCTTAAATAAGCGATAATGAGATGAAACAAAAAAACCAAGCAATTTAATTATTCATTGCTTGGAGTTTCTGATTTATTTTTTATTCAACAAATTCAAATTCATATTTCATTATGCGGACCAAGTCGCCGTCTTTAGCTCCCCGTTCGCGCATTTCTTCGTCTATACCCATTGTTCGTAATTGACGAGCAAATCTTAATACAGAAGCATCGTGATCGAAATTCGTCATCTTGAATAATTTTTCGAGTTTTTCTCCACTCAATACCCATGTAGCATCTGGGTCTCTTGTAATTGCATAACCTTTATCTTCAGCAGTATGTTTGTACAGAACAGTATCTTCTTCTTGATCCAATTCATAGATTGGAAACTCAGAAGTCACATCTAATACGTCAGCTGTTGCATTCAATAGATTAGCAGTACCTTGATGAGTAATAGCTGAGATTGCAAAGATTTGGATGTCTTCTTCAAATTCATTCTCTTTAAGAGCTTGAATTTTTTCTTTGAAGGCAACAAGATTTGCTTCAGCATCCGGCATATCCATTTTATTGGCCACAATAATTTGAGGACGTTCCAATAAACGTAGATTATGCGTTTCTAATTCTTTATTGATAGCCACATAATCCTCAAAAGGATCACGTCCTTCGCTTCCGCTCATATCAATGACATGCAAGATAACACGAGTACGCTCAATATGACGTAAGAACTGTGTTCCTAAACCAATTCCTTGAGATGCCCCTTCAATCAATCCTGGCAAGTCAGCCATAACGAAACTGCGGCCATCTGGTGTTTGAACCATACCTAAATTAGGCACTAAAGTCGTAAAATGATAAGCACCAATTTTAGGACGAGCAGCAGAAACAACTGAAAGCAAGGTTGATTTTCCTACTGAAGGAAAGCCAACTAATCCAACGTCAGCTAGAACTTTTAATTCCATTTCAATTTTATGTTCTTCTCCGGGTTCACCATTTTCAGCAATTTCTGGAGCTGGATTTCTAGGTGTCGCAAAACGGCTGTTTCCTCGACCACCACGTCCTCCTTTAGCCACAACCAGTTTATGTCCATGATGAACTAAATCACCTAATACTTTACCTGTTTCAGAATCGATAACGGTAGTGCCTGGCGGAACTTTGATAACATTGTCTCCAGCTCCACGGCCATGCATGTTTTTACTCATACCGTTTTCGCCGTCTTCAGCTTTAAAGTGACGGTTAAATCGGAAATCCATTAACGTACGAAGACCTTCGTCTACGATAAAAACGACATCTCCACCTTTTCCACCATCTCCACCAGCTGGGCCACCATCTGGTACGAATTTTTCGCGACGGAAAGCGACCATTCCATTTCCGCCATCTCCCGCTTTTACATTGATTGACACTTGATCTAAAAACATTGACATTTATATTTTCCTCCTCATTTTTGAGTGTATGAGATTCAACTATTTTCTAGGTTACTTAATGGATCTGGCACTTTATTTTCATATTACATTTGTTCCAAGATGTAAACAAGAAAGCCAAATTATCACATATCCTCTAAAAATGACATACGTTCAGTATACCCCATTTTAGTCCATTATCTATTGTACGTCTATTTGATGTATTTGTCTATTTTTTTAAGAGGATAATGTCACTTTTATAAGAGTATGATTTTAAATAGTCAATAAATTCCTTTCACTCATTATACCATCATTTCATTTTAACTATTTAATTATTTTCTCATTTGTAGTATAATTTACAAGGAACTTTTTCTATTAAGTTATACAATAACGTAGAAAAATGAATGATAATAATTAAGCAATATTGCTTATAAATTACAAGGACGTGCACCGTGAAAAGAAAGAAAAATATTGTTATTGGCAGTATATTATTTTTTATAGCTATGGGATTAATGATTTTTGGCGTTCATTTATTATCAAAAAGTACTGGAGCAAGCCTCAGTACAGTGTTTACTCCTGAAAGTTCTTTAATTCAATCTTCTACTCTTGATGAGGAACCAACAAATTTACCACAGCTGGCTAAAGAAGTGAAGGAAAATGAAAAAGAAGTTAGAATAACGACTTCTTTAGGAACGATTCGTGCGAAAGTTTTTCCTGAATTGGCACCTAAAGCTGTTGAAAATTTCCTCACTCATGGGAGTGAAGGCTACTATAATGGAACTGTCTTTCATCGTGTTATTCCTAATTTCATGATACAAGCTGGTGACCCTGAAGGCGATGGCACTGGAGGCGAAAGTATTTGGGGTGAACCATTTGAAACTGAGATCTCAAATCAACTGTTCCATATACGCGGCGCAATCGCTATGGCTAAAACAAATGCACCTGTTTCAGTCGGAAGTCAATTTTACATTGTCCAGAACCCTGCAGATATGAGTGAAACTGCAGACCCTACTATTACTCCAAAAGAGATCATCGAAGCGTACAAAAACGGCGGATACCCTTCTCTAGACCAAAACTATACGGTCTTTGGCCAAGTTATTGAAGGGATGGATATTGTAGATGCTATTAGTAAAACAGAAACTGACCAAAACAATAAACCATTACAAGAGATTACAATAGAATCAATAGAAGTAATCAACTCATCTTATTAGTTTACCTAACGATTAATAAAAATAAGAAAGAAGTCAAAATGACTTCTTTCTTATTTTTATTTAATCTACTTTTTTTTAATGGAAACCCTTTTGTATCTTGTATCTGTTAGAGTGAAAAGTGGTATAGCACCTACTTTTTTGCAAATAAAGAACTTTTATTTTCCTTGAATAAATTGGTACAGTCCATTTCGTTTTTTTATTCTCTTTTATCTCTTTTCTCATGCAATTAAAAAACGATGAAATCGGTTTACTTTTGATTGCTTTTGACCGTTTTTGGTGGTAAAGTAGCGTTAATGGAGGGATGGTATGCTTACTGAAGAACGCTATAATTTCATATTAGAACAGTTAACTACTAATGGTGTAATCAAATCCCAAGAACTTATGCTAGAAATGAATTGTTCAGAATCCACTATCAGACGTGATTTAGCAACTTTAGAAGAACAAGGAAAACTTGTTCGTGTCCATGGCGGCGCTAAACGAGTTTATACAATTGAACAGGAACAAACCCTTAGTGAGAAATCAGTCAAAAACGTTCACTATAAGAAAAAAGTCGCAGAATTAGCAGCATCTTTAGTTAAAGCAGATGATGTCATTTTCTTAGATGCAGGGTCTACTACCTTTTTTATGGTCCCTTTCTTAAAAGGTAAGAATGTACGCATTGTAACAAATGCTGTACAGCATGCTCTTTTACTTGCTGATCAAGATAATGACGTTTTATTAATAGGTGGAAAGTTGAAAAATACAACTCAAGCTATTGTAGGCGCTACAAGTTTAGAGCAATTATCCCGTTATCGTTTTACGAAAGCCTTTCTAGGTATGAACGGTATTGATCGAGAGTATGGATTTACCACTCCTGATCCAGAAGAAGCGACAGTTAAGCAACAAGCTTTTGCAAATAGTTCAAAAGTTTATGTATTAGCTGATGAAACAAAATTTAATAAAGTCACTTTTGTAAAGGTATGTAATATAGAAGATGCTGTTATTATTACAGATCATCTAAATCCTAAAAATTATGAAAGCTATTTTACTAAAACAACAATATTGGAGGCAAAAAAATGATTTACACGGTAACATTAAATCCATCAATCGACTATATTGTACACGTTTCATCCGTACAACTAGGTGAATTGAATCGGATGAATAAAGATATTAAACTTCCAGGTGGTAAAGGCATTAACGTTTCTCGTGTTCTAAACCATATCGGTCAGCCTTCTACAGCTTTAGGTTTTCTAGGTGGTTTTACTGGAAACTTTATCTCTGATTGGTTGGAAAAAGAAGGTGTTCATACACAATTTGTCTCAATTAAAGGCGACACACGAATCAATGTAAAATTGAAATCTGATTCAGAAACTGAAATAAATGGCCAAGGCCCTGCTATTACAGATGTTGAAGCAAATCAATTAATGAAACAAATGGATTTAATGACAGATGAGGATATTGTAGTTCTTTCTGGAAACAAGCCCCCTTCTCTACCTGAAGATTTTTATCAAAATATGATTGGAAAAATTGTTTCACGTAATGCTGACTTCGTGATCGATACAACTGGACCAGAATTGAAGAACGCTTTAGTTCATAAACCATTATTGGTTAAACCAAACCATCATGAATTAGCTGAACTTTTCGATGCAACATTCGAGTCTGTTGAAGATATTATTCCTTATGGTAAAAAACTTATTGCTTTAGGCGCTCAACATGCACTTGTTTCAATGGCTGGTGATGGAGCTCTATTCTTTACAGGCGAAAAAGTTTATCAAGCTACTGTTCCTAAAGGTACTGTGAAAAATTCAGTAGGAGCTGGTGACTCAATGATCGCTGGTTTTATCGGTGCTCTAGTCGATACTAAAGATCCGTTAAAAGCTTTCCAAAAAAGTGTAGCTACTGGAAGTGCCACGGCTTTTTCTGACGATTTAGCAACTCAAGCCGAAATCAACGCATTATTAAAAGAAGTTATCGTAACTGAAATAGCTTTATAAAATCGTATTAGGAGGAAAGATAATGAATATTAATGATTTATTGGTTAAAGAAGTCATGATCATGGATTTAAAATCAACAACTAAAGAAGGCGTTATTGATGAAATGATCGCTAGTTTAAAAGAAAACGATCGTATTAACGATGCTGCTTTATTTAAAGAAGGTATTATGCATCGCGAATCGCTTACTTCTACAGGTTTAGGCGATGGAATTGCGATGCCGCATTCTAAAACAACTGCAGTCAACCACCCTACTGTTTTATTTGCTAAAAGTGCAAAAGGTGTCGACTATGATTCATTAGATGGACAACCTGCTTTCCTATTCTTTATGATCGCTGCTCCAGAAGGCGCAAATGACACACATTTACAAGCTTTGGCAAACCTTTCTCGCTTATTGATCCATCCTGATTTTGTTTTATCTTTAAATGAGGCTAAAACACCTGAAGAAGTTCGTTCGCTTTTTGCAGCTGCTCAAGAAGTACAAGAAAAAGAGGCTGAAGAAGAAAACAAAACGAATGCAACTGTAGAAAGTTCAACTGATCATTCCGATAGACCTTTTGTTATCGCAGTCACAGCTTGTCCTACAGGTATTGCCCACACTTACATGGCTGAAGATTCATTAAAGAAAAAAGCAGCTGAAATGGGTGTTGATATAAAAGTTGAAACTAATGGTTCTGACGGAATCAAAAACCGTTTAACTGCTGATGATATTAAAAGAGCAAGCGGCGTTATTATAGCTGCCGACAAAAAAGTCGAACTAGCTCGTTTTGATGGAAAACCTATGTTGCAACGCCCTGTTAGTGACGGTATCCGTAAATCTGAAGAACTCATTACAAAAGCAATGAACAAACAAGCACCTATTTACTCATCAGATGGACAAAAAGACGAATCAGCTGATAATGATGAATCTGGTTCATGGATTAATCGAGTTTATAAAGACTTAATGAATGGTATTTCAACTATGTTGCCTTTTGTTGTAGGTGGCGGAATATTAATGGCTATTTCTTTCCTATTAGAAAGAACGTTAGGTGATACAAATGCCATTTATCTATTTTTAAATACTGTCGGAAATAACGCATTTAATTTCTTAATCCCTATTTTAGCTGGTTACATTGCGTTAAGTATTGCTGATCGTCCTGGTTTAATGCCTGGTATGGTTGGTGGACTCATTGCTGTAAACAGCAACGCCGGTTTCCTTGGTGGTCTTGCAGCTGGTTTCTTAGCTGGTTACACGATTCTAGCATTGAAAAAAGGCTTAAAAGGATTGCCTCAATCACTTAACGGTTTAAAATCTATTCTACTTTATCCTATTCTTGGTTTATTAGTTACTGGTGCATTGATGTTCTTTATTGTTGGACCAATCTTCGCAACAATCAACCTTGCAATGATTACTTTCTTAGAAAATCTTGGTACAGGTAATGCAGTCCTTTTAGGTGCATTATTAGGTGGAATGATGTCTATTGATATGGGTGGTCCTTTTAATAAAGCGGCTTATGCCTTTTCAATTGGGATCTTTACTGATACAGGTGATGGTAGCTTGATGGCTGCTGTTATGGCCGGTGGTATGATTCCGCCATTAGCAATCGCATTAGCTAGCACATTCTTCAAAAATAAATTTAATGAAGATGAAAGAAAATCGGCTATTACGAACTATGTTATGGGATTATCGTTTATTACTGAAGGAGCTATTCCTTTCGCTGCTGCTGATCCTCTTCGTACAATTGGATCTTCAGTCGTTGGAGCTGCTATAGCTGGTGGATTAACTCAATTATGGGATGTTACGATTCCTGCTCCACATGGCGGTATTTTCGTTGTAACACTCTCAAATCATCCTTTCTTGTTCTTAGGAGCATTAGCTATCGGTGCTGTCATCTCAGCTGTTATTCTTGGTCTTTGGAGAAAACCAGTTACAAATGACTAATTGATCTACTAATCAAAAAAGCTTATGGGATTTATTACTTCCATAAGCTTTTTTTGTATCTAAATAACTAACTACTGGTTAGTTAAATGGATTATAGATAAACTAGATTCTATTCTTATTATGAAAAGGACCTACAGAAAATACTGTAGGCCCTTCTTTTTTAATAAGTTAGGTTATATGAACTAATCCCAATACTTTATTATAATATTTTTGCTAAAAAATCTTGCGTTCTTTCGTGTTGAGGATTATCAAAAACAGCTTCTGGTTCGCCTTCTTCAACAATATAGCCACCATCCATAAAAATCACACGATCAGCCACTTCTTTTGCAAATCCCATTTCATGTGTTACGACAACCATCGTCATACCAATTTCAGCTAAATCTTGCATAACTTTAAGCACCTCTCCCACCATTTCAGGATCCAAGGCAGAAGTAGGTTCATCAAACAACATAACATCAGGATTCATAGCTAAAGCACGAGCAATTGCAACCCGTTGTTGTTGACCGCCTGATAAATTAGAAGGATAAGCTTCCGCTTTGTCAGATAAACCAACTTGTTCTAATAATTTGATAGCTGTTTGATGCGCTTCAGATTCTGGAATACCTTTAACTTTTATAGGTGCTACTTTTAAATTTTCTAACACTGTCATATGAGGAAACAAATTAAAGTTTTGGAAAACCATTCCCATTTTTTCACGCAATTGATTCATTTTTGTTTCATTTAAACCAGTTAAAGCAGTTCCTTCAAAAATAATTTCACCACTCGTTGGTGTTTCCAATAAGTTTAAGCAGCGAAGCAATGTACTTTTTCCAGATCCCGATGGACCTATGATCACCACTACTTCTCCTTTTTTAACTTCTTGATTGATATCTGTTAAAACTTCATTAGTGCCAAATGTTTTCTTTAAATGATTGATTTTAATCATGATTCATCTTCCCTTCATAATGATTTAATAGCTTAGTTAAACTAAATGTTAAAATAAAGTAGATGATCATTGTAACCACTAAAGGAGCAATTCCTCTATATGAAACAGAAGTCACAACTCTTGTTTGGAAGATTAAATCACTTACACCAACAATTGAAACAATTGAACTTTCTTTAATAACCGTTATAAATTCATTTCCTAATGCTGGCCAAATGTTCTTAAGTGCTTGAGGGAAAATAATTTGACGCATAGCGATATTTTTACTCATTCCTAAACTTCTTGCTGCCTCAGCTTGGCCTTTAGGTACTGAATTTAAACCTGAACGAATAATTTCACAAATATAAGCTGCACTATTTAGTGAAACGGCAATAATACCAGATGCTAAAGCTGGAATATTAACTAAGTAACCCACTGCAAAGTAAATGAACATGACTTGAATCATCATAGGTGTTCCACGAACAAATTCAACATAAGCGGTAGAAGCATAATGCATAATTTTATTTTTGCTCATTCTCATAAAGGATAATCCAACTCCAAGTATTGACCCAAAGAAGACACTCACAACTGAAATCAGAATCGTATATCCTGTCCCATTTAAAAAGTATTTCCAATAATTAAAAATACTGTTGCTGCTCTCAGTTTCTTCATCTGTTCCAGTTTGCGCAGCTTTCAAATGAGATCCAGCTTCTTCTAGATAACTAGGAATTAAATCTTGCTCATTAATCTCTGTTAAAGAAGCATTTACCACTTCTACTAAAGACTGTGTGTCTTTTTTAAAAGCAATGGCACTACCTTGTTCTCCTTCTTCTAAAAGAAAACCACCATCAAACGTTACGATTTGATTGTCATTTCCTACGTAAGCTTCTGCACTAGGTTTTTCCATTAAGATAGCTTCAATTTTATTTGTCTTTAAAGCTAAAAGCAGATCGGTTGTTTTTGTCAAACTCAATATCTCTGAATCAGGCATTTGTTCTTGAGCGAGTGTTTCTTGTAATGAACCTGTTTGGACGCCAACTTTCAGACCTGTTAAATCATCCGTATTTGTATAAATTTCTTTGTCTGTTTCTCTTACAACGATATTTTGACCACCTGTATAGTAAACATCGGAAAAATCAACACTTTGTCTACGTTCTTCAGTAGGGCTCATACCAGAAATAACCATATCAACTTTTTCTGATTCTAAAGCTGGCAGAAGACTGTCAAAACCGATGTCTTCAATTTTTAATTCTACTCCTAAATCTTCAGCGATTTTTTGAGCAATAGAAATATCCATTCCCACTATAGTATCTTTACCGTTTACTGTACTATGAAATTCATAAGGCGGAAAATCTGCGCTCGTACCAATCACTAGTGTTCCTTTTTCTTGAATATCCTCTAAAGCTGTATCAGCTGCAAATACCGAATCTATTGGTATAAACAAACTAAGTACAGTTACTAAACTTAATACAATCAAATAAAATGATTTCTTTCTCATACTTCTTCCCCTTTTCTAGTCAACGCTACTTTTTTACTTATAAAATATCATAACAGATTAAGAATATTTATACAATATATTTCAGTAATATTAATTAAATTAGTCTTTTGCTCCCCTTTTATGCATTTTAAATGTATATATGAATATTAAAAATATTTTTTTCGAGAAAGTCTTGTTTTCTTTGTCTATTCAGTCTACTATTGGATTACATAAAAAGGAGGTTGAGTATGGGACAAATTCATAAAACGGAGACAAGCTTGGACGATTTATTTAGCCAGTTTGCTATTGATCCTGAAGAAGAAACTCTTTTTCCTGACCCTGAAGAAAAATTTTTTAAAGATGAAGATGAAAAAGAAGCTCTTTTAGCTAAAAATAATAAAAAAAATAGAAACGTTGAATAGCTAATCAGCATTCAGCGTTTCTATTTTTTTATTCGATTCGATTACGACTTCTTTCAGCAGAAAACCCGTCTGGATAACGTCGTTTTAACTTCTCTATATTTTGTACTGCTGCTTCTTCAAAAGGAATGTCAGCCCATTCCGCAATTTGAGATAAGTACCAAAGGACATCCCCAAGTTCTTTGGTTAATTCCTTTTTATCTAAATCATGACCATGAAAAGTATATTTTTTAATTAGATCCACTAACTCACCGGATTCACTAGCTAATCCTAATGCGCAATTAGTCAAAACTTGTTCATTTCCGTATAAAGTACGGCTGGCTAATTTTTGATATTCATTAAATTCCATTTTGAAAATAACTCCTTTAGTCTCTATTCTCTATTTCTCAAGGCATTAAAACTAGCTTCCATAGCATCTAAAGTACGCTCAACATCTTCTAGGGTATGAGTAGTGGATAAGAAGATTCCTTCAAATTGAGAAGGAGGCAACAATATGCCATGATTGATCATTTCTTTATAATACTCAGCAAAAAAAGCTGTATCACTTGCCTTACTTTGTTGGTAATTGGTTACCGGTCCTTCATTAAAGAATAAGCCAATCATACTGCCAGCTCGATTGATTGTAATTGGGATATCAAATAAGGCACTTAATGAAAGAATCCCTTTTTCTAATTCATCACCTAAAGCTTCAAAATGAGCGTAATGCTTTTCAGTCAATTGAGATAGTGTAGCAATTCCAGCGGACATGGCAATAGGATTTCCAGATAACGTACCTGCCTGATAGACACTGCCAGCTGGAGCAATATTTTCCATGATCTCTCTTCTTCCGCCATAAGCTCCTACGGGAACACCGCCCCCGATAACTTTACCTAGACAAGTTAAATCAGGCATGACATTATAGTGACCTTGAGCACTATAGTAGCCAACTCTAAATCCAGACATAACTTCATCAAATATCAATAAAGCTCCATCTTTTTCAGTCAACGTCCGTACTCCTTCTAAAAATCCTTTCAATGGCGGTATAACGCCCATATTTCCTGCTACAGGTTCCATAATCACGGCTGCAATCTCGCCTGGGAATTTTCGGAATAGCTCTTGAATGGCTTCTAAATCGTTATAAGGAGCAACTAAAGTATTAGATGTTGTACTTTTCGGAACGCCTGGTGAATCAGGTAATCCTAAAGTCGCAACTCCAGATCCTACTTTTACTAACAATGCATCATCATGACCATGATAACTTCCTTCTAATTTTATGATCTTATCTCTACCCGTAAACCCTCTTGCTAAACGCAATGCACTCATGGTAGCTTCGGTACCCGAGTTTACAAAACGAACCATTTCTACAGATGGTACACGTTGGATTACTAGTTCAGCTAATTGATTCTCCATAAGAGTTGGCATACCAAAACTCGTGCCTAAACTAGCCGTACTTTGGATATCGTGGATCACTACATCATTAGCATGACCTAGAATTAAAGGGCCCCATCCTAAAACATAGTCAATGTATTCATTTCCGTCAATATCATATACGTGGCTGCCTTTTCCTTTTTGAATAAATACAGGAGGCACATCTACCGATTTAAAGGCCCTTACAGGACTATTTACTCCTCCAGGCATTAATTGCTGTGCTTTTTCAAAAGCTTGTTCAGATTGTCTAGTTTCTCTCAATGCTGATCTCCTCACTTTCGATTGCAAGTACTTCTGGAGATTCTTCTGTATTTTCTATTTCAACAGAAAAACCTAAAGCTCGTGCAAATGACTTCAGTTCATTTTTCGTGTCTTTTGGATCGTTTGAACTTTTTTTCCGGGCAAACTCTTTTAATGAATCAATTGGTTTTCGTTTCATTTGATTAATGACACTTTGCAAGTGTTTATCAATTAAAAGAAGTTGATGTTCCGTTAATTCAGGCAATTTCCTCTCTAAGCTAGCTAGAGTATCTTCTTTGATTTCTATCGTTTGAAGAGCCAATTCTTGCAAATACGGAACAGCTTTTCTTTCTTGGTACCACTGTTTAAAGTCTGCAACTTCTTCACTCAAATCTGCTAAGATTTTTTTCACGATTTTATCTTTGTCAGCATCTACCTCATCTAGTCTGAAACTAATTTGATCCATATCAAAAACTTGGATATCTTCCCTATATTGAATACTAGGTTCAATATTTCTTGGAACAGCTAGATCCATAAACAATTGTCTTTTCTTCGTTAAACGAATCGTAGCTACTTCCTCAATTATTCTCTCCGTTACAAGATAGTGCTGTGCTTTTGTAGCTGCAATAATTCCATCAGCCACTGCCAAGGACATTGGCAAGTGATTAAAATCAGCTGTAA
The DNA here is from genome assembly GCF_038007125.1 of Carnobacterium sp. FSL W8-0810. NCBI lineage: Bacteria > Bacillati > Bacillota > Bacilli > Lactobacillales > Carnobacteriaceae > Carnobacterium > Carnobacterium sp. FSL W8-0810. Next base: position 1,762,113 of record NZ_JBBOWO010000001.1, on the reverse strand, counting down.
AGAAATAACGAGTCAATTGATCCGCTTTTTTCGCATTCTGTGCCCATAGATTTAGTTCATGTGCCAGATCATTCACTTTTTGTTCATTGCGGCCCGTTAAAGTAATATGGGTAACTCCTTGATAAAATAAGGTTTTAGCTGTTAAACGGATCATTTTTCCGGTCCCTATTAAAAGGAATCGCTTATCTGTTATCGTTTCCCATTCCTCTTTACATAGTTTAACCGCAGCAGTTCCGGGATTATAAGACAATTGATCTAAATTCGTTTTCGTATGCATTTTTTTAGAAAAAGAAATGGCTTTATTAAATAACGAGTTTAGGATCGGTCCGGATGTTTTTTGCTCAATTGCTAACGCAAAGGCTTGTTTAACTTGGCTTAAGATCTGTGTCTCTCCAATGATCAATGAATCAAGTCCAGTAGCCACTTTAAAAAGGTGATCAACAGCATCCTGATTTGATTTTCCGTAGCTTGTTGAGATAACTTCAGAAATCTCGTATCCTGTATGTTTTGAAAGGTAATGAAGCATATCCCCATGCTTAAATTCATCTTGATCAATGTAAAGATAATATTCAGTTCGATTGCAAGTCGAAAGAATGACTGCTTCTTCAACTCCCGAAAAGGATTTGATCACAGCGAGCTGTTCAGGTACTTTTTGTTCTTCAATTGTATAATTCTCTCTAATTTCTATCGGTGTCGTTTTATGACTTACCCCATATAATAAGATTTTCACTACTACCATCCTCTTATTTTCATCATTATAATTGTAAATAAATAGAAAAAAGATAGAATCCATCGTTCTTCTACCCTTTCTATTCTTTAAATCTATCAATTATTCTTGATTTACTCATTTATTCTAAAAAGAAGTTAGTTTTTAATGTAAGACTCAATCAATTTCCATGCTTGTTCTTTTCCTTCGCCAGTTTCGGAAGAAAAAAGAACGAAATCATCTTCTTCTCTTAAATTCAACTTATCTTTTACAATTTTTATGTGTTTATTCCATTTACCTCGTGGGATTTTATCTGCTTTTGTAGCAATAACAATTACAGGAATAGAATGATATTTTAAAAACTCATACATTTGTACATCATCTTCTGTTGGCGGATGTCTTAGATCTACTACAGAAAGAGCTACTTTTAATGTTTCTCTTTGAGTAAAATACGTTTCAAGCATTTGACCCCATTTTGCGCGTTCAGTTTTTGATACCTTAGCATAACCGTATCCTGGAACATCTACAAAATAAAAAGTATCTTCGATAATGTAATAATTTAACGTTTGTGTTTTTCCTGGTTTTCCTGAAGTTCTAGCTAGTCCGTTTCGATTGATCATCGTATTGATAAAAGATGATTTCCCTACATTTGAGCGTCCTGCTAAAGCTATCTCAGGGAGTCCAGTACTTGGATATTGAGCAGGCGAAACCGCACTGATCACAATATCAGCTTTATTTACTTTCATACTTTAATCTCCATCTCTAATTATAAATTCTTTTACCATTCTAACATATTAAAGCAACCAATAACATTCCAATTTTAAAACCTTCTTTAGTTTATTCTTAAGGTCTAATGAAACTATTACATAATTATTACTCAAATAAGCTAAAAAGAGAGTTAAAGCCGCAAGAGCTAGGGCAACTGGAACGAATAAGCGCAGTATGGTCATCGACCATCGAGCATTGAATAAATGCACTTAGGCGTTAGGTCTGCTTTTTGGAGCACGTTTTAGAATAAATATTCGTATAAAAAGAAGAGGCTGGGATTTTTGTCCCAGCCTCCTATCGTTTACTTATTCTATTAAGACTATTGTTATCTCACTCTAGCTGATTTTATTACCTTTAGTATCAAAGAATTCTGGTAACCCTAAGCCGCTTACGGTTTCTTTTGTAATCAAGCACTTAGCGATCTCTGGACGGCTTGGCAAATCAAACATGATTTCTAACATAATAGATTCTATGATAGAACGTAATCCACGTGCACCAGTATTGCGTTCTATTGCTTTCTTTGCAATCTCTGTTAAAGATTCATCTTCAAATTCTAATTCAACTTCATCTAATGCTAATAATTTTTTGTATTGTTTTACAAGAGCATTTTTAGGTTTCGTTAAAATATGAACCAAATCATCTTCAGTTAATTTTTCTAAAGCAGCCATAACCGGAAGACGTCCGATGAATTCTGGGATCAATCCAAATTTCAATAAGTCTTCAGGAATGATTTGTTGCATAATGCTTTGGCCTTCTTCTATTTTTTTCTTAGCAGAACCAAAACCAATGACTTTTTCGCCCATACGATTCTTAACGATCGTTTCGATTCCATCAAAAGCTCCACCAACGATAAAAAGAATATTGCTTGTATCTAATTGGATAAATTCTTGATGTGGGTGCTTTCTTCCACCTTGTGGAGGAACATTAGCAACAGTACCTTCTAAAATCTTAAGCAAGGCTTGTTGAACCCCTTCTCCACTAACATCACGTGTAATGGAAACATTCTCACCTTTGCGAGCGATTTTATCGATCTCATCGATATAAATAATTCCTTTTTGAGCACGTTCTACATCGTAATCAGCTGCTTGCATTAGTTTTAGAAGGATATTTTCAACATCTTCTCCAACATATCCAGCTTCTGTTAAGCTTGTAGCGTCAGCAATAGCAAATGGAACATTTAGAATACGAGCCAAACTTTGAGCAAGGAACGTTTTCCCAGATCCTGTTGGTCCAATTAAACAAATATTACTTTTTTGCAATTCGACACCGTCTTTTTCTTCGCCACCAATTTGATTTACACGTTTATAATGGTTATATACGGCTACAGATAAAGATTTTTTAGCTTGTTCTTGTCCAATGACGTAATCATTTAAGATGCCTCTAATTTCTTGAGGTTTAGGCACTTCTAAAAACTCGCCATATCCCGCATCACTAAATTCTTCGTCAATAATCTCTTTACATAAATCGATACATTCATTACATATATATACACCTGGACCAGCAACAATTTTTTTCACTTGGTCTTGAGACTTGCCGCAAAAAGAGCAGCTCACAGGTCCTTTTGTTTCTTCATCATTAAACATTCCTGTCCACCTCTATTCTCATTCGTACCACTTATAATAGTAGCAGATTTGCCGCTCATATTACAATGAGAATCGTTCAAATCTTAAATAGCATAGCATAATTTATGCTCTAAAGCTAGAATTTAAACCGCTTCTCATTTAGCCAAAAAAGGACTCCAAAAAGAATAACTTTTGAAGTCCTTTTTTGTTTGTTTTAATTTATGCTTAACAAATCAGCAATTATTGTTCTTTAGCTGTTTCAGTAATTAGATCAATTGCTTTTTTCATTGAAATGTCATGTTTCAACATTTCTGGAGTCAATGCAGCACGAACAGCTTTTTCGTCCATACCATATTGTTCTGCTAAGTTTTTGATTTCTTCATTAACTTCATCTTCAGAAGTTTCAAAAGATTCAGCTTCAACGATAGCTTCAAGAACTAAGTTTGTACGTGTTCTTAAGTCAGCATCAGCTTCCATTTGTTTGTGTAAGTCTTGTTCTGTTGTACCAGTAATTTGGTAGTACATTTCAGGAGAAACACCTTGACGTTGCATATCATTTAAGAATACATCCATTTGACGGTGAACTTCGTCGTGAACCATTGCCCATGGAAGATCTTCGATTTTAGCATTATCTACCGCTTGACGGATAGCTGCTTCTTCAACCGCTTCTTCAGCAGATGCAACTTTAGCATCTGTTAATTGAGTTTTGATTTTTTCTTTTAATTCAGCTAATGTTTCAACTTCTTCATCAACGTCTTTAGCGAATTCATCATCTAATGCTGGTAATTCTTTAGCTTTAACTTCGTGTACTTTTACTTTAAATGTAACAGCAGCACCTTTTAAGTCTTCAGCATGGTAATCTTCAGGGAAAGTTAAATCAACGTCTAATTCATCTTCAGCTTTAACGCCAACAAGTTTTTCTTCGAAACCTGGGATGAATGAGTTTGAACCTAATTCTAATGAATGGTTTTCGCCTTTTCCGCCTTCGAAAGCAACGCCATCTTTAAATCCTTCATAATCGATAACAACTGTGTCGCCTTCAACTGCAGCATCTTCTTTCAATACTAATTCAGCTTGTGCAGCACGTTTTTCTTCAATATTTTTTTCAACATCTTCATCTGTTACTTCACGGTCTTGTTTTTCAACTGTTAAGCCTTTGTATTCCCCTAGTTCAACTTCAGGTTTTACAGTAACTTCAGCTTCAATAACCCAAGCTTCGCCTTTTTCCATAGATTTAACGTCAATTTTTGGTTGAGCAACTGGATCGATTCCAGCTTCTACTACTGCAGCGTCATATGCTTCAGGTAATACAGCATTCAATGCATCTTCATATAAAGCTTCTTCACCAAATTGTTTGTTGAAAATAGCACGAGGAACTTTTCCTTTACGGAATCCTGGTACGCTTAGTGTAGATTTCACTTTGTTAAAAGCAGTATCTAAACCTTCTTTAATTTTTTCTTCTGAAATTTCAAATGTTAAGACACCATCATTTGTGCCTTTTTTTTCCCAATTAGCAGTCATGTTATATTTCCCTCCGAAACACTCTATTTTTCGCAATAAAAAAGCAATTGCATACTAATTAATAGTACACTAAAGGCATAAATTTGTAAATAAAAACAACGAATTAAAGGTAAAACAGATTGTCTTTCACTTCATTTTATATTAAGTAACGAATGAACATTTAAGTTAGATCAATCAATTCTTGTTCAACTTTTTGCATCCATCGATTCATTTCATTGGTCTCATAATCAGATTCTTCTATCTGATTGGATTCACTATAACGTTTTTGATAAAGACCAACCCACTCTGTTGGAGAAGTGATAACTTCTTCAATAAAAGGATATAACATAAAGAAATGAAGCGAAACTTCTTGTACCATTGCTTGATATAATGAAGGATTTGTTTGTTCAATGCGTTCAGATAGCAAAAACATGACTTCTTGAACAATTTTATGCTTCTTAATAGAAGTAAGGGTGCAAGGTTGGATAGATCTTTTTTCTTTCATCCAATAAATATCGAAAGACCCCTGTACTTTCTCAAACGCTAAACGTTCGATAGCAGTTGCTTTAACGATCCCGTTTACATATGGATTTGCCAATATGGGTCTTACTGCTTCTATGAATAGTTCTAATGGAATTTCTTCTAGTTCTTTCATAATAGCCGATTGCTTAGCAAAACTTTTGTCGCCTAAGGAATAAGACTCTTTTAAAAGATATTGAATCCTTTGTTGTTTTTCTAATTCAATTTTAGCTTGTTCTTCTTCTAACAACGATTGAACAGCTGTCCAATTTGCTTCAGATGTATCTGTTTGTGGATATTTCTTCTTGCGGAACAATAAAGCTTGCTCAGCCTGAAGAAATAGATGGCACTTTATCAAAATTGCGGTATAAAAAAGGGCTAACGATTCTTCACTTTCATAAAAAGAGTATTTATCATCTGCAATCTCTTTAGCTTTTTCATACTCCCCAATTTGGTATAAAGCAGTTGTATAATTTGTATTAAGCAACTCATCTTGTTCCAATCGGTAAGCTTCCTCAAAAAACGGAATGGAGTCTTCCATTCTACCGGATAGAAAACATTCCATCGCTTCTTTTTTGTACCACTCATAATTTTTTGGAAAGGGTACTGTTTCTCCCATGGTGTCACTCTCCTGCATTCATGTCGTTCAACGTTAACTAGTCCATTCTTTTTTTGTGCTCGGTATCTATTTTAGCATACATTTATTTATTAAAGTCTATCAAAATAGAGAATACGCTTTCCTTTTTAACTTAAAGAAGATTCAAAACTAAAAAATTAATTTATACAATAAACGGCATAAATAATCACGATTCAAAAAAAATTTTGCATTAGATTATACAAACATATGGTAAACTATTTTTGTTATGTTTAATTTAAAACAATCGTTGACTATTTAAGGAGGATCCGTAATGAACCAAGGTTATGTAAAAGATCTTACAACTGAAGAACAAACTGAATTACAATCTATAGCAAATATTATTTTTGTGGAAACTATAGCCAATGGTTTCTATGAATTAAAAAAAGTAACTGCCGCTTTGCCGGACAAATTTCCATTGGGCCGGATCTATTCTAGAGAAATGTTAGGAGCGCTACTTTTAGATGCACATCGCTATAATATTTTAATTGAAACAAATGACAGCAAATATCTTTATCAATCTTCTACAGTTAAGATACCTGAAATCAATTTACCTAAATAAAAAAAGATAGGAAAGCTTTAGATGTAAAAAATCTAGCTGCTTTTCTATCTTTTTTAATAACATTTAGAATTTTCTAAAGCGTTGATAGCGTTCTTCAACAAGTTGTTCAGGTGTTTTTTTTGAGAGTTCTTTTATTGTCGAACCGATATTTTTTTTCAACTCTTCCAAGATGTGCTCATGAGAGAGTAATCCTTCTGAATTTGTTTCTGGTAGGATGTAATCAATCACATCAAGCCCAAATAAATCTTGCGCAGTTAATTTCATCAGTTCTGCGGCTTCTTTCGCTCTCGAAGCATCTTTCCACAAAATAGAAGAAAAACCTTCAGGTGAAAGAACAGAATACATGGTGTGTTCCATCATCCAGACTTGGTTTCCCATAGCTAAAGCTAATGCTCCACCACTACCGCCTTCTCCTATAATGATAGAAAGAATAGGTACTTTTAACTTGCTCATTTCTATTAGGTTGCGTGCAATAGCTTCACCTTGTCCTCTATTTTCAGCCTCTACGCCACAATAAGCACCAGAAGTATTGACAAAGGTTATTACAGGCCTATGAAATTTTTCTGCTTGTTTCATTAAACGCAATGCTTTTCGGTACCCTTCTGGATGAGGAGAACCAAAATTACGAAGAACATTTTCTTGTACTTCGTGTCCTTTTTGATTCCCTATAACCGTTACAGGTTGTCCATTTAAGGTTGCTATTCCACCTACAATAGCTTTGTCATCATGAAAAGATCGATCGCCATGGAATTCAATAAAACCGTCAAAAACAGATTCCATTATTTCTAAAGTTGATAATCGTGATGTTTTTCTTGATAAAGCAACGATTTCCATAGCTTCTTTCAACTTGTTCACCTTCTTTATAAAAATACTTACCTGCCTGTTTTTTACTGATGAATGCGTAAGATATGACTCAGTGTCTGTTTCAATTCTTTTCTTGAAACGATCTTATCGATAAATCCATTTTCTAAAACAGACTCAGCAAGTTGAAAATCATCAGGCAACTTTTCATTAATAGTTTGTTCGATAACCCGTCTGCCTGCAAATCCAACTAAAGCTTGAGGTTCAGATAAGATAATATCCCCTTGCATGGCAAAACTGGCTGTTACACCACCAGTTGTTGGATCGGTTAATACGGTAATGTACAATAGACCAGCGTCACTATGACGAGCAACAGCTCCACTGATTTTAGCCATTTGCATAAGCGATAAAATACTTTCATGCATGCGAGCTCCACCTGAGGCAGTAAAAATAATGACAGGTAGTTTTTCTTCAATTGCTTTTTCAAATGTTCTGGTAATTTTTTCACCGACTACTTTTCCCATGCTTCCCATAATAAAATGAGAGTCCATCACACAAATAGCTGTTTCTAGTCCATCAATTAATCCTTTTCCAGTTAAAACAGCTTCATGAAGGTTTGTTTTCTTCTTAGCTTGTTCTATTTTTTTATCATAATCTGGAAAGTTCAAAGGATTTTCAAAAGGAATATCTTGATTCCATTCTTCAAAGCTGCCTTCATCAACCGTTAATTCAATCCGCTTTTGTGCTCGTATTCTAAATGAATAGCCGCATTGAGGACAGATTTTTTCCGCTCCTAAATCTTTGGTATAAATAGCCTTTTTACAACTTGGACATTGTGCAAACATGCCATCTGGTACCATAGGGGCATCATTTTCTTCATTAATATGTGTGTGTTTGGTAATGGGTATATACGCTCTTTTTTTAAATAACTGCACCTTGTCACCTCTTTTATTTGCGGCTTTTTTAGTGAGATGTTTTTGTTAATCCAAAACAAACTTATTCAACACGTGGTTTCCATTCTTTAAGAAAAACATCTTGTAAAAAGCTTGTATCGTATTCACCATTAACAAATCGTTTATCCATTAATAAATCTTCTTGGAAAAATTGATTGCTAATGATACCATCAATAACCATTTCACCTAAAGCACGCTGCATTTTAGCGATTGCTTCAGCACGATTAGTGCCTTTTGTAATAATCTTCGCAATCATCGCATCATAATAAGGCGGAATATCCGCTCCAGCAAACATCGCACTATCTACTCGTAATCCATTTCCTCCGCTAGGCATCAATAAATAATTAATGGTTCCAGGTGAAGGCGCAAAATTAAAAGCAGGATTTTCAGCGTTTATTCGGCATTCGATCGTGTGTCCAGTTAAACGAACATCACTTTGTTTAATAGATAACTTTTCTCCACTTGCAATTAACAATTGTTCTTTTACGATATCAAACTCCGTAGCCATCTCCGTTACTGGATGTTCAACTTGAATACGCGTATTCATTTCCATAAAATAAAACTGTCCATTTTGATCCAATAAAAATTCAATCGTACCTGCATTTTTATATCCAACATACTTTGCTGCACGTACGGCTGTTTCTCCAAGCGCTTTGCGTTGTTCTTCATTGATGGCAACTGAAGGAGATTCTTCAATAACTTTTTGGTTATTTCGTTGTAAAGAACAATCACGTTCTCCCAAATGGATAACATTTCCATAGTGATCACCTAGTAATTGTACTTCAATGTGTCGTGCATGTTCAATGATTTTTTCCATATACATTTGGTCATCGCCAAAAGCCGCTTTAGCTTCACTTTTGGCGCTGTTGAATGCAGCAACTAAATCGTCGCTTTTAAGAACTTTTCGCATTCCTTTTCCGCCTCCGCCAGCTGAGGCTTTAACCATGACTGGATAACCTAATTTATCTGCCAGTTGTTTAGCTTCATTAGTATCGGTAATAAAGCCTTCACTTCCCGGAATAACTGGTACGTTTGCTTCAATCATAAGAGCACGTGCATTCGCTTTATTTCCCATTTGATCAATAGTATCCGCATCTGGTCCTATGAAAGTAACATTCATTTCTTTACACATAGTGGCAAACGTACTATTTTCAGATAAGAAACCAAAACCTGGGTGAATAGCTTGTGCATTCGTCACAACGGCTGCACTTAAAATACTTTGCATATTCAAATAAGAATCTGTAGCTTTTGCCGGGCCAATACAAATGGCCTCATCAGCTAATTGCATATGCAACGCATCACGATCCGCTTCAGAATAAACAGCAACTGTTTTGATTCCCATCTCACGACAAGCTCGAATAATGCGAACAGCGATTTCTCCTCGATTGGCAATTAATATCTTATTAAACATAGGCTTATCTACCAATGATGAAAGTTAATTCAGCTTCACAAACTTTTTTTCCATCTACGTAAGCTACGCCTTTTCCGATACCAGCATAATCTTTTAATTTAACAATATCAACTTGTAACATTAATTGGTCACCAGGAACAACTTTTTTACGGAATTTCACCTTATTCATTCCACCTAAATAAGCTGTTTGCCCTTTAAAACGGTCTAGCGTCAATAAAGGAATCGATCCTGCTTGAGCTAAAGCCTCTAGAATGTATACTCCGGGCAATACGGGTTCTCCTGGGAAGTGACCTTGGAATACTTCTTCGTTGATTGTTACATTTTTAAGTGCTACAACATGTTCACCAGGAATCATTTCGTCTACACGATCAATAAAGTAGATTGGGTAGCGATTCGGGATCAATTCTTGAATTTCTTTAATATTCATTTTTGTCATTGGTGTTTCCTCCTAGGCAATTCTGAACAACGGTTGATTAAATTCAACGACTTGTTCATCTTCTATTAGTATTTCAGTAATCGTTCCATCTACTTCACTTTTAATTTCATTCATCAATTTCATGGCTTCTACAATACAAAGTGTTTCTCCAACCGTTACTTTATCGCCAACTTTTTTGAAGGCAGGTTGATCTGGTGAAGGCGAAGTGTAGATTACTCCCACAATTGGAGAGTGAACTAATGCACCATCGGCAACAGTTTCAGCAATTGGAGCTGAATTGGAAATTTCTTCGAAAACAGGAGAAGAAGTTTGTAGATTCTCTTTACGAACAGGTTCGTTAAATCTTGTATCTGAATCAGTAAGAACAGTTTGATTGCTGATTTGTTGGCTAGATGTATTTTTACTCATTCGTAAATTAACATTATCCATTTGCAAATCGAATTCAGTTAATTCTGATTTATTTACTAGATCTAGAATTTCCTTAACTTGATTGAAATCCATTATTACTGACCCTCCCATTTCTTAAAGCAGGTTACGGCATTGTGTCCGCCAAAACCTAAAGAATTGTTTAGTGTGTATTTAATATCTGCTTTACGTCCAACATTTGGAATGTAATCTAAATCGCACGCTTCATCCGGTACTTGAAGGCCAATAGTAGGTGGTAAAAATCCGTCTTGAAGAGCTTTCACACATGCTACTGCTTCAATTGCTCCTGCAGCACCTAATAAGTGTCCTGTCATACTTTTCGTACTTGAAATCGCAACGTTTTTAGCTTCATCACCAAATGCATATTTAATTGCCATTGTTTCAGCAGAATCGTTTGCTCCAGTACTTGTTCCATGAGCATTGATATAGCCCACATCAGCAGGTGTTATACCAGCTTCAGCCATTGCGTCTTGCATTGCACGACCTGCCCCACTACCATCTGGTGTTGGCGCAGTCATATGATAACCGTCACCTGTAGAACCGTAACCAACTATTTCAGCGTAGATTGTTGCTCCACGTTCTAATGCATGGTTTAGACTTTCAAGCATTAATACAGCTGCGCCTTCACCCATAACAAAACCAGTACGTTCTTTGTCGAAAGGAATTGAAGCACGGTCAGGATCTGTACTCGTTGATAGAGCCGTTAATGCAGCAAAACCAGAAATACCGATCTCATTGATCGTACCTTCTGCTCCTCCAGCAAGAATCACATCTGAATATCCATGTTTGATGTTACGGTATGCTTCACCAATAGAATTATTTCCAGAAGCACAAGCTGTTACGATAGACGTATTGATCCCTTTAGTTCCAATCGCAATTGAAATATTTCCAGCGGCCATATTTCCGATCGCCATTGGCACGAAGAAAGGTGCTACACGTTGAGGTCCTTTTGTGTTCATCTTAATGATTTGTTCTTGCATAGCATTCAATCCACCAATACCAGAACCAACGATGACACCAAAACGGTTCATGTCTGTTTTTTCACGATCAATGCCGCTTTCTTCTACAGCTTGAACAGCTGCTGCAACACCATATCTTGAAAATTCGTCCATTCGTTTTGAAATTTTACGTTGCATATAGTTTGTTGCATCAAAATCTTTCAATTCACCAGCAACAGTAATGCCAGTTTCAGTTGCATCAAATTTTGTAATAGGAGCAATACCGTTTTTTCCAGCTTTAAGCCCATCCCAAAATTCGTCTACTGTATTTCCTAAAGGCGTAACTGCACCCATTCCAGTAATAACTACACGATTCGTCATTGTTTTTCCTCCTTTTTAACCATTCATAACCATTCCGCCATCTACATTGATGACTTGACCTGTAATGTATTTATTTTCGCTTAAGAAAACTGCTGCTCTTGCAACATCTTCTACGTTACCTAAATGTTTCAAAGGTATCTGACTAACCGCTTGTTCTTTCATCTTATCAGATAACACATCTGTCATTTCTGTATCGATAAATCCTGGAGCAATCGCATTGACTGTTATACCTCTAGCAGCTAATTCTCTAGCTGCGGATTTTGTTAACCCAACAACACCAGCCTTACTAGCTGCATAGTTGGCTTGTCCGACGTTTCCAACAAGACCGACCACACTGGCCATATTAATAATAGTGCCACTTTTTTGTTTTAACATAACTTTAGATGCATGACGGATCGTATTAAAGGTTCCTTTTAGATTAACTGAAATCGTTTGATCAAAGTCTTCTTCCGACATCCGCATTAAAAGCATGTCATTTGTGATACCGGCATTGTTCACTAAGATATCGACGCTTCCAAAAACTTCTTTTGATTCTTCGATCAATTGTTTGGCAAAGTCAAAATCACTAACATCGCCTAAAATAGTGTGCGTTTTAACTCCGTAACCTTCTAATTCACTAATAAGCTCATCTGAAAAAGGTTTACGAGCATTTAAAATGATATTCGCACCAGCTTTTGCAAATTCTACAGCAACCGCTTTTCCAATACCTCTTGAACTCCCTGTGACAATAACCGTTTGATTTTTTAAAGTCATGTGCTCATTCCTTTTAATGTATTAGGCTAAAGCTTTTAGCTCTGCCAGTTTTTTTAATGTTTTTTTTAAAGTTTTTTCATTTTCAACATTTAAAGTGGTAACTGTTTTATCGATTTTTTTGATAAAACTACTTAATGTCTTTCCAGGACCAACTTCAATAAATGTATCCACACCTAAATCAACCATTGTTCGTACACTGTCTTCCCAATACACGGGAGACATCACTTGTTTGACCATCATATTTTTGATCTGTTCTTTGTCTTTGAACACCTCTGCAATTGTGTTGCTCACAACTGGTAATGAAGGTTCATTAACTGAAACAAATTTCAGTGCTTCTTCTAATTGAAGAGAAGCAGGTTCTAATAACTGTGTATGAAACGGTCCACTAACTTGCAATGGAACAACTCGTTTAGCTCCTCTTTCGAGTAAAAGCTCTCCTGCTTTTTCAACAGCCTCTTTGACACCTGCGATTGCAATCTGTCCAGGCATATTATAATTAGCTGGAGAAACGACACCTAATACACTAGCTTCATCACATGCTGCTTTAATTGTTTGACGATCTAATCCCATTACCGCACTCATAGCGCCTTCACCTAAAGGAACAGCATCTGTCATGTACTGTCCGCGTTTTTTAACTAATCTAACCGCATCTTTAAAAGAAAGAACATCAGCTTTAACAAATGCACTGTATTCACCTAAGCTCAAACCAGCTACAATATCAGGTTGAATCCCTTTTTCTTTTAGCAATGCATCAATAGCTAGGCTAACCGTTAAGATAGCAGGCTGAGTGTAGGTTGTTTGATGCAATAAGTCATTTTCTTCAAAACATAGTTTAGTCATATCTAAATCTAGAGACTCACCAGCTTGATTAAAAATGTCTCGGACCACACTGTAATTTTCATACAGTTCTTGTCCCATACCAAAGTATTGAGCTCCTTGTCCACTATACACAAAGGCTATTTTCATACACATTCAATCTCCTTTATACCGGTAATATGGCTATTAAAAAAACCATCCATTTAATAAACATAAATAAGAGAAATAATCGAAAAAATAACTAGAAAACCATTTGAAGCAAAAAGAACTCCTTTTAGCTTTCTAGTTATTTTTCACTTAAGTTCACCTTATTTTGACATTAGGTTGGCTTGTTCTGTAATTACTTCTTTGTATTCATGCATTAATTCTTGGATGATCTCATGACAACTTTGTTCTTTATAAACTAAACCGGCACTTTGGCCAGACATAAATGATCCAGTTTCTTTATCGCCATCTATGACAGCTCGTCTCAAAGCACCTTTTCCAAGTTCTTCTAAACGATTAAAATCTGGGTTTTCGTCACTTGTGATGTCTTTTTCAACTTTTAAGTATTGACGAGTTAGTTTGTTACGTAGGACACGTACTGGATGACCAGTAATCTGACCAGTAACTACAGTATCAATATCTTTTGCTTTTAATATGGCATCTTTGAAATTTTGATGAACAGTACTTTCGTGTGCAACAACAAAACGTGTTCCTAATTGGACAGCTGAAGCGCCTAACATAAACGCAGCTGCAACACCACGTCCATCAGCAATACCTCCTGCAGCAATAACGGGAACAGAAACAGCATCGACAACTTGCGGCACTAAGTTCATAGTGGTCGTTTTTCCGATGTGTCCTCCAGCTTCCATACCTTCACAAATAATCGCATCTGCGCCTTCATTTTCCATTCTTCGAGCTAATGCTACTGAAGCCACAACTGGAATAACGACTGTACCGACACTTTTAAATTGATTCATGTATCTTCCTGGACTACCCGCACCAGTAGTTACTACTTTTACTTTTTCTTCACAGACAACTTTTACAACATCATCTACGTTAGGAGATGTTAATAGAACGTTGATACCGAAAGGTTTATCTGTTAAACTTTTCGTTTCTCTAATCAGTTCTCGCACAATTTCACTTGAAGCATATCCACAAGCTAATATTCCTAGACCGCCAGCATTTGAAACTGCACTCACTAAACTAGGATTAGCAACCCAAGACATTGCGCCTTGTATAATTGGGTATTTGATTCCAAGTTTTTTAATTAATTCAGACTGCATACAGTACCTGCTTTCTTATGAGTGCTTATTTTTTAGCTAATTCAACTTCAACAAAAGTTACGATATCTTGAACAGTTGTTAAACCTTCTTCAGATTCAATTTTAATATCAAATTCGTCTTCAATATCATTGATGATTTGGAATAAGTCTAAGCTGTCTGCTTCTAGATCTTCACGGAAGTTTGTTTCTAATTGTACTTCTTCTTCCTCTTTGTCTAATTGTTCCACGATAATTGCTTGAATTTTTTCGAATGTCATTTTGTATTTCCTCCATTATAGTTGTTTTTTTTGCTTATTTTTTTAAGCCTAAGCGAAGCTGGTATAACCTCATTAAAGTTGAATGAGCATGGAGCCCCATGTGAGTCCTCCACCAAATCCAGTTAGAACGATTTTTTTCTTGCTGCCTAAAACTAACTCTCCGTTTGTTAAAAGTTCATCTAACAAAATCGGAATACTGGCAGCAGAAGTGTTTCCGTATTCGGCAATATTGGTTGCAAATTTTTCAACTGGAATTTTCAGTTTTTTTGCAATAGCCTTTAATATACGGTAATTGGCTTGATGTGCGACGATACAGTTAATTTCTTCTAACGTGCTGTTTGAAGATGCTATAACTGTTCGAATGCTTTCAGGGACACTACGAATGGCAAAATCAAAAATTGACCTTCCGTCCATTTGTAGATAACTATCTTTCATTTCATTTTCTATTTGAAAATTTGAAACGAATCGGCTGCCAGCTGTAAGCGATTCTCCACGACTTCCGTCAGAATGGATATCTTCTCCTAAAAAGCTGCTTTCAGTTTCTGATGCACCTAGCAAGACACCGCCAGCTCCATCACCAAACAAAACAGCAGTACTACGATCTTGCCAATCAATGATTTTTGACATGACCTCTCCGCCAAGAACTAATCCATAGTTAAACGAACCGCTTTGGATTAATTTTTCCGCAATCGATAATGCATAAATGAAACCAGAACATGCTGCATTTACATCAAAAGCCATTACAGGATTTGCTCCGATATAGTCTTGAACTAAACAAGCCGTTGAAGGACTTAATCCATCTGGGGTCATTGTAGCAACAATGATGAAATCAATTTCTTTAGCAGAAATCCCAGCCTTTTCAAGAATATCTAGTGCAGCTTTGCCACATAAAACGGAGGTGTTTTCACCTTCACTAATGCGTCGTGTTTTTATACCGGTACGTGTTCTGATCCATTCATCATTAGTATCCATCATTTTCTCTAACATAGCGTTGGAAACTTTTTTTGATGGAGTATAACTTCCAGCACCCATAATTTTAGCTTTCATTGTATCCAACCCTGTTCTTATAAGTTATTTTTCGTGCGGTCCAAGAAAACATGTAAATTTTGTAACCCTTTGATCAGCATTTCTGCTTCTTCTTTATTTAATCCCTCAAGTGTTTCTTTAACCATGTCTCGGTGAAATTTATTATGGAGACGATACAATAATCGACCTTTTTTCGTTAATCCTAACTTAACTACTCGACGATCATCATCGTTACGAATACGTTCAACATAACCTTTTTTGACTAAATTATTAACAGAAACCGTTAATGTTCCTACAGTCACCGAAAGTTTTTTTGAAACTTCCGTTGTCGTATGAACTCCATACATTCCAATAGCTTCAATCGTATGCATTTCTTTTATTGAGATATCTTTAAATGTGCTGCTTTGAAGAGCACCTTCTTCAATTGTCATAATTTCATTAAATATCGTTACTAAGTAAGAATTAATTTCAGGAATTAATTCGTCCACATCAACTCCTCCGTTCTTTCAAATTAACAAACAACTAATTAGTTTGACCATCAAATTGTTTGACCATCAAACTATATTATTTTTTATAGGAAGTGTCAAGAAAAAATATGCACTGTTTTTTGATTTTTTTATAATAATCCTTTTATATCAGTCTTTTCAATGCAAAAAAATATTTTGATTATCAAAGTAACTCTTAATTAGAAAACGTTTTCTTTTTTTGTATAAAAAAAGAGTTAAGACACTTTTATGTCTCAACTCTCTTTTTATATTTTCTATTAGTCAGCTTCAGCAGATATAAATTCTTCTATATCTTTAAAGTTAACTATAGTTTTACTTTCCATTATGTCTTTCATTTTGTCAGAAGACTTATCCCAATAGATTTCTACAACTGCACTATTATTCAATAACTTGATAATCGTTCCAGCCATTTTTTCGTCTCGGAATGAAAAAATAATTCTATCTCCTACATCTGGTCTAAATGAAGCTTTTATTTCGTCAATAATGACGATTGCTTCGTCATATGGTACGCCTAAAAGGGTCGCAATTCTTGATTTGCTGGCACCTTTTCGAAGTTCAACCTCCACTAAAGATTGAATTTCTTCGGTAATGATTTTCCCCATGTAAATCCCCTCATTTCTTTGGTTCTTATTTGAGCGTATTCCAGTGAATTCTTTTACTAAAGACCATTGTACCACATTTTGGCAATAAAATGAAGCACAAGAAAAACAGAACACATACATAGCTTATACTTCTGGAATGTGTGCATGTCTCTAATTAGTTAAATGAACTAGCATGATACCCTACTTTTTTTAATAATTCTGTTAATGTAGTCATTTCTTCTTGATTAAGGACATTGAACAACTCTGAAATCAATAGTTCATGTTTTGGAAAAGCTTCTTGCATAAACGCTGTCCCTTTTTCAGAGATGGAAATATTGGTTACACGTCTATCCGTAGCTGAAGGGCAACGTTTTATGAACCCCTTTTTTTCCAATTTATCTACGACATACGTAATACTGCTGCTGGCTAATAAAATTTTCTTACCAATATATTGGATAGGTTGATCGCCTTTATTGTATAAAAGTTCTAAAACTGAAAACTCTGTTGAATTTAGACCATATTTTATCATGTCTTTTTTCACAACATCTTGGACACTTGAAGAAGATTTTAATAATACCGTCAAAGTTTTTAATGCTTTAGTTGAATCCGTCATTGTATTTATCACCTTTCCTATTTACTTCTAAATTATCCTTAATTTACTTTTAAAAATAATATTCTTATTTCGAGATAAATATACCATTAAGAGCAGGTAACTGTCAATATTCAGAGATAAATATTCCTGCAAAAAAAAGAAAAACGTTCTCTTAATCAGAACGTTTTTCTTTAATCTTACAGCATGGTTCTAATAAATCTTTGATATCAGCTTCTATCTAGGCCGATCATTTCGATTTGCTCATTAGAACAACATGCTTACTGGATAGGTTCAAACATTTAGTAAATCTGATTGATTTTCTTTTTGATGGGCAATACTTTAACAATCAACTAAATGAATGAACTTGGACAAAGTAGCTTTACTCGGCTACCGTCCTGAAAGCTACTTTCACTAGCTTCCTAAAAGAGCACCATGCTCTCTTTCTTTGCATGTTCTCTTTACACTGTAAATATATCATGCAAGCGTTAACAAGTCAATAGAATTAGCTTAATTCACTCTACTAAAACAAAAAAGAGAGTCTCTCAATAAACAGAGACCCTCTTCCTCATTTTGTAGCTAGTTCCTTTATGATGTTCCTTTATTCTAACACTTTTTTTCTAATCTCTTGATTTACTAGATTGTCATTTTGCACATGAATTCTTTTTCCATCATGTGGGTTTTGGATACTTCAATCTTGACTTATTCTATTTTCAGGAACTTAGCCACGCTATGAAGTTGAGTTAATAGTACTAAAACTACTATTAACTTTAGAGTCGATTGTTACACTGACTCTAGCAAAGAAGACATTGTACCTTGTCCTTCTTTACACCATTATAATAACAACAAATCGCTAAAATTTCAATTTTAAAGATTGGAAATATGTTGTCTCATAAGTTAATTTAATTTTTAGTTTAACCCTTATTTCTTAATGGTTGTAATGTTGTCGACCATGCAACAACTTGATCTAACAACGTACTTACAGTAGCTGCGTGTAAGTCGGCTGGTTTGAATTCATTCATATTCACAAAATCTGTAAATAAAGACATTGCTGGGTGTGTACGGACATCTGCAACTTGCAATTCGGCTAAAACTACACGTAAAGCCTCAGCAGCTCTTACACCACCTGATGACCCATAACTTACGATACCTGCTGCTTTATTATTCCATTCTGGATAAAGATAATCGATTGCATTTTTTAAAGCTGAAGTTATACCATGATTGTATTCAGGAGTAATAAAAACATAGCCATCTAACTCAGCTATTTTTTTAGACCAAGGAATAGCCTCTGGGGTAACATAGTTTTGACTATATGCTGCTGAGATTGGTTCATTGTATAGTGGTAAATGGTATTCTGCAATGTCTACAATTTCGTATTCTGCGTCTCCACGTTTATCCGCTAACTCTTTTACCCATTGTGCTACTTGCAAGCTGTTACGTCCCGGACGTGTACTACCTGTAATTATTCCAATTTTTGTCATGTATTTCTTCCTCCTTCTGATTATCTAAAAATATGAATATATGATTGAGCAGCTAATGAAACCGTTCCATTAACTGACTTAAAATAAGTATAGTGCATACATTTTCAGGTTGCAACTAATTCAATTTCTAACCGTAACCTTGTTTTCTATCCATTCCATTTCCTTTTGTACGCTAGCTTTCCTTACTCTATTATAAATTAAATGTACTCGATATGATTTTTGCTGTTTCTTCAGCACTTAAATTGGTATTTGTTATTCTTGTATAATTTTCTTTTTTTATTTCACCTTCAAAGGAATTCAGTCTGTGTTCTTTCATCGTTGATTTCAGTTCGTTATCTGACCATTCAACGTTTCTCTTCGTCGGTTTATGTTTAAGACGGTTTGCACTTTTATTTCGATCAAGTCTTTCGCTAACATCCGCTTCAAGTTCGACCAAATAAGTCGTTGCGTCTTTAGATTCAAAAATTCCACAGATAGTATCTACAAAATCCCAGTCCGCTTGTTGATCAAATGCCCAAACATACGTAAATATTATTCCTTCTTGATCACTCTCTGATATGGCTTTAAAAATTTCCATTCTAAATAAGTCAGATAACTCCCACATCTTAGGACTAAAATTAAAAAATGGCTCAAGCAATTCGATTGTCATATGATTGTGAAAAAGTTTTAATCCAGATATTTTTTCTAATTCTTGACCTACAGTCATTTTTCCAACAGCTTGAGGGCCAAATATAAGTACAAACTTCATACATTTCCTCCCATACTAATTTCTATATTTGATTATAAATCTGAAGGTGTGATAATTCCCAAAGGAGATTCAGTTACTTTACCATTTTCTGTAATGAATAAGGCTTCTAGCCGACGATCATTTTTCATTAGATCTGCAGCAACTTCAACTGACATAGTTGTCTTAATAAATAAATAATTATTTCTATTTTTATCTTCTGCTACAATTTCTTCTATCAAAATATTTTTCATATTAAGGGGTTCATCTTTTACATGATTTGCCAACCAAACAGCGATTCCTTTTTCCGTTAGCAATCCTACGAGACCTTTATTTTTATAAATAGGGAAATGGGTGAATTTTTTTTCGTTGATCGTTTTTAGAACGTTAGTAAACAAATCACTAGAATTGAAATGGATGACATCTCTTTTGAATAAGGGATAAACTTTCTCAGGACTTTTTAGTTCTTCTTCAATTTGCTCGATATGTTTAACTACTTTAGCTGTCGGTTCAGCAATATAGGTGTTAGGAACTAACTTCTTGTGCACCATAACGTTTCTAAGATCGGCAAAAATCTGCAAATCATTTTTATATTTTTTTACCGCTGGATTACGGTATTCATTTTCATCTAGTAGTCGATAGAAAGGTTTTTTATGTTCATCTTCATTATCTAAAAAACTAAGATAGTTATGAATCCTATTGAAGCTTGCTATAAAACGTTCTGCATTATTCATTGTTCTCTCCTTTGAATAGCATTATTTCCGGTACATATTAAAGAACTCACGTCCATATAATACGAAGGATAACGTTAAGAAAAAGCCGGTAATGATCATTAAACTAATGGCTGCAGGCTGTCCAATTGAAGGAAACGCCACCATAAATGTCATACATGCATAAAAAGCAGCTGTAGATATTTTGCCAAACCATTTTGCTCCATCAAGTTTTTTACCTTGTCGATAGAGAAGAATGTCATTTATCGCCATGAAAAGTTCTTTTGCTACGAAAAGAGTAACAATGATCCACATTTTTTCATAGCGAAACATTAAACAAATGATAACAGCGACTTGAGTAAGTTTATCAGCAATAGGATCAAGCAGTTTTCCTACTTCTGTTATTTGATTAAATTTTCGCGCAATTATTCCGTCCAACAGATCTGTTAATCCCGAAAAAACAATAATCATACCAGATATAAGATAATCTCTCTCATCAGTTGCTGTAAGGTAGTGGACCATAAAAACAGGAATGAGCAGCAACCGTACATAAGATAAAATATTAGGGAGCGTAAAAAAATCTTTACCTCGTAATTTCAATTAACCTCACACCTCTCATCTAAGAATCTATCTAGTGGTTAAGTTAATCCTATCATTCTTACCACTACTTGGACTACTTTTATGTATTATTTTAAACCATTCTTGTAAAAAAAGACAACCTATTTACTGCTTTCATTCAGCGGCAAATAGATTGTCTTTTATCTGTTATCCATTTAAAAAAACTATTTTACTTCTCATCAAAATCGAATTCATCAATCGTATAAACCAAGTCTTCCATGTTTGAAGTGCTGAAGAAATTTTCTTCATTTTCTGGTGGGATATCCAAATAGATTGGCATTGCTGTGTCTGGTTCTAGAATACCAAAAGAGTCTTCGGTTAGGTTGTATTTAGCTTTGTCTAAAATAACGTCACCGTTTACAGTGCTAAAACTGATTGTAACATCAATATTAGTCATTGCTACATCCATTCTGTTTACGATAATAAAGATAGCTTGCATTGCACCTGTTTCACCTAGATACATGCCAGTAAAGTGAATGGCAACATCATTTTCAATACCGATTTCTTCTGATTCAGCCATTCTCATTTCTATTTCTTGCAATACCGAATCATTTTCTAATGTAAGATTTTGATCTAATTCCATTTTTTGCGGTACAAGTGGAATATCCATTTCTGTAGTTGTTGCACCTGAGTTGCTAGAATCTGTAATTGTTTCTTGTGTACTCATAATACTTGATGATTGAGAAGACATTTCTGAACTCATCATTTCACTTGATGCACTAGTTGAACTCACCTCAGTAGAGGAACTTGTCTCACTTTCTCCTCCCATCAAATCACAACCTGCCAATACAACAACTGCTCCTAAAAGCGTCAATATTTTCTTCATTTTAATCATCCTTCCCTTTTTTTATCCTTAATTATCAGATAAAGCCCTTTTTATTTTTCTTATAGATTTTTACTTATAATTCCTCATAAGTAAAATCATCTAACCAAATAGATAAATTCTCATTTGTAATTGAAAAGAATAGATCCACTTTGTCTTTTGGAACAGTCATCGTGAGAGGAAGAACAGCATTTGGTTCTAAAGGACCAAAAATTTCTTCTGCCACTAACGATTCATTTTGATCCCATACCATTTCCCCATCTTTATTGCCGTAACTTAATTTGTAATGTATATTTTTTAACGTTAATTCTGTTTTATTTATGACAAAGAAGTAAGCCAATGTATTCCCATCAACTTCATCATACACACCAGAATACATCACGGTTACGTCGTTATTAAATCCCATGTCAGGATTTTCTGAAACCAATTGTTCAAATTGAGCCATTAATGGATTATTGTCTAATGTTTGACCTTTATCAGCATTCTCTTTAGGAATAACAAATGATAAATCAGCGCCTTCTGTTTGCTTTTGTTCTGTAGACGTGTCAGAAGAAATCGATGTTTCAGATTTATTAGCCTCTTCGTAATCAAATGAGTTGATCTCTTCTACCACTTGAGTAGATTCCATATTTTTCAAGAGATCTTCTTTAGTAGAATCAACCACTAAATACATCGGCATAACTGTATTTGGTTCTAAGATTCCAAAACTTTCTTCGGTCAACTTAAATGCATGTTCATCAAAAACCAATTCATTTTCCGATTTTCCAAAGGTATACGTAAATCGAATATTTTTCATTGCGGTATCTGTTCGATTAATAATAAAAAATATACCTGCAAGATTAGGAGATTCACCAAAAGTTTCCCCAGTATAGATAACGGTTACATCATCCTCGTAACCCATATCTGGATTTTGTTTTACATAATCATCTAGCAATGCCAGAGTAGCGTCTGTTTCAACAGTTAACTCATTTTTAATCTCATCTGCTTGCGGGACTAATCTCAGCTCATCCGAGACAGTCTCCTTCATTTCTTCTGAAGACGATTGTATGGATATAGAAGTTTCTTTTTCTCCAATAGAACTTTCGGGTTCACTTGATTCTTCTCCACTAGAAACAATGGAACCAGCACTTTCAGAAGTAGACGTAATTCCTTCAGTTATTTTTTCAGCTAATTGTCCAACATCACACCCTGCCAATACAACAACAAAAACGAGTAGAAATCCCAACTTTTTCATCTTTCTCTACTCCTTTCTTAAGTACTTATTAGCAACATAAACTAGCTTTTTGCTAAAAACACATACCCTCCGTTTCATTTAAATTTTTAACTCAAAAATATAGAAAGAGTTATACTGCATCTTTATACCTTATTATTGCTACTTTTATTGTATCCTATAAACCTGTATTCACAAAAAGATATACCTTGAATAGGTTATTTTATAAAAAAGGATTAGAAAATAACTGAGTTTATCTTCAACTCCTTTATTTTCTAATCCTTTAGTTTTATAGATAATTAAAAGTCAACATCATCTAATTGTCTGCCTTCGTAATCTTCATTATACTTTTCATCTTGATTATCCTTTTCATGATAGTCAGGATGAAAAGGATCGAAGGTATCTCCATCCGTCAATGTACGATAAAAAACTTGTTGAGCTGTTCTTCGATAAGGTTCGATGTAAAATGACAGTACAAGAGCTAGAAATACGAATACTAAAAACAATAAAAGAAAACCAATAATAATGGCAATTCCTTCATTCGGTCCAGCATCTAGTCTAGCTTCAATCGTTTGGACACTCCCAAACAGGATTAATGCATATACAAGAAATGGAACAATATACAGCCAAATAAATGAAAGCTGCAGTAAAAAGAACGACCATTTTTTGCCTTTCATCATTTTGCGGCTTTGATCTAATGCATCCATGATGCTAATTGTAGGGTTGTCTCTCATGATGTTCAATGCTTGACTATAACTATAACTTTTAATGATTCCTGGTATAATAAATAATAAAGACCACAGCATGATTAAAATAGACATAACAATAATCAAGCCTGTCGTTTTAAAAATACGTTCTTTTCTAAATGTTTGAAACATTCCCTCAATAGATAGTTTAACACCGTCTATTCTATCTAAGATATTCCATGCATACCCAGCATACATCAAAGATGAAATTAACCCTACAAGGGTACTGATAAGTAGGGACAATAAACTGGCTGTAATAGTTGGTTCTGCCATTACTGTTGAGTCATAAACATTTCCTTCTATAACAGATTCAATCATTGTAAACGAGCTGCCTGCTCCTATTACAGTTAATATACCTTGACTAATGACACTTGTTAAAACAGAAATAATAATTAAATTTAAAATAGCAACTTTCCAATTTCCTTTTAACAGCTTTTTTGCTGTTTTTTTTATTTCACGTCTCTTCATACTAAACTCCTCCTTTTTTAACCTGACCCTTAACTTATCATAACCGAAAGTAAGCTTCTTAACAATAATTATCCATTTAACGGCAAGTTAATTTCTCGAAAAAAAAGGTTGATCAGAAGATCTGATCAACCTTTTTTCTTTATACAGTCCATTTTTCGTAATCGTCATTTTCCATTGACTCAACCATTCCAAGTAAATAGCCATTTCCCACCTGTGAGAAAAAATCATGGTTAGATGTACCAGTAGAGATTCCATTCATAATAACTGGATCCACATCATTAGCCGTATCAGGGAATAAAGGATCAAAACCTAAATTTTGAAGAGCTTTGTTAGCGTTGTATCTCAGAAAAACTTTTACACGTTCCGTCCAACCGATTTCATCATACAGATACTCTGCGTATTTCACTTCATTTTGATACAACTTAAACAATAAGTCATATGTCCAATTTTTCAACTCTTCTTTTTCATTATCGGGTAATTGATTATACGCAATTTGAAATTTATATCCGATATATGTTCCATGAACAGATTCATCGCGTAAAATCAATTTAATGATTTCAGCCACATTTGGCAATTTATTGTTTCCTAAATAATGCAACGGAGCAAAAAATCCTGAGTAGAATAAGAAAGACTCCAACATTACGCTGGCAACTTTTCGTTGCAAGTCAGTTCCAGTATGGTAAATCTCATTGATCGTACCAGCTTTTATTTGCAGCAATTCATTCGTATTTGTCCATTGAAAAATTTCATCGATTTCCATTTTGCTATTTAACGTACTAAAAATCGCGCTGTAACTTTTCGCATGCATGGATTCCATAAATTGGATATTGTTGTAAACAGCTTCTTCGTGTTGTGTTCGAATCGATTGTTTCAAAGATTGAACACCATCTTGTGATTGAAGAGTGTCTAGCAGGGTTAAGCCTCCAAAAACTTTCCCTACCATATCTTTTTCATTTTTTGGAAGTCGAGCCCAATCATCTAAGTCATTTGATAACGGAATTCGAGTATCAGTCCAAAATTGCTCAACTAATTTTTCCCATGTTAGTTTGTCGATCATGTCTTCGATATTATTCCAGTTAATTGCTTTATAGTTCGTTGTCATTCTTGTTCTCTCCTTTTAAATGGTGCAGCTTTCACAAGCATTTGAACCAATTTCTTCTGAATTTTCCGTAAACGTACGAACGTAATAAATAGATTTAACACCTTTTTTCCAAGCATAATGACGTAAAATATTTAAGTCACGTGTTGTTTGTTTGGTTGTGCGTCCATTTTTCCATTCATACAACCCTTCAGGAATTTCAGAGCGTAAGAAGAGAGTTAAACTCATACCTTGATCGATATGCTTTTGAGCTGCTGCATAAACATCAATAACTTTACGCATGTCCATATCATAAGCAGACAAGTAGTAAGGCATCGTTTCATTGGATAAGAAAGGAGCAGGATAATAGGTTTTACCAGTCTTTTTCTCTTGACGTTCTTCAATTAAACGTGTAATTGGGTGTAAACTAGATGATGTTTCATTTACATAACTAATTGAACCCGTTGGCGCTACAGCTAAACGATTTTGGTGGTATAACCCATCTTTCATCACTGCTTCTCTTAAAGCTGCCCAGTCTTCTACAGAAGGTACATGTATCCCTTCAAATAACTGTTGAACTTTTTTACTCGTAAAGGCAAAATTTTCGTTAATATAGTGATCAAAATAAGTGCCATCTGCATAAGCAGATTTTTCAAAGTTATAAAAAGTTGTCCCTCTTTCTTTAGCAACTTTATTACTAGAAGCCAAAGTATAATAATTTAATAACTTAAAGTACACATCTGTAAATTCAACGGATTCTGGTGAGCCATAATGAATTTGATTCAAAGCTAAGAAAGTGTGTAATCCCATTGCTCCTAATCCAATCGTATGGTATTTATCGTTCCCATTTTTAATGGAAGGTACTGCATCAATGCTGGATTGATCCGTAACCATGGTTAATGCACGCACCATCGTATCGATCGATTGTCCAAAATTAGGCGATTTCATTAGGTTCACAATATTAGTTGAACCAAGGTTACAGCTGATATCCGTTCCTAAATGCTCATAAGTTTGATCATTATTAATTAATGATGGTTCTTGGATTTGTAAAATTTCACTACACAAGTTACTCATTGTAATAGTTCCGTATACTGGGTTTGCACGATTCGCAGTATCGATATTAATGATATAAGGATAACCAGATTCCTGTTGAAGTTTAGAAATCTCATTTTCTAATTCACGAGCACTGATTTTTGATTTACGGATTTCTTCATTATTCACCATATTATCGTACTCTTTAGTAATATCAATATAAGCAAATGGTTCTCCGTAAATTCGTTCTACATCATATGGACTAAAAAGATACATTTGTTCATCATGAGCAGCTAATTCATAAAATTTATCCGGTACGACTAAACCAAGAGAAAGTGTTTTTACACGAATTTTTTCATCCGCATTCTCTTTCTTTGTCGAAAGGAATGATACGATATCTGGATGAAAAACATTTAAATAGACCGCTCCTGCTCCATTTCGTTGTCCAAGCTGATTAGAATAACTAAAACTGTCTTCTAATAATTTCATTACAGGTACAACTCCGCTTGAAGCATTGTCGATTTTTTTGATTGGATCTCCAGAAGCACGTAAATTAGATAAATTCACACCAACTCCGCCACCGATACGAGACAATTGCAACGCACTGTTCACTACACGGCCAATACTGTTCATATCATCCGTTGCTTGGATCAAGAAACAAGAAACCAGTTCTCCACGTCTCTTACGACCTGCATTCAGGAATGTTGGCGTAGCAGGTTGATAACGTTGATTTACGATTTCATCCGCAAGTTTGCGAGCTAATTCAGTATCCCCATCAGCTAAATATAACGCATTGAATACGATTCGATCTTCATAGCGTTCTAAGAAACGTTGTCCATCATTCGTTTTCAAAGCATATTGTGTATAAAATTTAAAAGCTGACATAAATGAGCGGAATCTAAATTTCCGACTGTAAATATCATCAAATAATGAATGGATGAATTCTCTTTCGTATTTCAATAAAAACTCTTCTTCTATATACTCTTCTTTAATTAGATAGTTCAATTTTTCTTCAAGTGTATAAAAGAAAACGGTATTTGGATTAACATGCTCCAAAAAGTAAGCTCGTACCGCTTCACGATCTTTATTTAAAGGAATCTTTCCATCCACAGGTCTATTCAATTCATTGTTTAATTTAAAATACGTAACCTCTTTTGGTTTTGAGGCTAATTTAGGTTTATCCAATATCATTCACCACTTTCTTTAATTGTGCAACATCTTCCTCATTGCCTTGAAACTCAAAGGTATGTAATAAGGGTACTTGATAATCGTGAGCCAGATCTTTTGCCGTAAAAGCGAATAATTTACCAAAATTCAAATTCCCACCACCAGCTACCCCTTTTAAATACCTTTTATTATCAGCTGTTTCAATAAAATCGTTTAATAATTCAGTTGCTTCTTTATCATACGTTGGTGCAACAATAATGAACGGTTCTTCTAAAACAATATATGGATTCGTTGGCGTCAATTCCAACAAATCCATACTGAGTTTGTTAACAAACTTTCTAGTCTGGCCGGTTAAACTAATATAAACGACTTTCATGCTAATTGATCAAGGAGATCAGGGCGGAATCCATTAAAGGCTTCATGTCCTTCTATAGAAATAACAGGAACAGAGCTAAACCCAAGTTCTTTAACTTCATTTAAAGCTTCTTCTGATTCAAAGATATCTTTTACCTCGTAAGAAATACCTTTATCTTCTAAATATTTTTTAGTGAAATTACATTGCATACAGTTTGGTTTAGAGTAAACAATAATCGTTTTTTGCGTCATAGGTCATTCTCCTTAATAATTCATTTTTAAGTTCGTTTTCATCTATTTCTCTATTCGTATTCTACACTTATTCTCTCTCACTGGCAAATAAAAAAACCACTATATCTAGTGGTTTTCCTATTGACATATTCGTTTTTTCCTATATGTGGTATTTGTCATTCATGCTTGTGAACAATAAACAGTTGAGAAACCTACAGTTATTTGTCTCCAAACCTTTCTTCGTGTAATTTTCACATTTGAAAAAAATCTAAAAAAACTTTTTTTATTTTTTTAATCCTCACGAAATCAATTTATTAAAGATTTTAGAATATTTTTACATTTTTTTGAATAATACTGTATACATCTTTATTTGTTTCATTCGCTTATAATTAATTTTCCTTTTCTGAAAAGAAAAGAAAAATTTTCTATTTTCAACATTAAAAAAAAGTTAGAAAAGCTGAGTAGTCAACTTTTCTAACTTATCAATTTATGTCTCAGGAGAGATTCGAACTCCCGACCGTCCGCTTAGAAGGCGGATGCTCTATCCAACTGAGCTACTGAGACATGTCCTAGCAACAAAATTAATTATATGTAATAATGAATAAAAAGTCAACACTTTTTGCCAATAAATTTTAAATTTAAGAAAGAATGTTATTTTAATCAGTTGAATTTAATAAATACACCCTTTACAATAATTATTAAACAAGTTAGGGAGGTTTTAAAATGGGGTTAATTGGTGGTCTTTTAGGAAACGCCGGGAACATCAGCGAGAATGAGGCTCGAAAAAAACTATCAGGTGTCATTTTGGATACTGAAGAAATCGATTTAGCGTTTAAATTGGTTCGTGATTTAATTATTTTTACCAATAAGCGTTTAATTGTCATTGATAAACAAGGTGTCACAGGTAAAAAAACGACTTATCATTCTTTGCCATATAAGTCGATCAGTCGCTTTTTGGTTGAAACAACCGGCCATTTTGACTTAGATGCTGAATTGAAGATCTTTATTTCCAGTGCTGTTGAACCAGCTATTACGTTGCAGTTTACAAATGATAAACACATTACAGCAATTCAACAAGCTTTGGCACTAGCTGTACTCTAAACCAAGTAAAAAAGAAGAGAGTGAGACAAAAAGCGTTTAGAGCCGAATCACTGGAACGAATAAGCGCAGTATGGTCATCGACCATCGAGCATTGTTCGCGAAGTGGACGTCGGGTCTGCTTTTTGGAGCACGTTTTAGAATGAATATTCGTATAAAAAGAGGAGGCTAGGATTTTTGTCCCGGCCTCTTCTTTTCTTTTTAATACAATTTCAAGTATTGTTCTCTTTCCCATTCAGTCACTTGCTCACGAAAAGCAGCCCATTCGATTTTTTTAGCATTGACAAAGTTTTCATAAATATGATCACCCAAACCAGCTTTAATCGTATTGTCTTTTGCTAAGTATCCTAAAGCTTCATGCAATGTTCCAGGTAAATCATAAATCCCATTTTCATAACGATCTTTTTCGCTCATTACATAAATATTGCGGTTGATAGGTACTGGAGCTTCCATTTTATTTTTCACACCATCTAACCCAGCTTTCAAAAGAACAGCCATCGCTAAATATGGATTTGCGCTAGGGTCGACACTACGTAATTCAACACGAGTAGACATTCCCCTTGATTGCGGTACACGAATTAGTGGTGAGCGATTACGGCCGCTCCATGCAATGTATACAGGCGCTTCATATCCGGGTACAAGACGTTTGTATGAATTTACAGTAGGGTTAACGATTGCTGTAAATGCTTTTGCGTGATCTAAAATACCAGCTAAAAATTGACGTGCTGTATCACTTAGTTCCATATCCCCATCTTTATCGTAAAAAGCATTACCTTCTTTTGTAAATAAAGATAAGTTGAAATGCATTCCAGATCCATTGACTCCATATAATGGTTTAGGCATAAACGTAGCATGTAAACCATGTTTACGAGCGACAGTTTTTACAATCAATTTAAATGTTTGAATGTTATCGCATGCTTCGATCGCACTTGCATATTTCCAGTCGATCTCATGTTGTCCTGGTGCAACTTCATGGTGACTAGCCTCGATTTCAAAACCAAGATCTTCTAATTGCAATACGATATCGCGACGGCAATTTTCACCTAAATCTGTTGGAGCTAAATCAAAATAGCCTCCATCGTCATTCAACTCTAAAGTGGGCTCATTTTTTTCGTCTAATTTAAAAAGGAAAAATTCAGGTTCAGGTCCTAAATTAAACTCAGTAAACCCAAGTTCTTCCATTTCTTTCAAAGTACGCTTCAAGTTAGAACGAGGATCTCCAGCAAATGGTGTACCATCTGGATTGTATACGTCACAAATCAGACGAGCGATTTTACCAGAACCTTCAGTCGTTTCCCATGGGAAAATCAACCAAGTATCTAAATCCGGTCTCAAATACATATCGCTTTCTTCTATCCGTACAAATCCTTCGATTGAAGAGCCATCAAACATTAACTCATTATCCAATACTTTTTTCAGTTGACTAATGGGTACCTCAACATTTTTAATTACACCTAAAATATCAGTAAACATTAATCGCAAGAAACGGACATTTCCTTTTTTTGACGCCTCTTCAATTTCTTTTCTCATAAACTTAGCCATACATTTTTTTCTTCCCTTCTCTTAGCAACTTTTTAGTTTGTTATTACCCTATTCGATTTTGATTAAGAAACGAATTTGCCGTTTTAGCACTTAATCCACTTACCGCTAGAAATTCATCATGCAAGATTTTTCGTACGTCATCATCTGTCATAACTTTATTTACTTCTTGTTCTCTAGCTTTTTCTCTATTCTCCTGCAGCTCATAAATGCGTTTGATACCCGCCATATTGATTCCATCTGATAAATAATCTTTAATCTCAAGAAGAACATCAATATCATTTAAAGAATACATTCGGCGATTTCCTTCATTCCGCAAAGGATGGATTAGATCCTGTTCTTCATAGTAGCGAATCTGTCGTGCAGTTAAATCTGTTAGTTTCATAACTGTACCAATCGGAAAAACCGACCTTGAACGTCTAAGTTCTTTCTCACTCATTTAAGTCCTCCTTTCGATTACTTTTATAGAATAGCAGTCTTTTTTTTCTCTGTCAACAAAAAAATGCATCTTATGTCAGAAAATCTAACACGTCAAAACGAACGTTTCATTTTTTAATCATTCATTTGTTCCGATTAAAAACTCAAAATTGAACTATACCAATTGTATTAGAACGAAAAAAAACCCCAATGGACAGTAAAATTGTCCATTGGGGTTTTTCATTTTGGTCTATTTTTTAATATAAGGTTAGATATTTTTCTTTTTCCCATTCAGAAACTTGTTCACGATAAGCAGCCCACTCTACATGTTTAGCACTGACAAAACTTCTATAGATATGTTCACCCAAAGCTTCTTGAACGACTTTATCTTCTTGCAAGTATTTAACAGCATTATGCAAAGTAGATGGAAG
This sequence comes from Carnobacterium sp. FSL W8-0810, assembly GCF_038007125.1. Lineage (NCBI taxonomy): Bacteria > Bacillati > Bacillota > Bacilli > Lactobacillales > Carnobacteriaceae > Carnobacterium > Carnobacterium sp. FSL W8-0810. The sequence goes on along the minus strand of NZ_JBBOWO010000001.1, from coordinate 1,730,594 downwards.
ATCTTTGATGCCTTTTTTGTATCGTTCTTCTGAAGACATACGATAGATATTGCGATCTATTGGTTTAGGTACTTCCATTTCTTTTTTCACTCCATCTAGTCCTGAATACAACAATGTTGCAACGGCTAAATAAGGATTAGCACTAGGATCAACACTCCGCAATTCAATACGAGTAGAAACTCCTCTTGAGCTTGGAATACGCACAAGTGGTGAGCGATTACGAGCACTCCATGCGATATAAACAGGTGCTTCGTATCCTGGAATCAATCGTTTATAAGAGTTTACAGTCGGATTACAGATAGCCGTATATCCTAAAGCATGATCCAATATACCTGCTAAGAAATGATAAGCCGTTTTACTTAAACCAAGTTCATCTTCTTCATTACAAAGAACATTGCCCTGATTGTTAAATAAAGACATGTTAAAATGCATTCCAGATCCACTTACACCAAACATTGGTTTAGGCATGAATGTCGCATGCAAACCATGTTTGCGGGCAACTGTTTTTACGATTAGTTTAAACGTTTGGATATTGTCACATGCTTCTATGGCACTTGCATATTTCCAGTCTATCTCATGCTGACCGGGAGCTGTTTCATGATGACTAGCTTCAATTTCAAAACCTAATTCTTCTAGTTGCAACACAATATCACGGCGACAGTTTTCGCCTAAATCCGTTGGAGCAAAATCGAAATACCCGCCATTATCATTTAATTCAGTCGTTGGTTTTCCATTTTCGTCTAATTTAAATAAGAAAAATTCGGGTTCGGGTCCTAAATTAAACTCTGTAAAGCCTTGTTCTTCCATTTGTTTTAGAACACGCTTCAAGTTGTTTCTAGGATCTCCAGCAAATGGTGTACCGTCCGGATTATAAATATCACAAATCAAACGAGCAACTTTTCCGTTTTCAGATTCCCAAGGGAAAATTAACCACGTTGATAAATCTGGGCACAAAATCATGTCGCTTTCTTCAATTCTTACAAAACCATCAATGGAAGAGCCATCAAACATCATTTTATTGTCCATGACTTTTTCTAGTTGACTGATAGGCACCTCAACATTTTTAATGATTCCATCTATATCCGTAAACATCAATCGTAAATACCGAACATTTTCTTCTTTTGCACTTATTTCGATTTCTTTCCTTGTAAATTTTTTCATTTTGTATTTATTTTCTCCCTTTTATTAGACATTTTTTTAGTAATCATTACCTTATTTTAATATAAAAAAGTTTAAAAGAAACGCGAAGGGCCTTTTGTATCAATTCCTCTTAAAGCTAGAAACTCGTCTTGTAAGATTCGCCGGACGTCATCGTCTGTCAAAGCAGAACGCTCATCGTTTTCCTCTTCATTTTCTTTCAATTCATAAATACGCTTAATACCTGCCATATTGATTCCTTCGGCTAAGTAATCTTTTATTTCAAGCAGCACGTCTATGTCATTTAACGAGTACATTCTTCTATTTCCTTCATTCCGTTCAGGACAAATCAGCTTCTGTTCTTCATAATAACGAATTTGACGGGCTGTTAGATCGGTCAAAGTCATTACTGTTCCAATTGGAAATACAGACATGGAACGCCTTAGCTCTTTCTCGTTCATGAGGGTCCTCCCATCCAGCTCTATTACTACAGTAACAAGGTCAATTAAAATTGTCAAAAATCTTACATCATTTAGTGAATATTCTAATGTGCTTCACTGCACAGCTGGTTTTCTTTTTTTCTATCCTTGAAAAAACAGTTCTTCTACAGCTGAACTCACTGCTAACTTAACATGCTCATACGTTAGCCCGCCTTGAACATACAGCGTGTATGGGGGACGGATCGGACCATCTGCTGTTAATTCCATGCTGGAACCTTGTATAAATGTTCCTGCCGCCATAATCACATCATCTTCATAACCAGGCATGTAAGCACCTATTGGAGAAACATGTGCATTAATTGGAGAATATTTTTGGATCGTTTGTGCAAATTTAATCATTTTTTCTTTATCATTCAAAGAAATCATTTGAATAAGGTCTGTTCGCTCATCATCCCACTTGGGTGTACTTTCTATGCCACAAGCTTCTAAAAGAGCAGCTGTGTATACAGCGCCTTTTACTGCTTCTCCAACCGTATGCGGAGACATGAAAAAGCCCTGATACATTTCTTGAAGGCTGTATAAAGAAGCACCTGCCTCTCTTCCTATTCCTGGTGTTGTTAACCGGTAGCCGCAAGCTTCAATCAATTCTAATTTCCCAACAATGTAACCACCTGTTTTAGCCAATCCGCCACCTGGATTTTTGATTAATGATCCTGCCATCAAATCCGCCCCAACTTCAATCGGTTCTTGTTCTTCAACAAACTCGCCATAACAATTATCGACAAAAATGATGACCTCAGGATTGACTGCTTTGACAAATTGAATCATTTCTTTTATTTGACGAATCGTAAATGAAGGTCTGCTTGCGTATCCTCTAGAACGTTGGATAGCGACCATTTTAGTTTTTGCCGTCATTTTTTCTTTTATGGCATCAAAATCTGGTTTTCCGTCTGCCAATAAATCAACTTGATCAAAACCCATTTGGTATTCTTTAAATGAGCCAATGCCGTTTCCAGTCACTCCAACAATTTCAAGCAACGTGTCATAAGGAGCACCAGAGATGTACAATAAATCATCTCCAGGGCGCATAACACCAAATAAGGCTGTTGAGATAGCATGTGTTCCAGAAATAATTTGAGGGCGGACTAATCCTGCTTCTGCTCCAAAAACTTCTGCATATACTTCTTCTAATGTATCTCTCCCGAAATCATCGTATCCGTATCCAGTCGTAGGATTAAAATGTTGTTCCGTAACTTTTTTATTTCTAAAGCTTTGCATGACCTTATTTTGATTGAATAAGGCTATTTCATGTATGCGGTCATGAATCGGTTTTATTTTTTCTTCCACTACTTTTATTTTTTCAATTAATTCTGGTGCATAATGACTGTTCCAACTCATGACGTTTGATTCTCTCCATTCCATTTAGACTCTGCTTTCGCGTAGCCTTTAACAATATAAACATTTTTTTCTTCATCGTATTCTTCTGAGATCACTAATGTTTCTCTTTTCAAGCGCACCAATTTTTCTCCTTGATCTACGTTGATTTCAAGACGATAAGAAACCATCAATTCCTTCATTTTATCCATGATAACGGACAGTAAGTGATCAATGTCTTCAGGATCATTCGCTGAAATCACCACATTAGGAAAAAGAGAGGGGTAAAAAGCATCTTCGACTAGATCTTTTTTATTATATACCGTTAACATCGGTATTTTTGCCATGTCCAGTTCTTTCAACAATTGCATAACCGTTTGTTCATGTCCTGACAAGTTCTCCGCAGAAGCATCAACGACATGCAAGAGAAGATCAACACCTTTTGTTTCTTCTAGAGTCGATTTGAACGATTCAATTAGTTGTGTAGGCAAATCTTGTATAAAACCAACGGTATCGGTAAGCGTCACTGTCATTCCGCTAGGCAGCAGCAATTGACGCGTCAAAGGATCTAGTGTTGCAAATAATTGATTTTCTTCATACGTATCTGCTTGAGTTAACTTATTTAATAACGTTGATTTCCCAGCATTTGTATATCCCATTAAACCAATTTGAAACGTGCCGCTTTCTTTACGCTGTTCACGAGTTCGACTGCGGTGCTTTTCTGTTTCTGTTAAATCACGTTTAATATCTGTGATTTGATCACGGATATGTCGACGATCGGTTTCTAATTTTGTTTCTCCTGGACCACGTGTTCCAATTCCCCCACCTAGTCGAGACAAGTTAACCCCTTGACCAGCTAAACGAGGCAGCAAATACTGCAACTGAGCTAATTCAACTTGTAATTTACCTTCTTTACTTTTAGCACGCATGGCAAAGATGTCTAAAATCAATTGGATTCGGTCAATGACTTTCACTTCATCCATTAAAACTTTTTGAATATTTCTTGTTTGTCCAGGTGTCAGCCCTTGGTTGAAAATAACCGTATCTGCTTCTAACTCATCTACTAAAGCAACCAATTCTTCCATCTTGCCTTTACCTAAAAAGGTACGTGAATCTACTCGTTCTCTTTTTTGAGTTAGTTCTCCAACTACTTCACCTAGAGCCGTTTCCGTCAATTGTTCTAATTCTCTCAAAGAATATTCAAAATCCAGGTTACTTTCATTAGTTTGAACTCCTACAAGGATAACGCGTTCGACTGTTTCAGCGGTTTCTTTTGTTTCCATTACGTTCACCTTCTATTCTAGTATTTTAAACACATTGTACACACTATTTTTCTAAAAATGCTTGGACTTCTTCTACTACTTGTTGTTCTTTCTCAGGATGACTCACTAAATCAACCCACTCCACATTTTCCAATCGGTTTTTAAACCAAGTAAGTTGGCGTTTAGCATACCGTCTTGAATTTTGCTGGATGGCCTCTTTTGCTTCTTGTAAGGTAATCTTATTTTCAAGATATGGAAACAATTCTTTATAACCGATTCCTTTTGCAGCTTGTGCATCGGGCAATTGTTGTTCATATAACCATTTTACTTCTTCAATCAAACCCTTTTCAAACATTTGCTCTACACGAAGGTTGATTCGACTATATAACTCTTCTCGATCAGTTGTTAGACCAATAATTTTCGCATCATAAAGGAGCTCTTTTTCCTTACGTTCACTTTGATAACTAGAAAAAAGTTGACCGGTCACCTGATACACTTCAAGTGCTCGGATAATACGTCTGCGATTGTTAAAATGAATTTTTTCTGCAGCAGCTGGATCTATTTGATTTAATTGTTCCCACAAATAGCGATTTCCTTTTTCTACGGCTATCGCTTCTTGAGCTTCACGAAAAGCCTCATCATTTTCTCCGCTTCCACCAAACGTCACATCATACAATAAGGATTCGATGTATAAACCTGTACCCCCTACAATAATTGGTACTTTCCCTTTAACTGAAATATCTTCAATTAAAGACCGAGCTCTCTTTTGGAAATCAGAAACAGCATAAGGAGTCGTTACATCCACTTCATCAATGAGATGATGCGGTATTTCTCCTTGTTCTTCCTTAGATACTTTAGCTGTTCCAATAGTTAGATTGCGGTAAATTTGCATAGAATCTCCACTGATAATTTCTCCATTTAATTCCCGCGCTAAGGAGAGACTTAAACTTGTTTTCCCAACAGCTGTTGGTCCTACAATGATAATAATTTTTTTCTTTTCCACATTATTCTCCTTCATACTGCCATTTATTTCTTATGTGAAGAGCTCTCTCAGGATAATCTGTGATAATACCTGCTACTTGTTTTTGTAAACAATATTGGATGTCCTCATTCTTATTAACTGTCCAAATGCGTACTGGAATTTCGGAGTTACGAATACCTTTAAACCAGCTTAGTTTCGGATGCCACATTCTAACAGGAATAGTTGGACTTAGAGAAGTAACATTTTCACCATTATTTTCAAATAGTAGCGCTATTTTACAAGTAGGATCTACTTCTTTGAGTTGAACTAATGTTTCATAGTTAAAACTGGAATATTCTACACTAAATGACCAATCCTTTTCAGTTACAAAAGCCCATACTTTTTCTACGATTCCTGGGTAAGAATAATTATCTGTTTTTAATTCGATATTTACAAGGCCTTGATAGTCTACTTCTTCAAGTAAATTAAAAACTTCTCGAAGTGTTGGAATACAGCAATGACTGAATTCAGGAGAATACCAACTTCCGGCATCTAGTTGTTTTAGTTCGGTTAATGTTAAATTTTGAACGTTTCCTTTTCCATTCGTTGTACGTTCTACTGATTCATCATGGATAACAATTAGTTCATTGTCTAAACTTAAATGAATATCTAGCTCAATGCCATCGCTTCCCACTCGAACAGCTTCTCGAAATGCTTCTAATGTGTTCTCTGGATGTGTGCCTTTACTTCCTCGGTGAGCAATAATCTTTGTACGGTCCATAACTTACAATCCCTCCATCGCTTACATTCCTAATAATTATAGCATATTTCTATAATAAGCCCTATAGTCAGCTTTCTTCTCACATGAAACTGTCGTCTTTTCTCAAAAAGTAACGTACAATAGAAACTGTAGTAAGGAGGCAGATAAATGTATTTAACCATCGAAGAAACCGCAGACTATTTAGAACTTTCAACGACTGATATTGTACGTCTTATTCGTGAAAAACAGATTCGTACTTTATCTGATGGCGAAACTATCTTGATTTATAAAGAACAATTCAATTTGTATTTGCGCGAAATTGAAAAATACAAAAAAGAATTACAAGAGTATTTAGATGAACCCATTCCAGAGGATATTGATATAAAGGATGAAGATTAACATAAAACAAGCTTAAGAGAAGTAGACCAAATGGCTATTTCTTGAGCTTGTTTTATTTTTTTCTTATTATTTTCTTTACTAAAGGAACGTATGTTCGTATAATAAGGGTAAGCTTATACGAAAGGATGCCGTTTGGTATGATCAAAATGGATTACTCAAAGGAACCTAGAAGAGATATCTTATGCATTGATGTGACCTCTTTTTTTGCTTCTGTCGAGTCCGTTAGACTTGGCCTCCACCCTTTAGCTTCATATGTTGTTGTGATGAGTAAAGCTGATCAAGATGGCGGACTAGTTTTAGCTGCTGCTCCTAGAGTAAAGAAAGAATATGGTATTAAAACAGGATCAAGACGATATGAGATTCCTAAACATTCCTTTATTCAGATCGTTGAACCTCACATGACTTTGTATTTAAAAGTCAATGCTATGATTAACGCTATCTTTTTGGAATTCGTAGCAGAAACAGATTTGCATCTTTATAGTATTGATGAGTCTTTTTTAGATGTCACCGCTTCGCATGCCTTATATGGTTCTACAAAAGAGATTGCTTTAAAGATCCAAACGACGATCTGGCAACGACTTCGTTTGTTTGTGACGATTGGCATCGGAGATAATCCGCTCATGGCAAAATTAGCCTTAGATAATGCTGCAAAAAAAGAAAAAAACGGCATTGCAGAATGGCATTATAAAGATGTTCCCGAAACCCTTTGGAAAATTCAACCTATTACAGAAATGTGGGGTATTGGATCGCGCACGGCTTCAAATCTTTACCGTTTGGGGATTGATTCTGTTTATGACCTTTCACAATACTCTGTTCATTCCTTAAAAAAAATACATGGAACTATTGGAGAACAACTTTTTTATCATGCTCATGGTATTGATCAAAGTATTATCTCTCAGAAATACACTCCTCTATCTCGTTCATTTGGCAAGAGTCAAATATTAGATCGTGATTACATAGATGCATACGAAATTGAAGTAGTTATTCGAGAAATGGCTGATCAAGTAGCTGCTCGCCTGAGAAACCATCATGCTCAAACGGGTATGATCCATTTAACGATTCGTTTTTCTGGAGAAATTCTGGATAAAGGGTTCAATCAGCAACTAAAAATTTTCCCTACTTCTTCCAGTCAAAAAATCATTGAGACGTGTTTATTTCTTTTTAGAAAACACTACAATAATGAACCTGTTCGTCAATTAGCCATTAGTTGCGGAAAAATACACTACCAATCAGATTTACAATTGGATTTATTCGAATCAGCTGAACAGACCATTAGCCGTGAAGAACTAGAAAAAGTGATTGATCGCATTCGGTTTAAATATGGTTACACTTCCCTTGTACATGCTAGTAGTTTAACCTCAGGAGGAACAGCTATTAAACGCAGTGGCTTAGTCAGCGGACACCAGGGTTAAGTCATATTATAAGAAAAAGAGTTGAGACAAAATGTCTCAACTCTTTTTTACTCATTAATGAGCTGTTTTAGTTTTTCCAGTCCAATCACGGTATCCACCTTTAAGGTGATAAATATCTGTATGGCCCTCTTTACGTAAACGAAGCGCAGCACGTAAACTTAGCGCTTTATTATGATCATAAAGATAAATAGGTTGATCTTTTCTTATTTCAACGCTGCGTGTTTTAAAAGTTGAAAAAGGAATGTTTCTAGCTCCTAAAATGTGCCCTGCATCAAAGTCCTTCTTTTCGCGGACATCAATTAATTGAACTTTACGCATTTCTTTTTTAAACTCTTCTTCTGTTAGTTCCACAGATGCGTTTTTACGTTTGAAATAACTGTAAATTTCGTAACCTGCCCATACTATAATAATAATCCATAAAACTGCATTAATAATTTGACCTATATTCACTTCTTGTGTACCCCTTTCAACTTGTTCTACAGGGATAATTGTACACAAGAATCGTTTGTTTTACTAGCTTTTTTTATATAAGACCTTTTTAACTCTCGTTACTGACTCTAATTAGGCATACTAATTAAGGAATAGATTTTTTGTTGTTCAATATCTATAATACTTTCAAATCGCCAACCATATAAACTATATTTCCCATTATGAGCCATTGAGATTGGCGCATTGTCTGGGAGATCAATAATCGGCTTAATGGTCTTATTCTCAAAATCCAACTCTCCAAACTCAAATTCCCCAGTTTCAAGTTCCAATTGTGCCACTTCTTTTGCAAATACTCCATAGACAGGTGTGTTTCTTGCAGCCTGACTTAAGTAAGGAAAAACAAGACGATTTATTCATGGTCACTTTGGGAATAGACATGAAAGATTGATCAACCATAAATGGATACTGATAACTTAGAAGCAACTCATCTTCAGCAAAGTCTGAAGGTGTAAATGTAATGAATGTATCATCATGTATAAAAAAGCTTGAAACTTGACTCTTTAATCGCAGTGTTTCGTTTGTCCGAATATCTCCCATGTAAAGCTCACCCGTTTCAAGAGAGAAATCCTCTTTATTATCTACATATAAATATAGATTAGCTGAATACCACAAGGGCGTTAATGAAGCAGATGGTATAGAAACAATCTCGTTAGTCTCTGTATTCCAATCACCAACTACCATATTAGAATCGGATTGGTAGTATGAAATAAAGATATGGTGTTGATCTGCTGGATTCCAGTTCACATTAACAAAGCCTTTCGTTTCTAAAGGCAATGTTTGAACAACTGCACCGCTCCTATCAATTACTCTTAACTCCCCACCATTTTCGCTAGCAACTTGAATCACTATCTGTTGTTGATTTTCTGAAATAATAGCTGTTAAAATAATCGATCCGGCTTCATAAATAGGCTCAGTTTCTCCTGTGAAGATATTAAAAAGAGATAATGTATCATTATTTACTTCGCCTGAATGAATCAATACTTCTTCATCAGACATCCATCCAATCACTTTTCTAAAACTTTCATATTCAATAGGAATCTCTTTATAAGACAATGGCTTTTTTTCAGACACAGTTGGTTTATTATCTTGATTTTTGTTGCAACTCAATAAAAATAAGGAAGCAGAAAAAAGCAAAACAGCTAAACTAAACATCATATATTTTTTCTTTTTCCTTTTCATCTCATCACCTTATTTTTTTGATTAATTGACATCGTATGGTTACTTGCTAGTACCATTCCAAAAACTTTCATCTAAAGTATAGCATATGCTACGCCGTTTCACACTTTATTAGCCTACCTCACATTACTAGAGATAACTAAATGAAAACATTTGGAACACTAAAAAAAGAACTACGATACTATTTTAAAAATGGTACCGTAGTTCTTTTTTGCACTCATCTTGAGCAATAAATACTTCTTTTTAAATTGGTATGTAAGTGCGCCTTTTAAATTAAATAGTTAATACCAATCAAATGCTACTTTTCTTTCCAATTCTAAGTTAATATTCTTTGCTTTCATTTCCTTTGAAAATTGTTCTAGTGAATCATATTCGACAACTTCTCTGGTGTCTCTGATAACTAGTGAACTACTCACCACTTAGCTAAACCTAATGATTCTTAGCGCTTGAAGTGGGAGCTTCTTGGGAATAGAGCATACTTGCAAGTGTATTTCTTTACTCACAGCGGTTCCTCTTATTTACCAAGCTATCCCCGTAGTTCCTACGGTTCTTTTTTTAGCTAAACTAATACTTTTATTCTCAGACCTTCGGTCAGAATATTGATACTAGCATTTATGTCTCGGTCATGATAAGCCTGGCAAATAGGACAAGTCCAGTCGCGGATTTCGAGCATTTTCTTGCCATCTTTATGACCACATCTTGAACAAATTTGACTAGATGGAAACCACTTATCTATCTTGATGATTTCCCGACCGTACCAATCAGCCTTGTACTGTAATTTAGTTACAAAACTAGACCACGAAACGTCAGAAATACTTTTTGCTAGCTTATGGTTACGCAACATCCCTTTTGTGTTTAAGTCCTCAATACAGATGTTATCGTGACTTTTGATAATTTCTGTACTCAACTTATTCAAAAAGTCGTTACGTTGATTCCTTACTTTTTCATGCAGTCTAGCAACTTTTCGTTTTTGTTTTTGGTAATTACTTGCCTCAAAAAGATTAATCCCTTTCTTTTTAGCTAAAAGTGCACGTCTTGACAACTTACGTTGTTCACGCTTTAGTTTCTTTTCCATTTTAGAAGTGAATTTATTATTATCAATTTTTTGACCATCAGAAAGAATCGCAAAGTCTGTAATACCAAGGTCTATTCCAATAGCAGTAGTTAGTTTAGGTAATTCAGCTATTTCTTCTTTGCACAACAAAGAAATAAAGTATTTCCCACTTGACTGACGAGATACTGTAGCCGATTTGATCATTCCTTTTGGTTGTCTGTGCAGCTTGATTCTAACGAATGTTTTCACTTTAGGTAATTTGATGAACTTATGATCCACTAAAGCGACTGTTCCATTTTGATTATTGGTTGTATAACTTTGAACAGGATTCTTCTTGCTTTTGAATCGAGGAAATCCAACGGATTTATCACGAAAGAAATTTTTGTACGCCTTATCTAGATTTAGTTGTGCATTCGCTAAAGCGAGGCTATCTACTTCTTTCAAAAACGGGAATTCGCTTTTGTATTTAGCTGGGGTCGGAAAATTCATTTTCTTAGAAGAATCATTTTTTGAGTCTTCATAAGCTTTCATTCGATCATCCAACATGAGATTATAGACCTTACGAACACAACCGAAAGACTTAGCAAAGAAAATTTCCTGTTCTTCTGTTGGATAAATTCTAAATTTATATGCTTTTAGTCGTTCCATAAGGTTCACCTACTCTCTATTTATGGTTAGTGACTTGATTTTGAATATAGTTCTTGATGACCTCAATTGGTGCGCCACCAGTTGTCAAAAGACAAAAACTTTTCGACCAAAACATTTCTTTCCAAAGAAATTGTTTTATTCTAGGATAATCCCGTTTTATTAAGCGTGAACTAGCGCTTTTGTATGCATTGATAAATTTTGTCAATTCTGTTTTTGGTTGAGCTTTGAACAGGATGTGAACATGGTCTTTATCATGATTCCACTTAACTAATGTAATGTGGTACGGTTCAGCAATTCGCTCAAAAGTACTTTTAGCGAATTTGGATAGTTCATCATCGATCACTTGTCTACGATACTTAGTCACTAAGACAAGGTGATCATGCAGTAGAAATACCGAATGATTATTTGTAGCTAATTCTATTGTTATATCATTTCATTCTTTTATAGACAGATTATATCATAAGAATAAAATAAAAAGGCAATAAGCCTGATAAGTCGATTTTCAAGTTACCAAAGGTAACCCTTAGACCAAACGGCATTCATCACCCACCTATGGAGGATGGGCGATGAATGCCTAATTTAGTTAAATAATACACATCTGAATAAACATCCAGATCATCTTTTTTGCTAGAAGCAATAATATAATCATTATTCCAATTTAATTTAACAATACTGTCCGCAAATTCAATATGTATTTCTTCATTTTCATATTGGAGTACTGAAAATGATGCAGACATTGATTGAACACTATAATAGTCATCTATCCCTATTTCATGAGCAGTAGAGGAAGTTCCAGATGCACGATAACGATTGTCAGGGTTTGTTGAAAGTAATTCCCGACCGAAGATCAAAATAAAAGGCAATAAGATTACTAAAAGAAATACTACTGACAATAAACTTTTTTTGGTCATTTTACTTTCTCTTCGAATTTAAGGATAGGCTTAGCTCTTTTTTTTGACATCATTACATAACCTCTATTCATTAGTTTATATATCTTAACCATTATTCAATTTAAAAGATTCATTAGATTGTTTAGCCTTCTAAATCTGATTTGCGAAGAAGACAATAACCTAGAATAATTAAAGTATAGCCAAAAATGATTTCTTTGTTTAATACCGCCAAAATAGCACCACAAAAAGTAAAGTTCGATACAATCTGATAACAATTTTTTTTACTTATTTTTTTCATTATACTATCTCCCATAGCCATTCTTCTAACCAAATAATTCATAATCAAATTATCTATCTCATCTCATAAAATTAAAAGAACGTGTTGGTTTACATAGTAGCAACCAATGGGTGCTACTATGCAACTAATGGTTTATAGCCAACACTCTTCCCTTTTCGTATGATAGAGATAAGAAATAAATAAGGAAGAAGGCAATTGGCATTAGGAGAAAAGTTGAAGGAAAGCAGAACCAATAATTTAAACAAAATAGAACTAATTGAATGATAAAAGGAGTTACTATAAAAATGGAAAAAACTAAATTAATTCGGTTTAAAGAAGGATTTTTATATGCGTTACTCTTTATGGGATTTAATGGACTAAAAGAACTTATTTTTGATTATGTAGAAACGAGTCAGCTTTTTCGTGAATTCAGCCACGCACCCAAGGAAGTAATTGGAGTAGTTGCCATTACTATTTTAGGATTATGGATAGTGCTTGGTTTACTAATTGGATTCGGTTTAATTGTTTCAGATGCCTTGAAAAGATGACGGTCTTAAACTTTTACACAACTATTGTTTCACGCTGCATTGATGTTAAAAACGAGTTAATAGAGAATGAATTATCCCAATCTCCACATGTATTTTACTCATGTCAAGACTGCCTAGCTCTTTTAATTTAGCAGAAAGAAGGAAATCAAATTGTCAGATAAAATTAAAAAATTTCTTAAAACACTTGGTCAATCCTATTTATTATTTGCGGGAATGCTTATAGGCACTAAATTTATTATTATGTTGAACAATAAAGACACTATAAAAAATACATTTACTTCAGAATTTTTTTATAGTTTCATTTGGGCTATTCCATTATTAACTATCATTGTAATGATTAAAGTAGTTGTTAAGAACTACATAAAAAAATAAACTATTTACTTTCTACTAAACAATGTTTTATCAATATATAATAGGAGTTTTGCTGATGATCTATTTATTAATGACAGTAGTGCTAGTTTTAGGAGGACTAACGTATCTTCAAGCGACAGAAATAAACAAATTAAAGAGTCTCTTTTCATATAATCAATCTAAAATGATTAAAGATGCCTTAGAATATTTAAAAGTAATGAATGAAATACAAACTATTAAAAATATTAGACAGGACTATTATCCTATCGATTTAGTTCAAGCGAAAAAAATAGTTGAAAAAGCTAAATCACGTAAATAAACAATGCTTAAAGTATTTCCATTGAAAATAAACTAAAAATAGGAGAACAACAATGAAAAAATTACTAATTACATTTCAATTTTTATCTTTTATAGTTCTAGGAATATCATTAATAGGATTTCTATTAGTTTCCCCCTCTATACTTGCAGTTGGTACAGATAAGTTTGATTTAGGCAGATGGTTAGACGCCGATATCTTTTTAGTTAAGTTTGGGTTAATCTTTTTTGTAATTGGTTTGCTCTTCCATCTAATTGCGCTTATTTTCAGTTTACGGTTAAAAAGTAATTATGATTAAATATAAGGTTGAGCGTGTTACCTATATTAATTACTATAGAAGCAATAAAAAAAGAATTAATTTATACTATATACAAGAATTCACTAATTTAGGAGGGGTTTTTTGAATAAAGAAATTTTTAAACAACCAAATTTTTACCTAGCTCTATTTAACTTTTTTATAGGACTTTTATTTATTTTTCAAGAAGGATCTGTTGCAAGAACAGCTAGTTATATTTTCCAACTAAACTTTATATTCAATATGTATATTATAAATAGTACAAAAAAAAATAAACACTAATATTTCAAAAAGGGTGAAGAAATCAATAATGGTTGGACGTTGCAACTCATTTAAAGGCCCTCTTCTCTCATAAAAATGATATATGATTTTATGGAAACTACTTTGTTTAGTTCTATGTACTATTATAAATAAACAATTAAGTATCAGGAGGAGATAAAATGTTAATAATGCTTTTAGCAGTCATTGGTCTCGTTATCGTTGGTTGGAGTTGGTCTAAATTGGGTGGTATTACCGATTATTGGGTTGATCAAGGAAAAAAATGACAAATAATAAATCTTTTATTAGAACATATAAAAATTTATGCAACACCTGTCACAAAAAAGAGTTAGGATTAGTATCCTACTCTTTTTTTATAAACATGCCCTTCTCTATGTTCCCTAGTTCATCCTATGTCCATTTAAATTCCCCCTTGACAGACAGTTGTCGGTATTTATTTTATTACTTTTATGTTGTCTCTTATATGTGTGTATTAATTTATATAAAATTTATTAGCTGGAAAGCGACTAATCTTATCGAGTAAACATTCTTTAATTCACTCTAAGAGATAAATGGTCAAAAACATTTTCAAACAAACTTTTTCATAATATTTGTCCTCTTTTTGTACCATTCACTAAAACGATTAGATTTTATTAAATCTATCTTGGATTGAAATAAAGAAGAATACAGATCATTGTTTACTTTTTATTGCATTCATGAATTGAATTTTTAGTGAAATTCCTGCTTCTCTCTTAATCTTTATCATATTCCCAAATATATTGACACCTATTTCTAATAAAACAAATAGGGCACTAAGAGCAATACCACTAGCGACTATATATTTTAACATTGGATTATCTCTCCTTATTGTCGAGATTAGAAATAAACACTTCACTCCACAATTATTTTGACACTATTGTAATTTTTTTATTTTGTTTCTTTTTATAAGAACTGGAAGAACCTAAACGGTGTTAGGAAACACATCTATACAATTGCATATATCAATGTGTGATTTTATCTCTAAAACAATTCATGTATTTTTTATCAAGAGATCAATTTTTTATTTTATTATCCAATATCTTTAGATGATATGTATTTACTAAAAAGAAACTACCAAAGAATATGACGAAGCCAAAAACAAGAAAGGTTATATACATTGTAAATGTAAGTGAAGTTGAATGTGCACTAAAATTCAGGATAAGAGTAAAAACAAGTAAGGAGTAATAAAGTATATAACTCCATTTTGCTGATGTTATTTCAACTGTATCCCCGTCTGTAACTTCTGTTTTATTGTTTCTAGATCCGAATTGGGTTACTTGCAAAAGTGCTTTGTCATTTTGAATAATGATTTCTGTTTTTTGAGAATCTGCAATCTTCAATACTTTTTCTCCATTTAATTTTACTGAAATTCTCGAACCCTTACCGAACCAACCAGTGTTACGCTTTATTGTGACAGTCATGCCTTCATTCCTTTCCTCAAAGCGATGAATCTTAACACCTTAGATACAAACATTTTAAAATGTATAATTGAAAATTATGATTGCTTAGCACGTAATTTATCCGCTTTAATATCTAAAGACATTATTTTATCTAATTTCATCTATCTTCTTTTAAAAATATAATGTCAAAAAAAGCAATACAAAAAGATAGACCTGCGCTAGTAGAAAAAATGCTGAATAAATCTATTTTAGAGGGCCTAATGATGTACTCAAAAACATAATTCAAAATACTTAATAAAATAAATAAGGCAATAAATTTAAAGATACTTTTTCTTATATAAACCCATTTATACTTCCTTGTATTCACAATGGCTATAAGAGGAACGTATGCTAGCATGAAGAAAGCAAGAAATAAATATCCTACTAAAAATTTAAAAGAAAGTTCATTGTCGCTATTTTTATAAACAATAAAAAGCGATAGTATAGTCATTATTGTAAATAAACTATAAAGAATTTTTGTGAAAATCAATTGCTTAGATTTTTTCATTTTGTACCTCTCTCAAATAATTACATATCTGACTTTATTATCTAATATTTTTTAAATGAATTATATCATTAAGCGCATTAGTTAACTGGACAATAATGACACATATACTCCTCAAAGTGTGTGTGTTTATTTACATGAATAAGCGGCAGTTAACCAGCCTACAAGTAAGAAATATTTTTTTATCTATATATTTATGGACTTTAACTTTCTAATATAATAATAAACACGCACAAAACCAATCAAAATGAATAGAATTTTAAATAGTAAGTTGTCAGTGTATCCATTTAAAAATTCATTTCCCCACATAATAATAAGGATAATCATACTCATCATATCCGTCGCAGCAACAATTTTTAATAATGTTGGAAGACCCATTCAATCTCTAACTCCTATTAAATTTATTTTTTAAGATCTTGATTTTATTTAACAACAGACAAATTGCTGAACAAATAAAACCAAAGAACCCAATATAGAGCATATTTTTCCCAACTGTATAATTCAATGCTAGCTCTTTTTGTGTTCTTAATAGTTCTTCTCTATCTATATTGAATAGGAATAAGTATGGCCCATAAAAATAACCAATAATGATTGTTACTATAGATAAGAGGAGACATGAAACTAGGATTTAAGTTAAACTAAATTTCATCAATAGTTATTCCTTTCTTATCAGCTTTTATCATTTCATAAATACATGAAATAACAAGATTTTGTATACGTATCAATTCAACTATAAACTAAGTATAAAAGTACAGGAGCAAACATAAGTATAGCCAATATTATCAATGCAACTATCAGGAATTTTTGATATTTTTTCATCTTAACACCTCCGTAAAATAATTAAACACTATTAAAAGTTAATGCTTTATTTATATTGCAGTTGATTAGGAATTATATCCAAATATGACTGTTATAAGTAAAATGTATAAAGAAATTAACGTAAGCAGGCTTCCAGTAATCACACAAATTAAAGCTATTATTCTGTTTTTTTTTTGCAATTTTATTCCGCTAATTAAGAGGAGAATTCCTCCAATCAAGAAAAAAAATTCAACTAGCAATATAGGCCATTTAAGTTCTACTGTTCTTTGTATAAACTTCACTATAAGCCTCCTTTCCCCTTAATATAAACCTTATTTAACATAATTCTTAGCTTGAAGGTCACTACTGGTCTTTATTTCTTTTACTATCTATTCTGTTCCTTATAAAATAGGTTAGTGGAATAGAAACAAACATAAGACCTGAAAATAATTGAATAGCTCCTCTGCCTATCTCCCCATTTATGATTAGTTCTTCAGGAGAAATTAAATAAGTTTGATAAGTTGTATATAAGCCGATTCCACCTATTATTAAAAATAACCAAGAGTAGCTCTTTTTATCATCATTTTTATGAAAGTAAGCATTTTGGTAGACACAGGCATTTGCAAAAAATATTCCTACTACAAACAGTATAATCATGGTTTCTAGCTCTTTAGTTGCTCCCCACTTCAAATTAAAAAATAATCCAAGTAAATAATTTAATACTAATAAGCTATTTAAAAATAGAAAGGAAAAATAGCCATACTTATATCTTATAGATTTTTGATAGTCATCATACTTTTTCATTACTCTGCCTCCTAGTTACTATAAATTAAGAATGGAAAGACTTCATTTATAGCTCTTATTGTCTCTCACTTTGATTGGAAAGTAACGCACACAATGGTTTACATCTAGCAACCAGTGGTTTACATTTATCAAAAATCATAAATAAATACAAATAAGAGCTTTAGCACTTAATCAAAAATGCTAAAGCTCTTATTCTTGCAATACATGATTCTAAGCACTTTTATGTATAAGCAAATAAAAATTCTATCTAATTCTTAAATGCAAGTTTTATACCTAAAACAAAAGAGAATATGGAAAGAACAACATACCTTACTATGTTTAAAACCGCTTCTAGGATATAGAGGTTAATATCCATTCCATCCTCATCAGGCATTGGATAGACCATATTGGGTAAACGAACTAATAGTAATACAGCTACTAAAATTAAAACATAGCCTAAAATCTTTTTATAATTTTTCATAACTACTTCCTTTCAGTTTTCTAATTCATAAAAAAATCTATAGTGACTTTATTTATAAGTAAATTTTTTCTTGCTGACCCAGTACCCGTTTCTGACCTCTTAAAACATTCCAAGCCATTTTTTCTATATTTATAAATTTATTTTAACAAAAAACAGTGGTATAATACATTATTTTATAGAATTTAATGTATTTTAGTGAATGATATGTAATGAACCGATGATGAATCAAACCTACAGCATGTATGCACCAATTCGTTGCGGGTTTGCAACAATTCATTGCTTGCAGAACTAGTTATTTTAAGCGAAACTATTAAATATAGATCTAACTTAACAAACTAGGAGGCTCAATTTATGGAGTTAGCAGAACGATTAAAATATGAACGTGAAGAAAGAAAAATGTCTCAGTCTTTTGTCGCTAAAGAGTTAAATATCTCTAGACAGGTATTATCTAAATGGGAGTTAGGTAAAAGTATCCCCGATTTGGAAATGATCCAACTACTTAGTGAATTTTATAATTTTTCCATAGATGAGTTACTCAATAAAACGCCACCGAAAAAAACAACTAGTAGTATTTTAGAAACCATTTCTAAGATGGAGCCAGAAGATATTATTGAACTACTTATTTTAGGATTTGGTCTACCACTTATTCTTTTTGCTGTCTTTTTTTAACGTATTAGTGAATAAAAAAAGAATTTTACCACAAGGTTCTTTTTTTCATTGAAATTATATTAAAATATAGAATGGAAAATTGTTCCAACTAAATCAAAAAAAGATTCAATTTGCTTTTTTAATGAATACGTTAGCTTTTTTTTCATTATTTATTCCTCTCCCATTGTTTTATTAAATCTCTATTATCATAACTACTTAAAAGCTAGAGTTTGTTATACCAGATCCTTATATATACTCACATAGGAACATAAAAGGATCGGTACAAAAAGCCTTATGGATAACTTAACTATAGATTATTCCATTCTTCACGAAGAATTCCGTACTTGATAGAATCCCAATATTGATTTTGCCAATAACGAACCTTTCTTATTCTTCCTTCTAACGTCATGCCTACTTTTTCACCTACACGCATCATTCCGTTATTTCCAGACCAAGTAGTAAAACCGATGTGAGGTAAATTCGTTACATTTTCAAATAAATGATCAATCCATAACTTTAAAGCAATAGTAGAAATTCCTTTGTTCCAATATTCAGGATTGTATATACAAATTCCAGCTTCAAGCCATTTATTTAAATTTCCATCACCATAATAATAAGAAACTGTTCCAATAATTTCGTTATTATATGTAATGCTCCAAGTATTGTCTTCCGCTATCCATTTTTCCCCAACTTGATTAATAAATGCTGCTTTTTCATAAATAGGATTATTAAAATATGGTCCATTCCAATTCATCCAACTATTTTTTTCTGCCCATAAGCTATTTTCCAAATAACTTCCAAATCTTTTGGCTTAATAGGATAAATGTTTATTTTATGATTAGTTAAATTTTTATTCATAATTCACTCCTATAAACTAATTTTTTCGTTCTTTTGAGGTCCTGAATATACGATCTTTCTCAAAATCATGTATTTTCTTTATTCTCTGTATTTTAGTATATAAAAAAACGATTAACGAAGCCTACCTAAGAAGCCTCGTCAATCGTCTTAAACTAGTGACTTTTTTTAACGCTATTTATTCAATTTTTTAAGTTTTATAATGTACCATTTAAATGTTCTTTAATTAAAGAACTTGCACCAATAACGCCTGCATTATTGCCTAATTCAGCTAATCTGATTTTTGTTGTTTTGCGAATCGTAGGATAAGTAAATTGATCAAAATACGTTTTAATTTGATCAGTTAAAAATACTCCTGCATGCGATACTCCGCCACCAATTACAATAGTAGAAGGATTTAATACATTTGCGACGCTGCCGCAAGCCATACCTAAGTAATAAGCCACTTTATCAATGACTGATACTGCCAATTTATCATTCTCTTTTGCTAAATCAAACACATCTTTAGCCGTGATCAATTGACCATCATCAATACTGTATTTTAATTTAGAATCGCCAGAATACTCATTTGAAAGGTCTCTTGCTAAACGGACAACTCCTGTAGCACTTGCTACTGTTTCGAGACAGCCTTTTTTCCCACATGTACAGTCATATCCTTCTGGGTCAACTGTAATATGGCCTAATTCTCCTGCAGCACCTGCAATACCATGGACCAAACGTCCTCCAGCGATAATTCCTCCACCAACACCGGTTCCTAGAGTAATAAAGACAACATCATCTTCATTTTCTCCAGCCCCTCTCCAACGCTCACCAAGAGCGGCTACATTTGCATCGTTATCGATAGCAAATGGAATACCTGTGCCTTCTTCGATCAATTGTTTAACAGGCTGGCTTGTAGTCCAATTCAGGTTATAAGCACCAATGACGGTTCCCTCAGTACGATCGACCGTACCTGGTGATCCCATGCCGATTCCTATAAAATCTTCAGGAGATAATTGATATTTTTCAAGTTGTTCATTAATAGAGTCCACGATGGCAGGTACAATATGAGTACCTTTATCGGTAATATCCGTTACTATACTCCATTTTTGTTGAATCTCTCCTTCATTTGTTAAAATAGCAAATTTAGCAGTTGTACCGCCTAAATCGATTCCAATAATTTTCTTTGACATTCTAATTCCTCCACATTCAAGTTTCTAATCATTTTTTGTTTCTGATTCTACTTCTTTTCGATGTTCTCGTTTTAAAACAAGTAAAGCGGGTAAATATTCATCATTTTCTATTAAACCATTTTCATGCAATTTCTTTATCTCAACCATCATTAATTCAATATCCCATATCCGTTTTCCGATATAGACAAAAATACCAAATCGCTTCAATAGCTGTTGTACATCATATAATGTTCTCATTAGTTCACTTCCTAAAGTCCAAAGATTGCGGTAGATGCAGAGAGGTATCCTATAAGAGTCAAGATAATAATTATCACAACAAAAAGGCTGCCATAAATTATTCGCTTTTTCCTCCAATGTTTCATTGGATTAGGTACACTGATGGCATGCGCAATCAAAAAACCTCCTGCTAACCCGCCGAGATGCCCAGCCATATCAATAGAAGAACTAAATACCCCAAATACGATATTAATAATGATCAAGGTACCAAAGCTTTTAGCAATTTGCTGGATTGCCGGATTGTTTTTAAATGTTTGACCAAGCATAATAGCTGTTCCAAATAATCCAAACAAAGAAGTACTAGCACCAGCAGATATAGAATCACTGAAGGCAAAACTCGCAAGATTTCCCGCTATTCCACTGAGTAAATAAATACCAGCAAAACGTAAATGACCAAATACACTCTCGAGCTGTTCACCTAAATAATAGAGGGTAACTGAATTCATGAGCAAATGCATAAATCCTATGTGCAAGAATATTGGGGTGATCAATCTCCACCATTCTCCAAATAAAATATAAGGATTAAACTTAGCTCCGTACTTCACTAAAGTAGCAGTATTTGTGCTTCCGCCATCCAAAGTCATCAAAATAAAAGCTAGAATTTGAATAAATAAAAAAGCATACGTTACCACGGGTTTTCTAAAAAAACGCTTTATTTTCATTTTGGTATGATACTCCAAAAAAGTCAACTCCATTCTATTCACTAAAATCATCTACCTAATCGATTTTACATATCTGATAATCAGCAAACTTTACCATTTATTATAACATAAAGGATCTTATTCTTGGCAAAAATACGTAAGTTCCTTTTTAAAACGATAAACTAAAAAATACTGCTCAAGTTTAGCATTTGTATCTAAACTTGAGCAGTATTTTTTCCATTACCTTATTCAGTTGTTTATAAGTTGTTACTCCATGTTTCCAATATCTTTACTTAAGTTTTGGATTGCATCTAAATTTTCTTCTGTATGTTCTCCTTCAGACTCTTCTTTTGAATTGTTCGTATCTTGTTCTGATTCTGATTGAGAAACTGAAACGGTTACAATTTGGTTTGGGTTTAAATAACAAGAAGCTCCGCTTTCTTCTTCTATTAAAACAAGATTCTCTAATAATTCTCCATCTTTATCTGTTACTTTATTCAGCAATTGTTCAGTAGAACAAGTGACTAGTATTGATTTTCCATTACTTAAAAATACTTCACATTTATCCATTCTTAAAACCACCTTTTCATTTTGTTACTTTCAGTATAGCAAATACTCAACATTGAACCTAATACAATGATCTTTTTGTAAAAAATTGGATATAAAAAAAGACTTGAGTTAAAAACTCAAGTCTTAATCTATTTAATCTCATTTTTTGCGAATTGAAATAACAAAAATGTTATTTTGTTTCACGATGTAAAGTTACAACACGTTCGCGCGGGCAGTATTTTTTGAATTCAACACGGTCCGGATTGTTACGTTTGTTTTTCTTTGAGATGTAATTACGTTCTTTACATTCTGTACATTCCAATGTGATGTTTACACGCATGATTTTCCCTCCAAGCATTAAACAGTATTTGAAGACATATTTTCATTGTCTTCCGACTTAAATATCATATCACTTTTTATTTAAACATGCCAGCATTTTTTTAGAGGTTGTAAAGTTTTTTTACTTTACGCTCTTCTTTTTAATTTAATTATTCTCCATCAGCACATTAGCCAACTCATCATAGGTCATTTCACTTGAAACTTCATATGACCCAGGACGGATAAGTGATGCATAGCTGTTAGTTTCTAAAAATTTATCAAAATCAAAGGCATCATCAATCAGGCCTTGTTCAGCTAATTGTTGACTAGCTACGCTGCTTGGATCTCCATCATTGATTACAACCGTAATTTTCTTTTCACTAGGCTCTTCAACCTCAGATTCTGCACTTTCAGCTGACTCACTAGTTGCTTCTTCTTCCACAACTTCAGATTCACTTGTTGTAGATTCTTTTTCTAAATTAGCAACTTCTGTTTCAGCAAGCAATGCTTCATACTTATCTTTATAGGATGCTTCTTCTTTAGTTAATACAACCTCTTGCGTTTCTTCACCTTTTGAAGCAACAGCTGGAGCATCATAAAGGAAAAGTCGATAGCCTGCAAGAACAATCGCCGAGACTAAAAATCCTAATGATAAGTAACGTAATGCCGGTTTACTCATTCTGTCATTCTCCTTCATTAAAGATTAATTACTTTTTACATATTCATCAATAACAACCTTTACAGTTGCTTCAGATAAACGTGTTTGCATAACAATATCTTCTACTGCTACACCTTGGGTATACAAACTGATGACATGTTTTTTTAGAACATCGTGAATTTTAGCTGAAGTAGGAGTTTCTTTGGTTTGAATATTTAACTCTTCTTCTAAAATTGAAACACGTTTTTTCAAACTATAGATATCTTGTAACAATTGCAATGATAATTCTTCAAATTCTTCTTTAATTTTCTCGCCATTGTCTTTTTTATAAAATGACCAGCCCATTAATGCAATTGCAATGACTAATAAGATAATCACTATTATCCATAAGTCCATTAACTTCACCTCTTCTTCTTATTCTCAAAATCAAGTTTAACATACCTAAGTTTAAAAAAATACTCTGTAAAATAAACTTAATAATTTAATCCTTTTAGTTAATTATACCTAAAGGAATAGTGTCCTTGTAAAGGACTCGTTAAATTTGAACCATGTACGTATAAAAAAGGTTTTGCCTATTTGATAGGGCAAAACCTTTTTACATGTTGGTTATTCTGTATCCGACTCATTTTCATCAGCAATTTCTTTTGAAAGATCAGCATAATCGCCAACTTGGAAATAAGCATCAAGAACTTTACGAGCAACAATCGTATTTTCGTGATTACTATTGGTATTTGGCAGATAAGGAATAATGACAAATATCGCAATTTCAGGATCATCATATGGAGCATATCCTACAAAAGTCCTGTTAGTTGTCAGTTCTCCTATTCTGCTTGTTATATCCCCATAGTAAGGAGCTTCAGCTGTTCCGGTTTTACCGGCAATTGTATATTCAGCGCCAGTGAAGTAACTTGTAGCTGAACCGTTAGCGCCATTAGCTACTTGGTACATCCCTTGGTGAACACGGTCCATTTCTTCTTCTCCAACATCGACAATATTCAAAACCTCTGTTTCTAATTGGGTTTGAATAGCGCCTAAATTTCCATCTGCATCTGTTCCTCTAATTTCATCAACTAGACGAGGAGCAATGCGTTTCCCGCCATTTGCAATGGTTGAAACGTATTGCAGCATTTGAATCGGTGTATACGTATCATATTGACCAAAAGAAAACTGTAAAGCCAATCCTGGATTATCAGCTGTTCCTATAAAGCCTGAACCTTCCCCTGGCAAGTCAATTCCCGTTTTCACACCTAATCCAAATTGAGCATAATAATTTCTCATTTTTTTAATAACTGCCTTGTAATCAATGTCTAAGGTCATATTTTTATAATAATCGTATTCTCCACCCATACGCAAAGCTATTTTTGACATGTAAACATTGGAAGAGCGCTCCAACGCTGTAATATCATTTAATGCAATGCTGCCCGAGCGATTAAATACAGAACTGATTGGTTTAGAACTTTTAATTTGTAAAGGTTCATCAACTAATACATTATCCGATAATGTAATGGCTCCATCCATATATCCAGCTAATACGGTTGCTGGTTTTACGACTGATCCCATTTGAAAACTCGAATTAATAATATCTAAAGTGTGATCTTCAATTTTTCCGGTTTTTGAATTCCTTTTTTGACCAGTCATCGCTAAAATTTCACCATTATTTGGATCAGCTGCGACAACATATATGCTATCATTCAGCCCTTCACTCTCGGTAGCTAAAGATTGTTTAGCGATGTCTTGCACAATTTTTTGAAAATCCATGTCAGTCGTTAAGACAAGGTTATCGCCTTTTTCGCCAGCATAACTTTGGATAGTATTGACGATATCCCCATTTTGATTGGTTTCTGTTTCCGATTTTGATTTTGACCCGCTTAACACTTCTTCATATTGCAATTCAAGGTAACTTTTTCCTACCCGATCATTTCGCGCGTATCCTTGTGCTAAATAAGTGGCTGCTTTATTCTCTGGCAGACCTTCAGACTCGCTTGTAACGTCTCCAAGGATACTTTTGAGCATATTCTCTTCTGGATAAGTTCTGACCCAATCCGTACCAGTATCAACACCAGGTAAAGTTAAAAGATTTTCACTCACTTTTGCAATTTCATCATTGGTTACATCTTCACTTTTAATATTAATAGTAGACAAAGCGTATGCGCTATTCATTCGTTTAAAAATAGCTGCCGCTTCTTGTTCTTCTTCAGTAAATTGAATATCCTCATCGGTAACTTTATCCACCTGAACTTGGTACAATTCTGAACCGCTTAATGATTCTTTTTGTTTATCCGAGATACGCTTATTTACTTTTTCTTCATTCAAAGAGATCCAAAAATCTTTTAAGTCTCTTTTCGATAAATCAAAATCACTGTCTTGTTCAAATTCAGTAATATTTGGCATTTCAATATACTTGGCCAAATTCAAAGCAATCTTAGCCATATCTTCACCAGAAACGCCAGTTCCTCTTGTATACGTAATAGCTTGAAGCGCCTCATTGCCAACTAACTTTCGGTGTTGACGATCATAGATTTCGCCCCGTGGCACAGTTCCGGTTGCTAAAGTCGTTTCTGTTCTCTGAACTTCTGTTTCAAATTCCTCACCTTTTACAATCTGCAAATATCCCAATCGTAGGATCAACATAGCAAATAATAAAAATACCGTAAAGAATAAAAAATTCAACCGAAAAGGAATATGTGACTTTTTCTTTTTATTATTGTTCTTTTTATTTGTTTTCAAAAATGACACCTTCCTGTTCAAATTAACTTGTCTCATTGTATCAAATTTGTTCTGAATTAACTACTGATTAAAGAAAACTTTAATTATTTCGCTTCATTCTATGCTATTCTAATACATGTAAGAATTACAAGTTCGTTAATGGAGTTGAAAATTATGCAAAAAACAATGCCGACCTTTATCAAAAAACAATGGCCCTTATTGTTATCTTTTTTTGTCCCCTTTATAATCATGTCGATTATTTATATTTTTCAAGGTGTCTACCCTTTCGGAAATGATTCCTTGCTAACGGTCGACTTAGGACAACAATACATTGATTTTTATTCCTATTACAGACAAACCTTTTTTGAAGATCCTAGTACTTTCTTCTATTCATTTTCTAAAGCTATAGGCGGAGATATGGTAGGGTTATGGGCTTATTATCTGACTAGTCCGTTTAATTTACTGTTTTTACTATTTCCACATACTCAAATCACATTAGCAGTCACCTGCATCACTTTATTAAAAATTAGTCTTTCGGGGCTAAGCTTTGGTTATCTATTAAAAAAAGCATTTAATGGTACAGGTTTTATCTTAGCAGCTTTTTCGATCAGCTATGCTTTGATGGGCTATACTATCGTCAATCAATTAAACATCATGTGGTTAGACGGTCTGATTTTTCTTCCGCTTATTGTATTAGGACTGGAACGCTTAGTCGATAAAAAGAAAGGCTTACTTTATTCTATTTTTCTTGGTATCATGTTGTTCGCAAATTATTATATTGCTTATATGATTTGTTTGTTTTTAATTTGTTATTTTATTTTTCGCTTAGTGAGCGTTTCTTATCCAAAAGAGACTAAATGGAAAACTAAATTAAAAGAAAGTTTTATTACCGTTGGCTTATTCATCTGGCATTCTTTATTAGGAGCTGGACTAGCTGGAATTTTATTGCTTCCAACTTTTCATTCACTTATGGAAAGCAAAGCTAGTTATACAAAATTTGAATTTGAATGGGAGTTAGCTTATCCCTTTCCAGAGATGCTGTCAAAACTATTTATTGGTGCTTTTAATTTTGATCAAATGCCTTCTGGTTACCCCAATCTATTTATTGGAAGTTTAGCATTAGTATCTTTCTTCTGTTACTTCTTTAACCGTTCTTTTTCCAAACGAGAACGGATAACAGCCTTAGCCGTAATGGTGTTTTTTGTAGTTTCGATGAATTTAGAAGCCTTCAATAAAATATGGCATGCCATGCAGTACCCTATTTGGTATCCTTACCGTTTTTCTTTTGTAGTTTGTTTCTTCATGTTGCTAACTGGTTTTCGTAACTTTATGCATTATGAAGGCATGCGGCCAATCAGTACATTTGTTAGTATGGTTGTCACAGCCTCGATTGGCTTTTATGTCTATAATGCAGAATTCGATTTTATCTATACGGAACAAGTCATTTTATCGGTGCTTTTCACTTTTATTATTACCTTTTTATTGATTATCAAGCCGCAAAAATAT
This sequence comes from Carnobacterium sp. FSL W8-0810, assembly GCF_038007125.1. Taxonomy (NCBI): domain Bacteria; kingdom Bacillati; phylum Bacillota; class Bacilli; order Lactobacillales; family Carnobacteriaceae; genus Carnobacterium; species Carnobacterium sp. FSL W8-0810. Next base: position 1,703,173 of record NZ_JBBOWO010000001.1, on the reverse strand, counting down.
ACGTGGATACCAATTGCTTTCTTTATTTTGACTACAGTAGAAATGGGCTTAAATGCTCAAATCGACTTATCCCGTTTAAGTTATGTCGATCAAGATAATTTTACACTATACCAAACAGGATTAGATACAGATATTGACGCAATTCAGGATATGGATGACCAATTTTATCGTATTGAAAAAAATTATTTACGAACAAAGAATGATAGTTTCCAAGCTGATTATCCAGGAGTCACTCATTTTAGTTCAACTTTCGAACGAACGATACCTGCATTATTTGGCAGTCTTGGATTTCCAGTAGGCGATGGATTCTTGGCTTACTCTAATGGGACATTAGTAACGGATGCACTATTTTCGATTCGTTATTATATAAGTGAAAAAGATAATCTTTATCTTGCTCAAAAAAATCAATCTCTAGGGGCTAAAAGTACATCTTTGAAAGAATCATTTAACCGAACAATGAGAAATTCTACTTTATTAGACCCACTATTGATTCCAATGGTTTCAGAGGAGCAAAAAGCAGTATTCGAGTTAAATGCTATGCAAACGAAACCTGATTTACGCTCTTATGCACAGCTTGGAGAAACAGATAAAACAATTATCTATGAAAATCCAAATGCTCTATCTCTTGCATTTGGCAGCTCTTCTGCTATCTTAGATGTCTCACTATTAGAAGATCAGCCTATAGCATTGCAAGAAAACATCCTCCAGGCTTTAACTGGTAATCAACTTGCAGAAGAATTTTTTGTCCCTACTGAATTTGATAGTACAGTTTATCAAAACGTGACTAGTTCTAACTCAGGTAATGAGTCATTGTATCAAAAACAAGTCTTAAATAATGATGCTTCAGTCAGTTTTCAATTTACACCAGAAACAGATGATTCCTTTTATATAACGTTAAGTCCTAACATTAAAGATGAAGATGTTGAATTATTTTTAAACGGTGAGCCCTTTACGCAATATGAAACTTACCGCGATCAATTAGTATTAAATATTGCTAGCCAAAATAAAGGAGATACCATTACATTTAAAATCGGCTTGAAAGAATCAACGATACGTCTAAAAGATTTTCAACTGTACCGTTTAGATTCCTCTACATTTGACTCAGCCGTTCAATCTTTACAAGCTGGCGGCATGACAATTGAAGATTACAGCAGCACTTACTTCAATGGCAGCGTAGATATCCAAAAAGGACAAGATGTCTTAATGACGACCATACCTTACAGTAAAGGCTGGTCTGTTAAAATCGATGGAATTCCAGTCCAAACGAAAGAAGCATTAGAAGGATTATTAGCTGTTCCTATTAGCGAAGGAACACATAGAATTGAAATGAACTATACGACACCTTTATTTTTAGAGGGTGCGATTCTAACCATTCTTTCTATACTATCGCTGATTGTAAGTGCCGTATTTTTAAAAAAATATTACTAAAGGGGATTGTTTATGAACTCAACAATAAAAATTGCTCAACCTAGGATTCCTAATGAATTAACTCCTTCTCACTTTGATGATATTGAGCATGAATCATACTATACAAATTGTCAGTTTAAAGATTGTACCCTTTCCAATAAACAACTAGAAAATGTGTGTTTTCAACATGTTGTTTTCAGCAATGTTACTTTTGAAGAGTGTCAGTTTACTCGTTTTGAATGTATAGACGTCGTATTTGAAGGATGCAACATGAGCAATAATGAATGGATTGGAGCTACTTTCCATCGTACGACTTTCAAAGAAACCAAACTTCTAGGTTCTAACTTTGCTGAAGCATCAATTGTAGATACCTTTTTTGATCATTGTATTGGAAATTACAGTTCTTTCAATTATGCTTCTATAAAACAAGTACGCTTCCAAGATTGTTCACTTATTGAGAGTAAATTTTTTGAAGTTAATTGGAAAAAACTCGATTTTGTTCGTTGCCAATTAAATAGCATATCCATTATGCGTACCCCTCTTAAGGGTTTAAATTTTAGTGATTCTGAATTTGAAATAATTTCAGTATCGCTTGAGTTGTTAAAAGGCAGCACATTTAATGCAGGACAAGCAATAACTATTGCAAAAAGTTTAGGTATTTTAATCGACTAAATGCTTACTAAAAGAACCTTTAGAACATTTCTGTTCTAAAGGTTCTTTTTAATATTTAGTTGCATTTCTATCTGAACTAGGTTCTAACCAAGGTTGATTAGTGTAGGTGCCGTTGAACCTTGGACTGCTAATATCACTATTAGCTGATCCTGAGTTAATAAAATCGGACTGATGATTAAACTCTTTATTTCCTTCAAGATCTGTAATAGATTGCCCTAACCGTTTCTTTGGATACCAGTAATCGCTATCTGTGGTTTGCCCAAATAACAATACATAGTTCAGTTCAGCCATAGCACGGTTGTATTGTTCTTGTTCTTCCTTTTCGTTCAAATGAAACTTTTCAAATGCAAAAATTTCATCTGCTTCTACATGATGAACTAACCAAGTAACTTTTTCTAAAAGAAGTGGATCATTACCGTAAAGAGCATCCCTATTTGCTGTCTCAAATTCTCTTAAAACCTCTTGTTTGTCCTTATTTGTAACGAGCGTCTGTTGATCGATAGCCAAATTCTTTCCCAGCAACTGTTGCACTTTCTCTAATACTGATTCGATTGATGGATAAATACCTTCAAGCTGTTTGTCCATTCTCTCCACTCCTAACGGATTAAAATGCACCTTCTTCTTATCTCAAAAACTATTTCACCACAAAAGAAAACGATTACATAATATTGACAATATTATTTCATGCTAAAAAAGGCAAGCCATAAAGGCTTGCCTTGAACTATAATAATTATTATTTAGCTGCTTCGTAACGTTTTGCTACTTCTTCCCAGTTAACAACATTCCATACTGCTTTTAAGTAAGCAGGACGTTTGTTTTGGTAGTTCAAGTAGTAAGCATGTTCCCAAACATCTACTCCGAAAAGAGGAGTTTTTCCATCTGTTAATGGTGAATCTTGATTAGCAGTTGCAGTCACTTCTAATTTTCCATTGTTAAGAACTAACCAAGCCCAACCTGAACCAAATTGACCAGCTCCAGCAGTTTCAATTTCTTCTTTGAATTTGTCAAAGCTTCCAAAAGTAGCATCAATATCTTCTTTTAAAGCTCCAGTTGGTTCTCCGCCACCATTTGGTGAAAGAATTTCCCAGAAGAAACTGTGGTTAGCATGTCCGCCACCATTGTTACGGATAGCTGTACGGATCTCTTCAGGAACTGAATTTAAACCCGCTACTAATTCTTCGATTGATTTTTCTGCTAGCTCAGGGTATTTTTCAAGAGCAGCATTTGTTTTTTCAACATAGGTTGCATGATGTTTATCATGATGGAACTCCATTGTTGCTTGATCGATATGTGGTTCTAATGCATCATATGCATAAGGTAATTTTGGTAATTCGTATGTCATTATCCATTCCTCCAATTAACTTTATTAACTTTCCATAATAAATGTAACACCTTTCAATAAAAAATACAAAGTATTCGAGTATATTTTCTATGAAAAAATAACAGAATCGTTTTTTTGTATTCTTTTATCCTATTGAGTTTATCAAATTTAACCGCTACAATAAAACAAAGAGATTCGTTTATAAAAAAAGAACGGTTAAAAAATCAGTTAGTTTAATCAAGTCAGGAGAGATTATTATTCAATTATTGAGTTTATTTAAAAATTCACTGCTTCACCCAGAAAAATTAGTACAGGCTTTATCTTTAAAAAAAGGGAAAATCATTCTGTATTTATTAGTTATCGCAACTATTGCAGCTATTCCAACATGGGTTCAAGGAAGCACTCTTATCAGTGAGTTTGGCCGTGACGGTCAAATTATTGCAGGTAGTATTCCAGAATTCACGATTGAAAATGAACAGCTGGTGACAAAAGAACCCGTAAAAAGTTTTATCTATAAGACTAATTCGATTATTTTTACCTTTGACCCAAATGGAGAAAGAACAGTTGAAGATGTTAACCTAGATCAAATTGGAAATATCGTCGCTATTGCATTATTAGAAGATCGTCTTCATGTTAATCTGCCAGGCTACCCTATTCAATTAACTTATGCTCAATTAAATGGTTTAACAAGCGCAACGTTCATTGATATTCTTTTTAACATTCAGTCCTTTAGTGGAACGGCTGTAATTTTCACTTTTCTTATTTTATGGTTAGCAACTCTTTTTGTTACTGTTCTCTATACTTTGTTGTATACATTATTTGCCAACTGTATTGCTCTGATTACCGGAAAAGCATTGAAATTTGGTGATAATTTCAAAATCATCTTGTTTGCTTCAACATTACCAACATTGTTTATCGCTTTATTGAACACTTTTGGTTTGGTTCCTTCTTTCCAATTGGAGATCAAAGCAATCATGACATTGTTTATTTATTATTTAGCTGTACGAACGATTCCTAAAATTGAACGTTTACCTTAACAAAATGGCATAAAAAAGATCTTGGGATGCTAGTATCCCCAAGATCTTTTTTTGTACTTAACTACTATACACTTATTTTTTCTTATTTGCTTTTTTGATTGCGTTAGCTTGACTACGACGTTCAACACGACGTTTTTTCTCGCTGCTCTCTTTGATAGCCCGTGACATTTTTTTCTTATAGCCCGGTTTTACTTTTTTCTTCGTTTGGCTGATCTTACTTTTCAGTCTAGGGTCAACTACATCTGTAGCCGTGTTTTCACGAGTCGTACGACGTTTTCGGTCATACGTTTCTACAATTTCACCTTTTTGAATCATTTTTGGTTCAAATGTAATCCCTAATTTTTCGATATCAACAATTACATTTTCATCACTTGGAGCATACAGTGTAATAGCTGTTCCTTTAAGATTGTTTCTTCCTGTTCTCCCAACACGGTGAATAAAGAAACTTAAATCTTTAGGTATTTCAGCATTAATAACGTGAGAAACACCTTCAATATCAATACCACGTGCAGCTAGATCTGTTGCTACGACAAATTGATACTCTAAGTTTTGTACTTGTTTCATGACACGTTTTCTTTCACGAGGAGGAATATCTCCATGAATTTTAGCCACTTTGATCCCTCTAGACTTAAGTCCATCAGCTAATTCATCTACTTTAGATTTAGTGTTGGCAAAAATCATCACTAAATACGGTTGGCCAATGTTTAGCAGCTCATAAATAACATCAATTCTATCTTTTCCTTTTGTAGAGATCAGCCAATTTTCAATAGAGGGTGAAATGATTTCTTTCGGCTGGATTTGTTCAAATAATGGATTAGACATGTATTTTTTCAAAAATGGTTGCAATTTTATTGGTATCGTAGCTGAGAAAACCAACATTTGTAATTTTTCTGGCAGTTTACTTGCAATTTTATCGACATCTGTTAAAAATCCCATATCTAATGTCATATCCGCTTCGTCAATAACTAACACTGGAGCAGTATAAATCAATAAAGAATTTTCATTTACTAAGTCTAAAATTCTACCTGGTGTTCCGATAACAATGTGTGGTTGGATACCTACTAATTTAGCCATTTGTCTTTTTTTATCTGTTCCACCTACAAAATTTTGTACAATAATTTTTTCAGGTGCTTTATCAACTAATTGAAGTGCTGCTTGATAAATTTGTTCTGCTAATTCTCTACTTGGTGTAGTGATCACCACTTGCACTTCTTTGCGTGATGGATCTATTTTATTTACTAATGGAAGTAAAAATGTATGGGTTTTTCCCGAACCAGTTTGTGATTGACCAATTACACTTCTCCCGTTTTGGATAGCCGGTATAAGTCTTTCTTGTACTTCTGTTGGTTTTGTAAAACCAATGTCGTTTATTGCGTCAATTAAAAAAGATTGTAACCCAAACTTTTCAAAGGTATGTTCCATTTTATCGCCTCATTTCTCTTGATACTCTTTTGCATCTTTTGTATTATACCATAAACTGAAGGGATACGTTACTTAAATCTGTTTATATAGATCAGCAAAGTAGTCATTTCGTCTCTTCCACTGTATAATGAAGTCTGACAAAAAGTGATAGAAGCATTAAGTATAATTCATACAGTGGACGCTGAACCTGATTTTTGGATCATATTTCAGTAAAAGATTATTAAACTCTACAAGATGAACGATATCTCTTACTTTTTAATAGAAAGAAACAATGAAAGATTGATTCCAAAGGCAGAAACCAGTACAATAGTTTTAGAAAAGATGAACGTCTTTGTTCTAGAAGAGGGGTATTAAGATAGATGACAACTGAACAGAATGTTTTATTTACAATCTTTGGGGGAACTGGAGATTTGGCAAAGAGAAAATTGTATCCGTCTCTTTATCGCCTATATAAAAAAGGCTTTTTAAAGGAACATTTTGCAGTAATTGGTACTGCTAGAAGAGAATGGACAAATGACTATTATCGAGAAATCGTTAAAGAAACACTTACAGATTTGATTATTTCGGAAGAAGATGCGACAGAATTTGCAAACCACTTCTACTATCAATCCCATAATGTAAATGATGCAGAACATTATGTTAATCTTAAAGTATTAGCTGAAAAATTGGATGATCACTATCAAATTAACGGCAATCGTTTATTCTATTTAGCGATGTCCCCTAATTTCTTTGGGACTATTACACAGCAATTGGATCAACAAGGTTTAGTAACGGATAATGGTTTTAATCGTTTGATTATTGAAAAACCTTTTGGACATGACTACGAAAGTGCAGCTATTTTAAATGAACAACTTCGTGAAGTATTCGATGAAAGTCAAATCTTCCGTATCGATCATTATCTTGGAAAAGAAATGGTCCAAAATATTTCTACTGTTCGTTTTGCGAATACTATGATTGAATCCATGTGGAATAATCGTTACATCGATAATATTCAAATTACGTTAAGTGAATCTCTTGGTGTAGAAGAACGTGGCGGTTACTATGATAAAAGTGGTGCTTTAAGAGATATGGTCCAAAACCATATTTTACAAATTGTTTCGCTTTTAGCGATGGAACCCCCAGCACGATTAAAAGATAAAGATATTCGAAATGAAAAAATTAAGGCGTTGCGAGCTGTTCGTCTTTACAAACCTGAAGAAGTAAAAGATTATTTTGTACGTGCTCAATACGGTATAGGATCAACTGAATCTGGTCTATTAAATAATTATCGTAATGAAATGAATGTTGCTGAAGATTCTCAAACGGAAACGTTTGTTGCAGGTAAAGTCTTAATTGATACATTCCGTTGGAAAGGCGTTCCATTTTATATCCGTACTGGAAAACGGATGGGTGAAAAAGGAACTCAAATTAATGTTGTCTTTAAAAATGTACCTCTAAACTTATTTAGTGAAGATGTTGAAGAAGAATTACCACCAAATGTATTGAGTATTTTCATCCAACCTACTGAAGGTTTCTCATTACAGTTAAATACCAAAAAAGCTGGAATTGGATTAGAAACTGATACATTTAATCTTAAACACAAGCATTCAGCTGAAACTGTTGCAAACAGTCCAGAAGCTTATGAAAAATTGATTTTTGACTGTTTAAACGGCGATGCAACAAACTTTACGCATTGGGATGAAGTAGCTTCTTCTTGGAAATTCGTTGATGTTATTCGTCAAGCATGGGATCAAGATCAATCAGAACTTCCTAGCTATCAAAGTGGTTCTATGGGTCCCACAGAAAGCGATGACTTGTTAGCAAAAGATGGCTTTAATTGGCATTGGAATCCAGCACTGCCAAATGATGAAATTTAGTTCGTTAAGAAAACAAAAAAAAGTAGAAAAGCACAATGTGCTTTTCTACTTTTTTTATTCAGGTTTAATAGATGTTTTTTGTAATCTTTCTTGATCATCAGGATCGCTGCCATATCTTGTTCCAGTTTCTAATGAATCAATTTGTTTCATCTCTTCTTCTGTTAAAGAAAAGTTGAATACATCACTATTTTCTAAAATACGGTTATCATGAATTGATTTTGGAATAACTACTTCTCCACGTTCTAAATGCCAGCGGATAATGATTTGTGCTGGAGTTTTGAAGTATTTTTGGCCAATTTCCATCAAGATTGGGTGGTTCAATAATTCAGATTTCCCTTGACCTAATGGTCCCCAAGCTTCATGAATGATACCATTTTCTTTCATGTATTCATGCAATTCATTTTGTGGGAATTCAGGATGTGTTTCAATTTGGTTGATCATTGGTTGCATCAATCCTTGGTTTTTAAGTTCTTCAAGGTGATGAATTTGGAAGTTAGAAACCCCAATTGCTTTGATTTTTCCTTCTTCATATAATTCTACAATTGCTTTCCAAGTTTCAACAAATTTTGGAGCAGCCCAATGAATTAAGTATAAATCTAAGTAGTCTGTGTTTAAACGATCCAAACTTTCTTGAAATGCAACTTTTGTTTGGTCATATCCTTGGTCATAATTCCATACTTTAGAGGTAATGAAAACTTCTTCTCTCTTGATTCCTGCTTCTTTCAAACCGCGAGCTAAGTATTCTTCATTGCCATAGATGGTAGCTGTATCAAAATGACGGTAACCTACTTCAACTGCATATTTCACAGCATTTACCAATTCATCTTCATCTTTCATTAAAAATAAACCTAGTCCTAATTTAGGAATTTTCACTCCATTATATAATTCAATGCTTTCTACTAACGGTTCACCCATTTTAATACACTTCCTTCGCTATCTTTTTTTACATTACTTAGTTTAAACCATTTCTCTTGTTTTTTACAAGCGAGACGAATCTAAGACAGATTGATCATAGAAAAAAGTTTTTAGCTTTTCTCTCACTAATTTTATAGAACCCTCTTGATCGCTTTCAAGATTTAGAACAAGTAAAGGCTCATGCAAACTCATACGCAACAACATCCAACCAATACCATACTGTCCCGAAGTATTAACTCGGACCCCTTCCAAATTAGCGGGTTCAACAGTTAAGTCTGTTGCTGTTTCTATATAAGCTTGAAAATTCTCCATGACTCTTTGTCCAGTTGCTTGTACATCCTGAGATAAGATCTTAAATCGTACTTCATCCGTTTCAACAGGCTGCTTTAGAGAAGTGATCAAATCAGAAAAGTTCTTTCCTTCTTTTTTAAGACCAGCATCTGCCATTAGTATTTTTGCAACTAAATAAGCTCCGTCATCTAAAAAGTAATTTTCTGACAAAGCAGCGTGTCCGCTGGTCTCAATTGCTAAACTGGTAGGTGTTCCCTCTTTGTTTAATTGAATACCACGATTGATTACATTCCGATAGCCGGTGATGTATCGATCCTGTTTGCCACCTAAAGAAGTGATAAACGTTTTGAGGTGTTCTGATGTTGCCGAACTTGTCACAATTGTCGTACCCGGGTTTTCTTTAATCAAAATTGCTGAGATCACTGCGATCAAATTATTTCGATTCAACGTATCCCCGTTACTGTCAACTAATGCTGATCGATCTACATCGGTATCAAAAATAACACCCATGTCTGCATGATGTCTAATTACGGCATCTTGAATGCTTCTCATCGCCTCTTTGTTATCCGGATTGGGAATATGATTTGGAAAATGACCATCTGGATTTAAATATTGGCTTCCGCTGATATCTGCTCCTAATGGGACCAAAACTTTTTCAGCAAAAAACCCTCCTGCGCCATTCCCAGCGTCTACCACAATATGACGACCGGTCAACGGTTGGTCATATTGTTTTGCATCATTGATTCCAAGTCGAATCTTGTTTACCAAATCTTTTGCATATTCATTCAAAAGAGAAGCTTTCGTAACGTTCCCTTCTTTATTCTTCCATGTGATATTTTCCTCATCTGCTTGTTGCAAAATAAAGTCAATATCTTCGTGTTCTGCTCCGCCATCTTTTGTAAAAAATTTTAATCCATTGTACTCAAAAGGCAGATGACTAGCTGTGATCATAACAGCACCGTCACACTTGTAGGCTTCATATTGAGTAGACATAAACATAGCTGGAGTAGTAGACAACCCGACATCTATCACGTCGATTCCTGCCTTCGTCAAACCTTTTATAAAAATAGATTTGATGCGATCCGCTGAAAGCCGGCTATCGTGACCAACAGAAACTTTTGCAGGAGCGTGTTCATCTTCTACTACTATTTTTTTTACTTCTTTCAACCATACCGCAAACCCATAAGCAATTTTTTCAACACGTTCATCGGTCAACGTTACTTCGTGCTCTGGTGTTTCCAAAGCTATTCCACGAATATCTGATCCATTTTGCAAGGATGCTAAATCAAACTCAGGCACATACATACCTCCTATACAGTATTATGCTATTTTTATAATTCAATCCATTTGTTTAAGTAATCATTCATTTTTTTTGCATCTTCTTCATCTTTTGAAATAATTAGACAAGTATCATTTCCGCCTACAGTACCAACCATTTCTGGAAAATCAATGGCATCCAACAATGCAGCCACAACGTGAGCATTACCAGGTATTGTCATCAATACATTCGTAAACTGCACTTGGGTCAACCGAATCACAACGTCTCCTAATGTTGATTGTAATTTTTCTTCATTAGACATACGATTATTTTGGAATATCGTGTACTTAACATTCCCATTTGATGAAGTAGTTTTCACTAAATGCATCTCTTTGATATCTCTTGAAATGGTTGCTTGAGTCGCCTCAACCCCTTCTTCTTTGAGATAATGCAATAGTTCCTCTTGAGTAGCAATATCATGATTTGTAATAATTTGTTTGATTGCTAATTGTCGATTAGATTTTTTCATACTGCAAGGCCTCCTTCTAATTAAACGATTCTTCTTTTTTAGTATAACAAATAATTGATGTATACGCTTATATTTTGCGATATTTTTACTAAAATATGAATAAAAATTCTATTTTCTAAAAACAATGGCATTCTTGTGAGCAATTTGCTATAATAAATAAAGTTCAATTATATAGACTCTATGACGAAGAGAGTACTGATAGAAAACATTTTTAGCGAGTTGGAACGGTGTAAGCCAACAATGGATGCTTTCAGGAACCGCACTTCGGAGAGATTTAAGCTATGATCCTCGTTCATGCAATTTTAGTGAATACTAGCTTATTCGGTTTTGTTTGCCGTTATCTAAAAACAAGTGGTTTCGTCATTTGACAAACAACAAGAGTGGTACCGCGGGAAAACCTCGTCTCTTTTTTGATTAGCATAGAATCAAAAATAGGCGTTTTTTTTATGCCTAAAATACTTAAATATAAAATTTTCGAGCGCAATCAGACGCTCACATAGGAGGAAAAAGAATGGATTACAAATTAACAGTTGCTCAAGCTTTAAACGAGCAAATCGGTGAAGCTTTGTCGATAGAACAAATCGTCAACTTATTAGAAAAACCAAAATCAGTTGAACACGGAGATATCGCTTTTCCTGCATTCGCTCTAGCAAAGGCCTATCGTAAAGCCCCTCAACAAATTGCTGCTGAATTAGGAGAATCGGTTACCTCTCCTATCGTTGAAAAAATTGAAGTTGTTGGACCTTACCTTAATTTCTTTTTAAATAAACAAGGAGTTAGTGCTGCCGTCTTAAAAGAAGTTTTAGAACAAGGCGCTCACTACGGAGACTCTATGATCGGTGAAAATAAAAATGTTCCTATCGATATGTCTTCTCCAAATATCGCAAAACCAATTTCTATGGGTCATTTGCGTTCAACTGTAATCGGAAATGCTTTAGCGAACATCTTAACTAAAGTTGGATTTAACCCAATCAAAATTAATCATCTTGGCGACTGGGGTACTCAATTTGGTAAATTAATCGTCGGTTACAAACTTTGGGGCAGCGAAGAAGCTGTAAAAGAAAACCCTATTGGTGAATTATTGCGTTTATATGTTCAATTCCATGAAGAAGCAGAAGAAAAACCAGAGTTAGATGATGCTGCTCGTGAGTGGTTCAAAAAATTAGAAGATGGCGACGAAGAAGCCTTAGGTTTATGGAAATGGTTCCGTGATGAATCTCTAAAAGAATTTAACCATGTTTATGAACGTTTAGACATTACATTTGATTCATTTAATGGCGAAGCTTTCTATAACGATAAAATGCAAGAAGTTGTAGACTTACTTGAAGAAAAAAATGTGTTAACAGTTAATGATGGAGCTACGATTGTTGATTTAGAAAAATACAATTTAAATTCGGCTTTGATCAAAAAATCTGATGGTGCAACATTGTACATTACTCGTGATTTAGCTGCTGCTATCTATCGTAAACGTACGTATGATTTTGCTTTATCTTTATACGCTGTTGGAAATGAACAAAGCAATCACTTTAAACAATTAAAAGCTGTTTTAAAAGAGATGGGTTATAACTGGGCAGATGATATGTACCATATTCCATTTGGCTTAATTACTCAAGGCGGTAAAAAATTATCTACTCGTAAAGGAAAAATCGTTTTACTTGAAGAAGTTTTAGATGATGCTGTAGCCTCTGCTCTTGAACAAATCGAAGAAAAAAATACGGATCTACCAAATAAAGAAGTCGTTGCAGATCAAGTGGGTATCGGCGCTGTTATCTTCCATGACTTAAAAAATGATCGTTTAAACAACTTTGACTTTACTATTGAAGAAGTTGTTCGTTTCGAAGGTGAAACAGGTCCATACGTACAATACACAAGAGCTCGTGCAATGAGTATTCTTAGAAAATCTGGTATAGCCGGTATCGATACGACTGTGAACTACCATTTGGATGATGCTTACAGCTGGGAAATTGTTAAATTATTGCAAAGCTATCCAACAGATGTCTTGCGTGCTTATGAAAAATTTGAGCCATCGGTTATTGCTAAACATGCAATCCACTTAGCTCAAGCTTTCAATAAATACTATGCAAATAGTAAAGTACTTGCTGATGATGCACAAAGACCTGCACGTTTAGCTCTTGTCCAAGCTGTTGCAACAATCTTAAAAGAAGACTTAAGATTATTAGGTGTAAAAGCTCCAGATCAAATGTAATCCTTTCTCTTCCTAACTGAAAAAAAAGATCAAGACGATAGCCTAATCGTCTTGATCTTTTTTGTATTTATACTCTTTAGTTTTAGTAAAATAGTCCATTTGCATTCATGTAGAGGATTCAATGCAAATTCGTTAGTCTTCATCAAACAATGAGCTCGTTAAAGTAATCTTATCGGCAAATTGCTGATTAAATATACGCTTGATCGAACGATTTTTCTTACGTTCTTCATAGCCGCTACAGACAAATATCTCTTCTTCAGTTTCAGGTTCGATCAACGGTACAATCGCCTTACTCTTATCTGTATTGAATGCAACAAAAGTTAAAAAGGCTGTGACCGCTAAATATTGTTCTCCAGTCAGCAGATTTTCTCCGATAACTTTACAGAATACTTCTACAGATGAGCTGCCTACACCAGATACATAGGTTTCAATTGTGATAGCATCATTTCTTTGGATCGGATGCAAAAAATCTACTGAGTCTGTTGAAGCCGTTACAGATTGTGTACGTGCATGCCTCGTAACAGCTATAGAAGCTGCTACATCTAACATACTCATCAGCTCTCCCCCAAATAACGTTCCGTGATTATTTAATTGATTGGGAAAAATACTATGTGTCTGAATCACTAATGATTCATGACAATTTTTTACAGGTCTTTTTTCTTTCATTCATTAACAGATCCATTCTCTAATAGTAATGCGATTCCTTGACCGCCGCCAATGCATGCTGATGCAATGGCATATTTTTTTTCAGGGTGGTTCTTAAATTCATAACAAAGTGAAGTGATGATACGCGCGCCTGACATTCCTAATGGATGACCCAATGCAATTGCTCCACCATTTGGATTCAATCGTTCATATAACTCAGTTCCAGGATCGATACCTAACTCTTTCATACATCCTAATGTTTGAGCCGCAAATGCTTCATTGATCTCTAAAATATCAATGTCTTCAAGAGTTAGTTTGTTTTGACTTAAAACCTTATTGATTGCATAAACCGGTCCTAAACCCATTACATTAGGATCACAACCAGCTATAGCAAAATCAACGATTTTAGCCATTACATCAAGTCCTCGTTCTTTAGCAACAGATGCTTTCGTAAATACCTCAAAAGCTGCTCCATCATTTAGTCCTGATGCATTTCCAGCAGTAATCGTCCCTTTACCATCTTTACGAAAGGCAGGTTTTAAACGTGCTAAACTTTCCATATTCGTGCCGGGTCTAGGATGTTCATCTTTATCGACTACTGTTACAACGCCTTTTCGACCGATCACTTCTACTGGAACGATTTCTTGATCAAACCGACCGCTTTTTATAGCAGAAGAGGCCTTTCGTTGACTATCAACTGCAAATGTATCTTGTTCTTCACGAGTGATCGCATATCTTTCTGCAACTTTTTCTGCTGTATCCCCCATGTGAGTGATCTCAGAGTAATCCGGATTCGGTTGAGCATGTTTATGAAGTGCTAAGTTTGCATCGATAACAGTGAAGTTACCTGCTTTAAACCCTTCCCATCTTGATTCTAATGGTAAGTAGTACTCCGAACGAGAAAGACTTTCTACTCCTCCAGCTGCAATAAAATCAACGTCCATTGTCATCAATTCTTGTGTTGCTGAAATAGCCGACTGGATACCAGAACCACAGATACGATTGACAGTCATCCCAGTCGATTGCTTCTTTAATCCAGCTTTCAATCCAATGACACGCCCGATATTACTTTCTTCCTGTGTACCCATTGCTTGACCGGCTATCACTTCTTCTATTTCTTCACTCTTTATACCAGCCCGTTTAATGGCTTCATTTAACGCAATAGCACCTAACTCTCCAGCAGGAACTGTTTTTAATCCTCCTAAGTAAGTCCCAATTGGTGTGCGTGCTGCCCCAACAATTACAATTGGATCATCCATTCTCATTCTTGGCATAATAAACCTCTCCTTAACTTATAGGGATGCATTCTTATTCATTATAATTCTTGTAAATAAGATTATCAAATAACATTTCTATGTTTCAGCAATATTAAGAAAAGCTTTACATTTAAGCTGGCCCTCGTCTTTTATCCAGTCCATAAAAAAACAAACTAGTATTTATTGTCCACTAGTTTGTTTTTAGGATTAGTCAAGTTTATCGTTTTCGTAGTGATGCGCTAATTCCATACCACTAAATTCTTGTTGGCGAAGAGCTTCATAGATCAAAATAGCTGCTGTATTAGATAAATTCAACGAACGAACATGCTCATCATTCATCGGAATGCGCAAGCAATCTTCTTCGTGTTCTCTCATGAATTCCTCTGGCAATCCAGTTGTTTCTTTACCGAATAGGAAATAATGATCTCCCGGTGTCGTTGCGTAATCGATATCGCTATACACACGATGACCAAATTTAGTGATCAAATGCAATTGTCCGTTTTGTGCCACTTCCATAAAAGCTTCTAAGTTTTTATGGTAGGTGATGTTCACATCATTCCAATAATCTAAGCCTGCACGTTTCAAATGTTTATCATCTGTTTTGAATCCTAAAGGTTCAATTAAATGCAAGTGAGTATTTGTTGCTGCACATGTACGTGCTATGTTACCTGTGTTAGCAGGGATTTGAGGTTCAAATAAAGCAATATGGTTTGTCATGTTAAGTCATTTCCTCCTAAATAATACAAAAATCGATTATCATTTTCGTTCTTTTTTATTCTTAATCGTTTCTATTGCCTGATTTATCTCATGGTAAGCTTCTTTGTCTTCTTCTTTTGCTAAAGCTTCTTCTAAAAATTCAATCACCATTTCATCTCTAGCAGAAATGATTTTTGCTAAAGACCATGCAGCTGTGCCTCTGATCACAGGTCTACTATCCTCTTCAATGCACCGTAAGAGATCTGGCAAAGCCGATTTATCACGGTAATTACCTAAAGCAATAATCGCATTACGCTGCAAAGGTTTCTTTCCACGCCAAGAACCAGACATGTGACCAAAATTTTCTTTAAACTCACGATTGCTGATGGTGAGTAACGGTTTTAGTTTTGGCATAACACTTTCAGGTTCAGGTTCCATTTCAGGATGAAAATGGAAATTTTTTTCTTTGTTATATGGACAAACAACCTGACAAATATCACAACCATAGATAACATGGCCCATTTTCCGCCTAAATTGTTCGTCCATCATCCCTTTGGTCTGAGTCTGATAAGAAAGGCAGAGTTGAGCGTTCATTCGTCCATCGCCTAGTAACGCTCCCGTAGGGCATGCATCAATACAACGTGTGCATTCTCCACAACCAAAAGGAACAGGTATATCCGATTTAAAATCTAGATTTGTAATGATCTCAGCTAAATAAACATATGAACCAAATTCTTCTGTGATCAATAAGCCATTTCTGCCAATAAAACCTAGACCTGCTCGTTGAGCTACAGCTACGTCAACTAGTTCCCCAGTGTCTACCATTGGTTTGTAGGTGACCGCTTCTCCAGCCTCAGCTTTAATATACTCGATTAACTGATTCATTTTATCTCGTAAGATATCATGGTAATCAGTTCCCCAAGACGCTCGGGAAAATTCTCCACGTCGTTCCCCTTTTACTCTAGGCGGAGGATTTTCTATTTTAGTTGGATAAGCTAAAGCGATTGAAATAATGGAGCGAGGATTTTGAAAAATCATTTCAGGATAAATCCGTTCTTCGATTACTTTATGTTCAAAACCAGAATGATGGCCCAACTCTTTTTGCTGCTTTAACTTCTCTTCAAGATCATCAAAAGGATCAGCAGTTGTAAACCCGATTTTATCAATCCCAATTCGCTTGCTTTCTTCAATGATCTTTTCTTTTAATGAAGTTGCTTCTCCAACCATAAGCTTCACTCCCATAAGATAAATCTTCTTATCTATTTTAGCGCATTTATGCTATGAAAACAAAAAATCTTTAGTCTCTATCTTAAAAAGAACTATCTCTCAACGGTTTAAATAAAAAAGTGCGCAAAAAAAACGCATCGCTTCGGTGTCCAGCACTGCGAAACAATACGTTAGTTAAGACTTTTACAATTCATTAACTTTTATCAAAATCTGATGGATTCCTGATAAAAACGAATGACGTTTAATATCTTATAGGTAATATAACATCGTCATGGTATTGATGCAAGTGTATCAGGCTGAGTTTTTTCATGAAAACGGTATATCAAAGAAAAAAAGTTCACAATTCGTTCACAAACCTGCCTTATTTTTGCCCAATTAAGACACAAACATCAATTGTTACCCTTTTCAAAGGGTGAGTTAATGCGTACTCTTTAGAATCTATACTGGCACCCCAACTTAGCGGTGTCATCTTCATCACGTCATTAAATAGCGCTGGCGTTAGTTCAAATGAGTAATTAACTCGTTTGATTTCCAACTTCGGGAAATGCTCTTTAAATTTAGCAATAACGACATCATTTGAATAGGTTTGTTTTTCTTCTTGATCACGGTAAAATAATTTTCTCAATTCAATCAGATAATCTTTTTCAGGAACGACCTTGATCACCTGTCCGCCCTCTTTTAATAGACGATCAAATTCTTTGTAATTGGAAGGAGAAAAAATATTCAATATTGTATCGTATTGAGCTGAAGCAAAAGGAGACTGCGCCAAATCAGCTACACACCAAAAAGCGCTTGAAAAATGAGTAGCTGCCAATTGAATCGCATCTTTTGAAATATCAAAACCTATTTTTTGTCCTTCCAAACCTAAAGTAGTTAAGTAATCAAGTTGAGAGCCTTCTCCACAACCGACGTCTAAAGTATGTCCGGTTTGTTTTTCAGCTATACTAATATAAAGCTCATCGAGCAAAGGATGAAATAACCCCGCAGTTGCTATGTTAAACCTTGAAGAAAGCATGTCCTTATCGTACTCGTTTTTTGTTCCTTTTAATAAAAAATAAAGAGTCCCTTTTTTTGAAATATCAAAAAGATGACCATTTATACAACTTAAGCTATTGCCATCTACTTGATCAAATGAATCTTTACATATTGGGCACTGAAACAGCTCACTATGCTCTTTCATAAATCCTGCAGCTTTTTCTATTTTTTTCATAATCAACCTTCTTTCAATTCATCTAACTTGAGTGCTTTATATTGTGTATCCTGTTTACATACTCCGCTTAACAATATACCACTATTCAGAAATTATTTCATAAATTCTCTCAAAAAAGCTTCTAAGAACCTTTTTATTTGTTTGAATAGTCTATGAATGGTATAACATAATTAACAAAAGTATCTGAGAGAGGATGATAATTTATGCCATGGGATATGAAAGATTACCCGGCTTCATTAAAGAATTTTGACCCACTGTTGCGCAAAAAGACGATTGAAATTGCAAATGCTCTTTTAGCCAATGGATACGAAGATGATCGTGCGATTCCAATTGCTATTTCACAAGCTAAAGAATGGGTGAATGATGCTTCAAAGGAAGAAAAAGAAGCATTTGATAAAGAAAAAAATCCTAAAAAATCAGATAAACATGATACATCAAGTTCAAATCCAAAACTATTAGACAATGCTGTTGAAGTTTTTTATGAAGACGATCATTGGGTAGTAAAAACAAAAGAAGCTAAACGGGCAAGTGATACATTCGATAAAAAATCGGATGCAGTAGATCGAGCTCATGAAATTGCTGAAAATAAAGATTCTGAGGTCATCATTTACAAAAAAGATGGCTCACGTCAAAACTAAATAAGACACTAACGATAAAAGTTTCTCTTATCGTTAGTGTCTTATTTTATCCAATTATGGTTAAAAATTATCTAATGGTTTATTTTCAGCAGTTGTTTCATCGATTTCCATTTTCGCTTCATCAATAACGGCACGTGAAATGTCTTTTGCTTCAACAGTTGTTTGAGCTACTTGATCTTTTAAACTTGTAGCAGTATATTTTGCTTCATTCAATGCATCACTCAAGTTTGCTTTTAAATTTTCCTTACTTCCTGGTACGCCATCTTTGACGTCTTGCAAGTCAGATTTTAGAATTTGAGAATCCATTTTAATTTGTTCTGATAATTGTTTTGAAACCAATTTCATGTCTGTTTTTAATCCAGCTGCAGCATCTGTTGCAATAGCTTTAAAATCTCCACCGCGTTCTTTTGCAATAGACATATAATCGCTCGATGATTCTTTAAGCATTTCAGCTTTATCTTTCAGCTCTCTTTGGTATTCTTCTCCAGATTTAGGTGCAAACAAGTATGCTGCTGCATAAGCTGCTGCTCCTCCTATTGCTGCTCCTAACCAAAATGTTCCTTTTGACATCTATTCATCTTCCTCTCTATGATAAAACTAACGTTGCTCATATTTATTAAATCCATTTAACTTTTTGCTACTATCCCTATTCTACACTTTTTATACTCAAATGAACAAAGTTAGCCTTTTATTTTCTAAAATTTTCTCTATTTATAAAGATAGTTGTTTTTTTAACGTAATGTATTCAATACACAAACAAATCGCATCCATGGCTGCATCTAAGTCTTCTAACGATACCGGTGTCGGAGCTAAACGAATACTGTTGTCAGAAGGATTTTTACCGTATGGATAGGTGGCTCCCGCATCAGTAACGGCTACTCCTATTTTAGCAAGTGCTCCAACAATCTCTGTTGCGCAACCTGGTTGTGTAGTTAAATGAACAAAATAGCCACCTTTTGGTTCTGTCCATTCGACACAATCTTTACCAGTAAAGTAATGCATTAATTTTTGATTGATCAAATCAAATTTGGGTTTTAAAATAGCAGCGTGCTTATCCATATGTTGAGAAATATGATTTTTATCTTTTAAAAATTTTACGTGCCGCATCTGATTGATTTTATCGAATCCTATCGTTTGATACGAAAGTTCTTTTGCAATGAAATCAATATTCTTTTTGCTTGCTCCTAAAGCCGCTACACCTGCTCCAGGAAAAGTAACTTTTGAGGTTGAACAAAACATCCAAGAACGCTCTGGATTTCCTGCTGCTTTACAAGCTGTTAATATATTTTTAACGGCTTTCTTTTCATTCGTCAAATGATGAACAAGATAAGCATTATCCCATAGAATCATAAAATCATCTGCTTTTGTTTCCATACTAGCCAATTGATCGACTACTTCATCTGAATAGGTTACCCCAGTTGGATTGCTGTACGTAGGAACACACCAGATACCTTTTATAGCAGGATCGTTCGCCACAAGCTTTTTAACTTCATCCATATCAGGTCCGTCATTGTTTAATCCAATGGGAATCATTTCTATTCCTAATTTTTCAGTCATGGCAAAATGACGATCGTAACCTGGACTTGGACATAAAAATTTAACCGGTTTTTTATTGGTTTGATTTTTTATTTCTGTAAATAAGTTTGATGTAATGACTAAGTACATCAAGTTTAAACTGGAATTCCCACCAATCAAGATCTCATCTCGTTCAGTTTCTAATAATTCTGAAAATAACTCTTTAGCTTCATATATGCCGGTTAATTCTCCATAATTGCGAATATCTATTGTACCTTGGCTTAAAAAATCAGTTGGAGAAGATAATACATTTAGCATTGGTTCAGACAACTGTAATTGTTCTTTACTAGGTATTCCTCTTTTTATATTTAAGTTTAACGGATGTTTTAAATAGTCAGTGTATTTTATTTTTAAGTGTTCCAGATGATTCATTGATTCTTGTATCGTTTGTGTCAATTTACTAACTCCTCTCAAGATACTCTTCTAGTAAAAAGTATAGCGAAGAATAATTAAGAAAGCAAAACAAACTTAACGATTCAATTCTTGGCCTACCTGTTATTTTTTCTCAAAGTCCCCATTTGACTAAAAGTGTAGCAGCTAATAAAAATGGTTACCTCTTGAATCTTAATAAAGAACGCTCACAATGAATCGTAAAACTCTTTTTTACACCTTTATCATAACAGATCGTCTTACTATAATGAATGAATCCCTGTAGGGATACTTTATTTTTAGACAAAAAAAGAAACCAACGTTTTATATACGTTGATTTCTTTAGTATACCGGCGGCCGGAATCGAACCGGCACGCCCTCGCGGGCACAGGATTTTGAGTCCAGCGCGTCTACCAGTTCCGCCACGCCGGCATATGGACTGCTTATTTTTCATCTTTAGGCATAAGGCGGTAACCGGATTTGAACCGGTGATGAAGGTTTTGCAGACCTCTGCCTTACCACTTGGCTATACCGCCATCTTTTTAGTTGAATGTATAGATTCAATTAAACTGGGCTAGCTGGATTCGAACCAACGCATGAGGGAGTCAAAGTCCCTTGCCTTACCGCTTGGCTATAGCCCAATAAAAAAAAAGGCGACTGATGGGGTTCGAACCCACGCATGCCGGAACCACAATCCGGTGTGTTAACCACTTCACCACAATCGCCATGGTATTACTTGTTTTATCCACTTCTTAAAAAATGGCAGGGGTAGTAGGAATTGAACCCACACTGATGGTTTTGGAGACCATAGTTCTACCTTTAAACTATACCCCTATCTAAATAATAAGGTTGTTCTTTTTAAAAAAATGGTGGAGGGGGGCAGATTCGAACTGCCGAACCCGAAGGAGCGGATTTACAGTCCGCCGCGTTTAGCCACTTCGCTACCCCTCCATTAATGGTGGCCTGGGACAGAATCGAACTGCCGACACCTTGAGCTTCAATCAAGTGCTCTACCAACTGAGCTACCAGGCCATTATAAGAATGGTTTTTTTATTTTATTTATCAAACCAACGGTCTCGACGGGAATCGAACCCGCGATCTTCTGCGTGACAGGCAGACATGTTAACCCCTACACCACGAGACCTTTTGAAACAATGGAGGTTGACGGGATCGAACCGCCGACCCTCTGCTTGTAAGGCAGATGCTCTCCCAGCTGAGCTAAACCTCCTGAGGATTACTTAGTCACTTCTAGTTAATGAATCAGTAACGTCGTTACTGATGACCCGTACGGGAATCGAACCCGTGATACCGCCGTGAAAGGGCGGTGTCTTAACCGCTTGACCAACGGGCCTTCATGTTCAAACGGAGAGTAAGGGATTCGAACCCTTGAGACAGTGTTCACCGCCTACATGATTTCCAATCATGCTCCTTCGGCCGCTCGGACAACTCTCCAGATTCGGTTCACCACGATATTCTCGTTTGTTTTTTTATTTACATAGATGGACTATGGTACTCCGCAAGTAGGACTCGAACCTACGACATCATGATTAACAGTCATGCGCTACTACCAACTGAGCTATTGCGGAATAATTAATTGAATCTGCGTGGCAGCGTCCTACTCTCACAAAGGGAAACCCTTCACTACCATCGGCGCTAAGAAGCTTAACTGCTGTGTTCGGCATGGGAACAGGTGTGACCTTCTTGCCATCGCCACCACACAAATTTCAATCTAGAGAACGTTGTTCTCTCAAAACTGGATAAGTTAAAAGTTTGTTCTTCGTTTAGAAACCGTCGTACACCGTTTATTCTTTGGTTAAGTCCTCGACCGATTAGTATTGGTCCGCTCCATCTATCGCTAGACTTCCACTTCCAACCTATCAACCTGATCATCTCTCAGGGGTCTTACTCACTTACGTGATGGGAAATCTCATCTTGAGGGGGGCTTCACGCTTAGATGCTTTCAGCGTTTATCCCGTCCACACATAGCTACCCAGCAATGCCCTTGGCAGAACAACTGGTACACCAGAGGTGTGTCCATCCCGGTCCTCTCGTACTAAGGACAGCTCCTCTCAAATTTCCTACGCCCGCGACGGATAGGGACCGAACTGTCTCACGACGTTCTGAACCCAGCTCGCGTACCGCTTTAATGGGCGAACAGCCCAACCCTTGGGACCGACTACAGCCCCAGGATGCGATGAGCCGACATCGAGGTGCCAAACCTCCCCGTCGATGTGGACTCTTGGGGGAGATAAGCCTGTTATCCCCAGGGTAGCTTTTATCCGTTGAGCGATGGCCCTTCCATGCGGAACCACCGGATCACTAAGCCCGACTTTCGTCCCTGCTCGACTTGTAGGTCTCGCAGTCAAGCTCCCTTATGCCTTTACACTCTGCGAATGATTTCCAACCATTCTGAGGGAACCTTTGGGCGCCTCCGTTACACTTTAGGAGGCGACCGCCCCAGTCAAACTGCCCGTCAGACACTGTCTCCCAGCCCGATAAGGGCTGTGGGTTAGAGTGGTCATACAGCAAGGGTAGTATCCCACCAACGCCTCCACCAAGACTGGCGTCCTGGCTTCAATGGCTCCTACCTATCCTGTACAAGCTGTACAAACACTCAATATCAAACTGCAGTAAAGCTCCATGGGGTCTTTCCGTCCTGTCGCGGGTAACCTGCATCTTCACAGGTACTATAATTTCACCGAGTCTCTCGTTGAGACAGTGCCCAGATCGTTACGCCTTTCGTGCGGGTCGGAACTTACCCGACAAGGAATTTCGCTACCTTAGGACCGTTATAGTTACGGCCGCCGTTTACTGGGGCTTCAATTCTGAGCTTCGCCCGAGAGCTAACCCATCCTCTTAACCTTCCAGCACCGGGCAGGCGTCAGCCCCTATACGTCATCTTACGATTTTGCAGAGACCTGTGTTTTTGATAAACAGTCGCCTGGGCCTATTCACTGCGGCTGACCAATTGGTCAGCACCCCTTCTCCCGAAGTTACGGGGTCATTTTGCCGAGTTCCTTAACGAGAGTTCTCTCGCACACCTTAGGATTCTCTCCTCGACTACCTGTGTCGGTTTGCGGTACGGGCAGTTTGTTTCTAACTAGAAGCTTTTCTTGACAGTGTGACATCGGGAACTTCGGTACTTAATTTCCCTCCCCATCACAACTTGTTCTTAAAGAAGCAAGCATTTGACTCACTTCAAAACTTGTTGCTTGGACGCGCATATCCAACAGCGCGTATTCCTTAGCCTACTGTGTCCCTCCATTGTTCAAACAAAACAAACTGGTACAGGAATCTCAACCTGTTGTCCATCGTCTACGCCATTCGGCCTCGACTTAGGTCCCGACTAACCCTGGGAGGACGAGCCTTCCCCAGGAAACCTTAGTCATTCGGTGGACGGGATTCTCACCCGTCTTTCGCTACTCATACCGGCATTCTCACTTCTAAGCGCTCCACTAGTCCTCACGATCTAGCTTCAACGCCCTTAGAACGCTCTCCTACCATAGAACCAATGGTTCTATCCACAGCTTCGGTGTTATGTTTAGCCCCGGTAAATTTTCGGCGCAGGGTCACTCGACTAGTGAGCTATTACGCACTCTTTAAATGATGGCTGCTTCTGAGCCAACATCCTAGTTGTCTAAGCAACTCCACATCCTTTTCCACTTAACATAAACTTTGGGACCTTAGCTGGTGGTCTGGGCTGTTTCCCTTTCGACTACGGATCTTATCACTCGCAGTCTGACTCCCGGATATAAATCAATGGCATTCGGAGTTTATCTGAATTCGGTAACCCGAGAAGGGCCCCTAGTCCAAACAGTTGCTCTACCTCCATGATTCTAATTCCGAGGCTAGCCCTAAAGCTATTTCGGAGAGAACCAGCTATCTCCAAGTTCGATTGGAATTTCTCCGCTACCCACACCTCATCCCCGCATTTTTCAACATACGTGGGTTCGGTCCTCCAGTGCGTATTACCGCACCTTCAACCTGGACATGGGTAGATCACTTGGTTTCGGGTCTACGACCACATACTCATTCGCCCTATTCAGACTCGCTTTCGCTACGGCTCCGTCTCATCAACTTAACCTCGCATGGGATCGTAACTCGCCGGTTCATTCTACAAAAGGCACGCTATCACCCATTAACGGGCTTTAACTATTTGTAGGCACACGGTTTCAGGGGCTATTTCACTCCTCTTCCGAGGTTCTTTTCACCTTTCCCTCACGGTACTGGTTCACTATCGGTCACTAGGGAGTATTTAGCCTTGGGAGATGGTCCTCCCGGATTCCGACGGAATTTCTCGTGTTCCGCCGTACTCAGGATACTGATCAGAGTGGATGTGGTTTCGGATACAGGGCTTTTACCTTCTTCGGCAGACCTTTCCAGGTCGCTTCTCCTACCAAATCCATTTATGACTCTATGTGTTCAGTCCTACAACCCCAGAAAGCAAGCTTTCTGGTTTGGGCTATTCCCGTTTCGCTCGCCGCTACTCAGGGAATCGATTTTTCTTTCTCTTCCTGCAGGTACTTAGATGTTTCAGTTCTCTGCGTCTACCTCTACTAACCTATGTATTCAGTTAGCAGTAACATCCTATCAAAGATGCTGGGTTCCCCCATTCGGAAATCTTTGGATCAAAGCTTACTTACAGCTCCCCAAAGCATATCGGCGTTAGTCCCGTCCTTCATCGGCTCCTAGTGCCAAGGCATTCACCGTGCGCCCTTATTAACTTAACCTATGGTTAATCGTTAATGTTCAATACTCATCTTACGATGAGAACCTTAAAAAACTCATTTTTAAAACTTTTCGGTGTGTTTCTGGTTTCTTACTTGAATTACAATTTTTAACTTTATCCAGTTTTCAAAGAACAACATCTATCTATTGAGAAGATTAGACCTCTCAAAACTAAACAAAGTAAGTACGAATGTGTGGGTTTCCGTTATATTCCTTAGAAAGGAGGTGATCCAGCCGCACCTTCCGATACGGCTACCTTGTTACGACTTCACCCCAATTATCTGTCCCACCTTAGGCGGCTGGCTCCCAAAAGGGTTACCTCACCGACTTCGGGTGTTACAAACTCTCGTGGTGTGACGGGCGGTGTGTACAAGACCCGGGAACGTATTCACCGCGGCGTGCTGATCCGCGATTACTAGCGATTCCGGCTTCATGCAGGCGAGTTGCAGCCTGCAATCCGAACTGAGAATGGCTTTAAGAGATTAGCTTGGCCTCGCGACCTTGCGACTCGTTGTACCATCCATTGTAGCACGTGTGTAGCCCAGGTCATAAGGGGCATGATGATTTGACGTCATCCCCACCTTCCTCCGGTTTATCACCGGCAGTCTCACTAGAGTGCCCAACTGAATGCTGGCAACTAATAATAGGGGTTGCGCTCGTTGCGGGACTTAACCCAACATCTCACGACACGAGCTGACGACAACCATGCACCACCTGTCACTTTGTCCCCGAAGGGAAAGCTCTATCTCTAGAGTGGTCAAAGGATGTCAAGACCTGGTAAGGTTCTTCGCGTTGCTTCGAATTAAACCACATGCTCCACCGCTTGTGCGGGTCCCCGTCAATTCCTTTGAGTTTCAACCTTGCGGTCGTACTCCCCAGGCGGAGTGCTTAATGCGTTAGCTGCAGCACTGAAGGGCGGAAACCCTCCAACACTTAGCACTCATCGTTTACGGCGTGGACTACCAGGGTATCTAATCCTGTTTGCTCCCCACGCTTTCGAGCCTCAGCGTCAGTTACAGACCAGAGAGTCGCCTTCGCCACTGGTGTTCCTCCACATATCTACGCATTTCACCGCTACACGTGGAATTCCACTCTCCTCTTCTGCACTCAAGTTCTCCAGTTTCCAATGACCCTCCCCGGTTGAGCCGGGGGCTTTCACATCAGACTTAAAGAACCGCCTGCGCTCGCTTTACGCCCAATAAATCCGGACAACGCTTGCCACCTACGTATTACCGCGGCTGCTGGCACGTAGTTAGCCGTGGCTTTCTGGTTAGATACCGTCAGGGGATGAGCAGTTACTCTCATCCTTGTTCTTCTCTAACAACAGAGTTTTACGATCCGAAAACCTTCTTCACTCACGCGGCATTGCTCCGTCAGACTTTCGTCCATTGCGGAAGATTCCCTACTGCTGCCTCCCGTAGGAGTCTGGGCCGTGTCTCAGTCCCAGTGTGGCCGATCACCCTCTCAGGTCGGCTACGTATCATCGCCTTGGTGAGCCATTACCTCACCAACTAGCTAATACGCCGCGGGTCCATCCATAAGCGGTAGCCGAAGCCACCTTTTTTCCATCTGTCAGGAGACAATTGGAAATATGCGGTATTAGCATCCGTTTCCGGATGTTATCCCCCTCTTATGGGCAGGTTACCCACGTGTTACTCACCCGTCCGCCACTCTTTTGTCTCGGTGGGTGCAAGCACCCGGTGAAACAAAAGCGTTCGACTTGCATGTATTAGGCATGCCGCCAGCGTTCGTCCTGAGCCAGGATCAAACTCTCATATAAAATGATGCTTGAAGCTCATTATTGATTGCTAGCGAATAATTATTCACTATATTTGTTACTGTTGACTCAGCACTGCTGAGTCACCCTCACATTTGGTTCGTCTTACTTTGTTTAGTTTTCAAAGGTCTAAAGCTTGTTGCACCTGTTCGTGACAACTTCTATATAATAACAAGTTATTTTTAAATTGTCAATATCTTTTTAATAAAAAATTTATAAAAATTGTTTTAATAGAATTTTTATTCATTCTTTTTTCGAACAAGCTGTCTAACAACTCCTATTACTTTACATGGTTTAAATAAAATTGTCAACTCTTTTTAATGGTAAATAGTCAAATAAACGGACGAAAATAAAATAATTGTTTTTTTATTCATTAAATTTACCGCTTTGTTTGAGATACTCAAGTAAAATCAAGACACCATTTAATCTTGTTGCGTATTGTTAAAACACATTTCAACCATATCAAAACGATGTTTTACTTTAGAGTATTCAAACGGTCTGCCGTTTTCTAAAAACATCACTTTTGTAACAACTAGTACCGGTTCAGTGTCTTTACATTTTAAATATTTTTTATCTTCTTCATTAGGAGGAGAAGCTTTTATAAACTGTTGATTGCCTCCAAATACTAGACCTAAGTCTTGACGTATATAATCATACACTGAATGTTCTAATATATCAGCAGTAATATTTGGCACTAATTTTACTGGGAGTAGCGAATACTCTATCGAATACGGTTTATTATTGATAATTCTCAACCTTTTAATTTCATAGACAGGTGTTTCTTGTTTGATCATCAATTGCTCGCATTCTTCATCATTTGGAAAACGTACGTTGAAAGCTAACACTTTATTGACCAATGATGTCTGTTCATCTATTTGATGTGTTAAACCAATATTTTGTCCAATCTTAATTCCTGTATTAGAAAGTTGCATCACATTTTTTTTAACATACGTTCCAGATCCTTGAATTGTAAATATCAAACCTTCAATAGATAACAAATCTAAAGCTTTCTTTATTGTTACCCGGCTTGTATTAAAAGCTATTGCTAATTCATTTTGGTTTGCTAATTGACCGCTTTTAGGGTAGTCACCTTGTTTGATTTGTTTGCGCAGCTCTTCTGCAACTTGTTTGTATTTTGCCATTTCCCTTCACTCGCTTCTTCTTATTCTATATTGTAGTTATCGTATTAATTTTTTATATCTTAGTATAACATACCTGCTAATACCCTTTGTATTCAAATAAAAACTTGAAAAACCCCGTTTTTTTTATAGGGATTTTTCAAGTTTAATCGTTCAACTGATCATTTTTTAACCAGCTTATCGGTATCAAAAAAAATTTGAAACTAGCAAATGCATATTTAGATTATTTCCCTATAGAACTTAATCATGCACAATAACGCCATCCACTTCTTTAGTTTCATTTTCTCGAGTTGGGTCTTCAACCAACTGACGACTGTTAGAGATTTTTACAAATGGTAAATAAATGAGCGTTGATACCACAATACAAATCAATTGAGTTGCAACTGCTCCCAAACTACCTGCTGTTGCTAGATAAGCACTAATAATCGGCGGAGTAGTCCAAGGTATCATAACAACTGCTTTTCCTGCAAAACCAATATAAGTTGCTACATAACCAATAACCCCAGTAATTAATGGTGTGATAATAAATGGAATAGCTAAAATAGGATTTAACATAATCGGCATTCCGAATATAACAGGTTCGTTAATATTGAATATACTTGGTCCCATTGATAACTTAGCAATTTGTTTCATATCGTCTCGTTTTCCAATGATAAAAATAGCAAATAGCAATCCAATCGTTACACCCGAACCACCAATATTCATGTACATATCCCAGAAAGGCATATTAATGATATTTGGTATTTCTTTTCCAGCATTAAATGCATCTGTATTTACTGCTATTGAAGCTAACAATAATGGTTCACGGATTGGTTTGATCATTTGATTTCCATGGATCCCGATCACCCAGAAGAATTGTGCAACAAACATTAGAATAAGCACACCAGGTAAACCTTGCATAACATTTTCTAGAGGTGCTTGAACAATTGTATAGATAATGTCATATAGATACATACCAGACAAACGGTAAACTGCAAATCCAGCTGTTGCAATGATCGTAAACGTTAAGACTGTTGGAATCAATGCTGAAAAACTTCTCGATACATTAGATGGTACACTATCAGGCATTTTAATATTTAATTTATCTTGTTTGCCTAGCCAAGTAAATAATTCAACAGATAAAATAGCGATAAACATACCCAAGAATAATCCTTTGGTATCAGTATAATTTCGTGATAAAACATTTTCAACTACGCGCATTTTATCATCCACTAATAATTCTACAGTGGTAGGATTTACAGATATGTAACTGATAACAGCTAGCAATCCAGGAAAGTACCCGCTCTCCTTATTTAGGTTCCCAACTTCTAAACCAATTAAAAATACTGCACTTATGGTCAACATATTCATTGTCGCGTAATTAATCGACTGAGAAATAGGTTTCAATTGTTCCAAAAATGATAAAGCATCTATTTGTGCCAGACCATTTGTTGAATCAAATACCATATTAGAAAACAGTGTAGCAAAAGCCCCTGTAATAATGATCGGTATTAAAGCAGTAAAAGCATTCTTAATGGCAATAATGTATTTGTAACTGTTGATTTTACTTGCCATATTCCCCAACATTGCAATCCACTTATTATCTTCCATTCTTTTCTCCTCCTTTAGGTATGTTTAATACAAATAAATTGTAACCCTTTTCATTATAAATGTAAAGACAAAATATAAATTTGTATTTACAACTTTATAAAACATGGTAATCTTTAGTTTTATAAAAAATAGGCTCAATTTCTGTCTTAGACAAAAATTGAGCCTGAAAATATACTGAGCATTTTTATTACACTCTTCTATCTCTTATAGTGATTATTTTTGAACCGGTAATTCTCCTAATTCTTCAGCTTTAAATTGTTTCTCTACAGCTAAGAAAAACGGTAGATAAAGCAAGACATCTATAATTATGAGTAAAATTTGCAAGACTGAACCACTCATACTACCTGTTGTTAAGAAACCACTAATTATTGGAGGCATCGTCCACGAAGCAACAGTTCGAGTCAGCGGAACAAGCCCAGACACCATAGCAAGATATGCAACGACCACATTAACCATTGGTGCAAGAATAAACGGTACAAGTAACATTACGTTCAATACTACTGGTAATCCAAACATAGTTGGTTCATTAATATTAAAAATACCTGGTACAACAGTAATTGGAGCTAATACTTTTGTTTGTTGACTTGTTTTTTTCTTGCGGGCTAAATACCCTAATATTAGTACTAACCCGATCGTTGCACCGCCACCACCGATATAGACAAAATTATCCATAAAAGAGATAGTAAAAATATGTTGCAATTCCGCACCAGCTTGATATGCTGCACGATTTTCATCTAAGTTAGCTATCCATAACGGTTGCATCACAGAGTTAACAACATTTCCGCCGTGAATACCAACAAACCAGAATAAACTGTTTAGAGCAACTACAATAACTGTACCAAAAACATTATTGCCTAACAATCCTAATGGCACCCCTAAGACAACTTGGGCAATATCATGAAGATTTGGCAAGTTTAACATAGTTAATACTGCATAAATGATCAACCAGAAAGTAATAATAAAAGCTCCTGGTATAATGGCACTA
This sequence comes from Carnobacterium sp. FSL W8-0810, assembly GCF_038007125.1. Lineage (NCBI taxonomy): Bacteria > Bacillati > Bacillota > Bacilli > Lactobacillales > Carnobacteriaceae > Carnobacterium > Carnobacterium sp. FSL W8-0810. The sequence goes on along the minus strand of NZ_JBBOWO010000001.1, from coordinate 1,672,424 downwards.
AAACTTTTTGCGACTGCAGGTGGTACAGTTTCTGGCAACTTAATCTGAATATTATGGTTGATAAACCATTGATAGATATACCCGCTCAATAACCCAATAATAATAGCAATAAATAACCCTTTTGCTGCCATATAAGTTGTGGGCATACCTGCACCAGCTTCAGAAGAAACGAATGGAGTAACTACGATAAAAGAAGATAATGATATAATACCAGATGGAACTCCATCCACTCCAAATTGATTAGTCAAACTGTAGGCAATTCCAAAACTAGCTATTAACCCGATCAAACCGAAACTGCTATCTGTACCTTTCCAAAGAAAGTCTGCAACACCAATCTCACCAAGCCATTGTTCCCAACCCGGAACCGGAAAGCTAGCTACAACCATAAATAAAGAACCAATAATAATCAATGGCATTGACAATGTTATTCCATCACGGATAGCAACAAGTAATTTGTTATTTCCTACTTTTGAAGCAATAGGTAGTAATTTTTCTTCTAAAAACCCATTAATGTTATTCAAACAATTTTCCTCCTCTTTCAACTCATATTTATATTTACTTACTCAAAAGCAACTTATAGAGTCTATCTTTGAATAGATCTTGCCATCATTGAAGCAGTGTGACGCATACCACGTATCGCTTTACTCAAAGCAAAAATATTTTCAACTGGCGCAAGCCCAGCATAACCGGCGTCACCGATATGTTGAATGTCTACACCGCAAATTTTATTTGCTATAGCAATTTGTTTGATTGTATCTTCATCTGAACTTTCTTGACTCGTCCCTATAGCAGATAATACAAGTGCTCCTTCATTATGCACTAACTGAACAATTTCCTTTAAGTCTTTTTCATCAAAACCAGGAACAGTTCCAACTGCAGGAACCAAAATGATATCTGCTCCAGCCTCAATAAATGATTTAACCGTATCTGAATCAACAATACTCTCTGATACTCCTGCTCCGTGCATTTTACCGGCGATAATCAATCCTGAAAATCTCTCTCTGGTAATACGAATCGTTTTTTCAATTTGTGCATTCGTAACACCTGTTCCAGGGTTTCCTGTCAAACAAACAAAATCTAGACCTAAAGCTTCTATTTTAGTAATTGTCTCTAAATTTGCTTGTCTTCCTTGTGCAATAGTCAAACGATCTTCTGCCATAGATGCATCTTGATCAACTGGTTCTAGATTCACTCCAATTGGACGTCCAACTAATTTATGTAGTTGATCCACAAAAGATTCTTCACTTTCGTCTAACCCTGAAACTTTAGGATTCAATACATCTATTCCATTTAATAAAATTAAGTCCGCTCCAAAAGCTCTAGCAATTTCAGCATTTGTAATGTCTTCTATAAACGGTTCTCTTGTTACTACATTTTCAGACATAACAATTCTTCCTTCACTTGCTCGAATACTTTGTTTGAGTTCACTAGCTGTCATTTCTAATATTTCCGAGCTATTTGCACTAATAAATCTTTTTGTCATAATACAACTCCCTAACCTTTATAGTCATTTTTTATATATTTGTCTTCAAATATTGTTACCGCTATCATATTGTTAAAAATAGATCATCCCTAATTTGTAAATGCTCTATCCACTTTATTCTAGATTTATTTATTTTATATTACTTAATAAACCTCACCTTCTCTTTTCTATAATCAATTGATTATATATTATAAATAATGAAACACAAAAACAGTGTTTATTAATTAAATTGATAATAAATTATTATCAATAAACTTATAGTAATCGATTATAATAGCCTTGTCAAACATAATTTGTTGTTTTATTATTTATAAATAATAATTAACGTAGTATAATACTCTTTGTAAAGCAAAGGAGGATTTTATGGGAATTTCAAAAAGACAACTAGAGCTGCAATTTAAAATTTTGGATACTATTTATACAAAAGGGCCGATATCAAGAATTGACATTTCAAAAGAGACAGGGATTACTCCCGCAACGGTAACTGAAATTGCCCGGAAGCTAATCAGTGATCAACTTATCCATGAGTCCGGGGAATTAAGTACTGAACTAAATAAGTCAGGTAGAAAAAAAATTCTGGTGGATATTTCTCCCAATCATAGTTTTTACGTTGGTGTAGAGTTATCTGAAAAATTCTTTTGTTATTGCCTTATAGATAATAAAGGGAATTTACTTAAAGAAAAGATTATACAGCATAACCCATTACTACCAGAAACTAATCTTACTGAATCACTTTTCATTACAGAATTGCATTTATTTATAGACCAAAGTTCTAAGTATTCCCCTCAAGCTATAGGTATCGCAGTACCTGGACATTTTAATGAAGAAACACAGACTATTTTAACTAATAACTTATTCTGGAAAAAGTTCAATTTAACTCAGTTATTATCTACTATTGACCTACCAGTTTATTTTAAAAATAATGTCCAATGTATGGCTTTATTCGAACGATTGTTTAGTCTTAGTAATAAGGATGACAATTTAACTTTTTTACACGTAGGACGTGGTATGTTTTGTTCCTCTATTTACCAAAGTAAGCTATACGGTAGCAATAACCGATTAGTAGGTGAAGTCGGACATATTGTTGTTCATCCTGATGGTGAACTTTGCGAATGTGGCAAAAGAGGCTGTCTACAAACTTATGCTAGTGAATCATGGATCATTAAAAAATCCCAAATTCTTTTTGATAACTCTGATAGCACTTATTTAAGGCAGCTCGTATCTAATCGATCTCACTTAACTATTGATACTATTTTACAAGCTTATAAGTTAGGTGATGAAGGTGTAATAAATATCTTGCATAATGCTATTAAATATCTCTCAATTACAATCAATAATTTATCTATGATGATTGATACCAACAAAATGATCATTCATGGTGAACTATTTAAAGAAGTACAACTCTCAGAGTTAATAAAAGATTATTTGGAAAAAAACGTGACTTTATTGGCAACCGAAAAAAAAATTCCAGTAAAAATAAAAAACTATTCAACTATCAACGGTGCCTTATCAGCTGCTGGTCTTTGCGTAGCCAAACAATTGCTTAATTGATTTTTTGTTAATTAATCAATTTAGAGTTTTTATTAATTTACTAAATTTTATGAACAAGTCACCCTATGAAATGTAGTACTGATCACACGATAGGCGAACTGATGAAAGCTTATAGTAACTTTCTCTACTTAAATGAAGATTTATTGAGCTGATTAAACAAAAAAAAGAGCTTCAAGAACGAAATGTTCTTGAAGCTCTTTAGTATACCGGCGGCCGGAATCGAACCGGCACGCCCTCGCGGGCACAGGATTTTGAGTCCAGCGCGTCTACCAGTTCCGCCACGCCGGCATATGGACTGCTTATTTTTCATCTTTAGGCATAAGGCGGTAACCGGATTTGAACCGGTGATGAAGGTTTTGCAGACCTCTGCCTTACCACTTGGCTATACCGCCATCTTTTTAGTTGAATGTATAGATTCAATTAAACTGGGCTAGCTGGATTCGAACCAACGCATGAGGGAGTCAAAGTCCCTTGCCTTACCGCTTGGCTATAGCCCAATAAAAAAAAAGGCGACTGATGGGGTTCGAACCCACGCATGCCGGAACCACAATCCGGTGTGTTAACCACTTCACCACAATCGCCATGGTATTACTTGTTTTATCCACTTTTTAAAAAATGGCAGGGGTAGTAGGAATTGAACCCACACTGATGGTTTTGGAGACCATAGTTCTACCTTTAAACTATACCCCTATCTAAATAATAAGGTCGTTCTTTTTAAAAAAATGGTGGAGGGGGGCAGATTCGAACTGCCGAACCCGAAGGAGCGGATTTACAGTCCGCCGCGTTTAGCCACTTCGCTACCCCTCCATTAATGGTGGCCTGGGACAGAATCGAACTGCCGACACCTTGAGCTTCAATCAAGTGCTCTACCAACTGAGCTACCAGGCCATTATAAGAATGGTTTTTTTATTTTATTTATCAAACCAACGGTCTCGACGGGAATCGAACCCGCGATCTTCTGCGTGACAGGCAGACATGTTAACCCCTACACCACGAGACCTTTTGAAACAATGGAGGTTGACGGGATCGAACCGCCGACCCTCTGCTTGTAAGGCAGATGCTCTCCCAGCTGAGCTAAACCTCCTGAGGATTACTTAGTCACTTCTAGTTAATGAATCAGTAACGTCGTTACTGATGACCCGTACGGGAATCGAACCCGTGATACCGCCGTGAAAGGGCGGTGTCTTAACCGCTTGACCAACGGGCCTTCATGTTCAAACGGAGAGTAAGGGATTCGAACCCTTGAGACAGTGTTCACCGCCTACATGATTTCCAATCATGCTCCTTCGGCCGCTCGGACAACTCTCCAGATTCGGTTCACCACGATATTCTCGTTTGTTTTTTTATTTACATAGATGGACTATGGTACTCCGCAAGTAGGACTCGAACCTACGACATCATGATTAACAGTCATGCGCTACTACCAACTGAGCTATTGCGGAATAATTAATTGAATCTGCGTGGCAGCGTCCTACTCTCACAAAGGGAAACCCTTCACTACCATCGGCGCTAAGAAGCTTAACTGCTGTGTTCGGCATGGGAACAGGTGTGACCTTCTTGCCATCGCCACCACACAAATTTCAATCTAGAGAACGTTGTTCTCTCAAAACTGGATAAGTTAAAAGTTTGTTCTTCGTTTAGAAACCGTCGTACACCGTTTATTCTTTGGTTAAGTCCTCGACCGATTAGTATTGGTCCGCTCCATCTATCGCTAGACTTCCACTTCCAACCTATCAACCTGATCATCTCTCAGGGGTCTTACTCACTTACGTGATGGGAAATCTCATCTTGAGGGGGGCTTCACGCTTAGATGCTTTCAGCGTTTATCCCGTCCACACATAGCTACCCAGCAATGCCCTTGGCAGAACAACTGGTACACCAGAGGTGTGTCCATCCCGGTCCTCTCGTACTAAGGACAGCTCCTCTCAAATTTCCTACGCCCGCGACGGATAGGGACCGAACTGTCTCACGACGTTCTGAACCCAGCTCGCGTACCGCTTTAATGGGCGAACAGCCCAACCCTTGGGACCGACTACAGCCCCAGGATGCGATGAGCCGACATCGAGGTGCCAAACCTCCCCGTCGATGTGGACTCTTGGGGGAGATAAGCCTGTTATCCCCAGGGTAGCTTTTATCCGTTGAGCGATGGCCCTTCCATGCGGAACCACCGGATCACTAAGCCCGACTTTCGTCCCTGCTCGACTTGTAGGTCTCGCAGTCAAGCTCCCTTATGCCTTTACACTCTGCGAATGATTTCCAACCATTCTGAGGGAACCTTTGGGCGCCTCCGTTACACTTTAGGAGGCGACCGCCCCAGTCAAACTGCCCGTCAGACACTGTCTCCCAGCCCGATAAGGGCTGTGGGTTAGAGTGGTCATACAGCAAGGGTAGTATCCCACCAACGCCTCCACCAAGACTGGCGTCCTGGCTTCAATGGCTCCTACCTATCCTGTACAAGCTGTACAAACACTCAATATCAAACTGCAGTAAAGCTCCATGGGGTCTTTCCGTCCTGTCGCGGGTAACCTGCATCTTCACAGGTACTATAATTTCACCGAGTCTCTCGTTGAGACAGTGCCCAGATCGTTACGCCTTTCGTGCGGGTCGGAACTTACCCGACAAGGAATTTCGCTACCTTAGGACCGTTATAGTTACGGCCGCCGTTTACTGGGGCTTCAATTCTGAGCTTCGCCCGAGAGCTAACCCATCCTCTTAACCTTCCAGCACCGGGCAGGCGTCAGCCCCTATACGTCATCTTACGATTTTGCAGAGACCTGTGTTTTTGATAAACAGTCGCCTGGGCCTATTCACTGCGGCTGACCAATTGGTCAGCACCCCTTCTCCCGAAGTTACGGGGTCATTTTGCCGAGTTCCTTAACGAGAGTTCTCTCGCACACCTTAGGATTCTCTCCTCGACTACCTGTGTCGGTTTGCGGTACGGGCAGTTTGTTTCTAACTAGAAGCTTTTCTTGACAGTGTGACATCGGGAACTTCGGTACTTAATTTCCCTCCCCATCACAACTTGTTCTTAAAGAAGCAAGCATTTGACTCACTTCAAAACTTGTTGCTTGGACGCGCATATCCAACAGCGCGTATTCCTTAGCCTACTGTGTCCCTCCATTGTTCAAACAAAACAAACTGGTACAGGAATCTCAACCTGTTGTCCATCGTCTACGCCATTCGGCCTCGACTTAGGTCCCGACTAACCCTGGGAGGACGAGCCTTCCCCAGGAAACCTTAGTCATTCGGTGGACGGGATTCTCACCCGTCTTTCGCTACTCATACCGGCATTCTCACTTCTAAGCGCTCCACTAGTCCTCACGATCTAGCTTCAACGCCCTTAGAACGCTCTCCTACCATAGAACCAATGGTTCTATCCACAGCTTCGGTGTTATGTTTAGCCCCGGTAAATTTTCGGCGCAGGGTCACTCGACTAGTGAGCTATTACGCACTCTTTAAATGATGGCTGCTTCTGAGCCAACATCCTAGTTGTCTAAGCAACTCCACATCCTTTTCCACTTAACATAAACTTTGGGACCTTAGCTGGTGGTCTGGGCTGTTTCCCTTTCGACTACGGATCTTATCACTCGCAGTCTGACTCCCGGATATAAATCAATGGCATTCGGAGTTTATCTGAATTCGGTAACCCGAGAAGGGCCCCTAGTCCAAACAGTTGCTCTACCTCCATGATTCTAATTCCGAGGCTAGCCCTAAAGCTATTTCGGAGAGAACCAGCTATCTCCAAGTTCGATTGGAATTTCTCCGCTACCCACACCTCATCCCCGCATTTTTCAACATACGTGGGTTCGGTCCTCCAGTGCGTATTACCGCACCTTCAACCTGGACATGGGTAGATCACTTGGTTTCGGGTCTACGACCACATACTCATTCGCCCTATTCAGACTCGCTTTCGCTACGGCTCCGTCTCATCAACTTAACCTCGCATGGGATCGTAACTCGCCGGTTCATTCTACAAAAGGCACGCTATCACCCATTAACGGGCTTTAACTATTTGTAGGCACACGGTTTCAGGGGCTATTTCACTCCTCTTCCGAGGTTCTTTTCACCTTTCCCTCACGGTACTGGTTCACTATCGGTCACTAGGGAGTATTTAGCCTTGGGAGATGGTCCTCCCGGATTCCGACGGAATTTCTCGTGTTCCGCCGTACTCAGGATACTGATCAGAGTGGATGTGGTTTCGGATACAGGGCTTTTACCTTCTTCGGCAGACCTTTCCAGGTCGCTTCTCCTACCAAATCCATTTATGACTCTATGTGTTCAGTCCTACAACCCCAGAAAGCAAGCTTTCTGGTTTGGGCTATTCCCGTTTCGCTCGCCGCTACTCAGGGAATCGATTTTTCTTTCTCTTCCTGCAGGTACTTAGATGTTTCAGTTCTCTGCGTCTACCTCTACTAACCTATGTATTCAGTTAGCAGTAACATCCTATCAAAGATGCTGGGTTCCCCCATTCGGAAATCTTTGGATCAAAGCTTACTTACAGCTCCCCAAAGCATATCGGCGTTAGTCCCGTCCTTCATCGGCTCCTAGTGCCAAGGCATTCACCGTGCGCCCTTATTAACTTAACCTATGGTTAATCGTTAATGTTCAATACTCATCTTACGATGAGAACCTTAAAAAACTCATTTTTAAAACTTTTCGGTGTGTTTCTGGTTTCTTACTTGAATTACAATTTTTAACTTTATCCAGTTTTCAAAGAACAACATCTATCTATTGAGAAGATTAGACCTCTCAAAACTAAACAAAGTAAGTACGAATGTGTGGGTTTCCGTTATATTCCTTAGAAAGGAGGTGATCCAGCCGCACCTTCCGATACGGCTACCTTGTTACGACTTCACCCCAATTATCTGTCCCACCTTAGGCGGCTGGCTCCCAAAAGGGTTACCTCACCGACTTCGGGTGTTACAAACTCTCGTGGTGTGACGGGCGGTGTGTACAAGACCCGGGAACGTATTCACCGCGGCGTGCTGATCCGCGATTACTAGCGATTCCGGCTTCATGCAGGCGAGTTGCAGCCTGCAATCCGAACTGAGAATGGCTTTAAGAGATTAGCTTGGCCTCGCGACCTTGCGACTCGTTGTACCATCCATTGTAGCACGTGTGTAGCCCAGGTCATAAGGGGCATGATGATTTGACGTCATCCCCACCTTCCTCCGGTTTATCACCGGCAGTCTCACTAGAGTGCCCAACTGAATGCTGGCAACTAATAATAGGGGTTGCGCTCGTTGCGGGACTTAACCCAACATCTCACGACACGAGCTGACGACAACCATGCACCACCTGTCACTTTGTCCCCGAAGGGAAAGCTCTATCTCTAGAGTGGTCAAAGGATGTCAAGACCTGGTAAGGTTCTTCGCGTTGCTTCGAATTAAACCACATGCTCCACCGCTTGTGCGGGTCCCCGTCAATTCCTTTGAGTTTCAACCTTGCGGTCGTACTCCCCAGGCGGAGTGCTTAATGCGTTAGCTGCAGCACTGAAGGGCGGAAACCCTCCAACACTTAGCACTCATCGTTTACGGCGTGGACTACCAGGGTATCTAATCCTGTTTGCTCCCCACGCTTTCGAGCCTCAGCGTCAGTTACAGACCAGAGAGTCGCCTTCGCCACTGGTGTTCCTCCACATATCTACGCATTTCACCGCTACACGTGGAATTCCACTCTCCTCTTCTGCACTCAAGTTCTCCAGTTTCCAATGACCCTCCCCGGTTGAGCCGGGGGCTTTCACATCAGACTTAAAGAACCGCCTGCGCTCGCTTTACGCCCAATAAATCCGGACAACGCTTGCCACCTACGTATTACCGCGGCTGCTGGCACGTAGTTAGCCGTGGCTTTCTGGTTAGATACCGTCAGGGGATGAGCAGTTACTCTCATCCTTGTTCTTCTCTAACAACAGAGTTTTACGATCCGAAAACCTTCTTCACTCACGCGGCATTGCTCCGTCAGACTTTCGTCCATTGCGGAAGATTCCCTACTGCTGCCTCCCGTAGGAGTCTGGGCCGTGTCTCAGTCCCAGTGTGGCCGATCACCCTCTCAGGTCGGCTACGTATCATCGCCTTGGTGAGCCATTACCTCACCAACTAGCTAATACGCCGCGGGTCCATCCATAAGCGGTAGCCGAAGCCACCTTTTTTCCATCTGTCAGGAGACAATTGGAAATATGCGGTATTAGCATCCGTTTCCGGATGTTATCCCCCTCTTATGGGCAGGTTACCCACGTGTTACTCACCCGTCCGCCACTCTTTTGTCTCGGTGGGTGCAAGCACCCGGTGAAACAAAAGCGTTCGACTTGCATGTATTAGGCATGCCGCCAGCGTTCGTCCTGAGCCAGGATCAAACTCTCATATAAAATGATGCTTGAAGCTCATTATTGATTGCTAGCGAATAATTATTCACTATATTTGTTACTGTTGACTCAGCACTGCTGAGTCACCCTCACATTTGGTTCGTCTTACTTTGTTTAGTTTTCAAAGGTCTAAAGCTTGTTGCAACTGTTCGTGACAACTTCTATATCTTACAACAGTTTTTTTTGTTCGTCAAGCTTTTTTTTTAAATAAATTGAATATTTATTCAATTTATTACTTTTCACATCGCCTTAGCGACATCTAATAGATTAACACAATTTGTCATATGCTGTCAAACAAATTATTTAATTATTTTTCGGAAAATTGTTAGCATCGTTACTACGATGATGCTTTCAACACCATTTACTATAACAAGTCTATTTGTTTTGGTCAACCATAATCTTTACATTCTTTACATAAAAAACAAAAAAGCGAACATTTTTTTATTTACGAAAAAACAAAATACGTATATATATTCATAACGATCTTAAGTTCGGAACTTTCATAAATAAAAAAGTATTTTCGTTCGCTTTTTTCATTCACCTTTTATGTTCTTAGTCCAATTTATACACCACTGATTCAAATGGTCTTAGACTTAACTGTTCTAAATTCTTTCCGCTATCCGAATAATTACTAATAATAATCGTATCAACTTTCTGATCTTGATTCTTATAAATTGTTGCTTTCTCATAAAAATTAATAATAATCAGCCAAGTTTCATCTTGGTAACTTCTTTCATAAACGAAAAGTTGAGGATCATTCGGCAATAATTCTTTATATGAACCCCATACAATAAGGTCATGTTCTTTTCTTAAACGAATAAGTTCTTTGTAATAGTTGAAAATAGATTCTTTGTTTTGTCGATCTTCTTTTACATTCAATTCTTTATAGTTAGGGTTGAGCTCCAACCATGGCGTCCCTGTGGTAAATCCGCCATTCAAAGAATCATCCCATGGTATAGGACGTCTCGCATTATCGCGACCTTTTTTGTTAATAGATTGGATAATATCTTTTTTATTGTATCCTTCGTTCAATCGTTCTTTATACATATTGAGACTTTCAATATCATTTGCTTCATCTATAGAAGAAATCGGTGTATTCGTTAACCCAATTTCTTCTCCTTGATAGATATAAGGCGTTCCTTTTAGAAAATGTAAAAACGTTGCAAACATTTTTGCAGATACTCTTCGATATTGAGGGCTATCATTGCCCCAACTAGATACGATTCGTGGAATATCGTGATTGTTCCAAAACAAACTATTCCAACCATCTCCATCAAGAGCCAATTGCCATTTGGTAAAAACTTGCTTTAATTTAATGAAATCTAATGGTTGAGTGTCCCATTTTGGTTTTCCCGGTTGTTCATCAAGACTTATGTGTTCGAATTGGAACACCATTGACAACTCATTTCTTTCAGAAGCTGAATACAATTTAGCATCCTCAGTTGTTACTCCCCATGTTTCTCCAACAGTCAAAACATCTAATTTCCCAAAGGTTTCCTGATGCATTTCTTGAAGATAAGTATGAAGCATAGGACCGTTACCCGTAATCAGTTCATCTGGAACTTTTCCAATTAGGTCAATCACGTCCATTCGGAATCCGCCGATACCCTTATCCAACCAAAAATTCATCATTTCCCAAATTTCATTACGGACTTTTGGGTTCTCCCAATTTAAATCTGGTTGTTTCTTACTATAAAGATGCAGATAATATTGATTCGTTTGCTCGTCTAATTCCCAAGCTGAACCGCTGAAAATAGATTTCAACTCATTGGGAACATCATTATTTTGAGCATCGCGCCAAATATAGTAATCGCGGTAGTCATTATCTTTACTTTTAGATGATTCAATAAACCAAGCGTGTTCATCTGATGTATGATTGACCACTAAGTCCATAACAATACGGATATTCAATTTATTTGCTTCGTTAATCAGTTCTTCCATATCGTCCATCGTTCCCAATTCTGAAGAAATAGCCTGATAATCACTAATGTCGTATCCATTATCGTCATTTGGCGATTGATAAACGGGACTCAACCATATAGCATCAATACCTAAATCGGCTAAATAATCCAATCGTTGGATTATACCTTGAATGTCGCCTACTCCATCTCCATTGCTATCTTGAAAACTTCTTGGATAAATTTGATAAACTACTGAACTATGCCACCATTTTTTTTCCAAATTGAATCCTCCTTATTGATTTGCTCTTTTTAGTATTTCTTCCAATTTCAATTCTTGGGTACTCGTTACTGCATAATCGGCTTCTTTCATCATTTCTTTTGTTCCAACTCCGACTGAAAAGATTCCTGCTGCATTGATTGATTCTATTCCAGCTTGAGCATCTTCTACTCCAACACATTCGATTGGTTTTAACTTTAACTGTTGGGCACCTTTAATAAAAATTTCCGGGTCTGGTTTTCCCTTTGCCAAAGTTGCAGGATCGACCACAGTATCAAACATATCCGCAATACCTAATCTTTCCATTATGACAGGACCATTTTTACTAGCAGATGCTAATGCTAATCGGATATCTTTCGCTCTTAGATCCGCTAATAAATTCGCTATTCCAGGCAATAGATCATTTGGCGTGACCTCTAATATCAGTTCTTTATAATCCTCATTTTTTTCATCTGCCAGCTTTTCTTTTTCTTCAAGCGTGTAACGATCCATTTGATTGCCTATCGCTAAAATGCGATCAAGCGAATCCATTCGACTGATTCCTTTTAATTGCTCATTCATTTTACGATCTAATTGAATACCTAATCTATCAGCCAACTTTTTCCAGGCTAGGTAATGGTATTCCGCTGTATCTGTTAGCACACCGTCTAAATCAAATATAAATCCTTTAATCATAGTAACCTTCTCCTTTTTTAGCAATAAGAAAAGCTATCAAATGAATTTATCGATTTGATAGCTTCCTCCTATTCATAGTCATTTAAACTCACTGTTCATTTATTTAATTGTTTAAGAAAAAGAAAGTGAACTGTGAACTTCATTGGTCAACACCATTTCTTTATCATATAGTATCAATTCAATTGGTTCGCCTTCTTCTAAACGTACACTTACAGATACTTGAGTTACACAGACATGCAACAGACGTCCACGATATTTAATCATGAAAGTATACCCATCCCAGTTTTCTGGACAGAATGGATTAAAGGATAAGCGGTTATTAACCGTACGCATACCTGCAAAACCTTGAACGATAGCTAACCATCCGCCACTCATAGAAGTAATGTGTAACCCGTCTTCTGTGTCATTGTTGTAGTTGTCTAAATCTAAACGAGCCGTACGTGCATACAATTCAACTGCTTTTTCTTTTTTGCCAAGTTCTGCTGCTAAAATAGCGTGGATGGATGCAGAAAGTGAAGATTCATGAACCGTCATTGGTTCATAGAAATTAAAATTGGCTTCTTTTTCTTCTAACGTATACTCATCGTTCAAATAGTATATACCTTGCAAAACATCCGCTTGTTTGATAAAACAAGAACGTAAAATCTTATCCCAAGACCAGTTTTGATTTATTGGTCTTTCAGCTGGATCAAGATCATCAGTTGTCAGGATTTCTTTATCTAAAAATGTATCATGTTGAACAAAGACATTTAATTCTTCATCGTGAGGGTAGTACATCTTTTCAACGATGTCTCTCCACTTATTCTTTTCTTCATCTGTTACATATAATTCATTTGCCACTATAGATGAGATTTTTTCAAGACTTTCCAAAGTATAACGCAACGTCCAAGCTGCCATAGTATTTGTATACCAGTTATTATTGATATTATTCTCATATTCATTTGGACCAGTAACGCCATGGATCATATATTGACCGTTGCGTTTAGAATAATGCACGCGATCAGCCCAGAAACGTGATATAGCTACTAACATCTCAATACCTTTTGTGCTTAGGAAAGCTTCATCACCGGTATAGTTTGTGTAATTATAGATAGCATAAGCAATCGTACCATTACGGTGAATTTCCTCAAATGTAATTTCCCATTCATTATGGCTTTCGATTCCGTTAAACGTAACCATCGGATACAAGGCTCCTTGAAGGCCTTGTTGTTTAGCATTATGAAATGCACCTGGAAGCTGATTATGTCGGTAAGTCAACAATTGCTCTGAAACAGATTCATCTGCTATAGATAGATACATCGGCAAAATAAATGCCTCTGTATCCCAATAGGTTGCTCCGCCATATTTCTCCCCAGTAAATCCTTTTGGTCCAATATTTAAACGATTATCTTCTCCATAATAAGTAGAAAACAATTGGAAGATATTAAAACGGATACCTTGTTGGCTTTCAGCATCTCCTTCAATCACTACATCCGCTTTGCGCCAGCGTTCTTCCCAAAGAGCTACATGCTGTGCTTCTACTTGTTCTGCACCTAGTTCAATCGCTTGATCTAAGATAGCCGCAGCCATTGCTTCCTGATTTTCCGGTTGAACATCACGACTGGTCAATACGCTGACAAATTTAGTGACTTTCGCTTTTTCACCAGCTTTCAACGCATAGGTGATTTTTTCTTCAACTTGCATAAAGCCTTCAGAAAACTCTTTATTTTTATAGTTTTCAGTTACATTTTGCATCATAGTGGTTACAGTAAATTGTTCTACACCAAACGGATTTTCAATCGTTTTAGTCGTTAAACTACTCTTTTCTCCTGAAACACGTTTCATTTCCAGCCAAAAATTTTCTTCATAATTGCTGTCTTCATTTGTCACGTTTCCATCCATTTTAGGGATAAATACAATGACAGCGTCACCTTTTATAACTTCAGCGGTGACTTCGATAACGGCCAATTCTTTTAATGCTATACTAACAAAACGTTTAAAAGTGAAACGAACCTCTGTTTCTCCTTCAACCCAAGTATATGAACGATACAAAATCCCTTTTTTCATATCTAATTCAATTTCATACTCTTTTACCTCATCTAGTGCGAGATCAACTTTGCGGTCATTAACCATTAATTCGACTGGAATGAAGTTTGTTGCATTGATCACTTTTCCGAAGTATTCTGGATAGCCGTTTTTCCACCAACCGACTCTAGTTTTGTCTGGAAACCAGACACCTGCTAGATACGTTCCTAGGTGAGAATCCCCTGAATATCCCTCTTCAAAGTTTCCACGCATCCCCATATACCCATTTCCAATAGAAGTTAAACTTTCTTGTAATCTTTTATCAGCTTTATCTAATTTCGTTGATTTTACTTTCCAAGGATCAACATCGAATAAACGCTTAATCATGTACCCTTACCCCCAGTGACTTTTTTACTTTAAACTTTTTTGCTTCATCGTTGTATCTTGTTTGATAGAAGGCAAGCAATAACATGACTACTAATCCTACTGATTGGATCATCAGCATCACAACAATATCGAATTGAATCAACCCAATGATTAAAGCGATTAAAGTTGGTAGTCCCATACAATTCGATATAAAGTTAACTGATTCTTTGTATGTTTTAATAGAAGAATAGTCACTTTTTTTTGTTAAATAGAGGAAGACAGCAGATCCAAAAGTTAGAAAGATCGTACTAACAAATGTAATGCTGAATACTAAAAACATCAACGTAGCAACTACATATCCTCTATTTTTTATAAACCATTGTCTTGAAAGAGATTCTTTTACATCATTGACGTTAGTTACTTTTGATAAATCAAAATCTTTCGTGTAAGGAACAGTGCTTACTGTTTGATCGCCTTCTTTAATGATCACTGCATCTTTTTGGAAAACCAATGCGTTTTCCGCATCCAATGCTTGTTCCATCTCTGTATCTGACAATAAGCCAGCAACCGTTCCTTTATCAGAAGTACGGACAAACGAAGACGGTAAATCTAACGTACCGTTCTCGTATGTGCCTTCTTGCAGATTTAATACGTCAGTCTCATCAATTAAACCAAACGAGTTTGGCAATGTTCCTTCTACAGGGTAAGTATCCATTTCCATGTAATTTAATGACACGGGTATCATCAATAAACTATTAACAAATAGCAAAACAATAAAAATTTGAAACCAGTTTAATTGATGACGATTTTTGAAACTTTTTGTTGGCGACCAAATACTTTTAAAATAATTTAACGGAAATGCATCTGTTTTCATAGGTTCACTTCTTTTCTTTAACTAATTTTAGCTTTTTATGCTTATCCTTTTGTTCCTCCAGTGGTTAAGCCAGAGACAAAATTCTTTTGCAACAAGAAGAATAAGATTGAAATTGGAACTGCAATCAAGATTGCGCCTGCTGCGAATAAAGCAACTTTTTGGTCTTGCGGATTGCTGATAAATGTTTGCAACCCTACAGCAACCGTAATTTTTTCAGGGCTTCTTAATAAGAATCTAGCTAGCATGTAATCACCAAATGGTGTCATAAATGCCCATAGTGCTTGAACCGCAATCATAGGTCTGACAAGTGGAAGAACGATTTGCCAGAAAATTCTAAAATGTCCTGCTCCATCTAATTTAGCTGATTCATCCAAATCTTTTGGTACTGTATCAAAATATCCTTTCATTAACCAAGTGTTCATTGGAATTCCACCACCAATATATAACATGGTCAAGAACCAAAATTGGTCTAAAGCGCCTAATAATAAGGCCATAACATAAAATGCTGTTAAAGCTGCCATAGTAGGAACCATTTGGATAACTAAGAAAAACATCAAACTTTTCTTTCGTCCCATAAAATTGTAACGGCTATAAGCATATCCAGCGATTGTAACAATGCCTACTTGGATCACCATTGTAGCTACAGCGACAATTAAAGTATTTTTATACCAAGTGCCGTAAAGTGTCTCTTGAAATAAACGAGTAAAGTTTGCTAACGTCCATTCCGCATTTAAGTCTAAAGAAAAGGCCGTTATGTTTCCTGATTTAAAGGCTGAACTAGCTGTGATCAGCAATGGATAAATAATAATGATCGACAATAAGATCATGTAGACATACGTAAAGAATTGACTAAAGAAACGAGAAGTTTTTTGTGATTTAACAAATTTCCCCATATTATGCATCCTCCATATTAAATGCATTTGTTTTCTTGAAGATTAACAAGGAAACAGTGATAACCAAAGCTGAAATGATCAACGTGATCGCAGCTGCCATAGAATATTGCGGTGAAGTTCCAGTCGTTAATTTATAGATCCATGAAATCAAGATATCCGTAGCTCCTGCTCCACCACCTACACTTCCCGGCCCACCATTATTGAAGAGGTAGATCATTGAAAAGTTGTTAAAGTTTCCGGTGTATTGCGTAATAAAGGTTGGAGCAGCTACCATGAATACCATTGGCATGGTAATTTCTCTGAACCGTTGAAATGCACTAGCACCATCAATTTTTGCAGCTTCGTATAAGTCTTCAGGAATAGATTGTAAGATACTCGTTGTCATGACGTAGATATACGGGAACCCTAACCAACCTTGGATCATAATGATCGCTGTCTTAGACCAAAATGCATTTGTTTTCCACGCAATTCGCCCGATTTCTACAAATGGAATATTATTCAATAACGGAATAACTTGAGTATTAATGGCTCCGATACTGTCATTAAAAATATTTGAGAACGATAAAATAGTAATAAATGCTGGAACAGCCCATGGTAATAAGAAAATAACTCCAAAGAATCGTTTTCCTTTAATAAATGACTGGTTAGCGATAACAGCTGTAAAGATTCCAATAATAATTTGCAGTGTTGTCGCACTAAATGTCCAAATGATTGTCCAACTGAAAACAGATGTAAATGCATCACGGTATGTGCTCAAGAAGAAAATATTCACGAAGTTTTTTAATCCAATCCAGTCAATTAAATTAGCTGGAGGAATATGGTAAAAGTCGTAATTTGTAAAAGCCATAAATAATGTAACCAACACTGGGAAAATAATCGTAAAGGCCATCATTAAGTATGCTGGTATGATCAGCAGATAAGGAAATCCTGCATTATAGACATTCCACATCACTTCTTTAAGTGTAGTATTAACTTTTTGCCCTCTATTCCAAATGGTTGCTACGCGCTTAGCGTCATAGATATTTAAACCGTAAAAGGCTAAGAAAATGACTGTTATAATGAGTTGGAGTGTGCCTTCAATCATAATAAATAGTGAATGGTCTTCAATAGGAGTACTTCCTAAAGTTATTAGTCCGTTAAACGCATCAAAACCAAAAACAATCATCTCGACAACAAATGCGACTAAGATAGCTAAAAAGACGATCCCTTTGAACCGTTGTCCGTTATAAAATTGACCTAGTCCTGGGATAATTGAATACAGCATTGCTTTTTTTTCATTTTTAATATTCTGAGGTTTTGTCTGAGAAGACATTTTAAACTCCTCCCTTTTCTTTTAACATTTTTCGGCAGAGAACAACTACATTCTCTGCCGAAATCTGTTCATTTTTTAGTAATTAATTTGTGTATTTTTGTTCGATTGATTCTTTGATCAATTTAGCAGAATCATCAGCTGATTCTTTAGGTGTTTTGTTTCCTGATGCTGCATCGAATAACATGTTTTCAGCACCTGTCCAAACTTCAGCCATTTCAGGAATGTTTGGCATTGGTTGTGCATCTTTGTATTGATTGATTACAGCTGTTGTCAATTCATCATCTTGCTCAGTAGCATAGACACGTGAGTCTTGGTTTGCAGGAACTTCATTTGTATCGTCATAGAATTTGTTTTGGTTTTCAGTATTTGTCACATAGTCTAACCATTCTTGAGCAACATCTTTGTTTTCAGAATAGTTGCTGACAACCCATCCTTTTCCGCCGCCAAATGCTTCATATGCTTCGCCATTGTTCAATGTTGGGATAGTTGTAACGCCGTAATTTACACCCGCATCTTTTAAGCTAGCTGCTTGCCAAGGTCCGCCAATGAATGCGCCAACTTTACCGTTTAAGTATTGATCTGTGATAAAAGCATCAGAACTTGTTACATCTTGCATACCTTGTGGCCATGTATTTTTGAACCAATCAGTAGCATATTCAATAGCTTCAACAGCACCTTCATTGTTTAGTCCAATATCAGTTGGGTCAGTTCCATCTTCACCAAAGATGTATCCGCCATAACCCGAAACTAAACCATACGTAAAGTAAAAGTCAGTCCATTTAGCTAAGAATCCTGTATTTTTTCCTTCTTCTCC
Organism: Carnobacterium sp. FSL W8-0810; assembly: GCF_038007125.1. NCBI lineage: Bacteria > Bacillati > Bacillota > Bacilli > Lactobacillales > Carnobacteriaceae > Carnobacterium > Carnobacterium sp. FSL W8-0810. Next base: position 1,653,913 of record NZ_JBBOWO010000001.1, on the reverse strand, counting down.
ATCAAAAGCAAAACGTTCATCTTTAGCTAATTCTTCCAAATCTGCAAAAGTAGTTGGAGCTTCTTCTAATAGATCTGTATTGTAATACAATACTAATGTTTCAATAACAGCAGGTGCTCCATAAATTTTTCCATCTAAAGTAACTTGAGCTTTATCTGTTTCATTATATTGAGCATCATTTCCTAATGTTACTTCAGCGATATGTCCTTGTTGTCCTAAAGAACCCATTCGGTCATAAGCTGACATCATGATATCTGGAGCATTTCCAGATGGACCATCAAGTGGCAATGCTTCTAATTGTTCAAACATATCACGTTCTGTTACTTCAATCTTAACCCCGTGTTCTTCTTCAAAAGCCCCTTTGATCTCTTCTACATAGTCAACGTAGCCTTGATCAACAGAAATTTGTAAAGTTGAACTTTCAGCTTCATCTCCACCAGATGTTGAACTGCTGTCTGTCGCTTCTTCCCCACTTCCACAAGCTGCAAGAACCAACGCACTAGCAGACACCAAACCTAAAAGATATTTTTTCCAACCGGTCTTCTTCATTTTATGTATCCCCCTCAAATATGAGTTATTTTTGATTACATCCTTATTATCAGGCATAAGAACGCTTTCTGCAAACGTTTTCCGTATGTTACCGGTAACAGGATTCATTCAAGGGATTTATCCAACCATTTAAAAAAAATGCCGTTCATAATTATTTCTTATAAACGGCATTTTTTATTTTCAATTAGAAGACTTTTTAATTTTGATACTTCTGTTCAATATTTTCTTCAATAAATTGAACAGCATCATCTGCCGCTTGTTGAGGAGATTTATTACCTGAAGCTGCATCAAAAATCATCGTTTCTGCTCCAGTCCACACTTCAGTCATCTCTGGGATATTCGGCATTGGAACAGCTGAATCAAATTGTTCAATCACGGCTTTAGACAATTCACTTCCAGTTTCACTGACCGTTGTTCTAGCTTCTTGATTAGCTGGAATCTCCGAAGTCAATTCATACAATGTTTCACTGTTTTCGGCATTTGTTACATAATCCAACCACTCTTGAGCTAACTCAGGATTTTTGGAATATTTACTGATGACCCATGCTACCCCACCAGCAAAGGGTTCATACTCTTCTCCGTTTGGTAATGTAGGGATCGTTGAAACACCATAATTTATACCGGCTTCTTCATAACCACTCGCGCCCCATGGTCCATTGATGACCGCTGCTGTTTTTCCACTGGTAAACAATTCATTCATAAAGTTCTCTGAACTCGTTGCATCCAACATTCCTTGCGGCCAAACATTTTGGTACCAATCGGTGATATATGTGATGCCTTCAACTGATTCAGGTGAATTCAGTCCGATATCTGACGGATCTGTTCCATTCTCACCAAATACATATCCACCATAACCAGATAGCAGACCTATATATTGATAAGCCGTTGTCCAGTTAGCTAAAAATGCGGTGTTCTTTCCTTCTTCATTTTCAAATGCATATGTGTCATCTTCAGATAAGGCTTCAAGATCCTCAAATGTTTCTGGTGCTTGTTCAATTAAGTCTTTGTTGTAATACATCACTAAGGACTCGATGACAAATGGTGCACCATAAACTTTTCCATCAAGAGTCACTTGTCGTTGATCCATTTCATCATAACGCCCATCATCAGGCAAGGTGACTTCCGCTAAATGTCCTTGCTGACTCAAAGTACCTACTCTATCATAAGGAGCAATAAGTATATCCGAACCGATCTCAGCGGGACCGTCTAATGGCAAAGCGTCCATTCCATCAAACATATCACGCTCAGAAATTTCAATCGTTACATTGTGCTCTTCTTCAAAAGCTGGAATAATTTCATTAACATAATCGCTATACCTTGGATCCACATCAATAGTTAATGTGGTTGATTCTCCATCATCACTGGTCGACCCTGTTTCGTTCGACTCTTCTCCATTTCCACAAGCTGCCAACAACAGGGCACTCATAGATACCAAACCAATAAACCCTCTTTTCCACTCTTTCTTTTCCACACGATCTCCTCCTTATTCTGATGTAACTTTATTATCATACAACCAGCATTCTTTTGCAAACGTTACCATTTGATAACAAAAAAAGACGCTCAATCTTCTCAGATAAGCGCCTGTATCATTTTTAGTTAAGCTTTGTAGATAGCAAATCCATTTTGTTTGATCGATAATAATTTATTATCTGAATAAGCTAAATTTTTAAGCAAGCTTTCTGGTTTTTGTTCTAAAACTAACTCTAAGTCTTTTTCCCCTTGGTTAAAGTAGCAAATAATCTCTTCATTGCCAAATTTCCTTTTGAAACCAACTACTTTTTCATCATCACGAATATCAAACCAGTCAATTTCCCCATAACTTAGCAGACCTTGATTGTTCTTTCTAAAAGCAATCAAATCTTTAGTGAAATCAATCATATTGCTGTCTTGTTTTTCCTCTTCCCAGATCATGCATTTACGGCAATCAGGATCATTGTGTCCATCCATCCCGATTTCAGTACCGTAATAAATACATGGCGAACCATGTTGAGTGAAGACAAATGCTAGCCCTGCTTTGGCTAACTGTTTATTATTATTGCTGATTGTCAATAAACGTGCTGTATCATGAGAATCTAGCATGTTGAACATCACTTCATTGGTTTGTTTGCGGTACAACATTAATTGTTCATTCAATCCGGCCACCATTTTACTTGCAGATATATTTTCTTTCATAAAGAAGTTTTGAATGGTTTCAGTATACGCATAGTTCATGACCGCGTGGAACTCATCACCTTGCAGCCAACTTTGCGAAGAATGCCAAATTTCACCTAAAATATAAAAGTCCTCTTTTAAATCAATAGAAGCTTGATGGAATTTCTTCCAAAAATGATGATCGACTTCATTTGCAACATCTAACCGCCATGCATCAATATCAAACTCTTTGATCCAATATGTGGTAACATCTAATAAAAATTCTTGAACTTCAGGATTACGAGTATTTAATTTTGGCATATGTCCTGTAAATGCAAAAGTGTCATAACTTAGCTCGTCCACATTTTCTAGTTCTTCAAATGATAGATCTGCTAATGATTGAACAGGAAATTCATTGATATGGAACCAGTCTTTGTAACGAGAGTTTTCTTGGTTTTCTAAAACATCTTGCCACTGCATGGAATCCATTCCTAGATGATTAAAGACAGCATCCAGCATGACTCGAATACCACGTTTATGTGCTTCTTGAACCAATGTTTTAAAAAGTTCTTTATCTCCAAAATCAGGATCGATATCCAAATAATCAATCGTATCGTATTTATGATTTGATTTAGCTTTAAAAAGTGGGCAGAAATAAATACCATTGATTCCTAAATCAACTAAATAATCCAAATGATCGATGACACCTTGTAAGTCCCCGCCATAAAAATCATCACGACCTGGATTTTCTTTACTGCCCCATGGCAATGTACCTTCTGGATCATTTTTCTTATCCCCATTAGCAAAACGTTCCGGAAAGATCTGGTACCATACCGTTTCTTTTACCCATTCAGGAGTTTTAACTCGATCGATCTCATGGAAGTACGGCATTCTAAAAAAGGTATTTGCGTCTTCTAAGTATTCATTTGTAAATGGGAATACTCCGCGATCGCCATAAAGTACTTCGCTTTCATCAAAACCTTCTACATGGAAGCAATAAGCAATGCGCTTTGTTTTTTCGTATGTTTCAATTATCCAATAATCATGGATATCCGTACTCGCTGTTAATTTCATAGGTTTGTCCTTCTTAAACCATTTTTCTGTTCCATGAGAATAAGGATCTCCACTGATCAAACTAACTTGTTTTGCATCTCCCTTTTTTGTTCTTAGACGGATATGAAAGTTATCAGCCTCATATAAATAAGCATACTCGCTATCAGGTCTGTGGTAAATTGCTGCTGTTTCCATGTTGTTTTTCCTCTTTTCATTAATTGTTGTCTTCATTTATTATAGTAATAAACATTACTACATAGAGATAACCATTGTTCCATATGGGCTTAAGTTTAGATTTTCCTCTTGTATACTATTTCCTTCATTTGTTAATTTAATGGTATAAGGTTGTGTGATCAGGTCTTTTATAGAAACGACTTGATTTTTCTCTGTCATATTGCAGCAAACGACTGCTTTAGATTTCCCTAACGTGCGTTCGTAGCAATACGTTTCAACACTGCTTTCTAAAAGTTTGTATTTCCCTTCAATAAATAGCGGTTCTCGCTTCAACTTTAATACAGCTCTGTAATACTGCAAAATGCTGGTTTCATCAATTTCTTGATCCATCACATTGTATTTTTCTTCTTGATTAACACCACTCCAAGGAAACTGTTTTGAGAATCCCGCATAAGTTGAATCGTCCCATTGCATGACTCCTCTACTTACATCTTTGCTTCGCGCATTTAAGTGTTCTAAAGCAAATTCTTTTGAGTAACCTAATTCAAGTGCCGTTTCATAAAATAAATCTGCTCCAGGTAAAGCAAATTGTTCTATTGTTTCAATGACTAAATTTTTCATTCCAATTTCTTCGCCATTTAGCAAGAAAGGAATCCCTTTTTGTAAATACATCAACGTGGCTAACATTTTACTGCTATTGTCCCGGTACTGTTTATCATCTCCAAAACGTGAAACGGCACGAGCCATATCATGATTGTTCCAATACAACACAGGTCCGCCAACTGTTGCTAGTTCTTCTTGCCATTGCGCCATAGTCTGTTTGAATTTTATTAGATCGAGCTTTCCATGTTGCAAATTTAATGGCAGCCGTTTATCTTTTGTCTGTTCTGTTTCTGGAAAGTAACGAAAAGTGATAACACTGTCACAAACTTCATTGATAGGATCTGTATAGTTTTTTGCCAATTCAATACTTGCGGATGCCGCTTCTCCTACTAGAAACACATCTGGATGATCTTTGCGAATACGCTGACTAAACTCTTTCATGTAATCCATCGTTTTTGGCAAATTAGCGTAATAGTTCTCTGCCAAAACAATATCATTAGGATTTGCTATATCTACATCAGGAAAACCGGCTTGTTTGTCAACATGAATAAAGGCATCCAATCTCAAAGCATCGATTCCTTTTTTTAGCCAAAAATCAGCACAATCAGCCATTGCCAATCGGACTTCAGGATTTTCCCAGTTTAGATCCGGCATTTCTTTTGCAAACAAATGAAAGTAAAAAGAGTCACCAAGCGGTTCTTTTTCCCAAACAGAACCACCAAAAAAAGAACCCCAATTATTGGGTACTGAACGATTTTTTACTGGTTCATGCCAAATATAATAATCTCGGTATAAGTTATCTGGTCCTTTTAAAGCTTCTTGAAACCAAGGATGTTGATCTGAGGTATGATTCAATACAAAATCAAGCATGACTTTGATGCCTCGTTTATGAGCTTCTTCAATCAACATTTCCATATCCAACATCGTGCCAAACTGGTCATCAATAGCATAATAATTTGCAACATCATATCCGTTATCCACCTGAGGGGAAACAAAAATTGGATTCAACCAAATCATATTTACTCCAATTGATTGGATATAATCCAATCGTTGAATGATTCCTATTAAATCACCGACTCCATCGTCGTTTGTATCTTGAAAACTTTTAGGGTATACCTGATACACAACTGTGTTCTCCCACCACTTTTCTTGCATTTTACTCAACCCACCTTTAATTGTGCTAAATTCCTTTTCACTCAATAGCTTACAGAATCCAGAAAGCACTTACAATTAAAAATCGGTTGTTACCGGTAACAACTTCATTGATCACCTTTTTTATCATTCATTTTCAGGCTGGGCATCATAAGCAAATACAATGGTCCCATATGGAGCAAATGTGATCGCATCTTTATCAATTGAATTGCCTTCATTCTGCAGTATGACTTTCCAACCAGATTTTGAAATTCCATCCTCTTGAATGTGTTCTTCGGTGTCCGATAAATTACAACAAACAATCGCACGCTGACCTTCATAAGTTCTTTCATAAACATAAAGGGTATCTTTGGTCTCATGTAAAGTAAATGAGCCATTTATAAATAAAGGTGTTTTTTTCAATTTCAGTAATGTTTGATAATACATTAAGATACTTTTTGGATCTTTTTGTTGAGCTGCTACATTGTACTTTTCTTCCACATTTACTCCGCTCCATGGTTCGACAGTTGAAAAACCAGCAAATGTTGCATTATCCCATTGCATAGCTCCTCGACTAACATCTCGTCCAGTATGATTTAATTCTTTTAGAATGTGTTCTTCAGAATAGCCTAATTGCTTTGCTTTCTCGTAAAAAGGAACAGCTCCTGGCGTGTCAAAATGATTCCGATCGTTATAGTGCAAATTGCGCATACCAATCTCTTCGCCATTGAAAATAAATGGAATTCCTTTTTGTAGATACATTAAAGTTGCCAGCATTTTACTGCTATTGTCTCTAAACTGTTCGACATTTCCAAAGCGCGAAACTACTCTAGGCATATCGTGGTTGTTCCAATACAATACAGGACCACCAAACGGATCCATTTTATCTTGCCAAGCTGACATTACCTCTTTAAAAGCCTTTTTATTTAATCGACTTGATTGCATATTGAATGGCAATCGCGGATCTTTCATCGTCTCATCTTCAGGAAAAATAAGAAAGGAAACCACGGCATTGCACATATCATTTTCAGGATGCGTGTATTGGAATGCTAGGTCTACATCTGCTGAAGCCGCTTCGCCTAAAATAAAAATATCCTTTTTTACTTTTCGCAGATCCATTGATAAATTTTGAACGTAGTTTTTGATATTAGGCAAAAAAGCATTGATTTTTTGAGCAGATACTAATTCTTGTCCATTTTCCATTTCTACTTGAGAAAAATCATCAGCCTTATCCATATGAATAAATGCATCTAGACGAAAACCATCTACTCCATGGTCCAACCAAAATTTCCCAACATCTAAGATTGCTTTTTCAACTTCTGGATTATCCCAATTTAAATCCGGCATTTCTTTTTTAAATAGATGAAAATAATACTGATCTCCAACCGGTTCCTTTTCCCATACTGAACCTCCAAAAACAGAGACCCAGTTATTTGGCAAATGACCACCTTTTCGTGCATCTTCCCAAATATAAAAATCACGATACGGATTTTCTGGTCCTTTTAACGCTTCTTGGAACCAAACATGCTGATCAGAAGTATGATTGACCACTAAATCAAAAATAACTTTCAGCTCTCTTTTATGTGCTTGTTCAATCAATTCAATAGCATCTTCTACTGTTCCAAAAATTGGATCGATCGTATAATAGTCTGATACATCGTATCCATTATCAACTTGTGGAGATGTAAAAATTGGGTTAAGCCAAATGGCGGTAACGCCTAATTGTTGAATGTAATCTAATTGTTGAATCAGCCCTTTAAGATCTCCAAGGCCATCTCCATTTGTGTCTTTAAAACTCCTTGGGTAAACTTGATAAAAAATTGATTCTTTCCACCAATCTGTTTCTTTCATTACACTCACTCCTCTATTCATTTATAGAAGCTGATCACCATTATTGTATGGAAACAAAAAAAAGATTGCCACTTTTATGATTATTACTTTGTTTTAAGAAAGCATTAAAGTTAGCCTATTCTAATAAACATCTTAGAAATAAGAATGAATCTAGATTTTAACCATTAAAAATGGTAATCTTTGAGTAATTACAATAGGCGTACGCCTATATAGAAAGAGGTAGGATAATGACAAGTATGAGTATTGCAGGTAAAACTGTTGATGCATGGGAAAAAGAAATTCCCCAATTAAAAGACATTCTTTCATTAAAAGAAATCTTTTGGATTAACTCGGCTAAATTGCCTTTTGAAGAGGCTTCAAAATTAGTACCCTATACAAAAGAGAATATCAATGATGCAGAAGCACGCTTAAACCGATTTGCTGCTTATTTAAGAATTGATTTTCCAGAAACTGAAGTATCTAAAGGGATCATTGAATCACCTTTATCCTCTATTCCTTCTATGAAAGAGTACCTTGAAACGGTTTACCATTCTTCAATACCTGGTACCTTTTTATTAAAAAGAGACGATACCTTACCGATTGCTGGAACAATAAAAGCTCGTGGAGCGATCTATGAAGTATTGAAACATGCTGAAACATTAGCTTTAGAACATGGCTTATTGAAAAGCTGGAATGAGGACTATTCACTATTTGCAACGGAAGCCTTTAAAACCTTTTTTTCAAATTACAAAATTGCTGTAGGAACGACTGGAAATCTCGGCATCAGTGTAGGAACAGTTGGCGCTATGTTAGGCTTTGACGTGACAGTACATATGTCTGTAGAAGCCAAACAGTGGAAAAAAGATTTATTGCGTTTTCGTGGGGTAACAGTTATTGAGCACGAATCAGATTTTACAAACGCAGTAAAAAAAGGACGCGAACAATCCGATTTAGATCCAATGAGTTATTATGTTGATGATGAACATTCCATTGAATTGTTTTTAGGTTATACAGTTGCAGCCAATCGTTTGCAAAAACAATTAGAGCAAGAAAATATCCTTGTAGATGAAAACCATCCTTTATTTGTTTATTTGCCTTGTGGCATCGGTGGTTCACCAGGCGGAATTAGTTTCGGATTAAAACAGATCTATGGTGATAATGTGCATTGTTTCTTTGCTGAGCCAACTCACGTTCCGTCCATGACAATGGGTTTGATGACTGGAAAACTCGATCAAGTATCTGTTAAAGATTTTGGTTTAGATGGACTAACTGTTGCTGATGGTTTAGCCGTTCCTCGAACTTCTAAACTAGTAGCGAATATAATGAAACACTTCTTTAGCGGTTCTTATACTATTGATGACTTTGAAACAAATCGCTTGTTGAGTGCTCTCATTGACAAAGAAAAAATTTATCTAGAGCCTGCAGCTTTAGCTGGTGTACCGGGTGCTTTACGATTATGCCAATCTGAAGAAGGCAAATCTTATTTAGAAAAACATGATTTAACAGACAAAATGGATCAAGCTACACATATTGCTTGGGCAACCGGGGGAAGTATGGTTCCTAAAGACGATATGGATCAATTTTATGAAGTTGGCTTACAATCTCACACAATCGCAACATCTAGATAAAGAGCTTTTCTAATAATAAATAGCACTAAAAAAACCTCCAGAATTTTTATACTTCTGGAGGTTTTAAGGTTCTACATAAAGAAGATCGGAGACTTTTCGTTACCGAAAAGTTTTCCATACTTTACTAAATAGTGTTTGCTGCTATCGCAAAGCTGCCTAGTTCATAATTCGGTAAAAAAATGGCGTGAAATGGTGAATAGACACTCTATAGTTCAGGTTCTTTAACAAAATTTGACGAAGAATGTCAGATAGAAAGAGAGATCCGTCTTCTTAACGCTCCCCCAGAATAAAACAAAACAAATAACCCTATAATAGTTTAGGAATAACATTATTCCCACCAACTGCTATAGGGCTATTATTAATAATTAGGCAAAAACAGATAAAGCTTGTGGCAATACTTCTATTTCTAGAGGGAAGGTCTGGCCTTTGTCGCCGTCAACTGTACAATTTATTTCCTTATCTATATCTTCTACTAACCGTATTCTTGCTTTTTTAAAAGAGCGATGTTCTAATTGATCTTTCGTGTACTCTTTATTTTGGAACAATTCAGGCACTAAGCTTAATTTTTCTTTAGCAGTCGTTTCCTTTAATGTAACTAAATGAATCAAGCCGTCATCGATAGCTGCTTCAGGAATGATTGTACCTACACCACCTACAAAATTACTCATAGCAATCAAGAGCAGGCTGTACTCGGCTGTCCATTTTTCTCCGTCAATATCTAATTCAAAAGTATAGGTTTCATCATTTTTTAATGCCTTGATACCTTCTATCAAATAAGCAAATACGCCAAATTTTGTTTTCATATCGACATCTACTTCTTGAACGGACTCAGGTATAGGACCAACGGAAGTCGAACTGATAAAAAATCGATCATTCAACTTTCCTACATCGATTTGCTGAACGGTTAATTGTTCTAATGAATCGATAGCCTTTTCCGGATTCATTGGAATACCTACAGCTCGAGCAACATTATTGACCGTTCCAAGCGGAATGATTCCTAATGGCAGTTTAGACTCATGCAACATCAAACCATTCACTGCCTCACTAACAGTCCCATCTCCTCCCAAAACAAAAACGGCTTCATAATCATTTAAAGCTGCTTCTTCAGCAAATTCTTTAGCATCTCCTGATTTCTTGGTTTTTTTGATGACAAATTCAGAAGCAACTGCTTTTAATTGTTCTTTTAATTGTTCAGTATAGTTCTCAGACTCTTCTGCACCTGAAGAAGGATTTACGATAATCATAGCTTTAGTCATGGTGATCCTACTCTCATATCTAAATTTTAATATCAACAAGATTTATTGTTCAGTGGTTGTTCCTCTTACAATAAGCTCAGGTGTGAAAAACAATTCCCCTTGAGAAGCATTTTTCTTTTCAATTTTGTTTAGTATCATTTTAGCACAAGCTTCACCCATCTTGATAACAGGTTGCTTTACAGTAGTCAATTGCGGAAATGCAATTTGATCCAAAAACACACCATCATGTCCAATGATCCCAAAATCAGAAGGGATTTCTCCGCCCATACTAAGGATCCCTCGTTGTATCCCTATAGCTAAGCGATCTGAGCTGCAAATAAATAGTGTGCTAGGTTCAAAAATATTCCAGTTTTCTTTAATAAAATCAGCTGCATAGCGTGAGCGGTTTTCAAATCGTCGAATCTCTGGATCCAATTTATTTTTTTGAATTGTAGATATGTATCCATTCTCTCTTGAATATTCAAAAGGTTCTTTTACATCGATTCCAATATAAATAATCTTTTTATAACCTAAATCGATTCCATATTGAGTAGCACATGCGATACCTTCTTTATTATTTGAATCTACAAAATCATATCCGTGTCGATTTTCACCAAATAATACAACCGGTTTTGTGGCTCCACTGATCCATTCGTAATCGCTTTCTCGCATGCCGCACATAATGTACCCATCACAGGATCCAATGTCAAAGTTGTTTTTAGTGACCAATTGTAAAGAATAATGTCGATTGTCTAGCTCTCTCGCGATTCCAGTTAGTAAATGCATATAATACGGTTCAGTTGTGTCCATTTCTTCAAGGATAAATAGTTTAATAACTTGCGTGCGATTGTTTACTAATGCTTTCGCAGCAACATTTGGTCGATAGTTGAGTTCTTCCATCGCTTCAAATACAAGTACTTTCAACTCATCTGTAACCTGCTCAGGATGATTGATTACTCTTGATACAGTCATTTTTGATACATTTGCTTTTTTAGCAACATCATTGAGGGTTGACATTACATGCTCCTTTCACATAATTTATATACTTTATAACTTCTAGTTCGTACACTTTAATATCCATAGTATAGAGAATCTATTTTTGTGTCAATATAGCTCCTATTTTTAAAAACTTTATGCGAATAAAAAACCACCCTTATCAGGTGATTTTCCAGTAACTATTCTATCCTTATACAGGAAATGTAGAATGAGTTGTTTCATCTCTCTTTTGTTGACATTCAGGGCAAATTCCATAAATTTCTAATCTATGACGCTTCACTTCAAAACCCGTTAAATTCGTTGTTACTTCACCGATATCTTCTAATCCAGGGTAATAAAGATCTTCGATTCTACCACAAATCTCACAGATTGCATGGTAATGTTGTGCAGATGTAAAATCAAATCGGCTTGAAGCATCGCCATAATTCATCTCGTCTACAAAACCAACTTTAGTAAATAAGCGTAAATTATTATAAACGGTAGCAACACTCATATTAGGAAATCTTGAGGCTAAAGCCTGATAGATTTCATCAGCTGTTGGATGATTATCATTTTCAATTAGATATTCTAATATTCCATAACGTTGTGGTGTGATACGGATATGGGCTCTTTTTAATTTTTCAATCGACTGGGCTACTAAATGATTTGAAGTCATCTTTCTCCTCCTCTCAAAATCAATTAGCTAAACTTTGTTTATAAACTGATATAAAATTTAATTATCACTTAATACTTATTATCATCTTATAATAAGTGTTTACATTTTAATAATAACTTTTCTGTTCAAACTTTGCAAATAAATCCTAGTCCTTTCCTTACAGGAAAGATTGCACTTATAAGATAAGAGTTTTACAATAGTAATGATTTTACTTTTTAAGGAGGCAATTATTTATGTTAAACCATACTCAAAGTGACCGCTTAGCTTTAGAAGCAAATAAAGTCATTGTAGGAGGAGTCAATAGTCCCAGTCGTTCATTTAAAGGTGTTGGCGGAGGAAATCCTGTCACGATGGATCATGGAGATGGAGCTTATTTATATGATGTTGACGGAAATCGTTACATCGATTACTTAGCCGCATATGGTCCTATTATTACAGGATTCAATCATCCACATATTGTAAAAGCGATTAAACATGCTGCAGATACAGGTGTTTTATTCGGGACTCCTACAGAACATGAAGTCACTTTTGCAAAAATGCTGACGGAAGCTATTCCCTCAATGGATAAAGTGCGTTTTACCAATTCTGGAACTGAAGCCGTTATGACAACGGTTCGAGTCGCACGAGCGTATACAGAACGTGAATTGATTGTAAAATTCACAGGTCAATACCATGGTCACTTCGACCTTGTATTGGTTGAAGCAGGCAGCGGACCAGCTACTTTAGGAACCACAGATTCTGGCGGCATCACAAAAGGAACATCTAAAGAAGTCATTACTGTACCGTACAATGACGTTGAATCCTATAAAGCGGTTATGGAAAAATGGGGAGATCAAGTAGCAGCTGTTTTGGTTGAACCGATTGTCGGAAACTTCGGGATGGTTGCTCCAAAACCAGGATTTTTAGAAGCAGTCAATGACATTACACATGAATATGGAGCTTTGGTGATTTACGATGAAGTAATCACGAATTTTCGTTTCCATTATGGTGCGGCTCAAGATATGTTAGGTGTCGTTCCTGATTTAACTGCCTTTGGCAAATCAATTGGTGGAGGATTGCCTATCGGAGCATATGGTGGACCAACTCGTATTATGGATACTGTAGCTCCTCTTGGACCCGCTTACCAAGCCGGAACAATGGCTGGAAATCCTCTTTCCATGCAAGCTGGAATTGCCTGTCTAGAGGTTTTACAAGAACCTGGTATTTACGAAAGAATGGCTGATTTTGCTGTTCAGTTAAAAGAAGCTTTATTAGAAGCGGGAGAAAAATACGATATTCCTACTGTGGTTAACCAAATTGGCGGATCATTGACAGTCTACTTTTCAGAACATCCAATCGAGGATTATGCTGATGCAGAAAATACAGATACCGAGCGTTTCGGAAAATTCTTTAAAGCGATGTTAGATGAAGGTATCAATTTAGCTCCAAGTAAATATGAAGCTTGGTTTTTGACTATCATGCATACTCAAGAGGACATAGATGAAACAAAATGTGCTATAGATAGAGCATTTTCTAAATTAGTTTAATCCTTAAAGTTGCCCTTTTTCTTATTCTCTCAATTTTCAGACTATTTACGCTAAACTCTTTGCTTATTCTAGGCAAAGAGTTTATCATTGAAGTACAACTATCAATAAACGGAGTGAACTTAATTTATGAGAATCGGAGCACGAACGCTCAAAACAGGGATAGCGGTAGCTCTTTCCTTAGCTATTCCTTTATTATTCAATTTTCCATCAGGCAGTGTTTTAGCTGCGATTTCAGCAATTTTTGCTTTGCAGCCTTCTGTCAAGCGATCTATAAAAACACTGAAAGATCGTATTATAGCTAACTTGATTGGTGCATTAGTTGCGATCTGCATAACACTGACATTGGGAAATCATTTTATCATTGTAGGAGTTGCCGCTTGTGTCTTGATCGCTATATTAAACAAGATGAATCTCAGCAGTGTGATTGGCTTAGCTACAGTTACGTTGATTGTTATCATGCAGACGACTGAAGATAACTTTATTCTTTATGCCACTATAAGGGTGGCTGCTACAATTATGGGAGTTTTTATCGCATTTTTGGTGAATACTATTTTGTTCCCGCCTAAATACGAAGAAAAATTGTACCACGTTACAGACTATTCAACTACTGAGATCATGAAATTTCTACGTGCCAGTGTTCGGAAAAACAGCCAATATCCTGTTCTAAAAAAGGACCTGAAATGGATCAAGTCAGAGTTGAATCGTATGGATGTATACCTTTCCTTGTTTAAAGATGAAGGTCTGCTCACAAAAAAAAAAGACCGTGTACAAAAATTGCGTAAAGTTGTTGTTTACAGACAAATTATTGAGACTACGAAAGAAGCTTATAATTTATCGCACACATTTCATAGTTACGAAAACTCATTCAACCATTTTCCAAAAGATTTGCGTATTCTGATACGTGAACGTCTAGAAACATTGTTAACGGCGCACGAACAAATATTGCTAAAATTTAATGGACGTGTTTCACCTGACAGCGTAAATTTCATTTCATATAAAGCACCACTTCGAAAAGAGTTTATGCAATCTTTCTTTGATGAAGCAAGTTTAGAAGAATACATGCATGACGATTATGGCCAAAGCAATGCCGTTATTCATATCATGTCTAGTATTTTAAAATATGAAGAACATTTAGAGCACTTAAATATCTTAGTCAGCAGCTATAAAGGAAACGATTGGAATCCTGATACTGAAATTTCAAATATTGAGCACGTTGAACAATAATAGTACTCAATCCAAACAAAAAAGAGAAGCAATGATTGAATTCATTGCTTCTCTTTTTTTGCAGTTTTTTTACATTCCGCTCGTAGTATCTATTTTTTGATCGAGCGACTCTTCGAATAATGTACTATATAGATCCGTTCCCTCAGTATTCAATGTTCTTCCATTTTCTAATAATGTGCTTTCTAAAGCTACACCATCCGCTTCTAATTTTTCCAGATAACGTTCATGAAGATCAAAACTGATCCATTCATTGTCTTGAATGGTCGACATCATTTCATTTAAATAAGAAGTGTAATCAAGTGTTCTTGAATTATTGTTCCCTTTTTCGCTGCTGCTTGGATTTGGAGAAATAAACACAACTAAAGATTCAGGTAAAGCATCTTTAATAGCTTCATAATTCATAGTTAAATATTCACTAGAGTCAACCAAACTAATGTCTAACTTTTGATCAGCATACGCTGGTAATTGAAAGAAAATAACATCAGGTTTTGTTTCTGCAAGTTTCACTACTTTATTTTCACTGATCAGTTTATAAGAATCATAATCAGGATTTACTAAACGATTTACTTTTATCGTTTTATTCGTTTGTTCATTTATGTATTGTTCTGCTTCAGAGATCCATTGTTCTTCTTCAGCGATATCTCCATAAAAACTTAGTGAAACTTCTTCTTCTTTTACCAAGCTGACATACTTTATGTAATCCAATGCAGACATCTCTTGACGACTATTTTCATAGTTAGCCAATTGTTCTGTTGTATCTTCTTTCGTACTTCCTAGTTCTTGTTGGTCTGTTTGTTCTGAAACAGCCATTAATTCTTTTTGCTGCTTTTTAGAATAATTCATTCCGAAAAGGATCACTCCAGATGCTAAAATAACCAGCAGAACAATAGCAAATCCGCCTTTTTTAGACATATTTATTCACTCCTTAAAATCAAACTTTGTTTTTTATTGACTTCTTCTGTACGTCATCTTTCAACAGTTTACCATATATTCGATAAGATTCACTACCCTTTTTAGTAAAGAATAAAGAGGCTCCAAAGATTTGGAACCTCTTACCCCTTTTACTCATTCAAGAGAACTTGCTCTCATCTTATCCAGTATAAGCTCATTGCTTAAGTGATAACTGTTGATAGCGTTTGTACCATATGTCAACATACTCTTTTGAGAAAGGACCTTTTTCTTCATTGATCCAATCTACTAAGATTTTCACGTTTTCTTTTAATATATGGTCAATATCATCAGGGTAACTCCACTTTTTGCTATGATCTTCATACTCATCTACATCCAATAAGCGTTTTTCGCCATCAGGAAAGACTTTGATATCTAAATCATAATCAATATACTTCAAACCTTCTTCATCTAGTGTGTAAGGCGAAGCAAGATTACAATAGTAAGAAACACCATTATCTCTTATCATTGCAATGATATTGAACCAATAATGCTTATGGAAATAAACAATCGCTGGTTCTCGAGTTAGCCATCTTCGGCCATCCGATTCCGTTACTAGAGTATGATCATTTACTCCGATTAACGATTGATCACTTGTCTTAAGTACCATTGTATCTCTCCACGTGCGATGTAAACTGCCATCATGTTTATAGCTTTGGATCGTGATGTATTCTCCTTCTTTTGGAATATGCATCCCTAACCCAACTTTCTTTTTCTCGCATAAAATCGCAAGAAATTAGTAAATAATAAACCAGAGAATGCCTAAGCACTCGACTCGTATTTATTATATCACAACTCTTAATCTTTATAGTATAAAACCAAATAAATAATGAAAAAAAAATGAGAAAAAATTGATTTAAGAGCAAGATTCCTTTATTCACACAAAAACCCATTCATTTTTTCAATAAATACTGAAAAAATGAATGGGTACTTTTTCGAATTAGTTGTGATTAAACTTAGAAAGATAACTTTGCCACATTTTTGTTTGTGGACCGGGAAATGTATAGTGGTCAAAATCAGAAGGATGCACCCAATAACAATTTTCAGGAATGAACATAGGCTCTTCTTCTTTTACTACCTGTCCATAATAGACAGCTACAAACCATTTTAAATGACTAAAAATATGTTGAACTTCATCAAATGGTTGCTCCATTAACGTTGGCTTGACGGCATATTTTGCCTCTAGCTCAGCCATTACATTTTTTATAACCTGTTCTGTTTTATTTTCATCAGTTACTCCAGTTAAGGTTCCCTTTTTAATTTCTGCTTCATGAGTGACAGATTCTTCTTCAATTAAAGGAAAGGTCCACATATTAGCCAGCAATCCATTTTCTGGCCTCTTTTCTAGCAAAAATGCACCCTCTGCATTTTTAATGATCGCCCCTACATAATAAACTGGTTTGGCTTTTTTCTTTTTACTTTTTACAGGGTATTTATCCCATGTTCCATTTTGATACGATTGATTAAATTCTTTAACCGGGCTTAATTCAGGATGGTAATTTTTAGGTGTACAAATACTTGAACCCAAGTCCATAAATGCTTGATTAAAATCGCCTGGTTTATAGGGATCAATCAGTTCTCGCATAATAGCTTCAAAAATTTTGCGGTTGCCCGGTTTAGCAATATCGGCATCAATTTCAAATAAGCGACTCAATACGCGCATAACATTTCCGTCAACTGCAGGTTCTGGCAAACCAAAAGCCATACTTGCGATTGCTCCAGTAGTATAGGGTCCGATTCCTTTTAATTTACTGATTTCTTTAGGGTCTTTAGGCATTTCGCCATCGTAATCTTCCATGATTTGTTGGGCTGCTTTTTGCATATTACGAACTCGTGAATAATAGCCTAACCCTTCCCAAGCTTTTAACAACACATCTTCATGCGCATTTGCTAATGCTTCTATCGTTGGGAAATTATTCATGAAATTCAAGTAATAAGGGATAACCGTATCTACCCTTGTTTGTTGCAGCATGATCTCAGAAACCCAAATACGGTAAGGATCATTATTTTTACGCCAAGGCAGATCTCGTTTTTCAATATCATACCAACTTAAAAGCGTTTCTCTAAACCGATTGATTTTTTCTTGTGGCCACATGGGTATACCATGAAGTATTTTTTGCTCTTTTTCATCTATCTTCGATTCTATTTCTGTCATTCGTCCTCTTCTTCCATTTCTTTTTCATTGATATACTGCGTGATTAAATCTCCTGCAAAACCTTTTTGAAACAAGGCACTTTTAACTTTTTGAATCTTTTTAGATCCCGTTAATTTGGATTGTTTACGCCAAATTTTATCACCTTGTGTTTTTAATGCATCATATTCATCGTCATCTTCTTTTTCGGTTGTGATCTGCTCCAATACTTGAGTGATCACATCTGATTGAAATCCTTTTTGCATCAAATTTTGACGGATTTTATTGCTTGTCTCTCTTGAAGAATGTTGTGAGGAGCGACGCATAACTTTTTCTGCTAGCGCAACACCATTTTCCACCATTTGATCAAATGGATACTGTTCCATCGCTTCTTCGATTGTTTCCTCTTTAACTCCACGTTTTTTCAATTCTCTTTTTATCACGTAAGGCCCCTTTCCGCTAACATTTGCAGCGGTTCTTGTATAACTTTCAGCATACATTAAATCATTTAAGTAGCCTTGTTCTTTTAATTGTTCAATCACTTGATCAGCTGTTTCACCAGTAAACTCATGGGCAATCAAATCATCTTTAATTTCTTTTATTGAGCGCAAAGAATAATTCAGATATACTAGTGCTCTCGTATAAGCTTTACGGTAGCCATCTTCTATTTCTAATTGCTGCCGGAAGGTCTTTGAAATTTCCATCCCTTTGTGCAAAATATGTTTAATTAAAATAGCTTCATCAACAGGAAAAGCATATTCTTCATCTAAATAAATATTGTAGCGTCCTTTTCGTTTCTGCGCTTCAATTTTTGTAATCTTAGGCAATGTTGATGTTGAAGATGCCTGCTTTTTACTCTCTTTTCCATTTATCATAGACTCACACTCCTGCCTCAGTCTTTCTATTATAGCATAAACCGGATACAAACACACGTTCGAAAAACCAGTATTACATAAGTAGATGCATAACAAAAGCGGCACTGACCTAAGTCGGAGCCGCTTCTTTTTTTATTTTTTAATTTGGAAAATCTCTTTTTGGATCATTTCTTGGTTGGCCAGATAATGTGCTACCATCAAAATTAGGTAAATCTAACTCTTCTTGGTTTTGTGAACTTGGCCCAGTTGGTTCATCTTTTGGTACTGAACCTGTTGGAGGCGTTCCTTGTAATGGATTGTCATTAGGATCGTACTCTTGATGATTTAATGGATCAATAGGAGGAGTCACCACGTCTCTAGTATCGTCTCTTCGATCTTGTTCTTTGCTAAAAGCACCATTCGTAAAGTCGTCCTCTTGATTGTCTTGCAATCTAGGATTTTCTTCATTTCTAATCGAGTCTACCATTAAATCATCCTCCTCAATCGTTTCAGGTACAATCGTTTCTGTTAAACCTGATTGTACTTTTGTATCTTCGTTTAAACTTTCCGTATCTGGAAAATTAGTTTCTAGTGGTACTTCTGCATTATTTAAGCGATCATCGCCATCATTAGCTAAAGTATCATCATCTGTTGGTTGAGAAGCATTTTTTACTACACGTACTCCCTCACCAGCTTGTCCCACAACTTGGTTTGATGTTTCCTTAGGTTCTTGTGTCACTTGATTACTTGAATTTGATCCGGTGGTTTCATCTGAAAGTACAATGTATTCTCCAGCTTTCAAAGAATCAGCATATTGAGCTGCACTAGTCGAATCAACTCCGAATTTTTCTAATTGTGCATTATCGTCTGCGTCTGTATCAGCAAACATATCTTTAAGTTTGTCCCAAGCAGATTTTTCATCATCTTGTTCAGTTGAAACTTTGTTTACTTCTACACCTGATTGCTCTTTAATTGCTGAAAAGTTTTGATTAGTTGTAACAATTTTTATACTGTCACTAGAATGACCTTCTGCTAATAATTGTTCTACACAGGCTGATGTTTCTTGTACATTTGAAAATGAACCAACGACTACTTTACTCATACTTAACACTCCCTTTTATGATTATCGACTTTACATAACGATTTACTATTTCTTATAACTAACTTTAACAAATGAAAAATAAGTTATCAAAATAGACGACTTGAAATGAACTCTAAAGCTCATTTAGTTGCAATTTAACGAAAGTTAAGAATCAATTTTAGCCATTTATGACTACTCCGCCATTAACATGTAAAACTTGACCAGATACATAACTAGAATCTGTACTTGCTAGATAGACATATGTTGGTGCCAATTCGTAGGCTTGACCGGCACGTTCAATTGCTCCGCCTTTGCCCCAACTCTCTAATTGTTCCTCTGTAAATGTTGCGGGTATAAGTGGAGTCCATATTGGACCTGGTGCTACCCCGTTTACACGAATTTTTTTATCGATTACTTCACTATTTTGTGAAAGTGACCTTGTAAAAGCAGTAATTGCCCCTTTAGTAGCTGAGTAATCAAGTAAATGTTCACTTCCACGGTAAGCAGTAATAGATGTCGTATTGATGATAGCCGCTCCTTGAGACAAGTGTGGCATTGCTGCCTTAACAAAATAGAATTGGCTAAAAATATTGGTTCTAAATGTCCGGTCCAATTGCTCCTCTGTTATATCGCCAATTTTTTCTTGAACGTGTTGTTCTCCTGCATTATTGACGAGAATATCTAAATGACCCCATTCTTCCATTACTTTAGAAACAACTTCTTGTGCATATGATTCTTGACCTACATCACCTTTGAATACTAAAGCTTTGCGCCCGATCTTTTCAATTCGATTTTTCGTGTAATTCGCATCGTCCTCAGATTCCAAATAGCCGATAGCTACATCTGCACCTTCTTTTGCAAAAGCAATGGCTACAGCTTGACCGATTCCACTGTCCCCGCCTGTAATAATAGCAGTCTTGCCTTCCAACTTACCCGCTGCTTTATAATTAGGATCTTCCGTTTGCGGTTCAGGATTCATGTTCCCACTATCATCATTGATCAAGTAATCTTTTTTAGGCTTTTGAGTTTCATTTTCATTAGTTGTCATGGTTATTCCCTCCTTGATTTTTTCTACACAACTAGCATATCAACTTAAGAAAACGAATACAAATAAGAAGCCTTGTCCTAGTTTGGATTACAGCGTAGAACTTGCTTCCAATTAACGCTTGTTACCTGATCTGAAACTTAGGCAAAGCTCACGTTAAATACGTAGTTAAAAAAGGGTCAGAACACAAAACAGAGGCTGGAACTATTGTCCCAATCTCTGTTTTGCGTTATTTCGATTATTTTTCTTCCTCATCTTTTTGAATAGACTTTCCGCCTGCTTCTTCATAGTTATCACTATAATAAGCATCACTTTCAGGTTGTTCAGAATTTTTCTCTGGCTTCGTTTCTTCTGATTTTCCAGACCCATTTATATGAGTTGGATCAAGTGAAGAACTTCCGCCATCCACTACACCTTTACTGATATTGTCAGGATATACATGTCCTTCATTTTCAGCAATGACTGTCGATTCATCTCCAGTTAACTCAGGATCTGATTCAAGAGAAGAGCCGTTTACTTCATTCGATGTTGGAGCGTTTTTACTATCTGTTTGCTCTTCGTTTACTGTATTAGGACTAATTGATCCTTCTGTAGCTGTATCCATATTTTCCTTATCTGGAGCTGTAACAGGATTTCCTTCAATGTCTTCCCTTGAAGATTGAGCCTTAGTTGGGTCAAATTGTTCTCCTTCACCAGGAACAGCATCCATTTTTTCTTTAGTTGGAGCTTTAACCGGGTCTTTTGCTATGTTTGATTCTGCTGCACTTTCATCAGTGTTTGTTCCATTTAGAACTTCTTGATTTACTTGAGATAGCTGTTGAGAATTTGATGGACCAGCACTGTTAACTAAAATAACAATTTCGCCATTTTCTAATGCTTCTGTGTAGTGTTCTCCAGAATCTTCTGCGATACCGTATTCTTCAAATGGGCTAGAAGCTTCTTCAGAATTGTAACGACCAAAACTAAATGATTCTTTTAATTTTTCCCAAAGTGACATTCCTTCTCCTGGATCAACCGAATCGACTTCAACCATCGTTAGATCTTCTAATTCATTTTCATGTTTTTCATTTGTTACAATAACAATCTCTTCGGCCACGTAACCTTCATTGATTAATCGCTCTACTGCACTTACTGTTTCTTCTTTTGTTGTGTAAGTTCCTTCAACTCTTCTATCCATTTGAATTCACGCTCCATTTCGTATTAGTAATGCTGAAAGTCATCCTCTTATCTTCAAAGTTGCTAGTGTTAAGATTATTTCATACATCCTTAATGTATCTTTATGATAGCAAAATTTAATATCTCAAGCAAAGAAGAAGCCTTTATTCACGGTATGAATTGAGTTTTTCCATTTTATTGGATAAAAAATTCTTCGTCTACAACAATTTCAATAGTCGAATGTGTTACATTGGCATCCTTTATTAAATAACGTATCTCTTCTTTGATTCGTTCCTGTTCTTTGCTGTCTTTTGTATCACTGTATACTGTAATGGCTAATGCGTTTTCTTCTCCATCTATTGACCATATATGAAAATGAGAAACAGCATGTACATTTGACAGTTGTTTTATTTTTCTTTCTAATTCTTTTATATCTACTCCTCTTGGTACAGCTTCTAAAAAGATAGAGGCATTTTCAAGTAGATTGGGAATAGCTTTTGATAAAATGTATCCAGCAATCAAAATAGATAAGATTGGATCTAAAATAAACCAGTTGCTAAAAGTCAAAACAATACTAACCATTAACACACCAACCCAACCTAATACATCTTCAAGCATATGCAAATTTAGAACTTTTTCATTTTTTGAAGTCCCTTTGCTAATCAACCAGGCAGCATAGCCATTGATTGCGATTGCTACAATTGACAGCCAAAACATTCCCCGCGAATTAACCGGTTGAGGATTGATCAGTAATGGAACACTGTTAACAATGACTAAAATAGAACCGCCTATTAAGATGACCGAAGTAATTAGAGCCCCTAATAGTGAGAATCGTCTATGCCCAAAACTATACCGTTCATTTGCTTCTTTAACGGAGACTTTTTGAAATACCAATGCTAATCCTATAGATAAAGAATCACCTAAGTCGTGTACAGCATCTGATAAAATCGCTGCACTATTAAATAACACTCCAAAAATAAATTCAGCTAATGAAAAAGTTAAGTTTAAAATAAAAACGGTTTTTATATTCTTTATTGCT
Organism: Carnobacterium sp. FSL W8-0810; assembly: GCF_038007125.1. Classification (NCBI taxonomy): domain Bacteria; kingdom Bacillati; phylum Bacillota; class Bacilli; order Lactobacillales; family Carnobacteriaceae; genus Carnobacterium; species Carnobacterium sp. FSL W8-0810. The sequence goes on along the minus strand of NZ_JBBOWO010000001.1, from coordinate 1,630,926 downwards.
CCATTACTTCCCGTGAGATCCGCAACGTGATGATGGTCTGATTTGTTTTCAATCAACTCCTGTTTCTCTGACAAGATTTGAATCTTATCTGCTAATAAAATTCTTTTTACTACATCTAGATCCATTTCATCTGGGAGATAAATTCGATTGGTAGAATAATTCAATCGAATCGTCTCGCCATTTTTTAATTGCTGCAGTTGAGCTTCTAACTTTTTAGCGCAATTGGCACAATGTAATCCTTTCACTGCGTACTGTTTCATTTTTTAGTCCTCCTATCTTAAGACGTAAATCAATTTCGTTTTCATATGAATATTTTATCATGTGTTAATGTATAAGAAAAGCCAGAAGATTTTCTGGCTTTTCTTATCTACTATTCTTTACCATTTTACTCACTTTCAGATACCTCTTTTGCGATGGATTCACTGATTTCTTTTGGATTTATAGTATCTATTGTAATAATGATTCCTTCTTTTTGTTCATCTAAGTAGACTTTGTTGCTGATAAAATCCGCTACTTTAAGAACAACTTTTTGACTATAGTACTCTACAGCTAACGCCACCAGCTTAGCTTCCTCTAGTAGGTATTTATTCATAAAGTGGCTAAGTGCATATTCATACTGCAAATTGCTTCCCTTTGCCAAATCATTTTTGATAAGGTCTAACACTTGTAAGTATCGAAAATTTTCAGTTGAAACTGTTGTAGGAGGATTGATCAATTTAAAGTTTATATCCTCTATTTCACAGATTGCATTTCTTTTTGCATTAGTAGCAATAACGACCTCACTTGGTCTATCTGCCAGTAACTTTATTTGATACATGAAAATTTCACCGGTTAAATAGCCAAACACCAACCCTTTTTTATCTTTTATATACGTTCGTTTAATCAATTCCATACTATCTATCCCGTTTTTTTCTGTATTAATAACTTCATCACGATAGTATACACCCGCTCCAAAACGCTTTAAGCATTTGCCTTCATTTACCATTCTCATCAAAATAACATTCACATTTTTCCTTATTTGAGTACAAGGTTTTTGTTCATCATTATATTGAGAAATGTGGTCCATGATATCAGAAATAAAAATTGGACTACCAACTTTTTGATTTAAAATATAGGCTTGGACAAGTTTCCTAAGATTCATAATAAACTCCTTTTTATCATTAATATAATCCTTAGCTGGTTTTTTTTAAAGCCTTTTAATTAAAAAACACTATTTATTTTTATTCTACAGAAACTGCTTTCATCCTGCAAGAGAAACTATTTTTTATTTTGAACTTACTTTTCAGTTTGGTCATTATACCTATAGTAAAATTTATTCCATCATCATCTATTGTATGGCTGTTTAAATTTATCTTCTAACCTTTAGAATTCAAATTGGTCTAGATGGCTATTTTATCATTATTCTATTTAAATTTTTATGGGTAACACTCTTTTACTGCTCAACGTTATTAGAGGTGTAAGATGTCATGACAAAAACTTACACAACAACTTATTTCATAAGGAGGAATATAGAATGCAAAAAGAATGGACAAAGGGGTCAATTGAAGTACATTTTGAAGATGCTGCAAACGAAAAGACACTGAAACGCAGTTATTCTAACACGATTAACAACGTTACACCTGAGCAAGTAGAAGGCTTTACCCTTGCATTAGAATCTCTAACTAATTTCCCTTATCTACAAACGGTTATGGTTGAAGAGTATACCTATACTCGTTAAAAAAAATTGATCTTTCACAACTTATCTACTAAAGGAGGAAAATAATATGGCAAAATCATTGGAATTAAGGTTCGGTACAAGTTTAGGAAAGACAAAAGCAATGAGCGTAAAAGACCCCATTCTTAATTTAACGACTGAAAAAGCTCAGCAAGCAATGAATTCCATCATTTCATTGAATATGTTTCAACTAGAAGGAGCCAACCCATACGCAACTGTTGTAGGAGCTCGTTATGTTGAACGCGTTGTAGAAGACATTTTTGAAGTAGAATAAAAGACCATTCATTGAAAAAGAAGCGGCGCAGTATTTCTGCTCCGCTTCTTTCATTTTTCTATAGGAGGAAAAAAATGAACTATTTGATTGAAAAACAACTCATCCCTCTTTCACAAAAAAAGTTAACCAGCCAAAGTATTGTTATTGCTCACGAGTCAGGAAACGCCAACAATACCGGTCCACTTTCTTTAGAAAATGAGATTGCTTATATGACGCGACAAGCGGCTAACAATGGAGCTTTTACGAGTCATTGGATCGGAGGCGGAGGCCGAATCATCCAAATTGCTCAAGTAGGAAAAATGCAATATGGTGCTGGTAAATATGCTAATCCTCATGCTTATGCTCAAGTCGAATTGGCTCGAACGTCAAATCCAGACTGTTTCCAAAAAGATTACCAAGCTTATATCTGGCTTTTGCGAAAGTTAGCTGGTGAAGCGGGAATCCCTTGTAGATTAAATACGGGCACAGATCTTAATGCGAAAGGCATAAAAACACATCATTGGGTTTCAAAAAATTTAGGCGGCACAACTCACTCTGACCCAGATGCTTACCTAATGCACTATGGTGTCTCTCTAGATCAATTTTCTAAAGACTTATCTTCAAGCCCTACAAAAACGGACATACCTCCCCTTCCTGCTAACGAAAGCGGTCTCTACTATACTGTTGTGAAAGGAGATTCTTTATGGAGTATTTCAAAAAAATACCAGACCACTCTTACGTGGTTAAAAACTGCTAATCGCTTATCATCTGAGACAATAAAAATTGGCCAAAAACTCATTATTTCATTAGATAATAACAAAGGATTAATATTCACTCAAACTGATCGAATAAAAGCAGTCCAACACACTATTGGCATTCCACAGACTGGATTATTTGACACTTTAACCAAAAGAGAATTAATTAAGTGGATTCAAAAAACAACGGGTTCTGAAGTAGATGGTTATTGGGGTCCTAAAACGGCTAGTAAACTACGAACACTAAAAATCAATTCGATTGGATGGGATGTTTATGTGGTCCAAGCTTTCTTATTAGGAAAAAATTTCTTGATCGTTGGCACACCCGATCAGTCTTTTGGACCTAAAACGGTACAAGCAACTAAAGAATTTCAAACCAGCTCTAAACTTTTATCTGATGGCATCGTTGGTCCACTAACCTATCAAAAGTTATTTAACTAATTCTCTCCATTTTCATTTAAAAATAAATTATTTAGTCATTCCAAATATGGTATACTAGAATTCGCAAAAGAAGAAGACATCGGTCTTTGATAGGAGTGTGGCCGTTCATGAAAGGGGAAAATAAAGCTGTGATCGTTTTAGCTGGTATGATTGGTGCTGGTAAAAGTACCTACACAAAATTTATTTCAGAAGCATTAGGAAGTGAGGCTTTCTACGAAAGTGTGGATGACAATCGGATTTTGGAAAAATTTTATAAAGATCCAGAACGTTGGGCTTTTTCATTACAAATTTATTTTTTAAATACACGATTCAGAAGTATAAAAGCAGCTTTCAAACATGAGAACAATGTATTGGATCGTTCTATTTATGAAGATGCCTTGTTTACTCGCATCAATTATGAAGAAGGAAATATGAGTGATGCTGAGATGGATACTTACTTGGATTTATTAGACAATATGATGGAAGAACTTGACAATATGCCTAAAAAATCTCCAGATCTTTTGATTTACTTACGCGGTTCTTTGGATACTGTATTAAATAGAATTGAAAAACGCGGTCGTACCTTTGAACAAGTCGAAGGAAACAATGGGTTACTAGACTATTACACCCATCTTCATAGTCAATATGATAACTGGTTCAATTCTTACGATAAAAGTGCAACTCTAGTTATTGATATTAACCAATATGATTTAGAAAATTTAGCAGATGCTGAAAAAGTCATGGAAATGATTACAGAAAAATTAGCCGAAGTTCGAAATGAAAAATGCGTTGGATAAAAAAATCAGCTGAGCAAATGCTCAACTGATTTTTTTTATTGTGCTAACTGTTTGTATTCTTTAGCAATTCTATCAATCACTGTCTCGTCTTTTAATTGTGTTACTTCACGAATTACTTCTTCAACTGATTTATTTTGTAACAATTTTTCTAATTGTTGGCTTTCCTCATCATTCGAATCTCGATACAAGAGAGCTTTGGCAACTGTTTTGACTAAATATGTTGTTTCAAGTCCTCTTTCATTTGCTTCTCTGATTGGACGTATGAATCGTTCATCATAATCAAGTTTACGTATTGGGGTTCTCGCTACACGAGTTATATCGTCTGATATATAAGGATTGACAAAGCGAGATAGAATTTTAGTGATATATGCTTTATGATCTTCAGCATTGAATTGCCATTTTTCGACCATCAAAGCTCCTGTTTCAGCTAAAACATTTTCAACTTGTTCTTTTACTTTATCATCTTTTAAAGCTTCATCGATCGTTTTGTATCCTTCAAATTTCCCTACATAGGCTGTAGTTGCGTGCCCAGTGTTTACGGTAAATAATTTTCTTTCAATAAAAGGTTCTAAGTTAGGTGCATAATGGACGCCTTTTAAACGCAAATCAGTATTTTTCAATTTAGACTCATCAATGACCCACTCTTTGTACCCTTCAACAGATACAAATAACTTATCTTCATGAGACTGTAAAGGAACGATACGATCAACTGCAGCATCAGGAAATCCAATGTATTGTTCAACGTAGTCCATGTCTTCTTTTTCTAAATGTTTTAACACTTCTTCTTTAAGGAATGTACTTCCCCCAATCATATTTTCACACGCAACAACATCAATCGGCTGAGTTGATTGAGCAGCTTTTCTTTTTTGAATTCCTTTAGCGATTAATGATGCAATATAGGGTAGAATTTTAGGACCGATAGCCGTTGTTATAAGTTCAGCCTTTTCAAATGACGCTACTACTTCTTCTGGATGAGTTCCATTATTGATTCCATAGACATTGTTTACTTTTATTTGAGGTGTGCCTTCTTGAGCCAATTCAATCGTATATTCGTGTTTATCATTTAATGCATCGATAATTTCTTTATTTACATCAACAAAAGCAATTTCAAAGCCATTTTTATTCAAAACTTCTCCGATAAATCCTCGACCAATATTTCCTCCACCAAAATGAATGGCTAACATATTATTCAATCCCTTCTAATAATTCTTTGATTTCTCGTTCAGATGAAGCATCTGCCAACTTAACAACATTCTCAACTTCTGAACAATAAACTGCTATTTTTGAAAGGATATCAAGATGTTCATCGCCTACCCCTGCAATTCCAAAAACAACGGTTACCAATTTTTCTTCTTCAGGAGTACCAAAATCTATCCCTCCAGGAATTTGAATAACTGAAATGCCTGATTGATTGATTAAATCTTTTGAATTTTCTGTACCATGTGGGATAGCAATAAAATTTCCCATATACGTTGATACATTCTCTTCACGCTTCAACATTTCAGCAATATATCCTTCTTCTACATATTGGCCTCCTACTAATACTTGACCAGCCGCACGAATTGCTTCTTCTTTTGTGTTAAATGCTTGATTTAATTTAATGCTGTTTTCTTCTAGAATACCCATAAATGATTCTCTCCTTGATTTTTATTTTTTTAATTTTTCTAAAAAGATGCTGCTTAAATAATTGTTTAACAATTGCTTCGAACCTGAATTAAAGATTTCCATTGTCAAATCACTTTCAACAATGGCTGAACTGATCGAACCTAAAATTTCTTGCGAGTTCTCGCTTAATGGATCTGGACCCAACATCATTAAAATTCGCTGCATCTGTATTGGATTCCGATCGATCCCAAGTACTTCAATAGGTTTTGGCAATTCATAAATTGAAAAAAACGATTGTTTAATAGTTGGATCGATACAATGAAACAATGCCATATTTGTATTAGGAAGTCCAATAGGAGCTAATTCCATTCGATCCATCAATTTATAAACTATATGGTCACTATCTATTAAAATATCGTCTTCCAAACTTTTGCAGATAGCTGAAATAATGGGTTTTAATTCCTTTGTTCCAACCGTTTGATGCACATTGAAATTTTCCAAGATCTCATTTGCAATCGACATTTTTTGATAGAATTCTTTGAATTCTGATTTATCTTTTTGATTTGTAAGAATGTTCTTTTCTTTTTTCTCTTTTATCTTTTTCTTTTCAGAAATAATTTGACGAACGTACAATTGGATACTCTTGATTTCGTTATCCATCAACAATGGGGTCACAACTTTGTATTCTGTTTCAAATCCTTGTAAAAAGATCGTAGATAAAATCAAATCGTATTCATCAAAATCGATCCGATGCAGCTTAGATATTCTAGAAATTTCAATGACGGTTATCTCTGGAATATATTTGCGAATGCGGCTTTCCAATATTTTTGCCGTTCCCACTCCACTTGAACAAATAACCAAAGCTTTTAATTCTTGTACTTTAGGTTGTCTTTCATATGCTGAAGCGAAATGAATCACAATATAAACAATTTCATTCGGTAAAAAATGAATCGTTGGAAAAACATGTGTTAAATTTTCTTTAACAGAAAAGCTCAACTCGCTATAATGAGTCAGAATTTTATCTAACAAAGGGTTGTTACTTTCGGGCATAGGTGCGATTGCTCGTTTAATAGCAGCTGCAATATGCGCCAAAAGGTCATGAAAAAGAGTTTCATCTTGATTGAAGTTCCAATCCAATTCATTCGAAACCAGACGAATTAACTCTCTTACTTTATAGCCTAAGTCTGTATCATACTCTTCTGAGAGAAATTCATTACGCAGTGGGACATTCAGACCTTGGATTTGGAGTCCCAAAAATTGAATCTCTTCCTTCGTTATGGCTATCCCATATAATTTTTGCATAAAATCATAAATAGCGGTTGCCGTTTCGATACTTTTCGTTTGATCGCTATCCGCTAACAAAGTAGAGACTTTAAAAGAATGAATTTGATGTCCTTCACGTAACCTCATAATCGAAACACATAGCAAAATAACTAAACGCTGCAATTGACTATCTGTCACTTCTTCAAAATAATGCTGACCGAATCGCTTAACCACGGCATATACATGGTATAGATCTTCTTTATTTAATTGTTTCAAAAATGGATTTTGACCAGTCTCCCACTCTTTAGCGTCGTTTTTAGTTTCGCTTTCCATTAGTTGAAAGAAATCATATTCATTGATTTCACTATGAATCAATCCACTAATAATCAAGCGACGGCTGCTTTCAGTAGCAATTGCTTGTATGCCTTTAGCTTTTTTTCGCTCGATATCAATTTTGTACGCTTTAAACACTTCTTCAATAGAAACTAAATCTGCTTGAATCGTACTAATACTGACTTGAAGATCCATGGCAAGGGATTCCATTTTAACTTCTTTTTCTTGCATCAATAGCTTGATCACTAAAGCACTTTGCCGTTGTTGAGCCGTTAACTCTTCTGGAGAAGCAGACATTTGCTGCTGTAATTCTTTAAATGAAGCCGGCTTTCCAACAAGACGGTAGCCAATATCTGCTTCTCGTATCAATTTGATTTGATACTTAGCTAACGTGCTTTCAAGACTGGAAAGTTCTCTGTAAATCGTCCGATTGCTAACCTTTAACTCATCACTTAAATAATCTAAAGTGACGCCGTTTTTTTGTTCAAGCAAGATTTCAATAATCTCTTTTTCCCTTTTGGAAATATACAATTCTTTCATCTCGTTTCTAGACAAAATTTAAACAGATAAAAGCAGTGAATCAGCACTCACCGCTTTTATCCCTTTGTTATGTGCATCTTATTGTCTAGATAAGATGCTTATGATTGGTTTCTTAATGTTTCAACAATTTCTTCATATTTAGGACTATTCAAAAAATTATCAACTGAAACTTGTGTTGCATTTGGTGTTTTTTGTTTTGCACGAGGTGTTAATTCTTTTTGCGTAATAACTAATAAGCCGTCTTCATCCGTTAAATTATTGATAGCTGAGTTGGTTACTGAAATATCCAATCCAGCATCTTTTACTTTTTTACGCATAATGGAAGCTCCCATCGCACTAGATCCCATACCTGCATCACAAGCAAAGATAATTTTTTTAACGTCTTTTTGACCTACAACTGCAGTATCATCTGTTACAACTGCTTGAGTTGTTGGAGCTGTTGTTTCTTTGTTTGCTCCTTTTGATTCAGCTTTTAGTGATTGTGTTTCTTGAACTTTTGCTGAGAAGTTGTCCTCTTCAATTGCAACTTCTGATTTATCTGATTTAAGAATCACCATAGCAACTAAGAAGGAAACTGCTGCTGCAACGATAACCCCTAAGATAACACTGATATAACTTCCTCTTGGTGTCATTGCTAAGATAGCAAGAATAGATCCTGGAGAAGCTGCTGCTACTAAACCTGAATTTAAAATCGTATTAGTAAAAGTACCAGCAATCCCACCTGCTATTACAGAAAGAAACAACATAGGTTTCATTAATACGTATGGGAAGTAAATTTCATGAATCCCACCAATCAAATGAATCAGAACTGCACCTGGAGCAGATGATTTAGCAGCTCCTTTTCCAAAGAATGAATAAGCTAGCAATAAACCTAAACCAGGTCCTGGATTAGCTTCAAGTAAGAAAAGAATTGATTTCCCAGCTTCGGCAGCCTGTTCAGTCCCTAATGGTGTCAATATACCATGATTAATAGCGTTATTCAAAAATAGGATTTTTGCAGGTTCGATAAAAATATTTGCTAGAGGTAATAGTCCGGCATTAACGACCCAGTCAACTCCACTTGCAAGAGCGTTTGTTAAAGTTGTTACAAAAGGTCCTACCGCATAAAATGCAAAAATAGCTAAAATAAATCCAATAATTCCACTTGAAAAGTTGTTAACTAACATTTCAAATCCAGCTCTGATTTTATCTCTAAAGATATCATCAAATTTCTTCACTAAGTATCCGCCTAAAGGCCCTAAAGCCATAGCTCCAATAAACATTGGAACACTTGATCCTACGATAACTCCCATCGTTGCAATTGCACCAACAACAGCTCCACGTTGTCCATATACCATGCTTCCGCCTGTATATCCGATCAATGTTGGCAACAAATATTTCAGCATGGGATCGACCATTGTAGCTAAATCAGCATTTGGAAACCAGCCTTTCTCAATGAACAATGCCGTAATAATTCCCCAAGCAATAAAAGCACCAATATTTGGCATAACCATACCACTAAGATAACTTCCTATGCGTTGAATGGCAGCTTTCGCTCCCTTTTTTTCTGTTTGTTCCACGGTAACTCCTCCTCTTACTTTTTTGTTAAATTAAGTTTACCGCGGGTTGTATCCGATTACAATAAAGTGTAGTGATGAGTTTGTCACGACACTTTGTGTCAAAGTCACTCTTACCGAAAAACTTATGTACCCGCTAATAAATCTCGCTCTGATTAAGGCATATATCCCAACTGATATAGACCAATATACCACTTTTCAAAAAAACGTTGACTTTATTTTTTCAATCCTTTATTATTAACCTGCGTAACTGATTATCAACTTTTTTATTGTATATACCAATTTTGATTATACGCAAAGAAATGTATCTAAGTAAGAAATTTTCATCCTAATACTTAAACTAAAAAAGTTAACGTTTCAATGAAATTTATTAAGAAAAAGAAAGTGGGAATTTAAACATGTGTGGAATCGTAGGCTATATTGGAAGACAAGATGCAAAAGATATTTTATTACAAGGACTTGAAATGTTAGAATACCGCGGATATGATTCAGCTGGTATTTACGTAATGGATGATCAAGATAAAGGTCATTTATTTAAAGAAAAAGGACGTATCGCTGCTTTAAGAGAAAAAGTAGACCATAACGTTCCTGCAAAAACAGGTATTGGGCACACACGTTGGGCAACTCATGGAGTTCCAAGTGTAGAAAACGCACATCCTCATCAATCAAACAGCGGTCGTTTTAACCTCGTTCACAATGGCGTAATCGAAAACTACAATGCTGTAAGAGATGCTTTTTTAACAGATACAACTTTGCATAGCGATACTGATACTGAGATCATTGTTCAATTGATCGCTTGGTATGTTGAAGAAGAAGGTTTAGAAACAATCGATGCTTTTAAAAAAGCAATCGTTGCATTAAAAGGATCTTACGCTTTAGCTTTGATCGACAATGAAAACCCTGATGTTGTGTATGCAGCAAAAAATAAAAGTCCCCTACTTTTAGGTAGAGGTGATGGTTTTAATGTTATCTGTAGCGATGCCATGGCAATGATTAAAGAAACAAATCAATTTGTCGAACTGATGGATGGCGAAATTGCTACTTTAACAGTGGATGATATTAAAATTGAAACATTAGCTGGTGATGTGATCACTCGCGCTTCATACACTGCATTATTAGATGCAAATGATTTAAGCAAAGGTACTTACCCTCACTACATGGCAAAAGAAATTGATGAACAGCCAGCTGTTATGCGTAAAATTGTTCAAAACTACCAAAATGACGATGGCGAACTAGAAATCGATTCTACTATTCTTGAAGAAATGATAGCTAGTGACCGTATTTACATCATTGCTTGTGGAACAAGTTACAACGCTGGATGGGTCGGAAAACAAATTATTGAAAACTTGACAAACATTCCAACTGAAGTGCATTTATCTAGTGAGTTCGGCTACAATACTCCAGTACTAACTGCAAAACCATTCTTCATTTTCTTATCTCAAAGTGGTGAAACAGCTGACAGCCGTCAAGTATTGGTTAAAGTTAATGACTTGAAATACCCTTCTCTAACATTAACTAACGTACCAGGTTCTACTCTTTCAAGAGAAGCAAAATATACTTTATTATTACATGCTGGTCCAGAAATCGCTGTTGCGTCAACAAAAGCTTACACAGCACAAATTGCGGTTCTTGCTATCCTGGGTGAACTTGTAGGACGCAAAAAAGGTCTTGAACTAAATGTAGATATGGCACATGAATTAGGTATTGCAGCTTCAGCAATTGAATCGATTATTGATGAAAAAGAAATATTCGAACAATTATCTGTTACGCACTTAAGCATCAGTCGTAATGCCTTTTACATCGGACGCAGCATTGATTACTATGTTGTAATGGAAGCTGCACTTAAATTGAAAGAGGTCTCTTATGTTCAAACAGAAGGCTTTGCAGCCGGTGAATTAAAACATGGTACGATTGCCTTGATCGAAGAAGGCACTCCAGTTATTTCTATCATTACTGATGAAGCAACTGCTGGACATACTCGTGGAAATGCACAAGAAGTAATCTCTCGTGGTGCACACAGCATGATCATCTCTTTAGATGGACTTAACCAACCTGGAGATGCTTATGTTTTACCAAAAGTACACAACTTGTTAACACCTTTGGTTAGTGTGATCCCAACTCAATTGATTGCTTACTACACTAGCTTACACCGCGGAAACGACGTTGATAAACCAAGAAACCTAGCTAAAAGTGTTACTGTTGAATAAAACTTCATTAAAAAAACAATCATTGCAATTTTCGCAATGATTGTTTTTTGTATTTAAATTACATAATACAACAGATCTCCTTATTCTACTCTTCATCGAATGATCCAGTACAACTTTAGACTGTTTCTATCCATACGCATCCGATCGTTTGAGAAGCCGGCAAAATAGCGGTGTATCGCCCATGATTATCATAGGCTTTAAAAAACAATTTATTTTCCTCATTATATCCATAGCCATAGACAACCACCCAGTGATTCTTATAAGAACTTCCAAACAATTTTGTTGTTCCCACTGCAATTGGAATCGGATTTTTTCTATCTAATAAAGAAACAACTTTGCGTTCCGGAATAAGATGCATCTTGACTTTAAAATCAGCATTGTCTTTTAACACCCATTTCAACCCATACCATAAATCCCAAACATAGGTCCCTTTATAAGCAAATGTATCCTCAACAAGGTTTTGTAATCCATTGACCACATTTTCTTTCGGCAAATCGATAGTATACTTTTGATTGAAAGCATCATGAAGTAAAACAGCACTGACATAAGTACCGCAAATTCCAGGCTTAACTGAATTGATCCAATATTTGTATTTACGAAAACGCGCTGGTTTTAAGCCGGTCCATTTTACAGGATAAGCCATTTTTGGTTTTTCAGACATCATATCCCCCTTAATCTTCTCCGATCGATTTTTATTTCTTTTGAAGCGTCAATACTACTCGTCATGTACCTTTTAATCTTATAATTATTTAAATACAAAAAAGCTTGAAAGTAAAGGAAATCCTTTACCTTCAAGCTCTTAGTTTATCATTTTACATGTGGATAGGTAATCCCATAGCTAATTCAGCTGTATCCATTACGGCTTCTCCAAGAGATGGATGCGCATGGATCGTTAATGAAATATCTTCAGCAACCATACCTAATTCGATAGCTAATGCTAATTCAGCAATAACGTCCCCAGCACTTACTCCAATAACTTGAGCTCCAACAACTTTGCCTGTTTTTTCTTCAGTGATCATACGAACAAATCCTTCATTCGCATCTAATGACAAAGCACGACCATTCCCAGCTAATGAGAATTTGCTTACTTTGTACTCTTTGTTGCCTTTTACTTCATCAGCAGCTAATCCTACTGTCGCAACTTCAGGCTCTGTATAAGCAGCAACTGGCATCGTCTTGTAATTCACAATAGAGTCTTTACCAGAAATAACTTCTGCTACGATTTTTGCGTCATGGCTAGCTTTATGAGCAAATGCTGGTCCTGGAGTAATATCTCCGATAGCATAAACCCCTTCAACGCCTGTTCTTAATGATTCATCAACATCGATTCTGCCGTTTTCTAATAATTTAACGCCAACAGCTTCTAAATTCAATTTAGATGTGTTAGGTACACGACCTGCTGAAACTAAAACGTAGTCAGATTCAATTGTTTCTTCTTTGCCATTTTTTTCATAAGTGATTGTTACAGTATCATCTGTTTGAGTAGATTTAGTAATATTTACGCCTTCGATAACGTCAACGCCTTTTTCTGCATAACTTTTCTTAACTAATTTAACCATATCTTTGTCAAAGAAGTTGATGATGCTGTCTTCTTTTTCAAGAATCGTTACTTTAGAACCAAAGTTGTTAAATGCAAATGCTAATTGAGTCGCAACATATCCGCCGCCTACAATCACTAAACGTTTTGGAAGTTCAGTAATGTTCAATCCGCCAGTTGTATCCACAACACGTCCGCCAAATGGGACTTCTGGAACGGCTAATGGTGAACTACCTGTTGCAATAACAACATTTTTAAATTCAAGATCTTGAGATCCATCTTTAGTTTCAACTGTTAAATGTTTTTTATCCGTAAAAGTAGCTGTTCCACGAATGATTTCTACTTTATTTTTTTTCAATAAACCTTCAACTCCGCGAGTCAACATGCTTACTACCTTAGTATCTTTCCATTCTTGCATTTTTGTGATATCCAACGTAACATTTGAAGTTGTAATCCCAAAAGTTTCAGAATGTTGTGCATTATGAAAATGATGTCCAGCAGTGATCAATGCTTTAGAAGGGATACATCCGACATTCAAACAAACTCCACCGATGTATTCTTTTTCAATAATTGTTACTTTTTGTCCTAATTGTGATGCTCTGATTGCTGCAACATAGCCTCCTGGACCTGCTCCAATTATAACGGTTTCTTTTTGATTAGTTGCCAAAATAGGTCAACTCCTTTTCATTTTTATCTACACACTTTTTTAAAGCTAATAGATAGCTTCACATTCCTATTTTACTTGAAACGTAAGAATATTCCAAGTGAAAATACTAAAGTATGTGAATTTAATTCAAAGAGAACACATTTTAAAACCGTTAAATTGGAAAGGAATGCGAAAACTTAGTGTATAATTTAATTAATTTAGTTTAGCGTGCTTTAATTTCCAAAAATAAAAATAGATAAAAGTCATTTTCCGAGCCATCATACATGAGAATATAATTTTATAATTTGTAAGTTCATTCAAGGAAAAGTGATAGAGATTTTGTTTTGCTTCTTTGAGGTGGCGTGTATTTTTCTCCTGTTCGTTTAGAAGATGCATTAGCAGCTGGATGGAGTAATTGATGTAAAGATCTTTTATAACTGAAACATTGAAACGACTCATTTCTTCTGTCAAATCAATGATTTTAAGCAGTGCTTTAGGTCCGGAAAGCTTTTCTTTTGTGAGGTCATTAAAAAAAGAGGCATGTTTATAAGCTAAATAATGGTAATGTAAATTGGGATCATACATAATTTTTTCACTTTTCAAAATACATTGGACCGCCATTAAGTAATCTCCAAATAGATCAAAATTCAAGTCAAATTCTAGAACTGGATTGCTTCTGAATAATTCTATTGAATAAAGTTTGTTACATAAAAAACTTTTGAGCTGAAATTGTTCCGTAATCTTTCGTAAAGCAGTCTCTTTTGTCCAGACGACCGCTTGAGCAGTATTGAATAAATCTATATCTTTTTCAATCAATTCTTCTCCATGATTTGCAATGACCATATCTGCATTATTCCGAATAATAGTCAAAAGTAATTTTTCAAACATCAGACCATCAATACGATCAACTGGATCTACAAAGCTGATATATTCTCCTTTGGCAGAAAGCAACCCTATATTTAATGCTTCGCAAAGACCTCTTGCCTTTTTATTAAGTACTTTAAACCGTGAGTCGATCCGAGCAAAACGTTCACATATAGCAGCACTCATATCTGTAGATTCACCATTAACTAATATAATTTCAATATTACGATAAGATTGAAACCTCAAACTATTCAAACAATGCCTTAATACTTTATCAACGTTATATACAGGAACAACAATTGATAGCATAACGAGTCCTCCTTTCTTCAAAGCGTTATGGTTTTCCTTCTTCATTTATATTTTACCTTAAATGTCCAAAACCTTCACTTTTTAAGCCGCTGTTTGATGTGTTTTAAAAAGGTTAAATTCATTTGTCTTTTTATTAATACTTCCTTATCTCCATCCACTGTTTTCAGAAATAATGGAACAACTTCCAACGACCTTCTGCCAGTTTTCCTTCTGGACGAATACCTGTTACAGGACCGCCTAATTTGAACGGGTACTTAACTTTATGTAAAAAAATATGCACAGCTCTCTTTAAATTACCTATAGTATAGGTAATTAGAGCTGCACAAATTGCTAAACTGATATAGAAAATATTTGGATTACGCATAGCTGCGACAAAGGTCTGCACATTCTAAACAAACTTTTGCACATCGTTGACAGTGATCATGATCGTGTTTTTCACATTCTTTTCCGCAAGCTTGACAGATTGTTGCACATAAAGCAATTAAATCAGCAGATAAAGAACTTTCTCGGGTAATAGACGTTCCAGCAAAAGCACAGATGTCTGCACACTCTCTATCTAAACGAATGCATTCGGCCATCATTTGAACATGATCTTCCTTTAGGCACGCATCAAAACATTCATTACATACACGTTGGCACTCAAACATTTTTTCTGAAATCTTTACTAATTGTTCTTGCATATTATCCCTCCTAAGATTTTTGATCCACATTTAGTATAAGGCTTTTAGAAAGCCCTATCAAATGATACGATCAATCAGTACGTTCCTGAAGCTACGATCCAATTTAGAAATGTACAGCTCTTATAGATTGATTTATTGTAGACGAACGTATATAAAAATGGCTACAAAACTTTTGGTGCAGACAAAAAGTTGTTCACGTCTTTTTTTGCGCAAAAAAAGAAACATATGAACTTTTCAGTTAGAGTAAAGTCGCCACAACTTACTAGAAAGGAAAATCCATATGTTTCTTCCACTACTGTAGAAAAAGTTTTATATACGGCTTATTTCAAGGCCCATTCGTAAATAGCGTGCGCTACTCCGTCTTCTTGATTTGATTTTGATACGTGTTTGGCAATTTGTTTAATAGAATCTACTGCATTTCCCATTGCGACACTTGTACCTGCTGCTTTCATCATATCAATATCATTTTCTCCGTCGCCAATAGCCATTACTTCCTCTTTTGTAAATCCAAGTTTAGTGGCTAATCCTGTCAAAGCTTCGCCTTTATTTGCTCCTTGAGGCAATAATTCAAAAACATAAGACAAACTCCTGATTGGATAAAAGTTTTCAGCAATAAATGCTGGCATAGAAGCAGACAAATGATTTAATTCAGCTTCCTCTGCTACATACATAGCTTTAAAAATCGTTAATTCTGGTGGCAACTCTTCTAATGGCAAATGAATAGCTTCCATTCCCAATAAATCAGCATCAAATTGCAACATTTCAGTTGCTTCGCCAGTATAATAATAATTTTTTTCATCAAAATAAGTAAAATTCATTTTAAACGGTTCAATAAGCTTCTCTGCTCTTTTCAGTTGACTATGATCTAATTGATGTGAGTAAACAATTTCCCAATCGGTTGTTTTCTGAACAACCGTCCCATTTAATGAAATCACATAATCCTCTTCATCTTGCGGTAAATCCAATTCTTTAAAGTAATCATAAACAGCATGCACCGGTCTGCCAGTACATAAAACGATTTTGATTCCTGCTTCACTAGCTTTTTTAATGGCTTGTTTAACTTTTTCTGTTACCAAATGATGTTCATTTAATAATGTACCATCCATA
The DNA here is from genome assembly GCF_038007125.1 of Carnobacterium sp. FSL W8-0810. NCBI lineage: Bacteria > Bacillati > Bacillota > Bacilli > Lactobacillales > Carnobacteriaceae > Carnobacterium > Carnobacterium sp. FSL W8-0810. Next base: position 1,614,340 of record NZ_JBBOWO010000001.1, on the reverse strand, counting down.
TCGATTGCGATTAACTTGATCAAATCTTTCTCCTCCAATTACCTATTCCTTCTCAACAGATACGTCATCAATACTCAACGTATTCGTAATCTACGTCTTTCAATGTTTGTTTTACCCATTGATTGTGTGTGATTTCTTGTTTAGACGCTGACAAATTTTCAATTGATTTTTCAATATCTAAACAAGACTGATAAAATCGCTCTGCATCTTCTTCTAGTTTAAATAAAAACTCTTGAGCAAGTTCTTTTGTGTTCGCATAGTGGATGACGACTTCTTTTTCATTTATATAAACGCTGAAATAAGTTGAGATTTTTCTTTTCTTCACTATAGACACACTCCCTATGTTGCAATTACATACAAACGACCTATCTGCTTTTATCATACCACGATTTCTGAAAAATCAGTAGTGTTGTTCCATTGTATATTTTCCCTATAGAACTTATACACTAGAACAACACTAAAAAGAATAAAAACCTTCTATGTTAGCTACAGGTTTTCATTCTTCTTTATCCAGCTTTTAATCAAATTTTTTATTGTACTGAACTATAGCCGTTTTTGATTTTTCTAAGTTCGATACAGTTAGATCGTAGTGCTTAGAAGCATAATCATAAAATAAGATATCGACAGCATACATTTGAGTTAATAATGAAATTGTTGCGCCACTTCTTAAAGGAGCTTCATGGGCAAAAGCTGTTTTCAATGCAACATCCGCTTCAAGACTTAGAGCATTTTCAGTATTACTTGTGAGCGACACTGTATGCAATCCAAGTTCTTTAGCCATGATCATTAAAGCCAGAACTTCTTTTTTTTCACCACTGTTTGAAACACCAAAAAACACCGCGTTCTTGCCAGCAACTGCCATTGACGTGACCAACAAATGTTGATCAAGCGAACAAACGACCATTTTACCCATTCGACTAAATTTTTGTTGAATATCAGATGCCACAATATGAGAAGCACCTAAACCATATAGATAGATAACAGAACTTTCATGCAGCAATTCAGACACGCGTTCAATTTGTTTTGTATCCAATACGTTATTGGTTTCTTTAAAAAGATGGTTTGTATTGATCAGCATTTTCTTTTTTACTTGCTCCAAATTTTCTTCTGACAAAATATCCGTATATAAATTATCTTTGATGCCTTGCGAATCTGCCGATAATTGTAATTTCAATTCCGTAAAACCTTTCACACCAATTGATCGGCAAAAACGAATCACCGCTGCTGAACTAGATCCAGCTTCAGCTGCCAGATCAGTTGCACTCATTTGGATAACCATTACCGGGTCTTTAAGAATCGTTTCAGCTATCTTTTTTTCTGATTGCGGCAAAGCAGCCATTTTTTCTCTGATAATTAGTAAGACATTGTTCTGCATAACATGCAACCTCCATAGTTATTAAAAATGATTCGATTTTTTTCTTTATAGATAAAAAAGGCATGCAAATCGTTAGACTCACATGCCTTTTTAAATGCTACTGTTATTTTACAATGTATAAATCGAATTAGCCAACAATACTGTCAGCATCAAATTCATCTGAATCATAACCAACTAATTCAGTTGGTTCCATTGCTGATTTCGGAACACCAAAGAAGTAAGTAGCTAAGAATCCACCAGCATAAGCTGCTAATAATCCTACTACATAGCCCCACCATTTGCCGTTAGCAATTAATGGAATCAAAGCTAATCCACTTGGTCCAATAGCTGTTGCGCCAATTCCACCAAATAATCCGATAACAGCACCACCGATACCGCCACCAATACAAGCAGTAATGAATGGGCGACCTAAAGGTAATGTTACTGCATAAATCAATGGTTCACCAATTCCTAAAATACCTACTGGCAATGAACCTTTGATCATGTTTGTTAATTGTTTGTTTTTACGACATTTAACCCACAATGCAATCGAAGCTCCAACTTGTCCAGCTCCAGCCATTGCTAAAATTGGTAATAATAATGTCATACCTTGAGAAGCAATCATTTCAATATGAATTGGTGTTAAGACTTGGTGTAAACCAAACATAACCATTGGTAAGAACAATGCGCCTAAAACAAATCCAGCAAATGCTCCACCGACATTTAGTACCCAAGTAATAGCTCCAACTAAACTAGTTGAGATTGCACCTGCAATTGGCATGATCAAGAAGATAGTGATCAATCCAATCACTAATAAAGAGATTGTTGGTGTCACAATAATATCAATTGAATCTGGAATAACTTTGCGTAAGTTCTTTTCTACTAATGACAATAGGTAAACCGCTAAGATAACGCCGATAATTCCGCCTTGTCCAGCAGACAATGGGTCACCCGTAAAGATATTTGTTAATGGTGCGTCAACCAACATACCTGGAAGATAAATCACACCAGCAATAACCCCACCAAGACCTTCAGTAGCACCAAATACTTTAGCAGCATTGATCCCTACATATACGTTCAGGTAAGCAAACAATCCACTTTTAATGATGTTCAAGACTAAAACGATTGTTACCCAGTTTTCTCCAGTAATCGTTCCAGCAGTAATCATATTTTGGAAAATTGATGCGATCCCACCGATAATTCCTGCTCCAACAAATGCAGGGATCAGTGGAACAAAGATATTTGCAATGTCTTTCAATAAACGTTTGAATGGTGTATTGTTTTTCTTTTTCAATTCAGCTTTATTTGCAGCTGCTTGTTTTTCCGCTTCAGAACGACCAGAATTTGATGCAGTTGCCGTTGATTTTCCAGCTGGAATTTTATCGCCTAAACGAACACCTGCCATGCTTACCATTTGGTTCGCAACTTTGTTTACTGTACCAGGTCCAACAACGACTTGTAAGGTATCATCTTCTACAACACCCATAACTCCGTCAATCTTTTTCAAGCCATCAAAGTTTACTTTATCGTTATCTTTGATATCCATACGAACACGAGTCATACAGTGAATAACAGAATCAACGTTACCCATACCTCCAACTTGTTCATATATCTGTCTAGCCATGCGTTGCTCTTTTGTTTCAGCCATCTTTTTACCCTCCTAGTTTTATGCTAAAGTTTCACGAATGAACCCTTTAGCTTCTGTTAATTTTTGAGTTGCTGTTTCTTTATTTGAATGCGTTAAGATCATAACGATTGCCAATTTTACTTGGTGATCAGCAGCTTCAAATGTTTCACTAGCTTCTTCATACGTACAATCTGTTGCTTGCATGATAATGCGTTTTGAACGTTCTTCTAATTTTTCATTTGATGGTTTAACATCCACCATTAAGTTTTGATACACTTTTCCAGAACCGATCATAGCCCCAGTTGACAGCATATTTAAAATCAATTTTTGAGCAGTTCCAGCTTTTAATCTTGTAGAACCTGTCAATACTTCAGGACCAGCATCTACTTCAATGGGCATTTGGGCAAATTGACTGATTTTAGCATCTTTGTTGCATGAGATAGTCGCTGTTTTTGCTCCAACGCTTGTTGCGTATTCTAATCCGCCAATAACGTAAGGTGTACGTCCGCTTGCTGCGATTCCTACAACCACATCTTTATCTGTTAATTGGATGGCTTCTAGATCTTCTGCTCCAAGTGTTTTTGAATCTTCTGCTCCTTCAACTGCAACGGTCATAGCTTTCATTCCGCCTGCAATCAATCCTTGTACCATACTTGGATCCACACTAAATGTTGGTACACACTCAGCTGCATCTAAAACTCCTAAACGTCCGCTTGTTCCAGCACCCATATAAATTAAACGGCCGCCTTTACTGAATGATTCCGTGATCGTTTCTACAACTTTTGTGATCATAGGCAATTCTTTTTCAACTGCTATTGCAACTTTTTGATCTTCTTGATTCATTAAAGTCATCACTTCGCTTGCTGAAAGCTCGTCTAAGTTCATTGTTTGCGTATTTCTTGTTTCGGTTGTTAATTTGTCTAAATTCATTTTCTTAACCTCTTTCATTGTCTTGTATCGGTTGAAGTTCAAATAATTGACCTTCTTGGCACCAGTCGATCAAAGTAAGATCTTCCGGGATAACATGTGCCACAACAGTTACTTTTTCATCTTTAGGTAACGATTGTTTGACCACTTGGATTTCTCCCATATAACGTCCGTATAGACGATTATCTACTGTAACGCTTCCTTTTACTCGTTCTTGAATGTGTTGTGGTTCGATAGTCGGAATCGTTCTAAAACGTGCATCAGCACTGCGGATCACGTCTCTAGCAGCATCCCAACGATTTTGGTGTTTTCCTACGATGACAGGTAAATAATCAGAACCTTGTATTTCTTTAATTGAAAATAATAACGTTTTCTTTTTAATATAATAAAAAAATTGCTGTTTCGTTCTGTCATCGATCGTTGGATCCCCAATGTAAACATCGTCTACTTCACACTCATTTAATAATTCAATTGCACTAGCTAAAGGATGAACACCACGCTGTTTTTCTAACGTTGGCAGCTGACAAAATAATGGGCCACGTAATATTTCATTTCCTGGAACAAAAGCCATTACGTTAAATCCTAGTGATTTCAACCAGTGATTTTTACGAATAAACAACTCTTTATCCAATCCAGTTTCAGGACGCGGATAATAATTATGCCACGCTTCCATTTGCTGGAAATTTGCATTGTATTGCTTTAATTCATCGATATCTTCTTGAGTAATGGTACTCGCATTAAGAGCAACTGTCATTGAACGACTAACTTTAGCACTAATTTGATTTGTTATATGATAGTCCATTCTTAAGCCTGTAATTCCAATAGCCAGCATTTCTTCAGGCCGGTCAAATGAAAAACCAATTTTATTCAAAGCTTCCCCTGAAATATCGACCATTAATTGCATACCTAGTTCTTGCGTCCATTGACCTAACGTCTTCACTCTAGTTACGTATTGAGACGCATCGTCTTCTGGAATATGCATAGAAGTAAATACTCCTTCAAATCCGCTGTCTTTCATCGTCTGCAGATAGTTTTTTGTTTCAATTGTTAACTCATCTCCAAGAAAGACAGATATACCAAACATATCACCACTCCTTTGAAATCGTTTTAATGACATGACTAATCATAACATGTTAAAATAAAATTTCAATACTTTCTTTAATTTTTATTAAAATTAGACCAATCAACTGAAAACACAGCCAACAGACTTATGTAAAAAGGAAAAATTGTGTATACCTTTACAAAACCTAATATTTTTTCAGCTAATTTATTTTATTTTCCCCAAAAAACTATTCCAAATACATCCGTTTCCAACACTTTATTTGTGTTAAAATGAAATTATATTTTAATACAGGAGGTCTTATATGCAACGTTTATTTTTTGTCCGCCATGGTATGACTGAATTTAATTTAGCTAATCGTGTTCAAGGGGGAGATATTGATTCTCCATTATTGCCACAAAGTTTGGAAGATGCGAAAAAAACAGGTCAACACCTTAAAAAATATAACCTTAAACAGATTATCGCTAGTCCACAAGAACGGGTCGTGGAAACTACTCGATTGATTACTTCTCAATTCGAGCAAGACTTTCAGGTTCAATACACAGATGATTTAAAAGAATTCGGTTATGGTGCTTGGGAAGGAGCATTTATTCCACATTGGCAAAAAACTTCTCCCGATACTTTTTACAATTTACGTCAACGTCCAGATTTATACGATCCTAGTGCATTTAAAGGAGAGACCTACCAAGAAATGATTGCTAGAGGAAGCAGAGCGATCTTTCGTTCTATAGAACAATTTCCTGAACATGATCTTTTATTTGTGGGACACAGCATCACCTGGACGACTACACTTTTGTCATTGATCGGAACTGACTTAAAGGAGCTTCGTTCAAAAGAGCCGTTGGCTAACACAAGTATCTCTGAATTAGGGTATGAAAATGGTCAATTTACTTTAAATAATTGGAACCAAATTGATCATTTACTGTAAAGTAGACTAACCCTCAAAAAAATAAGCTTGGCATCTAGCCGAGCTTATTTTTTATACCTATTTTTAATTATTTTCTGGACCCTTGTTTTGATTTCTTTTTAATAGCAATTTAACGAATAAAACCTGCAACACCATTCCTAGCCCTGCACCGCAACTGTCGATCACTACATCACTTAACTGACCGCCTCTGCCTGGTACTATTAATTGATGGATCTCGTCTGAAAAAGCGTAACCGACACAAATGGCTAACCCAATTCCAATTGCTTTAAAACCCGTTATACCACTATTCATTAAAGCTACTTTCACTAAAACGCCTAATACCAAATAAATAAAAAAGTGAGCATTTTTTCGGATAACATGATGCAAATCTGGTGGAACAAGCATATGTCGCAGTCCAATTGACAATGTATACAACAAATAAGCTGCGATGAGAATAAGCAATAATTCTTTTATACCAATCGTTATACCTCTTTTTTTTAATTTTATAAGAACAAAACCAGCCAAACCGATCACTATGAGAACTTGAGCAATTTTAATAACTTTTACACTGATACCCATTACTGTGTGACTTAAATCCCAGGATTGTTGTTGAACTTGATGAGAAAAATAAAAAATCAAACCCATCCATAACAATACGGCCAACCAAGACAAGCCTTTTTTTAATTTTTTATTTTCAAGAATCATTTCCACACATCCTTTATGTCCAACAGGTATTCCATACCTTTTTTCGCCTAATATGATTTTTCAAGTATACAGATAAGCACTATGAAATTCAATCAAATAATGCTTTCAGTTAGGACATGTTTGGAAACTGATGACTACCCAAATTTTTTAGTATAATAAAAGAAAAGCGGTTTTGAATTAGTCGAATTAAGACTTATTGTTTCAACACAAACGAAAATTGAGTTTGAGTTAAACGAATAAGCGCTCATTGTATCTACTCAAATGGAAATCAGTTCTGAGTTAAACGAATGAACGCTCTTTGTATCTACTCGAATGAAAATTGGTTCTGAGTTAAACGAATGAACGCTCTTTGTACCTACTCAAACGGAAAACGGGTTTGAGTTAGTCAAATTACGGCTAATTCTGTCTACTCAAATGGAAAACGGTTCTGAGTTAAACGAATTAGCGCTCATTCTATCTACTCAAACGGAAAACAGTTCTGAGTTAAACGAATGAACGCTCTTTGTATCTACTCAAATGAAAATCTACGTTGAACCGGTACTTTCCTCTCGGAGAACTAATTTTACAACACCTCTTAATAAAATTCTATATGCAGCAAAAAAAGAAGTTGAGAAAATCTCAGCTTCTTTTTTTTGCTATTATTTCTTGAATCCATTTCAATACAACTTGTATTTCTTGGTCCCAAAATGCCCAATTATGGTCTCCAGGTTTTTCAATAAACGCATAGTCGATAGAGGTTTCTTGGAGAGCCTCTTCAAATTTTAAATTATCTGCATAAAGAGAATCTTCCGTACCGCAAATTTGTAAAATGGTCGGTTGATTAGTTTCTTTTTTTACTTGTTTTAGCAAAGCGTATAAGTCATTTTCGGATCCTACAAACGACTCTTTTGATCCAAATGCCGGTTTAAAAAGCTTGTCTCTACCCGGGTCATCTTGCCATATCCTATAAGGATCTACAGCAGCTGACAGAGCAGCAACTCCCCCTACTTCATCTGGATACGTTAATCCCCATTTTATTGCGCCGTAGCCACCCATTGACAGCCCGGCAACAAAGGTCTCTTCACTATTATGAGAGATATTAAATAAATTTTTCATTTTCCGAGGAAATTCTTTTGTTAAAAAACTCCAGTAATTCGGACCCATATGCATGTCAGTATAGTAGCTCACATGAACTTCAGGCATGAAAATAGCCAAATTGTATTGCGATGCATAACGTGCTATTGAAGAGTTATACAGCCAACTGGAATCATTGTCTGATAATCCATGTAAGAGGTACAAAACGGGATATGGTCCTGTTCGTTCCTCTGGCAGAATAGCTTTATAAGAAATCGTGAATCCTAATTCTGAAGAATTGATTTGACCAGAAATAACACCCATCATTGTACCTCCCACTATTTAATAAGCTTGACTTTTCACTCTCTAGTTCTTTAATAGTATCAATCATTTTATAAAAAAGCTAGGCCTATCTTCCATTATAATTAAATAGCGATAGGATTATTTTCTGCTTTTCAACTTCTTCCTTTGGCTACTGCAAAACCTTATGAACGATACCGATTCGAGTAGTCATCTGCGAAATCCACAACGAGTCATGAAATCTTATCCGTTCATTGAAGTAATCGCAATTGTGACTTAAGGACGAGCATTTTAAAAAGAAAAAGCTTTGAGACAATAGCCTCAAAACTTTTCCTTTATCCTACTCTTCGTTTGTAACTAATTCTAATGGTGAAGCAATGTATTCTTCAATCGTTTCGCCAGAGAAGTAATCGAAGGCAGCTTGCATAGCAAGTTTACCCATTTCTTCTGGTTGTTGAGCAACTGTTGCACTTAATTTGCCATCTTCAACAGCTTTGATGCCATCTTCTGTCCCATCAAAACCGACAACTTGGATCTCACCTGTTTTTCCAGCAGATTGAATCGCTTCAATTGCTCCTAAAGCCATTTCATCGTTTTGGGCAAAAACAGCTTGGATGTCTGGATTAGATTGCAACATATTTTCCATAACGGTTAATCCTTCTGCGCGGTCAAAGTTAGCTGTTTGACTATCTAATACCGTCAATGACTCTTCTGCTATATTCGTGAACCCTTCGCCACGTTCTCGCGTAGCTGATGCTCCTGGTACACCTTCTAATTGAACCGTGTTTGCATCAGTTCCTGAAATTTTTTCGATGTATTCAGCAGCCATTTCTCCACCTTCAACATTATCTGAAGCCACTAATGTAACCACTTCTCCGCCATCACTTGAACGGTCGATCGTAATAACGGGGATACCTGCAGCATTTGCTGATTCAACGGCTGGTGTAATCGCAGCTGAATCCACTGGGTTGATCAATAAAATATCTACGCCTTGTTGGATCAAATCATCCACGTCATTTGTTTGTTTTGCTGTATCATCTTGAGCGTCAACACTTTTCACTTTAGTGCCTTGTTCATCTGCCAAATCAGTAATTCCTTGTTCTAGTGAAACAAAAAACGGATTATTCAGTGTAGAAATCGAGACACCTACGACCAATTCTGAGGTTTCTTTTTCTTCAACTGGGCCACTTTCAGTAGTATTTTCGCCTTCTAAAGTTGCTGCCCCACATCCTGCTAAAAATAACACTGCTGCTGTTGCTAATCCAACCATTTTTTTCATAATTGTAATTCCTCCTATTTTTTGTTTTTTCTGTCTAGTAAAACGGCAATAATGATTACAATACCCTTAACGACTTGTTGGTAGAAACTTGATATACCTAATAAATTCATTCCATTATTCAATGTACCAATAATCAAAGCCCCAATCAGGGTTCCAACTAATCTTCCGCGTCCACCAGATAAACTTGTTCCACCTAATACTACAGAAGCAATGGCATCCATTTCATAAGATGTACCAGCTGTTGGTTGTGCAGAGTCCAATCGAGAGGTAATAATGATCCCTGCTAGAGAAGCCATCAAACCAGATAAAGCATAGATACCTATTTTGATGCGATCATTTTTGATACCCGCAATAAATGATGCTTTTTCGTTCCCTCCTATCGCAAAAGTTTTTCTACCAAACGTCATTTTGTGTAACAGGATATACAGTAAGATAAAACTCACAATCATCAAGACAACTGGGAATGGGATACCAAATAAATAGCCACGTCCAACAAATTTGAAAATAAAGCTGTCACCAATTCCAGTAATTGGATTTCCGTTTGTATAAACCAATGTCAACCCACGGTAAATCGTCATTGTTGCAAGTGTTGCGATAAATGGAGCCATGTTTCCTTTGGTGATCAACAAACCGTTGACTGCTCCAAAAACCGTTCCAACTACTAAACTTAAAATCATTGCCAACAATGGATCCATTCCTGCAGCGATCGTTCCAGCCATTAATGCACTGCTTAACGCTAATGTTGACCCAACAGATAAATCGATTCCGCCTGTAATAATGACAAATGTCATCCCAAAAGCAATCAATGCATTCGTTGATACTTGTCTTAATAAGTTTAATAAATTAGTTGGAGCGATGAAACTTGGATTTACGATACTAACTAAGATGACTAATACGATAAGTGCCAATAATGGTCCTAATTTACCGAGATAATCTTTCGGGCTTCCTTTTTTCTTTTCTGCTTTAATTGCATTCGTTTCTAACATATTAGTACCCTCCCGTTGCGAGTTTCATTATTTTTTCTTCGGTTGCTTCTGTTTTGCTTAATTCTCCTGCGATATGTCCTTCATGAACCACAATGATTCGATCACTTACCCCAAGAATTTCAGGTAAATCACTTGAAACCATGATGATGGCTACGCCTCTATCAGCTAATTCATTCATCAATTGATAAATTTCACGTTTCGCTCCGACGTCCACACCTCGAGTTGGTTCATCCAAGATCAAGACTTTTGATCCGATACCGATCCATTTTGCTAATACCACTTTTTGTTGATTTCCGCCTGACAAACTAGAGACACTGTCAAATTGGTCTTCTGCTTTAACGTGCAAACGTTCCATTAACAGTTGTGCAAAATCTGCTTCTGCTTTTGTATCGATCAAACCTTTTTTACTAAATCCGTCGATCGAAGGTAAGCTGATGTTGTCACGAATTGAATAATCTAAAATCAACCCTTCTTCTTTTCGGTTTTCTGTTAAGAAACCGATGCCTTGTTGAATAGCCATACTTGGATTCTTAATAGTTATTTTTTCACCTTCAAGATAAATTTCACCTTGTTCTAGTTCATCGATTCCAAACAGGCTACGCATGATTTCTGTTCTTCCAGCACCCATTAAACCTGAAAAACCAACGATTTCGCCTGATTTCACAGTAAAGGAAATATTTTCAAATCGATTTTCTTGCGACAAACCTTTTGTTTCAAATACAACTTCTCCAATTTTAGAATGCTTGGATGGGTAATAATCTTCCAAATCACGACCAACCATTTTGCGTACCACTTCATCATTGGTAGTTTTTTTAGTCATGGACGTGTCAATCGATACTCCATCGCGCATAACGGTGATACGGTCACTAATTTTAAAAATCTCTTCCATTCGGTGAGAGATATAAATAATGGCTACTTTCTTCTTTTTCAATGTCGCTATAATACCGAACAACACATCGATCTCTCTTTCAGTTAACGCAGCTGTTGGTTCATCCATAATGATGACTTGCGCATTGGTCATCAATGATTTGGCAATTTCGATCATTTGCTGTTGACCAACTGAGAGTGTTTTGACATCTGTATCTAAATCAATATGGACCCCCAACTCTTCGAACGTCGCGTCAGCAAGCGCTCTCATTTCTTTGGTTTTGATCCATCCCATTTTATTTTTAAGCTCTTTCCCAATAAATAAATTCTCCAATACCGTCATTTCTGGCCAAGTATTCATTTCTTGGTGAATAAAACTTACTCCATGTTCTTCTGCTTCTTTAGGATTCTCAAAGCGTTTGTTTTCTCCATTGATTCTAATTTCACCAGCATCTGCTTTATGCAGTCCAGTCAAAATATTCATTAGTGTAGATTTACCGGCCCCATTTTCTCCCATCAGTGCATGAACTTCGCCAGCTTGAATATCGAAGTACACTCCTCTTAGAACTGAATTGTTGCCAAAACTTTTTTTTATGCCTGTCATTTTCACTTCCATCTGACACACCTCCTAAAATAAAACACCCGATTGCAAGATTATATTGGAATAAGGTGTTGCCTCACCTGTGCGAATAACTGCTTTTACATCTTTTAATTGTTCTTTAAACTCTTCATGGCTAACGTAAGAAATACGTTCATTTTCCGTTAACTCTGCTTTTACTGCTGCAAGTTGGCCGGCATTTTGTTCTTTGATCTCTTCCGCTAATACGACCGCTTCTACTTTCATATCACTTAAGACAACTTGTAAGACAGAGATAAAAGCAGGTTCAGACAACGTCAATGCTAAATCAATTTTTTTCACGCCATCCGGTACAGGTAAACCCGCATCTCCAATCGCGATTTTATCCGTGTGACCTAAGTCTGTTAATACTTTTGCAATCTCACTATTCAATATGCCATGTTTTTTCATAATGTTCACTCTCTTTCATTTCTATTAGTGAAGGCATTCCACCTTGAGCACCAAATTTTTGGATGGATAATGATGCCGCTAAATTTCCGAATCGAATACTGGATTCCAAATCCAGCCCTGCTGTAAGCGCCACTGCAAATGCGCCGTTAAATGTGTCTCCGGCACCTGTTGTGTCGACTGGTGTAACGGTATAAGAAGAAATCTGTTTTTCACTCGTACCATCATGATAATAGACACCCTTAGATCCCATCGTTATGATCAACTGATTCGGATATTTTGCTAGTCCTTCAGAAATCGTTAGTTCTGGGAAAAGCAATTTAAATTCACTTTCATTAGGTGTTAGATACGTTGCTTTTTCTAATACACTTTGGTTAACTTTTCTAGCAGGAGCTGGATTATAGATTACCTTTACGCTAAATTCGTAGCACATTTCAATAATTTGGTCTACCACTTCTTGCGGCAATTCATTTTGAACGACAACGATCGTGCTTGTTTTAATCAGTTCGCTTAGCCCTTCAATTCTTTTGGTACCGATGGCATTATTCGCTCCAGGAATGTACACGATGCTGTTATCTCCATCAACGATCGTGATATGAGCTGATCCAGATGGAACATGTGTAACGGGTTCCACATAGTCTACATGAATATTATTTGTTGAAAGATTTGCCAATAGTTCGGTTGCAAAAATATCTGTTCCAACGGTTCCCGCCATATAAACGTCTCCACCTAAACGAGCACTTGCAACTGCTTGGTTAGCTCCTTTACCGCCAAAGGTCGTATTAAATTCCTTTCCGGTGATGGTTTCCCCAACTTCTGGTCTTTTATCAGCTGTCACTACAAAATCTGTAGAGATGCTTCCGATTACGGTAATTTTACTCATCTTCATCCTTCTTTCTTACTGATTCTCTAATTTTTAATGTTACAGGTAATTGGATACGACTCACTTCAACAAATCCTTTTTCAAGAATATCACATAAAAGCTTTGCACCTCTATACCCAATTTCATAAGCCGGTTGAGCAATAGTAGCCAATCCCGGATACATCATTCTGCTAAAAGGCATATCATCATACCCAATGATTTGAACATCTTCGGGAATACGACGGCCTCTCTTTAAAGCTTCTTTCATCACAGCTATAGCATAAACATCATTAGAAGCAATGACGCTATCAACGTTTGGGTATGTGTCAAAAAATTGTTCAGCAGTCTGTTCGGCTAATTCAAACTTGAAACTAGACGTTTGAAATATCTGATAGTCCAATTGATGGTCTTTTAAAACTTTTTGATTTCCAGCTAAACGAGCAGCTGAACTCGGTACTTCTTTTGGCCCAACCATAATGACGATTTCTTTGGGATCTCTGGAAACAATTGCTTCTGCAGCCATCATTCCGCCTGTATAATCATCTGAATGAACTGAAAAATTTTGATCACTTTCTACTCTGTCTAATAACACAAAAGGCATATTTTGGAGATCTTTTATATCACCTTGAACGGCTGAAATAACTCCCGCTATATTGTTTTGTGCGAAGATCTTTAAGTAATCTTTTTCTTTTTCAAGGTCATCTTCGACATTGCCTAACAATAAGCTATAACCTCGTTGATTAACGCCATCTTCTACCCCTTTAGCAATCAAAGGAAAAAATGGGTTAGCAATATCCGGTAACAATAAGCCTATTAATTTTGATTTCTTTTGGTACAACGACCGTGCCACTTCATTAGGATAAAAGTTCAGCTCTTTTACAGCTGATTCTACTTTTTTTCGAGCTTCTTCACTGACATAGCCACTATTATTCAATGCTCTTGAAACAGTCGCTACCGATACGCCGGCCAATTTGGCTACTTCTTTTATCGTTGTCATGTTTTCACTCACCCTTCTGAACTAATGTGGAACCGATTACATACAAATAATAGCACCTCAATAAAAATTATGCAAGCGTTTTACATAAAAGAATTTTGTTTTTTAATCTATTCCCATTATTATACCTAATTTACCCATTATTGGAAGGTTCTATTTTCTAAACCGATTAAATAAGTCAGTCATTCGACTTTTAACATGAACGGCAGCAAAAAGACATTCAATTACTCTTTTGAATGTCTTTTCATATCTATTAACTTCACCTGTTCACATACTTTAAAATAACAATTCCATTATCTATCATATACTCTTCTAATTTAAGTTCAATTGGAGGGTGGCCGCCATAAAATAAAGGCCTGCCTTTTCCTAAAATCACTGGTATCACCCCAATAATATATTCATCAATACAATCCACTTTTAAAAATGCATTGATCAGTTGACCACCGCCAAATAACATAATATCTTTTCCTAGCTTTTGCTGTTCTTCTTTTATTACTTCAACGATTTCACTGCTGCAAAACTTGAGGTTGTCGTAATCAGAAATACTCGAATGGGTTGCTATATAAACCGTTTTATCTGCAAATTCCAAATGCATATCTTGCTCATAGCATCTTTTTCCCATTACTACAATGTCAATATCCTCTAAAAGCATTTCATAATTATAAGGATTATCTGTGTTTAATGAACTGTCCTCATATCCTTTTATCCAATCGAAGCTGCCATCTTCATTAGCGATAAAACCATCTAGGCTCATTGCTAAATTCATAATGATTTTTCTCATTAGTTCCAACTCCTTTTTAACCACTATCTAATCTCATGTTTTAAATTAGGATGATTTATTACTCTTCGGACGCTCTTTTTAATTCAGCGATATCAAATTTTTTCATTTTAAGAAAAGCCTGTGTTACACGATTCAGTTGCTCCGTATCTTTTGTGCTCATCAACTCATTCATATTAGCTGGGACAATTTGCCACGATACACCAAATTTATCCTTTAACCATCCACATTGCTCCGCCTCAGGTACATAAGATAGTTTGTCCCAATAGTAATCAATTTCTTCTTGAGTCTCGCAGTTTACAATAAACGAAACGGATTCGTTAAATTTATAGTCATGTGTTATTCCGCTATCCATTGCGACGAAATTTTGTCCTTCAAGATTAAATAAGCCATATTGGACTTTTCCGCCTTGCCCTTGCGGATCATCCTCAGCATAGTAGTCAAATCCATCAATCGCAGCATTAGGAAATACAGAGGTATAAAATTCCATGGCTGCTTTAGCTTTTCCATATTGTTCGTCTGTAAACAATATGGAAGGAGTGATTTTTTGCGCTATGGGTTGATCGGGCAAATAAATAATTTGCCATGAAAGACCATATTTATCTTCTGTCCAGCCATATTTTTCACTAAAAGGATAGGCTTCCAGTGGCATAAGAACGTTGCCGCCCTTTGACAATTGTTGCCATAACCGATTGACTTCTGCTAGCGTGCTGCACATTACTTGAAGGGATATCAACGGTGTAAATTTAAAAAATGGTCCAGCTGATATAGACATAAAGGATTGGCCAGCAATTGTCATCGTTACTGTTTCCGCAGTTCCTGAAGGAGTATCGTAAATTTTTGTCTTACTATCAATCGAAGACTGTTCGAATAAAGACGTGTAGAGTTCTGCTGCTTCTCCAGCCTCTTTGTCATACCAAAAATGAGAAACAATTTTTTGCATAAATAAAGCCTCCTTGTATCTATAGTTATGTAGCAACCAAATTTTACTTTTGCATCAACCTAGTTTGATTGAGTATACGGTACATAGAAAAATTTGTAAAAATATCTTTCTTGTTCATTTTAAATCGTTTTCATTTTTAAACAGGAATTAAAGGAAAGGAATTAAAAAACGATAATAATTTAATTATAAAGATGAGAATCTAAGTGCTGCACGATATGAAAACGATTACAATATCAGTATGTTAGTTTTTTAACAAATAGCTTAATGGAATGGGGACAGAAGAATGAAAGAAGATTTTGAACGCAATCAATATCTAACGTATTACAGCAAGTGGCGAAACGGTTATTTTCAACTTAATGATACCATACCCTCAAAGAAACCTGCTTATTATTTAGACGAAGTTTGTGAATCACAGTACTCTTACAAAACGACTTGGTATCGAAATACAATCAATCCATTATCCATTACAGATCATAGTCTTTCATCTTCACTCGCCATTGCTTTTGAGCAAACACATATCTTATTAAATTCAAAATCATTTTACATAAAAGATATTCGAGACGTTCAAGAAACGCCGTTTAATACTATCGTTTTCCAACTAGATGAGCCTCCTTTAAAAACAAAAGAAGAATCACGCACCATCATGAACCGATACTTCAGTCAAAAGCCCTTAGATTACACCTATATTCAGCATATTGGAAAAAGTTTAGGCTTTCATCACCGCTGTCCGTTTGTTTCTGGTGACGAAATATTTGTGCCTGAAAAAGGAGCCGCCAATGTCTCAACCAGTTGGTATGGACTGCACCACGTTCTCACAGCTGTTGAAAATAAAAAAGAAAATTGTATGCAAGTAACTTTTAGAAATCATCATGAATTGCAGCTTATCGTTTCAGCTCATAGTTTTTATGATCAAGTAGAGCGTTCAGCTGTCCTTTCGCATCTTCTGCATGCAGTAGTCGATGAACTGCTCAGCAATTACGGTCATACCCTTGCGCCTTACTTTTCACAAGAACTAAATGTTGTCCAGAGACGCCTGAAGAACCCTACTTTTGCTTCCGTCTTTTTTTCATTAGATAAAGTTATGGTCTTTTTATCCAATTACAAGGCACAAGATATTCTCGTTAAAGTTCTGGGAGAAGAAAATCCTTACCTTGATGAAGTTAGAGATCATTTTAGAGGTACCCTAACAAACAATCCATCCTTTCCTAAAGATTAAACAAAAACGCTTAGACCAAAAATTTGGTCTAAGCGTTTTTTTCAGTCTTTTAAAATAAGTAAAAAGTGGGACAGCTTTTCCGCCACTCTTTTCTTCCATTGGTAGACCGTTTTGCGGCTAACACCTTGTTTTTTTGCGATCTCTGTAACCGATAAACGATAGACGACCGCGTCTAATAAATAAGCTTGTTCATTTTTGGTTAATAACGGCAGCATTTCTTTCAATAGATCCATTTCTTGGTAAGCTTGTTCAAAAGGCGTATGCATATCCGGTTGATTTTTTTCTAGATCTTCTGGCCAAGACATTTCATTTGCCCACTTTCGCTGCTGTTTTCTTAACAAATCGAGCATATGCCACTGTACTTTTTTATAAGCAAATCCGGTAAATTGATACAAAAATTCTGCTTGTTCCAAATCTTGTGGAAACGTTTCATAAGCTTCCATCAACTTTAATAGACCTTGCTGCACAAAATCATCGTAGTCCGAGTGCATTCGACTTACTCCTAATTTCTTCAAAACTCCATGTACGATTCCGGCATGTTGATCGAAAAAAGCTCTTTCGTTGTCTTCGCTTAATGTTCTAATCATTAATTTCAAACCCTTCAAATGGTGTTACAAGGCCTTGTACACGTACAGCTTACCCAGTTTGTGTAAAATCAGCAATGAAACAAACACGACAAAAAAACCTTCAAACTTTCTTTTCTCAGAAAGTTTGAAGGCAAAAGAGCTCGGTTTAAAATTTAAAGATAAATCCATTGATCAGAACAAAAGCTGCAACTACTATCAGCAACGTTCCATTGGAAAAGATCGTCGATTCTGACTCTTCTTGACTGTTTTTTTCTTCGGCTTTAGGAGAAGATTCCATTGATTGGATTGATTCATTTGCTGCTGTCTTTTTTTCACTATTATCGTTTGGCTTCTGTTCTTTTTTTAATACATCATCTAGCACATTTGTTTCTAATAAATCATCTCTTTGCTTCTTGGGTGCAAATGGTTTTACCAATGGAAGGTCTGAATCTTTTTTTCCTACTTGTTCTTCTTGATTCTTTACTGGAACTTCTTCCTCAATGGGTCTAGTGTCTTCTTCTATCGGTTGTTCTACCACTGTAAAGTCTCCAAGTGAAAGATCGGCTTGAAGTAACTTCTCTTTACTGTCCTTTGACTTTTCCAACTGCTGGATGTTTTCAGTTAATTGATTAATTTGTTTTTGTTGTTCAAGCTCATCCAATTCATCTACACTTTGTGCTTCAGCTAGTTGTTTTTTCAGTTCATCAATTTGGACTTGTACGTTCGCTCTATCGTGTTCGATTACAAATTGATTGTATAATATGAACGGATTACCTTTGCCATCTGTGGCTTGAATAGAATCAATCACCCACTCACCTATCATTTCATTGGTGAAGCTGGAAGATTCACCTTCATAAGCTTTCGTTTCTTCGTTATACATTAATTGAAGCGTGAGTTGCGCATGATTGCCTTCTTCATCTATAGAAGCTATTGAGCGAAAAACGACAGCCCCATTTGTCACTACTGTATTTTCATTTGTCTTTAAACTAAACTGGAGCTTCTCACCAACTTTAACGTCTTTTGGTTCAAATTTGATTGAGGAAAGATCCAGTAAGGCAGAAGGGTGCGCAAGAACTTCAAAATCACTTTGCTTTAGCTCTTGATCCTCATTCATTAAAGGAATCGTTTCTAAAATGAGTGGTTCACTCTCTTGATTCATCCCGATCGCTTGTATCAACTGCCATTGACCGACAGATGTTGAGCCACTTTCTAATTGACCTGTATAACGCTGTGTTTCACTATCATAAGTTAACGTTACTTCTTTTTCAGCTTTTGTTTCATTCGAGTAATAGTTTAATACAATCGTTTCAAAAGCTGGTTCTTCCAAAAGAGTTAAGCTGAAAGTCACTTGTTCTCCAAATCGTGCTTTTTTTGGTTCAACTATGACCTTGTCACTCACAATAAGTGTGTTTTCTGTACCTGCTTCTTCTTTTTCAGTTTCCATTGCTGGAGTGCTTTCTATCTCTTCAGACGGAGCAGCCCAAACAGTTTGGTTGCCATAGTTCACCAGTAGCATTAAGCCTAATACTAAAAGTATGTGCACGAACCTTTTTTTCATTTTTTAAGTATCTTCCATTCTTTATGTAGTCTCTTGATCCCTTAGCTAGTTTAACGCATTCAAAAAGTTAATCAATCATTTTGACGCATTTGACACCAAATAGACAAAGAAAAACTGAGACTTTCATCTCAGTTTCATTCATCAAATAAATTGCCCATCTGCTTCTAATGCTTGCCCAATCATTAACAACCAGTCTTCTCTGCCTTTAGGAGCGGTAAATTGCACACCTAATGGTAAACTAGTCTTGGTTAAATGGACTGGCAGACTAATCGAAGGCTGCCCCGTTAAATTAGCTTGCATGCCAAACGGCGTAATCGGCAGACTTTTGTCAAACATGTCCCAAACAATTTGCTGTTGTTGGCCTGTTGAGAATTCGTGAATGCGACGCATCTGGTCAAGAGTGGCTTCGTCTTGCCATTGAACACCAACTTTTGGAGCAGCTTCTGCAGTAGCTGGAGTCAAGTACAAATCATAGGATTCATTGAAGTTTGCCATCACTTCAGCTGCTTGATCCCAAGTCGTTAAGGTATTAGAATAGCTGGCGGCTGAAATAGATTTCCCGGCATTATACAGTACCCATGTTACCAATTCCATGTCATCAATCGTCAATGGCCGCTGCAAACTTTTTTCAATCCCTTCCATCATCGCTGTTGTTTCACCTGAATTCATCATGTAATACGATTCCATCAATTGAATTCCGTCAATTTCTGGCGTTTTCTCGATTACTTGATGCCCATTCGCTTCTAGCCACTTAACTGTTTTTAACACGGCTTGTTTAGCTTCTTGACTTACAGCAGAATGGATCGGAGATTCAAGCGAAAAAGCTATGCGAAAGGTTTTCGGTTGCGCGTTATGAAGTATTTTTAAATACCCGGCTTCAAATAAAGGCGTTTGAAAAGCTGCAGCTGGTTGAATAACTTGTAAAGCGTCTAACATCGCTGCTGTATCACGCATCGATTTTGTTAAAGCAAAACTGATTGAAGCTCCTTGCCAGCTTCTGCCAACTCCCGGCCCAATCGTTGTACGGCCGCGAGTCGGTTTCAAACCAATTAATCCAGTGAAAGACGCTGGGATGCGAATCGATCCCCCGCCATCACTTGCCCCAGCAATCGGGACCATTCCAGCAGCCACACTTGCTGAAGCACCACCGCTCGAACCGCCTGGAGTATGATCAGGATTCCATGGATTGCGGGCTGGTCCGTACAGTTCGGGCTCCGTAATATTTTTAAAAGCAAATTCAGGGACATTCGTTTGACCAATCACCACAAATCCTGCTTTTTGCAATGCCGTTACATAATGACTTGTAGTTTGAGCGACCGTGTTTTTTAATAACTTTGATCCAGATGTATTGGGCTCCCCTACTAACGATTGACCCAATCCTTTTAATAAAATCGGTACGCCGCCATACACTTGATTGGAAAAATTACGTGACTCTGCTTCAGCCAACGCTTTTTCTTTTCTCGTATGTGTCACAGCGTTCAACAACGGATTTTCTTTTTCAATGATTCGAAAAGATTCTTCAATTAATTCTTTAGAAGACAGTTTTTTCTCGCGTAATTGTTGTGCATAATACAAGCCGTCTTTTATTCGATTTATAGTTTCCACTTTGCTCCCTCATTTCTGTTAATGCTCCTTTTCTACTGTAGCATCGCAAAAAGAGAAAAAGAATAGCTGACAGAACAAACGATTAAAAAAGAGCAACATTCTTCTATTCTTTTAATTTCTATCACCTTAAAAAAACAATTTTGCATTTACAAAAAAAAAGAGCGTTCCTAAAACTAGAACAGCCCTCTCTTTGTCAGATTCTTCAATTAATTACATTCCTTACTGCTTATGATGAGCTCCTTATTTTATGCATAATTATTCACTTACCCTTAAAAAATATTTATTACAGCATTGTTTTTTAACAGACAAATAACGCTTTTAATTTTAGAAAGAGCAACCTTTTTTCATTTGTCATAAATTGTTCATATTTACAAATTCCCAATCATATTTTATGAATTTTTAATCTTATTTGTGTTTATTTATGCTAGAATAACTTGAAATCATTCAGAGATTCATATTTAAAGAAATACGATGAATAATCTGCTCCACATCATTTTTAATCATAATAAATTGTATTTCTTTAGCTAGCCAACTATTTAAATCATCAAACGTATAGTTATTTTTGCGCAATACAGTATCTATGGGACAGTCCAAGACGCCATCAGCGTTGACTAGAACATCCGATTCCTCTACATCTAGTTGAATCGTTTCGTCTCTTCCTATAACCACATAAATATATTTTACTTGTTGATGGACTGCTAGTTTGTCTAGCTGATTTTCATTTGTAATATTCTTTCCCTACTTCCCGGTTCTTTTATAAAAATTAACCGTTTTTAATTATTTATACGCTTATATCTTTAGTTAAACGAGTTTGTTTACTGCTTTATTATACCTGTTACAAACTGGTTTATTACAAAAGGTTATCATAATAACTATGCTATTATTAGGAGGCTGTCAAATGTCTGACATACATGTTCCAATTGGTTCGACTTTAAAAAAAATCAGAGAAAATAAGGGGTATACCCAAAAAGAGATTTCGGATGATACTATGGCTCGTTCAACTTACACAAAGTTTGAAAATGATGATATCACACCTACTCTTTCCAAGTATCTTGCTATACTGGATCATATGGATATGACACACGACGAATTTATCTATATCTTAAATGATTGTGAATTAGGACAAAAAGAAACCATTCTCTATTTATTTAAACAATTAGAAAAAAAACCAACTCGTGAATTGCTCGATGAGATTATTGAAAAGGGCGAAGAATTAGTACGGAAGCGTTACGACCAATTGACAATGGATATTCTTGACGCTTGTCGTGGGTACATTGTTTTATTAGATGAACACGACTTAACAAAAGCGAAGGATTATGCAAAGCAAGTCTGGAAACGCATGGAGACGTTGGATAATTGGTACTTAGCAGAATTGCATATCATGAATAGCATTTTGTATTTATTTGACAGTGAAACTGCCTCTCGCTTAACAGATCGGGCCTTGTCAAATTTAGCTCAATACCCAAATATTGAAGAAACGATCACTTTAAAAATCAGTTTTTTACTGCATGTGACCAATTTGCTGATGATAGATAAAAAATACGAACAAGCTTTATTCTATATTAAGCAAATGGAGACAGAAAGCTCACAAAACGACTGCTCGGTCATGTTGGCTATTTCGTTGGTCCGAAAAGAAGTTTGTATGACTAAAACCGGTGATACATCTGAACCAGGACTCATTGACAGAGCCATTCATATTTTAGATAGTTTGAATAAACATGATTTAAAAGCATTGCTTGAAAAAGACCCAGAGAACTTCTTTAATCTCTATTCAAGCTACCCCAAAGATAAAGTAAAAACTGGGATTTTAATAAGTTGAGACTGGTTTGGAATAAAAAATGAACTTAATTTACACTATTAGCGGTACTGGACAAGTTAGCGAGTAAATCCGCAGAACTTGTCCAGTCTTGTGCTTTTTTGGACAGTAAAAAGGGGCTGGGAAAAAACTCAGTCTCTGAATAAAGAAAATCCCCAACTCTTTCATTTTGAAGGAGTTGGGGATTTTTATCGTTTTAAAAGACACAGTGAGCCAAATACCTTATAATTTAAGTACGACCAAAAACCAAAGGAGTGACTCACCATGTATCAAAATTATAACACAATGGAAACGGCCTTAACACTACAATTGGATTTTACAATCCCGAATGATCATGAAGCCCGCCTCATTAGCCGTTTTGTCGATTCTATTCCTTCGGAATTTCTTCTTGAAGAGACGTCTCATACGGGACGCCCTGCCTTTCATCCCGCCATGCTTTTAAAGATGTGTTTGTTTGCCTATAGTCGCACAACCTTTTCTGGACGCAAAATGGAACGGATGAATGAAGAATCCATTCCTATGAAGTGGTTAACGGGCGATACTTCTGTTAGCTACAAGACAATCAACAACTTCCGTTCAAGCGAGCACGCATCAAAACTCATCAAGTATGCATTCATTCTTTTCACAACACTCTTAAGTGACAACGGCTTGATTCACGAAGACGCGCTCTATATCGATGGTACAAAGATACAAGCCGATGCAAATATTTATAGTTTCACTTGGAAGAAAGCAATCGAACGCTATGAAGCAAAACTCAATGCCAACGTTTCGGAATTGTATGATGAACTCATCCAGGCAAAAGTAAACCTCGCTTTATCGGAAGAGACATTAAAAACGTCGGAAGGCATTGAAGAAATAATCGTTTCCCTGGACAAAGAACTTGTGGCCGTTGAAGCTGCGATTACAGAAGAAAAAGTGATTCCCAAAGGTGGTTCGAAACAGAAGCGACGTCGTCGCATCCTCAAGAAACATCGAAATAAATGCGAAAAAGATTTCTTGCCGCGTAAGCAACGCTATGAAGAAGCAAACGCCACGTTTGAAGGCCGCAACAGTTTCTCAAAAACAGATACAGACGCAACATTCATGTGCATGAAAGAAGATCCGATGAAGAACCGTGAGTTAAAACCGGGTTATAATCTTCAAGTCGCATCGAGCAATCAGTTTGTCATTGCCTATGATATTTTTTCCAATCCGACGGATACACGCACGTTTATCCCTTTTTTAGAATCCATTCAAACGTTAGACTTATTTAAATACATCGCCGCAGACGCCGGTTATGGCAGTGAAGAAAATTACGAGGCGGTTATGGATACCTTTCAGAAAGTACCGCTCATCCCATACGGCATGTATCAGAAAGAGAACAGTAAAGCCTATCGCTCGAATCCTAAACACCGCGCCAACTGGGATTATGACGAGATTGAAGATGCTTATACGGATTTAGACGACGTCCGTTTTAGTTTCTCACATTATAGTACGCAAAATGATAAGAATGGTTTCCGCAGACAATTTAAAGTATACAAGGCTGATGTGGAACAACTGGACGAGACACGCAAGCAACTAGCCAAGACACCGAAAGGTGCCCAACGCCAGACAGCGGTCAACTATAACTGGGAATACTTCAAGCAGCATGCAAAAGAGAACCTTGAAAGCGATCGTGGCAAAGCCATCTACGCACAACGAAAAGTTGACGTAGAAACTGTTTTTGGTCGTATGAAAGGTGTATTTGGCATGCGCAGAACCCATGTCAGAGGCAAGCAAGCCGTTCACAATGACATCGGGATCATGCTTATGAGCATGAATCTTACAAAACTAGCCCTTGAGGCTAGAAGAAAAGCGGATGCTTTTTACAAAAAATCAGTCAAAAATAAAAATCGCAATGAAACAATCAGAATTTTGATTATTTCATTACGATTTTTTTATTTGAGGCTAGTTTTTTCCCAGCCCCTCCGGCTTTTCTATAGCAATAAAAATTCAGGTAAATGAAAAAGGCTGAACTAACTTTGAGTTAGGCAGCCTTTATTTCATTTTTTAATAAGAATCACTTTCCCAGCCATTTGCTTTATATGCATTTACCATATTCTTATTGTGTTCATCGGTTGCATAACTAATTTCTACTGGCCTCAAATGAATATCATACGTATCTTCATTTTTATCAACTGAAATCACTTCAATTTTAGCTGGATCCACAAACATTGAATCTTTAATCAAATCGCCTTTTTGAGGAACGTCCTTTGATTCATAAGGCTTTTTCAACGTAATGATTTTTTCAGGGCTTTTTACATTGATTGTACGATATAGTATCATTTCCATTGTCTTTCCTCCAATAGTTCTGTCTTCAAGTAAATCATATCACAACTTTGGGATTGGTACGAATGGAACACTCATCGAATAGATTACTCCCATAGACAAAGCATTTTTAATTCTTCCTACTGTTGGGAGATCAATTAAAGATTACTCTTAAAATCCGTTTCATCCATTTTCATAAACATACCCTTTGATTTCAACTAGTCACAAAAGAAATAAAATTTTGAATGTTTAACTTATGGTTTATTTTGTACATTTATATTTAACGAGTTTATTATTAAAGATGCTTTATTTGTATGTAACTTATCAATTATTTCATATTAAAAATTCGACTAATTTTTTAATTCGTAATATCTCCATCTACCTGTTCCTTTAGCTGTTAAATGTTGGTTGAAAATATATCTAATTCGGCAAGTAGATAACTGGTTATCACACCATTTACAAATAGCTACTGTAGTAATTTTTTGCTCTGGAAATAATCGTATAAATTCTTGTGCATGTCGAATAACAGTTTGTGAGACGACCTCTTCTTTGCTACAGTATTTACATATACACGTCCTATTTTTTGTGAATATTTCTATAAAAGAACCACAATAAAAACAAGTAACTCCTTTCTTTAACAACTCATATTCATAGTAAGGTACATTATGTAAAGAAAAATCTTCCATATGCATAGGTTTGATTTCTTCGGCAAAACGGTAATGTTTCTGATTTAATCTTCCCGAAATTTCATTAACTGTTGAAAAGTGTGATTTCAACATTCCCGGCAGCACTATTCCACTATCTCTTGGAGCTTGAAACAAAGTAAAGTCGCTATTCACAAAGATAACGAACTTTTTAATAATCCAATTATATCCCATTTGTTCCACTAGTTGACGCAATGCTGATTCCGCATTTTTAATTTGATATTGAGGATCAAATACCTCCTTTTTAGTTCGTTCAAAATACATCTTTTCATTTTCGTAATAATATTCACCTTCAAAATTTTTCACTTCATATACAAAAAGACACTTTGCAGTAATTACCAAAGTATCAAGTTGAAATCTCTTCCCTCTCACCGTTAAATACAAATCATTTAGAACTAGACTCTCGCATTTCAATAGTTTTGTTATAGAATCAAACTTTACTTCCCCTTTGTATCCTTTTACCCAGTTCGCATATTTATTACGGTCATCTCTTGACAAATTCATTCGATTTGCCAAAGACTCCATGACTAATAATCGAAATGGTTTTTCTCTCTCTTTAAAAGCCATCTATCCACAACTCCTATTTTTTAATTTTATTTTTCATAGATACTATACGTAATTCAAGCTACTTTTCGATTAAATAACAAATTACCTCATAATGTAAACCCGTTTTCGAGTCCGTTTATGAGGTAAACCGCCTCTAGCTACTAATCAATGCCAGTTTCTAGTAGCACTTATAAGCTAGATAGGCTCTAGCTTATAAATTCCTTTCAAACTCTTATCCAATTATGAACTAAGACACTGCTACTTCGTAATTTACTTAGATTACTATCTCAACTTATGAAGTAGCACGCTTCTAGTAAACAGTTCACACGGATTTTCGTATTCTATTGCGAGGAAGAACCTCTATAGCTCAAAATAGACATCACTTTTCCGTTAACTTTGTACGGTAGGTTAGCCTTTATTCCAAATGTTGCTCTGAAAGGTATCACATGCAAGATAACCTAAAACAAAAAAAACAAACCTTCTATACAGTTTGTATAAAAGATTTGCTTTTGATTTAGAACTCTTCGTCGTCTTCTTCATCATCTGTATTAGAATCTTCAGCTGACCAGGATACAATTCCTTGCTGAGCTTCGTTGATTACCGAAGCAACCGCATCTTGTATGGAAGAACCAATCATTCGTTGATTGATAGCATCAATGACCATTGGTAGATTGACACCTGCGATAACGTGAATTTTCTTTTGTTGTTCATCTGTAAGTGAATTTACAGCTAAAACGGCTTGATTATACAGACTAGCGCCCGCTAAATCTACAAAAATAATAACACCTTCATTTTGATCGATCGCTTTGATTTCTTTTAAAAATTTTTTATTTAATTCTTGAACATCATCCTCTTGAAACAAGTTTAACGTTTTAATATTATCTGTACTGCCAATAATCAAATCTGCTGCGCTGACTATACCATTACTCATCTTTCCATGAGTAGCGATAATGATTCCAATCATTTACTATTCCTCCCAACTAGTTGTTCCAAAAAATGTAATACCTCATTCATATTCGTATCACTCAGTTGATTTTGCTGTAACTCTTTTTTACTCAATATAAAGTGATCTTTTTCTTTGCTGCCGCTGATGACATACAGTAAGCGATCATTTGTGATATCAGTAGTGACAACTGCCTCTACTGAATTACTAGAGATGGCTAATTTGCGATTACTCATCACTTGGTACAAGTCTTTTTCTGAACCAATACTATCTAACATACAAATAACTGCATCACTTTGTCCCATAACTTTTTCTAAGCCAGCATTATTCGTACAACCTGCGTCTAAAAAAGCAAAGGCTAGCTTTTTATTTTTAAACTGTTTTGTACAATAGAGTTGCGCTAAAACGGAAGATGTATTTCGAATCAAATTATGTTTATTCGGCCATCCTCTAGCTACGCTCTTTAAAAAGTAAAAATAGAGAACATAAAATAAAATACAAAGCAGAGAAAGAATGCTTACTAATGTATTTGTTTGAAATACCGGAACAGCCACTTTCCATGTGAAAAATAACCCGAAAATAATGTATAGAGCAGAAGAAAGAAAAATGAACATCATCGTATTCTTTGCTCGATTTTCTACGTTGAAGAATTGATACGGACCAAGATGAGCTGCTGGAGTATCATAATAGGTGCAAATAATCGTATTTGCTTTTTTTATATCACCAACATAAAGATTTTTATATTCTACTATATCTTTTTCATTCAATTTAAAGGTATCTAGCTCAACATCTGATCGAAATTGGCGTATATCAGCTGATAAACTTTCTAAAAAACGATCTTTTCGTTTTCGTGTATAGCGCTTACCAAAAATTGAATGATAGCGAACATACCAATCTTCTAATTGTTCATCTTGTTCCATCAATTATCATCCTTACTTATTATAAATTAAATTTTGCTAAAACTTCTTTTAAATTAGTTTTTGGGGCAGACGGTGTTGCTTGGAAATAGATATTTTCCACATTATACTTTTCATTCAACTCTTTTAATTTTAAAGCGTCTTCTTTATTTAAATAGACGGATTTTGTAACTAATAGATCACTCTCATCTTTTTGAGCAATACCTCCAATATTTACTTCTTTCATTGGAATACCATACTTCACCAACTCATATATAACATTTACTGTTTTTGAAACCAAAATACAACTGTATTCTTTGAACTCAAATTCGTCCCAATAATATTTGCATTTATCTAGAGTCATAACAATCGTTTTCTGTCCTGTACGCCCTCCAGCACTTTTATATAACCCTTTCATAAATTTATCCTTTGCTACAACATCATCTACAACAAACAATGAATTTACTCCATCGCGTCCAGAAAGTGTTAGCATTACTTGTCCATGAATTAAACGCTCATCTATACGTGCTAAGTTTACTACTCCCATTAATTTCATCTTCCTTTCTTATACTTGTTTCTTTTCTTATCTTATTACAAAATTCCAACTGCAGCTAATACAACTAAGATCAAGGTTAGCCATAGCAATGCTCTAGTAACTTTTAATCCCTTCTTGACATAGTACCAATAGACACCCATCACGGTTGCAAGGGGTAGTAAACCTGGCAAGATAGTATCCAGCGTTTCTTGAAGTATAAATGGCCTTCCAGATATCGCAAATTCCAAAGAGGATGAGACAGTTACATAATTTCCAGCTAGAATTCCCATCATAAACAATCCTAAAATAGATAATAATTCAATAGCATTTTGGACTCCTGCACTTTGCATTAATCCTGTTGCACTTCTACCCATGACAAATCCTTGTCGTGCGAAGAATAAACCGATGAATAATTGATATAGGGCAAAGGCGACAAACGGGAATATGGCTCCTAAAGCTAACCCATTTTGAGCCCAAGGAATAGCAATCGCAATAAAGATATATTGGACCGTTCCTGAGTCAATGGAGTCACCAATACCAGATAATGCTCCCATTAGACCCGCTTTGGTATTGTACATTAAGTCATCTGTCATCGTTATTTCTTCGTTATTGTACTCTTGTTTTGCACGTTCTTGTTCCATTGAAGACATTAGACCAGTTATGATCCCACCACCCCATGTTAATTGGGTATTAAAGAATAATAATTGTCTTTTATATGCTGCACGTAAAGCATCATCTTCTTTGTATAATTTTCTCAAAACTGGCATCATACCATATAGTAACGATGGTGCAAGGTAACGTTCAAACGAATGTGGAATTTCATTAGCAAAATGCCATCTTAGGTAGGCTTTAGAAACATCCTTTTTTGAAATTTCTCCCGGTACTGTTTCTTTATTATTTTCAATAGCAGTTGATTTTTGTGTGTCAGTAGTCATTTTTAGTTCTCCTTTCACTTATTGTTTTTTTAGAAATCATCGTCATCATCATCGTCAAATCCATCAGCAGAAGTTGAGTCAGCTGCCGAAGATTTAGTTGCAGTGTTATTACGACTAAGTACAAATATTGCCGCAACCAATGTACCTAAGATAGCATAAGTCACCATTGTGATACCTAAATCTTTGAAGATCACACTTATGAAGTAAGCTAATAAGAAAAATACCATATAATCGCGACGTCCAATAACATAAATAGTTGTAGCAATACCAATAGCTGCTAGTCCGCCACCTACAACTTCAAGAATGTGTAAGAACACAGTACCTTCCAAAGTTACGATTACATCTGCAATTACTGGAGCTCCCCAATACAAAGCAATAAACACTAGTGGGACGAATAAGATGAAAGAAGCAATTGTTGGATAAAGAACAACTGAGCGAGAAATTGCACTGTGATTCAAGCTTTCAACTGCTCTATCCGTAGCTTTCCCAAGAAAAGTATTGATAAAGAAACGGAATTGATAAAGATAAGATCCTAATAAGCCTACTGGAACGGCAACAGCGATTGCTGCCTCAGGCGTAAGTTCTCCCAATAAAGCCACTGACACTGCGATTGCTGCAGCAATTGATGGTTCAGAAGGCATCGTACCACCTGGAGAGAATACCCCCATATAAATCAACTGAATAGCTGCGGTTATAACCATGGCTCCTGCAATATCTCCCATTACGACCCCAACTACTAAACCGGTCATTAATGGAGAAAAACGTAGAGTTAATGTAGCCCCACCTAGAAATGATCTTGACATTATTGCAGCGACCCATAGTGCAATAATCAGACTTTGCCATATTGATAATGTGTCCATTTTTTATTACCTCCTTATTTAGTCAAATAATTTTCTAAATCAATTAGTGCTGTTGTTAATGTTTCTTCATTTACTTGCAACGGCAGCAAATGAACTTTTTTCTTGTTATCAATTAATTTTACAATGTTTTTCAACGTACTTTCAGGCATAGGATAGACACCCATCTCTGTTAATGATTTTGGTAAATGCAACGATTCATAAAACGGAATTAATTCATCAATTGTAGACCATTTTTTTTCTAAAGCTAGCTGATAAAAAATACCATAAGCCACTTTTTCACCATGCAAGTACACATGTACCTCTGGCAGATATGCGGATATAGCGTCATGGATAGAATGCGCAGCAGTGTTTCGTGCATATTTATCACCCAAACCGCCCACTAAACCAGCTATAGCAAAAATAATTTCTGAAATATGAACAAATTCATCTGAAACATTCCCTGCTTTCATGTCCTCAATTGCTTTTTCAGATTCCGTCAACACTTTTTCTTTGCACATACGAGCAGCATAACGCGCCATTTGTAAAAACAGTTCATCACTAAACTCTTCTTGTTCCAAAATTAAATCCGACTCATACCATTTTGCTAAAGTATCTGCAATTCCAGCAATAAAGTAATTAACGGGTGAATCAATCACTAGTGCCGGGTCAGTAATAAGGAAAGCAGCTTGTCGTTTGACATGTTCTGTTTTTCCTTCTGCTAAACCATTGTCTTTATACATAACAGAAAGCGGTGCCCATGGTGCACAATTACTTGCCAGTGTCGGAATAATTCCAAACTGAGTATTGGTTAAATGACTGGCATGTAATACTAAATCGGATAATTTACCTCCACCGACTCCGATGACAAAATCAATCTTATTTTTTTTAATAATTTCTGCAATACGGTAACACTCGTTATAACTGCATTCTCCCTTATATTGCTCATAGATAATTTTTTTATCTAAATTTATCACTTTAGTTAAGAAAGGTTTTGCTTTTTCCCAAGAAATACCTCCATGTACAATTAAGATACGACTTGCAGCATGTTCTTGAAGTAGTTCTGGAATGATGTCTATTGCTCCTTCACTATATCGATAAAACTGTGGTCCAACTTTCACATTTAAGTCTTTAATCATTTATACACCTCCTCTCTATTTTAAATAAGAGCTAATCTTTTGCACTGATCTTTTTGGAAGAAGGCCTTCTGCACTCCTTTCACAATCAGTGGCACATTTATCTCCCATACCTTCAAGACATTCCATTGTATATGCCGAAGTGTGAGGAGTGATGATAACGTTTTCAAATTCAAGGAAAGGATGATCTGCATTTCCTGGTTCAACTTCTAGTACATCTGTTGCAAAACCAGCAATTTTGCCAGCTTCCAATTCATGTATCAGTGCATCCTCCTCAATCAATGCTCCTCTAGCAGTATTAGATAAATAGATATTGTCTTTCATTTTAGAGAACTCTTCTTTAGAGAGCATATGATAGTTATCGTCTGTTAAACTTGCACATATACAGATGACATCAGCTTTTTCTAACAACTCATCCAGCTCCACTTTTTTTGCACCAAATGCTTCAATCTCCACTTTGTCTTTATTGGGGTCATATCCAAGCACTTCACAACGAAAACCATAATGAAGAATTTCAGCAACTCGACTTCCAATGTTCCCTATCCCAATAACTCCTGCCGTTTTCCCTCCAAGAGCATGACCAACAAATTGAGCTCTTTCTTCCCATTTGTCTTGTACAACACTTTGGTAAGATAAGTTTGTTTGTCTCATGACATTTAATAAGTTGGTTATATTATTTTCAGCAACCGCATCTCGTTCAATTAAAGCTGGTACGATAGATACAATGGTGTTGTGTTTCTTGGCTGCTTCTAAATCAATATTATTGTACCCAATTCCATGTCTCGTAATTAACTTTAATTCATCTTTATGGTCAAAAAACTCTTGTGTAAAAAAAGGTGTTACGCTAGCAATGATCATGTTAAAGCCTTTCAATTCTTCTGCTAACGTTTTTCCATCTATATCACCATCAAAAGTAAAGCTTTGTACCTCTCCTAATCGTTGCAAACGCTCTAAATGATCTGGGAAGACTTTTCCAAAACTACTTGAATTTACAATTGCAATTTTATTCTTTCCACTCATCTTTATTGTCCCTCATTTCTCGTAACATCATGGCCACCAAATTGATTACGCATAGTTGCCACAACTTTTGCAGAAAAGCTGTCATCAATTTTTGATGCGTTGCGAGCAAATAATGAACTTGAAATAACTGGGACAGGCACATTTAAATCGAGTGCCTCAGCTACTGTCCATTTTCCTTCTCCACTTGCATCTATGATACCTTTGATATCGTCCAATTTAGGATCACTCTCAAAACTTTCTTCTGCCAATTCCATCAACCATGAACGGATAACTGAACCGTGATTCCATACAGAAGCCACTTTTTCGAAGTTGTAGTCATAGCCACCTGCATTTAAAATATCAAATCCTTCACCAATAGCTTGCATCATTCCATATTCAATACCATTATGGATCATTTTTAAATAATGTCCGCTACCAGATTCTCCTGTATACAGATACCCTTTATGACAAGCTAGCGCAGCAAAAACTTCCTCAGCTTGGTTAAAAACTTCCGCATCTCCTCCAATCATTAGACATGCTCCTTCTTGTGCGCCTTCCATTCCTCCTGACGTACCACAATCTAGAAAACCAATACCTTTTTCTTTAGCTAGTTCATAATTTTTCACACTATCCTTGAAATACGAATTTCCTCCGTCTATCAAAATATCATTTGATTGCAATTCATTAGTAAGCGTTCTCACTAATGTGTTAGTGATTTCTCCTGAAGGTGTACTTAAGAAGATGATTTTTTTATCTTCTAATTTTTGTAGCAACTCTTCTTGTGAATTTACGATAGATAAATGACTCTCAGAAGCTTTTTGGCGTGCTAGGATTGAAACATCATAACCAATAACATCGATATTATTTTCTTGCAAATTCAATGCTAAGTTTAAACCCATCTTTCCTAAACCTATAATGCCTACTTTCAAGACCTCTCCTCCTCTATGACTTTTATAGTTCCAAGTATAACAAATATTTTTTATTTGTAAAGGCTTACTATAAAAAATATTTTTTATTACTCAAAAATGTAGTATACTGTTTTTAAAGGAGTTGAAGCTATATGCCTTACAATTATTTAGAAAAACTACTACGACCGCATATGAAAAGTTTTAATGATACGGAGAAAGTCATAGCAGACCATTTCATTGCACTTGGAAATGATGTCGTGAATAAAACTCTATCCAATTTAGCATCTGACACTGGACTATCTGAAGCTACCATTTTCAAATTTGTTAAAAAAATTGGTTATGACGGCTTCCCTAATTTTAAAATTTCAGTGGCTTCTAATTTCCAAGCAATAGAAGGACGAAAAAACGAATTAACCGTTTTTTCTGACATTAGTAAAGAAGATTCTTCCTACGCTATTGCACAAAAATTAGTTCATTCGAATAAACTCGCCTTAGACAATTTGATTGCATCACTAGATGAAAAGAGAATTAATCAGGCATTAAATTTAATATACGATTCAAAGACCCTTCACTTTTTTGGACAAGGGGCTTCATCAGTAATCGCCTTAGACAGCTACCACAAATTTTTGCGGACAAGGTTTCACTGCAATTACATTTCTGATTACCACATGCAACTAAGCTATGCGACAAAGCTTGGTCCTAATGATTGTGTTTTTTTATTTTCACACTCAGGAGAGACTATCGAAACGATTGAAGTGGCAAAAATTTTGCGAAATAATCAAGTCAAAATTATTATCTTAACAGGCAATCACCACACTGATTTAGTTAAACTTTCGAGCATATCATTTGTTGTAGATTCAGAAGAATCAGCTTTTCAATCAGAAACACTCACTTCACGAATTCTTTATTTAACGATTATTGATATTCTATATGTAGCAATGATGTATCATGATGAAGCAAAAAATAAAGAATCCCTAGAAAAAATCCGAAAAGCATTGGCTGTTACAAAAAAAGGAGGGAAAAAGCGTTGACAATTAAAGCAATCGTATGTGATATGGACGGAACTCTGCTTACTTCTGATAATAACATAGCACCCAAAACGTTCAGTAAATTGATGGAATTACAAACTAAAGGTATCAAATTGATTTTGGCTAGTGGGCGTAGTTATATCCGCTTGTTGCCAGATGCTTTAAAGTTGCGTATGGATGAACATGCTGGTTTGATGATTGATGTTAATGGTACTTCCATTTATCATGTACAAACAGCTAAACGCGACAGAATTGGTCTATTAGAACGGTCTTTTATTAATGAGATCAATCATTTCTTTTCTCTCTTTACGGTAGAATTGCAATACAGTCAAGATGATACAATCTATACTTATTTACCCGATGAAATTTACACCATTAAACGGAATATCCGCGGAGAGATGCGTCTTCCAGATGATTACCCGTGGATGGGTGGAATGCACGGATGGTTATGTGATACTCGTGATGGCTACCCAAATCAATATATGATTCGCAACTTGGCAGATACACCAAGTTCTTGCAATAAAATATCCGTAGTTCAAGAACCAGCTTATATGTCCTTCGTTCGAGATACTTTAAAAAATCATCCTATTTATGACCAGTATGAATATGTATTTTCAGACAAACGTAAAATGGAAATCACAAATAAGAACATTACAAAAGGAAATGCTTTAGATCTCATTATGGAAAAACAAAACTTCCAACAGGATGAAGTAGTGGTATTTGGTGATAGTGAAAATGACATTTCTATGTTCAAAAATAAAAAGTATTCGGTTGCCATGGGTAATGCACTTAATTACGCAAAACAGCAAGCTAATTACACGACCGATAGCCATAACCATGAAGGGATATACAATATGTTAGTTCATTTAGAAAACCAAGGACTCTTCGAATAAGAGAGTATAATATGGCATAAATTGCTACTTCCAATAATTCAATTTTGTTTTTCGTATCCTGTTTCCAAGAAAATATTCATTTCAGAAAGACTAAATTAATTATAATCACTATATTTACTTCTCAATCAAAAAGTACAGTAAAGCACCTACCATAACTTTGTATGTGGTAGGTGCTTTTTACTAATTTTTCTGTTTACTTCTGTCTATTCATAATTGATTTTTATTCATTTTCAAATAATCCACAGCTTTTTTTAACCCTTCTAATCCATCCATTACTTTCTTTCGCGGACAACCGATATTCATCCGAAGGAAGTCTTTTCCTTGTACTCCATAGATTGATCCGTCCATAATAGCAACTTCTCCAATTTCGATAAGAGCCTGTTGCAGATCTTCCATCTCGAAAGGCAATCCACTGATATCGATCCAGGCTAAGAATGTTGATTCTGGGATGGTAAACTTAATTTCTGGAATCTGTAATTTTAAGTAATTAGCTACGACAGTTAGATTACTTGAAATATACTCATTCAATTCGTCTACCCAATTTTGCCCACTGCTATAACCTGCCATGATGCTTTCAATACCCATAATGCTCGCAGATGACAAACCATCTCTATTTTTCAATATTTCTAAAAAATCTTCTTGCAATCTTTTATCTGGTATCAATGCATAGGAACCTATCAGACCCGAAGTATTAAACGTTTTACTTGTGGAAGAACAGATAGCTATTTGTTCAAATTTTGTTGCCACTGAAACAACTGGAAGATGTTGATAAGTTTCTCGAACAATATCCATATGAATCTCATCGGAAATCAAAAATACATCGTAACGATCACATAACTCAATCATTCTAGTTAACTCTTCTTTTGTCCAAACTCTACCTGTTGGATTCTGGGGGCTGCACAATAAGAAAATCGTAGTTTTTTCATCAGCTAATTTTTGCTCTAAATCGTCAAAATCTATTGAATAAATTCCGTTAATATAGTGAAGTGGATTTTCTGCTATCTCTCGTTTATTCGTGCGAATCGTTTTAAAAAAAGCATCATAGGATGGAGTTTGAATGACCACTTGATCTCCTACATCCGATTTTAATTCAATTAAACGTGAGATAGTATAAATGACAGAAGGTGAATAGACGATCCAATCTAAATCAATTTGGGTTGCAAATCGTTCTTTATACCATGAGACAATTGATTGTTTAAAGTCACTATGGTTCCATCTAGTATAGCCGTATATTGGATGAGCCTCTCTCTTTTTTAGCGCGTCATTAATAACGTCAGGGACAGCAAAATCCATATCAGAAATAGTAAAGGGCAATAAATCATTTACCCCAAAACGGTCTTCTATATAATCCCACTGTGTACAGTACGTTCCTTTCCTGTCAATTATTTCATCAAATACATTTTTTCCCAACACTACCGCACCCTTTTCGTTAGATTAATCGTTCTAATTGATTTTTTAATGAAGCTACTTGTGTTCCGATGATGACTTGAAGATTCTGGTCGTCTAATTTCATCACTCCCAATGCTCCATTAGCCTTTAATACTTCTTCATCAACTTCATCCATATTATGAACCACTAACCTTAATCGAGTAACGCAATTGTCCAATGAAGCAATATTTTCGGTACCACCTAAAGCAGATAGAATAACGGGAGCATCATATTTCCCTTTTTTCTTATGACCTAACTCTTTTTCTGAATAATTTGTGTCATCTTTATTAACGAGTTCTCTTCCTGGTGTTTTTAAGTTAAATCTCTCAATAGCAAATTTAAAGACGAAATAATAGATAGCAAACCAAGCTGCTCCTACTAATAAAACTAAATACCATTTTGTTTGGTTTCCTTGTAATACACCAAAAATAAGGAAGTCTAAAATTCCTCCATCGGTATTTCCGATTTTAACATTCAGTAAAGCCATTACCATAAAACCTAATCCAGTCATAATCACATGGAATAAGTACAATAATGGAGAAACAAATAAGAATAAGAATTCAATCGGTTCGGTAATCCCGGTTACAAAAGTTGCTAAAACACCAGAAATCAATAATCCTTTAATTGCAGCTCTATTTTCAGGTCTAGCTGTTTTATACATGGCTAATGCGGCAGCAGGCAGACCGAACATAAAGGTCGGCATTTTCCCTTGTGATAGAAAAGCGGTAGCATCGGCACTGATCGGAAGTCCTTCTTGCAGTTGAGCATAAAAAATATTTAATGCACCTGAGACAGTATTGCCATCTACGATTTGTGTTCCACCAGCTTCTGTAAAACGAATCATCGATACTAGAATATGATGTAATCCAGTTGGTAATAACAGTCTTTCTCCAGCACCAAACAAGAATGGGCCAAAGCTCCCAGCACTTTGAATTAAATTTCCAATACCTGTAATTGCTGCTCCAAATATTGGCCAGATCATTGGCAACAGCAGACCAACTATACTTAAAACTAAAGATGTAATGATTGGCACAAACCTAGCTCCACCAAAAAATGCGAATGCATCTGGCAATTGAATCTCAGAGAACCGTTTATGTAGCGATGAAACAACAATACCTACAATAATCCCACCTAGAACACCCATTTCAATCGTTTGGATGCCCATTACCATTCCTTGCCCTGCTTCTCTCAAAAATTCTGGATCAGCCAAGATATTGGCTTCAGTTAGATAAAAATTAATGGATAAGTTCATGATGATGTATCCAACTAGTCCAGAAAATGCTGCTACTCCTTTATCATAGCGGGCTAGTCCTAAAGGAATCGCCATTGCAAACAAGACAGGTAAATACGTAAAAGCAAATCCGCCTATAGTAGATAAAAAACGGAAGAATAATTGCAAATACTCATTGTTAAGAAAAGGCATGATTTCAAGAGTCGTTGCACTTGTAAATGAGCTGCCTATTCCCAACATCAATCCCATAAACGCTAATAAAGCGACCGGCAACATGAATGTTTTGCCTAAGCCTTGAAAAAACTCCCAAAAACTTCCCTTACCCTTTTTCATTATTTTCTCTCCCTTACTCTTTTGTATCTTCAAGATACCTTTTCGACACGCCTCTAGCAAGCGTTTACATAATTTTTGAAAAGTGTTACAAGAAATGTAAGGATATACAAAAAGCAACTATTTATTTGTTGTGTTGCTTGATGTACTCAATGATTACTAGATCCATTAACAAGTTAAGAGTAAATCTAGAACTCATATCAATTTCATCGTAATAATGACTTTCTGAATAAGCCATAAGGGTTAAATCAGCAAAAGATTCTATTTGACTACCTTGCGTACCTGTTAAAAGAATCAATGGTACACGCCTCTGTTTTAAAATAGTAGCATATTCTATCAGGTGTAGGGTTTCACCACTATGAGATATTAAAATAGCAATATCTGTTGGCTTTAAATGATTAGCAACCGCTCTTAACTCATCCCAGTCATTTCTAGCAGAAGCTATTTTCCCTGCAAATGTCAGCTTTCTTGCAGCCTCACTGCAAAATGAAAAAGACGCTCCTACACCAAAAAACTCCACTAATTGGCTAGCATTTAATAAATCAACTGCTTGTATTATATTTTCTGTATTTAAAGCATTCACCGTTTGATTCATTTCGTTTTTAAAACGGCTAATGTGTCTAGCTATTTCTCCAACTCCTTGTTTTTCCTGATGTTTCTCTTCTTTTGTTCCTTTGTACTGATCTAAAGCATATTTTAATTGTTGGTAACCTTTAAAACCTAATTTCTTACATGTACGGCTAACAGTAGCAGTCGATACATAGATAGTGTTAGCAAAGTCCTCTATGTTTAGTTCTGATACTTTATTTGGGTATTTCAACATGTATTCTAATACTTGAGATTCTAATGTACTCAATTCTTTTCGTTTAA
The DNA here is from genome assembly GCF_038007125.1 of Carnobacterium sp. FSL W8-0810. Lineage (NCBI taxonomy): Bacteria > Bacillati > Bacillota > Bacilli > Lactobacillales > Carnobacteriaceae > Carnobacterium > Carnobacterium sp. FSL W8-0810. The sequence goes on along the minus strand of NZ_JBBOWO010000001.1, from coordinate 1,575,409 downwards.
CCAATAATTTCTTAAAAAAGAGATTAGCCTCTGACAAACTTTCTCACTCTCCTATGTTTAATTTACTTATTAGTAAAAATAATTTCCTATCTTAATGAAGCCTACATAACATTTATATAACTATTCTATCTAACTCATCATAACTTAAAATAATAAAAATAAAAAATGATAGATTATAAAAAAGAATTTCTTTGATTTCTATTGGACTTCATCATGTATTAAACACGTACATCTATTTTGGTATGGATTCCTACACTACCGCTTCTGGTGAAGTAGTTCATGGTGAAATTACACGTTTCTTAAATGGAGATCCAACAGTGGATTACTTCATTGGCGGATTCTACTTAGTAATGATGTTCGGAGTTCCAGCTATTAAATTTGCAATTTACAAGGCTGCTAGATATGACAAAAACCAAACTAAAACAGTGATGAGTTCTGGAGCTGGTACTTCCTTTTTAACTGGTTTAGCAGGTGCTATTCTTTATTTGTTTAATATACGTCTTAAATTTTCATGGCGCGCAAGTGTGATTGATTATCTTGCAAAATTCGGAATAGCTGATAATCCACTATGGGTCATCCCAATTTGAATTATATTTTTCATACTCTTTTATTTCACATTTTTCTTTGTGATCAAATATAGAAAAGACTCTTCAAACAGAAGTTAAAGGAGTTTTGATGAACGGAAACCATGTTCAAACAATCAAACTAAAGAAACTCAAAAAAGCAGTCAAAAGTGACTGCCTTTTTGAGTTTCTTTATAATATGAGTGTAACATTTTCAGCGGAAACACTCAGTCGTTCATTTATCAGTTCAATTCAAATGCTATAATTTAAGCTACCTAGATGGTTATAATTATTTTGTATCAAATGAGAGGTGTCAATAAGTGACCATTGCTGTGTAAGGCAAACTCAACAATGACCATTTATTATTTACACTTTCTTAGAACTAAAATTTTTGTATTACTTATTAATCTATCCTCTAACTAAATTTAGTCTTCAACGATTTATTTTCCCAGTTCCTGTTTCCAAAAAATTGTTTACTTCAGAAACACTAAATTGATTACAGTCACCATAGACTGTATGTTTCAATGCAGATGCTGCTGTTGCAAAATTTATAATCGTTTGAGGATCATGTTGACATAGAAGTCCATGTAAAACGCCACCAGAAAAGGCGTCTCCGCCTCCTATACGGTCAACAATAGGATTTATATTATGACAATCAGACTCATAATATTTTTTATCCATCCATAAATTACCGGTTAAATCATTTTCAGTTGCTGAATGAATCATTCTTTTGGTTGAGTAAAAAACTTCAATATTAGGGAACAGTCTCTGCATTTCTTGATAGTAATAAACCATTTCATTTTTATCATCTGTATTTCCACTATACGTAGGAATATTTAAAATATATCTGGCATCCATATCTCCAGCTGAACAGTAATCTACATATGGTAGAATTAATTTAATTGTCTCTCTTGCCTCTTCTAAACTCCACATCTTAGAACGGTAGTTGATATCAAAACTGATCTTAACTCCAGCTTTTTTAGCAATTTTGATTAAATCTAATGTCAGATTCTTCCATTCTTTCGAAAGTGCAGGAGTAATTCCAGAAATGTGGAATAAATCAACATCTTCAAAGAGCGCATTTATATCCCATTCAATCTTTTTCATATCGCCAAAACTGGAACCCACTCGATCATAAATCACATTTGCTGATCGCTTTCCTACTCCTGCTTCCAAGTAATACAATCCTAGACGCTGACCACCAAAAAGTAACTGTGTAGTCGATACTCCATAACTATTCAGAAATTTTTTAACGGATTGACCTAAAGCATTATTGGGAACTTTGCTGGCAAAAGATACTTCATGACCATAGTTAGCAAGCGAAATAGCAACATTCGCTTCCCCACCTCCATAACAAACCTCAAATTGTTGAGCATGTGCAAGACGTTCTCCAGGATTTGTTGAGAGTCGCAGCATGATTTCACCCAGTGTTACAACTTTCTCCATATTATTTTAGTCCTTTTATTTCGCGGTATTTATCCATATATTGTGCTGCTAACTCTGTTACTTTATCAAAATCTCCAGTTTTTACTGGCTCTAATAAATTTCCACCAACTCCGACAGCCACTACGCCTTCATTGAACCACTCTGCCATATTGTCTATGCTGACACCACCTGTAGGCATGATATTTAGATAAGGCAACGGAGCTTTAAACGCCTTGACCACACTAGGACCATAGACACTTCCAGGGAATAATTTGACAATATCAACACCGCTTTTAAGAGCTGTTTCCATCTCAGTAATGGTCATACAACCTGGTAAGTATGGAATTTGATAAAGATTACACATTTCCGCAGTAGCTGGATTAAAACTCGGACTCACAATATATTGAGCACCAGCCATAATAGCTAAGCGTGCTGTTGTTGCATCCAGTACAGTCCCAGCGCCTATGACCACATCATCATGGCCTTTATAATAATCAGCCAATTCTTTTATGATTTCATTAGCTTCTGGAACAGTAAAGGTTAATTCTATGCTCCTAATTCCGCCTTTAATAACGGCATGACTCGTTTTTAAAACTTCTTCTTTCGTCTCACCTCTAAGAACAGCTATGACTCCCGCTTCTTCTATTCGTTGCAAAATATTCACTTTTTTCATTCTTTAAACTCCTTTAAAAATTATTATCTCAGTTTTTAAGATAAGGTAGCATTTCCTAATGTACTTCCTGCAAGATGTTCACCTTCAAGATTATTTTCACCTGATAACTTTTGAACTTTGTCCATATTAGTGACAACAACAATGATCGTATCATCTTTTTGAGCTTGTTTAATTTTTTCTAAACTAATATGAGCAATTTTTGTCTTAGGTGTTACGGACTCTCCTACTTTGACAAAAATATCAAACGCTTCTCCATTTAAACTCACTGTATCAATTCCCATATGAACAAGAATTTCAAGTCCATTTTCTGTCACTAGCCCAATCGCATGTTTCGTTGGAAAAATTGTTTTAACTGTACCAGAAACAGGTGAATAAATATCTCCTGAAGTAGATTTCATAGCATAACCGTCACCAATCATTTTTGTTGAAAATACATCATCATTTACATCTTCTAAAGGAACGTACAGGCCATCCGTAACGGCACTCAATTGAACTTCGTTTGAACTTTCCTCTACTATTTGTTTTGGTACTAAAAAACTAGTAATGGCAAACGAAACTCCGATTGCAATGATAATTCCTAATACTGCATAAATAAAATATTGACCAATATAAGCTGGTAGACTGAAAATACTTGATAAAATGTACCCATAAATTCTTACGCCAAAGAAACTTATGAAAGCAGAAGAAACTGCGCTACCAATAGTTGCTGCAAGAAATGCTTTTTTATACTTTGTTAGTACCCCGAATAATGCAGGTTCAGTTATACCTAGCAGTCCTGAAAATGCTGCTGATAAGATAATCGATTTTTCTTCTTTTGTTTGAACTTTTTTATATAAAGCAACCGTTGCACCGGTTATAGCCATATTAGCCATAAACATCATCGGCATTAACATGTCGTAACCTTGATTAGCAAAGTTTTGCAACGCAATTGGCGTCATAGCATGATGTAAGCCTGTAAGGATAGCGATTGGTCTGATCAACCCAACTACCACACCGGCTAAAATTGGCGAAATAGTAAACAACCAACTCACTCCAGCAGCAAGCAGATTACCAGCATGGATTCCGATAGGCCCTATTACCGTTAAAGCAATTAATCCTCCAACAAATAATGAAATCGTTGGTGTAAATACAGTACGCAATATTTCTGGTAAAACTTTGTCAACCCATCGGTAAATATAACTTAATGCTAAAACTGCAAAGATAATAGGAATTACCGTTCCGGCATAGTTAAATACAGGTACAGGAAGAATGCCGAAAAGCATAAAGCTTGAGATTTCGCCTGCTGCTGCAGCTGCAGTCATCGTTGGAAATTGTAATGTTGCAGCAATTGCAATAGCGAGATACTGATTCGTTTTAAAAATGCGTGCTGCAGATGCTGCTACAAAAAATGGCAAGAACGTAAAGACTCCACTAGCTAACATGTCAATTACTTGAAAAGTTGGAGTTTCATTAGAAATAACATTCAAAGCAACCAGACCAGCCATCAATCCTTTTATCATACCAGCACCTGCAATGGCCGGTACTATCGGTCCAAAAACGCCAGAAACCGTGTCCATAAATAAAGAAACTAATCCTTTTTTCTCACTTTGTTGATTATTGTTGCTATCTGATTCATTTTCGATACCTAATTCTTTAGCTAATACTTCATAATAATCCGCTACATTTGTCCCGATAACAATTTGCAATTGATCACTTTGAAATTTTGTCCCTACTACACCAGGTATCTTTTCTAATTCTTTATAGTTTACCTTTTCTTTATCTTTAAGATTAAATCTTAAACGAGTCATACAATGCCAAGCATTATTTATATTTGATTCGCCGCCGACATGTTGAATGATTTGTTTTGCAACGTCTTCTTTTTTCATTTGATTCCCCACCCTTTTTCTCTGTTTATTTTTTGTTTCCGTTTACAACTTGAATAATAGCACAATATGCTAAATTATAAAAACAGTCCTAAATACAGAAAAATTAGAGAAATCCTTTGATATAACAGCTTTTTTAGGTTTTTATTTTATTATTGGTCTGGTTTTTATTCATATACCTCTATCTTTTCATACCAAATTGACAGTCGCTCCTATTACATGTTTCAATATACATGTAGTCTTAAAAAAAGGAAAAGAGGTTTGAACATGAAACCAACGTTAATCACAGATATCAAAAGCTATACCATCAAACCAGATCGCCATAATTTAGTAGTAGTAAAAGTAGAAACAAATAGAGGGGTTACTGGTTATGGTTGTGCAACTTTCCAACAACGCCCATTAGCGGTTAAGGGCATGGTTGACGAGTATTTAAAACCTCTACTAATCGGTAAAGATGCTAATAATATTGAAGATTTGTGGCAAATGATGACGGTTAACTCTTATTGGAGAAACGGACCAGTAATTAATAATGCCATTTCAGGAATAGATATGGCTCTTTGGGATATTAAAGGAAAATTATGTGATATGCCACTTTATCAATTATTAGGTGGAAAATCTAGAGATGCTATTGCCAGTTATACACATGCAGTGGCAGACAATTTAGATGATCTATACGGAGAAATCGACAGTATCCTTTCAGAAGGTTACCAATACATCCGTTGTCAACTAGGTTTTTATGGCGGGCCAGCTACTGAATTGAATACACCTAAAAACACCTCTGAAGGTTCTTATTTTGATCAATACCAATACATGGATACAACCTTGAAAATGTTTGCTGCTATTCGAAATAAATATGGCAACTCTTTCCAAATGCTCCATGATGTCCATGAACGTCTTTATCCAAATCAAGCAGTTCAATTTGCTAAAAAATCTGAAGAATTTAATTTATTTTTCTTAGAAGATCTATTACCACCTGATCAAAATGAATGGTTAAAACAAATTCGTTCTCAATCATCTACTCCAATTGCTACCGGCGAATTATTTAATAACCCAATGGAATGGCAGTCTCTCGTTAAGAACCGTGAAATAGATTATATGCGTGCACATGTCTCACAATTAGGTGGAATCACACCTGCTATTAAGTTGGCACATTTTTGTGATGCTATGGGAATTCGGATGGCTTGGCATACTCCATCTGATATTACGCCAATTGGTATTGCTGTAAATACGCACTTAAACATCCATCTTCATAATGCTGCTGTACAAGAAAATATAGTAGTTCCTGAAAATACAGCTAGCCTCTTTTCACATGTACCAGTAGCTGAAAAAGGCTACTTTTATCCTATTGATAAACCTGGGATTGGTGTTGATTTCAATGAAGAATTAGCTGAAGAGTATCCAATTGTCTATCGACCTCATGAATGGACACAAAGTCGTACACCTGATGGCACAATCGTTACTCCTTAATCAAAAACTAGAAAAGACCCTACTACATATACAAAAATATGTGGCAGGGTCTTTTTCAGTCAATCATTTTGTCTAGTCTGATGGCTTTCCTTATTAAAGGGAATAATATAAGTGCATATATAATCAATAGCTGTTACTTCACTGTATTCATAAACTTGTCCAGTTTTCAAAATACCGCGATTAATAATTTTCATTGCTGGAGTACCTTTCTTGCAAAGCAATAATTCAGATTGTTTCTTAGTGATTAAAACGGGAGTGTAACTCGTTATATAATGTGAAATATCATATCCTGATTGCTGTACATATTTTTGGATAGAGTCTTCAACAATGCTAGAAGTTAAATCAGGAAAAAGTGAAACCGGTAATTTTGATGTTTCAATTTGTGTTATTTTATAGTTTACTATTCGAATACGCTGAAAGACCCAAACAAATTGTTCGTCATCTAATTCAAAAATTTGTCGGTCTTCTTCTAAAGCAGGTTGCTTTTCCAAAAAAACTATTTTTGAACTGATTCTATCATAGGAATTTCTTGTCAAAGAGTTATAAATCAAAGGATTTTGTTTAGCATCTTTGCGGATAAATGTTCCTGACCCTTGAACGACTTGAACGACACCAATATCACTTAAGCTATTGATAGCTTCTTGTATCGTATATCGTGAAACTTCATATTGAATAGCTAAACTTCTTTGCGTAGGCAACTTACCATCTGAATAATGTTCTTGATAAATTTTACTTAATATATCTTGGACTACAAATTCACGTTTTTTCATAACAAATCTCCTATTTCCATGTTTTTTTACGCATTAATACTACCGTTTAGACTGTTTTTAATACTAGTATAACTTACCCTCTAAGAAAGACAAATCCCAAACTAATAGATTACTTAAATTAACTGTATGCTCTAAGCTAAACGATTTAAATTTAACCAAAAAAAGAATACCTAAGAATTTCTCTTAAGTATCTTCCAACTAATCTTATGAAATTACTAACACCCTATCTCTTCTTATACTGATCCATTTCTTCTCTTGATTGTTTGATTCTCTCAGTACTAGTTATATAGTTTTTAGACAGAAACGCGTAAAACAGAACATCAATCGCAATGAGTTGTGCATGTAGCGAGCTCGAAATAAACTGATTGTCTGTCTCAATTGTTTTTACAGTTTGTATCGTATAGTCAGCTTTATTCGCTAGGCTATTTTGTCCAAATTGAGTCAGTCCAATAGTTTTCATGAAACTTTTTTTGGCTAGTTTAATCAGTTCGATAATTTCTCTCGTTTCTCCTGAATTGGAGATGCCAAAAAACAGTGCATTTTTTGGAGCTGCTCCTAGCATGGATACCAATTGATGATTATCGGTAGGGCAGACAACTATTTTGCCTACTCTACTCCACTTCTGAACCATATTTTCAGCAATAATACGCGAATTCCCCACACCATATACATAAACAATAGAAGCTGCTTCAATCAGTTCAACGACACGCTCAATGTCAAATTCATTCATCAATGCACTAGTTTCTTCCATTGATTTAAAGGCATTAGCCAATAGTTTACTTTTAATATCGCTGATAGTTTCTTCCGCTTCTATTTCTGCATAACCCGATTCATCTATCGATACGATTTCTGCGGATAAATCGACTTTTAGTTTGGTAAACCCATTAACTCCAATACGGTTGCACAATCGAATAACAGCGGTCGAATTCGATTCTGCGGCTGTTCCCAGTTGAGCGGTTGTCATTTTGATTGTTTCTTCAGGATTTGTAAGAATGTACTCACCGATTTTCCTCTCAGAATTGGGAAGATCATCAAGGACACTTTTAATTCGACCTAAAATATTATTTCTAATCATGCTGTTTCACCTCGTATAATCAAAAGATACAGGAATTTTCAAAAGAAAGCAATCTAATGAACATACGTTATCTTTCCTAATATAACAGGTTTCGTTGCGCCTGTAGCACTTGGAACATTGCTTGGCAAATGATGAATGGTCTGGTTCGCTAATACGGTCATGGCAATCGCTTCTTTCGCTTCTGAGGAAAACCCGACTTCTTCCTGGATAAGGACCGTTCTTCCCGGCAATTGTTCTTTGATCATCTGAACCAAAACAGGATTGTAACTTCCTCCTCCACCAATAATCAAATCCGACTGGTGATCCATAAAGTCACGAATATTTACGGCAATGGACTGCGCAGTAAATTGAGTAGCTGTTGCAATAAAATCATCTTGCACTACTGTATTTTTCCATTTTTCAATCAAAGCACCAGTATACTCCACACCAAAATCTTCTCGTCCGGTTGTTTTAGGGTATGGTCTTTCAATATACGGATGAGCCATCATTTCACTTAGTAAGGCTTGATCTACTTTTCCAATAGCCGCATGTTCACCATTTTTATCGTACGCTTCTTGATAGAACTGTTGACACAATTCATCAATGATCATATTCCCTGGGCCTGTATCAAACGCAAGAACATCTTCCATTTGTGCTCCAGCAGGTATTACCGTCACGTTGCCGATGCCGCCAACATTTTGCAATAAACGCGTTCGTTTTTCATCTCGGTATAAGACAAATTCAGAATATGGCACAATAGGAGCGCCTTGACCTTTTACTGCCATATCTCGCGTTCTAAAATCAGAGACGACAGTCGTTTGTGTTTCTTCTGCAATAATTGCTGATTCGCCAATTTGCAATGTTGAGGCTAATTGATGATCACCGGGTACTGGCAAATGGTAAATGGTTTGTCCATGAGAAGCGACAAAATCAACTTTTTCAAGTGGGAAGTCTGCTTTCTCACAAACAGCTTTAACGGCTTCACTAAAGACATACCCTAATTCCACATTCAAACTGCAGATTTTATCGACTGAAGACGTTTCAATCGATAAGACTTCTTTGATTTTTTTAACAATTTCAGTGCCTAATGGAAGTGTTGCAAATTCCATCAATTGAACAGTTGTATCGGTATTCGTTCCATGAATCTCCACGAGTGCTGCATCGACTCCATCTAATGATGTGCCTGACATGATTCCGACTGCAAAGGCCATTTTATCACCTCGATTATTTTTTTAGAGCATTCAATTCTTTTTGCATCTCGATCATTTGCATGATTAAGGTTTGTTCCGCCATTGATGTCATCAATTGGTCTTGCGCATGGATCAACAGTAAACTAATTTTGATATCTTCTCCGCGAATCTCGTCTTGAACCAATTTCGTTTGGGTATTGTGAGCCAGATTCATTTCTTTTTTGCACTCTTCCATCAATTGATCACATTCTTCGTATACCCCAGCACGAGCTTTTTCTAAAGCTTCATACGCTAAAGCACGAGCATTTCCTCCATGCCCAATAATGTCAAAAATAATCATTTCCAAATCTTCCATTTTTATTTTCTCCTTTAGCTGTTTATTTTTAGTTTAAATTGAAATTTTTGCCACGGTTTTAAGTAATCCAGTAAAAATTGTTCTTCTTCTACAACATGTCCGACAACATTGGATTTGCCAGAGTTTTTCATTGACTTCAAGGCTACTTGTAATTCACCGGCATAATGCGCGTATAAAGACGTTTCGATAATAATATCGCCTTTTTTCATATCCGGTGTGTTGAATGGAGCAAATTCATGCCCTTTATATTTCACACGACTTTGCGTTGAACGAACCACATAATCCGATACGTCTCCACGGTTAAAGTGAAATTCTTCTGTAACAATTTTTGTTTCCAATTCAGGAACATCTGCTTCTAATTCGCATGTCAGTGTTAATTGGTAAGGATTCAATTCACTCAACGCTTTAAGTTCTGCTTCACTGGCAAAAGCATTGGCAATGATTACATCATCGATCACTTCAGTAGCCCATAGATGTTTGGCTTGAACCTCAATCGGCCATTCTCGGTGCATCTCCAATGTACATAACCCTTCATCCACCGGCCAAGGACCGATATGAGCAGATGGCGAATTGACAAAAGCAGCCGTTACTAGCCCATGTTCTTTGTATTGCTTACTCGTTTCGATAAAATGATCATAATTCAAACCCGTGTAGCGGTGTGGGTAAAAATTGTGACATCCCATTAAATTAGCCGCATTGGCTTGATAGCTCATAATATTGTCTAAGTACTTTGTTCCGCTGCTGATATTTAATTCAATTTTCAAGTCTTGCGGATTAAAGGTCATAATCGATTCTTCATTTCCGGTAAATCCCATGTCTAAACGGATACCATCCGCACCAATTTCTTTAAAAAACGTTAAGTCATTGTAACTAATTCCGAGTTCGCCAAATACTTTTGGACTGACATCCGCAATCACTTCCATGCCTTTTTCTTTTGCATGCATGATCACATCTGTGAACTCTTGGACGATCGTATCTTTATCTCCTTCTACCGATAACAAACACGTGAACACTCGTTTAAAATTGTAACGTGCTGCCAAGTCAATATACTCTCTGATTTCTGGAACTGAACTATGGTTTGGATAAACTGAAATGCCTAATCTTCTCATTCTTATTTCCTCTTTTCTTTAAAGTTAAAAATGCCCATAAAATTGCGGCTGCTCTTTGGGAACAACTCGACCCCATTCGTTTAAAACACACTCTGAAACGATAGCTTTTTCGTGATAATGGTACCAGTTCAATTCATGGTAGCCTGCTAGATAAGAGGACAGACTTGCAATATCCATCTCTAGGCAGTCTTCTTGTGCAACCTCTTGCTCATTTACCTTAACAACGCTTTGAGAATCAATGGCATAAATCCCTTGGTTCCATGGAGCAAAAGCATCCGTCACTTTTAGATACAGTCGCTTGGTTAACGCTTGAAAAGGGTAAGCGGCTAAAAAGCGCTCTACGTCTACAATCCGAATCATTGTATCGTGCACGACTTCTTTTTTGAATTGGGGTTCATCCCATTGACTGCCAAATGATTGATGAACAGCTGCTGTACCGATGACTTCTGTAAAATTTGAACGATGGACTCGGATGAATTCCCATAAAGCTTGTTCGGCTGACACATTAAGAGCAATCTGATCCAATACTTCAAAAGTCAAGTCGTTCATCACGTAACGGATAAAGCCTTGAGGCTGTCCATTCTGGTCGATACTTAAGGCAAATGAAGCATCCGGCTGTCTCATTTCAAGACGTTTCCACCATTCTTCATTGCGAATCATCAGCCCATTCGTTTTAAGAGCATATGTTTGGTACACTTCTTTTACACGAGCCAGTTGTTCCCGGTTCTCATTATAATTGAAGCGTTCAATGTTACCCATATCGCTTTTTTTCATTGAAAATAGATGAGAGGGGAACCTGTACTGCACTTTATCAAAAAAAAGATCCCAGCCAAAATGACGGTAAAAGGAAACGGAAAACGGTCCTAAAACGGATACCAATTGTCCTTGAGCACGCATCTCTTCTAATACTCGCATCAATAATTGTTTCATCACACCCTCATTCCGATACTCAGGATAAGTAGCTACAAAAGAAATGCCACCCATAGGGAACAGCTGTCCATGGATAGCCATTTCTAGTGGAAACGCCATGACTTGCCCAGCTAATGATTCTCCATTAAATGCTCCAATAGAGTTGCTGACTTTAGCCCAGTGAAGAAAGTCTTCCAATGTTTGTCCAGTATAATGATTGCGAAAACAGTAATCTCTGATAGCAACCATTTGATTGATTTCATCTTCTCGTATCTTACGGTAGTCTAGCATTTCTGTTCACCTTCTTTAACTATTGATAAATGAAAATTCAATAAGCTTATTTCGTTTTCTTTTTTGGAAATTGACTGGCACGAATGACACCTTTTACTTGGTTCTTTTCAATCATAATGCGCCCTGTTTCAAAAAACATGATTGCGCAAAGTCCTGATAACAAATACAATCCGTAATTTACTGCTGTTGGCAAATTTTGAAAGAGAATCGTTGGAATCAAAACGACTAAGAAAGCCGAAAATCCAAAAATCCATCGATTGATATAAATATTTTTTTTCTGTAAGAAACCGACCAACTTAACGCCTGCTAATACAAAAATAATTAGAAAAATAATGAGTGCAATTCTCACTTATGGTTCCTCCTTTTATTAAACTAAGAAAGGGCTGAGACAAAAGTCCCAACCACATTTCTACTAGTTTATCCTTATTCTAAAACCTATTAACTCGCTACTGTATCTGTTTGCAGATTATCTTTTTCTGCCATTTCTGAATGTTCTTCTTCTACCATTTTCTTATCGTAAACTTTAACGAATGGATAGTAAATCAAAGCAGCAATCGTCATATTGATCATAACTAAAGCGGCAGCTTTCCAGTCATTTCCAGCTGATAAAAACGCACCAATTGGAGCTGGCAAAGTCCACGGAGCATTTACTGAGAAACCGTTAATGACCCCGAATTTCACTGCGAAATAACTGATCGTTGTTGTGACAGATGGTGCAACTACGAATGGAATCGCTAAGATCGGATTCATTACAATCGGTGTTCCAAAAATCAGTGGTTCATTGATGTTAAAGATAGACGGAATAATTGAAAAACGTCCAACTTGTTTTAAATAAGCTGATTTGGTAAACAACAATAAAATACATAACGATAGTGTCGCACCAGATCCACCGATCCATACTAACCATTGGTAGAATTGTTCAGGTGCGATATAAGGCAATTCATTACCAGGTGTTCCACTAACCAATGCTTGACCATTTGCTTCAAGCATAACTAGCCACATTGGGCGTACGATTGAACCAATAACACTTACACCATGCACTCCAGCTGCCCATAACATGGTAATCAAGACTACCGGAAGCAAGACGCCTAATAAATTATTTCCTAAAATATTGTTTAATGGTGTAAAGATATTGATTAGGATTTGATTGATGTCAAAGCCAAGCAAAACACGAATGATCCAAACAAAGACAATGACAAATGTACCTGGAATCAAGGCTTCAAAACTTCTGGCAACCGATTCTGGTACTTGTTCTGGCATTTTAAGCATTAAGTTTTTTTGCTTAAATAAACGTAGCACTTCAACTGCAAAAATCATGGCTAAAATAGCTGAAAACATTCCTGATCCACCAAGATTTCCCATTGGCAGAACCCAACCAATTGCTTCGCCTTCAGGAAGGGAGGCATCAACGTTCACTGGAACCGTTAACATTAAAAAGGTTGCTAACGAAAGAACCCCACCGGAAACTCCATCTAACTTATAAGATTTTGATAAACTATACCCCATACCATAAGCTGCATATAATGACATTAGACCAGTTGTGATACGGAACGGAATCGCAATTTGTGCTGCATACGGTGCAATTGCTTCAGCCCAAGACGCGATTGGTGGATTTCCAATAACTAAGAAGAAACACCCAATAATAATTAAAGATAATGTCGAGATAACCCCATCACGGATGGCTTTTAAATGTTTTTGTTCCGATAACTTAGCTAAAGGCGGCATGAATTTTGTTTCAAGCCAATTCAGAAAATTCGTCATATTTACTCTCCTTTTACAATCTATAATAATAAACAAATGCATGAATCAAGTAAAAAAATTAACGGTACTTTTTAATCAACTCTAACGTTTTTGGCGCTCCAATTGGTGTATAGCCCATCGGTTCAACTTTAGCAATTGGGACACCGTTTTCATTTGCATATTTTTCAAATGTCGCAAATTGGTGTTTTACTTGAGGTGCTACCAATAACAATTTGTAATCACCATCTTTTAATTCATCTTCTACTGCTCCAGACCCTACTGCGATCATATCCAAATCAAAATCCTGTTTTGCAGCTTCCGCTTTAATTGCTTTAACCACGATTGCACTTGACATTCCACCAGAACAAACCATAATAACTTTCATCTTTTTTCCTCCTATTATCGAATTGAATTGAATTTTTGTTAAGGATACTTTAGTATTTATCTATCTAGCTTCAAATTTATTTCATCTTATTCTTGTATTGCTACCCTCCTTATCAAAGCCTCTATATTAAATATGTATCCCCTTTCAATAGAGTATAGCTTAATCGGAATTTTATTTCAATATAAATAATAATATAATGAAATAAAAAACCAAAATAACCAATTTACTTTACAATTATTAAAAAATAGAAGATATACCTTGATAAATTAAGTCCACATACAGATTCACTATCTAGTTTTAGTTTATGAACCCTTGAATTGTCCTCTTATTTTTTGCGTACTTTAAATAAAGAGGAGGCGAACTTTATGATAGTAATCAAAAAGCGGAACAAATCAAACTATTTACGTGCCATAGAAGCTTTGGACAAACGGATGGCGTTGCCTGATGAAGAAGCAGTTCATTTGATGAAGATGCAATTGATCATACTACACATAACTGGTGCTAGAAATAAATGAACGCTCAAACTAAAAAAGCAGCCATAAAAATGGCTGCCTCTTTGCGTTACTCTTTTATTCTTAATGAAGTTCCTTCACCGGCATATTCAATCTCTCTTTCAGCAATTCAAACCACAAGCCATAGCCAACTCCATTGGGATGGACATTATCATCCAAAATTTCTTCAAGTGCTAGATTTTGGTCTTCCATTTTGGTTTGCATCAAATGATAAGTATCAATAAATGGCCATTGTTGTACTTTAACGTATTCAGCGATCTCATTATTGTATTCATCATAAGTTACTTTACCATCTTCCAAGAATACATCATTGTAAATAGTAGGATTTGCTGTTTGCAGTATAACTAAAGTATCGGGCAATTCCTCACTGAAACGATCCATGATCCATTGAATATCTAGTTTTGTTTGATTGATATCATTTTGCGGATAGCGATTATTATTGATCAAACACAATTCAAAAATAACGATATCCGGTTTATCTTTAATAACTGCATCAATTTTTTTCCTTGAAATCAGATCAGCAGTACTGTAACCGCTGTAGCCATGATTGATTACTTTAGCATTAATTCCATCCATCCCATTTAAATCAACTTCCAGTAAATCACCCCACACAGGTTGATCTTCAGTAGCACCTTTCCCAAGCGTTACACTGCTGCCTAGGACAGCGATTGTTACCTCGTCATCTCGTTCAGTTACAAATGTTGACCTCTCTAAGAAACTTTCTTGTTTAAATGTATCGGATAATTTATAGGTTTCATTCATTTGCGCTAAAGTTCTATTTTCATAGATATTGTTAAAAACCAGGATCAAAAGGGTTATCAAAAAAATAACCAGCACGACTTTAAATTTTTTTCGCTTTGACTTACTTTTTTGTTCCATAAAGATCCCCCTTACTGTTTGTTTATGCAGTATACCATGTTTTCCAACAGTAAAATAAGGCGAAATTTCGACTATTTCGACGGTTGAATCTTTAAGAAACAAGCTATTTTTTTACTATAAGTGATTTACTTTATTCTCTTTCGTGGAGACCTATTACAAGGAAGAGTACACTTCATCTAGAACCTCACTCTTTCATGCAACACCATTTCACGAAAGAGTGAGACAAATTATTAACAATTCATTTTTCTCAAGGAATATTTCAGCTCATCAAGACTATCATAAAACTTTCAATCCATAAAAAAATTAGCCAAAAAAAATAACCTCTTATTTATACAAATTTGTACAAACAAGAGGTTACCTATTTAGTAACTATTAGACAATTACAATGTAAAGTAATGCTGCGATAGCTCCACCAATCATTGGTGCTACTATTGGAATCCAAGAGTAACCCCAGTCAGAGTTTCCTTTGTTTGCGATAGGTAACAATTGATGCGCAATACGTGGACCTAAGTCACGTGCAGGGTTGATTGCGTACCCTGTTGATCCTCCAAGAGAAAGACCAATTGAAAGAATTAAGACACCAACTACTAATGGGTTTAATCCATCAGTAAATGTGTTTTTACCAAACATCATAAGAGCAAATACTAATACGAATGTACCAATAACTTCTGACATTACGTTACCAACAGTGTTGCGAATAGCTGGACCAGTTGCAAAAGTTCCTAAAATACTAGCTTGGTCTTTTGTTTCTTTAAAGTGTGGCATATAAGTTAACCATACTAGAACAGCTCCCAAAATACCTCCAAGTACTTGTGCAATAATAAACGGCAATACTAATGCCCAATCAAAATTACCAATAATAGCCATACCAAGTGTTACAGCTGGGTTTAAATGTGCTGGTCCCATAGATCCTGCAACATATACTGCAATCGTTACGGCTGCTCCCCATCCAAGTGCAATAACAACCCATCCTGATGCTTCAGCTTTACTTTTTTTCAAGTTAACGGCAGCACATACTCCGTCTCCAAGCAACACTAGCATCATCGTTCCTAAGAACTCGCTGAAAATTTGTAACATATCTCCACTCATCTATTTCCATCTCCTTTTAATTTTTTTAAATCAGACTCTGCAATTGCAGTGTTTAATTTCACAGTGTGAGCAGCTTTTGCTTCATCTGTCCAGCCATAATAGCGGGCCATTTCAGCAATCACTGGTTCTATTATACCATCTAAAGTGTCGCGCATAAACAACATGTGATTTGTGCGACGGATTAAAAAGTCCGCTGGTGTTAACGCCATCTCTTCATCCATAGCATACCGTAAACTTACGGTATCTGCCAATGTTAATCCTTCGATTTGTTCTACTTCTTCAATTAAAGCAAATACTTTCGGAGCGTTTGAACCGTATAAGTGAGCAAGGTAAGTTGCTTCGGATTCGCTTAAGCCTTTTTCAATACCTAGTTCTGCTAATTTATCTGTTTCTTCATCCACTTCTTGCGGGTTGATTTCTCCACCAGATACTGAATATTTAGCAGAATCAATCAATTCATAAGACAAATTGAAGTTGTTTTCTAAGATTTCAATAACAGCTTTCATAGCCCCAATCGCCATTTTACGGTAATCGGTTAATTTACCACCAGCTACTGTAATCAAGCCATCTTCATCAATATCCAAAGCACTTCCACGGGAAATCGCTGAAGGATTATCTTCTGATTCTGAATTGCCGGTTTCGATGTTTTTCAAAACGTCTTCTACGGTATAACGGTCAACTTCACCTTTTTGGAATTGCTCGATCGTAGAAATGACTTTATCAAAACTTTCGTCTTTGATTGGTTTACTGTTCCCACCATTGTAGTCAGATCCGCCATTTGAAGAGATCAATGGACGCAATCCTGCCCAACTTGACTCGATATCGTTAAGCTTAATATCAGCTGATGGGTAACGGTTATTAACGACTTCCAATAGGTAATCCACATCTTCTTGAGTAACAGTCGGATGTGCAAAGTCGCCTGTGTAGTCTGTATCCGTTGTTCCAAAGTAAGTTTTTTCTTCACGAGGAATCACAAATACCATACGGCCATCATTTTTTCCTGTATCGAAATAAGTCGGTTGGGGAACGTGTAATTTATCACGGTCTACTACCAAATGAACCCCTTTAGTTGGACGCATTTGTGGAACAGCGTCAAGTTTATCATCCATTTGACGAATCGTATCAGACCAAGGTCCAGTTGAATTTAAGACAACACGAGCTTTGATGTCAAATGTTTCACCCGTTAGCAAGTCTTCTACTGTTGCTCCACTAGCTTTATTGTTTTCGTCATGTAGGATACCGACAACTTTCATACGGCTGACCATATGTCCGCCATCTGCAACAGCACGTTTGATGTTTTCAATCACTAAACGAGCGTCATTGTTACGGTAGTCCAAGTAAACTCCAGCACCTAATAAGCCGTCACTTTTTAGTTGTGGTTCGCGTTCTAGAACTTCCTCTTTTGTTAATGTGTAGTTCGCATATTTTGTTCCAGTAACACTAGCTAATTGATCGTACAGATCCATCGCTACTTTTAGAGAGAACATAGAAAAAGTTGAACCTGGTTCGTCATAGATCGGCAAAATCATTGGGTCTGCTTTTGGAATGTGAGGTGCGATTCCTTGTACGACAGCACGTTCTTGAACAGTATCCGCTACAACTTCAACATCGAAGTTTTTTAAATAGCGCAATCCACCGTGAACTAATTTAGTCGAACGAGAAGAGGTTCCTTCTGCAAAGTCTTGCATTTCAACAAGTCCTGTTTTAAGACCAGAGGCGCTGGCTTGCAAAGCAGTTCCAGCACCTGTAATCCCTCCACCAATAATTAAAACGTCCAATGTTTCTTCTTTTAATGCTTTTATATCTTGTTTTCTTCGTTCAATAGAAAACACCATAATTCGTTTTCCTCCTTTTATGCTTCAGGCTTAAATACTTGAGTCGCTTTAACCGCTAGCTTCCAGTTTTTGTATAATTTTTCGCGCTCTTCTTCTGCTATTTGCGGTTCAAAGATACCACCTTCTTCATACATGTCTTTGATTTCATCCATGCTTTCCCAGAATCCTACAGCTAAACCAGCTAAGTAAGCTGCTCCTAAAGCAGTCGTTTCTAGGTTAGATGCGCGTTGAACTTTTGTGCCTAAGATGTCTGCTTGGAATTGCAATAACCAGTCATTATTGGCTGCTCCCCCATCTACTTTCAATAGTGGAATGTCGATGCCAGCGTCTTTATTCATGGTATCTACAACGTCACGCGATTGATAAGCAATGGATTGTAAAGTAGCTTTAACAAAGTCTTCTTTAGTTGTTCCACGTGTCAATCCGAAAACAGATCCTCGTGCATCTGAATCCCAGTAAGGTGCGCCCAGTCCAGTAAAGGCTGGTACAACAAATACTTCATTGTCGCTTTTAGAAGCTTTAGCTAATGCTTCTGAGTCAGCAGAATTTTCAATCATTTTAAGTCCGTCACGCAACCATTGTATTGAAGATCCGGCTACAAAAATACTTCCTTCTAATGCATAGTATACCTTATCATTGATTCCATATCCAATAGTAGTCAATAAATTATTTTCAGATAATTGTGGTTTTTCACCAGTGTTCATAACGATAAACGAACCTGTTCCATAAGTGTTTTTCACCATTCCTGGTTCAAAAGCCATTTGTCCGAATAAAGCGGCTTGTTGGTCTCCAGCCATTCCTGAGATAGGAATATTAGCACCATAAAAATGATAGTTCGTTGTGTGTCCGTAAACTTCTGAATTGGATTTAACTTCCGGCATCATAGCACGTGGAATATTTAATAAGTCTAAAATGTCTTGATCCCATTCTAAGTCATGAATGTTGAATAACATCGTACGGCTGGCATTTGAATAGTCGGTAACAAATGATTCTCCACCTGTTAATTTCCATACCAACCAAGTATCAACTGTTCCAAACATCAACTCGCCTTTTTCAGCACGTTCTTGAGCGCCTTCTACGTGGTCAAGAATCCAACGAATTTTAGTAGCTGAGAAATAAGAGTCAATAATCAACCCAGTTTTTTCATGAATCATTTCAGAATGCCCAGCTTCATGGAGTTTAGTTGCAATAGGTGCTGATTGACGTGATTGCCATACAACCGCATTGTAAATAGGGCGACCTGTTTCTTTATCCCAGATAATCGTCGTTTCACGTTGGTTTGTGATTCCAATTGCAGCGATTTCTTCTGGTTTGACACCGGATTCAATAAACGCCCCAGCAATTACAGATTGTACAGAATTCCAGATTTCATTCGGGTTATGTTCTACCCATCCGCTTTGTGGGAAAATTTGAGTGAACTCTTTTTG
This sequence comes from Carnobacterium sp. FSL W8-0810, assembly GCF_038007125.1. Classification (NCBI taxonomy): domain Bacteria; kingdom Bacillati; phylum Bacillota; class Bacilli; order Lactobacillales; family Carnobacteriaceae; genus Carnobacterium; species Carnobacterium sp. FSL W8-0810. Next base: position 1,555,874 of record NZ_JBBOWO010000001.1, on the reverse strand, counting down.
TGAGCTCCCAATTGTGTTCGTTTTTTTATCGTAAATAATTGCTCTTGAGCTAGTAGTCCCTTGATCAATTGCCATAATATATTTTTTCTCTGTCATTTTAATTTCCTCCTTGTTTTTGCAAGCGATTTCTTAATAAACTTATTGTAACCGTTTTTCTTCGTGAAAAAATGTCATCTTTTTTTGGCTTTTGCAATTTTTTGAGAGGTTTTTAAATTTTGTGCTTTTTAGCTTGATTGGATTAGGTTGAGTAAATCTGGTTAAGAACCTTATCTAACCTAAAATAACGAACTTATGGTCCTTAACTGCAGGGTATGCACCTTACCTATCAGTCAAATTAACAAATAAAGTCCATAAACCCCTTTTTAAGACCATAACAATAGAAATATCCCATCGTTATGGTTCATAAATCCATTTATTGAGATTGTTTTACATTATGTGCATTTCGGCTGCGCCCGAAATGATCTAATCAGTATGTATATGTCAATTTAATAAACGGAATTACATTTGCAGGCACAAGAAACAAGAAAGTAATTTTTTGCGGACATTTATATAAAAAGGAGTGTGCAAAATGATTTATAAAAAACGTGTGAAATCTGACAAGTTACTTATGTTGGAGCATTTGAAAAATCGGATTAATTTTTCTCAAGAAAGCTGCAGTGAGTACCAAAACCAAGTAAAAGGTTATCAAGGTGAATGCTACTTCGATACACTGACAGCTAGATTAAATTGTAATTGTCTTGTTTTGAATGATTTACCGCTAGCAATCGGCAGCACTGAATTTCAAATTGATGCATTGATCATCACTGCGCAAGAAATTTTGCTTTATGAAATAAAAAATTATGGTGGAGAGTATACGTACAACGATGGATTTCTGATATCTAACCTATCTGGGAACTCCTTCCACAGCCCTACAGAAAGAATCAATCGGCATACTTCGTTATTGCAAAGCTTATTGGAAATCCACCAAATGAAACTGCCTATCAAACCTTTTGTAGCGTTTGTGCATCCTGAATTTATGTTATACGACGTAAAAAATATACAAAAAACTTTGGTACGGGCAACTTTCCCAAAGCATTTCAGAAATTTAACTGCACGGTTAGAACCTCTTCCATCAAAACACTTTCTTCTCGCTAAAACATTATGCGAACTGACTGCTCAAACAAAGCCATATTTAAATGGCGTGCCAGAATACAATTATGAGAAATGTAAAAAAGGCATTATTTGCTTAGCATGCGAGCAATTCATATCAGAGATTGAGCCTAGAAGTAAATTTTGCACATGCAAAGCCTGCGGACATACTGAACAAGTTTCAACTCTAATTTCAAGGCACGTTTTAGAGTATAAACGATTATTTCCAGATAAAAAACTGACGACATCTGCCATCTATGATTGGTGCGGCGGTGTTTGTGCTGCAAGGAGGATTCGTTCTGTCTTGCAAAAAGACTACACGACAGCAAGTACAGGCAAAGGTTCCTATTATATCTAAGCAAAAATAACCATCCATAGTGAGCATATCACTTTTAGATGGTTATTTTTTGATTTAGGACGTTACGTACCACAAGTCATTATAAAAAGTAACGTTAAGGTACATAAAATGGATTTACCTACTATAATTGAGGAAATTTTTGAGAGATAAGGTACATAAACCTATTTTAAGAACCTCAAACTCTTTTGCAGATCACGTTTAAGGTAGGAAATTGCTTTTTTTCCGCTTTTAAGCCTTTATCCAATCCCCTGACCGATTTAATAACTTATTCTAGCCATTTAACTGTTGCACAATTCTTTGAATATTTTTCATATCGAAGGATGACAAGATTTCAGAGAGGACGTACACTTTGGCTTCACCGTAGTGGGCCTTTTGGGCTGGTTGCTGATTGGTAAGGATGAGACCATACGTTTTACTCGACTGATAGGCTTCTACGTGTATACCATTGATATGGCGCATATTCAGTATCAATAACTGATCTAGCGTTTCCGTATAAATGGTTTCCATTTTCAAATCGATACCAACTTGCAAAATGTTCGTCATCTTAAAGGTCACAATAGCCAGTAAACTGATGTATTTCATCAGCCCTACTTTTAACAAACTATTGTCTTCTATATTTTTTATCCCAAATTTACTGGTGCTGACTTCTAGCAATGTATGGGCAAATGAAACGAGGTTCCTGCCGGTAAACTGTTTCTCCTTAGCTATTATTTCTTCGTAATCATAGATTTCAATATCACCTTGGAAGAAATAGAGTTTTGTATGAATATGAGAAAGGTGATAAAACATTTCGCGTTCCAACATATAAGGCAATCTACGGAACTTATAATGGATAATAATGGTTTCCACAATATACGTATCAATCGTTGCAATCGGTGCGCGACGGTCCCGTTCCAATGTATATTCGTGAAAATCGTGTTCGTTTAAAATAGGAAAAGCTAACAAAAATGCAAAGTGCAGCATAGCTTCTTCTTCATCAACTTCAATTGAATAACGACTGAAGTAGCGCAAAACCATAATCCGGATTTTTTGGTACAACGTGTCTTCTAAGTATGGTTGCATTTGTTCGCGCAAGCGTGAGTATTTCTTCTCTTTGTGCTTGACGCGGTTTTTACTTATGAGCATCCAAACGTCAAGGCGTTGCCTGCTTTCTGGTTCAATCGTGACGTGCAGAAAACTTTCTACGGCTTGTACCATTTGAGTAATTTGTTTATCAGAGTGCGAAGCGATAAGGGCTTCTTTGTCTTCGATATAGCTATAAAATTGAAAGTAAAAATACCGAATGTTCAACTCTTCTCCGTGCAACTGCCCATTACGTATTTTGATACCAAACTCTTTCAAATAGCTGTTCAATTCTTTGATTTTGCGAAATAAAGATGAATCGCTAATCATCAGCTTTTGTGCCAACTGAATAATTGAGAACTCTTGATGCTCAAATAAAAAACTGATTAGCTTTACTTTGACCGACTGATTCAAATAAAGTTGATAAATATGCTGCAATGAAAATTCATCCCCCATGGTTAAAGAAATGTACTGTCCGTCATAGTTGATGTGCACCTGATCAGCAAGAGATTGTATCCGGAAAGAAATGGATTCCAAATCTTTATCGAGTGAAGCCTTAGCAACGGCCAAATAGTCCAACATATCCGTATAAGAGATTTTGCCACCATTCAATACGAGTTGTTTAAAAATCGTGACTTCTCTGATTTCATTTTTCTCAAGGAAGTGTTCAATTTTCATTTCCGTCATCCCTCACTTCTTGCCACAAGTTAAAATTGGTGGCCGAAATTATTTGGGAATATGCGGGATGGAAGAAATAATCTTTTTGCTGCAACTCTTCCAAAGTTTGTTTCGTTTGAATGGCCAATGCCAATGTATTGATTTTTTCTAAAATATTTGAAGTCGAAATCATTTGAGCGCCAAGTAAGACGTGGCTGGTTTCATCGTAGACCCATTTGATCGTTACGGTACCGGCTTCCGGTAGACTGTTTAAACGCACTTCTTGACGATAGGCTTTAACCTTTTGACCCGTAAACAAACTTTCGGTTTCGGTCACACCGGTGCTGGCAATGTAGTACCCAAATATAGAAGTCCCAATCGTGCGTAAGGACCCTTTGAAAGCCATTTTTGGTTCAATCAAATTAGCAGCTGCCACGATTCCTGTCCGAACAGCATTGTTCACTAGTGGAATATACACTGTCTCATCGTTTTCTCCAAAAGTCAGTTGAATGCAATCTCCAACTGCAAAGACATCCTCTACCGATGTACGCATATAGCGGTCAACTGCGATGGTTTGGTCCATATGGAGCTTGATGTGTTCATCTAAAAAGTGCAAGTCTGGTCTCACATTCACCCCTAAAATAACGGTATCAATCTTAACTGTTTCATTTCCAAATCGAATCGTTGACTGTTGGTCCGCTTCAGCTTCCTCAATTGAAGAAACCGTTTGATTCAAGCGCAAATCAATTCCCTGATCCAACATTTTCTGTTGCAAAGGTTGGATCATTTCTTTGTCAAAGTATTTAAATAATACATAATCCATATTTTCAATCAGTGTGACTTGCTTTTTCTGCTTGCTTAATAAATCGGCTGCTTCTACTCCGACTTGACCAGCTCCAATAATGGCTACACTTTGGCTAGCTTCAATTTTAGCTAAAGCAGTTTTGGCTTCATGGTGCCGTTTGTACTTCAAGACACTTTCACCATCACTGCCGCTGATTTTTTGCGACAACTGGCTCGAACCTGTTGCGATAATCAACTTGTCATAAGTGATCGTCGCTTCCTTCTCGTCAACTAAATAGTCGACTGTTTTATGTACCGTGTGGATTTTTTCAACAGATGCTTCTAAATAACAGTGAATGTTTTGCTCTTTCAACTGCTCTTTAGTAATAAAGTAGGCTGCATCTAAGTCAGCAATTTTATTTTCCCAGTACAAATGCAGACCATTTGGAATGTAACCTAAGGTAGCTTGCTTTTCCAACAAAATAATTTCTGCATTAGAATGTTTTTTTCGTGCTTCTAAAGCTACTGCTACCCCAGCAAAAGAAGCTCCTATAATCACTACTTTCATGCTATTACTCCTCGTCAATGTGTTTTTAGTTAGTATAACATAGAAAGGAAAACTTTCTCACAGACGAATAGTATTGATTGGAAGGTTTAGTGTGTGTAAAAAATAGGGTATTCTTTAGATTCTATAGATATACCTGGCAATTGAACATCTTCTGTTTCGTTTGGTGTTATGTAACTTACTTTCTTCATTTATTTATCAGATGTCTTCTTTTACAACTGCTTTAATGCGATTATTTATATCCAAATAAGAACTTTGCACTAAAAAGACCTTGGAACTTTTTTAGGCTCGTCCAAATCCCCATCAAAAGACAATGCTTCTTCAATAGCTGGTTCTTCTGGGAAATCAGCTATTTTTAATATCGTTCGGATATCTTTTTCACCTACTTCAAAAAATGTAATTTGACTGACTGTATCATTTTCTACATCAGCTGACACTGTGAAAATTTCAGGATACACATAATTTTTTCCTGCTCTTGCTCAAATTCATTAGAATATATTTCCATTTGTGCACCGTAATAAGCTCTGAAAAGCTCTGCCATTTCTTCTCCATTTCCAGGATTATAAGTGGCATTTTTTTCATCGCCTACTGCACTTTCCAAAGACTCCTCTGCTGATTCTGAAGATACAAATATGCTGATCTCTTGCTCAATAGGAGTTTCTTCATTACTTTCTTCTGAACAACTAACTAAAGCTAATGCTATTATCATGAAACTAAAATACCTTTTAATAAAACCCTCTCCTTATTCTATGACATATTTCTTAACCACATTAAGCAATACTTTGTAACCTTCTTTATTTCTCTTTTGTTAAATTTTGTTAGACAAACGAAATAATATAAAACCTGTTATAATATTGATTTAAATGGAGTTGGTGATTTTCTAATATAATAATTTTATCTTCGCAGAACACTTTTCAATTAATTTCTGTGGTGCTTTTTCTACAAATTTAAATTCTCTTAACTCCAAATCAATTATACAGTGGTGTTCGAGTAAAACTTCGCCTTTAATAGTTAGTTGTTCAGGTAAGGGTATATGAAATGGGAATTCTTTTGCTTTAGAAGTTATTGTCGCTATCCCATACATATAATTTAAATAGCTAATTTTTTTGTTAGTACAATACAAGGTCGGTATCCTCTTTGTTCATATCCTTTTGTAGGATTAAGACTGACAAAAATAATATCGTCTTGCTCTAACTCTTGATAACTTATACCCTTCATTGCCAACTAAAGAAACTCCCTTCCTACTGATTCTCCCCAATCGAATTTATCTTTAGAATCTAATGGACTTTCGTCATAATCAGCAAACAACTCTTCAAGAGTATCAGGGTATTTCTTTTTAGGAGTTAAAATAATTTGACCTTTATCTCTGCTCTAATATTTTCTGGCATTGCCGCAGCCCCACCCTGAGTTACTATGCCATAAAGGTTTACGTATCCCAAAGGAATCCTAACAAATGATCCAATTTGTCCTATTCGATACACCGTACCATCAATTATTGGCATATTAGATTTGACATTATTCGCCATCTGAATGGAGATAATATTTCCTGATACCTGATAACTTCTCCAATTTCTGTATTCCTTTTTTTATCCATAGATAGTCTACTACACACTCATCATTATTTTTAAAAAATTAGTGAACTTGCAAAAGTCAATAATCGTAAGCTACCCTTCGCCATTCTATTGTTCTTTTTCTTGTACTTCTTGATTCAACGGCTCTTCTGGACAACTATATACGTCTTTTTCAAAAAATTGGTTTAAAATAATAGTTTCATTATGCCCTAGTTTCTCTGGTATTGCCCATTTATCATACTGTGAACCTATTACAGCATTTCGCGAACTAAAAATAGATAGTTGTGTATTATCCTTGGCTAGTTTAGCTAAGCTAGAATCCTCAGTTAATGTATGACAGACTTGCCCATTTTCCCACTCTTTATCATAAAGCAAAACAAATACATGAGCATTCTGATTCGACCTCATTGCTGTGATAATTCGTTCATTAATGTGCTCATCTCCAAATGAATAACCACAAACAAATAGCACAGAATCTTCTTGTCTTAAATTGTTTGAAAGCCTATCTATAAGTGCAATGTAGGGTTGCTTTAGCGAATAATCATACTTAAGTATTGAAGGATATATTAAAATATCATCTCTACCAGTAGCACTTCGAATTACTTTCCTGCCATCACGATGGAATTGCCAACCCAAAAAACCATGAATTTTCCAAAGTTTAACATCATTTTGCAGATAACGTAAGTTGTCTACCGTCTCTGGATTAAAAAAGGGCTCAAAACTACCACTAAACCCATCATAATATGGGATATTCTTACTTTCTAACCCTATTTCAAATAAATAATCATAATTTATGGTAAATATTTCTATTGGGTACTTTCTAGCTGCTCTTCCAACTCATTCATCGCAAACGTGTTTCCATCACGATTAAAAACTTATCCTGGCTACTCCATTTGTCGCTAGTTTTATTATTGCCTGGAATTGCGACACCAGCCACGCGTGATTCCTTACGCCAGTTGTACAATGTCACTTCTGTAATGTCTTCTTCTTTACTCAGCTTTGCCACTGATTCATTCTGTGGTGACATCATATGTTGAATCATTTCGGCTTTTCTTTCTTACGTATAACGTACGCCGTTTTTATTTGCCATATCGATCGACCTCCGTGTCATTTACTTAATCATATCACGTTAGCCTCGTACGACTTCTACCCTAACAGAGGAGGTCTAGCTACAACTCAACCTTTTACTTCCGTATATATTTCTGTGAACTAAAGATACTCTTGATTAAGAACTGTATTTTTAAAGCATTTAAAACTGTTAAACATTTACTTAACTAGGTTTAAATTTTCGTAAACTGTATTTTTTATCATTTCGTATTTTATCTCTTCAATTAATTCAACAATTAGCTCTATCTTCATTTTTATTTGCTCAAAATTTATAAGAAGTTCTTTACCTTTCTGATCTAAATGGCCAAATTTCACTTCCATTTCTTCATGTACCTTTTGCATTACTATATCCATAGTAGCATCAGTATTTCCATCATCTATTTTATAAAATAAATCCATCGTTCTACTATCATAAGTATCTAAATATTCTGAAAAAAGATCTAACTCACTAATAAATAAAGTTAAATGACGATTAATGTCATCTTTCAAGTTTTCTGCTTTGTTATTGTTAAATATATAATCATATTCGTCACCTATTTTATTAAAAATTTCGAATAAATTTTCATCAAGTTCTTTAAACCGAGCCCATTCCTTTTTAGGAAAATTTGCATTTTCTATAGTAAATACTTCATATTCAGGAGTATAAGGTGGATCTCCTACAAATGTAAAAAGATTATAACGCAACTCATCAAAAACATCTTGCATATAGATAGATATTTCTTCCATTACTATTATATAATCCGAAGTTGCATATCGTATAGAGTCACTTTTAATAATTTCAAATATTTCATCTCTGATTTTTTCTACATCATTATTATCATGAACTAAAACACCTAATTCCAAATTATTAGAGCTTGCATCCGAAAAATTTTGTGATCCTATATAAGCTTTATTGTTTGTCATGATAAGTTTTGCATGATTTGAAAAATTGAAGTAGACGTTTAGATCATTAAACTTCTCTCTTTCTAAAGTTTTCAAATAGTAATATATTTGCTTCGAGGCATCATCACTTCGGTATGATTTTTTTGGAATATTTAATACAATATTAACTGGAGTATCAATAGGAATACCTTTAAGTACATTAAGTAATCCCGAATTTTCAAAAGGTGTAATATTATAAGTAATAATATTAATATATTTTGCAGTATTAAAACCATCTATTATATGTTGAAAACCATATTCTCCTTTTGTTAAAATTACAGACCCAGTAATATCCTCTAATACTTTAACCATTTCTTTCAATATAAACCATACTCCTTTATTATATATATACCGATTGTAAAATTATGCTAGCCTGATAAAAAAAGACATTCACGGTACTCAAACTGTAATTCCGATTAAAATGAATAAGCTACACTTAACTGGGGAAAAATATAAGGTATCTAACATTAGTATCAATAGAAAACAAATAGTTATTACTTAGTTTGCAATGCTTACTCTTCTTCAATTCATTTATTGTGTAGAATATTAAAAAATGTAGTACTAGAAACTATTCGTAATGTCTAATTTCTATACAAGATATTGAACTTTATTTTCTACATTTTTCCTTAAGCTTCCTTGAGAATATAGCTGCGAAATGTCCATAAACCATGATTCTATCTCTTCATAGCAACCTAAATCTTCCAATAATTCTTTAGTCATCATTTTAGAGGCTCTTTTATTTAGCATTCCTTTTATGCCGTTTTCTCTTTCGTCTGTTTTCTGTATATGTAACATTACCTTATCTAATAAGTATTTTGGAATATCTTTACTAGGCCACTCTTCAATGAACTTTTCCATTTCTAAATTTGCATCAGGAAAAATACTATTTATTACTTTTGGATGAAGATAGTTTTCCATTTCAAAAAAATTAGTTATCACACCGAATCTTCTTCCATCATTTTTTTCATTCATTTCTCTAACAGTCTCTCCATATTTTTGGACATCAGAGTCATAAAGATGATATTCAATTATATTTGAATCTTCTAAATAATCTTTATTTATCCAATCTATTAAACGTGAGCCTGATAAAGGAATAATATTTATATTCTCTTCTTCAAAATCAATAATATTTTTCATTTCAGGAACATGCTGATTAATTGTTCTCAAAAAATTCACATCATGTTTTCCTTCCACACAAATAACTACTCTAGAACTTACAGTTGGAAGTATACCCAATGTTTCTGAAATTTCTTTAATTTTTATTTCCTCGTCTATAACTATTAATGGCTCTTCATTTTCTTTTTTGATAAAAATGGTATTTGAAGGATTAACTAATTTGGCTATTTCTGGAGTGTGAGTAGTAACAAAGACTTGATGCTTTTCATCTTCTGCTATCGTATTAAAAGAATCTAAAATCATTTTTTGATAATCAGGATGTTGAGATGTTTCTGGTTCTTCTATCGCATAAATTATATTTTTCCGAGACAATCTCGAAGAAACTCTTTCAGCTTCAGCTCTGAAATAACTTAATAAGATCAAGCGTCTTACTCCACTACCTCTTTTGTTCATTGGAATACCATTGTCACTGTTTAAATCAAACGAGAATAAAGAATCCCAGTTTTTTAATTTCATATTAGTGTCTAAGTCTTTAGCAATATTTTCATCAAAGTCTTTTAATTTTTCAATAGTTTCTTTTCCTATTTCAGATACAGTTGACTCTACATATTTCTTTATTTCTTCTAATTTTTCTTCAATTTCTGATAAAGCTTTTTTTGTAGCAATTTTCATTGGATTTTGCACTTCGCTATCAGTATCTGAATTTGTACGATCAGATTGAAATAAAAAGAACAACGGCAAGTTACTTTTTAATTTTCCCCAAACATCTTTTTCATCTGTTTCTGTTTCCAACTTCTTTATTTCAATACTCTGTTCTGCAAAAACTGTATCTTTAACTACAAAATGTTTAAATAAAGCACGTCTCATGTTTGAATTTATATTCTTATTTACATCTTCTTCTATTACTTCTATTTCCTTTTGTAGTTCTTTTCTTTTAAGTAATATGTATGGCTTTTCACTAATAGAGGGATAAAAACAATTGATATAGACTTTTAAACTACTTCCAATCAGTGTACTTCCGCTACAATTCCACTCTTTTTTTATTTCGAGTAATCCATCTTTATTTAATAGATATTCGCTTCTCAAATCTGTAGAATGTGAAGAATCCATATACACAACTTCACTGTTATTTAATTCAAAATAAGTAGTTATAGACATTTTTCTTTCATCAGCATAAACATTACAATCACCAACATCTGCTTTTACTAATGCATCTCTATCTTCTCCATTAAAAAATATCTCTAAAGCATCCATGATTGTAGATTTCCCCACATCATTTTTCCCAATAATTAAGTTAATATCTTTAGAAAAATCAATATCACAGTATTTGTATCCGCGAAAGTTTTCTAAATGAAGTTTCTTCAGTTGCATTAAATTTCCTCCTAATAATTATATTCACAATGTTATTATATCGCTTTCAAATGTTTTTTTCGTTTTTTTTCACAAATTACTTTTTATCAATTTTTTTCTTCATTACTTTTTTCTTTTTATAGTATAGATTAAGAGTCTTATTCAAATAATCAATAGATAAAGTTTCCTTAAAATTTTCACTTATTAAAATATTATCATGAACCATTAGTCTATCTACAGTCTCATATAACCCAGGATCTGCTAAAGCTACTTTAACATCAATAATTCCTTGATCATAGTCAGCTATGTATGTAATGGAGTCTGGATCTAATCTAAATAGTACAGTATCTTTTTTATTAACATCATATCCAAGTGCAATACTGCCTCTGTGATTAACAATTTTCGTCTTCAATTGTTTGACTTTCTCCTCTACAAATTCTTTTATATAAACTATGCCATCTTCAATAATTGAATCCGTTGAATTAGGTTGAAATTTCTGCGTTAGCAAATTATCAAAATCATCATTGTCAGGTAATTTAGAAAGATTATTTTTTTCTGTCTGTGCATTAGCTAATTTTACTTGAAGTTGACTTCTTGTCTGCCTTAATCGTTCCAATTCATCTTGAGCCATATTCAAATCTTCGAGAGCAGTAGCAGAAACCCAACCAATCATATTACTTTTATAATCTTTTACTAATTGTAATATACCCGCTTCACTCATACTTTTAACTTGTTCGTTATTATCTATAAAATCAGCTAATCTTCCCTTAGCCTTGTTAATAAAAGCTTTATACTCCATTTTAGAAGTTTCAATATCTTTTATCGATATTTTCCCACTATGGACTCTTGACTCTATAAACTTCTCAGATAAAATCATAGTATATATTGGCAAACCTTTTTCAACAGCAAAATCATATTCCCACTCTGTATAACTCAAACTTGTATCTGAATCAATAGTGCCATATTTACTGCCAATTATTACCATATAGGCATCACATGATTCAATTTTTTTTGTAATCATTTCTTTTTGAGTTGCTGTAGCCGAAAAGCCTTCCATCGTCACAGGTAAATGACCGGCTTTTAATATTCCTAGAATAGCTTTATTTCTAACATCTTCAAGATCCGTATAGGTTGAAGATACAAATACTTTAAATATTTTTTCAGTCATGTTAAATTCCCCTACTCATTTTCTAGTATTTTTATTTTTTAAAACATCTTTTCCTGTTTTTTCTCGTACTCAACTTAATCAGGCAGCGGTAACGATTCATTACTTGCGGCTTTATCTACACCCACAAAACCAATACAATCTCTTGCCATTACATTGCTTAGGCTAAGTCTTTTCCTTGCGTCCTGTGCAGTATCCATTTATCAATTCTTCTCTTATTTTTAATTGTGAGTTTCTTTATAAAACCTAATTAAAACTAGTAACTTATTATTTTTGGTTCATTACATAAATATTTGGCTGTTACAATTTTAAGTTTATTTCTTTAAGTAAGTCACAACTTTTTCTAAACAGGAAATCAACTAAATGTTATAAGATTTAATTCTGAAGGATGGTCTTTTACTTTTCGTTTTCCATATAAATCTATTCTCATTGATTTTATTAATTTAGAGTATACTTCTTCTTGAGATTGATTAGTTATTTCTTCTGAAAATAGGCTCATTAAATTTTTTGTTTGAATAATTACATCATCACTACCTATTAAATACATCATTTGAATTGTTTCAGATAATTCTTGACGGACTCTAGCATACTCACTTTCTATGAAGTTTCCTTTTAAAACTATAATTAACTTCAAAAAAGCAATATATTGTTTTTCTTTTAAAGCAACTCTTTTAGATTTCATTTCATTCCACCCAGTAAAAAAGTTAGTCAAAAAAACTGTTATAATCGTAGAAGCTGCAGCTATTAAAGCAATTACTAATTCACTATTCATTTGATTATTCCTTTCTTTTATAAAAGCACCATTTTTTATAGCTGTTCTTATAGAGCAACCAATTTTAAAACAATCGTAATTAATTATTTCTTGTATTCATTAATTTAAAACTATTATCCATTTTTCATGAGTATATACGTCTTGAAACATCCGTAATAAACCTATATTATCATCATAACTATTTATGTTTGATAACAGTATTTAGTTAATTTTTTTCGGAATAATTTATTTAAATAACTAACACATATTTTTTTAAATTTATCTTTGAATGCTCTTAGTGAGAAAATTTCAATTGTAGATAAGACTACTAGAGTACCACCTCAAAAAAACAAATAGTTTATAAGTTTAACAGATACCCCTTACCATAATGTCTTAGTATTATAGTAAAAGGTATTTAAAAAAATTATTAAGCTTATATATTACTTGGTAAGTAGTATCACTCAGCCCATTTTAAAGTTACTCATTATTGATCCTTGCTAAGTATAGATTAATCATCCCGCATATTTATCATAAGCTTTCTTGTCATAGAATAACGTCAAACTATATGGCTTTTCTTCTTCATCGCCCCATATGGTTCCTTTTATAGTTATATTTGCACCTAATCCTAGATCGTCATAATATTCTGTCGAGTAAAAATCCCCAGAAGTTGGATTTTTCAATTCACCTTCGAAAGACAACGCTTCTTCAATAACGGGGTTCTCTGGAAAATCAGCTATTTTTAATATATCTCGAACTTCTTCTTTATCTAATGCAAAGAAGGTGATCTGCTCGACTGCATCACTCGCACTATCAGCTGATAGTGTAAAAATCTCGGAATACATATAATTTGTTTCCTGCTCATCTTCAAAATCATAAATAGATACTTCCATTTGTGTACCAAAATAATCACTGAAAAATTCTGCCGTTTCTTCTCCACTTTCAAGATTATATGTGGCCCTTTTTTCATTGACCGATTCACTTTCTATGGATTCTACTGCTAATTCTGAAGATACAGAGCTGCCACTATCTTGCTCAATAGAGGCTTCTTCACCGTTATTTTTTGCTGAACAACCAACTAAAGCTAATGATGCCACTATAATGACCCCAAAACACCTTTTAATAAAAATCCCTCCTAATTCTATGACATCTCATTCAATCTCATAAATTCAAGCTTTTCATTTTTTTATTTAAATGGAATCCATCAACCAAATAATCTTCTAGTAATTTTATATTAGCAGAATACACTTCAACTATTTCTTCAACACGCCAATCACTTTTCCGTTAATCACGACATCCTCGGCGTTCATCTGGATGGGTTCGTAATTCGGGTTTTCTGAGATGAGCAGTACGGAGCTGCCCATCAACATAAATTTCTTCATGGTTGCTTCTTGGTCAATCAGCGCGATGACAATATCGCCATTGCTGACGGATTCCTGCTTATGGACAATGACTAGGTCACCTTTGTCGATGCCAGCGCCAATCATACTATCTCCAGTCACTTTCAGGGCAAATGTGTGCTGAGGTTGGATGACCCAGTTTTCCATCAGTAAAACAGAATCTTCATACTGCTCAATAGCCGTTGTCGGAATGCCCGCCGCCACATCTCCAATAATGGGAATTCGGAGATCCACCGCACCTTCCAGTGTTAGATTCGTAGTAGGGTCGACAACTTCAACTATTGTTTCATCTTCTTTATCTTTGAGATAGCGGTACGAAACTTGATGACGCAAATCCATGTACGTATGCTGCTTTTTGGTAGCTGGCAGGAATTGTGGCTGACAAGGCGGAACATCACTAACTCTTTCTCCATTGCGGTCAATAATTTTGACTTCGATGCCGTTGGTCACTATGCCGTATCGTACATGTGTACTGGCCATCATGTACGATTTCAGTTGTTCCATAGCCACATCAATGGGACTCGCAAATGATTTAATTTCCGCAAAGATGTACGGAATCTTCTCACCTTTATGCTCGATTGTGACCGCAATATCTACATAACCTCTCTTGGAGAACTGTTGGACAGGATATTCCAATTGCAGAAGTTCAAGCGGGTAACCAAATGTCTCATTCAATTCTTTCATCATCCACTGACGGACGACTTCTTCTTTGGCGTTGACATCTACAACCTTATCAGTCAATTTATAATCCTGAATCGCTATCGACTGGAACGGGTGAAATGAAGCATCTTTTATCATTCTGAGTGCCTGGTTATCGATTTCTTTGATAAATTTGGAAGGTCGTTTCACAGAAGTCATATACAATAGTTCATTAGCTCGAGTCATTCCAACATATAAGAGTTTCCGTTCTTCTGAATCGAGAGAGTCATCATTATCCAACCGGTGACGGGTGTTCGGAATGACATCTTCATCCAAATGAATAAGGAAAACTACTTTGAATTCCAGTCCTTTTATCGAATGCATAGTGGTTAGTTTTACAGTATCTTGTTCGAAATGCGGTTCATTTTGTGCTAACAGTTCGCAAGGAATACCTGCCTTATCTAAGGCCACAGCAGCACTTTCAATCAATCGCTTTTCTTTAGCGACGATACAGATGTCCCTTAAGGCATAGTCATTGGTCAGTTCCTTGATTTCATTCACATAGTATTCAGCATGTTGTTGGAAATTAGCGAAAAATCGATAGATAGGCGCGTGTCCATGCCGGTCAATTAGGGACGGCTTAACAAAATCTACATTTCCTTTAATTTGCTCGTCATTCTCAATCAGTCCATAGGCGGCTTTAGAAATCTCAGTTGTCGTCCGGTAGTTTTTGGACAGTGTCCGGGACTTCCCACTCATGTCATACCCTAGCGTAGTGTATGGTCGTCCCTTACCAAGCCAAGAATGAGAATAAATACTCTGGGTATTATCCGCCACAAACATGATAGACGCATAACTCTTTTCGGCATGCAACTGCTTAATGAACTTCAATTGCACTTTCGATAGATCTTGACTTTCATCGATAATGATATGAGTATAACGTGGATGGTCATGCTCAGCTGCTTCCTGAAGAGACAGCTTATTCATTGTCTTAAAGTCTACCATTTTTTTATTCAACAATAGCTGACTGTACAATTCCATCAAATCATAAATGGCAGCTCGTGTCTGGGAATTTTTATTTAACTTCTGCGGACTGTTTGCTTGCGAACCACTGGCTCGGCCGATACGATCTATTTCTTGATACGTTTCCAAGTCAGGGATATCACATGACTGGATCCAGTCAATCTCATCTAACAGAAAACTACTATACTTAGGCGAGAGCAACTTAATATCGGGGTATGTCTCTTTTAATTTGAGAATAGCACGCTGCAGTGCATTTATTTGATCAGAAAACGCAGCTATCTGGTAATGTACTTTGTTCCTCTTTTGGTAGTCCTTAAAAAAGGCAAACATCAATTTATCAATATTTTGCATATGTACTTTTCCGTTAGTACTGAATAATCCTAGCAATTCTTCACTTTCCGTTGATTCCAAATGATAATATTGGTACTTGATGAAGTTCAGCAAGGTTTTGTTAAAAGTCACCAGTAAAATGCTATCCTCTTCTTCAGGACAATAATACTCCTGAAGAAACGACAGACGGTGAATAGCAACAGTCGTTTTTCCTGATCCGGCAACACCTTTGATGAGGGAATGACCGCTTGGTTCCAGTTCGATAATTTTACGCTGTTCAATATTTAGTTTCACTATAATGCTCCTTCTTTGTCTATTATGAGTAGCCACGGAAAATACTTGGCTATCAAACACCTCATAAGTGTTTTGCGAATGTACTTCGCTCCTTGTCACCAGTGTCCTAGCACGATAGTACTTGATAATCATATATACCATCTTCTTTTAAACAATTAAACCAGTAATTATTAAGACAAAATTTGCGATCCAACATCACTTTTCCTTTTTCTGAAGAAAATATAATCCCATCATAACTTTTAAAATTACGTGCATTTGAAAATCTTCTTCTTTTTTATTTATTAGATGCTTGCTGAAATTAAATTTATTAAAAAGCTTAGCTAAAGAATTACTTTTGTTATTGGAATCATTTTTAAATTTTCTAATGTTAAATCTAACCGTTCTCCTATGTTGACGCACATCTTTATTAGAAATCCATTTATTAAATAATACAGCAAGATATAATAAAATAATTATAATTTCAAAATAATCCGTTACTCCCAATGAAGCGATATCTGCATTATTTTTTTTATTTATAAAATTAATCAACATCGATATACTTAGAATTGAAAATGACATAATTCCGCTATGGTTGTATGCAAATCCACTTATTTTTTCTATAGAATGCTTTAAAAATTCTTTCCAATCTTTATATAAATTAAGCCTTATTCCTTCTATTAAACTATTTTCAAATTTTTCTGTAACATTTTCATGATTAGTATACACCTCTTCAAAGCTAGAGTAACTTTTATTATAAGTCAATACATTGAAGTGCATTCTTCGCTTACTCACTTTTGAAGCATTTTCAAAAGTTTTTCCATCGGACTCCGCGTCATTTTTTTCATTATTTATGCTTAAATAAGATACTCCATAATACTGCCAATCTTGTTCAAACATAGAAATCCCTAATTCAGCAATAGTTTCTCTCTGTATTTCATTATTTAAATCTAATCTTTTTTTCGAATTAAAATCTAATGTTGGCAAATCTTCATATACCGAGTCTTGATAGAATGAAACATTCTCATCATTAAATTCTGACTGACCATTGACCGAACAATAGTACTCTCCAACATCTATAGTACCTTTTCCTCTTTTACCAACTAATAAATACTGGTCAGCTGTTTCTATATTCGCTGAGACAGCTACAGTGTGGGTATTGAATGACCTTTTTAGATACTTATTTATATTTTTAATTTCGTTGTTTTCGTATCCAGTTTGAAGGTTAGTTTTATTTTCTTTTTGATTATACAAATGTGTCGATTGCATTTCATCTTCATATCTATCAAAATCTAATAAGAAATCATATAAAAGCCTTCCCTTATATACTTCGCCAAAAAAGGGATGCAACATAATCATAGGATTATCCATACAATCAACTGTAGCAAATGTGGTACGTTCAACATACATAATCAGGTATTTAATTTGTTCTGATGAAGGGTGATCTGTATCATATTTTATTTCTGTAACACGTGGCATTGTACCAGAATAATAAATATTTCCATCTCTTAATTTGAACTTATCTTCTGAAAATAAATTGGTAGATTCATTACTCATTCCATAAAGTTCACTTAAAGTTATATAATTTCCTGATTTTGGTGTATTTTCCATTATCTTTTCTAGAACTAATTCAGAAGATTCAAGGTCACTATCCATATTTATATGTATTTTTTCATCTAATTTATCAATAATTTCTTTTGGCCAAACGCCTAAAAAATCTATGTATATACCTTTTTGATTTTTACCTGATTGGAAAAAAAACGTCTTTTCTTTAGAAAAATAATCTCTATTGAAATTATAGTTTGATTTTTCAGTCTCTTCTCTCCACAACCTTGCAATTATTTTCTTTAATTCATCTGCCACTGTTTTTTTACATTGAAACCTAAATCCAAAGTGTGAGGCCATTTGTAAAATAGATTTTCCAAATAAAAGAGTTTCTAACTCACTTTGATTAAGATCAAAACCAGTATCCAAACCACTAACATCACTTACTTTAAACCAGCTATTCTTAGTTTGTTCTTTAGAAATAATCTTGCAAAAATCATTATTACTTATCCCGTTTCTTTTGAATAACAAATCAATCATTTTTTCACTTGAAAAGGATGGATGTAATCCATGGTAAAAGTCTTTATCTTTCGATGGTCTTAAAACTACTGATAGTTTAGCCTCATCAGTAGCTGCGAACAATTTGATATTATTAACGGCTTCATCTTTTATTAATCCACTAATATCTTTATTAAATTGGTTTAAGCTGTAATCTTTAAAAATATCTTTCAAAGTGCTACCTCTTTTCTAAAGGAACTTTCCATTATCCATTAAATTGAAGAAAGGATATAGAATAACATTAGTGTACCATCTTTTTAAACTACATAGAATAGATAATTAAACTACTCTATGCCACTTAAATATTATATAATAACAAATTTTTTCACTTTAGCTTAAATGTTATTTTAGCGGGCGCCACCATTCTTCTTGGTTTTGATACCATTCAATCGTTTCATTAATACCTGTCTTGAAAGTATAATTAGGTTTTCAGCCTAATTCAGTTTCTAATTTATCGGAATCAATCGCATAACGTTTATCATGACCTAAACGATCATCAACGTATTTGATCAATTCACGTGATAAACCCAGTTTGTCACAATATTATAGACTTCTCCTTTACATCCTTTATGTAAAACTAAATCAATCGCCTGACAGTGATCATGTACATGCAGCCAATCACGTATATTCAAACCATCTCCATAAATTGGTAAATCTTTGCCAATCATTCCATTTGTGATCATTAACGGAATCAATTTTTCTGGAAATTGATATGGGCCATAGTTATTTGAACAACGAGTAATGTTTATATTTATTCCATAAGTTTCATAATATGATTGAACCAATAGATCCGCTCCCGCTTTACTTGCAGAATAGGGGATGTTTGGTGCCAGTGGTGTTTCTTCTGTAAAGTAGCCTTCAGCTCCTAATGATCCATAGACTTCATCAGTTGAAATTTGTAAATGTTTTTCAACGTTCATTTCTTTAGCCACATTCAATAAAGCTAATGTATCTTGAATATTAGTCTCTCTAAAAATTTCTGGATTTAAAATACTGTGGTCAACATGTGACTCCGCCGCAAAATTGACAAACTGAGTGATACCCTGTTCGGTTACTAAATTACACACCAATTTTTTATTAGTGATGATTCCTTTGACAACTACATAATTGGGATTATCCATCACGTCATCTAAGTTATGGATGTTGCCTGCATAAGTTAATAAATCCAAGTTAATTACTTTATAATCTGGATGATTCTGCGACATATAGTGTACAAAATTACTGCCGAAAAAAGTGGCACCTCCAGTTACTAATAAATTCATTATTACTTTTCCTCCCAAAAAAACAGATTATCGAATTGAGCTAACGTAGTATACTAAGTATCTTTTTTAGATAATACTAACTTCTTTATCTACATTAGCCATTTGAGATTTAGTCTATATAGTTTTTGGTGTGAAAAAAAGAAACACATGAACTTTCCAGTTAGAATAAAGTCACCACAACTCACTAGAAAGAAAAATTCATATGTCTCACAATAATTGTATCCAAACTGCACTCGATTTAAAAGATAAGAACATCTTTTTTGATGAAAATTTTTTCGTGGAGAAACGAATAAAAGAATTCAGATCAAAAGTTTTCTATGCCACTTTAACGTACCAACCTACTCACTGTGAGTGTTGCGTGTTGCGGGATGAAGAACTAATCCCACTCTATTGTAAAGAATGGGTATTTAACCTCTAGGATTAAATGGGTCAGCTCTACTCATTATTCAACGTATATTTGGTTAAAGAAGCAGTGGTTTCTTTGTAGAGCATGTGGGGTTACCTTTGTTGCACGTTCCTCTCAAATTGAACAAGGCTATTTAACCGCTACCCGGGTCAACCAGGCTATCGCGGTTGAATTAGCCGACACCATTTCTGTAAAAGATCTGTCTAAAAGACGTTTTGTTTCTCCTACCTCTGCAGAAAGAGTCTTGAAACAACTCAATCAGTCTCTTAAAAATAATTTCAACTCACTGCCTCAACACCTCTCTTTCGATAAATTTAAATCGGTTAAAACTGTCGAAAGAAAAATGAGCTTTATTTATTCGGATGCAGATACGCATGAACCAATCGATATCTTGCCAAATTGGCAGCTAACAGCTTTACGCAATCATTTTCTGGCTATCCATACAAAACGAGGATGAACGTAAAAACGATTGTCGTAGACATGAACGTGGCCTACTTTACACTAGCTAAAGAACTCTTTACTAATGCTAAAGTGATCATTGACCGTTTCCATATCGTTCAACTGATTTCACGCTCATTAAATCAAACCAGAATCCATACAATGAAACGATTTCATACGTCTCGTTCAAAAGATTTAGAGAACTACAGAAAGTTTAAAAATACTGGCAACTCCTTTTAAAAGATTCAGATGACCTAAATTTTAAGGACTACCGCTATCAACGATTGTTTAAAAAGCCTTTACCGAATACAAAAATCATCGACTACATACTTACGCTCGACGAGACTCTTAAAGCAACGTATGATTTATATCAAAATCTTCTTTATTATTCTAAAAAAAATGATTACAGTGGGTTTAAAGACCTTGTACTGAAGGCTTCTCCTAAGAATCTTGTCTCCTTTTATGCAAACAGCTCTTAAAACCCTACATAAACACTTGTCTAGGGTCAAACATACTTTCATGTATCCCTATTCTAACGGTTCTTTAGAAGGGTCGATTAATAAAATAACAATCATCAAACGGGTTAGTTATGGTTAACGAAATTTCCAGAATTTTAGATGCCACATTTTAATTAGTTTTAAAGCGAAAAAAAACAGCGTGAGTCATTTATCTCACGCTGTTTAAACTAGATTTTATTTTAACAAAATTCAACTCATTCACACCATTTGACGAAGAGCCAAATTAAGATGCAAATCTTTATTTTAAGGTTTAAATTCATTTGCCTTATAGCTGCTAAATTTGATGTTATTAGAAATCAGGTCTATAAGAGCTTAATTTCTCTCATATTTGATTCAAAAATTATTTTCTAACTTCTATATTTTATTCGTCATTGTTTTCACTTTTACTTTCGTTCTCTTTTATACTATCAGATTCAATTTCTTCTTTATCTTTATTGGCTTCACCAGGATTTGAAGACCGGCGACTATTTTGATAATTACTATTGGAACAACTGCCGAGCATGAAGTTGTATATACTTTGTTTAATACTTTAAAGGTATCCATAGTAACATTATATTCAAATACATCCCACGCATTACCATCTATATTAGGAACATAAAAGATAAAAGGATTAACTTGATCAGAGAAATAGACATTTACCATTACTCCTGAATTTTTCAATTCTTGTTTATTCCCATCTGTATAGTTAAAAACTGAGAATGTATACTTACTTACCATCTACAAGGGGACTCAAAGTCGTTGTTTCCGGTCCAAATTGGCTTGTATCATCTACATCTAGCTTATAATATGATCTCTCGTTAATCATTTTTGTTTTTATTACGGAAATAAATCTGGTACTGTTCGTTATTATCTAACTCAGCTGTTAAGTGTGGATCTAAATCTCTAGGAGTTTCTCCCAAAGTTAATACTACTCGGATTTGATCTTTTTCTAAGATAGAGGTTACTTTTCCATTTTGATTCTCTATAATCTTGTTTCCTAAAACTTTAATAAAGAATGTATCTGCTTGATATTTAACTCCATTTGATGTTAATGGGGTTGCATATACTTGTATAAAAGCCGGCAGGTAATTCTATATTATATTCAGCTGAATTAGTTACAATTTCTTTAATAGGCTCTGCATTCTCATAATTATATCCTTCATGGAATTCAAGTTTAAAATCACCTAGAGCAGTTTCACCTGTAAAAGCATCTGTACTTTCACCACTTACTGTTCCAATTCCAGCATCTTCATTAGAAATAGCTTCCATTACATAATTGGATACTTTTGTTAATTCTGTAATCCCAACAACTACCATACCTTTTGTTTCAAGGAATCCTTCTTTATTCATCGTTAATCCATAAATACCAAGTGTTAAGTTTAAAATATATATTCTCTATTTTCATTTGTTTGAACAGTTAATAATACTTAGTGTGATTTTACCCTTCTTAAGTAAAATTTGCTTAACAAATTATATAAATATCTAAATTCTTCTGTTCTATAAAACATTAATCCGAAAATTATATTTGGAATGACTATACAACTTAACATCTGGAATATAAAATTAATTATTGTTTCATCTTTAAAAACATTAGTTACACTCATTGTTAAAAAACAAGTTAAAATTGTAACTATAGTGTATAAAGCATATCTCTTAAAATAAGGAAAAACAGATGATTTGAATCCATATTTATAAAGAACATATGGTTCAACCCAAAAAGAAGTAGTGATAGTACTAATAAATGTACCAATAAACACACCAATCATGCCAAACTTTTGCACCAGTAATAATGAAAAAAGCAAATTAATTAATGATTCAAAGATTGGTTTATACCTATCGTACCAATACAAGCCTAAAGCATCTCGGAAAGTAAGTACACTCTTCCTCATACCTGTCAAATAGAAGTTGATAATGATTAAAAATACAACCCCAGTTCCAAGAACAAATTTTTCACCGATCCATAACCTTATAAATGGATTAAGAAGAACTACTAAACAAATAGACATAAAGCCAAAAATCCAAAAATTAAGAAATAACACAACATTAAATATTGATTTTTTTTTCTCATTTGTTTCAGTTGCACCTAAGTTTCCCACACTAGCTGTAATAGAGGTAAATATCTGTGCTGTAACCATATCTAATGCATTTATTATCAATAAGTAATTAGAGTATAAACCAACTCCTACTAATCCTATAAATCTAGATATTATAAGGCTATCTGTTGATTTTACAATCACGCCGCCAATTTTATGTACAATTACCGCACTCACATTTTTCTTAATCTGAATGATTGTCAGCTTATCTACTTTTTGTGTATCATTATCTTTTAAATATGGATAAAGCTTATCTGCTTTCTTGGAAACCAAAACATTTTCAGTAAAGGTAATAACAACCTGACAAATTAAAAAAAACACAAAATTGTGAGTTATATAGAGTACAACTATTTGAACAATATTTAAAATAATAAAGAAAGAATATCTATACACTGTAGCTATATAACGCTTTTGGTCAGAAATAATTAGTGAACGTTTATAAGAATAAAAATAGGATAATGCTGCATTCATTACATAAAGTAAAAATATTAAATGAATGTGGTCTATGCTTGGAATTTCTTTAACAAAAACCTTTAAAAATGGAGTAAAACAAAAACCTATTATCAAAATTATTGTGCCTATGCCTCTATAAGCTTTCTGATATAATCTCATTAATGATTTAACTTTCTCTGTATCATGGTCAGCCAAAGGTTTATATAAACTATATATAATTGCAGGCCCTATACCAAGTTCGACTAAAGAAAGTATACTAAGAATATTTGTAAATAACCCATTTATTCCTAAATATTCAGTACCTAAAACTCGAATAAAAACAATTCTTGAAAAAAAACTAACAAAAATCCCTAAACTTTGCCCTATCATAGCAACAGTAAAATTTAATATTGAACTTTTTATACGCATTATTTACCTCCTTTAATCTACTTCATTAGTGTTATATAAAAATTAGAACAAATTGGTTTGCTCTTAAAACACTTTATAATAAATGATATGATAATTTATTTAAGACCAATATAAAGACTGGTCACTCTAATTAAGTATAGTTCAAAAGTTAGTCTTCCACTTTTTAAATTACCTTTTTGATTTTTATTCAAAGTAATAGTTTATATTCTAATAGAAGTAAACTTTCGTACACGAATCAATATGAATTAGACTTTATTTCATTAGTATCTCACATAATTCCAAAAAATTCATATTATCAATTTAACAATTTTTTATTAAAATAGTAGCTAGGTTACACTTAACTGACAAAATATTGACTAAAATATTCAAGATCTCTAACGTTATAATCATAGAAACTAAAAAGGTGATTTTGATTTTTATCATGTCCAGAAGACAAAGAAGAACCTGTTCAAATGAATTTAATAAGCAAATTATTTCACTTCACAATACTTGAAAACCCAGAAAAAATTTAAACATGGTACGAGTTAATGCCTTTAGCCTTCGATGAGAAAATATAAAGAAAAGAAACGGAAAATGGTATTTCAAGAAATATCTATTACTATTGTTTAAAAAATAATCAAGAAAAAGGAAAGATTCTTATACTGAAACTGTTATAATGTTTTTCAAGGTAACTAATAAAATTATGAAACCAGAAAGATTAAAGTTTAATTTTTTAAAAAAATTCTTATTATCCAGATATAGAATCGGTAGTATTATGAAAGAAAATAGTTTAGTATCTCCTTGTACAATTCTACAGTTTAAACCATAAAAAAAACCAATAAATAAAGCAAAAATTACTAACCTTTTGGACTGCAAATTCAATCAAATAGAGTCATTATGAGTAGTGATTAACGACTTAATTTATTTCAGAAACGGCTACGAATAGAACTATGTTTGCTTATTCTTAAATTTATTTAAACTTGAAATATTTGGCTATAGTGCAAGCAATAGAAAGGAGCCCCAACTTGTTTATCAAGCATTAACAACAATAATGACCTATTTAACGAAAACCAATGTATTGCATACAAATCGTGGCAATGAATTCGATAATCAGTTAATTGTCACTGTTTAAGTACCTTTACTATTTCACGATCCTTAAGCAATGAAGAATGCCTTATGATAACATCATTACAGAATCGCTTTTTAAAGTTTTTTATAATATAATTTATCAGAAACCAGAATTATAAGCATATTTCAAACAGCTAAAATAACAGATCATGATTAAAAATGTCTACAGCAAAATATAGTTAAACTCAAAAATTATTTTTATCTGATTTTTGAGATCAGTTCCTCTCTTATACAATCAAAATAGAAACAAAATCAACTTATTCTATTTTGGAAATAACACAGTATCCCCGAGCTTCTGTGGAACAGTAAAATAAAATCTAGCTAAAATATATTTACGAAAAATTTTCCTTTTTCTTTATACTGGTTCAATGGGAGCCTCTATATAATTTTTTTATATACGAAACAATTAATACATAAGTTTTAAATCCCAATACTTTGTATATAATATTAAATTTTTTGTATTTACCGCTATCTAGATATTTGAGCATATAAGCATATTTTGATAATTCTTTTATTCTTTGCTCCGATTCAACACCTTTATATAAATATTGATTAGAAACAAGCCCAACATAAATATTAGATAAATAATCCCAAAAGTAATCAGCATTTTTTTTACTTTTAAATACGGTTAAACTTTCTTTTTGCTTATACCAAGTGTCTATTATTTTAGCGCAATCCAAATCGCGTTTCAGATTTGCTTTATAAGTAACTTGTCCTGGTCGGTTTTGTCTTCTGCAGTAAACAAACTCATCTAAAGTAGCAACTTTAGTAGCAACCATAAATACTTTTGGAGTCCAATCTATATCCTCACTATATATTCCTTCAATAAAATAAATTTCATTATCTACTAACATTTGTCGTTTTATAAAATACGAATAGACACTTACAACCATGTGCCCATTCTCACATAAATTTAACATTGCATCTACACCATTTAAGCCATTAATAGTTGTTATATCCTTATAATCATAAACTTCATAGAACGTTTCAGATTGATTCTTAAAAGCTATTTGTTTTACCTTTATAATATCCACATTTTTATTGTTTAGAATGGTATTCCTTATTTTTTCAAATACTTCTCTATGAGTTAAATAATCATCGCTATCAATAAAATATACATACTTTCCTTCCGCTTCCCTTAACCCTCTATTTCTTGCTTTAGAGGCTCCCCCATTGGATTGATGTATCACTTTTACACGTTTATCTTTCAGCGAATACTCATCACAAATTTTGCCACTATTATCTTTTGAGCCATCATCAACTAATATTAATTCAAAGTCCATAAAGCTTTGCTCTAATATACTATCAACACATTGCTTAATATAGTCTTCAACATTATAAATTGGAACTATAATACTAAATAAAATCATTTTTCTCCTCCAGTAAGCACAGTAAATCACTTTAATTTTCATCATATTATTTCTAGTTTTTCTAAACACATAATAAAAGAATGATTAGAAACTCACTATATGTTACCTTTTAATAATACTATCAAATAAAAAAAGAACAACTTATTGACGTCATATTTATTAATTACGAGGAACATAAATCTAATTTTTTTTAATTTATCTTCATTTCACCTGAATGATTCATACTTTAAAAAAAACAATAAATAGTCTGTTTTTTACTTCATTCAATTAAATAGTTTGTTCTTTTTACTATTTGAGTTTCAAATTCCTAAGCCACTAATTTTTTTGCCGAAAATCGAGTTTTTTGGACACACTAATCCCGTGAACCTAGCCTATTTTAAAAATTTTGAAATAGTTATAAGGACTATCACCACCTTAGACGCTGGATATTCTGTAAATTTTTATGAAAGAGTTCTTGATGAACATGGAACGAACAAATTTACCAGCTATTTCAAACAAGAACAACCGAATAGTTGAAACCTGAAGACCTTTGGTTTCTTTTGTAAAACAAAGAGTCCGCATGAAATTGACGATGTTATAAGCCAGTAATCTCATCATCATCCGAGCATGGTTTTCTAAAAAAAGTGGGCTGTCAGTTTTATCAAAATAAAATCCATTTTTAGCTTTCTTAATGTGATTTTCTATAATGCCTCTTTTAGAGTAGGTTTGAAAGATCGTTTCTACAGTCGTATCCTCTGACAAATTGGTTAGGATGAATTCATGTCGAGCTGTCAGCTCATTTTCTTCACGAGTGGATTTAATACAAAAGTCTTTTTGGGTGTGTCCAACTCTTCGCTTGATACGTTGTAGAAGCATAACGGGCTTCCTTTTTACCCCAATTGTGCTGATCGTTGACGAGTATAAATTGTTCAGCGATTTTCCTCAAGTTGTGATTTGATTTCAATCGAACAACATAAAAACTTTGAAATTCTTCACACAACTCATACAGTTCAGGAGTTGCAAAGTCACTATCCGCACGCACTAGAATAGTGCTTATGGGTATGATTTCTTGGTAGTGGTCAAAAAGTGGGCGGATAAAATCTGCAACACCATTGGATGTATAGACATTACCAAAATGCAGTTCTGCTTGTAGGAAGTCGCCTGTTAAGCCTTCAAAGGCAATAAGCGATAACCATTGGTTTGATAGAGGGCTATATAGTGCGAGTTTTCTTGCTTCCCAATTATATCCGAATGTGTTGAGTCCAAATCAAAGATCATTTCAGATGTATTGCGTACAGTACGTACTTTATCAATCAATAGTTGATTCACTTCTTGCAATTGGAGAATATTTTCTTGACTTAGTCGATTTCATAAACGAGAAATCGACGATTGGGAAGCAAGCTGATCTTTGGCTAACACGTCTGCCGAAGAATCCGTTTGATAGTCAGCAATCAACTAAAAAATGACTTGTTCAATAATTGAATGGTTAGCATGTTTATAGTAAAAACGATTATCTTTGATAGAGAGAGTTTCTTTAAATGTCTTCGTAAAATTGATTTTATGCATGAATTCTTTAGCCAGTATCAACCCAGAATCAGTTGAAAGATTACCTCCAGTGTTTGAATTGAAATCTAAGTGATTTTCGTGTAAAGTTGCCAATGAGATAACCCCTTTCATGGTTGTAGTTTAGTCACTTTAACCATAACAGATTGGGGTTCTTTTTGTACTCCCAAAGGGTGCTGAGAAAATAAAATAAAAATGGCGATATAATCGTTTTTTTAGAGAGTTTCAGAAAAAGTATGAATTATTCAGGATTTCATTGTTCATATTAATTCTTTTTTCTTCTTTTTGTATAGAAGAGGTGTTTTTAGCAAAATGAGAAATATAAGGATGTATTGAACGTTAAGAGTCATAGGAACAAAAAATCTTTCTGAACCTGTGTATGAGAGTATATAAGTTAAGGAAAAAGCGTATAATAAGTTCCAAAACCCAATTTTTTCTTCATTTTTACTTTTATAATATAATAATGAATAGAAGATACCAATAAATGTATTTCCTATAATTACGCCTGCATAACCGAAATCTGCCATATATGGTAAGTTTACTGTAAATACATTAGTTACAAAGTTATTTCCCATATACAGACTCTCATTAATTGTCTCAGTGGGAAAGTTTACTCCTGGAATAAAATTTAATATTTCATAAAATATTCTCAATATATTTTGTCCAAAAATAGTACTTGAAAGAGAATAATACTCATATACTTTATCAAAAGAAATAATTCCTCCTGATAGATAAACGGCAAATGTATCAAATAAATTTGTTCCTTCATCACCTGCTTTTAAGAATAACTTACCTACAGTTACAAAAAATAAAAAGAAACCACTAAAAAGAACTATAATCCAATATAAAAATTTAAATTGAAATTTAAGTGGAATTGTTTTGTATTTTCGAAGTATATACTCATAAGTTATTATTAAAAATATTAGTATTATATTTAACAAAAACGATCTTCTTCCTGTCATAAAAAATAATATAAACGTTACGATAACAGGTAGACTAAATATAAGCACTCTTTTACTAAATCCATTTTCTAACCATTCTTCAATACAAACATATGTGTAGACGATTCCTATTATGGTACAAGCTGTTATTGCATACTGTAAAAGGCCTAAACCCGGAACTACTCCATCTCTTCGAGCTACTTTTAGCATTATTAAAGATTGTGAAAACTTTTCAATTCCGCTTCCTAATTGTATATTTGACTTGCCATTATTTAAAAAAATTATTACTGTCAATATCATAAAAAAAAGTATTACCAGCGTCCCTATGACGCTAAATTGCTGATTTTGGTTATCCCTTAAATCTTTCTTTATTCTTACTCCTTTTCCTTTCTTATTATAAATCATTGCAAAAATAAAAAAACCAAAATCTACCCAAATAAGTCCAGTAATAAATATTATTACGGTATCCAAGGATATATATAGACCCCAGATTTCCGAATAAAATATTAATACAAATGCGCTTAATGCACAGAACATTTTTAGTATTATTATAGGGTGAATTAGAGACTTTAACACGATTAACGCGAACATAAGTTGTAATAAAATTAATAAAAATAATAAAAGTTCCATTTAATCCTCCTTTCATGTAGAACTATTCTATATTGTATTAATATTAAATAATCCTCTTGATACATACTATAATTTTTATTTATTATTTTTGGGATACAAACTTTCTTAAAAATAGTTGTCGACGAGACTCAATCAAACTCTGATCATATTCCTTAGCAACGTTAAAATTACGTCTAGCTTGTTCTAACAATTTATCTTTATTAATTTCTATTAAAATATTACAGATTTCTTCTTCATTATTTGACTTATTAAATATATACTCTTCATCCAGTAATTCGGGAATTCCGCCAACATTAGATCCCATTGCAAAGAGTCCGCGACTCATTGCTTCTATTAAGCCACGTGGAAGCCCTTCTGTTTTACTTGGTTGTGCATAAATATCTATTGAATCAAGCCAATTAAGAACATCTTTATGAGGCATAGCTCCTAAAAATTTGACTTGCTCAGTAACAGCATATTTTTCAGCTATTAGTCTTAAAGACTTTTGTTCTCCACTACCAACAAGCTGATATTCAAAATTTGTTATTCCTCTTTCCTTTAATTTACCTAAAGCTTTAATAACTGATCTCTGTCCTTTATATTTTACATCTACTGCAGCAGTAGTTCCTATGACTAATGTACTTTCTAGGTTCCTGCATTTAACTTTTTCAGTACGGTTTATCAATATAGAGTCATCAAAATTTGATAATAGTACATTAGAACAATTAATACTGTCACCTCTTGTAGGGTAACGCTTCTGTAAAAAATTACTCGTTACGTATATAGCATACTCACTTTCACTAATTGCTCTTTTTTGTTTAAGATAATTAAGAGGTGCAAGTAATTTTCCTTTACTATTATAGTTCCATAGCGCATCCCACGAACAACCTACTACCTCAACCAAATACGGTTTGTTAATTTTTTTTGCAAAGTCTACTGCAATATTTCCATTAGTACTTGGCAACCTAGCAATTAAAAAATCGGTTCTTAAAACTGCATTTTTTATAATATCATTTACTTTCTTTTGCTCTTTAAAATTCAAGAAGTTCTTTAATGATGAATTTAAATTTGGCGTTTCAATAAAATTAATTTTTTCTTTATCAAAGTAATTAAACTTTTTTTTTGCATCTTCAATGCTATATATATACGGCTCTTTTCGTGCAATTACACTTAATTCTGAACTTATAGATAAATACCTATTCCATATTTTTTCACTATAGCTACCACCAGTATAATATGTCCCAGTAATATCTTCCTTAAACTTCGTATCATGGACAAACAGCAATTTCATTCGTCTTCTCCCTATTAATGTATTAATTGATAAATCAACTTTTCCAAAAATTTATAACTTTTAAAGGTTTTCCTTATACCAGCCTATAGCTTCTTTTATACCACTTTCAAAATTCCAATCTGGATTATAACCAATCATCTCTTTTGCTTTAGTAATATCTGCATTACTATGCTTGATATCACCTTTACGTTCTGGACCAAATATAGGTTGAATAGTTTTTCCTAACGCTTGACTTAAATCTTGATAGATATCAATTAAATATTCTCTACCGCCATACGCAATATTAAAAGCTTCTCCGGCAACTTCATTAGATGCTTGGCAAGCTTTAAGATTTGCTTCAATTACGTTTTCAATGTAAGTAAAATCTCTACTTTGCTTTCCATCGCCATTAATTATAGGTTGCTCATTATTTAATAATTGCGTAATGAATTTAGGTAGGACAGCTGCATAGGCCCCATTTGGGTCTTGTCTTTTTCCAAACACATTAAAATATCTTAAACCATATGTGTCCAAACCATATAGTTTAGTGTATAATTTTGCGTACTCTTCGTCTACTCGTTTAGTTAAAGCGTAAGGAGAAAGTACATTTCCTTCTCTTCCTTCTTGTTTAGGTAAGTTAGGTTCGTCTCCATAAACAGATGAGCTAGATGCATAGACAAATTTCTTCACGCTATTTTGTCTAGCAGCTTCCATCATATTTAAAGTTCCTTTAATATTTACTTCTTCATAGAATAAAGGCATTTCAATACTCCTTGGAACACTTCCCCATGCTGCTTGATGTAGTACATAATCTACATCTTTTGTAGATTCAAGACATGTGTCTAAGTTACGTATATCTCCATTAATAAAGGTGTAGTTTAAATTGTCTATAAATAAATCTACATTTTTTTGTTTTCCAGTTGAAAGATTATCTAAACAGCGAACTTTATGTCCTTTTTCTAGTATAGTTTCACAAAGATTTGACCCAATAAAACCTGCCCCTCCCGTTACTAAAAAAATAGACTCTTTTGGAAATTTAACATCTTTGTATCCCATTTCTATAACCCCCAATAAATAAAGCCAGAATTCATTGCTTCATTTTTATTAACTACACCTTTAATATCTAATAAGACTTTATCTTTTCCATTGATATAAAAATTTGACCATTTTTCAATATTATATTCTTTGAATTCGTTATGATTTACAGCAATAATGATAGCATCTAATTTAGTCATTTCCTCTATATTATTAAATTCAAGTCCGTATTCACTCAAACCTTCTTTTTGATCAGCTACTGGATCAAATATTAATGGCTGAATACCAAATTCATTTAACTCTTTGACAATATCAATCACTCGAGTATTTCTTGTATCGGGAGTGTTTTCTTTAAATGTAAATCCAAATATTCCAACCTTTGCTCCCTTAACCTTTCGATCTGCTTTAATCAATTGTTTTATAGCATTTTCAGCTACATATTTCCCCATATCATCATTAATACGACGTCCTGCTAAAATAATTTGTGAATGATATCCTGTTTGTTCTGCTTTATATGTTAAATAGTATGGATCTACTCCAATACAATGACCTCCAACAAGCCCTGGTTTAAAGTCTAAGAAATTCCATTTTGTTCCTGCTGCTTTTAGAACAGCGTTTGTATCAATATCTAAGCGATCAAAGATAATAGAAAGTTCATTCATAAAAGCAATATTAATATCACGCTGTGAATTTTCTATTACTTTAGCAGATTCGGCAACTTTTATACTTTCTGCACGGTAAACACCTGCATCTACAACTAATTCATATACTTTTGCTATAGTATCTAAAGATTCTTCATCCATTCCAGATACTACTTTCACAATTGTCTCTAAGCGATGAATTTTATCGCCTGGATTAATGCGTTCTGGAGAATAGCCTACTTTAAAATCTACTCCACATATTAATCCAGAATATTTTTCTAATATTGGAATACAAATATCTTCAGTTACGCCAGGATAGACTGTTGATTCATACACCACAATAGAACCTTTCGTTAAATTAGAGCCTAAAGTTTTGCTTACGGATTCTAAAGGAAATAAATTAGGGGTCTTGTCTTCTTTAATTGGTGTCGGTACAGCTACGATATGAAATTTAGCTTTTTTTAAATCTTCTGGATTTGATGTAAATTCTACTGTAGTATTCTTGATTGCTTCATCACCAACTTCTCTGGTTGGATCAATTCCATTTTTATATGTATCAATTTTTTCTGCATTAATATCAAATCCAATTACATTTACTTTCTTTGCAAATGCTACTGCAATTGGCATCCCAACATAGCCTAATCCTACTAATGAAACACTTTCATTTCTACTTATAATATCTTCTATTTTAAGCATTTATATTTCCTCCAATTATATTATTAGCAAAATTTATATATAATTCTGTAATATTATTTCTATTAAATTCTGCTTCAATTTTCTTTCTAGATGCTTTAGACATTTTTTTTATTTCATCATTTGTTAATTCAGTAAATTTTTTTACAACTTTTAATAAACTTTCTCCATCTTTTACATCAAATAAGTAACCATTAATAGAATCATCAATAATTTCTTTGCAACCACTAATATTAGATGCAATTAACGGCCTTCCCATAGAACCTGCTTCCAATAAAACATTAGACATGCCTTCATGATAACTTGGATTGATTAAACAATCACATTTTTCAATATACTTTTTTACATCTTTATGAAACCCATGATAATCAATAATTTTTTCTGTATTATATTGGTAAACAATTTTTTTCAGATTAGGATCTTCTATCTCACCCACAACATGGAATTTAACCTTTTCATACTGCATTTCTTTAGCAACATATAAAAACTCATTAATTCCTTTTTCTACCATAATTCTTCCAACAAATAGAAAATTAACCTCTTCGTTATTCCTTAAATTAGTATAAGGAAAATCCAATAAATTTACACCTGATCCTGGAACTAAAGTGGCATTTTTACCTTTAATTTTATTATTTTTAAAAACAGAAAGGTTATCCGTATTTTGAAAAATAAGAGTTTCTGCATTTTTAAGACTAAATTGATAAAGTATCACGATAATTTTTTTTAGAAAACTTTCTTTTTGGAACACTGTCCCAATTCCGGTTATATTTGCTATATATTTTATATTTAATATTCTTGAAACTAAACCACCATATAGATTAGGTTTAATTGTGTAAGTCAAAACTAAATTAGGCTGAATATTTCTAATTAATTTAATGTAGTTAATAATTAATTTTAAATCTATTAAGGGATTTACCCCTCTTCTATCTACTGACGTTTCATGAAAAATGCACCCTAAATCAATAAGTTTTTTAACGTGAGGTCCGTTTGGCAAAGAAATATGAACTTCATAATTTTCTTCAACAAATCCTTGTATTATTTCTTTCCTGAAATTATATAAACCAATATCACTATTAGCTAAAATTAATATTTTTTTCATTTATTTACTCTCATCCTACAATTTTTTTAAACGCTTCTATAACGTGCTCTACTTCGCTTTCTTTCAAGTTTGAACCCGAAGGCAAACACAATCCTTTCGCAAATAAACTATCTGATATTGCTTCTTTGCTTTCGTTATGCTTATAAAATGTTGCTTCTTTAAATAGGGGTTGAGCATGGAGTGGTTTCCACAACGCTCGTGTTTCTATGTTCACTTCATTCATTTTATCCATAATTTCATATGGTGTTAACTTGATAATATCTGGATTAATTGTTAATGTAGTCAACCATCTATTTGATTTTGTGCCCTCTAATTCTGGCATAAAATTAATACCAGGTATATTAGATAGTTCTTTCTTATAGGTATCAAAAACAACGCGCCTGCTATTAACTCGATCCTCTAAAACTTCTAATTGCGCTCTACCTATTCCTGCCACAATATTACTCATCCGGTAATTATACCCAACTACTGAATGCTGATAGTGCGGAGCTTGATCACGGGCTTGCGTAGCTAAAAAACGAGACTTATATAAAATTTCCTCATCATTTGAAACTAATGCTCCACCACCAGAAGTAGTGATTATTTTATTCCCATTAAATGAATAAATACCAATTTTTCCAAATGAACCACTTTTTTTATTCTTATATTCTGCTCCAAGTGATTCAGCAGCATCTTCAACTATTGGAACTCCATATACATTAGCAATGTCTAATAATTCATCCATTTTTGATGGTTGACCATACAAATTCACAACAACTATTGCCTTAGGTAGTTTATTTTCTTTGTTAGCAACATATAAAGCTCTTTCAAGTGCTTGCGGTGACATGTTCCATGTTTCCGGTTCCGAATCAATAAATGTTAATTGAGCTCCTAAATATAAAGCTGGATTTGCACTAGCAATAAAGGTAAATGACGAACAAAACACTGTGTCTCCCCTTCTAACATCTAATATATCTAAAGCTAGATGTATTGCCGCAGTTCCAGAACTAGTAACAGATGCACCTTTTGTTCCAGCATAATTAGCAATATCTTTTTCAAATTGATCTACATTTGGCCCTAAAGGTGCAATCCAATTCGTATCAAACGCTTCTTTAATATATTTTTGCTCATTTCCTGACATATGCGGTGATGATAATAATATTCTTTTATTTGTTTCTGACATAATACCTCTCACTCCCAACTTATCTATTTAATTCATGTATAGGATTTCCTATCATTATACTATCTGTAGAAACGTCTTTTGTAACTACCGATCCTGCACCAATTATAGAATTATCTCCAATTTTTACACCTGGTAATATAGTCGCATTTGCACCAATGTGTACTGATTTTCCTATTGTAATTCCCCCTGTTAATACTGCTCCTGGAGAAATATGACTATAGTCCCCTATTATACAGTCATGTTCCACTATTGAACCAGTATTAATAATACAATGATTCCCAATTTTAACTGAAGGGTTAATGACACTTTTGGGCATTACTACTGTTCCTGATCCAATACTGACATCTTCTGCAACAATTGCCGTAGTATCAATAACCTTGGCAAAATTATAGTTTGAATATTGTTCTACCAGCTCTTTTCTAATGTCATTAGATCCGATGGCTATAATCATACTATCAAAGTCCTCTTGAAAAGAAGAAATTTGACTTGAATGTATAACATTTAAGTCCAGTTGAGTGCTTATTTGCTTTTTATCATCATCAGTAATTATACTAAGAGTTTGATGTGAATTGTTATTTATCATCATTCGAATAACCTTACTATGCCCACCTAAACCATATAGCAATATTCTATTCATAAACTCATCTCCAAATTTTTAATTACCTTTAAATTTTTCCATCGTAACATACGTATCACTTGATATATCTGACCTTTTAAGTAATTTCTTTATTGTTAGCCACACAATTTTTATATCCAATACTAAACTAATATTCTCTACATAATACTTATCAAATATGAATTTTTCTTTCCACGAGATTGCATTTCGTCCATTAACCTGAGCCCAACCTGTAATTCCTGGTCGAACATTATGCCTTTTCCTTTGTTCGGCATCGTACAAGGTTAAATATTCTTTCAATAAAGGACGTGGTCCTATAAAACTCATATCACCTTTTAATACATTAAAAAATTGTGGCAATTCGTCTAAACTTAACTTTCGAATAATTTTCCCGAAAGTAGTTAACCTAATATCGTCAGGTAATAACACACCATTAATATCTTTTCTACTATTCATTGTTTTAAATTTATAAATCACGAAATTATTTTCATTTAATCCTGGTCGCTCTTGCTTAAAAACGGCTGATTCTTTTAAAGATATCCTTACTAAAATGTATGTACATATAATTACTGGACTAAGGATAATTATTAAACTTAATGAAAAAAATATATCCAATAACCTTTTAATGTATTTTTTATACATTTAACAACACACCTTCACTTATATGATAATTATAAAATTTTATAGTAGAAAATATTCCCCTTAATCATAAGCTTCTTAACAAAATAAAGACTAATAAAATTAGTCATTATTACATCAATATTATATATACTCATAATAATAACAATCATCATCACTTGGTTCTATACGATTATAAATAGCTCCAAGAACGTTAGCATTGACTGATTCCATACGTTCATTCGCACTCTGAATTTGCACTTTTGTATCTACACCTTTACGCAGAATGAATAACGTACCATCGACTTTACCAGCCATAATTTGAGAGTCAGCTACAGCCAAAACAGGAGGAGTATCAAAAATGACCAAATCAAATGCTTGTTCCATTTCTTCAATCAACTGTTCCATGCGTTTAGAAGAGATCAATTCTGCTGGATTAGGCGGTGTTGCACCACTTGTAAGAACATACATGTTTTCAAATTCTGTTTTTTCTATATATTCAAAAATAGTCGCTTCTTTTGAAGTAATAAGAGTTGATAAACCTTCGTTATTTCTCATTTTTAAAATTTTATGAATCGTTGGTTTTCTCATATCTGTATCTACTAGCAGTACTTTTTTCCCTTGTGTTGCAAAAGTCGCAGCTAGGTTAGTCGAAATCGTTGATTTTCCAGCACTGGGGGCAAGAGAAGTAACCAGAAAAGACTTCAGGTCTTTATCCACGATTGAAAATTCTAAATTTGTTCTAACCATCCGAAATTGTTCCGCTACAATTGATTTAGGGTTGATCATAGAAACAAGTCCTGGTGAATTAAGTGGGTTTTCTGATTTTTCTTTTTTTCGTTTGAACACTAAACTTTTCCTCCTCTAAACTTATACTCTACTTTTCTTATTTTGTCGTTGTACAATTTGTGACCTTCCTTGTACAACTAAGTCTTCATCTTTAATTTCATGGATTTCTCCTAGATTATTCCAATTGGTTATTTGATAAACAGTTGCTGCATCTTTGATTGTTTTATCCATAAATTCTTTTACAAAAGTAATAACAATACCGATTATAATCCCAATCAATAATCCTATAATAATATTTAATGGAATATTTGGTGAAATTGGATCAACATTTGGAACGGCTTTATAGGTGATTGCAACATTATCGACTGAATTCATAATTGTTCCAATTTCATTTTGGAACGTCTCTGCAACTGCATTAGTGATTTCGGCGGCCTTATAAGGATCCGAATCAGTCACAGTAACTAAAAATACTAATGCTCCTTCTGGTGAAGTAATGGAAATCTTATCCGCTAATTGGTCAGTCGTTAGATCTGTTTCTAAAGCTTCTTGTACACCATTCAATATCGCAGGTCCTTTGATCAATTCTGTATATGTACTGATCATTTGAAGGTTTTTAGTGATATCGGTTGCTTCAATAGAAGAACCTTCACTGTTTTTTTCATTGACCAGCAATTGAGTTGAAGCATTATATTGAGGCGTCACTATAAATAATGTATATGCAGAGGCTAAAATTAACCCTATTAAACCTAGACTAATAATCATCACTATATTTTTCTTTAATACTTTTAATAATTCTGAGATATCGTACTCTTCTTCCATGGCTTCCTCCTATAAAAACGATAAAAACAAATACCTATTCAGTATAATACTCCTATCATTATTTCTCAATTAAATAGTTGACTTACATTATTTTTACTCATACATTTTTCAAATCCTAAAGTCCGTTTGAATTTGTCTATTTTTTGGAACATCACTAATTATTTCATCTTTCTTAGATGAATGTAGAATTTGCACATCAACTTCTGGGTCAATTCCCATTTTTTCATTCGCAAATTCAATCAGTTTACCTTTCAACTGACTTCCTTGGCAATTATCTAGTGTGTGAACAAATTGCATAACAGATTCTAATTCAATTTGATTTACTTTACCTACAAATATTTTGTCGTATACTTTTTGATCAGTTATTTCACTATCGACAAGTAATTCTTCATATAATTTTTCTCCAGGTCGTATGCCTGTTTCAATGATAGGAATTTCTGATTCTGTATAACCGCTTAATTTCACTACCTTCTTAGCTAAATCGTAAATTTTAACAGGTTCTCCCATATCTAATATAAAGATTTCTCCACCTTTTGCTAACGACCCAGCTTGAATAACCAATCTACTGGCTTCAGGAATCGTCATAAAGTAGCGAGTCATTCGATAATCCGTTACAGTTACTGGTCCGCCTTTCTTAATTTGTTCTTTAAATAATGGGACAACACTTCCACGGCTTCCAAGTACGTTACCAAAACGCACAGCTGCAAATTTTGTTTTCCCAACTTCATTTAAACCTGTCACAATCATCTCAGCCACACGTTTCGTTGCTCCCATGACATTAGGGGGGTTTACCGCTTTATCGGTTGAAATCATAATAAAACTACCGACACCTGCCTCTTTTGCTCCTTCAGCCATGTTTTTTGTGCCGTAAATATTATTTTTAACAGCTTCTTTTGGGTTATATTCCATCATTGGTACATGTTTGTGTGCCGCAGCGTGGTAAACTCTATCCGGTTTGTACTGCTCCATTACTTGAAAAATTCGTTTTCTATCTTGAATATCAGCAATTACTGGAATAACTTCTATGCTTTCACCATAAGTATTTTTTAGTTCTTTATCAATTAAATAAATGGAATTTTCTCCATGCCCTAACAAGATCAGTTTCTCTGGTGAAAAACGAGCAATTTGACGACAGATTTCTGAACCAATTGATCCTCCAGCACCACTGACTAAGACGGTTTTTCCACTTAATTTTCCTGCAATTTGTTGCATATCTAATTTTACTTCATCTCGGCCAAGTAAATCAACAACATCAATCTCACGAAACTGATTAACAGTTAACTTACCTTGTAAAACATCTTCTATAGAAGGCATTTGGTTGACACTGACATCCGCATGATTGCATATATCTAGAATGCGTTCATATTCTGTTGGCTCTAATGAAGGAATCGCAATCGTAATTTGCTCGATTTGATATTTCCTCACTAATTCAGGAATATCTTTAACTGTTCCTAAAACAGGAACATCATAGAGAAACATTTTTTGCTTTGTTAGATCATCATCAATAAAGCCGATAACTTTAACTTCACTTATATTCTTTTTCAAACTACGAATAAACACACTTCCACCATTACCGGCGCCTACGACTAATGTCCTAATTTGCGTCTCAATAGACTTGCCATGCATTTTTCGATAATAATGTTCATGATAAATTCGCCAAATAATTCTGCTTCCTGTAATCAATGCAACCGAAAAAGCATAGGTAAGAATGATGAATCGGATACTGACAGTAATTGTACTCAGTAGAGAAATAATTGCTGAAAAAATAAACGCAGCCGTTACGCAGCCGAAAATAGTTGCCGATTCTTTAATGCTTGTATAGCGATTGATTTTTGAATACATTTTAAACTTAGTAGCTAAGGTAAGATAACCTATTATGGCTGAGCCAATGATAACAGTAAGGGATTCGGCAGATAATGCAATATAGGGATCTAAAAATATGTAAGCAACCTGACTTGAAAACAATAGGGCTACTAAATCAAAACTAACCAAGATGATTTTTTTTCTACTTCTACTTCTACTCATAAACATTTCCTTCCTTTTAAAATAACCCTAAGAATTTAGTTTTTTGCACTTGTTTAGGTGGATTTGTCACAATTAGTTCTCCATTAATCAAGTCTTTGGTTATTTGATCAAATTGATTCACTTTTTGTTTGCCAAATTCTTTTTCCAACTTCTCATACGCTTCCTTCATATAAAAATCACGTGAATGAACGTTATGTGCATCTGAAGCAATGAAATGGACTAAATTACTTTGTATTAGCTGATAGCTTAGTTTTTGGATTTTTTTCCCGAAAGAGCCTACATAACTTCCAGCAGTCAATTGAGCCAACGCTCCTCTTTCTACCAGATACAACAATTCATTGGGATCGTTTAAGATAGTATGATTTCTTTCCGGATGAACAATAATTGGAGTGATACCTTTTGTCTGCAATTCAAAAAACAACTGGTCAGTAAAATGCGGGATAGATGCTGTTGGAAATTCAATCAACAAATATTGGCTGTCTTCATCTATAAATTGGATTTTATTAGCTGTTATATCTTCTATCAATTCTCCAACAATTCGAACTTCTTGTCCAGGAAATAGTTTTAATGGAATATCTCTTTGATCTAACTCTATTTGTAATTTATTTACATCATTCAAAATATCCTCTTTTTCATTATCCCATCGACCGTTTTTGTAATGCGGTGAAGCTAGAATATGTGTGATTCCTTGCGATACTGCTCTTCTTGCCATATCTAAAGCATCTTCCACTGTTTTTGCTCCATCATCAATTCCTGGCAATATATGACAATGTAAATCAATCATTTGAATTATTCCCTTCTACTATCTAATTGTTATTTTCTTTACCAAAAGTCTAATGAAATAATTATTTTCTGCTTTTTTTAAACACTTATTTTGATCTATACCAATATAAAATAAGTTTCTAAAAAAAACAACTTTAACTATAAATCACTTCTACCCTTTTTTTGTTTTAATCATCTGATTATCATTGGAACTTACAACTCCAAACAGCAACTTTCAACAATGATAAAATACAACGTTATTTTTATTGAAAAAAACGCTCATTATTCAGAGAAGTTTATACAACCATCTGAATGAATGAGCATCTTCTATTCATTACGCTACTGCAAGAGACTTTCTTTTAAGTAGAACAACTGAACCAGCTGCTGCTACTAAAAGTACTAGTCCACTTACCAAATAAGTGTAGCTTGAACCAGTTTGTTTCACTTCGTTACCACTCAAAGAGAATTGAGCAACTACGCTTCCGTCAGCATTATAGAATGTTGCAACGCCATCTACAGCAGTTACAGTCAAACCAAGTACTGATGCTGCAGATGTTACTTCTGCAATAATCGCATTTCTTTGTGCTTGAGTTAATTGACTTGGATCAGTAACTCCGTTTGCGATTGCTGCCGCATTATTGATATTCATGATGATTTGGTCAGCTTCTGCTTCAGATACATCAGTAGTTCTCAAGTAGTTTTCTGCTTGAGTAACGTATACTGCTGGTACTCCTGCATTACTTAAAGCAGTGATGATGTCATTTTCAGACGCTGCAGATACAGAAGTGCTAGCACCAAAAAAGAAAAACGCGATTGCTAAAACCGATAGGATCTTTTTCATATATTTCACCTCCTTTCAATAAAACAACTTGTGATTATTTTTTGAATACATTACCATTAATTATTTGAGGTGTGTTTAGCTGTTCTTGAATTCCTTTCACTTTCTGATTTTGAACTAAAGTAAAAGTAAAGGAAGAGTGAAAGCAGTCCAATAACTAACGCTATTATACCAGCTGTTAAAAAGTAATAACTATAACCAATTGCTAGATTCTGAATAGCTGTATTGATATAAGGAGCTGAAATTTGGATACGTTGTGGTAATTTCATGATTAAAGCTAATGCACTGGGAACGATAACAAAAATTGAACCTGCACTTATACTGCTTCCTATCCAAAATAACAATCTGTATCTTCTACGACGGTAAAGAAGTGTTAAGCTGATGATTATAAGTGTTAGTACAATTAATATAGGAATAAAACTATTATAAGCGATATTCACTATTTTTCTTACTGATTGGAATTGAGGGATATCGATTACATTCTTTAGATTGAATAAGGTGACTCTATTTTCGGTTATTTCAGTTGCAGAATCAACTATTGCAGTCGTTCTTTTTTGTAGTTCTTCATCAAAAGGAATATTGTTTTCTTCTGCATAAGACTCAACATATGTAGTTACTGGTTCTAAAAAGATGTTTCTATCCATGACAACTGCAGATTCATCAGTTTTAGAAGTCATATAATCAACCATTAAATTAACATTTTCTCTGGTCAACTTTTGGATATCATAATCTTCTAAAACAGCAGTCGTAAATACTTCTTCAGGAATAGAAGATTCTAAACTTAGCGTTGCGTATTTGGTATTTAAATTCTCAGTTAATTGTGAATAATAGTCTCTCTCTTCAAGCTTATCTCCAATATAATTTCCGTTTAACAAAACAAAACGGATAAAAATAGAAGCTATACAGAGAACAACACCGAACATCAATATAAAACTTAACAACATTCTCAATGCTTTTTTTATTTTTTTCACTTATTGTCGCTCCTTTTTTAAAAATCAACTTCGGATAATGGTGTTCCTTCTACTAATTTTGCAATTACAGAATACCTATCCGGACTATGACCAATATAATCAAAAGGATAACAAGTATAGACTGTCAACATAGCTTCATCTGTTTGTGCAAGTATAGATTGATCTGTACCTGTAGTTATTTTAGTATCAACAATTTCGTAAACATAATCTCCATAAGTCGTTTCCATTATAATCTCATCGCCAATTTTAGCTTGTCCAAGTGTTTTAAAAACAGAGTTTCTATGTCCAACTAAAACTGTATTGCCTTGTTCCCCAGGAAAAACGGATCCATAATACTGTCCAGTTCCTTGCAACAATATCTCTTCACTATCACCAACATAGATTGGGGATACGATACCAGCTGATTCGATTTTAAGTTCTGCATACTTATCACCAAATTCTGGAAAAGTATTTCCATCTGTCTCATCTAGGGAAGTGTCACCAGAGATATCAACAGCATCCACTACCACTTCTTGAGTGATAAATAATTGTGATATGTAATAAGCATGTTTTAAAGTGTCAAAAAATGCTAATGAAATTAACACTACCCCTAAAACTAACATTCCGATTGGAAACAGAAAAAGAAAATTATTTTTCGAGCGATGTTTTTTTCTTTTAGTCTTTTTATTTTTATCCATAAGATCCTCCCCTATAAAAATCAAGCGTTATAAAAACCGCTTTAGTTATTCTTAATCCTTTTATGTTGTTTTCATTTTTATAATGTACCGCATACATTATAAAAAATTATTCAAAAAATATGTATTTAAATTTAATTATCAATTTGTATTCAATAATAAAAATAATTCTCATCAATTTATATGACTAATTTCATTTTTTGGCAACTTTTATCCTTATTACTTTCTAATTGTAAAACATTTCTTATGAAATGTCTAATCTTTCCTTAAGAAATAGTAATAATTGTTCAGTATTTTCAATATAAAGAAAACGGGATATCCTTAATTCAACTCTCCAAAAACCTATCTTAAAGTATTTAAAACAAACTATAGTCTGCAAAGTACGGATATTTTTTGTATACAAGTGTTTTTTTATTGTAGCAATCTAGTATTGCTTCCTCATTTCTATATAAAAAACCTCCAGAATTCAATCCGTCTGGAGGTCAAAACAAACATTTTTGTATTTAATTTCTTCCATCCAATTCTTTGCTTAACTGAATGATATATTTTTTCAAGTCATCTTTAACTTCGTTATGCTCTAGACCGTATTCAATATTGGTCATCATATAACCGAACTTGTCTCCAACATCATACCTTTTTCCTTTAAACTCATGAGCTAAAACCTGTTGTGTTTTATTTAACGTTTCAATTGCATCAGTTAGTTGAATTTCATTACCAGCACCTGGCTCTTGGTTTTCTAGGATTTCAAAAATCTCTGGTGTTAATAAGTAACGACCAATGATTGCTAAATCACTAGGTGCTTCTTCTGGATTAGGTTTCTCAACAAAATGATTCACTTTGTACAAATCTTTAGAAACTTCTCCGTCAATGTCAACAATTCCATATTTAGACGTATCTTTA
Source organism: Carnobacterium sp. FSL W8-0810 (assembly GCF_038007125.1). Taxonomy (NCBI): domain Bacteria; kingdom Bacillati; phylum Bacillota; class Bacilli; order Lactobacillales; family Carnobacteriaceae; genus Carnobacterium; species Carnobacterium sp. FSL W8-0810. The sequence continues at coordinate 1,511,540 of NZ_JBBOWO010000001.1, read as the reverse complement.
TGTGGCACACGCATTGTAGCGAGAACTGATGATTGTGTTTCATCATAGTGATCTATTAATTGTTTTGTTAATGGGACTTCGTCAACCATTAAATCATCGCCAAGTAACACAATAAAGGGTTCGTTCCCAATAAAACTCTTTCCATGTAAAACAGCATCACCAAGTCCATTGGGATAAGATTGACGTATAAAATGCAATTTGATTTTTGTCGTACTTTCAACTAATTTTAGCAATTTAAATTTTTCTTTTTCTTGAAGATTTTGCTCCAATTCAAAATTAGAATCAAAATGGTCTTCAATCGAACGTTTACTTCTTCCAGTAACGATGATAATTTCTTCAATTCCTGAATCAATTGCTTCTTCAACAATAAATTGAATTGTTGGTTTGTCCACTATTGGTAACATTTCTTTTGCAGTAGCTTTCGTAGCTGGTAAAAACCGTGTTCCTAATCCAGCTGCTGGAATAACGGCTTTTCTTACTTTTGACATATCTTTTTCCTCCTATAGTATCATCCATTTATTAATCTTTATGGAATAAATCTCTTGTATAAATTTTTTATTGCAGATCCATTAATACTTTGGCTAAACGATTTGAAACAATTACATCTGATACTTCTTTTAATTCCTAAAAATCGCCAGTAACTTTTGAATTGAAAAATCTCTAAAATTATCAGAGTTTACTTTTATTGTTAGACGATAGATGCCCACTAATTTTGGATCACGCTTTCATCAACAATGTCTCTATTAATATTATTTGGTACATCTTCGTAGTTGGCAAGCAATTGTTTCGTATCTTTAGGTAAGCAGTAACCGCTATAACAAAATGAAGGGTTGTTATAATGAGTACCGATTCTTGGATCCATTCCTATACTTTCAACGATTGATTTTGTATCCAATTCTCTAACTCCAGCATACGTATTTATTTCGTTAAAGTAAGCTACCCGTAATGTTAAGTACATTTTTAAAAATAATAAAAAATTCAACTACCAAAATAATAATAGCAGATTACTGAAACAAAAACAATTAGTCCGCTACTACTTCTAAATTATAAGAATTATTTTTTTTAAAAAAGACACTATAAAAAAACATAGTGTCTACCTTGCTAATTTAATTCCAATTGTTCTTTCAGTAACCCAAAGACCCTGCTCATTTCTTCATCTGATACAATGCCATAGTAAATCCCTTCAATCAATGTACCTGATGTTTCTAATTGCTCTTGCTAGATATTTCCTGCTGCTGAACGATAATTATTAAAAAATTTATCATATCATTGAATTCAAGATTTGCCTGCATGTTGTTTTCTAAAGAACTTAAGACTTAAGACATCTTGATAATTTGAAATGGTAGAGAAAGAGGCTACTTTTTCTCTAGTCGCTTGAATGACTTGCCGTTGTCTTTCTTGACGACCAGAATCTCCATCTGGATCATCATAACGCATCCTAGCATAAGCAAGTGTAGTTTCTCCGTCTATTAAAGTAGAACTACCTTCTGTAAAACTATACCCTTCAAAAGAGAACGTTAAAGGGCTAGTTACTTGAATTCCACCCACTACATTGATAATATCTTGCAACCCTTGCATATTCACCTCGACATAATAATCGATATAGTATGAAATATGTAGCTTTACGTTATTTTAATGTAGCAGGAGCAAAATTAAATGGTTCAATTGGTGAGAATCATACTCCCGAAACACATCTAATTCCACTCATATTACAAACTGTTTTAGGAAAAAGAGAAAAAATTTCTATTTTTGGAGATGATTATACTACTCCTGATGGAACGTGTATTCCTGACTATATCCATGTGGTTGACTTAATTGAAGCTCATATTTTAGCTTTAGAATATTTAAAAACTGGAAAAGAAAGTAATACTTTCAATTTGGGCAGTAGTACTGGATTTTCCGTTACGGAAATAATAGAAACAGCTAGAGAAGTAACAGGTAAAGATATATTATCTTTAGTTAAGCCCCGTCGTGCTGGAGATCCGAGCACGCTCATTGCTAGTAGCGATAAAGCAAAAGAAATATTAGGTTGGGATCCACAATATACCGACATAAAAGATATCATTGATTCAGCCTGGAAGTGGCATGTAAATCATACTAATGGATATAAAAAATAATTTTGATACAAAGCAAAAACAGATATACTATTGCGTTACAAGACGTAATAGTATATCTGCTTTTTTATTTCTTGTAATTGCGCTTTATAGTCAGTATTAACTTTATTTAAAAGAATTTGGTCTTTCATTAATTACACCAAATTCATATGCTATAGATTCTAATATACGCTTTGAAGCTAAACCGTCACCATAAGGATTTAAAGCTTCTGACATTTCTTTATATTTTTCTTTGTTCTCTAGCAATTCATTCAATGATACCAAAATTTCTTCTGTTTGAGTTCCAACTAATTTCAACGTACCAGCAGCTATTCCTTCTGGTCGTTCTGTAGTATCACGTAACACCAGTACTGGAACTCCTAGTGAAGGAGCTTCTTCTTGTACTCCACCAGAATCAGACATAATCAAGTAGCTTCTGCCAGCAATATTATGGAAATCTATAACATCCAGCGGTTTAATTAAATGTATCCGTTCATGGCCGCCTAAAATATTATTAGCAATATCTTGAACTACAGGATTTAAATGAACTGGAAAAGCCACTTCTACATCAACATGTTCCTCAACTATTTTTCTAATGGCTCTAAAAACACACTTCATAGGTTCACCTTGATTTTCACGACGATGCATCGTCATTAAGATTAATTTGTTATTTTCATTTATCTTATCAAGTAAATCATGATGATAATCCTCTTTCACTGTTTCTTTTAACGCATCTATTGCTGTATTCCCTGTAATAAAAATATATTTTTCAGGATGATTTTCTTTTAATAGATTAGCTTTACTTTCAGCCGTTGGAGCAAAATACAAATCAGCTAATACATCTGTTACTTGACGATTCATTTCTTCCGGATACGGAGAAAATTTATTCCACGTACGTAGCCCTGCTTCCACATGACCTATTTTTATTTGGTTATAAAAAGCTGCAAGACTTGCAGCAAATGTAGTCGTTGTATCTCCATGAACTAATATAATATCTGGTTTTTCTTTTTTTATAACTTCTTCTAATCCTGTAAGTACATTTGAAGTAATATAAGCTAAAGATTGTTTGTCTTTCATAATATCTAAATCATAATCTGGTTGTATCTTAAAAATATTCAATACTTGATCGAGCATCTGACGATGTTGTGCTGTTACGACTATTGTTGATTCAAATCTATTAGACTGTTTTTCTAATTCCAAAATAATAGGAGCCATTTTTATAGCTTCTGGTCTTGTACCAAATATAGTCATTACTTTTATTTTCTTCATTTCTCTCCCAACCTTCAATTTTCTAATAGTTTTATTTTATCATACTTCAGTATTTACTCCAAAACTACTAAGAACTATATTTTGTTTTCTTATACTTTCTCAAAGGAAAAAGTCATTAGAAGAATTATTCCTCTAATGACTTTTTATTATTTAAAATAGTCAACTATTTTCATAATGTTATTTGACTTAGTTCCATAAACACATTACTTTATATCATTCTCTGTCTCCTTTACTATATAAATAGGTCTTTTCTTCGTTTCTAAATAAGTTTTCCCTAGATATTTTCCGATAATTCCCATACAAAACAATTGTAGACCTCCAATTCCTAATATTATAACTACCAAAGAGGTCCAACCAGAAGTAGGATCATCAAATAAAAGAGTCCTAATTGCAACAACAAACATCATGATAATTGCTAGTAAAAATGAGAAGATACCAACAAGTGCAGCAAAAGATAACGGGGCCTCAGAAAATGCTATAATCCCATCTAATGAATATTTGAATAGCGACCAGAAAGACCATGTAGTTTCCCCTTTTATTCTTTCAATATTTTTATATTCTAAATATTTGGTTTTAAAACCTATCCAACTAAAAATACCCTTAGAAAAGCGGTTATACTCTGTAATTTCTAAGATAGCATTCACCATTTGCCTTGTCATTAACCGATAATCTCTTGCTCCATCAACTATTTCAGTATCTGAAATACGATTAATGATTCGATAAAACTGCTTTGCAAAAAGTGAACGTAATAAAGGTTCTCCTTCTCTACTAACACGCCTTGTGCCTATACAGTCATATTCTTCTTCTCTGATTAAACGTAACATTTCAGGAAGCAACTCGGGAGGATCTTGAAGATCAACATCCATTACTGTGACATAACTTCCAGTAGAAAATTTTAAACCAGCATACAGGGCCGATTCTTTTCCAAAGTTTCTAGAAAAGGAGATATATCTCACCTGATCATTATCTTTTTTTGCCAAGTCTCTTAAGATAGACAATGTTTTATCTTTAGAACCATCATTTATAAAAATATATTCAAAATCCACAAAAATTTTTTTTCGTATTTTTTCCATTTCTTTATAAAAAAGCATAATTGATTCTTCTTCATTATAACAAGGTACTACGATTGATATCATATCGTTTTTTGTCATCTGTTCTCCCTCTTTTGCTTACTAATAATATAGTATTTATACATTTCTTTCCTAAAAATAAGGAAAACACAAAGAAAAATCCAACTAAAAATTGAAACAATTAAAGATATATTTTGAGCAAATGTATTTTTATATTGAATCGTTACAGTTCCTTTTCCCTCTACTGCAATAGACGCCAAACCTTCTTCTGTTTCATTTAAATAAGGTTTACTTACTTGCCCGTTACCCATAAATTCAGAGGTGTATCCTTTATAATAGACTAATGGTAAAGTAACAATTTGCTTGCTAGATGTATCAAAATCAAATGTAATAGTACTCCTAAATTTTGTATAATTTTGTATATCTATATTCTCAGTATCATACCCTAAATTCAAGTTTTTAGTTTTCAATTTATCGTAATCAGTATTTCCAGGCAAATACTCTAATCCCGATCCTATTATATAAGAATCAACTTTATTAAACTCATTATATGTTACCATCTTTTTTTCATCCGTTTGATAACGAAGATTTATTGTATAAGAAAAAGAAAACAATACACAAGCTATTAAAACAGTAGCTTTAAATACTTTATTATTAAAAAAATTAAGAGAATCTTCAGCAATAAACCAACAAGTTAATAAAGTGACGAAAGTAAAAAATCTCCATGGAAATTGAATAGTATTAAAAAATGTTTGTTCTAAGACTCTCCAAGGAATCAAATCAGTAGTAAGTATTAAAAAAAATGTGCTTAATAAGATAAAGTGCTTTGAACTGTTCGATGTTATTTTTTTTAATGAAAAAACATACACAAACATAAAAACAATCAACAAAATCCCCATATTTGGACGTGGATTATTAGATAAAGCATCGAATATAATATCTCCTAGTTTCAAAGCTTTCTCAGAAATATAAACAACTGGATTACTTTTTACTTTAAAAGTTTGAGAAGCCATTTGTTCTAAAATAGGAACAAAATAACCTATAACTAATGGAATAGTTATTCCAACTGCTTTCATAAAGCTGGTTATTCTATTTTTATTTTTTAGCAATTCTTTGCTATTGACTAATAAAAATACTAAAATTAAAAAAGCTAACATAATTGCAGATAATATATGTGCATAAATAATTAGCGCCATCCCGATAGAAAGGTAGTACCATCTATTGGGTTTTCCATAGATAATGTGGTAAAGTCCCATAAAAGCTATAGGTAAAAAGCATAAAGCTAATACCTCACCAATTGCGCCACGTCTAGTTATATCAAGCAGACGATAAGTAGACAATGTATACAACAATGAAAACACTAAGCTATTTTTTTGTTTCATTGTTACATTAAAAAAGGAAATATAAGCTATTATAAATGTTAAAAAATTGATTGCTATAATAAATAAGATATAGGTCTCCGAAATAGATAATCCAATAACTCTTAATATTGCGGGAAAATAGAGAAATAAGTCTGAATAAAATATGCTTGATGCATAGCCCATTGTATTTATAAAAACCATATTTACTTTCGGAAAATATTCATGATTTCTTAAAGCTTCGGCTAAGCCTTCAATTCTATTTTTATGAAACTGAAGATCATCACCTAGCATTATCTCTCCATTGTGAAAAATAGTGAAATACAGAACAAAAATACTCAAAAAAACGAAAAGAGCAATAATTGCTAAATTTAATCCACTTTTACTTGCTGTTCTTTTTTTAAAATTCATTTTTAAACTCCTAATTCTATAATTTTTTTAATTACATAGTATAGCATGTATATATTAACATAAATATTTTTTTTAATAAAAAATTCCCCTTTTAAATAATAAAAACTAAAAGAGTCCTAAACCAAATATTAGCTTAGAACCCTTTTAGTTAAAAAATATCTAGAAGTATAGAATACTTGTAATACAATTTTATTATTTAGTTTTATTATTCTTTAACTGTAAAAATGATTCTTCCCAAATTTTTCCAATTGTATTCTCAGAATAATAATCTGCTTTATTAATGGCTTCTTCTCCCATTTTCTTCCTTAATTTTTTATTTTCGATTAATTGACTGATTTTATTTTTAAGCTCCTTTTCATTATCCATTTCAACTATAAATCCATCTTTTCCATCTTCTATGATTTTAGCAGGACCATAACTATCATAAGAAACAATAGGTAATCCTACAGACATTGCTTCTATCACAACCATTCCAAATGGTTCAAAACGAGATGGTAAAACAAAAATAGAAGCTTTTCCAAATTCATGGAGTATATTTTTACTACTAGGAAATAAGAATACATGATTATATAAATTATATCTATTAATAGTTTCACGCATTAACTCATAATCATAACCAGAACCATAAATTCTCAAAGTCCAATCAGGATATTTTTTAGCAATAGGTACATATGATTTGATGAGTCTTTCAAAGCCTTTTTGGTATACAAAACGACCAGCAGTTACTATCATTTTATTATTGTAATTAACTCTAATATCAGTTTTTTGTGTTGCATTAGGTATTTCTATGATATTTAATTTGTTATCAAATAATGCTTTGTAGGCTTCATTTTCTTTTTTTGTTAAAACTGTCAATGCATCTAATTTAGCGTAATTTTTCTTGATTTTTCTTTTTAGCGATCTTCCATGAACAGAAAATTGTGCATGTTCTTGCCCAATTCGAATGATTTTTGAATCAGCATATTTAATCGCTAATAAATTAAAACTTGGAACTGTTGTAATTAAAACATCCGTTTTTAATTGTTTCAGTGCAGTACGTATCAAAAAATCTGTATACATAGTAAACATTTTATAAAGATCTTCATTTTTATCAATTAAAATACTTGGCATTTTGTTTAAAAAATCAGCAATAAATCCTTTTATTCCGGATTTTGAAATTCCCTTCTTTACATTTAATAGAGGTTTTAATTTTATTTTTTTGTCTATTCGAAAAGTAGGTTTAGTTCGAGTCTTCCGAACACTAATAATTTCTACTTCATAGCCAGCAGAAGCTAAATAGTTAGCCGTATTAACAACAGTTCTAACAGTACCTCCTATTCCGTAGATATTGTATACTAAAAATGTTACTTTCATAGCCATTCTACCCCTTTGGATTAAACTTTCTTATTCTTTTGTACGTACGTTTAAAATTATTTTTATCTTTATGGTCAAAATGGCGCGAAGATTTTCTAATATATTCTTCTTTCGTAATAAAATTCTCATTTTGAATTTCTTTAATTTTTATTTTCAAATCATCATATTGATAAGCAACTGGACCAAATAAGTCTGTATAGAGATTTACAAATGAACCTCTATTAATTAAATAGTCTTCTAAGTCAAAGTGATAGAATAAGACCGGTTTATTTAAATATACAAAATCCAAAGCGACACTAGAGTAATCAGTTATTAGTAATGAACTTTTCTTTATTAATTCTTGGACTGTTTCTTTTTCCGTGTCTATTACTTGAATATAATCATATTTACTTGAAAAATATTTCATGTACTTCAGTCTAATTTCTATATGAGGTACGATTTTAATAACAAGATTATTTTCTTTTAGATAATCATTGAGCTCTTTATCATTTAATAGTTCGCTATAGCTTTTATAAAAATCAGATTGTAAAAAAGTTTCTTCATCCTTAATTATCCATTCTCGCCATGTAGGCATTACAAAAATAATTTTTTTCTCCTGATTTTGGGATTCATCATTTAAATAGTCATATCTAACCAAACCGCTATTCATAATTTGTTGTGGAGACATCTTCATTTTTTCGATAAAAATTTGTTTTTCGAAATCTGAACTCACTACCATTTTACGGACTTTGCCATTATATGAATTTTTGTGAAAAAATACTTTTTTCATTGCTACGATACCATGTTGAAGATGTATTATTTTCTTTTTATTTTTAGTTGTATCATGGTAAATTGTTGGCAATACATCTCTCACTCCATGAGAAACAATTAAAAAATCTGATTTAAAATATACAAAGAAATGTTTAAATGAGTCGTATTTTATCATACCTTTTTCTTTATTCAAAGAATTTTTTTCAAGAAATTCATCCCTATAAACAAAATAAGTTTTTTCTTTAACTTTTTTTTCCTTAGCAGCTTTAAAGAAAAAATACCCATTATCTTGAGCACTATATCCTAAGTTTTCTCCAACAATCCAATATCTTTTTCTTCTTATAACTAGTTTAGCTAAAATAAAAGCAAGATAAAATCTGATTAAGTAAAATAAATTAGGCTTATATGCTTGTTTTATTAATTCTACTTTCAATTCTCGTGAACGTCTCTTATAACAAAGGCTATAAGGGTTCTTATTTATATTCAGCTTTTTCCGTATTGGAATATCTTTAGCTAGTTGATCATCTGTAAAATCAATTGGTATGTACCTCTTATGATTATTAGAAACTACACAACAAATAACTGGATATAAACCATTTTGAAAATCTTCTAGCTCATCACCGGTTACTTTAGCTTTTACTTTCAATATAAATTGATTATTTTGTTCGATTGAAAATTCAGAGGCTGTTTCAGTAAGTCTTAACTCCTCATCATTATCTTTCTTAATAATCAAAAATGCCTCATCAATTTTTTTGTGTTCCAGCTCATTGATTTCTACTTTAATCGTATTTTTTGTAGCAGCTATCAACTTCACTTTTCCTAAATAAGATAGTTTCAAAGTCAATGTATTTCTATAAAAACGTGGATGCATACTATACTTACTACCATTTTGCTGGAAAATAAAATTTGGATAAATTAAATATTTTGAACTTATATAATCTTCTTCAACATTAGTAATATTTTGATAATATGAATAGTTGCCAATATTAAAAACAAGTCTTGGTTCTAATATAGTGTCTATTAGGTTCTCAGTTACAGGTATAAGATCTGTATTTAATTTCATATTAAAGTAACATACATTATCTTGAAACGAACAATCTTTAAGTTCTTGTTCAATGATTACTTTGTCTTCATTAAGAAGTTGCATTTTAGTAGTAATTTCAGGCGAATGACGGCTAAATAGTCGGTTATTTATTGTACCACTCACATTTAAAACGTTTTGTTCAAAGTTTACATTACTTACTACCATTTTACTCTCAGAAACTTTAAGTGATAATTCATCATCAACAGTAGAGTATGCTGTAAAATCAACAATATTTTGATTAGGAAAAAATAAATTGTCCGATAGAATTTTATAGACTCTTTTAGTTTTAAATTTCACTCTTTCATATCTATGTTCTTCATTTGGTGTTGTTAATTCGTAGTAAATATCCCAAATCCCCAGAGCTTTAAATGGATTTTTTTCTTCAAGGTCTAAGTATGCATAATATAAATAGGGATTTATTCTATTTAAAGTTAATGAAATTTGTATATCAGTTTTTCTATGTTTAATAATTACATTAGTAGGTTCATCAAAAAAATAGTCAGTTTCTAACAGTAAATTTAATTTGTTTCCTACAGTAACACCTTTACAGATCACAGAATTTTGACTGATATCTTGGATAGAAATAAGAGCATTATCTTCTTCTGATGATAATGCATAGATATCAAAAAAATTATTTTCATCATAAATATTAACTTTTTCACTTTGCTTTATTGATGATTGTATCCTAACTTGGTACACATCATTTTGCTCAGTATAGCATTCAGCAAATATATCCCAAATACCTTTTGAAAACATAGAAAGTAACTCACTATTTAATTCAATATCAAAAGCGAATTCTTCTTGATTACAAAGTTCAAAAATATATTCTTTATCTTTCTTAATATTTTTAAAAATAATTGACTTAATGTTATCTTTAATTGACTTCTTATTAAATCTTATAGATAATTGGTTATCCTTATTAGAGATAGTTTCTAATAATACTTTTACATCATTATCTATTTTTAAAGCTACGCAATTTCCGTCCCGTAGCAAAGTATTAATAGTGTAATTTTGATTGTTACTTTTTTCGTTATGAGTATGAATTGTTTCAATTCTATTATCTTTGTTATAATAGGATACCTTTTCAATTTCTTTCTTATTCTCTTCATTTAGGTAAGAAAGAAACATATCCCAAATCGTATCACTTTTCAAAAAGTTTTTTTTGTCAAATTTTATATTAACAGCTAGCTCATCTTTACTAAATTTAAACTTGAGAACACTTTTTGTTTTTCGATTTCTTAACAATAAGTGAGTATACTTCTTTTGATTCTGTGCTATATTTTTAAAATACAGTGTTAGTTGTTTTTTATCTGAAGCAATAGTTTCTAACGAAAGTAACGATTTAGGATATAGAGTCACAAAAACCGCTTCATTTTCTTCTATATTAAACGAAATAAGATATTGATTTTGATTAACTTTAATACTACTTTTTTTATGGAAATCTATACTTTTATTTTTTAGGATAAATGGATAATAAGTAGTTTCATTTTTTTTCTTATACAACATTTTCCAATCACTAACTTCATTCTGTTCAAAAATTGTTGGTAAAATTTCAATATATAATTTACCAGTTTCTATCGTTATTTTGCTGTTATATGTTTTATTGTATTTTTTATTAATTAGAATTACATCTACTATATCATTAAGTTCACTATTATCAGAACTAATCATTATAACGTTATTCTCCAAATATAAATTACTAATTCTCATCTTTTACACCCTTTATTACTAAATTTAGAACATATTAAACTCTTCTTTTAAATAACTAGCTATTAATCCATTAAATAACTTTTCAATATTTTTATTATTTTAATTGTCTTAATTCTTCTCCAAATAGTTCTAAAATAAATATTACTTTTCAGACTAAATATTATCTCATTTTCCAAAGAATTATTTTCTTCAGTTTCTAAAATTCCTTGATATATCCGTTTAGAATTATCTTTATCTACATATTTAAAATAACGATTTTTATCTTCTAAATACTTTTCATTATTAATACTAGAGAAATCTGAAGTAATTAGTTTATCTATTTTTTCAATAAGTTCTTTAGAATCAAAAGCACACTCTCCAAATAAATCTGTTTCTAAATCCATATAACTACCTTGTAATTGTTCATACTTTTCTCTATCAAATTGATAAAAGAGAACTGTTTTATCTTGATAATAAGCTTCCCAAGCTACACTAGAGTAATCTGTAATTAACAATGAACAATCATAAACAAGTTCATTAATCGTCTTTTCCCCAAATCCCACAATATTTATTCTTTTATCTAATGATTCAAAATATTTAGTAAAGGGCATAAATTTAGGATGCAGGTAAAAATTCAAATTTACTTCTTTCTTATTCAAAATAATTGATAAGTCATCTGATTGTAAAAACTCACTATATTCTTTAAAATATTCAGATTGTAAAAAAACATCATCACTAACTTCTTCTAACCAATTTCTCCAAGTAGGCATAAAAAATATTTCTTGTTTAAAATAATTTTTTCTTTGCTTAAAATTATCCCAGCGTGCTAAACCAGATACTAAAACTTCTGAATCTTTATAACCAAAATGCTTCATGATAATATCTTTTTCAAAATCAGAAGAAGCGATAAATAAATCAGCATGATTTACACCATGAGCTTTAAACGTATTATCAATCTGCTTTAATCCTAATACTCCATGCTGTAAAAATATATAATGCTTTCTATTCATAACTGGTTTAATTAACCCACCTGAAACTCTCCATGCATATCCATGTCCTTTTGCTTCAGAAGAAACAATCTTATTACAAGTTAGTAAATATAGTAGATGTTTAATACTCATAAAATAGATAACACGATCTTTATAAGGTTCTAAATACTTTAAATCATCAGAGTCTTTTTTTATTACATAATAAACTTTTTTTTCATAATGTTTTTCATAGCAGTATTTGAAAAAATAAAAAGAATTATCTTGAGCAGTATTACTAAATTTTTCATGAATTAACCATTTTTTTTCTCTTTTGTAAAATAATCCTATAATTAAATACAAGAAATAAGCTATTTTTTCATTACGTTTATATTTAGGATCTTCATATTCACCATTTAGTCTGTAATTAAGACTAAATTCTTCTGAAGCAGTAATATAAGGATATACTTTATATTCACTATCAGGATAGTAATAACTATATTTTTTTTCACAGAGCTGTAAAGCCATTTTTATTTTCAAACTATCATTTTTTACTCTTAAATGAACTTCTTGCCCTTGTTGATTATTTATAACTAAGAAAAAATCCCAATAAAACTGACTAAATTCGTATTTTTTTAAATCTAAACTAAAATTAAATTTGTTTAATGAATTTTTTTTAGTGATGGGTATAATAAAGTTCTCCCCATTTTCACTTTTTCTAAGTTTTACTATAATAGATTTTTCTTCAAAAAATTCATCTGTTTGGAGTTCAATTTCACCATTTAATACACCATTTTTATTTTTTGAAATTTTCTTCAAAATAACTTTTCCAGAAAATGAATCACTAATTAATTTGCTTTTTTCACTCATAAATATTGAAATATTTTGATTTTTTGTAACATACGGTACTAGACCGAAGTTATCATCTAGAACAATAATTTTTTGATAAGGCTGTTTTTTTTCTTCATAATTTCGAAAATAAAAAGTGATCTTTCGTTCAAAAATAAAATCTCCCGGATTTTCTTCTAAATATAAATCTAATCGTGTACTTTTATTGAAATACAAAAATAATTGTTCCAAATTTATTTTTAAAATCAATTGAGAACTTTTTTCTTCTTCGTAATAACTAAGATAAAATTTTTGTTCTTCTTTTCTTTTTTTCACAAAAAAGGAACTAATCTTTCCTTTTAATTCTTTTGAAATCTTTAGTACCAGAAAATTATTTTCTATCTCTAAAGATTGAACATTAACATTTTCTGTTTTCAAGATTGTTTTCTCTTTATGATTAATGTCATAGCCTTGTATAGGAAATTTATTTAAAACTTCTTCCTTTGTATTAATATACAAATTCAATTGGTAATTATTTAAATTAATATAGGATACTACTGATAAAGAATTATTATTTAATAAACGTCCAATGACAAAATCTTTTTTTGTTAGAACCTCTTTCTTAGAGGTATAAAGGAAATGAATTGTTTTTTGCTCTCTGTTTACATAAACAACTTCCCAATTTCCAGAAATTTCATCACTTAGATTTTTCAAATCAATTGCAACTTTATTTTGTATTATAGTAACCGATAATTTAATTAACCTTTTTGTTCTTTTGTCCAAAAGACAAATCATACTTTTTTCAATATCTAAATCAATGGACTCAATATTAAAAAATAAAAAAGACTCATTTATATATATATGAGAAATAATTTCCTTGCTTAGTTTATATTTTTTATACTCATCATAAATCAAACTATTTCTATCTAATTTTTTTTGATTATTCATATCAACATTCCTTTTGTATTAAACCAAATTGGGAGTAACTAAATTACCTTATATTTACACAACAATATTATTATAGCATATCCAAAATCAATATAGAATAGCTTAGTTTCTACACAAGATATGTAAAAAAAAAGATACACATAGAATAAAAAGACAGTAAAAACCTTATAGATAGGTTCTTACTGTCTTTTGTTATTGGATATTATTTAAAATAATTATCTATTCCTTGTACAATACCATTTGCCAATTTTTCTTGGTAGTTATTCGTATTAAGTTTAAGGCTTTCTGCCTTATTATCAACAAAACCTAATTCCAATAAAACTGCTGGCATATTCGTTTGTCTTATAACATGGAAATTATCTTTTTTAGCTCCACGATTAAATGCCCCTGTTTGACTGACCATTTTCCCCTGAATACTTGTAGCTAATTTAGTACTTTCATTTAGTCGAAATAAATTATTGGATAACGGGTTTGTTGATGTTCCTTTTGCATTATATGAATAAGACTCGATTCCATATGCAGTTCCATTTCCCGTTGTATTACCAATTGCATTATGATGAATACTCACAAAAATATTTGCTCTTGAATTATTAGCTTTCTGAGCAATTTCTGAAAGTTCTAAAAATACATCTGTAGTTCTAGACATTACAACATTATATCCTTTTGCTTCTAATTTATTTCTTACTTTTAATGCTACGGATAAATTAAGTTTCTTCTCTTGAAGTCCATTTGAAACAGCCCCTGGATCTTTTCCACCGTGGCCAGCATCAATAAAGATCGTTTTTTTACCTTGTTTTATAGGTTTTAGCCCATTAACATCAATCCACCCCAATTCTATACCATTAGACGTAATTAATGCCCATGTTGCTCTATTTGTTTTTGTTTCTTTTATTACTGTCACTTGACCACCAAGATATGCTGAAGATTTACTTGTAGTAACATATCCATTAGTTCCCCATGGTTTTGTGTTTATTGAATCTGTAGAACGGTTGATAATCGCTTGATATGAAGTCGTTTTTGTCGAAACAATAGTATCAACTTCTAAACCTCTTTTATCAACCCATCCAATTTCTTTTCCATTAACTGAAATCAATACCCATGTTGCTCTATTGGTTACTTTTTCTTGACTAACAATTACTGTTTTTCCTTTATATGCAGTTGTTCGTGCTATAACTTTATAACCCTCTGTCCCCCAAGGTTTACTACTAATGCTATTATCTGAATTATTAATTTTTCCAGCATAAGTTACTTTTTTTGTGGAGAGCACTTTATCTAAAGTTAAAGCACGTTTGTCTACCCAACCTATCTCTTTTCCGTTAACTGATATCAATGACCAAGTTGCTCGGTTCGTTACTTTTTCTTGACTGACAGTTACTGTTTTTCCTTTGTATGCAGATGTTCGTGCTATAACTTTATAGCCTTCTGTTCCCCAAGGTATAGAACTTATACTATCTCCTGTTGTATTAACTACTCCTGCATAAGTTACTTTTTTTGTAGACAGCACTTTATCTAAAGTTAAAGCACGTTTATCTACCCAACCTATCTCTTTTCCGTTAACTGATATCAATGACCAAGTTGCTCGGTTCGTTACTTTTTCTTGACTGATAATTACTGTTTTTCCTTTATATGCAGTTGTTCGTGCTATAACTTTATAACCCTCTGTCCCCCAAGGTTTACTACTAATGCTATTATCTGAATTATTAATTTTTCCAGCATAAGTTACTTTTTTTGTGGAGAGCACTTTATCTAAAGTTAAAGCACGTTTGTCTACCCAACCTATCTCTTTTCCGTTAACTGATATCAATGACCAAGTTGCTCGGTTCGTTACTTTTTCTTGACTGACAGTTACTGTTTTTCCTTTGTATGCAGTTGTTCGTTTTATGATTTTATAGCCCTCTGTTCCCCAAGGTACAGAACTGATACTATCATCAGTTGTACTAATTACTCCTGCATAAGTCGTATTTTTTGTGGACAATACTTTATCTACAGTTAAAGCACGTTTGTCTACCCAGCCAATCTCTTTTCCATTAACTGAAATCAATGCCCAAGTTGCTCGATTTGTTACTTTTTCTTGACTGACAGTTACAGTCTTATTTAAATACTTTGAAGAGCGATCTACCAATTTATATCCAGCTACACCATAAGGTTGAGTATTGATACTATCTGTTCCTCTTTTAATTACAGCAGCGTAAACTATATTAGTTGTTTTTAAAACAGATTCAGTTTGAGTTAAACCAGCTTTATCAATCCAACCTATTTCTTTTCCATTAACTGAAATTAAAGCCCATGTTGCTTTACTGGTTACTTTTTCTTGACTGACAGTTACGGTTGAACCTACAATCTCAGATGATCTCATAACTGTTACGAATCCTGGAACGCCCCAAGGTTTTGTATTGATACTATCCTTGCCTCTGTTTATTGTTGCTGTATAAGATACATTTTTTGAAGATAGTACTGTGTGATAAAGTTCTTCATCATATTTTGTTAAATTTTCTCTTTCAATAATAGTATTAATTTTTTCTGTATATTCAGGATCTGTAGCATATAACTTTGTTTTCCAAGAATTTGTAGCTGATTTATAATTTTCAGCATTTTCTACCCACATTCCTGAATAATAAGATTTATCTGCTGTTGTATCATTGCTTCTAATTTTTTTTGCATAATCTTCCAAAGATTCTTTATAGGAAGGGTATTTTCTAAAACTAGTTTCAATAGTAATAAAAGAATTCGTTTTTTTATCAAACTCTTTAGTCTTTACAATCACTGAATTTCCATTATAATTTCCTTTTACTCCGAATAAATTATAATTAGGCGGCAAACTCAGCACATAATCTTTAGGAAGAGCAGGAGAATTTCCACCCCAACCACTCTCTAAAGCAGCCTGAGCAATCATAACTGATGGGTACAAACCGTATAGCTCAGATAATTCCATAACATAAGGAGCTATTGAATTGATAAATTGAGTTGTATATGGCATTGCTCTACTATTAAACGATTGAGAGCTTTTTTTAAAATCAGAAAAGGCTGCTTCTCTAATATCTTCTTGCGAAAAGTACCAATTTTCTTCTGTTTCTTCTGTTTCTTCTGTTGCCTCAGATTCTTTTACTGCTTCTGATTCTTTTGTTACCTCTGATTCTTTTGTTGCTTCTGATTCTTTTGTTGCTTCTGATTCTTTTGTTGCTTCTGATTCTTTTGTTGCTTCTGATTCTTTTGTTGCTTCTGATTCTTTTGTTGCTTCTGATTCTTTTGTTACTTCTGATTCTTTTGTTGCCTCTGACTCTTTTACTGCTTCTGATTCAGCTTCACTAACATCTTCAGAAGAATCAATTTCTTTATTGGTCTCCATTTCTTCTAGTGAATTACTTGAATCAATAGAAATATTATCAGTTGAATTTGAACTTTTATCATTATGTACTTCCAAGTCTATATTATTTTCAGCATACACGGTATTCGAAAATACTAGAGCGACAGGATTTAGCAAGAAAAAGACTATAAGTATAACTGAAACAATTTTATTTTTATTAAATTTTTGTTGTTTTCCTCTTATATTTTTCTTGATAAATTCACCAAATTTTAAAACATTTTTCATTAAAACCCTCCATTATATTTTTTGTTACAAATTAATTATATCAAAAAAAAAGAAATTAACTATAAAAAACACACAATTAGGATAATTAATCATCACAATTGTGTGTTTTTCACAGTATATTCTTACTAATTCACTTTATAGTTTAAACATTTTTAAACTTCTAACTTAGTATTTTGATTTCTTTTAAAACTTTTTGAGAAGCATTCCCATCTTCCCAATCACAATAAGTTTCATGGAATTTGTTTAACTGAGTTTTATAATCACTAAATTCGCCTTTCCCCATATACTCTCTCAAATATAAATAGAATTCTTCTTGTTTAGTAACAAAAGGCCCTGGAGATTCTTTTTCAATATCAAAGTAAAAACCTCTTAAATTATCACGGTAATGTTCATAATCATAAGCATAGAATAACATTGGTCTTTTCAAATTAGCATAATCAAAAAATACAGAAGAGTAATCTGTTATCATCATGTCCGATACCAAATATAGATCACTAATATCTTCCTTCATTGAAAAATTATAAAAATTAGGCCTTCCTTTTATACTATCAAGGCTTTCAGAGACCAAATAATGCGCTCTAAAAATAAGTACAGCTTCGTCATTTAAAATATGTGAAACTTTTTCTAAGTCAAATGGCATTTTAAACCGATATTTCCCTCTAGATAAGTAGTAATCGTCTCTCCAAGTAGGAGCATATAAAATAATTTTTTTATCTAAAGGCAATCCAAGTTTTCTTTTAATTTCATTGATATCGTTAGAATTATTTTTTTGAAAAAGAATATCATTTCTTGGGTACCCACTATCAATGAATGTCTTATTAAATGCAAAACAAGACTTAAATATATCTTTTGAATATTGATTGGGTGCTATTAAATAATCCCATTTTTTAGTTTCTTGTAAAAAGCTTTCTTTATATGCTACTAAGCTATTCCCAGGCATACCTATTGTATCCATATCAAGAGCTAATTTCTTCAAAGGAGTCCCGTGCCACGTTTGTACATAATTTGTTCCTTTTCTTTTTGGTAACCATTTTGGCAATCTTGCATTAATAATCCAATATTTTGATCTTGCCATATAATACAACCATCTAATCGAAAATCTATATAGAACTTTGACATTTTCATCACCAACTATATGACGATTACGATAATTAATACTCCAAAATAGTTTGTATTGTTCGGAATTTGTTTGTTTCATATAATTATAGATTGCTTTTGGGTTATCATCAAATTTACCACCATATTGCGATTCAAAAATGATAACATCTTGTTTAACAGGTAAAAAGGTAAATGTTTTAAAGATTATTAAAAGCAATGAAGAGATTATTTTTTCTTTCATAACATCTACTCCTTTAAGTGTTTCAATATTCTCTATTAATATCTTCTTCCAATTTTTTACTTAAACGATCAACGTCTTTTTTAATAGCTTTCAGATCTTCTTTTATTTTACTCGTCGATATTCCCTCAGTTCTTGGAAGATAAACAACTTGACAATACTCATTTAAAAAATCAAATTTTCCTTTCCAGTCATCTCCCATAACAAAAATATCAATTTCATTATTTTTTACATCATCTATTTTTTGTTCCCAACTATTTTCGGGAATAACTTTGTCAACACAAGATAAAGCTTCTAAAATAAGTTTTCTGTCTTCCCAAGAAGTATAAGCTTTTTTTCCTTTTATTGAATTAAATTCATCTGTAGACATTACAACTGTTAAGTGATCACCAAGTTCTCGTGCTCTTTGAAGCAACAAAACATGTCCTTTATGCAGTAAATCAAATGTTCCATATGTGATAACTTTTTTCATGAAAATTTCACCTCCAAAAATGTTTGTATTCAAATTTTTTAGATAAAATCGATAAAGCGTGCTCTAAACTTCAAATGAATATGAGATCCAACAATTAATAAAAATAAAACTATTCCCCAAAAGATAAGTGTGAGTGTTGGTTTTTCCCAAAACCATTGTCTTGATAGAAAAGAATCTCTAAAACCATCTATAAAATAATAAATAGGATTTAATTGTAGTAATCTAACTAACCAGTCTGGGAATCCACGTGATTCAATATCCCAAATTGCACCTGACAAATAAAATAGTAACCGAATAATAGACTGTAGCATTATATGATAATCACGAATTAAAATAGTGATTGTTGCATTTAATATGCTAAATGCAAATAAGAAAGCTATCATACAGATAAGATAATAAAAGTATTGTAACCAATATATAGTAGGATAAATGCCAAATAAAGGTAGTGCCAATAATAAGATGACCATCATCCATCCATATGAAATCAAATTGCTCGTTATGTTAATTGAAGGTAAAATACTGACAGGGAATTTCATTTTTGAAACCATTGATACTTTTTGATAAATACTGTTAGACCCACCTATTATACTTGCATTAACAAAAAACCAAGCAATAACACCTATTAACATCCATGGAAGAAAAGGCACACCACCAATGCTACGGCCACGTTGAACCCCTAATCCGAAAACTAAGTAATAGATACCTATTTGAATTAATGGATTTAGAAATTGCCAAATCAATCCTAAATAATGACTTTGATAAGTAGCTTTTTCTTCATATTTTGATACTCGAGATATAATTCCAACATTATTAATTTGTTCTTTTATAATCATTAGGACACTGTTCATGCTAAAACTCCTCTAACTAAAATTCATTGAATTTATTTTTTATGTGTTGAATAACTCTTAATTTTGCATTTCCATCATTATACGTGTTCCATTGTTCATTAAACTTTGCAAAGTTTGTATTATTTTTCTTATTTATACTTTCCAATAATTCATCTATTGTGTATACAATGTCCCCTGGTGCCCAATTTGAAAAATCTTTTTGTAGTCCTGTAGTTTCACTATAATATTTTTTGTCATAACAATAAAAAATAATTTTTTTAGCATTTTCTAATAAGCTATATTCAAATGGAATTGAGGAATAATCTGTCACTAAACAATCAGTTATTGCTAAAATTTCTTCCATTTTAAATTCAGTTATATCATCATATACAAAACCCGAGAATTCTTCACTTTTATATAAATGAACATCATGCGGATGTTTTTTTATAAGCAACGCATAGCTATTACCCAATTCTTCATGCATTCTTTTAATATCTAAAGCAAAAAAATCAGAGTTGTTTTCTCTATATGTTGGGGCATATAATATAATCTTTTTGTTAGTTAATTCTGGGAATTTTCCATAAATTTTTTCTTTTTTACTATTGAGATAATTTTTGTCAAAAAAAACATCAGAACGTGGAAAGCCTAAATATAATATTTTATCTTCTGTGGCTAAATAGCTTCTTTGAAAAACTTCTCCCATCATTTTAGAACCAACAATATATTCATCAAATCTTTTGTATACTTGTTTAAATCTCAGTCTATCAAAAAAGCTTCTAGACATCGTAGAAGGATCTTCAAGTCCAAAACATTTGATTGCTCCATTTGCATGCCATAACTGTATAATAGAAGTTTCTTTATGAGGGGAAAAACCTGCTAAAATAGGGAAGTAATTATCGCAGAGGATTACACGAGATTGAATCATTTCTGAAATAACTTTTTTAATCAAAACAGGCGATTGATCAAAAAGAAAAATAGTTGCTCCTAGAGATTGGAATTTTTCTGCTTCCTTTTTACAGTTTTTTGTATAAAATATAACAATTTCGATATCAGAATTTTGTTCCATAAAAGTTTTTAATAAACCATTTTCATTATTTGTAAAACTCATCAAGTAAGTTAATCGATTTCTAATAGCTAATCTTTTATAAAGAAGAGAAAAAATCCTAACAAGCCATACATATATTAATTTAGCAACTTGCTGTTTCATTTTTTTCACTTCCCTCTTTTTCTTAAATTATAGTTTTTTTATTTTCAGTTTGGATATCTTTTAATTTATATTCTAAATTGGAAGATACATCAATAGTCTTCACAATTTCACTCTTTGCAGTTGAATCATTAAACAAAAAGCTAGATAAAGATCTACCACTTAAATGAACAGTAGCCAGCGTTATTAAAGCCACAGTAACTAAGACTAAAAGTATTCTAGTAGCCCAGCTCATTCGATCAGTAATTTTTTCTTCACTAAATTGCTGTTTTAATTCTTTTTTCTGTTTTGAAGAGGTCGTTTGCTCTAATTTTTTTTGTAAATATTGACGTACATCAAACGTTTTTTGTTCTTCTTTATGTTTATTTTGATATGCTTTTTTTTCTTTTGCGCTCATCGCTTTAAATTCTTTTATAAATTTTTGATATTCATTTGCTACCTCTTCAGAAGGCCCTATCATACGAACTTCACCATAATGCATCCAGATAATTTTGTCACAAAGCATTTTAACTTGATTTAGTGAATGGCTAACGAAAAAAATTGTTTTTCCTTGAGCCTTAAATTCCAACATCTTATCGACACATTTTTGATAGAATGTTTCATCTCCTACAGACAATGCTTCATCAATAATCAAAATGTCTGGATCAGTGTGAACAGCTATTGCAAAACCCAAACGAGATTTCATCCCACTAGAATAACTTTTTACAGGCTGATGTACAAAATCGCCGATATCAGCAAAGTCAATAATACTGTCTATCACTTCATCGATTTCTTTGTTCGTTTTACCAGTCATTAAAGCTTTTAACCTAATATTTTCTATACCAGACAATTGATTTTTTAATCCAGCAGAAATTGCAATTATAGACGTTTCACCATTTAATACTGCTTCTCCAGTAGTTGGTGGAATAATACCTGCTAGAATATTCGATAGCGTAGATTTTCCTGATCCATTAATACCGATTAATCCAATCGTTTCCCCATCATAAACGTCAAAAGAAACACCTCTTAATGCCCAGAATGTTGGTATATTCTTTTTGGAAAACTTAAATAGTGCTTTTACTTTATCAGATTTTTGTTTATATAAATCATACTGTTTCGTTACATTGCTAACACGTACTTTTAATTTTTTTTCCACGATTTCACCTTAATTCTATATAATTATTTATTCCTATAAATTTTATATGCTTATTCTTACAGCCTATTGATATACAACTTTTATGATTATAGCATAAATCAACGTGTAATTCATTTTAACCTATTAATATTAAACTTTTCTTATCTATTTAGAACCTTCAATAAACTACTATTCTATTTCTTTAATCTGTTAATATATTGCCTTAGCCTTCTTGAATCTGTTTCCTCAAATTCTCCATTTTGATAAACTTCAACTGCTGCATTGATAACAGCACCCACTGTTAATAACGCTCCAATAACTTGCAGCCAGATCAATAGAATCATGAAAGTTCCAATTGCACCGTAGCTTTTTGCTCCGAATGCAAAATATTCAACATAGATAGCAAAAACTTGAGATACCAACATCCAACCAATCGTTGAAAAAATGGCTCCTGGAAGTACACGTCTAAATGAAAGTTTTGCATGTGGCACAAAATAATACAATAAACAGAATACAATAAACAACACACTCATTGTAACCGGCCACCTTAGATTTTGAAATGTCTCACTGATTCTCAACGGCAGTTCAAACACTGGTGTGATGTATTCTAAAATCAATTGCCCAAATCCAAAAACAATAACCATCGCAATAAGGCTTAAAATCATCAGCGTCGTTACAATGATAGAAAATAACCTGATGATAACTACATTTCTTCTCGGTTTTACCCCATAAGCTTTATTCATACTAATTTGCATTGCCGTCATCCCTCGACTAGCTGACCAAAATGCTCCAAAAACCGCTAGTGATAATATTCCATTATTTGTTCTAGTAAACAATTGAATGATAATAGATTCAAGCTGGTCAAAGAAATACTTTGGTACAGCTTTTTCGATGTATGGCACAATTTCGGCTATATCTAAATGCAAGTGTGGCAACAGACTACCAATGACCACTATAATTGGGAAAACAGATAGTAAAAAGTAATAGGCGATGATAGCTCCAGAATTCCAGACTTCAGCTTCTTGATACTTTTTGACTAAAATTTCAAAAAAACTTTTTAATATATCCTTTATTTTTAATCTTTTTTTAGATAATTCCTTTATTTTAACTTTATTAATCGTTTTTATTTCAAACATTACCTGACTCCCTTTTCAAAGCTACCCACCATTATACCGATTTAACTAAAAAAAACAATTCTATCTCACACTATTAGTGTGCTTTATAAGATAAACCGTTTTACAAGTGGTAACTGAGCCATCCCTTTCACACAAAGATAACTAATACCAAAGACAACAAGGGTCAAAAGAGGGACCGATAGGATTGGAGTAATAAATAATGTATTTAATCTTGCTTTCCATATTAGGAAAATAATCAGCACATGAACCAAATAAATTCCAAATGAATAGGTTGAAAGTTCTGAAAGAACACGTTTAAATTTAGCTGAAAAATTCTTACTTTGCAATTTTTCTTTTGCCAATAAAAAAGCTGCTAAACTAGTAAAAAATACATTTAGAGTTAGGTACTCATAAGGAACATCATAATGTTCGCCTTGCTTAAGCGACTCAACACTTGTGATCATGATCGTACTGATCAGCCCAGCCGCTCCTAATAAATAAATACCTGCCTTTACCCACTTTTCCAGATCATAATGAGCTAAATAATAGCCGATAAAAAAGTACCCAACATAGCCAAATGTAATATCTAAATTAATGCCTCTCTCCATAAAAGTGACCGTAGAACTAACTGGAAATTCATGATATGACGGCAGAATAAAACCGATATAGAGACAAAAAGCGATAAGGTAAAGAATGATTTTTTTCTCTTCAGCAATCTTCCTTAAAAAAGGTATCATCACATAAATTTCAATCATTCGGAAAAGAAACCACAGATGAAAGTGTCCTTCTTTAAACGCTTCAACCATTACTCCCCATACTTCTGCATTGAATGTCCGGTATTCATTCCATGTAAAAATCACTGCATACAAGGCTGACCAGAAGATAAAAGCTGTTACTAATCGAAAAAGATTTTTTTTATATAACTTTTTTATCGAAAATTCTCGCTTAGGATCTAAAAAAAAGACTCCACTCAGCATAAAAAACAACGGTACACTCATACGAGCAAAGCTGTCAAAAACATTTAACACTTGCCATTGATAGGAATCCATTTTATATAGACCAAAATCACGTGAAGCAATATGAATGGTAATTACTAAAAAAGTAGCTGCTACACGCAGAATATCAGCATATAAAACTCTTTCTTTCATAGACTTCCTCCTTTTCATGAACTAATTTTCTCTTATTAGTATACCATTAAAAAAAGTAGGTTGAACACCAACCAATACATTGTTGGTGTTCAACCTACTTTTTAATTTTTAAGTTCACTCAATTCACTTTCAATTAAGCTTTTTGTTCTGTTAAGATTCTTGGACCCTCTTTAGTAATCGCTAATGTATGTTCAAATTGGCAACTGATTCCACCGTCTTTAGTACGAGCCGTCCAACCGTTGTCGTCCATCTTAGATTTCCACGTTCCCGTGTTTACCATAGGTTCAATCGTGATAACCATACCTTCTTTTAAGCGAAGACCTTTTCCAGCTTCTCCATAATGCGGAACAGATGGTGCTTCATGCATGGTCGGTCCAATACCATGTCCGATAAATTCACGAACAACTGAGAAACCTTCTCCTTCAACATAGGTTTGGATCGCATGACCGATATCCCCAATACGATTTCCCACTTGTGCTTGTTCGATTCCTAAATAAAGAGCTTTTTTAGTGACTTCCATCAATTTTTCGGTTTCAGGAGTTCCTTCACCAACAATATAACTCCAGCAAGAATCTGACATTGCGCCTTTTAAATTAACAACCGTATCAACTTTAATCAAGTCGCCGTTCTTCAATACTTCTTTTTTACTAGGGAATCCATGACAAATTTCATCATTGACACTGACGCAAGTCGCATATTCATAGCCTTCAAAACCAATTTGTTCAGCAATTCCACCATGCTCTTCAATATAGTTATGCATAAATTCATTGATTTCCCAACTCGTGACACCCGGTTTGATAATCTCTCTCAAGGCAATATGTGCATTTGCCAGTAATGTTCCTGATTCATCCATTGCATCAATTTCACGTTGTGATTTTAGTGTGATCAATTTTGTTCCTCTTTTCTATTTAGTCTTACTCATTTATTATTCACTCTTCTTTTCTATTATAAGCTTAATTCATCCATTTGTGAACCATTCTTCCTATTGATTAAAATGGGAGCCTTTTCTCTCATAATTAAGTGAGTTGGAAACGACCTATAGGCTATTCTATTCGAAAAATTGTGACTTTAGGGTTATTTTTCTTTCGTTTTCCGTTATACTTCACTAGAGAACAACTAATGAGAGCGAGTGGTTTAATGAATAATAAAACGAAGTATACCCAAAAAAAAAATACCAATAACAATCTTTATACCGTAACTGAACCAATAGAATTATTGCCTTTTTTATTAAGTGTCATGAAAAACTCAAGTCGTAATTCTGTGAAATCTATTTTAACGAGAGGTCAAGTGATGGTCGATGGAAAGATGGTGAAGCAACACAATCATGCTTTGCTTCCCGGTCAAGTTGTGGCGATCCAATCTAACAAAGCGGCAATCAAAGAAACTGCATTGATTGGAATGACTATTGTATATGAAGATGATGCGATCATTGTCATTGATAAAGAAGCTGGTCTATTATCGATTGCAGCTAAATTTGCTCAAGAATTAACTGCTCATCGTCAGTTGATCAACTATGTCAAACAAGACAATCCTAATAATCGTATCTACATTGTTCACCGTTTAGACCGCGACACTTCAGGTGTAATGGTTTTTGCAAAAACTGAAAAAATCAAAGATGCTATGCAAGAAAATTGGAAAGACATCGTTAAAGAACGCATTTATACTGTCTTAGTTGAAGGCGTTGTTGCTGAGGAAAAAGGCACCATCAAAACTTGGTTAGTGGAAAGTAGCAAAGCAATGAAAGTTCATTCAAGTACGTATGATAATGGTGGAAAGTTAGCTATCACCCATTTCAAAAAAATTCGTTCTAACGATGAATTTACTTTATTAGAAGCTCAATTAGAAACAGGACGTAAAAATCAAATTCGCGTACACATGGAATCAATTGGTCATCCTGTAGCTGGTGATAAAAAATACGGTGCTTCTACGAACCCGTTAAAACGCTTGGGCCTTCATGCCACTACTTTAGCTTTGATCCACCCTACTAGCGGTGAATTGGTCCGTTTCCACTCTAAAGTACCTAAAGTATTTTTGATGCATTCAAAATAAAACGTTCTTTCAGTAAATATCAAATATAAGGTTTTAAGGATGGTTAGCACTATGAATCATGAAAAAGTATCTATATTAGGAGTCGATTTTGACAATAAAACAAAAGAAGTCTTTCTCGAAAAATTAATGGAGCGAGTTAACAGCCAGCAAAAAACATTTGTGGTGACAGCTAATCCAGAAATTGTGATGTATGCCAATTCTGATGCCGCTTATATGTCTCTTTTAAAAGAAGCTGACTACATTGCTGCGGATGGAATCGGCATCGTTAAAGGTGCTCAAATTCTGGAAACACCTATTGTTGAAAGAGTGGCTGGTTTCGATTTACTGACAGATTTGCTGGAGAAAGCAAATCAACAAGGAAGTCGTGTGTATTTTTTAGGTGCGAAAGAAGAAGTTTTGCAACAGGCTGTCCAAAATGTTCAAAAGAAATATCCTGCTATTCAACTAGTCGGATCAAGAAATGGGTACTTTGATTTCTCTGATTCCTCCATTATTGAAGCGGTTCAAGCTACTCAACCCGACATGATCTTTGTTGCTTTAGGTTTTCCGAAACAAGAACAATGGATCCATCAGTACCTGAATAGCGCTTCAAAAGGATTATTGATGGGCGTTGGAGGAAGCTTTGATGTGCTTTCTGGACAATCAAAACGAGCACCGAAAATCTTTATTGATTTGAACATTGAATGGTTGTACCGTCTGATCAAACAACCGACTCGCTTGAAACGGATGATGGTTTTGCCGAAATTTTTACTTGAAGTGAAGCGAGAAAAAAAGAAACATGTATAGAAGAAAGCTTTATTGAATTGAAAGCTTCCTTCCATTGCAGAACTTACCTTTCCTTTGGTATACTTTGCTAAGGAAACACACACGCACAGAAAAGGATGAGATGTAAAATGACAAAAGCCTTAATTGTCTTTGCAAGTTTAACCGGCAACACAGAAGAATGTGCAGATATTGTAGAAAAAGCTTTAGTAGATTTAGATGTGGACGTTGAAACAGTTGAGTGTATGCAAGCTGAACCAGAGGATTTTCTTGATGTAGATATCTGTATTATAGGTACTTACACTTATGGAAATGATGCTAATTTGCCAGATGAATTCGTTGATTTTTATGAAGAACTCAGTGAAATTGATTTAACTGGAAAAGTTTTTGGTACATTCGGTTCAGGAGACCATTTTTACGATAAGTTCTGTCAATCCGTGGATGATTTTTCTGATAAATTGGCTTCAATCGGTGCTATAGAAGGTACTGAAAGCGTAAAAGTCGATTTAGATGCTAATGATGAAGACATAGAAAACTTTAAAGCTTTTGCAAAAGCATTAGTTGAAAAAGTTGAATCTCTAGCTTAGACAATAAAAAAACCCTTATCAGGAGATAAGGGCTTTTTTATTATGCTTTGTAATTAGGCATGTGCTGTTTTAATGTTTGTTCGATGTAATCCATTACATCTTTTTCATGAAACTTCAAGAACCCTTGGGCAATCAATACAGCTGTACCGTGAACCGTGATCCAAATATTTTTAAACAGTTTTGTTTTTTCAGCTTTTGACAACTCTTTCGTTCCTTCAAGTTCTTTAAAAATTCCCATCATCATGTCTAATGAAATCTTATGCATTTGATCAGAGTCTAATTGAGACTCAAAGAAAAGTGCTTTAAAAAAGATGGGTTCATTTTTTGCAAAATAAACATAATTTAAACACATATTGAGCAATGGATCTTCTGTGCGTTCTTTTGTATAAATAGTCTCATCGATATAGTTTTTAACTTTCACAACGAGTTCTTGTTTTAAGTCATCCATGTTTTTAAATTCTAGATATATCGGCTGCGTTGAGCAATCCATTTCTTTAGCAATATTGCGTGCTGTAAAACCTTCAAACCCTTCTGTTTTAACAACTTGATAAGCCGTTTCAAGAATTTGTGATTTTAAAATTGTTTTTTTTCTGGCCATTTCAACTCACCTCTTCGGTCTCTTTTACCATCGATTAGGATAGGACATCTTTATCTCCTGAAATCTTTTATCATAACAACCAACAGTTTTTGATTTCTTTTTTACGAATAACTGGCCATCCTCATTTAGAAATTGATTCCACTATCAAGTAATATTATTTTTTTCTTACCCTTTAAAAACAATACTGCTTTTATGTTATTTGGATTCTCTCTCCAATGTTCCTTAATTTATTTTATCACTATTGTGATTAAAAGAGAACTCGTTTGTCTTACAAAAATTACTGCGTATATATTAAGTGTTTCCCGAACAAAATTGGTCTAGTTGTTCTTTATCTTCAGAAAAAAGATAAGAGACACGCAGCCAAACTATTGTCAATTATTTTTTTATTTTTAATTTAAAAAAGACTTTTAGTAAAATTGTTTCTCTTTCTTTCGTATGCTATTATTGTTTAGTAAGAGTTTGAAACCAAACTAACTAGACAACTCGTTTTCTGTTTTAGTTCCTTTTGTTCCAACCTCATTTCGTATATTAGGAGGAAAAAATATGGTATTGCCAAACTTTGAAGAAAATTTACAAAAATACGCTCATTTGCTCGTTAAATCGGGGATAAATGTGACAGAAGGACACACGGTCGTCTTACAAATCGATGTAGACCAAGCACCCTTGGCACGTTTAATTACAAAAGAAGCTTATGCTTTAGGCGCTACAGAAGTTATTGTGAAATGGGCAGATGATATAGTGAACCGCGAACAGTTTATCGGAACGCCTCAAGATCGTTTAACTGCTATTCCACAATATAAAATTGATGAATCATTAGATCAAATTGCTAAGGGAGCTAGTCGTATCAGCGTTCGTTCTTCAGATCCAGATGCATTATCTGGTGTAGATAGCGATAAAATCGCTGCTTATCAATCTGCAGCTGGAAAAGCATTAAGTGAACAACGCAAAGCGACTCAAGCGAATAAAGTGAGTTGGACAGTGGCTGCAGCTGCTGGTGCTAAATGGGCAGCTAAAGTTTTCCCTGATTTACCAACTGAAGAAGAACAAGTGGATGCATTATGGGACGCTATCTTCAAAGCTGTTAGTCTTTATGATGCTGATCCTGTTGAATCATGGGCTAAAAAAGATATCACATTAAATGAAAAAGCTGATGAATTAAACAAAGAACAATTTGTAGCCTTGCATTACACAGCTCCTGGTACTGATTTAACGGTTGGTTTACCTGAAAGTCACCGTTGGGAAGGCGCCGGCAGTGATAACGTTCGTGGCGAACGTTTCATGGCAAATATGCCCACTGAAGAAGTCTTCACGGCCCCTGACGCTAATCGTGTCGATGGTGTAGTTCGCAGTACTAAACCATTAAGCTATGCTGGAAATACGATCTTAAATATGGAATTTACGTTTAAAGACGGAAAAGTTGTAAATGTAACTGCTGAACAAGGCGAAGCTGTTTTGAAAAACTTAGTCGCAACAGATGAAGGCTCTGCACGTTTAGGTGAAGTTGCTTTAGTTCCAGATCCTTCTCCTATTTCTCAATCAGGTATCGTATTCTATAACACTTTATTCGACGAAAATGCATCAAATCACTTAGCTTTAGGTTCTGCGTATGCCTTTAGCTTAATTGGCGGAACAGAAATGACTGAAGAAGAATTAAAAGCAGCTGGATTAAATCGTTCAACTGTCCATGTCGACTTCATGATTGGTTCTGACAAAATGGATGTAGATGGAATTCGTAAAGATGGTACTAAAGTTCCTGTTTTCCGTAATGGTGATTGGGCTTAATATCATAGTTTAGTGTGAATTAACTTTTAGTCATGCCAACTATGATGAGTATTTAGACAAAGTAAAAAAAATTAAACTCACTCAGCCATATTCTTTTGATTATGGTTGAGTGAGCTTTTTTCTTACTTGGTTTTTTGTCTAAAATGATGGGTTCACTTCATTTTAGATCTCACTCTTTCGTGAAGACCCAGTTCATGGAAAAGTGACAAGACTTTCAAGTCCCAGTCATTCGTAGAGACCCAGTTCATGAAAGACTGGTATAGTTTTTAAATGTCACTCTTTCGTGTAGAGTCCATTCACGAAAGAGTGACAACAATTTTGTCGCCAATGCTGCTTTTATTCCTTTAAAAATATTTATCAGGACTATATTTAAGAATACATTTCAAATGAACAGAAAAATAGAGGCGATAAGACAACATAGTCTCACCTCCTCTATTTTATTATGTATTTTTTAATCTTTTTTTATTAAACGAACGATTTTTCCACGGACTCGTTTTTCTTCTTTTAACACTTGTGTGATTCTAAAAGATACTTTATCGCCTTCTCTTACTGCTAGATGAGAAGGAATTGAGCACAACGCATCTAAATTTGGTGCAATTCTTACAAATATCCCCCATTTTTTTACACTTCTAACCGTTCCTAATACCACTTGGTTTGGTTCCAGTTCGGTTAATGAAACAGATACTCCGTTTTTGTATCTTACAAGAGGTTCGACTCTTAAATTTTTATTTTCAGTAATTCGATTGAATCGCACATCGATGGCATCCCCTATTTCTAAAACATCACCGATTGTGGTGTGGTCTTCAGCAAAGTCTTTATTCAACATTTGAACAGAGATATCTCCAATCACACAATACGCACCATAACGCAAAATCTTAGTCACTTTCGCTTGAAATTGTTTTCCATCTTTAAGCTCATGATAGAGTTTGTCGAATTCTTTCTCTTTTATCTTTTTAGCAGAACCCATCACCATCCCATTTGCTTCATTGGCTTCGATTAGTTGGAATTGAATCGTTTCACCCACGTAACGCATCAAAGGAAGATTATGTGGCGTACAACCTAACTCTTCACGAGTAATGACAACCGGAATGCCACTTACTTCTACTTTAACCACATCACTAGCCAATTCTTCATCATATTGGGAAGCTAATACGATACCAGTCAATGCAACTTCTTGTTGGATCATGTTAAAGATCGCAGCATACTCTATTTGCTCATTAAGCTTTTTATCCTTCTCTAAAAAAACGGTTTCACTTTTTTCCAGAACTGCTACATCCGTTGAAGTCGTTTCCTTGTCTTGGACCCCGATCCATTTTTTAACTAGACTCTTTATACCCATACGTTCCTTTCAACCCCTTAAAAATATTAACCGCTTTATTTATTCCACCTAATTATAGCACATGTTTTTTTATTTCTATGTACTTTTTTGCAATTTTTTCTCTCTTGGTTCATTTATAACCATTTCAGTTCAATTTCGGATAAAATACGCCTCTTCAACAGACTTTTTTTGAACAAATAGTGACATATCACCTAATTGTCACCAATTGTTCACTTATTATTTCAACCCCTTTTCGCTTTTAGCTTTTCATTTACTGTATACTATTTGTAAATACAAGTTGCCGGATTTTTTCACTATCTATCCATTGATTTTGGGCTTAATTGCAGGAGGAACCATTATGTCAGAAAAAGAAGTAGTCGATATACGCATTATGCGAAGTAAAAAGGCTATATCTGAAGCGTTTATTGAATTGTTAAAAGAAAATGATTTTAAAACGATCACAATTACCGAAATCGTCAATAAAGCTGGAGTCAATAGAGGTACTTTTTATAAACACTATGCCTATAAAGAAGATATTCTAAAAGAATTACAAGACCAGTTCTTAGATTACTTAGCGGTTGTATTACAAGATAACTACCGACAAATCGACTACTCTCAGTTACAAACCGTTCCTTTATCTGATGCTCTGTTTGCCGTTATTTATGAGCATCGCCAGTTTTTCCATTTAGCCATTCATTCAGTTGGCTTCTTAAATTTCCAAATGCATTTCTCTGCTCTTTTAAAAGATTTTTTAATTAACAACTTTTTGTCGACTACACCGTACTCTCCAAAGTATCAAGATCTTCTTGGTGCCTATGTTGCGAATGGGATATATGGTTATCTAGTTGAATGGGATGCAACATCCTATGTTTCAACGCCTGCTGAAATGGCACAACAATTGACTGATATCTTCGTGTTGGATCGTAATGTTTTTAAATTACCCGTATCTGGCCGTATACCTAAAGATGAACTTTTTGATTAAGGATTGTGGTCCACAACAAACCATTTACTTTTTTATTCCTCCTAGACATTTATTTTAAATTATGAGAAAATAGAACCTGTGTTAAAAAGGTCCTATAGCTCAGGTGGATAGAGCAAACGTTTCCTAAACGTTAGGTCGGGAGTTCAAATCTCTCTAGGATCATTTTATTAGTACAATCAAATATAAAAAGAATGGCCTCTTTTCCAAAGTTGAACTTGGAAAAGAGGCCATTCTTTTTAGTGTCTATTATTCTTGAAAATTCACTTCATAAAGGTACAGTTCCGAATTTGTAGCGGATTGTTTTTTGGTTTCTATTAAAGATCCTTCAAAAACGGCTTTACCTGATTCAAGGTCAAAAGCCATAATGTGCTGATCTTTTCCTTTTATTTTATCATTGTTCACGAAGAAAGCTGCCCCGTTATAAACAGACAATGTTACTTCTTCTTTTAAAGCCGTTTTTTGAGCTTCAGATAATTCGGCTGTTTCCATTTCTCTTAATTCTTTTTGCTCTAAAGAGTAAGTATAGATCGTTATGGTTTCTTTATTTTTTTTGTAAAAGTAAAGGATATCCTTTTCTATTGAAAAAGCACTACTTAATGCTTGGTTTCCTACTTCATCTGACAGGTCAATCAAAAACTGTTCGCCAGTTTCTATATTTACACCAATCAATTCGTAAGTAGTTTCATAGATCTCTTGATCTTCATACAGTTCTGTTTCTGATTGTTCATCACCGATTTCTACACGGTACACCAAAAATTTTGATGTCTGAACCGTGTTCATTCCGCTCAATAATTCAACATATTGAATTTGTTTACCGTCTAGATTTACTAGGTCCAGTTGCAGACTTTCATCTTTTTCAATTTTTTCGTTCGGCAGACTGATAGAATAAAAGTGGTGTTCATCCTGCTCGTTTTCGTTGTTTAAAGAATACCCGTTTGTGACAATAATCAATTGGTTATTCGCTACTTCTATATCTTCTATATACATATAAGAATAGTTTGTGCCTTTAGGAAGGTCTACTGAAAATGATGATTCTTTATTTGTTTTCTTGTTTAGCACTTCGATTTTAAACTCTTCATCTTCTGTGACAGAAGAATAATTATTGGTGGTCAATTCTGCATAAGCTAATAGTGTGTCATCTTCAAAAAAGTTTGCTAAATTCGGTTCCTTACCGCGCATAAATCTTCGGTAATCCTCTTGCAATTGATTTATTTTTTCATAGTCACTTTCACTGGTCTGTGATTGAAAACTATTCGTACTCTCTGAATAATAGGTGGTCCCTTTTGATGTGATTTTTAGGTCATCCCCGATTCCCATTCCTAACATCACATTCTCTGAGTAATAACCCTTTAAGACCATATTTTCACTCAATGTTTCATCCCCGCTATTCGCTATGATCTTGAATTCGGGTCTCTCATCCGCACTGAACATAGGTTGAATATAATAGACTCCAATGGATAATAAAATGACTATTGCAATAATGATTAATTTTACATAACGTTTCATAGTTTTTTTCGCCTCCTTTTATACGGTTACTTTTTTATTCAATAAGTAGCGGCTCGTCCAACAGCTTATTGCTATGACAAGTATTCCTAAAATAAATTCTAGGAACATGATTTCATTTGGATAAAGCTTATTAAAATTAAATAAGTCTCTAGCCATAACGGGTGCTAAAAAGATAAAGAATAAACCAATACCATAGCCAATACCGATTGCTGCTCCTTTAAATCGAAAGCTTCTTTCGAATAAAATAGCGGTAAATAGTAAAAAGAGTAAAATAAATCCAATACCATAGTAAGTCAGAAAGTCCAAAAATGTTTTTGGCATAAGAACGGAAAGGTAAAAGGATAATTGGCTTATTTTTTGGATCGATAAATCAATTCTAAACTCATCTGAGATCAATGCCTTTAATAGCTGACTTTCCGCTACCAATAAAATCAATTGAACGGAAACCAATCCAAAAATCATTAAAGCAATTGTTGTTAATTTAGACCAAAAAATAGCCATTCGTGATGTTGGAAGAGTCAATAAGCGATAGATAAAAGAATTCTTACCCATCCACTCAACATACCAAATATAGAAACTATAAAATAAAATCGCTGAGATACAAATAAGAATCGGTACTAAAAACAAACCATTATTTACTACCCAAAACATGCTCATTCCACCCGTTTCGCTTAAAAAAGCTTCTTTGGGAATTTTATTTAGATAGACTTCTTGATTCACCATGCTCAAATATTGTCTCGACTCCACAAAAACAGCAATGATCTGCGATACAATAGTCAACCCGATTAAGACGGAATAAAGTTTAATACAACGGTTAAATTCAAAGTTTACCAATTTTAAATAATTTTTCATGGTTGGAACACCTCTCTCATTACATCCACAACGGACTTACCTTCTTCTTCACGGACTTGCTCTGCATTAAATTCTCTCAATACTTGTCCTTCATTGATCAAGACCACTTTATCAATCAAATGTTCAATATCATTGATTTCATGTGTCGTGATAATCACTCCGCGGTCTTCAATCAAATGACTACTAAAGACATTTGCTATTTGTTCTCTGCTAAAGATATCAATTCCTGAAAAAGGCTCATCCATTAATAAGTAGTCAACATCCAAAGCTAAGCCCAACATCAAGTTAACTTTAGCTGTGTTTCCTTTAGATAGTGAAGAGATTTTATCTTCTTTGGTTAATTTGAAAAAGCCTAATAGTTCATCAGCTCGTTCTTGGTTCCATGACTGATAAAAATCTTGCATGAATTGCATAGCTTGTTCGATTCTGAATCCTGGCAACATTGTCATTGTATCAGGGATAAATGTGATTTTTTCATAACTTTTCTTATTTATTTTCTCTCCATCGATCAAAATCTCGCCGCTATTCATCGGTGTCAGATTCATGATTCCGTTCAAAATCGTCGTTTTCCCAACACCATTAATTCCTATAATGCAGGTGATTTCCCCTTTATTAGCAGTAAACGAGATCCCTTTCAACACTTTTTTTCGGCCAAATTTTTTCGTTATCCCTCTTACTTCAATCATTTTTCTCCTCCTTTTCTTCAAGTACACTATCTTCATATTTTTCTTTTAGCAATCCAATAACTTTATCAAGCGACAGTTGAATTGGACGAATAGCAGATATAAAAGAAGAAACAGCTTCTTCCAATAATTCATTTTGGACCTTTTCTAATATACATGGGTCTTCTGTAATTTTGCTTGGCAAATTGCTTTCTGTATAAATCAACTTTTGTTCCTCCATTTCTTTATATGCCCGTTGAGCTGTATTTGGATTAATAGTTAATTGACTTGCTAGTTCTCGTCTAGATGGAACTTCTTGACCTGGGATTAAATTTCCTGCTGCAATTTCTTCTTTAAAGTGACGCACAACTTGTTCATAAAGTGGGTCTCGCTTATTGAAATTTACCTTCATAACAGCCTCCTAATTTTATTTTCCAAACTGTACTACCTGCTTAATACGCTATAAATAAAAAAGTGTATGAGCCGATTAATACACCACTCCTGTATTATATGGTTCATACACTTTGCTGTCAATAACTTTTTTATTGATCTGTTCGCCTTTACTAAAAGAACATTTGTTCGTATAATAAAAAGAAACACTATAGGAGTTGGTAGACATGGTAAAAGACTTTCAAGAACAGCCTGAAAAAGGATTCATTCCTGCTCAACAAGGCTATCAAGATCGAAAAATGGCCAAGTGGCAGGGATTCATCCTCTCCGATCATGCAGAGTTACAAAAGAAACATGCGGCTATTCGCCACAAGGTTAATGAGCCAAAGGTAAAACAAACAGTAGAAGATATCTCTGAATGTTTGAGCCATGCTTTTTCAAAAAAGCTGTCTGTGACGCTCCAAACAGATATTCTAGAAAACGGTCTTTACAAAGATGATATTACTGGCACCGTGAGTGGATTTGAAGACAACTTGATTTATATTCGAACAGATTCTGACTATGTGGTTGTAGAACTAGAATCGATTCGTCATATTTCTATTTTATCTACACCTAAATGGTTCAAAAGTGATGATTGTTCTGAAACCTAAAAAAAGTCCCTAAAAAGGGACCTTTCTTTTCTCAAAGATTTTCGTTTGCTAGGCTTCCAGTTTCTTTTTATATTCAGGATAGACTTTATCCCACTCTTCTTTTCGGTTCTGAACTGGCTCATCTTTTAATACCTTTTCTATCACATCTAAACAAACATGCCAGCCAGCAACGTCACGTGCCGTATGCTCTGTCACATCTTTAATATATTCTTTTAAAACTAAATGGGTTCCGTTTGGATTTTCACTTAAATTAAAACGAACCAAACTTTTATCCCATGTAAATTCCCATACAGTTGGGACCTTCACTTCAGTAATCGTCATCTCTTCGTATGTCACGTTTCCCATATCAAATACTAGTTTTCCGCCTTCAGTTAACTCTTGTATCTTTAGTTCACTGAACCATTTTACTAACTGGTCATTATCCGTTAATATTCTCCATACTTTTGAGACAGGATAGGAAAAGTCACGATGAAACTCAACCACCGTTTCATCATTTAATTGCTGTATTTCTGCCAACATTCTATCCGCACCCCCGCATATTCTTTAGTTGACGTTCTTTTTGCTAACTAATCTTCTTTCTTTTCAGCTGTATTGTATAAAATAAATCCTAAGACAATTAGCAAGATACCGATACCTAAAATAATGATACGGTGTTCATCTAAACTTGTCAGGCCTAGTATCACAGCAATAAACCCAATTGTCATCATAAACAATCCGTTTTTCAGCATGCTTTCTCATCCTCACTTTATTTGATCCTACAACTAGTGTGTAACTATTTTTGTAATCCTTTACAATTCTATTTTCAACAAAATAAAAACGACTGTCAACTTTTTACACTTATTTCGATAGTTATTTAACGATAATGCTTCTTCTTTATTCCAGAGTGTGTTATTCTACAAAAAATAATGATTCGATACCCCAGTCGCTACTAAACAGAAAGCTTTGTTCACCAGCATATTCCTTTGTTTCTTAATTAAATCTTGTTACACTTACACTATACTATTGGTTCAAAACGAAATGAGGTCTATTTAATGAATAAATTAAAAATGAGCCATTATCCTCTGTTATTCCACTCTGGCTTTCTGTTCACGCTCTTATTATTCTTATTGATTATCACAGGCTGCGGGAAAGAGACAGCATCACCAACTGCAGACATCTCTAGTTCGGATCAAAAAGAAAAGTCTTCTTCTCTATCAAGTTCTGCCTTAGCTATGCCGATTGAGTCATCCGACGAAAAAAAAGATGATGGAATAATCACTTTTGATGATTTCAAAGGGTACTGGGCTACTTTTGATTCTAAAGAATCAGAACCGATTCAATCCGATATCGGCAAATATACTGTCGCCATTACGGATGATTTATTTGTTCCTGGCGAGTGGGGAACGACTCTGGGAGCCAGTGAGATTAAAGACTATACGATTGAAGGCTCTACCTTAACTTTAAAACTGTACACCCCTAATTCCAACCTTGAAAGTACGGATGAAACGTACCAATTAACATTAGAGCTTGTTAAAAAAAATGGATTATACATTTTAAAATCTACCAATAGCACGGTTGTTTTTTACCCCGTTACCTCTCAAGAATACTTAGATGCTGGTTGGAAAATACCAAGTGATATCTTATAAACCTAAACTATAAAAAGAGTAGGCTGTGACAAAAATCCCAGCCTACTCTTTTTATACGAATGTTTATTCTAAAACGTGCTCCAAAAAGTAGACCCGACGTCCACTTCGCGAACAATGCTCGATGGTCGATGACCATACTGAGCTTATTCGTTCCAGTGATTCGGGTCTAAACGCTTTTTGTCTCACTCTCGTTTTTCTAGTCTATTTCTTTATTTTTTGTTTTTCTTCGTGCGCCTTTATTTTTATCCACTTTTTTGTGGTGCTTTTTCTTTTTCTTAACTGGTTCT
This sequence comes from Carnobacterium sp. FSL W8-0810, assembly GCF_038007125.1. Lineage (NCBI taxonomy): Bacteria > Bacillati > Bacillota > Bacilli > Lactobacillales > Carnobacteriaceae > Carnobacterium > Carnobacterium sp. FSL W8-0810. Next base: position 1,472,867 of record NZ_JBBOWO010000001.1, on the reverse strand, counting down.
TCAATTACTTTACTTAGTTTTTCTGTCTGAGGTTTAACTGTTTTTTTTGGTTTATTAGTCGGTTTTTCAGCTTCAGTTTTCACGGGGGATTCTTCTGCTAAAGGACGTTCTTTAACAATATCTCCTCCGTACAGATACACTGGTGTCAATGTAATTTCTAATGAAGAAATCAATTTTTTAAACTCTCTCAATTCTCGTTCATTTACTAAAGTCAAAACAGTACCAGTTTTCCCCATACGAGCAGTACGGCCCGAACGATGAATATAACTTTCTTTCGTTTGCGGAACATCGTATTGAATAACGTAGGGTAGATCTTGGATATCTAAACCTCTAGATCCAACATCGGTCGTTAACAACAACTTGATTTTGCCATCACGAAACTGCTGCAAAGCTTGTCGACGTTCGGTTTTGTATTTTTCTCCATGCAATACAGCTACTGAGATACCTTCATAAGTCAATTTTTCAAATGCCAATGTCAAGTTGGCTACATTGTTAACAAAAACTAATCCTCTAAAGTCTTTCATGTGGGTCAATCGTCTAAGTGTCTCTACTCGTTTACGTGTAGGAGTCTCAATGTAGGCATGAAGAACTTCACCTTTAGAACGGTCTTCCTCTGTTGCATCGATCCATAATGGTTCTACATTAAACCATTTAGCTAGATCTTGCATCAATTCATTGCTCGTTGCTGAAAAGAATCCCATTTGACGTTGGCCAGGCATTTTATTGACTAACTTTCTTACCGTTGCTAATTGTTCCTGTTGCAATAATTGATCCGCTTCATCTAAAACAACTGTTTTTACAGCATGTAATTTTAGTTTTTTGGTTTCCGAAATTTCAAAGATTCGACCTGGAGTACCGACAATAATCTCAGGTTTTTCTTTTAATTTATCGATTTGACGCTTTAAATTTGCTCCACCAATAATGGTTTGACTAGTTAGTCCGATTTGGCTTGCCCATTCTTGCACGACTTCCCCGACTTGGATCGATAATTCTTGTGAGGGTGTCAAAATAACAAGTTGTAAACCTGCTTTTGGCTCAACTTGTTCGAGTGCTGGAAGAGTATACGCGACTGTTTTACCAGTTCCAGTTGGCGAAATACCCACCACATCTTTGGCTGTTTTTAAAGGTTCATATACTTTTTCTTGAATAGCAGAAGGTTCTGAATAAGCTAATTCTTCCCAATGCTGTTTAAATGCGGGTAAACTACTTTCTATTAACATAATTAAGTCCTCGTTTCTTTTGGTACAGGTTGCTTGCTGTCATCGTCTATCATAACAAATTTATCTTGTTTCAGCTAACTTTTCCGTTACCACGTGTCTTATTTAATCAAAAAATAAAAGAATTTTTTTATTGTGAATGGTAGAACTCTCTTATACGACTAAAAAAGAGCTGAGACTTTTATCTCAACTCTAGTTTTGTTCCGTTTATTTTTCATCTGCTGCAAAAACAATACCGGCATCTTTACGCAAATCGGTCATGACTTGGTTTACTTGTTGGCTTAGCGTCAACCATTCTTTGTATTCTGCTTGTTTAGCTGCATCATCAGGAAAATTGATAACATCTGCAAAATCTTTCGCTTCATCCTCCATTGGATTTTCAGAAGCACTTTGAGCAATACTTTCTTTCAATTTTGTTTTGCGATCAATCACTTCAATTGTATTGATAGATTCAATGCTGTCCATCGACAACGTTTTGTTTAATCCATAAATCTCAGCTGGCAAGTAAGAGTTAACAATTTTCCCAGCAAGAATAGTGACGTCAAACCCTTTATAGCGTAAGATGATCGTCCCTTTCCCATCTACTCCTGTAGCAATTTTTGTACAGAAATAATGGCTGCTTTCTGGCACACCAAACCATGAGATAGCGGCATATAGTGGATAAATCCCTAAATCAGCTAAAGCTCCACCAGAAAAGTTTAGTGAGAAAATATTAGGTTCTTCGCCATTTAAAACAGCATCATAACGAGACGAATATTTCATATAAGCAAAAGTTGCACCTTGTAGGTTTTCAATCGATTTAACTTCTTCTTTTACAATTTTGAAGTTCTCTTCGTGAACATGACGAGCTGCTTCAAAAATAAAGACATTATTTTTTTCAGCTACTTTAATTGCCGCAGTCCATTCGCGTGGATTGGAGAAAATAGGTTTTTCAACAATAACATGTTTACCGGCTTCCATTAAAGTCACCGCTTGTTCGTAATGCATGCTATTTGGAGAAGCAATATATACGACATCAATATCTGTGTTGGTTGCAAAAGCTTCCAGACTTGTTTCAAAAACAGTTGCATGATACGGTTCGCCAAAAGCTTTTGCTTTTTCAATCGATCTAGAATAAACCCCTACCATTTGATATTCTTGTGTAGCTATTGCAGCATCCACAAATTGGTTTGTGATCCAATTTGTTCCAATTATTCCTAAGTTTAACACCATTTCAACCCCACCTAATAAATCGTTTACACTTTTAGTGCAACCGTTTTTTCTTTTATCATACCATATTCCTTTCTCTAATTGAAACAAGAATACGTATTTAGCAAGTTGCTTCTTTCGATTGATGTTACTTTGGTATCCATCTTTTATATTTGCAAAAAAACCAAATAGGCTGGGGGAAAAAATCTCAGCCTATTCTTTATATACGAATCTCTATTCTAAAACGTGTTCCAAAAAGTAGACCCGACGTCCACTTCGCGAACAATGCTCGATGGTCGATGACCATACTGCGCTTATTCGTTCCAGTGATTCGGGTCTAAACACTTTTTGTCTCACTCTCATTGGTTTAAAAGTTATTCACACTATATGGTGTCAGTTATTCTTTTATTTAGTTAATTATTTTGTAATGGTTGGCCTTTTACTTTTTACCGACGTCCTTGTCTGTTTTCGCGACTTGTCCGTCCTTTTACATCTCCAGAACGAACCATCCCATTCGGATTTCGGTCTCTATTTTGTTTATCTAAACCATTAATCGTATTCATATCTTCATCTGATAATACGAAGTCAAAGACTTCAGCATTTTCTTGCATCCGATCTTTGTTACTAGATTTTGGAATTGGAATAACGTCTCGTTGGATATCCCAGCGTAAAGCTACTTGCGAAGGCGTCTTGCCATACTTTTCGCCAATCGTTGTTAAATGGCGTTCTTTGCTGACATTTCCTCTTTTCAATGGGCTGTATGCCATCGTTACAATATTTTCAGAATCACAATAGTCGTTTAAGTCTTGATTTGGGTTACCTGGATAAACTTCAAACTGGTTAATTGCTGGACGTACTTTTGCTTCTTTTAATAGTTCAGCCAAATCGCCTCTGCTAAAGTTTGATACACCAATTGATCTTGCTCTGTTAGATTCATAGATATCTTCTAAAGCTCTCCATGTATCTAAGTTTACAGCGTCATCTTTATCCGGCCAATGAATCAACAATAAGTCTACATAGGGTTGATTTAACCGTTCTAAACTTGCTTCAAAAGATTGGATAGCATTATCAAACCCAGCATCCGTTTTCCAGATTTTGGTTACAACGAAAATTTCATCTCGTGAAACGCCTGAGCTGACAGCACGATTAATTCCGCGTCCTACATCTTCTTCATTATCATACATTGAAGCTGTGTCTATCAAACGATAACCTTTCATAATAGCTGAGAAAACTGCATCTTCAGCTTCTTGGCCTTTCATTCCACTTGTTCCTAAACCAATTCCTGGAATCGTGTATCCGTTGTTTAATGCCATTCTGTCTAATAAGCTTACTACCATAGTTATCCGCCTCCTAAACTTTGTTACCTTTAGTTTAAACAAGAGCGACCTAAACTTCAAAAGAAAACACTTACAAAAATAAAAAAACAAGATTGGAAGGACCTATTACAGTCCTTCCGATCTTGTCTTCTATTTGATCATTACTTTATTTATTAATGTAAAATAATGACGATCATTTCTGGACGATTATTGACCCGAAATGGGAAAGTCGAGTTTCCAATTCCACGACTGACCATCATACGATAAGCAGGCATTTCAGGATCATAATAAATTCCGCTGGTATAGGTCGGAAATTTGCCTTGTCCTGGGGCAAACAAGCCGCCTAAGAAAGGTACTCTCACTTGCCCACCGTGAGCATGCCCGCTAAGTGTAAGGGCAGGAACACGTGTTAAATCCATTAAATACTCTTCAAACAATTCTGGACGATGCGCCAATAAGATACGTGGTTTTGTTCGCAAAGGTTCAGGGATCGTAACTCCTCTTAAAATTGGTTTTGGAGTAGCCTCAAAGTCTTCTTTTTCGGATAATCCCATAACAACTATCCCATCATCACCGACTGGCAACCACTCCGCTTCATCAATCAATACTCTGACCCCAACAGAAGTTAGAGTTGTTTCCCACTTTTGCAAATGACCCGAACCAAGGTCATGATTTCCTGTGACCGAAAAAGTTGGCGCGATATCGACTAAAGCACGACACAAAGACTCCAACTGTTCTTGAGGAAAGTCATCTCGTACGTCAATTAAATCACCTGTTAATGCAATCATATCTGGTTTCTCATTTGCAACTTTTTCAATTAGTCTCTTGATAGACACTCCTTGACGTGGCAGGTGAAAATCAGATAAGTGAATAATTTTCGTGCCACTTAGTTTTTTTTCTGTAAAGGGTAATTTTATTTCGATCTCTGTTCGTTGTAGTTGTGTGTTTTGTAAGTATAAATAAAGAATGATGACACATACAATTGCTACGATTACACCAACTATTGCCCATCCTGACATGTGTATTCCTCCTTGACCAAACTAAATCTAATTGTTTCTATGCGTTCCTTTTAATAATCTAGCCTTATTGTATCATAGTTTTCTTATTAAAACGGTTACCAACGAAAGGAACTTCTCAAAAAAAACCAGTTCTATTTTTACAGAACTAGTTTTTTAATTTTATTGTATTTAGTTTGTATATACCATCTTTGTACTTACTAATGTGTCTATTTCCTTAGAATCAAACGAATAATTTTCCTTACCACTTTTCATTTCAAGTTCAATAGAGTGGATCTCTTTCTCAGCATTATACGCCATAAGTAATTCAATCAATCCTCTTGATTGAGCTATAATCGATTCTGGACTTAATTTTTCTTCAATTATTAATTCAATTCTAAGAACACCACTGACTAAATCAAAAGTATTCTCGCTAACATCCCATTGACTAGATAACGTCGTATCCGGAGCCACACTTTTATTAGAATAAAAGTTCTTAATTTTTACTCCCTTATCAGTTGTTTCAGCTTTATATTTTATTTGTCTTGCAGAATTGGATTCTTCAGAAGGTAAATTAGAATCATAATAGGTTAAAATTGTCACTTCTTGGTGCTTTTCTTGTTTCAAAGCTTTTGCTTCTTCTACTATCTCTTTTTCAGAGCTGGCAGAATCACCGATAACCTTAAGTGAATCTTTCTTCTCCATTTGTTCTGATGGAAAAGTAGTACGATAGGTGCTGATTACATCATCTAATATTCTAGTATAAGCAGGACGAAGAATGTAAATGAGTAATAATAAGGCTAAACCAAAAAGGGCAACTGAATTTAAACGAGGATGCGTTGCGTTCTTTTTAGTTGTATGAGGTTGAACAGTTGGATTTCTCATAAAAAACACCACTTCCTATTATTCAATTTTAATCTATTTTCATACAATAAATTTACTACTTTTCGTTGCTTTTGTCACGTTTTGTTTGTGTAAATGTTGTATAAAGATTTTGTTTTTGTTATATAAAGCCCTTACATTTTAATTTTATCATTTAAACTAATCTTTCAAAAAAATTGTCTTCTTATATAATTAATCGGCATAAAATTTCATTAGTTAAGGAATATTTTAAAAAAAGGCAAAAAAAAGAGAACTAGTTTCCTAGTTCTCTTAGATGAAGTTCTTATCTTTGTTTTAAAGGTAAGGACTTATTGTATTTTATTTTATTCGTTTATCTGTTCATCACTTATTTTTTCTTCAGATGTAGATTGATCCGAATTTTCAATTGGTACAGTTTCTTCCTTTATTTCAGCATCGCTGTCAGCTGATGAAGAATCAACAACTTCTTCTACTTCTTCTACTTCTTCTTGATCATCTCCATCAATAGGTTCTTCAATAACTTGACCATTTGGCACGGTGCTGTCAATCATTGAACTGGGTTCTTTTATCTTTTCTTCAGAATTTGTTTGTTGTTTAGTTTCTTCAGTTGTTGAAGATATCTTAGCTGACTTTATTTTCACTAAATAATTCTGCAATTCTAATTTTCTGGAAATGATCAATGTATTTTTTGTATCCCCAGTAATTTTTACATTTAAGGTAGCCTCATTACTATTTCCATCCGGTTTTAACCTTAGAGAAAATGCATTCTTAGAAATTAAAGAATAGTCCACTAGTTTAGAATCTTTCTCTTTCACTTCAAATTCGAGAGTTTCTTCAGTAAATCGAACGTCTTTAAATTCACTTTTGTATACCCAATTTGAATTTTTATTTAATTGTTGTATGGTAATAGTTTTTTCCGCCGCTGATAACGGAATTATTTTTTGTTCATAATTCCATCCTTCTGTTTCATTCAGAATATCACTACTTAGAACTAATCGGCTAGCATAATTGTCATTATCAATACCTATATCAGCATAATTATCATAATATCCATCATTATAACCATTAAAAGTATATTTTTCCAATCCGAATTGTTGATGTAATTGATAATTAAGTTTATTCGTATATTCCTGCACCTTATTAGGATCAGAAGAATCATAAGAATCTAATAGACTAAAAGTCACTTTATAACCATGATTTTTTTCATCTAGTTCTATACTTTCAACATTAACTTTACCTGTGGCATTTGGAGTTCTGCTATAAAACTTAAAAGTATCAATTTGTTTCCCTGTTTTATAATCTGTTGTTTTTAATTCTTCTTCAATTGGTAACTGTATATATAATACTGCTTTATTTAAATTTTTTATTTCTTTAATAGGATAATTTTTTGGATTGTAAACTTCGCTAAATACCATTTCCATTTTTTCTAAGCTATAAGTAACTTTATTGTTACTAGTTTTATTAGTAAATGTACTTTTATCTGGCCAATAACTTTTTTCTTCAATAACTTTCGGAACTAACAAAATACTATTTTCTAACATTATTTCATCCAAAAACATATTAGCATCCGCATTTGAAGCATTCAATTGGATCAATCTAAATGTAGCTTTAATTTTCAACTTTTCTTGTTTAGTAGAAGTACTATTTTTGTAGGAAACAGTTACTGGAACTTTACCTACAGAATCAGGTTCAATAACGACATCACTACCGCTCGAATTTTTTACAAAAGTAAAACTATTAGTATTTAAAGTTGTTGCAGTTGCTTCTACTTTATTCGCTAGGGTTCCAAAATTAATTGAAATTTCCGTATCATTTAATTCATCGGCTGTCAGTGGCTTATTCTCTTTTGTCACATCAATCTTATAAGCAAGTTTCCCAGACAGATTACCATCATTTACCAATTTACTTGAAGCGATTAAGATGGGACCACCTTCAGTGAAACTCACAGGGTTAATAATATTGGTATCCTCTGCAGCTAAACTTACTGTTCCCAGCTCTAGTTTGATACCCATGTTTATATTAGCCGTATCACTAAAAACGGCTTGTACCTGTAATGAAGGGAATAGCACAAAGAAAGCAAAACAAAGTAAACTAATTTTGGTTAACATACATAATATCGTTTTTAGTTTTCCCATTACTATCCCCTTCACACAATTTATTTTATATAGTAAAAAATTCTGAAGCAAACGATTAGACGTCGTGCCTAATAGTTTGCTTCAAAATATATTTTTTCTAATATTATTCGCTAACTATTAATCTACTAATGTAGCATTATCCGCATTTGTTTGAACAGCTTTTATACTTAGCGTTTCTTCAAGAAAATCAGATGTGAATTTATCTAAGTCAGCTGATTTTTTGTTATTAATATTAAAATCGTTATTTGCCTGTTCATCTACAGTGATTGTAACAGTATATTTTTCTGTTCCTTTTGGTTTAAGAGTAAAGTTTGTTTGTAGTCCACTAATAGAAATTAGGAAAGGTGTATCTTCAACCTTAATATTAGATACATTTATCTCTGCTCCTTCTAACTTAATAGGTAGAGGAGATTGTACTAATTGACCACTGTACTCCAATCCTACTTTAACATCTAGAGACCCTGTATTTTCAATAACATACTCTCTTGTAAATGAATCCCCTGGACGTACATTAGTATAAACCACGTTAGCGTCTTGTTTTGATTTACCTAATTTTTTATTTTTAGCTTCTGTTGCATCTAAATTAATTCCAGTTTCTAAAGGAGTATATTTCCACTCTTTTGTTTTATCTGTTGAAATTTCTACGTCTCCTAATTCCAATTCAATGTTTGCTTGTTGTTTAGCACTATCTGAAAAGTAAGCTCGTGTCCCGTATGCTGCCACACTGATGATTAATAAGGCTCCTAGTAATAAAGGTAACTTTTTCCTTCTGCTTGCCGATTCTTTTTTCATTTTATATTCTCCTCCATTATTTTTTTATTTTTTAATTTGCTTCCAACAACCGTAACTATAGTCTTAGAAAAAAAAGAAGTCAAATTATATCATTTTTATTCAAAGCAATAAATATACATCTGCCAAGATGTAACATTTGTTCATATTTTAATACCTTTAAGATAAGGTTTGATAATCAAACAAATTGCATTAAAATGGCATTTATAATTATGTTGTTATCTTTATGTATAAGAACAAATGTGATTTTAAACAATAAAGCAACATTTGTTTTAAGATAAAAAGTATATAGCGAATATTTATTGCATAAAAAAGGTCGATTGCGTATCTTTTGAGATTTAAAAATGTCTTTTTATAAAAAAAAAGCTATTTTTAGTATTATTTATAAATTCTGATGCAATTCTATTTTCTTTTTAGTTGAATTAATGACTAATTTTTTCTTATCAAACCAAAAAAGCATTAAAAAAAACAAAAAAATAAATAGATAGCAGACTATTTTATCCACTATCTATTTATTAATTACGCTTTCTAATGCATAAATATTTTTTTGTCTAATTTGTGACAATTTGCTGATATACCCTTAAATAAACACTTGTTTATTTAAAATTACTCTTTTGTTTCTTCCTCTTTTGTCGGATGGAGATAAAGATAAATAAGATACACGCCCATTAAAGCAACAACAAGAGCAAAAGCAATCGGTTTTTGTAAGAAAGTGATAACGTATCCAAAATAAGGAATAAGCAATTTTTGAATCCCAATATAAGATTCTTCTGCTACAAAGCCTTGATCTTGGATATTATTTGCATCCCCTTTTGTAACTAATCCTTCTTCTGTCTTATCCATTACTCTATGTGTAACGATTTCTGTATTGTATTGGAAAGTTACAACATCTCCGGTTTCAATAGCATCATAGGGCTCTATTTCAACGATAATGAAATCTCCAACTGATATCTTTGGCTCCATACTTCCACTTACTACAGTGTAGCCTTTATACCCAAATAACCCGCTACTATCTGGTGCAGAAAAGAAGCTAATTCCGGCGATTACGACAAAAATAAGAACTGCAACTAACACTATTGTATTTCCAATATATTTTACTATCTTCATTTTTAAATTTCCTCGCTATCTTCACGTTTTCATTAAAGATAGCATATCTCACTTATTAAATCTATCGTATTTTCTTTATGGCCAAACAAAAATCATGAATTAATCATAAAAAGTTTTATCTACTAAACATGCATTATATTCATTTTGTAATTGATTCTTGGATAAATTAGGTCGGACAACATAAATGGATTGAGATGTTTGAAAAGCATTCGTTAAGCCAACAGTGATACTCTCAGGAATCGACTTGCCTTGGAGACGACTATAAACCACCCCTGCACAAAAGGCTTCATTCATTCCCCAATTATAGCGATCATCTTGTTCACTTGAATAATTAAAAATATGAACGCCGTCATCTTGACTTCCGTAAGCAATTTTAGCGTTCCCTTTAGAAATAAAAACGTGTTCTGGGCCCTTATCTAGCCATTTTTTCACAGCGTTTTTTAGATCCTCATCCGTTTCGACTTCCATATCAAAGTAAGCTGCTGTTTCATTGTGTTTCGTAACCAACACCTTTATCCCACCTAAATAATCTGGCAAATTGTTTAGGCGCTGGACAGAGACGGTCATTAATGCGATCGGAATATTGTATTTAATAGCAAAACTATTTAAAAACTCTATGGTATCTTTTGGGCAATTCAAATCCACAATGATATATTTTGAGCGCTTTAACACAGAAAGGTGCTTACTGAGCCATTCTGGCGTCATTTTATCAAAAATATCCACTTCAGCTAAGCCTAAAACCATTTCTCCATTCATATCTATGACTTCCATAAACGTTCCAGTAGGACAGCCTTCAATTCTATCAACAGCTTTAAGATTCATAAAATGTTCCGATTGATTTTCAATCATCTTCCATTCTGTATCATTTCCCGTAACAGAAAACAGCATCACTTTTTCTTCTAACCGTCCTAAATTTTCTGCAACATTACGTGCTACACCACCAACGTTAGTACGTGATTGCACATTATGAGATGTCCCTTGAATCATCTTATCTTTTACCAGATAACGACGATCAATATTTGCTCCGCCAATACAAATGATTGGTTCTTCTTCATTTAATACATACGCTTTTCCTAATAAATAATCTTTTTTTACAAGCCCTGAAATAAGATTAGCTGTAGCTGAACGAGATAGACCAATAGTATCAGCCAATTCTTGTTGTGGTATAAAAGGGTTATCACGAATAGATTCTAAAATTAACTTTTCTTTTTCATTAATGCTCATGAGTGTGTATTCCTTTCTTGTTGCATCTTGCTACATTTACTTTAGCATTCGTTTGAATCAACTGATTTTCCCCATTTGTTGCTTGCAACTTATGTTCTGTTACGTTACTAATAGCTGTAGTAATTAAAACCTCTAAAGTATCAGATCCATGAGCATAAACGATGCAAATTGTTCCTTCATTGTTTAATTTATAAATCCTCCTACAATTATTGTAAGCCTTCTTATATAAGTAATGATTATTACAAGATGCCTTTATTTGTAGTGACTTATCCATTGTCTATTTTTTGATTATCAATTCGATTGATATTCATTATTTTAACGTAGATAAAGCTTAATTTCAATTTACTTACCTTTTACATGGTAAAAGAGCAAAAGAATTATTTTAATCATCAAATTAAATTGCTGCTAACTGGTTTATTGTTAATGAACAAACATCTTCTAAATTTGCTCTTGGTTATCCACTGTTTAGTAAAAATGACAGAAATAGACTAAAAAAGATAAAATTCCACTTTCAGCCTTGGCTGTTTAAGGAATCTTATCTTTTTTGGATTAACAAGAGGATAGCAATCTTTAGAATAATCCTCTTGTGTTTGATACGTCAATTGTGAAGAGTACACCGTTTCCGGGTTGTTCGATTTTCATGGCATTGCTGATGGATGCTACTACAGCATCTGTGGTGTGTTGCTCAGTAAGGATCATGACAACCTCTTTTTCTGGTTCAATATCCATTGAAAACAATCTACTTGTTTCATGGCTGCCGGAACCACGAGCGTTGATAACGGTTCCTCCTTGAGATCCAGCTGCAACAGCAGCATCGATCACTTCTTCTGCTTGGCCACGATCGACAATCGTAAATATAGCTTGATGCATAATATCCTCAACCTTTCTGCTGTGAGCATCTTGATTATAGACGCAATTTCGGTTTCCTAATAAATTTGCTAATGGAATCGTAAAGGCGATTCCGCGATTTCTTTTTTTCAATTGTAATTTTTCAGTTAAAATATCTAATGCTTCTTCAGCAGTTTCTTTGCGCGCTGCCATAATCAATATTTCTTTTTTGACATCTTCTACTCCAAAGAACTTCAATGCTGAATTAGAGGCTGTTCCCAATCCTCGAAAAACAGTTCCGCCTGATATACCGCATTTTTTTGCAATTTGAAGGGCTCTGCTCCCTGTTCCGTTATTGACTACTAAGAACAGTATGTCAAAGTCCATTCCTTCTATAATCGTATTACTCATTCGATTGGAGTCCTCCTTTACGAGATTTGATTTTGAATAACAAACCAAGTATTTCTAATGTAATAATCGGCATCATAGCCACCATTGCGATCATACCAAATCCGTCTAACAAGACGTTAGCACCTTCAATCGATTCAGCTGCTCCTTGAACAAATGCTAAAATGAACGTGGCTGTCATTGGTCCAGAAGCTACACCACCGGCATCAAATGCCATTCCGACAAACATTTTAGGCGTGACATACATTAATCCAATAGCCACAATGTAGCCTGGTAAGATAAAGTGCCATAGTTGTAAACCAGGAACTAAGATACGAATCATTGATAAAAGAACGGCTAAACCGACACCAATAGATAGAGCTGTTAGTACAACTTTTCTCTTAACATATCCATTTGTTACATCTTCAATTTGATGCGTCAACACATATACAGCTGGTTCAGCTAATATGGTTACGATTCCTAGTACAAAAGCAACTATCAAGACATATAAGCTATTGTCCAATGCCGCTACAGTATATCCTACCACACTTCCAACTTCCATGAAACCAGCATTTACTCCAACTAAGAAAATAACTAAACCAATGAAAACATATAAGGCACCTTTTAAAATCTTAGCTAACTTTCTTTTCGATAATTTCAAGAAAAAGACTTGGTATAGTAAGAAAATGGAAATAATTGGCACTAAAGCAATCAAGATTTCTTTTGTAATCGTAGGAAAATGATGAAGAAATGGTGCGATAACCGATTCAGAACCGGTTAAATCGACTGCTAAACTTCCTGAAAGTTCATCTTGTCCGCCAAGTATGTTCATCATCATAACTGCAATAATGGCTCCTGAAGAAGAAATGGCTACTAATCCAAAACTGTCTTTTTCAGATGCTTTTCCGTTTTTTTTCAAATTCGATACACCTAAAGCTAAAGCTAACATAAACGGAACGGTCAAAGCACCTGTAGTCGCTCCAGAAGCGTCAAAGGCGATGGCTAAAAATTCATTTGATGTAAATAATGAAAGGATAAAAATAACAAAATAAATTCCTGTTAATAATTTGTATAAAGGAATATTAAACACGATACGTAACAAACCAATGGTCATCATAATTGCAATCCCGATCGAAACATAAATCAGTATACTTGAGTTATTGATGAGTCCTCCTGTTACGTCTGAGATTTGATTTGCTAAAATGTGCAGATCAGGTTCAGCTATTGAGATAAAGAAGCCTAATACGATCCCAGCCACAGCAACAATCCAAACCTTATTACTCTTAGCAATGCCTTTTCCTAGATTGGTCCCGATTGGGGTGATTCCTATATCCGTTCCTAATAAGAAAATTGCTAGTCCTATTACTACAAATAAAGCGCCTAATAAGAAACGCAGTAATAAACTCGTTTCAAGCGGCGCTATGGTAAAATGCAATATCAAAACAATTGCAACAATTGGTAAAACTGAGAGCAACACTTCTTTAAATTTTTCTGTAAGTATATTCAAATAAAGACACATCCTTCCTAATTTTGGTAGTTCCGTCTTTACTTAATGAGAATTGCTGAAGAAAACAAAAAGATGATTTACCGTCCTTTTATCTATTCGTTTAACATGAAAGTTTTTTGCTTTCATCAACCACTCATGCAAGCACCCACTTTACTATCCATAATAAATTGTACCATAAAATTGACTAAAAATAAAATCTGTATTCCTACACGTTGAATCTATATATTGAAAAAGAGTGGCTGTAGACTAGATAAATAGACAAAAAAAGCCGGACTTCTTAAGTTAGAAGCCCGACTTTTTTCATTAAGGTCTTATAAAGTAGGACCTTGATTATTTGTTTATTTATTTTCTTTATCCATTTTTTTATCTAATTTAGCCAATTGGCTTTTAGCAAAGTCACGTCCACCGACACCAAATGCAATAGCAAAGGCAACAGACAAAGCACCTAAGATCAAGATAAAGGCTAAGTTAACAATACTTGTAGCAAATTTTAATTGATCTAATGCCATAAAGACAGATAAAACAATTAAAATGTATTTCAACGTTTCACCGGCAAATTTATTACCAGTTGATTTTGAAATAAATCCTCCAAGTACCGTTCCACCTACAACACCAATTCCTAAAATAACTAATGCACTAAGGACTAACGGCAAGTAAGCGATGATTGCTGAACCAATAGTGTTTAAGACTTCTAAGTTTAAAACATTTAATGCTTCAACTAGGAAGAACACACCAATAACTACAGCAACGATTTGACCAATAATTTTAGCTAAGTCAAAGTTCATATTACCTAAGTTTTTAACGTATTTTGTTAAATTATTGATACCTGAGCTTGAAAGTAAGTCAGTCAACATTTCACCAACAAATTTAGCAATAACGATTCCTACAGCTAATAAGATGATCGCTACAATAATATTTGGAATAGCAGCTAAAATTTGGTTCAATACTTCTACGATTGGACGAGAAATGGAATCAATATTTAATGTTTCTAAAGCAATCGTTACGATTGGAATCAAGATAACAATGTAAACAATGTTTCCTAATACTTTAGCCATTGTACTCTTTTGTCCTGCAGAAGGTGCAGCTGGTTTTTCTGAACTAGAACTTGTAAATTTCGATACCCATTTATCGATATCTAAAGTTACAGCTAAATTGTAAACTAAATTTTTAACAAAACGAGCAACGAATACGCCAATAGCAATAATCACTACTGCAGCGAATAAGTTAGGCAAGAAATTCAACGCTGTGTCAAACATATTAGAAATTGGTCGAGCGACCGCATCTAATCCCAACATACCTAAAATACCAGGTAAGAATAATAACCATACTAAGAAATAAAGGACTTGTGATAGGGAGTCGATGGTTTTGTCAGCTTGTTCTTGTGAATTCGTTACACCCCATTTGGTTAATAGTCTGCCAAATCCAGCTGCTTTCAATCCTTTTTGAACAGCTTTCTTAACTAATGTAGCGACAATCCAAGCTAGAAATAATAGCAAGACAGCTCCTAGTAACGTCGGCAAAAAATCAAAAAATGAATGTAGTCCCGAATTAAATGAATCTGATACATTGTTCATACTTAACATCTCCTCTTTTTTATAATGTTTTGCTTTACAATTACTAGTATAGCGGATGTCTATTTTTTAACAAAATAATATGCATTATCTAATTCATTCCTTCTTGAGAAAACAAGTTCGAATACCTATTCTATCAGTATCTATAAGGTTTTAAACATTGACTTCACTAAACAACATTGTTATATTTTAACAAGTAACGTTTCTACTATAATAGATAAAAAGAGGTGTATGATTATTAAAAAAAATCGGCTTGAAACAGAGTCTATTCCTAAATTATTAGCAGAATTTTCAATACCTGCAATCATAGGAATGTTGGTTAATGCTATTTACAATATTGTGGATCGCATATTTATTGGGAACGATCCCGAATTGGGTTCATTAGGGTTAGCGGCTGTTTCCATAACTTATCCTGTCACCTTAGTCTTACTTGCCTTTGCATTAATGGTAGGTGTTGGAGGATCCACACGTTTCTCGATTAGTTTAGGCAGAAAGGAAAATGAAAAAGCCAAATTCTTTTTAGGTAACGGTGTAACTTTAGCTATTATTGCGGGACTTCTTTTTATGATTTTGGGCAATATTTTTATTGAACCTATTTTACGTATACTTGGTGCGAGTAATGCTGTTCTTCCCTACGCTACTGATTATTTAAGTGTTATTTTATTTGGAGCAGTTTTCCAAAGTGTCGCTATGGCATTGAATAATTTCTCGAGAGCAGATGGAAACCCACGTAATTCGATGATCAGTATGATGATTGGTGCCGGCTTCAACATTGTCTTTGACTACATCTTTATTGTTCAACTTGGTTGGGGAATGAAAGGAGCAGCTTACGCTACAATCGGAGGTCAGTTTCTTTCAATGGTGTGGCAGCTTGTTTATTTCTTAGGGCCAAAAGCAAATATTCAATTGGTTGTTAAAAATATGAAACTAAAAGCTACATACGTAAAGGAAATTTTGACTACCGGCATACCGGCTTTCTTGTTACAGATTGCGAATAGTGTACTAAATATTGTTATCAACGCAAGTTTAGTGGCTTACGGAGGAGATATTGCTATCTCAGTTGCCGGTATTATAACAAGCGCAACAACTTTGATCATTATGATGGTTTCCGGGTTAGTTCAAGGATTGCAACCGATTATCAGTTACAATACCGGAGCAGAACGCATAGATCGTGTAAAAGAAGCATTAAAAACAGGAAGCATCATTGGCGGAATCATCAGCACAACTGGTTTCCTTCTCTTTCAATTTTTCCCTGTATTTGTTATTTCCTTATTTAATCAAGAACCAGAAGTCGTCTCATTGGGAATAAAAGCCATTCGAATCTGGACCATTGCATTCCCACTGGTAGGAATCCAAATTGTTTGGGCGAGTTACTTTCAAGCAGTTGGAAAAGTGCAGTTGGCCAGCTTCTTAAATTTAGCCCGTCAAATCATCTTTTTAATTCCTTTAGTTCTTATTTTGTCTCCTATTTTTGGACTCTATGGCATCTACTCAGCTGTCCCAATAGCTGAATTTTTAGCCTTTATTGTAACTTTTATCTTCTTGAAGAGTCAGTTCAAACGCTCACAGCATATACTTTAAAACAAAAGAAAAAGGATGCGAGATTTTTTATCTCACATCCTTTTTCTTTTTTAATTTTGGTACCAGTCTGGTCGTTCATCAAAATAAAAGACACCAATTCCACCGACGCCGATATGAGAACCAAGTACCGCGCCAATCCTAAAGACTTGGGTTTGGCAATTTGGTAAGGCTTCTTTGATCATGTCTTCTATTTTTTTTGCTGTCTCTTCATCATCCCCGTGGCTAATGCCAATGGTTTGATCAGTAAAATCTCCTACACCATTCTTTACCTCTTCAATCAACTTTTTATAGATTTTTTTCTCTCCACGAACAAGTTTGCTTAATTGGATAAACCCATCATTGATAATCAAAAAAGGTTTGATATTCAATGCTGTTCCAACATAACCTGTCGTTTTATTAACACGCCCACCTTTTACCAGCCAATTAAGATCTCTTAGTGTGAATCGATAAAAGACGTGATCAATGTTCCATTCCATTTGTTGCACGATCTCTTCAAAGGGTCTTCCAGCTTCAATCATTTTTAACGCTTGTAACGCAATAAGTGCTCCTCCACCGGCTCCGCCTCTTGAATCAATCAACTTAATTTTTCGCTCAGGGTATTTTTCTTTATAGTCTTCAATAATCTGATAAGCAAATTGATAGGTACCAGACATTTTTGATGAAAAAGACATATAGATCATATCTTCATTTTCTTGGATTCCTTTATCTAATATTTTTGTTAAGGATCCATATGAAATTTGAGAAGTTTTTGGTACTTTTCCTGACCGCATCGCTTCATAAACAGCATCAACAGTGATTTCTTCACCATCCAAATAAGTTTTGTCATCTAATGTTATGCTAAGTGGAATAACCTCAAAATCGTATTGCTGTTCCATTTCTAAATTACGATCACAGGTTGTATCAATAATTAATTTCGTCACTTTATCTCACCTTATCTAATTGAATTTACCAAACTGACCTTCTCTTCCTTACTATCCTGCTTATTTTAAATCCGGATAAGTTTCTTTAATGTAGTTTACACTATCCTGGACTAGTTCTTTTAATACGGATTCATCAATATCATCTAGCTTTTTAATGTACAAACAGCCTTTTCCCATTTTGTGTTTGCCTAATCTTGTTAACTGACTAGCTCTTTTTTCATTATCAGGTTGTGAGAGATAAATACTGAACTGCGCTTTTCTAGGAGAAAAACCAACTGGAGCTGCATCCCCTTCATGGCCACTAGCGTATTTATAACGGTAACGGCCAAAACCGATAATAGTTGTTCCCCACATTTTAGGTGCGTTTCCTGTTTCTTCGCTGAATAACTGAATCAACCGATGCACATCTTGACGTTTTTTATCGTCTTCGATTTTTTCTACAAAATCAATCACATTCTCTGTTGTTTCTTGCATTTTATTTTCAGCCATTCTAACTCCCCCAATCGATCATTTTAACTTCATTAGTCCATTCTACTGAATGGTTTCAATCAATAGCGTCGCTTCTTCAATAGTCATTGTTTGAGCAAAATAAGAATTCCATACTGAAACCAAATGATGGACATCATATGTGCCATAGATTTTTTGGGCACTTTTCATTTGTCTTAAAAATAGTGGTTGCGTTTCTGCTTGCGGATAATTTATAACTGGTTTTGTATCTTGTTTAATAGAAGAAACAAGTTCATTTGGCAAGATAAGCGTTATTGTACCATTTGCTAAATAAGCAAATACATAGCCTGATTCAATACTCGATTGAAACTGCATGACTGTTTCGTTAGAGACAACTGTTGCTGACCCCTTTGCTAAATCAATTAATTTTTCCTTTTTATGACCATCTAATTGTGCAAAAAAATCTACGGCCTGCTTAACTATAACCGGTTTTAATTGTTCTACAATCTTCATTTTTGTGTAACTTTTTCTAATGGGTAGTTGCTGTTGCACAGCGATTTGAAGCAACTGTTCTTTTTTATAAGCAAGCAAACTTTTTTCTAAATCTGTTTGAGGCTTCCCTTTGATTAGCATGTTATGTAATTCTGTCATTAGTCAAACTCCTATGTTTTTACTATTCGTTACTCTTATTCTACCCTATTTATACCTATTCGTAAAATAGACAAAAAAGACATAAGAAACATCGTTCTCATGTCTTTACTCAAATCTTTAGGCTCCCATTGCACTCATATCCATATACATGACTTCCCATAAGTGACCATCTAAATCTTTAAAGCGACGGTAATACATCATAGCCTCTTCTTCTTCACTCAATTTCGTTGTCTTGTCTTTTGCGCCATTTTCAATTGCTTTGTTTACTAGTTCATCTACTGCATCTTTCGATTCAACCTGTAAAGCAGTGATCACTTCATTTTCCATTGATGTGTCCGTAATTTTTTGGTGGGTAAAACTAGAGAAAAATTCTTCAGTAAGCAGCATTACGTAAATGGATTCGGTGATAATCAGGCTTGCTCCCTTATCGTCTTTAAACTGTTCATCAAAATCAAAACCAAGTGCTTTGAAAAATTCAATAGACTTTGTTAGATCCTTAACCGGTAAATTTATAAAAATTGATTGTACTCCAACAGCCATTATCCACACCTCCTTTTTATGTAAAAAAACTTCTTTTTGTTATCCGCTTTAGTCTTTTTCACCATCAGTATACTAGCATTCAAAATCTTTTACCACACACTAGTTTTCAAAATAGCTTATTTATTTTTGATTATCCCAAATACGCCTTTAGGCTTTTTGTTTGATTCTTTACTAGCAAAAGATTATGATTAAGTCACTTATTACACATCAACCAGTACAAAAAAAGACAGTTATTTAGTCATTTTGTATATAGAAGGAGAAAACCAACATGATTGATCCAGAAATTACAATTGTTTCAGCTACAGATGATGGCTTTGTTCCTCACTTAGCTACATTATTCTTATCTATTTTAAAAACTAAAAAAGACGAAACAAAAATTAACTTTTATGTTATTGATGACAATATTTCATTAACTTCTAAAGATAGTTTAAACCGTATGATAAATGAGTACAATGCTTCAATCAGTTATTTGCAGATTGATACAGTTAAATTTGAAGATATGGTAGAAAGTGATCGGATTCCTACAACAGCTTACTTTAGAATTGCGATTCCTAATTATTTTAAACACACAGATATCAAGCGAGTCATTTATTTAGATTGCGATATTATTGCTAAAGAAGATATCGAGAACATCTGGAATATCGATTTAGGCGATAACTTGTTAGCAGCCGTTGAAGATGCTGGGTTCCATGCACGTTTAGATGCAATGGAAATTGATGCCGAATCGAATACTTACTTCAATTCTGGTATGATGATTATTGATATTGAAAAATGGCGAGCAGAAAAAATATCGGAGCAAGT
Organism: Carnobacterium sp. FSL W8-0810; assembly: GCF_038007125.1. NCBI lineage: Bacteria > Bacillati > Bacillota > Bacilli > Lactobacillales > Carnobacteriaceae > Carnobacterium > Carnobacterium sp. FSL W8-0810. Next base: position 1,452,802 of record NZ_JBBOWO010000001.1, on the reverse strand, counting down.
GTTGAAATTTGCTACTGAAAATTCAGATGAGTTAAAATTCCATGACCAAGATGCATTGAATGCTATTTTGCATGACCGCTGGTTGGTGCTCCATCCTAGATGGAATGCCCAAGCCTATATCATTACGAAGGAAAAAAAACACCCAACAAAAATTGGTAACCTAGAATACACTGAAGCACGTAATGAACCAGCTTTGATTCACTATAGTGGACATGTCAAACCATGGCAAAGTGAGTCAGACCATCCTTTCCGTGATGAGTACTTAAACGTACGAGCAGAAACACCGTTTCCAATGGAAGAAGACTAAATAAAAAAAACCAGACAAGCTCTAATGGCTTCTCTGGTTTATTTTTTTACAGTTCTTCTCGTTCAATGGAGTGAATCTCTACTTCACCATTGTCTTCGATTTCTTTCAAAACTAGGTCTAATGTCTGTTGGCACAGTTTACGATTATTGCTCACAACAGCAATCCCTAGTACTCCTTGGTTTAACGTATCATGAGCACCAACTTCAGAGATACTCACGTTGAATTTGTTATGCGTTTTTTTAATGATACTTTTTAGCACATTGCGCTTATCTTTTAAAGAGTAGGAATTGTAAATGAGAAATGATACTTTCATGCCTAAGATAACCATAATTCATCTCCTTTAAACCCGTTTTATTCTGAAAGTAAGTAATTCAGTCAAACTTATTCTAATAGTAGACAAACTGTTGTTGAAATCAGGTTTGTTTGTCCAAACTAGACTAAAATCTCATTTGAAATACGGTCTTAATGCTGTTAGTTCTTCTAAATGCAAAGGTCGATAAGATCCTACAGGTAATGTTTCATCGAGTTCTAACGGCCCCATCGACAATCTCTTAAGATAAGTGACTTTCTTCCCTACCGATAAAAACATTTTCTTTACTTGATGAAATTTACCTTCACTAATCTCTAACAGCACTCTACTTTCATTATTGCTACTACTTAGTATGGTTAGTTTAGCTGGCTTGCATTTTATGCCTCCATCAAAAACAATTCCTTTTGCAAATGCTACTTGGTCTTCACTTGTGACCCTTTCGTTTACAATCGCTTCATAACTTTTTGTGACTTCTTTTTTAGGAATCAACAATTGATACCCTAGTTGACCATTATTTGTCAGCAACAATAATCCCTCTGTATCTTTATCTAAACGCCCTACTGGAAACAATCCCGCAACACGTTGAGAAGGATCAATCAAATCGATAACAGTTTGATTGTTATCATCTGTTACGGCACTTACTACACCATTTGGCTTATGCAACATATAATAGACATGGGGTTGATAGTGGATTCGTTCTCCAGCTACTTTCACTTCTTGGAGTTCTGGGTCCACATTCAAATTATCAACCAGTATGGTTTTTCCATTCACTTCAACTTGCTTGCTTTTAATCAATCGTTTTACTGTTCGACGTGAACCAAATCCTGTTTCAAACAATAATTTATCTAACCGCATCCTCTAGCTCCTTCTTCGTAACGCTCCACTTTTTTATAGTTCTAGGATACGGTATAATTCTTTAATTTGTCAATCTTAGCTTCAATACTGTACTTTTTAGCCGTTTTGTTTATTCAACAGTTTGAAAAGGTGATTCATCTATAAAAATCATTTTTTCATCTAAATCAATTGTCGCTTTTGTCCCATAAGGCAAAGCACATCTAGGGTACGCGTGACCAAAATTAACATTATATAAAATTGGCAATTCCACATCATCAATCACTTCTGAGTAAATGGTTTTATATTCTTCGTAATAAACTTCGTCTTGGGGTTTCCCAATGATCAGACCATTAACAACAGAAAAAATACCTGTTTCCTTTAATGTTTCCAACATTTTTTTTAATATATCAGGAGCTGGTTTTTCTTCACTTGTTTCTAAAAATACTATTTTTCCTTCCCATTCATTTAATGAAGGAAATAATTGATATTTTTTACAAATCTCTGCTTCATCTGGATAAAGCTCTCCAACCAATATATCATAAAGACTTTCTACGCAACCACCAAGTAATGGGCCTGAAACTATTCCTGTTCCTTGCAAAACTTCATAACCGCGCGTTTCATCATGCTGCATACGATCTTGTCCTAAGGCTTGTTTAGAAAAATCGGTGCGTTCTTCATACCATAACTTACTAGAACGAATTTCTCGCTGTTCATACCCTTCTAGATAATCTTGTAAAAACTCTTTTGTGTAAGGCAGCAAACCATTAGCTAATTCAGCGATATCCGTAATAAAACTAGGGCCATAAAAGGAAACCATTCCTAATTTATAAAACATTAAATGGTTTATTGTCGTATCAGAAAATCCGGTAAATAATTTAGGGTTTTCTTGTACATTGGTTATAAAATTTTCATCCTCCAATAAATAAGGCAGCAAACGATAAGTATCATCGCCTCCAATTGCTGCTATTATTCCTTTAATCGTTGGATCTTGAAAAGCATCTTTTAAATCTTGTGCTCGTGCTTCAGGATGGTCACTAAGGTAGTCTAATCCTTTAAGCGCATTCGGCATAAAGACAGGTTTCAGTCCTAGTGATTCCAAACGTTTTTCACCCAATTCTAGTTGGTGTGCACAAGTTTCTTCACCTAAAATCCCTCTTGATAGACTGACGATAGCTACTCTATCTCCATTTTTTAAAGCAAACGGTTTAATCATACTTTAGCTCCCTTTTTATTCATCTACATTATGTTTACTATCTACTTTAACAATATACCAAAATTTTTTACCATTAGCCTAATTATTCATTAGATAACTTTTTTAACTTCTTCGTATTGAATTAATCTAACCAACTAATTGGTCTATATTTCAACTCTATATGTATTCATTTATTTTAAATACTATTTCCTGCTAAAAAAGCTGGTACAAATGTCTATATAATAATTTTTATGGTTTTTTAAATCAATTTGTGACTTTTTGCGTATATACTTACATTTTTATGATTCCGTTTCCTATTTTTATTTGGTATACTTTAATTATATTTTGGAGGAGGAGAAAAATGGAAATATTATTATTACTTGGTTTTTTAGGATTTATAGTTGGCGTAGTAACACTTTTAGTTAACTCGATTAGAAAACGATCGAAAAAGAAAGCAACCATTCTTACTGGAGGAAGTTTAATTGTTTTTTTAGTAGCAAGCTTTTTCATTTCACCCACAGCAACATTAGATATTGAGGCAACCAGTATTGAAACCAACGAGAAAGGTTTTGCTTTAATTGAAGGTACAACCAATACAAAAGCTACTTTAACGGTTGATGGAAAAGATTTGGAAAATAAAGAAGGAGATTTTTCTTATAAAGTTCAATTAGACGATCAAAAAGAAAAAACAATTACCTTTATTGCATCTATTGAAGATTCTGAAGCTGAACAAATTGTTAAAATTACACCATCAGAAGAATACATAGCCTTTTTAAACGAACAAAAGATTGAAGAAGAAAATCTTAAAAAAGTTGAAACGGCTTTAGCTTTAGCTGAAAAAGACCCTAATCAAGAAAATTATGATAAGGCAGCTACTCTAGTTTCTACTTTAACAAAAGAATACCATGATATCGATGATCGATTAACTAGCATAGATGATTACATAAAAGCTGAGAAAGCTGTTGCTCTTGCTGAAAAAGAATTGACATCTGATAGCTTAGAAGATGCTCAATCTCTTATAAAAAAAGTTACATTAAATAAAGATAGCTTTTCTGATCGATTAAAAACGATTCAAACGAAAGTAACTGAAAGAGAAGAACAGTTAGCTTCAGCTAGAGAAGCAGTTGATCTAGCTGAACAAACTCCAACTGATGATACTTATAGTTATGCAGTTGAATTGATAGAAGCACTTCCTAATCAGGAACCTTCTTTAAACAATAGACTAGTCACTATAAAAACAACTATTGAAAAAGATAAAGAGGAAAAAGCTGCCGTTATTGCTGCTGAAAAGGCACAACATGAAAAAATAGCTAGCGAAAACGCGGCAAAAGAAAAGGCAGCCACAGAACAAGCTGCACAAACTACAACCGTACAAACTATACCTACTGTTGATGCGGACAACCACAAAAATGAACAGACAGTATTAGTAACCCCTACTGGTGAAAAATACCATACTCATAAATGCGGGAATGGCACATATACTGAAGCATCTTTAAGCACCGCACTAGCTAGAGGTTTAACTCCATGTTCTAAATGTTACTAGAAAAAGAACGTATACTACATGACATAGTATACGTTCTTTTTAATTATTTATATGAATAATTTCAATAGCAAATCTAAGCTGCAACCCACATCATAATGCCAAGTAGCCCAAGCAATACCATCACTATAGCTCCAATTATCCCTACCCAAATTATCAACCTTAACATTGTCCGTTCAAATTTGTTAATCATAATTTCTTCTCTTTTAGCTCTTTCTTATTTATGTAATCTTTTGTAAACATAACTCCCATTAAAAAAATAGGAAAACCAAAGGGCCGTAGAGGATTTAAAAGCGAATAATGATTGCTTAAACTATCAAATGCAAAAATTATTACCATCCATATAAAAAGTGCTAGGAATTTCTTTTTTCTTATTGTCATACGTCTACTCTCCTAGATAAATATGTTTATCCTGCTATCTTAAAAAACATTCCATCTTTATGTAAAAGTACCTTAACTCTATTTATTTCTAACTGCTTATTGTAATATAAGGCTATTTAACACAGCATCTTCGCCATTAACTAATACAATCAAATATTCATGCTGATATTCTGGATCAACTTCAACTTTATAATATAGCGGTGTAGACTTATCTTCTGTTTCTTCAAGTAGAGCTGTATCTGTAAATGAAATTGTTAATTTATCTCCAGCTTCATATATTTCAGCTTTAGCTGTTGAACTAACCGAATTAAAAATAGCATAAGTTAGTTCCGAAACTTCACTCACCACAGTTACCTCTCCTGGCCGATCCGAAATTGGTTCGATGGATGACACAGGATCAATTTCTTGAATATTTGTGTCTTTTTTAATTCCACAGCCCATCAAAATAACTAAACAAAAAGGAATAATTAGCATTTTTTTCATTTTTTTCTCCTTAAGAAATCTTTTATTTTTCAAAATCAGATTTTCGAAGCAAACAGTATCCAATAAAAATTAGTACATACCCTAAGGCAATTTTCTGATGTACTATTTCAAAAATCGCAATGCCAAAAACTACTGTAGATAACAATTGATAACTAGCAGATTTCTTAATTTTCTTCATTTTAAACTCCCCCATAGAACATTCCGTAAAAGCATATTACTCTTTGAATTATCTATGAAAAGTCTTTTCTATAAAAGAACGTACTAGTTTACATCGTAGCAACTAGTAGTTGCGTTACTGTCATTATAAGGTTTATGGACATTATTTTAAATTTGTTCTTCATAAAATCGAAAAACTATTCCTTCAAATAATAGTATAGATAAAAAACCTATTTTTTTGTTTTTCTGCTTTTTTATATTTAGTTCAACTGACTAAATAATAATTGTTTGCAACCACTAGTTGCTAATTGTAAATGAATACGTTCTATTATTTTAGGTGAAAACAAGAGATAATTAGCTTATTCAGAAATTGAAAAACTACTAATGTTATTTACCCACACAGCCTCTGAAGGAGGGAAATTCAAAAATGTGAAAAATTATAAACGAATAACTTTTTTCCTTATTCTTATCAATATCTATATTACATACGTCTTTTTATCCGGTAGTTATGAAAGTGACGTCAATCCACTTATTTTTATTTTTGCAGTTACAACAGGTCTTTATGATTTGAAGCAGAATAAAGAAGACTATCCTGATTTTTACTTATTTGCTAGATATTTTTTATTATTCTTATTTTCTATAGGATTAGTCATTGATTTAATAACATTCGCTAAAATTATTTTTTAAAGTGTCTTTCTCTAAAATCAGAGATATGAAAAATAAGGATCAACGAATTGATTATTGTCCATAAGATTCCTCCAATTTTTGGAGAGACTACTTCATTTAAGGTAAGATAAGCTACTACAATTATTCCTACTAAACCGATTAAAATCTGAATTTTTGTTAACATGTCGGCCTCCAATGATTTATATGTGCTTATTTTATTTAGCTATAGTATACATTATTTTAAGGTACCGTTTACACTTTATTTTGATTATCACTAAATTAGTTAAAATCAGGTATTTTTCTACTTAAATTGATTCATTATATACTAACTTTTAAAAAAACGGAGGTACACCTATGAAAAAAGACAACTTCTAAATCCTTTACTTGTTCTGCTCTTTCCTGCATTCACGATTGTTTTCATTCCCATGTTCATCAACTATGCTTTAACTTTTACTGCTCGAACCTATAATATACAAGCATTTTGGTTCATTAGTTTAAGCTGGGTTTTAGTTGGTTTTGCTATGGCGATGATTGCTTATCGTTTAACGGTATACTCGGATAAATCAGATACATTTACCAAATGGATCTCGATTATCTGGACAGTGATATTAATTGTACTTTTGGCAGGTTTTCACATCGGATATAGCTATTCAATTTATGCAACTTTACATCTCTATGGCACTTTTTTTGTAGAGTTAACAACTGGATTCTACTTAAGTTTGACTGCTATCGTTCATATTAGAAAAATAAAATTAGCTGATTCTCGTCTAATTCTAAAACCTTACGAAAGCGTGAGACCTTTTTATGTTCACTCTTTCGTGATTGCTCCTTTGACGTAAAAGTGACGACATTTTTGAAGCTCACTCTTTCGCGAATGCTCCTTTGGCGTAAAAGTGACAACTTTTTTGAAGCTCACTCTTTCGTGAATGCTCCTTTGACGTAAAAGTGACGACATTTTTGAAGCTCACTCTTACGTATAACACTATTACACGAAAGAGTGGTTCTCTTCATGGACCCTCTAGATTAGAAATGGAACCTTATAGTGCAAAAAAACAACCCATCCGTTAGAATGGGTTGTTTGGTTTCTAATAATGTTTAGTTGCGAACGAGTAAAGCAACACTTTCCACATGAGTGGTTTGAGGGAAAAGGTCAACGGGTTGAACTTTTTTAACTGTATAGCCACCTTCTGTAAGTAAAGCTAAGTCACGTGCTAATGTTGCAGGGTTACAACTAACGTAAACCATTTTTGTTGGTTGCATTGCAATAACTGCCTCAGTAAATTCTTTTTCAAGACCTTTACGTGGAGGGTCAACAACTAGTAAGTCAGCTGTGCGTCCTTCTTCACTCCATTGGACCATAACTTCTTCAGCAGCTCCTGCTTCAAATGTTACATTTTCAATATTGTTTAGTTCCGCATTTGCTTTAGCATTTTCTACTGCTGGTTCAATTATTTCAATTCCATAAACATGTTTAGCATTTTTAGCTAATGTTAATGCAATCGTACCAATTCCACTATAAGCATCGATAACAGTTTCTTCACCTGTTAATTCAGCAAAATCTAAAACTGTTTGATACAATTTCTCTGTTTGTTGTGGGTTCACTTGGTAGAATGAACGATGAGAGATCTCAAAAGTGTTGCCTAGCAATGTATCTCTGTATTTGTCTTCGCCATATAAAACAATAGCATCGTCACCCATAATTACGTTTGTACGTTTAGGGTTAACATTTTGTACAATGCTGACAACTTCTGGAATTGCTTCAAGAATGTCTGGAATGATCTTACTTGTTGGGAATAATTTAGCTGTTCTCGTTACTAATACGATCATAATTTCTCCAGTGTAATAGCCGCGACGAACAATAATGTGACGCAAGTTCCCAGTGTTTTCATTTTCGTTGTATGGTTTAACGCCATATTCACGCATGATATCACGGACAGCGATAATCGTTTCATCAATTTTAGGATCTTGGATGTAGAAGTTTTCCATTGGGATCACTTCATGGCTATTTTTACGGAAAAATCCGGTTGTCAATTTGTCATTGATTTTACGTACAGGTATTTGCGCTTTGTTACGGTAACCTGATGGATTAGCCATTCCAATCGTGTCGTATACTGGTACTTCTGGTAATTTTGCGATGCGTTGCATACTGTTCATAACTTGTTGTTTTTTAAAGTTTAATTGTGCTGGGTATCTCATGTGTTGCAATGGCGTAATGCCTACACGTGTATAATTTTCATCTTGGATGACTACACGGTCTTCACTTGAGTTCAAACGGTTCAATACTTTTGCATAACCAAAAGATTTCCCTGTTTTATGAATTTTAACTTCTACTTGTTCACCAGGTAAGGCATTTTCAATAAATAGTGAGTAGCCTTGGATTCTTGCTACCCCCATACCCTCATGTGTTAAGTCTTCAATTTTAACGGTGTGTTTTTCATTCTTTTTAACTGGTACTACTTTATCTGCTTTCATAAAAAAGCTCCCTTCGTTGACCTTGTTTCATGTCATTTGTTTATCAGTTAAACGTATTTCAAAAAGCGCAACCGTCATTCTTTTTACAGAATATTCGGTTCTAATAACTTTTTGTCACACTCCTTGTCAGTTAGTACGCCAGATATTTGATACTTTCTATCATCCACTTAACTGGGAGTGTTCCTGACTCAACCGGCTAAACGGGATGGGATTAAAAAGACGTTATTATCTAATGATTCTAATCTACACTATTAGTATGAACCTTTTTCATTTCAATGAATTGGTTCCTTCCAAATCTTAAAACTAAAAGATTGGGTACTGACTCTTTATTATACAGAAAATCTTACTCATTTCAAAGTTTTCTCATTATTTCTCATGAGCTTCTTTTTTTGAAGAATGAATTTCACCGTCACCATTGATATCGGTGTTCGTCAATTCTTCCACTTCTTTGATAAAGGCATCCTCTACATTTTCGGCATTTTCATCTTTTTTATCAACAGCTTTTTGAATATCATCCGTTGACGCAATGATTTCGATGTGTTGATGCAAGTTTGTAAAAGTAACAGGTGCATCGCCACCATATTCCCCATCCAAATTGATCATCATTTTAGATGTATTGCCTGGACGTGCGAAAATTTTACTTGTTTTTTTGTATAAAATTTTTGAATTCGTAATGTGTTTTCCACCATTCAAGACTTGCGCCACTAAATACATCATATCCGCCAAATTGGAGGTTTTTACGATGATTAACGTGAATTTGCCATCGTCCAATAAAGCGTCAGGTGCAATTTGCTCAAATCCACCAATGGAATTGGTAAGAGCCACTAAAAACATAGTGGCTTCTCCTTCAAATATTCCATCATCGTATTCAATGTGCATCGGGATTGGCTTCATACGCGGCAACACTTCTGCCCCTTTAACAAAATAAGCTAAGTAACCAAATACTGATTTTAATTGTGACGGCACGTCATAGGTTAATTCTGTTAACTGTCCGCCACCGCCGATATTAATGAAATAAGACAAGTCTTCTCCCATTATAGCTTCTCCAACATCCATGAAAAAAGACTGCTCTTTTTGAATCACTTTTGCTGCTTCGACTAAATTATTTCTCGGGATGTGTAATGCTCTAGCATAATCATTCGTTGTTCCAGCAGGGATGATTGCCAGTTTGGGTCTTTTTTCCAAACCAGCAATTCCATTTACGACTTCATTGATCGTTCCATCTCCACCAGCAGCTACAATCAAATCAAATCCAGCTTTTGCTGCTCTTTCTGCTTCATTTCGAGCAGAATTGGGTTCTGGAGTTGTCGCATAGGCACTCGTTTCATATCCTGCTTCTTCATAAATTTGAAAGATTTCTACTAGATGTTTTTTTACGATTTCACGACCCGAAGTGGGATTATAAATCACTCTTGCTCGCATAAAACTACTCCTTTACTTTCACACCAACTCTTAGCGTTTACTCAACTCATCATTTAATAGTTTATTTACGATTCCTGGATTAGCTTGTCCTTTTGTTGCTTTCATAATTTGTCCAACTAAGAAACCAACAGCACGATCTTTTCCGTTTTTGAAATCTTCAATGGATTGTGCATTTTTATCTAAGATATCATTGATGATCGGTAATAATTTAGCCGGATCGCTTAATTGAACCCACCCGTTTGCTTCAACGACTCCTTGAGCGTCTCCACCATTTAGGATCAATTCGCGGAATACTTTTTTAGCCATTTTTGAACTGATTGTTCCATCTGCTATTAATTTGATCATACCCGCAAGGTTTTCAGGAGTCAGTTTAGTCTCATGCAATTCTAGTTTTTCACTGTTCAAATAAGCTGAAACTTCACCCATCAACCAGTTAGATGCTTGTTTTGCATCTGCTCCATTGGCTAATGTGCCTTCAAAGAAATCAGACATTTCTTTTGTAGCAGTCAAGACCATTGCATCATATTCCGGCAATCCTAATTCGCTGATGTAACGGATACGGCGATCTTTAGGCATTTCTGGAATAGTAGCTTTCACGCGTTCGATCCAAGCTTCATCAATTACGATATTTGGCAGATCCGGTTCAGGGAAATAACGATAATCGCTTGAACCTTCTTTGACACGCATCAAAAGAGTGTCTCCAGTTGCTTCATCGTAACGTCTTGTTTCTTGTTGGATTACTCCGCCAGATAAAAGAACTTTTTCTTGGCGTTTTTCTTCAAATGCCAATCCGCGACGGACAAAGTTAAATGAATTTAAGTTTTTCAATTCTGTTTTTGTTCCAAATTTTTCTTGTCCGATTGGACGGATAGAAATATTAGCATCACAACGCATTGAGCCTTCTTCCATTTTCACATCACTAACGCCTGTGTATTGAACGATTTGCTTAATAGCTTCTAAATAAGCATATGCTTCTTCAGGTGAACGCATATCTGCTTCTGATACGATTTCGATCAATGGCGTTCCTTGACGGTTCAAGTCAACGTAAGAATAACCATCTGTTCCGTGGGTATTTTTCCCAGCGTCTTCTTCTAAATGAACACGTTCGATGCGGATTTTCTTTTTCTTGCCATCCACTTCGATTTCGATCCAGCCATCATGTCCGATTGGTTGGTCAAATTGTGAAATTTGGTAAGCTTTTGGATTATCCGGATAAAAATAGTTTTTACGGTCAAATTTAGTATCTTGTGAAATTTCACAATTCAAAGCCATAGCAGCTTTCATCCCAAATTCAATCGCGCCTTTATTGATAACGGGTAAAACGCCTGGGTAACCCCAGTCGATAACGTTTGTATTTGTGTTTGGTTCTGCACCAAAGTGAGCTGGAGCAGGTGAGAACATTTTTGAGTCGGTTTTTAATTCTACGTGGACTTCTAGTCCGATTACTGTTTCAAAGTTCATATCGATTCTCTCCTCCTACAAATTTGGTTTTTCTTTATGAAAGTCAGTTGCTTGTTCAAAAGCGTAAGCCGCTTTATAAATCGTTTGCTCATCGAAATGTTTTCCGATCAATTGCAGACCAACTGGCAGATCATTTGAGAAACCGCAAGGAATAGAGATAGCCGGTACGCCTGCTAAATTAACGGGTACTGTTAAAATATCGCTTAGGTACATTGCAATTGGATCATCGATTTGCTCGCCAATTCCAAAGGCTGTAGTTGGTGTTGTTGGTCCTAAAATTAAATCGTACTCTTTAAACACGTTATCAAAGTCTTGTCTGATCAACGTTCTAGTTTGTCCAGCTTTTTTAAAGTGAGCATCATAAAATCCTGAACTTAATGAGAACGTTCCAAGCATGATACGTCGTTTGACTTCCATTCCAAAACCTTCTGTACGTGATTTCACGAAAACTTCTTCAAGTGTTTTAGCTTCTGGAGAACGGTAACCATAGCGAACGCCGTCAAAACGTTGCAAGTTTGAAGAAGCTTCAGAAGACGCGATGATATAGTAAGCCGGTACACCGTATTTTGAATGCGGCAAGCTGACTTCTTCAACAGTAGCTCCTAATGATTTAAAGGTCTCGATAGCCTTAAGAACAGCTTCTTTCACGCCTTCTTCCAAGCCTTTTTCATTCAAGTATTCTGTTGGAACACCGATTTTCATTCCTTTAACGCCAGATTCGATATCAGAAGCAAAGTCTGGAACTTCTCCTTCATAACTCATAGAGTCATTCACATCATGTCCGCTGATGGCATTTAATACTAATGCATTATCTTTAACAGTACGTGTAAATGGTCCAATTTGGTCCAAACTTGATCCAAAAGCAATCAAACCAAAACGTGACACACGGCCGTAAGTTGGTTTCATCCCAACGATTCCGTTAAATGCTGCCGGTTGACGGATTGATCCACCCGTATCTGTACCTAAAGAGACAGGGATTTGACCTGCTGCTACTGCTGCTGCAGAACCGCCTGAAGAACCACCTGGTACTTTATCAAGATTCCATGGGTTGTGAGTTAATTTGTAATAAGAAGTTTCTGTACTTCCTCCCATAGCGAATTCATCCATGTTTAGTTTCCCAACTGAGATCATGTTTGCTTCTTTTACTTTTTTCGTCACTGTTGCGTCATAAATTGGCACAAAGTCTTCCAAAATTTTACTAGCTGCTGTTGTGCGTGTACCTTCAGTTACGATATTATCTTTGATCCCGATTGGAATTCCTGAAAGAATATTTGCAGGATCAATACCTTCTTCATCTACTTTACGCGCTTGTTCAAGAGCTTCTTCTTCGGTCAATGTAATGAAAGCTCCAATTTTTTCTTCTGTTTCATTGATGCGTTCAAATACAGCTTTTACTACTTCTTGAGCGGTTACTTCTTTTTTTACAAGTAACTCATGCAATTCTTCTACTGAGTAATCTGCTATTTTCATATTATGCTCCTGCCTCCCCATTGTCCATTATTGCAGGAACTTTAATTAAGCCGTCTTTTTCTTCTTTAACGTTCTTAAACAACAAGTCACGATCTGTTCCTTGAACGGCTTTATCTTCACGCATCACATTGTAAGTACGCAAGCCATGAACCATTACTGGTACATTTTCAGTATCTAACTCATCTAAATGTTCAACCATATCTATGATTGCATCCATTTGCTCTGTGAAATGGGCAATACCTTTATCACTAATTTCTAGTTTTGCTAATTTTGCGACGTGTTTTACGTCCTCTTCAGTAATAGCCATCGGTTTGTTCACTCGCTTTCTTTGAATAAATTCTCTTAGTTCAAACTCCCTTACTATAATACCATAAACCACTTATATGCTGTATCTTAAATCTAATTTAAATTCGCTTCACTTCGTAACAATAGTTTGATAGGATAGCTTTGAGGTGGATAAAATGGAAATAACCATTCGAAAAAGAACATTAGGAACTATACCGTTACTGGAAGTCGTACCAAGGAAACAGCGAAACGATCTATTGCCGTTGGTCATTTATTATCATGGTTGGCAATCATCAAAAGAATTGAATTTGACTCAAGCACGCTATTTAGCACACCAAGGGTTTCGGGTACTGTTACCTGATGCCATGAACCATGGGGCGAGAAAGCAGCCAGTTTCAAAAATCCCTTCTTTAACTTTTTGGCAAAGTATTCAAACGAATTTATTTGAATTTGGGTTTATCATTGATTACTTTCGTAAGATTGGTTTTGTGGATGACGTGATTGGGGTTGGTGGAACATCGATGGGTGGCATAACGACATGTGCCTTATTGACCCATCATCCTGAAATTAAAGCAGCAGCTTGCTTGATGGGTTCGCCCAAATTACTAGCTTATCAAGAACGCATTGTAGAACATGCCGAAAGGTTAAACCGATACTTGCCGCAGGACTATTATGAATTATTGAACTGGATCCCAAATTATGATTTGTCGTTACACCCAGAAACTTTAAAAGGCCGACCATTATTTATCTGGCATGGGAAACAAGATAAAATTGTGCCGTATCAACACGCTGCTGATTTTGCAGAAGAACAAAAGGATTTGTCCAATATTCACTTTACGGACGAAGACGAAGTGCATTTGGTAAAAACAAACACGATGCGAGAAGTAACATCATTTTTTGTTAACGAACTAATGTAAAAAAATGCGGCTAAGGAAATATTATCCTAGCCGCATTTTTTTTATTTTGTTAATTTATTAACCACACATGTAGCTTTTAACGGGTCAACCAAAGCTGTACTATTAGGCTTTAATAACGAACGAACTTTTATCCAATCTAAATTCACTTCTATCCCTCCACAAAATTCATCATTTTGTGTAAGCGCTTATATAAACTTATCATAACAGGTCTTTTTTTATTTGTCTAATAGTATTTTATTTTTATAATATTAATCTATAAGATATTCACACTAATAAAATTTTTGATTACTAATCAATACAAAACGATTGAGGTAAATCTCTCCAAGAAAAATAAAAGCCTCCCAAAAAAATGGAAGACTTCGACTTTTATTTTCTTAATAACGATAAACGAGCCACTTGGCAGCCTGTTTAGTTGAGTTGCGTGTCTCATCTTCTAGGAAAAAAGATGAAATTATCCTCGAGGTTTTGACCTCTTGCGGGAATTTCTTGTTTTTCTGTCAAGTCTAAACGGCGTGCTCCGCATCCTAATCAAATACATGTGTGTAGAATTGGGTTTCTCCTGCTTCTCGAGCTAAGAAAGCTTCGGTTCCGTTAATCGATTTTATCGTGATCTCAATTGGAATATTTGGCAATAGATAAGAAGATGCTTTCTCAGAAACATGCTGAGTAAAAGCAATAATTTCACTTTCTCCATAAAATTGTGTATTGATGGATACTTTCATATTCATAATTTGATCGTCTGTGTAAAGTGCTTCTGCCGTTACTCCGCTTAAATTAGGGAAGAAACTTTCAATCTCAGCTTTAAAGTTTTCAAAACTGGATAATTCGTTGCTTTCTCCGCTGGTTGGAAAAATAACTTTCTTTTGATTGATGGTTTCCCAATCTGTTAAACTCGTCGATCCGTCATCACTTTGAGCTTGAGTAATGTAAACACCACCAGCTAAATTATCTTTTGTAGACTGTTCAAAGATTCCTACAACGATTGGAATATCGCCAACACCTTCTGTTTCGCGCAAATGTTGAACGATCTTATCAGCCATTTTTTTGCCTTCTTCTACTAACTTATCTTGAGAGATTTTTGTTTCAGATTCGGCACCAAATTGTACTTTTTTATAATAATCGACACTATTCATTGCTAGACCGATAGAGATACCACCTAGTTTAAAACCATCATCTGTTTGAACCATGTAATCCTGCTCTAACAATGAGTTTAAATAAATGGGGTTTCGTTCATCGGGTTCTACTTTTCCATTATCTTCAGGATTCAACCCATCTGGATTATCTTCGCTTACACGATTCAACCAATTATTAGTTGTTTCAGTAGTAATATACTGTCCCTCTTGAAAGTAATAAGAATCTGGTGAAAAATGCTCTTGCGACAATTCCATCAAGCCTGTTTCAAATGCTTTCAAGTTTACTGTTGAATTTAACCCTAATGTGACCCCTCTATTTAAACTAGTTTTATACGTTCCATCCGTAATAATCGCACTATAATAGTCACCTGATAATTGGCTTGTTGTTTCTGTTTCCTCACCAACTGATTCTGTTTCTTTTGTTTCAGGCTCATCTGATTGACAAGCACTCAACAAAAATGCACAAGCAGCCATTAAAGCAATTGCTTTTTTGTTCATTTAGTTATTCCTCTCCTTCTAATGTTTCCAATAACTGATCTTCATCCCAAATGGGGATATTCAATGATTCTGCTTTTGTTAATTTACTACCAGCTTCTTCTCCAGCAACGATAAAATCTGTTTTCTTAGAAACGCTTCCTGTAACATTTCCCCCAAGATTTTCAATGCGTTCTTTAGCTTCTTCTCGCGTAAAATGAGTCAATTTACCTGTTAACACGACTGTTTTTCCATTGAAGTAAGAATCGACTGTCGCTACTTCTTCTTTTTTCTTTCCTAAATACGTCATATTGACTTGACTGCTTTTCAATTCTTGGATCAATTCTGTTACTTCCGGCAAGCTAAAGTAGGCTACCACACTTTCGGCAATAATTTCTCCGATACCTTCTATAGAAATGATAGCTTCTTTTTCTGCTTGTTGTACAGCTTCAATCGTCTCAAATCGTTCGGCAATTAATTTAGCCGCTTTTGCTCCTACATGTCGGATGCCTAGGCCAAACAATAATCTTTCTAATGAATTGCTACGGCTAGCATCAATGGCTGTTAGTAAATTATTAGCTGACTTTTCTTTAATTTTATCTAATGTAACGAGTTGATTGAACGTTAATGTGTAAAGATCAGCTACATCATGCACCATTTCTTTTTCAAACATTTGCAATAAAACCTTGATGCCTAATCCATCAATATTCATAGCATTTCGAGAAACAAAATGAGAAAGTCCTTCTGTAATTTGAGCCGGGCATTTAGGGTTCATGCAACGCAAAGCTACTTCTTCTTCTAAATGGATCAGTTCACTGTCACAAGCTGGGCAATGAGTAGGAATTTCGTAGGGTTGGCTGTCTGAAGGACGTTCATCCAACACGACACGAGTCACTTCTGGAATAATGTCTCCAGCTTTATGAACGACAACAGTATCTAGCAATCGAATGTCTCGTTCATGTATCAAATCTTCGTTATGCAAACTTGCGCGTTGAACGGTTGTCCCAGCTAACTGAACTGGGTCCATGATAGCGGTTGGTGTAACGACACCTGTTCGTCCAACTGACCATTCAATATCGCGTATGATAGTATGAGCTTCTTCAGCAGGAAATTTATAGGCAATCGCCCATCGTGGAGCTTTTACTGTAAACCCAACTTTTTCTTGAACTTCAAACTCATTTACTTTAATCACAATTCCATCGATCTCATAAGGCAAAGCAGATCTTTTTTCTTGAAATTCTTGCGTGTACTGCCATACTTCTTCAATCGTTTGGAATACTCTACGGTCGTGATTGGTACGAAGCCCTAAGCCATCTAATTGATTGAGTGCATCTTCTTGACTGGCCGCAGTCAGTTCACCAAAATCGCCTACCGTATATAAAAAGGTATTTAAATTCCGTTTGGCTGTTTGTTTTGGATCAAGATTACGCAACCCGCCTGCTGCGGCATTACGTGGATTTGCAAAAATAGCTTCTCCGTTTTCTTCTCGTTCTTGATTCAATTTGATAAAGGAATCTTTAGGCATATAGCATTCGCCTCGAACTTCAATAGAATAAGGTTGCTTCAAACGTAAAGGAACAGATTTGATCGTACGTACATTTTGGGTCACGTTTTCTCCAACAGTTCCGTCTCCACGTGTTGCTGCACGTACAAGTTTTCCATTTTCGTACTTTAACGACACTGCTAATCCATCAATTTTCAATTCACAAATATAGCTGAAGGGTTGATCCGTTAGTTTTTTGATGCGTCGATCAAAATCAAGTAAATCTCCTTCGTTAAAGGCATTTCCTAAGCTTAACATAGGTGCTTCATGAACAACTTTTTCAAATCCAGGTAAAATCGTTCCTCCAACACGCTGAGTGGGAGAGTCATTGCTGACTAAGTCTGGAAATTCTTCTTCCAAAGCTACGAGTTCATGATACAGCTTGTCATAGTCTGAGTCTGGAATAGATGGATTATCCTTTACATAATATTCATAACTGTATTTATCTAATAACGTTCGCAAATCAAATACCCTTTGTTTCGCAGATTCAAAATCTTGTGTAGGCATACCCCTAATTCCTTTCCTCTGATCATTTTGTATTTTCTTATTAGTAGATTAACGGGAAGTTCCGCATCCTGTTTTAATTGGGGTGCAAACGACAGTCTCTCGGAAAAAACAGAATCTCTGCGAGGATGTGACATCCTCTACGAAATTATTAGAACGTCGCTACGCTTCTCTCTTGAAGTCGCTGTAAAGTTGAAACATCCAACAGCGACTAAATGTTTTTCTTGTGAGCCTAAACGTCGTTTTTCGCACCTTGTAGTTGAGCTACGAGCCCCAGACACTGTGTAAAAAAGATGAATCCCTCCGAAGATGAAACATCTTCTCTGTGATTCCCTGTTTTTACTGGGTGTCTTTCAGGGTGTCTTTCAGTGTCTTTCAGTGTCTTTACGCATCCTGTAAGTTGAGCTGAACTTCCCAGACACTGGGCTATTCCAAAAATTGACGCAATGCGCGAGATGCTCTTGCTTTCAATTTTTTAAAATCGCTGCGTGTCTTTCAGGGTCTCTACGCATCCTGTTTTTCTATTGGTGCAAATGCTGCTAGTAGGCGTTTGATGCCTTGTTCTTTAAAGGCTATATCAAGTTGGAGGTCATTTGCTGTACCGGTAACCTTGACGACTGTACCAACGCCCCATTTTTTATGAACGGCTTTATCTCCGACATTCCATCCTAATTTGTCAGCTCCACTTGACGTTTTACTTGTCACTGGAGCTTTGTAAACTTGGCTAGTAGCACGAGTTGCTTGATTACGTTGCATAGAACTGGTTGTTGAACGGCTAAATGGTGTATTAATATTTTGTTGATTACCTAGTTCTAAAACTTCATCCGTGATTTCATTGATAAATCGAGAGGCAGAGTTGCTTTGAGTACGGCCATATAAAACCCGTGAATAAGCATTTGTAATATATAATTTTTTCTCTGCACGTGTGATCCCAACATAGGCTAAACGGCGTTCTTCTTCTAGTTGGTCTTCTTCCATCATCGAACGAGACAACGGGAAAATACCTTCTTCCAGACCAATCAAGAAAACAATTGGAAATTCTAGTCCTTTTGCTGCGTGAAGAGTCATCAAGGTCACTTCACTTTGAGGTTCTTCTTCTAAATTATCCAAATCAGAAACCAATGCCAAGTCTGTTAAGAATGTCAATAAGGTTTTGTCTTCTGTGTTTTCTTTTTCAAATTGTTGAGTTACGGTTAAGAATTCTTGAATGTTTTCTAGTCGTGTTTCAGATTCGATTGTGCGTTCTAATTCTAATGCTTTTTGATAGCCGCTGCGTTTTAATACTTCTTGAACTAGTTCTGTAACTGGCACAAATTCCTGCATTTGACGCAGATCTTTCATCATGAAAGCAAATCCTTCAAGTTCATTAGCTGCTTTACCAGAAATTGGTGTAATTGAAACGTTCAAAGCTGTTTCTAAAAGAGACCATTCGTATTGATTAGAAGAAGCTCTTAATTTTTCAATCGTTCCTGGACCAATGCCTCGTTTGGGCACATTGACGATTCGTTCAAAACTCATATTGTCTTCAGGATTGGCAATTAAGCGAAGATACGCCAGTACATCTCTAATTTCTTTACGATCATAGAATTTGTGTCCGCCAACCATTTTATAGGGAATGTTTGATTTTAGTAAACTATCTTCAATCACACGAGATTGAGCGTTAGTGCGGTAAAGAACTGCAAAATCACCATAATTGTAGTTACTTTCTTTCATTTCTTCTTGTATCTTAGAAATAACGTAACGTGATTCATCGCCTTCAGATTGCCCACGATAATAAGTGATTTTTTCACCATCATGGTTATCTGTCCAAAGTTTTTTCACTTTACGGTTGGAATTATTCCCGATCACATCATTAGCGGCTTGTAAAATCAGCTTAGTCGAACGATAATTTTGTTCCAATAAGACTGTATTCGCATCTGGGTAATCTTTTTCGAAGTTCAAAATATTCTCCATATTTGCACCACGCCATCCGTAAATACTTTGGTCAGCATCTCCGACAACGCATAGATTTTTAAAGCGTTCAGCTAATAGATTTACTAAAGTGTATTGCGCTTCATTTGTATCTTGGTATTCATCGACATGGATATAGTGAAATTTATTTTGGTAGTACTCTAATGTTTCAGGACTTTCTTTGAATAAGCGAATCGTCAACATGATCAAGTCATCAAAATCGACTGATTGGTTTCTTCGCAACTCTCTTTGATAATCGTCGTAACAATCTGCCACGATTTTTTCAAAAAAGCTTGCAGCTTCTTTACGGTAATCTTCTGGAGTCTGCAATTCATTTTTTGCATTGCTGATTTCTCCTAGGATAGCTCTTGGATTATATTTTTTAGGATCGATATTTCGTTCTTTTAAGATGCGTTTCATTAATGTTTGCTGCTCACTTGGATCACTGATCGTAAATGCTCGCGTATAACCGATGCGATCGATGTCACGACGTAAAATACGCACACACATTGAGTGGAAAGTTGAGACCCAAACATCGCTTCCGCCTTCTTTCATAAGACGTGTTACCCGTTCTTTCATTTCTTTAGCAGCTTTATTTGTAAATGTAATGGCTAAAATATTCCAAGGATTCACATTTTTTTCTTCAATCAAATAGGCAATACGGTGTGTTAAGACACGAGTTTTTCCACTACCTGCTCCAGCCATGATCAAAAGAGGGCCTTGTGTGCATACAACTGCATCTTTTTGTCTTGGATTCATTCCATTTAATAAATCATCTCGTAATACCAATTTTTTACATCCTCTCTTCTTGTAACATCCCATTTCATACGAAAAAAATAGGATTTGGACTCCACTAGTCTATCAAAACTTTTTAAAGTTTTGCATAATTTCTCAAGAATAATTCTACCATAAAAAGTGGCTCCTCGAGTACTAAATGAACAGTTTCAAATGAAGAATAATAAAAACAAAAAAAGACTCTTAAAAAGGAATCTTTTTTGTCTGGTTAATTCACTTAAATCCCTTGGATAGCAATCAAACTAAGTTGATTGATCAGAATCCGTACTTCTTTTCTGGCTAGGGCATAATTATTACTTTTTAATAAACTTAGGATGTTGTTAAAATGTTTTACTTTTGTTGCTTGACTAATTTGTAAAAAGCCTTTTATTTCTTCATTGGTCTGACCGTTTATACTGCGTATCATTTCCATAAATAAGGAAGTTGTGTAAGTGTTTTTGGCATACCGATAAAGACTTTTCCAATACTCAAATTCGATCGATGAAAATACTTCAAACTCTCTTACATAAGCTTGCTTTTTTAATCGATCTACTATCTCTTCTAAGGTAGTTGCATCAAATTGAATTTCTTTTATTTGTAAAAAATGTAGATAATCAATAAGTATTAACTCCATAAACTCTAATCTTTCTTGAAATCCTTGCAAAGAAATTTGATTTTCACAAATTCTGATTCCTTTATTGGGCTCAATTGCTATGTATCCTTCTTCTTCTAACCTTAAAAAAGCTTGTCGAATCGGCGTTCGACTAATCCCTAATTTTTTAGACAGTCCAATTTCTGTAATATGTGTTTGAGGTAGCCATTGTTTGGTTAGTATCTGATCTTTACTGTACTGATAAACTGTCTCTACTAGCTTTTTAGGTTTAGACAATTTTTTCCACCTACCTGTTTTAAATTTTTCCTATACCAACGTAATACATATACCAATTATAGAATGGATCTTGTTTAACTTCAAGTTTGTTTCTCTTTCTATTCTACAACAAATTTTTTATGAGTTCCTATTTATTAGAAAAATTTACTCAACTTATATTAAACATTTACATAGAATTCATATAGGGTTGGTATACTAACGGTGTACCAAACAGAAACTATTTTCTTTACGTTTTATACTGTAAAGATCCCCCATCCTAAGGTCCGCTTTATTTTAAGCGGACCTTAAATAATTGAATAGATAAAAAAACACTGTCATTCTATTTTTCTTTTATCACAGCTGTTTCTTTTTTAGGCCATTTTAGCCCACCAATAACAGTTGAGCCTAATATTAATACTCCTCCAATGATTTGTACTCCGTTCATTGCTTCTCCTAAGAAAAGCGCAGACAATATTACCGCTGAAACAGGATCAATATAGCTTAAAAGAGCAACTGTTTGACTCTTCAAAGTTTGCATTGCTGAAAAATACAACACATAAGCTAATCCAGTATGAACGATTCCTAAAATGATGAGATAAGGGATAGATTGAATCGCGATTGCTCCTAAGTTAAATCCTCTTGTAAAAAGGACATAAGGCGCTAACGTGATAGATGCTACCATCAGTTGAATCATGGTACTTTCTAAACTACTTAAATTTTTCAAAAATTTGTTTATCAAGATCACGCTCGCATATAAGATAGCTGCTCCTAAGCCATATACGATTCCTACTGTGTGATTGTAAGTTTCAGTTGTTTGTGCACCAGTTCCTACGATCAAAAACATCCCAGACATAGCCACCAAAATACTAACAACTTTGCTTGGAAGTAACTTTTCCTTCAATAAAAACGGCGAAACGATCATTACGATAACTGGTGCAAAATAATAACTTAATGTAGCATTAGCAATCGTCGTATAGTTATACGCTTCAAATAATAAAATCCAATTTAGCCCAATAGCAGCCCCCGAAACGAGCAGTGGTACCGCATTACTTTTTAATACTGCAATTGAAATCTTTTTTTTCTTGAAGAGAGAGAATATCAACAGAAATAAACTCCCAAGAACTCCCCGATAAAGTGCAATTTCGCTTGAAGTCAACTCAATATTTTTTACCATCAATCCAATCGATCCAAATAACAACATGGCAATCACAACTTTCAATTTTCCAATTCCCATTTTCTCCCTCCTGTTCATTTTTTAGAGTATAAAAATAGCATAGGATTCAAACAAAGCCTCCTATGCTGTTTCTACTTATTTATTTTATTTTCCAAAGTTATAAAAAGTCTAGTCTAATCCAACTCTTTGGAAAATTTCGTCTACGTTTTTCAAATGATAATGATAATCAAAAGCATCATCTAAGTCTTCTGTAGTTAATACAGACATGATTTCCGCATCTTCTTCAAGCAACGGACGGAATAATACTTGTTCATCCCATGAAATAGCTGTTTTCGGTTGAATAAGATCATAAGCGGCTTCACGGCTCAGTCCTTTATCAATCAGTTTAAGCAATACACGTTGGCTGTAAATCAGACCAAAAGTAGCATCCATATTGCGTTTCATATTCTCTGGAAAAACGGTTAGATTTTTAACGATTGTTCCAAAACGGTTTAACATATAATTCAACAAAATAGTTGAATCAGGTAAAATAATGCGTTCTGCTGATGAATGAGAAATATCTCGTTCATGCCATAATGTAACGTTTTCGTATGCTGTCATCATATGACCTCTAATCACACGAGCCAATCCTGTTACATTTTCAGACCCAATGGGATTGCGCTTATGCGGCATAGCAGAAGATCCTTTTTGACCTTTTGCAAAGAATTCTTCAACTTCGCGTGTTTCAGATTTTTGCAGTCCACGAATTTCAGTAGCAAATTTTTCGATACTAGTTGCTATCAATGACATTGCAGCGACATATTCAGCATGCAAGTCCCGAGGAAGAACTTGAGTCGATATTTCTTGAGCTCTCGTTCCTAATTGTTCACAGACATACTTTTCAACAAAAGTTGGGACATTAGCGAATGTTCCTACTGCTCCGCTGATTTTTCCTGCTTCCACGCCTTTTGCTGCATGTTCAAAACGTTCAATATTGCGTTTCATTTCTGAATACCAAAGAGCTAGCTTCAAACCAAATGTTGTTGGTTCAGCATGTACCCCATGTGTTCTACCCATCATGACAGTATTTTTATGTTCTTTAGCTTTTTCACCAATGATTTCTAAAAAGTTTTGAAGATCTTGACGCAATACGTCATTAACCTGTTTCAATTGGTATCCATAAGCTGTATCTACAACATCTGTACTAGTCAATCCATAATGAACCCACTTGCGTTCTTCTCCTAAAGATTCAGAAACAGCACGCGTAAAGGCTACGACGTCGTGGCGTGTTTCTTTTTCTATCTCTAAAATACGATCTACTTCAAATGAAGCATGCTCACGAATTTTTTCAACATCTTTTTTAGGAATATCTCCTAGTTCAGCCCAAGCTTCAACTGCTAAGATTTCAACTTCCAACCATGTATTGTAGCGATTCTCATCTGACCAGATGGCCGCCATTTCGGGTCTTGTGTAACGTTCTATCATAATTTTATAAACTCCTTATTTCCAAATTCCTGTATCTGCTATAATGGCTAATGTTTTTTCAATATCTTTTGTTAATACTGTAAAATGGCCTATCTTTTGGCTTTCGCCCGGATTTTCTTTACCATAATAATAAAAGTTCCAATTCGGTTTCAATTGGATTTGAACATTGGCTGCCTCCTGATGTTCCGTTAATACTGTTACCATAACTGCAGGAGAAATCAGTTCGGTTTTAGGCAAAGGCAAACCACAAATAGCACGGATATGAGCGTCATATTGTGACAATGTACAAGCTTCATTGCTGTAATTTCCTGAATGATTGGGTCTTGGGATCAATTCATTCACATAAAGTGTCCCACTTGAAGTGATGAACATCTCAATTCCTAAAGTCCCTACTAGTTCAAGTTTCTCAGCAACTGCACGAGCGATCCGTTCTACTTCTTCTTCTACATACTGATTGATGCGAGCTGGAACGATGCTTTCATGTAAAATAGTATTGCGATGGATATTTTCAGATATTGGAAAAACCACGATATCATTCGCTTGGTTTCTAGCTACCATAACAGAAAGTTCACGTTCAAATGGTATCCATGCTTCCAATACGCAAGTACCCATTTTCAATAAGTAAGCAGCCTTTGGAATGTCTTCTTCACTTTGAAGAATATAGCGATCTTTACCATTGTGGCGTTCACTGATCGTCTTCAACACACAAGGAAACCCAATACCATCTAGCGCTCCTTTAATGTCCTCAATTGTAACGATCGTGGCATAAGGAGCCAAGTTAATATTGCTGGCTTCTAAGTAAGCTTTCTCTAACAATCGATCTTGTGTAATGGATAACAAATCAGCACCTTGTGGAACAGAAACTGTCTTTTTCATTTTTACTATTAAATCTGAATCAATATTGTCGTATTCATACGTTACTACATCACATTTCATAGCAAAATCCATTAAAGCTTCTTGATTATTATATTGAGCAATTATTTGCCAATCTGAAACTTGAGCTGCTGGACAATCTTTTTCGGGATCCAGTATACCAATACGATAGCCCATTTTTTTAGCAGATAAAGCCATCATTCGAGCTATTTCTCCGCCACCAATGATTCCAATCATTTTTCCTGGACTAATTAGATCAGACAAAATTATCACTACCTTCTAAAACAATTTGTATTCTTTTTTATTCATTCATTCTTAGTTTAGCAGTTATCTTGTCATCTGTCATTGAGAACATCCTAAAATTTCTGCCTATTCTAATATTCAAAAATTCCTCTCAAACAACCCTGTCTCCATTTAATTCATTTGTTCCTCGTCTCTAATTTCTTTGCGACGTTTTTTTACTTTTCTTGTCCAAAATCCACCATTGATGTACTTGGGTTCATAAGAAATAATAAATGTTTTAGGTTCAATTTCACTAATTTGTTTGTATAATTTGCGTTCTGTTTTTCTAGGTGTCAAAATTTCTAAGACCATACGATCTCCTTCTCGACCAAATGCTAGACTGGTTGTCACTCCATACCCCAAATCACGTAATTCTTCAGGCATTTTAGTTTCTACATTTGGAACAATGGCCGTGACCATAATATATCCAAGAGCTAAAAACTCTTCAATTTTTATCCCAAGAGCAATTCCGACTCCATATCCTAAAGCATATACGGCAAGATTAATGTAATTATCTAAACTGTCTAACACCAATCCTAAACCTACAACATAAATAGTTACTTCTACCATAGATACGAGTGAAGCTGCAAGACGGTAACTTTTCATTGTCAGCATAAAACGAATGGTGTTTAGTGAAATATAAACGACATTAATAATAAAGATCAATAGTAAAAAAGGCAAATCAACTTCCATTTTTTCCTCTCCTAACTCCTGTTCAAAAATTTTATTCTTCTCTAAGATTATCAAAATTCATTTAAATAGCAAGAAAAACAACTAGGATCTTCATTCTTAAGGAGATAAAACTGCTCTAAAAGCAGTCATCCTACTTTTAGAGCAGCTTGTGTTTATTTACTGTTCTTCTACAAATTTCACTTGTCCATCTTCAAATGCACGAATACGAGCTAAGGAGTATACGTCATAGTTTTCTTCTTCAAGCAATTGGCGTCCAATTTGGAAAGATTTTTCAATAACAATCCCAATTCCAACTACAGTAGCTTGTGCTTCATCACATAATTTTATTAATCCTTTAGCTGCTTGTCCGTTAGCTAGAAAATCATCAATCAATAATATTCGATCTGTTTTTTCTAGAAACTTTTTAGAAATGACGATCGTGCTCGTTGATTTTTTAGTAAATGAATATACATCTGTCGAATACAAATCATCTTTTAAAGTTAGACTTTTTTGTTTACGTGCAAATACCACTGGAACACCTAAAGCCAATCCAGCGAAAACAGCCGGTGCAATACCTGAAGATTCAATTGTCACAATTCTGGTGATACCTTTATCAGCATAATGTTTGGCAAATTCAGCCCCCATAGATTGCATAAGTTTAGGATCGATTTGGTGATTTAAAAAGTTATCGACTTTTAATACTTCTCCTTCTAAAACATCACCGTCTTTTAAAATGCGTTCTTCTAATTCTTTCATAAAGTCCTACCTTTCTTTCAATTGTTAGTTTGAGTACAAAATAAAAAAGTTCTTCAGTACTTATTGATTCGTAAGCACAGGAAAAGAACTAAAAATGAATGCCCAATAAAATTCAATATACGCTTTACCATATAAGAGGTCAATCTATTTTAAATAAATTATTATAATTGTTATTTTATACGAACGATACTTATAAATCAAACTTTATATTTCGTTTTATTTTCAAATACCTTTTTATCTTATGCTATCAGAGTTTCAATCTTCATAATAAACTGGAATTCCTAAAAAGAATGTTATACTATTAAACTAAAGCGATTTCGGAGAGGAGTTTAACATGCGTAATAAAAGTTTTCTAGAACTTATTAAACGCTATTGGTATCTAGGTATTTTATTCGGAATTTTTATTGTAGTGCTTGTTATTGGTACAAATCAAGAAAAACCATGGTCAGAAAGCCTTGCTATTACTGAATCTAAATCATCTATTGCAGAAGTTGATTCTTCTATTGTCGAATCAAAAGATAGTTCTGCTGAACTAGAAGATAAAAACAATGTCTCTCGAATTGATTCAGAATTATTTATCTTAAGTGATCATCAAACAAAACTTGAAAAAACCGAAGATGTGGCTGAATCTGAAGAATCAGTTGAAAACGAGCATTCTTCTGAGGAAATTGAGAGTAGCGAACCAACTGATTCTAGCAGCTATACTCCTACCTATTCTAATGAAAATAACACACCTAAAAGTTCAAGTTCGTCATCCAATAGCAATTCATCCAAATCAACCACTCCTAAACAACCTGCTAAAAAGCCAGTACCTGAGTCAGGTAAATCAGAACCTATTCCTGAATCAAATCCAGAACCTGTAGAAACACCAGAACCTGAACCAACCCCTGATGAACAAGACCCGCCAGAACAACCGGAAGATTCTTCTTCTGATCCAGAAATCATTGAGTCAGAAAACCCAGCTGAGGAAACTTCTTCAACTCATTCTTCCATTAGTGAAGAATAGAAAATACTTTTTACAACACAAAAGGTACGTTGTCATTTAGACAATGTATCTTTTTGTGAATTTCAACTGAAATTATATGTCATGTAACTCTTTTGGCTAGGAAATGGTGCTTTAGTAGCTTCTATTCGACATTCTTTGCCTATTTCGCTTAGTGAGTATAAATTAAGCAGTTTTTCTGTAACAATATATATTTAATATAGAGGATTTTTCGTTACCGAAAAATCTCCGATTGAAAAATCACTGATCATTAGTCTATACAACTCAACTATGGCTGCACGAAAAAAAACCTCCAGAAATTTACCTTCTGGAGGTCAATCTTAATCTTCATTTAATTCGTCTTTTTCATTATCAGTAGCTGTGTTTAAGCGTTCTACATAAAGACTAACTAAACGTGAACCTTCTACTTTATTGGCTTTTAACAAGTAATTGCGATATTCAACATTTGCATTGTCATCTGGCTGAGGAATATTCCCATATTGTGTAATGAAATAACCGGCAATTGAATCCACATCATTTGATTCAATCTCAGTTCCAAAGTATTCATTGAATTTTGATAATTGAGTCGAACCATCTACTAAATAAATACTTTCAGATACTTTTTCAATCATATTGTACGTTTCGTCGTATTCATCATCAATATCACCGACTATTTCTTCTAATAAATCTTCTAAAGTAACAATTCCGACTACTCCACCATATTCATCATTTAAAACAGCTAATTGATTACGCGTCCGTTTTAATTCATATAACAAATCGTCAATGTTGATTGTTTCAGGGACAAATAAAGGTTTATTCAAAATATCTTTTAGATCGATCTCATCTAGATTATGTGTAAGAGAAGCTTTCAGTAAGTTTTTAACATGGATGATCCCTATAATGCTATCTTTATCCTCAACGTAAACTGGTACACGTGAATAAGGGATATCCAACAGTTGAGGGATGTTTACTGCACTTCCATCTTCATAATCGATCATAAATGTATCCGTACGAGGAACCATGATCTCTCTTGCCATTTTAGTATCCATTGATAAGATACCTTTTAACATAGTGAATTCATCTGGATCTATTGCACCAGCTATTTGGCTGTTTTCCAGATAAGCTCGAAATTCATCACGTGTCATTTTTTCTTTTTCTTCCGTAAAATCTATCGGAGTAAGTCTTTTTAAAATATTTGTTGAAAATGAAAGCAATTTTACAAATGGTTTAAAAATGATTTGAACGACTGAAATTGTACCAGAAGTAGCACGAGCAACTTCTTCGGCTTTTTGTAAGGCTACTTGTTTTGGATATAACTCCCCAAACACAAGGGTAATATAAGATAGAGCAATCGTCACAACAAATGTTGCTATTTGTGTCCCACCTGGAATACTTGCTAAATAAGGTTCGAGGCGAGTTGCAAAACTTGTTGCAGCTGATGCACTTGAAAAGAATCCTGCTAAAGTAATGGCTACTTGTATAGTCGCTAAGAAATTATCTGAATTACTCAACAGCTTCAAGATAGTTATCGATTTTTTATCACCTTTGGCTGCTTTTTCTCTTATTTTTCCTTGATCTATTGATACAAATGCCATTTCCGCTGATGCGAAAAATGCATTGATTGCGGTCAATATAACGATAATTAATATCTGTCCTATCATCGACTGACTATCGGGGTCTGAATTCATTTATCATTGTCTCCTTCAAATTTTTCTGTTTTTTTACAAAGTAGAAATAATATACCATTTTTCAAAACAATTTTCAACTGTTGTTTTTTTACTGGTATGCTTCCATTTTTTCCAGTACCGGTAACATCTTATCAATCACCGCACCGCTTGATTCTCCTTCAATCATAGCTACCATCAAGTAACTGCTGTTTTCGGCATCAAAAGCCATTAAGAAACCATTTGTTTCAGCATCTTCGCCTTCTGTTTCTGATTCTCTTGTTTCAGCTGTACCTGTTTTGGCTGCTGTTTTTTGATCAATAACAGCTAGTTTATGTGAAGAACCGTATTCTTTTTGCACCGTTTGAACTAAGTCTTCTTTAACAATTGCAGCTGATTCTGGAGTGACCGGTTGTTTTGTTTCTGCCGTTTCTTGATCAGCAGTCAATTTAGGGTATACGAGTTTGCCGTTATTAGCAAAAGGAGTATACGTTACTGCTTGTTGAATTGGGCTAAGCAACAATTCCCCTTGGCCAAATGCTGTATCTGCCAACATGCCTTCTGAATCTAATGTGCCGCTATTGGATATTTGTGCTGGATTCATTGCAATTGGCAACTTCAAATCTTCACCAAATATATACTGCTTCAACCCTGCTTCATAGGTGTCTCTTCCCATATCTAATGCTTGTCGTGCAAAATAAATATTATCTGAATACGCAAAAGCATCCGCTAAATTCACACTTGCAACATCTTTTACACGCGTAACTTTATAATCTGCCCATGATTCATCTTTTTGCCAAGATAATCCACTAATTTCTTGTGTTTCTTCTGGAATAATGGTCCCTGCATCTAAACCAATTCCTGCTGTAACAACTTTAAAAGTTGAACCTGGTGCATATCCAGCAGCATAACGCGCTAAAAATGGACTCATTGGATCATTTACATAAGCTTGATACTGTTCTGAACTGATGCCGCTTGACATTAAGTTTGCATCATAAGACGGAGTGCTGACTAACGCTAATAAACTTCCGTCTGTTGGATTCATAAATACAGCAGATCCACTTTGACCCGTTAATTGGTCATATGCAGCTTGTTGTATTTCAGCATTGATCGTTAATGTGATGTCTTCCCCATTTTGTACTTCTGTTTCTTGTAGGACCATTTTCAGCTCACCATCATCTGTCAATATCTCAATGCGTCCGCCTTTTTGTCCTCTTAATCTTTCATCATAAGTCGCTTCTAGTCCAGATTTACCAATAACATCTCCAGTTCTTAAGGTTGGATCTTTTTCGATATCTTCAGCAGAAACTTCTCCAACATACCCAATCAAATGAGCTGCTGCTTCATTTAAAGGATAAGTACGTGCCGTTACTTCTTGATAAACCACACCAGTAACTTGCGGCAATTCAGCATCTTGAGGCATTCCTTTAAAAGGTACAAAGCTATCTGGCGTTACCCACCCTTGCTCTAATAAACTTTCTAATTCTTCCACTGTAACATCGTATGTTTCTGCAATTTTTTCTAAATTTGTTGTCCGTTGATCGCCTTCACCTAAAGCAGAAGGTTGCATTCCAGCTTGCCAAGAAGTGCCTTCTGTTGCAAGTGGTGAGCCGTTTTTATCTAAAATATCGCCTCTTTCACCTACAGTTGTTGTAAGGGAGACTTTATCTGTTGGTTCCATATCTGGAAATATAAGGTGTGTGTTCCAGTCTACTTTGTAGCCATCGTCAGTTTTAGAAAGTGTCGTTTCGTATTTTTTTTCGTCTAAAGTTCCTAACGCTGTCTCCATATTCACCGTGTAAGAGAGGTCATAGTGATCAGCGCCCTCTTCTTGTGTGACTGTTGTATTATCTGATACGTTTAATTCTGCAGCTCCTACGCCGCCATAGACTGTCTCATAACGCTCTGCCATAGATTCTTTTGTGTAGTCAATAACTGTAAGCGATTCTTCAGAAACCAATTGGCTCATAGCTGTATAGTCTTGTTTTTCTAAAGCTGTAATAAACGAAGCAGCCACTTCCATAGCTGCTTTTTCGTCTCTTGCTTCAGCCCAAATTGAATAGCCGATGATCCCTACACCGATTAGGGCAAGGACAGCAACAATTATTGCAATTAAAAGCCACAATGGACGCTTTTTCTCACTCTTTTTCCTTGTATTTTTCATTTTAGCACCTGCTTTTTAATTATTATTTTTCTCTTCTTCTAAGTCTTGTCGTTCTTCATACTTGGTTTCTTCTTGACCGCGGTATTTTTTCATTAATTCACTGAATAATTTCCCGTTACTTGGTGGTGTATAAGTAATCGCATTGGCACCAGCAGCGATTGTTTCCTTAATACTTTCTTCTGTGGGTCCACCCGTTGCAATGATCGGTACTTTCGGAAATTCTTTGCGTATCTCACGCACAATATGAGCTGTTCGTGCAGCTCCACTGACATTCAAGATATCTGCTCCAGCATCCAGTTTTTCTTGAATATCTGTGTATTCTGAAACGATAGTTGATATGATTGGTACATCAACCATCGTATCAACCACACGAATTGTTTCTTTTGGTGTAGGAGAGTTTAATACAACTCCAATACAACCATGTGATTCAGCAAATAAAGCAATGTTAGCTGAACGATGTCCATTCGTAATACCTCCGCCAACTCCCGCAATAACTGGCATACTGGCTACAGTAGTGATCCCTTGAATGATCGCTGGATGAGGTGAAAATGGATAGACAGCAATAACAGCATCCGCATCGTTATTCATAATAATCGCAATATCGGTTGTAAAAATAAGTGATCGAAATCGTTTGCCATTTATAATAATACCGCTGGCCGTATCGATTATTTCCGGGACGGAGACATAATGCTTTCTTAAATCAGTCGTAATGCTTGGAGAACCTTTTTTCTCTTCCATATTTTCACCTCTTCATTTAATTGTACATCATTCATTTTAACGAATGTTTCCTGCAAATGCTATCGTTCTGCAAAAAAATAAAGCGATTTCTTTTAATTAAAGTAAAGGAGGCCGGGACAAAAGTCCTAGCCTCCTCTTTTTATACGAATATTCATTCTAAAACGTGCTCCGAAAAGCAGACCCGACGTCCACTTCGCGAATAATGCTCGATGGTCTATGACCATACTGCGCTTATTCGTTCCAGTGATTCGGGTCTAAACGCTTTTTGTCTCACTCTCTCATTTTGTCTATCGAATTGACGCATCCTTTAAAAAGCTTTAAATTCGTTTTTATTCTTCACGGTTTAATCATATTGATCTAATTGGTATTGTTCGATCAATCGAATCAATTTCCCAGGATAATCTGGATCTGTTGCATAGCCGCTTTCTTGTAAAGCATATGCAGCTTCTTTGTAATCATTGGCTGTTAAAACTTTAGCGTACTGGTTTTCATTCCAAGTCGTTCCTTTCGCAAACAATTCAGAATGGTCTTCCATAGATTCTTGCCAAGAGGCGTATTTTCTAAAGTCTGCTTTAACTTCGATCCATTCCCCATCAACAAATTCTTTGGTCGTCATCGTAACAGTCGGCTCTGTTCCGCCGCCTTTGATGCCGTAATAGTTGTTGTTTTTTATTGACAGCTCACTAGTGCCCCAATCTGATTCGAGTATTGCTTGAGCAATACTGATACTAGGTAAGATACCATATTTATCTTGCAGTACTTTTGCATAATCGGCAATTTGGACAATAAATTCTTGTTCTTCTAATGGTTCATATTGAGTCACTTGATCTTCCGTTATCTCTTGCGCTAAGAAATAAAGCGTTCCAAGAAAGATAAATACAAAACTAAATAGCACAATCATGACATAACTAGGCGTTATTCTTCTGTTCAGCTTTTTCTTTTTGTATTTCTTTTTTGATTGATTCTTAAGTGGCACATTTTTCTTCCTCTCATAAAAAAACCAAATTATTTTCCTGCTTCTTTCAGCAAAGCAATATACTCTTCTAAAGCTAAATCATATTTCTTCATATAGGCTGCATTTTCTTTTCCAACATACCGAAAATGCCATGACTCATATTCAATACCCGTCTCCGCTTCTTTTCCTTTAGGGAATCGAAGAACAAATCCGTAATCTGCAGCATGCTCAACTAACCAGTGCTGAGATTCTTGTACATCAAATTCGGCTATTAGTCCTTTTCCGGAATTTAACCATTCAGTGTCCATGACATCAATCGCAAGACCAGTGTGGTGTTCGCTTCCGCCTGGAATAGCAATATAATCTTCTGTCAATTTTACGGCCTCTTCTTGAGAGTGTCCTTCATCAATATACTTTTGAATACTATTGTTGTAATTTGTTGTTTGCAATTCAACAGAACGATATGTGGATACCGCAATAATTTCGTGACCAGCTTTTTTCCCAGCTTCAGTCAACGCAGTATAATCCTCAATAATTCGTTCGTCAACTAGTAAAGGTGAAGCATTGGGTAAGACACTTAAAGGTCTTTCAATAGACTCATCTATTTTTGTCCAGTTATTGACCAATTCCAGGTTCCAATCATTTGTTGAAACATTTGGCAATTCATCTAACATTGCTTGATGTTCTGCTTCTTCTGCTAATTTTTCCTCTTCTTCTGGAGTGAAGGACTCTACTGAAGAACTAGAACTTGTGTCAGAAGTTTTGCTGGATGTACTAGACTGGAAAATTGATTCGGGATTGAATTGTTCACACCCTCCTAATATACCAGTTGCTATCAGTAGTAGTGCTATTTTTTTTTTCATTTTTTAAAGACTCCATTCTTAATTTGCATTGCATGTAAAGGTAGCTGTCCTTTAAGATAGTGTACTTTTACTTTTACTCCTTTATAATAACATTAATACACTATAATTTTAATAGGAAATCGACTTTTGGAGGTTTAGAAATGAAAAAGGAAACACTAACCGATCAACTTTACAAAGTGTCTCAAGGGATCGCTGCAGCAGTTGTCGTAACACTAGGTATTGGTTTATTGATCCAGAGTATTGGCGATCTAGTAGGGTTTACAGTTCTAAGTGTTATTGGTGCAGTTACAAAAACACTGTTGATTCCAGGTTTAGGAATTGGAATCAGTTATTACTTAAAGACAGATATTTTAACTATGCTGAGTGCAACTGCAGCGGGAGTCATTGGTGGTCGTGCTTATGCTTTTTCAGAAGGTATACTTTCTTTAAAAAGTGGTGAGCCAGTGGGAGCTTTAGTTGCTATTGGAATCGCAATTTTTGTTGGCAAATTTTTATTTAATAAAACACGATTCAATATGGTCCTTGTTCCATTTGCCAGTATATTGATCAGTGGATTAGCAGGTTATGCCTTATCCGCTCCTATTGCCTTTATCTTAAATGAGGTTTCTTTGTTGATTACTTCCTCTGTTGCTGGCTTCCCGCTTCTATCTTCAATGATTTTAGGATTAGGATTTGGCATGCTGATCTTATCGCCAGCTTCATCAGCTGCTATTGCTCTTGCTTTACAATTAGATGGATCTGCTGGAGCTGCTGCGTTGATTGGATGCAGTGTCCAATTCACAGTATTTGCATTCCTTAGTCTTAAAGATAATGATGCTGGAACTTTTTTAGGCCAATTGATCATTACGCCTAAACTTCAAACGGGAAACATTATTCGACAACCTAAGCTTGCATTATTTCCACTGTTATTAGGAACTCTTTTAGCTCCTATAGGGGTCTTAGTTTTCAACTTGGAGGCTTCAGCTGAAATCGCAGGTATGGGATTGTGTGCCTTTGTTTCAATTTTCGGATTGGCATCTTCTCAAGGAATGACTGCTACTTTAGCTTATCTGTTTATCGTCATTGTGTTGCCAGCTCTGTTAAGTCTTTTATTCAAGCCTTTTTTGATCAAATTAAAGCTTCTCAAACCCGGTGATTTAAAAATCACCATATAAACTAAGAACAGAAAAATTAGCCTAGATCAGAATTTCAACAACAAAAAAACGTTCATTTGCGAAAAATGAACGTTTTTTTGTTTGTATAGTAGATTTCCTGGCTAAACTGCCTTTATTTTTTCACTTGAGTTTAAAATAGCTCCCATCATGACGAAAA
This sequence comes from Carnobacterium sp. FSL W8-0810, assembly GCF_038007125.1. Classification (NCBI taxonomy): domain Bacteria; kingdom Bacillati; phylum Bacillota; class Bacilli; order Lactobacillales; family Carnobacteriaceae; genus Carnobacterium; species Carnobacterium sp. FSL W8-0810. Next base: position 1,417,762 of record NZ_JBBOWO010000001.1, on the reverse strand, counting down.
AGTGAAGCAAGAAAAAGTACTCACTCTTACATGAACGATCGAAAAAAATTGAAAGACTAAACTACCTGTTTTTCTACGGAGTTAAACGGAACATTACGCATCCTGTATATTTTGATTAAACCATTCTAACAAGTTTAGCTTGTCTGTTTTAATTTGTTGCTGGATGACTCCTGGCAAGCGCAATTCAATAATATCTTTGTAGCTCCAAAAGTCATAACCAATTTCAATTCTAAGAATCGTCGTATTTTGTTTTCGATGATGCTCAGTTAATTGATCTTCATTTTCTCTTTTGAATTCTAGTTTAGCCATACCACTGTTTACCCAAGTTTGTGCAACATGAAATTTAATGGCCAGATATTCATTAACGGGATTAGCTTTAACTTCTGGAAAAAATGTAGCATTTCGACAAACTTTTTGGACCAACATCCATTCATAATCGGTAAATAAACGCGAAATCTTATTCATATTTTCAGGTTTTAACCCTTGATTGCCTTTCTTCCAGCGATCCCAACTTTGTGGTGAAATCCCTAATTGGGAGGTGTAAAAAGCTTTTTCGCTGACAAACTGTTCTTTGATGGCTCTTAAAACAATTTCTACTAATGATTCGTGCATATCCATCATTCTCCTTTCAATAATAAATAAATTCGAATAAGTGCTACTTTCATTTTACACCTACTACGTTAACTTTCAAATTTAACGCTTTCATTTCCTGAAAAAAAAAACATTCATCCATTCTTCTTTCACTAATTTGTTTTTCAATGGTAAAATACAATTGACAGCGTTTAAATATAGATTAGGAGGCTTTTTATGAAAAAATTAAATTGGGGTATTTTAGGTTTAGGCCAAATTGCGAATGAATTTGCAGAAGTATTTGATGTGGAAAATGCCGTTCTTTATGCGGCTGGTTCACGGAATGACGAAAAAGCAGCTGAATTTGCTGGGAAATATGGAATTGAAAAATCGTATGGTTCTTACGATGCACTATTAGCTGATCCAGCTATCGATGTGGTATACATTGCTACACCACATAGCCACCATGCTGATTTGATCATACAAAGTTTAGAACAAGGAAAGCATGTTTTATCAGAAAAAGCTATCACTATGAATAATGATCAGTTAACTCAAGCAATGACATTAGCAAAAGAAAAAAAGCTAGTCTTAGCTGAAGCTATGGTTATTTACCATATGCCGCTTTATCGCAAGCTAAAAGAAATTTCTCAAAATGGTTCTCTTGGCAAATTAAAAATGATTCAAGTCTCTTTTGGAAGCTTAAAAGAAGAAAATCCAACCAACCGCTTTTTCAATAAAGATTTAGCTGGAGGAGCCTTATTGGATATAGGAATTTATGCTTTATCCTTTGCTCGCTTTTTCTTAACAAGTCAACCACATGAAGTTTTAACAACTATGAATTTTTACGAAACAGGTGTTGATGAACAATCAGGAATTTTATTAAAAAATGATCAAAATGAAATTGCATCAATTTCGCTTACCTTTAGAGCTAAGATGCCAAAATTGGGCATTGTGGCATTCGAAAATGGTTTTATTACGGTTAATGATTTCCCACGAGCAGATAAAGCAACCCTAACTAAACCTGATGGATCCGTAGAAATCATTGAAGCAGGCGATACTAACCAAGCTATGAATTATGAGATAGCGGATATAACCAATATGATCATATCCGATAGTTCTGATGCTTCACTTGCTCTTACTCATGATGTCATGGAGATCATGGATACTTTAAGAAAAGATTGGGGTCTGCATTACGACTTTGAATAATCCTTATTTTAACCTTTACACAAAAAAAGCTAATGACCTGTCCTGTTTGGACAGTGCCATTAGCTTTTTACTCTTCTCTTTATTAGTTAAACAGCCCTACGATAGCATTCCATATTTGACTAAAGAAATTGCCAACTTTATCTACCAATCCACTATCTTCAGCTTGTTGCAAAGCGTCGCCAAACTTATCTTGGACTGTATTGGACAAGTTCTTCAACTGTTCTTTTACTTCAGCAGAATCAATTGCACTTGTTTGTTGGTATTTTTCAAATAAAGCCATCAATTGATCGATCTGATCTTGAGTAACTGCATTTTGTAAGTTGTTTTTTTCTAGCGCTTCATTAATAATGCGTTCAACATCTTCTTTTGTAGCCAATTCACCTTGTTGCTCTTTTAAATCAGCTAAGCTTTGTTTGATTTCAATGATTGCTTGGTCAAATTTTGCTGTATCAAATTCTTCGTTCCCAGCATTTTCTTGAGCGATCTCATTAGTTGTTTCTAATTCATCTTGCGCTACTTCCATACGCTCTTGATCTAATTCTTCGCCATTCACGTCAAATGCTTTATAGATACCTGACAAAGCACTTTCGCCCGTTACTTTACTGATACTGGCTACTACGATTTTCACATCTTTGACCCCAGCGGTAATTGCTGCATTTGCGTACTGATCTTGCGTAATTTGACTAATATTTTCTGGAGTAACGATTTCAACATCTACTCCTTCTCCAGAATCTTGTTTTTGCACTAAAACAGAAGAAATCATACTAGAAGTATTGCCTGATCCATCACCCAAATAGTTGATCAAATCTTGTCCTGTTACACTTCCTGCAGCCACATTTTCAGGATTTTCAATTCCTAATAATTTTTCCGTTTCTGTTATCTGGCTTTCAGATAGTCCTCCACCATAGATAACAGTAGGTTTGCCCCATTTTTCATCCACTACCGTTGTATCGATCCCATTTGTGGTTGCACTAGCAGATTGCGGCAAGACTGCTAAAGATGCTCCTATCAAACTCATTGCTGTTAAAGTAGTTATGCTTATTTTTTTGAATTGATTCATTTCCAAATCCTCCATTACAAGTTTTTTCTGACTTATCTGTTTTTATTTTTATTCTTTCTTAACTCCAGTATAGTATACCTGATTGTTTTTAAGAAATAACTAAGCCTTTAGACCTAAATAATGAAATAAAAAAAATGATTCAGGAGATTACCCTAAATCATTTCACAACCAACAAACTATGTGCAAGCATTACCCCTCCAAAGCAATTTTATGAAAGAAAGTGAATAATTGCTGATCAAAAAATTGTAGGTTTATTTGCTCTGTGTAATTACTATGTACCTTTAGAATAGCAAACTCTTTTAAAGTTGTCCAAACAAACTTTAATACTTTCTTAATTTTTCCGAAAAAAGCTGTCTAATTGGTTTTTGTAAACGATCTTTTCCAAAATTGAATTTGGCTAAAAGTAGCTTAATACTAGTCTTTTCATACCTATTCCAATTTGAAATCTAATTAGACAAATTTCTGTCACTTTTAAAAAATCGTTCAAAATAAACCGTATTCATTTTACCTGTAAACAATAATCATTAACTACAAATTAGCAGACACTTATGTAAAAATATTGTTTCTTTACTGGAGAATAAACCGCCACTTAGAAAAACAAACTACACCCAAAAATCAGATCTGATTTTTGGTGTAGTTTGTTATATATGAATTAGTTAGATCATTTTCTCACGATTAATCGGGCTTTTTTCCTTCTTTAAAAATAGCTGAACTTACAGTATAGCCACTTGTGGTCAGAATCTCTTTTACCGCTTTTAAATCCGGGCTATCCATTTGGATAATAATTTGAGTGAAATGATTTTTTCTATATACAGCAATTTGATTGATGCTCACTTGAGCTTCGGCTAAAATATTCGTGATATCTTCTAAAATTCCTGGGTGATCTTCTGGAATATCGATTACGATTCGACTACCTCTGTTGTTGTACCCCATAACATCAATAAAAGCACTAAAAATATCTTTATCGGTGATAATACCGACAATATTATTTTCTTCTTCCACTACAGGCAATACGCTAACTTCTTGATCACGCATGCGAGCTGCTGCTTCTTCCAACAAATCATCGGCATGAATGGTAACAACTTTTTTTTGCATGATATCTCCAACAGTTGTCTTTGTGAGTAAGTAATTCATTTCATGAATGCTTAAACTGGTCGCTGTAGATGGAGAATTTTCTTGAATGATCTCTTGTGTGACTAACCCAACCATCCGTCCATCTCTCACTACTGGCAAACGGTGAAAGTCGTTTTCTTTCATGATATCCAATGCTTCTAACACTTTTGTTTTTTCTGTAACGGTCACTACATGTGATGTCATATAACTTTTTACATCCATTTCTTAACCTCCCAAATAAGCTTTCTGTACTTCATCACTTGCTAGTAATTCTTTTCCTGTACCTGTTTGAACAACTTTTCCTGTTTCCAATACGTACCCGCGATTAGCAATCTCTAGAGCTACTTTTGCATTTTGTTCAATCAATAATACAGTTGTTCCTTGTGTGTTGATCATTTTAATGATGTTGAAAATTTCTTTGATAAATATAGGTGCTAGGCCCATTGAAGGTTCATCCAATAATAATAGCTTCGGTCTAGACATTAAGGCTCTTCCCATGGCGACCATTTGTTGTTCTCCACCAGATAACGTGGCTGTATCTTGCTTTTTTCGTTCTTCTAATATTGGAAAACGATCAAATACCATTTTCAAGTCTTTTTGGATCTCATTTTTATCTTTTCTTAGAAAAGCGCCCATTTCTAAATTCTCTATTACAGTCATACCTTTGAAGACATGTCTGCCTTCAGGGACTTGAGAGATACCCAATTGGACGATTTTCCGCGTAGTATCTTTATGGATCGGACGATCTTTAAAGAGTATTTCACCCGATTTTGGACGATGCAAACCTGATATTGCTTTTAATACCGTTGATTTCCCAGCACCATTAGCTCCAATAAGAGAAACGATCTCCCCTTCGTTAACTTCAAAATTTATTTCCTTTGTCGCTTGAATAACACCATAATAAACGGATAAATCTTTTACTGTTAACATGTCTACTCACCACCTAAATAAGCTTTGATAACTGCTTCGTTATTTTTGATTTCCTCAGGTGATCCATGAGCAATCATTCTACCGTATTCTAATACATAAATACGTTCGCACACATCCATGACTAAAGACATGTCATGTTCAATCAATAAAATCGTAAGCTTAAAATCTTTATGGACTTGTCGAATTAACGAAGTCAAATTAGCTGTCTCTTGAGGATTCATCCCTGCTGCTGGTTCATCTAAAAACAAGATTTTTGGTTTAGTTGCCAATGCACGAACGATCTCTAGACGCCTTTGTTCCCCATATGGCAAGTTTTTTGCTAATTCTTCTACTTTAGTTTCTAAATTAAACAGTTTTAAAAGTTCAAGAGCTTCTTTGCGCATGCTTTCTTCTGCTGCATAATATTGTGGAGTTCTGAAGATACTCGCTATTGTGCCAACTTTATTTTTTTCATGCATCCCGATCAAGACATTTTCTAAAACCGTCAAATCTTTAAATAAGCGGATATTTTGAAATGTTCTTCCTAACCCCATGGCTGTGATGTTATACGTTTTTTGTTTAATTAAAGAAGTTTTTTCTCCGTCCACTTCCAGATCAATAACCCCTTCAGTCGGCTCATAGACTCCTGTCAGCAAGTTAAAAAGGGTTGTTTTGCCTGCTCCATTTGGTCCAATCAGTCCGACTAATTCATTGTCACCTAATTCCATATTTACCATAGATACAGCGGAAAGACCGCCGAAATTTTTAGTCAACTGTTTTACTTCTAATAAACTCATTCTGCTTCCCCCTCTTTCACAGAACTTTTTTTGTTTTTGCGGTCTAATAATCCAGAGATGGTAAATTCTTTTGTTCCCAATAATCCGGAAGGTTTAAATACCATAATCGCAACTAGGGCAACTGAGTAGATGATCATTCTCAACTGTCCAAAAGGCTGCAAATAAATATTTAAAATACCAAGTACGATAGCAGCCACTACACTCCCTGTCATACTTCCTAATCCGCCAAACACAACAATGATTAAAATATCAACAGATTTCATAAAGGTAAAATCGGATGGTCGGATAACGCTGAAATAAGAAGCGTGCAATCCGCCAGCTATTGCTGCAGATGCTGCCCCTAGAACAAAAGCGATGATTTTATATTTCGTCGTATTGATCCCCATAGATTCCGCTGCGATCTCATCTTCACGAATAGAAATCGTGGCTCTTCCTGGACTGCTTTTAATATAATTCATAATAACGATTAAAGAAATCACGATAAAAGCAAAAGTGATCTGCCAATTAGCAATAAATGGGATCCCACTTAATCCAGCAGCTCCGTTTGTCAGGTCATTCATATTCAAAATGACAATACGAATAATTTCTGCAACACCTAAAGTGGCAATCGCTAGATAATCTCCTTTTAAACGCAACGTAGGAATGCCCACTAATAAAGCAACCAAGCTGGCTATAATGATCCCTAATAAGATTCCACCAATAAGACCTAATACAGTCGGGTATTTGATACTGACAATACCAGTACAATAAGCCCCAATAGCCATAAAACCAGCATGCCCTAGTGAAAATTGTCCTGAAAAACCAATAATTAAATTTAAACCTGTAGCTAAAATCACATTGATCAAAATCGTCATCAAAGTGATTTCATAAAAAGCATTAATAATGCCTAATCTTGTACCTAGTTGAATGAGAATATAAATGGCTGCAATAAAAATGAGCCAACCAAGATTTTTCTTATTAAATTGTTTCATTTTTATCACCTACACTTTCTCTTTTACATTTTTGCCAAGCAATCCTGATGGTTTAAAGATAAGAATAACAATCAAGATCAAGTAAACTACGGCATCTTTTATCAATGAACCGCCATATCCACTGACGAGTGTTTCAATGATACCAATTGTAAATCCTCCAAACATCGCTCCAGGTATAATACCTATTCCACCTAATACGGCAGCTATAAAGGCTTTCAACCCTGGAGCATATCCCATCATCGGTTCGATCGAGTTGTAATACAACCCGACTAAAACTCCTGCTGCTCCTGCTAATGAAGAACCCAATGCAAACGTAAATGAAATCACGTTATCGACATTGATACCCATCAAACGAGCTGCATCTGCATCCGTACTGACAGCTCGCATTGCTTTGCCCATTTTTGTTTTTTGAACAATAAGCTGTAGAGCTAACATGAGGATAATTGTTGTAGCAAAAATCAGAATCTGTGTTTGACTAACTTGTAATCCCATAAATTCATATATTTTATTTTTAATCACTTGCGGGAAAGCTCTTGTTTCTGAACCAACTAAATAAATCATGCCATTTTGCAATAAATAAGACATTCCGATAGCTGTAATCAAAGCAGCCACACGAGTAGCATTACGTAAAGGTTTGTAGGCAATTCTCTCAATTGCTACTCCCAAAACGGCACAAAAAACCATGGAGAGGATCAATGCCGGGAAAAAACTAAGATGTAAAGAATTGATCGCTGTATACCCAACAAATGCTCCTACCATATAAATATCTCCATGAGCAAAGTTTATTAATTTAATAATGCCATATACCATGGTGTATCCTAATGCTATTAAGGCGTAAATACTTCCTAAAGAAAGTCCGTTAATCAGTTGTTGTAAAAATGCTTCCATAATATGGCACCTCTTTTCATTTTTTAAATATTAAAAGGTGCTAAGCAAAAACTCGCTTTGCACCTTTTAGTTTGATTCTTCATTAAGGAGTAACTTCTGTATTTCCTACTTCGACTCCATCTTGTAATTCAATCACTAAAGTTGATTTTACAGGATTGTGATCTTCATCAAATGAAAATGTACCTGTCACACCATCAAATTCAGCAATATCTTCCAATGCTTTAGTGATTGCTTCTGTAGATGTTTCTCCAGATTCTTCAATCGCTTGAGCTACTAGATAAACAGTATCATAGGCAAGAGCTGCAAACATGTCTGGTTCAACATCGTACTCTTCTTTATAAGCTGCAATAAAATCTGTTACTTGAGAGTCATCACTATTTGGTGAATAATGTGCTGAGTAATAAACGTTATCGACATTATCTACTCCAGCTAATTCAAGCAATGCTTGGTTCCCAAAACCATCTGCACCTAAGATAGGTTGCGTGATTCCCATTTCACGAGCTTGCTTGATGATCAACCCTGCTTGGTTGTAGTAACCCGGCAAGTAAATGAATTCAAAATCAAGATCCTTGATACGCGTTAAGATTGCATTGAAATCTGTATCATCAGCAGTGAAGTTTTCTTCCGCAACGATTTCCCCTTCAAAAGCCCCTTTAAAGGCTTTAGTTAGTCCTAATGCATAATCACTTGAGCTATCTCCAATGATTACCGCTTTTTCAGCATCTAATTCGTTTGTGGCAAATTCTGCTAAGGCAATTCCTTGGAAAGAATCTTGGAATGATGTACGGAAAATATTTGGCTGCACGTTACCATTCTCATCAAGGGTTAAGCTGTCATCTGTCCCAGAAGGAGTGACCAGACTTACACCAGCTCTTGTTACAGCAGGAGTTGAAGCCTTAACAGCACCAGTTGTTGCTGGTCCCACAATTACAGCTACTTCGTCTTGAGTTGCTAATTTCGTTGCTACACTAGCTGCCTCAGTATTATCTGATTTTGTATCGTATTCAATTAGATCAATTTCTTTATCTAAGATCCCGCCATTTTCATTAATCTCTTTAACTGCCAAATTCACTGCATTTGCTTCAGCAGTTCCATAGGCTGAAACCTCACCTGTTTTTTCAAACATTGACCCAATTTTGATTTTATCTGTATCACTTCCGCTTCCAGTAGTGCTACACGCCGTAGCCAATAACGAAAGAGCTGCAATCCCCATTACTAATCTTTTTTTCATTTTCTTTTCCCCCAATTTACGCCCTTGCGTTAGTTTTGTTAAATTCATGATGTTCGTCCATTTATTAAAATGCGATAACAAAATGATTTGTTAATAATTAGTATAGAATATTCTGAATATTTAATCAATAAAAACTTTACTAATTTTAAAGATGACATTTCTTATTGCATTCTGACGTTACAAACTATGAGCTATTCTTTGTTATTGCACCTATTTGTCTATGAAAAAAGACACCAAAAGATTTCTCTTTTAGTGCCTTTACTTGTATTTTGACTGATCTATCTCTAATGAACATTATTGAGTTCAGAAAAACATCAGTCTATTGTTGTTCAAAAAAATCTTTTTTGATTTGAATAAATCGAGTGAAATCATTTAACAGAACAAATAAAGCAGCTCTATTTTCAAATTCTTCTCGCGTTTTTGGCAACTCACTGTCTCTAAAATCTGATAACAATGAAGTAATATCTTTCGTTAAGTCTATTACTGGATTACTTTCATGCAATTGTTCTGCAGTCTGTTGAAATAATCTCGCTAAAATTTGGTTTTGTTTGGTTGGTAAAGAACAGACACTTAAATCGACAGACATTTCTGCCAGTACTTTTACCTGTTGTTGCCGCATATCAAAATAGTGAATCATATAGTCACTTGTTTGGCTAAGCAATTGATTATTCGCTTCCATATAAGCTATTTTTTCTGCTTTTATTAACTCCTTAGAAAGTTCTTTGAGTAAAAGTTCTACTTTTTCATTTGACTGTCCTTTGCTCAATACTAAAGAAAAATTCAATAGAACAAGTTTCATTTTTTCTTCAATTTCATCTTTCAGATGTATGAGTTGAGATTCTTTTGAAGGCATATATAAATTAAAAATAATTGCAATTCCTGCTCCTATCACCATTAATAAAAATTCATTTGTAATCCAACTAATAGAGGTACTTTGCTCTAATAATAAATGAGAAACCAATACAGAACACGGTGCGATGCCTACTTCTACTTTTAATTTATACGCCAAAGGAATGTAGATGAGAAGGTAGACACCAAATACGATCGTATTAAATCCAATTAATTGAAAAAGTATGGTTGCCACACCTAATGCTAAAATCGTAGAACCCACTCTTTGCAAAGCTGTCGTCACTGAAGATTTTTTTGTATCCAACACACTTAAAATAGCAACAACCCCAGCAGAAACACTATATTCCAAATTCAAGGCTTGAGCTAACAAGATAGCAATAGTTGTTGCGAAAGCAATTTTTACTGCTCTTAAAGAAATTGACATGCGTACACTCCTTTATTGTGAAATCCACTCTAATCTTACTCTACTTCTGTAAAAACTAAAAATTTTTCTTTGCTTTTTATTTGCTAACCCCTATTATTGATAGTATATCATGTACGTCAGAAACCACATGCTACTTATAGAAAGTGATGAATACAAATGAAAATTGGAAATTACCGAATCGGCATGCGAACACTAAAAACAGGAATAGCCGTTGGACTATGCATTCTTTTATTTCATATTCTTGATAGAGAACCGCCAATGATTGCCGCATTGGCAGCTGTTTTTGGTTTACGAGAAGATTGGCAGACAAGCTTGAAGTTTGGAAAAACTAGAATTCTTGGAAATTCAATTGGCGCTATTTTCGCTGCTATGTTAGTAGTGATTCAACAATTCGCCGGTTGGCCTTTTTGGATAGAGTTAATTGGCGTCCCACTTGGGGTCATTCTTATTATTATTTTTTGTGATCTCACAAATTACAATGCAGGAATTATAGGAGCAAACGCTGCTTTTCTAATTATTTACTTCACCATACCAATGGATGAAACTGTCATTTATGCATTGGCACGAGTTCTTGATACTTTTATTGGAACTTTTATTGCTATCTTAGTCAATCGACTGATACCTGGCGGACCAAAGCCAAGCGATAAGCTGCAGCCCTAGTTTTTAAAAGAGGAGTCCATTTTTGGATTCCTCTTTTCTTATTTATAGTTCTTTATAGTTCCCATTCTTTGCCCTTTCTTGCTCACAAATATCGCATAGAGCGACTCTACTTCAGATTACTTGCGCTTTTTCTCTCGCAAATGTCGCTTAGAGCGACTCTACTTCAGATTCCTTGTCCTTTTTCATCGCAAATGTTGCATAGAGTATCTCTACTTCAGATTACTAGTCCTTTTTCTCTCGTAAATGTCGCTTAGAGTGCCTCTACTTCAGACTTCTTTCCCTTTTTTACTCGCAAATGTCGCATACACTGCTAATAATGTCGAAGTACTCACTCTATAGAAGCAGAATGTTCAATATAGAAAACTTTTCGGTACCGAAAAGTCTCCGATCCAAAAATTACTAACAAAATCTTTCAAACACTATTAATGTAGGAAAAAAAATAAAGCATTTTGCTCTTAAATCAATGAGCAGAATGCTTTATTTTTTGTACGGAGATAAACGGGATACTTCGCATCCTATAGTTGAGCTGTGCTCCCCAGACACTTTGTAAAAAAGATAAATCCCACCGAAGATGAAACATCTTCTCTGAGATTTCTTTTTTTCACTGTGTATCTACCGGGGTCGCTCCGCATCCTGTTTTAGTTGAGCTGCGCTCCCCAGACACTTTGTAAAAAAGATAAATCCCGCCGAAGATGAAACATCTTCTCTGGGATTTCCTTTTTTTACTGTGTGTCTTTCAGAGTTTCTCCGCATCCTGTTTTAGTTGAGCTGCGTTCGACAGGCTCTCGGAAAAAACGTAATTTCTCCGAGGATGAAACATCCTCTGCGAGATTACTTGTTTTTCTGCCGAGCCTAGACGTCGAACTCCGCATCCTGTTTTTAATCTACTGATTTTAGGGCTTCGATCATGTCGACTTCCTTGAGTTTGTAATGCATGGCGATCATGACGATTCCTGAAAACACGAGAGTAATGATCCCTGAGTAAAGGTAGCTTAACGGTTGGATAGTTGGGCTGAACATTAATTGATCCATTTCTGCTGTACCTAGTACAAAACTATGAAGCAGAACGCCTAATAATGAACCTACTACGATTCCCATTAAAGTAAGGATAATATTTTCGCGATAAATGTACATGGTTACTTCTTTATCGAAAAAGCCTAGTACCTTGATAGTGGATAATTCTCTTATACGTTCAGAGACGTTGATATTGGTCAAGTTGTACAATACCACAAAGGCTAATAGACCAGCTGAAACAATCAGCACCAAGGTAACAATGCCTAAGCTTCCCATTGTCTCTTCAAATGACTCACTAACATCACTGACAAAGTTGACGGATAAGACACTTGGCTGTTCTGTTAAAGTAGTTCCTAAAGTTTCTTCATCTACTTTTTCACTGCCATAGTTCACCAGTTCGGTTGTATACTCTGGTGCCTTGCCAAATGTTGTTTCATAATACTCTTTCGTCATATAGACATAATGACCGGTATAATTTTCAACAACTTCATTTATTTTTACTTCTGCTTGTTTATTGTCTGAATCGGTTAAAGTCAAGGTATCGCCTTTTTCTACACCGAGCAGCTCTGCAAGTTTTTCATTAATAATCGTTCCTTCTTCAGGAAGTGAATAAGTTTCTCCAGAGGTACGATCATTTAATAAAACATAATCCTCAAAATTTTCGGTTGTTTCAGGAGCAAATACTGTAACATCTTGTGTATTGACGTCTTCTGCATCAATAGTGAAATTTTCTTGATTGACTTTTAATGACTCACTAATGCCTGTTTGTTTGGCTAATTCTTCATCGTAATCAGCTTTTTCAGAATCACTTGCATCTGTATTTAATGCAACGATAGCGTCATATTTCATGACTTTGCCATACTGAAGACTGGATACATCTGAAATAGAATCTGATATTCCAAATCCAGTTAAAATCAATGCCGTACAACCTGCGACACCAAGAACCGTCATTAGCATACGCTGTTTATAACGGAAAAGATTTCGTGCAGTTACTTTTTGAATAAATCCAAAGCGATTCCAAATAAACGGCATACGTTCTAATAAAATACGTTTCCCTATTTTAGGAGACTTTGGACGCATCAATGTAGCTGGTGTACTTTGTAAAGCTACTCGGACTGCAAGATAAGCTGACATTACCGTACAAAGCAACGCAACGATAAAGGAGATCGCTCCATAACTGAAGTAATGCGTTATCCGAACGGATGGCAAATTATACATTGACCCATAAGCATTAAATATGACTTGTGGGAACAATTGATACCCGATAATCAATCCTATAATCGTTCCTAAAATACTGGCTACTGAAGCATAGACTAAAAACTTCTTAGAGATATCCCAATTTGAATACCCTAAAGCTTTTAACGTCCCAATTTGCAATCGTTCTTCTTCTACCATACGAGTCATTGTTGTTAAACTGACTAAAGCTGCAATAAGGAAAAAGAATACGGGAAACACTTGTGCAATAGCCGAAATACGTTCTGCATTATCGCTGAACTCGCCATATCCTGGATTCGTTGAACGGTCGAGCACGTAATATTCGGGCATTTCCAAGTCTTCAAGTTCTTGTTTAGCATCAGCAAGATCTGCTTCGCCATCTGCTATTTTTTTCTCAGCATCAGCAGATTCTGTTTCAAATTCAGCCAAACCTTCTTCATAATTAGCTTGACCTGTTTCTAGTTCTTCAAGAGCTGCAGCTAATTCTGCTTCTCCATTGGCTTTTTCTTGATTCAATTCTTCTTGGCCTTCAACTAGTTGCGCTTCACCATTTGCAAGAGTAGTTTTTGCAGCTTCAATATCAGCTAGACCTTGATTGACACTTTCTTCATTAGCTGCTATCTCAGCTTCTGCCGCACTCATTTGTGCTCTTGTTTCTTCAAAAGTTGCAGTTATACTATCTAAAGCAGCTGAAACCGTACTGCTTGGAACCACTCCAGCAAAGTAACCTGTAAAAGCTTCTCCAAGTGAAGAATCAATAGCTGTTGCTGCCTGAGTGATACTTGTTTGAGTTTCAACAGGAACACTTTCAACTGGAACAGCTAAGATGGCTCTGGCATTTTCAACAAATGTTTCTCCATTAGCTAAATTTTGGTCAGCAGTTGCTTTTTGTGCTTCAAAATTATTTCGAGCATCAATGAGCTGAGTTTGAGCTGTTTGTAGATCTGCTTCATTTGCAGCTACTTCAGCTTTTCCATTTTCTAGTTCTTGACGTTTTTGATCGATTGTAGCTTGAGCATCGGTTGTTTTGGACTCTAAAGTGGCCATTCCTTCATTGTAATCTGCCCATCCTTGATCCAAGGTAGTTTTAGCATCCTCTAACTCTTTTTGACCGTCTGCCAATTGTTGCTTGGCATCATCAATTTCAGCTTGTCCGTCGTCGATCTCAGTTTGAGCTTCTGAACGAATTTCAGCTAATCGTTCTTCTGGTCTTTGTTCAACTACTTTTTCGATTTGATCCATTTGCTTCTCAACGGCATCTTCATACTCTGAAGAATAGGAAACAAGTGAATCGTTCTTTTCAAAAGATAAATAGGATTCTGTATAAAATTCTGAGTTGAAATCTTCTTGAGGAATCACTGCAAAACCATCTAAAGTTCCTTTGCCCACCGTGCTCGTTCCTCTTGCAGAGTTTTCAATGAATTGCGGACTGTTCACAAAACCAACGACTTCATAGGTTGTCGTAGCAAAGGAATCGTTCAAATCGGTCTCTTCATCTTCTGAAGAAATAGTAATCGTGTCGCCGTTTTTATAAGCCTCAGTCATATTGCTGTTATTGTCTAAAGCAATTTCGCCAGACTTTTCCGGTAACCGTCCTGATGCCACAACATAGTTGTTTTGTTTAGCAGCTTCATCTGAAGAATAAGCCATTAATTTTGTGACCAAACTACTATCCTCAAAAATAACATCTTGGCTGTAACTCATGGTTACATCAGCGCCTTCAACGCTCTCCAATAATTTTTTATCATCATCATTAAGCCCATAGGTAGATATTACTTTTGTATCCATTAGTTTTGTTTCCTTGTAATAGTGGTCTGCGGTATCAATCATATCCGGGCCAGTTGCTTTAATTCCGGCAAAAAAAGCTACTCCTAATGTAATTATGGCAAAGATAGACAAAAAACGTGCTTTTGATTGCCCTATCTCTTTGAAAATGTCTTTCCATAGTGCTTTCTTTTTCACCTTTTTTCACCTCTTACCATTCGATATCTGCTACAGACATAGGGTTGTCATTCATTGTCACCTTGCGTACTTTTGCATTGTTTATTTCAATCATTCGATCAGCCATCGGTGCAATTGCTTTGTTATGTGTAATGACAATAACGGTTGTGCCCGTATTTTTACATGTATCTTGCAATAATTTTAATACTTGTTTCCCAGTCTCATAGTCTAAAGCTCCAGTGGGCTCATCACATAAAAGAAGTTTGGGCTGTTTGGCTAAAGCTCTAGCAATTGCTACCCGTTGTTGTTCTCCTCCAGATAGTTGTGCTGGAAAATTATCTAACCGATCACCTAATCCAACATCTTTTAAAACTTGTTGAGCATCTAAAGCTTTGCTGGAAATTTCAGCTGCTAATTCTACATTTTCTGTAGCCGTTAAATTGGGTACTAAATTATAGAATTGAAAAACAAAACCAACATCATCGCGGCGGTACTGCGTGAGTTGTTTTGTATTAAACTTAGCAATATCTGTTCCATCAACCAGTATCTGACCTTCATCTGCTGAATCCATTCCGCCTAAAATATTTAGAACTGTGGATTTTCCTGCACCACTTGGTCCAACGATCACTGCAAATTCACCTTGTTCAATCTCAAAAGAGATGCCGTCATTTGCGGCAATCATGGTTTCACCCATTTTGTATCGTTTGAATTCATTTTTTATCTCTACAAAAGACATGTTTGCACCTTCATTCCCTTAAAATAGTTCTTTACAAGTGTAACATAAAGTAAGTAAAAAGCATTTATAGTAAATACTCAATTCATATGATTTTACAGCAATTAAGTAAAAATTACTAGAATAAAAGCTAGGAGGTTGCTCCTAGCTTTTAACTTACTTATTCAATTCACTGTTCTTATACCCATAAGAAAGATAAACAAGTATCCCTAAAACTAACCAGATAACGAATGCTATCCATACGGATAATGAAAGTTGTATCATAAGGTACAAACAAACGACAATCGAAACTATCGGGAAAATAGGTACAAAAGGTACTTTAAATTCGCCTTCTGTTGGTTCACCAAAATCTTTGCGCAATTTAATGATCCCTAAAGCAATAATTACAAATATCATTAGGGTTACGATATTCGTTAATTCTGCTAACTTATTGAGCGGCACTATTCCTGCTAAAACAGCTGAAACCACACCAACTATTTGAGTTGCAAATTTAGGACCTTTTGTCTTTATATCAACTTGACTCAATTTCTTTGGCAGTAAACCGTCTCTTCCAATTGCATAAATTAAACGTCCTAGTCCATATGTCATTGAAATCAATACGGTTAATAAAGTTACTATTGCTCCTACAGAGATGATACCGGCAATGAAATCTTGCCCAATAAAACGGATGGCAAAAGCAACAGGATCTTTCACATTCAGCTGTGCATATGGGACTATACCTGTCAGTACTAAAGTCACTGCGATATACAAAACTGTTGCAATACCAAGCGAACCGATGATCCCTCTTGGAACATCTCTACGTGGGTTCTTCGTTTCTTCTGCAGCTGTACTGACTGCGTCAAATCCTAAGAAAGCGAAAAATACAACAGCCGCTCCCGAAGCTACTCCTTTTAAGCCAAATGGTGCAAAAGGTGTCCAGTTTTCTGGTTTCACATAGAAAACACCAACCACAATAAATAAAGCAATCAAAGCAAATTTTACGATGACCATAATGTTATTTAAGCGTAAAGCTTTTTTCGCTCCTTGTATCACGATATACGTCACCACGAATGTAATCAATATGGCAATTAAATCAATATACGTACCAGCCTCTGCATTATATGAAGAACGTAACGCAATGGGCAATCCAAGACCAATACCATCTAAAAAGCCATTCATATAGCCCGACCAGCCTGAAGCTACTGAAGCATTTGCCAGTAGGTATTCACAGATCATCAGCCACCCGACTAGCCAGCCAAGTAATTCGCCAAAAACAGTATAGGCGTAAGAGTAAGCTCCGCCTGAAACGGGAATGCGAGAAGCAAATTCTGCATAACATAAAGCGGATAAAATACATGAAAAAGCCGCAATAACAAAAGATAAAATCAAAGCCGGCCCAGCAGTTACTGCAGCAGCTGTTCCTGTGATCACAAAAATCCCTGTTCCGACGATTGCACCTAGACCTAATAAAATTAGATCCATGGTTTTTAACTCTCTTTTTAAATTAGATGGTTTTTCACTTGTTTCTAAAGGCTTCTTTCTAAAATAATTCATTTACTACCATCCTATTCATTCATCGAATTTACTTATGATTTAACATAGCCTAATAAAACACCACCAACGATAACTAAAATACATCCTAGTAAGATATAACGGAATTCTCGTTTTGTTTTAGTTTCTCCTAAGAACCAGATGCTACCTAAAGTAGAAATAATGATTCCTGTTTGAGAAAGAGAGAAACTGATTGCTAATCCGATTTTTTCCATTGAAATCAGCATAAAGATATTTCCCAGTGCCCATAACAACCCAGTTAATAAATTACGGAGTGTGTATTTGCTCTTTATGTCTTGTTTTACTGAGAATAAAAGTGAACCGATCAGCATACCTACTGCTTGAGGTAAAATAACCGCTATGGCATCTACTCCAGCCGCATTTATCGTAATTGTATACAATCCATATCCTAGAGTAGAAAAAAGCAAAGCTCTTGCTCCAGATTTTTTTTGGCCATTGGAGTCGTCTGTTTTTTCTTTAGTATCCGATACGGTCGTAAAGGTTACACCAAAAATCAAAACAATAATAGCAATAATTCCTAAAATAATGTCTCTTGTACTTGTCCATTCTCTAAACAAAAGTACGCCGGCAAGTGTATTTACAATTAATTGTAATCCTGTTGAAATAGGGAGCGTATTTGATACCCCTATAAACTTCATGCTTTGGAACTGTTGCATTTGACCTAGAGACCACAAAGCTCCTGATAACAATCCAACTAAAACAATTTTCATATCAATTGTTGGCTGATAAACAAAATAAGCACCTATTGCAAAAAGAACTGCCCCAGCTGACATTCCTACTGTTTGTTGGTACGAGTTTCCACCTAATTTATTGCTCACTAATCCAATGCTGCCCCAAGCTATGGCAGGTATTAGTGCAATTAAAATTTCCATATTTTCCATCTTCCTCTTCAGTTTATTTCACCACATTCTACATCATAACAGCTACGACACTATCTTAACAAGAAAAGTTCTTACAACTTTAAAACAGTTTACAGGTTTATGGAAGAAACTGCTAGAATATGATAAAGTAAGGAAAGAAAATTTGAACGTTTACGATCAATAGAAATGAGGAAAATGAAAGAAATGGCAAAATATGATGTACTAGTAGTCGGCGGAGGAACCAGCGGCATGATGGCTGCGATCTCCGCTGCAGAACATGGCGCAACTGTAGCTGTAGTTGAAAAAAACAAAACACTTGGGCGCAAACTACTTGTAACTGGTGGTGGTCGATGCAATGTGACCAATAATCGTGACAAAGAAGAAATTATCGCACATATCCCTGGAAATGGACGCTTTTTATATAGTGCTTTCCACCAATACGATAATTACGATATTATGGACTTCTTCAGATCGAATGGTGTGGCGTTAAAAGAAGAAGATCATGGAAGAATGTTTCCTACAACTGATAAATCCAGAACTATTTTGGAAGCTTTAATCGCGATCATGGATCGTCTAGAAATCGCCATTTATACAGAAGCTCCTGTCGAAACCTTACTATTTGATGAAGGAAAAGTTACAGGAGTTGAATTAGAAGATGGACGTACTTTAACAGCATCTTGCGTCATTGTTTCAACGGGCGGTCGCGCTATGCCAAGAACGGGTTCAACTGGCGATGGCTACAAATGGGCTAAAAAAGCTGGGCATACCATCAAGCCTCTTTACCCTACCGAAGCTCCTGTTCTTTCTGATGAAGCCTTTATAAAAGACACAACTTTACAAGGTCTTTCTTTGAGAGATGTTGCTCTAAGTGTTTTGAATAAAAAAAATAAAAAAGTGATCACACACCAAATGGATATGATTTTTACTCACTTTGGCATTTCTGGCCCAGCTGTACTACGTTGTTCGATGTTTGTTCATCAAACCATGAAACGTGATAAAACAGATGAAGTCACTATGAGTTTAGATGCCCTTCCAAATGTATCAAAAGGTGAATTGACCCAACAACTCCAAAAATTGATCAAAGATGACGGAGATAAAAGTACCAAAAATGCTTTAAAAGGTCTCGTTCCAGAACGGTATTTATTATTTGCACTGTCTAGAGCTGGATTAGATGAAAATGCTCCTTTAAAACAAGCCTCACCTGAAAAAATAGCTCAATTTATTGAATTTATCAAAGATTTTCGCTTTACTGCCAACGGTACTTTACCAATTGAAAAAGCTTTTGTTACTGGTGGTGGAATCAATACTAAAGAAGTGAATCCGAAAACAATGGAAAGTAAATTTACCAGTGGTCTCTTTTTCACAGGCGAAATATTGGACTACAATGGCTATACAGGCGGCTACAATATTACTGGTGCTTTTATAACTGGGCGTATTGCTGGAATGCATGCTGCTGAGTTAGCTTTAACAAAGTAATGAGTTCTAACATGTGAAAGGATGTTTTTTGTGAAAAAGAAAATTGCGATTGATATGGATCAAGTTATTGCGGATATAGAAATTAGTTTTATCGAATTATTCAAAAAGGAATACAATCTTTCTTTTGATAGTGTTGAAGACTATTTAAAAGAGAATCCAAATTTTGATCTGGTTACGACCATTAAAGAACTTTATCCTTTAATTAATACGTATGCTTTTTTCAGAAATCCTCCGGTAATGAAAGACAGTCAGGCTGTCTTACGTGAATTAGCAGAAGATTATGATTTATATATTGCAACTGCTGCTATGGATGTGCCTAAAACGTTTACTGCAAAGTACGAATGGCTGCAAGAACATTTTGATTTTATAGATCCTCAGCATTTTATTTTTTGTGGCGATAAGAGCATCGTTCATACAGATTATTTGATTGATGATTCTATTCGTCAATTAGAACGTTTTTCTGGAACGGGCATTTTGTTTGTCAATTCATTAAACGAAACAGAGGATCGTTACATTCGTGCGAATAACTGGAAAGACATCCGCGATTACTTTTTATCTATTAAAGATTAACGGTACTTCAGTTTAGGATTCTTATTTAAAAACCAAGTATTTTTCAATCGAAAAATACCTGGTTTTTTTGAATCATTTTACTTTCTTATTTTTAAATTAGAGAAATAGCCCCCTGTCCTTTCTTACTGATGGATAGGTCTTAGTATAAACTACTGCTATAGCCTGATTTTATTAGCCAAAAAGCATAGTATAATTTAACTAACTTAAATATGAAAGAAGGTTTTTATCATGCAATTAACCATATCAGGTCTATTTCTCCTCCCATTAGTTCTTTTAACGCTATTTTTCGTTATGAGGTCTGCTAAAGTGAAATCATTTACCGTGCATCAAAAAATCACAGTCCTTTCTTTTATTGCCTACATATTTTCCGTCATTTACTTAACTTTTTTTCCTTTTCAGATTCAAACAGGAATGTATGCAAATCAAACTCCCTGGTTGAGCCGAATCAATTTTGACCCCGTTCTTGATTTATCTGCTTTGCCCAACCTCTTGATGTTGGCTCCTTTATCCGTTTATTATTATTTATTTAAAAAAGAGTCAACTCTTTTTAAAGCCGTTGGTCTAGGATTCTGTATTAGTTTTGGTATTGAATTCTTCCAATTTTTAACTAATTACTTTTTAGGCGGCTGGCGTGGTGCTGATATCGCTGATATAGTAGTGAATACAATGGGAGCTGCTTTAGGATATCTACTGGTTAAAACACTATTTACTAATGAAACTTCTTCTTTATTTCAGAAGTTTAAACTCTATTCTTAAAAATATAACCCCCCTTACCGTCCCAAGAATATTGGAAGGTAAGGGGGGTTATTTTCTTAAGGGAATTCAACCATTAAAAAATCTTCTTAACGCTGGTATCTTAAAACCCGTATTCTTCATCTTTCTTTTTACGTATTTCCTCAAACGCGTCATTGATCGTAATTGTATCTTCAACCAACCGTTCAATTCGGAAAAGAATGTCTTCATTGATGATTTTATTTCTATAGAAATCTTTTTCTTCAATAAATACATACGTTGGAACGATCGTTGCTTTCATGTAAGCTAAAATAGGTTTTAGCTGTTGCTCCAGCATTAGAAAATGTTTGGGTGTTCCAGCAGTACCGATCATACTTACTACTTTGTCGCGAAACGCATTAACCGGCAATAGATCAAATAGATTTTTTAAAGAGGCTGGAATAGAAGCTTGGAAGGTCGGTGTCCCAATAATAAGCGCATCTGCAGCCATAATCTTTTCAGAAACGTATTTGGTATCCCCTTCATACTCCCAATAATTTCTTCCATCACTAAAAACCATTTCATACTCCACTAAATCGATTAATTCAAACTCTACTTCTGAGTATTTTTCTTTTAAGATGGCTTCTACATAATTCATTGCTGTTTTTGTTTTCGTTCCAACATTCGAACCTGAAATTCCTACTATTTTCATTTATACTCACCTCTTACTTAGTTTTCTAACGTGCCTAGACGAAATTTGCAACCTTTAGTTGAGCTTCACTCCCCAGACACTTTGTAAAAAAAGATAAATCCCGCCGAAGATGGACCATCTTCTCTGTGATTTTCTGTTTTTACTGCATGTCTTTCAGGGTCGTTCAGCATCCTTTATTTAGTTGTATATTTTTTTATGGCTGGGAGGATTTGGGTGGCGATGAGTTCGATATTTTTTTGGATTTTATCATAAGGGACTCCGCCGAAATCGATTTGGGCCATGAAGCGTTGTTGGCCGTATAGTTCGTATTGGTAAATCATCTTTTCAATGATTTGTTGCGGGCTGCCTACCATTAAAGCATCTCTGTAATCGGTAGATTGAGCAAATTGTTGTTTTGGATAGCCAGCACCATTGATCGCTTGCATACCATAATTTATGTGCGGATAATATTCTCGAAGGGCATCTTGAGAATTTTCAGCTGTATAAAAAAGACTTGTTGTACCAATTGGCAAGGTACTCGGATCAAATCCGCTTCTTTGAGCAGCTTCACGGTAAACATCAACCGAAACTTTAAAACTTGATGCTGGTCCTCCTAGGGTTGTCAACATCATTGGTACACCTGCGTATCCAGCTTTTATTGCACTAGCTGGCGGGCCACCTACAGCACGCCAAATTGGTAATTTTCCATTTTTTGGTTGCGGAAGAATCTGTGCATTTTTTAATGGTGCACGATATTGCCCTTCCCATGTTACGCTTTCTTCATTATTGATCTGCATTAATAACTCTAATTTTTCTTCAAATAATTCTTCGTAATCTCGAACATCATAACCTAATAAGCTATATGCACCTAAACGTGATCCTCTACCGGCAACGATCTCTGCTCTTCCATGAGAAATTAAGTCTAATGTAGCAAAATCTTCGTACACACGCACAGGATCAGAAACGCTTAAGACTGTTGCAGAACTAGCTATTTTGATTTTGCTGGTAGCTTGAGCTATTGCACCTAAAATAACTGTATGAGCTTGCGAGGTAAAATGTTCTTGATGGCTTTCACCAAGTGCAAAAACATCTAGCCCAGCTTGCTCGGATAATTTAGCGGCTTCAATAAAATTTTCTATGCGTTGCTCAGCAGATATCATTTTTCCAGTATGGGGATTTCCCATGTGATCTCCAAGAGAGTACAATCCAAATTCCATTCCTTTGGTTTCATCGATACGATATTCTTTCATTTCTCATTTCTCCTTTTTAGTTGACTAGTCAATTGATTAGTAAAAAAATTATTTTGGCGGCAATTCTTTTGTTTCACTACTTTTATGCAATCGTGTCAACATGGCATAAAGACTTTTTAATTCTTCTTTAGTTAGAGTATCCTCAAATAAAGAAGTTTGGAACGCCAACTGCTCGGGCATTGCTTTTTCCAATACTTGTGTTCCTTTTGACGAAAGACTGATGGTTTTTTGTTTCCATTCCTGCGTTCTCGTAACGTATCCTTCTTTTTCCAACCGAGATAACATTCTGGAGATCCCTCCTTGAGTAACGGTAACTCTTTTGGCTAATTCCATTTGTGTTAAGGGTTGATAAGTCTGGATTTGTACAAGTACATCAAACTGAGCACTTGTCAGACCAAATCGGTTTAAAAATTCATTGGATAATTGATTGCTTTGATTAGCGAAACGAATGAGTCTTAACCAAGTTAATGAAGCGAGTGTGTTATTTCTCATAGTGTTTCCCCTTCCTACTTTATATACTCACTTTACACCTCAAGTGATCATAAGTCAACTTACTTTCTAAAAGTAAGCTAAAAAAGCTCTAACAAAAGATTAAACATCTTTGTTAGAGCTTTTTTCTATTTATTCAATTTTTATTTTGCTTCAATAAGTACAAATTCAGCTTTGACCAACTTCTGCAAATCAATTGGATCTACTTCGATTTGCATACCTCTTTTTCCTGCTGAAACAATGATTTTTTCCATCGTTTCAGCTTGGACAGAGATAAAGGTTGGAAAATCTTTTTTCATTCCAATTGGTGAACAGCCCCCACGAACGTAACCAGTTGTTTTTTCTAGTTTCGTTAATGGCAGCAATTCAACTTTTTTATTGCCGCTAACTTTAGCTAATGCTTTTAAATCAAGTTCGCTGGTACCCGGTATACAAGCTACTATTACACCTGTTTTGTCACCTGTGATAACCAAAGTTTTGTATATTCGTTCTTTAGCCACATCTAAGTGTTCAGAGACTGCTTCAGCCCCTAAATGATCATCACTCCATGGAAATTCATAAAGTTTATAAAAAATATTTTTTTTTTCTAACTGTCTGACCGCATTTGTTTTTTGCACTTTATTTTTTTTCATTTTTTCTCAGGCTTTCTTTTTTTAAATAAGTTGATTAAATTAATACCCTTTTCTTATCACATAGACTTTTAAATAGTCACTTTGTGGATAATGAGGATTGATTTTAAAATCTTCAGGAAGTGTATGTTTTTCTAAGATTTGATATGTCATACCTTTATTGTTAAATGCATTTTCGATGAATTGCTCAAACTTCTCAGTTGAAATATTCGCTGCATTCGTTGAAGCTATGATTACACCATCTTCATTTGTAATATCAATGATATCTTCAAGTAAAGCTGTGTAATCTTTAGCTACACTAAACGTTCTCTTTTTCGAACGAGCAAAACTTGGTGGATCTACGACGATCGTATCAAAAGTTAATTGTTTACGGATCGCATATCTGAAGTAATCAAAGACATCCATTACTCGAATAGTTTGTAATTCGGGGTCTAAACCATTTACTTCAAATTGTTCTTTTGTTTTTTCTAGACTTCTGTTAGCTAAATCTACACTAGTGGTGTGACTAGCCCCACCCATTGCTGCAGCAACTGAAAAAGCTCCAGTATAGCTAAATGTATTTAAGACTGTTTTATCCATAGAATACTGTTCAAGAATACTGTGACGGACATTGCGTTGATCTAAGAAAATCCCAGTCATCAATCCATCATTTAAATAAGTAGCAAATGTTAGGCCATTTTCTTTGATTAAAAGTGGTTCTGGTGCTTCTTCGCCGTAAATATGGTCCGTTTCCGGTTTTCTTTTCGTTTGGTATCTTATTTTCTCATATACTCCTTTAACATCTGGAACAGCTGAAAGAAATGCTTTTAAGATTGTTTGTTGGTGTTTATAAATACCAGCACTGTACCATGAGAATACATAGTAATCCGCATAAACATCAATCGTTAAACCACCAAGTCCATCTCCTTCACCATTGAAGAAACGGTAAGCAGTTGTTTGTTCATTTGCTTTTAGACTAGCTCGTTCTGCTAAGGCTTCTTTGAATAAGCGTTCAAAGAAAGTTTGATCGATTTTTTCGTTTTCATTTAACGTTAAGATCCATCCATCACCTTTATTTTGTTTCGCAAGATATGCCCGTGCAACAAATTTTTTATTATCATCTAGTAATTCAACGATCGTTCCTTCAGACTCAATCGGTTCTTTGACGAAATCTTCTTTTAAGAGTACAGGATAACCATCCCGCACCATTTGAGTTGCTCGTCTTTTTAATTTGTATTTTTCCACTATTTTATATACCCCTTTTTTGTTTTTATTTTATTTAGTATACCATAAGTATGGTTCAAATAAGCTGTGAGACCAATAAGAAAACCACTTGATTCACTTCTTTTCAAGCATTTTCCGGTTCCATTTTGTCCATTTATTCAGATTCGTTATGGCTGCGGATGTTTCGTTATTGACTTTCGCTTGTTTTGGTTAGTATGAATGAACCACTAAGCAAGCTGTCAACATTACTCCACTACATATAGCAGCCTTCTATTTGTTTAGTATAGGTTCAAATTATTTATCTTTTACCTTCTTCATTGTCATTATCTACTGATTGCTTTGGATAAATGAGTGTGGATCCTTCTATAACCGGTTTTGCACCATACATACCAATTTCATGTAAAGTAGTTTTTTTCTCTGTCATAATATGGTGAACATGTAGTCCTTTTAGTGCCAAAGTATTCGAAATAATCAAGCGGTGGCATCTCCAAGGAACACTTTCAGAGCACATGTAACAAACTCGTTTCTTACTTTGAAGGTCTAATAAATCACTGATTGCTTTTTCATATTCATCCGTTAGACTGTACGCTGCGTAGTTCTGGAAAGACGTATTTCTCCATCCATTCACTAATGATTCATCAATTTCATGATTTTTCTTTCTTCTACCGCCTAATGAAGGCATATGAAGATAACTAATCCCACTTTCTGGTAACCATTTTTCTATATTTTCTTTATTAAATTGAGGCATATGATTACTACCAGGGTAAGAACGTACATCAACTAGCGCTTCTATACCATATGATTTCAGCAAAGAACTAAACTCATCACTACTATGAGTAGAATGACCTATTGTGTAAATATTCATTTAAAATCCTACCTCCTTTAATTTAACAAACTATCGCATAAAGATTTACTACGTAGTTACGGGTTTTTTTATTTATACATTAATAAGCACAAGAGCTACTACAGTCAAAACGATTGCAACTTGATTCTTTTTAGTGATTTTTTCTTTAAAGATTAAAAATCCACCTATGTTGATCAGCACAATACTCCCCGCACTATAAATTGGAAATACTACAGAAGTTTTCAAAGTAGCTAATGACAGGATTAAAAAATAGGAAGAGAATAAGTTGGGTATCCCTACTGCAAAGCCAGTTAAAATATCCTTCTTCGTTATTATTCCTTTTTCTCTAAACGTATAGAAAATGCTCAATAAGAATGCCACGAAAAATAATGCAAAGAGGAATACATCTTTATACTCATTTAATGCGTATTTTTGATAGATCTTACTTGAAAACTCTGCCATACCTCCAAAGAAAAACAAAAATATAAGGGTAGGTTTAATATCAAATTTTTCGAGAGACTTCTGTGATAGATTAACAATTAATATAGAGACTAGGGATAGTCCAATTCCCACCCATTGAATAGAAGAAGGAAATTCTTTCCATATAACGATTGAAAAAATCATTGGAATCAATATCCCAAGTTTAGCAAACGTGCCTGAAATTCCTACACCATTTTCCTTTATACTTTTTTGGTAGTATACAAATGAAAGGAAAAAGAAACAACCAAATATGCCCCCAATGATTAATCCCCAAAGAATACTGGAATACGGAGATAACATATGGTCATTATTACTGGATAGTAGTGAAAAATCCTTAGCAAAAGATAGCTCACGAGTAATACCAGTTAATAACCTTCTAGAAAAAATCATAAACAGACTGATAACAACTGCGATAAAGTAGTTGGCACTTGTTATGACATATCTGTTTGCATTTGAATTTTCTGTACATTTAAAAATTAGAGCAATAGATGCACTACATATAATAGCTAACGTTAAATAAAACATTCTGACTCCTCTTCAAATTGTGGCATATTTTAATACATAACTGGGATTCCTTTTATTCTCTATCATTCATTATTTTGTTGGAATTAAATCTCTATATGCCACTGGTTCATATGAATGAAGTGAGGTTCTTTAAAGGTAGTGTCATGGGCAATTAAAGTCCACTTTTTCAATCAACCTTTAATTAGTCTTCCCTGTAGTTTGCTTAATCAAAATTATACAGATATTTATTATAGTAGCATAACTATTTAAAAAAGATTATTGATATTAGATACATGTTTATATCTAGCCTATTTAGTTACTAGGTTAAATAGGTTTATGAAAGCAATATGACTTGATTTAATTGTTTCTGAATCGATTCACGTAGTTGATGAGTAATCATCAGTACAGTTAGTTCCTCATTTTCTATCAATTGTTTTTCGATTTCTAACGCACTCTTTTCATCTAAGCTAGAGGTTCCCTCGTCTAGTAGGATAATTTTTTTGCCACGAACCAAACCACGAGCGAGTGCTAAGCGTTGTCGTTGTCCACCAGAAAGTAGACGACCAGCATCGCCAATATCTGTATCAATTCCTTGAGGTAGATTTCTTACCACTTCATCTAAATTGCTAGCCTTTAATGCCTGTTGGATTTGTTCATTGGAAAAATCTTCATCTAAAGTGATATTTTCTCGGACTGTTCCTTCAAATAGATACGGGATTTGATCCATGTATAAAATATGTTCACGCAATTCTCTTCCAGATAATACACTCAATTCTTTTCCTGCAAATTGGACTGAACCATCGTAATCCATTAATTTACCATTTAGAATATTTAATAGTGTTGTCTTTCCGCTACCACTTGCACCAACGATGGCATATTTTCCACCTAACTGAAATGAAAAGTCTAAATTATTCAGAACCAATTTGTCATCATATGCATAACTTAAATTATCTAAAACAATTCCTGAGTCAATTATTTTAATTTTTTCAGTGGATTTCTCAACAGAAGGTTCAATTGTTTCTAACTTTTTAAAAACAGGTTCAACTGAGCGGATGGCAGCAATTTGTTGACTGATATTTCCTACAGTATTAAAGATAGTGCCTGCTAACTCTCCCGTTGCCAAGATTGAACCTACGGACACTATCGATTGAGAGACTAAGTACCCGGTTAGCCCCATAATCGACAGTTGACCCACAATATTTCCAAAAGTACCTAACAAGGCTACTTTTGCAATTACTTTAGCTTGTTTATTTTTAACGTCAGCTAGTTTGAGGGATGCTTCTTCCATATCTTTTGTTATTTTTTCTAGTAAATTAAAGGAAAAAAACGTATCAAAACCATTGAGAGTGTCTGTGACTTTGCTTAAGAACCGTTCGCTTTCTTCAGTTACTAATAAAGAGACCAAGCTAAGCACTTTCTGGTACAACATTGGTAATAGAATGGTTACAATAGTAACAGCTAGGGTCAATAAAACAATGGACCAATGAAATATAAACATAGCAATAATTGAACTAACAGCACTAATTATTCCTCCTAAGACGGTATAAAATTGATCAAAAGCAACCGTTTCAATCGTATTTAAGTCATTGCTGAGCCAGGAAGCATATGTTCCAACTGGTTTTGTATGAAAATTTGAGTAGCTCGTCTGTTCCATTCGCTTTGTAACGTCCGTTCGAATAGCAGTAGCCATTTTTTGTTTTGTTTGGCTTTTTTTATTGATTAGAATATACGAAAAGAATAAATATATCATAAAAATTACCGCATTAGCTAAAAGTGTCTCAAAAAATAATGTAAAATTAAGATCAACTAATGCATTTAAAGATGATGCCATGATTACACTCACTAAAGTTAGACAAACATTCGTGATGACTAATATGCCAAAAATCAACAAGTTAGGCTTCCAAAAACGTAATATATATTTTTTCATTTGTTTTCCCCCTATTTATTCTTTCTCTTAAAACAAATTATTTGGCCATAATGATGCATAAATCTAGTTTTAAATGAAAGGATATTGTGTTGAATGTACAATTATTTTGTTTGTATCTAAAGTATAAACGAACTATACTTAATCAAAATAAAAAATTGCATATATGCAATAAGTTAGGAGAAAGTATGAATTATAGCAAAACATTTAAGAAAATACGGATAGCAAAAGGCATGAAGCTAAAAGAAGCTGCTGGAAATACATTATCAATTTCCCAATTATCACGTTTTGAAAATGAACAATCAATGATCTCAATTGATTCATTTATTGAATTGCTAACGAATGTGAACACCTCACCAGAAGAATATTTTTACTTATTGAGACAAGAAGAAAATGAATTAAAGAACTATTTTAATAGAGTAAAGAATTTGGTCAATAATAAAAAATATGACAAACTTGAAGAGTTGGTCATTGATTTAAAAAATCAAAAACCTGCATCGAATAGTTGGATGAGTTTCATAGTTTTGTTTGTGGAGAGCATTATTGTTCTAGACAAAGAAAAAAAACCACTAAATCAACCGAGAGTTCTTTCTTACTTGATACAAGTGGAAGACTGGGGAGAAATGGAATTATATATTTACGCGATTTTTGGTTTTGTATTTGATGTAGAAACAACCTATCTTTTAATGAAAACAGCAATAAAAAAAAGCCGATTATACCAATCGATTCCACAAGATATGAACTTACTATTTAGTATTTTGTCAAATAATTTTTCTGCATTTCTTCTACATAAACGCTACGATTATGCAGAAGAAACTCTTGCTATTTACGAAAAAAAACTATTAGAGAATACCCTATTAATTGAACCTCATTTAGATTTTTTATTTAATAAGGGGATTTTTGC
Source organism: Carnobacterium sp. FSL W8-0810 (assembly GCF_038007125.1). NCBI lineage: Bacteria > Bacillati > Bacillota > Bacilli > Lactobacillales > Carnobacteriaceae > Carnobacterium > Carnobacterium sp. FSL W8-0810. Next base: position 1,388,095 of record NZ_JBBOWO010000001.1, on the reverse strand, counting down.
TTTTACGCAAAAAAGAGAAGAAGAGGCAAAAGTGTACTGTGAACAAGTATTTGAACTTTGCCGTTTATTCAAGCTAACTGAACAAGAAGAAAATTACAAAAAGCGCTATCTTATTTGGTCAAAAAGCTACCTAGATCCAGATTTTCAAGAACTAATAATTAAAATTGGATTCATAAGTTAAGCGATGGGCATAAATAATGAATAAAGGCGTCTACCTGTTAATGAAATATAGACGAAAAATCGAGACCGCTGTAAGTTTTCAATATCAATCTTATATTCAATTTTAAATCCAAGTATATCTATACATTCTCTTATAAGGATTACACAACTGTGATAAAATTTAAAAATAACATTACCCTATTGATAAACTAAATAAATACCAGATGAAGGAGAAATTATGACAAGTCAAAAAAGTCGCATTTTATTACTAGCTGAAAATTCTATTTTAGAAACAGAGCGTTTGATTTTAAGGCCTCTAACTTTGGAAGATACCGCAGATTTTTTTGAATATGCTAGCGATGAAGAAACGATGAGATATATTTTCAATCCACATACGTCTTTGCATCAAACAAAAGAGTTTATTGCGAATTATTACTTAACATCACCATTAGGTTTTTATGCGTTAGAACATAAAGAAGATCATAAAATGATTGGCGTGATAGAGTTTAGAGTAGATGATAAAAAGCATGAAGGCGAAATTGGATACATGTTGAACAAAAAATATTGGAGACAAGGCTTAACAACAGAAGCCTGCTTACGAATATTATCTCTTGGTTTCAACACTCTCCTTTTAGAACATATTACTTCTGGCCATGATACTGGCCATATAGCTTCAGGAAGTGTATTGAAAAAAGTGGGCATGTCTTTCGAACATATCACTAAAGATGCGCATGAATTAAAAGGTAAAATGGTAGATACCTTTTTTTATGGAATAACTAGAGATAATTATTTAACTAGCCACCATGAAAATACCTATTCAAATTAAATAACAAACAGGTATTTCAGTTTATTTCTTACCTGAATGATTGAACATATACTTATAAGTTTCAAATCCTATAAAGAAATTGGATTTTTCCCAACACATGAAATTAGATGAAATAGTCTGTCCATAACCTTTTTAAATAAAGGAAAAAACAATCGATCTCATAAGAGCTCGATTGTTTTTTTGTACCTGATTTTTTTAGTTCAAAGTATCGAATGATAGATACCATTAATCGCATAAAGATATTTGAAATTATGATAAAGTTACTTATTTGAATTGAAGAACTTGATTATTTTAAACAAAATACTCATAAGAAAATACGGAATCAGTAATAAAATCAAATAATTGATAACCGTTACTTGCGGGCTAGTAGTGTTAGAAGGTATCAACTGTGTATCTCTTAGACCCGTTAATAGTCCTCCTGTATTGAATTGAATTTCAATAAAAAGCATCACGGTGATCATCTCTAAATAAATAAATTTCATAATGTTTTCTAAAAATGGTAATACGTTAGGAATGACATAAGAAAAGAATAGTTTATATTTAGGATACCCCAGCGATTTTGCGAAGACAAAATAATTGGATTGATAAACATCTTTGATATACGGAGTCATATATTTAATCAGAAAAACAATAGGAAAAATACTTAATATGATTAAGGGGACAACTATCGCGGGCTCTCTTGGGGTACCCACTGTTTTAAATAAATAGATGGAAGTCTCTTTATAGATAACTACGCTAAGCCAGTGGATAAAAAACACGATACCAAGCACAGGTAAATTCTCAATATCTTCTAAGTACCTAATAAATTTTGTTATCGTTTTATTCTTAAATTTTGGAAAATAGTAACTATATAACATAAGCGAAACTAACGTTATTACTAAACTAGCACTGATCAATTTAAACGTGTATTCACCGTTGGTCTGGTGATAAATAATGACTAATTCAGATAAATAGCGATATGTAAAAATCTGTGCAAAGGTTTCTTTAATCGTATCCACTAATAAACCTGTATCTTTCATAGTTAAGGGTAACGAATAACTCAAACAAACGAGTAAAATAATACCAATTGGCAGTGTAATAAGTGAAATAGATTGCTTTATCATTTTTCTAAATGGATTGATTTTGCAGCCCTCCAGTTAAAGATCGCTTGATTCCATTGAGCAAGAAAATAAGTCCGCCATAAAAAGCTAACGGTGTGAGTACTGTCCAAGGTGTGCTAGCTAGTCGATTAATATTTTGCCCAATCAACCCGCTCCATTCGTTAGATATTGTTGCTGTATATGTAGTACTTGCATCTAACTGCGTTACTAGTGAGCCTCCTAGATACAATTGAAAATAAGCTAAGTAGATAAAAAGAGATAAATTTTGTATGAGGATTTTGAAAAATAAATTTAATGTAAGCTCCGTTAATTGGGGTTTAAAAGAATACTTAACGGTTCTAAATTTAGAACTACCTAATGTTTGGCTGGCCAGGAAAAAATCTTGTTTGAAAAGAAAAGCTAATTCAGCATGATAAAGTTTAACCAAATTAGGGAGTCCTATAAGAAACAAAATGAACAATTGAATCATCACAAACATCCAATTAGCCTCCGGTTGAACGTTATCTGTATTAAATAATAATGCATCAGAATAAGGTCCTATTAATAGCAGCAATAAAAAAGGTTTAGGAATCAATGTAAAAAGCTTATCAAAATATGAAAAGACAGGCAGTAAAAACGTTGTTCCTACTTTATAAAGAATCAGAATGTTTAAAAATAAGCTACTTAAGATTTGAGCGATACTTAATAATAACCCAATAAAAAAAGTATACTTAAATCCTTGAATAATTTTAGCAAAGATAGTAAACCCAATGATATCCGTACCAAATGGCGGAACTTCAAGAGGGGTAAAAGGCGGATACTTTATTTCTCCATTTATTAGTGTTTTTTCTACTCGAAGGGTTAAAATATTTGATAATAAAGGCTCATATAAACAACTAAGCAGTAAAAAAAATAACAAGATTGAACACAATATCCATAACGTTCTCTTACTTTTTAATGCACTTATAAAAATAATGATCTCCTCCTTTATTTTAATAAGTATATCTTACTTATGAATATTAACCAATGTCATAACAAAAAAAGACTTGCAAGTGTAGTTACTTGAATACATGAAATTACATAGATTCATGTATTCGTAAAAATAAATCAAAAAAGTAATCATTAAATTATATGGTTACTTTTTGATGAATGTAAACCAATAGTTGCGTCATGTAAACTGTTGGCAGCTATTTATAAAGTATTTTTTGTTATATAATTAATTCAAATATAAAAAAATTCATGTTTAGAGGGATCAACCATTTCTAGATATGACAAGGAGAATCCACATGCTGTTTCCATTAAATATTGTCGTTGCAGTCGTAATCTCTGCAATACACGTTTTAATCTCTTTTGGCCTTAAATTACCTAGTAAATACAAAAAAAAGCTTCGTATTTACTCTGTTGTAGTCAATTTAATCTTTATTGTATTCCTATTAGGCTTTTCTCTATTTTTCAAAACATCTTTGCCTAATCAAGGAATAAACATTTACTTTAATGGTTTATCTACATTGTATTTTTTGTTATTTATCCCTTTGGGAGCAGTTTTGATACTGCTGTTTAGGAAATTAATAATGAACGCAGATATCTATTTAGTTTTTTTGAAATATGTGATAATTATTGGAGCTATCGTTATATTTACAGGACTAATTACTATAGGATATATCCTTTTCATCTTAACTTTTTACGGTTTCGCTCCTTAATTTACATAAAAAAAGTAAACTTAAAGAAAATGGTCAAGAAGTATTAGAAAAAATAACTAAAGATGTTTACCAAATTGCAACACATGAAATTACACAAAGTCATGTATTGTAAAACAAGAGCTCTAACACTTTTCATTATAGTGTTAGAGCTCTTGTTTAGTTAATTTATACGATTTTCAGCGATTTTATAGACGGTTTCTTTATCTCTTTTTCCAATAACAACAACTTGAATCACTTCAAATTTACCTTGTATTTCTCTAAAAATAACACGAAGTCCCATTTTTTTATTTTTCAGTTTATTACATTGAGCTAAAGAGCCATGCAACGAATAGGCCTTCTGATGTACCGCAACTAAATGCACAACGAATAAGCTGTGATTAAGCGAGAAAGTTAATTAATCGCACTTTCTATTATTCATTAATCACCAAACGACGTGTATAAACGGCTTGTCCTGAATGCATAACGGCATCATCAATAATAGAAATAAGTCGAGCTTGATGAGTTACTGGTGGAGACCAATTTTCATCAACGATTTTATCTAAAGTATCTTCATTTAAATTATCTAGATAATCCTTTGCTAATTTGATACTGACATCTAAATAATCACTTAAGAGATTTTTGTCAGAAACGGTGACTTGTTCAGCTTCCTCTGATGTATGTTTGTATTCGGGCGTATCATCTGGGAGTGGCAAATCAAAACGTTTATTCCACCCATTACTTGTATACATTGCTTCTTCGCCTTTTAGATCAGAAATCTGCATATCAATTTCACGAGCAGTATGCCAAAAGAGCCAAGTTACTGATTTAAGTAAAGGATGTGGCATTTTATTGGCCTCTTCTACCGTCATTTTGTCCAAAGTTTCTTCAAAACGTTCTTGAACACGATCTAATAGTTCTACTTGTATAGTTGTCATCTCTATCACTCCTTGAAGTGATTTTACCACCAACCAAAAAATTTGTTAATTAAAACGCTAGAAAGCAAAAAGTGAATTTTTCTCTATTATCAAATAATTTAAAGGGCAAAAGCCGTTCTCAATTGAAGTGTTCCTCTCTTCTTTATATAAAGTTAATTTAATTGAAATTTTAGTGCAACAATTGCATTTTCAATAATATCTTGTTGAGTAGCCAGAATTAGAAATTTCGTTTCTAGACATTCTTTCATTTCTTCACCAAGTACTAAAAATGAATTATTAATGGGCACATAGATGTTTGCTGATGATATGATATTCATCACCTATTTGTTATAAGTGATAACGAATAGGTGATGAACAGTGTTACCTAGACTTCTTTCAATACATGAAATTGCTTAAAGTCGTGTATATAAAACCTTATTAGCTCAAGGGAATATATACACGTTTTTTTAAGTAAGGAAACCTGAATATTTTAATCGACACTTATAATAGACAGCGAAAAATCAATCAGATCAATACCTAGTAAGTGTTGATTTTAGTAGACTCATATCAGATAGTTGATTAGTTTTAATTATTTTTTTTGCTCTAAAAGGATCGGAATTATATTTAATAAAATCGATACAATCGTTAAACCCCATAGGACTGTTGTCATAGTAGGTACTACATCTAATAAAGCAGCCCAATCTTTTACCTTTACCCAACCGGATATCATGCTGTACCCTGCAACAAGCGTCAGTGCTGTGAATGACAATCCCATTGCCATTGCTAATTTATAATCTTTGCCTACTTTATATAAATAAAGATTTAAAACAGTTGCTACTATAGCAATAATTCCTAATATTAGAAACATAATAAGTCCTCCAATTTTTTTGATTTGCATTCAGTATCATAAGTATCTTATTCTAGATATTATGACGTATCAATACATTAAACTAGATAGAATCAAGTAAGCTGAACTCAGATTTAACAATGTTCTGTTTACTTTTGATATTTGTCCTTATTCTTGGATATAACAATAATTATAAACAAGAAACATACTAAAGTTAAAGCCATATAAAGTGCACTCCTTATGTTATATTTTGTTTAAAGATAACATATTTAAATTTTTATTTTTTAAACAAGAATTTATGATACATGAAATTAGATAAAATCATGTATTAAGAAATAAGAGCTCTAGCACTTTTTGTTATAGTGTTAGAGCTCTTATTTCTGTTTTTTTCAAGTGGATTATAGCCAATTTGTTATTTTATTCAACACGTGTATTTCCTTAACTATCAAAAAGAGAAAATTATTAGTTTGATTCTTATATAGAAAAACGATGATGACGTACCATAGCATAAATTGCGGACAGCCCTAATAACATTGCTGAAATAATAAATATAATTTGCACACCCCATATTTCTGATAAAAAACCAAAAAGTAAGGAAGAAACTGCGAACAATAACGATCCTAATGAGCTTTGTACAGCATAAATTTTAGGTAGTTCTTCAGTGCTAGCTGATTTTTGAAGAATTGTATTTGAAGCAATTTCTTTTAATTGTTGAAAAATTCCAATAAATCCTACAAAAAATAGGGATAACCAAGCAATTTTTGTTAAACCAAAAATAAATGTCAGGATACAGATTACAAAGGAAAAACTAATTAAAGCATACTTAAGGTTCTTTTCGAAGACTCTAGCAAAACGTGAGCATATAATTCCGCCAACGACCATTCCAATAAAAAATGAAGTGTTTATATAGCCCCAATAAGCTTCAGTTTCTCCAAGAACTTCAGCAACAAAAATGTAAATTATAGAAGCAATCCATACAACATCTGCAATAGTATCAAGTACCATAAGCAAAAAGAGGCTCTTGTACATCGGATTACTCCATATGATTTGCCAACCTTCTTTTAATTCATCACTACGATGACCTTTGGAATTTTTTTTATGAAATTCCGTTGGATCAATAATTTTTGTCATCATAAAGGTAGCTATTGAAGATAATACTAATGTAAGCAGAATAACTTTTTGACCACCTATAAAAGCAACCAATATACCTCCCAATGCCCATCCACCTAAATTTACTGTTTGGTTGATAATGGAAAAAAAGGTATTAGCTTTCACAATCTCATTTTTCGAAACGAGACGAGGTAACATTGATTGACTTGCTGGTGCTGCCCATCTATCTAAAAATGCAATTGTAAATACAAAACATATTATAACAAGTACGCTCGAAATTATATTAATTTCTAAGATAAGCGCTAAAAATAGTAATAATAGAGTTTTGCTTATTTGTGAATAAACAAGTAGCGTCTTTAATGGATATCTATTTAACAATAGTGGAGAAATCATTCCACTAATAAACCGTCCAAACATATTAAAAAATGGGACCAACGCTAATATAAATGACGATTCTGTCAAAGTGTACAAAATTGAGATAAGCCCTACAATATAAAAAATATCACCTAGATTAGCCATTGATTGACCAACCCAAAGAAAACGGAACGATTTACTCTTCATTCTTACTACCCCTTTATAAAAAAATTAAGTTACATTCGTAAAGGGGATTTTTTACATTGGTATTATACCTCCTAAAATCAATTGTTTTTCTTTGAAAAATCAACTATAAACAACAATAAAGATAATTAACTGCTTAAAAGAAAAAAAATATTTTGGGGTAGTAAGAATGAACTATTTATAAATAGTATACGTTAATCCAAATTACAAGTCATATTCTTTTCGCTTAACTATTAAAAAAGATAAAAATATAGTTTTCAATACATGAAATTGGATAAAATCATGTATCTAGAATACTATTAAATCAGGGTTATTTTTTTATGCAACCTTTCAATATATGATTTTGTTGTATACTAATCGAAATCATGTATCACTTTTGTAAGAAGAGAGGGATTTTAAATGAGTTACACCGTTTAACCAGTACGCACCCAACAAGAAATAAACAATTTTTTTGAGAGCATCACCATCAAAGGCAATCACTTAGAAGTGAATACCGTCTATCAAATGTTTCTGAAGGTCGCTAAGCTGTTAGGAAGAGACAATATCGGCACGCACACGCTGCGAAAGACGTTTGTTTACCACAATTATGAGAAAACCAAAGACGCAGCCAATCTATTGGAAATATTCGTTCACAGCAACGGAAAAATTACGAAACGCTACATTGGGATCAATGAAGATGAAATAAGTGAGACTTTGCTTAATTTTAGGTTAGATTTTTGAATTATTATAATAGTAAGCAACAAGCTTTCTATTTTCCAGCTATATTTTCTCTTGCCACATATAATCCATCATCTAGTTTGTAAAAAATTATAGATTCAGTTTCTTCTTTTGGTAGGTAAATCTCTGTATCTACGTCTAAAAAGTTAGATTCTAAGCTGTTTTTTGGATAACTGTATCGATTTACCTTTTTTTGAACAACATAGACTACGTCAGCGTTTACGGATTTTTTATATGGTTCATGTGTCAAAACATAGCTAATGCCTGACAAATTAACTAAAGTGGGGATTTTTTTCTGTTCCGATTTATTTACAAGAAAAACCACTAACAAAATTAAAATTATTATGAGTATAGATATTCTTTTCTTCATACAACAACCTCCCTCTATTTGTTTTAAATTTTAATATATTGATTAGTAACGCTACCAGTATATTTTGTATCGGTTCGTTGATAGATATTAGCTCCAATATAGTACTTTACTAACCACTTTATCTTATTTTTATTTCCCTAAATAGCTAGTTTAGTTGTTTTATTTTCATTTTTTGAATAAAAGGCTCCAGAGGCTCCTCCTTTTGCTATTCCTATAGATACAGCCCCTTAACCAAAGCTAATACTATATAGTTTCTGCGATATCTTCTGTATCTTTAACTTTATTACTTGAGTAAATAAAGAATATTGAACGCAATAAATAATAGCATCTTTTTCTTCATATAAATTACTTATACTCTATTATGTAAATATTAGACTTTTAATAAAATAATAATTTACATCCTCCTTAACTTGTTACCTTTACTATATTTAATTTTAATTAAAAAGTAACGAACGCATTGGTTTACATAGCAGCAACTATTAGGTGCTGCTATGTAAACCAATGCGTTTTTTTAGTTTTAATAGATAAAATAGATAATTAGATTATGAATTAGTCGATGAGTAGATCAGCTATGGCAGACATCATAATGAAAAAAATAAGTAAAAGAAACGGTTATCTATTTTTAGTCTTACTGTTTTTTGTGTACTAAAAATCTTAATAATTAACATAACTCTCATTTTAAGAAAACCACAAAATGCTATTTTGGAGTCAATGAAAATGAATACAGCGAAATGTTGTTAAATTTTTGATTATGTTTTTAGATTTTAATTCAATTTTTTATACTTTCTATCCACTCTAATTGAGATGTAAAATACTTTTATCAGTATAATTGCAGTATTATAAATACTTTTGATAGTGAAACTTCTAGAAATTCACTAAAGTAAATGAAAGGAGATTATATGAAATATGAAATTAGCAACTAGATTAAAACAAAGAAGAAACACTCTAAAAATGACACAAGAAGAAGTGGCAGAAAAAATACATGTGTCACGGCAAACTATTTCAAATTGGGAAAATGGCCGGAACTTACCTGATATCAATAGTCTTATTTTAATTAGTGAGATCTATGCTATTTCCTTAGATGAATTAATGAAAGGAGATCCTAAAATGGTTAAACAATTAGATAAAAAAATAAAAAAAGGCAAATTTTTTTATTTTTTAGTTGTCGTAATTGCAGTACTTATTTTATTGAATATTTTGCATTTAATCAGTGTTGGATAAATCACTGTGACTATATTATTTTTTGAATAATGACGGTCTTTACAATAGCTATCTTGCTAATTTTATGTAGAGTAACAGTTATAAAAAATAAGCTAAGCAACGTATGATTGTTGCTTAGCTTATTTTTTATATTTGAGTTGTCATACTATACTTAATATAAAAAAATAACAAAATTATCTATCATTAAAGAAAGTAAATTTTTCACCATAAGATAAACATCTGAAAATCATTATATGATATGGAAAAGTTGTGAGAATACTTCGAGAAAAACGGTCTACCTTTTTTAGGGGAGCTATTGTATCATTCTATATTCGTTTCTGACGGGATATAGGTACCTAGTCAAGGTATATTAAAAAAATTATAATCTAGTTTCCAAGAAGCCCAAAAAGGTCCTCACTCCTTTTCAAGCGGTTTTCCTATTTGTCTTTTTTTATATATCCAATGACTTATTTTAAATAAACCAATACCAATGATCGTTCCAATTGTATTAAAGATAACATCGTCTATATCTGAAACTCCTGTATAGAATATAAACTGCAGAGATTCTATTAAAACAGATACAGCTATTCCAATTAATAGAGATCTTAAAACAAAGTGGTTTCTTTTCATTAAATAAGCTGCTCCAAAACCCATTGGAATAAACCAAATAATATTCCCATATAAGTTATAGTAATAATCAAATAAAGTTGTTCCTTGAGTTAATTTAGCTGTTTCTACAAATGGGATCCAGTTGATTTCACTTAAAGGGCGCATCACTATGGATACATTATTAATTGAATTTTCTGCACGAAAGACCGTTAAATGAATCAAAAGAAGAATATAAAAAATAAATAGATTTAAAACAACTTCTCTTCGCCATTTTATTGGTTTTTTCTTCTTCTTTTTGAGACCCAGCACTATTCCTCTGCCAATAAGCCAAAAAATAAAATAAAACAAGGTTTGGTCGATGCTATAAAAGATTAATTCTACTAACGGAAAGTGATTGATTGTTTCGCCAAATTTCGATTCAATTAATTCAAAGAGGGGTTGCAAAAATACCATTAAAAAATCCTCCTCATTTATCCTTGCAAATTATTATACCGCATTCGCTTAAATTTATTTGTTTAAAAAGTCTAAATTTTACTTAATTTTTACTTTTCTTAATCTTTCCTTGGTATAATAGCTATTAGCATGATCAGCATAAGCAGTTATAAGTGAGTAAAATTGACTATACTGTAAATTAATTGTAAAATACTGAATGATGTACTAATATGGACTATTTTCATACAATTGGAAATTTAACCCATTAACTTAAACAAACTGTGGCCATTTATTAAGGAGGATTCAACAGTGACTAACATAAAAAAAATATTACACACGAGAATGGGGTTCTTTTCTCTCGCTGTTATCCTATTTTGGATCAAGACATATATAGGGTATCAATCAGAATTTTCTCTTGGCGTCGAAGGTATCATGCAGCAATTCATCTTATTGATCAATCCAATTGCTACAACAATCATTCTACTTTCTATCGCGCTATACTTTAAAAGTTCCAAAAAAGCCTATATTGCTTTAGTAGTTGTTTATGCTTTAATGTCAATTTTATTCTTTTCAAATATTCTCTATTATAGAGAATTTTCTGATTTTCTTTCTGTCAGCACGATTTTAGGCGCTGGTAATGTGGCTGGTGGATTGGGCGCAAGTACCTTTGCTTTATTGCACACGACAGATTTTCTTTATTTAATCGATATCATTTTATTAATTGCATTATTAGCCTCTAAGAAAGTGATGATCGATAATCGTCCATTCAAGAAACGGTACGCTTTTGCAGCTACGATTGTTGGATTTACACTTTTCGCTGCGAACTTAACGTTAGCAGAAAGTGATCGACCTCAACTGTTGGCTCGTACATTTGACCGTAACTACATTGTTAAATACCTTGGTTTGAATTTCTTTACAGCCTATGATGGCTATCAAACTGCGCAAGCAAATCAAGTAAAAGCAAATGCTGATGAATCTGATATTGAAGGTGTCATGAACTACATTGATGAACACTTTGCTGAAGCGAATCCTGAAATGTTTGGTATTGCTGAAGACCGTAATGTCATTTACTTGCATTTAGAAAGTTTCCAACAATTTTTAATTGACTACCAATTAGAAACTGAAACTGGCGAATCTCTTGAAGTTACACCATTTATCAACAGTATTTACCATGATAATGATACTCAAAGTTTCAGCAACTTCTTCCACCAAGTCGGACAAGGAAAAACTTCAGATTCAGAAATGCTGCTTGAAAATTCCCTATTCGGTTTATCTCAAGGTGGAGCCTTTACACAAGTTGGTGAAAGCAATACGTTCCAATCCGCTTCACAAATTTTAGGCTCTGAAAAGAATTATACAAGTGCTATGTTCCATGGTAATGTTGGATCTTTTTGGAATCGTGATAACACGTATAAATCAATGGGCATAGATTACTTCTTCGATGATGAGTACTACTCTTTCACTGAAGAAAATACATTGGAATATGGAATGAAAGATAAAATATTCTTTAAAGAATCTGTTCAATATTTAGAACAATTGCCTCAACCGTTTTATTCTAAATTTATTACAGTATCTAATCACTTCCCTTACCCATTAGATGAAGCAAATGTGGACTTCCCAGCTGCAACTACTGGTGATAGTACTATTGATAACTATTTTGTAACAGCTCATTATTTAGACCAAGCTATTGAAGAATTCTTTGCTTACCTGAAAGACGCTGGATTATATGATAATTCGATCATTGTTCTTTATGGTGACCATTATGGTATTTCTAATTCTAGAAATGAAACATTAGCTCCTTTATTAGATAAAGATCCTGAAACATGGTCAAGTTATGACAATGCAATGTTACAAAAAGTTCCTTATATGATTCATATTCCAGGAACAGGTAATGGAAAAATCAATACTCAATACGGTGGCCAAGTTGATAGCCTGCCTACTCTTCTCCACTTATTAGGTGTTGAAACAAAAGATAATATCTTACTTGGAACAGATTTATTCTCAGAAAACCATGATCAAACAGTAGCCTTCCGTGATGGAAACTTCGTCAGTCCTAAATATACCGTTGATGGTTCAAGTATCTATGATACCGAGACGGGTGAATTAATAGAAGATCCGGCTGAAGAAGTTCTTGCTGAAGTTGAACAGTTAAGAGAAGATGTCAGCACACAACTAAGTTTATCTGATAGTATTCTAACAAGTGATTTATTACGTTTCTATACTCCAGAAGGAATGATTACGACTGATCCGGCTGATTATGACTACCGTGATCAATTAGCTCGTATGAAAGCTATAAATGAAGGTTCAGGAACAGAAGCTACAAGTATATATAGTCAGAATGGTAACCAGTCTACTGTTGATCTATATAATACAAATGCACCAGAACTACTACAGGATTCTTCTGGTGTAGTTGATGAAACACAACCAGCTGAGACAGAGAATCCAGCAGAAACTGAATTAACTGAATAAAGAGTGACTAAAGAGCTGAGACAATTGTCTCAGCTCTTTTTATGTATCTAAGCTTTTAAATTATGATCGAAATAAATAAAGTATTGAACTAACATATCCTCTTACTAATTGCTTCACATTTTTTTCATATTTACTCGATACAATAAAGAAAATGAACCGTTGAGTTGAAGGGAGTGTTGACCTTGCCAATTGTTAAACGAGCTTATCGCCACTTGCAAAACCATCCTTACTTTTTGATTTCTATGCTTAGTTTCTATTTGCTCTATTTTATTCTTGTTTTTGCCGTTGTTTTGTTGATAAAGCAATTTTCTGACTCTTCCATTCAGTTAACGACCATTGTAAATTCTTTGCAATCCCAGCAACTATCATTAGACGTCCAAACCTTTCAACTCTTAGAATCTATTACAAAAAACTATCTAGTAAAATACCAATCTATTTTTTTAGCTATCGCTAGCGTAGGTACAATCAGTCTCGTGTTGATTCAGCTGTTTGTGAGTAAGATCAGACATAAAGAATACAACACCTATCTTTTGATGGGAGAAAGAGTTTATAAACTGACCGCACAATTGATCATTGAACACCTGATTTTAATAAATAGTGTTGTGTTGTTTTTATTTGTACTTTACAGTTTCTTTGCTCCTCCGATAGTCCAACAAGCCTCACAATTTGAAGCAGAGACTCTACAAATGGAAGTAAAAGCCAATCCACCTGATAGTACTAGTCAAAAAGACTCTTCTTTATCAGAATCTAAAAATGAAAATTTCACGCGTTTTAATGTTAAACCTTTCTTAAAAGGTGATTCAATCAATAACAAATTTGGTGAAAATAACACGCTTCAAGCTGTATTTCTGGTAGTGTTTATCAACTTATATAGTTGTATGGTTATTGGTATACCTACCTATATTGTCTTATCCTTAACTAAAGGCAAACTCTCTTAATCTATTTCATAAGTAACCAAGGAGGATTTTAGATGTTTAATCAATCTGAAGTTGTTGGAAAAGATCTTTTTCTACTAAGCCCGAAAACCATTTATACGGTTTCAACTGAACAAATGAGTTTACCTTCTTTAATGAAACAAGTAAAAGCACAAACTGGAACTTTTCCTGGCCTAATAACTACTGATGATGTGTTTATTGACTATTTAACGGTTAAAGAAAACATGTTGGTTGCATTATCCTTAGCACCAAATCAGCCTAAGCGAACAACAGCTTTTCTTGTAAATGAACTGTTAGAAGAACTAAACATATCTGAATCTTTAGCTAAACAGTCCTTTACTGCATTGTCGATGAAACAATACATCCAACTTCAATTACAGATAGCACTTATGAGCCAAAAAAAAGTGATCGTCATAGACGATTGGTTGAAGCATGAAACTACATTCGATAGACAAGAATGGCTGCTCTTATTTCGCCATTTTGCAAGAACAACAGAGTGCTCTTTTATTTTTGCTACTTCTGATGAAAAAATTTTAAGCTTAGGAAAACCACTAAAAATAACTACAGCAGCAGTTTAACTAAAATAAGACGGAAGTGAAGCCGCGTGGCTCACTTCCGTCTTATTTTATTCTAGTGGAAAAACTAAGGTAAAGGTTGTTCCTTCTCCGGCAATACTTTCTACTGAAACTCTTGCACCATGTAAATTAACGAGTTGTTGGACAATAGCTAACCCTAGTCCAGACTCACCATATTTTGTATTTTTTCTAGAGATATCAGCTTTATAGTAACGTTCCCATATATTTTCAACTTCTTCAGCCGTCATTCCTATACCAGAATCAGCGATTTTTATAATACTTTCATTATTTTCGCCAAATTCCCCTGTAACCTTGATTTTTCCGTTCTCTGTAAATTGAATAGCATTTTGAACAATATTTACAACAATCTGAGAAAAACGATCATAATCTGCAAACAAAGTCAGATCTTTTGGACAATTTAAGAGCAATTCATTACCAGAAGCTTCTGCTTTCCCTTTTAATTGTTCAATAATCATTTCTAATGCATCAAAAGCATTAAACGTTTGTTTTTGTAAGTTAATTTGATTGGAACGAATTTTTTCGTAATCTAAATTTTCATTCACTAAACGAATCAACCGACGTGTTTCATTTTGCATCAATTGAACACTGCGTTGCTTTTGATTTTCTGGAATCATATCATGCTCGATTCCTTCTAGCAGTCCATTAATCGTTGTTAAAGGTGTGCGCATTTCATGAGCAGCATCCGCCATAAATTGTCTTCGCCGATTTTCTAGACGCTCGATTTCTTCTTGAGAACTTTTTAAAGAATCGACCATAGTGTTGAAATCAGCTGCTAAATCATCAAATTCATCCATTTCTTTATTTTCAAGGTGAACATTAAAATCACCTTTTGCTATTTTATGTGTTGCACTCCGAATACGGTTGATACGGTTTACTTGAAACTTAGCAAAGAAATAACTTGCCACTGTAGCGCCTAGAACAGAAAAAATAAACGCACTAAACAGGTTATTTCGAATATCTTTTAGATTAGCTTCAATTGTGCTAATAGGTGCGCTTACAGCTATAAATCCATAAAAATCACCTGTACTTTGGGTAAAAAAAGGCTGATAAACAATAGCCGTGTTGATTTGATTACCAAAGAAGTCTGTATTTCTTTGCGTTAATGTAATAGGTTCGCCATTTTTCAATTTTTCTAGGTCACTATCTGAAATACCACTTATATAATTTTGAGTTGTACTAGGATAAGTCATCGTATCCGTATGATCAAATACAAAAATCGATACACCTTGATTTTTTAAAATAACTTGTCCATTTTCTATTTTATCCGTTTGTAGGTCCTCATCTATTAAAGCTTCAGCATAACCGAATAATTGTTTTTCCGTACTGCGATAAGCAGTACTTCGAGCAAATTGCAAAAATGAAAACCCAAGTATGATCAAAACTGTCATCACTACTGCAAAAAAAGCTAACATCTGTTGATAAAAATAATTTATTCTCATGAGGTAACTCCAGAATCATCGTATTTATACCCTACTCCCCAAACAGTTTGAATGATTTGTGGACCTGTTTTATCGATTTTTTGACGCAATTTTTTTATATGAGCATCTACTGTTCGCTCATCACCAAAATATTCATAATCCCATACAATAGTCAAAAGTTGTTCTCTTGAAAAGACTTGTCTAGGACTCTTAGCCATCGTGTATAACAACTCAAATTCCTTAGGTGTTAAATTTTCAATTGGTTTGTCATATAGAATAGCTTCACGTGTTCTCTTATCCATTTTAAGGTACTTGGTTTCAACTTCATAAGCTTTAACGTCTACTTTATCGGATTCATCATGCAACAAGTCTGCGCGACGATATAAAGCTTTTATGCGTGCAATCAGTGTTAATGGACTAAAAGGCTTTGTTACATAATCATCGGCTCCAATTTCGAGACCGATCACTTGGTCGCTTTCAGAGTCTTTGGCCGTCAACATGATAATCGGAATCATTTTAGAAACTTTGCGCATTTCACGACAAATCTGCATGCCATCCATGCTTGGTAAATTCAAGTCAAGCGTAATCAAGTCCCAGCTTTGAGGATCCTTTAAAAAAGTATCTAATCCTTCTTTACCGTCTTGGATAAAAGTTGCTTTCCATTCTTCTTTCATGAAAAACATTTCCATCATTTCGCATACGGATTGATTGTCTTCAATCATTAATATATTCATGAAATGCCTTCTTTCTTTTTAAAATTTCTCTCTTTTATTATACCCTTTTTACCCTTGCAACTAAAGCAACTTACAAAATCATCTTTGATTCTTCATCTTTTATTCAAAAAGAACAATACTTATTTTAAACTAGAAGTTTAGATAAAAAAATAGAATCAAGGCAACTGCCGCGATTCTATTCACTCTTAATTTAAAATAGTTAATTCAACTTCTTGAATACCCCATGCAAATGATTGATCCATGCTTTCCATGTGCAAGTCAATTCGGTTTCCAATAATGGCACTTCCAGTATCTCCAGCAATCGCTTCTCCATAACCTTCTACATAAACTTTAGACCCTAAAGGGATCACATTAGGATCAACAGCAATGACTTGAGAATTTTCTCTTAGATCTATTCCTGTAGCTGTAATATTCGTTAATGAAGGTTGGTTTCGGCTATATGCTGTAGCTACTACTGTTATTGTTTCTTCACCATTACTGGTGTTAAGGGCTGACCCTTCCATGTTCTCTTCAGTAGCTGGTGATTCCGGAAGTATGATTTCTTCTTTTACTTGTTCTTCACTTTCCCATACAACTTTTTGCGGATCAATTGTTTCAGGATCTAAATCAGTTTCTATATTAATTTCATCACCAATCTGTAAATGAGTTTCTTCAGATAAAGATTCATTCCATCCTACCAATTCTTCCACTTTTACTTCAAAAGCAGTTGCGATGTTCTCAAGTGTATCACCAGATTTTATGGTGTAATGAACAGTATCGATTACGTCGTGACTTTCTGTCCTCTCTTCTAAACTAATGGGCTTTACCATCTTTTCTTCAAATGGTAGAGTCGTTGCTAAAGTTTCTACAGCTGTTTGACTGTCACTCCTGTCAGCAATTAACTCATCTGTTCCATTTTGCATCTGAACGTTGGTTGCTTTTTTAGTTCCATTTATTAAATCTATTCCATTAGATGTGTTGGATGTCACTTCATTTTGAGCAGCTAACGCACTAGTAATATGTGTCGTTCCCACTGCCAATCCAAATAAGGCAATAATTACTACAACTGTTTTCTTCATTAGATAATTTCCTCCTAATTCAATACGGATGTTATCGTATCACGTACGAAATAGAGGCAGGTTACTTGAGAATTAAACAACTGTAACACACCATTTTTTAAAATCGTTTCCATTGATAAAAAAGTAATTGTTCTGAATATTCAACTAACTTATTTATACAGAATTCTTCTCATAATCTTTCAACTTATTAGAATGAACCCCTTTAATACAACGTTTCATTTTTTACGATTTTCTAATTTCTTATTCATTTAATAGACTAGTTTGTTTTTCTAATGGTAGATTTTATTAATGTTATATTACAAGGCCGAATTCTTTTATGCGTTTACTTTTTTGTTTTTCAGTAGTTCAACCCTAATTGTTACAGCTATGTGACATCATATGTTCCATTTTTTTATCCTGTAATGGGTTCTGCTTTTTTATTTTGTAAGAAATAAACTTCCTCTACAACCATTTCTACAATAAAAATGGTCTCTTCTTCTTTATTGATATATGATCTTGATTGAATTCTTCCCGTAACACCGATCATATGTCCTTTCTCACAGTAAAGCTGCATTAATTTTGCCACGTTTCCCCATGCAACAATAGGAATAAAATCAGCTTGAGGACCATTCTCTTTTTTGCTCCTTTTAGCTACTGCTAAAGTATTGTTGATGACAACTCTATCTTCTCCTATCTTTTTAAGTTCTACTTCTCTTACTAAACGTCCAACCAAACCTATTTGATTCATTTTTTTCCTCCTTTTTAGTGTATTCTTTTTTACTATCTGCACTTTTTATTGATTTGCTTTTTTGTTTATTCATCAAAAATAAAAAAAAGTCTCCTTTATACTAAACAGTTTTATTTCTTAAGCTGTTTAGTATAAAAGAGAACTTTTTTATTATTAGATTAAAAACTATCTATTTCAAAGGGTTTCCACTAAATCGTTGTTTCATCATCTAAAATGGTCAGTTGAAAAGCATTTACAATAAACAACAAAATAAAACCTAACAGTAAGATTACTAATAAAGCAATAGATTTATATAATGAATTCGAAGTAAATAGACCGGTAATAAAAATAATATAATATAAAACATAGATTCTATTACTCCATTTATTGGACTTTATTTGAACTCGTTCACCATCTTTAACTTCTATGGTATTACTTTTAACTCCGGATTGCGTGACACATATTTGCACAACATTATTAGGAATAACCATTTCCAACTTCTGACCATTTGCTATTTTTGCAACTCTTTCACCATTTATTTTTATCGTCATTTTTAGTATGGTACCTATTAAACCAGTACGACGTACAACTGTAATGGACATATGTAGACTCCCCCTAAAAAAATAGCTGCTTCATCATAATTCTTGAAAAAAAAACACCCTAAAAATAGAATTTAATTCAATTTTTAGGGTGTTTAGTATTTTATTTCGTACAAGGGATGGAACTAGTTGACTATTGTAGGTTTCGTAAAGTAACTGAAAATGTGTACCCATGTTTCTTTTTCAAAAACAGCAAATGGGTTACCATCGCCTAATACTCCATAACCAATCATCGCTCCAACAACAAAAGCAAGAGCAATCAAGATAATCACAAGTAGAATCTTTAATACAAATGTGACTATTTGAAGTACTATTTTTTCCTTAGTCATGGGTTTACCTCACTTTTTCTAAAATTTACGGTTCTTTTTAGTCATATTTTCCAATAAGATACCCGTTCCTAAAGCAACAGAATCTAATGGTTGTTCAGCAGCAAAGACAGGAACTTTCAATTGTTCAGCGAATAATTGATCAATACCATCCAATAAAGCACCACCACCAGTTAAAATGACCCCACGGTCGATGATATCTGCTGATAATTCAGGAGGAGTTTGTTCCAATACATCTTTAGCTTGTTGAACGATCATCATCATTGATTCAGCTGTTGCTTTTTGGACTTCATCAGATGTGATAGTAATGGTTCTAGGTAAACCAGTAATCATATCGCGGCCTCTAACCTCCATTGAATCGTCTCTTTTACCAGGGAAAACTGTTCCGATCTCTTTTTTGATTGTTTCAGCTGTACGTTCACCAATCAATAATTTATGTGTTTTTTTGACAAATTGTGTAATTTCATTATCTAGTTGATCTCCGGCAACTTTTAGAGAGCGGCTAGTTACAATTCCACCCATTGAAAGAACGGCAATATCACTTGTACCGCCACCAATATCAATAACCATATTTCCACTTGGTTGGAAGATATCCATTCCAGCACCAATTGCAGCTACTTTAGGTTCTTCTTCAAGAAAGACATTTTTTCCACCGCTTTTTTCAGCAGCTTCGATAATCGCTTTTTGTTCAATTGTTGTTATATTTGTAGGGCAGCAAATCAAAATATTTGGTTTTGATAAAAAGCCTTTAACATTTAATTTATTAATAAAGTGAGTCAGCATTGCTTCTGTTATATCAAAGTCAGCAATAACTCCTCCTTGTAATGGACGAATTGCACGAATGTTTCCGGGTGTACGTCCAACCATTAAGTAGGCTTCTTCTCCGACTGCTAAAACACGTTTTGTAGTGGTATCAATTGCAACGACTGAAGGCTCATTTAAAACTATGCCTTTTCCTTTTACATGAATCAATACATTGGCTGTACCTAAATCTATCCCTATATCTCTAGCCATTACTTGTTTCTCCTCTCAAGCTCTTGTTCGTTCATCATAGGCATACTTGTCTTATAAAATAAAGTAGCCATCTAATTTCCTATTATAGCATAAGTCGTTTCATTCTTAAACGCTGAATTAAAGACATTTAAATAAATTTAACGTTTCAAAGATTACTTCAATTGGTGTTCAGTTATATAAGAGTGAAAAAAAATAGTCGTATGATCTAGTTTGTTGATGTTTCAAGTGAATTTTTTTCTAGAATAAATAAATTGTATGTAAAAAAGCTATCGAAACGTCTAGACTTTGCAGTTTTTTGACTCGCAAGACTGAAAATAATAAAATAAAAAACTAAGTCTTATAAAGTACCACTTTTAAGTGTTTGCTTTATAAGACTTAGTTTTTTAATAATAGCATAATGTTAGAAACGATTTTTTAAGAAAATAATCCTTCAAACTCAGTTTCGGTCATTGTACTTTCTACTGCTTCATCAATTCTTTCTACATCTGCGCCTAAAGCTTGTAATTTTTTATGGAATTCATAGTATCCACGATCTAGGTATTCTAGATGTGTTACTCTTGTATATCCTTTTGAAACTAAACCAGCTATGATCAAAGCAGCTGCTGCTCTAAGATCTGTTGCTGCTACTTCAGCACCTTGTAATTCTGTTGGTCCGTAAATAACTAGTGTTTGCCCTTCAACTTTAAACTCCGCATTCATGCGACGCAATTCTTCCATGTGCATATAACGGTTTTCAAATACTGTTTCTTTCATTGTACTTGTTCCTTCAGCAAAAACTTGCGCAATCGTCATTTGTGCTTGCATGTCAGTTGGAAAACCGGGATGTGGCATTGTTTTTACATCTGTAGCTTTTAATTTATCAGGACCGATAACACGTAATCCGTTATCTTCGTCTTCAAATTGAACACCCATTTCTTTTAATTTCGAAATTAAAGGTTTGTTGTGTTCAGCAACAGCATCTTCAATAAAGACATTTCCTTTAGTAACTGCAGCGGCAATCATAAAGGTACCCGCTTCAATACGGTCTGGTATAATGCTATGTTCTGCACCTGTTAATTCAGTTACACCTTCGATACGAATACTTTCAGTACCAGCACCAACGACCTTAGCTCCCATACGATTTAAGAAGTTTGCTAAATCAACGATTTCTGGTTCCCGAGCAACGTTTTCAATTGTAGTAGTTCCTTCAGCTAGTGTAGCAGCCATCATAATGTTTTGTGTAGCTCCAACACTTGGAAAATCTAAGTATATGTGAGCTCCTTTTAATCTATCCGCAAATGCTTCGATATATCCATTTTCGATATGTACCTCAGCACCCATTGCTTCAAATCCTTTTAAATGGAGATCTATTGGACGTGTCCCAATTGCACAACCACCTGGAAGAGCAACCTTTGCATGACCTAAACGAGCTAATAAAGGTCCCATTACTACGATAGATGCACGCATTTTACTTACGTATTCAAACGGAGCTTCAAAATGTAATTCTTTTGTAGCGTCTATTTCAATTTCTTTTTTAGTTTGATCAAAGTTTACAGTTAAATTTAAATGGCTTAAGACTTGATTAATAGTAAATACATCAGATAATATTGGAACATTAGTTAATTTACTTTGTCCCTTACTTGCTAATATTGTAGCAGCTAAAATAGGCAATACGGCATTTTTTGCCCCTTCTACTTTAACTGTTCCGGTTAGGTGCTTTCCACCTCGAACGACAATCTTTTCCATGTAGTATCCCTCCAAAATTTTCATTGCCTTTATCACAACTGTGTGAGGTAAATAGTACAAGACAACATTTAATATTATAGCATGAAGTTATGTGAAGGTACAAACTTAACATTTGATTTGTTCTAAATTTATTTAATTCTTAATAAAATAAAAAGATAAGATTTTGTGAAGATAGAATAAATTCAATGAAAAACGTACTCACTGTATACCCAATAGCTATAGACACAAATAAATAAAGGACTCGAGCCTGCCCAATATTATTTTTTTTCATCATATTTTCGATGCGTATTCCTTTTAATGCCCAAAAGGTAAGCAAAATAAAAAACAAATGAGATATAATAGCAATTAAAGATTGAACACCTAAAAAGTTCATTTACTGATCCATCTCCCTTTCTAATTCATTATAATACTAACATAAAAGAAGAAAAAAAAATATTTATAGTGTCTTTAAATTGTAATATAGTATAATTTTTAATTCTTAAACAAAAAAAGTTGAAATAAATACAGCGCAGCTGCTTTATTTCAACTTTTTTTATTAGCGTTTATTGTGTTTAGATACAGTAATTCGATTGACAGCTTTTCTTAACGAAATCTCTGCACGTTTCGAATGACTATTATTTTCAATGGCTTCTGTTTTGTGCAATTCTTCTTCTGCACGTTGTTTAGCTTCAAAAGCCCTTTCCACATCAATATCTCTTGCACGTTCAGCACTATCTGCAATAATGGAACAAACATTGTCTCTAACTTCCATTACACCGCCATTTACAGCAATCCAGTCTTCAGTATCCACTGAAACCCGTTGAACACGAACAGCATGGATAGTAAGAGGTACAATGATTGGTATATGATTTGCTAAAATACCAATTTCTCCATCCACCGCTTTTGCAATTACACTTTTTGCACGGTGATTGTAGACGATTCCAGCAGGTGTAACAATGTTCACTTGCATTTCGCTCATCTCATTTACCTCCTAGTAACCCATAGACTCTGCTTTAGCCACAACTTCTTCGATTCTTCCTACATTACGGAAAGCATCTTCTGGTAAATGGTCGTAACGTCCATCAATGATTTCTTTAAATCCACGTACTGTTTCTTCAACCGGAACATATGAACCAGGCAAACCAGTAAAGGCTTCAGCCACATGGAAATTTTGAGATAAGAAAAATTGGATACGTCTAGCTCTAGATACAACGATTTTTTCATCTGAAGATAATTCATCCATCCCCAGAATCGCAATAATATCTTGCAATTCACGGTAACGTTGCAACAATTGTTGAACTTCTGTAGCTACTTTATAATGTTCTTCCCCAACAATTTCAGGTGATAGAGCACTAGAAGTTGATGCTAAAGGATCTACCGCTGGATAAATACCTTGTTCAGTTAATTTACGTTCCAAGTTGGTTGTTGCATCTAAATGGGCGAAAACAGTTGCTGGCGCTGGGTCAGTATAGTCATCCGCTGGTACATAGATCGCTTGGATAGAAGTAATTGATCCTTTACTTGTTGAGGTGATTCGTTCTTGTAATTGACCCATTTCAGTTGCCAAAGTTGGTTGGTACCCTACTGCTGATGGCATACGGCCAAGCAATGCAGATACTTCAGAACCAGCTTGTGTAAATCGGAAAATGTTATCAATAAACAATAGAACATCTTGCCCAACTTCATCACGGAAGTATTCAGCAATCGTTAATCCTGTTAATGCTACACGCATTCTAGCACCAGGCGGCTCATTCATTTGACCGAATACCATTGCTGTACGTTTGATAACTCCAGAATCTTGCATTTCGAAATACAAGTCATTCCCTTCACGAGTACGTTCACCAACACCGGTAAATACTGAGATCCCACCATGTTCTTCTGCAATGTTATGAATCAACTCTTGGATCAAAACGGTTTTACCTACTCCGGCACCACCGAACAATCCAATTTTCCCACCTTTTAAATAAGGTGCTAGTAAATCAATAACTTTAATTCCAGTTTCTAGAATAGCAGTATTGCTGCTTAATTCATCAAATACTGGAGCATTACGGTGAATAGGGTGACGTTGTGCATCCTCTGGAAACGGTTCTTTTTCATCGATTGTTTCTCCCAAGACATTAAACATACGCCCTAATGTTTCTTCTCCTACTGGTACTGAGATAGCTTTTTCAGTATCAACAACGCTCATTCCACGTTGCAAGCCATCAGTCGATTGCATTGCAATCGTTCTGATAACACCATTTCCTAGTAATAAAGCCGTTTCTAAGACAACTGTTTCATTCTTACTCTTGTTTTTTTCAACAATGAGAGCATTATTAATTTCAGGCATAGTATCGTTTACTGGAAATTCTACATCCACAACAGGTCCTATAACTTGAACAATATGACCAATACTCATTCGATTTTCCTCCCATTAACTTACTTAGACGCTGAAGCACCACTTATGATTTCCGTAATTTCTTCCGTTATAGCGGCTTGACGTGCACGATTATAACGAATCGTTAAATCATCAATAATGTTTTTTGCGTTATCTGTTGCGCCTTTCATAGCTGTCATACGGGCTGCATGTTCAGCAGCTTTAGCATCTAGAATAGCTCCGTATATTAGACTTTCAGCATATTGAGGCAATATGATATCTAAAATTTCTTCTTTAGAAGGTTCATAGATATAATCTTTTTCATAATCTTTTGTTTCTGTTACATCTAAGTCTGATAGAGGCAGCATTTTTTCAGCTCTGTATGTGAACATGATCGTGTTCACATGATGATTGTAGCAAACGTACAACTCATCAAAGACTTCATTTTTATACATTTCAGTTGCTGTTCTCGCAATTGAACGTACTTCTTCAAATGTAGGCTGATCACTAATATCATTCAGCTCATATGCTACATTCATTCCTCTGGCTTTAAAAAAATCAGCAGCTGTTGCTCCCACAGCCATAAATACATACTCATCTGGAGATGAGTGGTCTTTAGTGATCATATCAACTGTAGATTTGATTACTGAGCTGTTGTACCCGCCAGCTAATCCTTTATCTGAGCTGATAACGATGTAGCCCGTTTTCTTAATGGGACGTTCTACTAACATATCGTGAAAGTCGATATTTGATGGAGAATTGGTTCCAATCATTTCATTTTCTATTAAAGCAAGTTGATTATGCGCTAGGTGAGTGACGATCTCTCGTACTTTTTCAGAATAAACTTGAAAGCCAGCAGCTGTATCTTCCGCTTTAGACAATTTAGCACCGGATACCATTTGCATGGCATTCGTGATTTGACTGGTCTTTTTTGTGGAACTTATTTTTTTTGTAATTTCATTTAAAGAGGCTGTCATTATTCTTCACCGCCTTTAATTGGTTTGTTCGCTGTTTGCATCAGCTGAAGAGTCAATATAATTAGTGAAAAAATTAGTAATGAATTCATTGATGACAGCATCCAATTTTTCAGTTCTTGGCAAATCCTTTGTTTCTACTATTTCTTCTAAAATTTCATTATGCTGATTATCTAAGAAATCATAGAATTGAGCTTCAAAACGGCCTAATTCACTTACTGGAACTGTATCTATGAAACCATGTGTTAAAGCATATAAAATCATGACTTGTTTTTCAACAGCAATTGTTTCATGCAAGCCTTGTTTTAGAATTTCAACTGTACGGTGTCCACGGTTTAATTTAGCTTGAGTTGCAGCATCTAGATCTGAACCGAATTGTGTAAATGCTTCTAATTCACGGAAACTTGCTAAATCTAAACGCAAAGTTCCTGAAACTTTTTTCATTGCTTTGATTTGAGCAGATCCCCCAACACGGGAAACAGATAATCCAGCTGCAATTGCAGGTCGGATACCAGAGTAGAACAAATCGCTTTCTAAGAAGATTTGTCCATCTGTAATAGAAATAACGTTTGTAGGGATATACGCAGAGATATCTCCTGCTTGAGTTTCAACAAATGGAATAGCAGTCATTGAACCGCCACCTAATTTATCACTCAATTTAGCAGCACGTTCTAATAAGCGAGAATGCAAATAGAATACGTCTCCTGGATAAGCTTCACGGCCTGGCGGACGACGCAATAAGAGCGACAGTTCACGGTAAGCTGCTGCTTGTTTCGTTAAGTCATCAAAGATAATCAAAACGTGTTTTCCATTGTACATGAATTCTTCTCCCAGAGCTGATCCAGCATAAGGAGCAATGTATAGCAATGGAGCAGGTTGAGATGCGCTTGCTGTCATAACGATCGTATAATCCATAGCGCCATGTCTTCTTAATGTTTCTACTTGATTACGGACAGTTGATTCTTTTTGACCAATTGCTACATAAATACAAATCGTATCTTGGCCTTTTTGATTTAAAATCGTGTCGATTGCTAAGCTGGTTTTCCCTGTTTTACGGTCACCAATAACTAATTCACGTTGTCCACGACCAATTGGTACCAATGCATCGATTGCTTTGATCCCTGTTTGTAAAGGTTCATTAACCGAATGACGATCCATAACTCCTGGAGCTTCTGCTTCAATTGGTCGAGTTTTAGTCGTAATAATCTCTCCCAAACCATCAATAGGTTGTCCAAGAGGATTTACTACACGTCCAATCATTGCTTCTCCAACTGGAACTTGCATAATTCGACCAGTACGTTTAACGATATCGCCTTCACGTATACCAGTAAATTCTCCTAGGATGATGATCCCTACATCATTTACTTCTAAATTTTGTGCCATACCAAAAGTACCATCAGCAAATTCCAATAGTTCTCCTGACATTGCGTTTTCTAATCCATAAGCACGAGCGATTCCATCACCTACGTAACTAACTGTACCTACTTCATCTATTACTAATTCACTTTGATAACTTGCAATTTGCTTTTTAATTAGTGAACTAATTTCTTCTGCTTTTACGCCCATAAATAACTCACCTCATAACTTCCTTTATCGAATCAGTTGCTTTTCTAATGCCTCGAAATTAGATCGAATGCTCCCGTCATACACTTGGCTTTCAGCTTCTATAACTACTCCGCCTAGAACATGCTTATCAACGATCGTATGCAACAATACTTTTTTTGCATCTAATTTTAATTTCATAACGTCTATTAAACGTGCCTCTTGATCATCGGTTAGTTGAACTGCCGTAATGACTTTAGCAACTACCGTCCTATTTTTATAATCATAGATTTTTTCAAATTCATTTACAATATCTCGAATATCACTAATCAAATTATAGTCATACAGCATATGGAAAAAGCTTTGAGTATTAATTGAAAACTGTTTGATCAAATCTGAAAGAAGATGATCCCGTTTGTATTTTTCTAACCTCGGGTCTACTAAAATGCTTCCTAAATTAGGAACTTCTTCTAAAACTTGGCGAACATCCATCATGTTATCAAATGCAACGTCAACGGTTCCTTTTTCTTTAGAATCTTGATAAAAGACATCTGCAATTTGGCGATTATTCATATTTCTATTTAATTTCATTACTATTCGCCAACCTTTCAATGTACTCTTCTATTAATTCAGCATGCCCTTCTTTAGATAATTCTTTTCCAATTAATTTCTCAGCAATATCCATAGATAGACGGCTGATATCATTTTGTGCACCAGCTAATGCTTGTTTTCTTTCTAATTCTATTGATTTCTTAGCTTCTTCTTTCAAACGAGCTATTTCTACTTTAGCAGCTGCTAATTGTTCTCGTTCCACTTTATCAGCTGTATCTCTAGCTTGTTCAATAATTGCACTTGCTTTAGTTCTTGTATCTTCTAATTGTTGTTGTTGTTCTTTAAGTAATCGGTCTGCTTCTAATTTAGCTAACTCAGAATCGTCAATATTCCCTGCTATCAATTGTTCACGTTTTTCCATCATTGCCATTAAAGGTTTCCAAGCAACCATCTTTAATGCCACCATTAATAGTAAAAACGAGACCAACGTAACGATTGAATCACCAGCTGTTATTTGACCTACAACTAATAGACTAACCATTTTTCACACTCCTTCATCCATACTTCACTGACCCTCTAAAAGAACAGGTAGAGAGGTTTTTAGCTATCTCTACCTGTTAATTTTTAAAGTTTCATTTTAATTGGTGTTTTTTATTGGAAAACTAAGATAAAGGCGATAACAACAGCCATGATAGGAATTGCTTCTACTAAACCAACCCCAATATACATTAATGTTTGTAATTGACCTTTCATTTCTGGTTGACGTGCGATTGATTCGATTGTTTTTGCTACAACTTTACTTGATCCAAGTGCTGCTCCAATAGCTGCTCCTGCTACTGCGATTGCTGCTCCTATTAAACCCATAATTTATTTTCCTCCTATTAAATATAATGCTGTATTTTTTTATTATTCCATTTAGGTACCTATATTAATTTAACGAACTTATGATGCTTCTTTAATGTGACCTGTGCTTTCTTCATGTTCAACTTTATGAGAAAGATATACCATCGTCAGTGTTGTAAAAACAAAAGCTTGGATACTTCCGATAAATATGGAGAAGGCTTGCCATGCCATTTCTAAAGGAATACCAATTACCCAAGTAAAGACTCCTTTACTTTGAGCTAAAGAGGCAATCAATCCTAATAAGATCTCCCCGGCATAAATATTTCCATAAAGACGAAGAGCTAAAGTTAACGTGTTTGTAAACTCTTCAAAAATCTTAATTGGAAATAAGAATGGAACTGGTCTAACAAAGCTATTCATAAAGTAATTCTTGACCCCTTGTTCTTGTACACCAAAATAATGTGTCATAACAATAACCATTGCTGCTAACGTCAACGTAATAACTGGATCAGCAGTTGGACTTTTCCACATTTGATAATGGTCAACAGTAAGAATTAACGGCAGCCCCATCATATTTGACACAAATACAAAGGTTAAAATTGTAAAACCTAATAACTTAAACCTCTCACCTTGTTGTTTAGACATTGCACTTGTCGCAATGTTTCCAACAAAATCAACTACCCACTCTATAAAGTTCTGCTTACCTGTTGGCTTAATTTGTAAATTTCTCGTACAAATAAACGCAATCAAGAATACAATCACGCACGCTGATACTGTTACAATCATATTGGTGACATTAAAATCTAACCCCAAAAATGTAACAATCGGATTTTCGTGATCCACAACGTTCACCTCTTTCCATATTAAAATCTATAATAGCAAACAGGAAAATTTGAAAAACACGTCTTGCGAAAAAATGTGATCTTCACTAATTTCACATGCCTATTTTAGCATAGAACAGTTTTCTTTCCTATTTAAATGGATTAGGCCTAAACTCACTTCCATTTATCTAGCGATGTAAAAAATACTGACTATATCCAAAAATAATTTCTCTTTTTTTCACTGGCATTCGTTATCATACCACCATTCGATTTAAAATACAAAAGAAAATGAAAAACAATTCTATTTTTCAACAATCCGTTGAATCTATGCGGTTTCAAAAGGGTTTTCAAAAAATACCATTACCTATTCTGCATCTTATGATTAAAAAGTTCAATACCGAATTTTATCTTTACGTTATTCTCATTTTTTTATAATGACAATTTTCAGGTGCTCATTTATGTCTTTAATTTTTAAATTGGTTAATCTTTTACTTTATTTTCCATTTAATCCTCATTTTATCTCTTTTTTTTGATTTCATTCCTCTATCTTTCACTGTTCTTTTTAAGAGCGCAAAATACAGCAGCCTCATTTTTGTCTTTTTTCAGTCTTCTAAAGGAATTTTTTTATGCTTTTTCTTTTCAAAAATGAGATGAGTTTTATCCTTATTATTTATTTTTCACTAGAATTACTAAAAAAATCTTTGCTGTACAAAAAAAGAACGTAAACAGAGAAGACACTTAGTCTTTTGTTTACGTTCTTTTAGCTGCATTATTTAATAAAAACAGCAGAAAAAATGGATCTTCGTACTTTATTGATTAAAGAGTTCCAAATAATCGATCTCCAGCGTCACCTAGTCCTGGTATAATGTATCCATTTTCGTCTAAGCGTTCATCTAATGCTGCTGTATAAATTTCTACATCAGGGTGTGCTTGTTCTAAAGCTTCCACACCTTCTGGAGCTGCAACTAGACAGACAAATTTGATGGTTGAAGCACCACGTTTTTTCAATGAATCAATAGCAGCAATAGCTGATCCGCCTGTAGCAAGCATTGGGTCAACCACTAGTAATTGACGTTCATTGATATCCGATGGTAATTTCACAAAATACTCTACCGGTTCTAAAGTTTCATGATCACGGTACATTCCTACGTGTCCAACTTTTGCTGCAGGAATTAAATCTAACATTCCATCGACCATACCTAATCCAGCTCTTAGAATTGGGATAATCGCAACCTTTTTACCAGCTAATTCTTTTTGAATAGATTTTACTAAAGGCGTTTCAATTTCCACATCTTGTAAAGGCATATCTCTTGAGACCTCAAATGCCATTAAACGTGCAATTTCGTTAACTGCTTCTCTAAAATCTTTCGTACCAGTATTCTTATCGCGAAGAATGGTTAATTTATGTTGGATTAATGGATGATCCATAACTTGAACTTTCGACATTTTATTCAGCCCTCATTTACTATTATTTTTCAAACATTTCTATTGTAAAGGATATTAGCCGATTGTGCTACCTTTTTAGTGTTTTTTCTTTATTTTTAGCGCACTTTATTTGCTGAATGAGTTGCTTTGTAACTTTAGTTGGTTTGGTGTAGAGGGTGATCAGCTGTTAACTGATAAACTTGCGTTTGAATATCTCTCATCTTGTCTTCTTCTCCATTGGCCGTTAATGTTTCAATGATCAATTCTGCAACCTTTTTAGAATCAGCTTCATCAAAGCCTCGAGTTGTGATAGCAGGTGTTCCAATTCGAATACCACTCGTTTTAAACGGGCTTAACGTTTCAAATGGAATCGTATTTTTATTTACCGTGATTCCTACTTTATCTAATAGAACTTCTGCTTCTTTTCCATTCAAGCCAAAATTTGTTACATCAAACAACAATAAATGATTATCTGTTCCGCCACTGATTAAATGACCTTTTGACGAACCCAACACTTGTTCCATTGCTTTAGCATTTTTAATGATTTGAGCAGCATACTCTTTAAACTCTGGAGCAGCAGCTTCTTTAAATGCAACAGCTTTGGCTGCAATAACATGTTCTAATGGGCCACCTTGAATACCCGGGAAAATAGCACTGTTTAAAGCTTTACGGTATTCTTCTTTAGCCAAAATCATCCCACCTCGTGGGCCTCTTAGTGTTTTATGCGTTGTCGTTGTCACAACATCTGCAAAAGGGACTGGGTTTTGGTGTAGTCCAGCAGCAACTAATCCTGCGATATGAGCCATGTCGACCATTAAATAAGCTCCTATTTCATCTGCAATAGCTCTAAAACGTGCAAAATCGATTTTACGAGAATAAGCACTCGCTCCAGCTACGATTAATTTTGGTTTATGTTCAACTGCCAAGTTACGCACAACTTCGTAATCGATTTCTTCCGATTGTTTATCTACACCATATGAAACAAAATGATACGTTTTCCCACTAAAGTTTACCGGAGAACCATGAGTCAAGTGACCACCGTGCGTTAAATCCATACCTAATACTTTATCTCCCGGGGTCAATAAAGCATTGAAAGCTGCCATATTTGCACTAGAACCTGAATGTGGTTGAACATTTACATACTCTGCTCCAAATAGTTCTTGCGCACGTTGAATGGCCAAGTTTTCTATCACATCAATAAATTCACATCCACCATAGTATCGTTTACCAGGGTAACCTTCTGCATATTTGTTTGTTAAAATGCTTCCTTGAGCTGCAAGTACCGCTTCAGATACGAAATTTTCTGAGGCAATCAATTCAATATTTCGCTCTTGGCGAGTGCTTTCTTTTTCAATTGCATCAAATAACTCTTTATCAAAATTTTTGTTGTTCATAATGGCCACATCCCTCAATAGTTTTTATAAATATTTACGGATAACTTAAAGTTTATTCAAAAAAATGATTACCGGCTGCTTTTTTAAGTCGATTCATATAAGCCTCACCTAAGCCTATTTGTTCATACGCTTCAGCTAAAATCAATGTAGCATCTGTAGATTCAAAATACCTTAATCCTGAGTACAACCCTTTTGAAGCTTCTTGGATACTATTTTTTTCACCCAATGAATAGACAGCACTTACTTCATCTTTAAGCTCAGCTAAAATGGCCTCGTTCGCTAAAAGACCAATTTTTTCTCCTTGTTCTTTATAGGTCTTAATAGCTTTTTCCCATAAATTACGTTCTCCATCAACAATGACCACAGGCTCATTAGGACTATAGTGTTTGTATTTCATGCCTGGAGCCTTGGGTACTTCATCACTTGAAACCAAATGTCTATCTATAAAAACTGGTCCAATGACGCTCTCTAGATCTTCCTTAGTCATTGCTCCCGGTCTCAATATCATTGGCCTATCAGCATCTGTCATATCCAAAACAGTCGACTCTAATCCCACTCCTGTTTCCCCATCATCCAACACTCCTGCTATTTTTCCTTTTAAATCATGAAAAACATGTTTTGCTGTTGTCGGACTTGGTTTTCCAGAAGTATTCGCACTCGGTCCAACGAGCGGCTTTCCAGTTTCACGAATCAATTGTAACGTTAATTCATTATTAGGCATGCGCATTGCCACACTCTCTAATCCAGCCGTAACGGTGGGTCCAAAAGCATCTTCTTTAACTTTAAAAATTATTGTTAATGGTCCTGGCCAAAAAGCGTTCATTAATTTCATAGCCTTTTCTGGCATTTCTTTTATATATTGTTCAACTTCATCTATTGCTGCAACATGTACGATCAAAGGATTGTCACTTGGTCTCCCTTTTGCTGAGTAGACTTTTTTCACTGCTGCTTCATTCGTTGCATCTGCCCCTAATCCATAAACGGTTTCTGTAGGAAAAGAAATCAGTTCACCTTTTTTTAGTTTAAGAGCTGCTTTAAGCACTTCTGAGGGTTGATAGATAATAGTCTCCACAGTCATTCCTCCGTTCATTTCAAAAAAATCATTTGATGGTGTAATTAACTATTTTTATTTAGTTTGTTTTAACTCTGATTAGTCGATCATTGCCGCTCATATCTTTTTCAATTGTCACATTAGCTGTTGGAAAAGCTGACTGGAACAGTTCTTGAACTTTTTTTCCTTGCTTAAAGCCAATCTCTAATAAAATTTTACCGCCTGGATTTAAAATAGCAGGCGTCTCTTTAGCTAATCTTTGATAAATAGCTAACCCATTGTTTTCAGCAAATAAAGCAAGATGTGGTTCATAGTGCAAAACACTTTCATCCATATAACGAACTTCATCATTTGAAATATAAGGCGGATTCGAGATAATGACATCGAATGTTTCTGATTTTACAGGTTCTGTTAAATCACCTTCCAACAACCGAACATCTGCATCTAGAACCTCCGCATTTTCTTTAGCTACTTTCAATGCTTTAGAAGACAGATCGGTTGCAGTTACATCAAAAAGCGGACGTTCCTTTTTAATTGTAATGCCAATGATCCCTGTTCCCGTTCCAATATCCAAAACCGATAATTTTTGATTTGCTCTGGTTTCCTTTAAAAAAATATCCACGATTTCTTCCGTTTCAGGTCGTGGAATTAACGTGTCTTTTGTCACTTTAAACTTACGATCGTAAAACCATCCATATCCTACTATCTGCTGGACCGGAATTCCCGAGCCATGATCGGATACATCTTTTAACAATTGATGCTTCACATCAGAGGGGATTTCATCATTTAAATGCATCATGATGTCTGTTTTAGACCAGTCTTGGCGTTCTCTTAGTAAAAGTTCTGCAGCAATGGTCTCTCTCTTACAAGTTTCTAAAAAAGAAGAAGCCCATTTCAGGACTTCTCTATAAGTTGTCTTACTCTTCATGTTGCAATTGCTCCATTTTGGCTGTTTGATCATTCAAAATCAAAGCATCAATAATTTCATCTAATTTACCAGATAAAATTTGATCTAATTTTTGAATCGTCAATCCAATACGGTGATCAGTTACGCGGCTTTGCGGGAAATTGTACGTACGGATTCGTTCTGAACGATCTCCTGTTCCAATAGCTGATTTCCGTTCAGCATCGTATTCACTTTGAGCCGCTTGTTGTATATGATCGTATACTCTGGCACGCAATACTTTCATCGCTTTCTCGCGGTTTTTGATTTGCGAACGTTCATCTTGCATCGCTACAGCAATTCCTGTAGGTAAGTGAGTCAAACGTACAGCAGAGGCTGTTTTATTAACATGCTGTCCGCCGGCTCCACTTGCGTGATAGATATCTGTCCGAATATCTTTGTCTGGCAAATCTAATTCAACTTCTTCAGCTTCCGGCATAACAACTACGGTTGCTGTTGAAGTATGGATACGGCCTTGCGATTCTGTTGCAGGGACACGTTGTACTCGGTGAGCACCATTTTCATACTTCAACTTAGAATAAACATTGTCTCCAGTGATCATTAAGGTAATTTCTTTGTATCCGCCAATGCCCGTAATGTTGGCATCTAAGACTTCAGTTTTCCAACCTTGTGCGTCAGCATATTTTTGATACATATTAAATAGGGTCCCAGCAAATAATTGTGCTTCATCTCCACCAGCTGCTCCTCTGATTTCCATAATGATATTACGGTCATCATTTTCATCTTTTGGCAACATCAAAATTTTCATTTTTTCTTCGATTTCTATTTTTTCATTTTTTAGGTCGCCTAATTCTTCTTTCGCCATTTCTGCCATTTCGGCATCTAGTTTTTCCCCAAGCATTTCTTCAGTGTCTGCAATATCTCGACTGACTTCTTTGTAACGACGATAAGTAGCTACCGTTTCACGAATAGCTGCTTCTTCTTTCGTTAATTTCATTAGTCGTTTTGTATCGCTGACAACCTCTGGGTCACTTAATAATTCATTTAATTCTTCATAACGTCCTTCAACGCTTTCTAATCTATCAAACATGGGTTATTCTCCTTTTCTTCTAAGCCTGATGCATCATTGTGTCGTTTGTTTTACAACACCAAGAACGCTATAAGTCGTCCTTTATTATTGGATTGAAGTAATGTTTACGACATACAGGGAAATAACTTTCATTTCCCCCTATTTGAATTTGTTCTCCTGCATAAACGGGCTTTCCATCGATCATACGCATATTCATGGTTGCTTTTTTATGGCAATACCAACAAATAGTTTTCATTTCTTCTATTTTGTCCGCGTATAGTAACAGATACTGTGATCCTTCAAATAATTCATTTTTAAAATCATTTTTCAAGCCAAATGCCATAACTGGAATATCTAATTCATCCACGATATGAGCCAACTGAAGCACGTGTTCTTTCTTTAGAAATTGTGATTCATCAATCAACACACAAGCGGGAACGTAGTCCAACGCTTGAATGGTTTCAAAAACATTCGTTTCTTCGAATATAGCAATTCCCTCGCGTCTCAATCCGATTCGACTGGATACCACACCAATCTCGTCACGATCATCTAATCCGCTAGTCATAATTGCTACTGGTTTGTTTTGTTCTTCATAATTATATGCTACTTTTAGAATTTCAATCGTCTTTCCACTGTTCATTGCACCGTATTTAAAAAAAAGTTGAGCCATCTCGTTTTTCCTCATTTCTCTTGTAGGAATCCATTATGAATTATACGTTAAAAAAAAGTAAAAGTGAAGCCTCTCTTCCTATTAATGAACGATGCTCTTTACATCGAATGATAGAAAAGAGATTAAATTTGCCTTTAAAAATGAACAAGTTAGGCAATTTTAACAATTTCACAAGAAATATGTGCTAGAATATCAAAGTAGCAAAAAAAGTATTTTTAGTAATTGGAGGAAACTCAATTGAGTATACGTAGCGCATTTGCCATTGCAGTAGGAAAAACAACTAAATGGGGGCTTCATACGTTCTTTAAAGGCGGAAGTAGTTATCCTGGTCAACTGACACAAAAATTAGATCCTACCGTATTAGGCACTTTATCAAGAAATTATGACGTGGTTATCGTAACGGGAACAAACGGTAAAACATTGACAACGGCTTTGACTTATCAAGTTTTAAAACAAAAATATCCTGAAATCATTACAAATCCTACTGGCGCAAATATGCTGCAAGGAATCATCTCAACTTTTCTTGAACACCATTCTTATACAAACAACAATAAGAAAAAAGCTGCTGTTCTTGAAGTAGATGAAGCTAGTTTGATCCATGTAACAAAATACATCAAACCGAAAGCCATTGTTTTTACAAATGTTTTCCGTGATCAAATGGATCGATATGGTGAAATTTATACTACTTATCAAATGATGCTGAATGGTGCAGCGTTAGCTCCTGATGCTTTGATTGTGAGCAATGGGGACGCTCCAATTTTCAATTCAAAAGAAACCGTCAATAAACGTGTTTACTTTGGTTTTGATCATCTCCCAGATGGAGAATTAAAAGCTCATTACAATACGGATGGCGTATTATGCCCTCACTGCAATAATATTTTGCATTATAAATTCTTAACTTATAGCAACTTAGGAAAGTATTATTGTCCGAATTGTGATTTTAAACGTCCTGACCTAACATATCGCTTAACAGACTTAACGCACATGGATCACGAGTCTTCTCGTTTTGAAATTGAAGGAGAAGACTTCGAAATTAAAATCGGCGGACAATACAATATTTATAATGCTTTAGCTGCTTATAGTGTTGGCCGTATATTGGATGTTTCTACTGATCAAATTCGTGCTGGATTTGCTGCATCAAAACGCGTTTTTGGACGTCAAGAAGTCATCCAGATCGATGATAAAGAAATTACGATCAACTTAGTTAAAAATCCTGTTGGGTTGAATCAAGTTTTAGATATGATCAAACTAACTCCTGAACCTTTCTCGCTTGTTTCTATTCTAAATGCTAATTATGCAGATGGAACAGATGTCAGTTGGATCTGGGATGCCAATTATGAGATCGTAACAGAAATGGATATCAAACAAGTCACTGTTGGTGGTGAGCGTGTAGAAGATATTACAGCACGTTTAGAAGTAGCGGGCATTCCAGAAGAAGAGCTTCAAGTTATTCCGACTATACCTGAAATCATCAAAAACTTTAAAAATGCTCCAACAAAAAAAATATACGTCCTAGCTACTTATACAGCTGTCTTACAATTGCGCAAAGAGTTAGCAAACCAAGGCTATATTGAGGGAGGTATGTAATATGATTGAATTAAATGTTTGTCATCTTTATGGAGATTTATTAAATACTTATGGGGATAACGGCAACTTATTAATGTTAAAACACCGTGCTAAAAAAAGAGGTATCAACTTTAATATTGAAATCGTTAGTTTAAATGACCCTTTTGATGCAGATAAATATGATTTGGTTTTCTTCGGTGGTGGACAAGACTTTGAACAACGGATTGTTTCAAAAGATATCCAAGCTAAAAAAGAGGCTATTACTGAATACATCGAAAATGATGGTGTTACAGTCGGCATTTGTGGCGGCTTCCAGTTATTGGGTCACTATTACGTAGATGCTGCTGGAAATAGAATCAACGGTATCGGTGCTTTGAACCACTACACCTTGAATCAAGATGACAATCGCTTTATTGGTGATATTGTTATCAAAAATGATGAGTTTGGCGAAACCTATAAAGGTTTTGAAAACCATAATGGCCGTACTTTTCTTGGTGAAGGCGTTAAACCTTTGGGTGTTGTTGAAATGGGTTATGGCAATAATGGCGAAGATAAAACAGAAGGTGCTCACTATAAACAAACCTACTGTTCATACTTCCATGGTCCCTTATTAGTTAGAAATACAACATTAACTGATCGTATTTTGAAAGAAGCAGTAAAAAAACGATTCCCTAAAGAAGCAGAAGAATTATTTGATTAAACAATAAGAGCAGAAAAAATGGATGTATCATTTTTTCTGCTTCTTTTTTTAATATTCACCTTCTAGTGTTAATAAAACATTTCCTTTAGCCTATGTGTTGCTTATGAGATACCTCTAGATCAGATTCCGCAGCTCTTTTCTTCCTAGAATGTCGGATAGAACACCTCTAGTTCAGATTCCGCGACTCTTTTCTCTCTGGAATGTTAGATAGAACGTCTCTACTTCAGATTCTCCAATCTTTTTCTTTCTAAAA
Source organism: Carnobacterium sp. FSL W8-0810 (assembly GCF_038007125.1). Classification (NCBI taxonomy): domain Bacteria; kingdom Bacillati; phylum Bacillota; class Bacilli; order Lactobacillales; family Carnobacteriaceae; genus Carnobacterium; species Carnobacterium sp. FSL W8-0810. The sequence goes on along the minus strand of NZ_JBBOWO010000001.1, from coordinate 1,349,916 downwards.
TGTTTTATAGAATGCCCTTACTCGCTATTCTTTGTCTTTTCTCTCTGGAATATAGAGTACAACTCTATTAACTTAAGTTCTCTCACATATCTATATGAATAATGATGAAGTGGACATAAAATAACAGCGGAGTATTCAAATAGAAAGAGTCTGGGAAATATGTATGTCCTTCCAAAAATTTTAAAAGCCCGTAGATTTGCAGTTTCCATGCAAATCTACGGACTTTTTAAGTTTGTTTTGCTGGACGTTCAAAAAAATACGCTTTTCCTATACTGTAAATATCGACAAATCCATTTGAAAGAGGTGCTTCTAATGAATACTAACTATACTTACGATCCAGGTTAACGCTAATCACTATCAATGTCCTAGCTCTATTACTAGAATTTCTCTTCTCTTTTAAAGTTACTGTAAAGATGAAACATCTAACAGCGACTAACTATTTTTCTGCCGAGCCTAGACGTCGAATTCCACATCCTATTTTTAGTTGAGCTGCTTTCCCCAAACACTAGGCATTTTCTATAATTGGCGCAATGCGCAGGGATGCTCTTGCTCTCAATTTTTGAAAATCGCTACGTGTCTAACCGGGGAACTCCACATCCTATTTTTAGTTGAGCTGCTTTCCCCAAACACTAGGCATTTTCTATAATTGGCGCAATGCGCGGGATGCTCTTGCTCTCAATTTTTGAAAATCGCTGCGTGTCTAACCGGGGAACTCCGCATCCTATGAATTTGATGCGATGATTTCTAATTTGCCTTCAATAGTCCATTCTTTAATGTCGTTTGGCAAAATCAAGTGTGTACCTTTTGTTAATGAGTACTCTCCTGCTTCGACAATTAATTTGCCGTTTCCTTCCAGAACGCTTACAAGAGTGTATGGTGCAGTTGCATGGAAGTCTGCTTTACCGTTTACTTCCCATTTATAAACGTCAAAAAAGTCTGTTTGGATAAATGTCGTCACATTAGCTTCTTTTTGTTTTGTTGTTTTTGTTTCAGGAGTTGCATCAACATGCGGAACAGTTGTCACATCAACGGATTGTTTAACGTGTAATTCTCTTAAATTACCTTGATCATCTTTTCGATCATAATCATACACACGATATGTCGTATCACTCGATTGCTGCGTTTCAAGAATCGTTATCCCACCGCCAATTGCATGGATTGTTCCACTTGGTACATAGAAAAAGTCGCCTTTTTTCACTTTGATACGGCGTAATAGATCGTCCCATTTCCCATCAAGAATCATTTGTTCTAACTCTTCTTTTGTTTGAGCATGATGCCCATAAATGATTTCAGCACCTTCGTCAGCATCAATGACATACCAGCACTCTGTTTTGCCTAGTTCTCCTTCATGTTCCATACCGTAACGGTCATCTGGATGAACTTGGACCGACAAGTCTTCAGCAGCGTCTAATATTTTTGTTAACAAAGGAAAGACATCTCCTTCTTCGTTTCCGAATACTTCCCGATGCTGGTCCCATACTTCGGCTAAAGTCAGGCCTTTATAGACTCCATTTTTTACTACACTTGGTCCATTGGGATGAGCACTAATTGCCCAAGCTTCACCAGTTTTGTCGCTCGGCAAATCATAACCAAATACTTCATTCAGCTTTTTTCCACCCCAAATTTTTTCTTGTAAAACAGGTTCTAAGATCAATGGTTCATTCATCACTTATTATTCCTCCTAAAATTATCCATTACTTTTGTTTTTCTTTTTCCGTTAAATAGCACTCTACTAGTTTATCTCGTTGCTCAAGGTATTCTGCTTTATTCTCATTGGTAGGATGGACGCGATTAGATAAAAAAACAAACGCTTCCTTTTCCAAGATATCCAATAAGATAAAGGTTCCTGTAAAACCAGTATGAAACAAATAGTCTTTATTGCCTTTTGATTTGATATCCCATCCTAAAGACCGATTCAAGGAGCCATTAGGAGTCCAATCACTTAATAATGATAGCACAGTTGTTTCATTAAGAATACGTTTTCCATTTAATTTCCCTTTATTCAACATCATTTGACTAAAGGTCAAACAATCGTTTAGTGTTGAAAATAATCCAGCACTGCCGCAATGGTCACCTAACGTATTGGCCTTTGGATCATGGACTTCTCCTTTTATTAATCCTCTTTTTGGATCAAGTTCAGTTGGTGCACATCTTTGTTTGTCGCTAGGATGGTAAGAGGAATCCATTAAATTTAACGGTCCGCTTACTCGCTTAGAAAACACATTGACTAAGCTGTCTTTTTCAATAGTTTCAATGATAAACCCTAATAAAATAAAACCAATATCCGTGTAATGCACTTCTTTTTCGAAGTTACTTCCAACAGGCAAATGCAAAATGGCTTGTTTCAATTCGCTAGCCGATAAAGTATCTCTATTAGGAATATATCCTTCTATTCCAGAAGTATGTGTCAGTAGATGTTTGAGTGTTATCTCTTGAGCTGAAAAGTCTGGCAAATAACGGCTAACTTTGTCATTTGGATTTAGCTTTCCTTCCTCCCATAACTGCAGAATGATCGTTGTCGTTAAGAAAACTTTAGTTAGAGAGGCAATATCATAAATTTGATCCTCTTGGATAGTTTCTGCATAAGGCACAACTGCAGTTAACCCATCCCGATAGTCAAATCGTTCATCATTTTTGATAAAACCAAAACTTGCGCCTGGCAATAATTTATCTTCTATTAGTTGGTGAATAAACATGCTTGTTTTGGGATACATTTTCTTATCCTTTCTAATTTTTCTGTTTTTCTTTTAAACAATTTTATATTTATTTCTTAATTATAATCGAATAAAGCATTTTCTTCTATACTGAGTTCAATTATCTAGCGGCTCATAAACGACAAAAAACCGGCAAACCCATTGCCGGTTTAACTTATTATTTATTATGAAGCCACCATAATTTTGATTGCTATGCCATTTGTATCTTTCAACGAAATGGCTTGTGTTGTTTCATCTAATACATAGCTATAATTTTTTGCATCTAGCTTTTCTTTTACTTGTGCTAATTCATCCGCAGATGAAACTAGGATCGTAAAGTAATTTAGCCCTCTTATACCTTCTTGTGCTGCAGGAATATTTCTTCCAGCCCATACATTCGCTCCAATTTGATGATGGTATTCGCCTGCTGCAAAGAATTTTGCTTGAGGACCGAATTTGAATTTTAAATCAAATCCTAAAATATCTTTGTAAAAAGCTTCTGTTTCTTCTAATTCTGCAACGAATAAATGAACATGTCCCATATAGCTTCCTTTAGGCATTCCTTGGAATTCTTGCTTAGCTTCTCCAATCACAGCTTCTGCATCCATTGGTTCTGTTACACCAGCAATTTGTCCATCTTCTCGAATATCCCACATGGATTTAGGCTTATCTGTATAAATTTCAATGCCATTGCCTTCTGGATCGTCTAGATAAAGAGCTTCGCTATATCCATGGTCACTTGCACCAGTTAATGGGTATTTTGATACTAAAAGGTGATACAAAATTTCTCCCAGGTCTTTACGAGTTGGCAATAAAAAGGCCATATGGTATAACCCAGTAGCAGCTGGCTTTTCTCCAAATGGTACAACATGGTACAACTGGTTTTAATTCCAATAAGACTTGTTCATCATCGAACGCACCCAATTGAACAATTTGTTCTGTTTCGTTTTTTAGCTCTAATCCTATAATGGATGTATAGAAATTTTTCATGTTATCTATATTTTCAACATTCAATACTACTTTTCCAATAATCGTTTTCTCTGATAACGGCATATTCTTATTCCTCTTTTCGTTTCTAATTTAATTAATTTCATCATTCAATTAACTTACTTTTAATAAGTATAAAGGAAATTCCATCTCTTTACAAGACTTTCACCTAATTCTTTCTTCATCTCATCGTAATAAGAGGATATATTCTACCAAAAAGAAAAATTTCACTTATTTTCTATTTTTTCGTCACACTTTTTTCATATTTAGATTCTATACTATATTTATACCAAAACAACAAACCAACTTTTTCATACTTTCTTTTTTACTCCTCCAAAGTAAAAAGAAACCTTACCCTTTCCACCTTAGCATTCCCTGCTAAGGTGGTTTTTTTATACACACAAAAAGGTTGAGATCAAATCTCAACCTTTTTGTGTGTATGTTATTATTCTTCATTAAAAGAACGGATTAGTTCTTTTTTCATCGCCAATCGTTGTGCCATCTCCATGTCCAGGATAAACCAGCATGTCATCGGACAGAGTAAAGAGTTGTTCTTTGATCCCTTTTAGCAATGCTTCTGAATCACTACCCGTTAGATCGGTTCTTCCTACACTACCTTTGAATAAAGCATCCCCTGAAACCACAAAATCATCAAATATAAAACTTACACCACCCGGCGAATGTCCAGGAGTAGATACTACTTTAAACTGAAATCCTTCGATATCATACGTCTTAAACAATTCAAATTCATATTCAGCAGGTTCTGCTGTAAATGGATGTCCTGTATGAATAGAAAGATTCAAGACCGGATTCGCAAGCCAAGCTTGTTCTAGATCACTAACATAAACAGGAACACTGTAGGTTTTTCTTACTTCTTCCAGTGCGCCAATGTGATCATAATGGGTATGTGTCAACAAGATAGCTACTGGAGTAACTTCCAATTCGTCTAACACTTTTTTTATAGAAACAAATTCATCTCCAGGATCAACGATCAGTGCTTTTTTCTCTTGATAAAGAATATAGCAATTTTCTTCAATCGTCCCTGTAATGATTCTTTTAATTTGGGTCATTTTTAGATCTCCTCTTCTTAATACCTATAGTGTTAGTTTAGCAGAATCTCTTAAAAAGAAAAGTATTGTACGTCGATTTCAACGGTTCTTCGTAGATAAAAAGAACCTCAACTTACTTCTTGCTGAACAAACTGACTATTATATAAATCAGCATAGAATCCATTTTGTGCCATCAATTCGTCATGTGTACCGGTCTCAATAACATCTCCATGATCCATTACAATAATATTGTCAGCATCACGAATAGTGGACAGACGGTGAGCAACTACGAAACTGGTTCTGCCCTTCAACAATTTTCTCATCGCTTTTTGAATCAGTACTTCTGTTCTCGTATCTACACTTGAAGTAGCTTCATCTAGAATCAATATTTCTGGATCAGCCAAGAAAGCACGTGCGATCGTAATCAACTGTCTTTGGCCTGACGAGATGTTGCTCGCTTCTTCATTAAGAATCGTTTCGTACCCATGTGGCAGTTTGCGTACAAAGTCATCCACGTGAGCGGCTATAGCTGAATTGTAAACACGTTCATCATCTTGACCATATTCAGCACTCCCGTAACGAATATTATCAAGTATCGTTCCATTAAATAACCATGTGTCTTGTAAAACCATAGCAAAATGAGAACGAACGTCTTCTCTTGAATAGTCTCGGATATCGACTCCATCTATTTTGATACTGCCGCTGCTTACATCATAAAAACGTTCTAGAAGATTGATCAATGTAGATTTCCCGGCACCAGTAGGCCCTACAATCGCGACCATTTGGCCTTCCGTAACGTTTAAATTAAAATCTTTCATTAGTAAAGGTGCATCTTCTCCACCGTAACCAAATTGGACATGATCAAATTGAACTTTATAAGGTGAATTTACAATAGGTTCAATTGCAGATGGTTCATCAGTCATTTCTTCTTCATCCAACACTTCAAAAACACGTTCAGCTGAAGCAATCGTTGCTTGAATCATATTAATCAAATTAGCCATTTCTCGAATTGGCTGATTGAATTGATTAGAATATTGCAGCATAGCTTGTACATTTCCTAACGTCACTGTACCATTAGCAACAAAAATTCCACCTACAACTGCAACAACTAGATACCCTAGGTTACGGATAAAAGCCATCAAGGGCATGATGAGACCAGATAAAAACTGAGCTTTTCGTGAAGCTTGATAAAGTTGATCATTTTTTTCTTCAAATGTTAAAATTTCTGTTTCTTCGTGATTATAAGTTTTTACTACAATATGTCCAGCATACGTTTCTTCAACTTGATTATTTAAAATACCTAAACGTTTTTGTTGAGCTGCAAATGATTTTTGTGAGCGTGGAGCAATCAATACAATGACTACCGCGCTTATCGGAACAGTAATCATGGTGACTAATGTCAAGGTACTGTTAATGGTCAGCATCATGTATAAGACAGCAAAAAATGTAACCACACTATTTACAAATTGAGTCAGTGTTTGCTGTAAAGTATTGGCAATTTGATCCATATCATTTACTGCACGAGACATAATATCTCCGTTTGAATGCGTATCGTAGTAATTCATAGGAACCCGATTCATCTTATCTTTTAAATCTTTTCGTAAGTCATATACGGTTCGTTGCGCTACACGAGTCATCGTAAATTGCTGGAAGTATCTGAAAATGGCAGATAGAATATAAAAAACAGCAACCGTTGCTAATATACCCGCAATCAACTCAAAATCGATCGGCAAAACATCAACAGGTTGTCCAGCTTGCTTTGATTTCGTGCCTTCTACTACACCTTTAAAGATTTCTGTAGTTGCTTCTCCTAGAATTTTTGGCGTCTGTGTCTGTAATACGATTGCTATAATTGCTAAAATAAATACAGTAATTATAGCGATTAACCGAGTAGACATGTATCCTAACAATCTTTTCAATGTCCCCCAAAAGTTTTTCGGCTTAATTTTGCGAAGAGATTCAGTAGAAGCATTACTATTCTTACTCATTACATCTCCTCCTCTTTCATTTGCGACCTCATGATCTCTTGGTAGGTTTCATTTGTATGTTTCAATTCTTTATGTGTTCCTTTACCAACCATTTTTCCCGCTTCTAAAACAATGATAGTGTCTGCTTCTATCACGGAACTAATGCGTTGAGCAATGATGACCACTACTGAATTTCTCGTTTCCGGAATCAAGGCTTTTCTTAAAGCAACATCGGTTTTGAAATCAAGTGCAGAGAAAGAATCATCAAAAATTAAAATATCTGCCTTTGTTACTAAGGCTCTAGCAATATTTAATCGTTGCTTTTGTCCACCAGAGAAGTTCCCTCCACCCTGTTCCACTACCGCATCTAAACCTTTTGGCAATGCTGAGACAAAATCATCTGCTTGAGCAATTTTTAATGCATGCCAGATTTCTTCATCGGTTGCAGTTGGTTTCCCATACTTTAGATTTTCACGAATCGTGCCTGTAAATAATAATGCTTTTTGTGGGGCATAACCTGTAAAACTACGCAAATCTGTTTGTTTCATCTCACGGATATCTACACCGTTGATCTTGATACTTCCTGATTCAATATCGTAAAAGCGGGTAATTAAATTTGCAATGGTCGATTTTCCAGAACCCGTTCCTCCAATAATTGCGATCACTTCACCTTTTTTTCCTTCAAAATCAATACCTTCCAATGCTAATTTTTCTGCTCCTGAATACCGGTAAGAAACGTCCTCAAAGGATAATGAACCGACATTTTCTTTTTGGATCTTGAGTGGATTTTCTGGATCTTTTATGATAGTTTCCATAGCTAAAACTTCATTGATACGTGCTGCGGAAACTTGACCACGAGGAATAAATACAAATACCATTGCCAAAATCATGACACTCATTAAGATTTGCATAGCATAGGTCATGAAGGTAACTAAATTTCCAACTTCCATACCTCCGACACTAATATACTGTCCACCAAACCAAATGATCGATATATTAGTGGCACTGATAATCAATGTCATAATTGGCAGCATAAAGCTCATGATCGTTTGGGCTTTGATAGAAGTATCTGCATAGTCTTTATTGGCTTCATCAAAGCGTTTTGTTTCAGAATCATTTCGATTAAATGCACGAATCACACGAATACCCGTTAGTCCTTCGCGAAAAACCAAATTAAGGCGATCCGTTTTCTTTTGCAGTGATTTAAAATAAGGCACAGCAAAATACATAATAATTCCAATAAAAATAGCCAATGCTGGAATTACATAAATAAAAATTTCTGCTAGTTTCGGCTCGCGATTGTAAGCTAGTATTCCTGCTCCAATTAGCATGATTGGAGACATAATCATCATTCTTAACATCATCATAGTGACCAATTGAATCTGCTCAACATCATTCGTTGTTCTGGTAAGCAAAGAAGACGTCCCTAGCTTATCTATTTCATCATTTGAAAAATAAGTGACTTTTCGGTAAATCTCACTACGTAATTTTTTGCCTAATTGTTGCGATTGCTGTGCAGCAAAATAAACATTTGCAATTGCTGCTAAGATACTAAGAAAAGAAAAGCCCAGCATCTTTACTCCTACAGAAATAATGTATTCTACATTTCCTATGGCTACTCCATTATCAATAATATCTGCTGTTAACGTTGGAAGATACAAATCGCCAATAACTTGAATGATCATGAAGATGACAGCACCCAAAACAGCCCAATAATTTAGTTTCCTCATTAATTTGAGCATTTGTTGTCCTCCTTTGGTCATTATTCTCATACTGTATTCAATTTAATACGCTTTATTTATTAAAATGGTTCTTTTGTAACCGTTTATCAATTATATGTGACCACCTGTTTTTTTTCAAATTTCTGATACCTTTATTACTAACACAAGTTATATTAACTAGTTTTGTTTCTTGCTGTTTAAGAATAACTTTAGTAAAATTGCTACAGAGGCCAGTAAGAAAAGGCTCTCAAAAAAATCGAAAGAAGGATTTTATTTATGACAAAATTATTAGTGGTTCGTGCTCATCCATTAGACGGAGAAATCTCTCGTTCAATGCAAGTTACAAATGCTTTCGTAAAATCATATATTGAAAGCCACTCAGAAGACACTATTGAAGATATTAATTTATATGATCTAGCTGTTCCAGACATCGACCGTGACTTATTACAAGCTTGGTCAGAACTTGGCAGTGGCACAGCATTTGATGAATTATCTGAAGTTAAACAACAAAAAATCACCTTGTTTAATGGTTATACGGATGGCTTTTTGAACGCTGATAAAGTTGTTATAGCAAATCCTTTATGGAATTTAAATGTTCCTGCTCGTTTAAAGGCTTGGGTGGATACAATCACTGTTGGTGGAAAAACGTTTAAATACAATGAAAAAGGCGAAGCTGTAGGGCTAGCTGGCGATAAAAAAGTTTTACATATTCAAGCAAATGGCGGCGTTTATGGCGGAAAAGATCCAGCCAACCAATATTTGAAAACAATTCTGAATTACATCGGTATTACTGATTTCCAAGAATTATTTGTTGAAGGTATGGATTACGCTCCTGATAAAGCAGCAGATATTATGGCTGAAGGAATAGAAAAAGCTACTGCTTTAGGAAAAACATTCTAATAAATTAAATCCTTATTCTTATAAACATACACAAGAAGAAAGGCCATAATGGTCTTTCTTTTTTTTGTTAATTGGCAAACGGTGTTGGTACAACAAATTAACACTTCTTTTTCATTAATGCCTTTCTTTTGAAGCAGCTGTTGAAAAGGAATACACTGAAGACAAATGGGATTAAACTAAAATAAAGAAAGAAGGCAAAGATTATGAAAGAAACGGCATTAGAACAAACCGCAAAAATAGAAACAGAATTAATTGCTTTTCGCAGATTACTTCACTCAGAACCAGAGTTAAGTGAGAATGAATTCAAAACACAAGATAAAGTTATTGTTAAATTAGAAGAATATGGTATTCCTTATAGAAAAGTTGGAAAAACCTCAACCATTGCTACTATCAAAGGGAAAAATCCTGGAAAGACAGTCGCCTTACGTGCCGATATTGATGCATTGCCAATCAATGAAGATTTGAATTTAGACTTTCAATCCAATAATCCTGGTGCCTGGTGTCATGCATGCTTGTGGTCATGATGCTCACACAACAATGGCTATGGGAGCAGCAAAAATATTAAATGAATCCAAAGAAAATTTCGATGGAGAAATACGTATCTTCTTCCAAGAAGCAGAGGAAACCTTTGAAGGAGCTAAAAAAATTGTAGCTGATGGTGGAATGGTCGGAGTTGATGCTGTATTCGGCATGCACAATTACAACACTATTCCGACTGGGTCCTTTTATTCAGGAGCTGGTGACTTATTTTCTGGCTGTGATACCGTTTATGTAACTTTTACTGGTAAATCAGGCCACGGCGGAACTCCACAATTAGGAAAAGATTCCTTCACTCCTGCTGCTCAATTTGCACTTGATTTGCAAGAGATCATTGCTAAAAATGTTGATTCCAGAAATCCCGTTGTTCTAAATGTTGGACGCTTTGCAAGCGGAAAAAAAGCCAATATTGTTCCAAAAGAAACAACAATGGACATTTCAATGCGCTACTTTGATGAAGAGAGTCGTGATCTTACTCATGCAGCCATTAAGCGCCATGCTAAGGCTTTTGCAGACATGTATGAAATTACTGTTGATGTAACAATCGAGCCGAGCACACCTCCAACAAAAAATGATGCTGCTTTAGCAAAAATAGCTACTAATGCTGGCACGAAAGTATTTGGTTCAAATAAGGTTTCAGAGTTCCCAAGAGCAATGAATTCTGAAGATTTCTCTTATTATCTGAAAGAAGCTCCCGGTGTCTACGGCATCATTGGGATATACAATGAAGAAAAAAATACCATTCATGCTCCTCATGATGATCACTATGAACTTGACGAAGATATCTTAAAGCTAGGCGTCGCTTGGCATGTTGAATTTGCTTTAGAATTTTTAGGAACCGAATCCAATTAAAAGCAACAACTTGCTCTACAAGTATCTAGTAAGAAAATGATATAGAATCAGCAAACAGTTTTGTTCTTTTTTGACTAGTACTCGCATTCTCTACCTTAATGAACACTATAAAAAAAACAACTTTTTTCCTCATGATTGAGGAAAAAGGTTGTTTTTCATTTTATGTAACAGAAAATCTCACAATAGGTGCAACATCTCAATTAGGATTAGAAAAAAGTTCCCTTTGTTTAAAACTGGTTTTATTGCTTTCATCCAGTTAGCTGTCATACTCAAAATAATATAACTTTTTATTTTTACTATCGTATATTCCTGCTGTATAGTTTTTAGCAGACTCAGAAAATAGCTCTTCGCCTTCAGTAATTCGATCTTCACCATCATATCTGTCGATAAATATCCAATAACCCTCTGTAATTTCAGGCATATTATTTTTCTCTGCTAAATCAGATATATAATAAACATCGTTTTTTTCGCCGCCATAAAATTCTAGTTCGATATTCTCCGAAAGAGGAGTAGGTTTCCAATCTTTGTTGTTCTGAATCTGAGATAAAATAGTTTCTGCCTCATCTTCTTCAAACTGGACATTAGCAACAGTGACTCCATCTCCATGAAAACCTCCATGATCATCTTCGTAATTGATTTCTGATTCTGATGGCAATTGAATCGCTAAAGAATTGGAGATTTCTTTACTGATAGACGTTGAAAAGCATCCTGTCAAAAAACAACTAAGAATTGTTAGTAAGAAAAAATCACGAAAAAATTTCCTTTTCATTTCACATTCCCTCTCCTTCTATCCTAATGGTCAAATAAATAGAAAACTGGCTGGTATGAGTCCGGTTGAATCCCGTCTTCATACCAGCCAGTTGGTAGTTTAATTCATTTAACTGTAGGTGTTTAACACCTCAGCTGCTAACAGTTTTCTTATCAAGATTAGCTTTTTTTACTTTTATTTACAATAATAACCGGTGGAGGAGCTGGATTTTCATCACTCTCATAAAGTCCAGTATAATCTTTATACCATTTAAAGAAATGGACAACAATTACTTTTAAGACAGCGTACCCTGGAATCCCCAGAATAACTCCTGGAATCCCAAAAATCTTTCCTGCAGAAAGTAAAACTATGATAATCGTAAGCGGATGAATTTCTAGATTGCTTCCCAATATTTGCGGTTGGATCACTCTTCCTTCAATCATTTGTTCAATAGCAAATACGATCAGTACTTTGATCAGCATGCTTGGAGAATCCACTAAAGCAATGACAATAGCTGGGATAGTTGCTAAAAATGATCCAAGGTAAGGAATCAAGTTTAAAAAACCGGCCAATACACCTAAAGTCACAGCGTATTCTAAACCAATGATAGCAAACCCAATCCAAAACATTAACCCTACAAAAAAGGCTACTACTAGTTGGCCGCGTATATATTGACTGATTTGTGTATTGATCTCAGTTAACAAGTTATACGTACTTAGCCTCATCTTTGAAGGAATTACTTTCATTACATGATACGGTAGACTCTTGCCATCTTTTAACAAGTAAAAAAGAATAAATGGCATCGTGATAATAGCAATCACTATATTTGTTACTGCTCCAACGACACTTCCGATACTCTCAAAAGTTGAATCCAAAACCCCATTAGCTTGTTCTGATACATTGGATAATAGATTTGTATTGAAATCGGACAATCGTGTTTGAAATTCAGATAACACATCGCTTCGTAACCAACTATCTATTTGGGTCACGATATTATCCCAATAAATAGGCCAATTTTTTATAATACTGAAAGTTTGTTCTTGAATGATTGGAATCAATGTTGTAATTCCCCAAACAATCAGTGCACCGATAATAATAAAAATCCAAGCTATCCCGAGCATCCGAGGAATTTTTTTTCGTTCCATCCAATCTACTAATGGATTAACAAGGTAATACAGTACTCCTGCTAAAATAACCGGAAGTCCAATAATACTTATAAAATCTCTGATGGGTGAAAATAAATGAGCGACTTTTGAAAATAAAAATAGATTTAGAAAGATTAAAAGTGAAACAATTAAAATGGAAACTACTTTATTATTTAAAACCCATTTCCAAAACCAGGTAACTGTTTCTCTGGTTTTTACTTTTAGTTTTTCTTCCCCCATAACCTTTGCTCCAATCTATATAGTCTTTTTAATTGTTATAGGTAATTTTGGTACCAATCGATACTTCTGGTAATTCATAAGGTGATAAGTAAACGCCGCTCTCGATTCGATCATCTTCTGGAACTTCTGAAAAAGAAAGGGTAACGTGACCAATAGTATTTAAATTTTCATTGGCTAAACTTCCAACAGTTTCAATAACGTATTTTTTTTCACCGAAAGAAATTGTACTGCCTGGTTTTAATTTAGTCGTTTCTTTATCTTCTTCGAAAGACTGAATAATAGCTACGGTACGAATATCATCTGTAGCTTGCTCTCCAAATAAAATTATCATAGGATCTTTTTTGCTGATAGCATTTTCTCCAATTGCCGTTACTGTTCCAACTAACATATTATCCATTCCTTTCTCATTCCTTTATTCTTTTTTATTTTACCATATTCTTGCTTTTAAAGGTTAATAAAAGCTAATCCATTCCAGTAAGATGCTAAAAACAAAAAAAGTTACTCATTGCTTTAAAAATTCCTTTTTAGTGTTTGCTACCTGTTGGAGAGACTGGTATGATAAATTGAGATAAACTACCCAATAATGGAGGTGGATTTTATGAATTCTACTACTAATGAGCAGAACTTAAAAATAGAACAAGCAGAAAAACAAATCAAAGAGATTCATCATCCCTCATTTGTTTTAAAAAAACAAGACGATGATTTACTAACTACTGTCACATTAACAAATGAACTTTCAGCTGAATTAATAGAGTTTTTTATTTTACATAGAGAAACAGGAGAAAAATATCCTTTTAAAGCACAGTTCGCTAATGGGGCCCACTCTTTCTCAGTTAATATCCGTTCCTTTATTAAGCAATACGCACCTGTAGATCCAAAAGAACATTTTGAATTTTATTTTACTATTCGTTATACAATAGATGGTCACTCAATTTTTAAAGATGAACCTCTATCTCTTAATCGCTTTGATCATTATGAATCCTATGGTCTGACTGAAGTTCAAGATAGCGGCCACCGTCTTTACCCTTACTTTAGCCGAAAAACCCAAGGCTTTTGCTTTACGATCAACATTCCAGTACGAAGTGTGCGTTATATCAAACAGTCAACTATAGATTCTGTACAATTAAAAAAAGATACTTTAACACTTACTGGCACAATTATGACGAAAGCAAATCCAATTAATCGAATCGATACAATTTTGGTAGGAAGAAAATTTGGCCATCGTCAAACAATCCATTCAGACCATCAGCTGATTCAGTCAGAAGACATCACACATCTTTATTCTTACAACTATCAGATCAACTTAGACTTAGCTGATTGTGCACATGAGTTCTTTCTGAACAAAACCGGCGATGAAGATTTTGATTTATACTTTGAATTATACTTAAATGGACTTTTTGAACCGACTGTTATCCGTGTTTCCAATCCTAGTGATGCCAATGCGAAAAAAAATTACACTTATTTTTCACATAGTTATGGAAAGAAAACTATGGTGTTAGCTCCTAATTTCACTGGTCAATCAAATAATTTTATTCTTTCAGTAACGAACTTTCAAAAGGAATCATTTGAATACATGAAAGAACTCCTTCCATTTATCCCAGTTTTGCGCCCATTTTACAGTAATCGAAGCATTTGGATCATTGGGGAAACACCCATGGAAGCTAGAAATAATGGATGGAATTTTTATCGTTATATGAGACAGAATTACCCCGAAAAAGAGGTTTACTATGTGATCGATAGCCATTCTCCAGATTATGCTAAAGCAGCAGAATTAGGTGAAGATCATCTTTTGATCTATAAATCAAAAAAATATATTTGGACTTTAGCAATGGCTCAATTGCTGGTGACTACTGAAGAACCTTATGCTATTTTGCCAACACGCAATCCGTTATGGTTAGATGTGTTAAGTGCTAAAAAGGTTCTTTTGCCAAAGAATGTACTCGGCTTACACAATGCAAAATCAACTTTTGAATACAATACCAAACGCTTTAAAGCAGATTTAATTTTGGTAAGTTCTAAAACTGAAAAAAGATACGCTATTGAAACATTCAACTTCCCTGAAGAAAAAATTTCACTTACCGGTTTACCGCGTTTTGATAAGTTATTAACTGTAGAAACAAGTTCAGCAACAAAACAACAAATTCTTTTATTTCCGATGAATCAAGAATCTGGTTTGCACTATCAATCTGACGTCATTACCCATATGGCATTGTGTTTCCTTTCTTTATTAAAAAATCCAGCTTTCCTAGATTTCGTTGACCATTACCATCTTGATGTCGTAGTAGCTCTTCCTCCCTCGATGCTGCATTATTTATCAGCATTTACAGAAAATAATTGTACGGTTGTGCTACAAAGTCAAGAAGATGTTCAGCAATTAATCAAAGATAGCAAACTATTCATAACGGATGCCGATCCTATTGCTTTTGATTTTAGCTTTCTTTTAAAACCGGTTTTATTTTATCAACCGGATATCAAAACACACTCTTCAGAAGAACCATTTGATTCCAGCTGTACGTACTTAAATGAGTTGCCTGGTGAAATTACAACATCAGAAGAAAGCCTCATTCATCTATTGGATCAAATCGGCCAAAACCAATTTCAAGTTACTCGTAAGAATCAACAAAAAGTAGATGCCTTGCTTTATTATCATGATACACAATCCGCTCAACGTATCTACGAAGCTATTTCTGCCCTACTTCACTAACCAACTAACAATTGTATCGTTCGTCCATTAAGTTTAAAAAGACACTTTTTGTAAAAAAAGTGTCTTTTTACTTTAAATCTTTAATCAGCTAGTGCTATACTTGAAATTGAAAACTGTTACATAAAACCAAGGAGGCTTTACAATGAAAGAAACCATCTATCTAGGAACGTATACTAAAGGAAATAGTGAAGGTATTTATGAAATCGCATTAAACACTGAAACGAAACGCTTAGAGGAAGCTAAACTTGTAGCCAAGGTAGGCAATCCAACTTATTTAACTTTATCAAATGGAAAAGATATCATCTATTCTGTTAGTAAAACAGATCAAGGTGGCGGAATCGCTGCTTTCAAGAAAAAACCTGCTACAACATATGAAAATACGACTACTTTTTTTGAAAAAACGAGTGAATTAATTGAAGAAAATGCTGCTCCGCCTTGTTACGTTGCTTATGATGCGGATCGTTCGCTTGTTTATACAACAAGTTACCATGATGGATTTGTTTCTGTATATAAAACAAACAATAAAGGCTCATTGACGTTAACTGATGTCAAACAACATGAAGGCTCAAGCGTTCATGAAAATCAAGAAAAAGCTCATGCTCATTACTTAGATCTTACTCCGGATAAAAAGTATGTGGTGGCTTGTGATCTAGGAACAGATAATGTTTTTACTTACCAAGTTTCTGAAGAAGGCAAACTAAATCTAGTTCAGACTTATAAAGCAAATCCAGGTACTGGCCCTCGCCACTTAGTTTTTCATCCAAATGGTAAATTTGCTTACCTTGTAGGAGAACTAACTAGTGAAATTGTTGTCTTAGCTTACAATGCGACAGATGGTTCATTTGAAACGGTTCAAACTGTTTCTTCTATTCCAGAATCTCATACAACATTTAACAGCGGATCAGCTGTACGTGTGACTGAAGATGGACGCTTTTTATACTCTTCAAATCGTGGCCACAACTCAATTGCAGTTTACTCTATAAATGAAACTGGAGATACAATTGAACGAATTCAGTTGATTTCATCTGAAGGAGATACTCCTCGTGACTTTGCACTAGATCCAACTGAACAATTTGTAGTAGTCGGACATCAAAATTCAGATAAACTAACGCTATTTGAAAGAGATGCTGAAACAGGACTGTTATCTCTGCTACAAAAAGATGTTTATGCTCCAGAATGTGTTTGCGTCGCATTTGAATAAGAAACTTAAAAACCTAGTTGGAAGCCGATAACGGTTTCCAACTAGGTTTTTATTTTACCTCTATTTAATTTATCTCTAATTAAACTTATTTATTGTAAGCTTATTTTAGATATGGTATAGTTACTTTGTTGAAAGGAGATGAAACAAGTGATAAAAGGTCTTCACCATATTTCTGCTTTCACTAAATCTGCTAAAACCAATCACTATTTTTATACCGTTGTGCTCGGTTTACGATTTGTAAAAAGCACGGTCAATCAAGAAAATACATCTATTCGCCATTTATTTTATGGAGACTACCAAGGCAACCCTGGTACGTTATTAACCTTTTTTGAGCTAAAAAGAGCTGGTCGTTCTTATAATGAAACCAACTATTTCTCTACTATAACCTTAAAGATTCCAAAAGGTACACTCTCTTATTGGAAAACTCGTTTAGCTCATTTTTCAATCGAGAGTCATGTAGATTTAGAAAACCAACGTTTATTTTTTAAAGATCCTGATCAGATGGAACTTTCATTAATTGAAGTAGATGACATTATTCTTACTGAAAATGCGACTAAGCATTCTGACATTCCACAATCTAATCAAATTATTGGTATTTTTGAAGCCGAACTTACCGTTAAACGTCCGGATGAAACTCTCTCTTTCCTTAAAACGTTTTTAGGTCTAACCCCTACTAATCAGCATTCTCAGTTAAAAGATACACAACAAAGTGCACTTACATTTGTTGGTTCTAACAAGAAATCATCATTATCTCGCATGGGAAGAGGCTCCATAGATCATATTGCTTACACAGTCTCTTCCGCTAAAGAACTTGAGGAATTGTATCAAAAAGCAGTACATCACCACATCGTCATTGAACAATATATTGAACGTGGTTATTTTAAAAGCTTGTATGTAAAAGAGCCAAATGGGTTACGCATTGAGATAGCCACTGAGACTCCTGGTTTTACCTTGGACGAACCCATTGAAGCATTGGGAAATAAACTTGCACTACCTATTTTTTTAGAGAATAAAAGAGCCGTAATCGAAGCTCAATTGGAGGATTTTCAATAGGAACGAATTAAAAAGAATTCACCATATTACAGCCATTACAGGTTTAGATCCTATCTTTTTGCGTGTTAAAAACTTTGATTTTATGAAAGAATTATTGGAAAAAGTTCTCTTATTTAAATTTAAAGAAATAAAGAAAGAAAATCAATTCCACCTGTTCGAAGTCGGTGAAGGTGGAATTGGCGCACAAGTAATCGTTGAACACAATGAACTCCTTCCTGATACCCAATCTCAGGATATGTTGATCTTTTTTATTTTGAATCGCTATATGCTCGTATTTCACCAGGTATTTTATTTGATTTCGCAACAGATGGTCCTGGTTTTATTGATGATGAAGAAAGTTATGAGACGTTAGGAGAGACATTAGCTTTGCCTCCTAAATCTAGAGACCGACGTGAAAAAATTGAAAAACTTGTTCGACCAATTGATACAATTCGCAGCACAAAAGTATTCGAAAAAGAATACTTAAATGAACAAAAGCATGAGGTACTTTACTGTATCTTGTGTACATTAACTAATTAGGAAGTGGCACATAATGATTCATTATAAAGCAGAACAATTATCTAAAAAACAACAATATAAATTTGTAAGCGGCAGTGTAATCCCACGTCCGATTGCTTGGGTCACCTCATTATCAAAAGACGGATCTGTAGTAAATGCAGCTCCTTTCAGCTTTTTTAGCGCTGCTTCAAATGAATTGCCTTTGCTGACTGTTGCTATTTTAAGAAAAGATGGCGCAATAAAAGATACCGCTCGCAATATCATTGATCAAAAAGAAGCTGTCATCCATATTGTTGATCAGTCTGTGGTGGAAGAAATGAATCAAACTTCTGCCCCCCTTTCCCCAGATGAAAGTGAAATTGATCAAACGGGTTTAACATTAGTCGATAGTGTAACAGTAAAGGTTCCTTCTATTGTAGAAGCTAAAATACGTTTTGAAGGCGTCTTGCATCAATATGTACCGATTAAAAATGAAAATGAGGAAATCGTAACGGATTTCTTTTTCATCCGAGTAACAGATTTCTTTTTTGACGAGAAAGTGTTTGATCAAGAAAAAGAATACATTTTAAATGACCAATTAAACCCTGTTGCGAGACTTGCGGGTAATCAATACGCTACATTAAATGAAGAATTTACTATTGTACGCCCAAAGTAAGCTAAAAAGAGACACTCAAGAAGAAAAAATTCTTGAGTGTCTCTTTTTTTTGGATTTTATTGTTTTATTGGACGATTGCATTCATGTAAATACAATAGGACTGCAAAAATTAAAATGACTAGATTTATACTAACTGTAATAGTTTTGATTTCGAATGGAAGGACACCTATATTAGCTATTAATCCGAACAATAGAATGATTATCATGCCTCCTAACATTCCTATTAGGTTCATCATGCTCTGCTTAATAAGTTGCGTTTCATCCTGCCAGTCATAATAGGCCATCCTATTTCCAATAAAAATACCGGCTACTGCAGTAAATAATGAAAAAATAAGTGGTGTGATTATTATCAAAATCGTTTCAATAAAGCTAGTATTCAAGGCGATGCTAAACAATATTGAACAGACGATCGATGTTGGAATGGTAAAAGTCAGATTGGATAACAAATAACTATCATATAGTGTTTTTGGAGAAATTGGCAATGATTTAATCAACCAGATGTTTTTTCCTTCTAATGCAAGTGAAATAGCAGCCGTATTGGACATAGAAACCATAGCTGCAATGACATAACCGGCAACATTTTTTACGATAGGAAAATAGTCAACTAAATCAAGGCTCTGCAGTATTTTCTCTGGTCCAGCAGTTAAGACCATAACGGCTAATAAAATTGCAAGAACACAACCAACCAGCAAATTTGTGGCACATACTGTTGACTTTAAGATACGCATAATTGTTTTTTTATACAATGCCAAGAGCATCCCACTTTGTCGCAGCACTCCAAGTTTGTAATTTCCCCTGCTTATATGTGAAGTCAAAGCTGTATTGATTTGTTTGTACTTTATAGGTAACAGCAATAACAACAACATGTATAAACCTATAGAAATGCCTGCAAAAATCAGAAAAGAAAGGATTTTCCCATCTACTATTGCTTCCTTGAAAAGTTTTGTAGGTAGATAGAACTGGTTCAATCGATCAGAAATATAAGGAGCTAATGTTGAAAATGCGTCAGCATTTATCGTTCCTGTTTGAAAATCAAAAAGTTCTCCAAAACCAATATCCGATGTTGCAACACTCATGGAAAGTAACATGAACACTATTAATAACGCTATGGAAAGGAATGTAGCTACTGCACTTGTGTATTTAAATTTAACTGAGATTGCTGTAACCATCGCACCAAAAATAGCCGCAACAGCTGTAGGAATCAAGCTGACTAAAAAGATGCTAATAAACCACATAAGATAAGATATAAAAGCAGGCTGTTCAAACAAAATATAGATGATCCCCATTGGAAACATCACAATAAATGCAATAAGTGTGTTCCAAATATACATATTTAAAAAACGGCTGTTAATAATTGTTCTTACCGTCAACGGCAGAGACATGACTTGATCATAATCATAAAAGCCAAAAAGTTCTCCATTTGATTTAAACAATGAAAACGATAAAGTGAACAGGCTGCTAATGAATAAAGCGATACTTGGAATCAAATCTATCATTCCTAAGTAAACATATCCGTAAGCCATTCCACCACAATACGCAATAAGCATAATCAAAATAATACCAATAGATACTGTCAGTGCAATTTTACTGTTTCTTTTACGTTTATCCTTTTCATAACGAAAAACATTGATTCCAAGCTGCTCTATTAATCTATTCTTCGTAAGAAGCCAACATAAATTTTTTCGTTTTGTTTTTACATCCATAGTATTCATAACTTAACGTGTGCTCCTCTTTTTTGATTATTCATGATCCAAAATATCTATGAAGATTTCTTCTAATGAATTGCCTTTTTTCTCTTTCAACATATCTTCCATAGTGCCTGAAAAAACAAGTTTTCCCTGGTTGATCATAGCTATTTTATTGCAAAGTTTTTCTGCAGTATCCAGTACATGTGTTGAAAAGAAAACGGAACTTCCGTGTGCACAAAGTTCATGCATGATTTTTTTTAGGACAACAGCAGCTTTAGGATCCAGACCAACAAAAGGTTCATCTAATACAAGTAGCTTTGGCTCATGAATTACAGCGGAGATTATGGCAAGTTTTTGTTTCATGCCGTGCGAATACGAAGAAATTAGGTCTCCGAGATTTCCGGTGATTTCAAATGATTCTGCATATTTTTTTATTTTCTCTTCTCGAACAGTTGAAGAAACACCAAAAATATCTGCTATAAAATTCAAATACTGGATACCTGTCATATGTTCATATAAATCTGGATTATCTGGTATATAGGCAGTAACTTGCTTACATAAAATCGGGTCTGTTCTCAGCGAATGACCGTCAATGAAAATTTCTCCTTCTTCATAATCAAGAATACCAACTATCGATTTGATTGTGGTACTTTTCCCTGCTCCATTATGACCAATGAAACCAAAAATATCTCCTTCCTCTACTATAAGACTTATATTGTCTACTACTTTTTTATCTCCTTTATAGGTTTTACTAAAATTTTTGATTGTTAACATTTCATACTTCCTCTCTCGTTTTACGAGCTTGTTTATCAATTTTTATTTGGATAGTCAATTATAAATAAGCATACCCTTTTTCATTCTATTTTACAGCCATTTTTATGTTGTATTTAGTAAAATAATTTTTTCAGCACATAGTAACAGTAAGAAACCCAGATTTTTATAGATAGATTAAGCTAGCAAATTATTTTAGACTAAAAGATGTATTAGTTAGGTTTTCATCACTCTATTTAACTACACAAATACACCCCAAAAGTTAGAGTCTACTCTAGCTTTCGGGGTGCAGTTCAACTATCAACTTTAATTCTCTAAAACTTTTTTTGCAAATAGATTTATGCTTTTGCTGTAAGGGTTCCAATTTCTGCTGAAGCAGAAGCTTGTCCTTTACCACTTAAAGTGAAATCAGCTACTTTATCCATGTTTGTTAATACAACAACCATAGCGTTATCTTTTCCAGCAGCTTCTAGAGCAGCTAAGTCAACTGTAGAAATCAATGTTTCAGGTGTTACTTGATCTCCTTCTGAAACAGCTGTAGTGAAAGGTCCACCGTTTAATTCAACAGTATCTAATCCCATGTGCAATAAGATTTCTACTCCATTAGGAAGTTCAATTCCAACTGCATGTTTCGTTGGAAATACGCTAACAACTTTACCAGTAACTGGTGAATAAATTTTTCCATCTGTTGGAATAACTGCATATCCATCACCCATCATTTTTTGTGAGAAAACTGGATCAGCTACTTCTTCGATAGATACAACCGTCCCATTTGCAGGTGCAAATAATTTTGCTGCAGCACTTTCATCTTTTTTACTATCCTTTTTTAAAAAATCAAACATACCCATATTCAATTCCTACTTTCTTTATTTTATAGTCTACTTCCTATCGTGAACAATAAGAAGTTTGCACTTAATGATACCATAAACGTGCTGTTAAAGAGAAGATAAAAGGTTGTCTAATTGCTCATTTTATGCATTTTTATTCATTTTTTTTAATTCTAAATAAACTGTAGTGGTTTCTACCTCTTCACTATTCGATCCGATCATCAAATCAAATTCTCCTGATTCAACGGAGACAGATAAATCTTGGTGTACATATTCAAGATCTTGTTGATTTAATTCAAATAGAACAGTTGCAACTTCACTAGGTTCTAACAAAATTTTTTTAAATCTTTTTAATTCTTTTATTGGACGAACGACTTGTCCAACTTTATCTCGAATATACAACTGGACAACTTCAGATCCTGTTACTTTTCCACTATTTGTAATCGTGGTTTCTACAATGATTTTATCTGTCTGTTCTCTTTCAGATTTAGATAAAGTAACTTTCATTGGACTGTAACTGAATTGAGTATAACTTAATCCATACCCAAATGGAAAAAGAGGCCGATTATCAACATCTAAATATCTTGAAAGATACTTGTCTTCTTGGTTGTAAGCCGTTAAAGGCCGTCCTGTATTGTCTTGATTATAATAAAGCGGAACTTGCCCCACAGCTCTTGGAAATGACATGGTTAGTTTCCCACTTGGATTTTTAGTACCATATAAAATATTTCCTATAGCAGTTCCAGCCTCTGTTCCTGGAAACCATGCTTCAAGAATACTATCCACATCTTGCACAACGTCTGTTAAATCTAATGGTCTGCCATTGAATAAAATTAAAACGATTGGTTTATTTAAGGTACGCAATTCCTTAATCACTTGAATCTGTTCTGCCGGCAATTTAATGTTACTCCGACTAGCTCCTTCTCCACTCATATATGAAGATTCGCCAAGTGCTGCTACTATAACGTCAGCAGTACTTACGTCATCTAGCCAGTCTTTTGGTCTGTCATTTTTTGAATGGTCTATTGTTTTTACTACAATAGCTTCTTTTGAGATATGGTTTAACAAACCTTCATATACCGATACACTTTCACTAGGTTCTCCTTTCCAAGACCAAGGACCTAAAACGTCTTTTGATTGATCTTTCGGAACGATTAAAGCGACCTTTTGATGGTGAGTTAATGGAAGGACCTGTTTTTCATTTTTTAATAAAACAATTGATTCTTCAGCAACGATTCTAGCTTTTTCTCGATGTTCTTTACTGAACACCAAGTTATTTTCAAGTTCACTGTTTGCACCACGGTAAGGATTTTCAAATAAACCCAATTCATTTTTCAAGGTCAAGATACGCCAGACTGCTTCATTCAAAAGTTCTTCAGAAACTTTGCCTTCATCAATCAATTCATTTAAATAATTTAAATAGCCGCCTGTCATCATCTCAATGTCTACTCCAGCTTGTATAGCTAGTTCTCCGGCTTGTTTTAAGTCTTTAGCTATTCCATGTGGAATCAATTCACCAACTGAAGCCCAATCTGAAATCAAAACTCCTTCAAAACCTAATTCTTTTCGAAGAGTCTCCCGCATTAAAGGCTTATTAGCGGTAGCTGGGACACCTTCTAGTGAATTAAAAGCCGTCATTACTAATTTGCTTCCTTCACTGATTCCAGCTTGATAAGCTGGAAGATACATTTCCTTCAATGTCCTTTCTGAAAGTTCTACTGTATTGTATTCTCGCCCAGCTACAGGTGCACCATAACCAGCAAAGTGCTTGACACAGGCTGCAACAGAGAATGGATCATTTTTTAAATCCTGCCCTTGGTACCCTCTAACAAAAGCACGTGCATAAAGTTGATTTAAGTATGGGTCTTCTCCCGTTGATTCCATTACTCTACCCCAACGGGCATCACGAACTAAGTCGACCATTGGTGCAAAAGTAACATGCAACCCTGAAACGGCTGCTTCTGTTGCGCTAACATTAGCACTTTCTTCAACCAATTCGGGTTGCCATGTACTAGCCATAGCCAACGGGACAGGGAAAATCGTTCGATATCCATGTACCACATCAGCCATAAATAACAGCGGAATTCCTAATCGACTTTTTGCTAAATGTTCCTTTTGAATATTTATCAGCGTTTCTGCTCCAGAAATACCCAGTACTGAACCACTAACTGTCATCTTTTTAGGAGTCATATTCATTTCATGCATAGGACCAGTATTTTCGCTGTCTTCTTCTTTATAGAATTCGCCTGCAAGTTGGACCATTTGACCAATTTTTTCAGCTCTTGTCATTTCTCCTAGCAAGTGCTTAAGTTGAGTAGTATCCATAAGAACCTATCCTCCTTGTCAAAATTAAACCGTTTTCTTACTGCAACTGTATCATCTAATTTTTTGTTTCTCAAATGATACCTCTGAAAACTAAAAACAGACCACTCTTTTTTTAATTTTTCTAAAAAAATATGCTATAGTTGAACAGTATCAAATAGAAAGGACGATAAAAATCAATGAAAAAAATAAGCAAAGGACTTTTTCTTTCAATAGCTCTTGCTCTTATTGCTACATTATTAGGAACTGTTTTTCCAATTATTGGCAGTGCTGTATTTGCTATTGTTCTAGGGCTGCTACTAAATAATACCCTTGGCATTCCAGCTGATTTCCAACCGGGCATCAAATTTTCTTCAAAAAAAATCTTACAAGCCTCCATCATTTTGCTAGGCTTTAGTTTATCCATTCAAGATATTGGAACGACTGGGCTCTCATCTTTAAGTGTTACGCTGATTACGATCGCTGTAGCCTTTATTAGTGCTTTTTTAATGGGAAAATGGTTAAAAATACCCCTCAACACTAAAACTTTGATAGCTGTTGGAACAGCTATCTGTGGTGGTTCAGCAATTGCAGCTGTTTCACCGATCATCGAGGCCGAAGAGGATGAAGTGGCTTTATCTATTTCCACGATTTTTTTATTTAATGTTGTAGCTGTTTTTCTTTTTCCATTTTTAGGTCATTTGATGAACTTATCTGATGCTGGATTTGGTTTATGGGCTGGTACAGCTATTAATGATACTTCTTCAGTTGTCGCAGCTGGTTATAGTTACAGTGAAACAGCTGGAGATTACGCTACGATCGTAAAACTGACCAGAGCTACATTGATCATCCCTGTTTCATTGATCATAGCTGGTATCCAAATTTACAAAAAAAAGCACCATGCTGATAAAGTACCATTAAAACAATTATTTCCTTGGTTTATTTTATGGTTTGTCGTGGCTTCTTTGATCAGTAGTACTGGTATTTTACCAGAAGCTTTTATTTCAGTAGCTAAGTGGCTTTCACGTTTTATGATCGCAATGGCGTTAGGGTCTATCGGCTTATCAGCTAACTTGAAAGATCTCTTACGAACAGGGAAAAAACCTGTTCTGCTAGGTTTAATTACCTGGTTCTTTGTTGCTGCCAGCAGTTTACTTATCCAATTTTTCCAAGGTTTGCTGTAACGGTTGAATGTTATCTAAAAAAATCTTAATTTTATTTAAATACTATAGGATATTCTAATAGAGTTAGGTATACTTAATTTTGTGTATTTTGCATATCTGTTTTTGATTTGAAAGGAGAACAACATGATTTTTATTGAATTATTGAAAGCTGCTTTTTTAGGAGTTATCGAAGGTGTTACTGAATGGCTGCCGATTAGCAGCACAGGTCATATGATTTTGGTAGAGGAATTTATTAACTTAGATGCTTCTGCAGCGTTCAAAGAAATGTTTTTTGTCGTCATCCAATTAGGTGCCATTTTGGCAGTAGTGTTGATTTTCTTCCATAAGCTAAACCCCTTTTCACCAAAGAAAACAACTCAAGAAAAGAAAGATACTATGTCTATCTGGTACAAAGTAATTGTAGGAGTTCTTCCTGCAGCCGTATTAGGCTTTCTGTTTGATGACTGGTTAAATGATCATTTATACAATTATTGGACAGTTGCTATTATGTTGATTGTTTATGGGTTTTTATTTATCGTTATTGAAAATCGGAATAAAGGCAAGGAAAGTTCTGTCAACTCTTTTAAAGACTTAACTTACAAAACCGCCTTTTTAATTGGGATGTTCCAAGTTCTTTCATTAATTCCAGGTACTTCTCGTTCAGGAGCAACAATTTTAGGTGCTATTCTAATTGGGACTTCTCGTTTTGTTGCTACGGAGTATTCATTTTTCCTTTCTATCCCAATTATGTTTGGAGCAAGTTTCCTTAAACTCTTTAAGTTTGGTTTTAACTTTACAGGAATAGAAATAGGCATTCTTTTAACAGGTATGATTGTTGCGTTCGTTGTATCTGTTATCGCTATTAAATTCTTAATGGGATACATTAAAAATAATGACTTTAAAGCTTTTGGCTGGTATAGAATTATTTTAGGTATACTTGTTATTGCTTATTTCCTTTTATTTGGTTAAAACATTAGCTGAATCAGGACAAATGCCCTACTCCAAAGCTCATTCTCGTTTTTGATGATCTATTCATCAGAAGTGAGCATGAGTTTTTTGATTTGCGGGCGTCACTTTTTCATGAAATGGCCATTGACGGAAAAGTAGAGTGGAAAATTCGGTTCACTCTTTCATGAGACGGCTTTTCACGAAGGAGTGAGACAAAAAAAGAAGGTCACTTGTTCATCAAACTGAGTTACACGTAACAGCTATACAACAAAAAAATCTCACTCTTCCATGAAAAAAGAGTGAGTTTGAAAGTTGGTATGAGGCTAGTTTTTTTCCTAACTTTTTTATATCAGAATACCTAGGTTAGAACATGAATGTATCCAAAAGTGCTTTTGGTCGTACGTTTATTTTTTTTCAAAAAAAGCTTCATATAATGCTTTCACTGCTAAGTCTTCATGTTTTGCTTGAATCCCAAACATCACACTTACTTCTGATGCCCCTTGGTTAATCATGTCAATGTTGATGTTGTTTTCAGAAAAAGCTGTAGCTGCTTTAGACATTGTAAACATCCTTTCACGCATGCCTTCTCCAACGATCATGATCAGAGCAATATCGTGTTCAACTTTCACACTATCTGCACCCAATTCCTCTTTTAGTTGAACCAATAATGATTGTTCTTCTTCTGAAGACATTTGGTCACTGTGTAAAATAATGGTCAAGTTATCAATTCCGGAAGGCATATGTTCATAACTGATTCCTCTTGACTCTAATATTTCTAATACCTTACGCCCAAAACCGATTTCACGGTTCATCAAATATTTATCAATATAAATACTGCTAAATCCACTTGAACTAGCAATCCCTATTACACCTTGATCAGATAGTTGGCGTTCTTTCATGATACGTGTACCTGAAGCAGAAGGGTTATTTGTATTTTTAATTTGAACCGGAATCCCTAATTTAAAAGCGGGTTGTAAAGCTTCATCATGCAAAACTGAAAAACCACCATACGAAAGTTCGCGCATTTCACGGTAAGTCAATTCTTTGATTCCAATTGGATTTTCAACAACATTAGGATTTGCAGTAAAAATAGCATCTACATCTGTAAAATTCTCATATAAATCAGCATGAATTCCATTTGCTAAAATAGATCCAGTAATATCTGATCCGCCTCTTGAAAAAGTACAAACTTTCCCATCACGTGTGTATCCAAAAAAACCTGGAAAAACGATAACTTCCTCACTGTCGCGCATTTTTGCCAATTCTTCATAGCTTTCTGATAATACTTGTGCATTTCCTGGCTCATTTGTTACAAGTAACCCAGCTTCTTTAGGGTTCATATACCTTGCTGGTACACCTTCTTTATTAAAATAAGCCGCTACTAGTTTTGCATTATTGTTTTCTCCACTTGCTTTAAAAGCATCTAAATAATAATCTGGTTCATCTTTATTTCCATTTATTAAATCATCTAGATTTTGTCTTATTTCACCAATAATTTCTGTTCCCAAACTTAATTCTTCTGCAATTGTTTGGTACCGGTTTACGATTTTACTCAATACAGAACTATAATCGTGACCAGCGAGAGCTTTCATACCAAAACCGATTAAGAGATCTGTCACTTTTTCGTCCTCTGCTGAACGCTTACCAGGAGCCGATACTACAACTATTTTTCGAGCAGCATCATCTTTCACAATTTGTACTACTTTTTTTAACTGACTTCCTGAAGCTAAAGAGCTTCCACCAAATTTAATCACGTTCATCAAAGTAACATCCTTTTTCATTTCAATTTGTAGGTATGAAAAAAATAGCTTTCTTCTCATACGTCTTCTTACATTTTGGACTGTTTTTAAATAAGAATCAAGTTTTTATAGTAAATTAAGAGAAAAACCTTCTCCTTTTTGTAAATCCATTCTTTTTATCTTTTTAGTAATCTATTTAACATCATTTTGACATCAAAATAATACTTTAGTCCCTATTTAATTCGGCAAAATAAGCTTATAATATAGAGGTTGTTGTTTAACAACTTATTTATTGAATCGCACTTATTCTATTACTTATTTATGGGAGAAATCAAATTATGAAATTGCATAGATATATTAACTATCTTTTAGGTTTTTCTGTAGCAGCAGGTCTCTTAGGTAAATCTGTTTCTAAGAAAAAAAATACCCGTTCTATTCCTACTCAGAATCCATTAACCCTTTATATTGGTACTTGGACCAGTCAGGAAAAAGATCAGTCACATACGTTTTTAAAAATAACAATAGAAGGAAAGCTTTTTATTAATGACCTGCCTATTGATGGGAGTATCACATCTGTTTCGAATCAGAAACTTGTCTTTACTGATCACTTTGGCTATGAATTAATTGCTAAACGTGAGGCTAATAACACACTGTCCTTTTATGACGATGCTGACGAAAAAGATTATTTGTTTGTTTTAACAGAATAAAAACCATCCATGAAAGTAATCTCATGGATGGTTTTTTAATATTCTATCCGAATAGCCTACGGATTAAAAATCATTTTTTTTACCATTATGCTATACTAAATACTAAACTAGTTTCATTGTCTAGAAAGGGGCACTTCATTTGTTTCAATACCTTTTAATTGGATTGATTTTCTTTTATGTGATGGGTAATTTATTGGCTTTGCGCTATTTTGGCGCTTATGATTTTGATAATCAATTTGTCCGTATTTTCCTCGTTAATGATCGCAGAATTATAAAAAATATCAGAGAAAAAAATTCTTTTCCATTAATAAAGAAATTAAAACGGGTATTCGGCTTGCAACTTATTGCAAAAATTATAATCTATTCTTTATTTGTTCACTTTTATCTTGGAAACGACACTTCTACAAGCATTTTTGTTTTAGCTATTCTATTTGTCTGCAATATTCTTTTTGATTTCCAAACAAATAAAATTGTTTCTACGTATTCTATCCCGTGAATAAAGGAGTTAAAAAAAGAGTTCTAAACTAAAGATTTAGTAATCTTAGTTTAGAACTTTTTTTTATATTTTAGTGTGCTTCAATATAAGCATTTTTGTAAGTGTATTTAGCTCCAACTTGGTGGTTGTAAATATCTTTAACATATTCTTTTTGTAATGTTGCTGCTGCTCTTTGGAAAAGAGGGGCTACACCTGCTTCATCTAATAAGATTTTTTCTGCATCAAGCAAGTTTGTCCAACGTGCATCTACATCCGTTGCATTTTCGCCTTTAGATAAAGCTACCAATTCATCAAATTCAGCATTGCTGTAGCTAGAACGGTTATAAGGACTTTCTGATGTCATTAAATCAATGAAGTTTACTGGATCAGCAAAGTCAGCTCCCCATCCACCTAAAGCTAGATCATAATCTTGTTTTGTTTGCAATTCTAAACGAGATTTAAATGGTACATTTTTCAATGTGATCTTCACGCCTGGTAGATTCGTTTCAATTTGATCTTTCATGTAAGCACCAATTTTTTTATTCGATTCATCATCATCACCAAGTAACTCTAACGTTATAGTATCAGTTCCTAGCTCAGTTTTAGCTGCTTCCCAGTATTCTTTAGCTGCATCTGCATCAAAGGCTAGGTAGTCTCCTGATTCTGCACGGAAGTCTTCTCCAGATGTTGGATTTGACGCTAATTCAGAAGGCACTAACCCTCCTACTGTTTGAGAACCATTAGCCAAGATTTCATTAACAAGCAATTCATGATCATAAGAAGTTGCAATTGCTTTACGTAAGTTTTCATTTGCTAATAATGTTTCTTTCCCATCTCGTTCTTGATTTAATTGAAGATAAGAGGTTCTTGCTTCTGTTTCAACTGTGTAATCTGCATTATCTTTATATTGTTTAGCAAATTCACCAGTTAAATTAACGCGATCAATTTGGCCAGAATCGTATAAGTTTAATGCTGTTGATGTTTCTTTAATAACTTCCACATTGATTTGTTCTAAGAATACATTTTCAGCATCCCAATAATCATCATTTTTTTCATAAGTCCAGTTTAGATTTGTACCATCCCACTCCGTAAATGTGAACGGCCCGTTAAAGACCATTGTTTCAGCAGATGTTCCATATTTGTCTCCTTGCTCTTCTACAAATGCTTCATTTTGAGGAAAGAATGTAGGAAATGCCATTAATGATACGAAATAAGGTACTGGAGTTTCCATTGTAACTTTTAATTCATAATCGCTTATGGCTTCTACTCCTAAAGTTTCAGGATCTGCGCCTTCAGAAATAATAGCTGTCGCATTTTTAATTCCTTCAAATAAGTATGAATAAGAAGCAGCAGTTGCAGGATCAACAACTCTTTTCCAAGCATAAACAAAATCTTTAGCCGTTACAGGATCACCATTTGACCAAGTTGCATCTTCACGTAATTTAAAGGTGTATTCTAATCCATCTTCACTAACGGTAGCTTCTTCTTGAGCTAATGCTGGAACTGGTTGACTGTCCTTGTCAAGACGGTATAAGCCTTCGTTTACATTATTAAAAACAGTAAAACTTACTGTATCTGTAGCTAATGCTGTATCTCCTGTAGGCAGTTCAGCAATTTCAACTAAATTTAATACTTGTTCTTCTGCTAAGTTCCCTTCACTTGAGCTTGAACTACTCGTTTCACTTTCTGCTTCATTTCCGCAGGCAACTAATATACCTGCTGTTAATAATAATGCCCCTGATTTCCACCACTTCTTCTTTTCCATCATTAATTCCCCCTGATCACTCATCTTATTCTAATTATTCTTTAATCATATTAGAACTTGTTAATAAATATACACATTCTAAATCTTGTTTGCAAGCTTTTTATGAAGCTTTTTTAAAAAAAAAGCTTCATTATTTGACAATTAATCTCGTTTAGCATTAAGCTAATCATTAGTAAGCAGTCATCATAGGGAGTGGTAAAGATGAAAATAGAAGTATGGTCAGATTTTGTATGTCCCTTTTGTTATATTGGAAAACGCCATTTAGAAGAAGCGATTAAAGATCGCTCAGATATAGAAATTGAATTTCACAGTTACGAACTTGATGCTACAGCACCTGAAAAATATGAAGGTAAAATGAAAGACTATTTTGCTGACCATAAAGGAATGGGTACAGAACAAGCACATGCTATGATTCATCAAGTAACACAAATGGCTAATGATGCTGGTCTAAACTACCATTATGATGCTATTCAACATGGTAATACGTTAAAGCCTCATCGCTTATTTCAATTTGCTAAAGAGCAAGGCAAAGGAAATGAATTTA
This sequence comes from Carnobacterium sp. FSL W8-0810, assembly GCF_038007125.1. Lineage (NCBI taxonomy): Bacteria > Bacillati > Bacillota > Bacilli > Lactobacillales > Carnobacteriaceae > Carnobacterium > Carnobacterium sp. FSL W8-0810. The sequence continues at coordinate 1,318,038 of NZ_JBBOWO010000001.1, read as the reverse complement.
TGGAATTAGCAAAAAAAGCTTATTTTATTGAAGGAAAATGGTTAAATGATGATGACTTTTTAGTTCATTTAGCTACCACAATTGGTTTAAATGAAGAACGTACACGAGAGGTCTTAGCTTCAGATGCTTATTTAGACGCTGTTCGTTCAGATCAAACTCAAGCTGCTCAAATCGGTATTCAAGGAGTCCCTTTTTTTATTTTTGATGAGCAATATGGTGTCAGCGGAGCGCAACCTGTTGAATTATTCAAACAAGTATTAGCAGAAGTGGATGCTAAAAAATTAGATTAAGCTAAAAACAATGGATTCAAATCTCCTTACTAAAAGAGATTTGAATCTTTTTTGTCCTAGAAATGTGACAAAGCAATTCTTTTTTATAAATTTCTATAATACGTTAAACTAAAGGAGAAAGGAGGTTTATGATGTATATTTGGTTAAGTTTTATCTGTGCAATAGGATTTGCACTAATTCACTTTTTTTCTAAGTCTATGCGTTTTGCGGATAAAGTTCCTCGAAGTAAATTTTTGTCTTTTTCAGCTGGAGTAGCTGTTTCTTATGTCTTTGTGATGTTACTTCCAGAATTGAAAGATTATCAACAAGTCTTATCTAAAGAATTAGAAAATAGTCCTTGGCAATATCTTGAAAATCATATTTATATCATTGCTTTAGTAGGTTTGGTTTTATTCTATTCTCTAGAACGTTTAGTAAAAGCTTCTCAAAAAGACAGTCAATTTGAAAATACTAGTTCAGGTGTATTTTGGATTCATATGAGTTCCTTTTTTGTCTATAACGCTATTATTGGATACTTGTTAGTACAAGAAGAATTCACTACTTTTTTCGGTTTGCTTTTTTATTTTATCGCTTTAGGAGTTCATTTCGTTACCAATGATTGGAGTTTACGCAGAGATCATAAACAGATCTATGATCAATATGGCAGGATTCTTTTAACTGCAGCGATTCTTTTAGGCTGGCTTCTCGGAGTATTGACCGAAGTTAATGAACTTGTCCTTTCCATTTTACAAGCTTTTATAGCTGGCGGTATTATTTTAAATGTGCTGAAAGAAGAATTGCCTCAAGAGCAAGAAAGCAGTATTGGCAGTTTTTTGATTGGGTCATTTGGATATGCTTTTCTGTTATTATTCGTTTAAAAATAAAACTAACACCTTTGACATTTTCAATGCTAAAGGTGTTAGTTTATTTTTTTATTTCATTCAACATCTACTTGTCTGACTCTTAAATCAAGGAGATGGCAATCATAGTTAATAAGAATAGAAACGAAACAACGTGCATTGCTTTCTTCACTGCAAAGAATTCTCCCTTTGCCAATTTAAAAATAGGATAAGCTACAAAACCGAAAGCTAATCCATCAACAATACTTGATGTTAAGGGAATCATGACTATAATCAAAAACGCTGGGAACCACTCACTGAAATCATCAAACGGGATATGTTTTAGATTTTCCATCATGATTGCTCCAGTAATAACGATAACTGGAGACAATGCCGCATTCGGAATATAAGATAATAAAGGTGTAAATACTAACGAAAGTAAAAATAAGACTCCAGCAGTCACAGCCGTTAAGCCTGTTTTCCCACCAGCTTTAATGCCAGATGCACTTTCAGCTGCTGGTATAGTTGGACTTGTTCCAAACAAACTAGATACCAGAGTCATGATTCCACTAACTCTAAAAGCACTTGTAAAACGTGTCTTGTCTTCCAACATCCCCTCAAAAAGACCAATTGATTCAAAAATCAGAATCATTGTTAATGAAAATACAGCTAATATAAAAGGGATACTAAAGAGCACTGAAAAATCGAAGGCTCCTACGATCGCTGGAAATTCTGTAAGGTTGCTTAATGAAAAGGAAGAATCCCCCACCTCATGAATGCCGGTTATTAAAGAAATGATCGTAATCACAGCGATTCCGATAAAGAAGCTACCTGGTACATTTCTTAAATATAATACACCAGATAAGAAGATACCTATTACGGCTATCAATACGATTGGTTGAGAAAGATCACCTAAAGCAATAAATGAATTAGCTCCTCCATCAACAAGGATTCCTCCATTTTCTAAACCAATGACAACTAAAAACAAACCAATACCAGCTGTGATTCCATGTTTTAATGAATCAGGAATAGCATCTACCAACATTTTACTAATCGATGTATATCCCACTCCAATAAAAATCAAACTAGAAACAAATACAACTGCTAACGCTTGTTGCCAAGACAGCCCCATTGAACCAACGATCGTGTACGTAAAGAATGCATTCACTCCCATACCTGGAGTTAGGACTAATGGAGCATTTCCCCACAATCCCATTAAAATACTTCCAATTGCCGAAACAAGAATGGTACCGAAAACACTTAATTCAGCTGGAATACCTGCCTCAGCTAGTATCAATGGATTCACTATTATGATGTAAGATAATGCGAAAAACGATGTAGCCCCTGCAATCATCTCTTGCTTCACACTTGTTTGCTTTTCTTTCAATTTAAAATAATTCACTATTTCTTCTCCTTTTTAATGTGCTTTTCAAGCACAAGTAATCTGGAGACATGGGCTTGCATACTTTTAGAAAGCTTGCATAGCAAAAAAGAAAGGTTTCTTTCTTTACACGCCCCAACATTCCATTATAGCATCCACAGAATCAAAAGTCATGGACTAAATTTCAGAATAAGCTTCATTCTCTTTAGTAAACTATGTAAAAAGAAACAGTCATTAGCTCTAATTAGCTAATGACTGTTTCTTTTTACATGGATATGGCAGATAACTCTTGTTCGAGTTCTTTTTTCAAAAGAATGATTCCTTCTGGTTCTATTAACAAGCGATCCAATTCATTTTCTTTTAGAAATTCCTTGATATCTAAATCATAGCATTCTGAAATAGCAGAAGTTTCAAGTGTTATTCTTTCATCCGAAGTATTTAAAAGCACAATAACAAATTCTTTTTTACTTATTAGTCTAATGATGCCCATTAAGTGTCCTTGTGAAAAAGGAAAGAATTCCCCTGATTTTAAACTAGTTGTTTTATTGCGCATCGCAATTAACTCTTTTACAACTGTTTGAATACCCAGATTTTCTTTTCCCCAAGGATACATTCTTCGATTATCAGGATCTTCTTTTCCTTCAACTCCCACTTCGTCCCCATAATAAAGACACGGAACTCCAGGCAAGGTAAAGAGTAAGGTCATTGCTTGTTTTAATTTTGCTTTATTCTGATTTAACGCTGTCAAAATACGCTTAGTATCATGAGTTCCTATATTATTAAAATTACTTTTAAAAGCTTCTACTGGATAATTTTCTTTTAAACTCATCCATTTTTCAGCTGCTGCTTTAGGTGTCAGAGTATGTTGTAAAAGACCTAATATAATATCACGAAATGGATAATTCATAGCTCCATGTAACCTATCTCCTTCAATATAATGTCTACGTTTATCATAAGCGATCTTATTAGAAGCATCTTCCCAAACTTCTCCAATCAATACAGCATCTTGGGCCGTTTCCTCTAATGCCTGACGAATTCCTTTTAGTACATCATCTGATAGTTCATCTGCTACATCTAGACGCCAGCCTCCTAAACCTAATTTTGTCCAGTTTCTAATCACACTGTTCTCGTCTTCATAAATAAAGGAACGTACATCTGGATGTTCAGTATTTAATTTTGGCAGATCTTTAACACCCCACCAAGACTGATAACTTTCCGGGAAATTTTCAAACGTGTACCAATTAGAATAAGGACTTTCCATAGACTGATAGGCACCTTTGTCAGAATACGTTCCAAATTTATTGAAATAACGGCTATCTGCTCCTGAATGGTTGAATACACCATCCAATATAATGTGCATCCCATTACACTCAGCTTCTTTTATCAGTTTTTTAAATGTCTCTTCATCACCAAACATAGGATCGATTTTCATAAAATCCCCTGTATCATATTTATGATTACTACGTGCTTCGAATAATGGGCTAAGATACAAAATAGTTATCCCTAACTCTTTTAAATAAGGCAACTTTTGAATAATCCCTTTTAGGTTTCCGCCATAAAATTCCCAACGGATAATTTCTCCATCTTTGTCTTTGATATACATAGGTAAATCTTCTTGACTCGCATAAAGAAATGAGTTTTTCTTTGGATTTATTACGTTTCCATCTTTGTTTCCATTATAAAAGCGGTCTACAAAAATATGGTAGGCTACTCCTTCACGGTACCATTTAGGCGAACGATCCTCATATAAATAACTCGTTAATTGATACGGTTTTAGTTCTTTTTTCTCTTCATAAGTCTGTCCTTCTCCGCCCCTACTCCGTTGATTATTCCCATAATAAATGGTTTTCAGTTGGTGTTCTTCTTGATAAATCACTTTGAAATAATAATAATACAATCCCTGTTCCTCTGATAGCTGGAACGATTCTTGGTAATGATTGGAACTCATTGTGTGCATCTTTACTTCAAAAGTAGCTCCAAAATCTTTTTGTACGATAAGAAAAACAGATTCAACGACCATTCCTTCACACACAATAGTGAACGTCACTGTCTCATCAATAGGTACTGCTCCGAATGGTTTTTTGTATCCTGTTAACCATGAATTGTAATAAATAGATTTCATTATTTTACTTCCTCAGTTCTATAATAGTTACTCAATTACAGTTAGATCGGTTGGTTCCCTTTTAGAAATGATCTGTTTTTTATGGCTTTTCCTTTAACATTCCATATCTCGTCAGCATATCTCATAATAGTGAAATCAGCAGAAAATGGTCCAGAACTGGCAATATTGATCAATGCCTTTTGATTCCAAGCTTCTTTATCCTGGTATAATTTATCTGCTCTTTCTTGCGCTGCAACAAAACTCTCGAAATCTTTTAAAACATAATATTCATCATTATATCGGATCAATGAATCGTAAATCACTCTGCCTTCTTCTTCAATATCTGGAATCATCCCATTGATCAGGCACTCCAACACTCTATTTAATCGTTCATTTTCATCCAAAACTCGCTTAGCTGAATAGGTACCTTCTCTGTTTAATTGATTGACTTCTTCATTCGTCAGACCAAACAAGAAAATATTCTCTTCTCCAACTAAATCTTTGATCTCAATATTTGCGCCATCTAAGGTTGCCAATGTCAATGCACCATTCAGCATCAATTTCATGTTGCTTGTTCCAGAAGCTTCTTTTCCTGCTAAAGAAATTTGTTCACTAATATCTGCAGCTGGTATGATCAATTCTGCTAAGGAAACTCCATAATTTTCTACAAATACGATTTTCATTTTATCGCCTACATCTGGATCATTATTTACCAAATGAGCTAAAGCATTAATAAATTTAATGATTTGTTTTGCGTAAATGTAACTAGGTGCTGCTTTTGCTCCAAAAATAAAAACTCTCGGCTGCAATTCAAGCGAAGGGTCATCTTTGATTTTCAAATAGCGATCCAAAATATGCAAAGCATTTAATAATTGACGTTTATATGCGTGCAGTCGTTTAATTTGTACGTCAAATAATGCTGTAGGATCGAGTTCAATCGCATATTTTTCTTTTGCATAGGCTGCAAAACGCTGTTTATTTTCTAACTTGATATCAGCTAAACAACTAAGGGTGTCTTTATCTTTTGAGTAAGCTTTAAACTGTCTAAGTTCAGCTGGATTTGTCTTCCACTCTTTGCCAATTTTTTCATCAATCAGATGAGTCAATTTCTCATTAGCCAAATGAAGCCAACGTCTTTGCGTAATCCCATTTGTTTTATTGTTAAATTTAGAAGGATACATTTCATAAAAATCACGCAATGTTTCTTCTTTTAAGATATCGGTATGCAATTGAGCGACCCCATTTACACTATGGCTCCCTATAATCGCTAAATTAGCCATTTTAATGTATCCGTCTGAAATAATAGTTGTACGATATGTTAGTTCTTCCCCGTACAATGGAACTTTTTTATCGATATGACGTTGATTGATGGCTTCAATAATTTGATAAATACGAGGCAGTAATTCTTGAACCATCTGAACAGGCCATTTCTCCATTGCTTCTTGCATAATCGTATGATTGGTATAACTGATAGATCGTTTTGTAATATTCCAAGCTTGTTCCCAACCTAAACCTTCTTCATCTAATAAAATACGCATCAATTCAGGTACACACAAAGCTGGGTGGGTGTCGTTTACATGAATGGCTATTTTATTGGAAAATTCACTCCATGGCAGTTGCTGCTTTTTAAAGAAGCGAACAATGCTTTGGATCCCAGCAGATGTAAAGAAATATTCTTGTCTCAATCGAAGCAGTTGCCCCTCATAATTAGAATCATCTGGGTAAAGTACTTCTGTGATTTGGTTTACTACTTCACGATCCGCGACTGTTTTATAGTTTATTTCTTCTTCAACTGGAATTTCTGCTGACCATAATCGAAGATTGTTGACGACATCATTTTCATAACCAATCATTCCTGTATCATAAGGTACAGCTAAAATATTTTGAGTATTAGAATAAATCGGACGCAGTTTATTTTTGCCATCCTCTTTCAAATACACTTCACCACCAAAACGGACAGTAACAGCTTTATTTTCTTTTCGAACTTCCCAAACATTTCCATTTCGCAACCAGTTTTCAGGCAACTCCACTTGGTAACCATCTACAAACTTTTGTTGGAATAATCCATAACGGTAACGGATACCATTTCCGTTTCCCGGTATTCCAAGAGAAGCAATCGAATCCATAAAACAAGAAGCTAGACGGCCTAATCCGCCATTACCTAAGGCAGGATCTACTTCAGATCCTACAATTTCTTCAAAGTCTAATCCCATTTCCTTGATTCCAGTTCGAACTGTGTCTAAAATACCTAAATTTAGTAAATTGCTTTTCAACATACGTCCCGGTAAAAATTCCATTGAAAAATAGTAGACTTGTTTGACTTGATTATCCAGATACAGTTGGTTCGTTTGATTCCAGTTCTCAGAAGAATACACTTTTATGAAATTGCCTAAAGCATTGTATTGTTGAACAGAAGAGGCGTCCTTTATATTCGAGGCATAAAGTGCTTCAAAGACTTTCGTAAACTCTGTTTTAAATTCAGTAGTCGTTAATGTCATTTTTTTCTCCCCATATTCTTTTATCATTTAGTGTTGAGACCAGATTATGCATGAATAAAAGAAACTTCAACAGTCAAAATAAGAATAGTTGCCTATTTTTATACTCTTGTTGAAGTTCTTTCATTATGACTTAAGTAATGTTGTGTATACTTGTTTATATTCTTTTGTGGACTTTTCCCAACTAAAATCTTTTTTCATAGCTTGTTTTACTACTGATGTCCATTTTTTAGGTTCATCATAATAGAGCGTTAGTGCACGATCAATTGTTTCTACCATAACCGTTGAACGGAAGTCATAAAAACTGAATCCAGTTCCTTCACCTGTAACTGGATTATAGGATTGGACTGTATCTTTTAATCCTCCTGTCTCGTGGACGATCGGCAATGTGCCATAGCGTAGGGAATTGAGTTGTGACAATCCACACGGTTCAAATGCTGAAGGCATAATAAATAAGTCACTTCCGGCATAGATGTGTTGAGCTAAGGCCACATCAAAATCAATAATCATTTTAAATTTTTCCGGATATTTCCAAGCAAAATAACTGAAACTATCTTCGTATTCTTTTTCTCCAGTACCCAATATAAGAATTTGTAGATTCCGGTGCATCAATTCTTCTATTTTATCTCGCAATAAATCGCAGCCTTTTTGAGTGGTTAATCGACTTACCATAGACATTAATGCTACTTTTTCATTCACCGGTAATCCCACACGCTCTTGCAATGTTGTTTTATTGAGGGTCTTTCCTTTTAAATCAGTAATAGAAAAGTGAGCTGGAATGACATCATCTTGTTCAGGATCAAAGACTTCGTAATCAATTCCATTTAAAATACCGCTCAATTTATAATTGTTGTAGCGCAATACACCATCCAAATTCTCACCAAATTCAGGTGTTTGGATTTCTTTTGCATAGGTTGGGCTAACGGTTGTAATCTGATCGGCGTAAAACATGCCACCTTTTAAACAATTGATTTTATCATAGTATTTGAGCCCGTGTTCATGAAACGCATCATAACCAATTCCATACAAATCAGACAAGACTAACTGGTCATAAATGCCTTGGAATTGTAAATTATGGATTGTTAAAATTGTTTTGATAGAGCGATAGTTTTCGATCCATTGGTATTTGTCTTTTAACAAAACCGGAATAATAGAAGTGTGCCAATCATTTACATGTAAAACATCTGGAATAAAATCTACTTTTTCTAACATCTCACAGATGGCCTGGGAAAAATAAGCAAAGCGTTCTCCATCATCATCGAAACCGTAAATACTCTCACGGTCAAAATAATATAGATTATCAATAAAATAATAGATAACGTCATCTTTTTTTAATTTTTTCACGCCGCAATATTGGTTTCTCCAACCAACCTTCACTTCAAACTGCACAACATCTTCTAATTGGTCTTTAAATTTTTTCGGCATTGTCCCGTATAGCGGTAAAACCACACGTATATCTACGCCTTGTTTTTTCAATTCTTTGGGTAAGGCCCCTGCGACATCCCCTAACCCTCCTGTTTTAAAAAAAGGAGCGCATTCTGCCGCAGCAAATAAAACTTTCATTTTTTCAGCTCTCCTTTTCTACTGTGATCTCTCTTCCTTTTTCAATCACTAATGGTTCATCTTTAGTTCCACTTAATTTAACTCCAGGACCGATTTTTACACCTTTATCTAAGATAACGTAATCTAATTCTGCTCCTGCAGCAACTTTACTGCCTTGCATGATCAAAGAACGTTTAATGACTGCATTTTTTTCAATCACAACTTTTCGGAAAACAACTGAATCTTCAACAGTTCCATTGATTACGCAGTCACTAGCAAACTGTGAATTACTGATAGTAGCTTCTTTTGAATAATAAGTCGGTGCACCATTTTTCACTTTTGTGATAACTGGCTGGCTGCGGTAGAATAACGCATTGTAGTTGTCTTCATCTAACAAGTCCATGTTTGCATCATAATAACTTGAGACCGTTTCAATATTTTTCAAATACCCTGTATATTCATATCCATGCACAGTGTATTTTTTTAAATTATATCTAATTAAAACATTGATGTCTCCTTTGATTCGATTGTTAGCTGCTTCTGTAGTCAATTCAATAAAGGTTTCACTGCTCATAATAGCAATACCCATGCCAATTGCCATCTTTGTTTCTTCTTTTGGAAGCTCATTAGCCGGAAGCAAATCAGTGATTTTACTGTCACCTTCTACTTCAAAAGATAAACAATTATCAATAGAATCTGGTAAGCAAAACCCTCTTGAAACATTTTTATAGACGACGGTGATGTCTGCCTGACTTTCAATATGACTTCTTAAAACACCTTTAATATCTACATTACAAAGCATTTTACTGCCCATGACTACAACATACCCTTTTTGAGAATGTTTAACAAAGTCTATTTGATCTTGATAGTAACTACTGATTTGTCCTGGTTCTAAACGTTCCAAAGCTTCTTTTATTTCTGCTCCAGAATGAATAAACAATCCGCCACCCACAGTCGATTCCATTCCCCAAGGATAGCCGCTTCGAACATGATCCATTAAAGCTCTTGCACTGCCGCGTACGAACATTGCAACAGAATTGACCTCAGCACTATATAAACTGGAAAGTGGAAAATCAATCAGCCGGTACCGTGAACCAAATGGTAAAGCTGCTACTGCTCTTATTTTTGTTAGAGGCATCAGTTGCGGTTCTGATTCATCCAAATTTAATACTGCACATAATTGTTGATTAGTCTTCATCTTTTAACCCTCCTACCTCTTCAGCGTATCCCACTACGTTAATATTTTTTTCATCTCCAATAATTTGTGCCCCATCATGAATTTTTGCGTTTTCTCCAACAATGGCACAATTGATGGTCACATTTTCGCCTATCGTTACGTTAGCCATAATCAAGCTATCTTTAATAATAGAATTTTTTCCTACTTTAACATTAGATGATAAAATTGAATGTTTGATCTCACCCGCAATATAGCAGCCATCTGCAATCATAGAATCCGCAACCTTAGAGGTTTTGGTTAAAAATTGAGGTGGAGCAGATGGATTTTGTGTATAAACTCTCCATGAAGAGTCCCTTATATTTAATGCATGATTCGGGTCTAAAAATTCCATATTTGCTTCCCAAAGGCTTTCGATCGTTCCAACATCTTTCCAGTAATTTTTAAAGGCATAAGCAAATACATTTTCACTATTTCTCAAATAAGTTGGAATAACATCTTTCCCAAAGTCTTCCATTGTACGATTCTTAGCATGATTATCCACTAGATACCGTTTCAGCGTTGGCCAGTCAAAAATGTAAATCCCCATTGAAGCTAAATTACTCTTAGGTTCTGCTGGTTTTTCTTCAAATTCAATAATTCGGTCTGTCTGATCAGTATTCATGATTCCAAAGCGAGGGGCTTCATCAAGCGGAACAGGAATAACGCCTACAGTTAAAGCTGCTTTTTTAGCTTTATGGAATTCAATCATATTTTGATAATTCATTTTATAGATGTGGTCTCCTGAAAGAACTAAAAGATAGTCTGGATTATACCGATCAATAAAATCAATGTTTTGGTAAATGGCATGTGCCGTTCCTTTAAACCATTTTTCTCCATCCACGCTAGAATAAGGTTGCAAAATAGTAGCTCCGCCATCATGAGTATTCAATCCCCAGCTTTCGCCGTTTCCTACATGGGTATTTAATTCAAGAGGTTGATATTGAGTCACTACACCTACATTTTTGATCCCAGAATTAGCACAATTACTTAACGCAAAATCAATGATTCTGTACTTACCTCCAAAAGGTACTGCTGGTTTAGCAATATCTTTAGTTAATTTTCCAAGCCTTGTTCCTTGTCCTCCTGCTAAAATCATTGCTAAAGTTTCTGTTTTTTTCATTGTACTGCCGGAAGAATCTTCTTGCCATCCTTCCTCTACCCTCCTTTTCATCGATTAATTTTTTGGAACTCCAAAAATTCTTTTTGGTCGTAAAATTAAAACGCTCATTGCCGGTACAATCAATTCAATCGTATGGACCTGCTGGTTAGTGGTTTCTTTAACCGTTTTTAAAGGTCCTTGATTTTTTGTCCAGACCCCGCCATATTCGCTCAATTCAGTATTTAAACACTCTTCATAAATGCCTTCATAAGGAACTCCTACCTTATACCCCTTTCGCTCAACTGGTACAAAATTACAAATAACGACTACGAAATCACGCGGCTTTTTACCTTTTCGAATAAACGTTAAAAGAGTTTCAGAAGCATTATCTGCATCTAAAATTTGGATTCCATCTGCTTGATGATCTACTTCCCATAAAGCTCTTTCTTTTTTATACAGTAAATTTAACGATTCCATAAAGTGCAAATGTTTAGCATTCATTTCGTCATTCACACTTTGCCATTCCAATCCTTCATGTATGCGCCATTCTAGAAATTGACCATAATCATTCCCCATGAAGTTCAGCTTTTTACCTGGGTGAACCATCATATAAGCTTCTAATGTACGCAAGCTGGCAAATTGGTTGTAGCGATCACCTGGCATTTTATGCATCAATGATTTTTTTCCATGTACCACTTCATCATGCGAGAATGGCAAAATAAAGTTTTCATTGAATGCATACATAAAAGAAAAAGTAATTAAATTGAAATGATGTTTACGGGATAATGGATCCATTTCAAAAAATTTCAATGTGTCATTCATCCACCCCATATTCCACTTATAGTTGAAACCTAGCCCTCCCATATGAACTGGTTTCGTAACTTTTGACCACGCCGTACTTTCTTCGGCGATCATCAAGGTGTAAGGATGTCGTTCAAATACTTTTTTATTAAGTTTTTGAATAAATTCAACACCTACTTTATTGTGATTGCTTCCATCTTCATTAGGCGTCCACTCACCAATATCGTAATCAAGGTACAACATACTGGATACGGCATCGACTCTTAACCCATCTAAATGAAATTGTTCGATCCAATATAGTGCATTAGAAGTCAAGAAGCTTTGGACTTGAGCTTTCCCTAAATCAAAGTTCATTGTTCCCCATCGATTATTTTGAGCTTTATTTTTATCTGTGTATTCAAATTGAGGGGTCCCATCAAAATGAACCATCCCATAATCATTTCGATTAAAGTGGCCTGGTACCCAATCCATGATTACTCCAATATTTGCTAGGTGTGCCGCTTCTACTAAGTCTTGAAACTCTTCCATCGTGCCAAATTTAGAAGATAACGCATAGTATCCGGTCAACTGATACCCCCAAGAAGCGTCTAGAGGATGTTCCATTAAAGGCATGAATTCAATATGTGTGTACCCCATTTTTTTAACATAAGGAATCAATTCGTTTTTTAATTCAGGAATTGTATACCACGATCCATCATCGTGGTGTTTCCAAGAACTAAGATGTACTTCATAGATGTTTAGTGGGCGTTCATAGATAGAAAATCGTTTTTTATTTGCAGACCATAACCCATCTTTCCATTTCTTTTCGGGTAAACCCTTTACAATCGAAGCGTCTTTTGGTCTTACTTCAAATTCAAATGCATAAGGATCAATTTTCAACTTTACCGTTCCATCAGGTTGTTCTATACGGTATTTATAACATTGTCCTTCTATAGCTTTGTCGCTAAAGGCTGTCCAACAACCCGTTTTGCCAATTTTCTCCATTTCGATTCCTAAATCCCAATCGGAAAAATCTCCTACTACAGCCATACTTATCGCATTAGGAGCCCAAACAGTAAAACGAAATCCTGAGTTCCCTTCATAGGTATCCCTATTGCATCCTAGCGTTAAATAACTGTCGAAATATTCCCCGGTATTAAATAAAAACAATTCTTCTTCAAGTTTTTTTTTTACTTCTTCACTCATTGATAGATGTGTCACTCGATTCACTCCCAACTAACTAGCATTCATTTTTCATTTTATTTTAATCATATTTTCATTTTACAATGTATGCACTGATTAATCGACCTAATTTTTTATCTTTTAAAAAAATAGTCCATTTATTCTTCTAATCGTATTATACCACCTAACTGCGATAACGCTTACTGTTATGCTGTTAGTGGCTTCTAAAAAATATTAAACTTGAAAAAAAGTTTTTAATCTTTTTTTCAAGTTTAATCTAAATACTGAATTGTTTTTATTTTTTATAACATGCAAAAAGCTTCATAAAAATACAGCCGTTTTTCTGATAAAACACTAAAAATTCAATAAACTTTGAGTTAAAAGTGCGTAACCTTGTTACTAATGGTAAAATAAGAGTAACTAAAATCAACGAGGATTTAGTTAGGGAAAAGGAACAGCTCTTAAAGAGGAGGTGAATGTATTGGAAATAATTTTATTAACTGTTGGATTTATTGGTTTAGTCATAGCGGCTTTAACACCTAAATCTACTTTAGGAGGACTTTTGGCATTAGCAAGTTTTGGAGGATATTTTTATATAAATAGTCTTGAAAATTGGGTTCCGATTATAATTTTTATTCTAGGAATTTGTTTGTTGATATTTGAAGTCTTTGTACCTGACTTTGGTGTAGCAGGTATCATTGGTTTTCTTTTAATTATCGGCGGTGTCTATTTAACGAATAATGATCTTAGTACAGCTTTACGTGATTTAAGTATTGCGGTGGTTGCTGCTTCATTTTTATTTATTATGCTCATCCGCAGAGGGTACTCGTTAACTCATTTACAAAAACTTGTCCTTCAAAATAATTTAGATAAAGAAAGCGGGTTTTCAAGCAACACTGACGCTTCAGCTTATTTAGGAAAAACTGGAAAAACAACTACGCCACTTAGGCCATCTGGAAAAGTACAATTTGAAGACACTGAGTTAGATGTCGTAAGTACTGGAGAGCATATAGACACAAATGTTTCCGTTATTGTCACAAAAGTAGAAGGATACAAAATTATTGTTAGGAGAGTGGATTAAATATGACAACAGTTGCAGAGAGCCCCACAAATTGGATTGGCTTTTTATTCATAGCCATTATCGTTATTATCGTTATCAGCTTATTTTTCCGTTTCGTACCCGTTGGATTATGGGTTACTGCTTATTTCTCAGGTGTTAAAGTTAACATAGGAACACTTGTTGGAATGCGTTTAAGACGAGTTGCTCCACAAGATATCATTCGTCCATTGATCAAAGCCACTAAAGCTGGATTAGATATCGACATCAATGAATTAGAAGCTCATTATTTAGCTGGTGGAGATATCAACCAAGTTATTGATGCTTTAATTGCCGCACAACGTGCAAATATTGATTTAGTATTTAAACAAGCTGCTGCAATCGACTTAGCCGGAAGAAATGTTTTTGAAGCCGTACAAGTCAGTGTTAATCCTAAAGTTATCGAAACACCTCAAATTGCTGCAATGGCAATGAACGGTATTGAAGTTAAAGCACGTGCAAAAGTAACGGTTCGTGCGAATATTGAACGCCTAGTCGGTGGTGCTGGTGAAGAAACAATCATCGCTCGTGTTGGTGAAGGTATTGTAACAACAGTTGGTAGTGCAGCAAGACATACAGATGTTTTAGAAAATCCAGACTCTATCTCAAAAACTGTTTTAAGAAAAGGATTAGATTCTGGTACTGCTTTTGAAATTCTTTCCATTGATATTGCGGATATTGATGTTGGACGTAACATTGGTGCCAGCTTACAAATGGAACAAGCCCAAGCAGATAAAAATATTGCCCAAGCTAAAGCTGAGGAAAGACGCTCAATGGCGATTGCTCAAGAACAAGAAATGATCGCTGAAGTTCAAAAAATGCGTGCTCGCGTGGTTGAAGCTGAAGCTGAAGTACCTTTAGCATTAGCTGAAGCTTTAAAATCTGGAAACTTAGGTGCAATGGATTATTACAATATGAACAATGTTAATGCCGATACTAAAATGAGAAACTCTATTTCAGATACTACTGAGAGAGAAAGTGATAGATAATGAATACTTTAATAGCCCTTGTCGTTTTATTTCTTATAGGGACTACCGTTTTTTCATTTATCGCTGCTATATATCGCTTCTTTATTGCAATGATTGGAAACAATTCCACTTCATCGCAAAGTAGACAAAGAGACCTTCAACAAAGAACAGATTTAAGAAATAAAGATTCTGTATCTTTAAAAGATGCTTTTATAGCAAATAACACGACTAGACAAAAATATGCTAGCAAATCATCTACTGCTTCTTCTCAAAAAAGAAATCAACAGGTGCAATCGAAACAATTGTCTCGTCGTATGCAACAAGAAGCTGCAAAAAGAAGAGCGGAACCTGTACGATCTTCTTCTGCTCCAAAAACAACTTTATTTAATGAAAATGACGTTAAGAAAAGTAAAAGTCAGACGCTTTTTGATAGGAATGATTTAACTTCATTAACCCCTATTGATAAGGTAACTTCTACTAAAAAATCAAGTTATCAGGCTGTGGTTAAAACTAAGAAAACTCATTTCCAAAACGATTATGTAAAAGGGATCATCTACAAAGAAATTTTAGATAAACCTGTTAGTTTAAGACGTACTAAATAAACCATCAAGAAAGTTCCTATTTGGAACTTTCTTGATGGTTTTCTTTATATCAAGCTTTTACTTCTTCTTTATCCACATCATCATACTCCAGAGCTTTTGTTCCTTGATCTCCTGAACTTACTCGAATGACATTTTCTACGTTATAGACAAATATTTTTCCGTCACCGACAGCACCGGTATACAAAGATTTTCGAGCTGTCTCAGTCACTAGAGAAACCGGTACCTTGCTCACAACTATTTCTAGTCGTATTTTAGGCAGCAAGTCTGCTTCGATTTCTACCCCTCTGTAGTAAGCTGTATGCCCTTTTTGCATACCATAACCTTGTACTTTTGTCACCGTCATGCCTGTAATACCAATCGTATTTAAATCTTTTTTCAAGTCATCAAATTTTGATTCATTCGTTATAATATCGACTTTCATTAATGGGGTAATTTCGCCCTCTTTACTCTTATTTGTACTCAAAGGGTTAACGGAATGTCTGTGAAATTCAAGGACTGGATCAGTATCATCATTATCTATAGAAACTGATTCTATTCCGGCTAAAGCTAAGGCAGGTTCTTGATTTTCAAATTTCAATCCTCCAAATACAGGTTTTTGACCAAATGGAACCGTCACGAAGTCACCGTAGCTTGATTCTAATCCATGTTCTGAAATATCCATCCCTGCAATTTCTTCTTCTTCTGTTACTCGTAACCCAATTGTTTTATCAATGAGTTTAAATGTAATAACCATTGTGACCGTTACCCAAGCAACAACTGAACCTACTCCTAATAATTGAATCCCTAAAAGGTTGACTCCACCTCCATACAGCAATCCTCCATCAGTTGCAAAAACACCTACTAGGATAGTTCCTAATGCACCTGATATCCCGTGAACACCGAAAGCACCTACTGGATCATCAATTTTAGCTTTCTTTTCGACAAATTCGATTCCATAGACTAACGCGCTAGCAGAAATTGCCCCTATCGCTACAGCTCCAAATGGTGAAACTATCGCACATCCAGCTGTAATTCCTACTAAACCAGCTAGCGAACCATTTAGCGTCATAGAAATATCTGGTTTGCCATATTTTGTCCATGTAATCATCATAGCAACTAAAGTAGCCGTTACTGCGGATAAATTTGTATTTAAAAAGATTGTTCCAATAAGAGATAATGTTTCATCACCCGTGGCAGAGACCGTTGAAGCTCCATTAAATCCAAACCAAGCAAACCAAAGAATGAAAACACCTAAAGCTCCTAATGTTAGACTATGTCCTGGAATAGCTTTTGCTTTTCCATCTTTGTCGTATTTTCCAATTCTAGCCCCAACAAGCTTTGCTCCGATTAGAGCTGTTACTCCACCAACCATATGAACAGCTGTCGAACCAGCAAAATCGACAAATCCTAATTGCGCTAACCATCCTCCACCCCAGATCCAATGTCCAGAAATAGGATAAACAACTGTAGAAATAACCAATGTGTAAACTAAGTATGCACTAAACTTCGTTCTTTCTGCCATTGAACCAGAAACAATCGTAGCCGCAGTTGCCGCAAATACCGTTTGAAACATCAAAAATATATATCCTGGTATCGTTGTATCGTAATTTCCTTGTACAAATAAGTCCGGTGTTCCAATCAAACCTGCTATACTTGGTCCAAACATTACTCCAAATCCAATGATCCAGTACATTAAAGACCCTAATACAAAATCCATTAAATTTTTCATAATAATATTTCCTGCATTTTTTGCTCTTGTAAATCCCGTTTCAACCATCGCAAAACCCGCTTGCATAAAAAATACTAAAACAGTTCCAACCAATACCCATAATGTATCTGCTGATGAAAACATATTGTATCCCCCTTTTCATTTATGTTATAAAATCTAACATTACAAAAAGGCTATATCAAGGGTTTTAGCTTTTAAATTCAAAATAAATAAAAAAAACTATCAATACATGTTATATCTTATAACATGTATTGATAGTTTTTAAACTTCTTATTCCTCATTTAATTTGTAATTGTATAATGCTCCAATAATATTTCCGTTATTTCCGAGTTTACTTTTCATGATTGTAGGCACAATAAATAACTGTTCTCCTAATTCTTCTTCATATACTTTCTTTACATTCTCTTTGATCATTTGAATCAACAATGGATTTCCACTGATTCCGCCACTGATAATAATTCTTTCTGGATCTACTATCGTCTGTAAATTAAACAATTGAATAGCTAATGTGTAACAATATTCATCTAGACATGCAG
Source organism: Carnobacterium sp. FSL W8-0810 (assembly GCF_038007125.1). Classification (NCBI taxonomy): domain Bacteria; kingdom Bacillati; phylum Bacillota; class Bacilli; order Lactobacillales; family Carnobacteriaceae; genus Carnobacterium; species Carnobacterium sp. FSL W8-0810. The sequence continues at coordinate 1,300,224 of NZ_JBBOWO010000001.1, read as the reverse complement.
CGGCTTTTTTATTTCCAGCTTCAATCAATTCAAACATCTTAAATCCATTTATTGATTCTGACGGTAATTCACACTGCTCTCCTATTTTTTGATACAGTTTTTTTATGCCGTTTTGAAATCCAAACATATAATCTGCATCTTTACTTTTATCTGAATTTGTTTTAATAAAAGAAAATTCACCTGCCGAGAAGTGCTGACCTTTTAAAACTTCACCATTCACTACTATTCCACCACCAATGCCAGTACCTAAATTAAGCATGATGCCATATTGGATACCTTTTAAATTTCCTTTCCACAACTCCCCAAGTGTCGCTGCCTTCCCGTCATTTTCTACATGAATAGTCGTTTGACATCTTGTTTCCAACATTTCTATCATATTCAAATTCTTAATATACTTTAACGAACCTCCATGCACTGCATACCCGGTTTTCGAATGGATAATACCTGGCATGCTAATAGCCATACCTTCAACTTGATCAGCATATTCATTGTAGATTTTTTCCATCAAATCCAAAAATTCTGTTAATGAACCCATAGGCGTTTTTTTAGTTTTTATTTCACCTAGTTCGCCTTGATCATTAATTAATCCATAATTTGTTTCAGTTCCGCCGATATCCACACCTAAATAATCCACTATTATCCTCCTTTATTTTCCAAATTTTACTTAATCACTACCTCTAGTTTACCACTTCCATCTATTAAATAGAACGTTTACAATTCAGCAGCTCATTTCTCCTTATTCTTTAAAAGCGAAACGCTATCTTTTATTTCACTGTACAGCCTTTCTGTAATACTATTGCTATTTTTTGTTACACAACTAACACCACAATTGTTCATTATCTATGCTATACTTTTTAGGTACGTAAAAAGCATGGGGATTTAATGGGGGTATACTATTGAAAAAGAGAGCAATCATAGGAATTATAGCTACGGTGATGTTTGCTGGACCATTCTTACCAACTATCGCTCAAGCCGATACACTGGAAGAAATGGAACAGAAAAAAAATGAACTTGAATCACAATCATCAGAGCTTAATAATAGAATCAAAGAACAAGATGAAACCTTAAATGGGCTAGAAACAGAAAAAAGCAGTTTAGATTCAGATATTACTACACTACAATCTCAAATCGATGATACAGTTCTAAAATTACATGCGCAAGAAATAAAGTTAGAAGACTCTAAAGCAAAAGTTGAACAATTGAAAATAGAAATTGAAGCTTTAAAAAAACTAATTGCCCAACGAACAGGTAAACTTGAAAATCAAGCTCGCTCTGTACAAACGGATGGAAGTGCTTCTAATTTAATAGGCCTTATATTAACTGCTGAAAGTTTTACAGATTTAGTTGGCCGTATAGGTATCGTCAATCAATTGGTTACTGCCAATAAAACTATTGTGATTGAACAAGAAAAAGATCAAACTACATTAGAAATGAACGAAACAAAAGCTAAAGCTGAAAAAATGGCCATTGAAGAAATAAAAATTGATATTGAATTATCTAAAAACAATCTAGTTGCTCAAAAAGCTGAACTCGATGATAAAATCGTTCAAGTTGCCATTCAATACGATATGACGGAAGAAGAGAAAAATACATTTGTTGAAGAGCAGCAAGTCATTGCTACTCAAACAAGTACACTCTCTGAAGAAATGCAAAAAGAACGTCAACGTATTATTGAAGAAGAACAAGCCAGACAACTAGCCATACAAAAAGCTGCTGAACAAGAAGCTGCAAAAGCCGCTGCAGAGGAAGAAGCTAGATTAGCTGCTGTTGAAGCTCAAGAAAAAGCTAACCAAGAAGAAACGGCTAAAAAAGCTGCTGAAGAAAAAACAACAATTGCCAGCTCTTCTATTAAAAAATCAACAAATACTAATAAGTCCAGCAGTTCAACTACTAACCCTAGTTCTTCTAGCAACACAAGTCCTTCAAAAGAACCGGTCGTCCAAGAATCAAAACCATCATCTAATTCAGGTTTCATACGACCTAGTGGCGGATATTCAACCTCATCTTATGGTTACCGAGTGCACCCGATTACAGGTGATTACAAATTGCATGGCGGCATTGATTTTGGTGGCGGTGGAGCAATTGTTGCTTCTAAAAGCGGTACAGTTGTGATTGCTGGATATGATTCAGGATGGGGATATTATGTGAAAATTGATCACGGCAATGGTTTCCAAACGCTTTATGCACATATGGTTGCTGGAAGTTTGCTTGTTTCTCCAGGACAGCAAGTTTCTCAAGGGCAACAAATTGGAACAATGGGAACGACTGGTTCTTCTACGGGCGTACACTTGCATTTTGAAATGTACAAAAACGGAAGTCGAGTTAACCCAGCTCCTTATTTAGGAATGTAACAATACATTTTAACGTAAAAGACAGATGGATCATTTTTACCAATGACCCATCTGTCTTTTTATGTTGTTTGACACTTGCTCCCTATTGCCTTTTATTTATTGTTCATTCTTATAGTACTTATTAAGAAATTTCTCTAATAAAGGAAACAGAACTGGCGCTAATACTAGATAAAACCCACTATTTCCTATTGCATGTAAGGTATCAAAAGGGATTCCAGAAGCATAATAAATCCAAAAATTTTGAATACCAAAAAATGGAGCTTGAATTAAAGAAATCAAAAAACCATACAAATATCCTGTAAAACCGGCATAACAAAGCATAAACACAAAAGGAATTTTATTAAAAAAGGGTTTGATGATAAGTCCTGTAACTAAAACAACTCCACAAAATGAAACGATTTGAGCAATCGTCCAGACACCCATACCAAGTGTCACATTTGATAGAATAATCGATAAGACCGCTACAATCAAAGTGTCATTTACACCTAATGTTAACGTTAAAATAATTAAAATAACGGTTACTGGCTGGATATTTGGTAGAAACTGAAACAATTGCCGACTAACTTGACAAAGCGCAGTCATAAAAGCAAGTAAGGTTATTTTTTGAATAGATACTTTTCTATTCAGTTTATTGTAAAGCATTTAACAACCACTTCACTTGATCTCCATCTTTTATTTCGCATTCTGCGGCTCCTACAGTTGGTTGTTCACCATTTACTTCATACAACCAGTATTTCCCCGCATCTTCATCTTGTTCCATTCCATCGATTGAAAGAATCAATCCATCTTCTTCGATTACTTCATACTGTCCTTTAAGTGCTTCTAAGACAGTAGTACCTTCTTCTACTTCTAGTTCTTGCGTTGCACCTTCAACTTCTTTTCCATCTTGTTCTAATGACATGACGACAGAAAGTGTCTCTTTTGCTTGCTGTTCAACTAAGGTACTGCTTTTTGCTGCAGAAGAATCTGAGTCTTGCACAGTCGTGTTCCCACAAGCTGCCAAACTAAATGTTGCTGCTACTATAAATCCCAATTTAAAAACTTTCATTCTATTTATTCCTCCAATTATGTCACTCTTTTAAGATAGACATTTTACCATATGTATAAAGTTTAAAAAATTTCTTTACTCTATTCCCTTCCTAAAACTACTATATAACAGACGTAATCGTTTTTCAACCACAACATGTTGTGGTTACAAAAAAAGATTGAGTCGTTTGACCCAACCTTATGTTTGCTTATTCGACTAGTTATTTCAAATCATATTCGCGAGCAGTTTCATAACGGCGTTCCAAATAATTGTACAATATAAAGATTTTCGCCATCATAATGAACACCAATGCCTACCTCTTCGAAATCCTTATTAACCATATTTTCATAATGTCCTGGACTATTTTTTAATCCATCAAATAACCATTCAGACATTCCATTTTCGTCTAAGTAATAGGTTCCCATTGCTAAATTTTCTCCTGCTAATTGATAAGAGTATTCACTATCTGGTTCTTCTAAAACAGTAAAGGTAGCTTTCCCATCAGGGCGTGTATGAGAAAAAGATTCTTCTGTTTCAATTGCTCGTTTGTTAGCTGCTTTTTTTAATTGATCATTAGAAGTTAATTGAGGAACACCTACTTCTTTTCTCAAGTCATTCAGTAATTCTAAAACTCGTTTTTCAACAACTTCATTATTTAGTTTATCTGTTTCAGTTGCATCATCACTAGTACTGGATACTTCTACACTCGTTGATGCTTCTTGACTATGATCACTTGAGGATTCTTCTATAACAACTATTTTTGCACTTGATGCTTTATCAGCAATTAAAGAAATCGTATCGCCAAGTTTTGTATTCTCTAGAATAGACGAATTTGCAAGCCAATAACCAAACCCGATTAAGACAATTACCATTACACAATATGAGAAAAATTTTCTCATTCCATCAAACCTTTCTTTTGTTCTATCTGACTTACAGCTTGTAGTATACCAAAAATTAGTGAATACAAAAATAAGATAAAAAGAAAACATTCGTTCTCTTTTATCTTATTTAGTCTTATTCATCTTTGAGCGAAACTTGTTTTTCCAGCAGAAGTAATAAAAAAAACAAAGTTAAACAATAGAAATTTCCAGCAAAAATATCTTTTAGAAAAGATTTTTTTAGCTATTTGAATTCCTCTATCAGCTTATCCATTGTTTTTAAAATAGATTTACCTATCCACCAATCTATTTTAAAAATCCCAGTTCCACTGCCTGAAACGATCATTATTAATTCAACTTGTTCATTTTCTAAAGGATGTATATGAAGGGTCAAACTTGCCACGCTGTCATTTCTAGTAAAGTATTTTTCAAATACAGTTAGATATCCTTTTCCATATTCAAAATCAAATCCATAAGTAATCGATTGTTCATAATTTTCAAATTTTAAATTCTTTTTAAAATATTCTAAAATCTCAAAACTATTTCCATTCAATATAACTTGTTTTTCCTTCATATCATCCCATCCTTTAAGGTTACTATCTATAATTTTATTATGCAAAACTTTCTAACTTTGTACAAGAAAAATGGTATACTTTTAAAGAGTAGTGCGAACAATTAACTGAAGGAGGCTTATTCATTTGAAACAGTACCAGACCCTTTTATTTGATGTTGATGATACCTTACTTGATTTTAAAGCAGCTGAAAGGTACGCTTTACAAGAATTGTTTAAAGAACATGATGTTGCATTAACAGATGACATTAAGCAGTTCTACCAAAAAATGAACCAACAATTATGGGCTTCTTTTGAAAAAGGAGAAATTAAACGGGAAGAATTATTACATACACGTTTTTCTACTTTATTTCAAAAACTTGGCCTAACTTTAGATGGGATTCATTTAGATAACTTGTACAGACAATACTTAGAACAAAGTGCTGTCTTGATTGATGGGGCAGAACAACTGCTTCAAAAGTTAGCTAACTATTATGATCTTTATGTGGTAACGAATGGAGTTGCTCGTACCCAAATCATCCGTCTAAACAACTCAGGTCTGACCACTTATTTCAAAGACATCTTCATTTCTGAAGAAATTGGCTATCAAAAACCCAAGAAAGAATTCTTTCATCATGTTTTTGAAAAGATTCCTCAAATCACAGCTGACAAGACCTTGATCATTGGCGATTCCTTGACTTCCGATATCCAAGGAGGAATCAATGCTGGAATTGATACGTGTTGGTTTAATCCCAAAGGTTCTATAAATGGAACACACCCTACAACTTATGAAATTCATCAACTTCAATTATTAGAAGATATGCTCTTATCTCCTACAGTTACCGCGAGGGAAATTGAACAACATTCTACCGTTACTCTTTAAGTACGCAAAAAAAGGATTTGAGTCTTTTAACTCTAATCCTTTTTATTTGTTTTGCTGTTTATTTCAGAATTTTTCCCAATAAGAATTCACTATATTTTTCTTTTAATTGACCTATACCAATTTCGAAATCGTTGATTTAACAACGTTTTCGAACGGTTTTATTCCATAATTTCATTGCTTTTGCTATCCGTTAAGTGCTACACTAATGAACGTAAGAAACTAAAAACTTATCCATTTTATATAAAAAGGAGATTTTTTCATGTTATTAAAAGAGATCATTACCGACTCAAATCGCATTTTTCAAGGTGAAGAAGTGCCCGAAAAATACTTATTCGATGAATATGTAGGACATGCAAAAAGCGTTTATGGTGTTGCATTGCCTAAAACAAAAGCCGAAGTCGTTGCATTAGTAAAATTTGCTAATCAAGAAAATTTATCCATTATTGCTCGTGGTGCAGGCACAGGTTTATCTGGAGCAACTGCTCCTGTTCAAAATGAATTAATTATTGATTTACATCTAATGAACCAAATTATTGATTTAGATTTAGAAACAATGACTTTGACAGTTGAACCAGGCGTATTACTTCATGAGATCCAAGAGTATGTAGAAAGTAAAGGCTTCTTCTACCCACCTGATCCAGGTTCTAAAAATTCTTCTATCGGTGGAAATATTGCTACAAATGCTGGTGGTATGCGAGCTGTTAAATACGGTGTAACAAGAGATTATGTACGTCAATTAGATGTTGTCTTAGCCACTGGTGAAGAATTAACTTTAGGCAGCGTCAACATCAAAAATAGTTCTGGTTATGATTTGAAAGATCTATTTATCGGTTCTGAAGGAACTTTAGGTATTACTACTCAAATCAAATTAAAAGTGATTCCTTTACCAAAAGCTAGCCTATCACTAGTTCTTGCTTTTCCAACACTTAAAGAATCAACAGATGCTGTATTAACTATTTTACAAAATGGAGTAGATCCAACAGCACTTGAATTTTTCGAAAGAGAAACCATCCAATTAAGTGAAAAAGAAAATGGTGTACTTTTCCCTAGTCAACTTGGTGAATCTTACCTTTTGATGACATTAGATGGCGATAATATGGAAGTTATCCAGCATCGGATTGAATTATTAAAACAAAGCGTTCAAGCTCATAACGTTCTAGAAATCATTAGTTTAGACACTCCTGAATTGGAAAAAACAGCTTGGTCATTACGTGATTCTCTATTAACAGCTGTCGTAAATTACACAGAACAAGTAACCATGGATGAAACAGTTCCTATCAATCAACTTTCTACTCTATACCAATATACAAAGCAATTAGAAGCTGAAAGTGGATTAAGTATGATCAGTTTTGGACATGCTGGTGATGGAAATCTTCATACCTGTGTTGCGCGTGGATCAATCACGGATCAACAAGAATGGGATACAAAACGTGATGATGTTTTAACTAAAATGTATGGAAAAATCAAAGCATTAGGTGGTCTTCCCTCAGCAGAACATGGTATTGGAATTATCAAAAAACCTTATCTTGCTAAAATGACGGATCCAAATTATCTAACTTATATGCGTAAAATCAAACAAGTTTTTGATCCGGATGGTCGCTTAAATCCAACAAAAGTAATGTAATACCTCACTTTATTGATACCATTTTTACCATAAAAATAAAAGAAGACCAACCTCGTAACTTTTCGAGGTTGGTCTTCTTTTACTCTATTTCTTTCGTATACTTAACGATCAATTGTCTTGCAGCTTTTACTTCATCTAATCTTTTTACAAAAGTTGTATGAGGAGCATTAAGAACTATTTCTGGTGTCTCCACTACTTCTTTGGCAATTTGGATCAACGCATCAGCAAAAGCATCAAGTGTTTCTTTTGTTTCCGTATCTGTTGGCTCAATCATTAAGGCTTCCTCCACGATCAGCGGGAAATAAACAGTTGGTGCATAATAACCAAAGTCTAAAATACGCTTTGCAATACTGGTTGTGGGTACCCCTAATTTTTTCTGTCTAGACCCTGATAAAACAAATTCATGCTTGCTGTATTGAGTATAAGGTGTCTCAAAATACGGTTCCAATTTTTTTCTTAAGTAGTTAGCATGTATTACGGCACTCTCAGAAACTTGACGGAGCCCTTTTGGACCCATTGTTCGAATGTAAGTGTACGCACGAACATTTACGCCAAAATTACCGTAGTAACCCTTAACACGCCCAATGGAATCTGGGAAGTCTGTATTCAATACGTAACTGTCTTCTTGTTTTTCAATTCTTGGAATCGGCAAATAAGGAATCAAAAATTCTTTTACGCCTACTGGTCCTGAACCCGGTCCTCCGCCACCATGTGGTGTGCTAAAAGATTTATGTAGATTCAAATGAACAATATCGAATCCCATTTTACCCGGCGTTGTTTGACCTAAAATAGCGTTTAAGTTAGCTCCATCATAGTAAACAAGTCCACCGGATTGATGTACGATTTCAGCCATTTCCACAATATCTTTTTCAAAAATACCTAATGTGTTTGGATTCGTCAACATCAATCCTGCAGTATCCGGCCCAACTTTTTCTTTTAAGGCTGTTAGATCAACTGTTCCATTGGCATTAGATGGAATTTCAACTACATCAAAACCGGCTGCATGTGCACTAGCAGGATTAGTTCCATGAGCAGAATCAGGCACTAATACTTTTGTTCTAGTGGATCTATCGCCATTTTTGGTATGATAAGCTTTCATCATCATTAAACCGGTCCATTCCCCTTGAGCTCCAGCAGCTGGTTGCAAAGTAATTGCATCCATCCCGGATATAACTTGAAGATCTTCTTGTAATTCATACAGTAATTGAAACGCTCCTTGAACTGTTTCAATCGGTTGAAATGGGTGAATCGCTGCAAATCCATCATAACGAGCAACGTCTTCATTGATTTTAGGATTATACTTCATCGTACAAGAGCCTAATGGATAAAATCCATTATCGACACCAAAATTTTTGCTAGATAAAGAAGTATAATGACGCATCAATTGCGGTTCAGATACTTCTGGCAATACAGCTGGTTCTTTGCGAATCAAGTGTTGTGAAAACTTATCCGTTAAAACAATTGAGGGAACGTCACTTTCAGGAAGTGAATATGCTGTACGTCCTGGTTGACTTATTTCAAAAATCAATTCATTGTATTCAGTCATTTATCCAGTCCCTCCAATACCTCAATAAAGTGCTCAATTTCTTCTTTGGTTCGTTGTTCAGTAACCGCAATTAACATGGTATTTTCAAATCCATACTCGGGTTCTAGATCATAACCACCGATATAGCCTTTTTTCAGCAACTGCTGGTTGATCTTGCTTACAGGTTGATGCAATTGCACAACAAACTCATTGAAAAAAGGAGCTTTATTGGTTACGACAAACCCTTTTTTTTCCAATTGTTTAGCCATATAATCTGCTTTTTCAATATTAAGCTGAGCCATATTTTGCAATCCTTCTTTGCCTAAAGCGGACATAAAAACAGAGGATGCTAGTGCATTTAAAGCTTGATTAGAACTCATATAAGAAGTCGCTTTTTCACGACGGATGTGTTGCTCTCGAGCTTGTAACGTTAATACAAAACCTCTTTTACCTTCAGTATCAGTGGTTTGTCCTACAATACGGCCAGGAATTTTTCGGATATATTTTTTCTTGACTGCAAAATAACCACAATGTGGACCGCCAAAATTCATGGCTAATCCCAATGGTTGCATATCACCTACTACAATATCCGCTCCTAAATTACCAGGTGACTCCAATAGTGCTAGAGCTAAAGGATTGGCCATTACAATAAGCAATGCTTTTTGTGTTGCAACAAGTTCTTTAATGGCTGCTAAATCCTCAACCGAACCTAAAAAGTTAGGGTACTGGATAATAACAGCTGCTGTTTCGTTGTCTAGCTGTTCTTCTAATAAGGTTAAATTAGTACTGTCATTTGTTAGATCAATTTCTACTAATTGATACTCTTGTCCATTTGCAACTGTTTGAACGACTTGTCTTCCTTGAGGATGAACAGCTTTAGAAATCAAAATTTTAGAACGCTTTGTTGCTCCTACAGCTAAAGTAGCTGCTTCACCAAGTGAAGTAAACCCATCGTACAAAGAAGAGTTTGCCGCATCCATTCCTGTCAATTCACACACCATGGATTGAAATTCAAACAATGCCTGCAGCTCTCCTTGACTAGCTTCTGCTTGATAAGGCGTATAAGCCGTATAAAACTCTGAACGAGAGATGACATGATCTACTACACTTGGAATATAATGATCATATGTACCAGCTCCTAAAAAGAAAGAATACTCATGGGCCGTTTTATTTTTTACTGCTAACTGTCTCATTTTTTTTGTCAATGCTGATTCATGTATAGCTTGAGGAATAGGTAAATCTTCGGTTAGCCTTATCTCTGCTGGGATATCTGAAAACAATTCATCAACTGAATCGATTCCCATAGCTTCTAACATATCTAATTGGTCTTGCTCCGTATCGGGAAGGTATCTGAATTCGTTCAATCGCTTATGCCTCCTCTTCAACTGTCAATTCTGCAACATAAGCTTGATAACTTTCTTCATTTAATAATCCTTCTAGTTCTACTGAATTTTCTAACTGAATCTCAGCAAACCAGCCTTCTTCATAAGGAGATTCATTGACCAACTCAGGTCCATCTTCTAATTCTGTATTAACAGCAATAATTATTCCTGTAACCGGTGCAAAAATTTCAGAAGCTGATTTAATGGACTCCACTGTTCCCATTTCACTTCCAATCGAAACTTCTGCATCCATTTCAGGAACTTCTACATATACGACATCCCCCAGCTGTTTAACAGCATAATCTGTAATTCCTACTCGTACTGCATTTTCTCCTAATGGCAATATCCACTCGTGTTCTTTACTATATAATCTATCCTCTGTCATTGTTAAACACTCCTCATCTTTAATGTATTAAGTTTTATTTTTTCTTTTTATAAAAGGGCAGGGCCACGATTTCAGCCTCTACTAACTTATTGCGTATCTCGATTTTCACAGTTTTTCCTATCTCAGTCTCTTTCGAAGACAAAAGAGCCAAAGCAATACTATTTCCTAGCGTTGGTGATTTTGTTCCCGAAGTAACAACTCCGATTTTTGATCCAGCTTCATCAAAAACAGAATATCCATGACGCGGGATTCCTTTTCCAATTAACTGAATGCCTTTGATTTTTTTATCGACGCCGTCTTTCAATTGATTTTCTAAGGCTGTTTTACCAATAAATTCAGCTTCTTTTTTAGTTTTAACCGCAAAACCAATACCACCTTGAAGAGGTGTGATCTCATCTGAAAGTTCATTTCCATATAAAGAAAGACTGGCTTCTAGACGCAACGTATCACGGGCACCTAAACCACAAGGCTGTAACTTTTCTTCTTTGCCTTTTTCAAGCAAGGTATTCCATAATTTTTCCGTTTCTTTTGCTTTTACATATAATTCAAAACCATCTTCACCAGTATACCCTGTTCTTGAAATAAGGACTGAAGAAAAACCTTTTAAAGTAATCTGTTGAGAAAAATGAAAAGACTTCAGTTTACTTAAGTTATCATCTGTTAGTTTTTGTAAAATCTGTTCTGCATAAGGACCTTGAAGAGCCAATAAACCAATATCGTTTGATTTATTTTCCAAAACAACATCTTCCATTTTATGCTCATTCATCCATTGAAAGACTTTATCACTATTTGAAGCATTTGGTGTCACTAAATATTCTTGATCCTTTAATTTAAAGATAATCAAATCATCAATGGTCCCACCATGTTCATAGACCATAGCGTTGTATTGAGCTTGGCCAATAGTGACTTTTGAAATATCATTTGTTAATACATAATCTAAAAATTTCCCAGCATTTTTTCCACTTACAACAATCTCTCCCATGTGAGAAACATCAAATAAACCAGCGTTCATACGTACGCCTTTATGCTCTTCTGCTATACTTGAAAACTGAATTGGTAAAGCCCATCCTCCAAAATCCATTAGTTTAACAGTATTCTTTTTATAATAACCGAACAAAGGTGTTTGTTTTAATTCATTATCCAATTTTGCATCCCTCATTCTTTCCTATTTTAAAAGTAAAAACAACTTTATTGTCTTCTTTTTTTCGCTTAATCTATTATGTTAAATTTAACATTTTACCCAACATTTTCATAGACAATAACCAACTTTATTGAAAAAATTATTTATCCTTCTACTCTTTTTCCTTTAAGCATAATAATTGATTTTTATCTTTGTTTCTTTTAAGCTTTCTATTGAAAACGTTTGCGTTTACTGATATAGTATACTACTATTTAATAACCTTTAGAAGGAGGGCTTTATATGATTACATTGTATTCATCTGCTAGTTGCACTTCTTGTCGCAAAGCCAAATCATGGTTAGAAGAACATGACATTCCCTTTACTGAAAAAAATGTATTTACTGAAAAGATAACCGATGAAGAACTGAAATCTATCTTACAACTGACTGAAAATGGAACAAAAGAAATCATTTCACAGCGTTCACAAGCATTTAGAGAGTTAGATATTGATATAGAAGATATGTCTTTAGGAAAAGTTTTAAAGCTGATACAGCGGCATCCAGGAATTATGCGTCGTCCTATTCTTGTAGACGATAAAAGACTGTTAGTCGGCTATAACGAAGAAGATATTCGCTGCTTCTTACCTAGAGATATACGCAAATTAGAACTCTTAAAACTACATGATCAATTACCGATTAACTTCTAATAACATTAACCATAAAATAATTTTTAATCCCATTTTCTCTTTAGTGGACAAGTCTACGAGTAAATTCGCAGAACTTGTCCACTTTTGCTCGCCTTTTGGATAAACTTTTGGTTTTTTCGTTGCTGTTTGTCCAAAAGAGAGTTACAAAAATTTTATAGTTGCTTCTACATGTAAAAAAACTTCTCTCCACTATTTAAAGTGAAAAGAAGCCTTTTTTTACATATCAAATAATGTAGAAAAAATCTCAGACATAACAGGATGTGTCACGACTTGATCTCTCAAATAAGTGTAAGGGATATGGTTGTCCATGGCCATCTTCACTTGATTCACCAATTCATGAGCTTGATCACCGAAAAGAGTGACTCCTAAAATCTCATCTGTTTCCTTATTTACAACAGCTTTATACAATCCTCTAGTATCATTAATAACATCTGAGCGAGTTGTCCCGCTAACGGGAGCAGTGTTGGTAATCACTTGGTACCCTTGCTCTTTTGCCTCTGCTTCGGTTAAACCAACTCGAGCAAATGACGGCTCTATAAAAATAGAATAAGGGACATGCAGGCGCTCTGAGCGTTTACGATTGCCTTTGCCTAATACATAATCAGCAATTAACTTAGCATCATTAATCGTGATGTATGTAAATTGATAACCTCCCTTAACATCTCCTAAAGCAAAAACATGTTCAACAGCGGTTTCCAAATAATCATTCACTTCGATTCCGCCTTTTTCATCAACAACAATCTCTGTATTCTCCAAATTTAAATAAGCAGTATTGGGTTTGCGACCGGTAGCGACTAAAACAGCATCAAATAAAAATTCCTTATTGTCCTCTGTTTCAAGCTTAACTTGGTCTTTCTCATTTGAGACTTTATTCGTTCTTGCATTTAGCTGAATCGTGATCTCTTTGTCTTCCAGAACTTGTTGAACAGCTTCTGCTACTTCTCGCTCTTCTTTTGGCATAAACTGTTCGCCCGTTTCAAAAAGAGTGACCTTTGAACCAAACATTTCATAAATAGAAGCAAATTCTAACCCGATATTCCCTGCACCAATAATGCCTAAAGTTTTAGGTACTTCAGGCAGTGACTGAAGTTCTGTACTATTGTAGATACCTTTTGTTTCTTTTAATCCTTCAATTGGTGGATAATTACTTTCTGAACCAGTATCAATGAAAATATATTCTGCTTCAAGTTCTTCCGTTTGATCGCCTAAATCGACGATTATGACATGGTTTAATTTAAATGAACCTGTCCCAGTGTACAAATCAACCTGTTCACTTTTTTGCATACTTGTAAATTCTGTATTTCGATTTCTTTGAGTTACCTCATTTTTGCGCTTTAATGCCGTAGCATAATCTATTTGTTCCCTTGCATCATGTTCTAAGATCTTAGTAGGAATACAGCCGATATTTACACAAGAACCGCCATACATCAATTCATTTTTTTCAATCAATGCTACTTTCCATTTATTCGCTGTTAACTTAGTTGCTAAGGTACGAGCACCTTGACCAAATCCAATAATAATCGCATCATACTTTTTCAAAATAACACCGTTCCTTTCTAAATTAAGTTGAAATCGTTTTTTCTAATACAAATTTAGTATACCATTTCAATGCTGCAAGAAAGAATGATTTGTTTATAAACTTTCTCTGCATTATCTCTTAGGTCGTGTTTGAAAACTGATGACTAACCTGATTTTTGGTATATCTGGAGTAATAAAAGAAAATAGGAGTGATCAGGATGAGCATTGAACGTTATGAAATGTCTGCCTAAAGATTGATATACTCAAGGAAACGGTTTATATCAGCTTTTATTTATGGCGCGATACGGGTTCATTTAGTCAACAAGTATCACCCAATCCAGACCTTTCTAGTAGATTCTTTTGGCCTTGTCCCTTAAATTCGGTCAATTCATTAGGATTCTGTTCTTAGCTGCTCGAACTGACGCCAATTACGCCTACTCAAATAGAAAGCGACTATGAGTTAATCGAATTAAGGCTTATTGCGCCTACTCAAATGAGATTCTACATTAAGCCAACATACTTTTTCCTTCTCACTATCGAATCGGACCATTTTCGAAACAATGTCGGCCTATCGCAACACAGTACGATAAACTCGCAACATTTTATTTAGCCTTTGTTTATCTAACGGCGACTTCCCTCTTGACAAACTAGTTTTAAAACACGCCTAAGATGAAATAATAAAAGACTTCTATTTGACTTTTTTTATTTATTTCTCTTTTGTAAACATCTGCTATACATGGTATCCTTAAAAAAAGGACTTAGAGGCAGGTTATCTTACTTATGACAAACAATCTTAATCTTTCTAATCGGATCAACCAAACATACCCTTTATTATCAAAGAAAGAAAAACAAGTAGCTGCATTTATACTTGAACACAAAGAAGACATTGATTCGTGGAATATCAAGGATCTTTCACGTTTAACGGAGACCTCAAACGCTACCATTTCTCGTTTTTGTGCGAAATTAAATTACCGAAATTTTAGTGAATTTAAAACATTTGTGTCTCAGGAACTAGGTGGTACTCCTGCTCCTTTACAAGTACCCGTTAAAATTGCCAGCTACTACACACAGTTGATTAATTCTGCGTCTCAATTAATTGAAACGCAACAAATTGCGGATTTCGTAGAAGCAATCCATCATTCCCATAAGATCTTGATTTGTGGCGTTGGAAATTCAGGATTAAGCGCCATGGAATTGAAATACCGCTTAGTCAGAATGGGTCTGATAGTTGACGTGGTGACCGATCCGCATATGATGTTGATGGATGCTGTTCTATTAAAAAAATATGACTTAATGATTGCTATTTCAAACTATGGAAAAACGCAAGCTGTCATCGATGCCTGCACCATAGCAAAAAAAGAAGAAGCCACTGTTTTCGTGATCACCAATCAGAATCATACACCTTTAACAAAAATTGCAGATCAAGTATTATTTGCATCTGGTAGAACGTCTATTCCTGATGAGCAATTCATTAACAGCCAATTGCCGATTCATTTTATTTTGGATGTATTGTGCTATGTATTGTTAGAAGATGAATCGTATAAAGACAACCGGAAAAAAACATTGACTGCTTTAGACTTGAACTAGAAAAAAAGCTAGTAAGAAGAGGGAATTATACCCTTTTTCTTACTAGCTTTTTTAGTTTTATTTTATTTTACTTCTTTCATTTTTTCAACAAAACCAGCTGTAATCAATTGAGGACGTGTAATCGCGCTGCCTACTACGATTGAATGAACACCTAATTCTTTACACCTTTTAGCTTTCTCAGGTGTATCAATGTGACCTTCAACAATAACAGGAACGTTGACAGTATCTAGAATGATTTTCAAGCGTTCAAAATCATTGTCTGCAATATTTTGACCTTCAGATTTTTTTGTGTATCCCATTAAAGTAGTAGAAACACAGTCAAAACCGATTTTTTCTGCTTCTATTACTTCTTCTACAGTTGATGCATCAGCCATTAATAAAATGGAAGGATACTTAGAACGGATCGCTTGAACAAATGCCTCTAGTGTTTCTCCATTTGGTCTGATACGGTCAGTAGCGTCTAGTGCAATCATATCACATTTAGACTCAGCCAACTCATCGATTTCTTTCATCGTTGCCGTAATAAAAACTTCTGAATCTTCATAGTCTCTTTTCACGATTCCAATAACCGGTAAGTCTGTGTTTTTTTTAATTTCAATGATGTCTTCTTTAGAGTTTGAACGGATCCCTTTCGCTCCACCTTCTTCAGCAGCTATGGCCATTCTTCCCATAATATATGAACTATGCAAAGGTTCATTATCCAACGCTTGGCAAGAAACAACTAATTCTGATTTTACTTTATCCAACATATTCATTTTTTATTCGTCTCCTAACAATTCTTCAATTTCATTTTTTATAACAGATACTTGCGGACCATAAACAACTTGGATCCCATTTCCTCTTTTGATAAGTCCTTGGCTTCCAGTTTCTTTTAATAAAGCTTCATCTACTAAAGAATCATCTTTAACCGTCACACGAAGTCTTGTTGCACAGTTATCAACATTCACTAAGTTTTCTTCGCCACCTAAACCATTAATGATATCTAGTGCGCGACCTTCAACTTTAGTTTTATTGCCAGCAACTTCTACTTTATCCGTTCTACCTGGTGTTTGGAAGTTGAATTTTGTAATTAGGAACGTGAATGTGAAGTAATATAAGAAGAACCAAACTACTCCTATCACTAATACCATTATCCAATTTGTTCGTTCGTTTCCTTGTAAGATTCCGAATAGAATAAAGTCTATAAATCCACCAGAAAATGTTTGCCCGATCGTTAACTCAAAGATATGAGCCAACATGAATGCAAGCCCATCAAAAACAGCATGTACAACATATAGAGCTGGTGCTATAAATAAGAACGAGAATTCAAGCGGTTCTGTGATTCCTGTTAAAAATGAGGTTAAGGCAGCTGATAACATCAACCCACCCACAACTTTTTTATTTTCTGGTTTAGCTGTTTTATAGATCGCAAATGCGGCTCCAACTAGCCCAAACATCATAGTGATAAAACGTCCTGACATGAAACGTGCTGTTCCACTGAAGAACTCTTGTGTTGCTGGATCAGCTAATTGAGCAAAGAAGATATTTTGTGTTCCTTGAACAAGTTCTCCTCCAACTTCCAATGTTCCACCAACAGCTGTTTGCCAAAAAGGAAGATAGAAAATATGGTGTAGTCCAACTGGCCCAAGCATACGTAAGATAAATCCGTATAAAAAGGTCCCTAAATATCCAGTAGCATTAACCACATCTCCTACATTTGTAATCAAGCCTTGGAATACTGGCCATATAAAGTACATTACAACACCTAAAAGGATAGCTGAAAAAGAAGTAATGATAGGAACAAAACGTGAACCACCAAAGAAACCTAGATAAGCTGGCAATTCAATTTTATTAAAGCGATTGTGTAAGTAGCTTGCTAATATACCAACAATGATCCCACCAAAAACTCCTGTTTCAAGTGTTTGGATTCCCACTGTACTTCCTTGACCAACTGCGGCAAGATTATCCACGACTAACTCTCCAGTAATGGTTAGTATAGCATTTATTGTCGAATGCATCACTAAGTAACCAATGAGAGCCGCTAATGCTGCAGTACCTTTATCAGATTTTGCTAAACCAATAGCAACCCCAATAGCAAATATAATCGGTAAATTACTAAAAACAATATTTCCGGCGCTACTCATGATGGTAAAGATCGCTTGTAACCATGCGACATCTAAAACAGGATACGCGCTTACGGTGTTGGGATTAGATAACGATCCTCCAATTCCTAAAAGTAATCCTGCAGCAGGTAAAATTGCGATTGGCAGCATAAACGACTTACCAAATTGTTGAGCTTTCTCAAAAAACGTTTTCATTTTCTTCAGTCCCCTTTTCCTTTTTCTAATTTATCTCATTCTATATCATGAAAATGTTTTCGTCAACTTTTTTAAAAAGAAAATATTTCCAATTAAAAATAAATAAAACATAATAATGTCAAATATCACTTAAAAAAGGTTCTATAATTTTTAGTGTAGGTAGATTAGAACGTGTTTGAAAACTGAGGATGAACCTGATTTACGGTTTAACTTAAAGCCTTTATGTCTTATTTCAATACGGTATAATAAACTCGCAAAGTCTTGCAGGAACTTTAGGATCTACTCTTAGTTTGACCCATTCAATTAGACGTTTATTCTAAGGTGGTTGTACTAAGTTTCGGCTACTCAAACGGAAAGCGACTCTGAGCTAGTCAAAAAACATAAAAAAAGTCGAACATTGTTGTTTAATAGCAACAAACGCTCGACTTTTTCTTTGACTTTATTTACTTTTTTCTTCTTGTTCTTCTTCTTTTTTTTCGTACTCTTCATCATTATCTTTGCCATAATACTCTTCATTATATTCGTTATCTTCTTCATCTGAATCTTTATTGCCTTCTTTAGTGTCGCTTTGTTCTTCTTGTTCTTCTTGTTCTTCTTGTTCTTCTTGTTCTTCTTGTTCTTCTTGTTCTTCTTGTTCTTCTTGTTCTTCTTGTTCTTCTTGTTCTTGTTTTGCTAGTTTTTCATCATCGTAGATAAAGATATTATGAAAAATTTTCAGAATAGGACGAGCCGTTAGAAAAACCCCACCAACTAAATAAAGATAAGTACCATAAATATCTGGAATATCCGTGAGTGTGGCTAAACTACCAATAATATAAAAAATCCCAGTTAATATATCATTCGTCAATGAAATCAATGTATAACGGTTCTGAAAATACAAACGAAAACGTCCACTCTTTATTTCAATATCTTCTTCTTTACCTGGATTAATATCGTGCTCTTTGCGTTCAATTTTCGGCATTCTGATTACCTCCGATTTTTAATTCTCTATAAGTTAGTATACAAGTTTCTTTTTTCACTTTCCAAGAATTGAATCTAAACTTAGCTTTATTAAAAAATACCTGCTTTTTTATTAGAACTTGCACGTTTTTACTTCTCATACTAGAATTGACAAGTTAAGATAAAAATTATCTAAGATGATTTTTTTGGAGGGAATAAGGATGAATAAAAAAGGAGTAACATCTGGTTTAGTATTTTTTAGTTTAGTGGCTCTATTAAGTGCTTGTGGATCAAAAAAAGAAACAGCTAACGAATCAAAAGACGTTCAAGAAGATGTACTTGCTTCAGAGCAAGTCATGCACCTTACGGTCGAAAGTGAATTAGCTACAACTGACAGTGTCTTAGTAGCTGAAAATATTACATTTGCGGGTGTAAATCAATTTATCGAAGGACTTTATCGCTTAGGGGAAAACAATGATCCAATTCCTGCTTTAGCTAAAAGTGAAGATATTTCTGATGATGGGTTAACGTACACATTTCATTTAAGAGAAGATGCTTTGTGGTCTAACGGAGATCCAGTCACAGCTCATGACTTTGTATTTTCGTGGCGTAGAAATGTAGATCCAACTTCTGGAGCAGCCTATTCTTATTTATTTGAAGATATCAAAAATGCTTCTGAAATCATCGCTGGTGAACGGCCACTTGAAGAACTGGGAGTTAAGGCTTTGGATGATACAACACTTGAAGTCACACTTGAAACACCTATTGCTTACTTCCCTTCTCTTATGTCATTTGTTTCATTCTTTCCGCAAAATGAAGCTTTTGTTTTAGAAGCAGGAGATCAATATGGTACAAGCAGTGAAACGACTCTTTCAAATGGGCCTTTTCTTTTAACCGATTGGGATAATGGGTTGGATGAAAATTGGAGCTACGAGAAGAATCCTACTTACTGGGATGCTGAAAATGTTGATTTAACAAAAATTACAAACCAAGTTATAAAAGAAGTTGCTACCGGAGTAAACTTATATGAAAAAGGCGATGTAGACAATGCCTTATTATCTGGTGAATATGCTAAACAATATCAAGAAGATCCCAGCTATACCGTTGAATATTTTTCTAGAACCAATTATTTAGAAGTTAATCAAACTGATAATCCTTATTTAAAAAATGAATCATTAAGAAAAGCTCTTGCATTGGCTATCAATCGTGAAGAATTGACTTCTAGTATTTTAAACAACGGCTCTTTACCTATCACTGGATTGGTTCCAGATCATTTTGTTCAACATCCTGAAACTGGTGTAGAATTTGCTGAAGAAGCTGGTGATTTTTATACCTATAACTTAACTGAAGCTCAACGCTTAGTTGAAGAAGCTAAACAAGAGTTAGGTGTAGACACGATTGAACTTGAGTTGCTTGGAGATGACGATGAAACAAGTAAACGTGTCATGGAATATTTACAAGGAGAATTGCAAAATAATTTAGATGGCGTAAAAATCAAGCTGTTAAATGTTCCTTTCAGTGCAAGATTAGCTAAAGCAGCAGCAGGGGATTTTGATTTGATCTCTTCTGGTTGGAGCGGCTATGTATCCGATCCAATGATCATGTTAGATGTTCTATACAGTACGTCATCTTATAATAACGGAGGATACGCTAATGACAAAGTTGATCAATTGATCAATGACGCTAAAGAAATCCACGCTAACGATCCTCTTTTGAGATGGGACGATATGTTAGAAGCTCATCAAATCGCTTTAGAAGATGCAGCGCTTATTCCAATCTACCAAAAAGGTGAAGCCATGTTACGCAATCCCAAAATTAAAGGAATCGGAATCAACTCTGTTGGCGCTCGGTACACTTATAAAGATGCTTATATCGTAGAATAATTGTGAGGATAACACATCATAACCAATAAAAAGAGTCCAACAGCATAAAAATGGCTGTTGGACTCTTTTTATTTTGGCAAATGATCCATAAAATTCTGATAAGCAAACCCTTCAACTTCTTCAGTAGTAAATATTTCAAGAAGCGACTGAATTAGGTTTTGGGTTTCTCCCGCATGCGCTAATTGTTTGATATGGGTACTTATCCCATCGAAGTCTGAGCCAAATCCAATATTTCGCATTGCTCCTAATTCAACTAATCGTTCAATATGAGGAATTAAATCGGCTATCGTTACTTCTTTGTATTTGCCTTCTTCAAGAGTAAAGGTT
Organism: Carnobacterium sp. FSL W8-0810; assembly: GCF_038007125.1. NCBI lineage: Bacteria > Bacillati > Bacillota > Bacilli > Lactobacillales > Carnobacteriaceae > Carnobacterium > Carnobacterium sp. FSL W8-0810. The sequence continues at coordinate 1,279,243 of NZ_JBBOWO010000001.1, read as the reverse complement.
GGATTAAAAATAACATGGATCATAGCGTCATGTTCGATCATCGCTTTGATTTGATCGTCGTTTAAATTCCGTACATGACTGCAGAGCGACAAAACATTCGAATGCGTTGCAATAGGGTAACTAGCAGATTTCATCACATCCCAAAAACCCTTCACACTTAAATGCGAAACATCTGTAAAAACTTTTCGTTCGTTCAATCGTTTGACGATTTCGAAACCAAATACCGTTAATCCAGCGCCTCTTGGTTCTTCGACGCCATCAGCAGCAAGATTGGCTGGATTCCACGTCAATCCTACAGACAAAACGCCCGCATCTAGCAATTCATCTAACTTACTTAGATCATTTCCAATAGCTGACACACCTTCTAAGGTCAAAAATGAGCCAATTTCATTATCTTTCAGCTCTTGGATTTCTTCCCATTTCCAGATTTGTTTTATCTCAGGATTTTTTCCTAAAATATCTTTTTGGTAATAATCAATTTGTTCTAAAACAGCTGCATATTGTTTATCTGAAGGAAGGTCCGGCTCAATAAAAATGGCAAATGCTTGTACTTTAACTTCTCCTTCTTTTAAGCGTTTCAAATTAACATCTAATTCATCTGAATCCTTAAAGTCTAACGTACCTTTGCTATTTTGCATCTTATATAGTACATCACAATGCATATCAATACTCTTCACTTTTTCTCCTACTTTCTGCTTCTACGCCCTTAATCCCTATTTTCTCATCATACTTTAATCACCCTAGAAGTGCAATACTAAAAAAGGTTCTGATTCAGTACAATTAACTGAATCAGAACCTTTTATTTAACTTTATTCTTTGATTAAAGGCGTTTCTTCCACAAAGTATAGTGCTATTCCTCCAATAATGAAAAGAATAATCAAAGCGAAAACCCCATTTAATGAATTCCCTGTTATTTGAGAAGTAATCCCTACTAAAAGCGGACCAATAACTGCTGCAAATTTGCCGAAGATATTGTAGAAACCAAAAAACTCATTTGCATTTTCCTTAGGAATCAACTGCCCAAATAGCGAACGACTAAGTGATTGAACTCCTCCTTGAGCTGTTCCTACTAAAACGGCTAATACAATAAACGTCAGTAATGAATCTAAACTTAAAGCGAAATTACAAATAAAGGTATAGGTCGCTATCCCAACGTAAATCATTTTTTTATTACCAAATTGACCAGCTAGTATTCCATACAAAATAGAGAAAGGAAAAGCCACTAATTGAGTAATCATCATGACAATGATCAAATCATTTGTTGAAAGTCCGACATCTGAACCAATAGAGGTTGCCATTTTGAAGATGGTTCCTACCCCATCAATATAGAAGAAATACGCGATTAAAAATAAGAATACATTACGATGTTGACGAACATTTTTAATGGTTTTCCATAGTCTTAAAAAACTGTTTTTAATGACATGAGGCTGCTTTTCGATGTATGTTTTCTGTTTTACATTTTTCCAATAAGGAATAGTGAAGACAAACCACCATAGAGCTGTGGCAACAAACCCACCTTTAATAAGAGCAATTTGCGAAATAGGCAAAATACCTGTTAATTGGAAGATAATAAAAATAACAAACGGAATGGAACTGCCAATATAACCCCATCCGTAACCAGCACTTGATATACGATCCATTCGGTTTGGCGTTGTGGAGTCTACTAATGAGGCATCATAAAAAATATTTGCCGCACTAAATCCAATCGATGAGAATGCATAAAGGATCAATAACAACTGCCAATTTTCATCTGAAATGAATGCAAAACTAATTGTCGCAATAATTCCCAATCCTGTCGCTAAAGTGAACATCGGATTCCGATATCCTTTATAATCAGCTATAGCTCCTAATATAGGCGCCAACATTGAAACGACCAATGTCCCAATTGAATTGGCGTACCCCAGATAAGCCGTTGAATTAGCCGCACTAACATCAGCACCTGTAGCTACAGCTTTAAAAAACAAAGGAAAAACAGCTGTGGTAATCATGATAGAATAAGCTGAGTTAGCCCAATCTTGTAAAATCCAACTTTTTTCAATTTTTGTATAGTTAAATTTCCTTTTTTCTTTTCCCATTATTCGCTCACTTCTTTCACTCAATTAAATAATCCTTTTAAAACCTCTCCATCAACAGATTGTGGGAATGTTAATCCCATTGCGTGTAAAAAGGTCGGTCCTTCGTCAATCAATCGTGCTGATGGGATGCGTGCGTTTGAATTGATTCCTGGACCTGAAATGAATAATGTCGTTTCGTAGTTCTCTTTTTGAGGACTATATCCATGTGTTCCTTTGTGAAAAGTCGTTTCTTCATTATCCTTAATCTCTTCTAAGAAAGGACCATTGCTGTCATTGATAAAGTAATACCCTTTTTTTGCTTCAACTAAAAAGCTGCAATTATCATCGGCTCCTAAATGACCAGCTTCTTCTTGAGTATAGATCGTTTCAATTTGTTCAGGATATTGTGCCAAACTATGTTTCACTTCTGCTAAATCTACTCCAGGTTTTGTATAGATGTAACAAGACCCATCTGCTCCTTTAGCTAAAACATCCCACTCTTTGATCATTCCATCTTTAGTTTCTTTTAACCACCCTTTTGTTTTAAACAATTGATTCAATCTGACTACTGTATGGGTATCTAATTGATAGTGGTCTCCGAATAGTGCCAATACGGTTTCTTCAAAGATACCTTGTTCTTTCATTGCTGTAACGATTTGGCTCAAATGCTCATCCATCCGTCTAATAGCCGCTTTAGATTCTTGCGTATCCACTCCGTAATGGTGTCTTGTACTGTCTAAATCAACTAGGTGAATTGCCATTAAATCAGGATTTTTAGTCTTAATCGTATCAACAATTCCAGCTGTCAAAAAATGATCCAGTTCGGGTTGATTGATTCCATTACGCATTTTGCCAAATTTCCGATCCAGATCAAAGATAAACTTTGGTGAAGAAGACCATAATGAGATAAGAGTTTGTGATTGCCAAGGTCGATTAGCAAATATCTCAGTAAGGTTATAGTTAATTGCTTTGCTTCGACCTGTCACTGGCCATAAAAAAGAAGCCGTTTTATATCCAGCTTTGTGAGCAACATCAAAAAGTGTTGGTACTTTAATATCTTTAGCATACCAATGCCAATCTGGTGACTGACGTTTTGGTTGTGTATATGTATTATTCGTAATACCATGTTTATTTGGGTATACTCCTGTTACGATCGAAGTATGCGCCATATACGTTAAGGATGGGTAAACGGTTTCTACTTTCTCTACTAGTGCACTTCGGTTCAATAGATAGTTAAACGTTGGCAATGTGCGTGCATACTCTAAATCTCTTGTTCCAAAGGCATCTAAAGAAATCATATATAAGCGTTGTTTCTTCATGTATTCTTCCTCCTTATCCCTTCTGTTATCTCATATACTTACTTTTGAGAAAGGATAATACTGATATTTTTTGTGTAACATATTCTTTATCATTTTTAATTTTGTACAAAAAAAAAGTACTGATAAAATCAGTACTTTTTCCGACAGTATTCATTTGCATAAATAGGTCCCTTGAATTCCACAAAACAGAGGGGTCCAAACACCTGCATCTTGCAGTTGTACATAAGTACGGTTGTGCCCTGTCTAAAGTTCCAATCACTTGTCGCCGCAGCGAAATGACCGAAGTCACCTGATTGGAGGTCAACTCATCGCATGAATATACTTTACCATGAGTAATAATTAAACACAAGTCTTTTTCTATTATTTATATTTAATCGCACTACCAGTACCTTCATTCACTTTTATTTGACACGATTAAGTTCGAACTTTTTCACTGTACTCCTTAATTTAAATGCCTTCTTTTCACTTTCCATGCGTATCATTGGTACTAACAAATGAGCTGTTCTATAATGAAGTTGACTCATTAGAATAGTTGATCTCATTACTAGGCAAAGCTTGAATGTTAAGGAGGTCTTTTTATGAAAGAAGAAGTTATTGTAGACTATTTAAAGCGTCATGGTTTGGAAGCAAAGAGCGGAAAGACTATTTTGGTTGAAAGAAAAACGCGCAAACGAAAATGGTATGCTGCTTTGCTAGGAAAAAATGAAACAGAAAAAATCTTTCTCAATTTTGCAGAAAGAGAGTTCGTTATTCTCCCAATCGCTCAAGATGCTATGACCCTTATTGAAGGCGACTATGCTCAGGTTCCCTTGATCGAAGTTAAATCTATTTATTTTAAAAAACAACCTAGCTTCTATTCTCTAATGATTCAATACAACAACGCTACTGAAACCGATGATCGGATAAAAAAATACAAAGTCCCTAAAGAAGTCCCTGATTCCCCTTGGCATGCAAAGAATCTTGAAAATTTAATTGACCGTTTTGGTTTAACAGAACCCAAATAAACAGTCTAAAAAAAGAGGCTAGGACTTTTGTCCTAGTCTCTTTTTCGTTTTCTGGTCGTTCTTCTTAACTACTTTATGTCTTTATTTATTTTTTAATTTTGGATGACTTCGATTTTATAACCATCTGGATCCGTAACGAAAAAATAATTAGCCGCATTATTAGGAAGCTCTTTTAGATCTGTCACTTCATAACCACTAGCTTTATATTCTTCTTGAGTTGCTCCTAGATCATCGACTCCCATTGCAATATGTCCGTAACCATTTCCAAGTGTATAAGGTTCTTCTTGGTCATAGTTATAGGTTAATTCTAGTTCATAATCGTCTCCCTCTAAAGCAAGATAGACTAATGTGAATTTAAGTTCTGGAAAATCTAATCGTCGAGCCTCTTTAAACCCTAATACTTTAGTATAAAAGTCCATTGATTTTTCTAAATCTTTCACACGAATACAAGTGTGCAACATTTTTTTAGCCATATATATTTCATCCTTTCATTACCCTAATTTGTACTTCTTTATCTTAATACAATTTCAGTAAGAGTTCAAACCATAAGTTATTCATGTAATTCTAACGGTAAATCATCTGGATCTCTAAAAAAAGTGAATCGCCCGCCTGTGTATTCATCTACTCGTACTGGCTCTGTTTCGATTCCTTTTTGGTTTAACTCTTGAATCGTTTCATCAAAATTGTCTACATAAAAACATAAGTGCCTTAAACCAACCGCTTCTGGTTGTGTTGGTCGTTTTGATGGTTCAGGAAAAGAAAACAATTCAATTTCACTATCTCCTAATTTTAAATCTAACTTATAAGAATCTCTTTCTGAACGATAATTTTCGCGTATAATTTCTAAGCCTAATACTTCCGCATAAAATTGTTTGGATTTTTGATAGTCAGATGCAATAATAGCTACGTGATGAATTTTTTTAATGTTCATAAAGTAATTCCTCCAACTCTTTTTAGATATCTCGAATCATTTCAATACTAGTAAAGTCTGGATTTTCATTATCAATGATATCTTGAAGATAAGTGAATCCCAACGCTTTGTAAAATGCATAATTCTCTTTATTCGATTTAAAGAAACTGACCAATTGAGTACTGTTTCCTAACAATTGCTGCATTTGAGTCAAATGATTGACCAAACGTGTACCAATTCCTTTTCTTATATAGCTGTCATCGACATACAACATAAAAACTTTCCCTACTTTTGAGTCTACAATTCCTCCACCAATTACTCCAATAATTTTTTTATCTAATCGAGCAACGATCCAACCGCTCCATTTAGCCGATACTTCTTCAATTTCACTAAGGATTCTTTGAGGATTGTAATATTCTTCAACCTTTTCTTGTACTTTTTGCTGATCTTTTACAGCCGCAGCCGTGCAAGCATACCCTTGTGTACAAATAGCCACAATTTCATCCACATCTTCAGGTGTAGCCATTTCAATTCGAACCTCTTCAACAGTTGACTGCTCTTCAATCTCTTCATGTTTCATACTTTTGCTCCTCTATTCAAATTCCCAATAAAGCATCTAGCTATTTTACCCTTTTTCAGCTATATTTTCTTGGCTTATTTAAACTAGCATTAAATCATTGATTTGTCACGAGCTTACTGCTTTAAATCAAAAACATTTTTTTGCTGCTTTAGGATCATTTACGGTATACTTCTTATAGTCTATTTTTATAAGGAGGGATACAAGTCAATTGTCTATTAGCAGTATTATTTTGCAACAATTAGGTAGCATGTTCGTCCTGATCTTTTTTGGGTATATCCTTGTAAAAAGAAATGTTTTAAATCCATCTGGCACTAAACAAATTGCTAATATGTTAGCAAACTTTATCACTCCTGTACTTCTATTTATGTCATTTCAGCAACCTTATCAGTCTACTCAATTCAAGTGGTTTTTAGCGACTGTTGGAATTGCGATTTTATTGATGGCTGCACGTATCATAGTTAATTACTTTTTCTTACGTAACGCTTCTCGAACCGACCGTTATGCAACAACATTTACCAATGCAGGATTTATTGGGATTCCATTAGTCCAAGCTGTTCTTGGTTTCGAAGGAGTTTTCTTTGTATCCGCTTATAGTACAGTGACGAATATTTTACAACGGACTTATGGCATTTACATCATTTCTGGTGATAAATCGTTGATTACTCCAAGAAATTCCTTTTTGAACCCGGCCTCTTTAGGCTCACTGATTGGATTGATTTTTTATTTGTTACAAATCGAATTGCCTACTATTCTGAGCGACTCGCTCTATACTATTTCTGATTTAAATACACCTTTAGCTATGATTTTATTAGGCAGTTATGTAGCAGAATCAAAATTAGCAGATGTTTTTACTCATCGACGAGCTTATTGGACCACCTTTTTAGCTTTAATCTTATCTCCGCTTATCAGTATCGCTATATTATGGCTTTTGCCTTTAGATAACTACTTAGTCTTTTTTGTATTAGCGATTGCGACTTCTGCACCTATCGCTGTCAATACAGCTTTGTTCTCACAGCTTTATGGTGGAGACTATGAATACGGCGCTCGCTTAGTGGTCCTATCAACTTTACTTTCACTTATTAGTATGCCGTTAGTTTTAAGTATTGCTGAATTTGCTTTCTCAATGAATTAACGAACCAACTTAAAAAAGAAGTAACACTTGAGAATTTCTTCTCAGAGTTACTTCTTTTTACTATGTACTGTACGTATGCGGCCGAGAAGATTCGAACTTCCACGGGAGAACCTCCCACTAGCCCCTCAAGCTAACGCGTCTACCATTCCGCCACGGCCGCTTATTCATAACAAAGATTATTATAGCAACGTTTTTGAAGATTGTAAAGATGATACATTATCTATTCTCAAAAGAATCGCCACTAATAACTATCCTGTCTAGACGGATGACTAGATAATTAAAAAGTAACTTTGTACCTTTTTTGCAAGAAATTCTTTTTTACTCTTTCTAAGTCAAATTTTTCTATTAATAAACTTTTATAGCTTTGATTACTCACTCAAAATATGTCCATCTACCTTTTCCTTTAGATTGGTAATAGTGATGAAGTATGTTCCAAATTCTCTTAGCAGACAGCTTATTGCCACACCATTTGCAGATCACAGATGTGGTTATTTTTTGATCTGGAAATAACCTCTTATACTCTTCAGCATGACGAATAACGATCCCCGATATTAGTTCCTCGTGACCGCAACATTTACAAGTACAGGTCCAACTTCTAGTGAAATCATCCATAAATACGCCACATTGAGAACATGTTATTCCCCTTTTTAATTTTTCACTTTCATAATTTGGGATATCAGTGAAAATTGAACTCTCCATATGTAATGACTTCAACTCTTCAGCAATACGCCGATGATTTTTGGTCAGCCGAGCTGAGATACCGTTAATTCTTGCAAAATGTTCATTTAACAAAGTTGGAAGCAACAACTCTTCTTGAGGCGGAGCTTGATATAAGGTGAACTGTTGGTTTACAAACACAACAAAAGCATTAACTGAAACATTAAATCCCAATTGCTCCACCAATTGACGAAGCAAAGTCTGACTACGATTTATTTGGATCAACGGACTCATAACTTCTCTCTTAGTCAACAATTTATATAGTTTTTCCGCTTCATAAAAATATTTGCCTTCATAATTTTTCACTTCATATATGCAAATACCATTTGCTGTAATTAGTAAAGAGTCGATTTGAACTACTGTTCCATTTATTTTCAATAGTAAATCATTCAATACAAGACAATCGCATTCAAGCATTTCCGTCCTTCGATCTAAGATTTGTTCTCCTTCCAAACCTTTTACCAAATAAGCATAACGATTGCGCTCATCTTTCGACAGATTCGAGCGATTCATTAAAGATTCCATTATTAATAAACTAGACGATTTTTCTCTTTCTTTATATGCCATTACCTGCACTCCTCGCTTTTGCAAATCTTCTCTATAACTTAGAGTACGTAGAAACAAGGAGGTTCTGCTTATTTTTATCCACCATAAGGAATTTTAAGATAGAGAACTTTTCGACCTCGAAAATTTTCCGATTAAAAACCATCTACTTAAGAATTAATACTAACTTTTGAGGCTATTAAAAGGTAACAGTCCTCTACTTCAGATTCTTAATTAATTTTTGAGAAACTTTCTACTCTATAACCCTTCTATTCGACATTCTTAGCACATTTGGTCGCACAATTCTTCTCTATACCTGCTTTACTTCAGATTCTTAACCATTTTTTGAGAAGCTTTCTACTCTATAACCCTTCTATTCGACATTCTTAGCACATTTAGTCGCTTAATTCTTCTCTATACCTGCTCTACTTCAGATTCTTAACTATTTTTTGAGAAGCTTTCTACTCTATACCCCTTCTATCCGACATTCTTAGCACATTTGGTCGCTCATTTCTTCTCTATACACGCTCTAGTTCAGATTCTTAACCATTTTTTGAGAAGCTTTCTACTCTATACCCCTTCTATCCGACATTCTTAACACATTTGGTCGCTCATTTCTTCTCTATACACGCTCTACTTCAGATTCTTAAGTACTTTTAAGGAATCTTTCTCCTCTATAACCCTTCTATCTGACATTTTCAATACATTTGGTCGCTCATTTCTTCTCTATACACGCTCTACTTCAGATTCTTAACCATTTTCCAGAACAAAATCTCCTCTAAAAATCATTATGCGAAAAACCCATCAATTTCTGGAACTTTTGTCGAATTGTTAGCTCATTTAAAAACATCTTTTTTTAACTCCGTTACCTTTCTATTGCTTTATGCTTTATGGTATGATTAAAGATACCTACTATCCCTTTTAAGAACGTTATAAAGGTTTGAAGAAATTAAACTTAATAAATTCATTTTATAATTAGCTTCTTTGATTTATTGACAGAATTAGGTAGACAGATTTAAAAAACGAGTTGTAGAAAGGTGATAAATTTGACTTTTAAAGAGTTCGAAGAATATCTAGATGCTAATTTAGGAAGCAAAAGAATCTTTTTTGAAAAAGCTATGGATGACCAAATACGAAGAAACGCCAGAAGACAACCTGCAAAAAGGTGGAATGAAGCAAAATTAGAACGTGCTGTCGACCGTATGTGGACAGATATGGCTAGAAGTATTTATGACAAATTCAAAATCACGATCAAAGCTAAATCTTCTGACCCTTATCAAGAATGGGTCGAATTTTTTGAAAAGAATGATGCCATTGAAAACTTAGATGAAATGATGACAGATTTAGAATTCGAATAAAAGTACAGCCCTCTTACACTGCTGTTTTTTTATTCTATAAAAAAAGACGTACACTAAAGGATTCCTTTAATGTACGTCTTTTTTACTTGTCAGGTTTAATGATTTACATCATGCCGCCCATGCCTGGATCCATTCCCATTCCGCCCATTGGAGCATCTGGTTTTGGTTGGTCTGCAACAACAGCTTCAGTTGTTAACAATAGAGCTGCAACACTTGCTGCATTTTGTAAAGCAGAACGTGTTACTTTAGTTGGGTCAATGATTCCAGCTTCGATCATATTTACCCATTCATCAGTAGCCGCGTTATATCCTACGCCTAAATCAACGCTTTTTAATTTTTCAACAATAACAGAACCTTCAAGTCCAGCATTTGTTACGATTTGACGAACAGGTTCTTCAAGAGCACGGATCACGATTTTCACACCTGTTGCTTCATCGCCAGTTGCTTCGATTTCAGAAACTTTACGTTGAACATTGATCAACGCTGTTCCACCACCGGAAACGATTCCTTCTTCAACAGCTGCACGAGCTGCATTTAGAGCATCTTCAATACGTAATTTTCGTTCTTTTAATTCTGTTTCAGTAGCAGCTCCAACTTTGATAACGGCAACACCGCCAGAAAGTTTAGCTAAACGTTCTTGTAATTTTTCTTTATCAAATTCAGAAGTTGTTTCAGCTGCTTGAGCTTTCAATAAAGATACACGGTGTGAAATAGATTCAGCAGAACCGGCACCTTCAACAATTGTTGTTGCATCTTTTGTTACAACAACTTTGCTTGCATGCCCTAATTGGTCAATAGCTGTATCTTTCAATTCTAGACCTAAATCTTCAGTAATAACTGTTCCGCCAGTTAAGATAGCAATATCTTCAAGCATAGCTTTACGACGATCTCCAAATCCTGGAGCTTTAACAGCAACAACATTGAATGTTCCACGTAATTTGTTTAATACTAATGTAGGAAGAGCTTCTCCATCCACATCATCAGCAATAATCAACAATGGACGTCCTTGTTGTAAAATTTGTTCTAATAATGGAAGGATTTCTTGAATATTAGAGATTTTTTTATCCGTAATTAAAATGTATGGATTTTCTAAGTTAGCTTCCATTTTATCGTTGTCTGTTACCATGTATTGAGATAAGTAACCACGATCAAATTGCATACCTTCAACAACGCCTAATTCTGTTTCAATTCCTTTAGATTCTTCAATTGTAATAACGCCATCTGTTCCAACGCGTTCCATTGCTTCAGCAACCAATTCTCCTGTTTCATTGTTGCCTGAAGAAATAGCAGCAATTTGCGCAATTGATTCTTTTGAATCTACTTTTTTAGAGATAGCAAGCAATTCTTCAACAGCCACTTTTGTCGCCATTTCAATCCCGCGTCGAATACCAACAGGGTTAGCTCCAGCAGTTACATTTTTTAATCCTTCGCGAACAATAGCTTGTGTTAAAACAGTTGCTGTTGTTGTACCGTCTCCAGCAATATCATTTGTTTTAGAGGCAACTTCTGAAACAAGTTGTGCTCCCATATTTTCAAAATGATCTTCTAATTCAATTTCTTTAGCAATTGTAACACCATCATTTGTAATAAGTGGTGAACCGAAAGATTTTTCTAAAACAACATTTCTTCCTTTGGGTCCTAATGTTACTTTAACAATATCTGCTAAAATATCTACTCCACGTAACATTGATGCACGTGCGTCTTCAGAAAATTTAATATCTTTTGCCATTTTTCCTTCACCTCATTAATTTAGTTTGTTCAGTAGTTTTGCTTTAGTTTTATTTAATCGATGACTGCAACGATATCGTGCTCTTTTACCACTAAATATTCTTTACCGTCATATTTCACTTCTGTTCCAGTATATTTTTCAAATAACACAGTATCGCCAACGTTAACTGACAATGCTACTCTTGAGCCGTTTTCTAAAATACGACCTTCCCCAACAGCAATAACAGAACCTGTTTGAGGTTTTTCTTGAGCTGAACCTGGTAAAACAATCCCGCTGATTGTTTTTTCCTCTTCCTTAGCAACTTCAATAATGACACGATCTCCTAATGGTTTTAACACGTAAATCCCTCCATCTAAATTATTTCTTCGATTTTAGCACTCAAACAGACCAAGTGCTAAACCACTTCTTAATAATAACAAATATAGAAAAGAATGCAAGAATTTTTATCTCAATTCTTTCTCCTTTTTAAATGAGCTCTTTTCCATTAAAATATAAACTAGCTCATATTATCTGTTGTATTCATTTGCCAACATTTTATGGTATACTGAAAAACGAAGTATTTTTAGTATTATTTAGTATTATATAGAATAAAGTTTCCTCTTCTTACTTTTAGAGGCTTTTATTCGTTGTATTAAACCAATTTACCAAACTGTGGAAACGACAGTTCATCTCGAAAAAAAGAAGGTCTTAGTCATGTTGAAGAAACTTACTCGTCACACATCTGTTTTAATGATCGTATTTTACTTAATTGCTCAATTCTTACCGGCAGTGATTCTTGCGCTAGCTCCAAAAAGTTTACAAACAGAAGCAGCTATTTATGGAACAATTTTCAGCTTTTTTATTGGAGCAATTGCTATGCTACTGCTTAATCGAAAGTCAACCATTCGAAATTCGTTGACTTTAGCTCCCTCTGTGCCTAGAAAAAAAGTGATCTATTGGGGAATTATTGGAATACCCTTAGTCCTTTTGGTTCAGTATCTCGCAAATCTTATTGAAATAGTAGTATTGGGACTTCCAATAGCATCGGAGAATACTCAAAGCATTCTTTTGATCGTCGATAAGTATCCGATTTATCTTATCATTGTTTCTATATTAGGACCAATCATGGAAGAATTTGTTTTTAGAAAAGTTATTTTTGGTTTCTTATATGATCTTACAGGGCCTATAGGCGCTGCAGTAATCAGTGCATTACTCTTTGCTTTTATGCATCTTGATGGACATATTTTACTTTATTCTAGTATGGCTTTTGTTTTCAGTTTTCTCTATAGTAAAACTAAAAATATTGCTGCACCAATGATTACTCATATTGCTATGAACACATTAGTTATGTTAGTAAACTTCATATGAGGGATTACTATATGTTAGAAAGGAATTTTTCATTTGATAAATAAACGTAATTTTATAATGCAAATCATTTTTACTTACTTGATGTCTGGAATATTCATCTGGTTTGCTATTGATTCAGTAGGCAATTCTGGCTGGACATTTTTCTCTATCCTTTATGTATTGTTTTCTACTAGTTATTTTGTTAGAGCTTCAAAAATACTCGAAATTTATTTCAAAATCAAAAAAGGAAACAAACCATAAAAAACGGTTTGTTTCCTTTTTTTTAATCTTTTGTAGGTTTGTAATGATCTAAGAAATAAATCAATGTTTGCAATTCATTTGTTAAATCAACGTTTTGGACTCTTACATCATCCGGTACAGAAATTCTGTATGGGGTGAAATTTAAAATACCTTTTACATTTGCTTCTACTAATCGATCAGCCGTTGCTTGTGCTACAGATGATGGAATGGTAATAATAACAATTTCAATTTGTTGCACTTTAAGTTGTTCAACCATGTCGTCCATGTGATAAATAGGAACACCACTTAAAATAGTGCCAACGATTTCTTGATCGATATCAAAAGCTGCACTGATTCGCATGTTGTTGCTTTGATGGAAGTTATAATTCAATAAAGCATGTCCTAAATTCCCTACTCCAATTAAAGCTACATTTGTCAATCTATCTTGTTTAAGTGTCTTACTGAAGAAGTTCATTAGATCCTCAACATCATATCCGTATCCTCTTTTGCCTAAGGCTCCAAAATAAGAAAAGTCTCTTCGAATTGTAGCACTATCAACTTTAATAGCCTCACTCAATTCAGTTGAAGAAACACGTACTTTTCCGGAATCATGTAAGAATCGCAAATAGCGATAATAAATCGGCAATCGCCTAGCCGTTGCATTGGGTATTTTCTTTTCTACCATTCTTTTATCCTCCATCAGTCTTTAGTCTAATTTCTCCAATTTTTTTGCTAGTTCAATTCACAAGCAAATCATTTTATATTTTACTTCACAATCTTTTTTTAGTGAACGTTCTTATTATATCATTTTTTTTGTATATTACTAGTATTAATTTTTGTCATTCATTCCAATCTCTATTTAACATTAGTGTTAAAATTCACAATAATGCTTGTGAAGCCACTTCTAAAAAGTTAGCTTTTTTGGGTTTGTAATTTCACTCAGCCCAAATCTATGATAAACTACTAATGAGAATGATGAAATGAGGACCAAGACTATGATTCTATTACAAGCACAACACGTTGCCCGCTATTTTGGAGCAGATGTGTTGTTTGAAAATATTTATTTAGAAGTACAAGAACATTCGCGGATTGCCTTAGTTGGAAGAAATGGTACAGGTAAATCTACTCTTTTAAAAATGATCGCGGATATTGAACAACCGGATGCTGGAAAAATCGTCAAAGGAAAGCAAGTCAGTATTGGCTACTTAGCACAAAATACCGGTCTAGCTTCTGAAAGAACGATTTGGGATGAAATGTTGACCGTTTTTGAATTGGTCATTCAACTAGAAAAAGATATGCGTTCGATCGAACAGCAACTTGGTGACCCTGATTTGTTATCTGATGAAGAACTTTATACAGCAACTTTAAATCGCTATGACCACATCCAACATCGTTTTCGTGAGGAAAATGGGTTTGGTTATCAATCTGAGATTCGTTCTGTGCTGCATGGTTTTCGTTTTTACGAAGAAGATTATACTAAACAGATCAGTCAGCTTTCTGGTGGACAAAAAACACGCTTAGCATTAGCAAAATTATTATTAGAAAAAAAAGACTTATTGATTCTTGATGAGCCTACAAACCATTTAGATATTGAAACTCTTAGCTGGCTGGAAACCTATTTGCAATCGTATACTGGTGCCTTGCTGATTGTTTCTCATGACCGCTACTTTTTAGATAAAGTAGTGAATGAAGTTTATGAGATCAGTCGTCAAAAGATTACTCATTATAAAGGTAATTATTCAAAATATTTAGATTTAAAAGCCACTCGTCTTGAACAAGAATGGAAAGAATTTGAGAAACAACAAGGCGAAATTGCTAAGTTAGAAGATTTCGTCAATCGTAATTTAGTCCGTGCGTCAACTACTAAACGTGCTCAAAGCAGGCGCAAACAATTAGAAAAAATGGACCGTATCGATAAACCTCAAGGCGATGAAAAGTCTGCTCGTTTTTCATTTAAAACTGAAAAAGAAAGTGGCAATGTTGTTTTAACTTTATCCAATGGTGCGATTGGGTACGATGGAACCATTCTATCTCGCCCTGTTGAATTAGATGTTCGAAAATACGACTCGATTGCTTTAGTCGGACCAAACGGAATCGGAAAATCAACATTGCTAAAATCACTTATCGATCAACTTCCTTTGATCCAGGGCGAAAAGCATTTGGGTACAAATGTTTCATTGGGCTACTATGATCAAGAACAATCCGACTTAAATTCAACTAAATCTGTTTTGGCAGAACTTTGGGATGAGCACCCTACAACGCCTGAAAAAGATATTCGTTCAATACTTGGCAGTTTCTTATTCTCTGGAGAAGACGTAGAGAAATCAGTATCTTCCTTGAGTGGTGGAGAAAAAGCACGTTTGGCTTTAGCTAAATTAGCTATGAACAAAAATAATTTCTTAATGTTAGATGAACCGACAAACCATTTAGACATTGACAGTAAAGAAGTTTTAGAAAATGCACTAATTGATTTTGATGGAA
Organism: Carnobacterium sp. FSL W8-0810; assembly: GCF_038007125.1. Taxonomy (NCBI): domain Bacteria; kingdom Bacillati; phylum Bacillota; class Bacilli; order Lactobacillales; family Carnobacteriaceae; genus Carnobacterium; species Carnobacterium sp. FSL W8-0810. The sequence continues at coordinate 1,263,850 of NZ_JBBOWO010000001.1, read as the reverse complement.
CTCTTTTATTTGTTTCACATGACCGTTACTTTATTAACCGCATTGCAACGACGATCATTGAGCTCTCTGAAGAAGGAAGCACACTTTATTTAGGTGATTATGATTATTACCTTGAAAAGAAAGCTGAACAAGAAGAGTTGCGTTTGCTTGCTGAGACGGAATCAGCTGAAAAAACAAAAGATGAATCTGTTCCAACAGTCAAAGCATCTCGTGAAATCAATAAAGAAGAACAAAAGTTGTTGCGTCAATTAACACGTCGTATCGAGGTCATTGAAAAAGAAATGGAAGAAGTTGAAACAATCATTACTCAGTGCGAAACTCAATTGATCGACCCAGAAGTATTCGGAGATCATGTACATGTGCAAGAACTAAATGAAGAAATTACTGGTGCTCAAGAACGATTGGATAACTTAGTCAGTGAATGGGAAGAAAAAAGTTTACAGTTAGAAGAAATGCAATAAGCCAAATAAAAATAAGCTAAACGTTTAAATAAAAAATTAATTCTACCAAATTATGCGGGAGGCAGTTTAGTGTCTTATCATCCAAAGTGGAGTAAAGCTAAGAAGCATTTAATGAGTTTTGTGTGTGATTCTTTGCATAATAGAATAGATTTTCAAGTTATTAATTATCGAAAAGCACATGACCAGTTAGGCAGAGCTGTCCTAACTGTTGATAAAGTAGAAATGTTAACTATGTGCACCTTAACTGCTGAAAGAGAAGCCTATTATAAAGAAATGGCTATTCGCACTCAATTGAATGATTTTAATGTTGTTGATGTTTTTAAGAACCAAACCTACCAGACAGACGCATACGAACAACAAAAAAAGGAAGGCATCTATGCACAATTTGATTTCTTTTCTGTTCTAGAAGATTATTTCAATTCGCCAATTGAACGTTCTCTAAAGTCGAAGGATATATTAACAAAAATATTATGTATGTTAGATCGCAGAGTAGGTAAAAGAACTTTACGCAACATGCAAGAATCTATTTTAGAAGAACATCCATTGGTTTACGATTTTTATAAACTACGTTGTGCTGCAGAACATATAACGATACACAATGCAGATCAATAGACATAAATTTTCCCAAGTACTAGGACCTCATTTTTTGCATACTGTCACCATTGTTTTTTACAGAATCTAAAAAACTCATTCTCCGAAAAAATTGAGAATGAGTTTTTTTCTATGCAGTTTTGTATGGTCTAATTATTTCTTTTAATTGAATGTCAATCCTGGTTTAGCATTTAATGCGTAATCCGTGAACTGATCTTGTTGATAGTGGACATATGCTGCCGCTCCGATCATAGCTGCATTATCCCCACACAATGATAGCGGTGGAATAGCTAATTCTACATTTGGCAATTCTTCAGCCATCGACTTAGTAAGAGCATCACGTAAGCCTTTATTCGCAGCTACTCCTCCTGCTAAAAGCAATTGTTTTACATCGTATTCCTTAGCAGCTCTAAGTGTTTTTGAAACCAAAACTTCAATCACGCTTGCTTGAAAACTAGCTGCTAAGTTAATGTTGTTTAGTGGTTCGCCTTTTTGGTTCGCATTATGAACTGTATTGATAAAAGAGCTTTTTAAGCCGCTAAAACTAAAATCATAGTTATCTTCTTTTAACATAGCTCTTGGAAAATGATACGTGTCTTCTCCCAAATGTGCCATTTCATCAATTTTCTTTCCGCCGGGATAAGGCAGTCCCAGTACTCGACCAATTTTATCGTAGGCTTCTCCTGCTGCATCGTCTCTGGTTTCACCAATAATCGTGTAGTCTCCATCTTCTTTCATATAAACCAACTCAGTGTGTCCTCCACTAACTACAAGAGCTAAAAGTGGGAAAATAAGTGGTTTTATTAAGCGATTTGCATAGATGTGTCCTGCCATATGATTTACTGCAATCAATGGCAAATGATGCGCATAGGCAACAGCTTTAGCTGCGTTTACTCCGATTAAGAGAGCTCCTACTAAACCAGGTCCTTGCGTAACAGCAACTGCTGAAAGGTCTTCATAACCCACCACTGCTTCTGTTAAAGCTTCTTCGATACATTGTGTGATTTGTTCTACGTGATGACGACTAGCAATTTCAGGCACGACTCCGCCAAAACGCATATGGCTTTTTATTTGTGAAGCAACAATATTGGAATGAACGATTGTCCCGTCTTCAACCACTGCTACACTTGTTTCATCACAACTTGATTCAATCGCTAAAATTAAATTTCTTTCTATAGACATACTTTCACTCTTTCTTTAATAGACTCTTTAACAAGACAATTTTTAACTATTTTATACTTAGTTGCATGATTAAGGCATTTTCTATCGGATCATGGTAATAATTTTTACGTGTAGCAATCGTTTCAAAACCGATTTTTTTGTATACAACAATTGCAGACTTATTCTGCTCTCGAACTTCTAAAAACACTGTCTTGATTTCGTTTTCTTTCAAGTAATCAATAAAAGATCGTAAAAATAGTTGACCAATTCCTTGGTTTTTATAGGCGGATACGATACCGAATGTTGTTATTTCTGCTTCATCAAAAAGCATAGTGTATCCAATAAAACCAACCTTTTCTCCCTCATACAAGGCTATTGCGTATTCATTATGAGTTCCAGTTAATTCCTGTTTATACATTTCAATTGACCATGGACTTCCGTTTACATAGCTGTCTTCAGCTAATTGAAACAATTCATTTTCAGTTACTATTGCACTTTGTTTAAATAAAAAAACAATTTTTGGGTTTTCCATTGTTTCATTCCTTATAAAAACTTACTCATTTCCAGGGCATCTTCTCGATCACCACTGTAGTAGTTCTCTTTTATTTTCCCATTTTCAAATCCCAGCGTACGGTATAAGCTTTGAGCTTTTTTATTTGAAACACGTACTTCTAAACTTACTTTCTGTATGCCTTCTTGCAGGGCTATTTTTTGTAACTCGGTAATCATAAAAGTCGCAATTCCTTGTTTTTGATAATTTGGAATAACAGCAACATTTGTAATGTGTGCTTCCTCTTCTACTAGCCATGCTCCAATGAAACCAACAGGCTTAGTTGATTGCCGGACAATTAGATAAATAGCCCTATTGTTATTTTTGATTTCATGCTGTAAAGCATATTCGTTCCAAGGTATTTTGCCATTATAACAAAGCGACTCAATTTTTAAAATACCTGAAATATCTGATTCTGATCCAATAGACACGGTTAAAAAGGAGCCATCACTCAACTGAACGAAGTCTTTTTCTAATCGTGCACGCTTAGCCAGCTTCTTATTAAGAGGTATTTGGCTAAACGAGGTAGTTTCGCTAAACCATTGCTTAAATTTTTTCAACATAAGCTTCCTCCAGTTGATCTGGATGCTCCTTACGCCAATTTTCCTCCGCTTCTGCCAATTTCAAGTAATCAGGCGTAAATGTATGTGCATCTACAGGTTCTTCATGTAAGCCCAACAGACCTAAAACGCCAGCTTTTGGAAGATGATCTTTTAAAGGCGCTTCGTACACCCGATTCGTTAAATAGTGTTCAAATGTGTCTTTATATAAGAAACGGTCTTCTCCAATCAATTCAAAAGTGCCTTCTTTTTTACTTAAGTATTCAGCCCACTTTTCTGCTGAAATATGGGTATCTGCTTCTACTTGGATTAATTCCCCATTTTGCCATTGATACAAACCGGTATAAATATTTTTACGTCGAGCATCGAATAAAGGCACAAGATAGTGTGGAGACATTTCACAGTTTCCAGCCAACATCTTCAGACTAGAGATCCCTACCAACTCAATTTTTAGCGTCCATGCTAATGTTTTGGCAATCGTTACACCAATACGTAAACCAGTATAAGAACCAGGTCCTTTAGCCACTACGATTCTATCTAACTCACTAGGGTTCCAGTGTACATCATTCATTAGCTCATCAATAGCCGGCATTAATCGTTCGCTATGGTTTCGTTTAATATTTGTAGTCAATTCTCCTATAATTTTACTATCTTCTATTACTGCAATACTCATTGCTTGATTAGAAGTATCTATTGCCAATACTTTCATGAAACGGCTCCTTTTTGTCCAACTTAATTCTAGCTTTATTTTAGCACATATCTCTTAAAAACTTAAATTCCTTCTTTAAGAAAGCGTATTAGTTGATTTTTATTTTTCTAAAAGTTATGCTTCATTTGTAAGATAATTCTTATCTCCAACTGTTGTTGCTGAACGGCAACACATTTGCTGGATAAAAATTATCGCCGTAAAAAAATCTAGTTTCATAGGAGGAATTGAACATGGAAAAAGATAACGGAATGAAAGATAAAGCTAAAGGTATTAAAGACAAGGTTGTTGGTGAAGCTAAAGATTCATATGGTGATGCAACAAACGACCGCAGCAAACAAGCTGAAGGTAAAGCTCAAAAAGCCAAAGGCGAAGTTCAAAAAAAAGTCGGTAAAGTAAAAGACGACTTAAATGATAAGAGCGATAAGTAAGAATTAACTTTGTTTCCCCCTAAAGAGTACTGCTAACGTGGTACTCTTTTTAACTTAACTTAAATTAATCAGGAGGATGGGCAATGGCTAAAATTTTAATTACCGGTGCAACAGGAACGATTGGTGAAGTACTAACCACTCATTTGAAAAAAAACCATGAATTAACCTTAGTAGATATTGATTTTTCTAAATCTGATAAAGAACTTGTTAAAGGAACCACTACAAAAGAATTAGATTTATCTGTTTTAGATAACTGGAAAGGACTGCTAGAGGGTATTGAATATGTTATTCAACTAGCGGGGGATCCAAGTCCTGATGCGGAGTTTTATGATAGTCTTTTAGATTTGAATTACAAGCTTCCACATAATCTCTATATTGAAGCTGCAAAAAGTGATTCGATCAAACGTATTATTTTTGCTAGCTCCATTCATGCTGTCGATGCTTACCCGCAAAATATCCAAGTCGCAACAAATGACCCCGTTCGTCCAGCTGATTTATATGGAGTGTCAAAAGTCTATTTGGAAGGTCTAGCGAGTCATTATGCTTTTACAACCGGGCTAGAGTCGATAGGAATTCGAATTGGCGATTTTAAAGGAGACGAACTTCCAGCATTAGATGCTCCTGAAGCTATGTCTAATTACTTATCAGGCAAGGATATGTGCCACCTTGTAGATTGTTGTTTAACAGCTACATTAAACGAACCATTCATACTCGTTAATGGTATTTCAAATAACACTTTCCCACGTTTAGATATTGATCAGGCTAGAGTAGATATTGGCTATAAACCAAAAGATAACGGCTTTAACCTTCTTGGTTATTTTAACCAAAACTAATTTTCATAAAGAAAAAACGGAGTTGGGATGACCCCAGCTCCGTTTCCTATTCGCTTTTATTCCCATTCACTTGGATCACTATTACGAACCATTTTCACGTCATAAACAGCTTTTATAACGATTGCTACACCTGCTCCTATCAGTGCTCCCAAAGGCCCAAAAATAAGCATACAAACAATTGTCGAGATAAATGTATAAAGCGGTCTTACACCAATTTCTCTACCTGTAACAAACGGTTCAGCAATTTGTCGAACCACATTAATAACGATATATACTAGTCCTAATTGCCAAGCAATCGTTGTATTTCCCATAAAGAAATGGATAAGTGCCCATGGAATCATGATAATCCCGCTTCCTAAAACAGGAATAATATCTATAATAGCAATTCCTAAAGCCTTTATTCCCCAGAAATCAATTCCTATAATATAAAAACCAATACATAAAAGAACAAACGTTAGAGCAGCTAATTTTAGTTCTGCTTTAAAGTAACCTTTGATTCCTTTTAACGATCGATAAAATATGTCTTTTAAATCACTCATTCTTTTATCCAGCTCCGTTTCTCTTAAGTCATTTATTTCTTTTATTATATAAGAATTCAACACTTGTGTGATCCAACTTGAGTAGTATCTTTTAATGATACAAAAAAACCATCTTAAACGCCAACAGTATGCTGCTGTCTAGGTTTAAGATGGTTTACTTAAAGTTGCTATTTTCTTTTTAGATAAACGCCATAATCAAGAAGTTCAATACAAACAATAATGTTGAGATCCATAATACTGGATGAATTTCTTTTGTTTTTCCTTTGACCACTTTAACAATGACATAGAAAATGAATCCAGCAGCGATCCCATATGAAATACTATAAGATAAAGCCATAAAAATAGAAGCAAAGAATGCTGGAATAGCTTCTTCTAAATTATCCCATTTAATTTCTAAGAATGAAGACATCATCATAACTCCTACTAAGATTAAAGATGCAGATGTTGCTTGAGTCGGCACAAGTGCGACTAGGGGTGAGAATAAGCTTGTTAAAAGGAATAATACAGCTACAACAACACTTGTTAAACCTGTTCTTCCGCCGGCACCAATACCAGCTGCACTTTCAACAAAAGTCGTTGTATTAGATGTTCCAAAAATAGCACCTACAGAAGTTGCGATAGCATCTGCGAATAAGGCTTTATCCATTTTTGTTTTAAAACCAGTACTATTGTCTAATGCTACTTCATCTTCAGCACTAAAGATTCCAGTTTTACGACCCGTTCCAATAAATGTTCCAATTGTATCAAATACATCTGATAAACTAAAAGCAAAAATGGTCATAATAACTAATGGCAAACGTGACGCACTGCTGAATAGAGAAATCATCCCTTCACTACCAAACGCAGCACCAAAAGTCGTTCCTAGCTCTGAAAAAGCATTGCCTAATGAATTAGCTGGGTTAGATATCACTGATACGTCTACCACGCCCATCGGAATTCCGATAATCGTTGTAACAATGATCCCAATCAGAATAGCTCCTTTTACATTTTTCACTAATAAAATAACGGTAATAATCAAACCAATCAAAGCTAATAAAGATCCAGGACTTGTAAAGTTAACTAACGCAGGTACAATCCCACCACCAGTTACGACACTCGAAATACCGTCTGAGTAAGAGGCTGTTGCATCAAAAGGAGCATTGTTGATTGTTTCGATATTGCCAGGTTCTGAAGTAAATTGAAGGAAACCTGAATTTTTGATCCCTATATAAGCAACAAATACACCGATACCAGCACTAATAGCGTGTTGCAGACTTTCTGGAATAGAACGAATAATCATTTTACGTATTTTTGTTACGGTGATCAATATATTAAATATTCCACAAAGAAAGACCATTGCTAAAGCTTCTTGCCAAGAAAATCCTAAAGCAAATACGACTGTATACGTAAAGAATGCATTTAATCCCATACCAGGAGCTTGTGCATAAGGAACGTTAGCGAACAGCCCCATTACTAATGTTCCAATAGCAGCAGCTATTAAAGTCGATAAGAAAACTGCTTGTGTAGGCATACCTGTTAAAGAAAGAATTGCCGGGTTGACAAAAATAATATAAGACATTGCGAAGAAAGTCGTTAGCCCTGCTGTAACTTCAGTACCTACCGTCGTTCCATTTTCTTTTAATTTAAAAAACTTTTCCATTTTACTATTTCCCCACTTTTTTTGGATTACAAAGTGAACCTTGATAGTTAAATCTACTGAGTTTCAGTTTTTCTACCTAACTGCTTTATTGAAGATATAATGACAAAAAAATTAATTAATCACAGTTACTCCAATGCATCTAATGTATCTCTAAATAAACCAACTGAGTTTATCTAGAACCAATAGTCTGAACATTTACGGTGTCCGGTAGAAACTTAAAGCCCATATCGCTTAATTATATTCGGTTCTAAACATTGCAAGTTAATTATAGAAGATAAATTTTTATAAAACAACACCAAAGTGGATATTACGTCAAATAAAACATTTCATTGTTCGTGTTTAACATTAATAAAACTGTTATATAAAGGATTATTAACTATTTAATGGGTATTTTCTCTTATTTGTTTTTAATTCTTAACCGCTTTCTCTTTCAGTCTGTATATTCATAATAATTTTGAAAGAGTCTATTTTCTTTTACTAAAGGGTTTTCTTTTTTTATTTTTCTTTAGATACGTTACAATAGATTCAAAAGATACAGGAGGGATTTATTATGGATTTCACACAAGTAAAAGGATACAGTGAATTAGATTCAAATCAAATCAGCTGGTTGACCAACGTTTATGCGCAACACATGGATACATTGGACGATCCTCCTAAATACACTAAAGAAAATATTAAAGAAGTTTTATGGAACAATGATCTTCAAACAATGGATGTTCACTTTGATAATGGTGAGGTCGTTCATTACAGTAGTAACGGTGAGTGGAATTACGAATAGTTTTTAGAACTTCATTCGATTAAGTCTGATAAATAAACAAAGAACAGTGCAGAAATAACTTTTCTGCACTGTTCTTTGTTTATTTTTAATTTTAGTTCCTAGTTTAATAAGTAATAAAGAACAAATTTTTTTGATTTACCTATTTTCTTTTAAGCATCTTCCTTTTTCGATTGTTAAGAACGTCCACTCTTCTATGAAATGGCCTTCAACGAATAAGTGGAGCAGAAAATTAATGTCACTTTTTCATGAAACGGCTCTTCACGTATCAGTGAGTAAAAAATAACTTCAACTTTTCCGTCAAGACAAGGTTCACGTAAAAGTGATACAAAAAAAGATTCACTCTCACTAGGAAGAGCAAAACTTTTTTTGTAACTACTTTTTATTCCGTAACCCAACTTTACTTTCAATACTATTAGTTCTTAACTAAGTCATTGTAACAAATTCTTCGGATCCAGTAGGATGAATCGCTACTGTATTGTCAAAATCAGCTTTTGTTGCGCCCATCTTAATCGCTACTGCGAATCCTTGGACCATTTCGTCCAAACCTTTTCCAAGTCCATGCAAACCAACAATCTTTTCGTTTTCACCTTGGCAAACCAATTTCATATATGTTTTTTGTCGATTAGCCGTTATGGAACTATGCATAGAAGTAAAAATAGACGTATACACTTTGATGTCTTCTTCTCCATACGTTTCTTTTGCTTCTTCTTCCGACATTCCAATTGTTCCAATCGGCGGATGGCTAAAGATAACTGTTGGAATGTTAGTGTAATCCAAAAATGCATTTGGTTTATTATTGAATAAGCGTTCAGAAAGTCGACGTCCAGCAGCTATAGCTACCGGCGTTAATTCAATATGGCCTGTCACATCTCCAATAGCGTAAATATTTTCAGCAGTTGTATTTTGATATTTATCAACCTTAATGTACCCACCAGCATTTAATTCTACATCCGTTACTTCAAGGTTTAAGTCTTTTGTATTTGGTTGACGGCCAATTGCCCATATAAGTGTATCTGTTGTATGAGTAGAACCATCTTCAAAGTGGATCGTTAGGGTGCCATCTTCATTCTTTATTACTTCTTTAGGAACAGAATGGATGTGCAAAGTTGCTCCTTCTCTAGCCATTGTTTCAACCAGTCCTTCAACAATAATTGAATCGAAGTTCCGTAATGGAGCATGCTTTCTAACAAATAAATGTGTATCTGAACCCAAACCATGCAATACACCTGCTAATTCAACAGCAATATAACCTGCACCAATAATCGCTACTCGTTCAGGTAATTCCGTTAATTCAAAGAATCCATCTGAATCAATTCCATATTCTGCACCTGGAATTTTTGGCCACTCAGGACGTCCACCGGTTGCAATCAAAAAGTGATCAGCTGTTAATTGTTCACCATTTACTTCAATCGTATGTGCATCAACAAACTTCGCATATCCATTGATCAATTCAACTTTATTGTTGTTTAAGTTTTTTTGATAGATCGTGTGTAGGCGTGAGATATAGCCTTCTCTATTTTTTACTAATTTTTCAAAATTTAATTGGCGATCTTTAATTGAGATGCCGTAATCTTCTGCATACAATTTCATGTCATCCATTATTTGAGCGCCATGCCACATAACCTTTTTAGGTACGCATCCTACATTGACACATGTTCCGCCAATAGCATTTCCTTCGATCAAAGCAACTTTTGCCCCATGCATTCCCGCACGGTTAGCAGAAGCAATCCCACCGCTTCCTCCGCCAATTGCAATATAATCATAATGTTTACTCATTTTCTAAATCCCTGCTTTCTTTGTAATTTTCTATCTTCACTTCAGTTAATGAAGTGTTTTACTCTTTATTTTCATTTAATCCATCTAAGTTTCCCACTTGTCTTGAAGGCTCTTCAAAGTAAAGATAGTACCCGCCTAATTTGTGACGGTATGATTCTCGTTCTATCCATGGTTTATGCTTGCCACAATAATGGATAAATACCACTTTTTGTTCTACCCACTCCAGAGAAAACTTTCGAGGAAAAACACGATTCAATTGAGAATAAAAACGCGCGTCAAGATTATAGATCTGCCAATCTGCTTCTTTGATTTCGTTCCAGTACAAATGATTGAAAATATCCTGATCTGGCAGTACTAACCGATTCTTATTCACTTTTATGGCAGTAAATATCTCCTCTTGATTTCTTGTTTTTCGGATCAAAGTAAGATTCATCAGAATGACACCCGTATTAAAGTAATCTTCTGATGTTAATGTACCTAAACGTATATTATTAATAGGTTGGATCCATTTGGTTGCATAATCATGAGTCGTCGCTACAAATAACTTGCCTTCAAAATCTTGTTCATAAAATGATGAAAATGAACGTAAATTAATGATATCAGGGTCAAGATACAAAACCCGATCCAATTCTGCTGGCAACACGAATGGAGCTAGTAAGCGATAATACATTTCTATAGAGTAATACCGATTCACAAAAATTTCTTCTGTAAATAGATTCTTACAATCAATCGGGCAAAATGTATGTCCATTTTTAGTGATAAATTGTTGCAAATCTTCCAGTTTTTGTTCCGATATGCTTTGGTGCATAATATATACCGTAAACTTTTCTTTACTATTCGAATAAAAAATCGAACGAAGAACCGTGTACAGAGGAGGCAAATAATTTTCATTAAGTGTAAATAATAGATTCATAACATTTCTCCTACATTCTGCTTCTCTTTTATAGTGTAACTTTTTTTATCACTTTTCTCTACCTTATATTGGTTAGAATCGTTTTTTTCTTACTAAAAAAAAGTAATTAACTTATTAAAGTATGAATGAAACGTCAAAATATTTCAATTAAAGCAGAGCATTCAGCCAAAAATGATTTATAAAATGGAGTTAAACCTGCCTACTATTTCTTTTTCTCTCCTCATTTATTGTATACTTATGATAGATTAGTAAAATTTATAAATAAAGGAGTTTCTTATGAAAAAAGATACATCATTTTATTGGACATTATTTATGTCTACTTTTACTTTGAGTGCTTTTACTTTTGGCGGAGGATATGTCATTGTCCCTCTTATGCAAAAGCGCTTTGTACATGAGTTAAAGTGGATCAATGAAGAAGAGATGTTAGACTTAGTAGCTATTGCTCAATCATCACCGGGACCAATCGCTGTTAATGCCTCTATTATAATCGGTTACCGTATGGCTGGTATTCCAGGTGCTATTATTAGTGTAATAGGAACTTCTTTACCTCCACTGATAATTATTACGATTATTTCCTATTTTTACTTGGCTTTTCGTGATAATTCTATTGTAAATGCTGTTCTACTTGGTATGCAAGCTGGGGTGGCTGCCGTTATTGTAAATGTCGTGATCGGTATGGCAAAAGGAATCACTAAAACCAAAAAAAAACTGCCTATTATTGTTATGATCCTTGCTTTTCTTGTAGCTTCTTTTACTTCTATCAATATCGTCATCATTTTAGTTATTTGTGGTGCGATTGGGGCGTACACGACTTATAAAGAAACGCATCTGACAAAAGGAGGCTTAAAGAAATGATTTACTTGCAATTATTTTGGAGTTTCTTCCAAGTTGGTGCTTTAAGTTTTGGTGGCGGATATGCTGCTTTACCCTTGATACAAGAACAAGTGATTGAAAAAAATCAGTGGCTAACGAGTACAGAATATATTGATATTTTAACCATTTCACAAATGACTCCTGGTCCAATAGCATTAAATGCTTCTACCTTTGTTGGAACTAAAGTAGCTGGAATTCCAGGTTCCCTTATTGCTACTTTAGGGTGTATCACACCATCCGTTATCATTGTATTATCATTGGCAGTCCTATATTATAAATACAAAGGATTGTCGTTGGTTCAAGGAGTGATAAAAGGATTACGCCCAGCAGTTGTTGCTTTGATTGCTTCTGCCGGTTTATCTATCTTACTGACAGCTTTATTTAATAGCGATTCTTTTCCAATTGCATGGGCTGAGATTGATTGGATTTCCTTGATTCTATTTGGTATCGGTTTAGTTTTGTTACAAAAAACAAAAATTGGTCCCATCTATATTATGCTTTTAGCAGGAGTTGCCAGATTGATTATTTCTAGTATCGTGCTTTAAAATGAGATTTTTGTCTTTGATACTTCATAATGACCCTTTTTATTTTACATTTATTTGTCTAGAAAGAAGGTGGTTAAATGTTTGAATTAGATAACGGTGAAATCTTTTTACGCTTAATTTTAGCGGTTTTATTTGGCAGTGCCATTGGTTATGAACGTGAGATCAAAGGACATGATGCTGGTCTCAGAACTCATATATTAGTTTGTCTTGGAGCCTGTATCGTGACACTAGTTCAATTAGAAGTTACTTATAATACCGTTGAGATGGGCTTAAATAATCCAGATTTGACACAACTATTAAATACGGATATGACTCGGATGCCTGCGCAAATTATAAGCGGTATTGGTTTTCTAGGTGCCGGTACGATTATTGTGACGAAAAAAAGTGTTACCGGACTAACTACAGCTGCTTCAATTTGGACAATTGCTGGCTTAGGTATAGCCATTGGAATGGGCAGCTACTTTTTAGCTTTACTCAGCTGTCTCATTATATTACTTGTTTTACTTGTCATTAGACGTATCTTTCGCGTTCAAAGTTCAAAACGAATTGAAATCTATTATGTCAATCGAAAAGAAACGAAGCAATTTTTAAATACTTATTTTGAAAGTATGAGAATCAATGTTCTTGGTTTAGACTATAGTGTGGATACAAATAATAAAGAAAATAACAGTTATGTCAACCTCTACACACTTAGTTTACCAGATACTAAACCAATCGCTTCTGTTGTTGAAGATCTTTCAGAATACGAACACATTCTTCGTGTCCATACGTTAAGAGAAAACTAAAAAGCCTTGGAAGAGAGAACATCCTCTCTTCCAAGGCTTTTTTAAGTTGTTTTTTTACCTGGCTTGTTCCAAAATAATGTATTGAAGATCACCAATACAAGTCCTAGCAAAGAAGCTCCAATTCCTAAACGTAAAAAGGGTGTTTGATACGTAAAGGTTACATTTGACGGGCCAGCCTGTAATGGAATCCCAATAAAACCTTCATTTACTTGGATCGTCTCAACTTTTTCGCCGTTCACTTCTGCTTTCCATCCTTTTGTATAAGGAATAGTGGTTGTTAAAATTGAAGGCACTGATAGGTCTATCGACCCACTTACAGTATGATTATCAAACGTTTCAATCATCAACTGTTGGTCTCTTTTTTCAGCTACTCTGTCAGAATAAGTGGAATCTAGAGGAACAGAAAGCACGGTGATATCCTCAATTTTATATTCACCTGCTTTAGAAAATTGGATGGAAATAGTATCCTCTTGAGCATTTCCTTCTTGATATCCCATATTAAACAACATTTTCGTGCGTTTAAAGTAAGAACTAAAACTTAAAAGATTCGATTGATAAATCGTCTTCTTTTGTTCTCCAAATGCTACTTTAGCAGAATAACTCGTTGGTGTACCTGTCAATGGGTCACTGACTTTAGGCGTAAAATCTAATCCTTCAAGATACACGTATACTTCAGCATTTTGTACTGCACTTGGATCATCAAGAACCAATTCGATGGTCCCATTATTTTCTATTACATGAATTTCATTTTGCTCAACCGTTGCTTTTGTTGAGTCTGCAGAAATAATTTGATGTTCCACTTCATCAACAGACAACTCTTGATTAAAGGCATCTAACTCTTTTACTTTATCGCTTTCTGAATCTAGTATGACACCATAAGATAGAAAAAGTTCTCTCTCAATCGGATTCAGTTTTTTTATTGACTCTTTTGTTAGGTAAGTTGTATTCGCATAAGCAAATGGGAAATAATCTTGCGTCTCTGCAACAATATAATTTGAATCAGTTTCTTTGACCACATCATAACCATACGGCAGGTACTTCTCATTAGCAGCTTTAGTAATGATGTAACGAACGCCTAAAACGTTATTCGCCACCCTGCGATCATCAAAGCCATTTCGCAACGGTTGGATCAATTGAAATTGTCCTGTTTCCATTAATCGGGCAAAGTCCGAAATCGCTCCATTTGTTACTGACAAATATGAATTCAACCCCATTTGGTTTAATCCTACCATCTGATTTTTCACATGATTGTCTTTGCTTGTTACTCCAATACGCGAAATATCCTTACTTTCAGGAAGTTCCTGCTCAAGTTGATCAAAAGTCATTAAATAATCTTCATCAACGGTTCCATAATCCAATGACAAGTCTAGTGTATCTTGCCCCCATGGATAGTAATAATCCATAGCGTTGTATGCTAAGTTCCCCATGATCAAGACTAATAAAGCTGCTGAATAAAGCTGCTTCCCTTTTCTTGTCAACGATTGTGCGGCGCGTTGTTTATTTGCTACTACTAAAAGAACGAAGAGTACTAGAGCAAAAAAGATTGGCATGGCGTATGCTAATCTGAACCCAATGACACTGCCAATCAGAATCATAACTAAACTATACAAAGTAAGCATGCAGCCCATTGCTTTCAACTCTTTTTTTTCCAAATGGAATCGTTGATTGTATAACATAGCTGCACCTAACGAAAAGAACATTGGCAATACGAAGGTCCAACGATTATAGGGTCCTGCAAAGCCGTTCATAACGGATCCAAACGCTGGCAATAATAGCATAATGCTAAATAATGCTAAACTAGATGAAATAAATCCAAATGTTTTTCGTCTTATCCATAATATAGGGATCAACAACAGTACGAAAGCCGAAAACCCAAATAAGGTCCATAAGTACCGTTCCGATACGAATAAATTTGCGATTAAAGAAAAATAGTATTTAACTGGATATAGGGTCAATCCACTGGCAAACTTTCCTGGCTCTCTAGAAGACTGTAAAAAACCCCAAACGATTGGCATAAACAAAAAGCCAGATAATAATAATCCAATCAAATAAGAGTAAACAGATTTCCAGATATAGTGGAAAAGTAGTTTCATTTTTTTCATTCCATAAAGATGGAAATAACGAATGACGGCATAGATAAAAATCAATACACTCAACATGTAGAAAAAATAAAAATTGCTGCACGCACTAATAAAAATCATAAAAATAAATAACAAGTTTGATTCATTGTGCAAGATTTTTTCTATTCCTAGACACAATAATGGGAAAAAGATCATCGGCATCAGGAAAAAGGGATGCCTTGTTACATTTAATATGACATAGAACGTAAAAGTGTACATCATTGTGCCCACCAAAGCTCCTGAGCTGGAAACATTCATGCGACGGCAATAGGTTAAAAAGGCTGCGCCAATACAATAGACGCGCAATAAAACCAGTACATGGAATGCCAATTCAGTCATGCTTACTGGAAACAATAACCCTAAATATACAAAGGGATCACCTAAGACATAATAACCATAAGCCGCAAATAGATCTGAGCCCATCCCAATAGACCAATCCCAAAATTGAAATCCTGCTGAAGGTTGAGCTAAAAAGCTTCTTATCGAACTTAAATAATCTTTAAAAATCAAATAGTGCTGAGAATAGCCATCCCCTTCCCAGATAAACGATTTTTGTAACACAATAAAATAACTATAAATTCCAATAATCATTACTAAAAATAAACCTGTATAGAGAGCAAAAGTTCGTTTTGTGATTTTTCTTTCTTCAAATAAATTATCGCTGAAGGCATTTAACAACTTGATCACTCTCCTTGCTTAAAGATGAAAAATTTGCTAAAGGCATAATTCAGTACCACCACGATAAATTGTGTAATGATTTTTGCGATATTGGTGTTTAGTTCTAATCCATCAACCAATAACCACATGCTCCCCATATCGAATACGGCTGATAATAAGCGAAAAGAAACAAATAAACTAAATTCTTTTAGCCATAATTTCACTGTTGGTGTAGAAGATTTAAACACATACTTTTTATTTGTAAAAAAGGCAAATAAAATTGAAGCAATAATGGCAATAGCATTTGCGAATAAATAATGTACATCCAATATAGAATCAAATAAGTAAAAAACAATAATATTGACGACTGTCGTCAACCCTCCGAAAATCAAATAACTAATCACTTCTGCATACTTATTAACTAATTCTTTAATTTTCATCATGCTTTAAGTCCATCTCTTTCTTCCATTCATCTTGAATTTGATTTTTTTGCTCATTTTCTTTTTCAGAATATTCTTGAATAAAGTATACCGGTCTTTCCTTGGTTTCTACAAACACACGCCCAAGATATTCTCCGATGATTCCAAGTGAAATAAGTTGAATTCCACCTAAAAATAAAATACCTGCAATCAGCGAAGGATACCCAGCAACCTCTGCACCAAATAAAGCTGTTCGAATAATTTCAACAGCCATATAAATAAAGGCAAACATTGAAATAATGAATCCAATAATAGACCAGATTCTCAATGGCATCGTACTGTAAGAAGTAATTCCATTTAATGCTAGATTCAACAATGCAGATAGTTTCCATTTTGTCTCACCAGCTGCTCTAGGTTCTGCTATATAAGAAATTTCTTTCTTTTTGAACCCTATCCATCCGTACATTCCTTTGGTATAGCGCTCATGCTCTCTCAGTTGTCTTAGTGCCACAATGCATTTTTTATCGAGCAATCTAAAATCTCCAGCTTGTGGATAAACTTTCACCTTAGCTACCTTTTGCAAAAGAGTGTAATAGGTATTAGAAGTCCATTTCTTAAACCAAGTTTCTCCTTCGCGTTCTATTCGAACAGCATAGACATCATCATAGCCTTCTTCCCACCAATGAATCATCTCAGCAAACGTTTCTGGCGGTTGTTGCAAGTCGGCATCAATAATAATGACCGCATCTCCCTTAGCATAATCAAACCCTGCTAACATGGCTGTTTCCTTTCCAAAGTTACGTGATAAATCTACGTATTGAACACGAGAATCTCTTCTCTTAAACTCTTTGATATAGTCCATCGTGCGGTCTTTGCTTCCATCATTCACAAATAAAAATTCAAATGAATATTGAGATAATTCTCCACAAACGGCATCTAATTTTTTATACATCTTGTCAATTACTGCCTCTTCATTATAAGCAGGAATCAATATAGTAATTGTCTTCATTTTTATCGAACCTTTCATTTTCGTACATCGAACCCTACATTACATCCGTTCGTCTCTTACCTAGTATATCTTACAGCAAAATAGACGTCTAATTTGTCGCATTTAAAATGAGAAATTTCTCTTAATGTTCTTCATAATGAACGTTAAAAAGACTTAGAATGAGCTACTCTAAGTCTTTTTTATAATCACTTGCGTTTTATTTAATGATGTAAACAGATTATAACCATTATTTTTTTTCATCTACATAATGTTTAAAAAAACAACGAATCGAAATAGCTAGTAGTATGAAGGGGAAAATATACCAAGATACATGATAAGTTGAATAATCACCTAAACGCAACGTGTAAAGCAATATAAACATAAAAAATGAACTAGTTAATGAAATAATACCATTCAGAATTCTCATATATGCTCCTTTTTAAATCTATTTTCAGTAAAATGAAAAATAACTTTTTTCGCAATTTGTAAAGGTATTCATTCTATATAATACTAGAAATAATAAAAAAAGAATATACAATAAAAAGAGCCTTGAACATTTGCTGTTTCTAAACCACTAAACTCCCATTTATTGGCTTAAAAACAACATTATTCAAGGTTCTCTACTAAATTTTAACGAAACAACAAACTATTTTTAACCTTCCCCTTTTTCAAAAGAAGGATATAAGGTCATCCCACCGTCAACGAAAAGTGTTGTTCCAGTTACATAACTTGATTCATCAGAAGCCAGCCAAGCCGCAGCTGCGGCAACTTCTTCCGGTTTTCCGATATAGTTCATTGGGATCATATTCAAGGTCTTTTCTTTTTCTTCTTCATTTTCAAATTTTTCTGCATTGATCGGTGTGTTGATTGCTCCAGGAGCAATACTATTCACTCGAATACCTTTATGCGCGTATTCTAATGCAATTGTTTCATTGAACAATTTTACTCCACCTTTGCTAGCTGAGTAATGTGCAAATGTTGGCCAAGGAATCCGTTCATGAACGGAAGATAAATTGATGATATTTCCTTTTTTATTCTTTTCTAAGAAATGATTTAAAGCTGCTTTAGAGCCAAGAAAGACCCCAGTCAAGTTCACATTAATCACTTTATCCCAATCTTCTAACGTTAACTCATGAGTAGATACTTTATTCTCCATTCCAGCATTGTTGATCCACACATCTAAATCGCCAAAATTAGAAATAGCTGCATCTAGTAAGGCTTTCACTCCATCTTCACTACTGACATCAGCCTCGACTGCCACAGCTTCTCCGCCAGCTTTTTTTAATTCTTCTACCGTTTCTTCAGCGCCTTCTTTATCACTATGGTAGTTAATGACAACTTTCATTTTTTCTTCAGATAACCGTCTGGCAATGGCATTTCCGATTCCTTTAGAACCACCTGTAACCACCGCAACTTTACCTTTTAACCCGTTATACATCTAACCCCTCCTATAGTTTTCATGACTGAATGAATGTCTTATAGTTAGTATAGCTCAATAAAAAACCAGCGTCTATTTTCAGCCCTCGGTGTCAAAAACCTTTATTCCAAAAAAAATACCTTCAATGTTAAACAAAAAGAGTTGCCAACCATATGAATAGCTTTTATAAAAAACAAGAGTAAAATAAAAGTGAGGCTTGTGTTCTATTACAAAAAGGTGGTGTTTAAATTGAAATTAATTTTTGTGCGACATGGATTAAGCGAATGGAATAAATTAAATCAATTTACTGGGTGGATGGATGCTGATTTAAGCGAACAAGGGTATGAAGAAGCACGTAAAGCAGGACAAAAAATCAAAAATGCCGGCATCAATTTTGATTTTGCTTTTACTTCTGTTTTGAAAAGAGCCATCAAAACGTGCCATATCGTCTTAGAAGAATCTGATCAACTATGGGTACCAGAAGTAAAATCATGGCGCTTAAATGAACGTCATTACGGATCTTTACAAGGTTTGAATAAACAAGCGACTATCGAAGAATTTGGTCCGGAACAAGTTCAAATTTGGCGTCGTTCGTATGATACACTGCCTCCTCTATTAAAACCTGATGACCCAAACTCTGCATTAAACGATCGCCGTTATGCTAATCTTCAAAAAAGAACCATTCCAATGGGAGAAAGTCTAAAGGTTACCTTAGAACGTGTGATACCTTTTTGGGAAGATCATATCGCACCCGCTATTTTGGATAATAAAACCGTACTGATCGCTGCTCATGGAAACTCCATTCGGGCTTTGATCAAGTATTTAGAAGAAATATCAGATGACGAAATCATGGCATTAGAAATTCCAACTGGCCAACCTCTCGTTTATGAACTGAATGAAGAATTGATCGTAACCAAAAAATATTATTTAGACTAAACAAAAAGCAATCATTTCCTTTTAGGAATTGATTGCTTTTTCTATCTATCCTTCTACATATTTCTTTGATTCACAGTTGCTTCGCATCTAGCTATTTCAGCTAACGCTTTTTCTAAATGGTCTTTATGCCATTTCGTTCCAGCAGCAACTTTATTTATTTTTAAAGGCATAACTCGTTCGCCCGCTGTAAATGTTACCTTGTGTAATAAAGCATTTTTACCCACTTCGACCGAGTCTAATTCTTCAAATGTCATAATGATTGGTTCTTTTTTTGAATCCATTTTTCCGGTTATTTTATGAACTGGCAATAAAATAACTTTATCTTGTTCCATACATAAAATAAAATAAGACCCTTTTGCCAACTGTGCATATGCTCCAAACAGCACTAAAGATCCTGTGGAAGGCATAATTTGTGCCCACACTGCTGTGCTTTCTGTCATTGGACTCAATAAACCGTTAACTTCTAAGTTAGCTAATATCTCTTTTTCTGATAACATTAATCCCATTTTATTCACTCCTCCATTATTTCTATCCTTACCTTAAAAACAACTATTAAATGTAACGAATTATTGAACAAATTATAACATTTTTATTAAACTATCCCTATTATTAACTATTATTTGGTATATACCTTTACTAAATTAAAATAGTGTTGTACTCTTGTACCGCAATAACTTCATATATAAAACAGGAGGCATTTTAAGATGAACTTAAATTTTACTGATGAAGAATCTCGTGATATAGAAAATATTGTGAATTATCTAACTTTAACAAAAGAAGAATACTTTTTAAATCTCCACAAAAAAAATATTATCACTAAATTAGCTTTACATGACAATAAAAACTTCAGATTGTTTATTGAAGATTATCACCATATGTTGGAGAATTTACATGATTACAACTTCACATTAAAAGATATGCTTGAACACAATCATGATACCAAAGTGAATGATGCTATTCTATATTTTCTGGATACGACTATTAAAGACCCTATGGTACTTGCTCAAATATACGAAATCTATAAAAAACAAAATGAAAAAGGTTCTTCTTCTTTTAGAAAACAAACCAAATCATTGCGTGTAAATTAACAAATAAAAATCAATTGAAATTCAAATTTTCCACTCAATCAAGTGCCCTTTTCTATACTAAAAGAAGCTTAACATGTTAGAATCATGTTAAGTATACTCTAGGGGGATGATTAGTCATGACAGAAAAAACACTTGTATTGATCAAGCCAGATGCAGTAGAGCGAAACCTAATTGGGAATATTTTAATAGAATACGAAAGAAATGGTTTGAAAATTCTTGATATGAAATTAATAAAAGCTTCTATAGAAGTAGCAGAAAAACATTATGCAGAGCATAAAGAAAAACCATTCTTTAGTCGATTGGTTTCTTATCTTACAAGAAGTCCTTTAGTTGTGCTTATATTAGAAGGCGAAAATGCCATCAGTCGAGTTCGATCATTGAACGGGACAACAGATCCTGGTAAATCTCCAGACAATACCATTCGTGCTCTTTATGGACTTAGCCTGTCTGAAAATACCGTTCATGCTTCTGACTCGCAAGAAAATGCCGATCGAGAACGTGCCATTTGGTTTGGTTAAATAAAAAACGGCTCTTAATTTAAAAAGATTCGTCAAGTTTTAAACTTGGCGAATTTTTTTATGTTAAGAAATATTATAGCTTTCTAATTAAATAACTTTTGAAGTTACCTCATTAAACTGCTTTTCATTAAAGTATAGATTGTATTTCTTAGCGATTTGTTTAGCAGACTTTAGTATCTCCCTATTAATAGATTCCATGAAAATCTCAGTTCCACCAACTAAAACTGGTGTCCATTTATCTAAATAGTTCAACTGAAAACTTTTTAGTATAGATCTTTCCCCTTCATATTTACTCCAATCCCCTAATGAATTACATTGATACCCTAATTCAATATACCAGAAAGCAACTAGAATATTCTTTAACATCACTGTACATGACTCACAGTAGTTGTATTCCTTACGTTCTTTTCGTCGATATAGTTCATGAAAAAAAGCAAAATATTTAGAAAGTAATTCGTCAAATTCATTTTGTGTAATATGATAGACTAATTTTTCAGATTTACTTTTCATTGTATTTAGATAACCTTTATTATCAAAAATAATAAGTATATTTTGCATCCAAATACTAGGCGTTAAATCTATTTTATTATAAACAAAAATATCTAATTTTATGAAATTGTTAAAATGAATTACAGCATAAGAACGTGTTTCCGTTTCAATAAATGATATATCGCTAAGTTCATCTATAAAAAGCTGAATAAACTTATCTTTTGAGTATGATTCTTTGAGTAAAATTCTTAAATCTATGTCTGAAAAAGGGTCTTCATTTTGTGCCGCTATAGAGCCTCCAAGAAAAATACCATCTATTCCCGAAAAAATCTGAACCTTTTGAATTAACACTTTTAAAAGTTCATGTCTGCTTCTTATGAGCTCCTCTTTATTCATAATTCACCTTCCTTTTATTTACTTGGTAGTATACTTAAATTTAAGTATACTACCAAGAACTAAGCTTTTAAAAATTCAAGTGTTTTCTACTCACGATTGTAATGCTATATATATAGTCTCAGATACAGTAAAAGGTGGTTATAGATAATAATAAGTGATCTATCCATTTTACTCATTTAATATTTTCAGTCATTTCACTTCTCTACTTCATACTTTACATTTGTTTTCCATTTCTTTTTTTTTATTTTTTTTTATTGTAAAAAAACAACCGATTTATTATATACTAAGGAAGAGTTAAATATTTAAAATAAAAAGCTTTTAATTTATAGAGAAAAGAGGATACATAATAATGGGATTTTTTCAACGTTTTAAAGAATATTCGAATTTAAAAAAGAACATTAGTATCAAAGAATTAGAAATGCAAAACTTGATTTATAGAGAAAATTCTATTCAAGAAGAAATAAACGAAAAACAAAAGTTGTTAAGTGATAAAGAAAAACTCATACAGGAATTTAGAAATGTAGTTGAAGTTGAAAATCATAAAAAAAGAGAAATAATAATTAATGATGCTGAATCTGAAGCAAAAAATATAAAAAATGAAGCAAACGAAGAATTATCATCACTATTAACTACAATTAGTCAGCGTAAAATTGAAAATGAAGAATTACATACTAATAATACTAAACTGCAAAAAGAAATAACTCGTTATATGAATCAAGCACGAAAGTTTAAATCTCAGTTAATGGGATTGAAAAATTTCGAAGAAAGATTTCCTCATACTATTAACTTAGATGGCGTGAACTCAGTAATAAATGAACTAAGCTCTGAATTGGATGATGAGAGTCTTGTTGGTACTATAATACGTCTTCATTTACATTCTGATAACTCTAAAGAATTAAAGAAACTTTCTAATGCCACAAAGAAAGAAATATCAAATTTGTTAGTGACCTATGAAAAAAGATATACTACTAAAGCTAACAAAACAATTTATAATCTAATGATTATCGGCCTTCAATCTGAAATACAAATTCTTTTATATAAACTTACATATGAAAAATTAGACGATACAAAACAATCTGTTAAAGATATAATGACTAAATATTTAGTTATTGCTGCTGAAGGAAATAAAGCTATACTTCCAACTATTACAAAATTCATTTCTGAAATTGAACCATTATATTTAGAATTGGTTGATATTGAATATCGCTATTACATTTATAGACAAAGAGAAAAAGAAGAACAAAAAGCTATTAAAGAACAAATGAAACAGGAAGCTGAAGAAAGAAAAGCATTTGAGGCAGAACGCAAAAAATTAGAACAAGAAGAAAATAAATTCAAATCAGAAATTGAACGAAATAAAGAAATTTTGCAATCTGAGACTGACGAATTAAAAATAAGGCAATTAAATGAACGATTACTTGAATTAGAAAATCAATTAAATAATGTTGAGACCAAAAAAGAAGAAATAGCTAGTTTAGCTTTAGGTAAGGCTGGCTATGTGTATATTATTTCAAATATGGGATCTTTTGGAGTTAACACTTTTAAAATAGGAATGACTAGAAGAATGGAACCTCAGCAACGCGTGGACGAGCTTGGAAGTGCTTCTGTTCCATTCAGATTTGATATACACGCTCTGATATTTAGCGATGATGCAGTAGGGTTAGAAAATGAACTACACAAAAGATTATCAAATCAAAGAGTAAACAAAGTTAATTACAGAAAAGAATTCTTTAGAACAGATATAGCTACCTTAGAATTGCTAGTAGAAGAAATTGATCCTACTGCTGAGTTTAATACTACTATGTTTGCTGAAGAATATAATCAAACCTTAGCATTAGAAGAAAATTTAAAGTCAGAAATACTTTCAGCATAAATATTAATTAAGGTGTTAATCCAGATGCAATAACAAGGAAACTAATTCTCAAATTCTACGTTCCAACATGCAACAGTATTTAATTGAAACATTGGGTTCTGCCATGCACTTTACAACAGATTCCGACAAGTTAATTGAGGATTACAAAGAACAACTCGCTTCCCATTTGATTGCTTACTAATATTTGCCCTTCCTTATAGACATAGTCATTACTGGATTTGTAGAAACCAATAATTCAAATAAATTAAATTTATTTTCTAGAAATGCCAATATTCTCATTTTATATGATAAGCTATTGATATATAGTTTAAGAAGGACATGAAAATTGGAAATACATAATGGTAGAAGCTCTTTTTTTGACGGTAGTCTTTTAAGCCTAATAGGATGGAGCATTTTGGGCGCGGTTATAACGTTAATTACTTTTGGAATCTGTTATCCTTGGGCTTTATGCATGGTCTATGGTTGGAAAATAAACCATACTGTTATTGAAGGTAAACGAATGATATTTAATGGTTCAGCCTTTAATTTGTTTAGTCATTGGATCAAGTGGTTTCTGCTCACAATTATAACGATTGGTATATATAGTTTCTGGGTTACAATCAAGCTAGAAGACTGGAAAGCCCGTAATACAACATTTGTAAACTAAGTAAAAAAAGCCTAAAGAATATTGATTTAACAATATTTTCCAGGCTTTTTTGTTATCTATTACTAATCTAGTAAAATGAAGAAATTCACTGGTTTTACTTCGTTTATAAAAAATCACTCAACCTCTACCCTAACCAATCCATCTTTCTTCAATTCATATACTTGGTCACAAACTTCTTTTAAAAACATCCGGTCATGTGAAATAGTAATGATGGAACCTTTGAAGTTTTTAAATAATTTTCTAAGTTCTGGCTGGGATAACGGTGAGAAGTTTCGTGTAGGCTCATCTAAAAGCAATACATTCTGTCCTGATAAATCAATTTTCAGTAGTAACAATTTGGCTTGCTGTCCTCCTGATAATGACTGGATTGGATGATGCATTTCATCTGTAGTAAACCGCATGCTTCCTAGGTAAGTCATCACTTGAGTGCGTTCTTCACTGTCTCCAGTCTCACTAAGAAATTCAACTGGTGTTTCATCCAATCTTAAATAATCAGCATAGTTTTGCGGCATGTATCCAGCTGAAATATCTGTACGCTGACTTAGTTCTGTCCATAATTGCTTCAGCAATGTGCTTTTACCAACCCCATTTTGCCCAATGATTCCTATTTTTTGAGGAGCTCTAACTAGCAAATTCAATGAGTGAGCTAAAACTTTATCCCCCAATTTCACACTTTCATCTTCCAAATGGAGAATAGTCTTATTTGCAGGAAGAGATTTAGTGTTTGAGAATTTCACTAAGATGGCATCTGCTTTTAGTGGAATATCTTCAAAGTTTTCCTTTTCACGTTCAAAACGTTTCCCCATAGATTTTACTGCATGCATTTTCTTTTTGAGTAAGCGTCCTCCAGCTGGATCCTTCCTTGAAATGGTTCCTTGTGCGTGGTGCACACTACTTTCAACTTGCCGGTATTTTTCCATTTGATTCTGGTGTTCTTCCCGCTGCTTGTTGGCAACTTGAGATTGATGGTCATAGCGTGCTTCTTTTTGTTCAATGTATTCTTTATACGATAACTTGGACACAGTCGCGACGGGTACTGTCTTATGCCTTAACAGCTCGATCTGAATGACTTTGGTTGCTGTTGCTTCAAGCAAAGATTCGTCATGCGAAATGAAAATAATCGTTAGCGGTGTAGACTTTATAAAGTGCTCTAACCATTTGACTGTATCAAGATCCAAGTCGTTAGAAGGCTCATCAAGCAACAATAAATCAGGATCTGTTGAGAGTGCTTTTAGCAGCTGAACTTTAATTTTTTCGCCACCAGATAAACTGCCTAATGTTTGCGAACTTGTTAAGCGGTCAGCATCAAATCCAAGTTGCCCCACTAATTGATAGAGCATTTGGTAGTCGATATCCATAGCATCAGCTTGGCTGAAGAAGTACTGATCAACAGTATATTCCATATATTCTTGAGGTAAGGATTGCGGCAAATAAACGGTGCGACTGAACTGGTTGACCAATTCCCCTTCTGCTTGAATATACGATTCGATACTTTTATCTTCAAGAATCCATTTTAATAATGTTGACTTGCCATTTCCTTCTTCACCGATAATCGCTACCTTTTCTCCAGGATTGACTGTAAAACTCAAGTCCTTGATGATTTCTTTTAAATCCATTAAGTGGTGCAAGGTCAAATTTCTTACTTGTAACATACTGATTCCTCCTATCTAATAAATAAAAACGACCGCCAGCAAGTTTCTGCAGACGGTCGGTCAATTTCAATTAAACAGAGAGAATCCTAGTATGCCTATAGATGGCAACTCTATTACCGATTCAAAACGTTGTTTAAATGATTTATCTAAAAAAACCGTTGCAAAGAAACCCACCCTATTGGCAGAAAAAGTTTCTTCTTCAATTACGATTTGTTTTAGATAGTGTACATTTAAGCACAACCTTTCGATTTGTTAGGTACATTGTAGCAAGGATATGTATTTTGTACAATAATTGTGTCACATTAACCTGGAATTCAATGTACTGCAGTTGTTGTTAATGATATAGTTGTAGGTTAATAAAAGATGTTTGAGAACCTAATAAGCTCTACACTAATAATCATAAAAGGCAATTCTGGAAGTAGAAAAACGATGTTTGCACAATTACTACAAAAGTAATTTGATCGTGGTCAAGCTATGCTTATCTTGTGAAATATCATATAGTCCATATTAAACAGTTAAATTTATTAAATAATTTCTAAAAGTATCTATACTTTATTCTCCAATACTATAGAATCCAATATTCTTTTTCATTTCATCTAATGTTTTTTGGGAAATTTCAGATGCTTTTCTGGCACCTTCTTTTAAAATATTTTCAATTTGATGCTTATCTTCTAATAAAAATTTCACTTTATTTTGTAAAGGTTCCAATTCATTAATTATTGTTTCCGCAACATATTCTTTAAATTCTTTGTATCCTTTTTCTTTAAATAGCTCAACTATCTCAGACGATTCTCTCCCATTTATACAACAAACTAAATCAATTAAATTTTTCACCCCGGGCTGTTCATCAGTATAGTTTACAATTCCAATTGAGTCTGTGACTGCTTTTGATATTTTTTTTCTAATTATATCTGGTGAATCCATAATTAAAATGTATCCATTAGGATTTGAAGTTTCTGATTTAGACATCTTTTTTGTTGGATCTTGTAAATCATATATTTTAGCTGAACCAGTATTCACAAAAGGCTTTGGTATTTTAAATACGTTAGAATATGTATTATTAAATCTATTAGCTAAATCTCTTGTTAATTCAACATGTTGCACCTGATCTTTACCTACGGGAACAACTTCGGCTCCATATAATAATATATCAGCAGCCATTAATAACGGATACGCAAAAATACCTGTAGGAACTGATTCCTTTACACTTTTAGATGACTTTTCCTTGAATTGCGTCATTCTATTTAATTCACCCATATAACTGTTACATGTTAATAACCATGCAGCTTCTGCATGCTGATGTACATGAGATTGGATAAAAACTATATTTTCTTTTGGATCAATTCCTGCTGCAAAATATATTGCTGCAATCTCTATACTTCTTTTCTTCAAATCTTCCGGATTTTGGTGAACTGTAATAGCATGTAAGTCAACAATACTAAAAATTCCTTGATAGGTATTTTGAAGACTTACCCAGTTCTTAATTGCACCTAGATAATTACCTAATGTAGGATCCCCTGTTGGTTTTATTCCTGAAAACATAACTTTTCTATTGTCACTCATTTCTTTCTCTCCTCTTTTTATCCAATATTTTTATTTCATTATAAATGTCTACATTTATTAACTCCAAATTTATATACCGTATGTACTTGAAATTGTTAGATGAAATTAACAATCTTTTTCCGTTTTTCAGAGCTTTCAATACAACTGCATAAGCATCAAACAAATCTATTTCAAAGATCAGTTCAAAAGTCACTGCAACTATATATTTCATTGATATAAATTCATTTAATTTGATTCTTTTAGGTATTAAATACAATTTATACCTAAATTCAACACTCTTATGATTAATTAGCCATGAGTTATAGAATTCATTATCTCTTACAATTGTAGTCCATAATTTTAAAAAAACGGCCCTTAAGTAATCTTCATTTAATTTATTATACTTTGTAAATATCTCAGGTAGAATTTTATTATTCCTAGTGTAACATGTTGATTCTAAATTATTAAATATTTTTATATCATGTACGAATTCTTCAAAAGTATCATTATAATGAACACAATTTTGAATTAATGATTTAGAATATTTTTTTCTTATTATTTTTTCTTCTATTTATTTGATTTGACTAGTTTTTTGAAGATTGTTTCTCTTTTTTCTAATGATTTTCCAATTCCATCTAAAAAAGACCTTTTCATTCTATATTTTGAATTTTAAAACCAAGATTCATCATCAATAAAACTTAAATATTCTTCCCCTTCTTGAAGCCCTGTTCTGATGAACTCATTGATTTCAGTAAATTCAATTTTAGAAATTTCACCAGCATCATATAAAAATTGGTAAAGTTTTTTCAAAGCTGAACCATTTTGTTTAAGGGATGTATGTGAACTCATTAAGTTTTTCCGTACAAAAAAATTACCAAGAAAATTCTCTATTGATTCTACAGAATTTATAGGAGTTACTTTTTCATACTCAGCTAAATAAATATTTAGATAAAAATCAAGATGTTCGATATGACGTTTTACGGTTTTTCCGCTTAAGTCTTTTACATCTATCATATACTTTTTAAAAGCTGCTAACATTTTTTCATTGTTTTCAGTTAGTTTTTCTATATAGTTCTCCTATTGCTGCTCGGATAAAGTTGAAGCATCTAATTGAGAAAGCTCACTGTAATTCCAAGACTTTTCAATAGAATACGGTTCCCCTTCAATAACCTCTTCCAATTTCAACGGTTTGTTTAGAGCATCTCGCAACGCTTCTGCACTATTCCTATATCCTTTTTTGAACAATCTTGTATGAATATAGTTACTATAAAAAACCATCTTTTCTCTATTTATCGTTTGGTTGATATTTAATCTAAGACTAATTAATTCTTCTGCCACCAAATTGATGCTTCCCATCACTGAACGATTAGAAGTAACAGCTACTTGGATACCTCCAGCAAGATTTAAATACTCATCATTTTTTTCATTTGTAATTCCTGCAATATCAAAAGTCATCCGAATAGCTTCAGGTATTAGCTTAGGTAATTGCTTTTTCTTTTGTGCATTGATATCTTGCAGAATAATAGGGTTATAAGTTTGGTCATTGAGCAGAATTATAACTTTTTTTTCGATTTACATTAATATAATTTGCATGCCATGAAAATAATGGATTGACTTGTGCAAACTGTTTCCCATATTCTTTATCATTTATACTTGGCAGGTTCGAAAATAAAGGTTGTGCTTTTTTAGTGGCTCCGATAATCATTTGCATTCCCCTTTCACATTTTTTGTTTGTTCATTTTTTAGTGTCTGTAAATACTCATTACTTTGGGATTCAAATAAGTATTAGTTTCAAAAAAAGCATCTAACTTATCAACTGCAAGTTTTGAACAATTGATTTTTTCATACCCTACTTCATCCATCTCGTATTTATCTAGCCATGTATGCCATAATTCTATTTCTTTATAGTCTGTCTTGATATTATTTAGAAAGTCTTTCATCAATGTTGATAAGGATTCACTATTTAGACTTTCTATCTTATAGATATACTTCTTTTGTGAATAGTATCTAGCAAAAGGATTCTGGTTATCCTCATAAATTTCCAGCTCGTTCTCTTTTTGTTTACTATCAAAAAGAAAAAATTTTTCATCGTCATTAATATTTAAGCCATTCAAAATATTGCCAAAAATGTTATGTATATCTTTTTTAGTATACCCTAGTTTTACCAAATCATTAACTGATTGAATATCATTATTAAAAATAGGCAATTTAAAGTCAGTAGCTAAAAAATTATAGACGCTTATGTTAACTCCTCCTTTATAAAATTTCAAAAAAATTTTTTTAAACTCCAAAAATTTATTATTATGAATACGACTGTTTTTTATTTATAATAATACTATAAAACCACTTAAAGCAATAGACTAGCAAAATAATTTTAACAA
Source organism: Carnobacterium sp. FSL W8-0810 (assembly GCF_038007125.1). NCBI lineage: Bacteria > Bacillati > Bacillota > Bacilli > Lactobacillales > Carnobacteriaceae > Carnobacterium > Carnobacterium sp. FSL W8-0810. The sequence continues at coordinate 1,233,587 of NZ_JBBOWO010000001.1, read as the reverse complement.
CAAATATATTTAAATATTGCTACATTCAATTTGAAATTGAATGTTAAAACTAACGGCTTTTATAAAATGGGAGGAAATACTTTGGTGAATAAATTTGATGAGTTTTTAAAAATAACTACTTTGTTAAATGAATCAGGTATAACACCTCTGCTCATGGGATCATTGGGATTAGAGTATGTGACTCAAAAAGATTGGAATGCGCGAGATGTAGATATACACGTTCCTGGTGATCCTAGAGGATGGGAAGCTCCAGATAATGTTCGAATTTACAATTGGACTATTATTTGTACTATCATGAAAAAATTAGGCTATCAGCTGATTGATCTCCATGAACATGAATTTAGTAATGGATTATTTAGTGTTGAGTATGGCGTAATAAATACTTTACCAAACTCAACAGGTATCTCTGTTGATCAGTTAGAATTAAAGACCGAACATGGAGCTAAATTTTTCTTGCCTTCAGAAGAACAGTACTTAAAAATATATACATCTTCTTTCCAAGATAGTTATAGAGCTGAAAAAAATAATTATAAAGATCTCAATAAAATTCAATATTTAAAATCAATAGTATATTAATAAACTCCTTTAGACCTTAATGATATTGATTAAGTTTATTCCTTAATTTTCTTATTGGAGAAACTTTGGAAGATGAAATAAAAAATTTATCCTATATAAATCTCTTTTTTTCAGAACATCGTAATAAACACATTTTGAACTCTCGGTATCAGATTCAACTTTAAAAGAAAGATAATATTTGCCATAATTTCCAATAAGATATGTGGTAATCAGTCAAACCCACCAAAGCATAATTTAGGTAAGATGTAAAACCGTATTCTAGTATCTTCTCATTTGTTATAATGTAAGAAAAGGAATCAATTGGAGGTCAGTAAATGAGCGCAGAACAAGTACAAAGAACAGTAAATCAGTTAAATAAGGATATAGCTTCTTTGGAAAAAAAGATGGCTGACTTGGTTAAGAAAGAAGCCGATAAAACTAAGAAAATTGGAGCAACACAAAAAAGTATCACAAAAAACACATCAGCTTCTACGTTAAGAACAAAAAACCGCCAAATAGAGGGCTATCAGAAAGATGTATCTAAAATCCTTACAGATAAAGCTGACATCAATAAAAAAATAGCTGATAAAAGGAAGAAATTATCCGACGCAACATTAAAACTACAAAAAATAGAAACCACACAAGCAAAGTCTTTAGCTAAACAGCAAGATAAAGTCTTTAGCTAAACAGCAAGATAAAGTCTTTGCTACTTATGAAAAACAAATTTTAGATTTGACAAAACAAGTAACAGAACAATCCGCTATTACAACATCTTCAGAGAATATATTTAATTCTGATGGTGCAGAAGATTTTGATGTTTTTCTATCTCATGCGGCGGAAGATAAAGAAAGTTTCTGTGATGAATTTTCAAATATTCTACAAGAAACTTATGTATTGAAAGTCTGGTATGACAGTATCTCTATAAAATGGGGAGACAGCATTAGAGCAGAGATTGATAAAGGTCTTAAAAAATCTAAATTCGGTGTAGTTATTCTATCTAGAAATTACATTAAAAAGTATTGGACAAACTATGAATTAGAAGCTCTTTTTCAAATAGAATCCAATGGGGGAAAAATAATCTTACCGGTTTGGCATGATATTACAAAGAAAGAAATCCAAGAATTCAGTCCGGCTTTAGCAGGTAAGCTTGCTATGAATACAGGAATTATGACACCTAATGAAATTGCAGAAAAATTGAATGAACTTTTCCAATCTTCTCAAGAAGAATAAATACGTAAAACAAGTGATTGATTTTAATTGCTTGTTTTTCTTTATAAAGTGCAATAAAAAAAAGCTGAAACCCTTTATGTATAAAGGCTTACAGCTCTCCTGTTACTATTCCCACTCGATTGTTGCTGGTGGCTTGCTCGTAATGTCATACACGATGCGGTTAACGTGTTTCACTTCATTTACGATACGAACAGAGATTTTTTGCAAAACATCCCATGGGATACGAGCAAAGTCACTTGTCATACCATCAATTGAAGTAACTGCACGAATTCCGATAGTGTAGTCATACGTGCGTCCATCTCCCATTACTCCGACACTGCGGAATCCAGGAAGAACAGTGAAGTATTGCCAGATGTCACGGTCAAGACCGGCAGCAGCAATTTCTTCTCTTAGAATGTAGTCGCTATCGCGAACGATTTCTAGTTTTTCTTCTGTTATTTCACCAATTACACGAATTCCTAAACCAGGACCTGGGAATGGTTGACGCCATACTAGGCTTTCAGGCATTCCTAATTGGATTCCTAATTCGCGAACTTCATCTTTAAATAAAGTGTTTAATGGTTCAATCAATTTGAATTGCATGTCTTCAGGAAGTCCACCTACATTGTGATGTGATTTAATTGTTTGCGCAGTATCTGTTCCACTTTCGATCACGTCAGTGTAAAGCGTGCCTTGAGCTAAGAAATCAACACCTTCAAGTTTTGTTGCTTCATCATCAAAGACATAAACAAATTCATTTCCGATGATTTTACGTTTTGTTTCTGGATCGCTAACACCAGCTAATTTAGTCATAAAACGTTCTTTCGCATCTACACGAATGATGTTCAAGCCAAATTTACCAACTAAACTTTCCATTACTTGTTCGCTTTCGCCTTTACGCAATAAGCCGTGGTCAACAAAGATACACGTCAATTGATCGCCGATTGCTTTTTGTAATAGAACTCCAACAACACTTGAGTCTACTCCGCCTGATAATCCAAGCAATACTTTCTTATCGCCAACTGTTTCGCGAATAATTGCAATTTCAGATTCAATGAAATCAGCAATGCTCCAGTTTCCTTCACAACCACACACATCAAAAGTAAAGTTTTTCAACATTTCATTTCCGTGTTCTGAATGACGTACTTCAGGGTGAAATTGAACTGCATGGAAATTCTTTTGTGGGTTAAACATTGATGCAATTGGACAATGTGGGCTAGTTGCAGAAACAACAAAACCTTCTGGAACTTGAGTAACTAAATCTCCATGGCTCATCCAAACTGTTTCATTTTCAGCTAATGAGTTAAATAAAGGAGCTTGTTGTTCATTGATATTGATGCTTGCTTTACCATATTCTCTATTTTGACTGCCTTCAACTCTACCGCCTAATGCAGTTGTCATCAATTGCATACCATAACAAATTCCTAAAATAGGAATACCTAAATTAAAGATTTCAGGATCAACTGAGAAAGATCCTTCATCATATACACTCATCGGTCCGCCAGAAAAAATGATTCCTTTTGCATTCATGTCTTTTAATTCTTCAGCTGTCACTTTATGAGACAGTAATTCAGAATAAACTCCCAATTCACGAATACGTCGTGTAATCAGTTGATTATATTGACTTCCAAAATCTAGTACTATCATTTTTTCAACATTTGTTAAATCTGTAACCATTACCACACAGTCCACCCCAAACTATTATTTTCAACTCTTTGTTATATTTTTTCATTCTACCGACTATTTTAAGCAAGGTCAACCGCACTTTTTATGTATCCCTTACCACTCTAATATTTTTTTAATAAAATTTGGTCAATGTAATGATTATCTGTTTTATGAATAATCAATTCTGCTCTATTTTTAGTAGGCAAAATGAACTCTTTTAAATTTTCTAGATTTACTGTTTTCCACACTCCGCGAGCCATCTCGAATGCAGCTTCTCGGTCCCCTTCAGCATAAGAAGAATAATAATTTCCTGGCTGCTTGAATGCTGTACTTAATAGCAGACCAAATCGTTCTAAATACCATTTTTCGATTAATGCAGCTTCAGCATCTACAAAAATAGAGAAATCAAAAAAATCACTGATATAGATTTGTTGATTCGCAGGAAGTTGCAAGACATTTATACCCTCAACGATCAGGATATCCGGTTGTTCTAATACATGCTCTTCCCCTTCAATAATGTCATAAAACTCATGAGAATAGACTGGTGAAACAACCGATGATTTCCCATTTTTCACATCTCCTAAAAAAGAGATCAATTGCTGCATATCATAACTTTCTGGAAATCCTTTACGGTTCATAATATTTTTTTCCACTAACGTTTTATTGGGGTATAAAAAGCCATCTGTCGTGATCAGTTCCACAGATTTTTCTTTATAGACTCTAGACAACATAGTTTGTAACAACCTTGCTGTCGTACTTTTTCCAACAGCCACACTTCCAGCGATTCCAATAATATACGGTTTATGAATCACTTCTTTTTTTAAAAATTTATTTTTTTGAGCTTGCAAGTATTCATAATTTTTCAAGTATGCATCTAAAACATGCACAATCGGTATATAAACCTCTTCAACGTCTGTAATCGAAATTTGGTCATTTAACCCTTTCAACTCTTGTAATTCATTTGAGGATAATGGTGCAATACCATCGCTATTAAGTTTTTTCCATTCGTCACGCTCAATGATATGAAATGTGGCAGACTCTTTCATATATTTATTAGACCCCCGAGTTCCTAGACTTCCGAACTATTGTACCAAATTTACGCTTCTTTTTATAGTTTTTATTCTCCTATAAACGTATAAGCAAGCTATCTTAAAAGAAACTTAACTAGGCATTTAGCTTAAATATAGTGTAGTATATATTTTGGTATAGAATGAAGAATCTTTGTATAAAATAATATTAGACTAAAAAGGAGTACATCATGGAAAAGGGTAAACAACAAAAAATTGAAATTTGGGGAGATGTCGTTGAATTAAAAGAATTGATTATCGCTATTCTTTTATCCAGCGGTTCTACTATGGGAGCTTATTTTTTAGCACCCAGCGATGATAAAACAAAGCAGCTATTTTTTGGTTTAGCTGGAGCCGTTATCGGTTTTATTCTTTCAAGTATTTTTATTAAACCTAAAAGAGTAATTACACTTGAAGACGAAAAAAAAGACTAGTTAATTAAGAACGAAGTATTGGAGAGAACAAAAATATGGAAATGTTATTGTTGGTTCAAATGGTTATAGCTGCTCTTGCAGCCATTGTTTTATATACTTTTATAGGATTTATACCGGGTACAGATGAAACTTCTGTCTTGATGCCCGTCACATTAGCTATTATTTTGGCTGGAACAGAACCCATCATTGTTCTCACTTTTTTTATTTCAGCTATTGTTACGTTAAATCTAACCAATTCAATGCCCACTGCTTTAGTTGGGCTTCCTGGAGGTGTTCTTTCTAGTCCAATGATCGAACATGCGTTATACTTAAAAAACCGAGGCCTGTCTGAGATCACAATTAAGAAAATGGCTTCTGGTGCCTTGATTGGAACAATTATCTCTGTTCCTGTGGCTTTACTAGTAGCTGACCTATTAACACCTTTTGCTGAGATCATTCAGCCTTATTCGTCACTACTATTTGTTATTGGAGCTGTTTTCCTTTCTTTAATAGGAAAAAATAAATTATTATCTTTAATCAGTATTCTTCCCTTAGCTATGCTTTTTCAAGGGTTGCGTCATTTATATTGGGGAATTGGTGTTGTACCAACAGACACCAATATCACCACATCATTCTTTCTAGGAATCACAATCGGTCCTCTCATTATTTCCCTTCTCTCACTGTTTAATAAAGAGAGCCGTGAAAAAATGTTGACCTCTGAATATAAAAAAATTGCACTACCTAAAAGTACATCTGCTCATCAAACAATCAATCCATTCAAAATATTATCTAAAAGTGAGCTTAAGGCAGCATCATTTTCAGCTCTTCTCTCTAACTTTATTTTTGTATTAAGTCCGGTTGGATTAATTATTCTATTTGGTGAATTTGTTTCCAATAAGAAAAAAGATCCGGTTGAAAAAGCTTCTACAGCAATTATTACTATGAGCGCCTTAGCACAATCCACTTATCTTTCTGGGATTATTATTCCTTTGATTGCTTTAGGGATCCCTTTGTCTCCTACCGCTATTGGTCCTGGAAGTCCGTTATTTAACGCCCCGCCAGTGTTTACCGTTGATCATAATTTGCACCATCTATTGAGCAAAGGTGAATTTACTTTGGCTATTTTAATTGGTTCGATTCTAGCTGCTCTTATCAGTTACATTGTGATCAATCGTTATGCTGGAAAAATCTCACAATTTGTTTTACAAAAAATTCCTCATGAAGCTATTTTAGGATTATTTATTTCCTTCATTTTATTATTAGCCTACATGGATGCGGGTTTAATTAATATCTTTGGTGTTCTCTTAATCGGCATCACTAGTGGGACCTTAAACAAAATGGGCATGAATTACGGTATTCAATTTATGACATTATATGCGGCTCCATGGTTAGTCGAAAAAATAGCTCAGTTTTAATTCAGCTCAATATACTAGGAATAAAGGAGTTACAACATGTTAAAAACTAGTCAACCTGCCGTGGGAACTGCAAATGGAAAAATCATTTTAATGGGAGAACACTCCGTCGTTTATGGAGAGCCTGCCATAGCCATTCCTTTTCCTGCCACACATATCGAAGTGACTATTATACCAGCTGAAGGACCGGTTCAATTAGACTGCGTCTATTACCGAGGCAACTTGGCTTCAGTTCCTAAACATTTAGAAAATCTAAAGGCTGTAGTAGAATCTACAGTGAATGAATTACAACAAGAACTAAAGAATTTTAAAGTGATCATTAAAAGTACGATCCCGGTTGAAAGAGGCATGGGTTCGAGTGCTGCTGTAGCCGTTGCGATGGTGCGGGCACTATTTAATTATTTTGCTGTCACTTTAACAGATGACCGCCTCCTATTGTTAGCAAACGTTTCAGAAACGATTGCTCATGGAAATCCAAGCGGCTTAGATGCTGCGATGACAAGTGGCAGACATCCGCTTTACTATATAAAAGGTGAACCATTCGTTCCTTTTCCATTATCTATGCCTGCTTACTTAATTGTGGCAGACACCGGATTAAAAGGCCAAACAAGAGATGCTGTTGCTAGCATTGCTCTATTAAATAAAGAAGACTCTGAAAAAACAATGCTGTCTATTCATCAATTAGGAAATTTAGCCAAACAATCAAAACTTGCAATAGAATCCACTGATCCTGTAACATTAGGCTTGGCTATGAATAAAGCTCATGAAATCCTCTCCTCTTTAGGGGTAAGCAATGACACGTTGAACCATTTAGTGACTACAGCAAGAACACATGGAGCATTAGGTGCAAAATTGACAGGTGGCGGTCGCGGTGGCTGCATGATTTCTTTAGCATCCGACAAAGAAACAGCAATCTGCATTTCAAATGCTTTATTAGAAGCTGGAGCAGTAAATACATGGACACATCAATTAGGAGATGACTAAATTGAGCAACGAAAAAAAAGTACGCGCTTATACAAATATTGCTTTAATTAAATATTGGGGAAAACGGGATGACCAATTGATCTTGCCTACAAGCAGCAGTTTGTCTCTTACTCTGGACGCTTTTTATACAGAAACATCTGTATCTTTTGATGATTCTCTTGAAAAGGATGCATTTTATTTAAATGAAACTGTTCAAGATGAAGCTGCTACTCAAAAAGTTAGCCGCTTCTTAAATTTATTTAGAGAACAATCCGGTATGAAAGCACCTGCTATAATTAAAAGTACAAATTATGTCCCAACAGCAGCTGGATTAGCTTCTTCTGCTTCTGGGATGGCTGCACTAGCCGGGGCTGCTAATTTAGCAACTGGTTTAAACCTCTCTCCGCAAGAACTGTCTATATTTGCAAGACAAGGGTCTGGTTCAGCAACTCGCAGTATCTATGGTGGCTTTGTCGAGTGGCAAAAAGGAACTTCTTCATCCGATTCTTATGCTGTTAAAGTAGACGATGCGAATTGGGATATTGGAATGGTCGTAGTTGTGGTAAATAAGAAACAAAAAGAACTGTCTAGCCGTGAAGGCATGAAACTGACAGTTGCAACTTCTCCTTTTTATCAAGGATGGATCGATAGTACCGCTGTCGATCTTGTGAACATAAAAAATGCCATTAACGATCGTGATTTCGAACAAGTTGGGGCTATTACGGAGAGCAACGGTATGAAAATGCACGGAACAATGCTAGGTGCAAATCCTCCAATCTCTTACTGGGAACCTGATAGTGTGTTGGCAATGCAATTAGTCAGACAATTACGCAAACAAGGAATTCCTTGTTATTTTACGATGGATGCAGGTCCAAACGTCAAAGTCCTTTGTCGTTTATCAGATAGTGAAAAGATCAAAACAGCTTTTTTAGACTACTTCAATGAAGACCAACTCATTATCTCTGGACCAGGAAGTGATTTAAAAGAAATCACACTCTAACAAGCTAAAAAAACAAGGTTTTACTACTTAGGAGGAATTACAGTATGATAGAAGCTTCTGCACCTGGTAAGTTATATATTGCGGGCGAATACGCCGTTGTTGAACCAGGTCATCCAGCTATATTAGTAGCTGTTGATCAATTTATTACCGTATCACTTGAAAAATCTGAACACGTAGGAAGCATTACGTCTTTTCAATATGGAAATCTTCCTGTACTATGGAAACGCGAAAATGATCGTTTAGTGCTTGATAAACGTGAGAACCCTTTTCACTACATTTTAGCAGCTATTCGTTTAACAGAAGAATACGCGAAAGAACAAGGAAAAGAATTGTCTTTCTATCATTTAACTGTCGATAGTGAATTGGACAGCTCACAAGGTAAAAAATATGGGTTAGGCTCAAGCGCCGCTGTGACGGTCGCTACAGTTCAGGCTTTATGCCGTTTTTATGGCATCACAGATAACAAAAATGTTGTATTTAAATTAGCCGCTTTAGCTCATTTATCTGTTAAAAGCAACGGTTCATGTGGTGATGTAGCAGCAAGTGTTTATGGTGGTTGGTTAGCATTTACAACATTCGATCGTGATTGGGTATCCGAACAACAGGAACAAAAAAACGTGAAAGAATTGATTGAAATGGAGTGGCCTCATTTATCGTTTACTCCATTGACTCCTCCAAAAGACTTACGCTTAGTTATTGGATGGACGGGTTCACCGGCATCAACGTCTCATTTAGTAGATGAAGTAACCACTAAACGAAGACAAGATGCAATGGCATATGAAACCTTTTTAGAAGAAAGCAGACGATGTGTCAACACAATGATTCAAGCTTTTCAAGAAGGAAATGTCGAAGAGATCCAACATCAAATAAGAAACAACCGCCAACTCTTGCTTAAAATGAGCCAAGATACTTCTGTGACAATTGAAACACCTGCTTTATCAAGATTATGCAAAATGGCAGAAGAATTTAATGGTGCTGCTAAATCCTCTGGAGCTGGCGGCGGAGATTGTGGCATCGTGATTTTCAATCGAAAAGAAGGTTTATTGTCACTGATTACAGATTGGGAAAAAGAAGGCATCACAAACCTTCCTTTACATGTTTACAAAAAAACGGATGCTTAATTGTCCTTCTTTTTTGGATAAAAATTTTTGGAGGATCACACTATGAAACCAATGAATAACCGGAAAAATGAACATGTTTCTTTAGCAGAAAAATTTGCTAAAGACGCTAGAAAGTCTGATTTTGATTCTTTCCGTTTTGTCCATCATTCTTTTCCTGAAATGAGTGTCGCTGATGCTTCTCTTTCCACTTCATTTGCTACACTAGATATGGAATTTCCTTTTTACATTAATGCTATAACCGGCGGCAGCACTTGGACGAAAAAGGTCAATGAAAAATTAGCTTTAATTGCACGAGAAACGGGTATCGCTATGGCAACAGGTTCCATTAGCGCTGCTCTTAAGGATCCTACTGTTAAAGATAGTTTTACAATCGTTAGAGAAACAAACCCTACTGGTAAGATTTTTGCCAACTTAGGTACTGGACAAACGTTAGAGAATGCTAAAAAGGCAATCGATTTGATTCAAGCTGATGCCCTACAGATTCATGTGAACTCTCCTCAAGAGATTGTTATGCCTGAAGGAGATCGTGATTTTTCTAACTGGTTAACTGAATTAGAAAAAATTGCTCTAAACGTTTCTGTGCCTGTTATTGTTAAGGAAGTAGGCTTTGGTATGAGTCGTGAAACCATAAAGCAGTTGTCATCAATTGGGGTCAAAACGATTGACATCAGCGGTCAAGGTGGAACAAACTTTGCTCAAATCGAAAACTACCGTCGAGAAAGTGAAAAATTAGATTACTTAGAAGGTTGGGGCCAATCTACAGTTATTTCTTTATTAGAAGCGCAACCCTTTATAGACCAAGTTGAATTATTAGCTTCAGGTGGGATTCGTAATCCTTTAGATATTGTTAAATCCTTATCTCTAGGTGCCCGTGCGGTCGGTATCTCAGGTCTTTTCTTGCATATGGCTCTAAGAGAAGGAGTAGAAGCTACTGTTTTAGAAGTGAATGCTTGGAAAAACCAAATTGCCTCTATTATGACTCTGCTTGGAAAAAAATCAATCAGCGAATTGACTAATACTGATATCATCTTATTAGGCGAAGTTAAAGATTGGTGCGATCTTCGCCGTATTGACGCATCAAGCTTTGCAAATCGTTCTTCAATAAATTAATTTAACTACACAAAAAGAAGATGAGACAATCATAAAAATGACTGTTTCATCTTCTTTTTTCAATAGCGTTATTTAATCGTTGTTTTTCAACATGATCCACTTCTGTGTATCTTTAAAACCTAAATGCTGATACATTCGCCCTGCATCAGGATTAGAATAAAAAAGGCAAGCCGTTTTATTATTCCTGATACAGTCATTCACTAAAGCAGCCACTACAGCCGTTGCATACCCTTGTTTACGATAGCTTTCAATTGTTCCTACAGCAATGATCATCGCTGAGAGCTTCGTTTCAACTGCAATTCTTCCTGTTGAAACGATCTTACCTGTATCATCTTTGATAACTTGGATAGCATTTAAGTTACGCTCCAATTCATCAGCAACCTCTTCTGCTGATGGCAGGTTTTCCATCCCTGCTTCTCTTAAACAATTAAGATAAGAATCGATGTCTTCTTTAGATAAAGGCAAAACTTGTTGAAGAAGCGGACTTTCTATCTCCAACTCTTTGCATTCAGCTAAATACGATTCTTCTTTTTCATAATTCTCAAATTCTTCTTCATACTGAGCAATAGCATCCTCACTACCAGATATGTGTACGGGAGTTAAACTCTGGATCAAAGGTATAAAAGTGTCTATTCCTTCAAACTCTTTCCCATGAATAGGCATAACATTATTTTTGTAGCGGACCAGTACTCCACTGATTGTATCTTTACTATCAACATAAGCCCAAACATCTAAATTAAAATGATCAAAACCATATGTTTCAATGTCACCAATAGCAAATAAATTTATACTTGGTTCTTTATATAAAAAATTTAGTAACTCTTCTCGTTGTTTCTCATCGCACTTATAAATCAATCTAGTTCCTCCTCCCAATAACATCCTTATTCCCTTTTAGTATACGTTTTTTACAAAAAAAATGTATCATTATGCACTTCAATTTTAATAATTTTTTTTGAGGAGTTAAACCAAATAGACCATTAAAGCAATGGCTGCAATACCAAGTACCATAGACCATAAAAGACTTTTCGTTTTATAAGCCACTATAAATACAAGAACGGATGGCAGAAGCTTTATATTAACGATTGGATTCACATTGAATTGACTTTCCCAGAAAAAAACATCTGAAAAAATCAACGCTGCAAATATTGATACCGGTACAAATGACATCCATTTAGATATTTTCTCTGGAACGGACCGATTGCTTAACACAAGCATAGGTAAGACACGAGGCAAATAAGTCACTAGAGCCATTCCAAAGATAAGCTGCACTTGTTGACTAGTCATATTCTAATCCTTCTTTCTGTTGATTTTTTTGTTTATTTGCTAAATACTCATCAGCAAAATATCCAATAAAAGAAGCTAGAATTGCAGCAATAACTAATGCAATCGTATGTTGTAACCATACCGTGAAGACAACCGCTAGTACCCCAGCTGCTAGTCCTACAAAAACATATAACTTAGAAACAAATTGGCTGACTAATAAACTAATAAACATAGCAATTAAAACATAATTTATAATGGTCGTATCAATTTTCCAAGCACTTCCGATCATTCCTCCAACAAGCGTACTTAATGACCAAGACAAATAAGCTAATATATTGATGGATAACGCTTTGTTAGCCGTCCATTCATGATTTTTAAATTGATTGTAATTAATAGCAAAGGATTCGTCCGCTAGAGTATGGCTGAAAAACAGTGTAAATAGTAAAGATGGTTTCTTAATAAAACCAGACATGCTTGAACTCATTAATAAGTGACGCAAATTTAAAAAGAACGTCATCGTTATAATAGCTGAAACTGAAGCTCCCATACTTACCATTGAAGCAGCCATAAACTGAGCAGCTCCCCCAAAGACAAGCAAACTCATTGCCAAAATAGTTGGGGCATTAAATCCTGCATCATATAAAACCATACCTCCAGCTAAACCTAATGGTACATAACTAATAATGACTGGATAACTAACTTTAAATCCATCCACCCAATCCTGTTTTTCCATTTTATTCCCTCCTAAACGAACGTGTAAAAATTAGTATATCATATCATTAAATTTTACATGGTTATTTTTGTAGTTAAACTACTATAAAATGATCATTTTTTCTTAAATTAGATTGTAACTCATCTTCACTTTTGATAATGTAAATCTATTGAAGGGCTTATGAAAGGAATGGCTAATTATGTTAAGAAGATTGATTTTCAGTTCGTTTTTTATTAGCATCATTTATTTTTTACTATATTATTTTGTACCTGCACTTAAAAATGCTGTCTATAGTGGCGGATTTTGGGCTGTCTTACATGCTTTGATGGGTGTCATTTTAATCATTGGTGTTTTTGGTATCATCCTTTTTACGCTTCACTATTTATTTTCAGATCCAAATAAAAATTAACGCAAAAAGAGTGTTGAGAAAAAATCTCAACACTCTTTTTATTCATTCAATAGATTAGTCGATGATCACTTCATGAATAAGTGGAATCGGCGTAGCTGAATCCGCTATTGTGATTCCTTCCCAGATCTTTTGTTCTACTTCTGGCACTTCTTCTTGATTCGTGTGGATCGTTAATAATGCTTCGCCTTTTTTAACAGCGTCGCCTACTTTTTTATGCAAGACGATTCCAACAGCTAAATCAATTTCACTTTCTTTTGTAGCACGTCCAGCTCCTAACATCATAGCCGCAATTCCTAATTCATCTGCTATGATTTCAGAAATAAAGCCATCTTTATTTGCTAAAACATCTATTTGATAATCTGCTTTAGGTAATAACTCTGGATCATCAATAACGCTCGTATCTCCACCTTGAGAAGCGATAAACGTTTTGAACTTCTCTAATGCTTTTCCATTTTCAATAGATTCTTTTAACAAACTTCTTGCTTCATCTAAATCTTTTCCAATACCAGCTAAATGAACCATTTGGCTTCCTAAAGTTAAACACAAATCCATTAAATCAGCTGGTCCTTTACCATTTAATGTATCAATAGCTTCTTTAACTTCTAATGCATTTCCGATAGCAAAACCTAGTGGTTGGCTCATATCAGAAATAACAGCCATAGTATTACGTCCTACACGATTTCCGATTTGAACCATTGCATGAGCTAATTTTCTAGCATCTTTAGTTGTTTTCATGAAAGCTCCTGCTCCGGTTTTCACATCTAAAACAATTGCATCTGCTCCAGCAGCAATTTTTTTACTCATAATTGAACTTGCGATCAATGGAATTGAGTCAACTGTACCTGTCACATCTCTTAGAGCATATAATTTTTTATCTGCTGGTGTTAAGTTTCCTGATTGCCCAATAACGGCTACTTTATTTTCATTTACCAATTCAATAAATTTTTCTTGTGTCAATTCTACGTGGAAACCTGGAATAGATTCTAATTTATCAATCGTGCCACCAGTATGACCTAAGCCGCGTCCACTCATTTTAGCAATTGGAACACCTAGACTTGCCACTAAAGGTGCCAAAACAAGCGTTGTAGTATCGCCAACTCCTCCGGTTGAGTGTTTGTCTACTTTTATACCTTTGATAGCTGACAAATCAATTTCTTCACCAGAATGAACAATACTCATTGTCAAATCACTTTTTTCACGATCATCCATATCATTGAAATAAATTGCCATTAACATTGCACTCATTTGGTATTCTGGAATTTCCCCTACAGTATATTCTTTTATCATTGTTTGGATTTCTTCAGTTGTTAATGCTTTACCATGTTGTTTTTTTGTAATTAAATCGACCATTCTCATTTATCGTATACCCCTCTTTATCTAAGTTGATTCATTTATTTTATCACACCTACAGAAAAAACGTTTTCATAACTTGTTCATTCTAACAATTCTCTCATGTATGCCAAATCAATTAGCCATAGAAGATGCTTGATTTGAACTAAAAAAGAAAAGCATTAGTTTCTTCTTTAGTTCAAATGGATTAACGAGCTTCTATAACTTCTAGTCCTGATTCACGCCCCACAATAATGGTGTTAACACGGTTCAAAAACAAGCCATGCTCCATAACCCCTGTTAGGCTATCTAACCAGCCAGCTAATGAATTAGGATCTTCTATCTTATCCATTTGTAAATCGATAATATAATGACCGCCGTCCGTTAAGTAAGTTTCTTCTTTGTCATTTTTTCTCATAGTTGGATGGAATCCTTTTTCTTCAAAAATACGTACTAATTGTTGACTCCCATAAGGCATTACTTCTACCGGTAAAGGAAATGCGCCTAGCGTTTCAACCATTTTGCTTTCATCAACGATCCATATCACTTTATCAGAATAGTCCGCAACGATTTTTTCAAATAAAAGAGCTCCGCCGCCGCCTTTTATTCCTTGATAATGTGCATCAATTTCATCTGCACCGTCAATCGTTAGATCAACTTTTTCTACTTCATCAATAGTCTTTAAAGGAATGCCTAATTTTTCAGCTTGTTCTTTTGTACGAGTAGAAGTAGTTACTCCCGTAATAGATAATCCTTCTTTTACGCTTTTACCAAGAGCCTCTACCATATAATAAGCAGTCGATCCTGTGCCTAATCCAACGACCATACCTTCTTTTACATATTCTGCTGCCTTTTCTCCAACTAATTGTTTTAAGTTCACCTTTCCTACTCCCCTTTTTCATCTGTTTTATTCTCCATAAGTATAGCATAATGCTTGGTTTATTGATCATAGACAACAAAAAAACTGGAATAGAATTACTATTCCAGTTTTACCAATGCGAAAAACAGCTGATTCGGACAAACTTCTATTAAATCGAGACCGTACGTATCTATCGGGGTCGTTCCGCATCCTGTAGTTGAGTTGCACTTCCCAGACACTGGGCTATTTTCAAGATTTGACGCAATGCGCGGGATGCTCTTGCTTTCAATTCTTGAAAATCGCTGTGTGTCTGAACGGGAAGTTCCCCATCCTTTAGTTGAGCTGCGTGTCTCAGCTCCTAGGAAAAAAGATGAAATTTCCCTCGAGGCGTTAGCCTCTTGCGGGAATTCCCCTGTTTTTCTACGGAGCTAGACGAGACACTCCGCATCCTTATTTTCTGTGCATTTTGAATTCTAGGAAGTAGTCATTGTAGATGCCAATGTATTGCGATCCTAGATCTTCGTATACTTCTAGATTTTTCATGGTTTCTTCGTTTGGATAAAATTGTTCATCTTCGGTTATTTCAGCTGGCAAGAGTTCCAATGCTGCTTTATTGGGTGTGGAATACCCAACATATTCTGCATTTTGAGCTGCATTCTCTGGTTCTAACATAAAGTTGATAAACGCATAAGCCGCATCAAAGTTTTTAGCTGTTTTAGGAATAACAAAGTTATCAAACCATAAGTTAGAGCCTTCGCTTGGAATAACGTAATGAAGATTTTCATTTTCCCATAACATTTCTGAAGCTTCGCCAGAAAACGTTACAGCAACTGATGCTTCTTCTTGAATCATATACATTTTGATTTCATCAGCAACAATAGCTTTTACATTAGGAGTCAAACTATCTAACTTTTTAGCTGCTGCAGCTAGTTGTTCGTTATCTTTTGAGTTTAACGAATACCCTTCGCTATTCAATGCCAAACCGATAACTTCACGAGCACCATCAATCAGCATAAGTTCATTTGTTAAATTGGGATTCCATAGATCATCCCAATGTTGGATCGCATCTTCTTCTACAAATTTGTCATTGTAAATGATTCCCAAAGTACCCCAAAAATAAGGAATAGAATATTGGTTGTCTGGATCAAATGGCTGGTCTAAGAATTGAGTATTGATATTCTCAAGGCCTTTTATTTTTGAGTGATCCAATTCAATCACTAAATCTTCATCAATCATCCGTTCAATCATATATTCACTGGGAACGGCAAGATCATAATTCGTCCCGCCTTGTTCAATTTTGGTATACATCGCTTCATTAGAATCAAAAGTTTCGTAAGTCACTCTATATCCCGTTTCATCTTCAAACTTAGTGATCAATTCTGGATCGATGTAATCTCCCCAGTTGTACAAATTCAAATTGTTTTCTCCTGTAATTCCCTGAGCCTTTTCCAGTTGATCAGCACCAAGATATAATCCTGCACAAACTATTAAAATAGCTAAGACCATTAAGACTAATTTTTTCATCGCATGCCCACCGCCTCAGCATGTTGTCGTTTTTTATTTTTTTGTTTTTTTGTCATATTGTGTTGTTGAATAAAGTAGTAACCAACAACTAGAATCAGAGCAAAAATAAACATTAAGGCACTTAAAGCATTGATTTCCAAGCTCACTCCTTGTCGAGCTCTTGAATAGATCTCTACAGCTAATGTTGAAAATCCATTTCCTGTTACAAAGAACGTTACTGCGAAATCATCTAGAGAGTAAGTAAATGCCATAAAATAGCCTGCTAAGATACCAGGAGTGATACTTGGCAAAATAACTTTTATTAGTACTTGCCATGTATTTGCACCTAAATCCCGTGCAGCTTTAATCATCGTATCATTCATTTCTTGTAATTTCGGCAATACCATCAAGACTACAATGGGAATACTGAAAGCTACATGTGACAATAACACAGACATAAAACCTAACCTAAATCCAATAAAGGTAAATAAAATCAAAAAACTTGCTCCAATAATAACATCTGGTGAAACCAGCAAAATGTTATTAAAACCCAATAGTGTATTTCTTGTTTTTCTGGTTTTTAAGAAGTAAATCCCTATTGCCCCAAATGTACCAATGATAGTGGCTAGTAAAGAAGACAATAATGCAATTAAAAACGTATCTAAAACAATCCCAATCAGCCGTGAATCTTCAAATACAGCCTTATAATTATCCCAAGTAAAACCAGTAAAACTATTCATTGTTCCACCATCATTAAAGGAGAAAAAAATCAAATAAGCGATTGGCGCATATAAAACAATGAAGATAAAAATGAGGTAAAGATTTGACCATTTAAACCTTTCTTTTTTCATTTACGAATTGCCCCTTTCTTTTTCTTTTCTCCTGTAAAGAGCATGATCAGAACCATAGCCACAATTAAAACGACTCCAATAGTTGAACCCATGCCCCAGTTTTGTGTAACGAGGAAGTGCTGTTCAATCGCTGTACCCAAAGTGATTACGCGGTTTCCTCCGATTAAACGCGTCAACATGAAGAGCGATAATGATGGAATAAAGACTGCTTGGACTCCGCTTTTCACGCCATTTAATGTCAAAGGAAAAATAACTCTTCTAAAGGTCTCAAAGTTATTGGCACCTAAATCTCGACTAGCTCGAATAAAAGAAGGATTCATTTCTTCAAGAGCATTAAAGATAGGCAAGATCATAAATGGAATCTCTATATAGGTCGCAACCGCTAGAAAGCTAAGATCTGTAAACAAAATTTGCTGTCTTCCTATCCCTATAAAAGAAAGAAAATCATTCACTGTTCCATTTGCACTAAAAATTCCAATAAAAGCATAGGCTTTTAATAATAAATTAATCCATGTTGGTAAAATAATCAGTAAGAGCCATAATTGTTTATGCTTTGTTTTACTCAATAAATAAGCTGTTGGGTAACTAATAAGCAAGGTAAATAAAGTAATCAAAAACGCATACCAAAATGAATTTAGTGTCATTCTTAAGTATGTACCGGATTGAAAATAAGCTTGGTAATTGCTTAAAGTAAATTGTCCTTCCACTGTGAAAAATGATTGATACACAATTAAAACTAAAGGAGCAACAACAAATAAGAGTAACCAAAAAGCATAGGGTATAAAATAAACCACTTTAGATTGTTTTGTCATTTTTCTCCTCCTAGTCTTCTTCGTAGCTTTCAAGACGTGCATCAAATTCTTGTTCCGTTTCATTGAATCGCATAACATGGATGTCTCCTGGTTCGAAGTACAATCCTACTTCATTTCCAACTACAGCTTTTTTAGTCGAATGGACCATCCATTCATTATTGTCGCGATCGTATCCAATAATTTCATAATGCACACCGCGGAATAATTGAGTATCCACTTTAACTGTTAATTTGCCTTTTTCTACTGTTGTTAATGCTAAATCTTCTGGTCGTAATACAATTTCGACTTTTTCATTTGCTTTCATTCCAGCATCTACACATTCAAATGTATGCCCAACAAAAGAAACTTCATAATCTTGAACCATCGTGCCTTTTACAATGTTGCTTTCACCAATAAAATCTGCCACATAGCGGTTGATTGGTT
Source organism: Carnobacterium sp. FSL W8-0810 (assembly GCF_038007125.1). Lineage (NCBI taxonomy): Bacteria > Bacillati > Bacillota > Bacilli > Lactobacillales > Carnobacteriaceae > Carnobacterium > Carnobacterium sp. FSL W8-0810. Next base: position 1,214,911 of record NZ_JBBOWO010000001.1, on the reverse strand, counting down.
CATCATAAATGTCAACTGGTGTACCACTTTGAATGATCTCTCCGTTTTTCATCACAAAAATTTCATCACTCATGGCTAAAGCTTCTTCTTGATCATGCGTAACAAATACAAAAGTAATTCCTAAACGCTGTTGCAGTTCACGCAATTCATATTGCATTTCTGTTCTCAATTTCAAATCCAATGCAGATAAAGGTTCGTCTAATAATAAAACTTCTGGTTCATTTACTAAAGCACGTGCAATAGCAACTCGTTGACGTTGTCCACCAGACATTTCGCTGATAGCTCGATCCTCATAACCAGATAATTGAACCATTTTTAAAACATTTTCTACTTTATCTTTGATGGTTTTTTTATCTAATTTCTTGATTCTTAATCCAAAAGCTACATTTTCAAATACATTCATATGAGGAAATAGCGCATAATCTTGAAAAACAGTATTTACTTTACGTTTATTAGCAGGAACATCGTTTACTTTTTTTCCATCTAACATAATCGTTCCTTCTGACGTTTCAGTAAAGCCGGCAATTAAATTTAGAATCGTCGTTTTTCCACAACCTGAAGGACCTAGTAACGTATAAAATTTTCCCCGTTCAATCTCAAAATTGATATTTTTTAATACTGGTTCATCATCATCGTATTGTTTTTTTACATTTTCAAATGTAATGATCGCATTTTCTGTCATTTTGTTTGCTCCCTTATAGTAAAATTTGTTTCTCTTTAGCCTGACTATTTATTCATTTAATCAAAGATAAGAATCTGTGACAACTAATAACACTAAACTATCTTTATTGTGCTGGTTACTGATTTGGTGCCTTTGGGTAGCATGAAAGTAAATAGACTCCCCTTTTTTGGCAAAATAACGTTTCAAACCAATTTCTATGCAGACTTCGCCTTCTAATACATAGCCAAAAGTTTCCGATAAAGAAGGGCCAAATTCTTTAAATTGGCCTTTTTCACTTAGTTTTAAAAAGATCGGTTCCATTTCATTTTCATTCGATTCTGGTATGAGCCATTCAATCTTATACCCTTTTTCATCATCTTCAAATTCCGTCATTTCGTCTTTTGTGTAGACAACGCGCTGTTCTTCTTGCTTTTCATCAAAGAAATCTTTAGGACTACAGCCCAATACCTCTAGAATATCAAAAAACACTTCCATTGACGGAACACTTAAATCTCTTTCAACTTGAGAGATATATCCTTTACTTAAATTCGTACGTTCTGCTAATTCTTCTTGTGTTAAATTTTTTTGAATTCTTAAGTTCTTGATTTGATTTCCAATTTCCATACAATTTCTCCTTTTAGCAACTTGTTTACTGGAAGTAAACTAAGACTCACTAATGTTCACTTACGGTAAACTTAATGTTTACTAAGACCTTTTTTATTATAAATTCTTTTTTTCAAAATGCAACTAAAAAATCGTACCCAACTCAACCTAAATACGATTCTTTTCAACCAATTGATGCCCTTAAGTAATAGATCATTTTATATTTATTCGTGTAAGTTCAATTTCGCTAGCAAATCTGAACTATTGTGCCTTTACTGAACATTCTTTGTCATCTTTCATTAACAAATCTACTCTATAGCATCTCTACTGACTATTCCTCGTTACCTTTTGTTAGCAAATCTACTCTAAAGAACCCCTATTGAACATTCCTCGGCACCTTCCGCTAGCAAATTTACTCTATAACTCCTCTATCGAACATTCTTAGCCTTTTTCAACTATTAAATCTACTCTACAAAGTCTCTACACTATATTTCTAAAGCTTTAGTCCAAATTTTTCATGAACTACCTTAAAAAAACTCTAAAAGATTTCTCTTCTAGAGTTTCCGACTTATCTCTTCATCAACTATACTTCATTTTTTTCCTTAATTTGGCATGTCATCTTATCGGATGAACCTTATTGGTCTTCTCCGATGATCCGAACTTCAGGAACAAGCTTTACGCCGTCCTTTTCTAAAATGACTTCTTGGATATGTTGGATCAATTCAATGTAATCTGTTGCTGTCGCGTGATCAATATTTACGATAAACCCGGCATGCTTCATCGATATTTGAGCGCCACCCCATACTTTACCTTGTAAACCAGCTTCTTGAATAAGCTTTCCAGTAAAGTAACCTGTAGGACGTTTAAAAACACTTCCACATGAAGGGTATTCTAAAGGTTGTTTTGATTCTCTTAAAAAAGTTAATTCTTCCATTCTAACTTTTATATCTGTTGAATGCCCTTTTTTCAATTGAAAAACAACTTCTAAAACGATATCTTGAATTTCTTGGATACGACTATGACGGTAACTAAATTCTAATTCATGATTATCCATTGTCTTAATTTCACCATCAAGAGTCAATACAGTAACAGATTCAATCACTTCACTCACTTCGCCATCATATGCTCCAGCATTCATATAAACTGCTCCACCAATACTACCGGGGATTCCACATGCAAATTCCAATCCAGTAAGTTCAGCTTCATAAGCTGCATAAGAAGTATCGATCAAACGTGCCCCGCTTTGAACGATTATTTTTTTCTTTTCAATTTTAATTTGTTTCATTTCCGTTAATATCATGACAACACCGCGTATCCCGCCATCTTTAACAATCAGGTTACTTGCATTGCCTAAAACCGTTAACGGCAGTGATTCTTTTTTTACCCAGCCTACAACCTCTTTTACTTCTTCAGTTGTTTTAGGAAAAACTAATACATCAGCTGGTCCACCTGTTTTTGTGTACGTATATAGAGATAAAGGTTCATTTTCTTTTAGGATCAGTTTTGGAAAGTGCTGTTTAAATTCTTTAATAGACATAGTGTTTAATACCCTCTCGTATTAGTTGAGCCTGCTGCTCTACTTTTATAATAAAACTAACTTTTGCTAAAGACATTTTTTTCTTAACGCACTTAGTTTACCATGCACTGTGGTTTTTTTGTAGTTTGGATTAGTATTTCATTAAAAGATTTGGCGTTATTTTTATTTAAAATGTGTTTCAAAAAAATAGGATTCGGAACGATTGTCCAAATCCTATCTGACTATTTTAATTGATTCCATTAGCACGTGTCTCAAAGGCTAAGATAGCGTTTCTTATTTTAATTTATTCAAATAATCGTAACGTTCAAATACTTCTGATTCTGCTATCCCTACCAGAACTGTTCCTTCTTCGATCCGATAATCGGGGCTGAAAGAAACATCCATTCGTTTTTGATTAACTTTTCTGATTCCAATGATATTGATTTCATATCTTTGTCTTAAATCTAGTTCATCAAATGTTTTTCCGATCCAACGTACTGGAGGCTTGAATTCGATAACAGCGTAATCTTCATCTAAGTCTACAATATCGGTGATATGTCTTCTTAACACATTTTTTGCTACACGAGTTCCAGCCTCTTTTTCAGGGCGAATCACTTTTGTAGCGCCAATTTCGTAAAGAACTTCCATGAACGATTTATTTTTAGCTTTTGCAATAATTGAAGGTATACCTAATTTTTTGCAATTCATTATAGCTAAGACACTTGCTTCTAGACTCGTACCTGTTGCCACAACGGCTACATCACAATTTTCTAAACCAATGCTTCTTAAAAAGTTTAAATCTGTGATATTTCCTTGTATCGCTTGTGTTACATAAGGTTCGACACGTTCAATATTATCTATACTTAAATCGACTGCAATAACCTCACAATCAAATTCATTTAATTCTTTAGCAATTGATGATCCAAAGACACCCAGTCCTAATACACCGATTGTTCTTACTGCCATTTTCAAGTTCTCCTATCCAATTAGAATTGTTGTCTTTGCATACAACTGATCTTTTGTTTTTTTACTCTTTCGACTTAAACTCAATAATATCGTAATCGGCCCAATTCTACCAATAAACATTAAAATCATTAATACAACTTGGCTAATATGTGATAACTCTGGTGTTAAATTCACGCTGACTCCTACTGTTGCTAATGCTGATACAGCTTCAAACAACAAGTACAAGAAAGGCTGGTCTTCAACTAACATCAACACACTTACACCAGCTATTAGAAATAGAGAAAACGTTGCAACAATAACAATCGCGCGTCGAATGATTTCTAGTGGAATCGTATGGTGAGAATAGTTAACATGTTTTTGACCTTTGATTTCACTGATAACCAACAAAGCTACTAGTGCAAAAGTTGTGGTCTTGATACCACCCGCAGCTCCACCAGGGGATCCACCAATAAACATAGTACCGATAAAAAAGAATAACGAAAAAGGTTTAATTAGTTCATAATCAAGTGTAGCAAAACCGGCTGTTCTCATGGTTACTGTTTGGAAAAAGGAAGCCAATACTTTTTCTCCAAACGTGAAATTACCGATCGAATTAGGATTATTCCACTCTACCACTAAGAAAACAAGCGTTCCAATTACAATCAACCCTAGGGTCATATTGATGGCTAAGCGTGTATGAATTTTCAGCATACGATACGAACGTTTCCATCCGCTTTTGCATTTATTTTTTATAATAGATTGAACATTATGTGTAACATCAAACCAAACTGAAAAACCAATTCCACCTAAAATAATTAATGTAGTAATTACTAAGTTTATTAAAGGATCATGAACATATTCTTGCAAACTGTAAGCTCCTAAATTATCAAAACCTGCATTACAAAATGCTGAGACAGCTAAGAATAAAGACACAAAAAGGCCGCTAGCAAAACCGAATTCCGGCACAAATCTAAGCGCTAAAAGAAGCATTCCTGTTCCTTCTATAATGGCAGTATATTTAATAATAGATGCTAGATACGTTTTGAAATCTCCTAGTTCATCTCTGTTAAGAGCTTCTTTCACAGCAATCGTATCTGAAAAACGCATTTTCCTTCCTATTCTCATGATAAAGGTTGCAAGAATAGTCATTAATCCAATTCCACCTATTTGCATGAGCACAATACAGACTATTTGTCCAAACACCGTGAAAGATGTTGCTACGGGTAATGTAAATAAACCCGTTACGCACACCATGGATACTGCTGTAAATAAATTATCAAAATAAGTTGTTTCTGAACTTTCAAGATTGCTGATAGGAAGCGTCAATAATAGCGATCCTATAAAGATAACTATTGCAAAACTAATGACTATTTTAGCAGCTGGAGGTAATCTCCTAAGTCTTTTTAAAAACATTCGTTTTCTCCTCATTCTTTCTTAAATTCTGGCATACGAATGTATTATATTCTTTCTAAAATAAAAGTAAAGCAAATTCGATTTTTCAAAAAAAATAAGATTGGCTTCCGCCAATCTTACGCTTTTAATCATAATATTTTATTATACATAATCTTCTACAATCATTTGACATATGCGGTGGCTTTCAAGAGAAGATTCCATGCTCACAGGATTCTTTTGATTTTCAATACCTTCTATTGTGGCACGGATCAATGGAGCAAACCCTCTTTTTTCAAGCGTTTGATCCCAGTCACCAAAATTGATCACTTGTTTTTGTCCAGCCGTTTCAATTTCGTAATCTGTTAAATTGACCACTCGGTGAGTGCCAGTTGGAGATTGAACTTCTGCAGACTCGAAGTTGGCACCAGAGTTATAATTCATTGTCGCAATACATTCTGTGTGTTCCGTGGTAAGATGTAAAACACAAGTTTTCAACTCACCGTTTTCTTCTTTGATGCTGAAATTTGTTTGGATAACAGGTTCATCCAGTAAAAATAAAGCGGTATCAACTACATGGATAAACAAATCATAAATTGCATATTTTACACTACCTGAACTGTTAGGTTTTGTTTTTTGGACTAAGATCATACTTTTATTTGGAACTTCTTTCACTTTTTGGATCATCGGCGCAAATCTGCGATTAAATCCTGTAACAAGTAAAACGTTTTTTTCTTCGGCTAGATCCATCAATGCTTTTACTTCATCAATATTTTCACTGATTGGTTTATCAACATACACATGGATGCCTTTTTCGATACATTGTCTGATAAGAACTTCATGAATATGCGTAGCTGTATGTATAAAAACTGCTTCGATTCCACTCATAAGTAAATCTTCAACAGAAGAGTATAAATTAGTGATACGATATTTTTTGCCGATTTTTGCTAACTTTTCTTGGTCACGTGTAAATAAATGCCATTCTATTTCTTTATCCATTGCCATCATAACTGGCAAATAAGCTTTTTGAGAAATATTTCCTAAACCAATAATTCCAATTTTCATTTTTTTACCCTTCTCTCTTTTTTCTTTTTCACTACATATCCTATCATATTTTGTACGAGATTACTCTTTTAAAAATGCTCTATAGTTTACTATTTTTTTATCTTTTGTACAATAAAGATAAGATGTTACTTATTTAGGAGGAACTAGCTAATGAAATTTATCTCATGGAATGTTAATGGGTTGCGTGCCATTGTAAAAAAAGGATTTATGGATATTTTTAATGAATTAGACGCTGATTTCTTTTGTCTGCAAGAAACCAAGCTCCAAGAAGGCCAGATTGATCTTGAACTTCCTGGCTATTATGACTATTGGAATTATGCTGAAAAAAAAGGCTATTCAGGAACAGCCATTTTTACCAAACATAAACCAACGGCTGTTTACTACGGAATCGGAAAACAAGAACACGATGATGAAGGACGAGTAATCACACTAGATTACCCTGATTATTATGTTGTTACTTGTTATACACCTAATTCTAAAAGCGAACTGAAACGTTTGGACTATAGAATACAATGGGAAGATGCTTTTCTAAATTATTTAAAAATACTGGATACTGAAAAACCTGTTATCCTTTGTGGCGATTTAAATGTGGCTCACCAAAATATCGATTTGAAAAATTGGAAAACAAACCAGCAAAGTGCCGGCTTTAGTAAAGAAGAACGCATGAAATTTTCCAATTTACTAGATAATGGATTTATTGACACATTCCGTTACTTCTACCCTGATGAAGAAGGTGCTTATACTTGGTGGAATTATCGTTTTAATGCACGTAAAAATAATGCTGGTTGGCGAATCGATTACTTTTGTGTATCTGAACGGTTAAAAGATCAATTACAAGACGCCAAAATTCTTAACGACATTATAGGATCCGATCATTGCCCTGTAGAATTAACCTTGAAAGATACGATTAAATAAATAAAATGAAACAAAAATCGCTAGAACCTAGTCTATTCTAATCATTAGCCTAAATTGCGTTCGCTATTCTGTTATTTTTTTGTTGCAAAATTATTTTAGAAACTATATACTAGTTAAGATGAAATCGATAGTTTTTCATAAGGGAGTAACTGGCAGCAATAGCTGTGGCAACGTCACCAACAAGTAGATTCGCAACAATCTTCTGGTGTTGTCTTAAATAGTGAGACTTATGCACATTGTTCTCCATAAGGACAATCCTGCATAAGTCTCTTTTTTTATCGATTTTAATGACCATAAAAAGGAGGATATCAAACGAACAACACAAGCTTAGAGAATGATCAACCTCATTCCCAATCAGTACAAAACTTGTTTGGCGATAATGAATATGCTACTATTTTGGGCAACTGTGTTATAATTGGCATTATTTTTTTATTCTTATTAACGACCGATTCTACCCATACTAATCCATTACTTGATTAGTTGTTAGGAACCGGCTAAATTTTTTTTATGAAAGGGTGTATCACTTGGAAAATTACCAAAAAGACCAAGAAACAGTTTTATCAGAATTACAAACTTCACCTGAAGGTTTGCAGGAAAGTGAAGTTAAGAAACGCCAAGAACGTGACGGTTTAAATGAATTAAAGCAAAAAGAAAAAGACTCCGTTCTTAAATTATTTTTAGCAACCTTTAAAGATGCAATGGTTATTGTGTTGTTAATCGTAGCCGTAATCCAAATGGCATTAGGTTCAGTCGTAGAATCATTAATTATCTTTGCGGTTTTAATGATCAACTCAATTATCAGTGTGATCCAAACTAAAAAAGCAGAAAGTTCGCTAGATGCTTTATCCAGTCTTTCGGCTCCTGAGTCAAAAGTGATTCGTAATGGAGTTAAAGTAACGATCCCTGCAAAAGAACTTGTTGTAGGTGATATTGTCCTTTTAGATGCTGGGGATTATGTTCCAGCTGATGGACGTCTATTAGAAGCAGGATCTCTTCAAATCAATGAAGGAATGTTGACTGGTGAATCTGTTCCAGCGGATAAAAGTATTGATGTTGTTGAAAAAGAAGTACCCGTTGGGGACCGTTCAAACATGGTTCATAGTGGAACATTAGTAACCTATGGACGTGGGCTTGTAGTTGTCACAGGTACCGGAAACAATACTGAAATTGGTCAAGTTGCCAGCTTGATCGATAATGCTGTAGCTAAACAAACGCCACTACAAAGAAAATTAGATGACTTTAGTAAAAAACTAGGTTTTGGTATTCTAATTCTTTCGGTTCTTATTTTTGCTATCCAAGCTGCTCGTATCTTCTTTGGTGGAGCAACAGATGTAAATACTGAATTGTTGAATGCATTTATGTTCGCAGTTGCAGTAGCCGTTGCAGCCATTCCAGAAGCGCTGCAATCGATCGTTACAATCGTTCTTTCTACAGGAACAGGCAAGATGGCTAAGAAGCATGCGATTATTCGTAAACTTCCAGCTGTTGAAACTTTAGGTTCGACAAGTGTTATTTGTACTGATAAAACAGGTACATTAACTCAAAATAAAATGACGATCGTTGATTATTTCTTACCAAATGGACAGACTGGTGACTTCAATGCTAAACCAGAAACTTGGAGTGCTGATGAAGCTCGTTTAATGCAAATTGCTGTATTAGCAAATGATTCTAACATCAATGAACAAGGTCAAGAACTTGGTGATCCTACTGAAGTTGCTATGATTGCTTTCAGCAACAAAGTAAACAAGCCTTACCATGAATTACGTAATGCTTACCCAAGATTAGCTGAGTTGCCGTTTGACTCAGATCGTAAATTAATGTCTACTGTTCATACTATTGATGGCGAACAATTGATGCTGACAAAAGGTGGACCAGATGTTGTTTTCAATCGCAGTTCAAAAATTTTGCTTGATGGACAAGTTGTTCCTTTAACAGATGAAAACTTAAAAGCTTTAGCTGATCAAAATGAAGCTTTCTCAGACCGTGCTCTTCGCGTTTTAGCTTTTGCTTATAAACCAATCACAGAAGGTCAAACGATTACTTTTGAAGATGAAAATGATTTGATCTTAGTTGGTTTAGTGGCTATGATCGATCCTCCTCGTGAAGCTGTTTACGGAGCTGTTGAACAAGCTAAAAAAGCGGGTATCAAAACAGTTATGATCACAGGTGACCATAAAACTACTGCACGTGCTATTGCTCGTGACATCGGTATTTCTGAACCAGATGATATCGCGTTAACTGGTCAAGAACTAGATGCTTTAAGTGAAGATGAATTAAATGCTAAATTAGAAAAAATTTCTGTTTACGCTCGTGTTTCTCCAGAAAACAAGATCAGAATCGTTCGTGCTTGGCAAAATAAAGACAAGATCTCTGCTATGACAGGTGATGGTGTGAATGACGCTCCAGCATTGAAACAAGCAGATATCGGTATCGCAATGGGTAGTGGAACAGACGTAGCTAAAGATGCTGCTGCAATGGTGCTTACGGATGATAATTTCGTTTCAATCATTAGCGCAGTTGAAGTTGGTCGTAATGTTTTTGATAACATAAAAAAAGCTGTCGCTTATTTGTTTGCTGGTAACCTTGGTGCCATTATTGCTATCGTAGCCGCTTTATTAATGGACTGGGTAAACCCATTTACAGCTCTTCAATTGTTGTTTATCAACTTAGTAAATGATTCTATTCCTGCCATTGCTTTAGGAATGGAAAAAGGCGAACCAAACGTGATGGAACGTAAACCAAGAGATCCTAACGAAGGAATTTTTGCTGGTGCTACACTAAGATCAGTTGCTTTCCGTGGTACGCTTATCGGGATTGCTGTTATCATTTCGCAATATATTGGATTAGGTTATTCAGATGAAATGAGTATTGCTATGGCCTTTACAACACTTATCCTTGCTCGTACATTACAAACATTCCCAGCACGTTCAAATACGCAAACATCTATTGGAGCTGGTTTCTTCTCTAATAAATTTGCTATCTATGCTGTTCTATTCTGTTCTGTATTATACGGAGTAACCGTTCTTCCAGGAATCCGTTCAATCTTTGCTATTCCAGCAAACTTTGGTTGGGAACAATGGGGAATTGCTGCAGGTTTAGCACTAGTTGCTGTAATCTTAATGGAATTAGCTAAATTTATTCCTTTTAAAAACGAAGCTTAATTTCTTGTAATTTGCATAATAAAAGACGCCAATTCGTTAATGAAATCTATTAGCGAATTGGTGTCTTCTTTTTATTGGATTTTTTCACTAGTAAATAGCAATAAAATCCTTTATACTATTAACCGAATACTTGTTCGAGGAGGAAAAAAATGAACTTTGTCGCATTAGACTTTGAAACAGCCAGTAACCAGCGTCATAGTGCTTGCTCAGTTGCTTTGACCGTTGTACGCAAAAGTAAAATTGTTGATCACTATTACTCGTTGATCAAACCAGAAACTGAATTTTTTTGGCGTAATATCCAAGTTCACGGTATTACCCAAAGAGATGTTCATAATGCTCCCTCTTTCCCAGAAGTCTGGGAAGAAATAAAACCGTTCTTCACAGAAAACAAACTCGTTGTCGCACATAATCTGCCTTTTGACCGAGGTGTTTTACAAGGCTGTCTTGATTATTACAACTTAGAGCAACCTCATTTTCAAACACTTTGTACGGTCCAATCTAGTCGAAAACTAATGACAGAACTTCCTAACCACAAACTAAACACCGTTTGTGATCATTTAGGCATCCGTTTAGATAACCATCATAACGCACTTGAAGATAGTAACGCTTGTGCTGCTATTCTGCTTTATTTAGAAGATCACTTTGGGACAGACCCTTTAAAAAAATTAGTTAAACATATTTAACTCATGTATTTAATTTGAATAAAAGTGCATAAAACAAATGGTCTTTTAGTTTTTTTAAAGACCGTTTGTTTTTTTGTCTTACCTTTCCTCAGGTGCAATTAGTTGAATTGACATGGGAATTCCCGTATTTTTATTATACTAGCTCTGTTTAAAAACATAGCAAAAATACTTTGGAGGAGTTTACATGATTAAAAAACAAAAACAGTTTTTAGGAGCTGTCTTTATACTTATGCTAGGTTTATTCATAAATTTAGCAACACCACTATCCGCTTCAGCTGAAAAAGGAACAGAAAGCGATCCTTATGTTATCACGACAGATGTTACTTATGCACCTTTCGAGTTCAAAAATGCTGACAATGAATATGTTGGTATTGATGTAGAAATTCTGGATGCTATTGCTGAAGATCAAGGTTTCACTTACGAGTTACGTCCTTTAGCATTTAGTGCAGGGTTGCAAGCTTTAGAATCCAATCAAGTTGATGGAATGATTGCAGCAATGAGTATTACAGACGAACGTAAAGAATCATTTGACTTTTCTGATCCTTATTTTGAAGCCGGTACAGTTATGGCTATTTCAGAAAATAATGATGAAATTTCTTCTTATGAAGATTTAGATGGAAAAACAGTCGCTGTTAAAGTTGGTACAACAGGTGCTGCATTTGTTGAAGAATTAAAAAAAGAATTTGATATCAAAGTGAACCAATTCGAAGATTCAGCTACGATGTATGATGATGTTGTTGCAGGGCATTCTGATGCTGTATTTGATGACTATCCTGTTATGGCCTATGCCGTTCAGCAAGGTCTTCAGCTAAAATTCCCACTTGATCCAGAAGCAGGAGATGTTTATGGATTTGCTGTTAATAAAGGTCAAAATCCAGAATTGCTGGAAAAATTTAATGCCGGGTTAGCAAATATCAAAGAAAATGGCATTCATGAAGACATTACAACTAAGTATACTGGTGAAGATGCAGAATCTGTAACGACTAGTAATGGCTTCTTTTCCTTAATCAAAAACAATTATAAAGAATTACTAACTGGACTTGGCCGAACACTAGTATTGACCCTTGTTTCTTTTGCAATTGCATTAGTAGTCGGAGTTATTTTAGGATTGTTTAGTGCTACTTCAAACAAACTGTTGACTGGTATTTCAACGATTTATGTAACGATTATGCGAGGTATCCCTTTGATTGTTTTAGCCTTTTTCGTTTATTTCTCTATTCCTCAATTCTTAAATATTCAATTATCTGCTTATATAGCAGGTGTGATCACCTTAAGTTTGAATACAACGGCTTATATTGCTGAATTGGTCCGTGGAGGAATTCAAGCCGTAGCCGGTGGACAATTAGAAGCTGCGAGAAGTTTAGGATTGCCTTACCCAACATCTATGCGTAAAATTGTTTTACCGCAAGCTATTAAAATTATGATTCCATCCTTTATCAATCAATTTGTCATTACACTGAAAGATACATCAATCTTATCCGTGATCGGTATTGTTGAATTGACTCAAACAGGTAAAATCATTATTGCACGTACCTACTCTTCTGGTAATATGTGGTTGATCATTGGAATCATGTACATTATTTTAATCACTATTTTAACTAAGTTATCAAATGTACTTGAAAGGAAAATGTCAAATGACTAAACTAAAAGTGGAACATCTAAAGAAAAATTTTGGAGATTTAGAAGTGTTAAAAGATTTGTCTATCGAAGTTCAAGAAGGTGAAGTAGTTTGTATTATCGGTCCATCAGGATCTGGTAAAAGTACTTTCCTTCGTTGTATGAATGCTTTAGAAGAAATTACCGGTGGAAAAGTCATTATCGATGACTTTGATTTAACGGATCCAAAACAAGACATCAACAAAGTTCGAGAAAATATTGGAATGGTTTTCCAGCAGTTCAACCTATTTCCTCACTTGACGGTTTTAGAGAATATTACATTAGCTCCTAAAGAATTAAAAAAAGAATCTAACGAATCAAGTCAAAAACGTGCATTAGAATTGCTGGAAACGGTTGGACTTTCTGAAAAAGCCAATGATTACCCTAAATCATTATCCGGCGGACAAAAGCAACGTGTGGCTATTGCACGAGCTTTAGCGATGGATCCAGATATTATGCTGTTCGATGAGCCTACCAGCGCACTTGATCCAGAGATGGTTGGAGATGTACTTGAAGTCATGCAGAAGCTAGCAGATCAAGGAATGACGATGTTGGTCGTGACACATGAAATGGGCTTCGCCAAAGAAGTAGCAGATCGCGTGATTTTCATGGATGGCGGCTATATCGTTGAAGAAGGAAAACCTGAGGATGTCTTTAATAACCCTCAAAATGAACGAACAAAGAATTTCTTAGAAAAAGTTTTAATCTAATAAAAAGGCGTTGCAAAAGAATTCTTTTGCAGCGCTTTTTATATTTCTCCAATCATCATACTCATTAAACAAACATCTAAATACATTCCTTCATCTTTGACTCCTCTTGGCATGATTGCTTCAAGATTAAAGCCCATTTTTTCATAAAGGCGGCGTGCACGTTCGTTTCGAGCTTGGACAGTTAATTCTAATCGTTTTAAGCTGCTTGACGGACCATTTGCCCACTCAATCAACTTTTCCATCATCATTGTGCCTAAACGCATTCCCCAATAATCCTTTGCGATTGAAATGCTGATATCCCCTATATGTCTAACTTTCGGTCTGTTCGTTCCATGAATTTCGGCAATTCCGATAATTTCTTCTTTATCTAAAGCCACTAACATAACCGTTACATCTGAGGCTACAATGGCTTCAATTTCCTGTGTTTCAGTTTCAATTGATTTTCCTGGTCCTTCAATTCCCATGGTCATAAAACCTGTTTCAATTGCAATTTTTTTTAAGTGATTCAATAATTTTTCTGCATCACTTGGAATCGCTTCTCGTATTTGTATCGTATCGATCATCTAGTCCCACCTTACTTTGCTTCAAATTTTTGCATCAGTTCTTCATATCTTTTCCCAATTGGATAAAAAGTTAATTCGCGTTCCATTAACTCTTCCCCAACAGGCATTAGTTTAATCTGTAAGTATTCTTGAGGCAAATCTTCTGGAATAAAAGTTGCCCACTCAATAATCGATACTCCATCACCTTCAAAATACTCTTCTAACCCTAAATCCATTCCACCCGTTTCTTCTAAACGATAGACATCCATATGATATAAAGGCAGTCTTCCATCTAAGTATTCTCTGATAATAGTATAAGTTGGACTCTTGATGACTCTCTTGATTCCTAACCCTTCAGCTAACCCTTTAGTAAAAGTCGTTTTTCCAGCCCCAAGATTTCCTTCTAGTAAAATCACATCTCCAGGCTCTAACCATTTTGCTAAATCAGCAGCCACTGTTTTTGTTTCTTCTTCATTACGTGTTCTTAGTGGTTTCATTTTTTTCTCCTTTACTCTTGTATACTTATCTCTTATTTATTGTAATTCAAGTTTTTACAAATAGCCAAACAAAAATACAGTCTAATTTGCGAAGAAAACGTTTGTGGGGTTTATTTCTAACCTGCACATTAAAAAGTAATCGTAAAAAAGGGTCTAGACTTTTTCTCTAAACCCTAAATAATCGATTGATTTGATTAATATTTTTTTATTCACTACATACTGTGATTCGTTGATGAATAAATTGTTGATTTTCAATTTCATCTACTAATGCAAGGGCAAAATCGGCATAACTGATTTCACTTTCCCCACTACTATTGACCAATAAACGATCCTGTCCAAGTTGATAACTCCCTGTCCGTTTTCCTTCAGGATTAAAAAAAGCTGAAGGACTGATATAAGTCCAATTGACACTTTCTGCCAGCTGCAGTTGTTCAAAGGCTTTTGCCATATTTAAAGCTGTAGGTTTAGCAGCTTCAGGAAAATCCGGAGTGTCCATCAAACGTGTTGTCATTTTGTCGTCCACAAATAAACTTCCTGCTCCACCAACAACAACTAGACGAGGCACTTCATATCCTTGTAACAAAGACACTAAATACGCTAAACTCGTTTGATGCAAGGTTTCTTTTCCTGGTGGCGCATTGAATGCATCAACTACTGCATCTAAATCTTTTATGTCTTCATATGTCAAATCGTATAGATCTTTTTCAATGAAATGATTCCCCTGTTGGTCTACTAATTTTGAAGCATTTCGTACTAGTGGAATAACATCATGTCCTCTCATTAAAGCCTCTGCAGAAATTTTTGAGCCTGCTTTACCTGTTGCTCCGACAATTCCAATTTTCATGTGGTTTCCTCCTTTTTAGTCTTCACCCTTTTTTCATTATAATGAGTACACCTTCAAATGAGCAACTATTCTAAACTTTACTTAAACAAAAAAGCTGACTCATGTGAGTCAGCTTTTAAGAACAATCTTAATTCATTAACGTTTGGTTTGCTGTAATAATCGCTAATTTGTAAACATCTTCTTCGTTACAACCACGAGATAAATCTGAGATTGGTTTGTTTAGACCTTGTAAGATAGGTCCGATTGCTTCAAAGTTACCAAAACGTTGCGCAATTTTGTAACCAATGTTTCCTGATTGCAATTCTGGGAATACAAATACACTTGCTTGTCCAGCAACTTTTGAATCTGGAGCTTTTTGTTCAGCAACAGAAGCTACAAATGCAGCATCAAATTGCATTTCACCATCGATATCGTATTGAGGAGCAAGTTCTTGAGCAATCTTAGTTGCTTCTGCTACTTTAGTTGCTTCTTCAGCAACGGCTGATCCTTTAGTTGAAAAGCTTAACATAGCAACTTTTGGTTCAATGCCAAACATTTCAGCAGTTTTAGCACTTTCTACAGCGATTTCAGCTAATTCTTGAGCATTTGGATTTACATTGATAGCACAATCTGAGAACAAGTATTTTTCTTGTCCACGTCCACGCATCATGATAAATGCTCCACTTGTACGGCTAACGCCTGGTTTAGTTTTAATAATTTGTAATGCAGGACGAACCGTGTCTCCTGTTGAGTGGATTGCTCCACTTACCAAACCATCAACTAGTCCCATGTATGTTAACATTGTACCAAAGTAATTTTCATCTTTTAATAATTGAATCGCTTTTTCTTCAGTAACTTTTCCTTTACGGCGTTCTACAAAAGAAGCAACCATTTCATCTAATTTATCATAATTAGATGGATCAATGATTTCAATATTTTCTACATCAAAACCACGATTTTTTGCAGCTTCTTTAACGGCTTCAGGATTTCCGATCAATACTGGTTGAATCAAATCTTCAGATGCCAAACGAACTACAGCACCAAGAATACGAGGTTCAGAACCTTCCGGAAATACAATACGTACTTTTCTACCTTTAATTTTTTCTGATAAACTTTCAATTAGTTCCACACTAACGACCTCCACAATTTGTGATTTAACATACAACTTTATCATACTATTATTTGCTTAAAAATGACAGCCTTTTGAGGTTCAAATCCTACAAGTATTACTTATTGAACTGACTCAGGCAACTGCCAGTTTATAGGTTCTTCACCAAATCTAATCAAGGCTTCATTTGTCTTAGAAAAAGGTTTTGATCCGAAAAAGCCTCGGTAAGCAGATAACGGGCTAGGATGAACTGAGGTCAACACAACATGTTTTGTTTCATCAATCAAAGCTCTCTTTTTAATTGAAGGACTCCCCCATAAAATAAATACCATAGGTTTATCTCGATCACTCAATTTTTTAATAACAGCGTCTGTCAACTCTTCCCAGCCTTTGCCTTTATGTGAATGAGCCTGGCCTTTACGAACAGTTAAAACTGTGTTCAACAATAAAACCCCTTGTTTAGCCCACGATTCTAAATAACCATGATTAACAGGTTGAATCCCAAGATCACTTTGCAGTTCTTTATAAATATTGGCTAATGATGGAGGGATTTTTACATTTGGCAATACAGAAAAACTTAAGCCATGTGCTTGATTTGGTCCATGATAAGGATCTTGTCCCAGAATAACCACTTTTACTTCATTATAAGGTGTCCATTCAAAAGCTTGCCAGATATGATGCATCTCAGGATAAACCGTTGTTTCTTGATAGTCATGTACAAGAAATGCTTTCAATGATTGATAAGACGGTGTATTCATTTGTTCGTTCAAAATAGGCAGCCAGTCGTTTTTTACTGGTAATGTCAATACAATTCCTCCTTGTTTATCTTAACTTCTCTTCTATCCTACAAGATTTATTATTTTCTCACAAGCGATAGTGTTGACCCTTTTTAGCTACATTCCATTTATGATAAATGAGAGTGAAAAAAGCATTATGCGTTTATTTTTTTTATTTTAATGGTAGACTTAGTAATACAAAGAATCTTGGGAGGAACCAAAAATGATAGAGCTTATTGTATCTGATATGGATGGGACACTACTAAATGAAAAAATGAAAGTTTCTGAGACAAATGCTAAAGCCATAAAAGCGGCTATTGATAAAGGTATCCACTTTATGGTTGCCACCGGAAGAGGATTTACTGAAGCACAACCTTTGCTTCAAGAAGTAGGCATCAATTGTTCGTTCATTACTTTAAATGGCGCTCAAGTCTACAATGAAGAAGGCAAAGTTATCCAAAATATTGGTATCGATAAAAAAACAGTCCATGAAGTGGTTGCTGAAATAAAGAAAAGAAACCTTTATTGTGAGATGACCACATCTAATGGAATCTATTCCGATAATAAAGCGAAACGTATTGAATCTGTTGCTTCTTTACTATATGAAACAAATCCAGACACTACTTATAAAATGGCTGTCGTTTTAGCAGCTGCCCGTTTAGAAATAATGAACATCAATTATGTTGAGGATTATGAACAACTTGTACACGATGACTCGATTGAAGTTTTAAAGATTATCGCTTTTAGTGATGATGGTCGCAAAGTGCTTGGCCCTCTTACAAAAGAACTTGAAAAAACTGGAAATCTTGCTATCACAGCATCTTTTGTTAATAACATTGAAATCAACAATATAAATGCTCAAAAAGGGATCGCCCTTGAAGCTGCTGCAAAAAAACTGAATATTCCACTTGAAAATATTATGACACTTGGAGATAATTTCAATGATGTTTCGATGCTAGAAGTTGCTGGATACAGCTTTGCTATGGAAAATGCAGAGGAAGAAGTCAAAACCTATGCTAAATACCGTACTACCAGCAATAATGCTAGTGGTGTTGCACATGCAATATCCCTTGCTTTAAATGACAATTTAGAATCCGCACGAGCTCCAGAGATTTTGAAAAGTGCTGAAGAATAGAATAAACTAGCAAGCAGAGTAACAATCTTACTTTCCTTTTCGTTGTTATGTATAGGTAAATGATTTGTTTACCTATCTACTAAGTGAAGGGAGAAAACATCATGGATGCAAGTACACAATGGCTATCCGCAGTAATGGAAATTATCGGTAATGTAGGTTTTCCCATCTTTATCGCATTATTTCTGCTTCAGCGTATGGAAACAAAACTTGATGACGTGGTAAAAGCTCTAAACGAACTCAGCCAAGTGATCAAATCAGCTGCATAAAGAAAAACCGCCTCTAGTTTGGCGGTTTTTCTTTATGCAATTTTATATTTTATTTTAGCTTCATTTTTGATATACTAAAAATAGATATGTATACGCTTAATCCACTATTAGAGGAGCGTTTAATATGGTAGTTCTTTATATGAAGCAAGAATATGTTTCAAAGCAAGAAAAGATTCTTGTCAAAGATGAATATGGTAAAGACCTGTACCTTATTACAGGAAAATGGGGCAGAGTTGGAGACCGAATATCTTTATATAGCATGGATGGCTCTTTGCTTATAGAAGTTAAACAAACCGTATTGTCACTATTGCCTAAATTCGACATTTATATCCAAGGTAAAAAATATGGCTCTATTACAAAGCATCGCAACTTGGCTGGCTTGTATTTTAAGGTTACTCCATTAAATTGGCTAGTAACAGGTGATTTCTATAATCATTACTATACGGCGTACTGTAAAGAACAACTGATCATGGAACTAAACAAAGCCTATACTTCAGCAGGAGATTATTACACGCTATTCGTACCTGAAATTCAACACGCCCCCCTTTGCCTCTGCATTGCTTTGATTGTTGACAACCTTACCTTAACACGCTTACCCGAGCTGAAAAAGAAAAAAACAAGTCGTGCTATTCAATTGATTTAACTACTAAAAGAAGCATTAATCAGATTTTGATACAATCGATTAATGCTTCTTTTTTTAATTGATTTTTAACTGCATATGATCATATAAGTGATCGCCTAACTTACAGTCCCATACTTTTTCAAAGCCCATTTTCAAGTAAAGTTTTTGTGCTTTTTGATTTTCTTTATCACAATTCAACCCAATAAATGGTTCATTTTCTGCTTTTGCAATAGTTGGTAAAGCCTCTAATAATTCAGTTGCGACGCCTTTGCCTCTAAATTTTTTATCTGTTACTAAGGAATCTAAATACCATTCTCCGGAAACTGTTTCAGAATCTTTAAATAGCTCTTCTTCAATTCCCGCTTCGCTTAACAGTTTATTAAATGGATCATCGATTACAGGTTCTAATTCACCCTTATATCCAAAACAAGCTCCCGCCATTTCCCCATCGCGAATACAAACTAAAGCTCTCTGATAACTATATCGGTAATCTTTGCTTTCCATTGCTTTTTTTATCATAGTTTTCAGCGTCTCAGTATCCATTGTTTTCAATAAAGATAATTCCATATCTTCTAAAATAATCCAGACCCATTCCACTAATTGTTCTATATCTGAAATTTCTGCTGTTCGTATCATGTTGTCACCTGCTTAAATAGATTTTGTTTCCTTATTAATCATAACGAACAACCAACAGCTATTCAACTCCTTAGAGATTAGAAATAAAACAAATCTATGTTAGATTTTATTACATACTCAGATTACATTAAGGTTGCAATTGATTTAAAGTTAAATTAGACTATTATCTTAGACAAGGAGGATTTTTATGAAATTACAAAAACATTCATTCATTATACTTATGACAACCCTATTATTTACATTAATTTCCACTCTATTCCTGCCAGTGAGCGCTTCTGCGCAAGAAACCGATAAAACATATATTATTGGTACAGATATTACTTTTGCTCCATTTGAATACAAAGATGCTGAAGGCGACTACAAAGGTATCGATGTTGATTTGCTAGATGCCATTGCTAAAGATCAAGGTTTTAATTATGAATTAAGACCCTTGGGGTTTAGTGCTGCATTACAAGCTTTAGAAACAAATCAAGTTGATGGCATGATTGCTGGTATGAGCATTACACCAGAACGTCAAGAGTCCTTTGATTTCTCTGAACCTTACTTTGAGAGCGGTGTCGTTATGGCTGTTTCAAAAAGCAATGATGACATTACTTCTTACGAAGACTTAGAAGGAAAAACAGTAGCTATCAAAGTCGGAACAACTGGTGCTGCTTTTGCACAATCCATTCAAGAAGAATATGGTTTTGAAGTAAATACATTTGAAGATTCTGCTAATATGTATGAAGATGTTCAAACTGGTAACTCAGATGCTGCATTTGAAGATTACCCTGTAATGGCTTATGCTATTCAATCAGGATTAGAATTAAAAATCCCGACAGATCCTGAACCAGGTGACAATTATGGTTTTGCAGTAAATAAAGAACAAAATGCCGAGCTATTGGAAATGTTTAATAACGGTTTGATCAATATTCGTGCAAATGGTACTTATGATGACATTATTAATAGTTATCTTGGAGATACAACTCAAAAAGAAACGGCTAATCTTGGTTTCTTTGGTTTGATCCAACAAAATGGTGGGGAATTATTAAAAGGTCTTGGGAGAACACTCTTATTGACCATCACTGCTTTTGTTATCGCTACGATTTTAGGTGTCATTTTTGGTTTATTTAGTGCTACACCTAATAGAGCCTTAAATTGGATAGCAACTATTTATGTGGATATTCTACGTGGTATTCCTTTAATTGTTTTAGCCTTTTTCATTTATTTCTCCATTCCGCAATTCTTAGGTATCCAAATTCCTGCCTATATTGCTGGAGTGATCACACTAAGTTTTAACACTACAGCTTATATTGCTGAATTGGTTCGTGGAGGAATCCAAGCCGTAGACCCTGGTCAATTGGAAGCTTCTAGAAGTTTAGGACTTACTTACAATACCTCTATGCGCAAAGTTGTCTTACCACAAGCGGTTAAAATCATGATTCCGTCTTTCATCAATCAATTTGTCATTACACTGAAAGATACATCGATCTTGTCGGTTATCGGTATTGTTGAATTGACACAAACTGGGAAGATTATCATTGCACGTACCTATTCTTCTGGTAATATGTGGCTGATCGTTGGTTTGATGTACATCATCATTATTACCATTCTTACGAAATTTTCAAATTATCTTGAAAGGAGACTATCAAATGACTAAATTAAAAGTGGAACACTTAAAGAAAAATTTTGGAGATTTAGAAGTATTAAAAGATTTATCTGTTGAAGTTCAAGAAGGTGAAGTGGTTTGTATTATCGGCCCTTCAGGATCTGGTAAAAGTACTTTTCTTCGTTGTATGAATGCATTAGAAGAAATTACTGGCGGAAAAGTCATTATCGATGACTTTGATTTGACCGATCCAAAACAAGATATCAACAAAGTCCGAGAAAACATTGGAATGGTTTTCCAGCAGTTCAACCTCTTTCCTCACTTGACGGTTTTAGAGAATATTACATTAGCTCCTAAAGAATTAAAAAAAGAATCTAACGAATCAAGTCAAAAACGTGCATTAGAATTGCTGGAAACGGTTGGACTTTCTGAAAAAGCCAATGATTACCCTAAATCATTATCCGGTGGACAAAAACAACGTGTGGCTATTGCACGAGCACTAGCTATGGATCCTGACATTATGTTGTTTGATGAACCTACCAGCGCACTTGACCCAGAGATGGTTGGCGATGTACTGGAAGTTATGCAAAAGCTAGCAGACCAAGGAATGACGATGTTGGTCGTGACTCATGAGATGGGCTTCGCCAAAGAAGTAGCAGATCGCGTGATTTTCATGGATGGCGGCTATATCGTTGAAGAAGGAAGACCAGAGGATGTCTTTAACAACCCTCAAAATGAACGGACAAAGAACTTCTTAGAAAAAGTTTTAATCTAAAAAAAAGTTCTGCCATACGAGAATTTCACTCGTATGGCAGAACTTTTTTTATTTTTACGCTTTAACTGTTTCGTCTACTTCATTATTTTGGTTCTTTTTTTGTAAGAAGTGCATAGTTAAAATCAGTAATCCATTAAAAACAATGATGATCCCGATCATAACAAAGTTAGCTTGCCAATAAATATCATTTCCTAAACCGCTGCTGATGGCTTGTCTAAACCCATAAACTGAGTATGTCATCGGCAACCATAAATGAATCGTTTGGAAGAAGCTATTCGTCAGCGGAATTGGGAATGTTCCACCTGAACCGCCTAATTGTAAGACTAACAATACCATTGCCACGAAGCGCCCAACATTATCGAATGCTACCACTAACGTTAAGACAATAGACATGAAAGCTAATGACGTAAGCACGGCTAGTAAGAAGAATTTCCCAACAAATAACACATCTAATCCAATCATCAATAAAATACCACATTCAATGACAGCCATTAAAGCAGCAACAATCATCGCTACTGAGGCTTTACTTTGCCACCAAGCTAGACTTGATTTTCCTTGAGTGGATCTCTTACGTACAGGATAAATGGTTGTAAAAACAACTGCTCCAATGTACAAAGACATGGACATGATATAAGGAGCTAGTGCTGCTCCGTAATTTGGAACTTTACTATATTTTTCTTGTTTTAATGTTATAGGACTTGAAAACATATCCGTAGTTTTATTCGTAGCATTTACGTCATTGACTTCTTCAGAACCATCTAACAAACTCGTTGCTAATTGACTGGTTCCATCTTTTAAGGTTTCAATTCCGCTTCCTAATGTTTCAGACCCTTCACTTAAGGCTTGAGAACCATCACTGATTTTTGTTGACCCGTCAGCTAGACTCGTTGCACCCTTTATGAGAGTTCCAGATTTCCCATCTAGAAGAGTTGTTCCTTGAACTAGTTGGTTTGACCCATTATTCAATTGAGTGACTCCCTCAACAAGATTAGGCAATTGACCTGCTAATTGTCCTATTCCATTCTTTAGTTGTTGAGATCCTGCAGTTAAAGCTGGTGAATTTGTATTTAATTCGTCTGCTCCAGACTGTAATGTGTTCACTCCATTTGTGTAATTGGTTACACCATTTACTAAACCATCTTGTCCAGATAATCCATTTTGAATAGTTGCTAGACCTTGATTTAGTTCGGTCACTCCTTGAATGATCCCTTTATTAGAACCTGTTCCTTGTTGTTCCAAAGCTGTTTGAATCTTAGTTAAACCATTCGTCAACTCCTCTATTGTTTGAGTCGTTGCTGGCAACAAAGCGTTTGAAGCTTGTGCCAAAGTTCCTACTTGTGTTTTCAATTCTGTTAATTGACCGGCTAATTCACTGGTTACCGCTAATTCTGACTGTAGATCATTTAGTGAAGCAGCAGTTGTTGTTGTATTATCCGTTGCATTACTAATAGTCGTATTTGCACCATTTAATTGATCTTTAATGGTCGTCAAACTAGCTAGTTCCGCATCTTTTTGATCCGCTATTGCACTAAGCAACTCTTCTTGCTGGTCATTAGAAAGACTTTGAAACGTTGCTGTTTTCTCTATTGCTGAAGCATTAGAGTCAGCATCTGCTTGTATCGTTTTTTCAAGATCTTCAACTGAAGTTTCTGCATCTGCCAACTCAGTTGAAGCCTGTGTTATATCTCCTATAAGATTCAACAAACTTGATCCTGTTTGTTGCAGGCTAGCTTCAACACCGCCAGAACCAGCGGTACTTGACTGTCCATTAAGGAGAGTATTTAACTTTTGAATATTTTCGTTCATTGAATCTAAATTCCCCATTAAATAGCTTAACTTGTCTGCATTTTCTTGTGATAAACTCTGATCTAATTCTGAGGAAAGTTGGTTCAATCCTGTTAGTAATTGATCACTGCCTGTTTTCACTTGGTCAACACCATTACTGATTTCAACCGTTCCGTTTTTTACTGCTGCAGAATTTTCATTTAAGATTTTTGTTCCATCAGCTAATTTTGATACACCGTTTGTGTAAGTTTCTAATCCATTCGTTAAATCATTTGATCCTTTTTCTAAAAGAGCTCCACCATCTTCTAGCGGTCCTACTTTTGAGTACAATTGATTGATTCCATTCGTTAATTGTTGTGCTCCATCGTTTACTTGTGATACTCCAGCTGCGTATTCTTTTACGCCAACTTCAAATGTTTCAGCACCCTCTTTAAAAGTCAACGTACTTGACGATAAGGTCTCTAAATTATCTGTTAGTTGCTGAGATCCATCTGCTAATTTTCCAGTTCCACCATCAATTTCTTCCGCCCCATCTGCTGCTTTAGCAAAGCCGTTTCCAATGGTACTGATTTGCTCAAATACAGATTCTGTATAAGCTTTTGTTACATTATTAGATACTTCAGATTTCAAATCTTTAGCAGCCGATTTGCTGATAACTTCTCCGATATAATTTAGTGATCCATTCGTTTCATATTCAATGGTCATTTTTTCTGGATTCACATCCATCAATGTAGAAGCATCTTTTGAAAAATCAGCTGGCAATGTCATTACCATATAATACTCACGGTTTTTCAAACCTTCTTGAGCTTCTTCTTGAGACACAAAATGCCAATCTAATGCATCATTTTCTTTTAGTTTATCGACAACGTCTGAGCCTATATCCAATTTCTTTCCTTGATAGTCTACAGAGTGATCTAGATTAACAACTGCTACAGATAATTTATCCGTATTTCCGTAAGGATCCCAGTTAGATTTTAAAAAACCTCCCGCATACATTATGGGGATAAACAATATTACAATACAAGAAATGAGCAGCATCTTATTAGATACCAATTTCTTCCATTCATTCTTTAACATTTCCATCTTATCTGTACATCCCTTTCAATTTAACGCTTCCTATTTTTCATTCCAATCAATAGCAGGTAATTCAGTTCTACCGATCGTTGACCAGATCAGTTGATCCAGTGTTTGTTGTTTAAGAAAACTTGTATATTGATTATCTGCTTCTTCAAAAACCATTGTTAACATTTTTTCTCCATTACTAGCCGTTTCTCCAAGATCTGAGAACACTTGATTGATCATTCCTGAATTCGGATAAGTAACAATTTCACCTTCTAATGCTTCAACAATCTCCAACAAATTTATTTTTTCGGGTTGTTTAGCTAATCTAAAGCCACCGCTACTTCCAGGAATGGATGTTGCTAATCCACTGACTACTAATTTTCGAATAATTTTTCGAATATAAGAATGTGACGTCCCATTTAGTCGACTATTTAGCACACGTGAAGTAATCGGTATATGATTATCTTGAGTTGAAAGCATAGCTAAAATACATATCGCTTGCTCCAAACCTTTAGTTAACTTCATTATTTCCCCTCTTTCGTCAGTTAATTTCGTGATTGTGGACTTTCAATGTCCACGATGAATAATATACTCCTTTTTATATAGAATTACAATTATTTTTTCTTTTTTTTTGTCAAAAAGAAATTGCTATGAGTTTGGCTAGACAAGACACGTGATACAAGATATCATAAATGTGAAGAAATGAAGGAGGTTCATTAAAATGTATCTAACCATAACGGAGAGTGCACAAAAGAAAATAGAAACGACTTGTTCTCGTCATCCTGGACAACTCGTGTTTTACTATGAATCAAGAATTGGTTGTACGTGTGGAAATAATGGGATTTTCTTATTAAAAATCATTCAACAAAATGATCCAGAACTTGATGCAACTGTTTCTTCTTCATTAGGTGATCTTCCAGTTCAAGGATGGAGCCTGCCTTTTTTAGATGATGAAATGAAATTAGATTACAATGAAACAAAAAGCACCCTTGTTTTACGCAGCAATAGTGGTCTGATTAATGACAATCTCTTAATTCTTAATGATGCTAATCAAGCTGTCTTTTAGTTTATTAAACAGGATATTGGACATTTTTCTAAATTTCCGCTACAATTAGCTTACTAATTGAAAGTGAAACTGGAGGAATTTTATGTTTTTAACTATCACAGAACCTGCTATTGACCGTTTAAAAATGATTCAAGAACAACATTCAGGTGATTTAGCTTTATATTACAACCGCATTGTAGGTGGCTATGCTTGTGGAATAGTCGGTACATTTTCACTGAAATTATTAACTAGCCCTAATGAGGAATTAGATGCAACAATTGATTCTACTATTGGAAAAATTCCAGTTCAAAGCGAACGATTGGATGATTTATCAGAAAACGTAGTATTGGATTATAAAAAATCACTGAATAGCTTGATCTTAAGAAGCGATGCTGGATTGATAAATGATGATGTTACGATTTTAGATAATGACAACAATAAACTTTTTTAGTTCAGTATTCGAATGCATTATTATAAAAAAAAGCCGAGATGAAGGAAATTAATTCTTCATCTCGGCTTTTTTAAATTTTTAAACACTAGGGTATGGATGCAACAAAATAAAATTTATGGAACGTAAACTAGCTTTATTCTCCCAGAAGTTCTGACTAAGTTGGCCTGCACTTTTACCCACATTAAAATAACTTACTCGAGTCCTTCTTTGATTTTCACAGCCGTTTTTAGAGGAATGCCTAGTCCTTTGATTTCTTCCACACTTGCATCTTTTACTTTTTTGACTGATTTAAAATGTTTTAATATTTTTGTTCGTGTCTTTGGTCCCACGCCTTCAATACGATCCAATTTAGAAGATAAACTATTTTTACCACGTAATTGTCTATGGAATGTAATGGCAAAACGGTGAACTTCGTCTTGAATGCGTTGCACAAGATAAAAAGCTTGGCTGGTTGGCTTAAGAGAAACTCTCTGAAGACCTTCTCCAAAAATAAGAGAAGACGTTCTATGTTTTTCATCTTTCACCATACCTGCTACAGGAATAGATAAACCAAGCTCATTTTCAAGAATGTTGATTGCACCATTTACTTGAATTTTACCCCCATCCATTAAAATCAAGTCAGGCAGTGGTTTGCCTTCTTTCAACAGTCGCTCGTATCGTCTTCTTATGACTTCTTCAGTAGTAGCAAGTTCATTGCTGCCCGTTACACTTTTGATTTTATATTTTCGGTAATTGCTTTTATCTGGTTTTCCGTCTAAAAAAGAGACCATAGCTGAAACAGGATTGGTTCCTTGAATATTGGAATGGTCAAATGCCTCAATGCGCTTGATTAGCGGCAGGTCTAATGCTTCTGATAGTTCTTTCATAGCCCCTACCGTTTTTCGATCATCCATCTCAATCAGTTGGAATTTTTCATTCAACGAAATTTCACTATTTTTTGTTGCAAGATCCAACATGTCTTTTTTACGTCCTTGAATCGGTACCTTGACTGGTATTTCTAGCACCTCAGATAAAATTTTAGTATCTAAACCACTCGGAACTAAGATTTCTTTTGGCAACAAATGGTTTGCCTCTTGATAAAATTGCACAATGTAAGAGGCTAATTCTTCTTGGGGTGTATCATAACACGGGAAGATAGTTGCTTCACGTTTAATTAACGTAGCTTGTCGAATAAAGAATACTTGAATAGAGATCCATCCTTTATTCATATAAAAACTAAACACATCTCTTGTAGTGAAATCATTGGTAATAATATTTTGCCTTTCTACTGTTGTTTCAATGTATTGAATTTGATTACGGTATTCTGCTGCTCGTTCAAAAGCCAGCTCATCAGCTGCTTGCATCATTTTGCTTTTCAATATTTTTTTTATTTCTTTTACATCACCGTTTAAAAAACGTCTAATTTTATCTATTTGAGCATCGTACTCTTCTTGAGGAACTTCATGATCGCAAGGTCCGATACATTGTCCGAGATGATAGTATAAACAAGCCCTTTTCTGGTGCCCGTTACATTTTCTTAAAGGATATACTTTTTGGATAAACTGCTGTGTTTCACTTGCTGCATAGACATTAGGATACGGGCCAAAGTAATGCCCGCCATCTCTTTTTACTTCAGAAGTAATAATTAATTGAGGGTCTTTTTCATTTGTGATCTTCAAATAAGGGTAACTGGTTCCTTGTTTTAATTTAATATTGTATTTTGGTTGGTGTTTTTTGATCAGTGTAATCTCAAGGAGCAAACACTCTTTATCTGTTGACGTAATAATGGTTTCAAAGTCCACTATTTCTTCAACCAACAATTGAGTTTTCCCTTCATGTGTTCCTCTAAAGTAAGAACGAACCCGATTTTTTAAATTTTTAGCTTTTCCAATATAAATGATTTCTTTTTCTTTATTTTTCATCAAATAGCATCCTGGCAAATCAGGAAGCAACATCAATTTATTATTAATATGAGTACTTACCATATTCATGATTCCCCTTATAGTCATTCATTACTTTTAATTTTACTTATTCGTTTATTCGTTTGGCTCTATAATTTTTGATGTTGATAGATTAGATAAATTGATTACGAGATATTTCTGGAGGAATAAGGGTTGCTTGTAGTCCTATCTAAGGATTAAAAGTCTGAAAATTACAAGTTTCAGACGGTCACATGGCTTTCCACAAGCAAATCCGTCTATTCCAGAAGAAATTTTATTTTGTTGTACCAACACCAATTACCAAATAAGCATTTATTTAACCTTATTTAGTTTACCACTAAACAGCAAAACAACGACAGAAATTACTCTCCGTCGCTGTTTTTCTATTTATTATTTTTTTGAAGAACTAAACAAGAACCAATTATTAAACGTACTATAATCTGAATAGCCTACTGCAATCTCTTTATAAGAAAATAATTTTCCAAGCTGATGCTCACCAGATTTGTATTTTAATTCGATATCTTGTGCAATTTCTTGGTATAATTCTTCTATTTGTTCATCATTAAGTTCACCATATTTATTTTCCCATGCCTCTAAAAAAGTATCCTCATCTTTATCAAGATAAAAATCAATTTCTGCTTGTTCTGTCATTTGATTCACCTTTTTCTAAAAAGCTCTTAATTTAAAATTGTGATCGTAATTGTTTTTCTTCCAAAGTTATTGGCTTGTTGAACACTTGAAAAATGTACATCGATTTTATTTCCTTTTATTGCTCCACCAGTGTCACCAGCGATAAAAGTTCCATAACCAGGGACTTCAACGATAGATCCTAAAGGAATGACACGAGGATCTACTGCAATAACCATAGGGTTGCTTTCTAAATTAATTCCAGTAGCAGTATGTGTACTTAAATTAGCTTCTTTTGTAGAGTACCCTGTTGCGGATACAACCATTGTTTTTCCTTTTGAAGCTGTTTCAGTAGATTTAGTCGTTTCAGCTTCAACTGTTGTACTTTGTTTTTCAGGCTCTGCTTGCTCATTTGAAGCTGTCGTTTTAGTTACTGTTGCTTCATTTTCTGAAGTTTTTACAAGAGTTGCGGCAGTTTTTTCTTTTGCTGCTTTTTCAGCCGCTATTTTTTCTTCTTCCGCCTTAGCTTCTGCAAGTCTTGTTTCTTCTGTTGCACGTTGTTCATCTAATTCATTTAAAATCTCTTGATTTTCATCCATTGTTTTTTGTAGATTTGCTATTTGTGTATCTAATTCTGCTTTTTGTTCTTTAGCTTCTTCTGTTTGATTTTCTAATAATGCCAAATCATTTTTCAATTCTGCTTGTAATTCAGCTAATTCTGCTCTTTCATTCTCTGCTAATTCCAACTGATCATTTCCGGCTGATTGTAAAGTAACTAAAACATACGCACGATTAAAGAAATCTGTTATACTTTCAGATTCAAATAATGACAATACGACGTTTTGATTTACTTCTGTTGTTTGCATAGATAAGATACGTTCTTTTGCTTGATCCAAACGCTCTTTAACAACTTCTTCTTGTTCTGATATTGTTTCGTTTGTTGCTTGAACAGTTTCATTTAGCACTTCAATTTGAGTAGTTAATTCTCCTAGCTCACTATTTTTTTCATTCACCTTTGTTAATGCTTTATTGATTTGACTATCCATTTCTGCCATTTCTTTTTCTTTTGTATTTTGTTGCGATTCAATTTCATCTAATGTCGCTGCGAAACTAACCGTTGGCACAACGTTAACCAATAATAAAGCCATCATAAGGCTGGAAACTAGCTTTTTAATTCTCACAAATTGACAACACCCTTCTTTTTGACTTATAAGCTCTTCAATGATTATAACGAAAAAGATGTCTCACTATATTTCTTTACGATTACTTTTTGTTACAAAACCTTTTTATAGTATGCTAAAATTGTAATAATCGTATTAGGAGGCCAAAAAATGTCAAAAAAAATCTATTTTGCTAGCCCACTATTTTCAGAGATGGAAAGAGTTTATAATGAAAATCTTGTACAAAGTATTCGTGAAACGTACCCTGATGTTGAAATTTATGTCCCTCAAGAGCAAGGTGAAATCAACGACAAAAATGCTTATGCTGATTCTGTTGCTATTGCTAAATATGATACAGATGCCTTATTAGACAGCGAATTAATGGTTGCAGTTTTAGATGGCTCAACTATTGATGTTGGAGTTGCTACCGAAATTGGGGTCGCTTATCAAGCTGGAATTCCTATTATTGGTTTATACACGGATTCACGTCAACAAGGCGCTGAAAACAAACAAAAATTAGCCGCTTTACAAGAAGTTGCAGAATCTCAATTCTCATATATCAATCTTTACACTGTTGGCATTATAAAAATGAATGGAGCTATTTACAGTACTTCAAAAGACTTTATTACAGCTATTAACGATTATTTGTAATATTTCTACAACAAAAGAGCAATGGAAACGTGTCGTTTCCATTGCTCTTTTGTATTTTTTGTTTCGTTATCTTCTATTATATAGCATACACTTTACAGGCTACGAGGAGTTGGCTTAGTAAACCAACTGATCAACAATCCAACTACAAAACCAATTGTAGCTGGTAAAATCCATCCCATCCCAATAGAGAATAAAGGAAGATATTCCGTACAAAATGCTAAGAACGTTTTTACTCCGCTAACACCTTGAATATCTTTAGGCAATGCTTTGAATAGATCCGCCACACTTACCACAAGAGTAAATAATGTTGTTGTGACATAGACAACTTGTCGATCTTTGAACAACGGTGATAATAATGCTAATAAAATCAACGTAATGGCTAGAGGGTACAAAAACATTAATACAGGTAATGAGTATGCAATAATGTTTGTTAATCCAACATTAGCAACTAATGTTGTCAATACACTAAAAACAACGACATACGCTTTATAACTGATCGTGCGAGGAAACATTTCTTTAAACGTTTCTGCACAGGCTGTTATTAAACCAATAGCTGTTTTTAAACAAGCAATCGTTACAATTACAGCTAACAATACACTCCCAAATGATCCGAAGTAATATTGGGAAATCTGTGTTAAAGCGATTCCGCCATTTTTTGAAATTGGAAACTGTCCAACGCTCATTGTCCCTAAATAAGAAAGACTAGCGTAGATGATTCCCATTAAAATGATGCTGATCAATCCAGATTTAATGGTATCTTTTGCGATCTCACTTGGTTTAGTCACACCTAAGCTTTTAATGGTTTGAACCACGACTATCCCAAATGCAAGAGATGCTAATGCATCCATCGTGTTGTAACCTTCAAGAAAACCACTAACAAAAGGCTCATTGATGTAATTACCAGTAACTGGTATTTCAGCGATTCCTCCCATTGGACGAATAAATGCCGTTACAATTAAGACACCTAAAAAAACTAAGAAAATAGGATTTAATACTTTCCCAACATAGACCAAAATCTTTGTCGGTTTTAAAGAAAGAAATAATGCTGCTCCATAAAATAAAATAGAAAAAATTGCTAACCCTATTGTTTGATATTCTGGATTGATATAAGGTGTCAAACCAATTTCATAAGAAACGGTGCTTAATCTTGGAAGTGCAAAAAAGGGCCCAATCGTTAAGTATAATGCAACAGTCATAAAATAACCATATAATGGATGGATGCGACTGGCTAAATCAAATAATCCATTACTTTTTGAAATTCCGATTGCAATAACTCCTAAAAACGGCAATCCAATACCTGTTACTAAAAAACCTAGTGTAGCCCAACTTACGTTAGCTCCTGCTACTTGCCCCATGTGAACGGGAAATATTAAATTTCCTGCTCCAAAAAACAGTCCAAATAACATTGATCCTATATAAAGGTAGGAAGACAATGTCAGTCCTTTTTTCATAAAAAAACGTCCTTTCTAACTTAGCTATGTGATGCGTAACTTAAATAATAGCTTTTTTAGCTTTCAGCTTCAAGTAAAACTCTTGTTTACTCCTGTTTTTCACTATAAAAAGATACCTCTGTCAAAATCTGACAGAAATATCTTTTATGTTTAGTCTATATAAAGAGACGTTTTTTTCTCGAGATAGTTTTGAAAAATAGTAAATACACTACAAATAGCCCAATAAATTAAAGCAACTAAAATATACATTGTCATATAATCGAATTCACGCCCGCCAACAATTTTAGCCTGCTGGAAAATTTCTGGAACAGTTATCATTGCGGCCAGAGATGTGCCTTTAATGAGATCAAGTAGCACATTGCTCATTGGCGGTACTGCAATTCTCATTGCTTGAGGTATGATGACTTTTCGCATAATAAAAGTCCATTTTAATCCCAAAGCATAAGCGGCTTCCCATTGTCCGTGATCAACAGAATGCAACGAAGATCGAATGATTTCTGCACTATAAG
This sequence comes from Carnobacterium sp. FSL W8-0810, assembly GCF_038007125.1. Taxonomy (NCBI): domain Bacteria; kingdom Bacillati; phylum Bacillota; class Bacilli; order Lactobacillales; family Carnobacteriaceae; genus Carnobacterium; species Carnobacterium sp. FSL W8-0810. The sequence continues at coordinate 1,182,179 of NZ_JBBOWO010000001.1, read as the reverse complement.
CTGCTGAACTTAAACTAAAACCGATAATAGCTGCGTTTACAGCTTTAAACTGGATGCCAATAAAAGGGAAACCAAAATACAAAATAAATAAAAATACTAACGTTGGTGTTCCACGCATAAAGGAAATATACGTACGCGCAATCATACTCAAAATTTTACTATTTGACATACGCATAATGGCTAATAAAAATCCTAGGATCGTTCCAAAAATCATACTGGCTAATGAAATGCCCAAAGTGTACCCTAATCCTTTTAAAATATATCCAAAGCTGTCAATAGCTAAAGCAGGATCAAAAATATAGTGCCATTGAATCTCAGACATATTCTGTCACCTACTTTCTATTCGCCTTCCTCAAATTCGATTTCAGGAAACTCATAATCAATCTGTTCCGATACATCCTCGCCGTCATAAAATTGTTTAGACAATTCTGTCAAAGTTCCATCAGCTTTCATTTCTTCTAAGGTCGTGTTGATTTTTTCAGTTAACAGATCATTTCCTTTTTTAATCGCATAATTTGTTTCACTAGGATTATAAAAAATGTCATGGACTTTTACTGGTATCTCCGGTAAAGCAGCAACAGCCATTTTTTGTGAATAAAAGTCATTCAATATAACATCTGTACGTCCATTCGCTACATCTTGAAGATATTGGTCATTTGTTGCATTATCATAGATCACTTCTTCAGCTCCATAATGTCTTGCAACTTTCATATAGCTCGTCGTAGCTGCTCCAGCTGCTTTTTTACCTTTTAAATCTTCTAACGTTTCAATACCCGAATTATCTGATTCACGTACAACCATTGCTCCAAAAGAATATTTATATGGAATCGTATAATTGTATTTATCAGCATTTTCCCCATCACGGTCTATGCCCATAGCAGCGACGTCAATTGCTCCACTATTAACAGAAGTCAACATACCGTCTACACCCATTTCTGTAAAATCGACATCTAAATCTAATCGAGTAGCAACTTCACGAATAATTTCTACCTCGTATCCTGTTAACTTATCTGTCTCTGATTCATGGAAAGAACTTGGATAAAGCGTTCCGGATGTAGCTACATTTAAAGTTCCTCTTTCTTCGATTTCACTCCACATTGTGTCTGAAGTATTTTTTGATGAAGCAGAAGATGATTCATTTGATCCACAAGCTGCTAAAGTCATTGACACAAAAGTTATTAACCCAAAACTCATTATTTTTTTTAACACGTTACTATCCCCTTTACCCTCTTTTTAAATTCCTCAATTAGAATAACAGCGCTTAACTGTGTAGTCAAACTTATCCTAAAAAGATTTTATTTCTTTTAATACTTTTCTTGTCAGCTAAACAAAAATACCATTAAATCAACATCACGAAAGGATGATTAACAAACAATTTTGTTTTTATTCAAAATGAAACACAGAAAAAAACTGTTATATTAATGTCTCTTTTTTGACAATAAGAAAACACCTCCTAGTTGAAGCGAGGTGTTCTCTTATTACTTTTAATCAAACTTTTAGTATTGTTGATCATAGTCGATTAAGTTTCTAGGTAAATCTTCTCCAGCTAAGTAAGCTTTTAAATTTTCTTCAAAGATAGCAAATAATCTTTTTTTGAAATGTTCTGCAATCCCGGTAATATGAGGAGTAATCAAAACATCTTCTCTACCCCATAATTCACTATTTTCTGGCAAAGGTTCTGTTTCAAAAACATCTAAACCGGCAAAAGCTAATTTTCCATTATCTAGAGCTTTTATTAAATCATCCGTTTTAACCGTTGGGCCTCTTCCTACATTAATAAAGAGCGTTCCTTCTTTCATTTGCGAGAAAATATCTTCATTAAAGAAATAATGTGTTTGATCTGTATGCGGTAAGATATTTACCACAATATCTGCTTGTTTCACTTGTTCTTTTAGTTCTGGCTGTTTAATTAACAGATCCATGTAATCTACATCTCTTCCACTACGGTTTACACCGATCGTCTTCATATTAAATGCTTTAGCTAATCGTCCAATTTCAACTCCAATTTTACCGGTCCCAACAATCAAAATCGTTTTTCCATGCAATTCCATTAACTTATTTACTTGATCCCATGTTTTTGTCTGCTGATTTTTAACAGCTTGTTGAATCCCTCTAGCGTGAGCTAACAGCATACCAAAAACTGATTCTGCAATAGGAATACTATGTATCCCACTTCCATTTGTAAGTAAAATCTTATTTCTTTCAAGCTTTTCTAAATCAAGAAAGTCAACACCAGCTGCTTTTCCTTGTACCCATTTTAATGTGTGTTTATCATCTGTTAATAGTTCCTCTGATCGTTGTCCAGTCCACCCATATATAATTTCCACAGATTTTAAAGGAATTTCTTTTTCATCCATCTCCCAACCTTTAATCAACTTATAGCCTGGAGCTAATTCTTTTAACGTCTGAAGTTGTTCTTTAGTTGTTTCTTGCATAAGTAAAATACTTTTTTCAGTCATTTTATCACCTTTTCATTGTTTTCTTCTATTATCTCATTACAAAATAAGATATCAAAGAATATCCCTTATCTATTTTCATTTTCTGTTATTTTTAAAGCTATAAATGGTACAATAGAGTGAAAGACAGGGGTTTAGAATGGGGTGTTTTGATGGATAAAGAACATTTATTAACAACTAAGTTGATTATTGATGGTCAATTTCATGATTTTCAACTTTATAGCGGAAAGTTTTATTTATGGACTAATAAAAAAGAACTAAAAATATACAATTGGAATAAGTGGTTGACCCAACTTGCTTATGTAGATCGCCCAATTTACCTTGAACCACAGCCAACGGAACAGTTGCATGTGTCCGTTGATGATTTAGCTCCTTTTTTAGAACGGACTCTTTCTTTTTCTGAAACGATTTATGATAGTGCTCTTTTCAATCATACGTTGTACTTCTCTGATTACACTGGTTTTTATCGTCTTTCTTTAACAAAAAAAGACACTGAAAGGATACGTATTTGGGAGCAACCGGTTTATTCTATCTCTTTATCTACTGCAGGAAGAATGGCTTTGTCTGCTGGAGATGCTGGGCTTTATGAATATCTGCTTTCTACTCAATACTATTATGAGCAACTCGAGAGGCAAAAAGTTGTTCGCATCTTTCAACTAAGTTCTCACTTTGCGTCTCACGCAACTTGGGACCATCATAATCTTATTCAATATGGTAAAGATCCTGTTCATCCTGCTTATTTTATCCAATTTAATGAACGAAAAGGACAATTACATGTACTTGATTGCGCGCCCATTGATTCATTGGCGAAAAATAACCTTCATGAACAACTACAAGAATATCCATTACCACTATCATTAGACAAACCTTCTATGCAAGATGGCTATTTATTTTCTTTTGAAATGGATCGCACAAAAATAAAGAAAAATGCTTTATATCGGTCAAAATCTATTCGTTTAGAATTAAAATCAGCAGCTGCAAATGATCAACGAATGGATTTTTCCTCATCTTTGATCGTAGATGCTTCATCTCCCAATTTTAAAGTGACGTTACAAAACAAAAAATTATTAGAGCTTCCAGCTCAAGATGTACTAAAATTTAGAATCTACACTCGAACCAGAAATTATCGAAATCAGTTGCATATTCTTAAAGAACAGTCCTTGGAACTCTACATTTTTTCTGAAATCAAAAGATAAAAAAAGGAAGTGAGAATTTATCTCACTTCCTTTTTTATATTAATCTTCTAATGGGTCTTTACCTAAGAAAGCTTGTAACATCCAAATCGTTTTATCCACTCCAGCTTTATAACCAATCAGTAGATCTTGAGTGGCATCATCCCCAGCTTCACCTGTAAGAACAATCCCTTTTTGTAATTTTTCATCAATAATTTTATAGTCTACAACAGTTGAATGAACCATTTCTTCAGCCGTTTCTTTGCTGTCATAAGGTGATTCTTTAACCACAGAGTGTTCTAAAAATTCTCCTAAAGTAGCGTAAGGCTTTCCACCGATTGCAATCAATCGCTCAGCTAATTCATCAAATTGTTCTGTTACTCCATCATAAAGTTCTTCGAATTCTTCATGTAGTTTGAAGAAATGAGGTCCCTTGACATAAAAATGATGTTGATACAATTTAATATTGAATACACCAAAAGTTGCAACTAATTCATTTAGCAATTCTTGTACTTCTGTTTGTTTTTCCATTCTGCTATTCCTCCTATTGGTTAATTGTTTTATTTATTACTTTATACTTATTATAATCTAACTAGAAATAATAGTCTAGTAAAAGGTCTTTTTTTTTAGCTCAATTATTAAACCCCGATTAGCTCATTACTAATTAAGCGCTCTCTTGTAATCTTCTTCTATAGAATGTTACTAAATAATAATAAAAAATCTCCTACCATCGCATTTAACAATTATTTGTGCTAAAATGGTCAAGATATATAAAAGAATAGGGGTAACTAAATTAAATGATTACAGTAACTAACGTAAGTTTACAATTTTCAGATAGAAAATTGTTCGATGATGTAAATATAAAATTCATTCCCGGCAATTGTTATGGTCTCATAGGTGCAAATGGTGCAGGTAAGTCAACTTTCCTAAAAATACTAGCTGGTGATATCCAACCTTCAACAGGAAATGTTTCAATGGGTCCTGACGAACGTTTGACTACTTTAAGTCAAAATCACTATGGCTTTGAAGAATATACTGTTTTAGAAACAGTTATTATGGGACACAAACGTTTGTATGACATTATGAAAGAAAAAGATGCTATCTACATGAAAGAAGATTTTACTGATGCAGATGGTCTATTAGCTGCCGAATTAGAAGGTGAATTCGCTGAATTAGATGGTTGGGAAGCTGAACCTCAAGCTGCAGTTATGCTTCAAGGATTAGGCATTACAGAAGATATGCTTGATAAAAAAATGAGCGAATTAACAGAGTCATTAAAAGTAAAAGTATTACTGGCACAAGCTTTATTCGGCAAACCAGATGTTCTTTTACTGGATGAGCCTACCAATGGTTTAGACAAACAATCAATTGAATGGTTGGAAGAATTCTTAATTGATTTCCCTAATACCGTTATTGTTGTTTCCCATGACCGTCATTTCTTGAATAAAGTATGTACTCATATGGCTGACGTTGATTTTAGTAAAATCAAGTTATATGTTGGAAACTATGATTTCTGGTTGGAATCAAGTCAATTGGCTACTAAATTACAAGGTAACGTAAATGCTAAAAAAGAAGAGCAAATCAAAGAATTACAAGCCTTTATTGCTCGATTTAGTGCAAATGCGTCTAAGTCGAAACAAGCGACTTCTCGTAAGAAAATGTTAGAAAAAATTACTTTAGATGATATTCAACCTTCTTCTCGTCGTTACCCATTTGTTGGATTTACTCCTGAACGCGAAATTGGAAATGACCTTTTGCGTGTTGAAAATATTTCTAAAACAATTGACGGCAAAAAAATATTAGATAATATTACTTTTACGTTAAATAAGGACGACAAAGTTGCCTTTTCAAGTAAAAATGATATTGCTATTACTGTTTTATTCAAAATTTTGACGGGCGAAATGGAACCAGATTCTGGTACATTTAAGTGGGGAGTAACGACTTCTCAATCTTACTTACCAAAAGATACTACTGACGAATTTACTGATGCAAAGTTAACCGTTGTAGATTGGTTGCGTCAATTTGCTTCTGCTGAAGAAAATGACAATACATTCTTACGTAGTTTCTTAGGTCGTATGCTCTTCTCTGGTGAAGATGTACTAAAAGAAGTATCCGTTCTTTCAGGTGGAGAAAAGGTTCGTTGTATGTTATCTAAAATGATGTTGAGTAAATCGAACGTTTTAGTAATGGACGATCCTACAAATCACTTGGACTTAGAATCTATTACCGCTTTAAATGATGGTTTGATTGCTTTTAAAGGCTCAATATTGTTTGGTTCACATGACCACCAATTTATCCAAACCATTGCAAACCGCATTATCGAAATTTCTCCAAATGGAGTCGTTGATCGCGCTGAAACAACTTATGATGAATTCCTAGACAACAAATCAGTTAAAGAACAAATTGCTGCTTTGTACGCTAACTAATAAAAAATAGAGTTGAGACTTTTGTCTCAACTCTATTTTTTATCCAATACCTCTTTTCGCAACAATTTGCTCAAAAATCAATCCGGATTATCATTTCTTTACGGTTTAAGCTATGAAACATCATTTCATGGTTAAGTGAAGCAAAATTAAAATATGCCCCTAAAAGTGATCAAATAATGATCAGCTTTTAGAGGCATTCTTTTTTTATTTTCTAGCTTTGTGTACTTTTAATTTTTTACCTTTAACAGTACGACTTTGCATTTCTTCGATGACCAGAGGACCTTTACCATTTAAGATATCAATATACGTCACATTTTCTTGAATCGTAATGATTCCAATGTCATCTGCATTGATTCCAGGAATTTTAGCGATTGTTCCAACAAAATCAACTGCCCGTATCTTCTTCTTTTTACCGCCGTTAAAATAAACTTTAGTAATACCACGATTTAGTTCTTTTGAACGAACTTGTTTCAATGGCGGACGTTCTTGTAATTTCTTTTCAAAAGCCGATTTATGACTTTGTACCGTACGAGCACTTGGCAGTGAGATTTCGATAACAGATTGTTTAGCGTAATCCTTAACTTCATTCCACCATTTTTCTTCTCTAGGTGTAACAAGAGTCAATGCCATTCCTGTTTTTCCAGCTCTACCTGTACGGCCAGTACGATGGACAAAACTTTCTTTCTCCACAGGAACATCATAGTTCACAACGTGAGTGATGTTATCAATATCAATTCCTCGAGCAGCAACATCCGTAGCTACTAAATAACGGAATCTTCCTTGTCTAAAATCATCCATTACAGAAAACCGATCTTCTTGGACCATTCCGCCATGGATCTTATCTATTGGCAAACCAGCTTTATTTAAAAATGTATATAAGTTGTTCACAGCTTCTTGTGTATTACAAAAAATGATGCATGAGTCTGCGTTTTCCACAGTTAATAAATCTAGCAACTGTTGTTCTTTCTTGTCTTCTTGTACCTTAACACTCGATTGAATAATCTTTGGTTTAGATAACTCAGTTGTTTGAATTTGAATCGATTGTTTGTCAGGTTTCATATAGAAACTTGCTATACGTTCAATTTCTTTTGGCATAGTTGCTGAAAACAATAATGTTTGGCGTTCTTCTGGTAAAAAGTTAATAATGGCTTCTACCTGATCGGCAAATCCCATATTTAACATTTCATCAGCCTCGTCTAGGACTAAGCAGTTTATTTTCTCTACTTTAAACGTTCCCTTTTGCAAATGATCTAATACTCGACCAGGTGTTCCTACAACAATATGGCTTTTTTGTTTTAATTCAGATTTTTGAGTATCAAACGAAGCTTTACCATATACTGCTGTAGCTTTTACTCTCTTTAAACGACCGATATTCATAATGTCTTCTTTTACTTGAATAGCTAATTCTCTTGTGGGTACTAAGACAAGTGCTTGTGGTTTATTTTCTTCCCAATCAACAGTTTCACATAGTGGTAAACCATAACTAACCGTTTTTCCACTTCCCGTTTGTGATTCAACAATAACGTCTTTTCCTTCTAACGCTACAGGAATCACTTCTTCTTGAACTTTAGTAGGATGGAAATAACGTAAACTTGTTAATGCAACAATAATTTCATCACTAATAGCAAATTCTTCAAATGTATTCTTTTTATTCATAATAACCTCTTTCAATTGTTCCTTTTCTATTAGTATAACAGCATATTCACTAAATTACTGTTTTTTAAAGCGATAATTTGGTAAAATCCCTTACATAGTGGCAAAACTCTCATCCTTTCATTTGTCTTTTCTTTATTGAAGCCCATGTAAGATATCCACAAAACGTGGTATACTACTTAACGAAAATGATTTATGGATGATTTTTTTTGTTCTTATAGGAGGGTTCAATGTGAAAACTATTCTTGTATTACATACCGGTGGAACTATTTCCATGAGTGAGGATCAAACAACTGGAAAAGTTTCTCCCACCTCAGAAAATCCGTTAAAAAAGCGTGGTCATTTATTTGATAATGTCGCGAATATGATTGTGGAAGACTTTTTCCATTTGCCGTCTCCGCATATGACACCTGATAAAATGCTTATTTTAAAAAATCGAATCGAACAAGCAATTGCTGCTCATGAAGCAGATGGCGTTGTCATTACTCACGGGACTGACACATTGGAAGAAACAGCCTACTTCTTGGATCTCACACTTGAAACATCTATTCCCATTGTCGTAACTGGAGCTATGCGATCAATAAATGAGGTCGGTTCAGATGGATTATATAACTTTCAAAGTGCCATTTGGGTGGCTTTAGCTGAAGAAGCTAAAGAAAAAGGCGTTTTAGTAGTAATGAATGATGAGATCCACACTGCACGTTATGTAACCAAAACGCATACAAGCAATGTGGCCACTTTCCGAACACCAACATTTGGCCCTATCGGTTTAATCTCAAAAAACAAAGTTTTATTCTTCCAAAAACTAATTGAAGAAGAAATTTATTCGATCAACACTGTAAATAAAAAAGTTTACCTGCTAAAAGTTTATGCAGGTATGGATGGAACCTTATTCGATGCTGTAAATCAACCTACTACTGATGGACTCGTTATTGAAGCGCTAGGTGCAGGTAACTTACCGCCTGCTACTTTGCCTGCTCTTAAACGAGTCTTAGCCAATAATATTCCAGTCGTTCTTGTCTCACGTTCATTTAACGGTATTGCACAGGATGTCTATGACTATATGGGTGGCGGTAAACAGTTGAAAGAAGATGGCGTTATTTTTGCTACTGGTTTATCCGGACCTAAAGCCCGTATTAAATTACAAGTAGTATTGAGTCAAGCTACCTTGACTCATTCACTTGAAAATTACTTTTAACTAAAAAAAAACCGTTCATATGAAATGAACGGTTTTTTTTGGTCTTCTTAATTAACGAGCCTTTTTCCACAGAATGCTTGCTTCACAGTTGATGATACCTTCTGTCACGATACGATGAGCAGTAAGAACTTTACCCTCTTCTTGTTTCGTCAAGCTCATTTCACTATGGATCAATTGACCATAATGAACTTCTTTTTCAAACTTGATTGTCATATTTTCTATTTCGTGGGACGTCAAGAACTCAAGGTCTAATGTATCCATGACCCACTCCACGTATTTCGAGTTGTTCACATGACGGTTACTATCAATATCCAAGTATCTGACACGATACTCTTTAGAAAGCATTGTTTCTTCATCAACTTTTTCTGGTTTTGGACTCCGAATCAATTTTTTAGAGAACTCTGATCCATAAGGTGCTACAATTTCATCAGGTACACGAGCCATTTTCCGCTCTTTTATATTCATTAAAGCAAATGTACTGTTGACTGTCACACATAAATTGCCTTCTTCATCATAAACTTTAAACGTACGGTAACAAAATAACTTGTTATAAGAAGTGGCTTGTGTTGTAATGTTGATGGTTTCGTAAAAAGCCGGCATCCGGTCAACGTTTACTTCATATTGAAGAATTATCCAAGCTAATCCTTTTTCTGCTAAAACTTCATCTCCTACGCCTAATGAATAACTTTGTTCACCAGATACATGTAACATAATGTTTAGTAACATGGAGACTGTCATTTTTTGTGTTGTATCACATTCATAATATTTGATTTGGTGTTCTTTTTTATATACTTTTCCGCTCATTTAAAAGCCTCATTTCCTTATAAAAAATCCTTCTTTTAGAATAGCATATTTTTATTAAAAATACCTGAAAATAAAGATGAGTATTTATTTACTAAATCATTATAAACCTAAGAAAAAATACTATTTTTGAAATCATAGAAAAAGGCCAAAGACAGTTGTCTAAGACCTTTTTCTATTTAATATCACTTGCTTAAAACTACATTTTTTTCAGCAATTCAGCTTGTGTAGAATATAGGTTGTAATACAACCCTTTTTGAGCCATCAATTCGTTATGGCTTCCTGATTCTTGAATTTTTTTATCTGCGATATAAAAAATACGCGAACTATTTTTTATGGTAGATAATCTATGTGCGATAATAAACGCTGTTCTTCCTTCTAGCAATCGATCCAAACCTTCTTGCAGCAAAATTTCTGTTTGTGTATCAATACTAGAAGTTGCTTCATCAAGTATCAACACTTTAGGATCAGCCAGCAAGGTACGAGCAAAGGAAATCAATTGTCTTTGCCCAGCAGATAAGGTGCTTCCGCGTTCTTTAACAACTGTACGGTAACCATCTTTTAAACTGATGATAAAATCATGGGCTCGGACTATTTTTGCAGCTTGTATAATTTCTTCTTCAGTTGCATCCAATTTCCCTAAACGAATGTTTTCCATGATCGTTCCTGAGAAAATAAATGTCTCTTGCAACATGACCCCTATTTCATTTCTTAAAGAATTCAAGGTTACTTTTCGAATATCTATACCATCAACTAAAATTTCTCCATCATCTACATCATAAAATCGAGTCATTAAGTTAATAATCGTTGATTTACCGGCGCCTGTAGGCCCCACAAGTGCGATTGTTTCACCAGAACGGACCCTGAAAGAAAGGTGTTCAAAAATAGGTTGATCTTTTTTATAGCCAAATTTCACATCATTAAACACAACATAACCTTGTATTGGGGGCATAACAAAAGCATTAGGTGCATCTTGGATTTCTGGTTCAATATCCAAGATTTCAAAAATACGTTCCAAGTAAACCATACCAGTCACTAAACTATTATAAAAGTTTCCGATATTGATCATTGGGTTCCAAAAGTTATTCACATAACCAATAAAGGCTATCAATACCCCTGTAGAAACATCCACACCAAAACCACTCAAACCAATAAAATAAATAATTGAGATAGTGATCGTTGCGATGTTTTGGATAAATGGAGCTAGTAAAAATTGAATTTTGACTGCATGCATCCAGGTTGTTCGTTGTCCTTCACTAACTTCTGCAAAAATATCTTTATTCACATTTTCTCTTGTATAAGACTGAGTAACTTTTATTCCAGCAACACTTTCATGAATATAAGCATTTAATTCTGCCTGTTTGCTACTGACTTCTTCATATGCTTTACGCTGTTCTCTTTGAATGACAAGTGTCACAACGAATAAAACAGGCAATAGGATAAAACTGTAAAGCGTCAACCGCACATCCATAGCAAACATAATGATTAAGGTAACCACTAAACTGAAGACATCTGATAGAACATTGATCAAACCATTAGAAAGAAGATCACTTAATGAATTGATGTAGTTCACTACTCGTGTAACGATTTTCCCATGCGGACGACTATCAAAGAATGAGAATGGAAGTTTTTGCAAATGTACAAAGACATCCGTACGCATATCTTTTAATACGTCTTGTCCTAATAATGTAATATTTTTGATCCGATACCTTGAAGACCACCCGCCAAATAACTGAGCCGCCGAAAATAACACAATGATCCATATTAGTTGAGTCGTATCTTTGTTTGGAATACTTTCATCAATGACGATACTGGTAAAGTATGGCCCAAGGACTAAAACAATGTTGGATACTAAAATTGCAAAAAGGAGTTTTAAGAAGCCGCTCTTATAAGGAGCTAAGTATCCCCCTACTCTTTTCAACATATTTGTGCTGTTCTTTTGGGTATTTTTTTCTTCAATGGATTGATTAGTCTGTTCCATTTGTTTCTACCTCCTCTTCATCAGCTTGGCCTAATTGCTTCTGATAAATTCTATAGTAGTACCCTTTTTTGTCTAATAAAGAAGCGTGATTTCCTCTTTCGATAATCTCCCCTTTAGACATGATAATGATTTCATCAGCAGATTTCACAGAAGAAATACGATTGGCAATGATAAAGGTCGTTTTTTCTTTCATGATTTCACCTAATTCACGCTGAATTTTCACTTCTGTTTCCATATCTACAGCTGAAGTTGTATCATCTAAGATCAATATTGAAGGATCTTTCATTAATCCTCTGGCCAAGGATATCCTTTGACGCTGACCACCAGACAAACCACTGCCTCGTTCGCCTAAATACGTATTGTATTGATCCGGCATGTTTTGAATAAACGGATCAGCATCAGCCACTCGTGCGCTTTTTTGAACATTTTCCATATCTGCTCCAGGAGTTCCGAATGAAATATTTTGTTGAATCGTATCTGAAAATAGAAAAACGTCTTGCATAACAATCGCAATATGACTTCTTAATTCTCTTACGTTCCATTGTTTTGCGTCAATTCCATCAATCAATATTTTACCTTCCGTAGGATCAAAGAAACGCGAGATCATATTGACTAAGGTTGATTTACCAGAACCTGTTTCCCCTAAAATCCCAATTGTCATACCAGGCTTAGCTTTTAAAGAAATATGACTTAATACAGGTGTTTCAGGAGCATCTGCAAATGAGAATGAAACATCTTGAAATTCAACGATCCCTTGGATTGTTTGTGCAGATTCTTTTTCTTCAATCGGAATCATTGGTTTAGCCGCTAACATTTCTCTGATTTTATAAGAAGAAGCAATAAACCGTTGTAAATCATTTACATACCAACCGACATTTCGCATTGGCAAGTTTAACATCCATATGAATCCATTAAAAGTAACCAAATCGCCTAAACTCATTGATCCGTTAATAACCAAAAATCCTCCATAACCAATTGTAATAACCGATAAAAAGCCTGCTAATGTTTCTAATGGTGGTAAATAAGTTCTTGTTACGTTAGCAGAATCCATATTGCGTTGCTTGTAATCATCATTATACTTATCAAATTTTTCTTTTTCATAATCTTCTCTGGCAAAGGCTTTTATTACCTTATTTCCACTGACATTTTCTTCTACCATTGAATTTAATCTTGAAAAACTTTCCCGAATCTCATAATAAACGGCATTTGCTTTTCCTGATAATAAAATTGTTAATACCCCAATAAAAGGTGTAACAACTAATAAAGCTAACATTAAACGCCATTCTATAAATCCCATAACTAAAATAGCTGAAACCAATAATAAAATATTGTCTAATACATTATAGGTTAACCATGAAATAGCATGGCGAATTGCATCTGTATCACCAGACATGCGGGCCATAATATCTCCTACTCGCGTATTGTTAAAAAAAGCAAAATCGAGTTCTTGTAGTTTTTTATAAAGATCTTCTCTCATTTGATAAATAGCATCCTGCCCTATGTGTTCAAACATAATCTGGTATACATACCTCATGACTGTCCTCAATACGGTAGCACCGATCATTAAAGCTAATAAAGGAACAAGCATATTCCTTTGATTGTCCACAATAACCTTATCGACAATTTCTCCACCGATCAACGGGGAAACAATATTCAATACAGCTACTATTATAACCATAATCGTTCCTACTAAAGCTTTTACCTTATTCGATTGAATGTATTGAGAAACCCATTTAATACTGCTCATACAACAATGCCTCCTTATCTTAGCTTTTCATTGCTACACTACTCTATGAAAAATGCTGAATTAACAAATAAATTGCTGACAAGCATTCCACTAATTTTTTTGTGTAGCAATAAAAAAATAAGAAAATTTGTTTTTTATTTATACTAGTTTACATGATTCATTCATGCTTACTTATTTATTATATTTGATAAAGAAAATGAATACACTTATTCTGCTCACTAGAATAAATCAGCGGGTCGCTTTTCTTTCTAAACTATTTATACTACCATTAACTTTCAAACTTCACCTTAAGACTTCAACCTGTACGATGCAAAAGGGCTGGGATAAGCATCCCAGCCCTTCTTATTACCATTAATGAACAGTCTGTTCAGACTTTAGAGCAATTTCGTTTCCTTCTTCATTGGGAAAAATGTTTTTTCACGAATGTCAAAGTAATTATCTCTGAATGGATGATTTGAATCTGCATTCCATGGTTTAGCATGGCCACAGAAGTGAATGACAGCAGGGTTCTCTCTAGCTTCATCCCATTTTAATTGTCCTTGAATCGTTGGATGTTCTTTTTCATTTAACATCATATAGGTTTGTGCATTCCAACGAGGATCTAATTCTAACCATCTATCATGTAAGATGGCATTTAACGCATCTTGATCATGGAATCTTAATTTTTCTGGATTACCTTTAATGAAAGACAAAACTTGTTCTGTTATTTGTTGTTCACGCCATTTTTCTAGATCCATAACCATTAAACCAGAGTTAAAGTAAAGGTCGGACTCACTTTCGATTCCCATATTTTCTAAACGATTATGGAAACCTGCATCTTCAACTGCAGCCAGTAAATTTTCGCCTAGATCAACTTCCCAAAGTGCTTCAATATCTTCTAAGGTTATCATATCGCAATCCATATAAATGGCACGTTTACTTTCTTTCAATAGATTAGGTATTGAAATACGGTAATAAGCCGTTTGTGGAATACGATCACTTTCTACAGCGCCTGAGAAATCCGTTGGGTCAATTGTGACATAACTGATTCTTGCATTGTATTCTCCTACTGTACGATTCAATAAAAATTTTGAGCGTAGTGAAATGTTGTCATCAATCACATGAAAGTGAAAAGTTGTATTTGTTTGTTTTGTTGTTAGTAGTGAAAGAAAGAGCGTAGCCAAATGCGGGACAAACGCTTCATTGCTTGATGAAACAATTGAGATACTTTTTTGTTCAACCATTGGTAATTCCTCCTTAAGATTTGTAAACCATTTTAGTTATTGCCTTACTTGTTTTGTACTAAAAACAAGATAAGCTAATTTTCACTTTAGAAGAGTTTCTCCTCTAACCTGTATCGATCTTATTTACTATTCTAGTTAACTGCGTTTTGTTTTACAGCTGTATCGCTAAAAGGCGTTTGACTCAATTCTTTTAAATACTGATCAGTATAAGGATGGAATTCATCTGAATTCCATGGTTTATCATGACCGGTAAAATGAACGATGGATGGTTGGCTAACGGCTTCTTTATACCATTTAGCATACTCATCATTTGGAGGCTGATGCCGTTCAAATACTAAAGAAGTTTGTGCATTCCATTTAGGATGAAGAGCATACCATTTTTCATAAAGCGTTCCATTCAAAGCATCTTGATCATGGTAAATAATTTTATCCATTTGATTTTCAAGAAAAGCTAGGGTTTTTTCAGTAATCTGCGCTTTACGCCAGTTATCTAAATCAATGATCATTAACCCAGAATTAAAGTAGTAGTCTTCTGTTTCGATTCCTAATCTTGGATGAACAACTGCTTGTCCAGGATCAACAACAGCCCCAACTACTTTGTCGCCAATATTTGTTTCATACAATTTGGATACATCATCCAATACTAAAACATCACTGTCTATATACAATACTTTTTTGTAATGTTTGTCTTCCAACAAATCTGGTAAAGAGATTCTATAGTAAGCTGTTTGAGTGATATGATCACTTTCCATTACATTTGCGTACAACTCGGAATCAACCTCTAAATAGTCAAGTGTTGCCGTATGAGCCGTATGATTGGAAATAACTTGCTTTAATTTATTTTTACTTTCCGTAGATATATGATCATCAATAATGTAAAACGCTACATCATATTCAGAATTAAGATGATCTAAAATCGTTTTTAGGGTGACACCTAAATAAGGTGCATAGTTATTATCTGCAGCACTTACAATTGGAATCAGTTTTTTTTCTCCCATTTCCAATCATCCTTTCTATTTATTTGTCTATTAATTAAAAATAAATGAATAAATAATTAAAATTTGGTTTCTATTATATACAAAATTCTACCTCTTTCTTCCTTTTTTTACAAACGATACGCCTTGGTATAACAACGTTTACTTTATAATTTTTAAAAAGGCAGTCTATATCAAAGCGCTTACACCCTCTATTCACTTGCTTTCTTCTACTATTTAAAAATGAATTTTATTTCTTAAGTTCCATAGAATTTTTTTTGATTTCATGTATACTAAAAAAGAACTGGTATAATTACCCATACTTTTTATTTTTTAGCTATTAAACATTTAGGTCATTTAATTGGATAGAATAACTAAGTAAAAGAAATGAAGGTCTTGTAATGAAAATTTACTTAATGCTAACGGATACGAATACTGTTCTTTCTAGAACAATCAAACTATATACTAAAGCAAAATACAATCATGCTTCTCTTGCATTAGAACCAGGATTACTAAAACCTTATAGTTTTGGACGAAAACATGCTTACAATCCCTTTTCAGGTGGATTTATAGAGGAAGATTTATCACGCCATTATTTTTTAAGAGCACAATGTGCTATTTATTCTTGTGAAGTATCTGAACAGCAATACGACCGTTTAGTCGATGTTTTATCGTTTTACAATCAAACGAAAGATCTTTACCGCTTTAACTTAATTGGGTTAGTTACTTTAGCTTTAAATATTGATTTTGATCGAAGTGATGCTTTCTTTTGTTCTCAATTTGTTGCCTCTGTTCTTAAAGAAAGTGACATCTATCAATTTGAAAAAGAATCCTACTTTGTTACACCAGAAGATTTAAGCAAAGTCCCATTATTTGAACAAATTTATTCTGGCTCATTATTGGATTATCTTTTAACGACTTCTGAAGAACAAACTAAAACTCAGATGTCTTACTGAACGAATGAATTTATTTGAATAGACAAAAAAGGATCGAGAAAAATCTCGATCCTTTTTTTACACTTTAATTTCAGCATAACTGCCTTTTGATGATTTAGTCACTTTAATATGAACCGGGATTCTTGTTTTTAGTTCTTCTACATGAGAAATAATTCCAACCAAACGACCTCTTTGGTTTAATTCAACCAATGTTTCAATTGCACTATCTAATGAATCTGTATCTAATGTTCCGAAACCTTCATCAATAAATAAAGTGTCTACGCTCACTCCACCGCTATGATTTTGAATCACATCACTTAGACCTAAAGCCAGTGCTAAAGAAGCTTTAAAACTTTCCCCGCCAGACAAAGTTTTCACACTTCTTTTCATCCCTGTATAATTATCAAAGACATCTAGATCTAAGCCTTTAGGACCCGCTCCTTTTGTTTTTTCTTTATTGCGAATAAGCGAATAACGACTATTAGTCATTTGTGTAAATCGACTATTTGCAGCTTCAATAATTTCTTCAAAATAAATCCCTAATACATATCGTTCGAATGAAATATACTCTGTTTCTTTAGATCCATTAGCAATCTCAGCTAACTCTTTGTACATGAGGTATTCTTCTTGTTGCCCTTTTTTTGTCTGATAGTTCAATTGAATTTGAGAAAGAATAGATTGAACCGTTTTTTCCGTTCCAATCAGCTCATGTTGTTGTGTTTTTAATGTTCTGCTGTGGTTTTCTATTTCTTGATTGTGAGATTGATACACTTCAATAGAGTGACTACTTCCTTCTTTTTCAAGTTTTCTTTTTTGCTCCAAAATAGCGTCTTGATTCGCCCAACTTTTCTTATCAAATGATTCTATTTCCTCAATCATTTGTTCTTTTAGTTCTTTTTTCACTACATATTTTTCAAACGTATCATCTAATTGATTTATTTTTAACTGTTGATGGAACAATTCTTTCAAATCTGCCTCACGTTCAAGTAATAAACTTAGCTGCTTTTCAAAAGATGTTGTACTTGTTTGATACTGAGTTTGTTGTCTTTCTAATGTACTTTTCTGTTCTTGAGCTTCTTCGTATTCCTGCTCAATCGTTGTTATTTCCTTTATTCTATTGTCGATTTGTGCTTGGATTTCAGACAGACTACTAGATTTTGTTCTTATTTTTAGAGTATCGATGTCTTTTTTTAATTCATCTATCCGTTTCACATTGTGTTGTATCGTAGATCGAAGTACTTGGATTTTCGATTCTTTTTCTCTTATTTGTTGTAAAATTTCTTGTTTTTGCTCTTCTACTTGCTCTTCCTTGTCCATTATTTTTTGCAAAGCAGCGATTTCTTTTGTAATCCTGTCTTGTTTTATACGATTCTCAGACACTAGCTCATCAAGTTTAGCTCGTTTCTCATATACCTCGCTTCGTTGAATAGACAGCTTTTCTTCACTTGTTTGAATCACTTCATTCAAACCTTGAAGTTCAATAGATAGTCGATCAAATTGCTTTCCAAGTTCGTTTTTCTCTACTTCTAACGTTTCTAAGGCTTCTTTTGAGATTGTATCGTTCGCTAATTTTGCAGGAGAAGGATGATGAAGAGAACCACATACCGGGCATGCTTCATTTTCTGCCAACTCCTCAGCTAATATACCCGCAAGATTTCGATTGTATACTACTCTTTTTTCTTGGTATTTTTTTTCAATTTGAGTAAAGACATATTCAATTTCTTGAAACGCTTCTACTTTAACGGTTTGTTTTTCTAGATTTTCACAAAAATCGATTACCGCTTCTTGTTCTTTTATCTGTTGGTGTTCTTCTTGCTGCAGTCTAGCTGCCTCACGTTGTTTATCCATAATGCTTACTTTAGCTAGTTGGATTTCTTTTAATTCATAATCTATTTTATCTAGCTGTTCATTTTCCCTTATAACTTGATCGGTAAGCAAGACAATTAGTTGTTGCGTTTCTTCATTTTCATTTTCTAATGAGACCTTTGCCTGTTCTTTAGTCACTTGTTCATTGAGTTGTTTTTCTTGCTCTTTTAAATCGGTCAAAGATTCACGTTTAGCAGGCAGGTCTTTGTATTCAGTCTGTAAAATTTCATAACGGTTTTTTGCTTCTATGAATTGCTCTGAAATATCAACCAATTGTTTTTGTTCTTCCAGTAATTCTTTTTCAATAGACATTCTTTGTTGGGTTAAGGATTCAACTTGTTTTTTTGCTTCCAAACAAGTTTCGACTTTTTTTGCCAACTCTATCTCTAATCGTTTTGCTTCTATCAACTCTTTAGTTGATTCTAAAGAGTTTTTTTCCTGTTCAAGAAACTCTAATCTCGTTAACCATTCGATTTTTTGTTGATTTGTCTGATATTTTCCATTTAAGGCTGACAACTCGTTTTCTAATGTACCAATCTTTGTTTGGTAATCTTCTACTAAAGTCGTTAATTCTTTTAAAATTGTTGGAACATCAAAAAAGGCAATCGCTTCTTTTAATGTTTCATTAACGTCTTTATTGATCATTCCTACAAATTGTTGCAGCGTATTTTCACTTTGATCTATTTCACGTTTCAGATTATTTGCTTGGTCTTTTAAAATCGATTGAAATTCCTTGATGGTGTCAGTTTGAAAAATATTTCGAAAAATCTTTTCTTTATCGGCACTATTAGACTCCAGCATTTTTTTGAATTCACCTTGCGGCAGCATTACTATTTGTTTGAATTGTTCATATGACAATGAAAGCAATTCTTGAATCTCTTTATTTGCTTCATTAATTTTAGTAGTAACAGTACCATTATGGTGAAATTCAACTTCTGAAGACCAATTCTTTAATTTCCCATTCTTTCCTGGTCCTTTTTGTGCTGGGCTTCTTTTTATAAAATACTTTTTCCCAGCTATTTCAAATTCCAGCTCTACAAAACAGAGTATGTCATCAGAAGCAAATTGTGACTTAAAAGAATCCTTTCCTCGGCTTGTCCCACTAGCATCATCGTATAGTGCATATGCAATGGCATCAAAAATGGTGGTCTTGCCTGCTCCTGTTGGCCCACTTACTAAAAAGAGCGTTTCTTGTTGGAATTGAGTAAAATCAATTACCACTTTTTCTTTATAAGGGCCAAAAGCATTCATAACTAACTTTAATGGTCTCACTTTATTCTCCTCTTTCCATTTGATGCAATATATTGTCAATAATGTCTTTGCGCTCATCTGTTAAATTTTTTTCTTTATAATGTGTATAAAAATCAGCAAAAATATCTTGAATAGATAATTTTTCCAATTGTTCTTGATGCTTTATGGATGAATTTTCTTCTCGTTCTTTCTTAGCAACGTATTCCAAACCCATTGCATTTGGGTAACGACGCTTCAATTGATTCATTGCATCAATGACAAAATTTCCATCTAGCAATTCAAAAAATAGATAATCTTCTGATTGTTGTTCCATTATCTCATCAAATAATCCTTTAACAATACGCATATCTCTTTTTGGTTTAATATAGATCGGTTCAATCTCCACATGGTCTTTTTCTAACGTAACAAGTGACAATTGCTTTTTATGTCGAGCTTCTGATTTAGAATATTTTAATAATGACCCACTATAGCGAACTCGATCGTATTTTACTTTTTGAGCTTTATGCAAGTGTCCCAAAGCAACGTAATCAAAATCTTCAAATAACTCAACACTAACATATTCTGCGGTTCCAATACTTAAGGGTCTTTCAGAATCTGTCGTTTCAGAAGTATCATCGCTTAAGTTTATAACATAGCCATGTGCAATAAGCACATTTATTTCTTCAGGATCCATCTCTTTTTTTATCGTTTCAATTTGGACTCTAGTAGCGTCTTCTAAGCTTTTAATCGTTTCAACTTGTAACAATTCTCTAGTGTATGCATAGTCAGCAAATGGCAGTAAATAAAAGTTGACTCCTTTAATGGTTACTTTGCGTGTCACTTCTTTTACTGTTCCTTCAATATACAAACGATTAGTGGCTAAAAGGTCTGCTCCATATTCCACTCGTTCACTGCTATCATGATTCCCTGCTATGACTAAGACCGGTACATTGACTTCTTGAATCAGTCTTGTTAACACTTTATTAGCTAAAGACACTGCTTCTTTTGAGGGCATAGAACGATCATATAAATCGCCAGCCATAATCAATGCATCTAATTCTATTGTTTTTAACTTTTTAATCATTTGATCTAGAAAATATTCCTGGTCTTCCAACATAGAAAATTCATTGACGATCTTTCCAATGTGCCAGTCTGCTGTATGTAATAATCGCATAGGTACTCTCCTTTAGTGACATTGTTATAAAAACAGCATCCATTTTTAACGTTCTTCTACCAAGAAGTATACTACGAAAAATCCTTTGAAAACACCAGCTAGCGAAAACAAATTCTGATCTTTCTCGTTTTATTTTATTGAAAAAAATCCATTCATTTATGCTATCCTATTATTAACTAGTACTAAGGAATGAGGCATAAACATGGAAAGACATTTTGACTTATATGAACACCAAGCTCAATATTATGAAACGGATCAAATGGGAATTATTCATCACTCAAATTATATTCGCTGGTTTGAAGAAGCCAGAACAAATTTATTAGACCAGATGGGTTTTGGCTATGCTAAAATGGAAGAATCAGGTGTTATCGTACCCGTTCTAGCGATAAATTGCATTTACAAATCAATGGTTCGTTACAATGATCGAGTGTACATCATTCCTAAAATCGAAGAGTTCAATGGGATTAGACTGACTATTTCGTATCGTATAGTGGATAAAGCTACAGGTGAATTACGAACAACTGGAGAAAGCAAACACTGTTTCTTAAACAAAGAAAACCGCCCTTTTTCATTGAAAAAAGAACAGCCTAAATTATATGATTTATTCGATTCTTATTTAAAAGTTGATTTATCTATTCCAAAATAGACATCTAAAAAAATCAAATAAGCCCAAGAAGACAGGTTGCTTTTGTCTTCTTGGGCTTATTTATCTTATCCTTTTTCAGTAATTAAATTTTGAACAGGTATATCAAAAGGTTCAATAGGCAATTTTGAAGTTAACTGTCTTGAATATATAAGCGCAGCAGTTCGATTGGGAAAATTGCTTAAAAAACGATCATAATACCCACCACCAAAACCGATTCGATAACCTTTTTCATCAAAAATCAGTCCTGGTACTAAAACTAAATCAATTTCTTTTTTAGACACTTCTGTAGTCTCAAGAGGTTTTGGTTCAATGAGATTGTAAAAGCCTTTTTCCAGTTGTTCTCTATTTGTGAAATCATAAAAAGTCATCGCTTTTTCCTTTGGAATACATTTTGGAGCACAAACGATTTTACCTTCTTGCCAAGCTCGGTCGATAATACCGAATGTATTCCATTCAAATCCTTGAGAAAGCGTAACCCCAACTCTTTTAGCCTCTTTCCATTCTTCAGATTCAAATAAATTTTTTTCCAATTTTCTTTCGATTGCTACTTTTTCTTCTGAAGAAATGCTCTTCAAAAAAGAAATCATTTGCTGACGCAATAGTTGCTTATCTATTTTTTTTGTCATTGCTGCCTCTTTCTGTCCATTTATTTTGATTAATGGGGTTATTTATAAGAAAGTTTGATTTTTTTGTATACTTTATCCGCAAGAAAAGATCCTTCCTCTACTAAAAGATCGGCCTTTTGGTTTAAAGCCTCTTTCTTTTGCATGTTTTTCATTTCAGCAGTATTGACGTAGACACTAAGACTAGCCCCTTCTAAAGCCGCTTTGCAGAAAAGTATTCCGGTTCCTGCATCTGCTATCAGCATCGTATTTCCAATTTTTGATAAGCTTCCAAGAATCTCGATTGCTCGTACCGCTTTCTCCATAATTTCAATTGGCACAGTTGTTGCTCCAACCAAAGCCTTTTCTATAACATTCTCTTTGTATTCTACTTCTGCAGAAGTTGACTTTGGCAGTTTATAAGCTTGTGCTAAAGGGTAAAAAGCGTCCGCATCTTTTTGGATCAAATCTTCTAAGTCCATCTTTATCTTTTCCAGTTCATGTACACATTCCTGAACTTCAAGTTGAACAGATTCATACTTCTTTTTTCCGATGGTAAAGTTGCCCACCATACTGCCTAAAGCAGATCCTATGGCTGCTACTAACGCTGCTGCACCGCCTGCTCCAGGAGTGGATTTTTTTGCTGACAAATCTGTTAAAAATTGTTCAATAGATTGTTCTTTCATTGCTATGACCACCTTTCATTCTTATAATAAGAAATTAAAATAATCCAATGACTCTTCCATCAGACAGAACATCAATCGATTCTGCTGCAGGTACTTTTGGTAATCCCGGCATCGTCATAATATCACCCGTTAAAACAACAATAAAACCTGCTCCAGCAGAAGCTTTTACCTTTTTGATCGTAACTGTAAAGTCTTCTGGACGCCCTAATTTATTTTTATCATCTGAAAACGAATATTGCGTTTTTGCCATACATATAGGTAAATCCCCAAATCCAAGAGTTTCTAAACGACTGATTTCTTTTTTTACTCCAGGAGCTAATACAATCCCTTCACCGCCATATACTTTTTGAACAACTTTAGTCATTTTATCTATTAACGAATCTTCTAATTCATAGGCATATGTTAAAGTACTTTCTTGATCTGCAAGTTTCACGACCGCTTGAGCTAAAGCTTGACCACCATTCCCACCATTTTCCCAAACATCTGATAAAACAACATTTACCCCTAATTGTTTGCATTTTTCTTCTACCAAAGCTAATTCTTGAGCTGTATCCGTTGGAAATTTATTGATGGCTACAACGGTTGGCATTCCAAAAACAGTTTGCATGTTTTCAATATGCTTCATTAAATTAGGTAATCCTTTTTCAAGGGCTGAAAGATTTTCTTTATTCAATTCTTTTTTAGACATGCCGCCATGCATCTTTAAAGCTCTAACTGTTGCGACAACAACGACTGCTGATGGTTCCAATCCTGATAACCGGCATTTAATATCCATGAATTTTTCTGCTCCTAGATCAGCTCCAAAACCGGCTTCCGTTACGACATAATCAGCATATTTCAAAGCCAATTTCGTTGCTTTGATGCTATTGCAGCCATGTGCAATATTGGCAAATGGACCGCCATGAACAAAAGCAGGCGTATGTTCTAATGTTTGGACCAAATTCGGTTTCAGTGCGTCTTTTAATAGTGCAGCCATTGCTCCATGTGCTTTTAAATCACCAGCTGTAACGGGCTGTCCTGCATGAGTGTACCCTACGATGATTCTTTTCAGTTTATCTTTCATTTCTTCCATATCTGTGGATAAACATAAGATTGCCATGATCTCAGAAGCAACTGTAATATCAAATCCATCTTCACGCGGAACACCATTTGTTTTGCCGTTTAAACCATCAACGATAAAACGCAATTGGCGATCATTCATATCTACTACTCGTTTCCACGTAATGTTTCGTGTATCGATAGCTAGTGAATTGCCATGATGAATATGGTTATCCAGCATAGCAGCTAGTAAATTGTTAGCTGCACTGATGGCATGAAAGTCACCTGTAAAATGTAAATTTAAATCTTCCATCGGCACGACTTGAGCATACCCGCCTCCAGCTGCACCGCCTTTCATCCCAAATACAGGACCTAATGAAGGCTCTCTTAAAGCAATTGCTGCTTTCTTGCCTATTTTTTGAAGTCCGTCTCCTAAGCCTACGACAGTAGTTGTTTTGCCTTCCCCAGCTGGTGTAGGCGTAATAGCCGTTACCAAGATCAATTTTCCTTCTTTTCTGGTATCTAAATCAGCAATTTCTATTTCATTGATCTTTGCTTTGTATTTCCCATACTGTTCAATCGATTCACTGTCTATTCCTAATTTTTCAGCCACTTCTACTATTGGTTCCATGATGGCTTCTTGTGCAATCGTTACATCGTTTTTAAATTCCATAGGTAATCCCTCCGCCTAGTCTTAAACTCAATATTCTTATCTCTATACTATCATTTTTCTGGTTTTATTCCTTATAGTATTGTAAAATCTCTCAATATTTTTTGATTTTTATTGTTTACATAAAAAGACGAATGTACTTAAGAGAAGTACATTCGCCTGTCTTTAATTGGATTTTTTTAAAATGTGTCTATAGTATACTTTATCTACGATTACAGCAATGGCATTATCTCCAGAAATATTTGCAGCTGTTCCAAAGCTATCTTGTGTTAAATACAATGTAATCAATAGATTTCCCAACACCCCCGTTGGATCAATACCAACCATCGTCATAAACGGTAAAGCGCTCATGATGCCTCCACCTGGTGCGCCGGGTGCTGCTATCATAGCTACTCCCAACATCGCAATAAATCCTGCCATCATTCCAAAATGTACCGGCATATTGTAAATCAATAATACAGCTGTTACACATGATGTTACTGTCACAATACTTCCTAATAAATGAATCGTAGCACATAAAGGAATAACAAACTCACGAATTTGAGCTGATACACCATTCTTTTTAGCAACTTCTAAATTTACTGGAATCGTAGCCGCAGATGATTGCGTTCCAATAGCTGTCACATATCCTGGAATTTGATTCTTAATCATTGTAAAAGGATTTTTTTTCGCGTATAACCCTGCAATAACAAAGAAGAGCGATACTAAAATCAGTTGTAAACCAATAACTATCGCAAAGACTTTCCAGAAAATAGAAAGAATTGAAAACACACTTCCTGTATAACTCAAATTTACAAAATTACCAAATATAAAAAATGGCAATCCGGGAATAATAAATGAATTAAGCAGTTTGCTGATAATCAAACTAAATTCACTAAAAAAGTTGTACATCGTTTCCCCTTTGCCTTGTCCTTTTAACCAAGAAATACAAATACCGAACATAAATGAAAAAACAATAGCCGAAGTCACATCCAGCATAGGTTCAATAGGAATAGAGAATAACGGTTCAAGACTTGGTTGATCCCCAACTACAGCCTTACTTAAGCTAGCATCAATAAATAAAGGAAATAGATTTACAGCAACAAAGTATGCAATCATCCCAGCAATTAACGTTGAAGCATAAGCCAACACTGTTGTTAAACCTAATAATTTACCCGCTCCTTGTGTCAAATCGGCAATTCCTACTACTACAAAACCAATGATCATTAATGGGATAATAAAACTTAATACACTGCTAAATAGTGAAGAAATCGTAACGGGTATTTGAATAATAAAATCTGGCAAAAAATCCAACTGTCCAAAAATAATACCTAAAATAATAGCTATTAGCAACTTAGTTACTAATCCTAATTTGATTCTTTTCATTCTTATTTACACTCCTTTTATAAAAAAAAAAAAGAATTTACTTTTTACAATAAAATCTTCCTTCATTATCCTAACATACATTTTTATTCCTAACCATTTTTTAATTAAAAATAGTTCTTTTATCCTAAAAATAATAGTTGCTTATTTATTAAAGCATGAAAATTAGCTGGTATCTATTCAGAATACTACCGAATGGATGCCAGCTAATGGTTAACTATCTACTTTTCGAATTTATTCCTTATACATTTTTTTCTTCTTTCAGTACACCGTCTTCAATACGGTATACTCGATCACAATCTTTCAGCATACGCTCATCATGCGTTACCATGATAGCTGCTTTATTACGAGATCTTACTTCTTTTGCAATCAATTGGACCACTTCATAAGCACGCGCCGTATCTAAATTAGCTGTAGGTTCATCTGCTAAAATAACATCTGGATCATTCATAAAGGAACGTGCAATAGCCACTCGTTGTCTTTCACCACCGGATAATTCGTTAGGGAATTTTTTCAGTTTGTTTCCTAATCCCAAATCTGTCAGCAATTCACTAGCGGTTTGTTTCAATTCTTCAGTGATCGCACCTTTCATTTTAACAACTACTAAGAGTTGATCTAACACTGTTAAATAAGGGATTAAGTTAGATGTTTGGAGTATAAAGCCAATTTGTTCTAAGCGAACGTGTGCTAATTCTTTTTCACTTAAAGTTGAAATAGCTCTGTCTTTTATAAACACTTCTCCTTCAGAAGGCTGCAATAAAGCTCCAGCAATGGATAAAAAGGTACTTTTTCCTGAACCAGACGGTCCAATAATCGCCACAAACTCTCCTTTATTTACAGTCAACGAAACATGATCTAAAGCAATGGTTTCACTTTCACTATCTTTATAACGTTTTGTTACATTTTTCAACTGAATACCAGACATTATTCCACCCTCCCTAAGGCTGTTAACGGATCAATTTTTGAAATTTTCATTACAGAAAATAACGAACTTAATACACTTATCGCTAGTAAAACAACACTATAGATAATAACCATAGGAAGTTGCAAATTAAACGGCATTCCTTCTGGCAGTACTGCTGCAGTCATATATGTCAGTCCAATCCCTACTAAGATGCTGACCGCTGATAAAATAAAAACTTGTGAAATAACTGTTTTAATAACAAACCAGTTGCTTCCTCCAATAGCCTTTAATACACCAAACTGTTGTGTTTTTTGGTTGGTCAAAACATAGAAAAATACACCTATGATAAACGCCGAAATAATGATTAAAAACCAAAGCATCATCATGATCGTTCCATTCTCAGCTGTATAGCCAGGAACTGCATTCACTGCTTCATCTTTTGTACCGATTTCAATCCCATCGATTGTTTCATTTACGACTTCCACATCTATATCCGTTCCTTGAACTAGAATTCCATTAACTGGATTTTCTATTCCATTATCTGAACCAGGTGCAGCATACTTGATAGCACGAAATTTATCTAGCTGACTAAAAATAACCGGTTGATGGTTTAAAGTCTCATTTTCAACAAAACCAATGATCTCCAACTCTTCAGTAGATCCATTGATTGCTAATGTATCACCTAATGAAAATCCATCTTCTTTCAATGATTCATCTACGATTACACCATTTAAATTACTTGACGCCAATGGTTCACCAGAACGAACGCTTGGCTCCATGAACGATCCGGGTTGAATGCCTGCTATAAGAACATCAACTTTTGTTGCATTTTCTTCATTACTGCCAGCTGAACGAATCGAAGCTGAAACAGTCCCCATAGAAGCAACAGACTCTACACCTTTTTGTTCTGCTATTTCTTTCTCTAACGATTCGGGAAGAATCGATTTAGAAAAGCTAAAATCTGTTTCATCTTCAAAAACAACATAATCTGCCTCAGAATATTTTAACGTCGAAGTTGCTAAATCAGATAATCCTGTTCCAAGACCAGATAATACAAACACGAGCCACGAAATAAATACGATAATTAAACCAATCATCATAAATTTTCCTTTGGAGTGCTTTAATTCTTTTAATGCTAAAAACATTTATCCTACCCCATTTCTTTGAATATTTATCCTTACAATGAGTAGTATACACCAAAGTTACACTCGTGTCACTTTGGTGTATCAAAAATACCATTTTTTATGATCATCTTAATAAAATAAGCTTTTTCTTGCAAACTTAATTGAGAACGATCAGGTATATTAATGCTATGAAAAATAATACCCACAATTAAACTATCGGGTATTTCTTTTTTTATCTGTCCATTTTTTTTACCCGTCTGGATAAATTGTTGTATATAATTTAAAAAATGGCCATGCACTTCTTTAGAAATCGCCTCTTTTTGTAGTTGTTTTTCAGAACTAATTAGGGTTTTCTTTGGTATATCATTTGAGATCAAATGCGTATCTCGATAATTGAATATCAGCTCGAATAATTGGTCAAATTGATTGGAATAGTCTACAGACCATGTTAGTTGATTAAAATCCCGCATCATCTGTTCCATTTGCTTTATTAAATAGTCCGTAATAAGTTCATCTTTATTCGTATAGTACTTATAAATAGCCGCTCTTGAAACATTTAATGACTTAGCTAGCAGACTAAAAGAAAATTTTTCATATCCTTCCTTTATCAGAAGATTATGAGTCTGTACGTAAATATCTTCTGTTGAAAATTTCTTTTCTCTTACCATCCAAAATCATCCTTTCATTTTCTCTTTTCTACTATAGATTATACCATGTTCTCATCTGCTAAAAAGCAAAAATACCAAGAGCTGAGACAAATCCCTCAACTCTTGGTATCCATTTATTTAACTAATGCTAAAGCACCCATTGGATCCCAAGGTTCTAATTCGATAATGGGTTCATCTAAGGCTTTTAACCATTTTTCAGGAATGTATTTCTTGTCTACTGCAATTTGAT
Organism: Carnobacterium sp. FSL W8-0810; assembly: GCF_038007125.1. Classification (NCBI taxonomy): domain Bacteria; kingdom Bacillati; phylum Bacillota; class Bacilli; order Lactobacillales; family Carnobacteriaceae; genus Carnobacterium; species Carnobacterium sp. FSL W8-0810. The sequence continues at coordinate 1,153,414 of NZ_JBBOWO010000001.1, read as the reverse complement.
AATTAAATTCTTCAAACCATTTATCACTCATAGAAAAAATCCCTTTTTTACCAGACTTATCTCCCCAACTGTTTTCGACTTTCCAAGTCTGTGGTTGACCTTGTTCATCTAAATCTACTCCAACAAAAACCATCGCATGGGTCAATAAGCTGTCTCCGTAATCTAAGCGTTGAGCTTTTGACAAACCGCTATCTTCACCCAATGTCAACTCATAATTGTAACTGTGTTCATCCATAATCCCAACATCTCTTATCGACATTTTGCCCACATCACAGCCAAACCACACAGGTTGTCCGTCTTTAATTGAAGCAACTGCTGCTTCTTTTAGTACTTGGATCGGAACATTGATGTATTGAATCGGTTTAGCTTCTTTAACGGTTCCTAAATACTTAACGGTGTAAGCTCTTCCATATGGTTTATCTTCTGTTGGTGCATTCAACAAACTGACTAAACTAGTTAAGTCCCAACCTACATACTCTTTGAAAAAAGCTTGTGGTGTAATATCTTTGATGCGACAGTATTCATCATCTTTGTTTCGATACGTATAAGTGAATGTTTCAGGAACTTCTCCTAAAGCTTTCACTAAAACTGTATAGATAAAATACAACATATCTTCTTTTTTAGCCGTTAGTTCATTTTGTGTTGATCCTGCTTGGTAACCTTCACGTAATTGACAAGCAAATTCTCTTAATTTAGATGTCAGTATTGAATTTAATTTTCTTGTATTAGAAGAATGAAAGGTTTCCGGCATAACTGATTTAGGAACAGCTCCATATTTTTCTAACAGACCTGAAAACATATCCCACTGTCCTCCATCTTGAACTGGATCCATCAATAGATGAGAAATAATTCTAGAATCTTGGGCTTCGTCAAGTGTTTCCAAAATGCTGTCTAAGAAATAATTTGCTTTTTCTAATTTATCCCAAAATAATGTATAGTTTTGTGAAAACTCAAAACTTTCCATATTTAACTTATTCATTGTATCTACACGAGCTGTATTTAATGCTGCAAACATCCAACAGCGTCCACTAGATTTTTGATTTGTTATTGTGCCGCGTTTTGTTTCATTTGAAAACTCAAAAGAGTGCTTTCTTAAAACATTATTGTCTAAAGAAGCATCATCAATACCAACTTTTGCAATTGCACCTTTGATCACTTGGTTACTGCTATTGTCATCAAATTGGTCTTTAAATTTCGTTAATAATTCGTTATTGATTCCCATCTTCATTCCTCCCCTAAATAATAATTAATAGGTTACTCTTCTTTGGCTTATTTAGCAAGTTGCTTCATTTAGAGTACTAATTAAACTTGTCCTTATTTTAATGGTCTATTTCATCAAAATATAATTGTTTTCCCTTTTAATTCAACTTTTTTTCCTAGCCTTTCTTGATTACATATCATACAACGGGTACTACTCTTACATGAAACGACCTTTGACGTAAAAGTAGAGCTCAAAATGTGAGCTACTTTTCTATGAAACAGCTCTTCACGTAGAAGTTGAATAAAAAAAATTCTCACTTATTCGTCAAAGCGGGGTCCACGTAAAAGTGAACAAAAAAACTCACTCTTCCGTAGAAAAGTGAGTTTTTAAACTTTAGTTACTGCTTACTACATCATAATTTGTATCGCTTAATGCTTGATTAAAAACCGCTTCATCAATGTCTGTTTGGCTTTCCACAATAGCTTGTTTAGTAGCTAAATCAACTGCTACACGTTCAACTCCTTCAACAGCTTGAATTTTTTCAACTACTGTGCTGGCACAACCTTCACATTTCATACCTTCAATGGTCAATTCTTTTTTCATTAGTAATCGCTCCATTTCTATTTTTATTTTTTTACCTCTTTTCTATTTATTAGAAGAGGGTTTGAACCTTTTTAAGCGCAAGGCGTTAATCAATACAGATACTGAGCTGAAACTCATTGCCGCTCCAGCTAGCATAGGATTTAATAATGGTCCACCAAAAACATGCAATAGACCCATCGCAATTGGAATACCTAATACATTGTATCCAAATGCCCAAAATAAGTTTTCTTTGATATTTTTGATGGTTGCTTTACTTAATTCAACGGCTGTTGATACGTCCATTAAATCACTTCTCATCAACACAATATCAGCAGATTCCATAGCTACATCTGTACCTGATCCAATAGCAATTCCGATATCTGCTTGAGCTAAAGCTGGAGCATCATTGATTCCATCACCAACCATCGCAACGATTTTTCCTTCAGCTTGCAATTTTTTCACTTCGTTTGCTTTTTCTTCTGGAAGTACTTCACTTAATACACGATCAATACCGACTTGTTTTGCAATTGCTTGGGCTGTACGTTTATTATCACCAGTGATCATCGCTACTTCTAATCCCATCTTATGCAATTTCTCAATAGCTTTCAAACTATTTGCTTTTACTGTATCAGCAACGGCAATAATCCCAACAATTTGACCATCTTTAGCAATGTACATTGGTGTTTTCCCTTCACCAGCCAACGTATCGGAAACTGTTTCTACTGTATCTATCGAAATTCCACGGTCTATCATTAGTTTTTTATTTCCTAATAATAGCGATTGATTCTCAATCGTTACTTCAATTCCATGTCCTGGCAGTGCATTAAACGTTTGAGTTTTAAAAAGAGACAAGTCTTTCTTTTCTGCCCCATGAACAATCGCTTCTCCTAATGGATGTTCTGATCCTCTTTCAGCAGAAGCTGCAAGGATCAGCAGTTCTTCTTCGGACATTCCATTCACTGCTAAAATGTCTGTTACTTCAGGTTTTCCTTCTGTGATTGTACCTGTTTTGTCAAAAATAATTGTTTGGATCTTGTGCGTTTTTTCTAATGCTCCACCACTTTTAATCAAAACTCCATGTTCTGCACCTTTCCCTGTTCCAACCATAATAGCAGTTGGAGTTGCTAAACCAAGTGCACAAGGACAAGCAATAACTAATACAGAAATAGCAATCGTTAAAGCAAATACACCTGACTCACCTGCTATATACCAAGCTAAACCTGATATAACAGCTAATACAATAACGATAGGTACAAAATATCCAGAAATAATATCAGCCAATTTTGCAATGGGAGCTTTCGAACCTTGGGCATCTTCAACCAATTTAATGATTTGAGATAAGGCTGTATCTTTCCCTACTTTAGTGGCTTTATATTTAATGGTCCCATTTTGATTGATACTTGCCCCAATTACAGCATCGCCGGCTGTTTTTTCAACCGGTATACTTTCTCCGGTCAACATTGCTTCATCAACTGAAGTATTTCCTTCAACAACGATTCCATCGACCGGCATTTTTTCACCAGGTTTAACAATGATGAGGTCATTTACTTGAACTTCATCAATTGCTACATCGACTTCTTGTCCATTACGCATTATTCTAGCTTGTTTTGGAGCTAGACCCATTAATTTCTTTATTGCTTCAGATGTTTTTCCCTTTGAAAGAGCTTCAAAGTATTTTCCAAGCGTAATCAACGTCAAAATAACTGCCGCAGATTCATAATAAAGATCCATCGCTAAATGAGTATTTCCCATTCCTATCGCTACAGTTGAAATCAAACTGTACAGGAATGCAGCACTCGTTCCTAAAGCAACCAGCGAATCCATGTTGGGATGCCCTTTAACTAAAGCCTTAAACCCCACTTTAAAGAATTCTCTTCCTAAAATGATTACGGGAATAGTTAAAACCAATTGAGCTAGAGCAAATGTCACAGCGTTTGCCATAGGATCAATGAATTCTGGTAAAGGCATTCCTAGCATATGCCCCATTGAAATATACAATAAAGGCACAGTGAAAAGGGCTGAAATCCAAAAACGTTGCCACATATCTTTTATGTGCTGTGCTTTTTTTTCACGAGTTCTATCTACTTCATCCCCTGTTTCAACTTCTTCATGTGCTGTATACCCAACTTCTTCAACAGCTTTCGTAACTTCTGCTAAAACTAATTGATCAGGGTCATATTCGATACTCATTTTTTCAGTTGCTAAATTAACATTTACCATTTGTACAGCAGCTAATTTCCCTACTGCTTTTTCAATTGTTTGTGCACAAGATGCGCACGTCATGCCTTCAATCACATAATTTTTTTGTTTTGTGTTTGTTACTGCTTTATATCCTGACTGATTGACAGCCTCTTGAATATCTTTATCCGTAAGTTTTGCCTCATCATAGGTGATATGCATTTTTTCAGTAGCTAGATTAACCGTTGATTCTTGGACTCCTGACAATTTTTTAGTTGCTTTTTCAACAGTCTGAGCACAAGAAGCACAACTCATCCCTTCAATTGTAAAGTTTTTTTCAATCATTTTCATTCACTCCTTTTTAAATTAATGATGATAGTGTTGACAGTCACATTGGCCCGGCGTGCAATTACACGATACAACATCCACTGCTTCCATTTTTTTTCGTTGTATTATTTCTTCTAATAGCTGTACATCCGAATGACTTAACGTGGCTTCACTAAGCAATTCTGCTAGCGTTGCCCCAACTTTTCGATTGCAAAGGTGTTCAAAAAAATCGGATGTTTTGCTTTTCAAACTTTCTTCTTCAGTAACTGAAGGACTGTACAAATATTTATTTCCGATTGCTTCTGTCTTCAACATTCCCTTTTCAACTAACCGACCAATCAATGTTTTAATCGTCGCTTGTTTCCAATTCATTTTTTCTTTTATTATTTCTGTAATATCTTTACTAGTCACCGTGTGATTAGTCCAAACTACCCGCATAATTTCCCATTCCGCATCTGAAATGGTTGGCTGAGTTTTGTTTGTCATTTATCTCGTCCTCCTATTCGATTACATTCGTAAACGTTTCTTATATTTATAGTTTACATCTGTAAACGTTTCTTGTCAATAGTTATGTCTAGGATTTACAATTGGTATCCAATTTTTCATTCTTAGTACTGTTTCTTTCTTTTATTATAGAAAAAAGAAGCGAGAAAATTCTCTCACTCCTTATTGTGCTACTTGTTCAGCGTTATTAAATTCACTATTCAAAATCAAAATATCAACTCTTCTGTTCTCATTCCGTCCTTCTTCGGTTTTATTATCTGCTTTTGGCCGGTATTCCCCATATCCTATGACAGAAACCCTGTTAGGCTGAATCCCAGCATCATTTATAATAATTTGAGCAACATTACTCGCTCTTAATGCAGAAAGATCCCAGTTTGATTTATACTTTGGATTTGAGACAGGAATAGAGTCCGTATGTCCTTCCACTCGAATAAAACTCTCTTTTAAAGCAGGCTGATTCAACAATCTTCCAATATCTGCAAATTTATTTTTTTGATCTTCCTTAATTTCTGCATCTCCACTATCAAAAAATAAGGCATCATTAAAACTGAGAACTAATCCTCTTTCTTCAATAGATGTTGTTACACTATCGTTTAATCCACTGGTATCAATATATTGATCAACAGCTTCTTTAACCTCTAGTTGTTTTTCTTCTTCCGTTAATTCTCCTTCTGCTCCAGTATCCGCATTTCCAGTTCCGTTTCCACCTTCAACGATACTTGCATCTCCGCCACCCATTTCAACATTGAAAACAGAAGCCAGAGCATTGTATTTTGATTTATCCATTTCACTCATAGAATACATAATGATAAAAAATATCATTAAGAGTGTGATGAAATCTGCATAGGAGAGTAACCATCTTTCATGGTTTTCTGGTTCTTCTTCATGTTTCTTGTTTCGTCTGCTCATAGTTCAGGAACTGCCTTTCCTTCTTCTATATTGCTGCTGTCTACTAGAATTTCTGTACCATTTAGAAAACCGGTTAATTTTTCAGTTATTAGATTAGGGCGCACGCCTTGTTGGAGCATTAAAATACCTTCTAATATTAGTTCCTTTTCCATTTCTTCTTTTTGAGCGATTTTTTTTAATCGAGTAGCAATAGGCAGGAAGACTAAGTTTGCACTAGCCAGTCCATAAAGAGTTGCTAAAAATGCAGAAGAGATACTTGCACCCAGTTGAGACATATCTGCATCTGCTAAGCCACCTAATACATGGACCAAACCTAATACTGTTCCAACAATTCCCATTGTAGGAGCAGTACCGCCAGCTGAATTAAAAATAGCTGCTCCAGTCTTATGACGCTCTGCTATAGCATCCATTTCAAGTTCTAATGTGTCTCGTATCATTTCATAGGATTCGCCGTCTACTATTAATTGAATGCCTTTTTTTATAAATGGATCAACATCAGAACTATCTGCAGCTTCAGATTCAATACTCAATACGCCTTCTCTTTTTACTTTAGCAGCTATCGTACTGAAGTAAACAATGATAGTCGTTAAGTCTTTTGACTTTGCAGTAAATGACACTTTAAGAATTTTCCCAATATTTTTTATATATTCTAAAGGAAATGCTAACAAGACACTTCCAAGAGTACCTCCGAAAACGATCACAGCTGGCGTCCAAGAAATAAGTGCACCTACATGTCCTCCTTCTCCCATAAAGCCTATGATCATAGATCCAAATCCAATAATTAATGCAATCAATGCTCCCACTATAATTCCTCCAAGTTTTTAATATCAACGGAACAATACCTATATCTTCATTACTTATATCGGTTTTTTTCTTTCGTTATTAAGTCTCTAATGAGGATGAAAACCAAAAAAATTCCCATTCATTGAATCTTAGAATGGGAATTTTTTTTTACGAGCAAGTATTTTTTCAAGCCGCGGTCGATTATATCGTTGAACTATTATAATAGGAATATTGAATAGTAAAGCGTAACTAACCATTACCCAGCCTGCCCAAGCTGGATTCCATAAAAAAAAGAGAAATGAAGGAAGAATTGAAAGCCAATGTGTCAATTCTGCTCTTTTTGTTTCGAGTATAAAGGTTTCTAAATAAGTCGTTTCTTTATGCTTTAACCTTCTTTTATAAAAACCACTTCCTAAAATACGAGAGCCTTCAGGAATGATCTTTGCATATTTCTTAACGTTAAAATGTGTTTGCCAAAATTGTCCTTCCGCTTCCCATTCTCTAGTCCGATAAAGAAAGTTAGTGGTTAGGAAAAAATGTTTCGGTAAATGCAACGTAAAAATAGAAATAGCTAAATGAAAAAAAAGCCATGCTGCACTATCAGTAATGATGGTCCAGAAAACGGATAATTCTATGAGCTGCATTGAGTTTTCCCTCCATTATACTTCTATATTACGCCCTCGCCACTTCACTCTATGAAAAACTTTTGTCAAAACAAGTGACCAAGCAAACAATCCAATAAAAAATAAAAATTGGAACGGATAGAGAACGAGTGCATAAAACTTAAAGTTTCCTACTCGTCTAGCTAGCCAATAAAACTGCATAAGATACAGGATACACAAAAGGCTAGTTGATAGTACTAAGTTAAAGTGGCCTATATTCAAAGCTCCTATTAAAGCAAAAACAGAGAAAAAACTTCCGCTGATCCAACTTGAAATGATTGATGTGACTAATGGATGAGTAGATTGCACAGCAGTTCCAAAGCTTTTTGTCCACCCTTCCACTAATGCTTTTATTCCTTCTGGATACATCTGGAAAGAAATGGTTTCTTTTCCGCTATAACAACGAACAGGAAATCCGTTTTTGTCGAATAACTCCCCTAATGCTAAATCATCCATGATTGCTCCTTGTATTTCTTTATGACCGCCAACATTAAAATAGTCTTCTCTTGTACACAAAATACATGGACCAAAAGATCCAGCTGCTTTAAGTTTATCCCCTATAGGTGTAAAAGTATTCATTCCAGCCATTAAAATAATATTAAAAACTGCAGATAAATTTTCATATAGGTGGGCTATTTTGTGATAAGGCTGAAAAGATAAAATGCCATTTTCACCAACCGATTGATAGGTGTTTAGTAAATGCTGTAAACTAAATTGATCATCAAAGTACGTATCTGCATCTAAAAAAAGCAACCAATCTCCATCGGACTTTTGGGCTCCACGCCAGCAAGCTGCGGATTTTCCGAGACCCTCCTCAGTACTGTTTCTTTCTATTACTTGAACGCCATAACGTTTAGCAATAGCAACCGTTTGATCTTTTGAATCATCATCGACTACTATTATTTCTACGTTATAGGTTGATTGTTCTTTTAATGAGTTTAGTAGTTTTGGTAAACGATTTGCTTCATTTCTAGCAGGTATAATAATCGATAACGTTTTCCCTTCACTTAGCCGTTTGTCTTTTTTTAATGCTAAAGGAATTTTCCAAAGCATCAGAAAGCCACTGACTAGTGCTATTCCTGTAAGAAAACAAAAAATAGTGATGATATTTTCTACTTCTAAAATAACCAACGCCTCCATTTACGAAGAAGGTTTATATCATTAGATTGATACGGAGGATATTGTTTCTGTATATTGAAAGGCAAGAGATTCTCATAATCCATCCTCAAATAACTAAAGGTATCCAAACTAGCCATTCCATGATAGCGTCCAAAACCACTAGCTCCGACCCCACCAAAAGGACTATGCGAGCTGACAGCATGTAAAATCACTTGATTTAAACTGAACGCTCCTGAACGCAATTCGCTTTTCAAAAACTGAATGGATTTTTTATCTTTACTAAACACATATACAGCTAGCGGATCAGGAAAAGATTTCAATTGATGAACTAAAGTTGCTAAATCAGTGTAAGGAATGACTGGCAAAATTGGACCGAATATTTCTTCTTGCAGAATTGAACTATCAACTGGGATATCTGTTAATAGTGTCGGTTCAATAAATCGATTAGCAGTGTCCGTGTGTCCACCATAATAGATTTTTCCTTGTTTCAAATAGCCCATTAATTTTTCAACTTGTTTATCATGAGCAATACGACCGAAACGTGAAGGGTGAATCGGTTGAGATCCATAAAATGCTTTAATTTGGTCAGCCGCTAGTTGAAGAAATTTAGCGTAAACAGATTCATGAACATACATCGTATCAGGAGCGATACAGGTTTGTCCTGCATTTAAAAATTTCCCCCAAATGATTCGCTGAACAACTGACGGAGTTAGATTCGTTTCGTCAACAATACAAGGATTCTTTCCCCCTAATTCGAGTACAATCGGAATTTGCTTTGCAGCTGCGGCTTCGTAAACAATTGAACCCACTTTTTTACTTCCAGTAAAAAAAATGAAATCCCATGGCAATTCTAATAAGTCACTAGCCACTGAGGCATCTCCGGTGACAACCACTAAATTATCCGGTGAAAAATAATTCTCAACTAATTCTGCTAATAACTTTGCTGTTGCAGGAGCATACTCAGAAGGTTTAATAAAACAACTATTCCCGGCAGCTATTGCCCCTATTGCAGGAAGAAGTGCTAGATGTAAAGGGTAATTCCAAGGACTAATAATCAATACCGATCCATAAGGGTGATGTTGAATACTTGTTTTGCTAAATGAACTTAATCTAACGTGACGTTTCCTTTTAGGTCTTTGCCACTTAGTTAGTTTACGTTTCATAAAGTCGATTTCTTGAAGCAATACAGCAATTTCAGAAACGTAAGCTTCTTCAGGTGACTTCCCTAAATCTTCATAAAGCGCATTCAGCAACTCATCTTGATTATTCTCTAACATTAACTTAAAAGTAGCCAATTGTTGTTTGCGGTAACGGATATCTGAAAGATTTGTTTCTGTCATCCTACTTTTTTGACGTTGTTGAATAATAAACCAGTTTATCTTTTGGTTATTGACTCTTGTTGTATCACTCATTTTCTTGGTCTCGTTGCACGATTTTATCTCTAACTTGTTGACCACTCATAGTAACCATCGGCATACCTCCACCTGGATTTACGGTTCCACCAACAAAATAAAGATTATCATATTTTTCACTGTGTTTAGCATGCTTAAATCCATGATTTTTTTTACGATTAGAAACGGTTCCATAAATTGAACCTTTATGCGATCCATAGGTTTTCTCAATATCATCCGGTGTCCACATATCTTCTGTCACAATATGTTGACGCAAATCTGTTAATCCCATTTTTTCTAATTTGGTTAAGACTCGTTCACGAAATTGCAGATAATCTTCTTGAGTAAAGGGTTTGTCTTGAATATATGGAATATGAGGCAATATTTTAATATTTTCATGTCCTGGTTTAGTTTGAGTTTCATCTGTTTTATTCACGTTTACTAAGTAAATAGTAGGATCTTCTGGAAGTTCATGTTTATTAAATACAGTATCAAAGTGATTAGCTGGATCAGCTGAGAAAAAGAAATTATGGTGAGCAAGCTGTGGATATTCTTTATTTACACCCAAATGCAAAACTAATCCAGAACTTGAAGGCTCAAATCTTTTTTCTAATTTTTCAATAAAGTCAGTTTCCTCGTTTAATAATTTTTTATAAGCTGGGATGACTTCCATATTTGAAACATAATAATCGGCCTTTTTTAGAGAGCCGTCCGCAAATTGTACACCATTAATTTGACTTTGATTATCTTTAACAAAAGAAGTAACGGCTTTACCTGTATTCAATTCTACGCCCAACTCGCCAGCCAGCTTAACGAGTCCCTCAGCGATTTTATGCATCCCCCCAGGAACATACCAAACGCCTTGAGCATGCTGCATATAAATCATCATATTTAATACCGCTGGGGCATCATATGGTGAAGAACCGACGTACTTGATAAAGTAAGCCAGCATGTCTCTGACTTTTTGATTGCTGATTCTTTTTTCAATAGCATCATACATAGATGAAAAATAATCAAAATCTTTCATCGAACCTATTAACCCATGCTCCCGAAAAATTTCTCCTGTTTTATCTAATCCCTTTTCAAAATAACCTTTTTCAGTTGCATCATATAATTTTTTAGCGTAAGACAAGAACTCTGTATATTCTTTCATATCCTTTTCACTTAACGCTTGATTTTCCCTAGCCATTTTATCTAAATCGCCATATAGGTCAATAACCGTACCATCTGGAAAGAAAGATCTCCATTGTTGATCTAATTGAATGATCGAAAGATAATCTTCCATCTTACGTCCACTGTCTGTAAATAGTTTTTCGAATACGTGAGGCATTGTTAAAATTGATGGGCCTAAATCAAAACCAAAACCATCTTGTTCTAAACGGTTTAACTTACCTCCAAGATGATTATTTTGTTCAAAAAGAGATACCTTATATCCACTCTGAGCTAGTGAAATAGCTACTGAAAGCCCACCTAATCCTCCGCCAATGACAATTACTGATTTTTTCTGAGATGACATATTCAAACACTCCTCATGTACTGTATTCTCATTTATTGTATAAGAAAAGTCCCAGACTCAAGCATCGTGCTCATTCGTCAAGGACAATTCCTTATTTTATTGCTTGGTAAATACGCTGCATCTCCATTTTAGAAACATAATTGCGTTTTGTAAAACAATCGTACTTATTTTTTCGTACCGCATTTAACAGCCCTTTATAGACATTAGCTGATAATTCAACCGGTAAACGGCTATCTTCATCAAAATAACGATAGTCAGGTTGAACTTTATCATATAATTCTTCAGCACGTTGAGCTAATCTTTCCCAGATACGGATAAATTTATCAGTAACTTCTTTTTTCCCCAACTCTCGAACAGAATAATTTTCCTTTTCTAATTCTGAAACCGGGAGATACACACGTCCAATATTTTGAAAATCTTCGCCAACGTCTCTCAATATATTGGTCAGCTGCATGGCTACTCCTAGATCGATCGCTGTTTGAGTAAGATCTTTATTTGTTTCAGAAGCTAAAACAGGCAATAACATAAGCCCAACTGAGCCGGCTACATAAAAACAATACTTTTCTAATCCTGACATCGTTTCAGGCATGCTAAATTGCACATCCATTTTTTGACCAGTTAATTGATAATAAAACGGCTGAATATCCATATCGTATCGTTCAAACACATCTGCTAAAGCTCTCCAAGCAGGGTGATCAATTGGTTTTCCACTTTCAAATAAGGCCAATTCTTTTTCAAGTGCATCAACTGCAGCTAACTGTTCTTGGGTTGTTTCTGCTAAATCTACATCATCATCGGCCCGCCTGCAAAAGGCGTAAATAGCAAATATGGCTTGTGCCTTAGCCTTAGGCAAACGTGAGAAAGCATAATAAAAACTTTTGGAGTGCTGTTTAATAATGTTTTCACAGTACTGATAATCTTGTTTTATGGTTTCTTGTTTGTTTAATTCCATATTCCGACCCTCCTAACTTTTGATAATCTACTTTTTTTAAACCATCATGCTTTAACTCCACGATCATCTAACAATAATTCTTCTACAGCTATTTTGGCAGACAACAATACGATAGGAACTCCTGCTCCTGGATGGGTACTACTTCCGGCAAAATAAAGATTTTCACAATTCTTTGCTTTTGCTTGTGGACGAAAATGATTGCTTTGCAGCAAATTAGGTCTTAAACCAAAACAAGCCCCATTATACGCATTGAATTTTTCTTCAAAATCTAAAGGTGTCATATACGTTTCCGATACGATCTCATTTTCAACATTTTCAAAACCTTTTAATGTTTTAAGTGAATTTAAGACTTGCGAACGATAATACTGAACCGTTTCTTCATTCCATTCGTAATCTGCTGTTGATAGATCCGAAACTGGAACCAACAGATACAAACCTTCTTTGCCTTCTGGTGCCATAGATTGATCCATTTTTGAAGCCATATATAAATAGTAAGAAGGTTTATCTAATAATTTCCCATCAAAAATATCTTCAAGATTTTTATCTAGATCTTCTGTAAACACAAAATTATGCAATTGTTCAACCTGATCATATTTACGATCCATACCTAGGTACAGGATAAAACAAGAACAAGAATACTTCATACTGTCAATTTTTTTATCAGTATATTTGCCTTTTGCAGCTTTGTCTTGAACCAAATTTTTGATAGCATAAGGGAAATCCGCGTTACATAAAACAAAATCAGTTAGAACCTTTTTATTTTGCAGTTGGATTCCATAAGCTTTTTTATCTTGGATCAAAATACGTTCTACAGGCGTATTATAATTCACTTTTCCGCCTAATTCTAAAAATAAACGTTCCATTGACTTAGCCATTGTGTACATACCGCCTTTAATAAACCAAACACCGTAAAGGAATTCAATCATTGGAATGATCGAATAAAGAGAAGGTCCATTATTGGGTGAAACGCCTATATATAAAGTTTGAAAGCTCAACATTTGCTGCATTCGTTTATCCTTTACGAATTTACCGATAGAATGACTGGCAGTATCAAATGTTTTCAACTTCAGCGCTTGCTTGATCATAAATGGATTATAAAAATCTAACGCACTTCTGAAAGGTCGTTGCAAAAAGTGATCTTTTGCTACGATAAAACGTCCATAAATATCTTGCAAGTAACTTAAAAATCCTTTAGCATCTTCATCACTAAGATTTTCCAGTGAAGCTATCAATGTAACGAGATCTGAGGATACATCATATCTATCTTTTTCATCTGGGCCAAAGAAGGCAGAATACATAGGATCTAGTCTTGTCATAGGAATATAATCATCTGGATCTCTTCCCGCCAATTCGAAAACTTCTTTATAAATCTCCGGCATCATCACGAGGCTTGGACCTAGATCAAATGTATAACCATCTTTTTCAATACGATTCATTTTCCCACCTGGAATGGCTTCTTTTTCAAATAACTCTACTTCATATCCTTCATGTTGCAACCGAATAGCACTAGCTAAACCGGCTACACCAGCTCCAATAACGGCTACCTTTTTTGTCAAATAATCCCTCTTTTCTTCTCCAGCATCGCTAAAAAGATCTTATCCCCTAAATCAGTTTATTCACTGTCCTCTTCTAAATGATCAAATTCTCTATTTAATGCTTTTAATCCATTTAAGAAAGCATCATTATTGATGTCTGTCATATCACAATTAATGATCTCATTTAAGATTGCTTTTGAGATTGCTTTTTTTTCGTTCTGACTCTTTTCAGTCAATGTAACCACTACTGCACGCTTATCAATATCAGATGTTACTTTTTCGATCCATCCTTGAGTGGCTAAACGATTAAGAATTGGATTCATTGTTCCAATACTCATCCCAATACGGTCACTGATATTTTTTATAAAGACATGGTCTTCATCCCATAGGGCCAATAGTACAAGATACTGCGGAAATGTTAACCCAAATGGTTTTAATGCTCTTCCGTACATTCTTGAAAAACCATTTGAAGCTCTATATACTTCAAAACATAACTGTTCTTCTAAAGAGCGAACAAATATTGTTTCATCCATTTATCAACGCCAACCTTCTTAATCTGTAATAGATTTATTTTTATTCTCTTAACGTTAATACGCCGTCTTTCATAACATATACTTTGTCACAATGGTCAATCAATCGTTCATCATGGGTTACCATAATGGTTGCTTTTTTCTTATTTTTTGTTTCTCGTGCTAAAATTTCAACTACTTCAAATGCCTTTTCAGAATCCAGACTAGCCGTTGGTTCATCTGCTAAAATAACTGAAGGTTCATGATACAATGCACGAGCAATTGCTACACGTTGACGTTCCCCACCGGACAAATCACTTGGGTATTTATCTTTCAAATCATAAATCCCTAACTCATCTAATAGTTTTTTTTGTTTTTCTTTCTGCACTTTTGATTTTTCAACTTTATTTACCAAATTAAGTTGATCTTTAACCGTCAAGAATGGAACCAAGTTTGACGCTTGCAAGATAAAGCCAATTTCTTTAAAACGTAATGCTGCACGTTTTTTTTCACTAACATCACTAAATGGTTTTTCGTTGATTTCTACAGTCCCTTTTGAAGGTGTTTGTAAGCCCCCAATAATCGTCAACAAGGTACTCTTTCCTGATCCACTAGGACCGATAATAGCAACAAACTCGCCCTCTTCTACAGAGAAACTAGTATTCTTTAGTGCTTCAATTTTTGTATGTCCTTCACCGAATGAACGGCTGACATTATCTAATTCAATTAATTTCATTTCTCATTCCTCCTATTATCCGATTGCTTCTAATGGATCGATTTTAACAACTGTTCGTACTGAGAATAAAGCTCCTAAAACAGCAACAATAATCAATAAGGCTGTTATACTAATGAAGAATACCCAGTTTGTGCTGTAAGGGACGGTTGCAGGCAATACGAAGGATGTAACAACAGTCAATAGTAAACCAAGACCAACTCCAATAGCTGAAAGTAAGAATGTCTGAGCTACTACTGATTTAGCAATATAACCTGAAGATATCCCTTGAGCTTTCATCACACCAAACATGCTTGTTTTTTGTAGCGTTAATACGTATATAAAGATACCAATAACAACTGCTGCAATAACGATCAAGAATCCAATCATCAATCCAAAGGTTAATACTTGTGCACTATATCCTGGAATATTGTTAATATAATCGCCAATAGAATATGATACTAAATCTTCTGAATCTCCAACTATTTCATCAAAATCTGCAGTTGAATCTCTTACTACGACTGCACTGATTCGTCCATCTTCAGAATCATCAGCAGCCTCAAAACGAACTTCTTGATAAGAAGCGATCGTTGTATATAAGACAGGAGCTACATTAAACTTAGCATTTTCTGTAAAACCTACCACTTCTACTTCTTTATCACTCCCAGCAAGTTGGACTGTGTCGCCCAGTTCAATGCCTTCTTCTTCTTTCAAACTGATATCTGCAACTACTTCATCATCATTTTCAAAAGGCTTACCTTCTATTACTTCCGGCATAATAAACTCATCAGGATCAATCCCAAAAAAAGTTACATTCGTTTTAGCGTCTTCTCCAGTTTCGCCTTCTTTACGAATAACGCTTGAAGCCAAACCAAGTAATGCTGTTTCATCTGCGGAAATATCTTCTGTTTCTCCAATCGTCATCATAGACATATTGATATTTTGGTTGGACTCATCTGTTAAAACAATAGCATCTGCTTCCCATTTATCAACACTTGTACGATTATCTTGCGCTAAACCGTAAGCTAAACCTGTTAAAAAATACACTAGATAAGATACTAAAACCATAACCCCAATAATTAATGCAAATCTTGTTTTTGAATGTTTAATCTCTTTCCATGCTAAAAACATTTTATCTCCTCCTATTTATGTAACGTTCATTACATACCTCAACAATTTCAAAAAATACATCTTACACGATATACAATACAGAGAACCCTTTTCAAAGTAAAGTCTTATGTCTCATACTTTTTAATTTTTTTTATTCATTCTATTTATTAGCTAAATGATAAAAAATCTTGCTAACTCTCTTATTAGTTGATTACAATAGAAAAGACATCTGTTAACAAAAGGTTTATACAAAAAGGAGATTATTATGGAACAAGTAGAACAAGCTTTTTATTTTATAAATAACGATCTAAAATCCACAGCCGATGCTAGGGTTTTTAGCCAGTTGGATGGAAAAAACATTTACGAAGTGATACGTGTCCAACAAAGTATTCCTCTTTTTTTAGAAGACCATTTAGATCGATTTAAAAAGTCAGCTGCTGCGACCGGGTTGAATTTAACAGATTTTGATAAAGCATTAACTGACCGTATTTACCAGTTGATATCTGTTAATCAAGTTAGCAATCAAAATATTAAAATGATTTTAAATCAATCGGCCGGGCTGTTAATTTTCTTCACTCGTTCTATTTATCCGCCCCAAGATTATTATATAAATGGTATGCACACAACGCTATTAAAGCTCGAACGACCTGATCCAAATATTAAAGTTTTGAGAACAGAATATCAGCAATTTGTTTTAGATGAACGGGAAAAACAACACGCTTACGAAGTTTTACTTGTTGACCAACAAGATCATGTAACAGAAGGCAGTCGTTCAAATTTATTTATTGTCCATAACAAAAAAATCTACACTTCTCCTGCTAACGATGTTTTACTTGGGATCGTTAGAAAAAAAACGTTACTGTTATGTAACATATTAGGAATTGATGTAGTAGAAGAAACCATACCGGTCAAAAAACTAAATGAGATCGACGGTGCTTTTATTACAGGGACAGGCAACAATATTTTACCGATTCGTTCCATTGGAGATAGGGTCTTAAACTCTACGTCCGACCCCGTTATTCAAGCTTTAATGATTGAATATGATCAACTGGTTGAAACCTATATCAAAGAACACAAACTTACTCGATAGTCTTCCATAAATTCAAAATAAATTTGCTTATTGCTCTATCAATGATAAAAATGATAAAACGCTATAATTAATTTAGCCCTGAGCGCAATTTGCGTTCAGGGCTTTTTTATGTGACTCGTTCTGCTTTTAGTTGTTGAACTTTTTTTATTACTTTAAAGACTGTATCAATCGTAAAAATAGCTAAAGCAATCATTCCTGCAATTTGAATCGTGTTTTGAAGATGTTCTTGAGCTGTATTAGTATTGCCCTGGATAAATTCATAAACGGTCAAATACATACCTGACCCTGGAACTAGAGGAAAAAAACCAGGTAAAAAGAAGATGGTTACAGGAACTTTAAAAATACGCGAATAAATATGTGACAGGATAGAAATCACCAAACCTGAAATATAAGTAGCCGAAACAGATCCAAATGGTTCCAGACATACGAGATAGATTCCCCATCCTACAGCTCCCACAGAAGCTGCTGTAAAGACGTATCTTTTAGGTGATTCTAAAATAACAGCAGCTGAAACTACTGCTAAGAAGGCACCAATAATCTGACTAATCAAAAGATTGCACCCCCAATAAGAATTAATCCGATTGCAACACCTAAAGCAATAGACAACGCAATAACAAAAGCTTCTAAGGCCTTAGCTCCACCAGACATGTAATCTCCTTGTAGCGTATCTCGAATGGCATTTGTAATTGCTGTTCCGGGTACCAATGGCATAATAGTTCCTATAATAACTAAGTTGATACTCAGAGTAGAAAAGACAAATGCTTGCATCAAACCTGCAACTACCGATATAACGGCAGAAGATAAAACATTACGCACAAAAGGCCCCATATCCAACTTTTTTTCTCCTTTTAATACAAGTGCCAAAAAACTGCCGTTGATTCCAGCAGCTATGATTTCAAAAATACCCCCGCCTAACAATAAAGCAAATGAAGCCGCTAAAGCAGAAATAGCGAAATCTTTATACAGTTGCTTATACTGTTCTCCGCCTATTTTTTGTAGAGCTTCATAAGCTTCTGAAAGCTTAATTTCTTTGCTCGTCAACTGCCGTGAGATAGTATTTACATTAGCAATTTTATTTAAATTTGTGTCTCGCGAATTTATCCGTTTAACAATTGTAATAGGATCTTCAATACTAGGATCATCTAACGTTGCTACTAAGCCAGTGGCAATTGCGAAGGCTTCAGTCGTTTCAAATTTGGACGTTTTTAAAATATGGTTCATTGTATCTTCTACACGATACGTTTCAGCATTGCTTTCCAACATAATTTTCCCTGCAAGAATAGCCACATCCATTAGTGTTTTATAATCCATATCGTGTCCCTTATCTTTTTCCACTTAGCTATCACCCCCAATTTAGTCCTATATTTCATTCCCATTTTTAATTTAGTATAGCATATTTTTTATTATCCCCAAGAACCTTTATAGTCCTAGTTTTTAGGTAATTGAACGCAAACGCAAAAAACAGAGCAAGAAATCTCGCTCTGTTTTTTGCGTTTGCGCTGTTAAAATGAATTGTACTGTTTAAGATAATGAGGAATAACCTAATTCGTTTCACTTAAAACTTTGCGAACATTGCTCATCTCTTTAGCCAATTTTTGATAGGTTGGAATAATTTTTTGATATTTTTCTACTATAGGTTGATTTGGTTGCATCCATATTTTCGATTCGGTTATGCCTTCTACCAACACTCTATTTTCTTGCAGCAAAGTTTGTTCAGCAGTTTCTTCGCTATCTTTCCCAATCAAGACTGCACCTAGACAAGAGCTTTCAAAACTGGTTGGCTGTTGCATTGGCCTGCCAAATATATCTGCAATCATTTGTTTCCATAAAGGAGAGTTTAAAAAACCACCAGTTACCTTGATTGTTTTAGAAAGTCCTCCTACTTCCTGAATGATTTGCCAGACATCATGCAGGTTAAATAATACGCCTTCCATTGCAGCACGAACCATGTGACCAGTCGTATGGTGAGCTGCTAAACCGATGTAACTACCTGTTGCTTGGGATTCCCACAACGGTGCGCGTTCGCCATTTAAATAAGGTAAGAAGTACAATCCTTCTGCTCCAGGCTGAATGATTTCAGCCAATCGATTAAGTTGTTCTAATCTTGTTTCTACGCCGTTATCTACTAAAAGACTTCCTTCTGGGTAAAGCACCGCAGTAAGCCAAGCCATTACATTCCCGCCGTTATTGACAGCACCTCCGATTACCCAACGTCCCTTAGATAGATAATAACAAAATGTTCTGCCCTCAGTATCTAAAACAATATGATTGGTGACCATTCGAATGGCTCCACTAGTACCAATGGTGATTGCTGTCTCGCCCGGATTCATTGCTCCTACTCCAAGGTTAGATAAACACCCATCGCTTGCTCCAATAACTAAGTCCGTTGCTGCACTAATACTCATTTCGTCTGCATACTTTTCTTGGATCGCTGGCCATCTATATGTAACGTCTACAGGTTCAGATAAAATAGATGCTTCTATTCCAAACAGCTTTAGAATATCTTGATCCCATGCTAATTCATGGATATTAAATAACCCTGTAGCTGAAGCAAGTGAGTAATCAATTTTATATTCGCCAGTTAATTTATAGAGAATGTATTCTTTTATACCAATAATTTTTTTAGCTTTTTTTAAAATAGCAGGATGGTATTCCTTTAACCAGATGATCTTGCTAAGTGGCGTCATGGAATGAATAGGCGTACCTGTTTTTTGGTACAATGCTTTCCAGTCTGTATTGGCTTTTAACTGTGTAACTAATTCAGTTGAACGGTTATCTGCCCACGTTAGACAATTTGTTAAAAGCTCATTTTTTTCGTCTATAACGATTACACTGTGCATAGCACTGGAGAAAGAAATAAAATCAACTTTCTCTTTAATACTAGTATCTTTTTCCATTAATGTTCGAATAACCGATAGTACAGCCTGAAAAATGGCCTTTGGGTCTTGTTCTGCCATCCCAGGTTCAGTTTGAATAATGTCATATCCAACATATGTACTATCTACTACTTGAAGATCTTCTTGGTACAAAACGGCTTTCGTACTTGTAGTACCAATATCAACTCCAATGGTATACCTTTGCTGATTTATCATTTCTTAATCCTCCTTGCTTTGAACCGAATATTCTTCGAATTCATTGCACAATGATGCGACTATTTTTTCTCAAAAAAAATCTTAAGTTGTTGCGTTAAAACGGACTATTAACGATTGTGCAATTACAGGAACAGGCAATTGAAGAGCCTTTACAACGGTCCATTGTCTTTCTCAAAAGCCGATTGAGTCCATTCCATTAATCAACTTCAGATAACTGAACTATTACTATTGTTCCCTTCCTTTTGCTACATTCGTTAAATCATACTCATAGTTAGAATGATACAACACATCAAATCCTTCTGCAATCGATTTCATCACACCCCATAAATTGCTGATTTGAAGTCGCTAAATGTCCTGCTAACTTCATTCCATTTTTCCTGATCCAATCCCCCTCTTCTATACTGATTCTTCCCCATTAGTAAAAATATTTTCGTTAGTTAATTCTCAGTAAAAAAGCAAGAAAAGGGAACAAGTTCCACATTTTCTTGCCATACTTTATTATACCTAGTTAACTTAATTCTGGCCAGAAACCTTTATTGGCTACGATTAAATCATCCAATACATTTTTAGCAACTTCCGCACTTGGAATTATTTTTGAAAGTGTTAAAGCTTGCCATAATGTTTGATAACTTCCAGTAATGTAAGCTTCTACAACTAATTTTTCTACTGTTACTTGTTGATGCATCAAAGCTTTTTCGAATGCTGGAATTTTCCCTTGAGCTAATGGTTCTGGACCATCACTGCCTACGATACAAGGTACTTCTACCATTGCGTCATCATCAAAGTTTGCAATGGCACCATTATTTTCTACGATCATCAACATTCTTTCATGTGTATTGAATGCAATGGCAC
Source organism: Carnobacterium sp. FSL W8-0810 (assembly GCF_038007125.1). Classification (NCBI taxonomy): domain Bacteria; kingdom Bacillati; phylum Bacillota; class Bacilli; order Lactobacillales; family Carnobacteriaceae; genus Carnobacterium; species Carnobacterium sp. FSL W8-0810. The sequence continues at coordinate 1,132,390 of NZ_JBBOWO010000001.1, read as the reverse complement.
GTGCTAAATCAACAATAAACGATGCATGACTGTCAATGGTAAAGCCACTGTTTTCAGCAGTACCTTTTTCAACAATTTTTTTAGCTGCTGTGAAGACTGTTTTCTCTCTGCCGTCCATTACTTCATTCGCACGTGAATACGTACAGCTTGAATGGTTTACTTCATAGTCTGGAAACAAGTAGTATTTTAAATACGTATTTGGTAAATATCTAGGATTAACTGCTAATAAATCCTTAGCTTTTTTGTGGGTTTCTTGCCAGCTTTGATCCATATGTTGTGTGTCAACTTCAACTTTTGTTAAATAACCATTCTCAGCAACATATTCGCGGATTTGCGGCAAATATTCATGACCTTCTTTATCTTTAACACTTGTCCACCAGCCAAAGTGGTTTAGTCCAAAGTAACGAACTTCTAAGTCTTTTGGTTCTTTATCAATGATCTGAGACATTCTTCTTAACGTACCTACTGGCATGTCGCAAATATTCAATACTTTAGCGTTTGGGCGCATCACGCGGCAAGCTTCAGCCACAATTGCAGCTGGATTAGAATAGTTTAACATCCAGCAGTCAGGAGAATATTTTTCCATGTAGTCAATAATTTCCATCATGCCGCCAATACTTCTCATCCCATAAGCGATTCCGCCTGGTCCGCAAGTTTCTTGTCCAACTACACCATGATTTAATGGAATTTTTTCATCTTGTTCACGCATAGCGTATTTTCCAACACGAATATGAGCCATACAAAAATCAACATCCGTAAATGCGGTTTCTGGATCAGTGGTATAAGAAAAATCAATATCAGGAGCTTGTTCTTTCAATAAGATTTCTAAAGCTTCTCCTAGGATCGCTTGCCGTTCTCCATCATTGTCATATAGTTTTAACGTCCGAATTGGAAAACGGTCGATATTATCCAACATCATCATAACGATTCCTGGCGTAAACGTACTTCCGCCTCCTGCAATCACAATTGAGAATTTTTTCATTTTTAATTACTTCCTTTCAGTTTATCCAATTTTATTCTTCTTCTGATTCTCTTCCTAGATACTGATCGACAGCTTTTCTGACGCTATTCACTTGCAAACCATATATGACTTGTACATTGTGATCTTTAATGATTACTCCGCTTGCTCCAGTGTCATTTTTTAACGCTAACTCATCGACTTTATCCGGCTTGTCTAAAGTTAACCTCAAACGGGTATAACAATTGGTTACCGTATTGATATTGTCTGGCCCGCCAAGAGCTGCAACGATCGTGCTGGCTAAACCAGTCTCTGCTTGAGGTTGAGCTTCATTAGTAGTTGCTTTTTTACCTTTGCTTTCATTGTATTCACTCTTAGAATAAAGTTTTGTTTCTTGACCAGTCTCTTCACGCCCAATGGTTTTATACTTAAATTTAGTAATCAAGAAACGGAATGTGAAGTAATAAATAACAAAGAATACCAGTCCGACTAAGATATACATTGGCCAGCCTGTTTTTTCAATTCCTAGTGGTACATTGTACAATAAGAAATCGATAAAGCCGTTGGGTCCGATAGCTCTTACACTTAATAAATTTAAAACAACCATGCTCAGTCCACTTAATGCCGCATGAACCACAAATAGCAACGGTGCTACAAACATAAATGAAAATTCGATTGGCTCTGTCACACCCGCTACAAATGAAGTAACGACTGCTGGGATCAAAATAGCTTTTGCTTTCCCTTTATTTTCTGGGCTGGCTGTATGATACATAGCTAAACATGCCCCGATTAGTCCAAACATTTTAGAAATTCCACGTGCGTCCCAGATAACACTTGGAGACAAGATACTAACTGAAGGATCTGCAATTTCTGCAAAGTAGATATTTCTAGCTCCTTCAAAAAGTTGTCCTCCAACTTCTTGGATGCCACCTAATGAGGTATACAAGAAAGGTGTGTAAACTAAGTGATGCAATCCTGTTGGAATCAATAAGCGCTCCAATGTTCCATATAGGAAGATACCGAAGTTTCCACTTTGATTGATCAATGTTCCTAAACTATTGATGCCGCTTTGGAAGAACGGCCAAATGTACGTAAATGCAATTGCCAATAAAACCACTACTGGAATCAACATGATGAATACGAATCGTGTTCCGCCATAAATTTGAAAAGCATTGTTAAATTCTTTTTCACAGAATTTATTGTGTACGATTGCTGTTACAATTCCTAAAATAATACCAAGAAAAACACCCATATCGAGTACTTGGACGCCTAATACCATTGTTTGTCCAGTACCTTGTAACGATTCTCCTTCAAACAGTATTCCACTAAGCTCCATAAATTTGTTCATTGCGTTAATAAAAACTAAATAACCCAATACAGCAGTAAATCCTGCCTCTGATTTTTTCTTCTTAGCTAAACCAACTGCTAACCCCATACAAAAAACTAAACCAAGGTTACTTAAAATTGAAACCAATGATCCAGATAAAATTGCGCCAAACCCCATCGTAATAGGATTATTCAAAAAGGGAACGGTTTCAATCAACTTTGCATTTGTGAATAAATTCCCGATCGCAATCAGAATCCCTGCAATTGGTAAAATTAATACTGGTATAAACATGGCTTTTGAAAACCGCTGCATACCATCCATCAATTTCTCTTTCATATTTTTACCTCCTATTTTTATTGTTTCATTTCTTTTGATAATGCTAGTTTATCTTGAAAGCGATTTATTGTATACGATTTTGGGTATATAAAAAACGTGTTTCGCTTTTTTGAAACACGTTTCGGTCTATTGATTGATTTTTTGTTGCATATCATCAAGATACGTTTTAAAAATGAATTCTACCAACATTAGTAATCTAGGGAAGAAACTATTGGGCAGCATATTTCGGTCATCCAATTTGTTGTTATCAATAATTTTAAAGTTCAAATCAGATATTTCTGCTGCTCGATTTGTGGTTTCTTTTGTAAAGGTGACTGTAAAAATGTTTTGTTCTTTTGCTACAAGTAATTTATCAATAACCAGCTGTGTTTCGCCAGATTTTGAAATGACAATAAGAGCTCCGATATCTTCCAAATTATTTTCAAAAACACCAATTGAATCTGTTCCAGTAGCAATGATTGTTTTCTTACCTAATACCAATAATTTCTTATACAAATACTCCGCTGCTATTGCAGAAAATCCCGTTGCATAAATAAAAAGGTATTTTTGTTTCAAATACAAAACTTGCTGAATAAACTGTTCAATATCTTCTCTGCTGTTCTCTTTAAAAAAGTCTTCCTGACTAATACGTAAAAAGTCTTCATCATTATCTGCTTGGCTACCTTCTACTTTCTTGACCATTGGAAGAATCTGATAATATAAATCAATAAATCCTGTGTAGCCAAGTTTCTTAGCTAAGCGGATAATGGTAGAAGGTGATGTGTAGTTATCTTTTGCTACGCCACGCACCCCTTTTTCTAAAATATCATCAATGTGTTCAATAATGTAATGGACAATTTTTTCATCTAGCTCTGATAAGTTTTTTCCCTGAATTAATTTACTAATATCATTCACTTCTATTCACTCCTATTAGCTGAGGCTGTCAACTATTTTTAATAGTATTGAGCTATGATCTTGCACTTACCTTATATTCTACTGATGCAGGATGAACGCTATTTTATCTAGTCAAATAAATCCCTATTTGATTCCAGCAGCATTTAATAATCCGACAAATGGAATAAGACCTGTTTTGTTTCATTTCATATAGACTAATTTTTTTCTATTCTTATTAAGTTTAGTTTACCTTTATTCCTTAAAACCAGCAATTCCAACTTTCAATAGTTTAGTAAAAAAATAAAAAGTCATCCTATGATCTGTTTGATAAAGTCTTTACATTAGCTTCTTTTGAGTTTCTTTGTTACACTAATAGATGTAAGGGTTTTAAAAAATGTATTCTAATTTAATTAGAATTCGTTTATTTTAACCACTATTCACGTTAGTTGAAAGGGGAAAATATTTATGAAAATCAATGCTACTTTAAGAACAGAGGTCGGATCTTCAGCAGCAAACCGCGACAGAAGAGAAAAGAAAGTTACAGCTGTTATCAATGGTAAGGGTCTTGAAAGCACCCCAGTACTATTAGACAGTAAAGACTTGGATAACGTTTTAAAAACTTTAGGTAAAAATGCTATCTTTGATGTTGCCGTTCCAAATGGTGAAAGTCATCAAGTTATTATTAAAGAAATTCAAAGTGCAACTTTAGTAAATCAAATTTTAGATGTTGAATTACAAGTTGTTAAAAAAGGTGAAAAATTAGTAGTTACTGTTCCAATTAGTGTAGTAAATGCTGAAAATGTTAAACGAGGCATTGTTTCTCAAACTTTAAACGAATTAGAAATTGAAACTCTTCCAACAAATATCCCAACTGAATTCACTGTTGATGCTGGTGAATTAGAAATTGGAGATGCATTAACGGTTTCTGATATTAAAGTTGATAAAGATATCACTGTATTAAGTGATGCTGAACAATCTGTTGTTAGTGTTTTACCACCATCAGTTGAAGAACCAGAAACTACAGAAGAAGCTTCAGAACCTAGTCTAGTTGGAGAAACTGAAGAAGTATAATTTAATAAACATCCAGCGACCTCTTTTATCTTTTGCTTAATGGCATTAGATAGAAGAGGTTTTTTATTTATTTCATGTCACAAACCAATATTATTGGATAGTAGCCGGATAGTTCAGTTTTCTTGCATTTAGTACCAAAGATTCTACTGTAGAGACCTGTTAGTTCAGTCTTCTTAGCTAAATTTGCAGCAAGAATGGTGAATAATGATTGAGCTAATAAATATTTACTAACGAAATTAAGGAAAGATTATGGTAAACTTTTGTTATTAGGAATTCACAAGGAGCATACAATTATGGACAAAGCCTATTTAGATAAATTTTATAAAAAAAGCCTTACTGAAAGAATGGATGCTCTTGTAGACGCAAATATCCTCTCTTCTGATGACTTGCTTCTAAACGAAGGTCTGCTTTTATCAGATGAACTTGCTGACAATATGATTGAAAATTACTTAATTACTTACCAACTTCCATTAGGAGCCGCTTTAAATTTTTTAATTGATGGAAAAGATTATGTTGTTCCGATGGCAATCGAAGAACCTTCTGTTATTGCAGCAGCCAGTGCCGGAGCAAAAATTATCGCTCAAGCTGGCGGATTCAAAACAACTATTTCAGAACGGATTATGATTGGGCAAGTAGCCTTAAAAAACATTCCTGATATCTCTCTTGCCAAAATCAACTTGACTAACCATAAGAAAGATATTCTCAAAAAAGCCAACGCCGCTCACCCTTCTATCGTTAATCGTGGCGGAGGAGCAAAAGATCTTTCAATTCGCGTTATTGAGCAGGATGAAGAAGCCGCAACACCTGAATTTTTAATCGTGCATATACACATAGCGACTATGGAGGCAATGGGAGCTAATATCATTAATACAATGATGGAAGGCATTACGGGGTATCTTGAAACTTTGACCGGTGGTACCGCTTTGATGAGCATTCTTTCTAACTATGCAACAGAGTGTTTGGCAACAGCTACTTGTCAGATTTCAGTTGATTTGCTAAAAAGAAACGATTTTTCGGGCGAAGACATACGCGACCGTTTAATTGAAGCCGGACAACTAGCTTATGTTGACCCTTACCGTGCAGTTACTCATAATAAAGGCATCATGAATGGTATCGATGCTGTTGTTTTAGCTTCTGGAAATGACTGGCGGGCTATTTCTGCTGGAGTTCATGCTTATGCCTCACGCAGTGGACAATATCGTGCTCTTTCTTCTTGGAAAAAAGCTGAGAACGGTGATTTGATTGGTGAATTGACGTTGCCTTTGCCTGTAGGATCAGTTGGCGGTTCGATTTCGATTCATCCTGCTGCTCAGTTCAGCAAACGCTTGTTAGGATACCAATCGGCCAAAGAATTAGAAGCGGTGATTGTTTCAGTTGGATTGGCTCAAAACTTTTCAGCACTTAAAGCATTAGTGACTGAAGGAATCCAAAAAGGGCATATGGGCTTGCAAGCTCGCTCTTTAGCCATCAGTGCAGGAGCTACTGGAAAAGCGATTGAACAAGTCTCAGAACAATTAAAACACGCTAAAAACATGAACTTAGCAACTGCAAAAGAATTGCTTCAAGAAATTTTATCTTTAGAAGAATAAAAAGTAGTTAGCCTTGCATACCTTCTCCCTAAAGAAACTAAATGAAATTAAAGTCCGGGATATAACCTAACTTCATATCAACTCTTGTTCTCACTTTTCCATAAGAAGAGTGAGAATTTTTTTACTTCACTGTAACGCAAAAACGCAAAAAAAACTTACGCTCACTTCTGATGAAGGATATCATCAAAAATGGGAATAAGTTTCTTGATAGGGGTTTATATCCCCTACTTTTAGTTGGATTTATTTACATATTGACGCATGTTGTCTTTTATACCGGCTAAATAAATAGCTGCTGTATCTTTTGTAGCATCAAATTCTACTGTAGATCCATCAACTGGAACGGTTTCTTGGAAAACAGCTTCATACTCTTCAATAGAGACCTCTGTTCTAGCAGCAAACAATTCAGCATGACTTTTTGCTTGCAGATATTCGCGGTAGTTTGGTTGCAAAATACCCGTAAAGAATTCGCCTACTGCACCTGATCCGTAACTATACAACCCAATTCGAGCGCCATCTTTTAACTGGTCACTTTGTTCAAGTAAAGAAACTAAGCTCAAGTACAGTGAACCAGTATAGATATTTCCAACATTGCGATTATACATTGTGCTTGATTTGTAGTTAGCCAATAATCGTTCTTGATCAGCTTCATCTGCTTCTTCTAATACTGTTCTCAAAGCTTTAAGTCCCATTTTAGTGTACGGTAAATGGAAACAGATGGCTTCGAAATCATTTAAACCTAAATCAGATTTAGCTTTGTATTGTTCCCAAACTGTATTGAAAAAGTGAATGTATTGTTCATTTGAAAATTTTCCGTCAACAAAGGCTTTGTCTGAATAAACAGGGCGCCAAAAGTCCATAATATCCGCAGTTAGATAGGCACTTTTATCTTCTAATGCCAATATCTTAGGATCTGCACTGATAACCATAGCAACAGCACCGGCTCCTTGAGTAGACTCTCCTGAAGTATTTAATCCATAACGTGCAATATCAGAACCTAATACTAAAACTCTGCTTTCTGGATTTAAGGCAATATGACCTTTTGCCATTTGAATCCCTGCAGTAGCTCCGTAACAAGCTTGTTTGACTTCGATCGATCGAGCATTCGGGTTTAAACCCAATAACTGATGGACGTAGACAGCTGCAGATTTAGAATTATCAATACCTGACTCAGTACCAAAAATAACGAAATCGATTTTTTCTTTGTCTTCATCATCTAGAATCGTTAAAGCTGCATTGGCTGCTAACGTTACTGGATCTTGTGTAATAGGAGCAACTGCCATCTTTTCTTGACCAATACCAATAGTGAATTTTTCTGGTTCTACATTTCTAGCTACCGCCAATTTATTCATGTCCACATATAAATGTGGTGCATAAAAACCAATCTTGTCTACTCCAATTTTCAAAGAAAGGACCCCTTTTTTATTTAATGACTTCTCTTATACAACTGTAAGTTCAGTGTATACCTGCCTAATGGCCTCTTCTACTAAGCTTTCTAATAAATCATAATTTATTCCCAATAAAAAAACAACTGTTTGCACTAAATCTAAAGAGAAGCTTAATAAAATAATTTGTCTCAAAGTGAAGTACACAAATTTATTTTTTTATCTTAATTTTTCTATCGCTTCTTTAATAGCTGTTAGTTTATCTATTTCTTTTTTTAATACGTCTAACGGATCATGTCCAAATGGGTATTCAATTGCTGTATTGATATCGCTTGGAAATGCTTTAAGTACTTCTGCTATAGAAATATCGCCTTCATTTAACAGGGTCATTTCTAATGTACCTGCTTTGATATCTTTCAAATGGACATACGTTACATTGGTTTTTAAAAGCTTTGCGTTTTTAACTGGATCTTCATGAACATACATGAAATTCCCAGTATCAAATGTTAGAGAAACAGCTGCCCCTTTTTCAATTAATTGAATACTTATTTGGTTTAGTTTATCCGCTGTGGAATAACTTTCCTGACCATTTTCAATCGTAAAATGATTGATTTCGTATTCATTTAATACATTATTTAAAATCACAACATCTTCTGTCGAAACTTCTTTAACACTTCTTTAACGTATCCAGCTCCAAATTTCAAATGTTTAGCCCCTAACGCATACGCTTCTTTTGCATATAATCTTAGTTCTGTCTCTGTCATCATTTGATCTGTATAAAGCAATTCTGGAACAGAATACAACAATTCAAAACCGTATTTTTTTGCTGCTTCATTAAGGTCTTTAAATTCAGACTCCTCTTTGATGTAATCTCTTCTAATTTCTATTTTTTTTATCGCTAATTGAGAGAGACCTTCAAAAAAATCTAATTGTCTCTTTCCTTCTTTAACTAATTCATCAAAAACCAACATATTTACTACAATTGTTTCAGTTGTCATTTTTATCCTCCTTAATAAATCCATCTACATTATTCCTATTCAAAATAAAAATGGCAATCCATTAAGAATAGATTACCATTTTTATCTTATTTATTCTTATCAACTTTTTTAAGACGTTCCGTTTTTACTTGATTTCCGTTTTTACTTGATTTCCGTTTTATCCGGAACATCAAATTCACCTTTTTCAATTAAATCTTTATACCAAAAGGCTGATTTCTTTAATGAACGGTCTCGGTTATTGTCTAAATCGATTCTAACCAAGCCATACCGGTTTTTAAATGCATTCATAGGAGATACACAATCTGTAAAGGCCCAAAGCATATAGCCTTTGCAATTTGATCCTGCTTCAGTAACTTCTATTAAACTATTCAAATGTTCTGTAATGAACTCAATGCGGTAATCGTCTTGCACGACTCCATTACTATCCATAAATCGTTCTTCTTCTTCAATACCCATTCCATTTTCTGTGACCATCCATGGAATATTGCCATACTCATTTTTTATGCGCATCCCAAAATCAAACATCATTTGAGGATAAATTTCCCATCCTCTTGATTTGTTCATTTTGCGTCCAGGCAATTCAAAATGATCATAATAATACGCTGGGTGGAATGGAGTTTGTTCATTCCATTGATGACTTGGTGCCTTCACACGATTAGGGTAATACAAATTGATCCCTAGATAATCTACAGTATTTTGTGCAATAATATCCAGTTCGTCTTTTGTATAGTCAAATAGGATATCGTGCTTTTCTAAAAGCGGGAACAATTCTTCAGGGTAAGTTCCTTTAACCAACGGATCTAAATAAATTCGATTGAAAAATAGATCATACATTTCTGCTGCTTTTTTATCTGCTTCTGAGGAAGATCTTGGATAGGTTACTTCTGGATTAAGCACAACACCGATCTGTCCATCGTAGTTATTTCTATGGTACACTTCAACAACTTTTGCTGTTGCCAAAACTTTATGGTAATTCCATTGCATCCATTTTTTAGTATTTTGCTCATGTGGATAACGGATAGCATCTAAGTAGGTCCGTGTTTGGATAACCACTGGTTCATTAAATGTAAACCAATATTTCACGCGGTCTGCATAACGATCAAATACAATTTCCGCATATTGCGTAAACAATTCTACAACTTTTTTAGAACTCCAACCCTCATACTTATCTAGCAAATAAGTAGGAAGTTCATAATGTTCTAAACAAAGCATAGGTACAACCCCTGCTTCAATCAAACTGTCTACAAAACGGTCAATGAATGAAGCGTAGTCTTCATCTACTTCTAACGTTTCATAGTTCGTAAAGAATCTCGACCAATTGATAGACGTTCTAAAATGAGTTAAGCCAATTTCTTTCATTAAATCAATATCATCTTGGTAACGTTCATAAAAATTTGTTGCAACACCGGGTCCATACCCTTCATGCCAGACATGGCGTTCGTTTTTATACCATGTATCAAGATACGAATCTTGTCCTTCTTTTTTGCCTTTCCATCCTTCTGTTTGCCATGCTGAAGACCCAGCACCGATAATAAAATTCTCTGGAATAGTTTTTTTCAATTTATACGCTCCTTCATTTACATTTTCATCTAAAAACCGATAGTCATCTAATTTAAAATGATAAGTATTATTCTTCGAGCTTACTAGACAATAAAAAGTCATAAAATAAAGTTTTATGACTTTTTATGAACACATATGAACTTACATTTAGTCGATTGCTACTCCTGCAAGTTTTTTGTATACGTCTACAACTTCAGATGCTAGATCTTTAAATGTAATAGCATTCATCAAATGATCTTGGCTGTGCACAGCTAATAAAGAAACTGTCATTGCTTCACCAGAAGCTTCTTGTGTTAACAAACTCGTTTGAGCATGATGAGCTTCAACTAATGATTTATCTGACGATTCCAATTTTTCAGCTGCTAATGCAAAATCATCTTTTTTTGCAGCATGAATAGCTTCCATTGCATCACTTTTAGCATTTCCTCCATGAATAATCAAACCCATGATTGTTTCTATATCTATTGCTTGTCCCACTTCAAAACTTCCTTTCCATAACCGTAACTAATTATTTCATTAATTCAAGAGCTTGGTTTAATACATTTTCACCGTTCATTTTACCGTAATCTTGCATGTTGATAATATCTAAAGGAATATTCTTGTCAGCTAATTTCTTTTCAAATTGGCCTTTCATAAATCGAACTTGAGGTCCTAATAACAGAACGTCGATGTTTTTACTTGCAATGTGTTTATCAGCTTCTGCTGCAGATACTGCGAAAATTTCTGTATCCATTTCACGAGCTTTTGAAGCTGCTTGCATTTTAGTCACCAATAAACTTGTACTCATACCTGCTGAACATACTAACATAATTGTTTTTTCTGCCATTATTTATCACTCCAATGTTTTATTTGCTTTACACTTATTATATTGCAATAAGCGTGCCAACTTTTATAAATGAAAACCTATTCAGAAAGCCTTTTCTTTCAATCGTTTTCATTACACACTTGAACAAAAAAAGTACACACTATTTTAGTGTGTACTTTTAAAGATGAAATTTAACTTTATTTTCAATAATCATCTGAGCAATATAAGCTATTTCATCTTCTGGAATAGCGATCTGATATTGTTTTTCTAATGGAATCAAGGTTACTTTGATAACATCCATGGTCATTCGATTTTTCTTAGCGTATTCATCTAAATCAGAAAACTTGCGCAAGATTGTTCCGGTTTTCAGTCCTTCTATCAAAAATGCAATATGCAACATCATTCCTGTTTCAACACCTGCTGGAATCATAATATTCAACTCATTCTTTAACTGTTGCATCAATTTTTGTAAGAAATGCATCAATTGTTGAACCGATCCTACTTTTTCTAATGTTCCCGTTAAAGATTGGATCATTTCATTGATTGGAAGCTCTTCTTCAACTTGGTTTTTTAACAATTGTAATTTTTCATCATTAAAAATATCATAGGCTGTATAAAAAGGAATATTTTGGTAGTCAAATTCTACCGTTCCTACTATTGCTTTAATGTCATACGTTTCCATTAATTGGTCAATTCGTTGATTAAACGCTTCACGATGTAAAAATTGCAACGGAATGATGCTGACATTGTCAGTGTCCAATATTGGACGAATGCGTTGCTCTAATTTTTTAGCCACTCCTTCACCGGTAAAACAAGTAACCAATATGGCTTTCTTTTTCTTTGTGTCCATTAACGTCAGTTGTTTTGTACTGCTCTTCAATACGGTTTGACAACTTTGGTAAATATCTTCTAGTGTGCGTCCAATGCTAGCCATTCTCACTGCCTCTAAAACAACTGGAGTACTCACCATCGGCAATGTCTTTATTCTTAACCCTAAATCTTCTGCCAGCATATTTCCAAATGTATTTAAAGAACCCATGTCGGTCAATATCAATAAACCTTGTTGGTACACTTCTTTGTCTTCCATAATCGTTTGACGCACACGATTGTACATTGCTTGAACTTTCATAGACAATGGCATATTAATAGCAATACCCACCGATGTTTCTAATAGTTCTTTTACCGTTTCCAACATACTGCTGGCCGTTGTTTTTCCATGCATCAAAACCATAATAGCTGTTGTTTTTTCTTGTTTTTGACTGATCTCTGTTTCTTCTTGTTTAGTTAAAAATAACGTGATAAAACCGATTTCTTCAAAAGGGATCTCAATGGAATACATTTCTTCGATCATAGCAGACAAATCAATGGCCACCTGAAATTCTTTAGGGTAATTCTTTCGAATTTCATTTAAATTAGGAAAGTCGATTAGTTGGTTCTCTTCAATCCGTTCCAATGCACTTTGTAAATGCAAAGCAAATGCAAACTCAATTTTAGTTGAATAATAACGATCAAGTCGCTTTTTCGCCACTTCATACATCTGTTTAATGAGTTCTTTTAAAATTGGATCAATCATATGATGACGTATATCTGATGTTGCCGATAAGTTTTTTACATATTCATTAAAATACGTCTTTTGTTCTTTATGACCTTGACCTTCCATTTGATAGTTTCCCAACACATTCTTATTCGTTTTTTTCACAAGACTCTTTGCAGTTGTGGAATCCATAGCTGTTTCAACTTGCTGCTCAGTTCCTTCATTTAAAGGTTGATACGTAAATTCTGCTTTATCTTGTTGTATCAATCGTTCCATAGGTTTGGGCATCTCTTTTATGGACAGCAATCCTTTTTGAACTTGAAGTGGCAGATCTTTTTGGTCTATTTTTAAAACTAAACTTTTTTTTGTTCTAAAATTCAAAAAGGCTTTAGCACAAACAAGTTTTAAATCTCTTTGAAATTGTCCAATATTGCCTTCTGGTTGGTACAACATAAAAGCTAGTAAGACTTCTCTTTCAATCGTTATCTTTTGGTTGAGACGTTGAGATTCTTGTTTTAAAAAACTATCGATCAATTCATATCGCTCTTCAATGGTCCGTTCAGCTAACTCAGGTAGCGTGATTGCCATCGGTATCCTACGAGTAAAGGTTGACAACAAAACATCTGATTTTTCTGTTGTTGCTCCAATGATCAATACATTTGCATGATACGTTTCATTGCTTTCACCTAGTGGACGATAAATGCCTTTATCAATAAATGTAAATAACATCTCTTGACCTTCAGGCGGTAATCGATGAATTTCATCTAGAAATAAAATGCCATTATTTGCTTGGTGAAGCAATCCTGTTCGGTCTTGAGTAGCACCAGTATAAGAACCTTTTTTCACACCAAAAATGTGCCCAAATAGTAATTGTGGGTTTTGAGCATAATCAGCACAATTATAAGTAATAAAAGGAGCATCTGTAGATAATGCATTTGATTCCACAGCATATTGATACATACATTCTGCAAATAATGATTTCCCAGTACCCGTTTGTCCAAAAATAATCGTATGCAACCCATTAGGGGGATATAAAATAGCCGCTTTTGCTTGCTGCACCATTTCTTTTAAAGAGGCTTCATAACCAATCAGACGAGAAAAAGCTATTTGATCCATTTTTTCTTTTTGATGTACTTCGTTTAGTGGAAATGCTTGATACAAAACTGGACGACCTGGTATCTTATTAATTTGGTTTTCTTTATACAATTCATTTAAGTAACGACTGATATTTGCCCGATCTAAAGATAATGCCAGTGCAATATCTTTGGCTGTGACAGCTTTATTTAATTCATTTAAGTAATCTAGCACTACTTTTTTACGATTGTTTGTCACTTTGCCTCCCCCTTACTTTGATTAATGTTTTCTTTTAAAATTTTTGGTTCATATCTATAAACGTAAAGCTACGGGTATCATAGCGATGACGACTTCGTGAATGCTCAAAAGGACGTCCATCTTTTAAATAAACAATTTGTTCAACTTCTAATACGGGGTCATGGACACCGCAATTTAAATATTCTTGATCATACTTAGAAGATTTATCAGCCCTAATTTTACGATAAGCTCCACTAAATTTTATATTTAATTCATCATGAATATATTTATAAATAGAACCTTTAATGATATCTTCTGTTAATCCTATTGCCAAATCGGTTGGCATGTAAGTATGCTCTAAAACATACGCTTTATCATCAAGTATTCTTAATCTAATTAGGTTATAGACCGGCATATTTTTTTCAATCATCAAATGCTCCATAATCTCTTCGTTTGGAAATTCAACTGTAAATTTAATGATCTTACTTTCTAACTTATGGCCTTGCATTTGTTTAGTTAGTCCATCGTATTCATTAACTGCAGCATTTTCTTCATTTAATGGAGAGTTTTTCATAACAAAAGTACCAGAACCACGCTGCCGGTAAATCAATCCTTCCATTGCCAAGATATCTAACGCTTTTTTTATAGTCATTCTGCTAACACTAAATTCTTCTGATAATGTCACTTGATCGGGAATAAGAGATTCCACTTTATAAATTCCATTTGTAATGCGATTCCTTATTTCATTTGCTATCGCTTCATACTTTACCATTTTGGCACCTCCTTGTTATTACACTCACGATCATCATAGCCTAATTAAAAAAATAAGACTAGCCTTTTAATATAAAAAAACTCATTTTCAATTATATTTTCTAACAAAAAGGAACTTACCCCGAAGAGGCAAGTTCCTTTTTCAATCACTATTTCTTTTAAGCGTAAACTTAATCAGCCATAGAAACAGCATTTAGATTTACTTTATCTACTAATTTAAGGAATGGGAACCAAATCAATCCGATAATGGCCATATCAATTACTTGAAGTAATCCACCCATTAATGAGTTGGTAGCCATGAATCCATTAATAATAACAGGTATTGTCCAAGGAACTGTAACCCCTGTTGGGATCGGGAATATTCCTGCAGCCATAACCGCATAATTGAATGCTGTTGTTACTAAAGGAGCAATTAACCAAGGAATAAAGATTGAAGCATTTAATACTAAAGGCATACCGAAAATCAATGGTTCATTTACGTTAAAGATTGCAGGTCCTAAAGCTAAGCGACCAATATCTTTATTTTGTCTGCTTTTCATAACAAATGCAAGGAGTAATACAACAACTAAAGTGCTTCCTGATCCACCCATACCAACAGTGTAAATTTCCATAAATGGTTTAGTTACGATATGTGGTAAAGCATCGCCGGCTTTGAAAGCATCAAGGTTTTCTAAAGCTAAAGTGTTCCAGATTGGGTCCATTACTGAGTTAACAATAATTTGTCCATGTAATCCAAAGAACCATAAGAATTGAACGAAGAACACGGCAATCAGTGTAGCAGGTAATCCACTACCAAGAGCTGTTAATGGTTGTTGGATTGCTGTATAGACAACATCATGCAAGTTTGTATCAAAGAAACCAGAAACTGCTGCATTTAGTAATAAGAAAGTTGCTAATGTAATAATAGCAGGTAATAAGGCTGCAAATGAATTTGCAACTGCTGGTGGAACACCATCAGGCATTTTGATAACAATTCCTTTTTTAACGATACGTGTGTATATCTCAGCTGCAATAAATGCTGCGATCATACCGATGAACATACCTTTTGCACCTAAACGATCTAATGATAACACGCCTGTTACTGCTTCTCCAGATTCAGTTACCATTGAGAAAGGTGTTAAAATTAAGTACGAAGCTAATGATACAGCCCCACCAAAGACGCCTTCAACATCATAGGATTTGCTTAAATAATAACCAATACCGAACGTTACAAAAATGGTCATGATCGACATTGTCGCATTTTGCCCATTTCCAAATAAATTTCCTAAGTTACCTTTTAATGTATCGCTGAAAAATGGCAAGTTATTTAATACAACTACAATTGATCCAAACATGGTAATTGGAAAAGCAAGCATAAATGCATCACGTAAAACTTTAAGATAACGATTTTCGCCAAGTTTCCCGGCAATAGGAAGTAATTTCTCCCCTAATTTATCAATAAATCCATTCACGGGTATTCCTCTTTTCTATTCTTATTTTCTAAGTAAAGTTAAATAGGTAAGAATTTGTAAAGCAACTAAAAATAGGCCTCTTTTTAGTTTTCATCAATTATTTGAAATCGATTACATATGAATAATAGCATGTACATTTTTATATGTCTAGTCTTTTATTTAAAAAAACTGAACTTATTTAAAAAATATTGGATTTTCCATTTGGAAAATCCAATACTGAATTACTTTTTAGTTAAACCCGTTAGCGTCAGATACTTCTTTGAACCAACGACCACTTTTCTTAACTGTTCTTTTTCCTTCATTGTTGATGTCTACTGCAATAAAACCATAACGGTTTTTATAAGCATTTGTCCATGACCAGTTATCCATACATGTCCACATATGGTACCCTTGTACATTGCTGCCTTCTTGAATGGCTTGATGCATATAAGTTAAATGATCTTTTACAAATTCGATACGGTAATCATCTTCTATACTTCCATCAGGATTAATATAGGCTTCTTCACCTTCTACACCCATTCCATTTTCAGAAATGTAGCAACGAATATTGCCATAGTTTTCTCTAAGGTTTGTTAAAATATCATAAACGCCTTTTTCGTAAATTTCCCATCCACGGTAAGGATTCATTTTACGGTCAGGTTTGATATAATTGTCAAAATAATCATCTGGCATAGGACCATCAGCTAATTTTTCTGATGATTCTTTCGCTTTGATACGACGAGGTTGGTAGTAATTAACTCCCAACAAATCGACAGTATTATTTTTTATAATTTCTAAATCGTCATCTTCAATAGTAGGCAAATGATCGATTTCTTTCAATAACTCAACTAAATCTGTTGGAAATTCACCTTTAACTGAAGGGTCTAGGAATGAGCGGTTAAAGAATGCATCGGCAAGTTGTGCTGCTTTTACATCTTCAGGATTTGTTTCGTCTCTTGGGTAGCTTGGAGTTAAGTTTAAAATAATTCCAATTTCTCCATCTAAATCCATTTCATGGTAAACTTTTATCGCTTTAGCACTTGAAAGAACTTCATGGTAAGCAACTTGAACAGCTTTTTTCATATTCACTTCATTTGGATAATGGAATTGATATAAGTATCCACCTTCAACTGGTACAATAGGTTCATTATGTGTAAACCATCTCTTAATGCGGTCGCCAAATAATTCAAAACATGTTTGAGCAAATACTACATAAGCATCTACTGTTTCACGATTTAACCAACCGCCTTTTTCTTGTAATTTCATAGGCATATCAAAGTGGTATAAGTTAATAAATGGTTCAATATCATTTGCAAGCAATTCATTGATCACATCATTATAAAACTCAACAGCTTTTTGATTCACTTCTCCTGTACCATTAGGAATCAAACGACTCCATTGAATAGAAGTTCTAAATGTTGTGTGACCTGTTTCTTTCATTAGTTGGATATCTTCTTTATATTTTTCATAGAAGTAAGAAGTTTTTTCTGGTCCTACTCCATTAAAGAATTTTTCTGGTTCTTCACGGTACCAATGATCCCAAATGTTATCCCCTTTGTTATCGCCTTCAAAAACGCCTTCTGTTTGCGGTCCACTAGCTGCAGATCCCCACCAGAATCCTTCTGGAAATTCATATTTCATCCTACTAAACACTCCTTTTTTTAACTTAACCTCTAGACTAAAAGTCTAGTCATTTGTATAAAACAATTATACATTTATAAAGAACAGATTACAAGATGTTAGCGCTATATTTTTAATTAAACAGGAATCCAATCATTTATGAGCGTTTTTCCTTTTATATTTTACTCAAGATTGATTGTACTCGGCGTTCTTCTTTCAAATACATATACCTTATCAAAACCTGCTTCTTTTGCCATTTTTATTGCTATTTCTTGATTAGATCCTACTGTTTCTGAGCGATGCGAATCAGAACCAATCGTTAAAATTTTTCCACCCAATGAATGATACAATCGCAAAACATCCATTGATGGAAAAGTTTCTTTTAATCCTTTTTTTGACAATCCTGATGTATTGATTTCAATTCCAATACCTCGTTTTATTGCTTTGCGTAAAATCTTTTCAATAATAGGTCTATAAATTATAAAATCGTAGTTGCCTACTGTTTCTACAGCATAGCGTTTGATTAAATCTAAATGTGCGATCACATCAATATCAGCGTCGCTTACCATTGCGTAAACTTCTTCAAAATAATTTTGGTAAATTTCTTTCTTCGTTTTATTTGCCATAAACATTCGCAATTTTTCTTCTTTGATGTTATGAACAGACCCTAGGATAAAATCTATTTCCAAATTTGCTAAAGCTTCTTTATAGTCTTCTTTCATCAAATGCGGCTCGCATAGTTCAATTCCAGCTTTAATCACTAGTTGATTTTTGACTAATTCACGGCACTTGTTAATCTGAGAAAAATAACGGTCAAATTCCATGTGACCATAAGTAGGAACTTTAGGGTTAACAGAAAAGTGCTCCGTAAAACAAACTTCATTCACCCCTCTTCTTATCGCTTGTTCGCATACTTCTTTCATCTGTGCTTGAGAATCAAATGAATTATCTGTGTGATGATGGTAATCAGCAAGATACATGATTCTACACTCCTTTGTCTTAATTTATCCTCCAAAATAAGGTTCTCTCTATTGAATTAGATGACTTTATTCAGTTTAATCCAGATGCAGTTTCTTTTCATCTTTTATCTAGCAAAAAAAGATGGACACCTATGAGTGAAGTGTCCACCTTTTTTAGTCTCGTGTCTTTTATTTAGCTTTTACTTCGTTGTTTACGATCGTTTTTTAGTTAATGTTTTAGCCGCCTAATGTTACATCTTGATCTTGATACCATTGCAAAGCTGCATGTACTTGATCAATAGTATAATCTGGCCACATTTCTTCAGCGACATAAAAATCAGAATAGATTGATTGAATCGGTAAAAATCCACTTAATCTTCTTCTACCGCCCCATCGGATGATAAGATCCATTCTTGAGATATCTGAAGAGGCAATCATTTTTGTACTATCTTGCTTAGGGTCAAAATCGATTTGTTTAATACCGTAATTCAAATCCCAATTCCAGCCATAATTCACTAGAAAGTTGATTTTCATTAGTCCATTGCCAAATTTAGTTCTCTTAGTATAAGGAAGCAATTCTTTTGGAAATAATGGGGAATTTGTATTTCCGACAACCAACAAATCTGCATCTCTATCTTTCAACTTATTCACAGCATCTACACAGGCTTTTTGAAAAGCTTGTGTCTGTTCTGCTGGGCGTTTAGTATTGTCCATTGTGAAGCCATAAAACGTCATTTCTTTAATACCTAATTCTAAACAAAGGTGATATAATTCTAGACCAGGTTCTATACCAAATTTATATCCTTCTTGCTTTTCAAGCCCATTTTCTTGAGCCCATCGTCTATTGCCATCTGGAATGATTCCAATATGTTTAGGCAGACGTTTATATCCGTTCATCAAATTCCCCCCTTAAATACCCACCTTATTATTGTAACCGAATTCTGAAAAAATAAGTAATAAATAGCTTTTCTCAAAAAAAATTTCCCGAGATAGCCTCTCGAGAAATTTTTAAGTTGATTCATTATTTTTCTACTACAAACGAATCTAAAGAATAAAGCGTTAGTGTTTTTTCTGTAGTTTCATTTAAATCATTAAATCTCAATAGAGAATCATCTTCATCTACAAAATAGCGTAGGGTGAAAACCTCTTCTCCCCTATTTAAAAATAATTCAATCAATGAGCTTTCAACCATTATCCGCAATTCCATCAGGTCACGTTTTAAAAAGACACTTCGTACTTCTTTAACCTTTGTTTTCCAATTGGTCCGTATTACGGTTAATTTTTTACTATTAGCTTGATAATTGATTTCCACTTCACTTCTTACTGTTAAAACAAAGTCTGTTGCAGCTTTACTCCATTCAATCAAAATGTCTTGTTGAAGGGAAGTCATTTTAACTGCCTCATTTCCAACACTTTTGATGACTGCAGGATTTTCTTTTCTTAAATTCGCCAGTTCAGCAATTGGGTACTGAATGAGCTTTCCATTCTCATAACGCATTTCTCTAGGTATAGTCAAAGCATGTATCCACCCTTGCTGCCTAGTTGGGACAGCCGCTTCAACTTCAGGCTCCATAACTCCAACCCAGCCATATAAAATCGTACGACCAGCATCATCTACAAAAGTTTGCGGAGCATAAAATTCAAATCCACGATCCAATTCTTCAAATGGTTGACCATCCTTTACAAAGGTACCATTCTCTAAAAATTCTCCTGTAAAATAGCCGCTTTGATAAATGTTGTTGTATTTTTCTCCTTCATCTTCTAAACCTTGAGGCGAAAATACAAAGATATCTCTGTCAGCAAATTTTAGAAGATCCGGACATTCCCACATAAATCCTAAAGAAATAGATTCTTCTAACATAGACCCTACTAAGGTCCAATCAACTAAATTAGCTGATTGATAGATTAATGCGTCTCCTGTTAGATTTTCTTTTTGTGCACCCAGTATCATCCACCAGTTGCCCTCTTTGCCTTGCCAAACTTTAGGATCTCTAACGTGTGCTGTGTATCCTTTTATTGGATGCTCTAGAATTGGCCCCTTCTTTTCAAAATGAATGCCGTCTTCTGAAACAGCTAAGCATTGATAGCTTTTACGTTCACCGTTCTCGCTTCTAACATTTCCAGTGTAGAATAAATAAATTTCCCCCTCGAAAACAACGGCGCTTCCGGAGTAGCATCCATCTTTATCATACCAATCAACAGGCTCCAATGCTGGTTTATAAGTCTTCCAATGGATAAAATCCTTCGTTGTTATATGTCCCCAGCTTTTTGATTGGTGTGTCGTGTCTGCTTGATTCCATTGATAGAAGACATGATATACTCCTTTATAGTAAACAAGACCATTTGGATCATTTAATAATCCCTTAGGTGACCGAATATGGTAACCTAGATCGTATTGCTTCAATTTATTGGTTTGTTCCATCGTTCTAAACGTCCTTTCAGCCTTCTATTTCTTCTCTCATTTTGTCACTGTAACCAAATAGATAAGTTAATGTGAATGCCACAGCGATCGCGATAACGTTACCCAAAATATAAAGAAGAATTTGGTCATTCAAGTAAAGCAATGTTCCTGGAATAACGGTTAGAGACATACCGGTTGCTTCCAATCCAACTAAGTCTCCAAAGAAACCACCTACTCCACCACCAACTAGTCCAAAGACAAATGGCTTAACGTAACGTAAATTTACCCCGAATACAGCTGGCTCCGTTATCCCTAAGAAAGCAGATAATGTTGAAGGATAAGCTAATGCTTTTAATTTTTTAGATTTTGTTTTCATCGCTACTGCCAGTGTTGCTCCACCTTGTGCTGCAACACTGGCTGTAATAATTCCGTTATACGGATTCACACCCGTGTTTGCTAATAATTGGATTTCTAAGAAATTGAAGAGGTGATGAATTCCGGTTACAACAATCAATTGATTTATTGCACCTAGGACTAAACCAGCCAAACCAAATGGCAATCCTAATATCCAAATGGTTGCATTTAGTACAACTTCTTCTAAAGAATGGAAGACCGGTCCGATAACAAATAACGATAAGATACTCATGATCAATAATGTCGCAAATGGCGTAATCAATAAATCCAATGTTTCAGGTACATATTTCCGAAGCCATCTTTCCAACTTTGCACCTACAAAACCAGCAATAAAGGCCGGCAATACTGTTCCTTGATAACCAACGACTGGAATAAACCCAAACATCGTAATAGGATCAGCTGTTCCTCCTGCTACAGCATAAGCATTTGGCAATACAGGATTAACAAGCATTAATCCTAATACAATACCAATAACGGGAGAACCACCGAATACTTTAAATGAAGACCAAGCAACTAGTGCTGGCAAGAACGCAAATGCTGTATCCGTTAACACTTCAGTGTATAATAAAAAATTAGGGCTAATATCTGCTGGTACCATTCCAAAAACGGCTAATACTTGCTCTTGAGTCAACAATCCTCGTAATCCCATAAACAATCCGGTTGCAACTAAGACAGGAACAATAGGAACAAATACATCACCAAATGTCCGAATCATACGTTGAAATACATTTCCTTGCTTCTTTGCTTCTGTTTTCATTTCACCAGTTGATCCTTCATTCACTCCTAAACCAATCACTTCTTCATAAATTTTATTTACGGTACCGGTTCCAAAAATGATTTGAAATTGTCCTGAGTTGTAAAATGCACCTTTTACTTTTTCAATGCCTTCTACTTCATTTTTATCGATTTTACTTTCATCCTTTACCATAATACGTAATCGAGTGGCACAATGAGCTACCGAACGAATATTTTTTTCTCCTCCAACGGCTGCAATGACTTCTTTTGCAATTTCTTTATTATTCGACATAACTTTCTCCTCCTTCAGTTTTTGGAACCGGTTTCTATTTTTATTCTAACTTATTTTTTTTACTCTGTCTACTCAAACCATATTATTTTTTTTACGTATTTTTATTTATATACGTAAAATAAAACATATGGCAGTTATACCTACCATATAGGGTTGATTGCGTTGATGAAAACCGTACATAAAAGCATTATACGTACCATTTTCAAAAAAATCAAAGCATACAGTACGTATGAACACTACATCTACTGTATGGGATTAGTTGTCGTAACGAATAAAGTACATATGTACACTATAAAATAAAATAGCCGAGTAATAGCACTCTTTCGCGAGTCTTTCACTTGGCTATTTTTATTTTTTAAATTTACTGTATGTGTTTTGACACTGGTGAATTGATTTCATCGACAATGCATTACTAGTAAAATCAATAAAATTTATATCGAAGGGTTTTCATAAGCAATAGTTGATTCTCTTTTAACTAAAATATTAGGCAACTCTAAATTACTTATGCTATCTTCGCCTTCAATCAGTTTAATTAAATTGGTAACTGAAAGAGTACCCAATTGTTTATAGGGATACTTTACTGTTGTAATAGTTGGTGTAACGATAGAAGTAACTTCATATCCACCAAAACCCGATAATGAAAAGTCAGTCGGAATACTAAGACCTAATGTGTGCGCAGCTTTCATAACAGCTAACGCTATATTATCTGTAGCACAAAGTACGTAGGTAGCCGATGTTGTGGCTAACACATTCATCGCTTTTTCATACGCTTTTGAAAAAGAAAAATTTGCTTCAACAATCTCAATAGTTGTATCTGAATTTTTTTTAAGAGCTTCTAAAACACCTTTTGATCTTAATTGGCCTACTGCTTGATCTTCTTCAAGAACGGTAAAATACAGAAAATCCTTATGCCCTAATTCTGTTGCGTAACTCCCCAACTTATATCCTGCCTCATACTCTTGATGGACGATCGTATTCAGTCCTTCTGCAGATTGGCCAAGCAGCAATACGGGAATGTTGACTTCTGCTATAGCTTTTCGATGAGCTGGGGTTACAACTGTAGCCAAAAGGATGATCCCATCTACTTTTTGTTTTGCCAATGTATAAATATTTTCTACTTCACGTTTAACATTTTGGTTTGTATTCGTAATAATTAATTGATATTGTTTATTCCTTAGTTCTTCATCAATACTTGCTAAAATAGTATTGGTCGCAAATGAATCCAATCTAGGAATGATGGTTCCAATCATATTTGTTTTTTTCGCTTTTAAACTTTGCGCAAACGTATTCGGTGCATAGCCAGTTTCATTCACAATTTCATCTAATTTGGCTTTGGTTTTCTTACTAACGGATCCGCCATTCAAATACCTGGAAACCGTACTTTTGGCTACTCCAGCTTTATGAGCGATATCTTTTATGGTTACCATCTTATCACCTTACGTTTCTATGATCTTTGCTTTTTTATTTCTCTTCCATAGCCATCAATAGGCAACCTGTAATACCAGCATTATCTTCAAGCTCAGGCGTGACGATGTACTCATCTAATGCTGGCGTATTGACGTAGTCAGCCATTAAATTGGCAAATTCTTTTTTGATTAAATCAAGTAGTTGCGTTTGTTTCATAACGCCTCCACCTAAGATAATCTTTTCTGGACTAAGAATCAAGGTATAGTTGACTAATGCTTGTGCTAAATAAAAAGCTTCTATTTCCCAAACTTTTTTATCATCAGCTAAGTCCATTCCTTTTTTTCCATAACGCTTTTCAATGGCTGGACCTGCAGCTACACCTTCCAAGCAATTGCCATGGTACGGGCAAACGCCTTCAAAATCATCTTCAGGGTGCATACTGACTAAAAGGTGTCCCATTTCAGGATGTCCAAATCCGCTTAATACTTTCCCGTCAACAACTGCTCCACCCCCGATACCGGTTCCAATTGTCAAGTAAAGACAGCTATTAGTTCCTTGTGCACTTCCTCTTTTAAGTTCACCATAAGCAGCAGCGTTCACATCTGTCGTCCAAGCTACTGGAATACCATATCTCTTTTTAACAGAACCTAAAAAGTCATAGTTTTTCCAAGCTGTTTTGGGGGTCGATGTTACATACCCGTATGTAGCTGATTTTTCATTAACATCAATTGGTCCGAAAGATCCAATTCCAATAGATGTTAACGTATATTGGTCAAAAAAACCAAAGACTTGTTTAAGGGTTTCTTCAGGTGTAGTAGTTGGGATACTCACTCGTTCTTTTATTTCCAATTGTTCATCACTGACTGCACATACAAATTTTGTTCCGCCTGCTTCTATTGCACCATACATCATTCTACTTCCTCCTACTGGTCTGCTTTAATTATTTTAGAAAAGGGTTTCTTAGCCCTAATATTACCACAGAATTTTTACAACTACTAGATAGCCAACTAGCTTTTTATACGGGAAAACACTAAAATAAAAAGCTCTTTAAAGAAAGATTTTCTTTAAGAACTTTTTTAGCTGTTTCTTATTTTCTTTACCCGTTTTATTATCAAACCCATCTTCACTCTGTATAGGAGTTAAAATAAACCAGATCTTTAAAAATAAAGAGCTTATGCTCATACTCCAACTTATTCATTTCTTTTAACTTTTTGATGGTATTTCCAACGGTTTCTCTTGAACAGCCACTAATATCTGCTATTTCATTGATCGTAATAGGGTAAGGAATATTAACCATCGTTGGATTAGTATAATCCCCTAACTCTTTCATTAAATAATTTAAAGCTTTGATGATTCGATTTGTAGCACTTGAAACGACCATATACTGCACTCTGGTTTCGTGGTTTTCAAGAATTTTAGACAGCTTATGATAAAAGTACATCATTTGTTTAGGATTCTCTGCAATTAGACTTTCAAAGAGACCTGTAGGCATATAGTAAAGTTCAATATTGGTCACTGCATACGCAGAATAATGATAAGCATCATCTGAAAACAGACCACCATAAGGAAATAACGTTTCTTTTTTAACATAATCTGTATACGTATAAGACGCACTTTCATCATATCTTTCAAGTCTGACCAATCCATTTAACAAATAAAATACTTTGTCTCGGATGTCTCCTTCATCAAACAAAACTTGTCCTTTTTTGTATTTACGTAAATACATATTTTTTCGGAGATGATTAAATTCTGAATCAGTAAATTCTGAAAAGACTGGTCTGTAACGAAGCTCATATAAATTCGTCATCTTTTTTTGAATAATGGTCATCAAAAACACTCCTTCATTTACGTACACTATATCATCCCACAAGATAATTTCTTCACAAGATCAGTTTAACACAAAAGCAAGAAAAAACCTCTTTTAAAAAGGCTTTTCTTGCTTTTTATGGGCATTTTTTAATAGCGCTTACACTATTTTGTAATGATTGTTCCAGCTCCTTCTGTTAATACTTGCTCTATATTTTCTAAGGATGTAATAATAGCTTTTCCTTTTTTCGCATTTTCAACAAATGCAATTGCTGCTTCTACTTTTGGCAGCATGCTTCCGGCAGCAAATTGATTCTCAGTAATATAGGTTTTCATTTCTTCAACCGATACTTGATTTAATTGTTTTTGATTTGGTTTATTAAAATTGACATACACATTATTTACACCCGTCAGAATAATCAGTAAATCTGCTTGAATCAATTCAGCCAACTTCTGAGATGCAAAATCTTTATCAATGACTGCTTCTATCCCTTTTAATTCCTTCCCCCTTTTCACAACAGGAATACCACCTCCGCCAACGGTAATAGGAATGATTCCATTTTCGACCAATTGATTGATGACTTTGTGTTCTTTAATACTGATTGGCTTTGGAGAGGGAACAACTTTACGCCAACCTCTTCCTGCATCTTCTTTAAAAACGGCTTTTGTTCGTTCCATTTCAATTTCAGCTTCTGCTCCAGATAAAAACGGACCGATGGGTTTGCTTGGATTTCTAAAAGCAGGATCAGTTTCATCTACGATTACTTGAGTAATCAGCGAGACAACTGATTTATCTAAATTTCTTTTTTCTAAAGCACGTGTAAGAGCATTTTGCATCCAATACCCAATACTTCCTTGAGTCATTGCGACACAGGTATCTAATGGCATTGCTGGATTCTTAGGGCTATTTATGGCAATTTGTTGTAACAATAGATTGCCAACTTGAGGGCCGTTTCCATGGGAGATAACCAGATCATCTCCATTTTCAATAAATTTAACCAAATATTCCGCTGTTTTTTCAAGAGCTTGTTGTTGAGCTTGCGCACTTGCATCATTTGATAATATTGCATTTCCGCCTAACGCTACGACAATTTTCCTTTTCCCCATGTTTTTCACCTTCCTCTACATATTACTAATATCGATTGAACCGTTGATTATTTGAACGATAGCGAGTAAAAAGAGTGCCACAACGACTGCTGCTGCAATCCATTCACTTTTAGTAAAGAGCTTTTCTTTATTTTCTTTTTGTACCCAAGCGTAAATAATAATTCCTGGTGCATACAACAACATGGTTAACAACAAGTAGTCTACTCCACCTGCATAAATTAACCAGATAGCATACACACTAGCTACTACCCCAATAATAATATTTTGATTATGGCGTTTAGTTCCATTCGATTCCAATAAAGACAATTTCAACTGGTAAAATGCTGTAAACGCATATGGAATCAAGATTGCTGATGATGCTAATGAAAAAGCAAAATTGTACGCACGTGAACTGATCAAGAATGTGAATAAGAACAGTTGGATCAATACGTTTGTAAATAGTAATGAATTGACTGGAGCACCATTCTTATTTTCTTTAACAAAAAATTTTGGGAATGCCCCTTGTTTCGCAGCTTGATAAGGCAGTTCAGCTGCAAACATTGTCCATGCCAACCAAGCACCTGAAACAGATATGATAACCCCTATATTGATCAGTATTGCACCCCACTTACCAACTACACTTTCTAATAAATAAGCCATTGCAGGTTGAGGCAATTCTGCTAGTTCTGGTCTTGTTAAGACAGCCATAGATAGAATCGTTGTCAACAAATAGATTGCAATAACAGTTACTAATCCAATAATCGTTGCTTTTCCGACATCTGATTTTACTTTGGCACGTCCAGAGAACACTACCGCACCTTCAATACCAATAAACACCCAAACCGTTACTAACATCGTTCCTTGAACTTGATCCATTACTTCTTTAAATGTGAAGTTCCCTGAGATGGTTCCCCAAAAATCAGCAGTAAATACATCTAATTTAAAGGCTACAAACATGGCTACAAAAAAGATTGCCAAAGGAATCAATTTAGCAGCAGTAACAATCGCATTGATAAATGAAGCTGTTTCGACTCCCTTTAATATAAGTGCGTGAACCAACCAAAGCATAATGGATGCCCCGATGACAGAAGCAAGATTCTGTCCGTCTTCAAAGATTGGGAAAAAGTATCCAATCGAGCTGAAGAGTAATGTTCCGTAAGCAACATTCCCTAAGAAAGCAGATAACCAATAGCCCCAAGCAGAATTGAATCCCATGTATTTTCCAAAACCTTCTTTTGCATAACTATAAATACCGGCATCCAAATCAGGGCGTTTAGCAGATAAATTTTGAAAACAAAATGCTAAAAATCCCATTCCAATACCGGCAATGATCCAACCGATGATTACAGGACCCACTGAAGCTTCAACTGCCATATCTGACATTAAGTTAAAAATTCCGCCACCAATAATGGACCCGACAACTAGAGCAATTAAAGGAATTAAGCCTACTTTTTTTTCTTCCACTGTTCTTCCTCCTTCATTTTAATAATGAACGGTATAGCTGAAATGAAAAGGTCTCATACTTTGATTCCTATGAACAAAAGTATGAGAAATGAAATTCCTCATACTTTATTGTTCATACTGCATATCACTAAACTTTAGGAATAAATAAGTTTCCTAATGTTGCAGCCATAATGGCTTTGATAGAATGCATTCGGTTTTCAGCTTGATCAAATTGTCGTGCGTGTTTGCTTCTAAAAGCTTCATCTGTAATTTCCATAGCATCAATATGATACTTTTCTTTTACATCATGCCCATAGTCGGTCTTTGTATCATGGAAAGCTGGCAGACAATGCAGAATGATCATGTCTTCTTTACCTGTTGCACGAACCATATCCATATTTAATTGATAAGGAGTCAACAATTCGATTCGTTCAGCAAACTTATCTTCTTCTCCCATTGATACCCAAACATCTGTATATAATACGTCTGCTCCTTTAACGCCTTCTGCCACATCTTTTGTGATCCTAATTTTGCTGCCAGATTGATCTGCAAAGGATTGAGCCATATCGATTAAGTCTTTTTCTGGGAACAGTGATTCAGGAGATACAATATGAATGTTCACACCTAAAATCGCTCCAGTAATCAGTAAGCTGTTTGCTACATTGTTGCGGCCATCTCCGACGTAAGCTAAGGTAAGTCCTTCAAGATGTCCAAAGTTTTCTTTAACCGTTAAAAAGTCAGCTATCATTTGTGTCGGATGCCATTCATCAGTCAATCCATTCCAGACAGGAACGCCTGAAAATTCAGCTAATTGTTCCACTGTATTTTGTTTGAACCCGCGGAATTCAATCCCATCAAACATGCTTCCTAAAACGCGAGCAGTATCTTCAACGGATTCTTTCTTTCCTAATTGAATATCATTTTTTCCAAGGTATTCTGGATGCGCACCTAAATCGATGGCTGCAGTAGTGAACGCAGCGCGGGTACGAGTAGATGCTTTTTCAAATAACAATGCGATATTCTTTCCTTCTAAATAGTGATGGGGAATGCCTCTTTTTTTCAAATCTTTTAAGTGTGCAGATAAGTCGATTAAATACATCAATTCTTCTTTTGTAAAATCTTTTTCAGCTAATAAACTGCGTCCTTGAAATACTTGTTTTATCATTACTTATTCCTCCATATACTGTTTAGTTGTTGTAAGTTTTATCGGTTTAGCATTTAATGTTTGGGTAGATCTTCGCGAATCAGTGGCATACTCATACAACGCGGACCACCACGACCTCTAGATAATTCACTCGAAGCAATTTCGATTACTTCAACTCCATGGCTGCGTAACAGCTCGTTAGAGACATAGTTGCGGTCATAAGTGACAACTACCCCTGGAGCAATGGCCAGTGTATTTGATCCATCATTCCATTGCTCACGTGGAGCAGCAATCGCATCTCCTCCACCACATGGAATCAACGTCAATTTTGGTACATTTAAAGCTTCACGTAAAATTTCTTGCAGATCTGAGCGGTGTGTCATTTTAACTGTGCCAGCTTCTTCTCCTTTTTCCAAAATATACGTATCTACTTCACCGCCATTTTTTTGGATTCCAGGATGGATCGTAAATTTATCATAATCCACCATTGTAAATACCGTATCTAAATGCATCATGGCACGGACATTTGGAATTTTTATTGCCAGTACTTTCTCAAAATTAGAATTGCGCTCAAATAACTCTAGTGTTAACTGTTCAATTGCTTTCGCTGATGTCCGCTGCGAAATTCCAATGGCTAAAACTTTGTCATTTAAAACCAGTTCATCTCCGCCTTCAATCCGAGCTGTATGATTTCGATCACGCCATATCTCCACTTGCTGATCAGCAAATCGTGGGTGGTATTTCATAATGGCTTCGATAAAGAGAGATTCTCTGTTTCGGGCTTCAAATGCCATATGATTGATCGTCAAACCATTTCCAATAGATGCAGCTGGATCTCTAGTGAAATAAAGATTCGGCATAGGATCCATATAAAAAGGGTAAACTTCTTCACTTGAAACATCTGCTAGATGATGGCTTTCAATAGTAACGTCTTTTTTTCGAATGCCAGCCATAATACGATCTACCATTTCTTGTGTATCAAAACTTAAAAGGTATTTCTTTAACCCTTCTTTGACTCCATCTGTTTCAAGATTTGATTCATCTAACATTCGATCAACAAACTTTTCTTTACACTCTCCAGCATCAATCGCTTCTGCGGTTAATTTTTCTAAATACAATACTTCTACTCCACGATCTATTAATGCTTGAGCAAAAGCATCGTGTTCTTTTTGAATAACCGGTAAGTGAGGAATATCGTCAAATAACAAACGTTCCATGATCTCAGGTGTTAAATTTTCTACTTCTTTACCTGGTCTTTTTAGCAATACAGTCTTCAATTTTCCAATTTCGGACATTACATGAATAGGTGTTGTCATCTTCTATCTTCCTTCCTTTCATACTGTTTCTATTGATTACATTCCTATCATACCGTTTACATTTATTTGAAGAAAGTTTAAAACCTACACCCAAAATGTCGATTTCATCACATTATTCTTTTACTTTTTCATATATATTCTTTTTATAGAATATTCATTATAAAACGAATCTTTATACTGTATATGAGTTGCATTTATACATTTTTTATCAATTTATTTTTTTTAGAAAAGAGGGAAATTATGAAGAAAGAAGATCGTTTATTTGCTATAAAAAAATTAGTTCTCAATCATGATATTGCTACACAACAAGAATTAATGGATCATTTGCAAAAAGAAGATATTTATACTACCCAAGCAACACTGTCTAGAGATATAAAAGAATTAAACTTAATTAAACTAACTCACTCCAACAAAACAACAAAGTATGTTTTTTATCATGATACTTTCCGTGATAAAAGTCTTTACTATCGTTTAGAAAAATCTTTGATCAATTACGTCAAAACGGTTACTTGTGTTCAATTTTTCGTTATCCTTCTAGTTGTTCCTACTCATCCAAACATTGTGGCTTCTTTAATCGATGAGTTAAAAATACCCGAAATTGCTGGGACGATCGCCAGCTTTGATACTTGTTTGATTATCTTAAAGACCGAAACGGATGCTGGTTTATTGGCTGATTGTTTTTCTGATATTCTTAAAAACCAATCTGAAGTTACATTTGAACAAGCATTGTCGCAATTATTCTAAAAAAACATCTTATTGAGGTATTGTTTTCACTACATAAAAAAGAAACTAACCTGATAAAAGTGGTTGTTAGACCACAATTTTTCAGGTTAGTTTCTTTTAATTTATGATTTAGTTTATTTGTATTCTACAGCTTTTACTTCAACATCAATATTGTTGCGAGTAGCTTTAGAGTAAGGACAGAAAGCATGAGCTTTTTCAGCTAACTCTTGTGTTTCTTCAAGACTTTGTCCTTCAATAGCAACAGTTAACACAACAGAAAGTTTAAATCCGTTGTCTGTTGGGTCTGAATTTAATGAAACTTCAGCCGTAACTTCAGATTCAGCTTGGATTTTAGCTTGTTTAAGCATAATTTCAAGTGCTGAATTGAAACAAGCACTGTAACCTAAAGCAAATAATTGTTCCGGGTTGGTACCTTGTCCAGGTCCGCCCATTTGTTTTGGTGTAGAAACTTTTACAGAAAAAGAACCATCCGGCAAACGACTTTCTCCATTACGTCCACCTGTGTTGATTGCTGTTGTTTGGTACATTACTTTTGATTCAGTCATTTAAAATTCCTCCTAATGTTTTTGATAAATCATCTATTTTTGCCAATAAATCAAAATAATCTTTTTCATTCATATTTAACAGGTTGAGACAGGCAGAAACTTTTCTCAATAACTCATCCTTTAAATCATCAGCTTTTTGAGTTGTTGCAAGGATTACTTTTCTTTCGTCTTCCGGATGACGATTTCGAGTAATAAACCCATTTAACTCCATGCGCTTCAACATCGGTGTTAACGTTCCGCTATCCAGTCCAAGTCTCGTTCCTAATGATTGAACACTCAGATCAGATTCTTCCCACAATACAAGCAAAGCTACATATTGAGTATATGTAAGAGAATAGGGTTCTAAGACCGGGCGATAAAGCTTTGTAAACTGCTTAGATAAAGTATAAGTAGAAAAACATAACTGTTCTTCTAATAAAAAGTTGTTTCCTTCCATTCTTGTTCCTCCTAAATAGGTTGTGTACAATTAAATTGTACATCATCTATTTTTTTATTACAATCTTTTTTAGCTTATTTTTTAATTTTATTTTTATCCTTCAATAATTTTCACGAAAAAGGTTCGTTTTCTAGGTCCGTCAAATTCACAGAAATAAACACTCTGCCAAGTCCCAAGAATCAATTGTCCTTTTGAAACAATGAGCGTTTCACTAGCTCCAATGACAGACGATTTCATGTGTCCATCTGAATTGCCTTCCATATGCACATATTCTTTCTTATTAGGAAACGTTTGATCTAGGCCTAGGCTTAGATCTTTTTTCACATCAGGATCTGCATTTTCATTAATCGTAATGCCCGCAGTTGTATGTGGACAAAATACTAGCATAAGACCATTTTTAACTCCGCTTTTGCATAAAACTTGCTGTAGATACTCATCAATATTGACAAAAGTCTGCTTTTCTTCCGTTAAAAGTTCAAACGAATAAAGATTACTAGTCATGTCTTCAGCTCCTTTTCTTCTTCTCTTCTATCATACCGTATTTCAAAGTATTCCTAAACATATAAGCTGGCAACTGGTATACTATTATTAATAGACAACTGTTTAGAAAGTCGGTGAATTTATGCGTGTTTATGTTGATGCAGATGCATGTCCAGTAAAAAATATTATTATAGAGGAAGCTTTAGCGAAAAGTATTCCAGTGACACTTGTAACAAGTATTTCTCATTTTTCTACAAAAGAACAACCTTCAGGAGTAGAAACTGTTTACGTTGATACCGGTGCTGAAGCTGCAGATTACCGTATCATTAAACTTATCAAAAAAGGTGAAATTTTGATCACACAAGATTATGGATTAGCTTCATTAGGATTAGGAAAAGGATGTCTTGTTCTTCATCATACTGGCTATAGATATACTTCTGAAAATATTGATCAATTGTTGCAATCCCGTTATTTGAGCGCCATGGTTCGAAAAAGTGGTAAACGTACAAAAGGCCCGAAGCCTTTTACTGAAGAGAATCGCAAGGAGTTTAGACAGAGATTTAAAGAAATTCTTGCTAGTAATTGATTGATATCATGCAACAAAATGTGGATGGACGAAAAGTAATTCGTCTCAAATCTTCTTTTGTGGGCACATGCTAGTATGAACGGTTGAACAACGTAATGAAAAACTAAAAAGTTGCTTACACTTTTGTTCATGGAAAAGTGAATAATCTTTTTTGCTTCACTTTTCCATGAAACCTAGGTTGACGGAAAAGTAAAGACAAAAAAACGTTCATTGCGAAATTGCAATGAACGTTTTTTTAAGTTCCCGTAACCTTTGTCTCAGCGTTTTGTTTAAAGTTTAAATTCGTTGACTGTATTGGATAATTTTTCTGCAAGATCTGCTAATTGTTCAGAATTGCCAGCGACTTCTTCCATTGAACTTGTAATTTCTTGAGAAGCAGCAGAAGTTTCTTCTACTCCAGCAGCTGATTCTTCAGACACGGAAGCAATTTCTTCAATTGAGCTATTCATGATCTCACTATTAACTTTAATACTCTCCAAGTTCTCAGAAATGCCTTTGATACCTTCTACCATAGTGGAAACAGAAGCATTGATTTTATTAAATGTTTGCTCTGTTTTGTTGATTTGTTTGGTTCCTTCTTCAACTTCTGTGTATCCAGATTGCAAAGATTCGCTAACTTTTTCAGATTCTGTTTGGATTTTTTCAACAAAACCGGTGATATCCGCAATTGATACAGCAACTTGTTCAGCTAGTTTACGGACTTCATCTGCTACTACAGCAAATCCTCTACCGTGTTCGCCAGCTCGTGCGGCTTCGATAGCAGCGTTTAAAGCCAGCAGATTCGTTTGATCCGCAATTTTTTGAATGATGACAACAAGGCTATTGATTTCTTTTGTTTGAAGATCCAGTGTAGCCATTTTTGCTACAGCATCTTGAACGATGTGATCGATTTTTCCCATTTGTCGACTAGTGTCTTCCATAAACTGTTTGCCTTCAGTGGTCATAGATAAAACATCAAGTGAAGATTCCTTGATTTGTTCTCCATTTTTATTCGTATTTTGAACTTTTTTCGTGAAGTTTCCCATTACTAGGGCTAAATTACTTGCCGTTGTGGCTTGCGTTTCAGAACCAGTTGCTAATTCTTGCATCGTTGTTGCAACTTGCTCAGAACCTGATTTTACTTCGCTTGCTGATTGTGTTAAATCATTACTGTTACTCGTCAACATTTCTGAAGCATTGACGATGTTATTGACCATATTTCTTAACGTTTCTTGCATTTCATTCATGGATTGGCTCAGACGACCAGTTTCATCTCTTTCAGTGATTTCTAAAGGCTCTTGGCTAAGGTCTCCTTCAGAAATAGATTCCATACGGTTCATCACAATTTTCATAGGTTTTGTGATAGTAGCAGAAGTTAAGTAGGCAATAACGATTGATAATATCGATGTAACCAGTAAAACGATAATACTGATGACTCGTACTTGTTCTCCATTGTCTATTACTTGTTGTCCGATTACTTGGATTTCCTTTTCCCGTTCTTCAGCTAATTTAGAGAACCCGGCAACTAATTCATTTTCGATTGGCTGAGCTTGCTCAATCATTATTTCTTGTGCATTTTCTGTATCTCCCTCATCATAGGCTGCCAAAGCCTCATTTGTCAGAGTGCCCCATTCGATTTTTTTACTAATTAAATCATCTAGTTCTTCAGAATTGCTTAATTCAAGAGCTTGATTTTCCAATGCAATACTTACATCAGTTTCATCTTCGAATTGTTGTCTATACGACTCTTCTTCATAAAACATGAATCCTCTTAGTAAACTGGTTCGCTTGTTCATATTCGTTGCAAGCTTTTCATCTACTACTAAAAGTTCTACTTCTTCTTCTAGAATTTTTTTTAAGGATTGATTTGTTTTACTTATAGATGAAATTGTATAGTAGCTGAGTACCAACATTAGTAATAGTGTTATTGCAAAACCGGTTATAATTCTTGCGCGGATATTTTTAAACTTAAACTTCTTTTTCATTTCATTTTCTCCTCTTATTTGTTAGCAAGTCTATCATTATTACTTAAACAGCTTAAAAAAAACTGCTAACTCCCTTTTTTATTCTTAAAGAATTATTCTTAGACCTTTTTTTCTTTTACCTTCCTTAGAAGGTAATCCTGTCATGCTTATTTTTTCATTAAGTGCTTCATTCAAACAAGAAGACTGGAAAAATTCCACCCTTTTTGTTTGACTATTTTCTAGCTTCTTTTTCAAACTACACTTTAAATTCTCCTACCATTTCTGCTAGCCCTTTAGCTAAATCAGAAAGTTGTTCGGAATTCTCAGCAACCTCATCCATAGAACTAGTGATCTGTTGAGATGCAGCAGATGTTTGTTCGACGCCTGCAGCTGATTCTTCTGACACTGATGCAATTTCTTCAATAGAACTATTCATGATCTCACTGTTTGTTTGGATACTTTCCAAGTTTTCTGAAATGCCTTTGATTCCCTCTACCATTTTAGTAACGGAAGCATTGATTTTGTTAAATGTCTCTCCGGTTTTACTGATTTGACTGGTTCCTTGTTCTACTTCTTTATAACCGACTTGTAAAGAATCGCTCACGCGCTTAGATTCTGTTTGGATTTTCCCAACGAACCCAGTAATATCAGTAATAGAAACAGCTACTTGTTCCGCTAATTTACGAACTTCATCTGCAACAACAGCAAATCCTCTTCCATGTTCTCCAGCTCGAGCTGCTTCAATAGCAGCATTTAAAGCCAATAAATTAGTTTGATCAGCAATTT
This sequence comes from Carnobacterium sp. FSL W8-0810, assembly GCF_038007125.1. Classification (NCBI taxonomy): domain Bacteria; kingdom Bacillati; phylum Bacillota; class Bacilli; order Lactobacillales; family Carnobacteriaceae; genus Carnobacterium; species Carnobacterium sp. FSL W8-0810. The sequence goes on along the minus strand of NZ_JBBOWO010000001.1, from coordinate 1,096,302 downwards.
TTTGGATAATCACAACTAAGTTATTGATTTCATTTGTTTGTTGGTCCAAAACAGACATTTTGAATACTGCATCTAGAACGATTTCATCGATCTTAGACATTTGGCGACTCGAATCTTCCATGTATTGCTTCCCTTCGGTTGTCATAGACAATACACCTTCAGAAGAGTCTTTGATTTTTTCTCCATTTTTATTGGTCATTTGGACTTTTTTCGTAAAATTATCCATGACAACTGCTAAATTACTCGCAGTAGTTGCTTGTGATTCAGATCCAGTTGCTAATTCTTGCATTGTTATAGCGACTTGTTCAGAACCTGATTTAACTTCATTTGCTGCTTGATTCAATTCGTTACTGTGATTCGTTAGCATTTCAGAAGCCATTTGAATGCCTTCCATAACTTCTTTTTCCATCACTTGCATTTGATTTATCGCTATAGCCAGTTCACCTATCTCGTCTTTTGAGGTTACTTCTAATGGATCAGAAGTAAGATCTCCAAATGCAATTATTTTCATTCGTTCAACTACTTTATTGATTGGTTTAATAATCGAATTTGAGGTTATTAAACCAATGACGATGCCTAATATAATAATAATGATGCTGATACTAAATATGGATATCAATGAACGGTTTCCTGAACTCGTTACGGACTGGGCATTTGCATTAATAGAATCCATTCGTTTAGTGGACAATTTTTCAAACTCATTGATTAAGTCATTTGAGTAAGGTTCTACAGAGGATCTCAAATAACTGGCTGCACTAGCCGTATCGCCGTTATCGTATCGTTCAAATACTTCTGTAAGCACCATCTGTTCCCAGTCATTGCTTCGTGCGATCACTTCTTTTGATGCTTTTGAATCAGTCAGAGTGAAAAGTGTCTTTTCATACTCATGGCTTTTTTCAGTATATTGATTGAACAAATTTTTATACATTTGGTCTCCAAATAATATGTATCCTCGCGCTGCAGCAATTCTTTGTGACAGACTAAATGTCAAATTATCATTAACAATCAAAAGTGCTAGTTCTTCATCGACCATTTGTTCTGTACTATCATTCGCTCTCGAAATGGTTACAACAGTTATTGAAGATAAGATAATAACCAATACAATGATGGTCATAAAAGATAATAGAATTTTCGTTTTTAAACTTTTAAACCGCAATACATTAGTGAATCTTGATGTATCCCAATTTTTGATACTCCACTTATTCGCATTTACGGCTTTCTTTTCAATATTATTTTCCAACTATTTTACTCCCTTTCTTTCCCAATTCTTGATAAATATATTTTTATTTCTGTATGTCTTTTACTATATCGGTTGTTTTTTTAAGAACTTTAGCTTAATTACATGATTCTTCTTAACTAATTTGCAAAAAAAAAAGATCAGTCCAGTATCTTCTGATACTTCAACTCATCTTTTCGTTCATTCTTTCCTACTATTATTGTTTATTGACTAAACAGCTACGTATTCTCCTAATGAAACATCGTATTGAATCACATCTTCATCTTTATTCTCGTCCCACACGACCTTACCTTGTTCAATCTCTACTACACGATTGCGGATCTTATCTACTATGCCGCGATTATGTGTAACCATAAGAATCGTTGTTCCTTTTTGATTGATCCGATAAAATAACCGCATAATCTCTAAAGCTGTTTGAGGATCTAAGTTTCCGGTTGGTTCATCTGCAATAATGAGTTTAGGGGAATTAACGATTGCTCGTGCAATAGATACACGTTGTTGTTCTCCACCAGACAAATCCGTTGGCTTATCATTTGCTTTGCTTTCAAGCTCTACATAACGCAGTGCCTGCATCACCAATGGTTCGATTTCTTCCGGTTCTGTGCCGATTACTTCTAATGCATAAGCAATATTTTCGTACACTGTACGATCCATCAATAATTTAAAATCTTGAAAAACAATCCCAATTTGTCTTCTAAGTTTTGGAATATCTCTTTCTTTCATTTTAGAAATCAAGTGACCACAAACTTCGATTTGTCCTTTAGTTGCTTTCTCTTCTCTGTAAAGCAACTTAGCTAACGTTGATTTTCCAGAACCACTTGCTCCGACTAAATAGACAAACTCTCCGTCTTCAATTGTAAGATTGATGCCTCGAAGAGCTTTTACTCCTTTAGAGTAATTTTTAACGACATTTTTCATTCTAATCATCTATTGTCACCTGTCTTACCTCAAATTCTTCCCTGACGCTTACTTTACGTCAACCCAAATCCGATAAATTGCACTTGCCTAAAAGGGTCATCCTTTTTCCTATTTTGTCTACTAATTACTGTTTAAATTGATTGATAACAGAAGCCATTTCATCTGTTCCTTGTGCGACTTTAAGATTTAGTGAATACGAACGCTGTGCCAACATCATTTCTGTAATAGAAGAAGCTAAATCAACATTGGATGCTTCTAAATAATGCTGTTGAATCGAACCTTCTCCCGTAGCAAACGCTCCCTCATAACGGTATTTATTCTCTCCTACAGGGATCATTTCATTCAATTGAGCAGGTTGAAACAAGGGAATCGTTCCCACTAACACACTGCCATTGGCTGAATTGATTGTCACTTCGCCATTTTCAGCGATAGTCACATCCCCTTCAGGCCATTGATCAGTTGGAATAATCGTTTGTATCTCCAACGTGTCCCCATTATCATTTGTAATGGATTTATCCCCATTTACATGAAAAGCACCATCTCTCGTTAAGTAACGCTCTCCATTTTCTCCCGTGACACCAAAAAATCCTTCTCCAGCAATCGCCAAGTGGTAATCATTAGGGTCCGAAACAAGTGAACCTTGGGCAAAATTCGTAGATGTTACTCCGCTTTTCGTTCCTATCGCTATTCCTGAACCTTGAGCATCCTCCGATAAGTACGCTGCTCCATCATTCATGTCATTTAATAGCAATTCATTAAAACTAATATTTTTCGATTTGTACCCAGTCGTATTGATATTCGCAATATCGTTTGATATAGCATCCATTTGATTTTGGATCGCATTCATGCCGCTTTTACTGATGCTTAAAGGTATACTCACTTTCTCTTCCTCCTAAACTTTTCCAACTTCATTGACAGCTTTTCTTAACGTTTCATCCGCTGCACTGAGTGCTTTTTGATTCGCTTCAAATTCTCTTGAGACTTGCATCAAATTTGTGATTTCATCTACGGTCGTTACATTTGATGTTTCCAAATAGTTTTGTTGTACTACTGTACCGCCAGTTTGTACCGTTCCACCTTGTCCAGTAAACAGTGTGTCCCCCACTCTTGTTAATCCAGCTGTATCATTAAATTCAGTGATCATCAAACTCATTCCAGTTCCTGCCAGATTTCCTCTGTTGTCAATAGAAAAATCTGAACTGTTGACTTGAATCGGAGCGGATTGGCCATTCCCAGTTGTCCCAAGAACACGGTATCCTTCTTGAGTAACGAGCTGTCCAGCATCATTTACCGTGAAATTCCCATTACGAGTATAGTAGTTTCCTCCATCTGGTGATTCAACTGTAAAAAAGCCATCGCCTTGAATCGCTACATCTGTTGCCGAAGCCGTTGCTTTTAATTCACCTTGACTAAAATTTTGAACAATCTCATCAATTTGATTGCTGAATACAAACCCACCAATGTCTTGTTGTTGATTTAATAATGGGCCATCTAAGTGATTAGACATAACTTCTGAAGCACGAGTGCTTTGAATGATCTCTTGCGATTTATAGCCAGAGGTATTGATATTCGCCACATTGGCACTGATATTCTCTTGTCTCTTTTGCAGAATATTAAAATTGTTGTTGAGCGTTGTTAAACTTCTAATCATCGTATTCTCTCCTCATCGATTCTTTTAACTTTAAAATCGTTTTGCCATGTATTTGTGAAACTCTTGGAACGGAGATGTCAAAAATATACGCGATCTCTTTAAGTGACAACTCTTCAACGTAATACAAGTTTAAAATAGTCTGTTCTCTTTCACTCAGCGTACTGACATGTTTTGTAAGCAATTGTTGGCGTTCTTTATCTAATAAACGATCTTCGGAACCTGTTTCATGTGTATCTTCCAAAAAGTCCAACAATTCAATTGAATTTCCGTCATCACTGAACATGACTTTTTCTAATGAGACAGCCGCAAGATGATGAACTGTTTCATGAATTTTAGACAAAGCTTTCTCATCGATTTTTAGCTCTTCACAAATTTCGTGTTCAGTAGGTGTCCGCATCAGATCTGCTTCTAATTTTTCTTTAGCACGATAATACTCATTCAGTTTTCCCATCCGTGATCGAGATACTGGAGCTGTTTTCCTAATTTCATCAATGATCGAACCTTTTATTCTAATGTACGCATACCCTTCAAAAGGAACTTTTTTAGCCTTATCAAATTTCTCAAGAGCATCCATCAAACCAATGACACCTATATTGTATAGATCCTCTCGATCATATTCACTCCGTTTGATATCTATTCGATTGACGATCTTTTCTACTAAGGGAAGGTATTTAATGATTTCCTTTTCCCTATCATTTTCGTAATACATTTGCACCCCTCCCTCTTAAACAGACTGCCTTAAAATGAATAGACTGTTTCCAATTCCAATCATTTCTTCATTCTTATCCCTCAATCATACCTACTGTTTCAATAGGTACATCGTTTGGTACTTCGTTTAATGATACGACCGCTAAATCAGGAAAATTATACGTTAATAGATTTTTCAAAGCGGGTCTAACTTTTGGTGAGGCTAATAAAACATGCGGAATGCCTCTTGCTGAGAGTTGATTATGAATAGCTGTGATGCTATCAAAAATTTTCGTTACTGTATCTGGTTGTAAAATTGGAATAGATCCAGCAGAAGATTTTTGGATGCTTCTTGTGATCAGCTCTTCTGTATCCGGTAAAATCGTGACAACTTGTAAAACATCTTGTTCATTTAAGTAAGGTTTAACAACCGTTCGTTTTAACGCTTGACGAACATATTCTGTCAGCATTTCACTATCTTTTGTTGTATTTCCATAATCAGCCAATGTTTCTAAAATAGTTACCAAGTCATTGATTGGAATATTTTCTTTCAATAAATTTTGCAAGACTTTTTGGACTTCGCCTAATCGAAGAATATCTGGGATCAGCTCATCAATCACTACACCGTATTTATCTTTGATGCCTTCCAGCAATTGTTTCACTTCTTGTCTACCTAATAATTCATAACTTGATTTGTAGATGGTCTCTTTCAAATGAGTCACTAAAACGGTTATCGGATCGACTACTGTATAGCCTCTTAAATCAGCTACTTCACGATCGCTTTCATTCACCCACATAGCGTCCAGTCCAAAAGCCGGTTCTTTTGTAGGAATCCCATCAAAGTCAAACTCTGTTTCACCAGGATCAACGATCATATACTTATCTAAATACAATTCTCCACGAGCAATGACATTGCCTTTGATTTTTATCACATAATCATTGGCTTTCAATTGCAAGTTATCTCGGATACGAATCGGACTCAATAGAATACCTAATTCATGAGCACTTTGTTTCCGTATGGTTGTGATATGGCTCATTAAATTATTGTCTTGGTTTTCATCCGCAATAGGAATTAATCCGTAACCGATCTCAATGGATATAGGATCCACTTGAAACGATGCGACAGATTCATCAACAGTCTTTTCACTTTTGGTTCGTTGTGCAGCCATTGACCGCATTTCTTTAGCTTTTTGATTGGTTTTCTGAGATTTTTCGTTTTCCATCAATAAATAACCAGCTGCTCCACTCAAAACACCCAATAATAAAAATGGAATCGTTGGGAAGCCAGGCATGATAGCAAATAAAAGTAAAATCACTGACAGCATCATCATTACTTTTGACGAACCGAATAATTCTTCACCCATCGAGCTCCCAAAGCCTTTAAGGCTTCCAGAACGCGTCACTAATATCCCAGACGCTACCGAGATCAATAATGAAGGGATTTGACTGACCAGTCCATCCCCAATCGTTAACTTCCCAAAAGTCATCAACGCTTCCATAATAGGCATGCCGTTTTGCAGTGAATGAATAGCTACTCCGCCGATCAAGTTGATCACGGTGATAATGATACCGGCCATGGCATCCCCTTTTACGAATTTACTCGCTCCATCCATCGCACCAAAAAATTGAGTTTCTCTTTCAAGATCTGATCGTCTTTTTTTAGCTTGTTCTTCATTGATTAATCCTGAGTTCAAATCCGCATCGATTGCCATTTGTTTACCGGGCATAGCGTCTAATGTAAAGCGGGCAGAAACTTCAGAAACACGGCTGGAACCATTCGTTACGACCATCATCTGAATGATTACGATAATGATGAAAATAACCGCTCCAACAACGAAATTGCTTCCTGCTACAAAATTAGCAAATGTTTCAATCACAGCTCCGGCTTCTCCTTCAGTCAAGATCAGTCGTGTAGAAGAGATGTTCAGTGCTAAACGAAACATCGTCGTGATCAATAAAATCGTAGGAAAAGTTGAGAACTCCAACACATTTTTTGTGAACAGTGTCAGTAATAATATGGTGATCGACAACGCTATGTTGATCACTAACATCAGATCGAGTAATCCAGATGGTAAAGGGATAATGATCATCGCTAGGATAGCCATTACAAAAAAAGCTACGATAACATCTAAAGAACCGGTTATTTTTTCTAATTTCCCCCAAAAAGCAGTAGACATGTTTTGAACTCCTTATCTTAAATCAGCATTAAATCTTGTTTTTATTTATTTCTTCCATTTGGTATACCAATGCTAGTATTTCAGCAATAGCTTGGTAAAGATCTATTGGTACCGGCTGGCCGATTTCGACCGTTTTATACATGGCTCTAGCGACCGGTTTATTTTCAATAATCGGAACATCGTATGCTTTAGCCCGTTCTCTAATTTTTGCAGCTTGGTGATCTGCTCCTTTAGCCACAATGATTGGAACCTCATCTTTGCCTTTTTCGTAGCGAATGGCTATAGCTAGATGCGTAGGGTTTGTAATAATAGCTGTTGCCGTTTCTACATCTTTCAACGCTCCTTTTGTCAACTGACGGTAGCGTTGTCTCCTTTGAGACTTGATCTGAGGATCCCCTTCAGATTCCTTGTACTCATCTTTCAATTCTTGCTTGGACATCTTCAAATTCTTGCGATAGTCATAAACTTGATAAATGTAATCAACTAATCCTAAAATAAGAAGCAATATCCCTAGTTGTGTACCTAGTTCCATCACAAGATCAGACATCAAGAAAAATAATTTTTCAGTTCCAACATTTCCGGAATTTAAGATCAAATAGATAGATGTTTCTAGCGTCTTATACGCCATCCAAAAGACTAGTGTCAACTTGGCAACGTTTTTGACCATCGTAAATAGTGTTTTCTTGCTGAACATGTTCTTAAAACCGCTAATCGGATTTATTTTGTTTAATTTAAATTTGATTGGCTCCGCTGAAAATAAAAATCCAGTCTGGACAATACTGGCGACAAATGCTGCCACAAATGCAATGGCTAGAAAAGGTCCAGCCAATACTAATACAAAAACGATCGACTTCATCCCAATACTTGCCAAATCATTTTCTATTCCGTTCACTGAGAAACCTGCTGATAAGTAATTTTGTAAATAAAGTAAACTATATTTCAATATGTAATTCCCTAAAAACGTTGCTGCAAGGATAAAGACGATAAATGTAACAGCGGAAGTTAAATCCGGACTTTTAGGAATTTCCCCTTTTTTCCTTGTATCCCTTAATTTCTTGGGACTGGCTTTTTCAGTTTTACCATCTTTTTCCGCCATACACTCTCACCTCACATTCGTTACAACGATTGAAGAAACTCGTTCATGTATTTCACCATTAACGGCAATATTTCTTGGATATTTTTGACTAAAGTCGGCAGTAGTATCAACATGATCACAAAGCTGGCCACGATCTTCAAAGGCATCCCTAAGATCAGCACATTGATTTGAGGAACCGAACGCGAAATCAACCCTAAAATCACTTCTGTCAGTAAAGCCACAATGATCATAGGTGCTGCTAAATTAAAAGCTAATTCAAAAATAATGCCCAAGAGCTTCATCATTCCTTCTACGCCAAAACTGCCTATATTTGTACTGGAAATCGGCATATATTGAAAGGATTGAACCAAGCTTTTGATGACAATGTGATGCAGATTAGTCATGTAAAACACACACATAGACAACCAATAATAAATTTTCCCATAATAGGAAACGTTTATCCCCATACTTGGATCGTAAACAGCTCCCATAGAAAAGCCAACTTGGAAATCCACAAGATTCCCAGCAATCTCTACTCCAGAAAAGAACAGTTTTGTGATAAAACCAATTGCGATCCCCACTAATACTTCTTTCACGACCAGCAGTGCAAAAAAAAGTGTAGCTGCTTCTTGCTCCATTACAGGTACTGCTGAATAAGCTGCGAGTGTGATTCCCATAGATAAAGCGATTTTGGCAACACTGGGCAATCCTTTAATGGAAAATCCCGGGCTAACTACGATAAAAGCGGTTATACGTATAAATATTAAAATAATGGTTTGCAGTTGTATAGTCATGATTACCCTCTCAGAGTTCCGCGATCATTTCAAAAATTTTCTGCGTAAACCCAACTAAGCTATTCAGCATAAAATTTCCAAAAACAATCAACGAAACGATTACCGCTAAAATCTTAGGCACAAAGCTTAACGTTTGTTCTTGAAGTTGTGTGGTTGCTTGGATGATACTGATGATCAACCCTACTACTAGTGCAATAATCAAGGTCGGCCCAGCTACAGTGATCATAACCATAAAGGCTTCTCTTATAACATCTAAAACTTTTACTATTGTCATTTTCTACACCTCTACTGAAATCCTGTAACTAACGATTCAACAACTAAATACCATCCATCGACTAAAACAAATAATAATAGTTTGAATGGCAATGAAATCATAACGGGTGATAGCATAAACATCCCCATCGACATTAAAATACTCGCTACTACAATATCAATCACCAAAAATGGAATAAAAATCAAAAATCCAATACTGAATGCCGTTCTTAATTCACTGATAATAAACGCAGGAATCGCCACAGTTAAAGGCAAGTCATTCACATCTGCCGGTTTTTCCGTTTTAGAAATATCTAAAAATAATTGAATGTCTTCATCTCTTGTTTGCTTGTACATAAATTCTTTGATCGGCAGCTCTGCTGATTCAAAAGCTTGTTGTCCAGAAATTTCTTCGTTTATGTAAGGTGTAATAGCATCATTCATAACGTCTGTGTAAACAGGTTGCATGATAAACAGAGATAAGAAAAGCGCTATTCCCATCAATACTATATTCGGTGGATTTTGTTGCGTTCCTAACGAACTTCTAACAAAAGACAAGACAACAATAATCCTAGTGAAACAAGTTGTCAGCACCAAAAATGTTGGTGCTAAACTTAACGCAGTCGTTAAAAGAAACAATTGGACAACTTCTGACGTTCCACCTGATTGATTCCCTATAGCTTCTGTTAATCCACTTAATCCGTCTGTTATTTCAGTAGCTGAAACAACTTGTGGAAAGAGTACGAAAGTAGTGAAAAAGAGGGATAAAGCTAAAACTAAGATTTTTTTCTTTTGCAACTCTATTTCCTCTTTTCATAAAAAGATTGGTACTGAGACTGTAATGTTTTAAAGGTCTGACTCGTTTTTTTCCCAGAATAGGTATTTTTAGCCTTCATTGGAACAACTTGTTTTGTTTCTTCTATATTAGCGGTGATTTTTTCTTTTTCTTCTGTAGTTAGTTCTCTTAATATCTCATTGCGAGTATCGGTAAAACTCATTAAGTAATACGTATCTGCAATCTCTACGATACTCAGTGCTGAACTTTTACTGATTGGCGTTCTTTCAATCACCTTGATCACTTGATTTCTTTTTGTCATAAAGGTACTTAAATATTTCAGTCCATAATTAGCCGCAAGTATGATCACAATTAATGCTACGACACTTTTCACTACATAACTTAATCCCAGTTCCAACTTTCTACTCCTCCTTCTTCCGTTCTCTTATTGCGTAACGATATTGGTAATAAAGATATCGTCTACTATCTCTTCATCTAATTGAGCGTTGATAGCCTCTTTTAATTCTTGCTTAAGAAGCAAGTTGTTCTCTTCTTCTTTAAAAACAGTAGCTTCTGTTTTCTTACGTAAAACTGAGATAACCGTATCTCTAATTTGATCAACATTCGCAGTTAACAGTTCCCCAGCGCCTTCTCTTGAACTATGTAAAGAAAGTTCAATTTTCAGAAAGTTCTTCTTAACGGATGTACCAGAATCTAAGTTGATCAAAAATTCCTCTAATGGCACAGTCGTTTCCACCACTTCTTCTTTAGCTAAATTTGAAATAATATCTTGTGCTTTGCCAGAAGTAAAACCAAAACTAACCAAAGCTCCTATTACTACTGCAACGAGAATAATAATGATCCATAACCATTTTTTCTTCCCCTTAGTTGCTTTACCTTTTTCAGCTTCCATAATCTATTTAGCCTCCTTGCCGATCATAAACAAGTACTATGTTTACTCTTCTGTTTTTTGCTTTATTACTTTCTGAATCATTTGGAACAATTGGATGATACTCACCGTATCCCTTAGCTGCCAATCTCGTTGGATCAACATTTCTTTCTTCACTTAAATACCGCAAGACGGATAATGCTCTTCCTGTGGATAATTCCCAGTTGCTGCTAAAATTATTATTATTCATCGGCACATTATCCGTGTAGCCTTCTATCACCACAGCATTGTCAAATTGTTGAATCAATTCGCCCAGATCATTTAATGTATTCTTTCCAGAATCAGCGATAATAGCACTTCCGCTTCCAAATAAAATTGATTCTTGAATGTTTACATAAATCCCATCTTGATCGTATTCAACGCTAGCTTGAGAAGTCATCTCTTTCATTTCTAAAAAGGCGACAACTTCGTTATACATTTTGACCAGTTCTGGATCAATCGTTTCTTCACTTTTTTCTGTTATTTTTTCTGTTTCAATATCTACTACTGTACTTCCTTCAATCATCGATTCTCCACCGCCAAATGCTGATTGCATAGACTTAGCTGCAGCTTCAAATTTTTCCGCACTGACGCTTGACATGGAATACAGTAAAATAAAGAAAGTCAGCAACAACGACATCAAGTCTGAAAAAGTCGTCATCCATCCTCCACCACTACTTGAATTGTTTTTGGTTTCTTTTTTCTTCCGTCTTCTAGCCATAATTCTGTTCCTCTTGTTGAAGTTTCGCTGCAGCTTTCATAGCTTCTTCTTTATTTTCAAAAGGCAGATAGCCTTTTAATTTTTGTTCAATGACACGTGGATTTTCACCAGCTTGCAAGGATAAGACACCTTCAATGATCATTTCACAGGTCTGTACCTCTTCAATGGTTTGCATTTGCAAGTTGCTGGCAATCGGAATAAAGACTAAATTTGCCAAGAAACTTCCATAGAAAGTAGTGATTAAGGCTGTAGCCATTCCCACACCAATGGTACTAGGGTCATCTAACTCTCCCAGCATTATGATCAATCCAATCAATGTTCCAATCATCCCATAAGCCGGAGCCATTTCGCCCCACTTTAAAAAGATATCTTGCCCAACGCTATGTCTTTTTTCAATATTCTCTGTCGTAATTTCCATAATGTCTCTAATGGTTTCTGGTTCCAGACCATCTACAACCATTTGCAATCCGCTTACCATCAATTCATTGTCTTGTTCTTCTATATCCCCTTCGATTGCTAAGATCCCTTGGCTCCTTGCTTTTCTAGATAATGCCGCAAAAGTTTCAATCAATTTAGCGTAATCAGTATTAGGGTTAAGCAATAATGTTTTCAAAATAGACGGCAATGTTTTGATCGATTTTAGTGGAAAACTGATCAGTATGGCACTGAACGAACCGCCAAGTGTGATCACTAACGAAGGTGTATCAATAAAACTGGCAATATTGCCGCTAGAAGTGATCGACCAAATAATCAACCCCAATCCTAAGACTAAACCAACTATTGGTACAATGTTTTTTTTCATATTTCTCCTTCTGTAAAACCGTTGTATATTTTTCTTTTGTATTGAATGACTTTTTCTACTATTTCTTTTTCAGTTTCGGTGACTCTTACCGTTTTCCCGTCAGTCAATGTAATAATAGTGTCAAAAGAACGGTCTACTCTATAAATCAATTCACAATTTAAATAAAATTTTTTTCCTGAAACAGCTGTTAAAGCAATCATACTTAAACTCCATTCTGTTATCGGTCTTTTAACAAGATGGAAGGTTCTTTGGACTGCCAAAAAACCTCCTTATCTAGTTCCTACTTATCTTTTCAGATTGATCAATTCTTCTAACATCGTGTCTGAAGTTGTAATGCTTCTTGAGTTGGCTTGGTAAGATCTGCTGGTTACGATCATTTCAGTAAATTCATTAGCTAAATCCACGTTAGACATTTCTAAGAATCCTGAACGAACACTGCCGTACCCTGTATCTCCTGGATTACCTGCTACTGGATCGCCTGAGTTCGCAGAAGCTGTGTATAAGTTTCCACCGCTTTTTTCTAGTCCATCTGGATTAGAAAATGACGTTAGACCCATGCGTCCTAAGACCATTGATTTTCCGCCGCTGTATGATCCAACAATAAATCCATCATTATCTACGCTATAACTTTGTAATTCAAGCGTACCTGTTCCATCTGCATTTGGAATCGTTTTAGGGATGTTAATAGGTGACATGTTTGTTCCTAAACTATCTATTTCAAAAGTATCATCGTTTGCTGCAGGTGTTCCTTGTGTGTATCCTTGTACTTTCAATCCGCTGCTTGTGACTAAATTGCCTTCGGGATCTGCATAGAAACCGCCATCTCTAGTATAAAAAGTGTTTGTGCCATCTGTTACAGTAAAGAACGAACTGTCGCCATTTTCAATCCCAAAGTCTAATGCTCTTCCGGTCGATTGCAATGATCCACCTGACATAACAGTATCAATAGAACCAACTTGAACCCCTAAACCAACTTGTTGAGCATTAATTCCTGCTTGAGCTGAGGCATTTGTTTGGCTCAACATATCTTCAAAACGCACTCTTCCTGTTTTAAATGCCGTTGTATTTACATTGGCAATATTATTTGAGATAACGTCCATTTTCGTTTGAATATTTTTCATTCCGGTAACACCTGAGTATAGTGATTTTAACATTTCTTTTCCTCCATTCGATTATCTCACTTCAGTCAGTCCGTGAGAGCGTAGCTTCTTTTAAGTCCAGCTAATTTAATTGTTAATCTTTTTCATGCTATCTATATTGGTAATAGTTTCCATTTCATCGGTATGCATTGCCGTGATAATGGTGCGGTTATTGATACTTGTAATAAATGCCATATCTTTATACACAATCACCGAATTCTTTGACCCTTTTTGATTCAATTCTTCTATTGCCCCTTCAATCGAGGTTAAATCGGATTGATTCAGTTCAATCCCTCTTTCTTCCATTCGTTTCTGTGCATGATTTGAAATTTTCATTTCTGTAGAAGGTGTTTGCAATGATTCATTAAAAAAGGATTGGAAGGAACGATCAATTTTTTGATTGATCGAATTCGGTTTGTTCTCTACTAATTGGTTTGTTGTACTTTCAATGCGAAAAGACATTAAGCCTGTTCACCAACTTCTAAAATATCATTTAACGTGTAATCTTTACCGTCAATTTGGATCGTTGCATACCCTTGGTCAAATTTCACTTTATCCACAGTTCCTGTCACAAAACCTGACTCTGCACCAGCCACCTTGACTTCTTTATTTAATAAACTTAACGCTTGCTGTTGTTGTGTCATTAAGACATTCATATTTAGCGTTTCTGAAACCGTAGTTAACTGATCCAATGTATTAAATTGAGCTAATTGTGCTAGATAATCGGTTTCTCCACCACCACTGCTTCCACCACTTTCGCCTGGCATAGAAGGCATTTTTATGGATGCTGCCATGATTTGTAGAAAATCTTCTGTCGCAAGCTCATTATTTTTCTTTTCAGTAGACGAAACATTATTGATTGATCCCATCATAAAACCTGTTGGAAAATCCATATTTTACTTCCTCTCATATTAATATACTGAGTCTTCTTGAACCTGTCTCACTTTTTTCTTCAACTTGAATAGCTTCTGGTTCATTGCCTGAAACAGCTATTTGCTGTCCAAAAGAACTTTTTTGCTCTTCACCTTGTCTTTCTTGAGAAGTAAAATCTGCTGTTCCATTTTCATTCAATTGAATCGTTAATTCGCTTAGACGAATATTTTGACGATCCAAGTTATCTGTTAATTGGTGCATGCCGGTTGTTAATAACTCTCTTGTTTCTAAGTTATCCACAACGATTTTGGTTACGAGCACATTGTTTATCATTTCTACTCTAATGTTTATGTTTCCCATTCGCTCCGGGTTTAAACTCACACGCGCAACTGATTGTTTGCCACTTGATACCGTTTCAACTTGTTCTAGCAAGACATCGTTTACCATTTGGACCATTGTTTGTCTTACCGGTTCAGCTGTACTTAACGGTTTGATTGATGAAGTCTCAACGATCGATTGTTGTTGAACAGATTGAACAGGCGTCTCGATTTCAGCGACTTGTGTATAAGTCCCTTGACGCTCAGCAGTCTTTTTAGTCAAAGCAACTTCTTTAATGATTGGTTCAATTGTATTTAATTCTGCCAATTTATTCGTTTGGGTTTCAGTTGTCTCTTGCTCTAATGGACTGACGACTTTGCCTACTCGATCTACTGGTTCAGTCAGTTCGATTGTTTCAACTGGAATAACAACAGCTTCACTTAACTGTTTTTGCTTCTCATTTAATGAAAGATCTGTCATTCCGTCTGTTTCAGTACTATTTTGTTCAGTACTGCGTCCACTTTTCCATTCTGCAGTTAGAAATCGGCCATTAGCTACTACTGAGTCGGTCATGAGGACTTCTTTTTTTACAGCAGATATAACTGGATCGGTTTCTAGTACAATTGTTTCAGCTAATGCTGGATTATCAGAACTTTTAACCGATTGCTCTTCCATTACTTCCATCGAATGAATCGGATTTTTTGTCGCCGTACTTACATCTATTTTTGGTGAGGACAATTTTTCATTTTTGTTCATTGACTCGATCTCTTGATCTTCCATACCCAATTGTGTCAAGAATAGGGAGTCATTGCTCTTTATCATTTGATTTTCTTCATTTATAGATTGTTCACTTAGATTGTCATTTGCTGGTGGGGTTGCTTGTTGCTGATTTTGCCATCCCATGTAAAGCAGTGGTGTTTCTACGCTAAGACTTTCGTCTGTTGATTCTTCTGGAGTTTCTTCTTCAGCTGTTTCTTTAGAATTAGATTTTTCTTTATGTATCGTGTTTGGCTTCTCTTTTTCTAAGTACCCTGCAAGCTGAGCTTCAAATTCTTCAGGTTTCACTTCTTGTCGCTGATCAAGCGATTTTTGTACTCCATTACTCATTGGTGCAACAGGAGTTGGGTTCATTTATCTTTTCACCTCCTTTCAATGAAGGTATCTATCTCTATTTAATTCACTCTATGTATCTTAAAAATAGGATTTCCCAAAACTTAAGGTAGCCATTTCATCTAGCTGTTTTTGTTCCTCATGTTTTTCTTGTTCCATTAAAAAGCTGTATTCTTTTTCCTTTAACTTCTCCATGACTTTTCGATCTTTATGGGCTTCCATTAATTCAAGACGAGCATTTTCTACTTCTTTTTCAGCTTTAGCAACAACATTTTTTTGCTGAATGATCTTTTCATCAATCATAGTCTTATAAAGATGTTGACGTCTCAATACATCAATTCGTGTCGATGTTAAACTGTCATTTTTGATTTTAATATTTTCCCGTATCAACCGTTGTAAGGTATTTTCTTGTTGTTCTTTTTGTTGTTGAACATGTCCCAAATTCTTTTTTTTCTCTTCTTCAGTATCGGATCTCCAATCCAATACTTTTTCCATTGAAAATTGATAGTTTGCCACTTTCTTTGCTCCTTACTTTAATCGACTGAGACACTTGTCCTCATTACTTCTATATACTCCATTCAGTCCTCTAGAACATTTTCCAAAAAGCAGAACCGACAGCCTTTTATTCACGAAAAGACACTAAAATGAGCGTTGACGTAAAAGTGGAGCGAGATAATCAGTTCACTGTTACGTGAAGCAAGATTTTTGCCACACTTTTCAATTTGTTTCCTTTTTAATTGCCAAATTGCTGCACTTCAAAAAGAGTCTTCAATTGGTCCACTACTTCGTCAAAGGCATAGCGTTCATCCACCCGCTGTTTCAAAAAGTTCTTGATCGGTGTATTTAATTGAACGGCTCGATCGACCAGTGGATTGCTTCCTTTACGGTAAGCACCTACGTCAATCAAATCTTTTGAGTCGGCATATACAGCCATATTTTCTTTTACCTTACCAGCTGTTGCTGAATGACTTTCGGCTGTGATGTCTTTCATTAACCGGCTGATGCTGTTTTGAATATCAATAGCGGGGTAATGGTTTTCCGAAGCAATCTTCCGTGACAACACGATGTGTCCATCCAAGATCCCACGCACAGAATCGGCGATCGGTTCGTTCATATCGTCCCCTTCAACTAAAACAGTATAAAAGGCCGTTATCGAACCATTTTCCGACATCCCGCTTCGTTCTAACAACTTAGGTAATGTCGTGAAAACAGAAGGCGTATACCCTTTGGTCGTTGGTGGTTCGCCGGTTGCTAATCCGATCTCGCGTTGAGCCATCGCCACACGCGTTACAGAGTCCATCATCAACACGACTTTTTTACCTTGATCTCTAAAATATTCTGCAATAGTTGTAGCTACAGAAGCACCTTTTAGTCGTACAAGCGGCGGCATATCAGAAGTGGCACAAACCACGACTGATTTTCGATACCCTTCTTCTCCTAAGTCTTTTTCGATAAATTCCAAGACTTCTCTGCCACGCTCACCTATCAAGCCAATCACGATCACATCGGCTTCAATGTAGCGAGCCATCATTCCAAGTAAAGTACTCTTTCCGACTCCACTACCCGCAAAAATCCCGACCCTTTGGCCTTCTCCGACTGTTAAAGTGCCGTCGATTGCTTTGATCCCAGTCGGCATAACATCTTGGATTTTTTTTCGTTTAAATGGGTTTGGAGAGCTTCGGTTTACATCATAAAACACGCCATCCACTTCTAGCGAGGTGTCCATTGGTCGGCCTAAACCATCCAACGTGTTCCCCAGCAATTTTTCACTGATTTCGACTTTTAGTGTTTTACCAGTTGGTTTAACTAAACAACCTGGTCCAATACCTTCTAGTTCATCTAAGGGCATCAATAAAACCATTTCGTCTACAAATCCAACAACTTCACTCAAAGCTACTCTGCCGGATGACTTGATGTGGATCTCGCATACTTCTCCTACAAACGCATCTAAACCTTCTACTTTAATGATTAATCCAGTCACTTGACTGACTTTTCCCATTTTTAAGTAGTAGCTTTTTCTATTCAATTGGTTGTGGTAAGTATCAAAAGGGATATCAAACATCATCGTCACTCCGCATTCTTCATTTCCTCTATCATGGCATCTAACTGTTTTCTAACTTGCAAATCAATAATGGCATGGGCATTTTCAACAACGCAGCCATTTTTATCCAATGTATTGTCTGTCAGTACAGCAAAGCGAATATCTTGGTTTTCTTTTTCAAACTCTTTGACTTTTTCTTTCACGAGTTCCTTTTGTTCCGGTCTGACCATCAAGGTAATGAATTGGTCTTCTCGTTTTAAACGATGCAGCACAGGATTGATCAAATCCATCACTTGATCCGACGAAACATCAATGCTTTTGTGCACAATGGTTTCAGCCATATGCCCAGCTAATTCTAAAAATTCATTTTTCTTCGCTTGGTAATAATTCTCCACGGTTTCTTTAGCTTCATCCAACATCTGTTGAATCGTATCTCTCATAACTTGGCTTTCTGCTTCAGCTTGTTTCATGCCAGTTGTATAGCCGGTTGTGTAACCCGTTTCGTACCCTTGTTTCTTACCTTGTTCAAAGCCAGATTTTTCAGCTGCTTCTTTCAGTTGCTCTGCTTCTTTTTCAGCTTTTGAGAGAATCGCTTGTTTCTTTTGCTGTGTCTCATTTAACAGGGCTCGGGCTTGAATCGCTTCAATAGGTTCTTCTTCGACCTGATCTGTTTCATTTAAATAGTCTTCAGAGGGTTTTGCAGGTGCCATGTCTGTTTGGATAAAAGTCCGGTTCTCTTCGGTAAAGGATTGTCCTTGCTTAATGATCCTATGAGATAATGGCATCAGAATCGCCTCTTCTCAAATAGATCTCGCCTTTTTCGTCTAAGCGACGAATCACGGTCACAATGCGTTGTTGAGCTTCTTCAACGGCAGATAAGCGAATAGGTCCCATGAATTGAAGATCTTCTTTAAGTGTGTCCACTGCACGAGTAGATAAGTTGGTGTAAATGAAGTTCTTGATTTCATCCGATACTCCTTTAAGAGCCAATGCCAAGTCGTCATTTTTAACATCTCTAAGAACTTTTTGTACATCGCCTTTTTCAAGCGTGATGATATCTTCAAACGTAAATAGACTTGCTTTAATTTCTTCAGCCAATTCGGGTTGTTTTTCTTCCAACACCTTAATAATATTTTTCTCAGTGCTTCGTCCAACTGAATTCAAGATTTCAACTAAGGTACGAACGCCACCGACTGTTTCCAGATCATTTTCAATGTAATTAGAAAATTTATTTTCGATTACTTTTTCAATCTTCTCAATAATGGCAGGAGATGTGCTGGTGATCGTTCCGATTCTTTCAGCAATTTCTGACTGCAATTCAATTGGAAATTCAGATAAAATTATGGCTGCTTTTTCAGGTTGCATATAACATAAGATCAAAGCAACGGTTTGAGGTTGCTCATTTAGCAATAAATTTGTCAATTGTTGAGGATCTGCTTTACGTGCAATGTTGAATGGGCGTTCACGCAATTGGATCTGATTCAACATGTCGATTACTTCTTTTGCACGCTGAGGACCGATTGCCATATTTAACAAGTTCTTTGCATAATCGATCCCTCCATCGATCACGTATTCTCTTGCTTGAGACATTTCGATAAATTCATTGATAACTGCATCCCGTTCTTCTGGATTCACATAATCAATGTTGGCTATTTCATAACTTACTTTTTGAATGTAGCTGTCCGGCAGATTTTTCATGATCTTGGCTGATGTTTCTGAGCCTAACGATATCAGCAATATAGCCGCTTTTTTTAATCCGTCTACTTCTTTCATACCTTCACCTACTCATCTTTCATCCAAATTTTGATCAAGTCAGCCGCACCTTCTGGACTTTCTTTCGCATAATCTCTTACAGTGCTTTCTTTTTCAGACATATTTTTATTTAATTCTCGCTTTAAATCTGCTTTTTCTTTCGCTTTTCTTTCCTCATCTAGTGGTTTGACTGGTCTTTGTGGCGCTACGATTGGCTCTGGTTCTTCCTCATCAAAGAAATCCAATTCATCGTCAGCAGTTGATCGTCTGCGTAACAACGTTAGTAATAAGATTAAGATCACAACGATCGCTAATCCCCCAACAAGATATGGCCAATACCGCATCATAACATCCTTGATATTGCTCTTTAATTGTTCTGGTGCTGTTGTTTCAATTGCATCAGTAGTGGTTGCAAAATCGATCCCTTGTATAGAAATCACATCTCGTTCTTCAACCGAACCAACTGTTGTAGCCACGATTGCTTCAAGAGCTTCTTTGTCAGCTGGGCTTAAATTGCCGTCAAAAATAACCGAAGTGCTTAACCGCTCTACTTCTCCGGGTGCTTTGACCGTATTGGTTGTTTCCGAATTCAACTCATAATTCGTCGTACGATTATAGGTAGAGTTTCCGCCTTCTTCGCCACTCTCGATTTGATTGATACTGTTTTCGAACCCTTCGCCTTCTTCTACATCAATGGTTCCACCACCGGCAGAAACTGTTTCGCTGCGGACAGAAGAATCGCCATAATTGATGATTTCACTTTCGCTTGAGTCAAAATTCATCTCAGCAGTCACTGCAACCGTCAATTTTTCGATGCCGTAAATCGGACCTAACGTTTGAATTAGTTTTTGTTCCAACTCTTGTTCATAGCTGCGCGTGATAGCTTGGTATTTACTAACTAAGTCTGTTGCATTCAAATTGCCTTCATCTTCTAATGCTGTACTCAATAAATTACCAGCTGTATCGACGATCTTAATGTTCTCTTTAGGCAGATTGTCTACAGCTCCTGAAATCAATGAAGCGATACCTTGTACAGCAGAAACAGGAATTTGTGACCCGCTGATTGGCGTCAAAACAACAGAAGCAGAAGCTTTTGACACATTTTCTTCGCTAGTAAAGACACTGTCTTCAGGTAATGACAACAGCACCTTTGCTTGTTCAATCGAATCCAATGCCGAAATCGAGCGTTCTAATTCACCTGTGACCGCTCTTTGGTACATGATTTTACGATCTTCATCTGTCGCCATCATGCTGGTCTCGTCAAAGATCTCAAATCCTGTGTTGCTTTTTGGCAACATATCATTTACGGCCAATTCAATTCTATATGTATCTACTTGAGCTTGATCAATTAAAATCGTTGTCCCATTGTCTTCTAACTTATAATCGATCCCTTTAGCTTTGATATCATTTACAATTGTCCCTGCATCGGCTTCTTCTAAATTAGAAAATAATGTAGCATACTCTACTTTTTGCGTATAGAAGGTCAAAGCCGTTACAATCGTAATGACAAGTACTAGAACCACACCTAATCCAATTCGTTTGCTTTTGCCAAGATTCGTCCAACCGTCTTTGATGCCAGTCCAGATTTTCTTAATTCCATTCATAATTAGCGTAACTCCCTCAAAAACTCATTAAAATTGCATATTTTTTATTTCGTTGTAAGCTTCTAGGCCTTTATTTCTTAATTGCAAAGCTAGTTCTAGTGACAATTGAGCCTCAGAAGTTTGAATCATCACATTATGTAAATTATCTGTATTGCCAGATACCAGGTCTTGTACACCTTGATCCGCTGATACTTGTTGTTCATTTAGCGAACTCATTGCATTTTCTAACATACCAGAAAATGACGATAGTCCGTTTGTTTCTTCGCTCGTTTGGGTATTCATTCCACTCGTTAGCCCTGTTTGTGATGGACCATTAACTAAACTATTAAAAAGTGTATCTACATTCATTTTAACTTCTCCTCTAAACCTTATTTATTAACCAATCGTGATTTGCAACGCTTTTGAGAGCATTTCTTTGCTGGCATTCATAGCTGTTACATTAGCGTCATACGTACGCAGTGTCGTCATCATATCGATCATTTCATCCGCCATATTGACGTTCGATTGCTGAACGTATCCTTCTTCATTTGCATCTGGGTTTGTTGGATCATACTCCATCACGATATCTTCTGTATTTTCTCTAATTTCAGTAGGTTTTACGCCAAAACTTTTTTCAGTTCCTTGACCAGCCATAGATGATTCAACTTGTTTCAAACTTTCTTCAAATACGACTTCTTTTTTTAAGTAAGGACCTTCTCCATCTTCTGTACGTGTAGTATTGACGTTCGCAATATTTGTTGAGATCGTATCTAGTTTTAGTCGTTCTAAACTTAATCCACTTGCATTTATCTGCATGGAATCAAAAATCGACATGAATACACCTTCTTCTTTTTCTATTTACTACTTCGTAATTACACTCCGCAACATAGAGTACTTAGCGTTTAATTGCGTTATCATTGCATTATAATAAATACTGTTGCTGGCTTCTTCCGCCATTTCGATATCAATGTCGACATTGTTGCCATTTTCTTTCACTGTTGTATCTGTTCTTTTAGATACCACTGGTGAAACATCTTCTAAACTTCCAAAACCTATATGTAAATCGTTCGTTTTATTCATCGCTGTCCCATTTGATACGTTGTCTAAAATTGTTTCAAAATCGACTTTGTTCACTTTGTAATCCGCTGTATTCACATTTGCAACATTGCTTGAAATCATTTCTTGCCTCATAGATGCAGCATCTAATGCATTTTTCATCAAATTATAGGTAGAGTCCACTTTTTTTTCACTCCCATATACTCATTTTTTATCTTGCTCTATTATGATCATTGCTCTCGTTTTACCGCCTTTAAATAAAACACACACGTTATTAATTATTATACATTTCTGAGTCGCCTTTTTGGCAAACTATGCAGTACTATCAACCTAAGAAAGTATATCTCATTTGTTTTTATTCAGCAATATACTTTCTTTGCTCGAATTGCTCAAAATAACACAAATAATTTTTTTTGAAAAAAATTTATTTTTTTCTTGATTTTTTTATTTAGTTTGATAATCAAATAAACTGCTGCTATTCTTAATTTTCTACGCAAAAAAACCTTACTTTTTTTAAGTAAGGAGAGCTCATTTCATTTAATTGATTATGTTATTTTACTGCACAAAAAGAATGTGTCAAAAAATCAACACTTGTTGTTTAAACTCTTATTCTATTTCAATCCAAGCATCACGCAGTTCTTCTACTAATTTACGGCTGCGCTTCACATCTTCTGCATTTTTTGACACATTTGCTTTGATTAATTCACTAGCGATATATTCATACATGCGGTAAAGGTTTTCAGCAACTTCTCCGCCTTTTTCAAAGTCTAACGTATTCATCAATTCAGCAATGATATCTTGGGCTTTGATCAATACTTGATTCGTTTTTTCGATATTCTTTTCAGCAATATGCAATTCAGCTAATTTCAAATTTTTGATGCAGCCTTCGTATAGCAATACGATCAATTTTTTAGGCGATGCTGTTAAAATTTGATTCTCTTTATAGATCGCTGATCCATTTTTTTGATACATTTTTTTTACCTCCTACTATTCAATTTAATTGTTACTAAATACCTCTGTCAACAAATACTGAATCACGTTTTACCGAAACGTAATTGTCTCTGACCTGATTTTTTTTGTTGATTTGGCGCATTTTATCCATTAATTCGTTTTTTTCAGTGCGAATCACCGCCATCATTTGTTGTTGCTGAGGAATGATCACCGTAAGAAGTTGTCTTTCAGTTGATGTGTACTGAAAGGCCTCATCTTCACTAAGCTTCTGTTCAATGACTTTTAGCTGATCCATATGATGTTGATTGTCAGCTATAATCGTTACAGCCTCTTCAGCACTGCCATTCCAAGAGTTCATTAAACTCATAATGTTTTCCAATACATTCGTTCGCAATTCAGTCCATTTCGTATCGGTCGTCATGATGAACACTCCTCTCCATATTTATTATCACTATATTATGATTCGTTTGTACTAAATTGGCTTTGTAGATAAGCCAATTGTGATTCAGCTTGCATCATAGCTGTATCTAAACGAGTGAACATCGCTACATAATTCTCGCGTTTTTTCTCTAATCGTTCATTGAACTTCGTAATGCTCTTAGAAATATCTTCTGATAATTTATCATATGTTGCTGACTTAGTCGCGATAATACCGGTTTTTTCTGAAATATACGTATCGACTAACGAACGCATTTTTTGAGCCATGCCGACTTCTTTTTCCGTTTTTACAGTCGTTGGTTCACCTTTTTCATCGATTCCCGGTGTTTCGGTTGTCGTTGTTTGGAACAATATCTTTTTCACAGCCGTTGGATCATCTGCTAAAGCGGTCTTTAACTTAGCTGAATCAAGAGTGGCTTTTCCATAACGGTCAACTGAAATCCCAACTGCTTCTAAATTATTATAAGACGGATTTCCACTATTCACGCTTTGAGTCATTAACGAACGCAATTCAGATTCCAAGCGTATTAAAGAACTGTCTCCAACTAACGCTCCTGTTTTATTGCTTTCCGCTGAAGGATCACCAACATCTAATTGATCACCAACAAATGTTAGTGTTGAATTGTATTGATCCACAAAAGATTGGAACGCTTTAACCGTAGTGTCAGTGTCTTCTTTGATTCCAATAGTAACAGGTTTTGAAGCTTCCGTTACACCTTTCAACTCAATGGTTAGACCTTCTACAGCATCTGTAATGCTATTGGTGTCACGCGTTACTGTAATACCATCTATTGTAAGCTCAGCTGTCTGTCCAACTTTATAATTTTCTTCAGGTATAGCTTCAAAACCTAAATCTTTAACGATCGTACCTGTACCACTAAATGATATATCACGTTTGCCCATTTTACTATCGGTCATAACTATCCGATTATCAACGATTTTTGCTTGAATGCCTGATTCTTTTGATTTTTCATTAATCTTTCCAACAATGTCTTTCAAGCTGTCCTCTTTTGAGATTTCAATCTTAAAGCCACCCGTAGTTGGCTTACCATCTACTTCTGGACCAGCATTTTCATGATTGATTATTGTGAATGTACCACTTAAATCTAAACTATCTTTAATTGTTTTATTTTCAGCTGACTCAATTACACCCGATGTTACTTGAGTTGAAGTTGCTAATTTAGTTACTTCAATACTATAATTACTTGCTGCTGAATCTGTACCAGCTGTAATCGCTACTTTAGTTGCATCACTTGAAGTGGTTGTTTTCGATTGAAAAGTTTTATCTTCTCCAAGAGTACCTAACTTGGTAAATAGACTATCTAACCGTGTATTGATGTCTTTCCAAGCATTTTTTTCTGCTGTAATACTTGTTTGTTTATTTGTATACTGAACAACTTTTCCTGACTCTGCTTCGATCATTGCGTCAATTGTTGCTGAATCGATACCTGAATAGGATCCTAAAAAATTAATACTGCTAGCCATACTTTCACTCCTTACGATCTACTAAAATTCCTGCCGAATCCCAAATACTTGCTAGTACATCTAGCATTTTTTCTGGCGGTATTTCTTTCACTACTTCTTCTGTTTGTTTATCGATCAATCTGACCACAGTTCTGCCAGTACCTTCATGGACTTTGAAATCAAATTGAGTTTTTAATCCCAACAAAAATTGATTGGCTTTTTCTACCGTTTGTTCCAATTCTTCTTTGGTTATTTCAGAAACAATAACTGTTTCTTGTTTATCTTCTGTATTTAAAGTTTTCTTTATGTATGATTGTTCTTTATCGGGTTGATAAATTGCATTCGATTCAACAGGACGAATTTGAAGAGATTTAGCAATAGCTTGTACGATATCCATATCTAACAACTCCATTTCTCAACATCGTATAGTTTACAATAAAATAAACGCCGACACAACGCTACCTTTTTTGTACTTATTGTGTATATCGACAACTTCATAAATAAATTAATAGAAAATACCTGGATTATTCATATTTTAAAAATAATGAATAAGCCAGGTATTGAGTTTAACTATTTAACTGGATAAAAATATTATTGTAATAGTTGTAGTACGCCTTGAGGCATTTGATTTGCTTGAGCCAACATTGCTGTTGAAGCTTGAGAAAGAATATTTGATTTCGTAAAGCTCATCATTTCTTCAGCCATGTCTACGTCAGTAATACGAGAGTTAGCTTCGGATAAGTTTTCTTTAGTAGTAGCTAAGTTAGAAACTGTGTGATCTAAACGGTTTTGAACAGCTCCTAAGTTAGCACGTTCTTCTGAAACAGATTTAATAGCATTATCAATTATTTTTAATGAAGCATCGAAAGTTGAAATTTTACCAGTATTATTAGTTTCTGAAGCTTCTGCAAGTGTGTCTATTCCTTCTTCTACTGGTGGAGTTGTTTCTTCTTCTACTGGTGGAGTTGTTCCTCCTTCTACTGGTGGAGTTGTTCCTCCTTCTACTAGTGCTGGATCATCAACTAACGTGTCTGTATTACTAGATACATTAATCAAAGAAGTACCCTCCGCAGTTGCAATCTTCAATCCAACAGATGACATATCTTTAATACTTAAGTCTATTTTTTGTCCAGCATTTGCTCCAATTTGGAAACTGAATTTAGTGCTTCCATCCGTTTCAGTTCCTTCTGTTAATAGTGTTTTAGTATTGAATTGTGTATCTCCTGCAATTCGTCCAACTTCCTTAGTTAATGAATCTATTTCTTTTTGGATAGCTTCTCTATCCGCAGTAGTATTTGTATCATTTGAAGCTTGAACAGTTAAGTCACGCATACGGTTTAAAATACTGTGTGTTTCGCTTAGAGCACCTTCAGCTGTTTGAATCAATGAAATACCATCTTGTGCATTACGTGAAGCTTGAGTCATACCTGAGATTTGGTTCTTCATTTTTTCTGAGATTGCTAAACCTGCTGCGTCGTCTCCAGCTTTGTTGATACGTAGACCTGATGATAATTTAGCTAATGAGCTGCTTTTTGAAGCATTAGCTGATGTTAATTGAGAGTAAGTATTCATTGCTGCTGTATTTGTATTAATTCTCATGATTGTATTTCCTCCTAAAGTCTATTTGTGAAGGTGTTGCCTTCTACCTCTTATATCGGCAAGTTTCATTATCAGTTAAGGATTTTTTTTATTTTTTTGTAATTATTAAACGTTCATCATTATCCGAAGAAGCTTGCCTTATACACCTTATATCGGCACAGTTAAATAGGAGTTAAGTCTTTTTAACAAAAAAAATAAAAAAAACTGGGCTATCTTAAAGATAGTCCAGTATGCTTGTTTGTAATATTTTAGTCCCCATTGATAAAGACGCTTGGTAAGCTGATTTTTCCATCGTAAATTGCATATATTTTTCAGCTAAATCAATATCTTGATTTTCGGATAACAATGTTTTAAGGTTTAGATTCTCACTATCATTGCGCTCTAATGTGGCACTTAGACGATTAAAGATTGCTCCGGTTTTAGAACGATTTGATACGACATTTTCAATTTCTTGATCCGCTCTGTCTAATAAACCTGATAATTTTTCTGTGTCATCTGCGTCTAAAGCGGTTAATACCTCAGAAAAGAAAGAACCCAAATTATCTGTTCCGTCCGCATTTTGTGCATTCATAAAATTACGGCCATCTGTACTCAATTCGACCGAAACACCTGGCGCAATTTCACGTGACAGGTTTCCATTACCTTCAGCTGTTCCACTATAAGTAATCCCAGTAATTTCCCCAGCTTCATTTTTTTGTACTTCAAATGGTTTCTCTGTGGTGTTTTTTCCTGCAAAAACATAGCGTCCACCAAAGTTTGTATTCAAAGCATCAACAGTTCCTTTAATTTCAGATTCAATTTCCGCTTTATTCGCTTGGCGGTCTTCGTGGCTTAGTGTGCCATTGGCTGAATATTGAATCAAGGTTTTAATACGTTGCATCGATTCTGTGGCACTGCTTAAAGCAGAATCTTGCACATTGGTCCACTGAATCGCATCATTGATCGTTGTTTTGTATTGGTCATTTTGAATAATTGAATTGTTCAAATCCAAAATTTTAGATACTTTTAATGGGTCATCAGAAGGTTTACTGACTTCTTTTAACGTTGATAATTGATTTTGGTATTTCATGACATTTTCTGTATTAGCCGAAAGATTACGTAAAAAACTTTTCGACATTAACGAATCGGTTACTCTCATTTACTATACCCCCGTCCGATTGATCAGTGTGTCCAACATTTCTGAAACGACTGAAATAATGCGAGAGTTGGCTTCAAAAGCACTTTGGTACGTAATGGTGTTAGTTACTTCTTCATTAATTGAAACACCTGAAACAGAATCTCTGCGGGCTTCAAGTAGACTAACTAAACTTCCTTGACTGTCTACCATGTTATCAGCTTGCTGCTTCACAATTCCCATTTGCGTAACACTGTCATTGTAAGCACCGGAAACCGTTAATCCACCTACTTGATTTTTGATTGTCATCGTATCTGAATCGTATTCGATTCCAATTGGATCAACTGGATAACCTAACTTCGTATTTTGCAATCCCGCAATGGCTTGAGCCCGTGTTCCGTCTCCACCAACAACGGATTCAATGTTTTTACCGGCATTGATTTTTGAGACGTCTGCTAGAATTTCTTTGTTTACTTGAATCGAAGCAGCATAATTTCCATCTGTTCCCAACTCAAAGAAGTTTAGTCCTTCTCCACCATCACTATGTACGGTATTCACTGCTGTCGCAAAAGTGAACGCCAACTCATTTAGTTCTTGTTTTTTAGTATCGATCTCGCTTAAAGCTTCTTGAGAACCTTTAATATTACCAGATGTGATATCGACAGTTTTGTCATTGACGGTTAATTGACCAGCCGGATCTGTTGCAACACTCATTTTAGCGATCGAATCTTCTGTTAGAACGGATTCCCCACCAACTGTGATGCTTACTCGGTTAAATTTATCGTAGCTTGCTTCAACTCCAGCAATCCCTGTCAATTCGCCTAAAAGTTTATCTTGTTGGTCTAATAGATCATTAGGTGCTTGACCTTGTGAAGTCATATTAAAAATTTGTTGGTTCAATGAATCCAATTGTTGAACTTTAGCATTAAAATCAATCACATTTTTTTCAATATCTTGAACCGTATCTTCATGTAAGCTGTCAATTTGATTCGACATGTGATGCAAAGTATCCGTAAAGGTTTCTGCATTTTGAGCAACCATTGTTTTAGCAGTCGCAAGTTCTGGGTTAGACCCTAAGTATGTCCAAGAAGCAAAGACTTTGCTTAAATTGTTATTCAATCCTGTTGTTGATGGCTCATTAAAGATTCCCTCTAATTGACCTAAAACTTCAGACTTTTTGTTATACATTTCTAGAGAAGAGTTCTCATTTCTTAATTGATTGTTCACATAAGGATCCACGATACGATCAATCGAAGCGATTCGGACACCTGTACCCAATTGACCGATTCCTCCAAGTGTATAAGGATTATCGGATACCATGTTTACTTTTTGTCTAGAATAGCCTTCTGTATTGGCATTGGAGATATTGTGACTGGTTGTTTGCAAAGCTGATTGCTGTACATTCAAGCCTTTTGTTGCATTGTTTAGAGTTCCAAATAAACCTGACATTCTTTCACCTCTTTATAGGGATTGATCAATGATATTTGCTTGTTGTACGGTACTGTAGTCTCCCTGTTTGGAGTATGTAGAACCGCCGGCGTTAACCCCTTTAGTAATAGCTTCCATCATTGTTTCTTGATAATTTAAAGCTTGTTCTGTTAGGGTTAAATTGGTTTGTTGTAAATTTTTGATTTCTTCTGCTAATTTGACAAGGTCTTCTTTTTTTGATCCTTCAGCTGTTAGTGTAGGAAGAAGATCTAAAAATTGTTGTTTTTGTTCAATAAGAGCTTTTACTTTAGCACTATCGTTTTGAATCAACGCTTGTTGTTCATCCATCAACAGTGTTTTAAATTGAACTAGAGTGTCGAGTGCGTTCACTTTTTTGTTCATTAATCCGTATACTCCCTTTGATTGTTCATTGCTTGCATCATTCCACTGGAAATTTTTTCAGGCGATACGCTATATGTGCCATTCAACACAGCTTTTTTAATTGCTTCTACATTTGGTGACATTGTTGGTGCATTTTCAGCTGCCTTTGTTTTAGCTAATTGCTTAGCTGCTTCAGAAATATCAACGGTTACTGATTCTTCATTTACTGACTCAGTATTTTTTTGTAGTCCTTTACTGTGGGCATTCTCTTGATTTTGACGGACAGTATTGATGTATTGGTTGTATCCATTATTTCCTATTTTCATCGTTGGTGCTCCTTTCTTCTCCCAAGTTTCGTTTTTTTTTCGTTAGTTTAAGTTTTTGAGTTTAGTTCCTTAGCAATTATCGGCAATTTTTTGCCTTACACATCTACTATCGGCACCTTTTCAGGATAATTAAGTCTTTCATTAAAAAAAGCAGTCTTCCATTCATTCTTTTTTATGTACATCTGTTTTATATCTTGACTCTTCTATACTAGCGTCTGACTTTCTATTATTCAAGCAGAAACTAAAAAAGCCAGAACAATTTGTTCTGACTTTTTTCCCTTTTTGTTCTAAATCGTGTTCTCAAAGCAGACCCGACATCCACTTCACAAACAATGCTCGATGGTCTATGACCACACTGCGCTTGTTTGCTCCAGTGCTTCGGGTCTAACCGCTTTTTACCACACTCCAAAATTTAATTTAAATGTTGAATGCGTTGTTCTTTGCTTAAAATGTTGGTGATTCGAATTCCGAAGCTTTCATTAATCACGACAACTTCGCCTTCAGCGATCAATTTTCCATTTACATAAATTTCTAAAGGTTCATCAGTCATTTTGTTTAGTTCAACAACTGATCCGGTTCCTAAAGACAAAATGTCTTTGATGGTTTTTTTGCTTTCGCCCAGCATAACGCTGAATTGCAGTGGTACATCCATAATTAAATCTAAATTTCTTGGAGTCTTCAAACTGCCAGCATGTGTCAATTCTTGGAACTCAGGTTTTTGAATTGCGATTTTACCTTCTGTGCTTTGCGGTACTTGGCTAGTAGCCGGTTCGACTGGAGCAGTAGGGGCTTCAGGTTGTGGCGGCAATTCACGGTCTTGAATCACTTCACCTTCATCTGCTAACACAATTTTCGAGATGTTTCTCACCGTCTCAAGAGTAAAGATCTGCATGATTTCACTTTGAATCAAGTCATCTACTGTCATCTGAAAAGCAATTTTGCATACTGTCGTATCTCCACTGATTTTGTCGTAGTTGGTGTGTTCTTGGTCTTTCCATACTTCAACATCTGGCGGGAAAATATCTACAATGCGTTCCAGCATGGTCGCCATAGCAGTTGCAGCAGAACCCATCATTTGGTTCATGGCTTCTCCTACAGCGCTTAATTCAAGCTCCGTAAATTCTTTTCCTTCAGCATCGCCGTTTCCGTCCATCATGAGATCCGCAATAATAATCGCATCTTTTTCATTCATCATTAACAGATTGCTGCCAGCTAACCCTTTTTTAAATTTAATGGTTGTGACTACTTTTGGTACAATACTTTCGTCAATGATTTCTTGGAATTTCAAGCAAGACACAACAGGCGTCGTGATCGTTACTCGATGATTCAAGATCGAAGACAATGTCGTAGCGGCTTGAGACATGGAAATATTTCCAATTTCTCCAATAATATCTACTTGTGTTTGGTCAAGTGTGTCAGTTGTTTGTGGCTCAGGGGTAGGGGCATTTCCATTCAACATTGCATCAATTTCTTCTTGCGTTAATTTTTCACTGCTCATTCGTCTGTCTCTCCTCCAATATACTGTAATACTTCAACCGCCATGTTTTTTCCTTTTAATCCTGGCTTAACAAAATAGCGTGGAAGTTTTTCCACAGATAAGATCAACGGATCAGATGTTTTACCATCTAAAGGAATGATGTCTCCCAATTCTAATTGTAGAAAGTTTTCCAACGTCATGACTGTTTCACCTAAAAGTACTTCTAGGTTTACTGGGGCAGAATGCAGACTTTTTTCTAATTTCCCACTATCTGAATGGTCGGTTTCTTTTTCAGAATGGAACCAATTGCGTAAACTTAATTTATCTAATATCCCTTCAAAAAAGATATAAGGAATACATAAATTAATAAATGTTCGAACATTAAACAATTCAACTGTGAATGTGACCAAAACGACTGGTTCGTTTGGAGACATGGCTTGCATCATTTGAGGGTTGGTTTCTGTTGAATCCATTGTCCCTTTAATTTCTACCACATCACGCCAAGCCAATTCAAAAGAATGAACAAAATTCGTTAATACTTCTTCTAAAATCGCCATCTCAATATCGGTAAAACTTTCTTTCGTCATTTCCTCTGCGTTGTCTCGAATTTCCACACTGCCGCATAACAAATCAACCAATTGCAAACAAAGTTGTGGACTGATTTCGATGATCTGCGTTCCTTCTAATGGTGCAGAATGGAATAATCCCATTAACGTAAAGCGCGGAACCGAGTGCACAAACTCATCAAAACTGACTTGTTCAATTGAAGCTAGCTGCACATCTACATTAGTTCTGACTTGAGTAGAAAGAATATTGCCGATTATTTTAGTGAATTCTTCGAAAACCATATTTAATGTACTTATGTATTCTTTTGACAGACGAACTGGACGTCTAAAGTCATAGCTTTTGACCTTGTTTTTTTCCTGTTCTTGTTCGTCTAAACCTTTAGCATCAATTTCTCCACTTTCTACCGCTTGCAATAACGAATCAATCTCTTGCTGTGATAAAACTTGCTTCACTAGTTATCCCTCATTTTTATAAAAATAGTTTCTCCATGTTGATGACACTCACTATTTGGTCTTTTACTTGAATCACGCTAGACACTAGCTCATCAGTTTTATCATCCAACTGTTGAATAGCAGACGGTTCAATATCCAAAACCCATGCGACTTCATCTACCATGAATGCTATCTTTTCCTCATCATTTTTCACAATGATGATGTTATTGTAACACATTTCTTCGGTTTCATCCGTGGGAGAAAGCAATTTATAAAAATTTATCAAAGTGATCACATTTCCGCGAAGATTAACAAGCCCTTGAACCCAAGATGGAGATTGAGGGACTGGGGTCCAAGGCATTTTATTTGTTATCTCTTCAACGTTTTCAGATGAAAAGGCATAATAATTTTCGTTTAAAGTAAAAATAATCATCTGCATATTTTTGTCACCTTTACAGACTTGCTTTGTCTAAAGCTTTGATTACACGATCACTATCGAATGGTTTTACGATAAAATCGACTGCTCCAGAACGAATAGCATCCATAACCATTCCTTGTTGTCCCATAGCACTACACATAACCACACGAGCAGCAGGGTCAAAAGCTTTGATTTCTTTTAACGCATCTACCCCATCCATTTCAGGCATAGTAATATCCATAGTTACTAGGTTTGGTTTTTCAGCTTTATATTTTTCAACGGCTTCAATCCCATTTTGTGCTTCTGCTACTACGTTATACCCATTCTTTTCTAAAATATCTTTCAATTTCATCCTCATAAAAGCTGCATCGTCTACGATCATTACATTTTTTGTCATTTGTTTTTCTCCTCTCAAACTGTTAGTGCTGTTAACATCTTTTCTATTATCCCTGGTTTTGGGACGAAATACAATGAAGATTCTAATCGATCTCCTAAATAATAAAATTCATTTTTAATGATCATGATAGAATCGTCGTATTGGTTTTGTTCTAAATACACACTGCTCATAATGGCGCCGAACATATCTTCAATAACGATTGGCACTGACGTGATCAAATTAGCGTCCATTAGTTTCATTACTGCATTCAAAAATGAATTAACGAGTATGTTTACCAACTCTTGCAAGGCTGAGTTAGCCATTGCTTCTGAGTAAGGTGTATTTTCTGGCAACATCATAGCAACGATTGTCTCTGAGACTTGTTGATCGACTGTGAAAAGAAAGACACCTTCTGCATCTCCCATCATCTTAATGATGACGGCTTTTATCACAGCTTCTTCCGGCATGATCTGCTCATAAACATCTGCATATTCCATCATTTCAATAACCGGAACCGTCATGTGGACCGGTTTTTCAATCAATTGGGATAAACTCGTTGCTGCATGTCCGCCACCGATATTGATCACTTCTTTTAGTACATCTAATTCCACCGCTGAGTAGTTAGACTTCACTGTACTCACCAATTCTTTCATTGCAAATAGCCGTTACATCTAAGATCAAAATGATGCTTCCATCTCCTAGAATTGTTGCGCCTAAGTATTTCTTCAGCATACTCAATTCTTGGCCTAGTTTTTTGATCACAATTTCTTGTTGTCTGACTAAATCGTCTACGACCAAGGCATTGTAGCTGTCTCCTTGTTTTACCAATACCAAGTGCAGATTGGTTTCTTCTATCGGTTCAATACCGAGTGATTGGTTCAAGCGAACGACCGGAACAGCTAACCCTTCATATTTATAGACTTCACGGTTATGAATACGGATAATGTCTTCTTCGGTTACTTTAACAATCGTTTTGATGATCCCTAATGGAATTGCAAAAGAATCTTGTCCCACTTTTACAAGCAAGGATTGAATAATCGATAACGTTAAAGGCAAATTGATTTTGAAAACTGTTCCTTGGTTGACTACACTTTCTAATTCAACTGTTCCGCCTAGTTCAGTGATTTTTTGTTTAACAGCATCCATTCCTACACCACGGCCAGAAATACTGGTCACTTCTTTAGCTGTTGAAAATCCTGGATGGAAAATCAATTGTTGGATCTCTTTGTCGCTCATTCCTTCAGTTGAGATCCCTTTTCGTTCAGCACTTTCTTTAATAATGGTAGGATTAACACCTTTTCCATCATCGCTCAACGTCAATACTACTCGATTGCCTTCTTGATAAGCAGTAATTTTAATGGTTCCTTTTGGATCTTTGCCTAATTTTACACGATCAGCGGGCATTTCTACTCCATGATCAGCTGAATTACGCAACAAATGCACTAAGGGTTCACTTAGTTCAGAAACAACGGTACGATCTAATTCCGTATCTTCACCTTCGATAACCAACTCAAACTCTTTACCTAAATCGTTTGCTAAGTCTCGGATCATGCGAGGAAAACGAGTCATTACCGTACTGACCGGCTGCATTCTGATTTTCAAAACCAAATCTTGTAATTCAGAACTGATCCTTGCTACGTGGTCCAGTGGTTCTTTCATTTCAGACACTTGCATTTGGTCGCTTAAGTCTTCTAATCGCGTACGGTAGATCACCAATTCTGACACTAAATTCATAAAGGAATCTAGTTTTCCGATGTCTACTCTGATGGATTGATTCATTGCATGACTTTGGCCTTTTGCTTTAGTTGTCTTTTCAACTTGAACCGGTTCAGCAGCACCTTCAAGGGTTGTAATTGCTGTTTGTTCCACTTGATTTTCTTGCGGTTCAGGTTTAGATAGAGTCGTTTCGGGTTCTTTCACGATTAAGTCTTCTGCTTGTTGAACCGTTTGAATCAATACTTCTTCAATTTCACTATTGTCTAACGCCAAGTTGAAAACTGTTTCTTCATCCAATTTGCTGACATAGATCAGTTTAAACACACTGCCGAAATCGTCATTTTCAAGAACTTCTGTGCCTGGTTCAGAATATAACACATCTCCATGTTGTTCCAACTTACTCATCACAAGATACACGCGGGCATTTTTCATTGAACTATCTTCATCAATTCGGATAGCCAATACATAAGCATTGTAGCCATCTTCTTTCGCTGCTTCAATGATCATTAAGTCTGAGTCTTCTACGTTTTCTAAGGCTAGATTAAGTGATGAACTTGTTTCTTGTTCCATTATCACTGTTCCTTGTGCTGTAGAACTATCACCGGAAGCCACATTATCCAACCGTTGAATCAAATTTTTGATATCGCGTTCTGCTTCATTTCCTTCTCTTAAATCTTCCACTAAGTCAGACAAGGTATCTAAACAATCAAATATTAGAGCGATAGAAGTTGCATCGGCTGGAATGATCTTTTGCTTCAATAAATCAAATACGTTTTCCATTTTGTGGGTCAATTTAGCCATTGTATCGTAGCCCATTGTTGCAGCCATTCCTTTAATCGTATGAGCTGATCGAAACATAACGTCTACAATACTGGAATCTTCAGGATTGTTTTCTAATTCAAGTACTTGTTCATTCAAACTTTGTAAATGTTCGTCCGTTTCTTCAAAAAATAAATCGAGGTATTTACTATTTTCGTCCATAGTGTCCCTCCCTTTCATTGTTTCTTGTAGTTTCTTGTGTGTTATATTTTTTCATAAATGAAAGAAGCTCGTTTAATAAGACCGTACTTCTCTGGGCTATAAATGGTTTCTGTCGCTCCTGTGAAAAACAAGCCGCCAGGAACCAATGCATCACTGAATTTTTGGTACAATTCTTCTTTTACTTCATTTTTAAAATAAATGGTCACATTGCGACATACGATCACGTTGTATCCTGTTCCAAAGCGGTCCCCAATTAAATCGTGCTTTTTAAAAGCTACTTTATTCTTGATTTGTTCAGATAAATAAAACGCATTATCTTCTTGAGTAAAGTAGTTCTGGCGATTCTTTTCATCAACATTTTTGATTTCTACACTTGAGTAGATTCCTTTTTTAGCTTTTGCTAAAATCGTTTCATCAATATCTGTAGCCGTTATTTTTTCCGCATGCTTAATGTTATGATTAGTCATGATCATAGCCAACGAATAAGCTTCTGCTCCGGTAGAACAAGCTGCACTCCAGATTTTTAAAGCACCAAACTTTGGCTCTAAATACGATACCATCAATTCTTCGAATTCATCAAACACTTCTTTATTACGGAAAAAATCCGTTACATTAATGGTAATGTAATTCAAAAAGTTCTTTTTCACTATAGGATCTGATTGTATTTTAACCGCATATTCTTCCAACGTTGCTGCTCCGGTATTCTTCATGATCGTTCCAATCCGTCTTTGAAGCTGTTTTTCTTTGTATCCTTCTAGATTAATATTTAAATGTTCTTTTGTCCACGCGTAAAAAAAATCGAAATTCAACATTTAGCTTCGCATCCTTATCATCCAATTGATCAATTCTGATATTTCATCTAAACTGGCGATCTCGTCAATAACACCTTTTTGTACCGCATTACCTGGCATCCCATAAACAATTGATGTCTCTCTGTTTTGAGCCACTGTAAAACCGCCTATTTTTTTGATTTTAGCTAACCCACGAGCTCCGTCATGTCCCATTCCGGTTAAAATAAAGCTGACTAAATCACTGCCATAAACTTCAGCAGCAGCTTCAAACAAATAATCGACAGCTGGTCTCACACCATGTAGCTTATCTGCTTCATTTAGTTTGATGGAGTTATCTTTAATAATCATATGGTATCCACCTGGAGCAACATAAACGACGCCGCCTTTGATTGGCATACCATCTTCGGCTTCTACTACAGTTGCTGCAGATTCTTTGTCCAACCGTTTAGAAAATGAAGTTGTAAATCCTTTCGGCATGTGTTGAACAATAAAAATAGGAAAACTTAAGTTGTCTGGCAATGATCGAATAATCGAAAATAACGCTTTAGGTCCGCCAGTTGAAGCGCCTATCGTAATGGCTTTTACTTTCTTTGGCAATCTTTTTTCTAATTCATTTGCCTGCAACAGTGATGTTTCTAGTGGTCGTTCACTTTTTTTCTGTTCAAATAAAGGTTTGATTTTATCTGCTACTTCGTTTTTGAATCCATCTGTTTGATTTCTGATATCATGTGGCTTTTCAATAAAATCCATTGCTCCCAAGTCCAAAGCAGCGATTGTATTGTCTTCTCCGCTAAACGAACTCATCATGATAACCGGTATAGAGTAATCTTTCTTTATGATCTCAAGTGTTTCTAGCCCATTTAATCCCGGCATTTCAATATCCAATGTGATCACATCAGGTTGAAGCTGCGGAATTGCCTTTAGTGCATCTCGACCATTTCTAGCCGTCCCGATAACTTCCAATCCCTCAATACTCGCTATCGTTTCACTGATAACTTTTCTCATGAAAGGAGAATCATCCACAACCAGTACTTTTATATTCACTCTTTATTACTCCCCTATCCCTGTTTACAGTACAATTATTTCTCTATTCACCATTCGAATATTCACTGTAAAGGTGGCTAAGTCTACGCTCATTGTTCTGCCCATGCTTCCTCCAGTATGATTGGCTAATAAAGGAATCCCTAGTTGTTTCAAAACTTCTTCAACCGCAAGTACATTTCGATCTCCGATACTTCCATGCGGAAGATCTTTAGAAAATTGAAACATGCTTGCGCCACCTGCTATTTTAGCAACAAGCGGATTATTGTTGGTTCGTTTATTTATTTCTGATACCATGTGAGGAATAGCTAAATCAGCAAATTTTTCAACTTTGCTGGCATCTTTGAACGCACTGCTCTCAGGCAGCATGATGTGGCTCAATCCGCCGATTTTTGTTTTAGGATCATAGAGCGCAATGCCCACACAAGATCCCAACCCTACTGTTATTAACGTTTGAGGTTGTTGTGCCACTTTATAGTCTGAGATCCCAACCCTTAATTCATCTGCCATACATCTTTCACCATTCCTCTAACCATTCTTATCGATTCATCAATGACAGCAATTCATGTTCGCCATATTCTGAAAAAATGCTATTCACATCTAATTGTAAAATGATGCCCTCTTCTGTTCTGATAAAAGCCATCACATAACTAGCTGCTTCTTGATTTGTTTTCTCTGATACTTCATGATCGCCACTGTCAAAAGAACGAATAGTGGTTACTTTATCTACTGCTAAACCAATCTTTTTCTCTTGCCAACTTACAACGATCACTTTAGTTTCATCAGTCACTTCTGTTTTACGTTGGAAGAACCGTTCACTTAAATCAATAATTGGTAAAATACCGTCCCCGTAATCTATCGCCCCCAATACATAGACCGATGTATCTGGAATCTTTGTCAATTCTTCGACATGAATGATTTTTTCAGTTACTTCGATTGGAACGGCAAAACTTTGACCCCCACTATTAAATACAACAAACTTTTCCATTATTCTACTCCTCCATTTTATTTATAGGATAATGAACGTGTACCAACTTTGTGAGCACACGCCACATTCCATTCCCATTGATTTATTTTCTAATCCAACTTAAATTGATTCGTTTCTTCTTTTAATTCATTCGCAATAGATTCTAATTTAGCGATACTTGAAGAAAATTCTTCCATTGTAGCTAAGATTTCTTCCGCATTTGCAGACACTTCCTCAGTTCCAGCTGAGTTTTCTTCTGCTGAAGCAGCAATATTTTCAATCGCTATTACTGTTTCATCTTTTTTAGCTGAGATAACAAAGCCTAAGCTAGCTACATTCATAATACTTTCAACCAATTTATCCATTTGATCCGTTACTTTATTTGATGAATCGATTGCTTCATTAATCGTTTTCGTTTGGACTTCACTTTCTGCATGGGATTGTTCTACTTTGTTGACCATTTCATTTGATTTTTCTTGGATTGTTTTGATAATTGCTGCAATATCTTTTGTTGATTCGTCACTCTTCTCAGCTAATTTTCTGATTTCATTAGCAACAACTGCAAATCCTCGACCACTTTCTCCTGCACGAGCAGCTTCAATAGAAGCATTCAATGCTAACAGATTAGTCTGGTCAGATATTCCATCAATAACTTTAACAATTTTTTCAATATTTTGAATATCTTCATTTACATCGTGAATACTATCGCCTAATTTATTCATTGTCTCAATCGTGGTTTCCCAATTCTCATGAACGACAGCCATCATTTGAGAGTTTTTACCATTTGCAATCGTCGTGTCATCAGTATGTTGACCCATTTTTTGAATATTTTGATCAATTTCACCTAATGTTTTAGATAATT
The DNA here is from genome assembly GCF_038007125.1 of Carnobacterium sp. FSL W8-0810. Taxonomy (NCBI): domain Bacteria; kingdom Bacillati; phylum Bacillota; class Bacilli; order Lactobacillales; family Carnobacteriaceae; genus Carnobacterium; species Carnobacterium sp. FSL W8-0810. The sequence goes on along the minus strand of NZ_JBBOWO010000001.1, from coordinate 1,057,085 downwards.
CTTCCATTTTTCCTACTGTATCCTCTGTATCTTGTGTTTGGATACTTGTTGCTTGAGCAATACCTGTGATTGTTTCAGATACTTCTTCTGTTGCGGAAGTGGTTTGTTTAGAAATATCGTTCAATGTTTGGGTCATATCCGTTAAATGATTGCTTTTTTGTTGAATGCCTCCTACCATTTCTCTGAATTGATGCATCATTTTATTAAAAGCAAATCCAATTCTTCCGATTTCATCACTATTTTCATTAATTGTTTTTCGTTTTCTAAACGCTTTAAAGTAAGGTTTATTTGGTAGAATATTAAAATCTTCGCTGGTAATTTCTGCAGTCAAATCTCCAGCTTCAACTTTACTGAAAGCTTTAGTCAATGCTTTGGCAATCGTCATAACATATTTTGAAGCCATCAATGCACTTAGTATGGCGATAATGATGCCGATAACTAAACCAATAAGAGCTGATCGTTTTGTAGCATTTACTTCATTAGCCATTTCGTCCTCGCCAACTACTCCATACACAGTCATTCCTAATCGGCTGGCTTTAGCATAGTAGCTGTCAATTTCTTGATTATTATTTTCATCATAAATATAACCTGTTTGGTCTGTTGCCTCTTTGACTAAGGTACTGTCACTAATATTCGTTCCAATTTTCTTAGGATCATTATCCATCAAATAATCCCCTGATTCAGAAAGAACAAAAAAGTGTCCAGTATTGCCGTTTTGTATAGAAGTTAAGTAGGTATTCATTCTCTCTAAGTTTAAATCAATTGCTAAAACACCATAAAAAGTGTCATCTACAATGATTGCTCTAGAAAGAGTCATCGCCATAGACCCTGTCTTTGCATCACGATAGGGCTCACTCCAAATCATTGCGCCATTACGTTTGACTGCTCTTTGGTACCAAGTTGTTGCACTTGCATCAAAGTCTGAGGCTAAATCTTCAACTGTTCCCATGACTTCTTGATTTTCAGGTGCATAATAAGCATTTCCTATGTACATACTATTTTTCAAAACAAATTGTAATTCTTCTTGAACGAAGGCCTGAGCATCTTCATCCTCAGCAACTTCTTGAAATTCTGGCTTTTCGGCTAAAGAATTAATGGTATTTTCTAATTCTTGACCAATCCAGTCTAGTTGCGTTGTGAATTGTGTGGCTAGATTTTTTTCACTTTGTTCAATACGCTGAGATAACAAATTTTGTGTGCTGTAATAATTCATGACCAACACAATAATGATCGGTAGTGTGATCATTACTATCAAAGTAGGGATGATCATCAATCTAATACTTTTTTTCCTTTGACTCTTCTTTTCACGTAGCTTCTTCACCAACAAGCTCCTCCTTATGTAAAACTTCTCTAAAAACAATATTTTTTTACTAACTGTATTTTATTAAAGTTCTCATTGCTCTTTTTATTTAAACGTTTATTAAATAGCATATCGGTATTTTCCTTTCTTTCTTAAGTGTTTAAGTTTCTTTTTTTATTTGTTCTTAATGTTGTCACACCTTATCCATCGAAATAAAGGGTGCTTGATTATTTTTAACATTGCGTACAAACACTAAAAATCAAAAAATAAGCACCCTTTTGTCTGAAAAGTAAAAGGATGCTTAGTTTTGTTTTATTCAATTTATTGAGTCTTGTTACTTTTATCTCTTAAGGCAATTTATTTCCAGCTGCTCGATAAATGTCATACCATTCTTCATGTGTGATGCGCACCTCAGAAGCTTTTGCATAATCTGTCAAACGCTCTGGAGTCATTGTTCCAACAATTGCTTGTATATGTGCTGGATGGCGTAAGATCCAAGCAATAGCTGTTGCTGAATTAGATAAGCCGTAACGTTCGCCAACTTCTTTCAACTTTGCATTTATCTCAGGGAAGTTTTCGTTATCCACAAAAATATCTCCACCGCTTTTGATCGGTGACCAAGCTTGCAATGTCATATCTTCTAAACGACTATAATCCAATATTCCACCATCTCGATTTATCCCATTATCAAATTCAGTATTCACATTTATTCCAGCATCCACCATACCAGTATGCATCGTACTAAACTGCATTTGGTTCGCGACTAAAGGTTGCTTTACATATTTTTTCAATAATTCAATCTGGTAAGGATTGTGGTTGCTGACACCAAAATTGCGGACTTTTCCGCTTTTTTCTAATTCTTCAAAAACTTCAGCTACGATCTCTGGTTCAACCAATGCATCTGGACGGTGCAATAACAACGCATCTAAGTAATCTGTATTTAAGCGTTTCAAGATACCGTCTACACTCGTTACTAAATGTTCTTTTGAAAAATCGTAGCTCCCTTTTCGAATGCCTACTTTAGATTGGATCAGCATTCTTTCTCGTAGAGAAGGATCCATTTCAATTACTTTTCCTAACGTTTCTTCGGCTTTTCCACCACCATAGATATCGGCTAAATCAAAAAAATCAACTTCTAAGTCTAAAGCATTTCTCACTACTTTATCAGCTTCTTCTGGTGATAATTTCCCCATTGACATACAGCCTAATGCAATATTTGGTACCATTAATTCACTTTTCCCTAAAAACATTCTTTTCATATTCATTAACCTTCTTTCTTTTATATAAGAAATCGTTTTCAGTATACCACTTTTGACTATTTTTTACTAAAGATAGAATGTTCATTACCTTCGTTCAATTTGCATATTAGACTGCTTTTTTTGCTCAGTGTATGTTAGTTGACGTAAGAGTGAGTGCATTTTGTTAGTTCACTTTTACGTCAAGTACCTAATGACGTAAAAGTGATGCTTCTTACAAGCAACCAGGCGACAAAAAAACGTTCAGCACCTATAAGTTAGAATACTGAACGTTTTGCTGTTTAATTAAACTGTTTCGCTTTCCATCACCGGAGTTTCTTTAAGAATAATATTTAAAACTAAGGTAACGATCGTTCCAGCTGAAATCCCAGATGAGAATAATCCACCAAGAATTCCTGGTAGCCCAGCGACAATTTCAGGTCTGAATGATACACCAAGGCCCACACCCAAACCAGCAGCGACAATGACCAAATTGCGGTTGTCAAAATTGACACGTGATAATGATTTAACACCAGAAGCAGCTACATTTCCAAACATCAATACTCCAGCTCCACCAAGTACAGCCATAGGCATAATTGAAACTAACGTCGCAAATTTAGGTAAAAAGCTCATCGCCATTAAAAGGACACCAGCTGTTATCGCTACTGAACGAGAAGCATTGCGAGTTAAGGGAATTAAACCAGCATTTTGGCTAAATGTAGCTACTGGACCTGATCCCATTGCAGGTCCGATAAATGAACCGACTCCATCTGCACGAACACCATTTGCAATGTCTTCATCCGTTAATTCTGTTTCTGTTACGGCTCCAATTGTTTGCATAACACCCACTGTTTCAATAACGGTTACTAGATAGCCTGAGATAAACGGAATAGCAAATTTCAAATCAAAATTGACACCATATTTGAACAATTGAGGCATAGCAAACCAGTTAGCTTGAGCAACTTGATTAAAATCAACCATTCCAAGCGGAATACACATGACATAACCAGCAACGATCCCAATCAGAACAGCTGCAGGTCCAATTTTGACACTGCCATAATGATTTAATAAAACAATCAATAAGAAGACAATTGTTGCAATTGCTAAATTAAGAGGTGATCCATAATTAGCGGCACCTACTCCACCAGCTACCCAATCAAATGCAACAGGCATCAACGTTAATCCCATCAGTGAAATAACGGTACCTGTTACGACTGGAGGAAAGAATTTCATTAACGGTTTGATAAAATAACTCAAGATGATTTCTAAAACGGCTCCCATCATCGTTCCACCAAAATAACCAGCAATGCCGCCACCCATTGTATTGATAACCGCATTTGCTGGACCAACAAATCCAAAATCGGTTCCCATAATCGTTGGAAGACCGGCTCCTACACGAAACCATTTTGGGCCAATTCCTTTAGATTGAATAATTGAAACAACACCCGAGCCTAACAATGCTGCACTAATCATATATGAAGTGTCCGCGACTCCAAACCCTGCCATACCTGAAATTACTAAAGGTACAGCTACGATTCCTCCAAAGGCTGTCAATATGTTTTGAAATCCTAAAAGGGTCATCAATACAAATCCTGGCTTATCGTCTACTTGATAAATAAGAGTGGATTCAGGTTTCGGTGTGACCTTCGCTTGTTTTCTTTCTCTTTTCGGCAATACGATTGTTCCTGCTGGACGTTTCATTCTCTCTTCCAAAATAACCCTCCTATTAAATACGAACATTAATTTTAATAACACATTTATATTTCGTTAATGATTAACACTTTTATAGTATAACTTCAAATAAGAGTTAAGTAAAGACCTAAAAACGAATTATTTTACCTTTATCCGGATTGTAATGTTCGTGTTTTCATCAAAAAAAAGAACCTCTCACATGAAGTGAAAAGTTCTTTTCAAGCTTACTATTTATTGTTCTTACTAAACGATTGGGAACCAACCCGGTCTACTTTCAATATACTCCCACATAGCGTCAGGCAAAGTAAGATCTTCCCGATATTCTGGTTTTATTTTTTTACGAATAGCCATTTCATTTCCTAGTTTTACTTTTTGGACCCAGTCTGGTTCAATCACTAATTCACGACCGATAGCCACAAGCGGTAATCCTAATTCCATTGCTGCTACAGCATCGTCTGGTGTGATGATCGATCCAACTCCTATAATCGGGAAATCCTTTCCGACTGATTCTTGGATACGTTGAACAACAGGTTTGGTTACTTTTGGATCACGAACTGAAGCTTGCGTCCATTCATTGGTTGAAACATGGATGTAATCCAGTCCTTGTTCTTTTAATTTAGCAATCAATTGTAAAGTATCTTCAATAGTGATGCCGGGCTCCTTTATTTCTTCTGGAGAAATGCGGTACCCAAAAATAAACGGTTTATCTGCATAGGTTTGGATTGCTTCTTTTGCAGCTTGAACGACCGCTAAAGGAAAGTTCATGCGTTTTTCAAGTGATCCACCCCACTGATCTTCTCGGCGATTGGAATGCGGAGAGAAGAATTGTTGAATCAGATAATTGTTTGCTCCATGCAATTCAATCCCATCAAATCCTGCTTGGATCGCGCGTCTTGTCGCTTGTCCAAAAGCATCAATCAATTCATGCACTTCTTTATCCGATAGTTCTCTGGGTACTTCTGCACCTTCAACATCAAGTGGCACAGCACTTGCACTGACTGGCTGTTCCCCTCTTAATGTCCTTTTTGATCCAAGTCGACCTACGTGAAAAATTTGCAAAATAGCTTTAGGACCTTCATTTTGAATCGTTTTTGCTAGTTTTGATAAACTATCGATTCGGTTGTCAGATGCAGCACTTAGTGAACCGGCGAAACGTCCGTTTTCCATTACTTGAGCACAGGAAGTCACGACAGCTCCAAGGCCAGCAACCCGTCTTTTATAGTACTCTTTTTCTTCAGTTGTAACCATTCCATTTTCGAAAGAGGAATTAGTCGTCATCGGTGCCATAACCAACCGATTATCCACTTTGACTCCTGATGCAAATGTAAAAGGCTGAAACAAGGGATTGTATTTTGAATTCATTCGTTTTCTCCTACTTCTTATTTATTTATTTTTAGTATATGTCTAACTATTCTTCTAATAATATAAGATTTTTCTTCTTTTTTCAATTTATCTTACTTATTAGAAGTAAATCATTCTCTCTAAACTTTTAGCCTTGATTTTGGTATACTGAACAAAAGACGTTATCTCATTGGAGGAATCACGATGAAACAAGAAAAATCATGTGGAGCTGTAATTGTTACAAAAGAAACAGAAGAACCTAAATTTTTATTGATCAAACACCATAATGGAGGACACTGGGCTTTTCCTAAAGGTCATGTAGAAGGCAATGAAACAGAAGAAGAAACAGCTTTAAGAGAAATTATGGAAGAAACACACCTAACAGTTGAACTGGACACTCAATTCAGACATGTTGTCCGTTATTCTCCTTATGAAGGCACCGTAAAAGATGTGATTTATTTTATGGCCTATACTTCTGAACAAGAAATCCATAAACAAGATGAAGAAGTTCTAGATAGCTCTTGGTCAAACTTTGAAGAAGCATTAGCTTTAGTTACTTATGAAAATGATCGAACGATTCTTCAAGCAGCCAAGGATTACTTAACTAAAAAGAACTAGTAGATGATAAATTAAAAAGAAGGTGTTGAGACACAAATCTCAACACCTTCTTTTTTTTAGTTTTTTTATTTGATCTCAATTTGTTTAGGTGTTGTGCCTTCAGGATCTTTCTTAGGCAATGTTACGGTTAAAACACCATTATCAAATGTTGCTGAGATTTTTTCTTCGTTGACGTTTTTCAATAAAAATTGGCGATTGAAAGATTTAGTTGAACGCTCTCTACGGATATAGTTGCCTTCTTCATCTTTTTCATCTTTACCGTCTTCTTGAGTTGCCCCAATTGACAATACATTGTCTTCATATTTTAACTGAATACTGTCTTTAGGCATACCTGGCAAATCAGCTTCTACAATATAAGCATTCTCTTCTTCTCGAATGTCTACATTAAAATTAGCCGTGTGTGCTAATAAATGGTCAAAAGGATCCTCGAAAAAGTTTTTGCCAAAATTCATGAAATCACGTCCTACTGGAAATAAATTACTCATAAATTTAACCCTCTTTCTAAAATTTTTTTAACCTCTTGAGCAAGTATTTCCTTTGCTCATGTATAATATAATAAAATTTAGCACTCTTGTCAACAGAGTGCTAAAAAATTTTTGAAGTTTTTTTTACTAGCTAGCCTACTAGTCATATTAGTATTCTCTTTCGCTATTGTTTGCTATACTAATTAAATAAAGACTGTACTGGAGGTAGGTATGATGTTTAATCTATTAGGAAAGATTTTATTGGTAGTGGGTATCATTATCATAGTATTTGGATACTTTGGTCCTGTAAGATCTGGTGATCCCATTATTGGAACCTTATTTATTATAATCGGTTTAGCCATCGCAGCATTAGCCTTTTTCTTAGGCAGAACCCAAACACCAAGAAGGTAGCTCATCCAACATCAAAAGAATGGCATTATTTCCCTGAAACCAAAAGGAAATAATGTCATTCTTTTTTATCTATTAATATAAAACAATTTTAAATAAGCTATTTAAGCTGTTAGAACTAGCAAAAGACGCCTTATTTCTCTTCTAAAACTCCCGTGTAATCTCACTTCTATCATTTCTAATCAATAATCATTCTCTTATACATTTTACTTTATAATTATTTATGAACAAATGTTGCAAAAAAAGCCCCACGTTTTCACAGGATTCTGGACTATTTTTTTAGAGAAACGTAGGCTCTATAACATTTGTTTAATTATCATATGACTTTTTTTAGTATGCAATATGTACGTTATAGTACAGATGTTCATTTACTCTGGTATTGAGAACGCATACGGAGTAAGCTTTACCCATGAAAGAAACAGCTGTGGGGAGTTGTTCTTTAACATACAATAAGAAAGAGGTCGGAAATAATGAAAAAATTATTAGCATCAGCACTATTGGCCGGATTAATGTTAGGAACAACAACTCAAGTTTTTGCAGCAACTGTTACAAATTTAACTCTAAATGGTGAAGCTACAAGTGATCCGAAAAAACAACTACCTACTACGATTGCAGTCGAAGGAGATAGTGATCCGTCAGACCAATCGAGCGCATTCAAACTTTCAAATGGAACTTCATTAGAAACTATTACAGTTGCAACAGATGCAGATAGTAAAGACAAATTCTCTGGATTATATACAGGTGCCGTTAACTTTACATTTGACTATGCAAATCCTGTTGACGCTGAAGTACCAGTAGCAGAATAATACTCGAATATTATTATCTAAAATCAATTACAGTGATTAGAGCCCCACGCTCTAATTTTAAATCAAAGGAGTTCCTATGAAAAAAGAGAACAGAACTAAAAATCCTATCGTTACATTTCTATTAAAAGGAATACTATTTATTGCTGTTGTGGCTGGAACCATAATAGCAATAAATTATTTTACAAATGACGAAGCAAAAGATAGCGTTGGTGACCTTTTAGGACTTGATCCTAATGCAACTAACGAACAAGCACAAGAAGAAAGTGTCGAAAGTGCAGCTGGGATTTCTATTCCAGGATTTGAAAAATTAGTTTTTCAAGCAGACAGTTTAACTCAAGATGTTGCTTTTGAAAATCCTGAACAAAACGACGTTTATTTTATCATTTATTTGACCATAAACGATGAAATTGTTTATGAATCTAAATTAATTGAGCCAGGAAAAGGCATTTATTCTATCGAATTACCTACTAGTTATGCGGCAGGAGAATATCCCGGCAAACTAACTTATGAAACAAGAAGTATGAGCGATTCGAATGAGCAAAAAAACGGAGCTGAAATTAACGTTCCGATTATTTTTGAATAAGTAAGATAGATTAATCTTAATGATTGATCTATCTTTTTTTGTGCAGTCAATTCTATTAGGTATATCTATCTAATCGGTTCAATTTGAGATAACTTAATCGCTTATTTGATCATAAAGCAGTTCAAATTACTTTACCTGTCGTAGTAAAAGAAGTATACTGTAATTACTACGATAGATGAAGTAAAAAAATGAGGTGATTAAGTGATATCAAGTGATGTCATGCGCGGGTTCAATAGTTTGATCCTATTATCTATTTTGATGAAAGAAGATTCTTATGGTTACAAAATTTCAAATACTATTAAAAAAATAACTCATGATAAATACGTCATGAAAGAAACCACTCTCTACTCTGCGTTTAACCGTTTAGAAAAAAGCGACCTTATTCAATCTTATTCAAGTACTGAAACCAATGGAAAACCTCGGACCTATTATAGAATTACTGATTTAGGCAGACAGACCTACCATGATAAAGTAACCGAATGGCTGGATACAAAAAAAGTGATCGATCAATTTATAAAGGAGGAATAATAACTATGGATACTATTAAAAACTATGTCGATTCAGTTTTCATTAATCTCCCGCGTACTTCTGAAATGCTGCAACTGAAAGAGGATATGCTCACCAATATGGAAGATAAATACCTTCAATTAAAGTCAGAAGGAAAAAGTGAAAATGAAGCTATTGGGACTGTCTTATCCGAGTTTGGGAATATTGATGAAATCATTGAGGAGTATAATTTAGACATTGATTCTGAAGAAGACAATGAGCAGAACGTTCCAATGTCAGAAGCTGAAGTGGAAGATTTTATGCAACATCGGACAAAATTTGGAATGGCGATTGCTACAGGTGTTGCACTTTGCATTCTCGCTCCTGCTATGATGCTTTTATTTCGAGAAGTTGCTCTATTGTTTTCTTTTACATCCCCTGTAGCTATGGAAAGAGTTGATTTGTTGTCCATCATTCCTCTTTTCTTCTTTATCGCAATCGCCGTTGGATTGTTCATTATTTTTGGTTTAAAAGAAGAACAATACAATCTTGATGGAAAAGTGGTCCTTCTTGATGCTCCTACACATATCAAATTAGATCATGAATTCAAGGAATTCAAACCTAGTTTTGCAAAAGCCATTGCTTCTGGCGTTATTCTTTGTATTCTAGCTCCTATTTCTTTATTGCTGGCCATTGTTCTTTTAGGCGAAGATAATGCTTGGTCTGTGATTTTTCTGTTAGGGTTTGTTGCTGTTGGTGTTTTCCTATTTGTTTTTTATGGTGTTTTGTATTCAACTTATGAAAAACTTCTTTCACTTGGTGATTACAGACCTGAAAAAGTTATCGCAGGCAAGTTGACGGATAAAATTGCCGGAGTTGTCTTTCCTTTAGTAACTGCTGTTTATCTATTTTTCGGCTTTTTATACGATGCTTGGGGAACAGCTTGGATCATTTTCCCAATAACTGGGATCCTTTTCGCCGCTTTCTCTTCCCTTTATCAAAGCCAAATCAAAATGAAACGAAAAAAATAAATATAGAGTATCCAAAGCTGCTACTTGTCTATAAGTAGTGGTTTTTTTTACTTTTAACTTTATCAAATTTCATTACTATTCTTACAAAAATAAGTCATCTTTTAGAAAACTATTGTTATGAAGAATCGCTACTTGTATACTTAAGATTACTGGAAACGCATCTAAAAAAAGACTGGAGTTTTAACTTATGTATAACACTAAAAAAAATACTCAAAAATGGCCAACAATTTTAATTTTGATCTCATTTGTATTAACTATCGCTTCTATTTTTATTCAAAGTCAATTTTCTTTGTTCACCTTCCCTATCTTTCTTGGTGTTCTCATTGTTGCTATCTTATTAAATACTTTATCAATTGCTTTATCTTTAAAAGCAAGAAATCAAATGTATACAATTATCTTATTTATTCTTAATTTGCTAATTATTGCTTTTCTAGCATTCACTCTCTATACTCTTTTAATGGCTTAAATCAATTAGGAACTCGTCTTCCAAAAATCTTCACATTTTCTTTTATTTAAGATCATAAAAAAGAACAAGATTACCGTTAATTTTTCATATTTAGCGTCTATACTAAAGACATACCAAACCTAAAACTTTTTCTTTTCTACTTATTTATCCCCATAAATAAGTAACCCCCTTTTTTAAGCCTTTGCTTTCATTAGCAAAGGCTTTTTTCATATAAGAGTAATTTTTTTACTCCACTCTTTCGTAAGAGACCGTTTGACGGAAGAATGGCGCCTTCTGAAAGCAAAAAAAACTCATTCTTACTTTTGATGAAAGTATCAAAAGTAAAAATAAGTTTTCTGCTGTGAATGGTGTTTATTTAGTTATTTCGCTGGTTAAAGCAATAATTGTATCCACTGTTTCATCTAAATAATGAATCGTATCTGATAATGGTTTATTTGTTGTAATATCCACGCCAGCAATTTTAGCAGCTTCAGCTGGACGATCTTGGTCTCCAAGAGCCAAGAATTCTAACCACTCATCTACTGCTGGTTGTCCCAATTCTTTGATGCGCAAGAACGCTTGAGTCGCAATCGTCAATCCTGCAGAATAAGTGTAAGAGTATAAACCCATGTAATAATGGCTTTGGCGCATCCAAGTTAATTCTGCTCCTGGATTGATCTCAACTGCATCTCCCCAGAATTTATTCAAAACAGAACGTTTGATTTCACTTAATTGAGCAGCATCAAAGCTTTTGCCTTCATCAATCAATTGGTAAACTTCACGTTGATAAGCAGCTTCCAATAAATGAGTAATAAAGTTATGGAAATACGTATTTGAGATCATGTTTGATAAAGCATAACGTTTTTCACGTGGGTTGTCGCTTTTACGTTTTAACGATTCTGTCAATAATAATTCGTTAAATGTAGAAGGTGCTTCAATCAAGTAAAGTGATGGCTCTGCACCTAAAATAGCATTGTTTTCGTTAGACATAATGCCTTGACCAGCATGTCCCAATTCATGGATAAATGTATAAACATCTGACAACTGGTTGTTCCAAGACATCAAAATATAAGGATGTTTGCCATAAGGAGATGTACAGAATCCGCCGGTTGATTTCCCTTTATTTTGGACGAAATCCACCCAACGTTCTGGATAAGCTTTCATGATTCGATCAACATACTCTTGACCTAAAACACTTACTGCATCAGCAACCAGTTCTTTTGATTTTTCTATCGTAACTTCTGATGAATAATCAGCATCTAAATCGATTTTCAAATCAGCGTAGGTCATTTTGTTCAGTCCATTGACTTCTTTAACATGTGTAATGTATTTTTGCATCACAGGTGCTAAATCAGTCATAATGCTATCAATTTGACGATTGTATAATGAACGATCAACTTCTTGATCATATAAAAGATAATCAATAACCGAATCAAATCCGCGCATCGTAGCAATTGTTTTTTCTTTTTGAACTTGTGTATAATAAGCAGCTGCCACAACGTTTTGATAGTTGCTCAATACAGCTGAAAATTTATCAAATGCCGCACGACGAATGGCTGTGTCCGCATGATACATATAATGTTCTTCATAGAGTACAAAACTTAGTGGGTACTCTTTTCCATCTACACTAAAGGTTCCAAAGTCCATATCTGCTAATCGTGCTTGTTCGTATATCGCTTCTGGAGCATTAAGGACGGGCGACAGTTGAGCAAATGCTTTTTCAACTTTAGGATCTAATTGAATCTTTTTGTCTTCTTTGATGTGACGAATAAATGAAGCAAATTGAGGTTCTTCTGTTTCTACTTGATCTAAGACAACTGTGTCAGCTGCTTTTAATTCTGAATCAAAGAAAGATAATTGAGCACTCACTTCTGCTAATACATTTTCTATTGAACGAGACCGTTGCGTATTTTCAGGATTTGTTAAATCAGTAGCCGTCGGTAAAAATGCATAATGATTTATCCAATCTGCGTTTTGTGTAATTTCACTGTATTCTTTTAAAGCTGTTTGGATCGTTTGAGCATCTGTTAAATTTCCTTCATAAGCTGTGCAGAATTGTTTAACTGCTGATTGCATATCGGCTACTGCCGTTTCGAAAGCTTCTTTAGTAGGATATAAGCCAGTAAGATCCCATGTTAATGCTTCAGGGACATCTGCTCTATTTTTCAATTCTTCTTGTGTCATTTTATCGCGCTCCTTCATCCATTCCATTTAGGTGGTTAGTCAAAATCTCTTCTTCTCTAGTATAGCACTAACTGATTTGCAGGTTGAAAACTTCTTTATCTCAGGCAAAAAAAACTCCATAAGAGATAAGCCTTTTTTTAAGTACCATAAGATTAAACTAATTTATTCTTGTGGTACGTACTCTGCCTTTGTATACCATAAAGATTTAAAAAAATACCTTTATGGTGTGTAAACTGCTTTTGAGTACCATAAGATTAAAAATAATCTATCCTTATGGTACACAAACCGACTTTATATACTTATTTTTTTGAATTTAATCGAGCGATTTCGATCACGACTTGAGCGGCTTGTTGCATACCTTCGAGCGAAACGAATTCATATTTGCCATGCAAATTCTCGGCACCTGTAAAAATGTTTGGTGTAGGCAAACCTTTATACGTAATAATACTGCCATCCGTTCCACCTCTAAATGGCTTCACATCAGGTTCAATACCGATTGAGCGGTAAGCCTCTAAAGCTAGCTCTACTATCGAAAAATCTTTTTCAATGATGTCGCGCATATTGTAGTATTGATCGTATAAATGTAATGCAATACGAGGGTGGTCAAATGATTGATTGAACTGATCAACTAATGCGGCAAACTGTTTCTTGCGTTTCTCAAAAGTAGCTTTATCGTGATCTCGAATGATATACGTTGCTTTTACTTCATCGATTGTTCCAACTTGGCTGGACAACATGTAAAAACCTTCATATCCTGCTGTTTTTTCTGGAACTTCTTCTTGCGGCAATGCCGTTGCAAATTGAGCCGCTACTAACAAGGCATTAACCATACTGTCTTTAGCTGATCCAGGGTGCACACTCGTTCCTTTAATCGTTAATTCAGCTTGAGCTGCATTAAATGTCTCGTATTCAAATTTTCCAACTACACCACTATCTAGTGTATACGCAAAATCGGCTTGAAAATGGTCGACATCAAATAATAACGCTCCGCGCCCGATTTCTTCATCTGGGCCAAAAGCTACTCGTATTTTTCCGTGTGGAAGTTCTGGATGTTGAATCAATTCTTCCATTGCGGTAACAATCGAAGCCATCCCCGCCTTATCATCTGCTCCCAGCAATGTTGTGCCATCTGTCGTGACCAAGGTTTTGCCAATATAATTTACTAGTTGAGGAAATTCAGTCGTCGTCATCACAATTTCAAGATCTTCATTAAGTAAAATATCTTTCCCATCATAATTCTTGTGTATTTGAGGTTGAATATTTTCCGCATTAAAATCAGCTGTATCAATATGAGCGATAAATCCGATTACCGGAACATCAACCGTTAAATTGCTCGGCAATGTCGCTGTTACAAATCCATTAGCTTCATTATATTCGACTTCTTCCATTCCTATTTCTTTTAATTCTTCAGCTAACGTCAACGCAAATTCAACTTGCGTATAAGTAGTTGGTACGGTCTGACTGTTCATGTCAGACCGTGTATTGACTTTGGCATAGTTTACAAATCGTTCAAGTAAGTGTTCATCCATTTTTTCATTCTCCTATTCTTCAACATAAGCATTGCGGTAATCATAACGAGAACTGACGGAATGAACTTCAACGCCTTTCAGTTTTGGATTACGTAAATGTACTTCAGCAGTGTGGTACAAAGGGATAAAGCCCTTTTCTTTTAGCATGATAGCTTGAGCGTCAAGCATATCTTTCCATCGTGCTTCTATATCGTTTGCATTGATCGTTTCTGCATCATTTAATAATTGATCTACTTTTTCATTTTTGTAAGGTCCATTATTGAATGTTGTCTCGCTATTCATGATGTCTAGCAAGTTGATAGCATCTGGTAAAATTGCTCCCCAGCCCCCTAGAATTATATCAAAATCACCTGATTGACCTTTTTCGATTCGATTATTTTTGGGTACATTTGTCAGATTGATTGTTAGTCCGTCAAAATTATTTTGCAATTCACCTTGAACATATTGGCCTACTAACTTACTGGTTTCATCATCATCTGCCAGCAAGGCCAATTCAATCGTATCGACGCCTAATTCTTCTTTTGCTTCTTCATATAGTTGTTTCGCTTTTTCTGTGTCATACGTCAAGAAATCCCCTGCATCATCAGCAAAGTCGTTCCCAGTAACGGGATTCGTTACAAAGTCATGTGGAACCAATGCTTTAGCTGGAAGTGATCCGTTTCCTAAAATGGTATTAGCTAGTTCTTCACGATTTAGAACTAATGAAAAGGCCTCTCTCAATTTTTCATTAGAAATCGTCGGTACATCTGTATAATTAAATTGCAGAAAATTTGTACGAGCTTCGGGCTCTACTACATAAGCCTCATGATCTACATATTGTTTTGCGATTTCTCCTGAAAGAATAGCATCATCTAATCCCCCTGATTCAAATAAGTTGAGTGCTGTTGAAACTTCCTTGATCACTTGAACATCAATGCTCTCTAATGCCACATTTTCTGCATCCCAATAGTCTGAATTTTTTTCATAGCTCCAAGCTTGGTTCGTTCCATCCCATCCGGTTAAAATAAATGGTCCGTTTGATAAAGTAGTATCACTACTTGTTCCATAATTTGAGCCCATTTCCTCTACAAACGTTTGATTTTGTGGAAAAAACGGCATAAAGGCCATTTCACCTAAGAAATAAGACACCGGTACATTCAATTCTACTTTTAATTCATAATCGTCAACAGCTTCTATACCGAGTTCTTCAGGTTTCATCTCACCATTGATGATTTCTTCTGCATTTACAACAGAAGTAAACATATACGAATAAGGAGCAGCCTTTTCAGGATTGACCGCTTGTCTCCAAGCATAAACAAAATCATGTGCTGTGACGGGGTCGCCATTTGACCATTTTGCATCTTCCCTAAGTTTGAAGGTATAAGTTAATCCATCTTCTGAAATATTCGTCTCTTCAGCTAATGCTGGAACCGGCTGATTGTCCTCATCTAGTCGATACAAACCTTCTAAGTATTGGTTCATAGCTGTATTTGTTCCAATATCAGATACCAGCAATGTATCTCCTGTGGATAACTCATTTAATACTCCTACAGAAATTGTTTGATCTGATGCATGATTCTTTCCTTCATTAGATCCTTCTGCGTTTGTTGATTTTGTATCACCATTAGATCCACCACATGCTGCAAGTACAGCAGCTATTAGTGCCAGCCCTATAGATAATGATGCGCCTTGTTTGTTTATTTCCATGACCCTACCCCCAAAAATTAAAGTATTATTATTCTAACACAAAACTATTCTAATTTTAATCTTTTACTCATTTCACATTCGTTTTTTTTAATAATAACTAAATAAGGCCTGTCAATGGTGTATATTCTTCCAGATTCTATTTTCTTTAAAAATAGAATCCATCCCTATATAGCAATCGACTTGTTTGGGTGGTATACTGCTAATTGCGTTAAAATTCAGTTGAAAGAAATTCCTTTTATTTTTTCAACATTCAAAAAGGAGATTAGCCAATTGAAAGACAGCCTATCTACGGAACAACAACGTGTCCATGCCGTTGTCAAAAAAATCCAAACAGAATTAGAAGAACTCAAAGAAACAGTTGCACAAGACAGTGCTGAACAAAAAAGACGGTTAAAAGAATCCGGTGAGATTAAAATCAATCAAGGTTCAAGTGAAAGTATGTGGGAATCAGCCGGGGAATTACGTGCAGTGGAACAAGATTTATTGATCCGCAGCAAAACATTAGCAAAAAATCAAAACCGTGTTATTGCTTTAGAAAAAATGGTAGATGATCCTTATTTTGGTCGTATTGATTATGAAGACGAATACGGTCAAGAAACAATTTACATTGGTATAAGCTCTGTATTTGATGAATACGATAATTTAGTCGTTGATTGGCGATCACCTATCGCTTCACTTTATTACGAAGGAAATGTAGGGGATACGATCCCATTGACTATTAGAGAGCAACGACTATCTCTTTCAATCGAGTTGAAACGACAATTTTTGATTCGCCAAGCTAAGATCATTCAAATGTTGGATACAGATAATGTTATGGGTGACCCTTATTTATTGGAAGTTTTAGAAGACCGCTCTTCTTACCAAATGGGAGCCGTCGTTTCAACGTTGCAAAAAGAGCAAAATCAAATTATTCGAGATACTTCCGCTAAAGTAACTTTAATCGAAGGCGTAGCAGGATCTGGAAAAACAGTTGTGTTGATGCAAAAAATTGCTTATCTACTCTATACGTTCAGAGACCAATTAAAAGCTTCTGAAATTATTCTATTTTCACCAAATAAAATTTTCCAAACGTATATTTCTCAAGTATTACCTGAATTAGGTGAACTGAACGTGACGAGCCATACTTTCCCAGAATTTATGAAATCGCGAGTGCCAAAATTCAATCTCATTACGAACCAAGACGAAAAATTGTCGGACATCACATTATTGAAAGGCAGTTTGCAATTTTCTGCTGCTTTGAAACGCTATACTAATCGATTAAAAACGAATTATATACGCTTTTCTTCGATCTCTTTTCAAGGTGAGATCATCATCTCTAAAGAAGAAATCAAAGAATTATTTTACAGTATCGAAAGCAAAGGGACTTTAGCCAGCAAATTAGGATTGCTCCAAAGAATGCTTACTCAAAAAGCAGAACAGTTAAAAGGGTCTCAACGAACGGCTAAATGGGTAGAAGATGTACTGCTTTCAATGTCAGACGCTGAATTACGTCAACATGAAAGTGATGCGAAAGATGAACAAAAAGCTGAAGAAACGTTGATCGATTCGATTTTAGAGACTGCTTATGCTCCAGTGATTAAGAGAATAAAAAGATTGGCTTTTATTCGTTACCAACATCAATATATTCATTTCTTAAAAGCTATTCCAAAATTGATTTCACTAGAAGACTTTTCGATCACTGAAGAGATCTGGACTGAACACATCCAACAAGTCTTGACGAATATGGCACACAAAAAATTAGCCTTGGAAGATATGGATGCCTTTTACAGCTTATTCCAATTAATGAATGGTCCAATCAGTACAACTAAATTCAAATACATTTGTCTTGATGAGGTACAAGATTTCTCTCCATTCCAATTGCAAATGCTAAAAGACTTCTATCCAACAGCCCATTTTGTGATGAGTGGCGATTTAAATCAAAATATTTTGATGAAAAGAGTCTCTTTTAATGATTTAGAGACCATTTTTAGTGAAAGTTCTTTCCAACGCTACCAGTTGTTGACCAGTTACCGTTCTACAAATGAAATTATTCGATTCTCAAATCATTTCTTAGGAGAAAAACCGGCTGTAGAAACGACTTTTCGTGAAGGAAAAAAAACAGAAGTGATTGTAGCCAATGAGTCCATTCCTTATATGGATTATGTACAGAAAAAAGTTGCTGGAAGTAAAAAAGCTAGTACTCGTGTAGCTTTTATTACTAAAAATTATGCAGAAGCGGAACGTTTTTATCAAGAACTGACCAATGCTGGTATTGAAAGCAACTTAGTCTTAAAAGATACAGATAATAGCCATTATCCCGTTATTGTCATTCCTGTACAGTTAGCTAAAGGGTTGGAATTTGATGTTGTTTTTGCTCTTTTCCACTATTCGACTCACTCTTCTTCTAACGATCTATCTACTGCTTATACCATTTGTAGTAGAGCAATGCATGAGCTGTATTTCTTGGCATCTAGCATTGAAGATCCTTTTGTACAAAGAGTCGAACCAACTGATTACCACTTAGTAGAATTAAATTAAACCTAAAAGGAAGATAAAAAGCAGCAGCTTTTTATCTTCCTTTTCATTTTTCTAATTAGTTTAAATCAACCGAGATAACTTCAGTATCTTTTGTGCCTCGAAGCGTTACTGTATCAGGTTGAATTTTTAAAATAACAATATTAGGATCATCTTTTCCATCAAAAATAAGATTCATGTATGGGCTCCACAAATGCTCGATCAGCGATTGATCCTCCGTAATCGTAACTTGTCCCGCAATTTCAACGTATTTATTATTCAGCAGTCCTGTATCGTATCCTAATAAAATAAACGCATTAGGGTTTTCTTCTAAATCTTCTACTTTGTCTGTTCGTTTATCGGTTAACGTGTAAAGAATAAAACCTTCATTAAAAAAAGTCATGTAACGAGATACGGGTTTATTACCTGAGATAGTCGACAGAGTTCCTATATTATTCTTTTCAATAATTTTTAAAGCTTTTTCGCGTTCATCAGCCATAATTGCATCCCTCCATTTTTCATTTATTATGTCATAACCTGAGTTCTTATTCAAAGAATACGCTTTCTTAAATTAAGAATCCATATCCTTTTACACTATTTTTTACATATGTCATACTATGGATAACTTTCATTTGAACTAAGTTTCTATATTGTTGCCTAAACTATTCTGAACTACAATGAGGAGGAATTAAGATGGATCTAGCAAACTACCGTATTACTCCAAACCAGACACCAATAAAGTTATCTGATTATCCTACTAGTGACAACAAACACTTTAACGAAGAAGAGTTGAAAGAAAAATTGATTCCTGAGAGCATAAAAAAATTACAAGAGTTGCATTTAAAACTTCATGCGGAAGAACAAAAAGGCATTATGGTCGTTCTGCAAGCGATCGATGCCGGTGGGAAAGATGAAGCCATCAGTTTTATTTTTTCGAACTTAACAGCTCAAGGTTTAAAAACGACTTCTGTAAAAAAGCCTTCTGAAACTGAGGTAAAACACGATTACCTTTGGAGGATTCACGAAGGAAAACCTGCCAGAGGAGAAATCAGTATTTTAAATCGATCTTATTATGAAGAAGTGATCGCCCCGCGTATTCATGATGTATTGGATCAGGATCCTCTTCCAGACCATTTGATTGATGACGATATTTGGGTAACTCGTTTTCGTCAATTAAATGATTTTGAACGTTACATGACAGAAAATGGATTTCCGGTCATTAAGTTTTTCTTTCATGTTTCGAAAGATGTCCAAAAAGAACGATTACTTGAACGAATGAAAGATCCCAAGAAAAATTGGGAGTTTTCTTTTAGTGACATTGAAGAACGAAAACATTGGGACACGTACCAAGAAGTTTTCGAAGATATGCTGACGCATACTTCGACAGAATATGCGCCTTGGTATATCCTTCCCGCTGATGACGATTGGTATGCACGCTACATTATTTCTGAAGCTATGATAGATGTGTTGGAAAACCTTGATCCACAATTTCCGGAAATTTCTGGCGAAGACCAAAAAGAACTTGATGAAAGTATCGAAATGCTTGAAAAAGAATAGCCAAATGGTCTTAGTACTTCAACTAACGTTTATTCTGGAATAGACGGATTTACTTGTAAAACCTACTTCTCCTGAAATGTCGGGTCTTTAATTGAACTCAGTAACCCGCACTAAAAAGTATAGTCTCTGGATTGCAGCCAAGTCCCATTGGCTGCTTTTTTGATTCGTATGCTACACTAACTTTCAAAAACAATGTGGCACAGTACAACTTAAAATTAGAATTGAGACACAAAGAAGAATGACAGATGACTTTTTCGGTCACCGAATGAAATTTTTAGTATGGCACAACAAACCTGAAGCGATGATCACCGATGCAGAAAAAGCCAGTATTGAATAAACTACTTTGTTAAAATTGTTTTTAAAAATTAGTACAAGCAGATTTTACTTAAAGATTCTTTGCTATTTTGTAAAAAAAAGCAATAATCCAAAAAGGACTTTACTGAATTTTGTATTCTCCAGTAAAGCCCTTGTTTATATTCATTATTATTCAGACTCGGAAATAACGGTAAAACGTTCATTTTTATGTGTTGCTTGTTCAATTTCATCTACAATAGCAATCGCAAAGTCTGCATAACTGATGTAACTTTGATTTTTTGAATTTACTATAACTTGATCGGTTCCAACTTGATAGGAACCCGTACGTTTTCCTGTTGCATCAAAGTCTAAAGCGGGACTGACAAATGTCCATGTTATCTCATCAGTTTCTTCTAAATCTTCTAAGTTTTTAGCTTGATTAATAGCTGTCGGTTGAAAAAAAGTGGGCAGATCTGGTGTATCCATTACTCGAATAGTTCGATCTTCATTTACAAACAAGCTGCCTGCTCCACCTACAACGATCAATCTTGTATCAGAGGCTTCTTTTAGTGCTTCAATTAAAATTTTACCAAATTGAACATGCTTAACCGCTTGTTCTTGTTCCATACCCGTACCAAATGCATTAATTACTACGTCATAATTCTTTATATCCTTTGCAGTTAATGTAAACAAATCTTTTTCGACTACTCTTAAATCTTTATCTTTTACTTTTTCCGCATTTCTTACGATTGCCGTAACTTGGTGCCCTCTATCTTTTGCTTCTTTTGCAATTAAACTTCCTGCTCTTCCACTTGCTGCAATAACGGCAACTTTCACTGTCTTATCCCCCTTTAGTTTAGTTACTTCTCTTTCTAATAGATTAACATATGGCTCCATTCATTCAAAATTTCTTACTCTATTATGCTTTATTTACATATCTTTACACTAAATTTGTCTAATTGTCACAAAGTTGTGAACGATTTGTGACAAAAAGTGTTGCATTATTGTCACATTCATAGTAATATATTCCTTGTAGACGATTTCCAATCAAATCGATCAATTATTAATTAGTTTAATTATAAATAGGAGAGTGAAAAAAATGATTACATTGTATACAACACCTAGCTCAGCTTCATGTCGTAAAGCAAAATCATGGTTAGAGGAAAATAACCTACCTTTTATTGAAAAAAATATTTTCAACGAAAGCTTAACTATTTCAGAACTGAAAGCAATTTTACGTTTGACAGAAAATGGAACAGAAGATATTATCTCATACCGTTCACAAGCCTTTCAAAATTTAAACGTACCATTAGATGAGCTTTCTTTGTCTGAAGTATTGGAATTGATCCAAGAAGAACCAAGTTTGATTCGCCGCCCTATTCTAATTGATGAAAAAAGATTGCAAATTGGGTTCAATGACGATGATATCCGTCGTTTCTTACCAAGAGAAGTTCGTCGCATTGATTTGTTAGAAATGCAAAAACAACTTTCTCATATTTCTTAGAACGCCATTATACTTAGCAGGAAAAAGACCAATCTTTCTTCTTGTAAACTAGTATTTTAATCACATAATAATAGAACCCGTTACATTAATGTCTGATGGTCAACCGTTAATGTAAGGGGTTCTTTGCTTTTTAGTTATAAAAGCAGCTTCTTTTAACAAAGGCCTTAGTAAGACCCTGTTAAAAGAAGCTGCTTATTTGTAATCAATTATTTTTTAGCATCCATATCAACTGTATTGTGTAAGCTAGGTGGAGCTGGTTTTAAAACTGGTTTTTCTCCCATCACTTCTGGCACATCTTTATAGATAAATTTCCCGCCATCTGGAGCTTCTCCTGTTGCGAATAGTTTGCTGTCTTCACCTTCAGAAAAGTTGTATAAGATATGGTTAATATCTTGGATTTCCCATTCTGAAACGCCTGAAGGAACAATGATTCCTTCTACTGCTTCAAGCTCTCTAGCAGCTTTGATCCATTGGTTTTGATGCATTGTATCACGAGCTAATAAAAATCCTAGCATATCTCTTACACCAGCATCATTTGTCATATGATACAGTCTAGCTACTTGAAGACGTCCTTGAGATTCTGCATTAATATTTGAACGGAAATCAGCCAGCAAGTTTCCACTTGCAGTAATATAAGAACCACTCCAAGGAACACCGTTTGAATCTTTTGCAGTGGGTCCAAGGCCCGTTACGATCGCATGTTGTAAATCCATGCCTCCCATAACCGCTGCAATAGCTGGATCGCTTTCAAATGCATTTTCTTGTGCATCTACTGGGGCATCATCAAGTAATTGAGCGATCATTGTAGCAATCATTTCAACGTGTCCAATTTCTTCCGCACCGGTATCTAAAATAAGGTCTTTGTATTTTCCATTTCCACGCGTATTCCATCCTTGGAACATATATTGCATAGCTACTGAAATTTCACCATACTGTCCTCCTAGGATCTCTTGCATTTTTCGAGCCATAAGTGGATCGGACTTGTCAGGTTTTGCATGATATTGTAATTCTTTTTTATGAATAAACATCTTTTATTTCCTTCCATTCTTCTCCAATATCTTATTTTTTATTACAACAGTAATTTACCACATAGACCATTTTCCTCGCAAAGAATACGCTCTCAATTTTTAGTTTATTTTATACCTCTTAACAGATTATAAATCAGGGAATTCAGCACTTTCTGTAGTAATAAAAATGGTAGATTCATCTTAAGGTAAAATAAAAAAACACGCTCCTTTTTAAAGCCAGGAAACGTGCAAAAATCAACTTTTTAACTATTAAATCATCATTCTTTTTTCTAATTCATTCAAAACTTCTCTTCTATAAAAAATAATAGTAATAATCAGCATAAACGTACTCAATCCAATCGACAGCCACGCTGGGAATGGATTCAACACCATGTCGAAAAAAAGGAAGACAAGCGGGATCAATCCTATCAATGCAGCACTCAGCAAGTACAAAATATAATCTCCGACTTCTACTTTTACTAAGCGAACAGCGACATACATAGCAACGAGGGAAAAACTACAAATAATTGGTACTGCATAAGTAGTTGACCAAGCTGCCCAACCCTCTACGTAATCCCAATAGATACTTAATAATGACAATGAAACAATTAGATAAACAATGCTTTTAGCAATACTTCGGCGTTTGCGAATGATGATCAAGATTACTAACCACATACTCACAATACCGAATAAAATGATGTTAAGACCTTTCATTGAGTGCAACCAGAATAATTCAATCAACAACGTTAGACTGATAGTCACAATAGAAATGCTCATTAAAATCCGTAAAACTTGTTCCTTATTAAAGCGTAAAGGAATATCTGGATAAGGATTAGGATCCTTCCCTTTTGAAATTCGTTCCAATGGCTGGTGACAAAGAGGGCAATTTAACCAATCGCCTTTAACCGATACATTACAATGCTGGCAATGACTCATGCTTCCTCACTCCTCATATCTGTATCAGTTATTTTGTTGGCCGCAATTGTCACAGGTACTCCAAGAGCCGTTAAATCTCTAACAAATTGTTTATATAATGTTGTCTCAACAAATGGAGAATTCAGGCAAATTGATAGATGTTCTCCGTGACTGATCACACAAAACTGTGGTCTTACAGCAGACGTTTGAAAATAAAACTGATGTACTTGTTCATCGATTGATTTAGGTAATGTTACACTTCCTAAATTAGACATCGCAAATGTTAGATTACGATTATTAAAGTAATTGATCACTTTTAAAATGACGTCTTTGATAGGTCTAATGATCACTCGCGTAAACGGATTGAACTCATAGGCAATCAATTTATTTAATCGTTGCTCTAAACTAACTGGATTAAGCTGCTGTTGCAGTTGTTCTTTAAGTGTTTTGCAAATAACTGCTAAATTTGTTTTTTCTTCAGGATCATACGTGTATTCCAAACGTGTAGTGCTAAAAAAATTTCGTGCAGAGTCTGAATAATAAAATTGTCTTAAATTGACAGGGACCGATACCGCTATTGTCATTCCTTTTTGTACAGCTGGATTCGTTTTTCGAATCGCTTCAATGAACAATGCTATTAAATAAATCGTAAGAGAAGCGTTCTGTTCATGTGCTAATGTCAAAAGATGTTGAATCGGCATATTTAGTTCAACGACATGTGTCCGATTATCAATAGTTCGTTTGCCTTTTATTTGATAAACTTTCTTTTTTTTCTCTTTTTTCTGTTGTGTAGAGGTTTCATATTGCAAGGCTATTTTCCCGTAACGGAGGGCGAATTTTCCAACCGTTTTACTTGCACCCGTTAATTTTCGGATAGCTGATTGTGTAGCTTCTGTATAATTGCGCTGTCCTTTATGGCGAAAGTAATGAATAAAACTATCGGCATTCGTATTTTCTATTGGACGCTTTAATCGGTAACTTTCTTTATTCCATTCAGATGAGTTGTCAGCGTATCGAAGGAAAGCATATTCACTAATTAAATCTTCAAAGAACCACAATGCACCAGTTCCATCTGATAATGCATGAAAGACTTCTAAATGAATACGATTTTGATAATAAACTACTCGAAACAACAATTCCTTGCGGTCATAATGATACAATTGCGCACAAGGGGTTTGTTCGTCTAACGTTACTTTTGGCTTAAGATCGCTTTCTTCTAAGTAATACCAAAAGATACCTCTGCGTAGTACACTATGGTATAAAACATAGGACTCAAACGTATTGTCTAGCGCTTGCTGCAACAGTTCGGGATCAACGGGATCTTCCATGGCTGCACTCAGACGGAAAACTTTAGTATCAAAATCAGTCATGGCTGCGAGAAAAATATTAGACGCATTATCCAAACGGACCCATGTTTTCCTCTTCATATTTCTCCCCCTTCCAGCTTAAGTTTCATTTAAAAAATCATTTATTGCTTGATAAGCTGCTGTCACTGGAGTTGCAAATTTAGGATACGTAATGAACCCATGTACCGCTCCTCCAATACGTTGAATTACGACATCGTTCCCTGCTTCTCTTAGAGCAATTCCATACATTTCACCTTCATCACGCAATGGATCAAATTCTGCTGTAATAACCAATGTTTTAGGTTGATTGGTTAAATCTTTTGTCAGCAATGGTGCTATATAAGGATTTTTACGATTAGCCTTATTTGATTCATACATTTCCATGTATTCTTGAATTTTTTTAGCTGTCAGCCCATATTTATAGCCATTTGTACGAATCGATTTAAATGGAGAATTTTTCGTATGATCCCAATAAGTAACCGGGTAAAGTAAAATTTGTTTAGTTGGTATGGCTTTTCCTCTATCTCTCAATAATAAAGAAACGGCTGCCGCTAAATTTCCACCGGCTGAATCCCCAATTAAGGTGATTTGTGAAGCATCCATTAATCCACTTAGTTCCAAATGTGTCATTAAGGTTTCTGCAACTCGATAGCAATCTTCCAACCCGGATGGGAAGGGAAACTCAGGAGCTAAACGATAATCAACGGAATAGACCATTCTTCCAGTTAAATCAGCCATGTTCTTACAGGCACTCGTATAGGTATCAATATCGCCTATTACCCAACCGCCTCCATGAAAAAACACTAATGCATCTTCATTTAATGGCTCCTTTGGAAAGAAGATACGCACTGGAATATCATGCGATCGATCTTGCGAATAAATTTTCTTATCCATGATGCGGTATCCGTTTCTTGGTTTCTTTGAAAAAAATTGTTGTAATTTCCGTATCCAAACATAATCTTCTTGCATATTGATTTTTGGTGAAGATATTAATTTTAAGATAAATCTAACGAATGGATTCATTGTTTTTTTCCCTTTCACACAAACCATTTCTTTTGTTTAGCATGAATTATCCTATTAAGATTGTCAAGCCAAATTAGTCTTCTATTGTTGATCCATTTATAAAATAATTTGGTTCTATAATTTTTAGTATCGGTAATTAAATTAATTAGTTTAAATTTCTACATTAGTACTGCTTGAACAAAAAAATTGACTGCTTCTATAGAACATTATCTTTTAAAGGGGACTGTTCAGTTAGATGGTTTTGAACACCTTATGAAGAATGGTATGGCCGTCACAAGGTACAGAAACTCATGTTATAGACCATAGGAGTGAAATAAAACTAATCATAGGGTATTCAAGGTCGGTTTACGGACCTTATGTGTGTGATAAAGCTAATCATATGGTCCATAAACCCTTTTAAGAACAGTGAGGACAAAAACTCCATCCAATTAGCAGATAAGAACATATTATTTATTGAATAACTAGTGATTTCGACTCAAGTCGCTTATTCAGGCATACAAAAAGGTTTGAGATATCACTACTATCCCAAACCTTCTATTATAATTTTAATTAAGTTTATTTCATTTTTCTTTCATCTGGTACAACATCACTTTTTAATAACCATTTATGGAAGAACCATTCTCCTCCACCAATTAAAACGGCTGGAATCAATACCATCATCCATAAATCATTTGTATAATCCATAGAAGTAAGGTAAATCCATAAAATAATTGCAGCTGCTCCTGAGTCGGCAATCGTAGCAGCGACATTACCTATTTTTCTCAAAATAACCAAGTCACCTAAAATATAGATCATGACTACAATGATAACTCCAACAATAGTAGAATCCATGAAACTTACATCATATATTCCTGTCAATACGATCCATAAAATAGCCCAAATCATAATGGCTTTTATTACTAAAGCTTTTACATGTTTCATTTTCCCATCACTCCTTTTTCTTATTTTTATTGCACAAAACAATTGGTAAATAAAATACCAATTGTTTTGCTTTGTCTAATGAAAGTTTACCTTACTGCTTATTCAAAATCAAAAAAATAACGACCTGTCGTTTTGTAATCCTACATTCATCAATAAATCGATGTAACAAAAGCTTCGGTTTCTTCAGTTGTCATCATTTTAAGGCCGCTGTACATTTTTTGAATTTCATTTACTATTGCTTTTCCTACTCCTTCTCCTCTGAAGGAAGGCAAGACTGCTAAATGTTGAATAACAAATTCTTGTTTTTGTACTTCAATACCAATAATGCCAATATATTTTCCTTCTTCTTGCCAAAAATACATTCCCAATTTTTATTCTGCTGGTACCGTAGCATTGTTTGTTGGAGGTGCTTTAATTCATGTCCTTTTGGCATGAGTGATAGCAAACCTAAAGCCACTTTATTCTGGCTATTTCTATACTTAACTAACACTAGATATCTTGCTCCTTTTTACTCATCCTTATTTGTAAAAAAAGATTACCATATCCTCAGCTTCTATACTATTAAAATAACCTTCTTTTTAACTCCTTTTTAAAAGTAAATAAGACAAAAAACTTTGCCAATTTTGCAGCGAAGCTTTTTATCTTATTTAGAATTTTCAAGCAACTAACAAATGATCAATTCTCTAGTTTAATTTGTTTTTTTTCTGATTGTTGGTAAGTCTTTACATATAAACCTTGTTTAGAAGACCATTCAGCATAAACAATCTCTTCAAGGTTTTGATATCCTTCTTCTTTTAAATTTTCAATCAACCACTTTTTGTCTTTCCCAATAGACTGTAATGTTTTTATTTCTATGACACTTTCATCAACTAATAAATAAGAAAATTCTTCGTCTTCTTCTGACTTATTCATTACACTGATAGAGCCGCCTATTTCTAAAACAGCATATTTAACGGTTCTCAAAGAAAAACAATTTTGACTTCTCAGCATAGATCTTAATTGTTCCATTTCAATATGATTGTTCTTAATTTCTAATAAATTCAGTTCTCCATCATAGATCAAAACAGAAGGGGTTCCTTTTATGAATGTATTTATTTTATCCTTTTTTTGTACAACCGATTCCAAGAAATAAATCATTATTCCCCATAACGCAACTGCGAATAAAAAATGCAAAATATTTATTTTATCGTCATATAGTGATTCTTCTAAGATTCCGCCAAGAACGAGAGTATAAATCAAATCAAACGGAGTAATTTCTGACAACGTTTTTTTTCCTAAAAGACGTGTAACTAATAGTAACCCTATTAAACCAACGACCAACTTGGACGCTATTTGCAGAAACATCATCTCTTATTCCCTCCTATGTTTTTTTAAGTACTGTATCTACTTTTCAACTTTTTTAATCTCTAGCGGACCTTTTCTACTCTTGTTCATCGGCTTCATTCTAATTCTATCGTACTTAATTTAATTGTCCATTTTATTGATTAGTTAACCTTAGCACAAAATAAAAAGCCTAAAACAGTTTTTAGACTTTTTATTTTTTTACTCTTTAACTGTATTATTTGCTGTTTTTTTGTACGCTTTTTCCATTGCAAGCGTCGCTAGCCAAGCTAGTACGCTGACTGAAAAAAAGAAAGCTAGTGCTGGCCATTTCAATAAGACTATTGCCATAACAATGATACTGATCAGCAATAATAAGCTGATCAGTGGTTGACTGACCATTAGTACCATACCTGTTAAAAAAAGGCGAGATACAGATACATTCACTTTTTTTGATAATGGACAGCTGTATAAAGAAGTTAATCCAAATAATATGCCAAAAGTATAAAGAGCGTATTTATAGATTTGTATGCCTGCTGTAGCGGTCATCTGGGTATTTAAAAACCAACTATCTAAAAATAAAATAAACATAATGATGCAAACTGGCAATCCAATCTTAAAACTGCTCCAAAAGTTTTGTTTAAAATAGTACATAAACGTACGAAACAGTGATTTGTTTGTTTTTCCGTTAGACCAGTCATTTGTTACTTGAAATAACGCGTCAGTTGCTGGAATGAGTGTAATAATAGGTAGGGAAAACAAAAGCCATATCAAATTCACAATAGCTAAGCGTGAAAACCATTCTGTTCCTTCAACTACACTATTTGTTAAATCAAATTTTTTCATTCTTAACTACCTTTCTTTTCATCCCTATTAAGATGTACTGTTGTTTTAAATTTTCACCCTTTTGTTCCACCTGTTAAATCCATTCCTTGAATAAAGTACTTTTGAGCAAAGAAGAATAATAATACCGTTGGAATCATTACCAATGTTGCACCGGCCATTAAATAGTTCCATTGAGTAGACGACTGGCTTTGGAAAGACTTCAACCCGATTTGCAATGTGTACATATCTTCATCATGAATATATAGCAATGGACCAAGAAAGTCATTCCAAGCTCCATTAAACGAAGTGATGCCAATCGTAATCAATGCAGGTTTAGTTAAAGGCACCATCAAACGGCTCCATATAAATAAATGATTAGCTCCATCTATTTGAGCAGCTTCAATCAATTCGTCACTGATAGACAGATAAAACTGACGCATTAAAAAGATGTTAAATGCACTTCCGAAAAATGATGGGACAATAAGCGGCAAGTAAGTTCCTACCCATCCAATTTTTGTGAACAAGATGTATTGGGGGATCATAGTCACAAATCCTGGAATCATCATAGTAGCCAATACTAAAGAAAACAAGAATTTTTTCCCAGGGAAAGAAATTTTAGCAAATCCATATGCAATAAATGAGTTAGATACAACATTTCCAAGAACTACAAAAAAGGTAATAAATAAAGTGTTTTTCATGTATTGAAAAAATGGAAAAGCCTGAATCGTATCGGTATAATTCGACCATTGAAATGTTTCAGGGAAAAAAGTCGGTGGAAATTGTACCACTTCTTCCATCGGTTTCAATGAAGTAAAGACCATCCATAGCAGGGGAGCTAGTAAAATAATACTTATTCCAATCAAAAGAATGTATGTGATGATTTTTCCAATCATTTTTTGTCTTTTTCTGCTTCGAAAATGCTTCTTTTTAGGTACTGCTTCAGCTTCTTTTAAAGATGTTGACTCAATCATTCGCTTCGCCCTCCTCCATAATGTACCCAACGAGGGGCTAATTTCATATTGATAAACGTTAAGCTCAATACAATTACAAAAAGAATCATCGACATAGCCATCGCGTAACCCATATCAAAAGCTACAAAGGCTTTATTCCACATGTGTAAATTATAGAACAGTAAGGAATTTGCTGGACCATTTGTTCCACTTTCTGACATAACATAGGCTTCTTGAAAGATTTGAAAAGCTCCAATTGTCGAAGTAACCACATCATAAAAAATAATTGGTGTGATCATTGGTAATGTAATATGACGGAAACGTGCAAATGCACTAGCTCCATCTATTTCTGCTGATTCATATAACTGATTCGGAACATTTTGCAGAGTAGCCAAGTAAAGCAGCATTGCTCCACCTACACTCCACAGTTTCATTAAAATCAGTGCCGGTTTTGTCCAATTCGGATCAAACAACCATGCAGGTCCATCGATACTGAACCAAGACAATACCACATTGACTAATCCTGATGAAGGAGAAAGCATCTGCATCCATAAAACATACACTGCTACTCCGGATAAAATAGCTGGCAAGTAAAAAATTGTTCTAAAAATAGAGATTCCACGGACTCTTTGGTTTAATAATACTGCTAATAAAACACTTCCTATAGCTGTAAGAGGCACGTTAAATAGCACATAATAGCCCGTATTATAAAGTGATTTCCAAAAAAGGTCATCTTGGGTAAACATTCTTTTAAAATTATCCATTCCAATATAATCCATTTTGGAGGTTAAATTATAATTGGTAAAACTTCCGATGAAAGAAAACAGCATGGGTCCAAGCATAAAAATAGCAAAACCAATAATGAATGGTGAAACAAAAAGGAATCCCCACAACGCTTCTTTTTTCTGCTTCTTTGACCATTTATTTTTCTTTTTTAACCTTTCCATTGTGTCACCTCTTCCTTATAAAAATAAACAAAAGGCTGGGACAAATATCCCAGCCCCCTTTACATATCGAAATGATTTTTCTAGAATAGAAGCCAAAAAAGCTGACTTGCTTTTTTGAATAGTTATTTTATCTTTTTATCCATTATTTATTTTGTTCAACAAGGCTTTCAACAGACTTTTGAGCATCATTTAAGGCTTCTTCAGCCGTTTTATTTCCAAGCAAAGCCTCATCGATTTGTTCATTTACTAATGAAGAAAAATCTGGAGCTGTTAATGGAACTGGTGTAATAACAGTCTGTTCAAGGCTCTTATCTGCCAATTCATAAATCATTTGGCCTTCTTCATCTAAATCTGGATGTGTTGTTAAATTTTCATTGGCATTTTTATTTGCCATGATATCAAAACTATTCAGCCCAAACTCTTCTTGTACTTCATCTGAAGTCAAGTATTTCATAAACTCATAAGAAGCCTCAGGATTTTCTGCTCCATATGGAATTTCTAATCCAAATCCACCGCCCCATGACCAATTGCCAGAACCTTCTTCATGTTCAGGTAAAGCCACTACACCAAAATTAAAATCTTCTGGTGCATTTTCAAGTAATTCAGTATAATAATTGATGTTTTGTGCTCGAATACCTACTAATCCAGAAATGAATGGATCTGAGACTCCCGAGCCAAATTCTGCTTCATACGTATTGATAGTATCTTGGCCATAATAATCTTGCCACTCCATAACCCACTCAAGAGCTTCGACTTTTTCAGGAGTATTGATGGCTACGTTTCCTTTGTCATCAAACCAACTAGTCCCGTTATCAGCATTTAATGCCCATACATCTGTACCTAGGTTCCATAAAGGATAGAACCCAA
Organism: Carnobacterium sp. FSL W8-0810; assembly: GCF_038007125.1. NCBI lineage: Bacteria > Bacillati > Bacillota > Bacilli > Lactobacillales > Carnobacteriaceae > Carnobacterium > Carnobacterium sp. FSL W8-0810. Next base: position 1,025,308 of record NZ_JBBOWO010000001.1, on the reverse strand, counting down.
TTCGTTCCCATGAATCGCCGTTTTTCTTATCTAATGCTCTTGCATATTCTTCTAAATCTTCCCAAGTTTTAGGAGGATTCTCTGGATCTAAGCCAACTTCTTCAAATAAGTCTTTATTGTAGAACAGGACTTGTGTATCTGTATTGAATGGCAACGCATAAGCTTCGTCTTCATAAAGGACTGTGTCCCATAATTGAGGGTAAAAACGTGATTGAATATCTTCATCTTCTTTATCTAAGTACCCTTGAATATTGATTGCTTGCTGTGCATCAGCTCGTTGTTCAATTGAATTAATGTCTTGAACAATAACATCAGGAGGATCTCCAGCGGCAATCGACGCTAATGATTTTGTCCATATGTCTCCCCAAGGTTGGTAAACATGCTCGACTTCGATTTCATCTTGCGAAGCATTGAAGTCTTCAATAATTGCTTCAATTTTTTCACGACGAGGACCAGATCCCCAAAATGACCAAAATTCTAAAGTCGTTTTCCCATCACTATTTTCTGTTGTTGATCCTTCATTTCCATTACCACATGCTGCTAATATAAGTGCAGTTCCTGCTATCAAACTTAGTGATAGCCATGATCGTTTTCTTTTCTTCATCCCTTACCAACCTTCCTTTACATTCTGTCCTTTTTTTGCCAAATGATACTGACTAACGCAACCGTTATCAACACTTATATAACAGCGCCTCTCCACAAATAATATACTATAGTTTCGAAGTATTCAACTAATAGCCTTTTTTGAAAGTTTTATTCATAGACTCCAAACCTGTTCTATTTTTACCCCTATTTCTAGAAAATCAATGGACCTCTATTTTTAAGCTTTTTAATACATCTAGCGTTTCCTTATGCAATTCTTCAGTAGATCCTACACACACATTTTCCAATACACTGATGGTAGCAAGTGGGAAAGAATTGTGTAACATAATGGCATTAGACAATACACACACATTCGTTTCAACACCGACAAATTCAATGATTCGATCAGGATCATCTTCATATTGATTTCTTAATTCTTCTGCATCTTCAGGCGAAATGGAATGAAATTTCTTTTTAAGCGCATGATGTTTTTTTAAAGCTTCTTTTAAAGGCCCGAAAAGTTCTAGACCCCATTTTTTTTCTTCATCTGAACGATTATCATCTTCTAGCTCATGTTGATTTAGTGTGTAATAAATTGGTTCACCTTTTTTTTCTTGATCTTTTATTTCTTGGATTATCTTGGGTACTAACTTTTCAGCATTTTTCACTGAAAGGACCCCTTTTTTTTCGTCTACAAAATCATTTTGCATATCGATTACAAAAAGCATGTTATCTCCTCCTTTTTTACTTGAACACTAAAAAAGCTACACATTTCGTGTAACTTTTTTAGCGACTTAATCTACCATTTTTTCGCTCTATTGCTGGATCAATTCATTACTTAGGATGATCCTCTATATTTGGTAAATGAGGATCTGCAAGTGTATCACCATTAGAGTCATTATTTGCTGATCCAGGTGTTGGTCCTACTCCTGGAATAATCGGATTTACCCCAAAACCTGGAGCCGTAGTATTCGCATTTGGAGCAACAAAGATTGGTTGAGCTTTTTGATCATCATCTACTTGCTGAGTATCATCATCGATAAGTACCACAAATTCATCGTTTTTAATGGCATCAGTGTATTTTTGTGTTGTTTCCTTATCAAAACCATATTTTCCAAGTGGACTGTCTTCCTCATTTGAAAAAACATTTTTCACTTTATCCCATACCGAAGTTGACTGTTCTTCAGTTGTAACAGCTTCAACTTCTGCTAAGGTCTGTCCTTGAATCGCTTCTATATTTTCTTTACTTGCAACTACAGTAATGTTATCTGATCGATAACCTTCTTTTAAAAGTTGTTCAACTTTTGTGGTTGTTTCTTCAATCGTAGGATATGCACCTTGAATTTTTTTCATTTGTCTATTCACGCCTTTCAATTTTTATTTGTCTTTATCATAACAAATAAAACAAACGCTTCCAAAGATAATGCTTTTTGCTCTTCATAAAATTTTCTTTCGAAACTCTATTGGGCGGGTCTAGGATAAATTCCTATTCAAAAAACAGTTTAAAGTGATACAATATAAAGGAAACGATGAAATTGGTATAGAAAAATTAGACGATGCTTTTTAAGGGAGAGAAACGATATGAAACAGAACTTTAATAAACTTGGATTGCTAACCCTTGCTTCTTTTGCCGTATTAAGTGCCTGTGGAAACAATAATGAGAGTGACAGCCAGAACACTGACGAAGAAAAGCAAGTTTTAAATTTATCAGCTGAATCAGAAATGGATACAATGGATACGACAATATCTACTACTAACTTTACGCCGATGAATAATGTTTTTGAGGGACTGATGACCTACGACCTTGATGGAAATCTAGTGCCAGGAAATGCAATGGAGATGCCGGCAGTTTCAGAAGATGGATTGACCTACACTTTTACGATTCGTGACGATGCAAACTGGTCAAATGGTGATACGGTTACTGCAGATGATTTTGTGTTTGCTTGGAAAAGAATGGTGGACCCGGAAAATGGTTCTGGGTATGCTTACTTATTTTCAGGAATCGTTAACAATGCTGAAGCTATTTTAAATGGTGAAAATGCTGTTGCTGATCTTGGAGTTGAAGCAGTTGATGAAAAGACCCTGCAAGTAACGTTAGAAAAACCTGTACCCTATTTCCTTGATGTTTTAACGATTCCATGTTATTTCCCACAAAATGAAGCTTTTGTAATGGAACAAGGTGAAAATTATGGCTTGAATGCTGAGAACGCTATTTATAATGGTCCTTTTACTTTAGCTGAATGGGATTCTGCCTCAGGCGATTCTTGGAAATACCTAAAAAACAATGAATATTGGGACAAAGATACTGTTCAGTTAGACGAAATTGATACACAAGTCGTCAAAGAAGTTGGAACCGGACTTAATCTATATGAATCTGGCGAACTAGATTCTATTTCCCTTTCTGGTGATTTTGTTGCTCAATATACTGAAAATACAGATTTTAAAACAAATGATAAGGCTTGGATCTACTACATTGAAGTGAATCATGAAGTTCCCGAATTAGCGAATGAAAATATCCGCAAAGCGCTAACTTATGCCATTAATCGTCAAGGATTCACAGATAATGTTCTCTTAAATGGTTCTCATCCAATTTTCGGCCACGTCCCTAATGGATTATCTAAAAATCCCGAGACAGGTGTTGACTTTCGTGAGGATGCAGGTGATGTAGTCGAGTACAATGTCGCAATAGCTCAAGAAGCTTGGCAAGCAGGGCTAGATGAATTAGGAACAGATAGCTTTTCATTGGAGTTGACGACATCTGATTCTGAAGACAGCAAAAAATTAGCCGAATTCTTACAAAGTGAATTGCAAAATAATCTGCCAGGATTAACGATCGATATTCGACAAATGCCTGATAACTCTAGATTAGATAATATCAAGTCTGGAAATTACCAAATCGCTACTTCTTATTGGTTAGCTGACTTTGCTGATCCAATAAACTTTGTTGAACGTTTTGATACCGATATTAATCGTGGTAATTATTCATTTGAAGACATTGACGCACTTGTTGATCAAAGCAACCAAGAATACGATGATGCTTTAGCAAGATGGAACACGTTAATTGAAATTGAAAAAGTAGCTTTGGGTGAACATTATGTTGATGTCCCAATATACCAAACAGCGGAAGCTTATCTTGAAAAACCTTTTGTAAAAGACATTTACCGTCCGGTTTTCGGTAGCCGCAGCTTCAAATATGCTTCTATCGATGAAGCACAAAAAGACTAGTTTAACTATTAAATCAGTCTAAAAAAACAACCTTCTTTCATAATGAAAAAGGTTGTTTTTTTGCATAGATAGTGTGATTATTGATAATTTATACTTTTCTTAAGGGTTTTCCTTTATACTAAATGAATAACTTATTTAAGGAGCTTATTTGATGAAATTAAAAGTTGTAACCGATTCAACAGTTGAATTAACTAATGAAGAAATAACTCGTTATGGTATTACGATAGTTCCATTATCTTCTATGATCAATAACGTAACCTACCATGATGATATTGAATTATCAAACGAAGAGTTCTTACTAAAAATGAAACAATCCCCTGAATTGCCAAAATCTTCTCAACCGCCTGTTGGGAAATTTTTAGATGCTTATAACCAGTTAACGGCTGATGGAAGTGAAGTGTTATCTATACATGTAACCGAAACCATAAGTGGAACCGTCCACTCTGCTCATCAAGCTGCCGGTTTAGCTAATGGAAAAGTAACTGTTATCGACTCTGAATTTTGTGCTCGCGGACAAGCGTTTCAAGTGCTTGCTGCAGCTGAATTTGCTAGCAATGCTTCTTCAATGGAAGAACTATTAAATCATTTAGAAGATATACGATCAAGAACTGTTCTTTATATCAGTATTGCCAACCTTGAAAATATGATAAAAGGCGGTCGAATTGGTAAAACTATGGGCAAATTTACTTCGTTAATGAATATCAAAGCTACTTTAGAAATGACTGATGGAAAACTTCATTCAGATTCTAAAGGACGTGGAACGAAGTCCATTGTGAAGCGCTATAAAGAAATCTGTCACACACTTCATGATGCACCTAAAAAAGTCATGTCGATTGGTTTTACTCATGTGGGTATGAGCGACTATTCGACTACCATTTTAAACATGTTAAAAACGACCTTTCCACATGTTGAACCAATGGTTTCTTATGCCAGTCCTAGTGTTATGACGCATGCTGGTCCAGAAGCTATTTCTGTTCAGTTCTTATTAGAAAAGTAACTGACATTCAGTCCTATAATAAAAGCCAATCCATTCCTAAAGTAATAGGAATGGATTGGCTTTTTAATGTAGAAAAAGAGTCGAAAATTTGCTTCTTAATTATTAAGCGAATGAAATTCATTGACTCATTTTATATATAGCATCTGCTGTTTCTGTCCAAATATAATCAAAAAAATGAATCTTTGAAAGACACCTTAAAATAAATATGGAACCTCAAAAAAGCTGGTATGTTTCATTCAGCGTTTTTGAGATTTTATTAAAATTGTTTTTACATTTTTATTGGAACACATTTTTTTAACTTTTAGTCATTTTCTACAGATAAGAATTCTCCAGTTTCAGCATTTAAATGCACATCTACTTCATTATTTCCTTCTTCAAATTCACCGATAAATAACGGAATTTTTGTATCATCATCTGCCTCTATATTCCAAGAAACCATCGTAGCATTAGGTGCTTCTTCCTCAGCTTTTGCAATCAATTCATCAATAGCCATTACATCATCAGTCATTAACTCTTGATCATCAAAGTCTGAATCTTTCTTTTCTGTGTTGTTTTTTGTTTCTTCCCCGGTTTCTGCATTGACTTCCCATTCAATTTCTTGAGTATCATCAAATCCGTTGATTTCAAATGTATATTCACCAAAATCTTTGTCAAAATCAACTGAAGAGATTGCTGCATCCGGATAAGCTTTTTGGAAATCAGCAACTGCTTGTTCATAGGTTACTGAAAAACTCTTTCCTTCAAAATTTTCTGAAGATGCTACAGAACTAGAGCTTTCAGACTCCATCATTGAAGAACTTTCCATTGAACTAGTTGCCTCAGATTCAGATGTCGAAGCAGGTGCTTCCTCATTTGGTGTTTCTGTACTACATGCGGCTAACAATATTAATGCACTTCCACTAACCAATCCTAATTTTAATTTAGTTAACATATCATCATCTCCTTACTGATATAATAACAAATTAAAAGAAATCTTCCTAAAATTCTGCCTCTTAAAAACTAAAAATCAGGCTTAAGGCGTAGTTTGTACCCTAATTTAAGTTGGTATTTTTGAACACAATTCTTATTTACCTTACTCTAAAAAAGATCCTTATAGGCTTTATCTTTTTTCTAATTCTGATTTCAAGAAATTTGCCAACTCCAACATAGCATATTTTCCTGCTGCTTTTTCAGCATCAGCGTTATAGTTGGTGTTTGTATTGACATCGTAAGCCTGAGCTTGTCCGTTAACATCAAAAATGAATTCAATGGCTGCTACATCAATGTGTTGTCCTTTAAGGAATTGTTCATATTGTTCAATCTGTTCATTTGGCAATGAATCAATGATCGTAAATTTATTCGCTACTGGCACATCACCAATTTGGCAGCTGTCTGCTGGACATAATTCAAACCCATCACTTGAGTCGACTTTTACAGCATAAAAGAACTTTCCGCCAATGAATTCGGAACGGACGATCGTCCCATCAGCTGGTTTAACGTATGCTTGTATCAGACTGATGCCATCAATTGAGTCTTCAAATTCAGGACCCTCAACGTAAGCTTTTAGCTCTTCTATAGAGTTCAACAATCGAACTCCAAGACCTTTTCCAGCACGATTGTGTTTAATGATAAAAGGAAATTGATTTAACTTTTCAGCTGCTTTAAGAATGTTTTCTTTCCCTACAGCTCCATAAGTCTCTGGTGTCTTGATTCCATATTTTTGTAAGGCTAAATGTTGTTTCAATTTGCTTACTTCTAACTCGATGGCTTTAGTCCCATTAAAGACCACCGCATGATGGCTTTCCAACCACGTTAAAAGATTATCCGTTAATTCAGGAGCGTATCGATGTCCGCGAGTATGCGAGGAAGCACTCATTCGATTATAAAAAATTCCTTCTGGAGGTTCTTCTTGAATATCAATCATGCCATCAGATAAATCCCATAATTCATAAGGAGCCTTTAGCTCATCTAATCGTGCTGTTAAATGTCTTGTCCAATCATTATTTTCATGTATAATATAAATTTTTTTCACGTTTATCTGCTCCCTGTGCTAGTTTATTTTTTTCTTGTTAGTTAGCTGTCTATTTCAGTTCTTTTGCCATTTGTACCCGTGTTTTACCGTAAGCCAATTCTTTTTCTGTCTGAGCAATAATAACTGGCGCTAATGCATTTCCAATCACGTTAACTGCAGAACGACCCATATTGATAAAGAAATCTACTGAAACCATCAAAGCCACTCCTTCAGCCGGCAAGCCAAGTTGCGTCGCTGCCGCTAGTAACACTACGACCGCTCCTGATGGAACAGTTGCGATCCCTTTGGTAACAATCGTTAAGAATAAGACTAATGCAATAATTTCTCCTAACCCTAACGTTACATCATACATATTAACAATAAACATAGTTGCTAAGCTAATATAGACACATGCTCCATTTAAATTAAATGAATAGCCTAGTGGTGTAACAAATGAAGAAACTGCTGGCGACACCCCATATTTCTTTAGTCGATCAATCAAAGAAGGCAAAACGACACTTGAACTTCCAGTCGTAAATACGACTAGGACAAGATCTCCAATAGTTTTTAATAAAGCAAAGTAAGGTATATGGAATAGCCAAGCTATAATGGGAAAAATCACAAAAACGACAACTGCAAATGCTACATACGTAAATAGGACAAATTGGCCTAATGAAAATAAGTTTCCGATTCCATAAGCTGCTATATCGTAAGCTAGAAAGCCGAATACTCCAATAGGCGCAAAGGAAATCGCATAGTCAATCATTTTAAACATGGCTTGAGACCATGATTCAAAGAACGAAATAACAGGTTGAGCTTTTTCTCCTATTGAGACTAAAGCCAATCCGAGTAAGACGCCAAAAAAGAGGATCGGCAATAGGTTGCCATCTGCGAAAGCTTGAAATAGATTACTGGGTACAATACTCAAGAAAAAGGTTTGAAAATCAATCCCGCTGGCAATACCGTCAAGCGATTCAGTCGTCATGTTTCCCGCTTCAAAATGACTGCCGATAGCTGTCCATTTTCCGGCTAAGATACTCAGAATAATCAACCCTGTAGTGACCGAAAAAAAGTACACAAAAGATTTTCCCGCTACTTTCCCAAAACTTTTAGTATCACTGATGTTGACGATAGCTAAAATAATGACTGGGAAAATAAGCGGTATAATGATCATTTGAATTAAATTCATAAAAATCGTTCCAAAAATTTCCAATTGAAGTCCTACCGTTTTGCTAAAATAACCTACCACTATACCAGCCATAGCCCCTATCAGGACTTGTATCGTTAAACTGGGCTTTTTGATCCATTTTTTCTTCGTTTTCATGGTCTTCTATTCCTCCGATTCTATTAAAAAGTACAAAAAAAGTGCATGAGCAACTTACACTCATGCACAGACGATCCATCTTTATTATTATTGACAAAAATCCCTAAACAACCTAAACAGGCACTTAGTTCTTTTGGAATAAACTATAGAGCTGACCCTTACTTATTTAGTCAGAAAGAAGCCCTACGAAAAGATGATTGCTGATAACATGAGTGGTTCATACAACATGGACAACACAACACGTTTAGACAATTCATCTTTTTCATATTCGCTTCCTCCTTCTTGTTTTAGTTTGTTTTTCTCTAACGGTGAGCGCTCACGCGTTTAAAGTAAGCTCATTGTAACAATGTACTTTTTCACTGTCAACGTTTTCTTTCAAAAGTTCTTTCTTGCATGTTGATTATCCTACTTTTTCTACCGTTACTTTCTTTTGTAAATTTTGTGCATCTCTGACGTTAAATGAAGTACTGTCTTTGTGTTGGACTTTACTAGCTGAACAAGCTGTGGCTAAGGTCAACGCGTCAACAAATGATTTCTTTTGTGCCAAACTTGCTAAAAATGAACCTACAAAACAATCACCAGCACCGGTATCATTTACGACAACAACTGTAGGAACGCCAATTTGATAGAACTCATTTCCATGACCGCACAAACTGCCTTTTCCACCTTGAGAAACGATCACATACTCGATCGTCTTCGTTAATTCTTTAACGGTATCTACTAAAGATTCTCCTTGGGTTGAAAGTTCTTGGATCTCAAATCGATTCGGTTTAATAAAATTCACGCCTGCTTTTACTGCTGTCTTCAACGCTTCACCTGAAAGATCGCAAGCAATAAAGCAGCCAATACCTTTCAATAGTTCTAACAATTTTTCTAAATCAGTGATCTCAAAACCAGGCGGCATTGAACCTGCAATCAACACCGTATCCTCAGCTTCAACTTTTTCTTCAATTTTATCAAACAATAGAGACTTGTCATAACTCGAAACAGCGTATCCCCGCTCTGTGATCAAGATACTGCCGCTGATGTTTTTTTCTAATATTACATAACTTTCTCTAGTGGGTTTACCATAAATGTCCACAAAGTCATGATTAATGCCCTTTTCTTCTAATATCTTTTCAAGTTTACTTTTATTTGTGGTTCCGCAAAATCCTAATGCCAGATTTTCTACTCCTAACTTACTCATAGCGTAGGAACCGTGGTGGCCTTTTCCGCCTAAATCATAAGCAATACTTTCCAAACGATTGTTTTTTTCTTTTGTTAATTCGTCTTCAAGATACAACAATCGATCAATTGTTGGATTTAACGTAATCGTATAAATCATGTGATATCCTCCTCTTATAGAAGCCGCTAATGTACTACGAATACTTGTTACATTATTCATTATAGCACTTAACTAAATCGTTTACACAACCAAGCTTTTTATTAACGATTTCAAGAAAAAAAGCACATTCCTATCCCCGCTCCCATCGTGCTTGGAGGAGTGAGTTCTTTTTTCTGCTTCACTTTAACGTGAACGTGCAAATTGCTTTGACGAAACAGTGACGATCTTTTTGGTTATCACTGTTCCAACCAGAACAGTTGCACGAAAGTGTGAGAAAGCTTTTTATCCTCCATTTATTCGTGCAGCGTCGTTTAGTTGTCGTGAAAGGAATGAAAGGACCTCTTATATCCAAAATTGTGCTTGATTACTTGTATAAAGACAAAAAAGTTCATTGCATTTTCACAATGAACTTTCTTAAATCGCTAAATTGTTGTCTTAGTCTTTTTTCTATGACACTTAAATCAGTGACAGTCTAATAAAAGCAAAACAAACGAATGCAGATAACAATGCTAAAAACCCGCTGATAGTAAAAAGTATGACTGCTAAATGAGGTGTCGTTCCTTCTTTAGCAACTGTCAGCTCCACATTTTGTTTTATAGTCATCAAGCCTAAAATAATAGACACGATATTTCCAGTCAGTAAATTGCTGAAGATAAAAATTAGCACTGTTCCCTTCCAAACTTTCTGGCTAATTTGGTTTTGTGCAGCTGATAAAACAACAAACCAAAATAGTGAAAGCAATGCGATCAACAACATTACAGGGTTCATAGGCTGACTAGTTAAATAAACTGAAAAAGTTTCTCCGCTTAAACTAGCGTTTACAGCAAAGTAAACAAAAAAGATAACCGGTGCTAAAATTAAATAACCGCGTAAAAAGAAAAATGGCTCAAACTTACTTTGCAAGCTGGATAAACTTTGTTTCATCTTAGTGTTCCTGCCTTTCAATTTTATTTTGTTGGTAATAATCCAGATACGCTCTAAATAAAGAATCGGTGACTTGAAAAAGCGATAAGAAAGAAAAGATATCTTCTCCATTCAATACGATTGGTGTTGCTTGAAAATAAAGGTTATGGGTCGCCATAGAAGCTAAATTATTGTTTCTTAAGTTAGTGATCGATAAAATGGGAATCCCTTTCAGTTTAAGCATGTTCATCTCGTCTTTAACTTCTTGGATATCGCCACTTAATGATAAAACAATCAATAAATCGTCTTCTGTGATAGTCGACGCTGCGGCCATTTGCAACTCTCTTTGAGCAGAAAGAAGAATGAAAAACTTTTCTAATGGTACAAAATTTCGTCTGAAATCAGATAGAACATCTCTTTGTCCCCAACCTGTGCCATAACAAAAAATACGTTTAGCAGCATGGATTTCTTTTAAAATAGGTGATAAATCGGTTTGATTGAATAACTTTAAAGTTGCTTGACTATCTACACTTTGCATTGAGCTGAAACTCACTTGTTCCTCATTTATTTTCAATTGTTCGGAACCGTTTTTTAAACTGTATTTGAATTCACTAAACCCTGAAAAACCTAATTTTTTTTGCCAACCTTACAATGGATGATTTCGAAGTAAGTGTTTTTTTTGCCAATTCAACAATAGGCATCGTTTGGCATTTATTTTTATGTTTCATAACGTATGATATAATTTGTAAATCATTTTCATTTAGTTCTTGGTAATGTTGATTAACGAGTACTTCTAGGTCCAAATAAATCTCTCCCTGCTATTAACAATGTACAAAAAAATGGAGCCATTTATCTCTCCATTTTTTCGTATACATTATTATAGCATATGATTATTTTAATTCAGGCCAGTAACCTTTGTTAGCTACAATTAAGTCATCTAATATTTGTCGAGCTACACGAGCATTTGGCACAATTTTAGAGACAGTCAGTGCTTGCCATAATTTTTGGTATGATTCTTCTTCCCATGCTTCAACGACTAATTTTTCAACGGCTACTTGTTGTTCCATCAATCCTTTTTGGAAACGAGGAATTTCTCCTTGGTTGATCATTTCAGGACCATTTGAACCAACGATACAAGGAATCTCTACCATAGCTGTTGGATCAAAGTTAGCGATTGCTCCATTATTCGGTACGATCAGCAACATTCTTTCACGTGTGTTATACGCAATCGCTCTAGCTAAATCAACGATATAAGAAGCATGGTCATCTGTAACTAACTTTGCATCTTCGGCTGTTTTGATATTTGCAATACGGTTGCATTCAGAGAATACTTGTTTTTCACGGTGATCCATTACTTCATTTGCACGAGTGTATTCAGGATTGGCTTTTTCAGCTTCATCTTGCGGGAACAAGTAGTACTTCAAGTACGTATTTGGTAAAGTATTTGGATCCAAAGCAAATGTTTCTTTTGCTTTGCCATATGTGTGCATCCAGCTCGGTTCAATGTCTTCACCTGGAATACCTTCTAATTCACCTGGAGTAACATATCCATGTTCTGCAACGTATTTTTTGATAGCGGGCATTAAATCATTGCCGTCTTTATCGCGAATATCTGTCCACCAGCCAAAATGGTTTAGTCCATAATAACGAACAGTCATTTCTTTACGGCTCTTCAATCCTAAAATTTCAGCCATACGATGTTCGATCCCAACCGGCATATCACAAATATTGATGATTTTGCTGTTTGGTCTTAATTTGCGTGTAGCTTCCGCAACGATTGCTGCTGGATTTGAATAATTCAACATCCACGCATTTGGTGAGTATTGTTCCATATAGTCAATCAATTCTAATACTCCGCCGATTGAACGCATCCCATAAGAAATTCCGCCTGGTCCACATGTTTCTTGACCAATAACACCATATTTCAAAGGAATTTTTTCATCTTGCTCACGCATCGCGTATTTCCCTACACGAATATGAGCCATTACAAAGTCGATATCAGTAAAAGCTGTTTCTGGATCAGTAGTAGCTAAAAATTCAATTTCTGGAGCACGTTCTTTCAAAACAATTTCTACAGCATCTGCAATTTGTTTTTGTCTTTCCTCATCATTATCGTAAAACTTGATTTGGCGAATCGGAAATATTTCTAAGTTTTCTAATAACATCATAATGATCCCCGGTGTAAATGTGCTTCCGCCACCTGCTACTAAAATTGATTGTTTTTTTAAAGTCATATTTATCTTCTCCTCTAATTTTCTTATTATTAAACCATTGGTTCTGTTTGACTATCAGTATCTGCTAAAACTTCATTCCTTTTCATTTCATCTTCAAAAGCATCTCTTACTTGAGGGACATCCAGTCCAACGATAATTTGGAATGCTTTTCCTTTACGAACGACTCCATGAGCACCTGCTGCTTTAAAGAAACTATCCTCTTTGACAAGGTTTTCGTCTTTTACGGATACTCTTAATCTTGTAGCACAATTATTCACATCGGCTATATTGGCTGTACCGCCAAGTCCTTCTAAATAATGAGCTGCACTGCTTGCATAGGCTCCGCCTGCTGAAGCTGTTTTTCCATTTGCTTGTCTTTCACGGTAGTCTTTTTTAGAATACATTTTAACGTCTTCTTCTAGTTCTCTACCTGGCGTTTTGATATCAAATTTTAAAATAGCAAAACGGAATACAAAGAAGTAAATGACACTGAACGCTAAACCTGTTCCAATCAACGTTAATACTGTTCCGAGATGATTAATCGACATTGGTATAATAAATTGTGTCAACATCGTAATTAACCCACTACCTACATCACCTACAACACCAAATGCATAAACAGTTGCTCCTAAAGTGGCTGCTAAAGCTGCATGTATTAAGAACAATTGCGGTGCAATAAATAAGAATGTAAATTCAAACGGCTCCGTAATACCCGCAAGAACGGCAGTTAAAGCTGTTGGAATCAATAAAGCCAATGTTTTTTTCTTTTTAGCCGGATCTGCTGTTGCGTAAAATGCTGCTGCTATTCCAAGAGGAGCAAAGATTTTCGAAACATTGTGCAATCCGAATCCACCAGCTGGGAATAATTCCTTAAGCGGAGCTGTTGATGAAGCAAATTCACTTAAGTTATTCAACCAATATGCTGTAATTCCGCCTTCTACAACTGCTGGTCCATAAATGAATGGTTGATAAATGAAATGATGCATCCCAGTCGGTATCAACAGTCTTTCCAAGAATACGTATAACCATACACCTAGAGTTCCTGATGAAGCTAAGAAACCTTGCATTGAACTAATTAAACCTTGGATGATAGGCCAACCCCAAGCTGTTAAAAAGGCTAAAGGAAGCATAAGGAAAAATCCTATCATAACAACTAATGAAGATCCTTGGAAAATACCTAAGAAATCTGGTAGTTTAGTTTCAAAGAAACGGTTATGCAACCAAACAACAATTGCAGCAACTAAGATAGCACCAATTAAATTGGTATCCAATGTTTTAATTCCAGCAATCAATTTTATCCCGCTGTCTCCGCCGGCTTCTTGAGTGAAATCTACACCAAATGTTGGACCCATCAGATCAAGAATTTTTCCAACAAAGTTGTTAAATGTCATATAAACAACTACAGATTCTAAAGCTGCTCTTCCACTAGCTTTTTTAGCCAATCCAAGAGGTAGACCAATCACAAATAGCAATTCCATCTGATTGAATACAGTCCAACCGCCTGATTCAACAATTGACCAAAAGTTCGCCCACATGGTACCTGCAGTTGCGATATCTCCAACAATTAATGTATTTTGAAGCATAATAGCAATAGCTAATATAATACCTGAGAAAGCAAATAATAAAACTGGAGTAAACATCGCACCGCCAAACCGCTGTAATTTTTGCATCATTTTCTTTTCATCTCCTTATTCTTTTTATGAAATCGCTTCCATATACAGACTATACCATCCTCTTTTTTTCAGTTCAATATTCAACCCTTCAAAAAAATCAGCGTTCCTTAATAGGTATTTTTTCCATTTCTCGGGAAATTTCCCACCTAATTTTATAAGGTGGCAGTCTCTTATTTCAATAATATAACTCAAAAAAAGAGCTTTAAATCAAGATGAATCATCATTGATCTAAAGCTCTAATTCTATTTTTAATTTTTCACTGTCTATTCTTCAGAAAGTTCATCTTCTGTTACCCATTTGTGATTTTTAACTGTATCACCGCCCGTTGTGGGTTCGTAATCAATCATATAAATCGTTGTTGTTTTTGAAGCTTCAATAGTTGCTGGCGCATCGTCCATTCCTTCCATGTGATCAGCTTCTAAAGTTACTTCAGTACCATTTGCAATAACTGACTCTCCTGCCTCTTCAATTTCTTCTTGAGTGACCCATTTATGATTTTCAACTCTTTCTGCGCCAGTCGTTGGTTGATAGGAAACTTCATAAACAGTTGTGTCAAAAGCTCCTACAATCGTCGCTTCAGCACCTTTCATTCCTTCCATGTGATCGGCTTGAATAATGGCTGTACTCCCTACTTCATATTTTGGGTTTTCAGCTTTTTTAAGACCATCTGGTAACTCACCAGAATCGTCATGCATCATACTCTCCATATCCATGCCAGATTCGGAACTCATCATACTAGAATCAGAACTCATCATCATACTTGAGTCATCCATGTTCATGCTTGTTGAACTGCTTGATTCTGAAGAAGCTGTATCAGTTTCTTCATTTCCTGTTCCACATGCTGCTAAGGTTAAAGTTGTAGCTAAAGTTGCCACCATTAAATAAATTTTTCTATTCTTCATTCATTCCCCATCCTTTCAAGTTTTCAAACTATCTTGCTAAAGTACTAAACGATCAGTCTATTTCTACGCATTCAGTGTAAAAGTAACAACATTTAAAAACAATTATTTTAACTTCAAAAAAAAATACTACTATTCTACTGTATGCCTTTATGCCCTTGCTATAAAGGTGTCAAGAATATCACTCGCATACTAAGATCGCACCACAATCGTTTACATAAACAATACAAAAAATCTATTTTAAATTAACGTTCGTATTTTATACTGACTTTAACGTTAAATGTTAAATCATTATTTGAAATTCATTTACTTGATATCTTCTCATAAAATAATCAAATAACCGAACGATTTTATTTTATATATTTCAAAAAAAGGATATCTTTTAAATAATACGAATGATATAATACTAAACGTGTTAAACGTTTGTACAAAATACAAAATCACAGGAGGATTTAATTACATGCACAAGAAGTTTGGTAAGTACATAGGAGTAGCTTTACTAGCGGGACTATTGGTTGGATGTGGAAATGAAGCTGCCAGCAGCGAAACGGCAGCTTCAAATACAGATGGAACAATTAAACTCGATACACTTTCAGTTGGCTTTGTTCCTTCACGAGATCCTGAAGAAATCGTTACTGCAACAGAACCATTAAAAGATTTGTTGATTGACGAAATGGCCAATCAAGGTTATGACATCGGAGAAGTTGACATCACAGTTGGAACCAACTATGAAGCTGTTGGAGAATCTCTTTCAGCTGGGACGTTAGATGTTGGATTTATACCAGGCGGAACTTATGTATTATACGATGACGGTGCTGAGGTAATTTTAACTTCTACTAGAGCTGGATTAAGCATTGACTCTGATAATCCAGCTGATTGGAATGAAAATGCTCCTACTGAACCAACGGATGAGCAAGTAACCTCTTACCGTTCATTGATTATCGCAGGCCCTTCTGAAAAAGGACAAGAGTTAGCTGCTAAAATCAATAATGGCGAGGAATTAACTTTTGAAGATATGAACAGTGCTTCTTGGAGTGTAATGTCTTCTTCTTCTTCAGCAGGTTATATTTACCCAACATTATGGTTAAATGAAAATTTTGGAAAATCAATTACAGACTTAGACAAAGTAGTTCAAGCTGATTCATACGGAAGTTCATTTGCACGTCTTGCTTCTGAACAAGTTGACCTTTTGGTTACCTTTGCTGATGGCAGAAGAGATTATGAAGATACATGGACTTCAGAATACGGAAGAACAGAAAATATTTGGGACGAAACAGCCGTAGTCGGCGTTACTCCTGGCATTTACAATGACACGATAAGTGTCAGCAAAAACTCTGAGAAAATGGATGAAGAGTTAAAAGCTGCTTTACAAGAAGCCTTTATCAACATCTCTGAAACCGAAGAAGGAAAAGAAGTGATCTCCGTTTATAGTCACGAAGGTTACCAAGTAACGGAAGATGCCGATTACGATGATGAAAGAGCCGCTCAAAAAATCGTACAAGATCTAGGGATTCAATAATTCAACATTAATTTAAAATAAACCAAATGAAGCTGTGAAGGGGGCTGAGACAAAAGTCTTAGTCCCTTCCTATATGATTATTTTAGAACGTGTTCCAAAAAGCAGACCCGACGTCCACTTCACGAATAATGCTCGATGGTCAGTGACCATGCTGCGCTTATTCGCTCCAGTGATTCGGGTCTAAACGCTTTTTGTCACACTCCTTCATAGTTTTATTTTTGGAAAGGACTAATGACAACAGTGATAGAATTTATTGATGTAAATAAAACGTACCCAAATGGAGTAACTGCATTGAGCAATGTAAACTTAAAAATTAAACAAGGAGAGTTTGTAGCGATTATTGGTTTATCCGGTGCCGGAAAATCGACTCTTATTCGTTGCGTCAATCGTATGCATGACATCAATAGCGGTAAATTGATCGTCAACAATATCGATGTCAGTGCCTTAAAAGGAAAAGAAATCCGACAATACCGCAGAAGAGTTGGAATGATTTTTCAATCATTTAATTTAGTGACAAGAACAACAGTTTTAAACAATGTATTGATGTCATCTGTTCCTGAATTGCCCTATTGGAGAAAAGTATTGGGTATTTTTCCTAAAGAAACTAAAATCACTGCTTTGACCGCTTTAGATAAAGTCGGTATTTTAGACAAAGCGTATATGCGTGTCGATCAACTTTCTGGCGGTCAACAGCAACGGGTAGCTTTAGCGCGTACACTTGCTCAGTCACCAGAAATTATTTTAGCAGATGAACCTGTTGCATCATTAGACCCCGTGACCGCTAAACAAGTAATGGATGATTTTAAAAAAATAAATAACGATACGAACATGTCGATTCTTTTAAATATCCATCATGTTGAACTGGCTTTGGAATACGCTGATCGAGTAATTGGTATTCGACAAGGACAAGTGGTTTATGATGGCAAAGCAAGTGAAGTTACTCAGCCTATTTTAGATGTCATTTATGGAGATGTCCAAGCTCAAGATGAGTTAAACATAAATCCAACTTTACAACCACAATCTTAGGAGGGACATAAAAAATGACGATTTATGATAAATTATTTCCACCTAAAAAAATTATGCTGGCTAACAATAAAGTCGTTGAAGAAAAAAGAACTAAAACACCTGTTATCCTTATTTTGATCATAATCGGTTTTGTTATTTCGGTAAATGTGACTGGTTTTAGCTTTAGTGTTCTTTTAAATCGCTGGCAAGAATTTTTTGTTATTCTAAATGACATGATCCCGCCTAACATCGATTACTTACCTAATATATGGAAACCATTATTAGATACGATCAAAATGTCTTTAGTGGGTTCATTACTTGGTTCGCTAGTTGCTGTTGTTTTTGCTTTGCTGGCTTCCTCAAATATTATCAAAAGCAAATTTACAGCTGGTATTTTCAAATTCATTTTGAGTGTTTTGAGAACGTTGCCTACTCTAGTAACAGCTTTGATTGCTACCTTTGTTTTTGGGTTAGGTACCCTGGCTGGAACGATTGCAATTTTCTTATTCACTTTATCGTATATTGGAAAACTATTGTACGAACAAATTGAAAATATCGATATGGGTTCTTTTGAAGCACTAGAATCTATGGGCCTAACTAGGCTTCAGTCTTTTCGCTACGCTATCGTTCCGGAAATTTTGCCAACTTATCTTTCAACTTCTTTATTTTGTTTCGAGGGAAATGTTCGCTATGCTTCCATACTAGGCTATGTTGGAGCCGGCGGACTTGGCTTGCTTTTAAATGAAAGACTTGGATGGCGTGATTATTCCAGCGTAGGCATGATTTTAGTGATTTTAGCTATTACTGTCTTTATTATTGAACGAACTAGTGAACATTTTAGAAAGAAATTACAATAAGGAGTGCAGCCGATGTCTGAAATGATTGAAAATCAATTTGAAAAGGAACCTAAAAAAGGCTTCTACTTAATGAGTATAGCCACTATCTTACTGGCAGCTTTTATTTGGTCCGTTTCTTCTATTGAAGTACAAAGTTTGAATGAGAGTGGCTTAACCATTGCATCAAATATTTTTAAAGGTCTTATGAATCCAGATCTTGAATTATTATTCGGCTTAACCACTAGCGGTGTCCTTTATTTATTATTTGAAACTATTTGTATTGCTTTTTTAGGCACTATTTTCGGGGCAATTCTAGCTATCCCGATTGCCTTTCTTATGGCTCCAAGCGTAGTACCAGCACCAGTTGCTTATGTTGTTCGTTTAGTTGTCATTGTTATTCGTACTGTTCCAGCTTTAGTCTATGGGCTGATGTTTATCCGCATTACTGGCCCAGGCCCATTTGCTGGTGTATTGACGATGTCTATTACTTCTATCGGTATGGTTTCAAAACTATATGTAGATATCATCGAAGATTTAGATACTAGCATTTTAGAATCGTTGACGTCAATGGGATGTACGACCTTTGAAAAAATCCGCTTCGGGATCATTCCTCAGCTCTTTTCTAATTTCTTATCCATTACCATTTATCGTTTTGATATGAACTTACGTGATGCTACAATATTAGGGTTGGTTGGAGCTGGAGGAATTGGCGCACCTTTGATCTTTGCGATGAATTCTTATCGTTGGAATGAAGTAGGTTCCATCCTCATTGGCTTGATTGTACTTATTCTGCTAGTTGAGTTCTTCTCAAATAAAATGAGAGCTAGACTTATTAAGGGTTGACCCATTTATTTTTTAAAGGAGTTTTAGATGTGAAATTAACCATATTATCCACAAGTGATATTCATGGGTATATTTACCCCACAGATTACAAAAAAAGAAAGCAAGACTTGCCTTTTGGTTTATTAAAAATTAGTTCACTGATCAATGAAATCAAAGCCGCAGAAACGGACCCCGTTCTTGTGATCGATAATGGCGACTTTTTGCAAGGCTCCCCTTTGACTTACTACACAGCCAAACAAAAACAACAACCATTGATTTATACTTCTCTCCTAAACCAGATTGGATTCGATGCAGGTATCATAGGCAATCATGAATTCAACTATGGAAAAGAGTATTTGGACGAATCAGTTGAGGCACTTGATTATCCTGTTTTATGCGCCAATATCTTAAATGACCAAGGACAGCCTGCATTTGGAAAAGCCTATGAGTTGTTCGCATTTGATGACCTAACTGTAGCCTTACTCGGTCTAACTACCCAATACATTCCAAATTGGGAACAACCTGCGTCTATCAACGGTTTAACGTTTCAATCCGCCACAGCATGTGCAAAAGAATATGTACCTAAATTGCGGGAACTGGCTGATGTTGTCATCGTGAGTTACCACGGAGGTTTTGAAAAAGACTTAACTACCGGTGAACCGACTGAAGCTTTAACTGGTGAAAACGAAGGATACGAACTTTTGAATAAGGTTTCAGGTATAGACGTCTTACTAACAGGACACCAACACCGAGAAATCGCAACAGTCGATTCTTCTGTTGCTATTACTCAACCTGGAGACAAAGGTCATAAACTAGGAAAAGTCTGTCTGACGGTAGAAAAACAAGACGGAAAATCTGTTATTCTTTCGAAAAAAGCTGAACTTCTTTCCGTTAATGAGACTAAGGCTAACCCCACTATGGAAGAAACATTCAATACCTTTCAAGAAGAAATTGAAGATTGGTTAGACCAAAATATTGGAACGATTGATGGGAATATGTGGATTGGGGACCCTTTTCAAGTTCGTTTAGCTGGCCATCCTTATATTGATTTCATTCATAAAGTTCAAATGGAGGCCACTGGAACAACGATTTCTGGAACTGCCCTTTTTACAAATGACAGCAAAGGTTTTGGACCGACTGTAACCATGCGTGATATCGTCACTAATTATATTTACCCTAATACTCTTGCAGTCGTACGAGTAACTGGATCTGATTTGCGACAAGCTCTAGAAAAATCAGCCAGTTACTTTAGCTTATCGCCAAGTGGGCAATATGAAGTCAGTTCAGATTTTATGTATCCGAAAGCTCAGCAATACAATTACGATATGTATGCTGGGATCGATTATATCATCGACGTTTCGTTTCCAGTCGGCAAACGAATTAGCCAATTCACTTACAGTGGCAAGCCCATTCAAGAGAATGATGAGTTAGAGGTCGTCATCAACCAATATCGGGCAGTCGGCGGCGGAAATTACGATATGTTTAGCGCTGATAAAATCATACGTGAAATAACAGTTGATATGACTGAACTAATTGCAGATTACTTTAAAAAACACGATAGGATCACTCCAGATACGTTTAATAATTTCCAAGTCATACAATCAAAAAAAGAACTGCATGTCAATTAACACAAAAGGAATGGGATAATTATCCTATTCCTTTTGTGTTAATAAAATTAGAATACTATTCTGAGCTAGTCAAAACAGGGCTTATTGCGTCTGCTCAAACGAAAAACAGTTTTGAGTTGATTGAATTAAGGCTCATTACGTCAACTCAAATAGAAAACGACTCTGAGTTAATCGAATTAAGGCTCATTACGTTAACTCAAATAGAAAATGGCTCTGAGTTAATCGAATTAAGGCTTGTTGCATCAACTCAAATAGAAAATGACTCTGAGTTGATCGAATTAAAGCTTATTACGTCAACTCAAATAGAAAATGGCTCTGAGTTAATCGAATTAAGCCTCGTTACATCAACTCAAATAGAAAATGACTCTGAGTTAGTCGAATTAAGGGTCGTTATGCCAACTCAAATAAAATTCTACGTTGAACCTGTCAGTAATTTTCCTTCTCACTATCGAATAAGCAATGGAGAGACCTATTGCAATATTTTATTTAGTCTTTGTCTATTTAGCAACTATTTTCCTCTTGATGAATTAGTTTTAAAATACACTCTAGTCATCCTCTTCGCCGTCAAGAGCATTTTTTCCAAGGAATGCTTGCAGCATCCAAATTGTTTTATCTAAATAGCTTTTGTAGTCAATTAACAGATCTTCCAATACAGTATCATTTTCATTTTGTGTCAACGTAATGGCACGACCGGCGACATCACGGGTTGTACGATAATCATCAACTAAGTTTTCCACCATTTCTTCTGCGGACAAGTATTTTCCTGAAGCAGCTTCTTGTACAAATGAATATTGAATGTATTGTTCTGCTGTTGAAAATGGTTTTGCTCCTGATGCAATTAAACGTTCAGCAATTTTATCATAATACTGAGTATTTTCAGTGTATAATTCTTCAAATTTTTCATGCAAGGTAAAGAAGTTTGGTCCTTTTACATACCAATGATATTGATGTAGCTTGATTTGTAGTATACCTTGGTTGGCAATGATATGATTCGTCATTGCTGCTGAAGTTGGATTGTGATGGCCATGTTCTTCTGACATTGTTTATTCCTCCTAAAATAAATATTGTTTTTATTCTTCCTGCCTAACTTCTTTACCTCATCACTCCTTTCAAATGAAAATCCTTTAAACAAATTAAACATGGACAGGAACTGTGCTCATTTCCTTGGCTGCTTGCATCTTTTTACGGTTAAAGTGGATCAAACGCATTGCATTTAAAATAACCACCAGTACACTTGCTTCATGGATAAACATTCCGGATGCTAGATGAACACTTCCCATTAAAACACCGGTTAGTAGAATAGCTACAACTCCCACAGCAATAAAAATGTTTTGTTTCATATTACGAGTTGTTGCTTTAGCTAATGAATAAGCATGCGAGAATTGCATCAATTTGTCTGCCATTAAAACCACATCTGCGGTCTCCATAGAAATATCTGTTCCGCCTTCACCCATTGCTAATCCAATATCGGCAGTAGCGATTGCCGGAGCGTCGTTGATTCCATCTCCTGCCATAGCAACAATATGGCCAGATTCTTTCAGTTGTTTCACATATTCTACTTTGTTTTCCGGCAACAATTCAGCATGAAATTCATCTAATCCTAATGCTTTAGCAACAGCTTCTGCAGTGTGTTTGTTGTCTCCCGTTAACATAACGATTTTTTTAATGCCATTTTCTCTCATTTGAGCTAAAGCTATTTCTGCATCGTCACGAATTTGATCGGCAATGGAGACTATTCCTGCTAGTTGTCCTTCTAGTGCAATAAAGACAGCTGAATTGCCGGCTTTTTCACGTTTGACTGCGTACGTTTCAGCACTTGTTGGAATAGTAATATTTTCTGTTTTCATTAATTTACGGTTCCCAGCTATAACGTACTGGTTATTTACAACAGCTTTAATTCCATTTCCTTTAATCGCTTCACCGTCTTTAATTTCCATAGCCGAAAAGTCTAAGCCGCGAGATTGAGCTTCTTTCACGATTGTTTGTCCTAAGTGGTGTTCTGAAATCGTTTCGGCTTTAGCAACCAATTCTAATAATTTTTTGGCATTAGTGTTATTGAATGTATGAATATCGGTTACTTCCGGTTTCCCTTTGGTTAATGTACCGGTTTTATCAAATACCAGCGTATCTACTTTAGAGAATTTATCCATAATTTCTCCGCCTTTGATCAATACACCGTTTTTTGCACCATTTCCGATACCCGCAACATTTGACACTGGAGCTCCAATAACTAAAGCACCCGGACAAGCAATCACCAAGAAAGTGATAGCCAAATGCAAATCACTCGTAATGACATAAACAAGTATGGATAACACCACAACTGCCGGTGTGTAAATATTGGCAAATTTATCTAAAAATTTTTCTGCTTTGGATTTTGATTCTTGCGCTTCTTCCACGAGTTCAATGATTTTAGCAAATGTTGTATCATCCCCAACTCTTTCAGCAATTATTTCGAGGTAGCCAGTATCTATAATGGTTCCACTAAAAACTTT
Source organism: Carnobacterium sp. FSL W8-0810 (assembly GCF_038007125.1). Classification (NCBI taxonomy): domain Bacteria; kingdom Bacillati; phylum Bacillota; class Bacilli; order Lactobacillales; family Carnobacteriaceae; genus Carnobacterium; species Carnobacterium sp. FSL W8-0810. Next base: position 1,001,876 of record NZ_JBBOWO010000001.1, on the reverse strand, counting down.
ATCATTCATTGATTTTGAAACTGGTACAGATTCTCCCGTGATTGCGGCTTCATTGATTGAAGCTTTGCCAGATACGATTTTACCGTCAACAGGAATTTTTCCTCCTGGATGAATAACGACACGATCACCTTCTTCAACATCTTCAACGGGAATCGTTTCTATTTTGCCGTCTATACGCAGAATAGATGCTTCTTGAGGAGCCATATCAACTAGTTCTCTTAATGAAGAACGGGTTTTCTCCAAAGTTCTCATTTCTAAATAATCTCCAAACAAGAACAAAAAAGTTACAATAGAAGATTCTGTATATTCTCCAATATATAATGCTCCTATAACGGCAATGCTTACAAGTAAGTCAATGCTAAAAGCTTTCATGCGCAGTGCTTGAATGGCTTTGATGAAGATAGGAACACTAGCAACAAGGGTAGCTATAATTAAAGCACTATCTTTAAAATTGATGTTTCCCATGAATCCAATAATAAACCCAGAAGCGATTAGAATACCTGAAACTAAAGTAATGTGGTTTTTGTGCTTATTTATATGGGCAATCATTTTAATTCCTCCTATTTTTTATGGTAAAGTACTGTCTGATTAAGTCATAACTTTTAACGTGTAGTTAACTCCTTTCTTTTCGTTTGTTCCTTATGCACTTACTTTACTATTACTTTGAAAAAGTTAAATTGACCGTCATCAAGAAATCAACTAAATGATAAAAAGATTATCCGAACCAAGCCATATCAATAATAACGTCTTTCTCTTATCCTTTCTTTTTTGCTTATTTGGAACTTAAAGAAATGGCTATGAAGATGGCTGCAGCAATAATCACTTCCTACCAATGAATTCGAATAGGCCCAATTTCTAAAGCGTGCGGATTAATGGTTCCTACTATCATTTTCATGCTATTCTCCTTTATTTCATTATTTTTTACCAAAATAATTCCAACTTATAGAAGACAGAATTCTTTTGTCATGATCTCATTCATCCTTAAGATGTTTTTGTAGACAATACTGAATAACCTAGTTTCACAATGATTCTCTGTATTCTATCGCCTTCAATTTTAGTTTCATCAAATTGCGTTTTTACTTTACTTGAATTAAATAACACCTTAGCTGACTCTACACCTTCAGTTTTATTTAAAGTACTCTCAATTTTTTTGATACAGCTTGGGCAAGTTAATGGCTCCAATTGGTAAATAGCTTTATTCATCAGTTAATTCCTCCTTTTGATTTGTTACACATAGTATAGTACCTTCCCAAAGTAAAAAATTTGACTCTTATCAAGTTTTAAAAAAAATTCCAATTTAACTACATGAGCAGTTACCATTTCATTGCCCAATAGAAAAAGCCCAAGAAATCATCATGATGATTTCTTGGGCTTTTTAGTAAGATTTAATTATTTTCGACTAGTTCTCTTTTAGGTAAATATGGTTTCTCTTTGATAAACAATGTCATAATGAAAGCTACTAATGATAGTAGTCCAACTAATTTAAAGACCATTTGAAAACCAGCTAAATCAGCTATTTGTCCTGTAACATGTTCTGCTAGTTTATTTTGAGAAACAAGCATCATCACAACAACAAACAAAGCTGTTCCCATTGATCCAGCTAATTGGCGTTGAGTATTAAACATTGCTGCAGCATGTGAAGCTAATTCTAGAGGGACAGCATTGAACGCTGCTGTTTGAATTGGCATCAACGTTAACGCAAAACCTAACGTACGAACCATTTGCAGTATTACAATAATATAGATAGGTGTATTAATATTTATTAAACCAATAACAAAAGTTCCAACTGTTACCAATATTAATCCACTCATAGCTAATTTTTTAGAACCATATTTATCAAACATTCTACCAGTGATAGGGCTCATAGCAGCCATAACGAGTGAACCTGGCAAAAGAATCATTCCTGATTCCATCGGTGTCATTCCGCGTATTGTTTGAAAGTAAATTGGCAATAAGATTATAGCTCCGTACATTCCAGCAGTCAATACGAATGAAATAATAATATTCAAGCGGTATCCTCTATATTTAAAAATACTAAAGTTTAATAAAGGTTCTTCTGAATGATTACAGCGGTTAACCAGTAGAATTAAAGCAACAATTCCAACAATTAAAGGCAAAGCTACATTAATACTCATGAAATCATGTGAAGATGCATTGCTAAGACCGAATAATAGACCGCCAAAACCTAATGTTGAATAGATGACACTGATCAAATCTAATTTAGGGCGACCTACTTCACCAACATTCTTCAAGACGAAGAAGGCAACGACAACATCTAAAATGGCGAATGGTAAGATAAAGTAGAACAACATATTCCAGTGGTAATTTTGCACTACCCATCCAGAGAATGTTGGCCCAATTGCTGGAGCGAAGTTCATTGCTAAACCAATCAACCCCATTGCTGAACCTCTTTTTTCAATTGGAAAAAGATACAACACGACAATCATTTGTAATGGTAAAATAATTCCTGCTCCTATTGCCTGAATCATGCGTCCAGTAATCAATACTCCATAAACGCTGGAAATAGCCGCCACGAGTGTACCGATTGAAAACACGATCATTGAAAAAAGATACAATTGCCGTGTTGTAAATCGGTTTACAAGGTACGCCGTAATAGGTACCATGATTCCATTAATCAACATATAAGCAGTTGTTAACCATTGACCTTGAGTAGCAGTAATCGAAAATTCTTTCATAATACTGGGTAAAGCCGTACTCATAAGTGTTTGATTTAATATGGTCACGAATGACCCCATCAAAATAACACCTAAAATAGATATAATCTGGGTAAATGACATATTTTTATTTTCTTCTTGAATCATTTAGTTCTCTCCTTTATTTATCTTTATAACCTATTGCTTTTCCTCTATTAACCAATCATTCGAAAGAAAAGTGCCCTATAATAGCTTATTTTTTCAATTTAAAACATTGAGTGCTATACTAATTAATGAAAGGTTCATTGCCCATTCAATGGGTTGAGCTTTCCTATTTATTGTTCTAAAAAATAATCTAAGGAGCTGAAATTATGCAAAAAGAACAATTTGAACGAATGAAAAATGAACAAGGTTTTATTGCAGCACTGGACCAAAGCGGTGGAAGTACACCAACAGCTTTACAACTTTACGGCATTGCACCAGATGCCTATTCAGGTGAAGATGAAATGTTTGACCTGGTTCACGAAATGCGAACTCGTCTTATGACTTCTCCTGCTTTTAATTCTGATTCAATCTTAGGGGCTATTTTATTTGAACAAACAATGGATCGCAAAGTCGAAGACCTTTATACAGCCGATTATTTATGGGAGAAGAAAGGCGTTGTCCCTTTCTTAAAAGTCGATAAAGGATTAGCAGAAGAAACTGACGGTGTTCAGTTAATGAAACCTAACCCTGACTTAGATGAATTATTGAAAAGAGCAAATGAACGCCATATTTTTGGAACAAAAATGCGTTCATTAATTAAAGAAGCCAATCCTGAAGCTATAAAAAAAGTTGTTGACCAACAATTTGAAGTCGGCAAACAAATTATCTCAGCAGGACTTGTGCCAATTATTGAACCAGAAGTGGATATTAACAGTAAAGATAAGGAAAAATCTGAAGCTCTTTTAAAAGATGCAATTTTGACTCAACTAGATAACTTAAGTGAATCAGATAATGTTATGTTAAAACTCTCTATTCCGACAATTGATAATTTCTATAAAGAATTGATCAATCATCCTAGAGTGATAAGAGTAGTTGCTCTCTCTGGTGGTTATACACGTGAAAAAGCTAATGAAGCTTTAACACATAATCACGGACTAATTGCTAGTTTTTCAAGAGCTTTATCTGAAGGGTTAAGTGCTAGTCAATCAGATGATGAATACAACGACTTACTAAAAGAGTCCATTAAACAAATCTACGATGCCTCAATCGCTTAGTATCAAGTGGTATGAGACAATATAATAAACACAACGTATAATAAGGAGAAGCTCTCCCTCTTATACGTTGTGTTTTCACTTATAATAGTGTACTCCTATTTATATGAAAAATCAAAAAAATTTTATTCTACTACTATTACTAATTATTTATTTTTAAGTCGAAAGCTTCTGTCATCTCTGCAGATGCTTTTTCTACAGGAACTTTATTGATAAATTCGGCTTTTGTTAATAATCTGGTTACTCCATCATCATCACAAGTAATCAGTGTTAAGGTCGTTTCACCTGGAATATCATCTAATACACTGACTTTGGTTGCTTCAATCGTCCGTTGTTCTATCACTTCATACTCATAAACTGACTTTAAGTCTGTTAAATAAATTGTATCTCCTAATTCAACTTTATATAACGGGCTAAACAGTAATTCTGACCGCTTCATGTGGTGGCCGGCCAATGCATAATTTCGTTCTCCCATTATTTGATCTTCTTTCATGGTTCCAGCTGTCAAAGCTAACGTATACTCAGACGTCCCTTTTCCAACTGGTAAGTTCAAATTGACACTAGGTATACTAATACCGCCTATCACATTTATTTGATCGCTATTAAAACGGGCTAAAGCTACTGTTTAAAGATCCAACAGTTGGACTTCTTCAAATTCGAAAGAAGCCTTTTTTTGTTGATTTTTTTCGATCGTAGTTGCGTCCATAGCATTGATCGTTAAGTTTTCTGAGTCCATCGCTACTAACCAATTTTTGATAGGATCACTAAATACTAACAGTAAGCCGATGACAAGAAGTATACCCCATAATAAATTGAGTCCTATCTTCTTTTTTCCTCTTGTTTCTCTCTTTTTCATATTTACCCTTATCTGCTTTTTCTTCTATGCTAATCAATTAAAAAGGGGCTGGGAAAAAACTAGCCTCAAATAAAAAAATCGTAATGAAATAATCAAAATTCTGATTGTTTCATTGCGATTTTTATTTTTGACTGATTTTTTGTAAAAAGCATCCGCTTTTCTTCTAGCCTCAAGGGCTAGTTTTGTAAGATTCATGCTCATAAGCATGATCCCGATGTCATTGTGAACGGCTTGCTTGCCTCTGACATGGGTTCTGCGCATGCCAAATACACCTTTCATACGACCAAAAACAGTTTCTACGTCAACTTTTCGTTGTGCGTAGATGGCTTTGCCACGATCGCTTTCAAGGTTCTCTTTTGCATGCTGCTTGAAGTATTCCCAGTTATAGTTGACCGCTGTCTGGCGTTGGGCACCTTTGGGTGTCTTGGCTAGTTGCTTGCGTGTCTCGTCCAGTTGTTCCACATCAGCCTTGTATACTTTAAATTGTCTGCGGAAACCATTCTTATCATTTTGCGTACTATAATGTGAGAAACTAAAACGGACGTCGTCTAAATCCGTATAAGCATCTTCAATCTCGTCATAATCCCAGTTGGCGCGGTGTTTAGGATTCGAGCGATAGGCTTTACTGTTCTCTTTCTGATACATGCCGTATGGGATGAGCGGTACTTTCTGAAAGGTATCCATAACCGCCTCGTAATTTTCTTCACTGCCATAACCGGCGTCTGCGGCGATGTATTTAAATAAGTCTAACGTTTGAATGGATTCTAAAAAAGGGATAAACGTGCGTGTATCCGTCGGATTGGAAAAAATATCATAGGCAATAACAAACTGATTGCTCGATGCGACTTGAAAATTATAACCCGGTTTTAACTCACGGTTCTTCATCGGATCTTCTTTCATGCACATGAACGTTGCGTCTGTATCTGTTTTTGAGAAACTGTTGCGGCCTTCAAATGTGGCGTTTGCTTCTTCATAGCGTTGCTTACGCGGCAAGAAATCTTTTTCGCATTTATTCCGATGTTTCTTGAGGATGCGACGACGTCGCTTCTGTTCCGAACCACCTTTGGGAATCATTTTTTCTTCTGTAATCGCAGCTTCAACGGCCACAAGTTCTTTGTCCAGGGAAACGATTATTTCTTCAATGCCTTCCGACGTTTTTAATGTCTCTTCCGATAAAGCGAGGTTTACTTTTGCCTGGATGAGTTCATCATACAATTCCGAAACGTTGGCATTGAGTTTTGCTTCATAGCGTTCGATTGCTTTCTTCCAAGTGAAACTATAAATATTTGCATCGGCTTGTATCTTTGTACCATCGATATAGAGCGCGTCTTCGTGAATCAAGCCGTTGTCACTTAAGAGTGTTGTGAAAAGAATGAATGCATACTTGATGAGTTTTGATGCGTGCTCGCTTGAACGGAAGTTGTTGATTGTCTTGTAGCTAACAGAAGTATCGCCCGTTAACCACTTCATAGGAATGGATTCTTCATTCATCCGTTCCATTTTGCGTCCAGAAAAGGTTGTGCGACTATAGGCAAACAAACACATCTTTAAAAGCATGGCGGGATGAAAGGCAGGGCGTCCCGTATGAGACGTCTCTTCAAGAAGAAATTCCGAAGGAATAGAATCGACAAAACGGCTAATGAGGCGGGCTTCATGATCATTCGGGATTGTAAAATCCAATTGTAGTGTTAAGGCCGTTTCCATTGTGTTATAATTTTGATACATGGTGAGTCACTCCTTTGGTTTTTGGTCGTACTTAAATTATAAGGTATTTGGCTCACTGTGTCTTTTAAAACGATAAAAATCCCCAACTCCTTCAAAATGAAAGAGTTGGGGATTTTCTTTATTCAGAGACTGAGTTTTTCCCCAGCCCCTTTACTATGGATGTAATTTTTAAATTAATTAGATTTATATCGTACTATTATTTTTATTCCAGCCTTCCAATCGCATATCAAATTCCTCGATTGGTTCTGGTCCTCTCATTGTATCTTTTTCAATCGTTAAAACCCCTTTTTTACTCACCTTAGTCTCCCAACGTACGAGCCGGACTTGCCCTTCAGATATTTCAATTCCTGTAATAATTGTTGGATAAACGCAACAACCAGTATTAAAATACGGAAGCTCTTTATCTTTCGGATATTTAAATCGGTGAGTATGGCCGCAAATAAGCATGATTTTATTTTTGCGAATCCATTTATTGAAGTTTTTCTCAATTTTATGTCTTTTAGTGACATTTTTTACTGGACTTGATGGGTTTCGAATCCCAAATCCATGTAGAAAACGCCAAAAGAATTTCAAAGATAACATCGTAAAAAAGGCAAATTGATCATTCGGTGCATCACCTTGATGACCGTGTACGGTTAAAATTTCTTGTCCTGTTTTTTTATATCTCAGTACGAGTGCCTCAATGGGCTGAAGACCTTTTAAAAAATCAAAAAATTCTTCTGTGTATTCATCGTAATTTGTATAATAGTTCTTTTCAACAAATTCAGGATTTTTTAAAGCAATATCGTGATTGCCATACAATTTTATTAAACGATCATCATCAAAAAATTTTTTGATCATATCGAACACTTCATCATGTGCATTTTTGGTATAAGTAAAATCAGAGTATTCTAACAGTTCATCTCCATCGCCAGCTTCCACATAAGTAAAACCGTTTTTATAGTAATGCTTTAAAGCGTGAAGAAAGATATTGCGGTTTCGAGTGAATTCATCTGAGATATTTCCATTGCCTCGATGGACATCACTAAAGAAAATATATTTTGAATTTTCGTCAAATTCTTCTACTCTAGCCTTCTTGTATGCTTCGGTTAAACGTTTGTCTGTGAACATCTTTTCACCCCATAATTAATTGACAATTTTTTGCATAAGCAACTGAATAGTTATTCTTATTATCAGTATACTTTATCTGGTCTAGTTTAAAAAATAATTGCTTTCTACTTTCTGTTCACCATCAATTACATTATTTAAAAATCAATAAGTTGAAAATTTGGGACAAAAAGCATTTAGTATCACGTATTCTTTTTGGATATATTTTAGTATGAATAATCGAGTATAGATATAAAATAACATACTCCAATTAATCGACAAAAGTAATTTAACTGAAAAGTTACTTTATTACTTACTATAAAGACAAAAAAGCGTTCATTTTTCACAAATGAACGCTTTTTTTATTGCTGAAACTTTTATTCTAGCCTCGTACCTTTCTTTTCTCCCTCTTTACTTCTACTATATCTCAAAAACCAATTTGCTTAAATAGCACGGAATCTTGTTCTTTTATTTTTCCTGTTTCTATGTACTGTTTAAAGTGGGTTACTTCAAATGTATCGCCTTTTTCTAATAAAAAAAAATGCAATGGATAAGGAAACAGTTTACCCTTTGCTAGAATATGATTTTTATCTTGATAGGAATACCACCAAATTTCATACAATCGTCCACCCGTTTTTATATTGTCTTCCAGCAATGTAAAATTGTCGCATCCTTTTCTTTCCAATAAATCTGCTGCTTCTAATGGTCTCTTCCACATACCTTCTTTTAAAACTTTCATTCTTATCCCCTTCTTTCTGAAGTATGAGTTTTATACTATGTGGTATTTTTGTACAACAAATTGATTCCGTTTATTTCTCTTGCCAAATAGGACGATTGTTTTTCCTTCGGTGACCAAATAAAGAAAATTAAGAGCATTTGACTTAATCAGACAGTTTTCCTTACATGCCTCGTTTACGGTTAATGTAAACCGTACCAAAGGAGCCTCTTCTAATTTTAAAACTTTAATTTTTTCTACTGAACCTTTTAAGCACATTCCTTTTTCCATATTGATCACCTCATCTCTCTCAAATTATACGAACATATGTTCAGTTAGTCAACTACAAGTATTCTTTTAAGCTCCTTTATTTTAAATTTTATACTCTCGACAACCGTTTAAACTCTACAAAAAAACTATGAGGTAAGTTTTAAATAAACTCGTCTCATAGCTTTTTATGTCCTATTTTTCTCAATTACTGAATGTTTATTCCCTTACTCTTTTCGATTAAACCTTATTCATTTGCTGTTTTCAATAATTCAATCACTTCTTCTGGTGTATCAGCTTCAATCAATTTTTGCACATTTTCAATTTCTGAACAAAAGATAGCAATAGACGACAATAAGTCTAAGTGTTCGTCGCCTTTACCTGCGATTCCAAATAAAACAAAGACTTTGTTTTCATCGCTTGTTTCACTAAAATCGATCCCATCTGGGAAGGTTGCTACCGAAATGGCTGTTTTGTAGATATCTTTTTTTGAACTATCAGTCCCATGGGGAATAGCGATAAAATTTCCCATGTAAGTAGATACAGTCTTTTCTCTTTCCAACATGCTCTCAATATAATCTTTATTTACTGCTCCGCTTTCAACCAATAAATTACCTACTAAACGAATAGCTTCTTCTTTGTTTTTTGCTGTTGCTCCTAATTCAATCAACTCTTTTGTTAATTCTGCCATTTCCATTCACTCCTCTATTTTTAATGAGTCTTTTTTAATACATAGGCTTTAAATTCCTTTTCAATCTTCTTTCGTACCGCTTCTTCCTCGCCCTTGTCAAATAAAGCTGTGGTACTGTCATTTTCGATTACCATACTACTAACCAAGCCTAACAATTCACGTTCAATTACATTTAACGGGTAAGGTGCGACCATTATCAATATTCTTTTCAAGACCATATCTTTCCTGTCGATTCCTACGATGGGTACCTCTTGTTCTAATTCATAGATCCCAAAATAACTGGAAGCAACATCAATATTTCTCACATGAAAAAGTCCCATTTGAGTCCCAGGTATTCCTACCGGAGCAATATTTACTCGTTCAATTAACTTTTGTTGCACATTTTCAGCTTCTATTAAAACGCCAATATCTTGTAGTTGGCGGCAAATCCATAAAAGTGTTTCTTCTAACGGCTGATTTCCCACAACAGGCTCAATGGAGAAATAATTTAAAATACCTAATGCTGTTTTGGATAGATGATGAATTTCCTTTAATGTTCTTTCTGCGGGCAACGTTTCGTTACTCTGTTTGTTTATTTCTTTTATTGAATCGGTTAATGTATAATGCTTTTTTTGATCAATACATTCATCTATTAATCCTTTAATCTTAACTAATTCTTCACTCAAAAGCATCGGCGTGATCAAGTGGTAACGTACCGAAAATTGCGGCAAGAAAATAGTTGAAAAGATAAAATCAAAGTCTTTTAACTCATAGTCATTCACCTCAGAAAGAGAAACAACTGTTACTTCTTTCAACTCAGAAAAATTTTTGTTCAATCGGTTTTCTAATATCCTCGAGGTTCCGATTCCGCTGGAACAAATGACCATCGCTTTTAATCCGTATATTTTTTTGTCATTTTCCCAGGAAGAAGCAAAGTGAATAACCAGATAAATATAATCATTTTCTGAAAAACGTTTATTTGGAAAGACACCGGCTAACCCTGTTACTACACCTTTATAAATTTCGGGATAGCGTTCCCGAATAGTTGCATACAAACTATCTTCTACTTGAAGAACTTGCGTAATCGTACGATTCAGTAAAGATTCCATATGTGACAACAAACCAGAAAAAAGTGTATGATCTTTGCTAAATTTCCAATGAACTTCTGTTTCAACTAGGTGAATAAAATCTTTAACTTGATAAGTTAGTTCCATATTATAGTCTGCCGAAAACAAATCTTGTTTTTGAAAAAAACGCACACCATTTACAGCCTTTTTTAAAAAGCTTCGTTCTAATCTTGAAAATTGCAACTCTGTTTCTTGAAAAATATCTTCAATCACATAATCCGTTATGTCTTTAGTGAGAATAGAATTTTCTTTTTCTTCAAAATGAATGTCATTCAGCTGATTCTCTTCTGACAAACGCATAATAATCAATGTTAAAATAACGATAAATTGCATTAGTCCACTATTTGATATATCTTCAAAAAAGTGTTGCTTCATCCGAAAGGTAACTTGAGTTGCTATTTTAAAATACCGATAGGTTAGAAATGATAAAAAAGGCATTCTAGTCTTCTTTACTCTCTCAAAATGCTCCTCATTGTACTCGTTTTGAAAAAAATTAAGAAACTCATATTCATTCAACTTGCTAGTAATGATGCTACTAACTATCAGTCTCAAAGATTCTTCATCGCTTTTAATGGAAACAGATTTGCCTTTTCCTCGTTGCAAAGTCATTTGAAATCCTTCAATGATTTCAGCTATTTTGGTTAAATCATTGTTAATTGTTCCTAGACTGACATTAAAATCTTGTGCCAATCCTATTAATTTAACGTTGTCTTTTGTCAGCAGCAACTGGCAAATCAGGTAACTCTGACGATCTTTCGAGTCAAAGATAAGATCTGTATTCAATAAATCTTTTTTCAATCGCTTTAATTCTTCTCTTTCACCACTTAAATAAAAACCAGTACCTAACTTTTTATTAAGAGCAATCTGATAAAGAGACAACGTGTCTTCAGCTATGGACAGTTCGCGGTAAATTGTTCGACTGCTCACTTCCATTTCTCTAGCCAAGACCTCCAAAGAAATTCCTGTTTTATTCAGTAAAAGCAATTCCAATAGCTGCTTTTCCTTTATTGAAAAATACATTTCTTTCCCTCGTTCCTACTCTCTTTTTTCCTTACTCTGCTATTATATCATCAAGAACGGAGTAAACTTTCAATAACTTGATCGTATTTAGGACTACTTAAGAAGTTATCAACTGTTTCATGCACTCCGCTTGGTGTTTGTTGTTTTGCTCTGGCATTTAATTCTATTTGCGTAATAATTAACGTTCCTTCTTCATCTTCTAAATCACTGATTGCTGAATTCGTAACCGGTATTTCTAGACCGGCTTTTTTTGCTTTATTTCTCAAAATCGATGCTCCCATTGCACTGGAACCCATTCCAGCATCACAAGCAAAAATAATCCGCTTAACATTTGTTGAAGAAATCGTTTGTCCAACACTTTCAGATTCAACTATGGGATTATCAGAAGCTGTATTTAGAACTATACCGTTTGACTCTGCTTTCATTCCTTGCATTTTAGTTACATTACTTTCAAAGTCTTCATTTTCGGAACGGTCTGCTTTTAGAATAAGCATCGCAACAACAAAGGACGCAACAATTGACGCTAAAACGCCAGCTAAGATTTGTAAATATTCTCCTTTAGGCGTCATCGCAATAACTGAAAGAATTGAGCCAGGAGATGCAGTAGCAACTAAGCCTGTATCAAATAATGTGAACGTTAAAGTTCCCGCTACTCCACCGGCCATGACTGCTAAAATCATTAAAGGCTTCATCAATACGTAAGGAAAATACAGTTCATGTATGCCTCCAATAAATTGGATGATCGCAGCACCAGGTGCAGAAGCTTTGGCAGTTCCTTTACCAAACAACATATACGCTAATAAAACACCAAAACCAGGACCTGGATTTCCAGATAGAATAAATAATATTGATTTTCCTGTCTCAGCTGCCTGTTCAACCCCAAGTGGCCCTAAAATTCCGTGATTGATTGCATTATTTAAAAAGATGACTTTACCAGGTTCAGTGAATAAATTAACCAATGGCAGTAAGTTTGCATTGATCATGAATTCGATTCCATTTCCTAAAAAAGCCATGATGTTTGAAACGATGGGTCCAATTCCTAAATACCCTATAATAGCTAAGATAAAACCAATGATCCCACTAGAAAAGTTATTGACCAACATTTCAAAACCAGCTTTTATCTTAGATTGAAAAATATCGTCAAACTTTTTAATAGCCCAACCACCGAACGGGCCCATAATCATTGCACCAATAAACATAGGTACATCAGTCCCAACGATAACACCGATTGAAGCAACTGCTCCTACTACCCCTCCACGGTGACCCGAAATCATTTTCCCACCAGAGTACCCGATTAACAATGGCAGTAAGTAAGTAATCATTGGTGTTACTAACTCAGCAAGTTTCTCATTTGGTAAATACCCGTTAGGAATAAATAATGCAGTAACTATTCCCCAAGCTATAAAGGCACCTATATTTGGGATAACCATATTACTTAAAAAAGTCCCTACTTTTTGTGCACCAACTTTAATAGACGTTTTCTCTTTTATTCTTTCTTTACTATTTACAGCTTCCATATTGGTTTCCTCCTTGAATTCCTTTATTTCTTTGATAGGATAATCTTACAATCGTTTGTTTCCGCTTACAACGACTATTGAATACAAACTTGTCAAAAGTAAATTGACAAGTTTTAAAAATAGGCTGTATGCTGTTAAATTAAAAAGAGACATTATTTCAAAATATGAAATAATGCCTCTTTTTTGCTATCTTATTTTTTTGTGACCTCATGGCCGCCAAATTCATTTCTAAGTGCTGCAACTACTTTTCCAGTAAAAGTATCTTCCTCTAAAGAACGGTACCGCATCATTAAAGAGAGTGCTATCACAGGCGTCGGAACTTTTGCATCCAAAGCTGCTTCTACCGTCCATTTCCCTTCACCCGAAGATTGCATAATTCCTTTTATTTCATCAAGGTGAGCGTCTTTTTGAAAGGCACTTTCTGCCAGTTCCATTAACCAGCTTCTAATGACTGAACCATTATTCCAAACTTTTGACACGTCGGCCAAATCATATTCAAATTCACTCTTTTCGACAACTTCAAAACCTTCAGCCATCGCTTGCATCATGCCATATTCTATCCCGTTGTGTACCATTTTCAAGTAATGGCCGCTACCAGATTTCCCAGTGTATAAATACCCGTCTTTTACACAGATCCCTTTCAAAATCGGTTCAATTATCGCAAATGCTTCTGAGTTGCCTCCAACCATTAAACAAGCACCTGCATTCGCGCCGCTCGTACCACCTGATGTTCCCATGTCTAAGAAATGGATACCTTTTGCTGCAGATACTTCGGCATGTCGAATAGAATCTTTGTAGTGTGAATTTCCTCCATCGATGATGATATCATTTGGTCCTAACAATTCATTGACTTCACTTAAAACATTTTCTAATGGATCTCCCGCTGGAACCATGATCCAAATAATTTTAGTTTGTTTAAGACTGGCAACCAGTTCTTTTAAATCATTTGCGGTTTTGATTCCATTTGCATCGGCATGTTTTCTTGCCGCTTCGAAACTATCATAACCTATCACATGATGACCATTCTTTTGTAAGTTTAAGGCTAAATTGTATCCCATTTTTCCTAAACCAATTAATCCAATTTCCAATTTCACCACTCCTTATGTATTTATGGTTTCAGTATATGAAATATTTTTTCTTTTTGCAACCATTAAAAAAAATATTTTTCTTTATCAAATGTATGATATACTGATTTAAACTCTTTTAAGTAGGTGAAAAATATGAAAACTCAAGATATTAACTTGAAAATCAAATCGATCTATCGCGATTTAAGCAGCAAAGAAAAAATGATTGCAGATTTTATTCTTTTACACCCCGAGGAAGTTATGCATGGAACCATCAGCAATATTTCAGATACCATCCAAGTTGCAGATGCTACTTTTTTCCGCTTTTGTAAGCGCTTAGGATACAATGGTTTTCAAGATTTCAAAATTGCTTTAGCTTCAGAAAAAGTAAATAGTTCTTTATCTATTCATGAAAACATTTCTAAAGAAGACAATGAACTACTGATGGCACAAAAAGTTTTTGACTCCAATGTCAAGTCGTTAAACGACACAAAAAAATTATTGGATGAACAAGAGCTGATCAAAGCTGTTCAGTTCTTAACTGCTGCTAAAATGGTCGGTTTCTTTGGCGTCGGCGGCTCTAGTATCATTGCAATGGATGCTTATCATAAATTTTTGCGTACCCCACTAAATTCTACGTATACACAAGATACTCATATACAAATGATGCAAGCTTCTCGATTAACTGAAAACGATTGCGCCATTATTATTTCCCATTCTGGTATCACCAAAGACACTATCCAATTAGCTGAAATCATCAAAGAAAAAAAAGCAAAAGTAATCGTCATTACGAGTTATTCACTTTCTCCTTTAGCAAAATTTGCAGATGCTTTATTGTTATCAACAGCTGAAGAAACGGACTATCGTTCTGAAGCTTTAACTTCTCGTATCACACAACTAAGTTTGATCGACGCTTTGTTTGTTAGCGTAATGTTCAAAACAGGTGATTTTGCCACACATTCACTTGATGAAGTCCGTAAAGTAATTTCTCAGACAAAATTATAATAATCGTTTTTCAAGCCCTTTCTTTTGCTTTCAGCTCATTTTCTTTTATATAATGACTACGAAACATACAATATAAATCTTAGGGAGGAATAGAATATTATGAGTAAATTTGTAAAAGGAAGTTACCTCACGTTAGAAGAAGCAAGAGTCGCTATTGATGAAGTTGTTGCAGATGGTTACGATAAGAACTTAATCACACTCGTCACAAACAGAGAAACTGCTGATACTTTACCTAATGATTTAGATGTAGGTGTCTCAACTGAACATGCAGATAAGAATAACGGAGACGACGAATCATTCATGGACAAAGTAAAAAATGTTTTTACAATGAGTGATGATGAGGCTGAGAACGCAAATGTTGATACAACAGATGAAGGCTATGAAGCAGACGAATCAGTCTTGAGCAGCTATAAAGATGATATCAAAAATGGCTCTATTGTAGTATTGGTAGATGATTTTGCTGAAGAAACTGGAGCTGAAGATTTTGATAACAGCACTCCATTAGGAACAATGGACTCCGCGGACGCTACTGTTCCTCCTGTTGATTCAATCGATACGACTGATACATTAGATACGATCGATACAACCGATTATTCAACAGTAGATCCCACACTAACAGATAATGAAGAAAAGCTTCAACTTAAAGAAGAACGATTAGATGTTGGCACTACTGAAGTTCAAACGGGCGAAGTGAATGTAAGCAAGACAGTCAATGAAGAAAATCAAACCATTGATGTACCCGTTAAACATGAAGAAGTGACCATTGAAAGACATCCTGTAACAGATGAAGCTCCTACTGACGGCTCACTTGATCTAGAAGCTGAAACAATCAATATACCTGTTACGGAAGAACAAATTGACGTGAATAAACGTGCAGTCGTTACAGATGAAGTAACGATTAATAAAGAAACAAAAGAAGAAGTTAAAGAAGTTTCAGATACTGTTCGTAAAGAAGACCTAGATGTTCAAACACATGGAGATGTTACTGTCGAAGGAGAAGACGACAACAAACCCCTTTAGACTAAGTTAATTTCTTATTCAGAGCGAATAACAGAAAGCATCAATATGGAAATTTCCTTATTGATGCTTTTTTTATTCAGTTAAATTAACATACATTAGGAGGAGCCATTATGGAATTAGGTATTACAGGAAAAATAGCCTTAGTTACCGGAGCTGACTCGGGTATCGGTTGGGAAACTGCTCGTGTTCTTTTAGAAGAAGGAGCTACGGTTATTCTTACCGATAAAGAACCAGATCAATTAACTCAAGCAGCAGAAAAACTTGGACAGCCGGACAAAGTCTTCCATTACCCAGCAGACATCACAAGTATAGATGACTTGAAAAAGCTTCATCAAAAAATTGCTCAAGAAGTCGGGAAAATCGATATTTTAGTTCAATCAGCTGGTATTACTGGAGCTCAAGGACTCTTTCATGAGTTAGATGATGAAGGATGGATAAATACGATGGAAGTAGACTTACTAGGACCTGTACGCTTAGTATCTGAATTTCTGCCTGACTTAAGAACTGGTGGCTGGGGCAGACTTATCTTTTTAGCCTCTGAAGATGCGGTCCAACCTTATGATGATGAAATCCCATACTGTTGTGCGAAAGCTGGAATTCTTGCGTTGTCAAAAGGTCTTTCTCGGACATACGCCAGAGAAGGATTGTTGGTTAATTCCGTTTCTCCTGCTTTTATCGAAACACCGATGACCGACACTATGATGGAAAAAAGATCTGAAGAATTATCTGTTTCAAAAGATGAAGCTATCCAATCATTTTTAGATAAAAAAAGACCTTACCTTGAATTGAAACGCCGCGGTCAAACTGAAGAAGTAGCCGCTGTTATTGCCTTTCTTTGCTCAGACAAAGCTTCTTTTATAAATGGTGCAAATTACCGCGTAGACGCTGGCTCAGTAGCGTCGATATAACCTTAAGAATGGAGGAATACAAAATGGTAGATTATACAAGTGAAAAACTGAATCCTCAAGATACAGCTAGAGCCTACGACTATCTGATCATAGGTGGCGGGATGGTGGCAGACACTGCTGCTCGAGGCATACGAGAAAGAGATTTATTTGGCAGCATCGGAATTCTTTCTGCCGATAGCGATGAGCCCTATACTCGACCTGCTTTGACAAAAAAATTATGGACGGACAGTACGTTTACTCAAGACCAAGTAGCCCTTAATACAACAAAAGAGCTAAAAGGAGTTACCCTTAAATTGAATACCACTGTAACTGCTATCGAACGAGAAAATCATCGTGTTCAATTAAAAGATGGTACTTCTATTCGGTATAAAAAATTGCTCCTTGCTACCGGTGGAGAACCTACAAAAATTGACGGTCCAGATGATGAACATGTGATTGTGTTTAGAGAATGGTCTGATTACAGACGTTTGCGTAATTTCTCAGGAAACAATCAGCATGTCATTGTCGTCGGCGGCGGTTATATTGGAGCAGAACTAGCGGCTGGTTTGATACAAAACAATACTAAAGTGACACTTATTTATCCGGATAAAGTTTTAGGAAGCAGCCAGTTTCCTGCTGAACTCGCTAAGGAATATGAAGATTCTTTCCGAGAAGCTGGCGTGAATCTTTTAAATAATAAACGCGCAGAGTCTTATACAAAAGAAGATGGCAAGTTAAGTCTTCAACTTGACGACGGATCTACAGTACAAGGTGATACTATCGTCATTGGGTTAGGAGTAACGCCTCGTGTTTCATTAGCCGAACAAAGCGGTCTTAAAGTCGATGATGGCGTTTATGTTGATGAACAGTTGCGAACAACCGATCCTGACATTTGGGCTGCTGGTGATATTGCTTTTTATCCCGATAAAATTCTAGGCAGAACGCGTATCGAACACGTTGATCATGCCCGAAAATCTGGTAAAGCAGCGGGTAAAGCAATGGCTGAATCAGGTGAAGCTTACACGTATACGCCTTATTTTTATTCTGTCATTTTTTCTATTTCTTGGAAAGCAATTGGTACGTTAGACCCTTCATTAAATACAATAATAGATGCAGTAGATGGCGGAAAAGTGGTTTACTACTTAGAAGATGATCTTCCTGTAGGTATTTTAACTTGGAATGTCGAACCAGATTTGGATAGTGTTCGTGCTATTCTTAGTGATCCGCCAACTAATCCTCAATCTTTAAAAGGAATGATCCGTTCTAAAGAAAAATAATCTTTTAAATTAAAATAGCATCATTTTTCAGCTGATTTATTAGAGCTGAAAAATGGTGCTATTTTTTATCTACTTGTAAAATTTCCAACAACTTGCTTGAACTTCCCATGCAGCTCATCCATAACAACAAATCGTGCTTCACGGATAACTTCTTTGCCTTCAGCAAATAACAATAAAGCTGGAACAGTAAATACTGTGAATTGGCTGGCAACTTCAGGAATATCATCTGCACTAACTTGTATAGGCTTAATGGATGGAAATTCTTTTAACATCTCTTGCACTTGCGGCTGAATAACATGGCAGATACCACAACTTTTTCTTGAAATATAAACAAAAGCAAGGTCATTTTGTTCTATAAAGCGTAAAATTTCATCCATAGAAACAGCTTGAGGAAATGTATTCATTTTGCATTCTTCTTTCTATTGATTAATCAACTATTTAGCCGATTATTTTTTTACCTAAACTTAGTTAGATAGTTAAAACCCTTTACTTAAGAAAAATAATCTTGTTTTAAGATGGAATAATAGACATCATCCACATCACGTTTTTTGTGGATTCTATTTTTTCTTAATGTCCCTTCATACGTCATACCGAGACGTTCCATTACTTTCCCTGAAGCTGGATTTTCTATATCATAACAAGCATAAATTCGTTCTAATCCCATTTTTTCAAAACCCAACGCAATTATTAATTTTCCTGCTTCCGTTATATACCCATTTTTCCAATAATTTTTATTTAATGTGTATCCAATCTCTGCACTATTGGTGCCACTTTTTAATCTTAAATCAATCGTGCCAATCATTTTTCCAGTTTCTTTCAATTCAATTGCATACTTTCCCAGTGGTTCTTTCATAAAATAATTCGCAATGTTTTTTTTCGTTTCTTCCAAATTAGTATGTTTTTCGAAAACAAATCGAACAGTTTCATCGTCAGAAGCATATTCGTACATATCTTCTGCATCTTTTAAGGTCATTGGCCGAAGCAGTATCCGCTCTCCTTCTACCTGATTGTAATAGCTTAATTGATAGATTTTTTCTTCCATATAGTCCCCCACTTTGTTTTAGAGTTGTGTTCTTAATTTAGCAGTATGACAGTATTTCGTCAACCCAAAAGAGTTTTGAGCTGCTTTAACTATATGTCAAAAGAATGGTATTCTGTTCTCCTCTTCTTCTAAATATTGACAAAGAAGGATAATACCATAAACTTAACATAAGAACATCGTTAAGTTTGTGATTTGAATGAATCTTTCTCAGGTTTTAAAATTATCGTGGTTGGGAGGGAATGTCATGATTTCAGTTATTGTAACAGTCCAAAATATTGAAAAATTGTTACCCAAATGCCTGCACAACATCAAAGGCCAGACTTATCGTAATTTACAAGTTATTTTAATCGATAATGGGTCTAGCGATAAAAGCGGCGAAATTTGCGATAAGTTTGCAAAACTTGATGCAAGATTCCATGTCATTCACATAGAAAGAAGCAACTTATCTGTCGCAAGAAATATTGGTCTTTCATATGCACAGGGAGAGTATGTCTGTTTTGTTAACTCTGTCGATTGGATTGATGCAGAAATGTTGGAATACCTTATCACTATTAATGCCAAATTTAATGCAGATACAATTACGTGTAGATATTATGAAGATACTATAGAAGAGCTACTCATTGTTTCAGATCCTATTGAAACACAATTCATGTCAAAAAACGAGGCTATCCAACTTTGTCTAGCTCAAACAAGAATACACGGCTTCTTATGCAACAAACTTTTCAAATTAAAAATCTTTAATTCCAATCCTGCTATACGTTTTGATGAGGAAGTTGATCATTATGAAGATCTGCTAGTCGCAATGCACTGCTTTTTTAAAAGTAAAAAAATCCTTTACAACCCGCCTCCTCATTATCATTATTATCTTAGTCAACATTTACCAGTAAATGTTCTTCAAAACAAAGAAAAATTAACGGGATTAAAAGCAATAGAAAAAGCCATTGATTTATTGTCGCAAGACTCTTCCATTGATACGCGTGTACTTAAGGATTATTATATTCGTTTGACTCTTTCTTCATTATTCCTTTTAGCTACACCAGAAAATATGAATGATCTATTAATTATTAATCTGAAACAAAATTTATACCACTATGATTTAACTGAGCATAAAGATAAAGACTTGAAGAAATGTTGTATGATCACACGCAGAAATATCGGCTTAGGCAAAATTTATTGGGATATGTTTTATAAGAAGCATCTAGTAGAATGACACAATTTTCGTCAGTTAACATAAGCCTATTAATAGAAGAACAAAGAACTTAGTTATGCATTGCTCTTTTTTCAATAATATAAATATGCCTTTGGTCATAGCCAAATAGACTTTTTAATTCCTACTATAATTAGTTTATTTATCAAAAACATCGTTTAAGTTAGTCTTTTTTTCTATAAATGATATAATGATAATCAGATTAAAAAAAGATAACAAAATGATGGGAGATTAAACTATGACACATTCAAAATTCATAAACCATAAACTCTATCCTTCATATAGAGATATTCAGCCTTTAGAGAAAGATACCTTTCCTAAGGATATCAGTTTAGAAGAAGCCTACACTATGCAGCATTCTTTTACTGCCGTAAAAGAAAAAAATGGTGAAAAACTTCAAGGATACAAAATCAGTATGACAAGTCCAGAAACCCAAGCTCTATTTGGCGCCTCGGAACCTTTATATGGTCAGTTAACGAATAAACGTGTCCGAGATAGACTTTCATTATCAAAAGATACTGCTAATGCCTTGATAGAGTTAGAATTAATTTTTATTATTAAGGAAGAATTAACTGCTGAAGACTCACTTGAAGATATTCTTCAAAAAACTAAAGTAGCACCAGGATTAGAAATACCAGATTCTCGCTTCTTAGACTGGTTTCCCAAAATGCCAAAAGAGCAGGTCTGTGCAGATGGAGCTGTAGGTGGATACGTTAGCTATGGTGAAGCAAAAGATGCTACATATGAAGATTTAGATAATATACAAGGAAAATTGGTATACAATGGCCAAATCTTAGCTCAAGACTCCTCAAAAACAGTTATGGGGCATCCAGTTAAAGCCATGGAATGGCTGCTAAAAAAATTAGGTGAGCATGGTTTGTCTCTTCAACCCGGTATGTTTGTGTCTTCTGGTACTTTTGTTATGCCTAAAGAATTAGCTGCAGGTACTTATAAAGGGGAATTCGACTATTTTGGAACAGTAATCCTAACGATTACCGAATAAACATTTGCAATTTGTCAATTATAGAAAAAGGATAAACTATTAAGGTATGATTCCGAATGTAATTTGGGTCATGCCTTTTAAATTAGCCTAAATTTTAATAATAATAGATTAATTAAATTGATTACAAAATTTTTTCTAGAGGAATAAGAGTTGCTTGTAGCCATATCTAAGGGTTCAATGTGAATCACAGTTTGTCAGCTCTTCAGCGGTTACGTCTTATTTAATGCTTCAAAGGAAGCACTGGAAACAGAATAATGCCAAGTGTACCTGCTGTTTGTAAACTGCTAAAGCAACAACAGTCCCAGCAACTAAGATTTAGACAGTCTCATGGCTCTTTGCAACTAGAAGAAATTTTATTTTGTTGTAGTAACACCAATTATCAAACATTATATATAAAAAATGAGTGGGGCTGGGAAAAAACTAGCCTCAAATAAAAAAATCGTAATGAAATAATCAAAATTCTGATTGTTTCATTGCGATTTTTATTTTTGACTGATTTTTTGTAAAAAGCATCCGCTTTTCTTCTAGCCTCAAGGGCTAGTTTTGTAAGATTCATGCTCATAAGCATGATCCCGATGTCATTGTGAACGGCTTGCTTGCCTCTGACATGGGTTCTGCGCATGCCAAATACACCTTTCATACGACCAAAAACAGTTTCTACGTCAACTTTTCGTTGTGCGTAGATGGCTTTGCCACGATCGCTTTCAAGGTTCTCTTTTGCATGCTGCTTGAAGTATTCCCAGTTATAGTTGACCGCTGTCTGGCGTTGGGCACCTTTGGGTGTCTTGGCTAGTTGCTTGCGTGTCTCGTCCAGTTGTTCCACATCAGCCTTGTATACTTTAAATTGTCTGCGGAAACCATTCTTATCATTTTGCGTACTATAATGTGAGAAACTAAAACGGACGTCGTCTAAATCCGTATAAGCATCTTCAATCTCGTCATAATCCCAGTTGGCGCGGTGTTTAGGATTCGAGCGATAGGCGTTACTGTTCTCTTTATGATACATGCCGTATGGGATGAGCGGTACTTTCTGAAAGGTATCCATAACCGCCTCGTAATTTTCTTCACTGCCATAACCGGCGTCTGCGACGATGTATTTAAATAAGTCTAACGTTTGAATGGATTCTAAAAAAGGGATAAACGTGCGTGTATCCGTCGGATTGGAAAAAATATCATAGGCAATGACAAACTGATTGCTCGATGCAACTTGAAGATTATAACCCGGTTTTAACTCACGGTTCTTCATCGGATCTTCTTTCATGCACATGAACGTTGCGTCTGTATCTGTTTTTGAGAAACTGTTGCGGCCTTCAAATGTGGCGTTTGCTTCTTCATAGCGTTGCTTACGCGGCAAGAAATCTTTTTCGCATTTATTCCGATGTTTCTTGAGGATGCGACGACGTCGCTTCTGTTCCGAACCACCTTTGGGAATCACTTTTTCTTCTGTAATCGCAGCTTCAACGACCACAAGTTCTTTGTCCAGGGAAACGATTATTTCTTCAATGCCTTCCGACGTTTTTAATGTCTCTTCCGATAAAGCGAGGTTTACTTTTGCCTGGATGAGTTCATCATACAATTCCGAAACGTTGGCATTGAGTTTTGCTTCATAGCGTTCGATTGCTTTCTTCCAAGTGAAACTATAAATATTTGCATCGGCTTGTATCTTTGTACCATCGATATAGAGCGCGTCTTCGTGAATCAAGCCGTTGTCACTTAAGAGTGTTGTGAAAAGAATGAATGCATACTTGATGAGTTTTGATGCGTGCTCGCTTGAACGGAAGTTATTGATTGTCTTGTAGCTAACAGAAGTATCACCCGTTAACCACTTCATAGGAATGGATTCTTCATTCATCCGTTCCATTTTGCGTCCAGAAAAGGTTGTGCGACTATAGGCAAACAAACACATCTTTAAAAGCATGGCGGGATGAAAGGCAGGGCGTCCCGTATGAGACGTCTCTTCAAGAAGAAATTCCGAAGGAATAGAATCGACAAAACGGCTAATGAGGCGGGCTTCATGATCATTCGGGATTGTAAAATCCAATTGTAGTGTTAAGGCCGTTTCCATTGTGTTATAATTTTGATACATGGTGAGTCACTCCTTTGGTTTTTGGTCGTACTTAAATTATAAGGTATTTGGCTCACTGTGTCTTTTAAAACGATAAAAATCCCCAACTCTTCCAAAATGAAAGAGTTGGGGATTTTCTTTATTCAGAGACTGAGTTTTTTCCCAGCCCCTCCTTTTTGGTTAATTTTAGGCTTTTTCAGCTTCTTTTCGTAATTGTCCAGACGATGCATCCGTATCGTCAGAAAGTAATTTATTAGCAACGAGTAATAGAATTGGAAGGATCACATCATCCGCATATCCAACTACAGGAATAAAATCGGGCACAAAATCGATAGGACTAATAATATAAAGAATGATCCCTGCTACCATTAGCTTCTTTTTCCCGCTTGTTTTTGTGTTAAATAGAGAAAGGATCAGTGATTTCACTTGCGACATTGGGGTCTTAGTTTGCTTTGTTTTCATTTTCATCTTTGTATGACCTCCATTTAATTTGACTACTGTTAGTATAGTCCCTTTGCTGTTAAAATGTATCGGTCTAAAGCATGATTTTTCTTAAGCCAACTCTTTCGCTTTTTTTGAAAAATGAGCCATTTCAATTGTTAGATTCGAACGTAAATCCATTAAATCATAGTTAACTAATTGCTTATCTCGAACAATTGTTGTTCCATTAATAAAGACATCTTGGACATTCGAAGCATTAGCAGAATAAACCAAAGCTGCATACGGATCAAAAATTGGAAACATATTTACAGATTTCGTTTCAACCAGCACGATATCAGCTTTTTTCCCAACTTCTAAAGAACCAATTTCATTCGCCATATTCAATACTTTCGCTCCTTCAATAGTCGCCATTGCCAAAATCTCTTTAGCAGGAAAAGCAGTTCTATCATGTAAAGCTGTCTTATGAAAGTTGGCAACGAGTTTCATTTGCGTGAATAAGTCCAGTGTATTGCCACTACTTGGCCCATCTGTTCCTAAACTTACAGGGATAGCTAAGTTGAGCATATCTTTTATTGGAGCGACTCCTTTAGCAGATTTAGTATTCGCACCAATACAATGAGCAACCCCTACTCCTTCTTGTTTTAAAATCTGTAGATCATGGTCAGATACATGAATACAGTGAGCGGCAATAAATCGAGTACTTAACACTCCAATTGATTGTAAGAATTCAATTGGGGTAGCATTGTATTTTTCACTAAAATAGTTCATTTCATAATCCATTTCTGCTACATGCATGGTCATTGGAATATTATATTTTTCCGATAATGCAGCTGCCTTTTTTAGTGCTTGCGAATGATTCGTATTTGGTGCATGAGGCGCAATAGCTGGTGTAATTAACTCATGATCAAGCCATTTGGGAATAAATTCCTCTGCATATCCAATCCCGCCATGGCTTTTTGGTGCATCACAAGTTGGAAAATCGACAACTGTTTCCCCTAGAATAGCGCGTGACTTCATTTCATCCGTAGCTTGTGCTAGAGCATCTTCAAAATAATACATATCGGCAAATGTTGTTATACCAGCCATTTGCATTTCAGCAATAGCGTATTTTCCACTATGATACGCCAATTCTTTCGTCATACAAGCCTTTTCAAGAGGAAATAAAAAGCGTCGCAATCGATCTGGATAATCATCTCCTAGTGATCGAAAAGGGACCATTCCTATGTGAGTATGAGTATTGACCATTCCAGGAATGGCAATCGTTTGGTGAGCATCAATAACCTCATCAAAATCAGTCTCTTGCTTTGAGAAATGGACATACGATCCAATTTCCAAAATTTCATCATCTTCTATTATAATGTATCCATCAGAGTACTCTGTTCGTTTGGCATCCATTGTTAAAATATGACTATTTTTAATTAGTGTTCTCATTTTACTATCTCCATTAATGGAATAGACTGTTGACTTCGGACATCAAACATTCCTTTATCCGTAATTTTAATAGCAGGAGAAACAGGTAGAGACAGTGTTGAAAAAGACATGATCTCATTTGAATTTCGGTAACCTAAATCAATCATTCCTTGCCGTACTTCACTTAACTGTTTTCCAACGACTTGGATCGGTGCATCACTGATGATTCCTCCAATCAAAAGCGGACAGCAGCTTACTACTTGTTCATTCTGAACCGTTAAATAACCCCCTTGGATTGCCACTAATTGATTTTGGGCCACTATTAAGTCTGCAACTGTGGTTCCCATCACCATTAAATTATGATGATCATGTGCCCATGTTGTCCCTACTGCACCTTTTTCAGTTAATGCATTTTCAACAAGACCAAATGCTTTATTGCCAGATTTTCCGTAGCGCTCCATTACTACGATTAAAGCTAATCCACTGGACTCCCAATCCAAGTACCCATTTTTTATCGGGAGTTCTCGCTGGACACATTTCGTAAATGTCCCCACTTCAGTTATCCGAATGACATTACAAATGGCAGTTTTCCCCTCAGCTCGAATGTTAAAATCAGTCTGTTCAGCTTTCTTACATTGAACAGACGTATAAAAGGAAGCAGGAAATAGTGGTTTTTTATCTGGATACGCTATCTCATTTCCCTTTACATAAACCTTTTTCCCAGATTTATAAACAGCTGATGTTTCCATTTTTGCTGGATCTTCCAATAGAATGAAATCAGCTTTAAATCCCGATACGATTGCCCCTCTATCTTGAAAACCCATTCTTCTAGCAGGAGTGTAAGTACTCATATAAATGGCTTGTTCAATAGGAATACCTGCTTTAATAGCCAGTTGGACATTCGCATTCAAGTGTCCCTTTAATAAATCGTCTGCCATAATATCGTCTGTTACAATGGCACAATAGTCATAAAATTGATTTTGAGCGATGACCGCCATATTCTCTTTGGTTAGCGATTTTCGTTGCAGTTCAATAAACATTCCATTGCTGATTTTCTCATAGATTGATTCTGGACTTTGGTGAGTATGATCAGCAGTAATGCCTTGATACATGAATTTAGCTAGGTCTAAGCCTGATACTAGTGGAACATGTCCCTCAATCGGCATAAATGGTCTCTTTTGCTGAACAATTTGTAAAATTTGACGTATCAAAGAATCTGAATCATTTACGATACCATCAAAATTCATTGCTTCTCCAAGAGCAATTACTTTAGGGTGATTCAGTAGTTGTTGAACTTCTTCTACTCCTACGAATCCGCCAGTCGTTTCTAGCGCTGGAATGGTGGAAGGAACAGAAGACGGTATCGCATAAAAAATATCCATTTCGGTTTCTTGGTCCATAAAAGCATGCATACCATCTAACCCAAATACGTTAACCATTTCATGAGCATCTGCAACTACTGTTGTAACTCCGTGAGATAAACCTGCCTTTGAAAATATAGCAGGAGGAATCATAGAACTTTCAATATGCATATGGATATCAATCAATCCTGGGATCATGTAATTTCCTTTAGCATCAATAGTAATATCAGATTTCAAATCTGTTGATGCTTCTATTCCTATCGAAAAGAACTTTCCATTAAGAATGGCCACATCTTTCCATTCAAATTTTTTTAAAAAGCTATTAAACACTTGCACGTTCGTAACAATCGTATCTACTTTCATGTACATTCACCTTTCTACTATAAAAAATAACCTCTTAATAGAGAAGAGGTTATTTTTTCAACTATTTTATTTTATTCTCTATTGATTCAGGGTTCTATTCCAAGTGTTGATCCAGTCATCCATTTGTGTATTTACAAATTCAAAATCAACTGGTTTTGTTAACTCAGCAATCTCTCCATATGTTTTATTTTCAGCTACTTCTCCACTTAATTCAACCTTTTTATTTGTTGGAGCTTCATTTAATGAAGCAGCAGTAATGGTTTGCAATTCTTCACTCAGTCTCCAGTTCACAAAATTATACGCCATTTCTTTATCTTCTGACTTAGCATTAATGTTTACAGTGTTAAAGTTTGCATAGGTTCCAGAAGCCGGAACAACATATTGAACAACTGGATGAGCCTCCGAAATCATCGGAATCGCAAAATCTCCCACAACTGCAGCAACGATTTCACCTGATTGGAACATATTCGCTAAGTCTGACGATTTAGCATAGGTTTTAACGATGTTAGGAGAAAGTTCCTCTAACCCCTCAAAAGCAGCTTTTCCATTATCAGTTGTAATGTTTACACCTTTATACTCACTCGCTACATACATCATAGAAGGTCCAAAAGTTGTCGCAATATCTGGAATAGAAATTTTTCCTTTCAATGAAGGGTCCCATAAATCAGAAAATTCATCGATCTTCATACCAGCAGCTTCTTCATCATAAATAATACCAATACTGTTAACTGTATAAGCTGCTCCAGAGCCACTTTCGCTTAAAGCTTTTGCACTATCGATCAAATCAGCAAGATTTGGAATTTTTTCTGTATCGATTTCTTCAAACAGTCCTTCAGTTGCTCCTTGAGAAGAATTTGATTGAGGCAAATCAATAATATCAACAGTTGAATTAGGGTTATTTTCAAACTTCGTATACCGTTCAGAACTCGTTCCTGTTTCCACTACAATGTCTACTCCATACTCTTCTTCAAATGGTGCAAATATATCTTCTTGCATAACATCTTCACTCAACCCAAACGTAGAAATAACTAATTCCTTATTTTCTCCGCTTGCTTCTTGCCCACATGCCATTAACACTGTTGCACTCATTACTGTCAAACTTGCTAAAATTGCTTTCTTTTTTATCACTTAAAAATCCCCCTTTTTAACATTGGTTAAACTAAAATCAATTTTTCTTTTGGAATAACAACAAGAACTTTATCTCCAACTTGGTACCCTTGTACCTGCACATCATTAACTAACAATTTTCCAATAGCCGTTTCTACCTCATATTGATAACTCTTACCTAAAAATGTACGAACTTTTATTGTACCTGTTAAACTGTTGGGCAATACTTCTTCACTATATGCAGAAAGTAAAATATCGTCAGGTCGAATCGTACCTGTTACCTGTTGTTTATCTGTCGGATGCATTGTTTCAATCAACGTTCCATTCAATGTGGTGTAAGAATGAGTATCTTTTCTGGTTAACACAAAGAAATTTTCGAATCCAATGAAGCGTGCAACAAACTCGGTTTTAGGATTCTTATAGATTTCTTCTGGAGAATCATATTGTTCAATGACTCCATTGTTCATAACGGCTACTTTATCTGAAATCGAAAAACATTCTTCTTGATCATGAGTGACAAATACCGTTGTGATCCCTAATCTGCGTTGGATACGTTTAATTTCAATACGCATACTGATGCGTAATTTAGCATCTAAATTACTTAACGGCTCATCTAGCAACAACAATTGAGGTTCAATCACTAACGCTCGAGCAAGCGCTACACGTTGGCGCTGTCCCCCAGAGAGTTGTTTTGGATAACGCTCAGCATAGTCAGATAAATCGGTAGCTGCTAAAATAGCCTGCACTTTTTTTTCAATAACTTCTTTTTTTTCTTTTCTTAACTTCAATCCAAATCCGACATTTTCTTTAACGGTCAAGTGCGGAAATAAAGCATAACTTTGAAAAACCATTCCAAAATTCCGTTTATGTACAGGAACTTTTGTTAAATTGGCATCACCTACAGTAAAGGTACCATCATTTGGTTCAATCAGACCTGCGATAACCCGTAAAGTAGTCGTTTTACCACAACCAGATGGCCCTAATAATGAGATTAATTCTCCTTTTTCCATAGAAAGATTAAGGTCTTTCAATATATTATTTTTTCCGTCATAACTAACACGGATATTTTCTAAATCAACAAACGACATAATGGTAGATGATCCTCCTTAGTGGTGTGTAACGAGATAGTTGTAAAGTGTCTGGATGATAATTAAGATGTTAGACTACTTTTGCTAATCCAAGCGTTTTTTCAATTAAAAACATTAAGATGATTGTTCCAATCATTAAAAGGACTGATAAAGCAGAAACGACTGGATCATAATTGTATTCAATATAATTCATCAACGTGGTAGGTAAAGTTGAAATTCCCGGACCAGATAAAAATTGTGAGACGGGTATATTATTAAATGAGTTAATAAAGGCCAGCATAAACGCTGCAAATATACTAGAAGAAATATTTGGCAAAACAATACTGGCAAATGCTTTCACCTTAGTACTGCCTAAAGTCCATGCCACTTCTTCTATCGAAAAGTCTAATTGTTCCAGACTAGAACCTACTACACGAATAATGTAAGGTAAACTAATTAAAAAATGTCCCAGTAACAATCCTTGGAATAAAGGTACTTGCAGACGGATAACAATAAATTGAAACAGCGAATACCCTACTACAACACCTGGGATGATGGTTGGTGATAAGAAAAAACTTTTGATCCAACTTTTACCTTTTACCCCATGTCTAGTTAACGCATAAGCAGCTGGAATCCCAACAACTAATGCTAGTAAAGTTGCCAGTAATGAGACTTCAAGACTTAATAAAAAGCTGTCCATAAAGGATTGGTTTTCAAAAACCTTAGTAAACCAACCAAATGTAAATCCAGTGATAGGGAATTGAATAGTCGATTTTTCTCCAAAAGCAGTTATGGTTATGATAATTAGAGGAATAAATAAGAATGCAAACACAACTCCCGCAAAAATGGATAACCCTCTTTGTTTACGCATCTTGTTCACCTCGCTTGTCAATTCTATGGGCAATCAAGTTAAAACCTTTCATTACAATCAAGGTCGTCACGATCATAATCAATGCAATGACACTAGCCTCTTTCCAATTGCCTAAATTCATTGCGTTTTGATAAAGAAACGTTGACAACATCATATTTCGATTTCCCCCAAGCAATTGAGGAGTCGTATACGCAGTCAGTGTACCCGTAAAGACTAAAATACTGCCTACGATAATTCCAGGGATGCTCAAAGGTAAAATGACTTTAGTAAACGCATTTACCCGACTAGCTCCAAGTGTTTCTGCTGCTTCCATAATTTCTGGATTAATATTTTCCATTACTCCTACCAAGGTGATAATTAAGATCGGTAAAAATAAATAGGTCGAACCAATGATAATTGAAAATTCAGTATACAATAAGATTAATGGCTCAGAAATGACGCCTATGCTAGTCAGAACTTTATTGATCACACCATTTTGTCCTAGTAAATTGATCCAAGCAAAACTTCGAATAACAGAATTCGTTAACATCGGAAATAATGTGAGTGCCATTAATAATCCTCGCCATTTTGGAGATGTTCCGGCTATATAGTAAGCTGTAGGAACACCTAAAATAATACAAATGACAGTTACAATCAGTGAAATGCGAATGGTACGGCTAAAAATTCCTACGTTATATGGATCTTTAAAAAATGAAATATAGGAATCAAATGAGAGCGTCCCATTAAAAAAAGTTGGCCAAATGACTGACACTAGTGGTATTAATAAAAAGAAAATCAATAAGATGAATCCCGGTGCTAGTATTAGATACGGGATTTTTTTCGACATAAGATAAATCCTCCTTAAAAAATAAAAGATACAAGAATTAGTAAAAAGAAATCTCACACTTTTTCATTATTTCTTAACATTAATGTTTCTACACAAATCAGTATAACTGTTAAAAAAAGAATGAACAATATATTTAGCGAATAAGAATACATTTAAAATAATTAATGTTCGTCTTTTTACGTACGATTTTTGTATTACTAGGATTTATCTCATTATTTCCTTCTTATTTAAATTAAAATAAAATGAGATAAATCAAAAAAAATAAGAGAGTGAGACAAAAAGCGTTTAGACCCGAATCTTCTACCTCGCATACCGTATCCCTAAGCAGCTAAAGCTGCAAGGGCTAAGGCAACTGGAACGAATAAGCGCAGTATGGTCATCGACCATCGAGCATTGTTCGCGAAGTGGACGTCGGGTCTGTTTTGGAGCACGTTTTAGAATGAATATTCGTATAAAAATAGGAGGCCAGGACTTTTGTCCCGGCCTCCTATTAACATCTATACTATTTTTTTGTAAAATTTAATGCTCTTCTTAATCAAATTCCTCCTAAAACAACACCTACGATATAAGCAACAAAAGCCGCCAAACCACCAACTACTAACATTTCAAAACCAGATTTCAGCCAATTTGATTGAGTAACTCTGGACTTTACGGCTCCAAGAATGAAGAGTGTTACTCCGGTAAGCAAAGAAGCAATTAAAAAAGTATTTTGCAACAATCCAGGTATATATATGGATAACACATAAATTAACAGTGGAACTACACCAAAAATACTAAAAGATAAAAATGTTGCTACTGCATTTTTTATTGGAGAATCTTCTGTAAGGTCAGTTCCATAGTTCTCTTTCATTATTTGATTTACAAAAGGTTCTTCATATTTTGCAAGAGTATTTACTAGTACTTCAGCATCTGGTTGAGTAATCCCTTGATTTATAAATGAACGAATCATTTTGTTCACTTCATTTTCCTGATGATTCCTGATATCAGATTGTTTTTTTAAATGTAGCGTTTTTTCATATTCGTTTTGTGATTTTGTAGAAAGGTAATCTCCTACTGCCATTGAGAAACCATCTGCCAACAAATTTGAAAAACCTAAAATTAAAACTACTTTAAAGGATAACTCGCCACCAACACTTCCTGCTACTACAGCAAAGGTTGTTATGATTCCATCTAATCCTCCATAAACGATACTTTTTATATATTTCCCTTTACCATTATGAACTATTTTTTCCGGTTTATTCATTTTCATTCCTCCTTATGTTCAGTCAGCAAAAAAAAATTTGAAGGAATACACTAATTTTTTCATTTTTAAGTCCCTTTTATTTAATTCCCCATGCTAAAAGTGATAAGTTCTATTACCCACGTCGTTAAAATTAGAAGTAGTAAACTAACCGAGAAAAGAAAGATTCCAAATAATAGATAATTATTTTTCTTTTGGATCACACTATCTTTAATAGAAAAAGCTACTATAAACAGACCTATACAACTTATTCCTATAGATCCAATCCTCTCTAAATCAGTAATGGTTGAGAAAAATAAATCATGCACCAGTAAGAAAAATTGTATGCACAAGAAAACTATTTTAGATTTTTCCAATCTTTTACTCATATCATTCCTCCTTCAACCGAATTACACCACACTCCATGTGAATATAATAACAATATATAATGCTCATTACAATACTTATTTAATAATACAATCATACTCTATTTCCCCATTTTTGAAGCAATTTCGTTCATTAAGTTCAATATGCAACAACATTATTATCACATAGATAGGGGGAAACAAGTAATTTCAACTGTTTACCTCTTTACTTCTTAATAAGCTTCATTCTGTCATTCTGGACTAGCTAACAAATTCTTTTCTACCCATATCTCTTCATCGGAATTTTTTATAATCATATCAAATGTTTTTCTGTATGGATGCATAAATAGTTCATATTGGATCCGACGTTGCTTATGAGACTGACGTAAAGCATTTATATCCGTACCTCTTTCCAAAACATCTCTTCCAACTCTTCTCATTAACTCTGTTTCATCATCTGTATAAAAGTAAATTTTCAAATCAATTAATTCAGGATCAACAAACGCCACACTCATTCCTTCTATAATGGTAACTTTTTTAGGAGAAATTAGTTCACTCTTGCTATAAAAAGTGTCTATCGTGTAAAAATCTAGCCCAGATTTGACCATGCGAATGTCTCTTTCTAAGGACACTATATGATGAGCATCTGGATGGCAAGCAGTCATTTTTGAATGATAATCTTTATTTCTATAACGATATTGAATCATAGTGTATTGTCGTAACTGTGACGTGATCATATAGGGATCTGTGTTAATATACGCTACTTCATTTAATCCTATCAAATGTGCAAGCTTAGTAGAAAAAGTAGTTTTCCCTGCAGCACCATGTCCTGAAATTCCAATAATCACCGGTTTATCTGACTTATTTATCCAATTTATGACTTCTTCAAGTAGCTTATTCATTTTCCACCCTTTTCTATCTATCTCTTCTTAGCGTTAATCGTTTATTTATAAGTTATACACAGCAACTTTATTTTACCATTATTGAAAACGGTTTTCCCCAGATTTTTTAATTCATTCTAAAGAAATACCTACAACTACACAAAAATAAAAAAAGCAGTACGGTCATTTAAATGAACTCATACTGCTTTAAAGTTAATTGAATATAGTTAAGCTAATTCAGTACCACCAGTTACACCATAAATTTGTGCAGTCACATAGCTTGATTTTGTAGAAGCTAAGAAAACATAGATATCAGAAAGTTCTACTGGTTGACCTGCTCGTTGTAACGGAGTATCTTGCCCAAAGGTTGGAATAGCTTCACTTGGCTGTCCGCCAGAAATTTGTAACGGCGTCCATATTGGTCCCGGAGCTACAACATTTACACGGATGCCTTTTGGTGCTAATTGTTTTGCTAGACCACGGCTAAATCCATTAATGGCAAACTTAGTTGATGCATAGTCTAAAAGATTTGCGCTTGGGTTGTACCCTTGAACAGAAGATGTCGTAATAATCGAAGAACCCTCTGGAAGATAAGGTAAAGCAGCTTTTATTACCCAAAAAAGCGAAAATACATTTATTTCAAAGGTTTGTTTTAATTGTTCTGTCGTAAGATCTAGAATATCTTCCACAGCTTGCTGTTTTCCAGCAATTAAGGCTAGTATATCTAATCCACCAAGTTCTTTATGTGCTTGATCAACGAGTTGTTTACAAAAGGCTTCATCACTTAGATCACCAGGAATAAGAACAACTTTTTGGCCTGCTGCTTCAATCAGCTGTTTAACTTCTTGAGCATCTGTTTCTTCTTCCGGAAGATAATTCAATGCTATATCGGCACCTTCACGTGCATAAGCAATAGCTGCAGCTCGTCCTATACCAGAATCTCCGCCTGTCACCAAAGCTTTTTTTCCAACTAGTTGTTCATTTCCTTTATAAGATTCTTCACCACAGTCTGGACGTGGATCCATTTTATTTTGTAAGGCAGGAGGTTCTTGATACTGCTTTGGAAAGTTTCCTGTAAAAAATTGATTTAATGGATTTTCTGAATTTGCATGTGTCATTTATCTCTCTCCTCATAAATTTAATAATGAATATGTTCATCTTAAAGTTTCCCTAGACCAAGTTCAAATCATATGCCTCTAATTTCTACTCTGGCTTGAACTAATGAATATACAAAACAGCCATGCAAAAGAACTGCATAGCTGTGTCTATAATGTTTTTTCTGAAAATTAATTTTTAGTGTAATTTATAGTGGCTTACTGTTATACCAGTCAGTTGAATCAAGAAAAGCTAAGTTATTTTTTTGCCATTTTATACCTGCTATCACTTTATTTGACTTGAACGTCAATTTCTTTTCACCCTTAACCTTCACGACTATTTTGTATTGTATCAGTCCTTTTTTCACTTTAAGGTATTCTATATCTTCATAAGGAATCTGAATATGTTTGCCTGAAAACTGACCCATCATTGTCAGCCCAACTAAACTAATTTCTTCTGAAGAAAAAAATAGTAAGTAGTATTGCATATCTATAAAAGATGCTAACGCTCCATAAGTAAAACTAGACATGATTCCTGGTTCTGTATACCCATAAACAAAATTTTGAGACACTGGAATATCTAGTGGTTCCATATAAGTTTCGATATTCTCTATTTTCATTGCTTCATTCACTATCACCAACTCCTTTTTATTATCTTATCTAAATCAGCTAGAAAAGGAAAAGAATATCCTCTTTCCTAATAGTACTAAATTACAAGAAACCATATTTTAGTTGCTATGTAACTAGATCAGTATAAGCATCTTATTCATTGGAACTAAAAATTTATAGAACAAGATATAAAAAAACCCCCATAATAATAAAATAAATAGCACCATAAAAGAATATTTGGGACACGATACTTTTCACAAAACGCTGCACATAATTCTCTTCTGGATTTTCCGGATTATAGTACACATCAAGAACAGACCCACGGGGAATCTCTTTTTCTAAAGGATTAAAAGAAATACGTGGATTGCGTTTCACACGCAATGTTGGTGCAAACTTATCTCCAATAACTTCTGCTTCTCCATAAAACGTAGCGGCCTTAACCATAATTCCTCGATAAACTAATTTTCCTTTATAACTTGTTCCATCAACCTCAAATTCAACTAAGGGATAAAACAAACCATTCCCACGTGCTTCATAACCATAAACCGTACCTGACGTTTTACTCGTACAGTTAACAAGCTTCTTATTATTGCGTTTCTTTAATAAGAACGCTACCAACATAAAAATTAGGACAAAGACAAACAAACCTAAAGAAAGCCAAAATTTCAATACTACCATCCTATCACCTCCTTACTACCAGTATAACAAAAGAAATAGCACTAAAGAGAAAGTGATCGCTAAAAAAACCTATACCGAAATACACTTCATCGGTATAGGTCTACTATTATTATTTTCCTAAACCACCAAGGCCACCAGCAGTTTTTTTAGCTTCACTCATTAATTCTTTTTTCTCATTTTCATCAATATCGCCATCGTCGTGAGCTTGTTTAACATCCTTCACCAATTGGCCTGCTTTTTCTTTGTCCACGTTTTTGAGTTTTTGTTTCAGTTCATCAAATTTCTGACTCATCTTAACATCTCCTCTTTCATCCATTTGTAGTACAAGTTAAGGATAAGAAAAACAGACATAAACTTCAAGAAATGTGATTTATACTTGAACGTAAAAGAAAGCAGCATCTTGAAAATCAGATGCTACTCTTCTTCCTCTTATAAAGTTATTTCTTATTGTTTGAATTTTCTTATCTAGAGTAAAGACCTATTGAATAACCTTTAAAAATCCTTCTAAGAAATCAGCTGAATTTCCAACATAACTAAAATCTGAATATTTAAAGATAGGTGCTTCTGGATCTTTGTTAACAGAAATCACTAGTTCTGCGTTTTCTATCCCAGTTGTATATTGTACAGCTCCATGAATACCCAAATTAATCAATATTTTAGGCGCAATCGTATTCCCAGATTGTCCAATTTGATCATCTCCACTAAATTTAGGGTGATCTGTCAAAGGACGAGTTACTCCGATTTTTGCACCTAGTTTACGGGCAAGTTCTTCTGCTAAAGAAAGTTCTTTAGCATCTATAGAACCTCGTCCTAGTGCAATGACTCGATCAGCATTAGCGATACTGTCACTTTTAGAAATTAAAGGGGTTTCTTCTATAATTTTCACGCGTTTTGCTTCTTTAAAGATCAAATCACTTACTTCTGTTACAGTAACTGTTTTGCTGCTGTTTTTCTTAGCTTCAAAGGTATTTGGTCGGACAGAAGCCATTTGAGGTCGGTGGTTAGGACTGATAATTTCACACATGATATTATCTCCATATGATGGTTTTGTTTGAACCAACAAGTCACTGTCAAATGATAAGTTTAAACAGTCTGAAGTCAAACCAGTATTTAACTTCGCTTGCAATCGAGGTGCGATCGAACGACCTACAACTGTTGCACCAAAAAGAATGCTATTCGGTTGGCGACGTTCTGCTAATTCTGCCATTAAGCTGGCAACTTCAGAATCCATCGCATTTTCCAAACGATTATCCCTTACAACAACGATTTCATCAGGACCATATTCTTTGATAGCTTCTTCCAGTTTTTGGTCTGCTGATTCAAATAAAATCACAACAACCTTTTTATCGCCTGCAATTTCATTTGCTTTAGTTATTAATTGATAGGTAACCGGCTGGATGATTCCTACATGTTTTTCTGCATATACCCAAATTTCTTGGCTAGTCATTTTTCTCAACCTCTCTTAAAGTAAATTAGTGGCTCTCATTTGTATTAACAATTCACGAACGGCCTCATCAGCTGTTCCTGTAAGGAACGTTGTTGCTTTCGCTTCTTTTTCCGGTGCCCATACACTACGTACAACTGTAGGAGAGCCTTTTAATCCAATTCTATCAGCATCAACAGGCAAGCTGTTTTCATCCCAAATGCGAATCGTTTTTTTATAACTTTGTTGAATGTTACGAGGCGTTGGATAACGTGGTTCATTCATTTCGCTACGAACGGTTACCACTGCTGGCAATTGGAATTCAATTTTTTGCTGCATATTTTCTAATAAGCGAGTTGCAGTCATAGTGTTATTAGTATGACTATGTAACTCACTGACAAATGTGATTTGTGGCCAGTCTAAAAATTCAGATACGATTGGACCAACTTGACTAGTGTCCGCATCTACAGATTGACGACCAAATAAGACTAAGTCTACATTTCCTAATTCCTTGATGGCTTGTGCTAAAACATAGCCTGTTGCTAAAGTATCTGCTCCACCAAATTGGCGAGAACTTAAAAGTACCGCATCATCACATCCCATGGCTAAGCCTTGACGCAAAGTCATTTCAAAATCTGGGGGTCCCATAGATAGAAGCGTAATTTCGCCTCCCCATTCTTCTTTTAAGCGAAGAGCTGCCTCTATGGCATTCTTATCATAAGGATTCATAACCCCAGCTTCTCCAGAACGAACAAGGTTTTTAGTAACCGGGTCAATTTTTAAATTATTAGAAACAGGTACTTGTTTAATACATACTACAATTTTTAAGCTCATTAGACTTACTCCTCTCTCTCATTCACAACTTCTTTAGCTATTTCAATCATCATTTTTTCTAGTGATCCTTCGGCAAGTTGCAATGCCCGAGCATCACGAATTAAATGTTCCACAGGATACTCACGACTATATCCATACCCGCCTAACACTTGTAGAGCATGATCAGCTGCAATAACTGAAGCACGACTCCCATACGATTTCGCCATGGTAGATACTTTAGCGTAAGATTTACCTTCTGTTTTCAACTTAGCTGCCTCTTGATAAAGTAGCTGTGTGTTCTCTTTTGCGATAGCAATTTCAGTGATTTTCGTTTGGATAGAATGTAATTGAACAATAGGTGTATCAATTGCATCACGTTTTTTAGCATAATCAACAGCAATAGTCAACGCATGTTCTGTGATACCAGCTGCGATCGCTCCCATCGAAATACGAGCATCGTAGTGGGCATTATCTCCTATTTCTACACCTTGTCCTATTTTTCCTAACAGGTGATCTTCAGTAACCATTACGTTCTCTAAGAAAATTTCTCCTACAGGCGTACCAGTCATACCAATGAATTCTTCTCTCTTACCATGTTTAAATCCAGGCATATCTTCATCAACAAGGAAACAAGACAATTCGTTTGGCGCTGTTTTTAAGAGTACACAGTACACTTCTGCTAAACCGCCATTGGTAATCATTGTTTTATTTCCATTTAAAACCCATTTATCTCCTTCTTTAACAGCACTAGCTGTAAATCCCATTACATTAGATCCGCCTTGTGGTTCTGTTGAGGAGAATCCAAAGACACGGTGGTTTGCTTGCGGCAAATACTTTTCTTTTAATTCAGGTGTTGCATATTTCATTACTTGATCAACGGTTTTATAATGCCCTTCTAAAGTAAAAGCCACACTCGCATTCCGAACAGCAAAATCATATACCGTTTGAGAACTAGCGATAGCATCGAATCCGGCTCCGCCATATTCTTCCGGTATGGTCAACCCTAAAAAGCCTGTGTTCACCATATTGCTCCATAATTCTGAAGGGTACTCTCTGTGTTTGTCAATCCACATATCAAACGGTTTTACTTCTTTATCAGCAAAATCTGTAACCATTTGATGTAGCATTACTTGAGGTTGGGTCAATTTTATACTCATTATTTTCATTCTCCTTTTGTTCAATTATGCACAAGAATTTAAACACTTTTTTAACACGTTAATTATAACGTAATATTTTTTTGATAGACTTGATTTAAATCAAGTACAATCACCCTAAAAAAATTAATGAAGTCTTTTATATTTAGTAGAAAACTGGTAAACTAAAAACGAATTGTGAGAAATTATTGAGGAGATTACAAGATGAATAAAAGATATTTTAAATCTGATCATCATACTTATGAATGTCAAAAAACAGAACATACATGCATAGATTCTATCCCATTATTTCAATCATTATCAGCTGAGCAAAAAGAAAAAATCCATTCATTAATACAACACAAACACTACTCTCGCGGAGAAACGATCTATCGGCCTGGAGAAACTGCAGATTCCCTTTACGTATTAAAGAGTGGAAAAATACGCGTATACCGATTATCAGATTCTGGAAAAGAACAATTGATTCGAATCGTGACTCAAGGAGAGTTTACTGGAGAATTAGCTTTGTTTAAAAAGGGTATTTACGAAGCGTTTACAGAAGCGCTAACAGACTGTTCAATTTGTGCCATTAAACATGCAGATTTTCGTGAATTACTTTTACAATACCCCATGATGGCTGTTGAAATGTTAGCTACCATTTCTAATAGATTGGGAATTTCTGAGCAACAGACAGCTTGGGCTACTACTGAGACCGTAAGAGACAGATTATTACACTTTTTGATCAGTTTAGTTGATTCAAAGGAAATTGAACCAATTATTGAATTAAAGATGGCTAAAAAAGATTTAGCATCTTATTTAGGAACAACATCTGAATCCTTAAGTCGAGAATTCGCTCGATTAGAAAAAGAAGGGCTCATTGAAGAAATTGCTTATGGAAAGATCAAATTACTACATTTTTCCTCCTACTAATTAACCCTTATTTAAAAAACAGAAAATCATTCCTTCAGTTACTTCTAAAAAAGTTGATAAAGATCAATTATTTGATCGTTGATTCTATTTATACTATAGATATTAACTGATAGGAGGAAAAATCATGAAAAAAGCCGTATATCAATTAGAACCATTAACTTGTCCATCTTGTATTAAGAAAATTGAAACCACTTTAACTAAGACAGAAGGAATTGACTCCGTAAAGGTACTATTCAATTCCAGTAAAGTAAGAACACAATTCGATGAATCTAAAATCGAAGCCAGTACTATTCAAGACACAATCCAAAAATTAGGTTACCCAGTATTATCTTCTAAATTCGCTTAGTAAGTTAAATCATATAGCATACTAAAAACATAAAAAAAGATCGCGATTTTTAAGTCGGGATCTTTTTTATATATAGGGTATTCTTATTTAAAGCAATTTATTTATTCTTAATTTCAATTATTTTTTTATCGACTTCTCAAATGCAAGATATCCTTATAAAGAACCGTAAAAAAACAGTTAATAGCTAATCGCCTATATTATATAATGAGGAAATTGCTACGGTTTTGTAAATGTTTAATTAGAATAAAAACAAAAATCTATCTACAAAAGCCTATTACAGCAATAGAATGGCAACGCTGAAGCGAAATAACCATAATCTTCTGCAACTTAACTCGAACAATACATCTGAAGTTGTTATACTTAACTCAACAAACATAAACGTTACAACTAAGAAAATTCTTTAATGGAGGGAAGAAAATGTCTAAAGACGCTATATATCCTAAAAATGTTGTTCCATCACATACATCCTGTGTTTCTTTAGTTCCTATTTTTAATCACTTAGAAAAGGAGCAGCTAGACGAAATAAAGGTAACCACTCAATCTGTTTCATACAAAAAACAGGAACTTATTTATCATGCTGGAGATGAATCGACTTCTCTTTATATTATTCACAAAGGAAAAGTTCGTATATATAGATTATCGGAATCTGGAAAAGAGCAATTAGTTAGAATTTTAAATCCTGGTGATTTTACAGGTGAAATGGCCTTGTTTTCTGAATCTACACATGAGACTTATGCAGAAGCCATGATAGATACAAAAATTTGTCGGATCGATCGTTCAGATTTACAAGACTTTCTATTGAAATATCCCTCTATTTCTCTAAAAATTTTGGCTGAATTTTCTAATCGCCTTGAAGCATCTGAAAAACAATCTTCACGCTTTGCAACAGAAAAAGTTGAAGCACGTATCGCCTTATTTTTAGTCGACATACTCAATGAAGAATTACCTAAAACAACTGAGGTCACTTTACCCATGAGTAAAAAAGACTTGGCTTCTTATTTAGGAACGACTCCTGAGACCATCAGCCGTAAATTCAATGAATTAGAAGATAAAGGTTTAATCAAACAACTGACACACAAACAAATTAAAATCATCGATTTAGATGGATTATTATTAGTTTAAGATAAAACCGTTTTATGAAATAGCCTAATTTTCAGTATTTCTTATATCGGTATAAATTTCTGTTTATATATGGATATCAAAAAGAGGCCAGATTATTATCTGACCTCTTTTTTCATGTTTGATTACTTAAGCTAATCTGTTACTCAAAAAAGTACAGTCTAGTTTCCTTATATGTTTTAAATCGTAATTTCTATCCAATTTCCTTCAGGATCGGCTACAACACTTTCATAGTACCCGTCTCCTGTCCAACGAGGTTGACCAATAACCGTATGCCCATCATCTGAAATAGCCTTGGTTAAAGCATTGACTGCTGGTTCGTTGCCCACGCTAATAGCTAGATGTGCCCAACCTAATGGTGTTTCTTCTGGTCGATAAGTAATAGTAGGTTGTTGCATCAATTCTAATCGTACTTCTGATTCAGAAAAAGTTAAAAAGTAACTGGCAAAACCTCGATTAGTGTTTTCATAACGTTCTCCAGATTGAGCTTTAAAATAAGTTTCATAAAATTGGCGCATTCGTTCAATATCTTTGGTCCATAATGCTACATGTGCTATTTTCATTTAGAGGCCTCTTCCTTGATTGTAGTATTTTGTTCATTTGCGATTTCTGTCCAGTAAGCAGCGTATTTATCTTCCCAGAAAGCTTTGTCTTCTTGAGTGATGTCTCGAATAACCCGACAAGGGTTTCCAACGGCTATCGTATTATTTTTCTCATAATCGACTCGTAAAGTCGGCTCAATGTAGATATCGCCTGCTTCATCTTCAAACGAAGTTCCTCCTACTTTATTTTTACTAATAAAAAACACGTTTTTAAATACGCTTTCATTTAACATTACACATTGCGCCGTTATCTATGTAATATAGTAATCTCCTTATTTCGTCTATATTTTTAAACCAAATAATTAATTCCTTTAGAAAAATAAAGTAAAAGTACAACTAACACTATCTTAGCATGAATAATTAAGGAATAAAAGATACTAAAACACGCCTTGAAGTATCCTAATATAACCCTTTATCGTTTACATAACGGATTCAATTACCTAACACTAGTGATCGACCAAAAGAATCTTTTAACACACAACTCAAAATCATTATCAAAGGATTAACAACAAATCGTGCATTAGTTGGAATTATTATAGCTACCATTCAAACTCCTGATATACTTTTCTTCATCTATCGTCTGTCCATTAGGTGAAAAACAAGTTCACGAAAATACTGCTACACTTGCTGAAAGACACGAAAAAGCAGGTGGTAATCAAAAAAAGACCTGCAGACACACCTTCAAGTGAATCTTCTGCAGACCTATTTTCATAGTAAAAATTTAAATTGTATGTGGTAAAGCTTCTTCTGCTTCACGTGGAGCTGTCAGGATTACAGAAATTACAGCAATCACGACAAACAATACGTTAACCAATAATCCAGTCATACCAGCTAATTCAAAAGAATCATTTGCTGCTAATACTGAGTAAACACTAGATGAGATAGCGACACCAATAGCTCCACCTAAAGAACTAGCCATTTTGTATACACCAGATGCTACACCAACTTTACTTGCAGGTGCTGCAGAAATAGCTGTATCTGTAGAAGGTGTTGCATAAAAACCAAGTCCTAAACCATATAAAGCAAAACCCACAAATACAAGAACTGAATAAAAAGTACCTGGTATAAAGGTTAGAGACATTAGAAGAATCCCAACACCGGCAATGCTTGTACCAAGTAACATTGGTTTACGAGCACCATGTTTTTGTAATGCTTTTTCACCTAAACGAATAGATGACAATACACAAACTAGGTAACCAATTGTTAATAAACCTGATTGGAATGAAGAATATCCTCTACCCATTTGAACATACGTATTTGCAACAAACATCGTACCTGCAGATGCGTTTAATAAGAAGTTTGATAATGTTGCACCACTATATGCTTTATTTTTGAATAATGAAAAATCTATTAAGCTATTTGAATGTTTTGTTTCAACTTTGAGGAAAATAACAGTTGAAAGAATAAATACTACGATAAGGGCAATTGATACTGGGCTTATCCATCCAAGAGAAGAACCATTTGTAATATATAAATTGAACGTTAACATCATGATAACAAAACTAAATAATCCACCTAAATCGAAAGCTTTTTTCTCAGTAGAAACAACTTTACTTTCAGGTGTACCATTGATTAATAAATAACCAGCAATAGCAAAGATAATTGAAAAGATAAAAATATATCTCCATCCTAAGTAAGTGGCAATCACTCCACCGAATAATGAACAGATCCCTGAACCGCCCCAAGATCCAATAGACCAATAGCTAAGAGCACGTTGACGATCAGCTCCATCAAAATAAGTTTTCATAAGTGATAGTGTTGCGGGCATAATCGTTGCTGCTGAAAAACCTTGGATCACACGACCAATAATCAACAATACTGAACCTT
Source organism: Carnobacterium sp. FSL W8-0810 (assembly GCF_038007125.1). Taxonomy (NCBI): domain Bacteria; kingdom Bacillati; phylum Bacillota; class Bacilli; order Lactobacillales; family Carnobacteriaceae; genus Carnobacterium; species Carnobacterium sp. FSL W8-0810. The sequence continues at coordinate 957,928 of NZ_JBBOWO010000001.1, read as the reverse complement.
GTGCAAATATTAAACATAAAGAACCGATAACACTTAAAACCAATCCAATTTTTGTCAGTTTCACACGGCCAAATTTATCAGCCATTGCCCCTGAACCTACCATAAACATACCTGAGAATAATGCTGTCAAACTAATAGCTATATTTAAAACACTGGATGAAATTCCTAGATCAGCTTGTACAGCTGGTCCAATATTTAACATCGTTTGTGCGAATAACCAGAATGTAATAACCCCAAACACAATACCAACAATTAATCTATTTGTACCCTTATAATTTGTTTCCATTTTCCTTTATTCTCCTTTTACTAGATAATCTACTACAATTGAACCCATTGCTTTTGCAGCAACAATTAAACTTGATTCACTAATTTTAAACTTAGGATGATGATGTGGATAAGCTTCGCCTTCTTCAGGAGCTGCACCCACATAAAAAAACATACTTGGACGTTCTTTTGCATAGTAAGCAAAATCTTCTGAAGGTGGTTGTGCATCACATAATTCAATTCCTTTTAGTTCAGGAATCGTTGTTTGTTTCAAATGACTGATTGTTTCTTCTGTCAACTCAGGGTCGTTATATAAAACAGGATAATCATTTTCATATTCCAACTCATACGTAACATCAAACATCGCTGCAATACCATCTAGTTTAGCGCGAATCTCTTTTTCAATAATCGTACGAACTTCTTCAGACATTGAACGCACATCACCGTCTAAGAGAACAGCGTCTTTGATAACATTGAATGATCCACGGCCATCAAAGTTTCCAATCGTAATAGACCCAACATCAAATGGATTTAAACGACGACTCACGATGGATTGAATAGCAACAACGAAATAACTAGCTGCTACGATAGCATCATTTGCTTTATGTGGAGAAGATCCATGTCCGCCCACACCTTGGATCTTGACATGAAAATTTGCACGTCCAGTTTGGATGTTTTCAGGACGGTAAAATAATTTACCTGTTTCCATTTGAGACATTACATGAATACCAAAAACATTATCAACGCCATCTAATGCGTGGTCTTCAATCATTTTTATTGCTCCACCTGGAGGTACTTCTTCAGCATGTTGATGTAAAACAACGATTTTTCCTGCTAATGAATCTTTTATTTCAATTAAAGATTCAGCTAAGATCAACATATATGCCGTATGTCCGTCATGCCCACAAGCATGCATCACACCTGGATTTTTAGATTTGAATTGGACATCTGCTTCTTCTTCGATTGGTAACGCGTCAAAATCAGCCCGAATGGCTACTGTTTTTCCCGGTTTACCAGAATCAATCGTTACTACTATGCCTCGTCCACCTACATTTATACGTACATTACAGTCTTTATCTTTATAAAAATCAGCAATATAGGCTGCCGTTTTTTCTTCTTGAAAAGATAATTCGGGATTTTCATGCAAATAGCGTCGTATTTCAATCATACGGTCTTGTTTTGCATTCATTTTTTCAAAAAGTACACTTTTTATAGATTCATTCATTTTTTTCTCCTCCTCATTTATCTTTCAGAGCGATTGAATTTGTTCTTTCGTTCTTTACTTTACTCTTCTATTCTAGTTCTGATTCAGAAAAATAGTAGGTCAAAACTTTACCCAAAAGGATTCTTTTTTGCCTTCGTCCTTTTCAGAGAATCCAAATGAAGTAAAGAAAAAGGTTCTTTTTTTACCTTTTTACTTATTTACGCAAAATAAAAGCTCTTATTCTACTGATCATCAGCAAGAATAAAAGCTTTTATTTATAAGTCAGATTCAATTTTTTTCAATTCGATAAAATGAATTGAATTGATATCCATATAGGCATAAAAAGACCATTTCTTTTCAATGATTTCATCATTTATTTCTACATCTGGAGTTGCAGTAGAAATAATGTATTTCATTACCTCTTGATTAATTCCATGCTTGCTGTTTATTTTTCTTAGATTGTCGTATAGTGCCCCATTTTTACGATCAAATTTAAACCGAGTAATTTGGTATTCACTTGGCTCTAGGCTATCAATAGTCACTTGTAATTCTTTACTATGTTGACGTAAGAACAATTCGTCAACTGAATAACGAGGATTAAAATTGCGTTCATGGAAAACAGCAATTTGATAACCGTCTTCATTTTTAGTCATGAGGTGATTCTCTCCCATAGATACGATTGTTCCATATAACCGCTCTTTAAAAAACATCGCATAATAAACCGGTCGTTTCCCATTGAAATAGTGGAAAAGTTCAAGTCCATCCGAAACAATATCTGTACTTTTATGGATTCGCTCATGAATTTCGTTGTTGATCCAAAAACCTAATCCTTGAACTTCTCGGCTTAATTCAATAACCGTATTAAAAATCAATGCTGCTCGGAAAAATGTTCCATTGATATACCGTGAGTCTCCGGTCAATGTATTCCACATATCAAGATATAAGGGCTTTTTGATTCCTTTTTTTTGAAGAAACTGTTTTAATTTTTTTGTTTTATTCATGTGATAATTTTGAGATTTAATAAAATTTTGGTCACTTGTATCCTCGAAATTGATTTCTGTATTTCGATTGGCATCAAAGCTGATAAAGTCAATCTGATGTGCTCGGTTCAATAACCACGTATGACTAGTTTCTATCGTTTCCTTTTCTTCATTAAAAGGTAAAAATACTCCTACTTGGCTATTCGCGGCTCTTTTTTTCACTATTCTTTGTAATGTCTCATATATATTTTCTAACAAGGATGAATCTAGCTTCGTTTCTTTAGGCGCATAAAATAAGATATGCCATCTTTGAACAAATTCTTTTCCAAACACTTGAATGGTATGATTTAGAAACGCCCTTAGCTTAGAAAAATAATCTTTAACATAAAGTATTTCATTTACATTGATGCGCAAGAATACACTAAAACCAAGATCTTTAATAGTTCGTAAAGCTAGATCAGAATTGGCGTAAATGGAAATTGTTGAAATGGTTTCATCTGTATTTACTTCTGGTAAGATCGTCGATCCGCTTATTAAATTTCGAATACCTATAAAATCTATTTTCATAGAGCTATCTGTCATCAAAACTTGTTCTTTTATATTCTCATTCAAAATATCTTTCAGCTCACCGATAAATACAATGTGCTTTTCATGTTCAAGTGTACTTTTTGATTGTTCTGTTGGTGAAATAGTTAATTTTTCACTGGTGAAATTATTGCCTAAAAGAGATTGATTCATTTCTTTATCACAATATTTTGTTAATTTAACTAGTACTTCAGGTGAGTCTAGAATACTAAATGTTCCACTATTTTGTTTAGTCATTTGCCTGTTTGGAATACCTTTTGTTTTGTGTTCTTTACGATAACTAGCAGGCGTTTGATTGTAAGTTGTTTTAAAAGCTAGAGCAAATTGTTTGGCTGTGGTAAACCCATTACGAGAAGCAATTTGAAAAATGGACTCTGATGAATGAACCAAATCCTCTTTACTATGCTTAAGGCGAACGCTAGTTAAATACTTAGAAAAGTTAACTCCAACAAATTGTTTGAAGTACCGTGAGAAATAAGAAGGTGATAAAAATTCTTTATTTGCCATATCTGTCAAAGACAAAGGTTCTCCGTAATTGTGTTCAATATAATTTAAAATACGCGTTATTCTTTCATCTTCTAATTCAATTTGTTCTTGATAAGGAATACTTTTTTTGAAAAATCGAATAATCATTAACAATACTTGGTAAAGATCACTTTGGACACTCACAGAACTGTCTTCACCTTTTTGTAAATGAGCAATCACCATTTTGGCTAATAGACGCCGTAATTGAGATAGAACTTCCTCGCGCCCATTATCAACTTTTTTAGAAAAGCATTCAAAAATATAATGATAGTAGGCTTCATATTGCATTTTGAAAAAGTGATTCGTAATAGATAAAGAAACAAGAATATTAGTTGAGTCTCCGGAAATACTGTAGATGGTATTTCGATTAATAATCAAGATATCACTTTCTTGCAATAGATACTTTTTGCCATCCATAGAAACAGTGAGACTTCCTTCAACCACAAATAAAAGTATCGTACCTGCGAATTGTCTAGATGACATAGATTGAATACTTTGAATGGTAATCTCAAAATCAGTTATAAATTTTTGCTCCATGCTATTCTCCTTTTCTGCAGATTAATCATATAGGATAACCCTTGAAAATTTTCTATAAATTATCCTAAAAACTTTTCTTAGTGTAACCTTTATTCTGCCACTTATTTTTTACAAACAGTCAATTTCATTTTTTTATAATATTAGATTAATTAGTGAGTATCAGATGCATTGCTATTATATGGGTCATTCCATCCGAAATCAAATACGTTTCATTTTTTAGTTTAGCTTATATGACAAAATCGACAATTTTTGTTCCTTACATACCCCGGAGATTAATTCTGGAGTACAAAAAATGTGGTATAGTAAAAGTGTTGTTTTTTAATTAGTTGTACCATGGAGGTATTTATTTGAACATTAATAGAAAGAAAAAAACACTTTTCCTCTATAGCTTTGTTTTATTCTGTGTCGTAATATCTTTATTATTTACACAAAATAATTTCCGATTTTACAAGCAACCGATAGTAGAAATTGTTACAGAAACACTTACTGGAAAAGAAAACTTTAACGATTCAACGTCTAACGACGAGTTATTCCATCAAACTTTAGTTGGGAAAATTAAGAATGGAGAGCAAAAAGATCAACTAATCTCATTAGAAAATACCTACTCCACATCTGGAGCATTTGATCATCAATATCAAGTTGGGGATGAATTATTTGTTTCCATTAAAAAGAACAGTGATAGTTCTCAGTTAACCGGAACTGTTGATGGTCCAAAACGAGATAAATATGTTGTATACGCAGCATGGTTATTTGTACTGACTGTTTTACTTGTTGGGAAAAAGAGCGGCTTATTTTCGTTAATCAGTTTAATAGTCAATATACTTGTATTATACCTCGCATTGAACAGTTATATCCATTCAGAACAAGCCAGTCTATTGCTTATCTCCAGTGGATTAGTTGTTTTTTTCACGGTAACTTCTTTATTATTGGTTAGTGGAAAGAATGAGAAAACAGTTGCTGCTATCTTAGCAACTATAATTGGCACTTTTTCCGCTCTTCTCATAGCCTATATTGTAATGATGCTGACAGCAGAAAAAGGGCTGAGGTATGAGGAAATGGCATTTATAACAAGATCGCCACAAAAAGTATTCTTAGCTAGTATCTTAGTGGGTTCTTTAGGTGCTGTAATGGATATTGCTATTACAATAACCTCTTCACTTTATGAACTATATGATAAGGACAATAATATTTCACTAAAAAGCCTAAAAGAATCAGGGAATGAAATAGGTAAAGATATTATGGGAACAATGACGAATGTGTTATTTTTTGCCTATGTTAGTGGAGGTATTCCAATGATTCTGCTTTATTTAAAAAATGGTTCTACATGGGGATACACTTTATCAATGAATTTATCCTTAGAATTAACGAGGGCTCTTGTTGGAAGCATTGGGATCGTGTTGACTATTCCAATCAGCATCCACACTGCCATTTATTTCATTCATAAAAGGAGAAATAACAAATGAATGTATTAGTTTGTTTATCAATTATTCTATTTGTACTAATGAAGTCCATTAGCGGGGAAAAAGGGACAAAATCATTTATCGCTCTTTTTTTAAACTTTGGTGTAATCCTTTTGACTATCCTTTTAATGGCTAGAGAAGTGAGTGATCCTATTTTTTTAACCTTGATTGCTTGTCTGATCATTAGCTGCATCAATTTATTTTATATAAATGCGATCAATCTTAAATCAATCATCGCCTTTGGTGCTACAATCATCACCTTGCTTTTTTTAGTAGTAATTATTTTTATCATCGTTGGAAAAGCTAACATACAAGGATTTGGAATAGAAGAAATAGAAGAATTAAGTTTTTTTAACTTTTATGTAGGAATAGATTTCCTTAAGATTGCTATTTCTACAATCATTATGGGATCCATAGGGGCCATTACAGATACCGCTATTTCTATTTCTTCTGCAATGAATGAGCTATGGAAACATAATCCTAATTTAAGTCGATCCACTCTTTTTAAATCTGGTATGAATGTTGGGAAAGATATTTTAGGTACAACAACAAATACGTTGTACTTTGCCTTTATCGGCGGCTATCTAGCCTTAATCATATGGTTTAATGATTTATCCTACTCATTTGGTGAAGTGATCAATTCCAAAGTATTTAGTTCGGAAGTCATTTCCATTTTTTGTATTGGAACAGGTGCTATTCTGATCATACCCATTACCGCTGGGCTTACAGCATATTTCTTTACCAGACCTAAAGTTGAAGTTTCAGTAAATAAGAAAATCAGATAAAAGAAAATGAAAGTTCGCTCCAACTTAAAGGGTTCACTTCACTGTCTCTCTTACGTATAGCGTCGTTTCACGGAAGAGTGTTTCAAATCCGCTCTATTTTTCCATTAAAGGAGCGCTAGATTTGCTTTTTGGAGCACGTTTTAGAATAAACATTCATATATAAAGAAAGGGCTGAGATTTTTTATCTCAGCCCTTTCTTTTAATAATTCATTCTACTTTTTATAAATCTCCAGTTTTTTCTTGATACGTTTGCAATTGGTACATATCATAGTAAGTACCTTCTTTACTGATCAACTCATCATGGGTACCTTGTTCCACGATTTCTCCATCATTTAAAACTAAGATTTGATCTGCATCTTTAATCGTCGATAATCGGTGAGCAATAATCAATGATGTTCGGTTTTTGCGCATGTTAGATAAGCCTTTTTGAATTTTCTCTTCTGTTTCTGTATCTATATTAGCTGTTGCTTCATCAAGAATCAAAATTTTAGGCGAGCGCAGAATGGTTCTGGCAAAACTGATCAATTGCTTTTCGCCTGAAGATAAACTTGCCCCGCGTTCAATGACTTTAGACCCATAACCATTTTCCATAGTTGAGATAAAATCATCTGCATAGACAAACTCAGCTGCCTTCTTAACGTCTTCTTTTGAATATTTATCACTGTACATATGGATATTGTCTGCGATCGTACCGTAAAACAAGAAGCTATCTTGTAAAACAAGTCCCATTTTAGTGCGAAGTTCTTCTACGGGCATGTCTTTCAAGGAGTGGCCGTCAATACTAATTTCACCGTCGTGGTAATCATAGAAACGCATGAGTACATTAATGATCGAACTTTTCCCTGATCCAGTTTGGCCGACTAAAGCCACTGTTTCACCTGGCTTCACTTCAAAATTTATGTTACGCAAGACTTGTTTCTTTCCATCATAAGAAAAATTTAAATTGCTTACTTTGATATGTCCTTCAGTAATTTCAGCATGACTTCTGGCATCTGTTTCTGGAGCCAATTCCTTACTTTGAAGCAATTCTTGGACCCGGTGTCCAGAAACGATCCCATCTTGTAAAGAACTTAAACTGTTCATCATTTGACTGATTGGCTGGAAGAATGAGCGAGAATAAGCCGTAAAAGCATAAACTAAACCAATATCGACTGCACTTTGGTTCCAATCTTGGTAACCAAATATAAGCAGTACGATCACCAAAGCAAGTGATTCAATCACATTGATTGCCGGTGCTAGTAATAATGCATTCATACTGTACATGGAACGACGAGTAGCTACATACTCTTGATTGACCTCATCGAACTCTTTTATCAAGCGCTTCTCTTGATTGTATTTCTGGATGATACTCATCCCGCTGATTGATTCACTCAAATTTGCATTCAACTGACTCAATACTTTTCGCATGCGGCTGTACACAAGTGTACTCTTTTTCCGATAGATCCCTGCGATCCAAACAATGATCGGTGTGAACAGAATAAATACCAATGCCATTCGCCAATTTAACGCAAACATGGCAACAGCAATCGAAAGGACATTAAACAACCCCGTAGAGATCGTTAAAAATACGGTCCAAAAATCTTTGATGGTCTCTGTATCATTTGTCACTCTGGAAACCACTGTACCAGCTGGTGTTTGATCAAAATACCGCATTCCAAGTGAAGTGACCTTTTCATACAGTTGGTTTCGTATATTTCCCACGGTTCTTTCTGAAGCTGTATTGAACAGAAAATCTTTTACATAGGCAAATACTGCCTTCAAAATCGTCAGCACCCCATAAAAAGTGACGACTCTGATGGTGATGTCCATGGTTGCAGTTCCATTTGCTAAATAAGTGTCGATATACCGCTGTATAATGATTGGCAAATACGCAGCGACTGCTGAACCTAGCGCTAAAAATAAAAATGAAAAGGCAAAGAGGAATTTATATGGTTTTGCAAAACGAAAGAGGCTGAGTAAAATAGACCAAGATTCTTTATTGGAGAAAGCCGTTTGTTTTTGGTTATCCAACTATACTCCCTCCTTGTCTAATTTTTTTTCGAGTTGTTGTTTATGGTACATGTCGTTATACCAACCTTTTGTTCCTATTAATTGTTGATGAGATCCGCGTTCGCTGATGCTTCCATTTTCCATTACAATAATTTCATCTGCATGCATGATCGAACTGATACGATGTGCAGAAATAATAGTTGTCTTGTGGCTTCGTTCTTGCTTCAATGAATTTAAAATAGCTTCTTCTGTATGAGCATCTACGGCTGATAAAGAATCATCTAAGATCAAGCATTCTGGCTCCACAGCTAAAGCTCGAGCAATCGCAATACGTTGTTTTTGTCCACCAGACAAAGAAACACCACGTTCGCCAACTTGGGTATCATATCCTTCTGGAAATTGCAGAATATCTTCATGAATATTTGCTGTTTTGGCATACTGCTCTACTTCTTCTTGAGTCAATGTTGGATTTCCAAAGCGGATATTTTCTCGAATCGTTGTGGAAAACAAAAAGTTTTCTTGCGGAACAATAGCAATGCCCTTTTTTAACGACTCTAATGCATATTCTTTTATATTGATGTCATTGTATGAGATTTTCCCTTCATACTGATCGTATTCACGCATCAATAATTTATAAATCGTGCTTTTACCAGAACCTGTTCTTCCAACGATTCCCAACATGTTCCCTTTTTCTAAATGAAAATTAATATTCGTTAAGGCTGGATGTATGTCGTCAGGATACGTAAAGGAGTTTAACTCAAATGCAATATCGCCATCTAAAGCTTCGCGATAAGGATTTTCTATCTCTACAATAGATGGATCATAATTTAATAAAACTTCTACTCTGTCATAAGCTGCACTTCCGCGTTCCAACGTATTGATCAGTCCACCTACAGCTAACAACGGCCATTGCATCATGCCGATGTAACTGATAAACGCTACTAAATCTCCAATAGAGATCCGTCCATTTTGAACAAAATTTCCACCAACTAACAAGGCGATTACATACGTTAATCCCATGACGATCTCAATGCTTGGATTTAAAGCGGCTTTTAATTTGTATACTCTTTGATTTTTATCTACAACTTGTTGTGTTTCTTCTTTAAAAGCAGAAAAATCTTCTTTTTCTTCACCAAGTGTTTTTAGGACTTTCATACCTGTTACACTTTCCTGAACATGATCATTCATGGAAGAAAAAGCTTGCAATGCTCCACTATAACGCGCATGAATCATTTTCCCTAAATAAGTTGACACAATGATCAAAATTGGCAAAGGCAAAATAGATACCAGTGTCAGTTTCCAGTCAATGAAAAAGAACATTGAAAAGAGCGTTACACCACCTAAGGATAAAGCATCTGTTAAAGTCAGTACACCATCTGCTGCAACAAACCGAATAGCAGCCAAGTCATTTGTTGCATGAGCCATCAAATCTCCTGTACGATATTTATGATAGAACTCGGAGTCCATTCGTGTAAAAAATGAGAATAACCGATTGCGCAAAATGGATTCGATCAATGTCGAGTTTCCAAACAAAGCCATTCTCCATCCGTACCGCAATGCGTACATGACAAGGGAAAACAAGAGAATCAACCCCACCCAAAAAAGCAAGATCTTCCAACTCAATGTTCCAGCTATAAAATGATCGATAATCGTTCCAATGATCTTTGGATTCAAAACCTGTAAAATAGCACAAATAATTAAAGCAGCTACACCAAAAGAGTAACTTTTCCAGCGCAGTTTGAAAAACCAGCCGTATTTTTTAAAAGTAGTAAACATTATTTCGTTCCTTTCCTTTTCGTGTTTGGTCATAAAAAGAACAAATAGAATAGAAAACTTCTATTTGTCTTCAATAATCATTTTTTTGAATCTATCATCTTGAGATAACTTTGGTAGTTTTTATTCCCACCGGATAAGTTATAAACGTTTTTAAATCCATAGTTGAGCAACACATTTTGAGCAGCATTTCCCGTGACCCCTTTATTGCAATAAGTGACCGTCACAAGAGATTCATCTAATTCTTTGCTTCTTTCTCTTAATTCAGCTAAAGGAATGTGGAAAGCTCCTTCAATATGTTCTTTTTCAAAATCTTTTTTTGAACGTGTGTCAATAATTTGCAAAACTTCTCCATTCAATTGACGACTCACCAAATCAGCTGGCGTTAACAAGGGGTTTCGTTTCAATGCATTATCCAGCGCCATTCCAGTATAGAGGACAGGGTCTTTCGTTGTAGCAAATGGCGGGGCATAAGCCAGATCAAGATGAAAGAGATCTTCTGCTTTGGCTTTAAACGTAATCGCCGTGGCAATCACATCTATTCGCTTATCGACTCCATTTTGGCCGATTGCTTGTGCTCCTAAAATACGTCCAGTATGTTTATCAACCAACGATTTGATCGTCAATTCTTTTCCACCTAGATATTCAGCATGATCCGGTTTGATACTGTATAAAACTTCAACTTCATAACCGGCAATTTTGGCCTCTTTTTCTGTTAAACCTGTTTGGCCAACATGCAAATCAAAAATTCTGAAGATTCCTGTTCCTAGTACACCTCTATGTTCCAGATTTCCGCCAGTCATCACATCTCCAGCAATTCGACCCATTTTATTAGCCGTTGAACCTAATGGACGATAAATCGGTTTTCCAGTAATAACTGAAAAGCTTTCTGCAACATCTCCAACAGCATATACATTTGAAAGATTCGTTTGCATTTTTTTATTTACAGCAATCGCTCCTGATGTCCCAATTTCCACGCCAATTTTCTTAGCTAGTTCAGTATTTGGGCGTACACCTGCAGATAAGATGACAATATCAGGTTCAATCGTAACGTCATTTGTCGTGATAACTCTCTCTACTGAAGTTTCTCCTTCAATCGTTTTTACAGTATCACTCAGGATAAGATGGACTCCTTTTTCACGCAACTGCTCCTCCACTCGAAAAGCCATATCTGCATCCATCGGCGGCATGATTTGATCTTCTAGTTGAACGATTGTTACGTCTAATCCTTTATTCACGAGTTGTTCTGTCATCTCTAAACCAATAAATCCGGCACCAATAATTAACGCTTTTTTAGGCTGCGCAACTGTAAAGTTTCCAATATCTCGAGCATCTTGAATCGTGCGAACTTGGAATACATTGTCATAGTATTTTTGGTTGAATGGAGGCGGAGTAAAAGGAGAAGCCCCAGTTGCAAAGACTAAAACATCATAGTCGTTTGCTTTCTTTTCTCCAGAAACAAGATCTGTAACTTCTATTTGTTTAGCAGCTGCATCGATCTTTGTTACTTTATGTTCTGTAAAGACAGAAACATTGTATCTTTTTTTAAACCATTCTGCATTTCTAGGCGTTAAGTCACTCAAGTTTTCGACTTCTCCACCAATTTGGTAAGGAATGCCACATACGGAATAAGAAATATCTTTTCCCTGATCGTAAACGACGATTTCAGCTTCCTCAGTATTCCGTCTAGCTTTAGCTGCTACAGATGTACCAGCAGCAACTGATCCAATCACAATAATTTTCATCTTACTCTTCTCCTTTTTTTGCTTCTTCCAAAATGAGATCTGCAGTTGACGAAGTTAGGTGAATAGTATCGGTGATCAATTGATTCATACGCTCTTCATTTAAAGAATAATGATGCCATGTTCCAATTTTTTCGACTGTTACCAAATCTGCAGTTAAAAGTACTTTTATATGATGAGATAATGTTGGTTGGGTAAAATCAAACTGCTCTAAAATATCGCAAGCACATAGTCTTCCGCAAGAAAGCATATCTATTATTTGTACGCGCTTAGGATCAGATAAAGCTTTCATTACTTTTGCATAAGAGTCGTAATCCACACCTAAACCTCCCTGTCCCTTATTCTATTCCTTTACTAATATAGATGATTTTCTATCTATGTGCAACTTTAACTAAATTAGCACTTAGTAAAAGCAAAAGATCCCCTCATAGAAAGTACTGCATAGCTTCATTCAATAAAAGAATATACAGTCTCTTTTCATACAAAAAAACTAGCCTATATCAGATGATTTCTGATATAGGCTAGTTTTTTTACTTTCATTCTTATCTAATTGTATTTAAAGCTTTAGTCCATAACAACAAGTCATCAAACATGCCTTGTGCATTTACTTTATTGTACTCATTTGGTTTGAAAACACTCATGTTTTCAAAGTCCGTCATTAATGAGAAGTTTGTTGTTGTGTGCACTGATGCCACACTCAATTCTCCTAAGATCACACGCATATTTTCGTGAGCACGTGCGCCACCTAAACTGCCGTATCCAACTAATGCTGCTGCTTTGTTCGCTACTTCTACTTTTAAGAAGTCGGTCGCATTTTTCAATGCTCCCCCTACTGCATGGTTGTATTCTGGAGTGATAAACACATATCCGTCAAATGAAGCCATTTTTTCAGACCATGCTTGAATAGCTGCGCCAGCTGTTGCTTGACGTTCTTCAGAAAGTTTAGCACCTAACAATGGCAAGTCGTAATCTGCTAAAGCAACCATTTCATACTCGACACCTTCGTCATTTCTGTTTACTGCAAATTCGTGGATCCATTCTGTTACTGCTGCTGAATTTCTTCCTTCACGTACGCTTCCTGAGATAATACCGATTTTCATATTGTTCGTCCCCTTTTCTTCTCGTGTTGTTTGTTCTGTTTTTCCGAATAAAGTTTCGCTCATTCGAGTAAATACCGATTTGTTAGCCAATGCGTGCCCTCCATTACTGATTCATTAATTGAAGGTCACCCATCAATCAACACTTACATTTTGTAAGTACATGTATTAGTATGCCACAGACTAAAATTTATTTCAAGTCTAATTATTATTAATTAAAGGTTTTTACAAAAAATAAGTAAAAAAAATCAATTTTTTGCACCTTTCCTTCTATATAAGGCTAAATAAGATGACATCCAAAAAAATAACTAAATCATTTATGTGGGAACAATTGATTTGACAAAACAAATTAAACGTATTACAATTACCTCGAATTAGTAATATATTAATTAGTAGCTTTTAAAATAAATCTATTTTTAATTACTATCCTTTATCGAACAGTTAGAAAATAATTTAGTCTCAAAGGAGAGATCTACATGAAAAAAACAGCAGGCATTCACCATATTACTGCGATTATCGGACACCCTCAGGAAAATATTGATTTTTATGCCGGAATTTTGGGCTTACGATTGGTCAAAAAAACCGTTAACTTTGATGATCCTGGCACTTACCATTTATATTTTGGAGATGATGGTGGTAAACCAGGGACAATCATTACGTTCTTTCCATGGGCTGGAGCTGCACAAGGAAAAATCGGCGGCGGACAAGTTGGGGTAACGACTTTCGCCATCCCAGTTGGTACACTTTCTTATTGGGAAAATAGATTAACTAAATTTGCAGTCAACTATGAAAAAACAAGTCGTTTCGGCGAGACCTACTTACAATTTAAAGATTTTCATGGTTTGCAACTGGAATTGGTTGAACGTGCAGAAGGCCAGTCAAACAATTGGAATTTTGGAGATGTAACACCAGAAGTAGCGATTAAAGGATTCGGCGGAGCCGTCTTGTATTCAACAGATCCTGCTTCAACAATTGAAACTTTACAAGAAACAATGGGACTGGAAAAAGTATCTGAAGAAGCAGGTCTTGTTCGATTTCAAGCTTATGGGGATATCGGGAATATTATTGACGTCAAACAAAGTACTGTTGCACCTGGACAAATGGGTGTTGGAACAGTTCACCATATTGCTTGGCGGGCAAAAGATGATGCAGATCATATAGACTGGCAAGATCATGTCTACAATAAAGGCTATGGGGTAACAGAAATAAAAGACCGCAACTATTTTAACGCTGTTTATTTTAGAGAATACGGCGATATTCTTTTTGAAATTGCAACGGATACTCCTGGATTTGTCCATGACGAATCTTATGAGACAATGGGACGAACACTAAAACTACCACCACAATACGAAAATGCACGAGATCAACTTATGAATACACTTATTCCAATTGAAGTAAAAGAATTGGATTAAAACAAATCAACTAATTGGAGGAATACAAAATGAACACATTTGCTGGAATTCACCATGTAACAGCTATAACAAGTAGTGCAGAAAAAATTTATGACTTTTATACAAATATATTAGGGATTCGCTTAGTTAAAAAAACGATCAATCAAGATGATATCCACACGTATCACTTATTCTTTGCTGATGAAAGCGGCAATCCAGGAACCGATATGACGTTTTTTGACTTTCCTAATATCCCAAAAGGGTCAAAAGGAACAGACGACATTTCAAGAACTTCTTTTCGTGTACCTAATGATGCAGCGTTAGATTACTGGATCAAGCGTTTTACTAAGTATGCTGTTAAGCATCAAGATATCAAAGAGCTGTTTGGCGTGAAAATTTTACAATTTGAAGATTTTGATGAACAACAATACCAACTGATTTCCGATGAAAATGACACTGGAGTCGCTTCTGGAAAACCTTGGCATAAAGGTCCTGTTCCTGATGAATTTGCGATTACCGGATTAGGCCCTATTTTCTTTAGAGTCTCAAACTTTAAGTATATGAAAGAAGTCCTTGAAAAAGTGCTATTCTTCAAAGAAATTGCATCAGATGGACAGTATCATCAATTTGAAGTCGGTGATTTTGGCGGAAATGGCGCACAAATCATTGTCGAACCTAATACGATATTACCGCGCGGAAGACAAGGTTACGGCAGTGTCCACCATGTGGCTTTCCGTACAAAAAATCGTGAAGAACTTGACTTCTGGACTGAGCGTATGCAAAGTTTCGGGTTACCCAACTCAGGCTATGTAGACCGTTTCTACTTTGAATCAACGTATACAAATATCTATCCAGGGATTTTATTTGAATTAGCGACTGATGAACCTGGATTTATCGATGATGAAGAATCCATTGAGACTTTAGGCGAAACACTCGCTTTACCACCAGCATTTAGAAATGATCGTGAACGGATTGAATCTTTGGTACGCCCAATTAACACTGTGCGTAGTACAAAAGTATTTGAAAAAGAGTTTTTAGACTGAATTGCCATAAATAGAAAGACCTAAAGGAGGAATAATATGAAACATTTATTTATTAAAGGGAATGATCAAACAAAACCCACTTTGCTCTTATTGCATGGAACAGGAGGAACTGAACGTGACCTTCTTCCTCTTGCAACAGAAATTGACCCAAACGCTAATGTTTTGAGTGTTCGGGGAAACGTACTAGAAAATGGGATGCCGCGGTATTTCCGTCGTTTAGCTGAAGGAATTTTTGACGAAGAAGATTTAATTTTTCGCACAAAAGAATTGAATGTATTTTTGGATGAGGCTGCTGAGAGGTATGAATTTAACCGTAAAAACATCTTAGCTATAGGCTATTCAAATGGCGCAAATATTGCTGCTAGTCTATTATTTCATTATGGCGACTCTCTAACTGGGGCAATTCTGCATCATCCAATGGTGCCTAGAAGAGGGATTACTTTACCCGATTTGAGCGACAAAGCTATCTTTATTAGTGCTGGAACAAACGACCCAATCTGCCCCTCAAAAGAATCAGAAGAATTGTATGCTTTATTGGAAAATGCCCATGCTAAAGTTGATATTCATTGGGAAAGTCATCAACATCAATTAACCTATAGTGAAGTTGATGCTGCAGCTAAATGGTATCAAACGGCTTATTAAGCAATTACGCTTACAGTCAAACGAATAAGGCTTCTGCTACTTCTTTTCATATCGTTTGGAGACGCACAAAAGACCACAGTAAAAAATAATGTATAAAAGCACCCCAAAAGTTATAATGCTAACTTTTGGGGTGCTTTTTAGTACAGCTAATGAATATTTTGAATCACCGCACTATTTTCCCATGGACTTCCAAAGGATTTTTAAAACAAAATACATTCAATTACACAAATGAGGTTGAACCATTTACCTAACTTGTTCTATCACCTTAGTCCTTTTCCACCTTTTCATAAGGTTTAAAGAGCAACTTAGATTCCTCATTCAATATAAGAGCTGCTGAGAATGTTTGTCCTGTTTTTTTCTTAAAGCCTTTTAGTAATTGAGTCTCTTTTGTCAGCAATAATTTTTTGATCGTCGCTTCAGATAAAGTTTTTCCGACATACCTTTTTGGCAATGTAAATGTACAACCATTGCTGTACCCGCTACAGCCATAAAATTTACCTTTATCGATTATCATTTGCTCACAAATGGGACACTTTCCAACTGTTTTATGCGTATGGTTCATACTTTTTATAGTAGGAGACCAGTCGCTATTTTCAATAATTTTTCCACTTGAATCTAACGTATGGTGAATAAATTTTTGAATAGTGGCTAAGAAAGCTTCCTGGGTGCCTTCTTCCTTTTTGATTTTCTTTAAATAAGTCTCCCACTTAGCTGTCATTTCAGGGCTGCTCAACAAGGTGTTTTCTACCGCTTGACACAGTATCTTCCCCTTTGGAGTAACAGTCACATTGTTCTTTTGGACATCTATATAGTGTTGTTTTTTTAGTGTTTCAAGAACATTAGCTCTTGTTGCTTCTGTTCCAATGCCTTCTGTCGCTTTTAAGATTTCTTTTTCTTCTACATTTTCCAAGTCTTTGCCACATGTTTTCATTGCAGTGATCAATGTACCTTCTGTATATAACTTTGGCGGAGAAGTAAATCCTTCAGAAGTTTTTAAAGCCGTTTCGACCGTTTCATTTTTTTGTAATAAAGGAAGTTCATCATCCTCTACTTTATCTATTTTTTTATTTGCTGGGTACTCTAGTTTCCGCCACCCCTGGTCTAACACGATTCTTCCTTTACTTGTAAAAGGCAGTCCTTTGATTTCAACTGTAACCCTTGTTTCATCGTATTTATAGTCTGTTTCGAACATAGCCATCGTCCGTTTTAAAATAGTGAAATAAATTTCTCTTTGAATAGATGGCAGCTTCTCTAATGCTTTTTGTGTAGGCACTTTTTTAGTTGGAATGATCGCATAATGCTCCTGGACTTTTGACCCGTCTACATAACGTTTCCGTTTGCTTCTATTCGGCTTCTCGATCGTATAATTTAAAACGCCTTGATAACTTTCTATTCTTTCTGACAAATACTGAAACTCTGAATCGGTAATATGCCGGCAATCGCTTCGCGGGTAACTAACCAGTTTCGCTTCATAAAGTGACTGAACGTGTTTCAATGTATCCGAAGGGCTTACTTTGTATTTTTTATTTATCAAACTTTGCAAGTCACTTAAAGAAAACAGAAATGGTGAAGGCTGTGACACTCTCTTTGTATCGATTGCCGAAATCACTCCTGGATTGTTAGCCAGCAACTGGTGTTTCTTGATCAACTCTTGCAGTTCTTTTTTCGTTGGAAATTTTTTAGCGTACTTCGCTTTAAATATCCCATTTTCAGCTTTTACAGTAGCATGCAATTCAAAGAAAGGTTCAGGAACGAACTTTTCGATTTCTTTTTGACGCGTATAAATCATGTATAAAGTTGGTGTTTGAACGCGTCCTACACTAAATACCCCTTCGTTGATTCCTTTTTTCTGCAATGAAAGAGTGTACATGCGAGATAAATTAATACCTACCAACCAATCGCTTATCTGTCTCGTTTGAGCTTCAATAAAGGAGGGGTAAAATTCTCTTCCTTCCCTTAATTGAGAAAAGCCTTTTTGTATCTCATCCGATTCAAGTGAATTGATCCATAAGCGTTTGATTTCTTTATTGTTGGCCTTTGCTTGATTGATAATTGATCGAGCGATATTTTCCCCTTCGCGATCGCTATCGGTAGCAATTACGATTTGATCTGCTTCTTTTAACAATTTTTTTACAATATTAAATTGCTTGGCTTTTCCTTGCCCTACTTTAAATTTAAATGTTTCGGGAATAATAGGCAGTGTTTTCATGCTCCATTTTTTCCACTCATCTTTATACTCCTCTGGGGAAGATAACTCAATCAAATGTCCAAAACCCCAAGTAATCACATCATTAGATGGATTTAAAACAATGTACCCATCTTTTTTGGAAAATTTCCCAAAAGATTCAGCGTACGCTTGTGCTTGGGAAGGTTTTTCTGCTAAAATAACCCGTTTCATTTTTTCACTTCACTTTACCTTCTAATTTTTTTGCTTCAATTACTTTTCAAACTACAGCCCATTCTACTAGTTATTTTACCATCATGTCCTTTTATTTTTCTAGTGTAGTTCTTTTTCGCCAATAAGCAAAGCACTTTTCTTTCATGAAAGAGAAGTGCTTTGCTTATTGGATTATAAACTTTTTCATTATTGCCTACACCGGATATCGAATATGTTCCTTTTGCTTTTCAATACCTGATTTAAGATTGTTTTTTGCTTTTTCTAAATTTAATTCTACCATTTTTTCTGGGTCATCCACTTCAATAAGAGCTAAATTTCGGAGACCTTCTTCCATTTTAGTTCTATTATCAGTTACTTTTGTAACAAATGTGCGTTGATCTTTTGACAATGATTTCCACTCTTTCGTTGTTTCTAGATAGCCAGAATAGGAACGCAATACACTATTTTGAGTTAACAAAATCGACAAGGTTTCATATTGATAAAGATTAACCCAGTTTGCCGTCTCAATCGTATAGTCAATATCACTTTGTGTTAATCGTTCTCTTAACAATAAATTATCATAAAAACTTTGATACTCATTGACCAACTGGTTAAATTTCTGTTGAACTCCCCATAATTGTTGGAATGCTTTATGTCCTTCTGCTACAGAATTTTCTGTTGAATTTACCGATATAGCTAACGGTCCCGTATAATAAGCGGTATCTATCTTTAAATGATCTCCACCAATACTGAATATATTATTGCTGGTGTCTGCCATAAGCGATAATGAAGATTGGGCACTATAGGCTTCTTCTTTAACCTCTTCGCCTATAGTGGTTAAATAGGCTGTGGCTTTTGGATTATTTCCTACTGTAAACCCCGCCATATAATAGGGCTTTCCGTTCACTTCCCAAAAAATAGGATTAACGAATACGCCTTCATACCACTTACTGAGTTTCTTTGCTTTCTTGATCAACAACTTTTCTGTTTTCTTATCCATTTTTCCTCCTAATAGTGACAATCGCATTATAGTTATATACTACGCAAAGTATTTTATATAAAGTTTTATTGCATCAATATAAAGTATATAGAGTTATTTCTGTGTCCGCAAATGAAAGCCTTTAAAGCGAATGATTAAAAAATTCATTAACTCGATTCAGTAAAGTAAATCGATAAAAAGCCGTATCAGAAACCTTTATTAAGATTTTCTGATACGGCCTTTTATTTGCTAAAGTTATATTACTCAACATATCTTATTTTTTGTGGGGATAACTATCGCTTTTTCTTCCGCACTTATACACAACTCTTGTGCTTTAAAAATATGTTATTGGGTCATTGCTTTTTCTTTATTCATCACACTTTTCAAACGATCAGGATAATTAGTGATAATGGAGTTCACATTTTCTGTCAATAATTGTTGCATATCTGATTCTTCATTGACAGTCCATATATTTATACCTAGACCTCTATCCGTTATTTGCTTCGCGGTGTCGGAGCTAAAGCTGCGATAATTCGGGTGCAAATATTCAACCCCTAGAGCTTCAGCATAATCGATCAGTCTTGAGGGAACATTCAGCGTAAGCTGTTCAATCAATAAATCTGGAATGAATTCTTTTGCTTGTTCCAGAGTTTGATAATCAATTGTCAAGAATCCACATTTTAATTCAGGAGCCAAAGTTTTAACTCGCACAATTGTTTGATAATTGAAAGAAGACAACACAATTTTTTCTGCCATATCGTATTGATTGATAAGCTGAATAACTTTTTGTTCAATACCTTCATACTCATCTTCATAGGTTTTTAATTCAATATTTGTTACGAATCTTTTGTTTTGCACCCATTCAAAATATTCTTCTAAAGTTGGAATAGTTTGCTGACCGAATTGAGTAAAAGTAGCAGCTGCATTTAAAAACCGTATTTCTTTGAGGGATAAGTCAGAAATTTTACCTGATCCATTGGTCGTTCGGTCTACTGCAGAATCGTGAATAATCACTGGTATCCCATCTTTAGACAGTTGTACATCCAATTCTACTCCATCGGCTCCATATTCATATGCCTTTTCAAAAGACAACATCGTATTTTCAGGGTATTTTCCGCTGAATCCACGATGAGCTAAGATTAATGGTTTATTTTGCATAAAGCTACTTTCATCCTCTCTTTTTCTGGTTAGACATAGCGATTTAACAACGTTTGTTCCGTTTCTGCATCAAATAAATGAATATTATCCATATCAACTTGCAAATGAACCGTGTCCCCATATTCGATTATATAACTAGGGTCAATACGGACATTAAGTGCAGCTTCTTCGATACTAAAGTAGATATGTGTGTCGCTTCCCATCATTTCAGTGTTTTCAACTAGTGCATGAAGTGTGTTGTCGTCAGTTGCATGGGCTACTTTAAAGACTTCAGGCCGTATGCCCACAAAAACTTTATCCCCACTTTCAAGTGGTCGTCTTAATCGATTTACCACAGACTGTCCAATGGCCATCTTTTTTCCATCCATTTGTATCGCGATTTCGTCTGCTGTCCTTTCAATGGTAGTTTCGAAAAGATTCATTTTTGGACTTCCGATAAATTCAGCAACAAATTTTGTTTCTGGAAATGCATATAAGTTTGTCGGTGTATCCACTTGCTCGATAGCGCCATCTCGCATCACAACGATCCGGTCTCCCATTGTCATTGCTTCCGTTTGATCATGCGTCACATAAATAAATGTTGTTTGCAATTTACGGTGCAATTTCACAATTTCTGTTCGCATGGCTACTCGTAATTTGGCATCTAGATTAGATAAGGGTTCATCCAGTAGAAACACTTGTGGTTTACGTACCATTGCCCTTCCTAGAGCGACCCGCTGCCTTTGTCCGCCAGATAAATCAGCCGATTTCCGGTCGAGATACTCTTCAAGTTCGAGGACTTTAGCTGCGCCGCGAACCAGATCATCAATTTCTGCTTTTCTCTTTTTTTTCATTTTTAAAGAGAAAGCAATATTATCATAGATGGTCATATGCGGATATAAGGCATAATTTTGAAATACCATGGCGATATCACGATCTTTTGGCGGTATATGATTGACTAGCTTATCTCCAAAGTACAATCCGCCACCAGTTATCTCTTCCAGTCCGGCAATCATTCTTAAGGTGGTTGATTTCCCACAACCAGATGGTCCAACAAAGACAATAAATTCTTTATCTTTAATTTCTAAATTAATACCCTTTACGGCTAATACGTCCTTATCGTATTTCTTTTCCACTTGTCTCAATAGTACCTCAGACATATTGAACCTCCTCATTTGTCAGTAAAAACAATGCTTTTTTAACTGTAATTGATAATTAAACAAAGAGATACCGCTGTCGCGAAAACTCTTTGTTCAGAACTACTCCTTTATTCTGCTTCATTTACTAAGTTATAGTTTTCTATTGCAGTATTAATTTGTTCTTCCATTGCTGTTGCAGCTTCTTCCGGTGTAACTGCCCCATTCAGCATATTTTCAATTTCTTTTTCAACGATTTGTCTAGCTTCAGGATAAACACTTAAAAATGCACCTTGTGATTCTGGATTAGAATCATGTAATTGATCAATCGCTGTTTGGAATTGTGGGAATCCTGCAATATTATTTTTGAACACTTCTTCTTCATGTGCCGCAGTTGTAATCGGGAAATAACCAGTTGCTTTGTTCCATTCAGCTTGCACTTCTGGTGAAATCATGTATTTAGTAAACTCCCAAACAGCTTGCGCCTTTTCCGGATCTTCATTGTCTAAAGCCCAAAGTGATGCGCCTCCAATAGAAACGCCGCCTTCGTCTGTTTCAGAAATAGCCGGAAGATAAGCCGTACCAACTTCAAATTCTCCGGCAACTTCATTCAAAATGGTTTTCAGGCTGGCTGTTGACCCGATCGTCATCGCAGATTGTCCTGCAACAAATTCTGGTTGTCCGCCTTGACGCCCTACATTAGGAGCAGCACCAGATTCATATAATTCATTCCATTCTGTTAAGATATTCACCATAGCCTCATTGTTGACGAATTCAACTTCTGTCGCTGCAGTATCACGTCCATTGCCGTTATTAACAAATTCTAATCCTTGTTTTGAGGTAAATTGTTCGATGAACCAACCATAAATTTGTAATGAAATAGCCATGTCAGCTCCACCATCAGTTGTTAGAGCTTCTTGCATCTCTCCAATTTCTGCTAACGTTTCAGGAGCATTTTCAATCCCGGCATTCTCGAACATATCTTTGTTGTAATAAACAACCGGTGTTGAGGAGTTGAATGGCATTGAATAAAGGCTATCATCTACGGTGTAATAAGCCGCAATATTCGGTTCAATTTGAGAAAGATCATATCCTTCATTATCAACAAATTCTTGCATCGGAATAATGAAATCCGAGTCCATCATATACCTCGAGCCGATTTCATAGATCTGTACTAAATCTGCCCCCATATTGCCTAATGAAGCACTTTTTAATTTTGTGATCGTGTCATCATATGTTCCTTGAAATTCAGATGTTACGGTAATGCTCTTATCATTTTCTTCATTAAAATCTGCTACGATTTCTTCAAGAGCAACACCTGCTTCTCCACCCATCGCATGCCAGAAAGTAATCGATTGGCCTTCACCAGTAGCAGTTGTTGAGACCGTTGACTCATCCGTTGTTTTTGCTGTTTCTTCTGAATCAGCAGTTGAAGTTCCTCCGCAAGCTGCTAATATTAGTGCGGTTGTTGCTGTTAAAGCTAATAAACCCATAAATGATTTCTTTTTCATTTCTTTTAATCTCCCCTAAATCTGATTTTTTTATTCTTTATTTTTTACCCTTTAACTGAACCTGAAAACATTCCTTTAACCAATGACTTTTGACCAAAAATGAATATAACTAATGATGGAATCAAACAAATAACGACACCAGCCAACATGAGTACAATGGATTGAGAATCAACACTGTTCATCATACTGACTCCGATTTGAACCGTTCGATAACTGTCTGATCCTGATACAAGCAGCGGCCACATATACATATTCCAAGCATTGATGAAACCATTTACTGCTACTGCACCAATTGCCGGCTTCGTCAACGGCAACAAAATTCGGAAGATAAAACCGATATTGCTGCAGCCATCAATCTTAGCTGATTCATATAATGACATTGGGAAACTTTTGTAAAATTGCCTGAATAAAAAGATAGTTGTAGCCGAAGTTAAATATGGAATAATTAAAACCTTGTAACTATCCAGCCAACCCCAATTGCTTACTTGGAGATAATTTGAAATAATGGTGGCTTCACCAGGCACCATCATATTTGCCATAACTAAGGCAAATAGAATTTCTCCCCCTTTTATCTTTAAAAAGTGGAAAGAAAAAGCTGCTAATGCACCCGAAACCAATTGTCCCGCTGTTATCACTATCGCTACTACAAAAGAATTGAAAATATATTGACCTAGTGGAGCAATAACAAAAACATCTTTGTAATTGGAAAATTTTAGTGCATCAGGGAAAAAGTTTAGTTCAGATGTATAGATTTCACTTGGCGCTTTGAGTGACATACTGACCGCATACAACAGCGGAAACAGTACAACCACAACAACCATCAGATTGGCACCAAATAAAATTGTTTTTTTTATTTTTTTAGTTCGTTTGTGTTTCCTCAGTAAGGACTCCTGTTCTTCATCCAATGTAAATGAGTTGTTTTCTTGAACATTCGTGGCCATTTAAGCATTCCTCCTTTGAATTCTGAACATAATGACGGTCAGAACGCTGATGATAAGGAAAAGCATTACCGATTCAGCAGATGCCAGCCCAAATCTGAAATTAGAAAAGGCGTTTCGATAGATATCATGCACAATAACGTTCGTTGACTCTCCTGGACCGCCTGCCGTCAATATTTTAATTTGTCCAAACGACTGGAACGCACCAATAATATTGATCACTACTGTGTAAAATAATATGGGCTTCAAACTTGGAATGGTAATATGGAAAAACTGGTTGATGCTATTTGCCCCATCCACCGATGCACTTTCATAAAGAGACTCATCGATAGCTGACAATCCCGCACTGAAGTACAGGAAATTTATGCCACTGTTCAGCCAGCCGGTTAAGACAGCTACACTAAAGAGTGCCCATTTTGGATCGGCTAACCAGCTAATGTCTGTACCCAATAACTGATTCACAATTCCGATATTCTGATTCAGCATAGTTTTGAAAACCATGGCGATTCCGCTTGATGCAATAGCCATTGGCATAGCGTAAACGGTAGAAAAGAAACGAATACCTGGAAAGGTTCGATTACATAACATAGCAGTCAAAAAACCGAATCCCATACCTAAAACCAATACAATTCCAACAAATTGAACTGTTACAAGTATGCTGTTCAAGAATGAAGCAGAGGTTAATAGATCCGTATAATTTTTAAACCCGACAAAAACTTTTTCTATTCCTCGATTGTCCGTTAAGAATAAACTTCTGTAAATAGTCCTAAAAAAAGGCCAATACGTAAAGACAATAAAAATAAGAAAGGCTGGAACAAGATATACGTAAGGCTCGATATGTATCCTTTTTTTCTTGCTGATTGCTTGATTTGCTGCCATTAGACTCCTCCTAATGAATGACTCATACACATTCGTACTTTCATAACAAATTTCTAACGAAAGGTGATTTTTTGTTTCAGCTTTGCACTTATCGGCAAACCTCCTTGGCTTCTTTTATTCTTTGTTACATATTCTATGCTAGCATCCACATGTTAATTTTCAGTAATTCAATAGATAAGTTTCAGAAAATTTCATGTGAATTTTTTTTGCTTTCATTAATTATTTGTAATAAGTTGATTGAGTTTGTAATTTTCCTGTTATTTATTTACAATACAGCATTCATTCAAGTACTGATTTGGTAGACTTAAGTTATATTAAAAAAGGAGTTAAAAACATGAAGAAACGAGTTGCCATAAATTCACTAATTATTATTTTCCTACTTATTGCAGGGCTTGCTTATCTAGACACCAAATCTTTTAGTTCTGCGAAAAAAATAACTCTTCCTGAAGAATTCATGGTTATTGGTCATCGTGGTGCTAGCGGTTATGCCCCAGAACATACTATTGAAGCTTACCACCAGGCTAAAGAATTGGGTGCTGATTATATCGAACTAGACCTTCAATTAACAAAAGATGGGGTCTTAATAGCTATGCATGATGATGCACTTGACCGTACAACAAACGGAACAGGCTTAGTTAGCGACTATACTTTGGAACAGTTAAAAGAATTGGATGCAGGGTCTTGGTTCAATCAAAAGAACCCTAAAAAAGCTAAAGAAAATTATGCAGGATTACAGATTCCAACATTAGAAGAAATCTTTCAAGAATTTGGCAATACTGTAAACTACTACATTGAAACCAAATCTCCTTCAGAAAATAAAGGAATGGAACAAGAATTATTTTCTCTATTGACTAAATATGATTTATTGGAAGATGTTGCAACTCATCAGCAAGTCATCATTCAATCATTCAGCGAAGAAAGTTTGCACTTGATCTACGATTTAAATAAGGATATCCCTCTTATTCAGTTGTATAATTTTGATAACTCAGCTGTTCTTTCAAATGATCAGCTTGATGATGTCTCTAAGTATGCGGTAGGAATTGGTGTTAACTATGCCTCCTTGACAAGTAACTTTGGAGATCAGATCCGTCATACCTCATTGCTGCTCCATCCGTATACCGTAAATACTGCTAAAGAAATTGCATCAGCTATTGAAATGGGAGCAACAGGTGTTTTTACCGATTACATTAAGGAAACAAGGTAATCCGCAAAAAATACAGCAGGCTATCAATTAATGATAGCCTGCTGTATTTTTTATTGATTATTCTTCTAAATAAGAAATGTCTTTTTGGACTGGGACTTTTGTACCGTCAAATTGTTCCTCAATATACTCTTGGACTTCTTCATCATGATACAGTTCTCCTAATTTCAGTATATCTTCATTATCAGCATTCTCTTTTTGGGTAACTAGAATATTAACGTTAGCTTTTGTTTCATCATTGATCTCTTCATGGAAAATTGAATCTTCTAAGACATTCAACCCTCCTTCCAATGCAATTGTATTTCCTATTAAGACTAGGTCAACATCTTGCATCACTCGTGGACCAGTGGTATCGTCAATTTCAACAAATGTTAGATTTTTAGGATTATCAATAATATCACTTGTTGTTCCCAATGCATCAAAATCATCCGGCAATGTAATCAACCCTGCTGCTTCGAGCAATAATAAGCCTCTTGAAGCATTAGATGGATTATCAGCAATCGCTACAACCGAACCCTCAGTCACATCTTCAATAGAATCAACTTTATCCGAATAAATTCCCATTGGTTCTAAATAAGTTGTTGCAAAAGCCGTTAAATCTGATCCACTCTCTTCATTAAAAGATTCTAAGTACGCCCATGATTGAAAGGCATTAACATCCACTTCACCTTCGACTGTTGCGGTGTTCAATTGAGGACCGCCAATTACTTCCTCAACTTCTAATGTGATTCCTGCTTCTTTTGCAGCATCAGATTGAGCAATGAATTCCCAAATCTGAAAGTCTGCCGCTTGGGATCCAACAACTACTGGTTGTGATTCTTTTGAACCATCCTTTTTTGAAGAAGCGTTTTCCGAAGCACCTTCAGTTGAACTACAAGCACCCAATACGAGAGTTGTTGTGATTAAAATGAATGAAAGAATACTTTGTCTTTTTTTCATACCTAACCGCCCCTTTTTTTATTTTAATGCATGGTCATGCCGCCAGTAACATTGATCGCTTGTCCTGTCATGTATGTAGCTAAAGGACTCGCTAGAAATAAAACTACATTCGCAACTTCTGCTGCTTTTGCTGTTCTGCCAAGCGGAATCTGCAAGCAATCTTCAGCATAGATTTCTTCAGGTGTCATGCTTCTGATGAGCCCGCCTTCTACTCTTTCACGATGTTTCATTTCTGTTTCGACGATTCCAGGGCAAACAGCATTGACTAAGATATTGTCCTTTGCCAGTTCTTTTGCCATCGTTTTAGTAAGTCCCAAAACTGCATGTTTAGACGCTGTGTAGGTTCCTAGTGCAGTATAGCCATTTTTCCCAGCTTGTGAAGCAATCTGAATGATACGACCGCCATTTCCAACTTTTTGCATAAGCTTTCCTACATTTTTTGAAGTCAAAAAAGTTCCTTTTGCATTTACATCCATGACTTTGTCCCAGTCTGGGACTTGACTGTCTACCACTAGATCCATCGTTGAAATACCTGCACTGTTAACTAAAATATCAATTTCTCCAAATGTCTCTAGCGTACTTTTCAACCAAACATTAACCGATTCTTCTGAAGCAACATTCAATTTTGAAACGGCAAACCGGTCTGTTTCCAATTTAAAGCCTTTTTCATAATTTAAATCTCCAGAAACTACAATTGCACCTGCTTCCAAAAAAAGGTCTACAATTGCTTTTCCTATCCCACTTTTTCCGCCTGTAACCAGAGCTACTTTGCCAGTTAAATCAATTCCAATCATTAGTACTTACCTCCTAAGAATAGACGTTAGGCAAATGTACGTTCAAACGGGTCTCTACTGAGGCCTTTTTCCAGTACATTTTTTGCATATTCTTTCGCCGAAAATAAAGAATGGTCTTTATAATTCCCACAAGAAATTTGAGATACAGCTGGAACTTCTTCTGTGTCTAAAATACGCTGTAACGTTTTTTCTAAAGCTTCTACTACAACCTCAGGTGAATCTTCCTCCCATTTAATGAGATAAAAACCGGTACGGCAACCCATAGGAGAAATATCAATAATCCCATCCAGTTCATCCCGTAAATAAGTTGCCAGCAGATGTTCTAATGTGTGCAAAGCTCCTGTAGGTAACGCATCTTGATTTGGCTGTAAAAAACGCAAGTCGTATTTTTGTACAGTACTTCCTTTATCGTTCTTTTCTACTCCTGCCACACGTACATACGGCGCTTTCACCAAGTTATGATCTAATTCAAAACTTTCTACTTTTGCCATGCTGCATTCCTCCTAAAATAGTCTTTTATTATTTTTAACTCTGTCCTTGATTTAGTTTCCCCAAACTTCTTGAGAAACTTCTAATACCAATTTCAATTTATTCCATTGTTCTTCTTCAGTTAAATGATTTCCTTCTTCCGTTGAAGCAAACCCGCATTGTGTACTTAAACAAAGTTGCTCTAAAGGAACATATTTGGAAGCTTCTTGGATCCGTGCTTTGATGTCTTCTTTCGCTTCCAAATCACCTGTTTTAGAAGTAATAAGTCCTAGCACAATTTGCCCTTTACCTTTATAAAAGCGCAAAGGTTCAAAGCCGCCAGATCGTTCAGTATCGTATTCTAAAAAGTAACCATCATAATCTGTTTGCCCAAACAATTCCTTAGCTACCGGCTCATAGGCTCCGCTCCCAGCAAAAGTAGAGGCATAATTACCCCGACAAATATGGGTTGTAATAACCAGATCAGCTGGTTTATCTTTTAAAATAGCTTGTACATTTTTTGCGGATAACTCTTTTAAATAAGTTAGTTCTTGCTCAGAAATGTCTTCTACTACTTTGTCGTAACACAACACGCCCCAAAAACAATCATCGATTTGTAAATAGCGACAACCCAAGCGATAAAATTCTTGAATCGTTTCGCGGTACGCTTGTTGGATATCTTCGCAAAAAGCTTCTACCGTTGGGTAAAGAACTTCATCGCGAATACCTTGGTGCAGTAATTGATTTGGACTAGGAATAGTAAATTTAGGCAGCGCTCTGTCTCCTATACTTTCTTTTAAATAAACGAAGTGTTCAAAAAAAGGATGGTTTGGATTGAAAGTAATTTTGCCTGTATTTCGAACATCGTATTTTTCTGTTTCTACTCCTTCAAAGAAATAACCATGCTCTGGTACATAACCTTCAACTCCAATTAATCCTTCTAGAAAATCTAAATGCCACCAGCTTCTGCGGAACTCACCATCAGTTATTGCTTTGAGTCCCGCTTCCACTTGTTTATTCACTAGCTTGTCAATTTCATTGTCTTCCACCTTACGTAATTCTTCTAAAGCAATATTTCCTTCAGCAAAAGCTTTTCGGGCTTCTTTCAACGCTTTTGGCCGTAAAAAGCTCCCTACTTGATCTCCTCTAAATGGTGCACCTGTTCTAGTTAATTTCTCTGTAATTACTGACATTTTCTTTCCCTCTTTCTATTTAGTATTTAAAAGCAAATAAAAAATCCGTCCTTACACAAAAGAAAAATCTTTTGTGCAAGGACGGAATCATTGATTTCGTGTTACCACCTTGTTTTATGAAAACCTCACAGTTTTCACCTTTTCCAGTACTAAAGCAAAATACCACTTCCCATACTGTAGCACTATAACGGGTGCACCCGTAACAATCTAAAGTTCTATAAAAATTTCAAGAA
The DNA here is from genome assembly GCF_038007125.1 of Carnobacterium sp. FSL W8-0810. Classification (NCBI taxonomy): domain Bacteria; kingdom Bacillati; phylum Bacillota; class Bacilli; order Lactobacillales; family Carnobacteriaceae; genus Carnobacterium; species Carnobacterium sp. FSL W8-0810. The sequence continues at coordinate 928,126 of NZ_JBBOWO010000001.1, read as the reverse complement.
CGTTCAATTGTTCCACTCAAAGACCATTTTCCATTCAGCTTTCTCTTCCCTTTTTCAGCTACCAGGGCTCTCTGTAAAGATTCCACTTAAATGTACTTTTCTTATCGCTGCGTTTCATCTAATTCAAACTGTTTTATAATCTGAATTTAACGTAACAACAATTTAACATTCTACTATTCTATTGTCAATCTTTTTTATTTTGTTTTTTTGCAATCCTTTAAAGCAACTAATACAATTGATTCTATTTTCGAGCAATAGATTCTGCCTCTTTAACTTTTACTCTTCTTTTGGAACACTAAGATACTTTTCTGGAACCTTTTCTCCCTTTTTAAACAAAGTGATTGCACCAGCTATCATTGCTGCTCCGATGAATCCAATAATACTTCCTACTACCAAACCAATAAAGCGATTTCCTACTAAATCATTAACAAAAGCGCCACTTGATAAATTTGCCAACAATAAAGCTAGAGGATTTGTAAAGAAATTAGCCAGCCCATAATTGCGTACCATAGCATACTCCACAAAAAAGTTCAAAATCGTAATAACAATAATCGTTTGAATCACGTTAAGATCTAACGAGAATAGAAACATTCCTACTAACAATCCGAAAACACCGCCAACTATCCGTTGAACGTTTCGATACATAATGACATTTAGCTTTCTTCCTTGAAGCACAGCCGCACAAGAAATCGTTATCCAATATGGATTACCCAATTCTAGTGCTAAACCCAGATAAGTAGCAAAAAAGATTATTCCTGCATGATGAATAGAAGACAATAGTAATTCTTGATCGTGCTTTATAGCATAGAGAAATTTCGTCTTAAATGATTCAGATTTATACTCTTCTTTTTCTTCAATAAGCTTTCTGTGCAACACACCAACTAAACTAGCCATTAAAATCGCAACCAAAACTCCACAAGCTACATAAATCGTAGCCCAAATAATCCCCGCAAGAGGCAATGTTAAGCCTGTTCCCATAGAACCTACCATAATTACAAAGAAGGATCCTGGATTTGGCAAATGAAGGATTCTGAAAATTAAAAGACTAATTAAACTGATTATACTAATCGTAATAGGGATCATCCAAGGTACAAAGGTTGATAAGGCTCCTGCCATAAAACTCAGCACTAAACAGATCCCAACTTTAAAGATCCGTTGCATCAATGCTTTGGTCGGAATTGGCTGGTAATACAAAAATGCGAAAGCTCCCAGTGCTCCGAACGTTCCAATTTGCATATTATTTAGCAAGTAGCCTGCCATAAGCATAATTCCAGTAGTAAATCCCGCACCAAAAACACGCAACAAAGAATCTTTTGTTTCTTTTATAGTGATGATTTCTTTAAAAAAGCTCCTTTTCTTTTCCATTATAAAAACTCCTGATTCCATAATTGATTTTTTGTTCCTTTTATTCTTTGAATAAGCAATAATACTTTTAAATTATTAGAGTTAACATCGTTCTAATAATACTAATCAACTTGAACAACATTAAAACCACTACAATGGCTCAGTTTTTAGTGATTACCCGAAGTTTATTTTTGCTCCTTAACCTTTTTATATCCTATTCTTGTGGCTCTTATTCATTACCTTTCAAGTATATCGCCTTTACAAATTAAAAAAAGGGCAATTATTATGACAAATCCCCATAATTTTTCCTTTATTGATAAATAAAATAATATGAAAAGCAAATAACAAGGAATTTTTTTGTTTAAGCAGACCTTAATGGAAAGAGCTAGAAGCAAAACAAAGCTACAGAAGCCAATCATACTAGCTGATTAGCTTCTATAGTTTTGTTTTTTTAGACTATTAAAGTTTTTCTTCATAAAGTTTAGTCCCTTTACTTATTGATATAAAAACTAACTAACATAAAAAAGACCTAGAATAATTCTAGGTCCAATACTTTATTACTGCTCCATCTTTTCCTTCAACAGGATCATTTTCTGGTTGATTAACACATGCAACCGCTTGTTTGATTGCCTCGTAATCCTCTGCTTTTCCTTTTTGCATATCTGGTTCTAATCCATCAGGATAAGCACCCACTATTTTAAAATCAGGACTAGCATCAATTCTTTTATGGGCTACACCTGCAGGAAGAAATAAAACATCCCCTTTAGAAAAAGAATAGCACTGAGCATCAGGACCTCCAAGTTGCACAGTTGCTTCACCAGCAATACAAGCCAATACTTCATAGGTATTGGAATGAAAATGATTATAAGAAAAAATACCGTTTACCCATCCATTGGTATACCCGTTTTTTTCAAATAGATCCTGCACATTCTGTGCTGGATCAAATTCGTTCAATAAACGAGCTACTGCTTTTGGATAGTAGAGAACAGGCAGTGGATTGTTAGGAAAAGGTTTATTTTCTTTGGTATAAATAGTCTCTACCATAAGATTTTTCTTCCTTTCATTTCTTTAATCAAAAAATGGTTTAATCAAACTCTTCGTATTCATTTGGATGTTGCCCTTCTACTCTGCCCTCTTCACCTTTATCTAATGCATCGATTTCTTGAATATCTTCTTTTGACAATTCAAAATCAAACACATCTAAATTAGCTTTTTGGTGACTAAAAGAAGAAGCTTTTACAATCGGCATCACACCATTTTGTAAGTTCCAACGAATGATGATTTGTGCAGGTTCTTTTCCATATTTTTCGGCTAACTTAACAATCGTTTCATTTTCTAATACATCATTGATCTCACGACCGAATGGACTCCAAGCTTCCGTTAAGATGCCTAATTTTTTGTTGGCTTCTACTAATGCGTTATTATTAAAGTACGGGTGGCGCTCAATTTGATTGGTTGCAGGAGTAACGCCCGTCTTTTCAATGATACGTTCAAGGTGTTCTGGCAAGAAATTCGATACACCAATCGTTTTTATCAATCCAAATTTTTGTGCATCAACTAATGCTTGCCATGCTTCTTCATATTTATCTTGTTTAGGCAGTGGCCAGTGAATCAAGTATTTATCAAAGTAATCAATATCAATACGATATAAAGATTCCTGAATCATCTTGATGGCCTTATCGTATTCATGCGCTTTTCCTGGTAATTTTGAGTTGATCATCAGTTCTTCACGTGGAACAGACGAACGTCGGATAGCTTCCCCTACCATTCCTTCATTCATATAGTTAGTTGAAGTATCAATAAGTCGGTAACCCGCATCAATAGCCGTGAGTACACTGTTCAAACCTTGAGCTCCTTGAACATTCACCGTTCCAAATCCAATAGCCGGCAAACTTGTTCCATCATTTAGTTCGAATTTCTCAATTTTTGTCATTTTACTTTCATCCTTTCTATGAATACTTTACAGTATCCAGTATAAAGGAATAAACAAGGAGTATCATGTAATATGCCTACAGTTATTAAAGTGAAAAAAATATTAAGTCAATGAGTATCAGTTATTTATTCCCCTATGTTATAAGTCCAAATGTAAAAAAGATCTCGCCAATGCATCATCTTCTTTTATAGCAGTACTTGATCAATTTCAAATGAAAAAAGGCTGAGATTTAGAAAACCTCGGCCTTTTCCTGCGATTTTTTTAGTTATTCTCCAATAAAATCTTTACATCAAAGGGTTTTAGCTCTATATTTCTAGTTACTTGATCGCCAGTTAATAGGTCTTTATACCCTTCAAAATCGGTCTCAACCGTCTTATTTTCTTCAGTATGGTTCATTAAAAAGTAAAATTCATTCTCTCCTTTTTTACGACTGGCAATTTCAACACCAGCTGGTAAATGTTCAAATCCTTGAATTCCTTTAGATTTAAGCAGTTTTCCAATCAGTTCATCCAACAGTTTTTGTTCAGGGACTGTTCCAACATACCAAGCTTCTCCTGCTCCAAAATTATTTTTTGTAATGACTGGCATCCCTTTATAAAAATCTGTACCATATTCAGCAATTACTTCCGCGCCTTCAGTATGCAGCAAGTCACACACCATTCGACAATCGTATTTTTCTTGATTTAAATCGACCTTTTTCACTACCACTTGGTTTCGTTGTTCAGGAGCTAAAGCGTCGATTTCCTCTACCCAAATTCCCAATACATCTCTTAATGGACCTGGATAGCCTCCCAAATGAACATTATCGCTTTGATCAACAATCCCACTCATAAATGTTGTCACAAACGTACCGCCATTTTCTACATACTGTTCAATTTTTTCTGATACACCTTCTTTAACCATATAAAGTACTGGCGCTAAAATCACATCGATTTATCATTGGCATCATTTTTTTCCTTTCTATTCTGGTATTTTCTACTGAATAATAAAAACTGACAAAGATTTTGTACTTTGCCAGTTTTTATTTATACCCTTTATTTCTGAAAGAAATCTTTAGTAGCTAGGTAAATTTCCGGATATTTTCTATAGCAGACTTCATATTTTTAAATCACAAAAAAAGCAATACTTTCTAGTAAAGTACGTGTAAAATAATCTCGTGTATAATTGGAATCTTTGTTGATAAAAGTACTACTTATCTTTTGTTTTAATTTTAATGATTGTACTTAATTCTCGATTATTTTCAACCATTCTTCTGCAATTTTACCATGTCCAGCAACAGTAGGATGCACTCCATCTTCTCCGGTCAAATATTGGTAACTACTCTTAATTCCGGTAGAGTGGAAAACTCCATCTAGAGAAACAAATTCATCTGCATACTCATTTGCAAGTTCACGAATAATTTGAATGCGTTGATCTAAATCATAACGCCATTCTCTTCTATCTGCTGGATAAGGAAGTAAAAATGGTTCAACTATTACAATTTTAGCTTTTGTTTTTTCTTTAACCTGTGTCAAAATATCTTGGTACTTTGATTTAAATTGTATCATTGATTCACTAGAGCCAGATACATCTGTCCCCATATTATGCCATGTATCATTTATTCCGATTAAAATAGAAACAACATCCGGTTGAGTACGTAAACAATCGTTCAGCCAACGTTCCTGTAAATGTGAAACACGATCTCCACTGATTCCTCGATTCACTACCTTTAAATTTAGTTCAGGGTAAATAGCTAATAGGCGTCCTGCAATCATTAGGGGATAACCATAACCTAAGTGGTGAGAATCATTTCTATCTCTCCCAGCATCTGTAATACTGTCCCCGATAAATAATATCGTATCATTTGCTTCAAGCTTCATAAAAAACCTCCTAAATATTCTCTATCTTATGTAGATTAAGTTACTCATAAAACAGGTGAAATACACTGACGATTATCCATTTTATCCGTGTATGCGCTATCAATAATTATATTCTATTAAATAACAATGTAAAGAATTATCATAAATTTAATTGTAGTTATTTTGAAAAAAAATTAAAATAGTATAAAAAATAAGTAGAGACTAGCATGTAATGCATCTTCGATTTTTCATAGAAATTACTCAACATAAAATGAAAAAGTCGTCTGTTTTTTATAAATTTCACTGGGATTTAGAATGATCATCGGTAACCCCTCGTGATGTAAAGAAGCTGGAGATGATTGTGTTTCAAAACAGACTCCTGAATATTTTTTTGAACTTCCACCATCTAATTCAAGTCCTTTTACTATATTTTGTCCTGTATATAACACCATACCTGGCTGGTCCGTTTCAATTGTAAGAACTCTGCCGCTGTTCTTATCTCTAACAATGACATTTTTTTCTTTAGTATGGTCAAATAAAAAATAATGATCATAGCCATTACCCACTATTTTATTCTGTTCTGAACCAGCAACCATGCCGTTCTTTAATTCTCTTCCTTCTCGAAAATCAAATAATGAATCCGTTGCATCTATTATTTTCCCGGTAGGAATGAGTCCACTGTTCAGCTCAAGAAATTGATGGCTGTCTACCATCAATTGATGAGTATGGACAGTATTATTTGTATCACCCGTTAAATTAAAGTAGGAATGATTAGTCAACGTTATGGGTGTGGTTTCATCGGTAGTTGCCTCATAATCTATCATTAACTGGTTCTTATTAGTCAACGTATACGTAACAGCTACTGTTGCATTTCCCGGATAGCCATTTTCCCCATCTTTTCTTACATAACTTAGCGTAACACCTGCTTTATCATCTGTTTTAATTGTTTCAGTTTCCCAAATCACACGATGAAATGCATTTGATCCGCCATGAAGATGATGATTCCCATCATTCTGTTCCAACCCGAAATTTTTATTTTTTAGAGTAAATTCTGCTTCTTTGATTCTGCCTGCAACGGGACCAATTACAGCACCTAAAAAATTTGGATCTGATTCATAATCTTTGTAATCGGCATAACCTAAAACAATATTTTTTTTATTCTGGTTTTTATCTGGAACTAAAATTTTTGTAATGATTCCTCCATAATTTAAAAATTGGACTTCCATCCCATTATCATTAGTTAGAGTAAAAAGTTTCCAACGATCATTTACCGTACGTATCGTAATATCCATAGTGTCAACTCCATTTAGTAGTTTTATACAGTAATCATTTAAAAAGAGTGGTTCCATCCTCAAATGAAATACCACTCTTACTATGAAAACTTGATAGAATAAAACATTATAATGTTGCTTTCCCTTCAATTAAATGGTCATTTGAACTGCTGATACCAATTAATATTAATGGAAGAAATCTTTGGTAGCCGGATAAATTTCTCTATACTTTTTATAGCTATTTTTATACTTTTCTACATTTTCTGGTATAGAATGAATTTCGTCTTTGTAGGAAACAACCACAGATGCACATTCTTTTAAATCAGCAAACCAACCTGCCCCAACAGCTGCTATCATGGCAGCTCCCATAGCCGGTCCTTGCTCAGTTGACATTGTGACAATCGTTGCATCGAAAATATCTGCTTGTATCTGCAGCCAATCTTTATTTTTTGCTCCCCCACCGACAGAAATAATTCTTTTGAAGGATTTCCCTGACTTTTCTTCCATTAAAACCTGTGAATCTTTTAGTGAAAAGGTAATACCTTCCAACACAGCACGTGTAAAATGATCTCGTGTATGATTGGTATTAATGCCGATAAAAGAGCCTCGAACTTTACTATCCACATGCGGTGTGCGTTCGCCTACGATATAAGGCGTAAAATACAATTCCATTGAACCTGCTGGGATTTCCGCTACACCCTGTAACAATTCATCATATATTTCGTTTTTTGCAAATGTATTTTTGTACCAAGTTAAACTATGTCCTGCTGCTAATGTAACGCCCATTGAGTAGTAAGCATCTTTTACAGCATGGTTAAAGTAATGCAAGTCGCCTTCATATTGTTTGTCACCTGTTTCTTCATAAGATAAAAACACGCCTGACGTTCCAATACTTGCTAAAGCTACGCCATCTTTCACAATACCTGCTCCTACAGCAGCACATGCGTTGTCGGCTCCTCCTGCAAAGACTTCAATTCGACCTTGAAGACCCAATCTTTCAAGTAGTTCCTCCCGCACTGTCCCAATACTGTCTGTAGAATAAACTAGTGGAGGGCAAATACGTTCTTCTATTTCAAAAGTATCTATTATCTTTTTACTCCAACACTTCTGTTCAACATCCAATAACAACGTACCAGCAGCATCTGAATATTCCATCTGTTGATTGCCTGTCAACCAATACCCTAAGTAATCTTTAGGCAATAAAAAATGCGCAACTTGTTGCCAAATCTCAGGTTCTTTCTCTTTTACCCATAATAATTTTGGTAATGTAAATCCTTCTAATGCGCGATTTTTTGTAATACTGATCAGGTCATCTTTTAGTGTTTCGGTAATTTCTCGACATTGTTCAGTTGTTCGCACGTCATTCCATAAGATAGCATTTCTCAATACGTGATTTTTATTGTCTAGAAGAACTAAACTATGCATTTGGCCTGAGAAACTGATACCATCAATTTTTGACGCTGCATCTGGAATTTCTTTAACAATACTTTGAATCACTTGTTCAGCAGCTTTTAGCCACTCTTCCGGGTCTTGTTCACTATACCCAGATTGTGGAGTTATCAACGGGTATTCAGCGGACTTGGTAGTAATAATTGTTCCGTTTTTTGTCATCAGTAATCCTTTTAGCGAACCTGTTCCTAAATCTAAACCTAATACATATGGCATCTTTTTTCTCCTCACTTTGCTTTAACAGTTTTTTTATTTTAGTAAAAGTACCAAATATTAGAATAAACAAAAGTCTTTTACAGCAGGAGTAAGATACTTAATCTTAAGCTACTATAAAAGACCAGTCGTATAACCTAACTTAATTCTAATGATTAGTTTTAAACTTTTATTACTCTTAACTTAATTGATTACTTTTCTTTGTAAGAAAAATAATCAAAGTCAGCTTCTAATTCATATCCTGAGTAATCAATATTCGCCATTCCTACAAACGCTCCTGTGAAAAAGCCTCCATAAGTTTGATTCACATAGTCATCGGATAAAATCTTAGCATCTAATTCCACTGGAATATCCATCCACTCTATTCCATCGAAGGAATAAGCATACGTATAATGATCCGTGCGCACCTTTACTTTAAAGTATACATATTCTACATTTTCCGGAACTTTGATGGCTTCTTCTTTAAGAAAACTTGTAAAGTTTCCACGATCATTTTGTGTGACCTCAATCACTCGTCCATTGATTTCATTCCATGTAACTTGGATCATTGACCAATGTTGAGTATTGTAGTAATTTACTAATCCAGCCATTTGTTGATGATTCTCCGGTTGGTAGCTGACAGCTGTTTCTGCATCAAACTCAAAAGCTTGCCAACGACGAGCCACTAGGGCTTGTTCGTGTTCATTTGTGAGAGAACCACGGCCTATCAAACGGAGGTGTCCAGGATTAGCTGTTAAAGATCCTAAATAGTCGTTAAAAGGAACTCTTAAAGTATTAAAATGGATGTTTAATTCTTTTTCATCAAAATTATCTTTTTCAAGATAGTTTAATTCAAAAGGCATTTCAATGGCGTCTTTTGGTGCTTCAACTTCTTTTGCACCTTGTTTTCCACCGACGATCATTGGCCACTTTTCTTCGTCCCATCCTACTTTTTGAATAGCTGTTTCTCTGCCTAAAGTACACCATCCTCTAGGTTCAGTTGCTGATTCTGTTGCATGATGCCAAGGGCGGCCGGTTAGATGGGCAAAATACCATTCTCCACTAGGTGTTTCAACTAAAGCCCCATGTCCGCACTTTTGAAGATAATTTTTCGGAGAGTCATAAGCCGTTAAGAAGGCTTCACCAGGTTGAGTTTCGTACATTCCATAAAGTTCTTTTGAACGAGCTACGACTTCTTGATGAGTATAAACTGTTCCGCCTTCTGCAGCAAATAGATAATAATATCCAAACATTTTATAGATATGCGGCCCCTCAACTAATTTAACATCGGTGCCTTTATAAATAATTTTTGCAGTTTTAGGAAGAAGTTTTTGTTGTTCAACTGAATACTCTGTCAGTTTGATTCCATTAAAAGCATGACGATACTCACGGTGATCCCATTCCATTTGGACAAGATACTTTTTCCCATCATCGTCATGAAATAAAGAAGCATCAAATCCCACACCATTTAATTTGATTGGATCACTCCATGGTCCATAAATATTTTCAGCAGTTGTTAAGTAATTCGTTCCATCTTTAAATGGTCCTTCTGTGATTTTTACATCCGTGTACACTAACCAAAACTTGCCATCCGCATACGAAAGGTCAGGGGCCCAGATTCCACCAGAATCTTTGTTGCCTTTCATATCTAGTAAGGTTGTTGTTGACAAGGGGTGTGTAATTAATTGCCAATTAACTAAATCCTTTGATTCATGAATCTGAACTCCAGGAAACCATTCAAATGTAGAGTTTGCAATGTAATACGTATCGTCTACTCTAACGATTGAGGGATCTGCATTAAAACCTTTTAATACAGGGTTTTTGATAATCATTTCTTACCTCCTTATTGGTAGTGTTTCTTAAATTAAGTAATCATTTAATTTTGATTTGATGTGTTCGATATGAGATGATTCATTTTTGACATCGTCATGTGCCAAAGCATAAGTTGTTAATGTTTCTAAATCTGTTTTCCCAGATAGAATATCTGAACCGATGCCAGTTTCATAACTTGCATAACGTTTTTCTTTTAATTCATCTAAGAAACGTGTTTCTTTTATTTTAGCAGCTGCTTTTAATCCTCTAGCAAAGGTATCCATTCCTGCTATATGTGCTAAGAATAAATCTTCCATTTCAAATGATGTACGGCGTACTTTTGCATCAAAGTTGATTCCGCCAGGTTCGATACCGCCGTTTTCCAAGAATTCAACCATAGCTAATGTTACAGAGTAAACATCTGTTGGAAATTCATCTGTATCCCATCCTAAAAGTATATCACCTTGATTCGCATCCAGTGATCCCAACGCATCATAGTTACGTGCTACATTCATTTCGTGTTCAAATGTATGTCCAGCTAAGGTCGCATGGTTTGCTTCTAAATTCAACTTGAAACGATCAGTTAAATCGTATTTTTGTAAGAATGACATACTCGTAGCTGCATCAAAATCATATTGATGTTTCATAGGTTCTTTTGGTTTAGGTTCTAATAAGAACATAAGCTCTTCGTGACCAATTTTGTTCGAATAGTCAATTGACATATGATAAAGACGAGCAATATTTTCTTCTTCTAATTTCATATTTGTATTGATTAGATTTTCGTAACCTTCACGTCCACCCCAGAATACAAAGTTTTTACCGCCTAGTTTTTTACTGATGTCTATCCCTTTTTTCACTTGTGCAGCAGATACAGCATAAACATCTGCATTAGAACTTGAAGCAGCACCATGAACATAGATTGGATTAGAATGTCTGTCAGCTGTATTCCAAAGTAATTTGATTCCTGTTTGATCCATTTTTTCTTTAATAAGATCTGTGATCATATCTAAATTTGTGAAAAATTCTTCTAGTGATCCCCCATAAGGAGCTACATCCATATCATGAAAACAGAAGTATTCAACTCCTAATTTTTCAAAAAATTCAAATGATGCTTCTACTCTGTTTTTTGCTGTTTCCATTGGATCATCCGTTAACCAGTCTCTTTGATTAACGCCTTTACCAAATGGATCTGATCCATCATTTGTAAATGTGTGCCAATAAGCTACTGAAAAGCGTAAATGTTCTTTCATTGTTTTTCCTAATACTACTTCTTCCGGATTGTAATGACGGAAAGCGAATGGGTTTGTTGATTCGGCACCTTCGTATTTGATTTTATTGATTGATGGAAAATATGTCATAATTGATAGTCCTCCTAATTTTTGTTCATATTATAAATCTTAAACCATAGTTTGTTTGTACGAAATACAAACTATGGTTATCATAATATCTTATTTTTATTTTGTCAACGTTCTCATTAAATTCACTCTCTTTATTACCGAAATAAATTTCTAAAACAAATAACGTTCAATATATTATTTTTCTAAAAGACTTATTATTTATTATATATAGATCCAAACAATCTTATTATTCAGTCTGAGTTGTTGATTGTTCGCTTTTTTCTAGTCCATAAGCTTCTATATCTTCTGCTTTAACATAGTTAACATCAATAGGAATTGTTGGAGCAATTTCTTCTCCTTCTATTGACTTAACTAAGTTTTCAATAACTTCAACGCCAATTGTGTAGGCATCTTGATCTACAATTCCAGTAATACGTCCGTCATCAATACCTTGGTTCCATGTCTCTGTGTAATCAAAACCATAGTGAAGGATTTTCCCAGCTTTATTTTGAGAAGCGAGCGCTTCCATAACTCCGACGTCTGGTCCTTCTGAACCTAGTGAGAATACAGTTACTAAGTCATCATTTGAAATAATTTGCCCCTCCAATTGTTCTTTAGATACCGCTGATTGGTCTTTATCTTGGATAGTTTCTAACCACGTAAAGTTATCTGTATCTTCTCCCATAACTTCTGCAAATCCTTCTTTTAATCCTTTTTCTCTGGCGATCATTGTTGGTTGAGCTCTATCAACACAAACTATTGTCACTGATCCTTTTGTAATCCCCTTTTCTTTCATTTCTTCTGCTGCTTGACGACCTAATTCTTTTCCAGCTAGTACATTATCGGTACCAACATAAGCAACACGATCTTCTTCATTTTCTACATCAGCATCAAATGTTATTACTGGGATTTCAGCATCTTTTGCTTCTATAATTGGATTCTTAAACATATTTTGTTCAATAGGAGCAATCGCGATACCAGCAGCATCACTTGCAACTGCTTCTCTTATAAAACCGATATGCTTCTCATTTTTTTGTGATTCTGCCGGTGGACTTGTTTTTACAATTAATTCATAACCTAATTTCTCAGCCGTTTCTTCTGCTCCAGCTCTCATTGGATTCCAATATGCTCCTGTATCAACAATTGGTATAAAATATAGTGTTTTATTTTCTGTATCATTACTAGCTGCTTCTTCAGAATCAGCGTTACCACAACCGCCTATTACCAATATACTTACTACTAATGATGACAATAAAATTTTACTTTTTTTTAACATAACTATTCTCCCCTTTAATTTTATGATTTTTTATAAGTTTGTATGTCAATTATTTTTTTCTGCTTTACGTCTAAAGTAATCTACTACCAATGCAAAGATGATTATGCCTCCTGTAACAGCTTGTTGCATAAAGGCATTTACTCCCATAATAGACAATCCGTTATTAAATATTTGTAAAGTAAAGATACCTACAACTGCACCTCCTATTGTACCTACACCACCACTAAATTGGATACCACCCATAATCGCAGCAGCCATAGCTAGTAAATCTAAACCTTGACCTTCATTTGGTCCTCCAACATTTAAGTTAGACATTAATAATACTCCAGCTACTGCTGCTAAAATACCTTCTATCATAAATATCTTCACTACATGTTTATCAGTATCTATACCAGAAAGTCTAGCAGCTTCTGGATTTGAACCAACTATATATGAATGTATACCTAAACGCGTATTTTTCATAATATAAGCAAAAACTATAACTAATATGATGAATATAAGAGTACTGCTATATATAACATTTCCAAATATATTTGTAGATGCAAGTTTTCCAAACCAATCCGTCACACCTGTAACATATATACCATCCGTAATAAACATAATTATCCCACGAATAATATAACTAGTTCCTAATGTTAAAATGAATGCCGGTAGATTTAATTTTTTAATTAGTAAGCCATTTATAGTTCCAAAAAATGCTCCCGTCATCATTGCGACTACTATTACTATTATTGGATTCCATCCCAGTGTAGATAAGTATGCTGCTGCAGTTCCGGAAAAAGCAGCAATGGATGCTATAGACAAATCTACATATCCATTAATTAATACCATTGCATATGCAACGGTTAAAATACCTACAGAAGGAATTTGGCGAAAGAAATTAGCCATATTTGCTTGAGTTAAAAAAACCGGGCTAGAAAACGAAAAGAATATTAATAACAAAATTAAAACGATATAAACAGAATATTTTAAAAGAATCGATTGAATTTTGTCTTTGAGTTGAACTTTGTCTTTAGGTTGAACTTTGTCTTTTGATATTACATTTTTCATAACTATATTCACTCCTAACTTTAGATACTAACATTGTATTGATTAGTTGACTCCCACCGTTGCATATTTCATGATTTTTTCTTGCGTTGCTTCTTTAGCTTTTAATTCTCCAGTAATCTTACCTTCGCTGAATACATATATTCGATCACAAATACCAAGTAATTCTGTCATATCTGATGAAACAACTAAAATTGTTTTTTTATCTTTTGCAAGATTAGTAATTATTTTATATATTTCAGATTTTGCTCCAACATCTATCCCTTTTGTAGGTTCATCGAATATATATATATCACTATTCGTATTTAACCATTTAGCTAAAACCACTTTTTGTTGATTGCCTCCAGATAAATTAAAAACTGGATTGTTTTTATCACTTATTTTAATATTCAAATTTTGGATTAAGTTATTCGCATTCTCTTCTATTTTATTACGATTAATAATAAAGTCATTGAATGCAGCCAAATTAATATTATCTTTTATAGATAAATTTAATGCTAGGCCTTGATTCTTTCTATCTTCTGTTAATAAAGACAAACCATTATTTATTGCATCCTTTGGAGAGTTTATTTCAACTGGATTTCCATTAACTTTCACTGTACCTTCTTGCAACTTATCAGCACCGAAAAGTAACCTCATTGTCTCTGTTCTTCCACTACCAATCAAACCTGAAAAGCCGACGATTTCTCCTTTCCTGGCATTAAATGTAACCGACTTAACTTTACCGTATTTGTCTTTCAAATCAATTGCCTCAATATTTATGTCTCCAACATCAGTTTCTTCTTTTCTATATAAATCATCTAAATCACGACCAACTAACTGTTTAATAATATCCTCAGTAGTTAAGTTTTCAACATAATCCGTAGAAATATATTGGCCATCTCGTAATACCGTAAGACGGTCACACAATTCATGTATTTCGTCCATTCTATGTGTAATATATATACTTGAAATTCCTTTGTCTTTCAACGCATTAATTACAATAAATAATATTTCAACGTCATGATCTGAAAGTGATGTCGTTGGCTCGTCAAAAATGATAGCTTTTGCATTTAAACTGATGGCTTTTGCGATTTCTACTAATTGTTTATTAGCCGTTGATAATTTTTCTACTATATCTGTAGGCTTGAAACTTGCACCTAATAAGTTAATTAATTCTTGAGTATCCTCGTACAATTTGTCATAGTCAATAATACCTAATTTCTTATTTTTACAAGGCAAACGTCCTATATATACATTCTCGGCTACACTAACAGATTCTGCTAGATTTAGTTCTTGTTGAACAAATCCTATACCTAATTCTTTCGCCAAATCAGGAGACATATTATCTATTTCTCTTCCTTCAAAAATAATTTCCCCACTATCTTTAGGTATTGCACCTCCAAGAATGTTCATTAAGGTAGATTTTCCAGCTCCGTTTTCTCCTACTAACGCATGTATCTCTCCTTTTTTCACTTCTAATTGAACATCTTTAAGGACTTTAACTTTTCCAAAGCTTTTATTAATGTTTTGCATTGAAAATAGACTCTCCATAATTAAAACTCCTCAACTTCAGAGAACGTATTTAATCATTCTCCATATTTAAAATAATTAAAAGCAACCTCTAATTAATAGTCAGAATAATCAATATTTGCTATTCCTACAAAAGCTCCAGTAAAGAATCCTTCGTATGTTTGATTGATGTAATCATCACTAAGAACTGTTGCATCAAGTATAATATCTAATTCATGTCATTTTCCTTTATCAAATAAACAAGTACAAGTGTAAGTGTCTGTGTCAGTTCTAACAATTGTTTTGTAGTATATATATTCGCCATTATCTGGATCTAATATTGATTTTTCTTTTAACCTACTTCTGAGAAAATAACTTATAAAGCTTCCTCCTTCGCATTGATAAAAAGTATTTTAGTTAAGTTAGTAAGGTTAACTAACTTACAAAAAAAGTATATATTAGAGCATACTTTTTGTCAAGCGCTTTCATAATAGTTTTTCTCGAAAAAAATAAGAATGTTATTACTATACAACAACTATTTAATTCATAATTTTTCTAAAGAAGATAATATATGAGATGGAGAAAAAACTGCTACCTTATATATTGAATGTTATAGTTAAAAATGAAGCTATGCTACAAAATAATATAATAGATAATAGAATGTCTCTAAGACTATCTTTCTAAGGAATTTATAAGAAAAAGGAACAACTTCACCTAATTTTTTGACAAAAATATTCCTATATAAAATTTTATAAATAATTTAAGTCATAGATATATCATAAGTTCTAAAATTATGGTATGTTTAGTTTGTTAGTCAAATAAACTACTCTTCGTTACCTATAAAAAAATTTCATTAAATTTTTTTTATAGGTAACAGCGTCTGGTAAAATATACCGACTTAAAAAATCTAAATATAAAGGATTGATTTCATGATTGCAGATAAATATACAATCAGGGAACAAAATGAAGCAATGGTATTATCTAACATTATTAATCATTCAGAAATTTCTCGTTCTGCAGTTTCTCAAAATACCGGCTTAAATAAAGCCTCTATTTCAGAAATCGTAAAAAAATTTATCAATGATAAATTAATCAATGAAATTGGAATTGGAAGTAGTTCTGTGTCTGGAGGAAGAAAACCTATCTTGTTACAACTAAACAAGAAGGCAGGAGTTTCTTTGGGTATTGATATCGGCTATGATTACGTTGCTTCTATGTTGACCTATCTAAATGGAGAAATTGTCAAAGAAAAAAGTTCAACAGGTGTTTTAGTGACCAAGGAAAATGTAATATCAATTATAAAAGATATTATCGATTCGTATACCGATTTGGCGTCTAACTTTCCTTATCAGATTATTGGTATCACGTTAGCAGTACATGGAATCGTTTTCGAAAAAAAAATTGTGTTCACTCCTTATTATGATTTAGATAAGCTCGACTTACTTGAAGAGCTATCTAAAATTACAACTATTCCAATTTATATGGAAAATGAAGCCAATTTAACTTCGCTTGCTGAAAATACTTTTTCAACAAAAAAAAGCAATCTCATTAGCGTAAGTATTCATAGCGGTATCGGAGCTGGTATTATTATGAATGGCTCATTGTATTGTGGCAGACATGGAAGAAGTGGAGAAATTGGACATATGATACTTCACCCACATGGCTTGTCATGCCCTTGTGGGAACCAAGGTTGTTTCGAACAATATTGCTCAGAAAAAGCAATACTTAACCATTTTCGTCTTATAAAAAATGATTTTTCATTGAACCTTGATGATTTAGTAAATGAATATAG
Organism: Carnobacterium sp. FSL W8-0810; assembly: GCF_038007125.1. Taxonomy (NCBI): domain Bacteria; kingdom Bacillati; phylum Bacillota; class Bacilli; order Lactobacillales; family Carnobacteriaceae; genus Carnobacterium; species Carnobacterium sp. FSL W8-0810. Next base: position 911,344 of record NZ_JBBOWO010000001.1, on the reverse strand, counting down.
AAACAATGATACTCAAACTGTTTCTCTTATTAAAGATCTTATTGATCATTTAAGTATCGGCATCAATAACCTTATTGCTACCTATGGTCCTGAAATAATCTATATCAACAGTTCCTTAACGAGAAAAATCCCAGAAATATTACTTGCAGTAAAAAATAATATGGTAAGTTCCTTTAATAAAAATACACCTTTATTCGAATCACAACTTGGAGCTAAAGCTACCCTTTTAGGAGCTTCTTCCCTAGCTATTAAAAATTTCCTGCGAGTAGAAAACTTAGATTTCCAATTGAATAGTGGAGCTATTTATAAGTTGCAATCTTCTAAATAAAAAATAATGTACCTCAAAGTTTTAATTATTCTAACTTGAGGTATATTTTTTAGAGAAAACTATTTTTAACAATTTTATAAAACTTACTGTACAAAGAGCACTTCTGATAATTTAATTTTGTTTTATATAATACATTATAAGTTTATATCTAACGCTTAATATCAGTATAACTCCTCTTTTGCTTATGATATGATTACCATAACTACATCACTAAAAGATGAAGCAGGAGGAAAATATGACAAAATTTATAATCACCACCGAAAGCGGTTCTGATATATCTCCAGAGCTTATCGAGCGTTACAATATTCATGTTATTCCAATGCATGTTACCATGGGTTCAGAGACGTTTGATGATGGAAGCTTTGACGTTGAAGACGTTTATCATTTTTATGATCAAACAGGCACCTTGCCAAAAACTGCTGGAACGACTCCACAAGATAACAGCGTTGTTTTCGAGCGCATTTTGGCGCAGCACCCTGAAGCTCACATTATTCATATTGCATATTCAGCAGTTACTACAGTATCTTATACTTCATGCACTATAGCAGCTGAAGATTTTAATAATATTCATATCGTTGACAGCAAAAATGTTTCAGGCGGCCTAACTGCTGTGATTGTCGCAACCGCAAAATTTATTGAAAATAATCCCAGCACCACTGCGGAAGATATTGTTGCTTTTGTGGAAGATGTCCGCGAGCGGACTCGTTTTATTTTCTTACCACAATCATTACTTTACCTGAAAGCTGGAGGACGAGTTTCAAATGTAGCCTATCTTGGTGCATCTCTTTTGAACCTTCATCCTACTATTATTCTTAAGGACGGTTATTTAGTGGCTTCTAAAAAATATCGCGGGTCATTCGATCGCTGTTTGAAAAATACCGTTAAAGATTTCGTTAAGAACTATGATATTGATCCAGAAACAGTGATTATTGGTGGGACAAAAAGATTGAGTGAGAACCATAAACAACTCGCTAAAACTTTGTTACAAGAAGCAGGTTACAATGACCCATCTTGGTTCTCAGCTGGTGCTGTTATTTCAAGCCATGGCGGACCTGGAGCTTTTGGTATTATTGGGATCGAAAAGAAATAAATCATTAAAATTTCTATTTAAAATTAAATTGTTTAATCAAAAAACTAATATACCAAATCTGTTCACTTAAAGATTTGGTATGTTAGTTTTTTTTATAGATTTTTTTAATGTTTCTAAATAATTCCTTTCATTTTAAACAATGATTACAACTAGTTTCTTTCCCCACCTATCAGTATTTATCATTACTAAACCCACTATTGTTTTCTTATACTAAAATAAAACTTAAATAATTTTATTGACAATAAGTGTAGAAAGATGTTAAGTTTTAAAACGTAATCATTACGATTTGAAACTTGGAGGGTGAAATAAATGACAAAAAGATTAATTCAGTACATAGGACTGTTCACAGTTAGTATATTATTAGTAGCATGTGGAGAAAATGTTGCTTCAGACCAAGAGTCACAAAGTAGTATGAGTAATCAAGCTACTGAAAGTTATGAGAATCAAACCATTGAAATTGATGGTTTAGCAGATCACTACCATACAGGTGATCCTGTTGAACTAAGTGCTCTGCCAGAAAAAGAAACTGAAACAAGTCAGTGGCATTGGTATGCAAGAGAAAGCAAAGTAAGCGAATGGAAAGTTGTTTCTGGTCAAAGAACTAAAGACTTTATTGGAGAAGCTACTGCTGATGGATTAGAAATCAAAGCTACTTTAGTAGATCATAATGACGAACCTTATGCTGAATCGGAGCCTGTTAAAATTGTTATTGATGATCATCATGGCCATGATGAAGCGAGTAAACAAATCTATGCAGGTTATTTTGAAGATGACCAAGTAGAAAATCGTGAATTATCCGATTTTGAAGGAGAATGGCAATCTGTCTTTCCTTACCTTCAGTTTGGTGATTTAGATGAAGTTTTTGAACATAAAGCAGCAGAAAGTGACGCTATGACTGCTGAAGAATATAAAGCCTATTATACTATTGGGTATGAAACTACTGTTGATCAAGTTGTTATCAAGGGAGACCAAGTTACATTTTACGAAGATGGAAAAGAATATTCAGGAACTTATGAGAACGATGGCTATGAAATTCTTAATTACGAAAAGGGAAACAGAGGCGTACGTTTTGTCTTTAAGTTGGTTGACGGTTCAGACGAAATGCCTGAATACATTCAATTCAGTGACCACAATATTTTCCCGGAAGAATCTCACCATTATCATTTATTCTGGGGAGATGACAGAGACACTGTGTTAGAAGAGATGGATAACTGGCCAACTTATTATCCTGCTGACCTAGATGCAAGTGGACTTGTTCGGGATATGTTAGCGCACTAACCTATTTTAAATCCAGTCTTTTTAAACGTACTATTCATAAACAAACTTTTAATTAAATGATATCGATCCATTTGTTGAATGCGTTTAATAGATAAATTCAGGAGGAAAATATGAAAAGAAAATGGTTTGTTTCAAGTATGCTCAGTTTAGCTGCAGGTATGGTTCTTTTTGGATGTGGATCAGAGCAATCTGACAGCGAAACAAAGAATAAATCAGAATTATCAGTTGTAACAACTTTTTATCCAGTTTATGAATTTACAAAAGAAGTAGCTGGTGATCGCGCTGATGTTTCTATGATCATAAAACCTGGAACAGATGCTCACGATTTTGAACCAAGTGCTCGAGATGTTGCTTCTATAAATGATGCAGATGTGTTTGTTTATAGTAGTGGCGAAATGGAACCTTGGGTTGGAAGCCTTATGAGCTCTCTTGACAGCAAAGACCTTATTGCAGTTCGTACAGCTGATGCTGATAACTTTATTAGTACTGAAACGCATGAACATGAACAACAAGATAGCAGTGATCACAGTGAAGAGTTACTTGAAGTGGATGGAGATCTACCTACTACCGTTGAAATTAATGGACTAGCTGGTCACTACCATACTGGAGATATTGTTCAACTTGTTTCCGATTCAACTGAGATGAGAGATTCAACTGGCCTGCAGTGGTATATTCGTGAAGCTAACGCAGACTGGAAGGCCGTCTCAGATCAAACAAAGGAAACATTTGAATATGAAACAACTGGTGAAAGTTTTGACGTCAAAGTTGTCTTTTCTGACGAAGCTGGTACTCCATACGCTGAATCAGCTCCTGTTGAAATCGTTATCGATGATCACGAAGGTTCAGATCCTCACATATGGCTAGATCCAGTATTAGCTCAAGACCAAGTAACAGTCATCAAAGAGGCCTTGATTCAAGCTGACCCTGAGGGGAAAACTTATTATGAAGAGAATGCTGAAAAATTTATTTTAGAACTTCAAAATTTAGATGAAGACTATAAGGCAGCTTTGTCTTCCGCAACTAATCGTGTGTTTGTTGTTCAACATCAAGCATTTGGATATATTGCTCAGCGTTACGACTTAGAACAAATTGCTGTAGGAGGTATTTCTACTGAAGTAGAACCTAGCCCATCACGTATTGCGGAAATCAGTGAATTAGTTAAGGAATATGATGTTCCTGTTATTTATTACCAACAAGGAGCAGACTCTTCTATTGCTCAAACAGTAGGTCAAGAAACAAATACTGATATAGAAGTATTATTTGACCTTGAAAGTGTTTCTCAAAAAATGCAAGATGACGGTATGGATTATTTAAGTTTAATGCGTAAAAATTTAGAAGCTTTACAATTAAGTATTCACTAATTGGTGATTGAATGATTTTAATAAATTATTATCTAAAAGAGAGAATCCCCTTTTTCACAAGGGAGTTCTCTCTTTTTAATACTTAAATTCTAAGAAATAACAAACATATGGTACACTAAAGCTCTAAAATACTTTCTAGCTTTACTTTCAAAGAAATGGAGAATTGATAAAACTATGCAACATTCTGATTATAAACAGTTTTCTACAATTTGGATCGTCTTTATTGCCTTGTTTTCGTTTTTATACATACATCCACAATTAGTAGCTGCATCTGAATTACCAGAAGCTCCGTCCAATTTTTATTATTATGATGAACCTGGGATTTTGACTCCAGAAACAAAAGAACTTATTTTAACGATAAATGAACACTATGAACAAACTGCTGAGAAACCTCAAATAGTCGTAGCGGTCATCGATTCATTAAATGGAGAAACCGTTGAAGACTACAGTGTTGCCTTATTCGAAAAATGGGAAATTGGCAATGTTGACTATGATAATGGTGTCCTTATTTTATTAGCATTAGAGGAACGAGAAATTCGAATTGAAGTTGGTTATGGTTTAGAAGGTACTTTAACAGATGGGAAAACCGGGAAAATATTAGATGATAATCTAACTTATTTAAGCAACAATTTATTCGATGGTGGACTCCAGGAAATATTTAGAGATACTGTAACCGAAGTAAACGCTGAATACCACTATGAAATTGAAGAGTCTAGTACTTCAGTAGTCACGGAAACACCCATCACTCCTCCACGCGATAATGGTTTTATTCCCTCCACTCTCCGTTTTTTTAAGAGTTTAAAACCATTTAACGTGCTTATTATTATTGTATGTATCGGTTTTGCTATTTTCACACCGGGTAGTCGCGGGAGTTCAAAAGGTGGAAGAAATAGAAAACGTTCTGGAAGCAGAAAGAAGTCAAATAGGCGTTCTGGTGGCGGTGGTCGTTCCGGTGGTGGCGGTTCTAGCCGTAAATTTTAAAACAACTCAAAATCTATTAGTTCTATTGACAGTTCATCTAATTTTTTGTTACTATAGCTATTAAATTGATAACGTTTGGTTTGCTGCCGAGTAAACCTAAGATATACGTATTTTCTACTCCGATAGGCCCTGCAGGAGTAGAAACTGCGTGTATCTTTTTTTATGTTTAGGAGGAGATTATTATTTTTTCACTGATTAGTTTGACCGTTGTTACTAGTTTTATAGATTCTTTCAATCCCTTTGCTATCGCTCAACAATTTACTTTACAAGGTTTATTAAAAAAGACACACCACATTTGGTATTACATTGTAACGTTGTTTTTAACAAACTATTTAGCTAGCTTCGTTTTCTATACCGGTGTATCCATTTTAAATGAACAGTTTTTAACAACCTATTGGACGATGCTTAAATTTCCAACTGCAATCTTAGCCTTTATTGCTGGTAGTATTCTTATTTGGTACAGTATTCGTTCTTTTTTAATCAATTGGAAAACTAGACAGTTTCTTATGGATAAGAGTGATAATGAGTCAAAAGAACTAGAATTGAAGTTTTCTGAAAAAAAAATCACTCCAGCTTCTTTGATAGGTATTGGTTTTACAACTACGGTCGTTGAATTTTCAACCGCTGCTCCTTTTATTGCCTATTTGACAGTTGTTCAGCAATTCCAACCGACACTTGGCCAATTATTATTGCTACTACTGATCTATAACCTTATTTTTTCTTGGCCGTTATTTGCCTTGTATTTCTTATTTGTAGGCTTTCAAACAACTTTTGAAAAGATATACACACGTATGAACTTTGTGCTACAAATGGTTTCAGCCTTTTTATTGCCTATTTTATTTTTCATTATTGCGCTTTTATTAATAGCCTATGCAGGAAATAGTTTTTTTTAACTTGTATAAATTGTAAATAGCTTGTCTAGTTGATTCAAATGATTATTCTATTTCAAAGTAATTTCTTTGTTTAACGGCTTCTAGCTAACATATTCGATTTAAAATCTTGTCAATAGATTATTAAACGGGTTTTAGTTAAACTAACATAAAGAATGACTAAAAAATAATTTAGACAAACTATTGGAGGGATTCTTATAATTAGCAATAAGTGGTGGGAAAAAGCGATCATTTATCAAATTTATCCAAGAAGTTTTAAAGATACAACGAATAATGGTATTGGAGATATACAAGGGATAATGCAACATTTACCCTATCTTCAGCAATTAGGAATTAATACACTGTGGGTTAATCCGGTCATTGAATCTGCACAAGAAGATTACGGGTATGATGTTTCTGATTACTATGCTATTGATCCGCTTTTCGGTACTATGAATGAGGCTAAAGCGTTTATTAAAGAAGTACATAAACGTGATATGAAAATTATTTTTGATTTTCCATTGAACCATACATCTGCTCAACATTATTGGTTTCAAGAAGCTCTTAAAGGACCAGATAATCCTTATCGAGATTTTTATATTTGGGCAGATGCTCCAGAAGATAGGGAATTTCCTAATAACTGGGCTTCCAATTTTAGCGGCTCTGCTTGGACAAAAGAACCAAATGGAAATCAATTTTACTTGCATTTATTTAAAGAAAGCATGCCTGATTTGAATTGGGATAATTTAGCCGTTAGAAAAGCTATGCTGAGTGTCGCGAAATTTTGGGTAGATAATGGAATAGATGGCTTTCGATTTGATGCGTTTATCTATATTGATAAGCCAGAAGATTTACCTGATGATAAATCTGTTTCATCAGGCGAATTTGGCTCAGGACAACAAGTAACGGAATATGGGACAAACTTAAAAATTTATTTGCAGGAACTTATTAGCGAGCTGAAAAAACACAAAAAGGACCTTTTTATTATCGGAGAAGCAACCACAGCAGACAGCGATACTGCTTTAACGTATCTAGGTGCTGAAAACAACTTATTAGATGCTATTATTACTTTTACCTATTTTCCAGAAGTGGATGCTGAGAAAGATGCGCGTTTGCCTGCAAAAAAATTAGCAGGTCGTTTAGATAAGCAAAAGTTCAAAACAATCATGTCAGATTGGCAAAAAAAAGTAGCTGATAAAAAAGGCGCTATTCTTTATTGGAACAGTCACGACTCAGTAAGAGGTGTTTCACGGTTTGGTGATGATGAAGCATTTCGTGACAATAGCAGCAAAATGTTAGCAACTTTAATGTACCTTCAACAAGGCATACCTCTTATTTATTATGGAGAAGAAATAGGACAAAAAAACTTAGTCTATGAGGATATTGGAAAAATAGAAACTCCTGGAGTTGAGGATTTTTATACTAAAGCAAAAAAAATCGGTTATTCAGATGAATCCATTTTGTACCATTTAAATCATGTTGCAAAAGATGTAGCACGTGGCATTATGCAATGGGACAGCTCAAAATATGCTGGATTTTCTACAGTCAAACCTTGGATTGGTTGGTATCAGGAAGAAAAATACAACGTAGCCGATCAAGAGGCCGATTCAGACAGTATTTTAAACTACTACCGAAAATTGTTGTTTCTTAAGAAAGAAAGTCTATTTATCGATGGATCTTTCGATTTAAAAGATTCTAAAGAAACCTTGTACATCTACGAAAGATTACTTGAAGACCAAAAGGCTCTAATTTACTGTAATTTTTCTGATACTTCTGAAGTCGTACAAGTTGATCAAGAATTGCAAAAAAGTTGGTCCATTGCCATCCAAAACGACGGGAACTTGTTAGATGGAACGGCCTTAACTTTAGCTCCATTTGGCGCAATTGTGTTTCGAAAATAATTACTTTAATTATAAGCGTCAGTTTATTCTGAACCTATACTAGTTGGTGTTAATGAGTAAAACCATTAACACCTATTTTTGTTCTAAAATTTACCTCTTTTTAATATTTACTAAATTTTACTTGTATTTATTTACTAAATTAATTACACTAAGAATATCAAAACATTATTAAGGAGGATATACAAAATGAATTTAAACAACTTGAAAAAAAAATTCACCGAACTTTTTAAACAAACTGATATGGAAGCGTTTTTTTCTCCTGGGAGAATTAACTTGATTGGAGAACACACTGATTACAACGGTGGGAATGTTTTTCCATGCGCAATTACTTTAGGGACATACGGTTTAGCAGCAAAACGTGAGGATAAAACGCTTAACTTCTATTCTGAAAACTTTGCTGAATTAGGTATTATTTCTATTGATTTAGATAACTTAGAATACAATGCAGCAGATAGATGGACGAATTATCCTAAAGGAATGATCAAGTTTTTAAAAGAGTCTGGATATGATATCAATCAAGGACTAGATATTCTTTATTACGGTAATATTCCAAATGGAGCAGGTCTTTCCTCCTCCGCTTCGATTGAATTATTGACAGGATTTATAGTACAAACACTGTTTGGTTTAGACATCGATCGATTAGAGTTGATTAAAACTGGTCAACGAGTGGAAAATGAATTTATTGGGGTCAATTCAGGTATTATGGATCAATTTGCAGTAGGTAAAGGCAAAAAAGATACAGCTATTTTACTAGACTGCAACACTTTAGACTATGAATTGATTCCAGTAGTGTTAGAAAACCATTCAATTGTTATTATGAATACTAAAAAAAGACGTGAATTAGCTGATTCTAAATATAATGAACGTCGCAGTGAATGTGATCAAGCATTAGCAGAATTACAAAAAGTTCTTACTATTTCTTCATTAGGAGAATTAGATGAACAAACTTTTGATCAGCATCAATCTATCCTTTCAAATGAAACCATTCTAAAAAGAGCACGTCATGCTGTAACTGAGAACCAAAGGACACTTAAGGCATCCGTAGCTTTAAAGGCTGGAAATTTGGAAGAGTTTGGGCAATTAATGAATGAATCACATATTTCCTTGAGAGATGATTATGAAGTAACTGGTCCGGAACTGGACATAATGGTTCAAGCTGCTTGGGATCAGCCTGGAATTTTAGGGGCTCGAATGACAGGCGCTGGTTTTGGTGGGTGTGCCATAGCAATCGTTGAGAACAATAAAATAGATGAATTTATTGACCAAGTTGGCAAACAATACCTAGATCAAATTGGCTACCCTGGCGAGTTTTATATCGCTCAAATCAGTGATGGTCCTAAATTGCTTAAGGAGGAATCAGTATGACAGTCTTAGTATTAGGAGGAGCCGGCTATATCGGTTCTCATGCTGTTGATCAATTAATTGATCAACAATATGACGTAGCAGTAGTGGATAATTTACAAACTGGACACCAAGGTGCGGTTCATAAAAAAGCTCGGTTTTATCAAGGGGACATTCGTGACAAAATTTTTATGGAATCTATTTTTGAAAAAGAGTCGATTGAAGGAGTTATGCACTTTGCAGCGAATTCTTTAGTAGGAGAATCCATGCAGCAACCGTTACAATACTTTAACAATAATGTCTATGGAACTCAGGTCACTTTAGAAGTTATGCAGAAATTCGCTGTTAAATCCATTGTCTTCTCTTCTTCAGCTGCTACTTACGGCGAGCCAAAAGAAGTTCCAATTAAGGAAACTGCAGACACCAATCCTGAAAGTCCGTATGGAGAAACAAAATTGATGATGGAAAAGATATTGAAATGGTGCGACAAAGCATATGATATGAAATTTGTTGCTTTACGGTATTTTAATGTAGCTGGAGCAAAATTAGATGGCAGCATCGGTGAAGATCATTCTCCTGAGTCACATTTAGTTCCTCTTATTTTACAAACGGCTTTAGGACAAAGAAATGAATTAACCATTTTCGGAGACGATTATGCTACACCAGACGGTACTTGTATTCGTGATTATGTCCATGTAGTCGATTTAGTTGAAGCACATATCTTAGCACTCGAGTATTTGAAGGCTGGAAATCAAAGCACTGTTTTTAATTTAGGCAGCAGTACTGGTTTTTCAGTCAAACAGATGCTGGATACTGCACGTGAGGTTACTGAAAGAGAGATTCCTGCGACAGTAACCGCACGTCGAGCTGGAGATCCTAGTACCTTGATTGCTTCAAGCGAGAAAGCAAAAACTATTTTAAATTGGAAACCACAATACACAGATATAAAAGATATCATAGCATCAGCTTGGAATTGGCATAAAAACTCTCCTCATGGCTATACAGATAAACAAAAATTTTAGAAAGGATGAATGTATATGATCGATCAATCAGTAACCGACTTTATTCAAATCGGTTATCAAAATCAAGAAATTCATCCGTTAGATGTTCTTCTTAAACAAAATCAATTGCTGGCCATGATTGGAAAACAGGCTTTAGATACAGATATTAAGGCTTCTACACCATTACCAAATCGTTTGGAAATATTGGATACGCTAGTAGATTATGCTATTCAAGAAAATGTGATTAAAGATTTGGAATCTGAAAGAGACATATTATCCGCAAAAATTATGAATCTCATCACTCCTTTGCCTTCTGAAGTAAACTTGAAATTTTGGGATCTTTATCAAGAAAGCCCTAAATCTGCTACCAATTACTTTTATCACCTTAGTCGGGAAAATGACTATATTAAAACAAGGGCCATTGAAAAGAATATCGAATTTACCAAATCTACTATTTATGGTGATTTAGAGATTACGATCAATTTATCTAAACCAGAAAAAGACCCTAAACAGATAGCTTTGGCTAAAACAGCTCCTACTTCTTTCGGGTATCCTACTTGTCTATTATGTATGGAAAATGAAGGTTACGAGGGACATATAAATCATCCAGCTAGGAGCAATCATCGTATTGTCCGTTTAACTTTAAATCAAGAAAATTGGGGGCTGCAATATTCACCTTATGCTTATTATGAAGAGCATTGTATTTTCCTGTCACAAGAACATAAACCAATGAAACTAGAAAAAGCAACATTTGAGAAGCTTTTAAATATAGTAGAACAATTTCCACATTACTTCGTAGGGTCCAACGCTGATTTACCGATAGTTGGAGGCTCTATTCTTTCTCACGATCATTACCAAGGTGGCCAGCACACATTTGCAATGGCAAATGCAGCTACAGAGTATTCTTTTACATTAAAAGATACTCCTTCTGTAGAAGCTGGAATCGTCAAATGGCCAATGTCAGTCATCCGCCTAAGAAGCGCTAATCAAACAGAATTAATAACTGCTGCAAATCTTATTTTAGATCAGTGGCGCTTGTATTCAGATAAGTCAGTAGATATTTTAGCTCAGACAAACGGTGAACTTCATAATACGATTACGCCTATCGCAAGATATAAAGAAAAAAAATATGAATTAGACTTAGTATTGCGCAATAATCGTACATCACAGCAATATCCTGAAGGGATTTTCCATCCTCATCCTGATGTTCAACATATCAAAAAAGAAAATATTGGGCTGATTGAAGTAATGGGCTTAGCTATCTTACCCCCAAGGCTAAAAAAAGAACTTGTTGAAGTTGAGCACTACTTATTAGATGAACCTCATCAGTTAGACACTTCTCATCAAGATTGGGCTAATGAATTAAAAAGAACAAAAAAAATTACAACAGAAACGGTCGGAACAATCATTGAAGATGCCGTTGGATCTATTTTCCTGAGAGTACTAGAAGACGCCGGAGTGTATAAACAAACAGATGAAGGAAAAGCTGCTTTTAAACGATTTATCAATAGTTTTGCTCATTCAAAAGGAGGAGAAAAGAATGGACATTTCAAGTAAAGATTTTGAAGAACTTTCAGGTCAAGTTATTCAGGAATATACTTTGACGAATCAGCACGGTATATCCCTTTCTGCAATTAACTATGGAGCTGCCGTTACTTCCATTCAAATACCAGACAAGAATGGGCTATATCAAAATATCGTTTTAGGCTATACCAACTTAAATGAGTATGTATCTTATCGTCCTTACTATGGCGCAACTGTTGGAAGAGTTGCTGGACGTATTGATAAAGGCAAATTCACATTAGAAGGTAAAAACTATCAGCTTGAAACAAATGATAAAACCAACCATTCACATGGCGGTATAAATGGCTTCGATACAAAAATCTGGACTGTTAAAACAGAATCTACAGAAAACGAAGGACATCTGGTTTTTACCTATAATAGTCCACATGGTGAAAATGGTTATCCTGGAAATTTGACTGTAAAAGTTACTTATACTTTAAGAGAGTCTAATGAGTGGAAAATCAGTTATCAAGCTACAACAGATAAAACCACCCTATTTAATCCAACAAATCATGTGTATTTTAATTTATCGGGAGATCCAACAAAATCCATCAATCAACATACATTGGCTTTAACTAGCAAGTACTTTGCTGAACTAAAAGAAGATTACATTCCAACGGGTACCTTGTTGCCTGTAAAGGGTACACCCTTTGATTTTACAACTGCAGACACTGTAAACAAAGGTTTTGAGAGCACACATCCCCAAAACAAATTAGTTTCTGGATATGATCATCCTTTTGTTCTAGAACATCTTGCTGATAAACCTGAGGCCACCTTGTATGACCAAAAGAGCGGAAGGCGCGTTCAGATGGTGACAGATCGAGATGCTGTTGTTATCTTCGCCGTCAACACATTAGATGGGCGACACACTAATGAAGGAACATCTGAAGAACATTATGCAGGAATTACGTTAGAAGCTCAAAATTTACCAAATGCAATCAACCAAAAGGACTTTGGTAAAGTGACCCTCTCACCTGATGAAATTTTTCAATCTGAAACAACTTACCGCTTTGATACAATGCTATAATAAAGAAAACAATAGCTTAAATGAAACAAGGAAAGAAAGTGGTGAGAAGATGGCAACAATTAAAGATATTGCCGAACAAGCAGGCGTTTCAAGCGCAACCGTTTCTCGTGTATTAAATTATGACAACACATTATCAGTAGGCGATGAAACAAAAAAACGTATTTTTGAAGTCGCTGAAGCGCTGGACTACACAAAATATCAAAAGAAAAAAGCAAAAAAACAAGGCAAGCTTGCCATCGTACAATGGTATACAGAAAAAGAAGAATTGGATGACCTGTATTATTTATCCATCCGTTTAGGTGTAGAAAAAAGAGCAGAAGAAATGAACTATGACATTATCCGTATTTTCCAAAATAACGATTTTGAAATGAATTCAGATATAGAAGGCATCATAGCGATTGGAAAATTTAGTGACTCTCAAGTAAATGAGCTTACTTCATGGACAGAAAATATTTGTTTTGTCGATTTTGATCAACTTCACCGCAAATTGGATTCGGTTGTCATCGATTTTGAGCAGGCAGTAACTTCTGTTTTAGATTATTTTTTTAAAAACGGGCATCAAACTATTGGTTTGATTGCTGGACAAGAAAATTTTGGTGATAAATCTAAACCTATCATCGATAAACGAACCACTATTTTCGAGAATTACATGAATCAAGTTGGAATATATCAGGAAAAATATGTATTCACCGGGGCATTTAATGTTACAGCTGGTCAAGAATTAATGAAAAAAGCGATTGAAACCTTAAAAGATGATTTACCAGATGCCTTTTTTGTTTCAAATGACTCAATGGCTATCGGTTGTTTAAGAGCATTACAAGAAGCCGGTATCTCCGTACCTGAACGAGTTAGCATCATTGGGTTCAATGATATAAGCGTAGCCAAATATATCTACCCTACATTGAGTACAGTAAAAGTGTATACCGAGTTAATGGGAGAAACGGGCTTTGATTTGTGGTTGGATAAAGTCACAAGCGAAAGAACAGTCGCAAAAAAAATCACCTTATCAACAGACTTAGTGTTGCGTGAGAGTACTCGATCTACTCACTAACCAAAAAGGTACCGTCTCAGGATACATTTATATCCTAAGACGGTACCTTTTTACTTGTTTCTTTTCTTACCCTTCCAAAATCACCCTTGACTCTTCTCTTTCTTCATCTTCTATTTCAATTATGAGTAACCTTACATATATAGAATAACAAGGTTAGGTACGTTTGTTTAATGGAAGCAAAAAGACTCTAAAGCGATTCACTTTAGAGTCCTTTCTTCTTTACTTACCTATTGTTTTAACGTTTAATTCCTAAAATATCTTCTTTCGCATGAATTAATTGCGTAATTTGTTTGCTATACGGTGCTTCAAAACCTTTAAGCTCTGATTCTTTTGCTACCACACCATTCAAAAAGTCAATTTCAGTTGGACGTTTATTCTTTAAATCTTGGTGCATTGATGGATAATGCCCGCCAACCTTTTCAGCAGTTGCCTTCAAATAATTGACAGTTTCTTCAACATCTAATGTCACCCCTTCCGTTTCTGCTACACGAGAAAATTCACTAACAATTCCTCGATTTAATTCGTCGATTTGAGCAGTTTCAAATAGTTCTTTGATATTGCAATCCAGTATAGAACAAAGTGCATTCATTGTTCCATTAACACAAGCTTTTCTCCAAGTTGTAAAATGAACATCTGGACTGTATACACCGTTTAGTCCACAATCTGCCATCATCTTAACAACTTGACGTGCGCCTTCTTCTTCATTCTCATCACTATTTTGAACTTCAACAGGGCCTTCTCCCATAAAATGTGTTTTCCCAGGAGCGTCTAGACCGCCTGTCCACACTGTTGTTCCCATAATGATATTCTTTTTAGGAATATATTCAGAAATGGTATTCGCGTGTCCTAAACCATTTAATAAGCAAACTACTTTTGTATCTTCCGTTAATATATGTTTGATTTCTTCTAACATATGTCTTAAACCCATTGATTTAGTAAAGATAAAAATAGTGTCAAATGTATCAGTGATTTCTTCCGGTTTACCGATTGGAATAATGATAGTATCTTCTTTGCCATTTACTGTAACTGACAATCCGTTTTCTTTAATGGCGTTGATATGATCTTCCCAAAAATCTAATAATGTAACATCATTTCCGCCTTTTTGCATCATATAACCAAAACCGCATCCTAAAGCTCCTGAACCAGCAATTGCTATTTTCATTTTTAAAATTCCTCCAATTTAATTTAATGTATCTTTTATTTTAGTTTGAAGCGGGGATAAATTTAAAGATTTCATCATTGTAAACATGTAAGAACTTGCTGCATACCAAGTCAATAATATATCCACCAACAAAAGGAATTACGAAATAGGCTAATAAAACATTTACTAACCCAGTTCCCATGTTGAAAGCTTGAATAGGTCCAACTAGTCCAACGATCCCAAATCCAGCTGTTTGCGGAGTTCCCTGAATCGTAAGAACATAAACCCCTATACCTGAAACAATAGCATTAAGTATGACAGGGATCATAATTTTTGGATACTTAATTAAGTTAGGAATCATCATTTTCATAGCACCAAGTAAGATAGCTAAAGTTGTTCCTGATTGATTAATTCGGATAGAGCCGATAACAAGAATAGCTGTACAAGCTGTTACTCCTACTGCTGCAGCTCCAGCTCCTAAACCAGATACTCCAATAGCAATTCCAATCGCTACTGTTGAAATCGGTGAAATAATTAATACTGAGAAAGCAACAGAGATCAAAATAGCCATCACTAAGGGTTGAAGAGAAGTAAAGCTATTGATCAAATCCCCGATTGTAGAAGTAATGATCCCAACATAAGGCAACATGATCAAACCAAGTGTTCCTACCCCAACACCAACAATAATCGGCATTAAGATTAATGTCAATGATCCTAATTTTCCTTGCAGCAAACGTGTAACAAAAACTGCAATAGCAGAAACAAGCATAACATTAATCAAGTCTCCGATTCCAACAAATTGAACGCCAGTTTCAGTAACTTTATAAGCGCCAGATCCTAAGAATGTTGCTGCTCCAATAATGACACTTTCCATTCCATTCATTTTAAACTGTAAAGCTACAAGCACACCAATAATAGCGGGTGTAATAAATTGCATAATCGTAACCACACTTGATAGCAGTACAAATATAGATCCGTAAGGTATAAGAGCTTTGAATACAGACCCTAGTATCGCATTGGCAATCAATCCAATAACAATACCTGATGCCGTTCCTCCTAGAACCTTATTTAGATAATCTTTACTCGTATATTTTACTGTATCTCCCATTAAACTCAACCTTTCTTGTTTTATTAAATGAATAATTAATCCTTTTTTTGAATTAGTTCAATTATTCACTAATATTTTCTACTAGTTAAATTTATCACAATATGTTTTTTATTTCAACCCAAATATCATTTTCTCATTTTTCACTCATCTATCCTTTAGTGTTGGTTATTAGTATCTATTCAAAAATAATAGTTCCTACTTTTATATATAGGGTATACAAACTTTAAATAAATAGGTCCTTATTTTAAAAACGACAAACGATTTCAAATTCAATTTTAATTTTCTCATGTATCACTTATTATTTTGATCAATTATTAACAAGAAGGATTGAATATTTTTGAAAAAATAAATAAAAAAGTTTCATTCCAACATTTTTGTGCATAAAATCCTTTTATCACTTTTGCAGTAATTAAAAGGATAAAAACTCACACGGCTTTTAAAAGCCGTGTGAGTTTTTATAAAGTCCATACTCTGTTGTGCGTAAGTTTATTTAGTTTAATGATAATTGCTTTATCTAGTTAAATAGTCTTCTAGTTCCTCTGAGACACCATAGTGATGCTGTAAATCCTTGAAAGTCTCGGGGGGAAAACCATAAGTTTCTTCATACATTTTTATCATTAGTTGTCCCGAAAAAATATTGGCTTCTCTTTCAAGTGTGCCTTTTCCATTTCTTTGGGTCGTATAGTAGGCACTAAGGTGTTCATGTTCAATCGCATGATACAACTCATGGGCCAATACAAAAAAACGTTCATTTTTTTCTATTAATTGTTCATTCAGTAAAATAATTGTTTCATCTTTAAAGCGTACTGTTTCCCCTTTTGGAGTCTCACCGAAAGGCACGTAAAGAACATCTATCCCTTTATTTTCCGCTAAAACAAATGGATCATACGTTTTAAATTCTTTATACAATTGTTGGATCAAGTCATACCACTTTTCAAACATTTAATCCCTTCTTTTTTTCATTCTATCCCAAAAAACAGCGGCCAAAACATCTTGTACGCGTTGTTTGTCTTCTTCTGTTAAATCTTCCCCGCCATAAGCCATGTGAACGTTATTATTCAGCATCTCTTCTAAGTCAATCAAATCTTCCGGCGTCGCCCAATTTGGAACATCACGACCTAACAAATAATCGGTTGACACTTGAAAATAATCAGCTAATTTATTAAGAGTCTTGTTATCCGGTTCTCTGGTTCCTTGCTCATAATTAGCATACGTTGTGCGAGCAATTTCCAGGACGCCAGCCATATCTTCTTGTGTTAGTTTTTTTTCTTTTCGTAATTCCCTCAATTTATAGATATCCATAGTACACCTCTATTACTATTTTCTATCTTTATATTACACGATTTGAGACAAAATTAAAACAATATTACATCGTTCGAGTATATATTATTGACTAATTTATAAACGAACTGTATCATTAATTTACACGATACGAGTATAAAACTAAATTAAAGACTATTTAAATGCATATCACTTTTTAAAAATACTCATTTAGTGTAATTAAATAAAGGAGTGAAGTTATGGATTTTTCATTTTTAATTTTTTTCTATACGATTATTCATCCTTATTTTGATTCCTATATCTATTTGTTTATTCTTACTATCTTAGTTGATTTTTTCACTGACTTTATTAACTTTTGCTTGTCTACTAAATCTGTAAAATTTACTCAAATCTTTAGTGTTAAACGATTGCTAAAAGATGGGCTCGTGATACTGCTTGTATTAATATTTTATATTTATTTTTCTATATTTGAATTTGATTCTTACGCTCAACTCCTGATTTCTTTTTATATTGCTCATTATGGACTTTCTATCCTTGAAAATCTAAATGCTATAGGAATACCAGTTCCTGAATTTATAAAAAAGAACATAAATAAATTTAAATAGTCCAATTTTTTAAAACTCTTGACCTTTACGTTGCGTGAAGGTTTACAATCAATATAAATCAAGCTGATTAGAAAGGAGGATTAGTAGTGGAATATACAATAAATGCTTTAAGTCGCATAGCTGGCGTGAGCAATCGAACACTTCGCTATTACGATGAAATTGGTTTGTTGGCACCTAAACGAAAAAATTCTAATGGCTACCGTATATACGGTAAGCAAGAAATTGAAAAACTGCAACAAATTTTATTTTACCGTAATTTGGAAATGCCTTTAGATAATATCAAGCAAATACTAAATGATGTTCATTTTGATAGTGAGAAAGCTTTAATGGACCACCGTCAACGTTTACTAGCTAAAAAAGCACAAATTGACCAATTACTAAAAACAATTGACAAAACATTAGCAAATAAGAGAGGAGACCTCCAAATGTCTGACAAAGAAAAATTTGAAGGATTTAAAGAAGAGTTGCTGAAAAAAAATGAAACTCAATATGGTACAGAAATTCGAGAAAAGTATGGCGCTGAAACCATTAAAAAAAACAATCAAAAATTTGCTGGTTTAAGCCAAGAAGATTACAATAAAATGCAAGACTTGTCCGCTAAAATACTAGAAGATTTAAAAATAGCCAGGCAAACAAACGACCCTGCTAGCAAAGAAGCTTTACAAGTAGCCCAAATCCACAAAGAATGGTTGTCTTTCACTTGGCCAAGCTACTCAAAAGAAGCACATCGAGGATTGGCACAAATGTACGTGGATGACCCAAGATTCACCAGCTATTACGACGAATCAGCAGGAAATGGAGCTGCAAAATTTTTGCGAGATGCTATCTTTAACTTTTTGAACTAAATAATCAAAAAAGAATTCTTATCTTTTCAGGAATTCTTTTTTGATTTTTCCACCCATACCAATCGATAATTGTTTCATTTTTATTTTGATTTTTAAAAAATAAAATAGGTTCTTTTATTTTTCTATTGATTTTGCTACACTAACAGAAACAATAAGTAGCTCTAAAAAAATAGACACTAAAGGGGAAATCTATTTGGACAGAAAGTATATAAAAAAACTTGCAAGAGACACCATTAAGCATCACTTTACCACTATACTATTGATCACTATCATTCCTATTTTACTCGACATTTATGGAGTAATATCAGAAGATGACGGTCTACGTATTTTACCTAGTTTTATTCTTTCACTGATTGTCAGTATACTTGCTTCATCTATTTCACCTTTTATTAATAAATTAATTTTAAAAATTAATCGACATCAACCGATTTCTTTTCAAAAAGACCTATTAGAAGCCTTCAAAACTGATGGTAATCGTTATGTGTTAACTATGTGGCTTAGAGAAATTTCAATCTTTTTTTGGTCGCTTCTCTTAATTATACCAGGTATCTATAAAGCTTATTCTTATTCTCTCGTCTCTTACTTATTAGTAGATAATGCTGATCTCAGCTATAAAGAAGCCCTTTCTAAAAGCGAAGAATTAATGGAAGGCTTCAAGATGGATTGGTTTATTATGGATCTATCGTTTTTACTTTGGGATATCTTAGCACTATTTACATTTGGTATACCTTATATATGGGTAACACCCTACAAATGGGTCACTTATGCTCGTTTTTATGAAGAACGTATAAATGCTTCAGTTAGTGTTAAGCATTTTGTAGCATAGGAATAATTTATCTGATGTTAAAATATTCTTAGAGCTTAGCCAACTAACTAAAACGAAAGCACTTTTACTATTTCTTTCTACATAAAAAATAAAAATTAATAAAGAAAGAGCTAAACTTCCAAATTGAAGGTTTAGCTCTTTCTTATTTAAATTTGTAAATACGTTTATTTTTAATTATATTTCAACTTTATTATTATTTAAATAGCTGAATTTTCTTTAGCTTGATCTTCCTCAGCTTTTTTCGCAGCTTGTAGGTCTGCTATTTTAACAAAAGGCGCATAGATAACAACAGAAATAACTAAGTTGATTGCAGCTAACACTCCACCTGCAATGCTTTGTGTGGCTAAAATTCCACCAATGATCGGAGGAGTTACCCATGGCGGCATGGTTACTGCTGCAGGGACCAAACCAAACTTCGTCGCTGTATAAGCTACAAGAACCAAAACAACTGGTGTTAAAATAAATGGAATGAACAAAATTGGATTCAATACAATTGGCAATCCAAACATCATAGGTTCATTGATGTTAAAAATTCCTGGAGCTGTGCTTAAGCCTGTTATGACTTTATAAGCTTTATTGCGACGAGCTAAAATCAAGATAGCAATAATCAGACCTAATGTTGCTCCTGTTCCACCTAAGTTAACAAAAGAATCAAAGAATGGTTTATTAACAATATAAGGTGCAACATCTCCATTTGTCACAGCTGCCATATTTGCTTCAATAGCTGGTGCATTAATCGTTTGCATCAACGGTTCAACCATATTGGCTCCATGTAGACCAAAGAACCATAAGAATGGTGTAATAAAAGCTAACAGAAGTGCTGAAGGTAATGTATTCGCTAATCCCATAAATGGTTGTTGGACTAAATCGTAAAATGAAGTTACGATATCTGTTATGCCAAATCCAATAAAGATCGTACAGATTAAACCAAATATACTGATCGTGATCATGGCTGGAAGCATAGCTGCAAATGATTTTGCTACTGCTGGAGGAACACCTTCAGGCATCTTGACAACTAATTTATCATTTCCAGATAAACGCGAGAAAATTTCAGCAGAAACCAACCCAACGATCAAGGCAATAAATAGTCCATTTGAAGACATCCCTGTTAATCCGCCTAGCGCAAAGAAAGACGCTACAGAAACAACTCCAGCAGCTACTCCATCTTTATCATAATCCTTAGCTAAGTTGTGTGCCACAAGGAATGCAATTAGAACAGATAAAATACCAAACGTTCCATTCCAGACATTTCCTCCAAAAGATTTCCATAACTCTTCTCCAAAAATATTATTCATAAAATTTTGATATACTGGGATAGGTAAATTATTGACCAAAAGTACTAATGATCCTAAAATCATTAGCGGCATTGTGACAATAAAAGAATCCCGGATAGCCACTAAGTGACGTTGTGCTCCAATTTTTGAAGCGCGTGGAATAAAGTGTTTTTCCATAAAATCGATAAAACCGTTCATTGATAATTCCTCCTTATGCATCTTTTAATGGTTACTTTAAAATAATAAGTCCTTTAACTAACTTTTTGGTATAGTTTGGAATTTAAATTTTTGCCATGGCTTAATCAAGTCCAATAATACCATTTCACTTTCTACTACTCGCCCAACGACATTTGATTTACCAGAATTTTGCATTGGCAACCGTGCTAATTGCAACTCTCCGGCATAGCGTTCATAAAGCGAACTTTCAATAATAATATCCCCCCTTTCAATAATACTTGGTGTATTAAATACCGGAAAATCGACACCACTATAGTTAACACGGCTTTGTGTTGAACGAATGACATAATCCGACACATCTCCACGGTTGAAATGAAATTCTTCCAACACAATTTTTTGTTCTGTTTCTGGAATATCTTCAACCAATTCAACATTTAAGGTCAATTGGTATGGATTAATTGTACTTAATGCTTTTAATTCCTCTTCAGAAGCAAAAGCATTACCAATGATCACATCATCGATCACATCCGTTGCCCAAAGGTGTTTGGCTTGGACGGCTATCGGCCACTCTCGATGCATTTCTAATGTGCACAATCCTTCACTGACTGGCCAAGGACCGATAGTGGCTTTTTGTGAACTAACAAAAGCCGCTGTTCGAATGCCTTTGTTTTTGTATTGCTTAGAGGTTTCTATAAAATGTTCATAACCTAGACCGGTGTAACGATGCGGATAAAAGTTATGACAACCTAATAAGTTCTCCGCATTAGCCTGATAGCTCAAAATATTTTCCAAATAACGCGTACCATTACTAATATTCAATTCGATTTTTAACCCTTGTGGATTAAATGTCATAATCGATTCTTCATTCCCTGTAAATCCTAAGTCTAGTCGAATTCCATCTGCTCCAATTTCTTTAAAAAATGTCAAATCGTCGTAACTGATGCCAAGATCGTTAAAGACAGAAGGACTGACATCAACAATTACTTCCATGCCATACTTCTTGGCAAAGCTGATCATTTCAGTGAACTCATCTACGACGGTTTGTTTATCTCCTTCAACGGATAACAAACAACTAAAAATACGTTTAAATCCATAGCTAGAAGCTAGTTTTATATATTCTTTAATATCTGCTAAATTACTGTGATTTGGGTAAACTGAAATTCCTAATTTTCTCATCATTTATTCTGCTCCTTTTTTCAACTTAAAAATAATCATAAAAGCTTGGATAACCTTTTGGCAAAGCATTACTCCATTGATTGATAGTCTTATCCGATCCACTAGCTTCTTTACGGAAAACATACCAATCTAGCGAATGGTAACCAACCATTAAGGCAGATAGTTTTCCAATATCCATTGTTAACATTGCTTCATTTTTTGGTGTTTTAACAATCGTTACTTGTCCTTCATGCTCAATTTTAAAGACTTGATTGTTCCATTCTGCTTGCTTGTCTTGAACATTCAGATACAGCGGCTCATCGATTTTTTCAAAAGGATAAGAACATAAGAAGCGTTCCACATCAATAATTCGAATCATTTTATCTTGTACAATTTGCTGTTGAAACTGCGGGTTTAAAAAATTGGTTCCAAACGACTCTTGATTTGAAGCTTCTCCAATAATTTTTTCAACTTCTGCTGTATGTGATTGAATGAATTGCCACAGATTCTGTTGGCTTTCATAATTTATGGCATTAAAATCTAACAGTTCCAATGTTAAGTTTTGAATGGTATAACGAATGTATCCCACAACCTTTCCTAATTCATCTGTATATACTGCAAAGGAAGTACCAGGTGTACGACGCAACAAGCGTTGCCACCAATCATCTTCTCGAATCATTCGCCCATTTTGAATAGCTATTTGTTCATTGTAAAATGTTTTTATCTTACTGAACCAATGATCAAAATCTGGATCTAATTCGTCAATTCGATGAATATTCCCTATTGTTTTTCCTGAGGGAACCAATTGCTGAGCTGGCAATTCATACTGCACTTTATCAAAAAATAATTCCCAGCCGAAATGACGATAAAATGAAACAGAAAAAGGACTTAATACCGATAACAGTTGCCCTCTTTCACGCATTGTCTCTAATGAGCGTAATAATACTTGCTTCATGATGCCTGCATTTCGATATTCAGGATAAGTTGACACAAAACCAATGCCTCCCATATCATAAGGAACCCCAAAAACAGTCATCTGAAGCGGCAAAATAATTAATTGTGAAACGAGCTCTTCTTGATCGAAAGCTCCTTGAATAGTACTGACGTTGACCCAATGCATAAAATCCTCTAATCGCTTGCCTTCATAAGCTGGACGAAAACAATAATTTTTCAATTTGAGGACTTTTTTATAATCGTTTGATTGAACGATTTGATAAGTAATCATCTTACACCTCCACGATATATGACCTACCTTAAATAATTTATTCTTATATTATTAAATCCTTAATTTGGTTTAGAATAACTTCGTCAGCAATAGTGCTGCTGCTCCTAAAACGGTTGCATCATCTCCTACTCTAGACAATGTGATCAATGTATTCTTCCTTGCTTTTTCTGTTAAGGCTCGTTGTTGAATAGTAGCTAAGATACTCGGCATCAAAAAATCATGACTTTTCATCACACCTCCACCAAGAACAATCTTCTCTGGATTTACAGAATGAATCAGATTAACAATCCCAATCCCAATCAAGACACCAATTTCTTCTAATACTTTTTGATAGGCTGTATGACCTGTTAAAGCGAATGCATAAACTTTCTCTCCGGTCAAATCGTCTGGTGCATCTGATATTTGTTTTTTTGCTCTGCGAACAATAGCGTCTCCAGTTACAAATGTTTCAAAACAACCCAGATTGCCGCAACTGCATTTTTCTCCATCTAACGAAATCGTCATATGACCAATTTCACCTGCAATTTCTTGTGCCCCATACCGTAATTTTCCTTCCTCTATGATTCCTGAACCAACTCCGCGACCAATATTTACAACTGCAAAAGATTTTAATAAACCATAATCGCCAAACCAATATTCTCCCAGTGCCATTGCTCGAGAATTATTTTCAACAATTACTTGAAGATCAAAAGTATTTTCCAATACCTCTTTTATATGAACATTTCTTAATCCCGAATTGGCTGAATATAAAGAAATACCTGCAGCAACATCCACCACACCATGCATGGCAATACCTATACCAAATATTTTACTTCCCTCAACACCCATCTCCTTTATAACAAGTTTAATAGCTTGAATCAGTACAGCAAGGAAACTATCTATGGCCGTATGTACTTGAAGCGGCAATTCTGATCGCACCAGAATCGTCCCAACTAAATCACTCACACATGCTTTTATTGAATCTGATCCAGCATCTACGCCAATCACGTAATGATCGTTTCTATTCAATAAAAGCATAGTCGGTTTTCTTCCACCTTGAGATTCTCCTAAAATACTTTCTACCACTAACTTTTCATCCATCAATTCTTTCACGATACTACTGACAGTAGGTGGTGTTATACCTGTGACTTTTGCAATCTCAGCTCTGGATATAGGGCCCGACTGCCTAATTTTATTTAAGACCGTTGATTTGTTCACGGATTTCATCAGCTGAAAGGTTCCTCGAACCATTCCTACATCTCCTTTATATAACAATATTCATTAAATCTCTTTACTTAATTAATTTAATTAACTAAGTAAAGAAAAAAATATTCAATTTACGCTAACCAATTTTTCAAAAGCTTATACTAGTGCTTTTATCTTTTTCTATCTTCTTGTACTTTATTTACTCCTACATTATATATTAAGCAAATTCTGTGCCAATACACTTGCCTCTGAAAACGCTGTTATAAGCAAGTTTTAGTAAGTACACAGTAAAAAAATAAAAATACACACTGTTGTTAGTGTGTATTTTTATCCTATTTAGTACTGTCTGCTATTTTTATTTTGTGATCCAAATCAGTAATTTTTTTGTACGATTACTCCAGAATAATGATCCAGTAATTTTGCATACAACCATTTTCATTAGCTATGTGATGCAAATGTACCGATTGGCAATTGGTCATTCAATAATTCGTCTGATGGATCCAAATTTCTTTTTTGTTTTTTACCGGTTTCCCAATAAATGACCAATATACCAAGTGTTAAAATTGAGCTTAAGATATACGTTAATGTGCTCAATCCCATACCCAAACCAATTGGTTCACTAAATATATAAACCACACAAGCATAGAGCATGAATATTCCGGGAAGAAGAGTCACGAAGTAATTTTTATTTTTCAAATACAAATAACGTGTAGAGACTAGTAAAGAGATTACTGCCGTAACTTGATTTGCCCAGTTGAAATATCTCCATAAAATATTAAAATCAACTTGCGTTAGAATCAAAGAAATAATATATAAAGGAATGGTTACCATCAATACTTTTTTCAGTGTATCTTGTTTAATATGCAAGTAATCTGCCGTTATCGTCCGTAAACTTCTAAATGCAGAAAGTCCTGAAGAAATCGGCAACACAATTACCCCTATAATCGCAACTGTCCCAAACACACTGCCTAGTAGCATGTAAGATACTTGGTTGACTACAAGTGAAGGCGTTCCATTATTAATCATTTGGCTGAGTGTCTGTCCATCAAATAAAGACATAGAAGCTGCTGCCCAAATCATTGCAATCACACCTTCAGCGATCATCATGCCATAAAAAGTAAAGCGTCCTTCTTTTTCATTTTTAGATGTTCTAGAAACCATTGGCGCTTGTGTAGCGTGGAAACCAGATAAAGCTCCACAAGAAATAGTAAAGAATAAAGCAGGAAAAATTGGTGTACCTTCTGGATTGAAATTTTGCATCGCACCTGGTGTTAAGTTCGGAATAGTGTGTCCGCCAAAAATCAAACTCAATCCAATAGCTAGTGTGCTGATAATTAAAATAGCACCAAAATAAGGGTAAACAGCACCCATTGCTTTATCGATTGGTAAAATGGTTGAAATTAGATAATAGACAAAAATCAATCCAATAATTACCCCTAATGTTAACCAATCAGGAGTAATGCTTTCAATCAAGTTAGCTGGTGAAGTAACGAAAACAGTACCAACTAACATCAAAAGCAGCATAGAAAAAATATTCACGACATGTTTTACTGGTTTTCCTAAGTATTTGCTGGCTAATTCTGGCAAATGGGCGCCATCATTTCGTAAAGAAATCATACCCAGCATATAGTCATGTACTGCCCCTCCTAGAATACAACCCACGATAATCCAAATATAAGCCACTGGTCCATAAAGCGCTCCCATTATCGGACCAAAAATAGGTCCTGTTCCTGCAATATTTAATAATTGAATAATAGCATTTTTCGATTTAGACATCGGAATAAAATCATATCCGTCCCTTAACGCTTCTGCAGGTGTTGTACGATCCGGATCAATCCCAAAATTCTTTTCAATATACTTTCCATAAACAAAATAACCTAAAATTAATAACGCGATACCACCCAACAATGTAATCATGCTTTCCTGCCTCCCTTATAGTATTAAGCAAAAAATTGTCATTGCCAATTTTTTTATAGCCCTACTGTACTATAAAAAATGAGGTTTAGGATCCAAATCAAGCTGACATAGCAAAACTGCAGGCTAAAGTGCTCGCCTGCAGTTCTCAAATTCATTTGATTGATGAGCCATTACAACCCTACTTCTTCTTTAAATTGTTTCATATAATGTCTGCTTACCGGGATTTTTACTTGATTACTCATCGTAACAAGAAACGTGTGGTTAAACCAAGGTTGTATTTCTAGGATTTCTTTTACGTTAAGCAGATAAGAACGATGCACACGCAAAAAGGCATGTCCTTTTACTTTTTCTTCATAGGCATTTAACGGTTCATTTGTAGTATACTCTCTCTCGATAGTATAAATAGTTGTGATGCCATTATCCACAGCAATCGCAATAATGTCTTCGATTTTAACAATATAAATGCGTTCGTCCATTTGAATAGGAATCGTCTTCAAAAATTCTGGTTTATTCTCCTGCAAATGAACTTGTTCTTTTTGATAACTAGCCCACGCTTTTTGTACAGCATCTTGAATTCGAAACAATTCAAATGGTTTTAAGACATAGTCCGTTGCATTTAATTCAAATGCCTTGATCGCATATTCATCATAAGCTGTCGCAAAGATTACCATTGGTGGATTTTTTAATTGATTAATTTTATTCGCTAACGTCAGTCCACTTTCACTGGTCAAATGAATATCTAAGAAGATCAAGTCAATTTCATATTGCAGCATTTTTTCTAAAGCTTCTTCAATCGATTCCGCTTCAACAACAGATGCAATCCCTTCGCAACGTTCCAATAAATACGCCAACTCATTTCTTGCTAAGGGTTCATCATCCACTATTAGGGTATGCATGCTTATTCATCCTTTCCTTGATAAGGTATCTTACAAAAAACAACGGTTCCTTGTTTTGAAGACTCGAAGTTCAATTGAGCGTTTTCTCCAAATAAACTGATCAGGCGCTTATTTAAATTCTCTAAAGCTGAGCCGGTTCCTTTTTCAGATGGAACATTTTCTTTGCCTAATTTTCCCATCCTATCCTCTTCTATCCCATATCCATTATCTTTTACACTTACGAGAATGTCCTGATTCATCTTATTGACCGTTACTTGGACTAGATTATCCACTTTTCGGTTTTTAAATGCATGTTTAAAGGCATTTTCTACCAAAATCTGAATCACAAACGGAGGCAACAAGATATCCTTTAATCCATCTTCTATGTCCAATTCGACTTGATAACGGTCTGGAAAACGCGCTTGTTCCAAGTTCATATAAGCTTCCACTTGAAGGAGTTCTTTTTCTAAAGGGATCACATTCGTTCTGGCTCCTTGTAAATTTGATCGAAAAAAAGTACTCAGTTGCAACAACATTTCACGAGCTTTTTCGCTATCTACACGGATCAGCGCAGAAATTGTATTAATAGTATTAAAGAAAAAATGCGGATTTACTTGAGCTTGCAACGATTTGATTTCTGCATCTTGTAAGAGCTGACTTTGTAATTCCATTTCGCCAAGTTCAATTTGGCTGGAAAATATAGTGGCCAAACCTTCAGCCAATTGTCTTTCAACAAAGGTCAGTTTTGAGGCGTCCGTGAAATACAACTTTAACGTTCCAATCGTTTTTTCCTTTGACTTTAACGGAATAACGATTGCTGCTTCTAATGGGCAGCCAGGATGATTGCACCCGATTTCTTCATGGGAATGTGCTTCTTTGATTTCTCCCGTTCGCAAAACTTCTTTAGATAAGTTGGTCACTATTTTTTTTGACGGAAAATGATGGTCACTAGCTGCGCCAACATGTGCCAAAATACTATCTTGATTGGTTATGCTGACAGCCGAAACTTTAATCAGCTTTTGAATGATTTTTGCTGCTTGTGTGCAAGATTCCTCATTCATGCCAGAACGAAAATAAGGCATCGTTTCATTGGCTAATTGGAAAACATCATGTGTTTGGATGGCTCTTGTCTGTTCTTCCTGTCGTAGCGTTGAATCAATAATGGATAAGAAAATCCCTGTTCCAATACTATTCGTCAATATCATTGGCAAAATAATAAACTGCACTAGAGCTAATGATTCTTGAAAATGAGTACTCAATAAAATAATACAGACCATTTGAACGGCTTCCATCGCTGCTCCAATGGCGAGACCTTCTCCAATTTTTGGATAAGTGTTTTTCCGAATAGATTTCAAGCCATATAACCCGGAAAATAATCCAACTAAAATAGAAGAAATCACATAAATATAAGCGTCCATTCCGCCTTGAAAATAGCGAATCGCTCCTGAAATAATGCCCACACTCACACCGATAATCGGTCCTCCTATCAATCCTGAAACACCAATCGTCAATACACGTGTATTAGCCAGCGAAGAATGGGTGGCTAAATCAGTAAATGGTTGATCGATCATAATTTGATTTCCGTCAATTTCTATACCGGTAAAATTAGAAATAATAGCAAATATTCCGAATACTACAATCAGCTGAACCATCGTACTTGCTCTTCTTCGATTTCCTAAAAGATTTTTAAAATAAGGAATATTCATTAAAATATATGCCAAAATAATAATCAATCCGCCACGTTCAAGCATTAAAATAAATAAGTTGAACATCTTTTCACTTCCTAAAGTTTGATGTCTTTAGTTTACCTTACAAAAACCCGTTATGCACACAAATAAATAGAGCTCCACCATCAATTGACGCAGAGCTCTATTTGTTCATTTTTCTATCTATTTTATTGAGCATTATTATTTTTGTATTCTAAAATGTCTCCAGGTTGACAGTCTAATGCTTTGCAAATCGCCTCTAAAGTTGAAAAACGGATCGCTTTTGCCTTTCCATTTTTCAATATCGAAAGATTAGCCATTGTAATTCCAACCTTTTGGGAAAGTTCGGTTACGCTCATTTTTCTTTTAGCCAACATTACATCAATATTGATTATAATTGCCATATTATTCACCTCAGATTAGACTATTAAATCATTTTCCTTTTTTATCTCAATAGCATCTTGCAAAAGTCTTTGAAGAACAGCAGCAAAGACTGCGATAACCAATGATGCAAAAATAGGAACCATTCCGACTAAGACAAGCCCTGGGGCATCATCTATTTGTGCTAAACCAAAAACAAATGGTAGAATTACCACATATAAACCACTGATTATCAAAGCACAAAATTTAATCTTTTTTAGCGCTTTAACAGATAGATCAGAGAACGCTTGGTTCTTGTCAATATAGCTTAACAATTTAAATGCCTGATACAGAGCAATGAAAAAAGGGATAGTAGATATATACGTACCAATTATGATGGGATAGAGTACTTGGTCATAATCTGGATTTGCCGGATTACTTATTAACCAAATCAATCCGAATATACACAATGCAATAATCGGAAGACCAATAAAAAGAACGGCTAACTTCAAAAATAATGTTGTTCCTCGTTTCATAAAAATAACCTCCTCACTTATTATATATAAATATTAGCTTGTTTTTTATCGAATATCAATAAATACATATCATTTTAAGATAAACTTATATTATTATCAAAAAATCAGGCACATTAACAATTTGTTCCATAAAGTTATTTGACTAACAAGGTTGTAAAATATATAGTTGAAACAAGAATTACTCAAAAAGTTTATTTACTAATAGGATCGATCACTTTCTCAGAGCGACTACCTTAATTTCAGGAGGGATTACATGGACATCTTTTCAGACTATTTAGCAAACATTGATAATATACAACAGCGGGAACGAACAGAAGAAGTACTAACTTGGGTAGCAAAGACCTTTCCAAAATTGAAACCAAGAGTTGCATGGAATCAGCCCATGTTTACCGATCACGATACATTTATTATTGGCTTTAGCGTATCCAAAAATCATATGTCTGTTGCGCCTGAAAAAGCAGGAATCCGTCAATTTTCTAATGAAATTGTACAAGCTGGCTATAATCCCACTAAGGAAATTTTCCGTATCCAGTGGAACAGCCCGATAGATTTCTCATTACTTGAAAAAATAATCGAATTTAATATTTTAGATAAAGCAGATTGTTCAACTTTTTGGCGAAAATAAGGAGTTTTCAATGAAAAAAATAATCGATTACAAGTAATTGGTACTGTTCTTTTAGATAGTGGTTTTCTGTTATATTTTATTGTTTTTTCACACAATTTAACCCTATCTATATCTGATATTAAAGAATGGATCACGATAATACTGGTACTGATTTTTTCAGTCTATACAACGTTTGACACATTCAAAAAAATTATTCTAAAGTAATGCTAAGGAGAAGGAGAAGGAATATGAGAACTAGAAAACAACTTATAGTTACGCTATTACTAGTTTTTCTGGCAGTTATTCTAAGTACTAACTTTAGATTTTCACCTGCAATAGATAATCTATTCTTACTATTTTTTGTTTTATTAGGATGCTGGTTTTCTTATGTTAATTACAAAAAAAAGAACAACTGATGTATACTAAACAGCATCACACTGCTTTTAACTATTTTTGATTTTTTTACAGCAATTTTATTTAGTAAAGGAGAATTTCTATGAAACATTATTTTCATTTGCCAATAGATTCAAAATTATCACTTGTACAACCTACTGTAGACATGGCATCCACGCTTTTTGATTTGGTGGATAGTGATAGAGAACACATCAGACAATTCCTTGACTTTGTCGACGTAACCAAGGAACCAACTGATGAGATCAAGTACATAAACATGAAATTATCAGGTCAAGTAAAAGGAACGGATAGACTATTTTTAATTTCCTATGAAGATAAATTAGTTGGTTCTATTGATTTACATTTTATTGATTCTCGCAATAAAAAGGCAGAAATAGGCTATTGGATTCATTCTTCTCAAGCAAAAAAAGGAATAACAACTAAATCTGTAAAAAAAGTATGCCAAATAGCTTTCGAAGAAATGGGATTAAATAAACTAACTATTGTTGCTGATACTGAAAATATAGGCAGTAACGCAGTGGCGATAAAAAGCGGATTTTCTTTAGTTGGAACAGATAAAGAAGATATCATTATGTATGGTGATTTACGCGATATGAACAAATATTCCCTTTTGAAATCTGAATTTAAGCTCTAAAAATCCAAGTAGTTCAAGAGGGTATTAGTAGTTTATTTATTTATTATTTTTGTCGGTATCTGTTTAATTGTTTCAATGATTTAAATCTACTAACCTTTGAAAGAGCGGAGTATTCAAATGAATAAACTAAAAGAAATACTATTCATTATATTAATATTCTTTATTTTTTATTCCATGTTATGTACATTAATAGCTTTAATAGTTGCAACATATAAAACAGTTAGATATAAACTATCGTTCAAAGAGTCGTACAGAGACACTTTTTTGTACTTTTTCTTTGAAATGTTTGATCCGTTCAATTATTTTTAAAAGTATTAGTTAAGTTATAACGGTCTTTGCTATGACCTATACTACTTAACATGAAAAAACACTTAATTTCTTTTGACATTAAGTGTTTTTCTTCCATTCTATATGTAACATCTTAGTCAATTATTTCTAATTAGGATGTTTATTCATTTTGTTTTTTTAGCTCTTCACTAATCTCACTTAAATACTTATTTTGCTCTTTAGTTAATTTCATGAATTTCAATACTGCATAAACAACGAATATCAAAACTACCGGCCAAAATGCAATAATTAATACACTATAAAGTTGAAAAAGAACATCTGAAAAAACCATAAAATTCCTCCCTAATGTTATATTTATTAGTTTATTTATAACATACGGTATCTATATAATCATATAATTTGTTGAAATTACCCGTTGGATTTGTCGTATTTATAAGTCTATTTAGTTTACCTCAAAAAAAGAAAGCGTTATCCTTAATATAACCTATTAAGGAGGCCTTTTTATGAAAAAAAAGAAAATTCCCCAATTTTTAATAATGGGGCTATGTGGTACAGTATTGGTAGGATGTTCAAATAATGGAGATACAGGCGACACGTCATCATCTGACAATGATGAGTCAGAAGAAACGCAAAGCATGGACACAACTAGCAATGAAAGCAGTTCAGCTGCTTCTGAAGCAAGTAGTAGTTCAAGTAGCGAAGAAGCAACCAGCTCTTCTTCTGTTAATGAAGAAAGCCAAGAAACGCCTTCACACCAAACCGTTGGAGTATCTTCTGAATTGAAAATGAATCCTGATCATGTCTTATTGCCAACAGCTTTTCCAACCACTGAATCCTCTTCAGTTACAGCCGATATAATAACAAATGAAGTAGATAACTATACCGTTAGTTATACGGATGACCAAGGAGAATTAGCTGAAGTTACTGGAACAATTTATGAAAATTCCGATTTAGCAAGTGAAGAAATGGATACCTTCTCAAATGGAAAATCCATAAGCCCCTATGAGGAAGGCGGTTCAGATTTGGGCTATGGTATTACCGGCTATGGCGAGGGCGCTGCTGGGACACAATACTTTAGCTGGGAAGAAGGAAACTGGCTGTTTTCTATCAGTTCTGTTAGTGAAGATCAAATGGATAATCCTGGAATTGCAAAAAAAATAGTAGATTATTTAGAAGATCATTATCTTCCAGCTCCTGATGGTCAAGGTGTCGTTTATATACAATACCCACAAGGCGGAGAAGAAGTTAATGTAGATATTCGTTGGCAAGACAGCAACATAGTTTACCAACTGAGAACTACTAGAGTTCCATTAGAAGCCTTAGAAATGACCGTTTCAATGAATCTATCATAAAGTTTAAACCTTTATCTTTATCAAAAACAAACTCGTCTAAATTTGGAAAAATAAAAAAAGAATTGCCTCACAGAGACAATTCTTTTTTTTTTCTTATAGTTTATCTTTTATTTTATTCACGATGCCTTTTGTAGGAGTTGTAGCTGGTTCAATATCAATCGATTTTTGAACCATTTCATGTCTTTCTCCAAGATTTTCATCGGTCTTTTTATCCCACAGTTCTTTTTGTCTCTTTTTAATCATTGATTCCATTGCTTTAGGAATAACATTACGATAGTCGTTCGTTGCGCCAGTCATTACTTCAATAGCCTCTTTGATGAGCTCTTCAGGATCAAATTGTTCATAAGGGAATGCCAACTGTGTATAGTCGAAAATGCGTTCTTCTGGATTATCTCTCCAAGTTCTCCAAGCTTCAAACTCGCGGTCATTGAAGCCCGTCAAGTAAGGTCCGGGATTAATGGTTGACACTTGTACATTGAATTCCTGAAGTTCTTTACTTAAAGACTCGGCAAATGCTTCCAATGTAAATTTTGATCCGCCATAAGGTCCTGATAAAGGATCTGCCATCAGACCAGAAACAGAAGACATAAACACGATTTTCCCTCTTTGTTTCTTAATCATTGCTTTGGCTATCTTCTGAGTCAATAAGATTGGTCCGAATACATTTACTTCAAATTGATTACGCAATCGTTCTTCTGGTATATCTACTAAAGATCCACCTTCTGAAATTCCGGCGTTATTCAATAATACATCAACATCCCATGTCCATGCTCTTTCTCTATCTGCTGGATCAGTTACGTCCAATTTCTCAACTTGTATCTCAATTTCTTTTTCTTTTGCTTCTTTTACAAGAGCAGACACTTCTGACATTGTTTCGACCCCTGCGATAACTTTTTTTCCTTGTTCCGCCAAGCCTAAAGCAATACCTTTTCCAAATCCTGTTCCTGCACCTGTAATCAAATACGTTTCTTGTACCATATACTATTCCTCCTAAAAGATTTAATAGATTGGTTAACTTATAAGAAGTATAACGGTTCACAGAAATCATTTTCCACTAATATGCGTTGATTCTCACAATTCTACTTTCCAAAAAGTTTAAATTAAAGATAATAAAACTCATTTTTGACTATTGAGGTTCTTCGTTTTTTAAGACATAATAGATTTAATGAATACCTGATTAGTTCAAAGAAATTATACATAGAGAGTGGGTTCAATAATGGGAGAATACGAAGATTTACAAGCAAAATTAAAGACTCTGTTAAAAAAAGAAACCTCTGCCAAAATAAGATACGAAGAAAATAATGAACGCTACGAACTAGCAAAGGAAACTTTTGATAAAGAAAGTGAAGATGTCGAAAAGTTACAAGCGGAATCCTTGTCCACTTTTTTAAAACGTATGGTTGGAAATTATGATAAAAAATTAGACAAAGAAATGCAGGAACAGCTTACTGCTAAAATGGAATTAGATTTATCTTTAGCTTTATTGCTTGAAGCTAGAGAAGATTTAGCCGCTATTCAATCAGCTGTTGAGCAAAATACCGCTCAAATCAAACAATTAAAAGACATTTTATACCGTCAAGATACTCATTTCCGTGAAAAAATTACTGACGAAGAAATAAAACGGGCTCAGTTAAAACAAGAATTAATTGAATTAGATGAAGCATCTGCTGCTGGAGAAAAAGTATTGGAAGGAATTGATGATGCTCTAGAGGATTTAGATTCCGCTGATTCTTTTTCAACCTGGGATATGTTTACAGACAGCAGCCTTATGTTTGATATGATGAAATACGATAAAATTAATAAAGCTGAAGCAAAAATGAGCCGATTAGAACAACTATTAGAAAATTATACCAAAGAACTAAAAGACCTTTCTTTAGATACTTATCTTAGCTACGAAAAATTTAGCGGCATGGGTAAGACTTTCGATATTTTCTTTGATAATCTCTTTTCAGATTGGGATACAAAAGCAAAAATTGGCCGCAATATTGATATGCTTGAAACGCTCGGCAAATCAATCGTCGACTTACAAGGCAAACTTGAACTAAACAGACAAGAGCTCGAAAAACAAATCAAAGAATCAGAAACTTTGTTTTAAAATAAAGCAACAGGCTAACTAAAAAACGTATTTACTTTTAGATTATTTTCTAACAAGTAAATACGTTTTTTAATTTTATCCATCTAGTAAAATATTGTGTTCTTACCTACTATATAAATAATATTTTTCATCCTTATCGTTCTCAAAAAGAGTTTGCGTGCCATATGGTTAGTTTTTATCAAACGGATACGCTTTACAAAATAGCATACAATTGTTTAAAGTTATCAATTATATAATCAGAATTATCATTTTCTTCACTATTTTCGTTAAAGTAACAAGCACTGATTCCTGCATTTTTTGCAGCTAATAGATCTAACTCTCGATCCCCAATCATAATTGCTTCATCACGATGGATGGAGTGCTTATCTATCAGGTAATTAAGTGCATCTGGGATTGGTTTTCTTTCAAAACCATGCTCTAATGTAATGAAGTCAGAGAAATAATCATACAAACCATGGCTCCTCAACAATGTTACCGATGATTCTCCTCTATGAGTATACAAATAATTTTTTCTATTAGTTGAATGGATATAGTTGCAAATATCTTCAATTTCAGCGAACGGTTTGGCTAATGTAAGTTCTTTAATTTTTCGTTGGATTTGGTATTCATTTATAAAATCACTACTTATATTATATTTCTTTTTATAGTAATTTAAAGTAAAAGCCATAGATACTTGCATTTTTTTTACTATTTCATCTATTGGTTCTTCTATACTTTCTTTTTCCAGTAAGTCTTTAAAAATTTTTGCCATTACTGGGTAAGTATCAAAAAGTGTTCCATCAAAATCCCAAATCACATGTTTAAACATACTTAAATTCACTCCAAATCAATAGTTGTTTTTTTATAAAGTTATCTTTAAAAAAATATATTTAGAATACTCATAGTGATTACACTATGATAAAATGCAGTTAATTATTATTTATGAAAAGAGGATGCTTATGATTCGAGACATGAAGATGACGGATGCTGAAGCCATCAGATTAATAAATGCAACACCTCTAGGATATGATATCTCTATAGAAATTACTAAAAAACAAATGGTAAAATTATTAGCTGATGTTAATCACCACTTCTTTTTCGTTGCTGAAGAGAACGGTCTAGTTGCAGGATATGTTCATGCAGAATTATATGAATCACTGTATTCTGAACCCATGTTGAATGTATTGGCTCTAGCAGTTGATCAAAAGCATCAAAAAAAAGGCCTTGGAAAACAATTAATGCAGAAAATTGAATTCGTAGCCAGTGAACTTGGTCTAATTGGTGT
The DNA here is from genome assembly GCF_038007125.1 of Carnobacterium sp. FSL W8-0810. Lineage (NCBI taxonomy): Bacteria > Bacillati > Bacillota > Bacilli > Lactobacillales > Carnobacteriaceae > Carnobacterium > Carnobacterium sp. FSL W8-0810. Next base: position 874,686 of record NZ_JBBOWO010000001.1, on the reverse strand, counting down.
ACGATTAAATTCTGGAGAAACTAGGTTAGGAGCTCATAAATTTTATGAGTCTATTGGCTATACTAGTGATAAGTTTCAAAAGAGATTTCTAAAAATCATTTCTTGATTACAACCCAAAATCGTGTCCGTGAACTACCGATAAAATCCTATCTCCCCTGAAAAATAATCTCTTATTGCATCTTCATGCTGTTGATTAGCAATTTCTGGCAAGTTATCTCTAGAAAAGAATCGTAAATCTAACGTTTCAGCATTGTGGATAGATATGCTGCCTTCAATAGTTTCAAAAATAAACATGGTTGTAATTGTTTGGGCTTTATCTCCATTTGGATAAGTATCAAAGTAATTAGAATAAATACCTAATAGCGCTGTAATTTTGACTTGTACTCCCGTTTCTTCTAAAACTTCTCTAATTGCAGCGCGTTCAACAGACTCCCCTTTCTCAATAGCTCCTCCCGGTAAACCCCACAATTTTTTGTCACTTCGTAACTGCAATAAAATTTCATTATTTTGATTGGTCAAGATTCCACCTGAAAAATTCAAGATAATTTCTTGATTGCCAACATAACTTCTGATCCAACGTATATAGTCCATCTAGCACTTCCTTATATTATCTATTTATTAACCAGTTCCGATTTCTCCAAATTAATAGGTGTGATTTCATTATTTTTAAATACATCAATGGACTCCATTTTTATAAAATTCTGATGTTCAAACGTAATTTTCACGATCCAAGGCATCAATGCTTTTATTTTTGAAAAGCCTTCGAATCCAAAATGAGGATTAAAATGATTAATAATGGAGTCAAGTCCATAAAATTGTGTAAAATACAGTACACTGTTTTAAAGCTTTAACCTATAGGTTAGAATTGAATATATTTTCTGGTAGAGCTTAGCCAGTCTTCGTGACGGTCAATAAGAACTGCACCGATTAAACGATTGGCAGAGGCGTGATTCGGAAAGATTCGGATAACTTTTTCTCTGCGTCTGACTTCTTCATTTAACCGTTCAAGAAGATTCGTGCTTTTTAATCTAGATTGACCTTTACCGACAACGGCGTATTGAAAGGCATCTTCGAATCCTTCATCTAGTTTTTCACAGGCTTTATGGTATTTTGATTGTTCGCTATAGGCACTTACTATAGTATTTTTAGCCTTGCGAGCCGTTTCAATATCTGTAAATTTGAAGAGTGCTTTGACTTCTTCTCTGAAAGGTTTTGAATCTTTCTTAGGGATACAATTGAGGATATTACGCATAAAGTGAACCTGGCATCGTTGCCATGAAGCGTTTGTAAATGACTTCTTGATTGCTTTGACTAAGCCTTTGTGGGCATCAGAAATGACCATTTCCACTTCACTTAACCCTCTGGTTTTGAGGTAGTCGAAGAAGAGAGACCAAGTTTCGTCACTTTCTTCATCTTGAATCATAAAGCCAATAATCTCACGCTCTCCATCTTCTGATATGCCAATCGCTATATGGCAGCTTTTAGATACGACACGATGATTCTCTCTGATTTTGATGTAGATAACATCTGTCATAACATAAGGGAAAGACCTGTCTGATAGAGAACGATTTTGCCATTCAGAGACCATAGGGTCTAACTGGGCAGTTAAACTGGAGACAAAGGATTTAGAGACTGATTTACCGCATAGTTCCTCAACGATTTGAGAGACTTTACGTGTAGAGACACCAGAAATATACATCTCTAACATAGAGGCTAACAAAGCCTTCTCATTGCGTTGATACCGCTCAAATACAGTCGGTGCAAATTCACCGTCGCGTGTTCGGGGAACTTTCAACTCAAGAGAGCCAATACGAGTCGTTAATTCTCCTTCATAATAGCCGTTGCGTTGGCTTCTTCGATCGTCTGATCGTTCATAGTTTGTGGCTTGAATATAATCTGTTCGCTGCTCGTCCATCAACTGATTAAATACAGTTTGTAGAATCTGTTTAGCCGCATTATCTTTGACCGACTGGTCAATTAAACTTTGAATATCTTCTGTTTCCAGTGTAAAATGTACTTGGGTCATATGATTGCCTCCTGGGTATGTTTTTAGTGGTTAAAAACATTGTACCGTAAAGAGGCATTCATATGGCCTTTTTGCTTTTACACAATTATATGGACTTTATCTATTCTTTGCTCTATTCTTAGCAATAAGTAATTCTTTCTTTAGTAAATGGATAAATAAAATTTTAGTTTTTGAAAAAGTAAGTTATCATTAAATAAAACAAACATGGCTTTAAGAAGAGTTATTTTATGTTTACCTAATTTTAAGAGAAATACAAAAAAATCCTATTCTACTCCCAAAACGGGTATAGAATAGGATTCATTTTTTTAGTCTTATCTAATTGTGTTTAAAGCCTTAGTCCATAACAACAAGTCATCAAACATGCCTTGTGCATTTACTTTATTGTACTCATTTGGTTTGAAAACACTCATGTTTTCAAAGTCCGTCATTAATGAGAAGTTTGTTGTTGTGTGTACAGAAGCAACACTCAATTCTCCTAAGATCACACGCATATTTTCGTGAGCACGTGCGCCACCTAAACTGCCGTATCCAACTAATGCTGCTGCTTTGTTCGCTACTTCTACTTTTAAGAAGTCGGTCGCATTTTTCAATGCTCCCCCTACTGCATGGTTGTATTCTGGAGTGATAAACACATATCCGTCAAATGAAGCCATTTTTTCAGACCATGCTTGAATAGCTGTGCCAGCTGTTGCTTGACGTTCTTCAGAAAGTTTAGCACCTAACAATGGTAAATCGTAATCTGCTAAAGCAACCATTTCATACTCGACACCTTCATCATTTCTGTTTACTGCAAATTCGTGGATCCATTCTGTTACTGCTGCTGAATTTCTTCCTTCACGTACGCTTCCTGAGATAATACCGATTTTCATATTGTTCGTCCCCTTTTCTTCTCGTGTTGTTTGTTCTGTTTTTCCGAATAAAGCTTCTCTCATTCGAGTAAATACCGATTTGTTAGCCAATGCGTGCCCTCCATTACTGATTCATTAATTGAAGGTCACCCATCAATTAACACTTACATTTTGTAAGTACATGTATTAGTATGCCACAGACCAAAATTTATTTCAAGTCTAATTATTATTAATTAAAGGTTTTTACAAAAAATAAGTAAACCCCGATTATTTTGCGCCTTATCAACAGATCTTATTAAAAAATAATCTGAAAAATCAATTTGATATTTTTCATCGCAAAAAAGTCAGCTAAACGATTAGTGGACGTTTAACTGACTTTTTTTGTGTTGAAATCTTATTATTAGTCGTCAATATTTCTTGTTGCATCTTCTCGTAAGCGATGAATCGTTCCTTGTTTGTGTTCTGGACTTGAATAAATCGTATATAGTTTCATGGACTTACCACCAGTGTTAATAATGTTGTGCCACATATTTGCTGGAACAACTACTGCATCATTCTTTGTGATCGCCCTTTCGAAATTCAGATTATCCTTGGTTGATCCCATTTGGCAAATACCTTGTCCCTCTTCAATACGAATAAATTGGTCACTATATTTGTGAACTTCTAATCCAGCTTCATCATTGGGTTGTATGGACATGACCGTTAATTGCAGTTTGTCGCCAGTCCATATCGTTGTACGGAAATTGTCGTTTTGATTAGTAGTCTCTTCAATATTTAACATGTATGGCTTCTTGCCATAATCTTTATAATCCATTGCTGCTTTCCTCCTAACCGACTTAAAATAGTATAGTACAACAGTTACAGAATATTTCATATTTATTGTAGCGCTTTCAATTTAAAAAGTCATCTTTGAGTGTCTTAATTTAAAACGAATTTACTCAATTTCAGCTTCAATAATGGTTTCTTTTCCATCCGATGAAATTTTACATTCTCCATGGGACTTGTTATTTTTATTTTCCCATTCAATATAGTAATCATTACCCTTTTTTTCTGTAGATAAAATAGTTGCTTCACCTAGATGGTTGCTATATTCTTCAATAACTATTTTTTCAGCTTCAGTTTCAGATAGTGTTGAACAACCTGTTAATAAAAAAATAACGTTAGATAACCGAGGGAAGATTGTTTTTTCATAATGTGTCCCCCTTCTTAGCGTTTTTTATAGAAATTAACTACAGCTTTAATTTTTTAAGAATAATCATTGAAGTAAAAAAACCGAGAGATAATGATCCCAAGAATAAGACCAATGAAGGAAGCATTTGATTTAATCCTTCACCATAAAAATAATCTTGAAACAGCTTAAAAAAAACAAATCCAATAAACGCAGACATCAAAAGTCCAATAATATAAAATAATAATGTATGACTAAACGAGCTGTTGTCACTCACCTTTTCATCTTCGTTATTCATACTTCCACCGGTGTGAAGAGGCTTAGCCCCATCTGATGAATTTTTATCTGCATTTTGTCCGACGTTGAATCTTGCATATAAAGAACTTGAGATGTTGCTCTTTTGATTGTATCGATACTGCTTATCCCGATCGCTCATTTTAAACACTCCTTTTATTTTATCTACCCATTTACTGAATGACTAACTTAATATAAGGTTATATTTATTTTTAGTCTACCAAAATCGAAAGCGCTCTCTCACTTATTTATAATGAAAATAAAGATTTACGTAATTATAGCATTACAGGACAAATCATTGAACTCAATATAATTTTTGTGCTTTTTTCACTCATTTGGATAATAACTTCGAACATCTTAAACTAGTATTTAAACCTTATGTTAAGTAGTTAATCATCCTTTAGAAAGGTTTTACTACTTATAATGGTTCTATAGTTTTACCCTTCTCAATAAGGAGGGTTACTACAATAAGTATGAGGACAAAACCAACTAAAAATAGTGGGAATAGATTCATACTGACACGTTGAAACAGTATTCCTAATAATGGAGGTAGTATAGTAACTCCAACATAACCAAAAGCTACTTGAAATCCAATAATTGCTCCCGAGTTTCTTGCTCCAAATCTTTCAGGTGTTTCATGCATCATAGTAGGGAAAATCGCTGCACAGCCGAGTCCAATAAGTATAAATCCAATGTATAAGATACTACCTCTTCCAATAGCAACCGTACAAATACCTATAAGAAGTATGCTTTCACTCAGCAATAGTAATTTAGGGTTAGATAGCCAAAAAGTAACAAATCCTGAGATAATTCTTCCTAACGTTATGCTTGCAAAAAACAAAGATAGAATAAAACTAGCGCTTGCTGCAGTTACTGACTTTACTTCGACTAAATAACTACTCCCCCATAAAAAAATAGTTCCTTCTATACCAACATAAAACAAGAACGATAATAGAGACCACATAACTCCCTTCTGTTTTAATAATGCTCCAAAAGATAGTTTACTTTTATCAGGTTCTATAGCTACTTTTTGTTCGTTTTGCTTCCAAAGTGGAAGAGAAAACAATAAAATAAAAGCTAATATTAATTGGATGCTACCAATAATCAAATAACCATTTCTCCAAGAAAAGTGGTTGTCTAAAACAACTCCCATAATTATTGGTCCTAACGTTGCTCCCACTCCCCAGAAGGCATGCAACCAATTCATATGATGTGCTTTCAAATTAGAAGATACGTAGTTATTTACAGAAGTGTCAATAGCCCCAGCTCCAAAACCTAAAGGTAGCGCTGCAACGATTAATAAAAAGAAATTCTTTGTGAACGCAAACCCTATCAATCCCATCGCCGTGAGCAAAATACTACTCAATACTAATTTTCCTGTTCCTTTTTTTTTGAGTGATTCGTATCGTCTGTAAACTAGAAATAACAGTACAAACTGCAATCGCCATTGAAATAATTCCAACCGCACTATATGTAACATGAAACTCTCCTACCATATCAGGCCAAGCTACTCCTAAAAGAGAGTCTGGTAATCCTAAACTGATATAGGTAATGTAAATAATAAATATAAAAATTATATTGCGCATGATTTCCTCCATTTTTATTAATTATCTTTATTGTCCTATAGGAACTCTCTTGATAATTATCTTATATATCCATTAAAATCCCAATCTAACTTTTAATCAGTTTTCGCTGTTTCATTGTATTCTTAATGATTGGACGTTGGAGCTAGTTTAAAGCTTTCTCCTCTAATAAAAACAGCACATGATTTTGTTTATCATAACATGGAATCATTTATTAGACACCGATACAAAAAAAATCAGTCAATTTCTTTCTGGTACATACATAGCATGTGTCTTACATTTAAAAAATTGTTAAAATATTAAAATTCAACCTATCAAACTCATTTTTAGACCAATTGTTTTTTTTGATTTGTATTAATAAAAAACAGGTCTCCTAAAAGAATCAATTCTTAGGAAGCCTGTTTCTATACTATTCTGTTTAACGATTGGTCTTATATTATTAGTTTAAGTTCTTTCTGGCGCTTAGAACAAATCTTGATGCTTCTTGTCCATCGCTCTCCTTTTTTGCATCATAAAAGATATCTGACTGGATATGCTGGTAACCTAGTCCTGATAAAGTAGTTGCTAATACTGATCTGTCAATTCCGTGTTCATGGTGGTTTGAACCTTTTTCTTGTTTTTCCATTTCAATAATTAGCAATTGTCCACCTTCATTTAATGTATCATAAAGTTTTGATAATAGATGGTAACTATCTGGAATATGATGCAATACTAGAGATAGTATGATTGTATCCACTTTGTAGGGAAGCTGAGCGTCTTTTTCAATATCAAGGCACAGTACGGTTGCTTTTTTTGTATCTCTATCTGCTAGTTTCTTCTCTACCTGTTCAATCATTTTTGTAGATGCATCTACAAATAGCATAGATTCAAAATCCTCTAGCAAGTCTAGTCCCACAAGCCCTGTACCGCAACCAAAATCGATAGCTGTCTTTTTATGACTTTCATCTAACAAATTACGTATAGCATCAGCAGCACGTTTAGCCATATACCTATTCTTTGGTGTATCATACTTTGCTGCCAACTGATTAAATTGATTTATATGTCCCATTGCTTTCACTCCGTTCTTTTTTTATGAATCTATTTATATACTCTAAAAAGCTTCTTCACAAGAATCGGCTATAATTCCTATACCCACCATATGACCTTGACTGGCAGAAACAATCAATTGAGAGGGTCCTGTTATTTCTCCTGCAGCATAAATCCCCTTTATGTTCGTATGTCCCATGACATCAGCGATAATAAATCCTGCTTCGTTGACTTCTATGCCTAATTGCTCAATGAATGGAAGTTTATTATCCAGTACTGTAGTACAGAATCCTCCTGATCTTTTGATTTCTTCTCCACTTTCGAAGACAATGCTCTGAAGTTCTCCGTCTGTGCCTTTTAATTCAACAATCATTTCTTCTATCAGGCGAATATTATTTGTTTCCAAAAGTCTCTTCTGGTCGGCATCAAAGATTCTATTTCCGTTAGTTGCTACAATAAGATCATCCGTCCAATTTTTCAATAATTTAATAACATGTAAAGCCTGAACTGATTCTGTTATGAGTATCAGGGGTCTATCTTTCATCTCCCATCCATCACAGAAAGGACAAGAGAAAATACTGCTTCCATAATAGTTTTCAATTCCTTTAACATTTGGAAGCGTCTCTGTTACTCCTGTAGCTAAGACGACACTTTTGGTATTGATTATTTCACCTGACTCGGCAGTTAATTCAAATGAGTCTTCCAACGGTTTTTCAATGGATAGAATTTTGCTTTTTTTTATAGAAATTGTTGGGTATTTAAGTAAATCCCTTCTGCCCTTTTCTCTGAAAACTTCCGGCTTGATACCGTCTCTAGTTAAGAATGCATGAGATTCATGCGTCACAGCATTTCTTGGCTTTTCTTCATCAATAAGCAGCACTTGCTTTCTACCTCTTCCGGCTACTAAAGCAGCACTCATTCCCGCAGGACCTCCACCGATTACAACAACATCAATCATTTTTTCTCCTCCTATAACCTCTATTAAAGACCTATAATATCTGTAATTGAAATAAAAATTAGCTAAATACTAGTTTCTTTCTTGCATTTGATTTAAAATACCTGCAATCGTCTTATGTGCAAGTTCATCTTTCATCTTATCTTCTGCATCTGCGACTGCACGTTCAATCAAGCAATCTCTATTCCACTTGCCATCATGAGACATCGTACAGTTTAGTAGTGATTCGTGCCCTTCTATCGCTTGAATAATATCAAGAAATGTACACTTTTCTGGCGAAAGTAATAAACGATATCCGCCTTTCACTCCAGGAGTTGATGTAATCAATCCAGCTTTTGATAATTTTGTTAGTATTTTTGATAAATAAGTAGCCGATAATCTTTGGTGTTTAGCTAGATCTTCTACCCTTACTGCTTCATTATTAGATTCCATTGCTAAATGAACCATAGAATGCAAAGCATAGTTTGTAGCTTTTGAGTATTTCATATTGCTCTTCCTTCTAATTATAGATTGGTTTTGTCTTTAATTGAATATAAGGTAAATCTGATTTAAAGTCAATACATTAATTTTTTTATGATAAATAGAAACATTCATAAAAGAACCTTTTAAGACTAGGTCTCTGATATACGTTTTCAAGCAATTCCATATATCATCCTCAAAAAAACACTCATATTCTTTTAGCAAATATGATGCAAAACTTGTTTATAAATTTTATTTAGTAATCGCTCATCATATTAACTCGAATTCATTAAAATTATTATTATTCAGTAAATATATGTTTAAATTAGTTAACTATGTAAAAAAAGACCTCTTTATAGAGGCCTGATTTCTAATTTTATTCATTATTATGCGTAGTATTTTTCTTGAATAAATCTTTGCTTTGTTTATTAGCGTTGATAAAGGTCACATTAGAATCTTTATTTTTACTGATTAATTTATCAACAGCTTCAACAGCCGTTGAATCCCATAAAGTCATCGCGCTGACATCGATAATTAATTCTCCTTCATGATCAAAGTCTTGTACAAAAAAATCTAAGAACTTTTCAGCAGAGGCGAAGTAAAGATGTCCATGTGCCTTGTAGTGATACTCATCTTGTGCTGTGCCTTTTTCTACCTGGAAATGTGTCATTGTAAATGCTGCAAAAATAGCACTTACTAGAGTCCCGGCAACTACACCATAGGCTAAATTATGTGTAACTAAAACAATTCCAACGGTTAAAATCATAACAAAACTTTCATTTTTGGGCATGACATTTAATCGTTTAACGGATCTCCAGTCAATGGTTTCATAGGCTACGACTACCATTACCGCCGCCAAAGCAATTATAGGAATTTGCACTACTACTTTATTAAATAATACTACAGACATTAACATGAAGAAACCAGACAAGAAAGTCGCTAAACGACCGATTCCGCCATAATTAAGGTTGATGATGGTTTGACCGATCATCCCACAACCAGCAATACCACCAAAGAAACCAGACAACACATTTCCGATTCCTTGACTCATAGACTCACGATTTTTATCACTTGGTTCGTTTGTTAATTCATCCACTAATTGTGCTGTCAATAAGGATTCTACTAAACCGACTATGGCTACAGAAAGTGAAGTTGGTAAAATAATTTTTAATGTTTCTAAATTCATTGGCACACTTGGAATACCAAACTTAGGCAAGTCACTTGAAATAGTCCCTAAATCACCTAACAGTTGTGCATTAAGATCAAACCCTAACACAAGAGCCGTAACCACTATAATTGAGATAATGGGTGCAGGAATTTTTTTCGTTAGCTTGGGAGCCAAAAAGATAATAGCAATCCCAATAATCCCAAGTACTAGTAAGATGGGTCCGCCTTTGAAATGATCTAGTTGAGACAAGAACATCATAATTCCTAAACCATTCACAAATCCAAGCATAACAGGCTTGGGAATATAGCGCATTAATTTCCCTATTTTAAATAAACCTAACACAACTTGTATGATTCCGGCTAAAATAGTCGCAGCAAAAAGATACTCTACACCGTACTCAGCAACTAAATTCGCCAACACTAAGGCAACTGATCCTGCAGCTGCTGAAATCAGCCCTGTTCGACCTCCAAAGAATGCGGCAGTAGCCGTAATGAAGAATGTGGCATAGACTCCAACAATGGGTTCCACACCAGCAACCAGCATGAAGCCGATGACTTCGGGGAATAAAGCTAAACAAACGACAATTCCCGCTAGAATATCTCCTTTGATATTACCAAACCATTCATTTTTATACTTTTGCATGAATACCTTCCTTTTCAAATACTTTTAAAAAAACTCACATCAAATTATATTAACATATAGATGAATAAATAAAAATTTATATTTAGAACAAATTGGATATAAGTAACAGAATTCAGAATCCACGAAAATTAAACAGTACGGCAGCAAAGACACTAGCAGAACAAATTAAATGCTCACCTGAAGAAAAACAATATGAGTTAATGGCTTTTTTAACAGGATTAGTCTAATTAAATTTACTATTACATATTTTTTTGCATTCAAAAACACCTTCGATTTAGTATTGTCTTGAATATACCATCTCGAAGGTGTTTGCTATTGTTTCGTTAACTTGTGTTAGATTTATACTTAATAGAAATCTCTAAGTCCGTTCATTATTTTTTCAATTCATTCACATGAAATTGTATATGTTCTTCTATAAATGTCGCGATTGTAAAGTAACTATGATCGTATCCTTTTTCCGACCGGTAAAAGACCGGTTTATCACCTGCAGCTTTTAAAAATTCTTTTTCTTGCAATTGTACTTCATAAAAATTATCGGACATGCCTTGAGTAATTAGAATAGGAGGAACTTTTTCAGTTTGTTCTATCAAACTTGTTGAATCCCATTCTTGCCATGAAGATTCATCTGAACCTAAATAGGCTGTGAATGCTTTTTGTCCCCATGGTACCTGTGAGGGATTTAAAATAGGAGCGAATGCTGAAATTGAAGCAAAACGATCCCGTTCTTTCAAACCCATCATGATCGCTCCATGTCCACCCATTGAATGTCCCATGATACTTTCTTTTCCCGAGAAATGTGGGATCAGACTATAAACTATTTGGGGTAATTCTTCTGTTAAATAAGTGTACATTTGATAATTTTCAACCCAAGGATCTTGTGTTGCGTTTAGGTAGAAGCTTGCACCTTTTCCTAAGTCCCATCCTTCATCATCAGGTACCTTGTCTCCCCTTGGAGAGGTATCTGGAATAATCACGGCTACTGTCTGATCTGCAGCAGCTTTTTGAAAGCCGCTTTTTTGACTAAAATTATCATCTGTACATGTCAATCCAGATAACCACCAAATAAGCGATAGTTCCTTTTCTTCAAATGATGGCGGCAAATAAAGGCTAAACACCATATCACAATTTAACACTTTGGAAAAATGATGGTATTTACGTTGCTCTCCTTGAAAAGAGAGATGCATTTCAAGTTGTTCGACAACCATTTAATCACTCCTCATACGTTAAAATAGTGCGGATTGATTCACCTTTGTGCAATAAATCAAACGCTTCGTTAATATCTTTGAATGCTAAGTGATGCGTAATAAACGAATCTAAATCAATTTCACCATCCATAAAATCTTGAACCATTCCTGGCAACTCTGTGCGCCCTTTTACTCCGCCAAATGCTGACCCGCGCCATACACGGCCAGTTACTAATTGGAATGGACGTGTGTGGATTTCTTTCCCTGCACCGGCTACACCGATGATAATACTTTCTCCCCATCCTTTATGACAGGCTTCAAGGGCAGATTTCATTACTTCAACGTTACCAATACATTCAAAACTGTAATCTACACCACCATTTGTCATTTCTACAATAACTTCTTGAATTGGTCGATCATAATCAGCGGGATTAACAAAATCAGTCGCTCCCATTTGTTTAGCTAATTCCCATTTATCAGGATTTAAATCTACAGCAATAATACGTTTTGCATTTGCTTTCTTTAATCCTTGAATAACCGCTAAACCAATTGCTCCTAATCCAAATACTGCTGTGACAGCACCTTCTTCGACTTTTGCAGTATGTTTAACAGCTCCAAGACCAGTAGTGACTCCACAACCAAACAAACAAACTTTGTCTAAAGGAGCATCTTCATCAACTTTTACTAAATTAATTTCATTGACTACCGTATATTCACTGAATGTACTTGTTCCCATATAGTGATAGATAGGTTCTCCCTTATATGAAAATCTTGTCGTTCCGTCAGGCATTAATCCTTTTCCTTGAGTTTCTCGAACCGCACTACATAAATTGGTTTTACCAGAAAGACAGAACTCACATTTTCCACATTCTGGTGTATATAAAGGAATGACATGATCCCCTGATTTTACAGATGTTACTCCTTTACCTACGGATACAACTATGCCTGCTCCTTCATGTCCTAAAACAGCTGGGAAAATTCCTTCTGGATCTTCTCCTGATAAAGTAAATGCATCTGTATGACAGACAGATGTGTACAATATTTTTACTAATACTTCATTTTCTTTTGGTTCTTCTACATCAATTTCAACGATTTTAAGTGGCTCATTCGGGCCAAATGCGACTGCTGCTTTGCTTTTCATACTTTTCCTTCTCTCTTTTAAACTGTTCTTTCTAGTAAACCTATTGTATTGTACAATGATTACAAAGTTAATACTGATATTTTTGTCACTATGAATTTTTAAACTAATTATTGAGAAAGAAGTTGATTATGTTGATCACTTATAAAGATAAAGAATTTTATACAAGTAAAGATCTAGCTCTCTCTGTTATTGGCGGGCGCTGGAAAATTGCTATTATTTGGGCATTACTGCATGAATCTCCCTTACGTCTGAGTGAATTGCAGAGACAGTTTCCAGATATCAACCAGAGAACGTTAATTCGGCAATTAAGAGAACTGGAAGAAGATAAAATTATTCACCGAACCATTTATCCGGTAGTACCTCCCAAAGTTGATTATATATTAACCGATATTGGTTTAAGTCTAGAGCCAGTTGTAACGACCATTTGTGATTGGGGAGATCTTTTTCAGCAGTCTTTAAACTCGAATTAAGACTATCATTTAGTACGTGTTTTAATAAAATATTGGGTTATTTTTCACTGCTACGTTCTAAGATTCTCATTAGTATACTCACATACAAAACAAGACGCTCACCTTTCTTACTTTAACACTATCAGACATAATGAGAAATGTGAAAGGAACAATCCTATTTTCTTATTATTAAATGAAATTAGATAACTTCATTTATCAAATAAAGCTTTTTCTGATGATACTTACTATCCCCTTTTATATAGGTTCTTATCTTTTTATCTGATTAATCATTATCAGATTTTTATTGGAGTATATGCTAAAATATTACTTAAATAACTATACTAACAAAGGAGGTAAGTCTATATGGATAACGAAAAACTACCTGCTCCACCAATTATCGATTTTTCAGAATATAACGAAGATATTCAAGATTATTTATGGCCAGTGATCGTAAAATATTATGGAAAACCAGATATTGAATTTTTCGCCTCAAAATCAGAGATAATAAAGTCATTTCAGTTATTAGATAAATTATATGAGGACGATTCAGATGAACCTATAACGATAGGTAATCGTACTTTTGAGCTAAAAAATTTAAATTTTATACAATTTGAAGGTCGAACTTATGATTTTTCTTAATAATTAAATTATAACCGTCTTTAATGGTCATTGTTGCCTTACGTACTTATTAGAAATATAAAATTTCAGATAAAGTACCCTACTCTCTCATTAAATAATGATTTTAATCACGGACAGTATATTTTTTTAACTTACTAATCAATATTCATCTATGGATACAGCAGAATCGACATAAAAAAGTAACCGTTAATAAATTATACGGTTACTTTTAGTTATTCATTTTACAAAACTTAATGTGTAGGTAAATATGCGCCATCTTTTGTTGCTAAAAAATAAATTGGTTTCGATAGCTAATTTTTAATGAGGGTTGACCAACAACATAATGCCTAAAAGGATAACAACGACAAAGACATAACGCTCAAATTTATAACTTGGTATCCGTCCATGGATGAATGTTCCTAATAACATGGCTACTCCAATTGCAGGAAGAGAAAATCCATATAACACAAATAATTCTTTAGACCAAAACCCTCCCATAAACTGACCAATAATAATTAATGAACTAGACACCAAAAAATGGGCTTGTAGTGTCTTTCTAAATATTTCTGGTTTCCAATCGCGCAATGTACCATAAACAACAATTGGCACCCCGTTCATATTATAAGCACTTCCAAACATCCCAGCAGCAAACCCAAAAGGAACAGACCAAATAGGCTTATTTAACCATAGACGTGACTTTGATTGAAATAATCTAGGTTTAATTAATGAATAAATACCATAAACCACTAGAAAAATTCCTAAGCCATAAGTAATTACTGCGTTAGGCGCAAACTTAACCAATAATAAACCAACAGGGATACCAAACAACGTAGCAACGGAAAGTATTTTTAAGACAGGTCGATCAATATTTTTCCAACCTGAGAGAACCGTTAATACTGCAACAGTGAATCCGACTAAACCAATTAACGAAATAGATGTAGATAAACTAATCGGCAGCAAAGCTAATAAAGGCATACTAATAATTGAGTCCCCAAATCCAAATACTGCACGCATTAATGAACCTAGAAAAACAATACCTACTACTAGTAAAATAAGCGTAACACTCATTACAAAAAACTCCTTTTTCAAACCACTCTTTTTAACCTTAATTCTAACTAATTTCATATCTTTCTACTCTATCAGATACACATTATTTTACAAGGAAGAGACTTATATCCCAATTTTTTATTTTATAATACATGATTTCATCTAATTTTATGTATGTGTTACACTAAAAAGAAAAAAAAAGGAGATTCCCAATATGAACTCGGCTTTAGAAATTGCAAACATCTTGCTGCCTATTGTACTAGTAGGTGGAATCGTAGTCTTTGTAGTTACGAGAATGAAATCCAAATATACTAGAGGTACTCTAGGTAAGAAAAAATCAAAAAGTGCTCAAAGTTTATTAGATAGTTTAATACCATTTGGAATGATACTTGGTTGTATTGTTGCTATACTTCTTAGCATAATTTTCTCAACTTCCATACTATCTACGATAAGTTTGGGATCTGCAGTAGGC
This sequence comes from Carnobacterium sp. FSL W8-0810, assembly GCF_038007125.1. Classification (NCBI taxonomy): domain Bacteria; kingdom Bacillati; phylum Bacillota; class Bacilli; order Lactobacillales; family Carnobacteriaceae; genus Carnobacterium; species Carnobacterium sp. FSL W8-0810. The sequence continues at coordinate 859,606 of NZ_JBBOWO010000001.1, read as the reverse complement.
TTGTTATTTGGATACTTTGCTTATGAAATTTATGACAAAATGGATGAAAATTAGTAATATATAGTTATTTTTAGTTAGTTATAAATCTATTAATTCCTTAGGTATATTAAAATCTTTATAACTAATGGTCTCACTATTAGGAAGATTTCGAAGTTTTTTATTGAATAGCCAGGTCACCCCTACCGCTATTTTTAATATATGCTTCTTATTTTTCTATAACATTACATTCAGCAAAAAAAGACTTTTAAAAGATTCCTGACAAAGTTATGTAAGAAGGAATCATTTCAAAAAACATCTAAAAAAGTCTACTAAAAAGTTGTGTTGACAAAATAATACGAATTACTCAATAAAAAAGTAGGTGGTAAAGTTATATCTGAAGAAGAGAAACAAAAAATAGTTTTTTATGAATAAATCATTGAGTTATATTTGTTACAAATCATATAACATTTGCCCTACAGATTGATAAGATTTCTAATTGACAACTTAAAAATAGTATAGTAAAATTAAATTAGTTAGCCAGCTAATCACTTTAAGGGAGGAAACATCTTGGTAGAATATAGTTTTGTTGATAGACCTACTAAAGAGCGAATAGAAACACTTAAAAAAAGCTTCCCGGAGGCAAATGCCTCCTTTGTTACTTTATTTTTAGATATTCAATGGACTTATAGAGAAATGCAGAAACAGTATGATCATTTATTTGAGCGTTATGGTTTAACAGAGACGAAGTTTATTATTCTTATGTTTCTTTACCAAGAGCCTAATCATCAACTGCTGCCTTCAGATTTGTCTAAAAAATTAGGATCTACTCGTGCAACTGTTACTAAAGTCATTAACGGATTAGAAAGAAATAGTTGGATAATAAAACAGTCTTCTTCGCTTGATAAGAGGTCTGTGATAGTTCAGCTCACTCGTGAAGGAAAAGAGTTAATAGAGAAATTTCTTCCTGAAAATTATCGTGCTGTATCCTTAATCATGTCAACATTGAATACGACAGAACAAGAAGAACTTGTCTCATTGTTAAACAAGATAAAACTAGGTACTAAGAAAATGCAAAATGAAATGGAGCTGGATAGTAATGCAAACAAGTAAAATAGAATTATTAAAAACTTTTCTAAGTCTTTATATCAGTCATCATAAAGTATTAAAATCTCAGCAAGAAGAAAACTCTCCATACATTCTATTAGATGTTCGAAACGCTCCTCCAGAAATAAAAAAAGACAAAATTTTAGGATCAATCGAAATTCCAGCTAAAGACTTAGAGAGTCAATTAGATACATTAGATAAAAGTAAAACGTATGTTGTGTATGATTGGACAGGTGGAACGATATTAGGAAAAGAAGCACTTCTTCTACTGTTATCTGCTGGTTTTGAAGCATACGAATTAGCTGGAGCACTTGAAGGATGGAAAGGTATGAACCTTCCTCTAGAAGAAATTTAATTTGTAGTAGGTCAGCTCACTTAAAATTCAAGTGAGCTTTTTCCCTGTTTATTTTATCTTGTTGTTATCTTATATAAAATAAGTGCTAAAATTAGTAATTATTTTGAATAATATATAATCACTATGGTAATAACTGTAATCCATCTATCTAGACTACTATTTCAGTACACCTCTAATTTTACTTTTCCTCAGACCATCTTTTAAGGCTAGTCAATTCAAAAGGAACAACGATTCAGTGTATGTAATCTACTGTATCATTGTTCCTTATTTCTACTAGTGCAAAAATAGCAACTCGTTAAGAATTATAACCAACTATTAAGGTAAAAAAAAAGTATATAAAGAAGCTAAAGTAATTATTGATCATATCCTTTATATTTTTCAAAAAAACCTATATTATTAGGTATCGATTTAATTATACAGAAAAGAGGAACTTACTTGATTACATTAAAATCACAACGCGAAATTGATGCCATGGATGAATCTGGAACAATATTAGCAAACATGCATATCGCTTTACGCGACTTTATCAAACCTGGCATAACGAGCTGGGATATTGAAGAATTCGCTCATAAATTCATCTTGGATAATGACGCAATACCTGAACAAATTGGATTCGAAGGCTACGAATATGCAACATGCATTAGTATAAATGATGAGATTTGTCATGGTTTTCCAAGAAAAGAAGTCCTCAAAAATGGAGATTTGATCAAAGTTGATACTGTCATTAATTTGAAGGGTGCTTTATCAGATTCTTGTTGGAGTTATGTGGTTGGAGAATCAAACCCTGAGAAAGATCATTTAATGGAAGTTACTCTAAAAGCTATGTATAAAGGTATTGAACAGGCAAAAGTTGGAAACCGTATAGGAGATATCGGTCATGCTATCCAAAGTTACGTTGAAAGTGAAAATTTATCAGTAGTTCGAGAATTTTTAGGTCATGGAGTCGGGCCGACATTACATGAATCTCCTGACGTTCCTTCCTATGGACAACCAGGTAAAGGACTACGCTTGAAAGAAGGTATGGTTATCACTGTTGAACCCATGGTAAACACTGGATCATGGAAATCAAAAATGGACGATAACGGATGGACCGCTCGAACAAAAGACGGAGGTCTAAGTTGCCAGTTCGAACATACATTAGTAATTACAAAAAATGGGCCACGTATTCTAACTTCTCAAAATGATCAATAAAATAAGATGACTCCCAAATGTTAGACTTTGGGAGTCATCTTATTTTTTTATAAAAACAATCCGATAAACATAGCTGATAAAATAGGAACGATAAAACCGCCAAACATCCCTCTTAAAGCTAGTTTAGATAAATCATTTTTTCTAGTTGGTGCAAAAACTGATAAACCTGTTACACAAATCGCAATACTAGAGAATGCTCCAAAACTACCAACAGCCACAGATATCATCGCTATTGCTCTTTCGGACAATTCAGACATCATTGGAGCAAAGTCAGCATAAGCGACAAACTCGTTGATTGATAATTTGGTCCCTAGCAGTTGGCCAGCTAACATTGCCTCCGTACCACTTAAGCCCATCAACCAACCGATTGGCATAAAGATATAGCCTAGAACCCCTGTAAAACTGGTCCCTACTAACCCTAAAATACTATTCAATAATGCCACAATAGAAATACCAGCAATCAAACTCGCACCGATACCTAAAACCATTTGAAGCCCATTGTTGATTCCTTCGGCCATGGCAGAAAAAAGAGAGGTATTCGAGCCTTTACGATCTAAAGTTACATCAGTTACTTTACTAACTTCTGTCTCAGGCGTTAAGATTTTAGCTACCAGTAATGATCCAAACGGTACTAAAGCCGTTGTAATCAATAACCATTTCATCGGAATACCTAATAAATTATATCCCACTAAGATAGAAGCCGACATAGATCCCATTCCTGCAACTAAAACTGTCATCAACTCTGATTTTGTCATATCAGGCAAATATTTTGCAACTAAGAAAGGCGCTTCTGTCTGCCCCAACAACATATTTGCTACAGCAACAAAAGATTCTGCTTTTTCAGTTCCTAACAACTTTCCAACTGCTCCACCTATGATTTTAACGACCCAACCAACTACACCTAAGTAGCCAAGGATCCCTGTCAAAGCAGATAGGAAGATAATAACACCTAATACATCAATGAAGAAGTATCCTCTTCCAAATAAATCGCCAAACACAAAAGATAGTCCTTCATTCGCAAAACTGAATAGTTTCGTTACACCTGCAGCTAACTGTTCAATGATCCAGCTGCCTACAGGAACTTTAATTAAGAACAAAGCCAACACTAATTGAGCTGCTAGCGCAACTCCAACCGTACGCTTATTAATTGCTTTTTTATTGTCTGATAAGAGAAATAAAATCCCTAACATGACTATAATGCCTAAAACTGTTATTACTCTACTCATTGATTCTACTCTCCATTTCAACTAACTTTTCTTTTACTAATTTCACCACAAAATCCGCGTCTTCACTATTATTGATCACATCGATTTTATCAATATTGATCACTAAAACATCAGATTCTTTATAGTGATGAGTGACCCAATTATCATAACCTTGCCAAAGAGCTTTGTAATAGTCCATTAATCCTTGATCTTGTTCAAAGTCTCTGCCTCGCAAACCGATTCTGTAAAGAATCGTTTCAAAGGAGCCTTGTAAATAAACCATTAAATCTGGAGATTTTTTAGGCAGTTCTTGTAATTCTTCCATCATGTTGTTCAATAATTTTTCATAAATACTAAACTCTGAAGCTGAGATACGTCCTAACTCTGTATTTACTTTGGCAAAATACCAATCTTCATAAATTGAGCGATCCAACACATTATTCTTGTTGTGTAAAGCTTCTTTAATACTTTTAAAACGACTACTTAAAAAATCTAATTGCAATAAAAACGGGTATCGTTTTAAATGCTGTTCCTCTTCACTTGCTGTGTAAAATAAAGGCAATATTTCATTGTCATCTACATTCTCATAGAATACCTCACTGTTTAAAGATTTTCCTAACAGTTCAGCTACACTTGTTTTTCCTGCTCCAATCATTCCACCAATTACTAAAATCGCCATCTGCCCCTCTCCTCATTGCATGGAAAAAGAGCAGCATAGTTCAGCTACTCTTTTTCCATCTCATTACTAGTTGTTATCTTAGTAGTTTCTAGAAATCGTATTGCTTAAATTTTTTGTTGCATCTTTTTATGTAACTATTTATAGTTTATGCAGTAGTTCATTGCTTAACCATCGATTAGCTCCTTAGCTATAATACTATGATATGAAAATTATATCAACCTGAAATTATACCATATGTGCTAATTACTAAAAAACAAACACCATATATTGTGGTTGCGCATTCAATACATCCTATAGACTAAAAAATAGACAAGCCTTAGGAATTTTCCTACTGACTTGTCTATTCTATTTTACTTCTTAACTAACTAGGTTAAGGCATGGTTGGTATACTATCTGTATTTCCTTCACTGGGTTTTTGCATGTCCCCATTTGGTTGCATGTTCTTGTCACCGGGCTGTTGCATGCCGCCCCCCATTTGTCCTGTTGTAGTGCCTACTGTTGTTGATACTGATTCAATTGGAACTTCAAAAGTTTCATCATTAATGGATAAAGTGTATGTTTCATCTACTGCTAAATCAGCAGAGCTGAACTGTACAGAAGTGAAACTTTTATCTGCTGTCCATGATAAGAGAACTGTACCGTCTGCATCGCTTAATTCAATTTTGCTACCCGCTTCATAAGTTGTTTCAAATCCATAAAAAACACTTACTTGACTAGAACTGTCTGCAAAAGTTACTGCCATTCCAGAGCTTCCAGCAGCCATTAACGTTCCGCCAGTTATCACAGCCTCTCCATTTGAATCAATTGTTCCGTTACCATCATTTTCTGGTCCGCTAACAGTCGTCACCCCTCCAGAAATTTCAATCGTTCCGTTTGAATCTAATCCATCACCACTGCTGTTCACTGTCAATGTACCACCAGAAATGACCAATGTATTTTCACTGTAGCTGCCAGATTCACCCGGTCCGGCTGCTTGTTCAGTTGTTGTTGAAGTCCCACCAGATACATTTACTCCGTCATCACTAGCTACAACGTTTATTTCTCCATTACTGATTGTAATCGCCTTACCTTCGATTCCTTCATAACTTTCTGTAATAGCAACACTCGAACCACTTAATTGCAAATCATTATCAGCATGTAAGCCATCGTCTCCGGCAATTAATGTGAGCGATCCTCCTGCAAGTGTCAGATTTCCATCAGTATGCACTGTATCATCAGCCGCATCAATTGCAATCGTGCCATCATTAATAATCAACTCGCCGGCTGCTTTCAATCCTTTGGTACTGGTTGAACTGATCTCATCGCTATCCGCATTTTCTTCTTCATCTGCTGCTTGAGCAAAGAAATCCATCCCTTCTTGTGTTTTTGCTACTGCATTGGCACTCCCGCCACCTGCTGTAATGTCAAATGTTCCGCCATCAATTTGAAGTAGCGTTTCAGCTTGAATACCGTCTTGCTCTGCATCAATAGTAAAGTTACCTCCGGCTATATAGACAAAACCTTTGCCTTCTTCATCTGCATTATCGGACTGAATACTATCTGTTCCGGTTTCAAGAGTAAACGTTCCATCTTTGATTTTCACTGCATCTTTTCCTGAAAGTCCTTGGCCTGCTGCAGTAATATTATACGTACCACTTACGACGATTAATTCATCTTTTGCTACGATTCCGTGATTCGTATTCGCATGTATCGTTAAACTACCAGAGCCGTTAAATGCCAAATCAGCTTTACTAAAAATTGTTCCATCAATACTAGTCGCATCGGCATCCGTATCAAGTGTTGCTGTACTTCCAGCTTTATCAGTCAATGTATTTTCTGATCCTTCTGCCAATGTCACAAAGACTTTATCAGCTTCTTCGATCAATAAAGGAGCACTTGTTGAGGAGGTAATATCTACTCCGTCAAAGATCAAATGAACTTCTTCAGTATTCGGGGCCGTTACTTTGATTTGACCATCTGAAAGAGTTCCGCTGATCAAATATGTTCCACCAGTTGTAATTGTAACAACATTACCATCAACCGTTGCTCCTTCTCCGCTGCTTGTGTTCTGATTGTCAGCCAATTGGATAGTAGTAGAATCAGCCTCGTCATATCCGACTTCAAGATCATCGGAACTAAATTCTAAATCATAATCTACTGTACTTTCTACAGTGCCAGACTCAGTTGCTGTAGCAGAATCTGCACTTTGACTAGTGCCAGAAGCGGTTGATTGGCATCCGGCTAACATCACCAAAACAGCTAGTGATAAAAATGGTGTGATCTTCGTCTTTTTTTTCATTAGAGTTCTTCCTTTCCAGCTAACGAGCGTCCACAGATAATTTCTAAATTTCCATTTCTGCAACGCAATGCGTCGATTAATTGTTTTTCCTGATTTTGATCTTTCAATTCGATCGTATATTCAATCCGAAACAGACTGCCCATATTGGTAGTCTTTACTCTTATCATCTGATAACTGGACAAGTATTGTTCGAAGATATCATCAAAAACAGCGCTATAATCTAGATTTTCTGGAATTGTTATTTTTAACAACCGAACCCGTTCACCCATTTCGCCAAAGCTGGAAAGATTTAATCCAACCATTGCGCCGCAAATAATCAAGGCAAATACTACAGCAAATCCAATATACCCCATTCCGGTTGCCAGCCCAACGGCCATTGCCAGAAAGATGCTGCTGATTTCCTTAGCTGAACCTGGTACAGAACGGAAACGAACTAAACTAAATGCCCCCATTACTGCAACACCGGCTCCAACATTTCCATTGACCAGCATGATCACCATTTGTACCATAGCTGGTAATAGAAATAGAGTCATGACGAAACCTTTAGAAAATTGATTTCTATACATATAGGTCCATGCTATAAATCCTCCTAAAACCAAACTTGACACCGTACAAAGTAGAAAACTCGTGATTGAAAACGCAGATGTACTTTCCATATATAAACTATTAAACAACTCACTCATGCACTATAAACCTCTCTTTCTCTTGCTTCCATTATTGGTTCTTCTTGTTTTTTCAAATAATCTTTATACCCATTTGCATATTTCGAAAATTTTGCTGGGTAAATTTGTTGCTCGGATAAGATACGAGCAAGCCATACAGGCATTGCCCCGCAAATTTTTATTTCCATCAATAAGTGATTTTCCGGTAAAATCGGCTCTCCATAAGATCCAGATGACAAAGAAAGATCATGCGTGCGGTATAAAATTTCTTGATCAAATGTAATCCGGACATCGTTATCCAATTTCCCAATATAAGCTAGTCTTTTATAAGACAAATACATGGTTGGTTTTAAGTCTGGATAAAAAGAAAGAATTGACTCAAATTCATGTACCTTTTGATCATTGTTGATCGATTCCAGCTCATTTTGATGAGCTAAAAATCTTTCAGCATTTTTCAATTGCATCTTTGTTCTTCTTTTATAGACAATCCCATCAAATTTTTTCTTGATCTCCACATAGACTGAATCTTTTTTAGTTGGAATACCATAACTACGCAATCGAACTTTTTCTTTGTAGAGCGGTTTACTCATTGAATGCCGTATCAAATACCAACTTGGGGTATCATAGTAAATATTTGTAATCAAATGCTTGCCGTATTGATCCAGCTCCATATACGGTCTAAGCTCTATAAGCAATTTATTCCATTGATCATACGTAATTAAATACTTTGTTTCCTTTCGTTCAAAAACACTTTGATAGTTAGTCATATTTATTACCTCCTTACTCGATGGATACAATATAAAACTTGAACCTTAATTGAACCTTAAGTCTAAAATTTTAAAAGCAGATCTGTATGTCAGAAGCAACGCTAAGGCAACTAAAGAAATTCATCTGCTCTTCATGATAAAGATCTTAAAAAATATTGAATCGATGACATAAAAAGAAGAATGGCCCAATTTTCTTGAAGAAAATTGAGCCATTCTTTATTAAAGTTAGAGCTGGTACTTTTTATTGTATCAGCTCCCTTTTATTCGTATTCCTGATCGACAGACAAGCAGGCTGACATAATAAATCAGCTTACATCATGTTTTCCTGACTCTGATGCTTCTTCTGTCAGGTTCTGTCAACTCCTTCAGACAGACACTTCCCATCTGTTTTAATGACTTCTTTGAACCATTCATAACTTTTCTTCGGAACTCTTTTCATGTCTTTCAGATCATGGTTATCCCGGTTCACATACACTAATCCATAACGTTTACGCATGTCTCCTTGTGAACTCAAAATATCGATCAAGCCCCATCCAAGATAGCCCATTACTTCTACTCCGTCGATGTACATAGCATCATACATGGCTAATAAATGTTTCTTATGATAGTCGATGCGATAGTCATCTTCTATTAGATTCGTTCCATCCCACTCTTCTTTCACTCCAATACCATTTTCAATTGGAAAGACGGGTAACTGATAGCGCTGGTACAATTTGTTTAACACATCTCGGAATCCAAGTGGATCAATCTGCCAGTTCCATTCCGTAGTATCTAAATGTGGATTGTCTAATCTACCGTAATCCATATACTCATTTGGAATGGTTCCCGCTGGAATCTTTTCAGCACTGATGGTTGACGAAGCATAATAACTAAAACTTATAAAATCATTCTTCTGATTTTGAATTGTTTCTAATTCTCCAGGCAATATGTTCATATCAATTTCATTTTTCTTCACAAATTGCATCATTTCTTTTGAATACGTTCCTTTTGTATAAGCGTCAAGTAACGTATAGTTTACAAATTCATCCCATTTTCTAGCTGCTAGAATATCTTCAGGTTTACAAGTAGCTGGATAAACTTCACTGTAAGCCAGCATTCCACCAATCTGAGCATCCGTTGTTTCGTGAAGATAATTGGCAATTTCAGCATGTGCCACCATAACATTGTGTAAAATTTGATATAATTCGTTTGCCGTCTTTTCTCCCTGTAAATATCCACTGATTCTAAATGCTTCTGGTACATGATAGAGATTCTGCTCATTGAATACGATCCAGTACTTCACTTTATCCGCATAACGATCGACCATTTCTTTTCCGTATCTGACGAAGGCTTTCAGTACTTCTTTTGAAACTAACCCATTATATTCTTCTGCTAAATACAAAGGCATATCAAAATGATACAGACAGATCATCGGTTCGATACCTCTTTCAAGCAGACCGTCAATGAATCGATCATAATAAGCAATGCCTTCTTCATTCACTTCACCGTTACCGTTTTCAATCACTCGTGACCAAGAAATCTGGAACCGATACATATTCATGCCTAAGTCCTTGATGTGATCTAGATCTTGTTCAAACTGATGGTAATTATCATTCGCAAATTTCCAATCACTTGCATGTTCTGTTGCTTCTCTTACATCATAAACAGATGGGCTCTTACCACCTTCGTCCCATCCTCCCTCAGTTTGCATGCTTGATACTGAGTTACCCCAGAAAAATTTAGTCATCGTCTAATCTCCTCATTTTAGATTTAAAATGTAATCGGTTTATACTCATACTCTAGCAAAGTTTTATTTTTATGTAAAGACTAGAATATATTACAACACGAATCATGTAAAGCCTTTCATTTGCAAAGTATTTTCTAAAAGATAGAAGCGATTATTTGGTCTGTCTGGTCATACTATGAACGGCACTTTTTTATCGAAAATGACGAAATAAAGATACCTAAACTGGACAAAGAAAAGACAAGTCTTCTGATTTATATCAGTGACTTGCCCAAATTTTTTATTTTAATGGCATTACAACTTCAAAAGCAATGGTTTCTTCATTCAACGGGCTAGCTTTGATTTGTCCATGGTAGCTTTCAACTATAGCAGCGGCCAATGACAATCCAATGCCATATCCACCAGCAGTGTGCCTTCTTGCTTGGTCTTCCCGGTAAAAACGATCAAATAGCCGATCAAAATTTTGTGGCATTTCACTAACAGTATTGGAAACAATCAATCTGATTTTATGTTGATGACTATCTAAACGAACTTGAATGGTTCCCGGTTCTCGAACATATTTATTCGCATTATCCATTAAAAGTGAACACAACTTGTTGATTGCCTCCATTTCTGCTTGGATAATGATATTTGGCTGGATGTCTAAGGAAACAGTGACATTTTTTTGTTCGCCAATCAAAATGTATGGTTCGCATGCCTCACGTAAAACTTGCGAGAAATTAACGGATTCAATTTTAGGTTGATAGGTTTCTTCTTCCATCTGTGTTAACTGAAGCATGCTTTCCATTAAACCATTTAAACGGCGAATTTGTTTTCCTGTACTTTTGATCCATTCAGTATCTCCGTTAAGCATTTGCTGAACGTCATTATTAGCTGAAATAATAGCCAGAGGCGTTTTAATTTCATGACCCATATCGGTAATAAATTGCTTTTGACGATCAATACTTTCTTGGACAGGTTTAACAATTTTTTTTGAAAAATAGAAAACCAGCAAAAAAATAAAAGCTAAACTAATTAATCCAATCGATAATGAGTTTTGCAAGAATGTTCGCATGGTCTGTAATTCTCGTTGACTATCAACGAAGAGCAACAAAAAGGTTCCATCCTCTTTCTCTACAACTTTATAACGTAAATCATCTAGATATCCTTTTGTTTTGTTAGAAGTTAAAGCTTCTTCCGCGTATATCTGGCCAGCTTCAGAATCAACCGACCGAATTCTTGTTGTATCAATTTGAATGATTTGTCGATTTGAATTAGTGATTACAGTAAAATAGCGGGTCTCAAAAGGAGTCTCTGCTGAAACCGCCTGATTTGGCGGAATACTCCCGGGCTCAGATCCTTTTCCTGAAAGTTCCTCATCCGGGAATTCCCCACCGTTTTCAGCCAAGATGTTCAAGATCTCATCTGCTCGTTCTGCTGCATGAAAGTAATTTGTGACATTCAGTGCTACTAAGACAACGAACATCACTAGAAAAACTACGGCCATTGTAACAAGAATAAATTTTTTCCTCAGCTTCTCTATCATTCAATAACCTCCAGCGAATAACCCACACCACGAGTGGCAACAATTTTCACGTGAACATCCAGTTCTGCTAATTTTTTTCGCAAATTACTTAAATGCACCCATATACTGTTCATTTCGATATCCGCATCCCAACCCCAGATACGTTCGATCATTTGGTCGGCTGAAAAAATTTGTTTTGGATTTTCCATTAATAATTGCAAGATTTGACATTCTTTATTTGATAACTTTATCTCGTCTTGACCATTGCTGATACGCATAATATCTTTGTTCAATTCTAAATCTTCAAATGTTAAATTATTCGCTTGTAAGACCGTTTTCCGGCGTGTCATAGCCCGTATACGCGCTAGCAATTCTCCCATCGCAAATGGTTTGGTTAAATAATCATCTGCTCCTAGATCCAGCCCATCGATTCGATTCTCGACAGCGGACTTTGCGGTCAAGAGCAAGATCGGGGTCTGATTACCTTCACTTCGTAATTTTTCTAAAACTTCCATTCCAGAAAGTTTCGGCATCATGATATCAAGAATAACCCCATCATATTCAGCTAAAACAGCATACTCATATGCATCTTTTCCATCATGAACGCTATCGACAGTGTAGCCTTCACTTTCCAAAATCACTTGAATGGCACGAGCTAATTCTTCTTCATCCTCTGCTATCAACAACCTCATTATCCAGACCTCCTCAAACCTTCTTTTGATTAGCATATTCTACTCCGCTAAGATGCGCAAGAACATTTATTTTCAGTAACTTTTCTTAGCATCACTCTGTATCTGTTCTTTTATTTACGTTCATACATACCAAAAAGGGTGTAGATAAGCTTTAATCTGTTTTATTGTTTTAACGATTTTGCCACGACAACTATATCGCGGTACGATGCTTTTTTCTTGCTAACTATATCACACCGTGATATAGTTTAACTAACAAATACATCGAGGTGTGATATAGTAATGGATACTAAATTAAAGAAGTCTTATTTTCCAATGACTGAAACAGCATTCTATATTCTTTTATCTTTAGCTACACCTAGACACGGATATGCGATTATTGATCATGTTGAACAACTGACTAAAAAGCGAATTTCACTAGGTCCAGGAACCATTTACGGAACGTTATCAAAGATGAAAAAAGATGGTTTGATCGAACCAGTAAAAGAAGAGAACAATCGAAAGATCTATCAAATCACACGATTAGGAAAAGAAATTTTAGAGATTGAGAAAGCTCGAATCAAAGAACTTTATATGAATTCTAAGGGAGGGATATAATTATGGAGAAAAAAGTCTTTAAGTTTATTACAGTAGATCAATTAGAAAAAGAGCAAGAGTTTTTGCATGATATGGATTTAAAAGGTTGGCATTTTAAGTGTTACAAGAACTTAAGGTATCATTTTGAACAAACTCCTCCAGCGAATTATGTTTATCGGATCGACTACAAAGAAACACTAGAAGATCTAGATGAGTATCTAGCTATTTTTGAAGATGCAGGTTGGGAAGTGGTTTACTCTTATCCTATATTTCAAGGCAGTTGGATCTATTTTAGAAAACTTAGCACGAATGAATCTCAAGATCTTGAAATTTTTACGGACAAGGATTCGATGGTTGATTTATTGAAAAAAGTAAGAACGCACTGGACTCGATTTGGAACAGCTATGTCACTTTTGTTGCTTTTTTTTACAATCTTAAATTTATTTGTCTCCAGGTCCCTTATTAGTGGTGTTATAACAGCTCTTTTTTTCTTTGTTATTGTAATTCTCTACGTAAAGCTTTTCATTAATCTAACTAAAAAAATCAAACAACTAGAGCAGAATTAAGATCTTTATTTGATCGTTTTTGAAGAATACGGTATCCCTTACGAGCAAATAGAATGTATTTCAGGTCGTAACCAATTGATTGCAACACATAATTCAAATTAAATATCAACCATCCCCTATCTCTTGATGATAGAATATAAGAGTATTTAAAATAGGCTAATGAAATGAGGTGCTTTACATGAACACAAATAATAGCGATAAACAAAACAGCCATCTTGATTTAACCGATCCAGATGTAAAAGAAATTTTTACCCTCTATAAAAATCACCAGGAAGTTCCTTATATTTCACCGAAACGCAACTTGAAAGAGTGGTTAGATTTGGTGAGTATCAGTTCCGAAAGCTTAGTCCCTAAACGAAACATGATGCGTTTTAAAGAAGACATCCTTCCTGGTCATCTTATTTTGTTATGGCGTATTCAGTTCGGCACGTTTACAACTAGCAGCGGATACCCTAAATATTTTGAATATGATTATGGCATCAATGCAGAACAAGCTCTTAAAGAAGTAATTGAAAAAGGGTACGCAAATCAGTTGTCGGCGATGGATTCTTTGCCCTACTTAAACGCTGCACAACTAAAAGCCGTCTTGAAACAATTTGGACTCAAAGGGTATTCCAAGTTGAATAAAGAAGGACTTATGGAACTGGCTCAAGCAGAGTTGACAGAAGACCAAATCAGTCCTTGTTTCACTATCAGAGGCTATAAAATCACCCCAGCTGGAACAGAGATCCTTGCTAACTATCCAGAAGTCGTTGATCGTCACCCTAAAAAGAAGTATTAATCTATTGTATAAAGAAGGCACTCTCAAACGAGAATGCCTTCTTTATACTTTATTTTTCATCTACTTCTTTTTGAACTTCTTTAACGGTCTGCTCTACTTCTGCTCGGGACATTTTTTTCTCCCCTTTTTTCATAGCTGCTAAACTTTTATGCGCAAAAGCAAGCGGCAAGCGACAAAACAGAATCGTACTTTTTTCATTAAGTGTCTCAATATAAGCATCCGCTTGTGCTAAATTCTCATCTGCATATGCAAACAATTGATCTCTTGACCAATCATCTGGAACAAAGCTGACACCACGTTCTTCTTTATCTTCTTTTTGGTTACGCAAAATGTTAACAATTTGAAGCCCACGACCAAACTCAATCGCAAGTTCTTCATTTGTTTCTTGGCCATAAGACCAGTTCCACAATTTAGAAAGGTAAACACCAACACAACCTGCAACATAGTAAGTATAGTCGTCTAAATCTTCTTTTGTATGTACTTGCCAATTTTCTTTTGCCCATTTTGCCATACCAAATGCCATTTCACTAGCTGTTTCCATCATTAATGAACGCGAACCTTCTGGACATGCTTGAATCCAATCGACTAAGCGAATAGACACTTCAGGTAATTGCTCTTTTACAGGAGCGATAATGTCGCAATACTCCTCTTGTGTAAATGGTCGTTTGAAGAGCTCGCTTAATTGCATTAAAAGATCAAATTTGGTCGTATTTTGAATACTCTCATGGTCTTCAATCTCATCTATTGCTCGTAAAACTAAGTAAGCAGATGCAACTGAATATTTTAAATCTGCTTTCAAAAAAGTAATAGGAATATAAAATGTTCGGCTAGTTTCTTTTAAAACTCGCATGGCATCTTTAGGGTATTTCTCTTTGTTCATTATTTCGCCGTCCTTTAAACTAAATTATCTCTATTATACAGAATATATCAAAAAGATTCATAATGCTACGGAACAAATTAAGAAAGAAATTAGAATTTTTTATGTTTTTATGTGTTATCCATAAAATTTTTGGATTTATCTGAATGTAATGCTACAATAACACTTTATTTATTGTTAACATTCAGTTAAATAAATTGGTTTTCTAAGGAATTTTTTTAATCTACGTATGAAGAAGTTCTCTGTATTAAAGAGTGTTATTTTACTTTATAATTCTTTCGTACTAAAATAAGGAATAAGTATACATCATAGAATAGGAGACTTCGAAATGACAGATGTGACATGGGAAGTTCTCAATATTATAGGTACAATAGCCTTTGCTATAAGTGGGGCTTTTATTGCCTTAGAAGCAAAATATGACATATTAGGAGTTTATATTTTAGGTTTTACAACGGCTTTCGGTGGAGGGCTTATCCGAAATTTGGTCATTGGGATTCCAGTTCAAAATATTTGGATGCAAAGTACTTTATTTAAGTTTGCATTCTTAACTATTACGATAGTTTTGATTCTACCGAGTATCTGGGGAGGCCTTTGGAAAAAAAGCATCGTGTTTTTTGATGCAATTGGTCTAGCCGCATTTGCTATTCAAGGCGCCAATTATGCCGTATCTATGGAAGTTCCCATAATTGCAGTCGTTCTTGCTGCTATTATGACTGGTACTGGTGGTGGAATATTACGAGATCTATTTGCTGGACGTAAACCGATGATTTTCTATTCAGAAGTTTACGCTTTATGGGCTGCCATTGCTGGTTTAATTATTGGTTTGGATTGGATAAGAGGTCCGTATGTCGTTATTATTTTATTTATTTCAATTGTCGTTTTAAGAATCTTATCAGCTTACTTTAATTGGAACCTTCCCCACTATTTCAATTTAAAAAAAGAAAGAGAATAGTTCTGTTTAAAAACATTTTATAAAGAGTATGCGAAACTAATAAACCTTTGGTAATGATGTTTAACTGTAAATTCTTAGAGTTTATACAGTATTATTAGTTTTTTATTGACAAAAACTTTCTTTCAAAAAAATATATTGACCCTAAAAAAATCAAGCTTTTTTCGGAGTAGTTCATTCTACTCCATTTTTTGTATTTTCAAATCTCTCACTGTTATTTAAGACCTTAAGGCAGACGTGTCTGCAAAGATATTTATTTATAATTCTCTATATTGACTTGGACTCACCCAGTTCAACTTTCCTTTCATTCGTTTAGTATTGTAATAGCCGATATACTGTTTTCGCCTCATTAAAACTCCGATAAACAGTTTCATAATAGTTTTCTTGTTTTAAAATACTAATTTTTTTCCATAGGGGAACTATCCAAACAGTTTCCCTTGCGAGACATGCTTTGAAAAATGCCTTGTTTTTCAAGTTTGCGGGTATCTACTTTCATTTGATAATCCCATCCTTGTACTTGAGAACAAGCTTTCATATCACATTTTTTAGTTAAAAACCGATATTTTCCATCACCTGCTACATAAAATCGAACAATTTGCATTTTAATATACAGCTGTATTTTGACATAAAAATAACCCCTAAAAGTTAGTTTTTTCTAACTTTTAGAGGTCACTATCTGGACGGACTTTTTAATTTTTATCCTATGACTGTCTTTTTTTGAAGTTTTTTTTATTTTTCGTCCTTACTTCAGCGATTAAATTGCACAGGTTCCTCGAATCCGTCTACCAATGTCCAAGTTTTGCTTAATTTGGTTTCTACAATTTTTTTTCCACTTCTGTAAGAGTAGCGGACCGGTACTTGTCTGCGGATGGCTTCATATTCATTCTCAGCCGGAAGAACGATAAAGTCAGCTGGCTTTCCTTCTTCAATGCCGTAACGTTCTTCAATGTGCAGCGTTTTTGCACTGTTAATCGTGATCAGATCCATGGCATTCATGATCTCTTCATAGCCTGTCAACTGTGTCGCATGCAGCCCCATCAACAGAACTTGCAGCATATTTCCTGTTCCCAACGGGTACCACGGGTCATAAATGTCGTCATGACCGAAACAAACCGTTAAATCGGCTTCCAACAATTCTTTAACACGTGTCAAGCCTCGTCGTTTCGGATACGTATCAAATCGCCCTTGTAGGTGCATGTTGACCAACGGATTAGAAACAAAACGAATATCAGATAGTTTCAATAGGCGGAATAATTTAGAGGTATACGCGTTGTTGTATGATCCCATTGCTGTTGTATGGCTGGCAGTTGTACGTGAGCCCATTCCTCTTTCGTAAGCTTCTTTTGCAACAACTTCCACAAAACGTGACTGTTCGTCATCAATCTCATCGCAATGGATATCAACTAGACGATCATATTTTTCAGCCAGATCAAAAGCAATTTTAAGCGATTCTACGCCATATTCTCTAGTGAATTCATAGTGCGGAATGCCGCCCACTACATCAGCTCCCATTTTCAAGGCTTCTTCCATCAGTTCTTTTCCATTTGGATAAGATAAGATGCCTTCTTGCGGGAATGCAACGAGTTGGATGTCGACATAGGGTGCCATTTCTTCTTTCACTTCCAGCATAGCTTTTAAGGCCGTCAAATTGGGATCCGTAACATCCACATGTGTACGTACGTACTGGATTCCTTGAGCAATCTGCCATTGCAGGGCTTTTTTTGCACGTGTTTTAACATCTTCATGTGTTAGAAAAGCCTTGCGTTCAGACCAACGCTGGATGCCTTCGAATAATGTTCCGCTTTGATTCCATTCCGGTTCGCCTGCTGTCAAAGTTGTATCTAAATGAATATGTGGTTCAATAAACGGCGGAAGCACCAGTGAACCGTTGACATTCAAAACATCATTTATTTTTTCTACAACCTCTAGTTGCGGTTCAATACGGGTAAACATTCCGTCTTCTATCGTGATTTGCCAAAGTCCTTTTTTTCCTTTTAGAGCTGCATTTTGAATAATCATATACTCCACACTTTCATTAATTATTTTTTTCAAACCTTAATGCTGCCTTAGTTACCGGTAGTTTCATCAGTCCTGTATAAACCACAGCTGTTCCCACTAATGCGTTGAGTGGTGTGATTCCCGGTGCGAATTGGGCTAAAGCTACACCGATAGCCCAAGCTAGAAGAGCTATCCAGTTGATTGGTACAAAAGTCGCTTCTTCAAATCTGGTATAGTTGCGGTGTTTCACAAAAAAGTAATCTGCAATAATGATTGCTCCAATAGAAGGAATAGCCGCGCTCAGCAAGTTCAAAAAGCCGACAAAATTAGTGTACATCCACATAGCTAATACAGTTCCAATAATTCCATTCACAAAAACCCAGAATTTTTTAGAGATTTTCGTAATATTAGCAAATCCTAAACCAGAAGCGTAAAGTGCATTATCATTGGTTGTCCAGATATTCAAAGCCAGTACCAAAATTGCCGGTATTGTCAGCCCTTGCAAGAATAGGACTTCTGAGATATCTGAAAGCCCATAAACCATTGCCCCCACAGCTCCAAATAGGAACATCAGTGAGTTACCCAAGAAGAAAGCTGTTGAGGTAGCTGCAACAGCTGACCGCGAAGTTTTTGCAAAACGTGCAAAGTCAGCTGTCAACGTTCCGCCACTGATAAAGGATCCGATACAGATAGTCAAAGCAGCCGATATTGTTAAACTCGTTTTTGGTTCATAGTCGAATAACGCTCTCAGTCCGCCCATGGTTTCTATTGCTTCTATGGAAGAGTAGCTTCCTAAAATCGCAATCAAAGGAACCGCTATAAAGCTTAGAATCACCAGCGACTTCATCCCATAAAGAGAAGCCAGAGTGATAACCATCCCGAAGATAAAAATCAACAAGTAACTATTCCAGCCCATTTCTTTTGCAATCGGAACAGCAAACATCGCCACACCGACTCCAAACCATCCTACTTGCGTAAAGCCCAATAAGAAGGATGGTAAGTACGAACCTTTCTCACCAAACGAGTACTTTGCCAGCAAGTGGGTAGACAATCCCATTTTAGCTGCAATGTGCGCCAATGTTCCGGTATAAAGACAAAGTGCCAAGTTTCCCAACAGAATGACGAGCAAAAATTGAGAGAAAGACAAATTTAATCCCAATTGCCCTCCTGCTAGCATACTGGCTGAAAAAAAGGTAAAACCCAGCATTACAGCCATTGTTTTTGCAAAAGAATTACGGCTCGTTTGCGGTACCGTTTGTAATGAAAACTCTGTATCGATTTTCTTCATGTTGTTCCTCCCATTTCTATGGGTACCAAAAGCACAAAAAGAGGCTGAATATCAGTTTTCCTGACATTCAGCCTCTTTCTTTAATCTAAGAGAAAAGTGTATACATATACACCTGCACACATTTCTCTTAGATTTTATCCGCTTCCTTGTCAGTCTCTCTGGACTGGTTTAAAGGTACCTGTATTTAATTAAGTTTATTATTCCAGAAAATAATTTCTCTGTCAACTAGAAAATTTCCCACTAAAATGTCTAAATGTAATGAACTGTATACAATTAAGACAAAAGAGCAGATACGACAACCGTTCCCTACAGGAACAATGTAGGGAAAAGACTTTTAACAAAAAGATAGAGCGAGAAATGTGTGCCCCTCTTCCTTGAATAAACGAAGATGATAATTGATACGTTAGAAGATTTGGGACTAAATGCTTTTCGTCCCTTTCGCATAGAACCCTTTACTTGACATGTCTACAAGCACCTCCTATTCCTCCGAAAATTTCAACTAAGCTAGTTAACTATTCTATCAACATTAAAAATTATACAACTTTTCTTTTTCCCAGTCTGCTTTAAAGATAGAGTAAGTTGCTATATCACAAAGGTTTCCCTCGTTATCTTTTGCTCCTTCTCTTTTAATTCCCTCTAAACTCATTCCAACCTTTTTCATAACTTTTCCAGAACCTGAATTTTCAGTATGGTGACTGGCTTCTATTAAATCCAACACGCTCAAACAAAAAGTTTTTTACAGCAGTAAATGCTTCAGTCATAATTCCTTGATTCCAATAGTTCTTAGACATGCAATATCCAAACACTGCACATTCAATGTCACTATTTATATCGACGACATCGATAGTTCCTATTACTTGTTGGTTGTCTTTTAATTCTCTACACCAACGATAGCAATCCTCTTGTTCCAATTCTTTTTCCCAACTTGAGATGGCGTTTTTTGTATCTTCGATTCTTTTATGCGGCTTCCATGTTAAATATTTTGTTACTTCCTCATCACTTGCTCAGTTATGATACATATCTTCCGCATTTTCTATCGTAATCCTTTTCAAGACTAAACGATCTGTTTCTATTTGTTGTGTCCCTATGTTTTTCATATAATCATTCTCCCCCAGCATAATTTTTCTTTATACACATAATACCTGATATATTTATACTCTTCACTATTCTCATTAGAAAAATAAAGCTTTAGACTCATGATTTATGCTTGCGGCTGCAGTGAATTGAAATAGTTTGCTTACAAATGTAAAAAAAAAGAGAACTGCTATATATAAGCAATTCTCTCTGGATAATATAGAAATGGGCTCTTAGTTTTTTTGAAAATAGCCAATCAGAAAACAATATTATTTTCCAATAAGTTATTCTTTCTGTGGATGGAAATAAATTTACTTATAATCTACTCATTTTCCATTGTTGCTCCAATTACTTTGTTTCTCCCTTGATCTTTAGCCATGTATAAACAACGATCGGCTAGTCGAAAGAGTTTCTTCATATCTTTTTTTTGAGTAGAGGCAGCCAAACCAATCGATACAGTTATATAAATACCAGCTCCATTTTCTAATAAGAATTCTTTACTTGCTACACTAGCTCTGATTTTTTCAGCAGTCTTTTTTTGTTCAACATATGGCAGGTTGTTTAAAATTATACAGAATTCTTCTCCGCCAACACGATAGATCAGCTCATTGTCAGAAGCTCCAACTTGCAGGATTACTGCTAACTGTCGCAAGATAAAGTTTCCATTCGCATGTCCATAAGTATCATTGATCCATTTAAAATGATCAATATCCAACATCATAAAAGCAGTCGTAGCAATTGATTTATCCGCTTGAATCGTTTGCCATTTTTTATTAAATACTCTCATGTTGTACAATCCTGTCAAGTAATCCATTTGTGCTTGTTCTTGAATCTCTAAATACAAATGAAGGTTCTTTATCAAGTCTTCTACAAAAGCGGTCACTATAATCACTACAATGCTTGAAAGAATAAATAAACTAAAACAAATGAGGCTGCTCAGTAAAATATCATCATAAAAAAAGAATAAATTCAGAGTAATAGCTGAAACACAAACGACATTAAGCCATGATAAAACAGCGAATTGATTAAATCGTTTCGTTAACTTACTACAGATATACGGCAATAAAAGACCCAACACAACATACATAAGTGCGATTCGAATCGAAACAGGATTGACTCCCAATAATAAACGCAATACTGAAATCAAAAAAGCTGTTGGAATAGAAACTGTAGGTCCAAAATAGTAAACCAACAAAATTAAAATAATATGTCTAAAATCTATTATCGCTTCTTTAGGCAAGTTAACCGAAAAAAGCATTAAAATAAAATTTGTCATACTAGCTATTCCAATCATTATCAACTTTTTCTGCAGGTTAAGTGTATATTTTTTTTCTTTTGGAATCAATTTAACAAATATATAAGATGCTGTACAGAGAATCGAAATATTGGCAATAACACTCAAGAAAACAGATGACAGCATAAAAAAACTCCTTCCATCAGCCAGTCACAGAGAATAATAAAGTAAAGAAATTCAGTAATTACTTAACAACACTTTTTTATATTTTTTGAAGGTTTTCCAAAATAGTAACCTTGCTGGATCAAAATTCCTTGTTCTTTCAATTCATCACTTGTTACTTGATCTTCAATACCTTCCACGATAAAAACGAGATGATAGTCTTCAGAAAATTGTTGCCACGCATTCAAGAAAAGATGCAAGGTTTCTTCATTTAAATCTTTTTTAGCACATTTTACAATTGAAAATTTAATCTGATCTAGATAAGGAACATATTTTAAGACCTCATCTAAAGAATTCATACCTGAACCAACATCGTCCAATGCAATACAATAACCTTTTGCCTTGATTGATGCAAAAATAGAGTGGAATTTCTTATCAAACGTTAAAGAATCAATAGGTTCAATTGAAGCAGCAAATAATGGGGCATCTTCTGTTATTTCGATGATCAATTGTTTAGCATAGGACTGCATGTTAGTGAAAAAAATATGTGTCTCCGGGTAAAATAATTGTTTTGGTGCAAAATTAATAGAAAACTGGACTGTCGGAAACGACTTTAACAATTGCACCAGTTCTTCTTGAAACCATACTAAAAAGCTTTTGTGCTCTTCTTTATTATGAATAATGTTCTCCATTTTCACTGCTGGATAATACGGATTTTGTTCTTTATTTCTTAATAAAATTTCATATCCAACAATTCGATTGTTTCGTACATCGAATTTAGGCTGGAAGTGAAGTTGAAATTCATCCATTTAAAGACCTCCCCTTACTACTACTTCAATCGGTCATTTACGTAAGAAAATAAGATGGCACTACGTTTTTCATGTGACTATTTAAAATAAAGAGTGTCTAAGGTAATAAATCACACTGAGTTCACAAAGAACAGTTAAATCTAATCTATCTATTATTATAATTAGCAAGTAACTCCTCAGAACTATAAACCTGCTGCTTTATATTGATATTTAGAATTTTTTTAGCTAAGGCATTAAAAGTATAGTGTTCGTCAATTACTACTATATAATCATAATTGGATAAAGTGGATATAAATTCTTCATCTGAAATAATAAAGTTTTCAATTGCATCCACCTGATTTGAGTATAAGTAATATTTCCCCACATACTGAGTATAATAGCTATCAATGCTTTCTTTATCTGCACTTACTATCAAATAACTAGCATTGTTCAAATCTTGGTTATCTCCAGTAATGTTTTTTATCAAATAAGGTATTTCATTCTCATAATTTTTATTACTGAACATCATCCCATTGCTTTCTGACAAAATTAATCCTGTAGAAAAGAATAACAATAAAATCGAACTGTATTGATAATACTTTTTTGTTTTGATACTTTTATAAGACCTATGATTTCGCATAGCAATAGTTTGTTCATAGAGAAGAGAATCCATTTCTTGTACAAGAGTTATAGACAGAATCCCTAAAGAAAAAATAACCATACTTGAAGCATATCTTTCAAACCCTGCTAATACTAAAGCTTCTTCTATAGGCATAGAAAATAAAAACATTCCTAGTATCCCTATATAATATAGAATAACTATAGCATCCGTCAAAAATAGCATCTTGATCAAGCTATTCTTTCTCTTAAATCCTACTCTAATAATTAAATATGCCCCGATAAAGATTACATTTACGAATATAATTCCTTGAGTAGATAAACTATGCCAATCTATAACAGTTGAAGTGAAAGTGTGTATAATCTGAGTGGTAATCTCGTTTGTTTTTTCTGCAAATATGTCTTGATAAGAGCTAATATTCACACTATGTTTAGATACTTCTTCTGTAAATGTGTTTTTTACATGTACTTCCCATAATATAAACGTGGAAATAGAAAACATCACTGTTGAGCCAATTCCCACCACTAGGTGCATTATTTTAGATTGTTCTTTATTGAAATTTTTTATGCTGGTATACAAATAATAAAGCAGCACGATCACAACAAAAAATAATCCGCTATTTTTAACAATAGCTAAAACGGATAATAACAGTATTGTATGAATCGAAGAAAGCAAAAAGTTTTTTCTCAACACATAAATGCCTGAAACAGCCGCTAATGCTAACAGTGGCAATAGAAAATCAACTAATAAGTTATTCATCCTAATAGCTATATTAAAATAATTAAATAGTGCTATAGTCAAAAATAGACTACTTGTCATAAGCGTTCTAGAAGAATCTCGTATAACTGAAAATAGAGAATAGAGTGCAGCTATAATAAGCATAAACTGACCTAGCAACATAACGCCTTCATGATAACCAACAATTAAGGTAACATAATAAACAAACAGAGAAGATCCAATAGGATAGGATGTAAAGCTAATAATCCCTGTTGCCGCTGTAGGTAATGAAGCTTCTGTAATAAGGTACTTGACGATTACAGCCCAATGAGAAAAATTGTCATAGTGAACAAGACTGGATTGCAATAGAATAACAGAAAAAATCAAAAAATAACCGACCATCCATATTCTAGTCAAATCTAACGAAAAGAGCCTAATTTTACTATCATTTTTATGTCTAAATAGGTTCACACTAAAAAGAAGTAGGCCGATTAGAAACATAGCAATTGCAGTGCCAGATAAAAATCCTAGTAAAGAAGCAATATACAGAACGATTATATTTGCACAAAAGATAACAATTAAAGACAGCTTTGATGGATAGCCAAACTTTCTTTCAATGTAAATTCGATACCCATACGTTGACAAACAAAACAGAAAAAAACGTAATACTATAATGATCATCTTTTGTTTCTCCAATCCTTTAATAAACTATGAAAAGCACTATCCTCAATTAGTTCATCTATATTCTCTACCAAATAAACATAATTCCCTGTACTTAAATCAGACTCAGATAACGTAAGTTTAAACAGTACGTTTTTATATAGAACATCCATTTGTTTCTGCATGATATCTACACTATCACTTTGTATAACCATTGTCTGAAAATCAAATTCTTTTAATACTACAGAAGTATTCTGAATTTCAATGCTTTCATGCAGGGTAATTATTGGAAATTTAGATAATTTTTTGGGAGCAGCTATTTTTTTAATTGAAAAATGGTGCATAAAATTGTCTATTAAACCATCTAAAGGTGTTAGCCACACATCATGCTTCTTAGGCAAATATTGATTACTTCGATCATAAACCAATTGAAAATAGGCTTGTTTATTAGCACGTTCCGGTTTTTCAATCCAAACGCCATATAGCCACCCATCAGATTGTTCCATCACTCTGGCAATTTTCCCTCTAACCTTTTCACTATTTTTCTCTGTTTGTATGTCAAAATTGAGCCATTCATCAGGCGGGAAATAAATTGGTTCTTCAGAAAAGAATGACAGCCCTTCTTCTGATATGTTTGTCGTATAGAGCAAATAACTATGGTTTAAGCAAGTTATTGTCATCGCTTCTTTGGCATAAAACCTTTCAAATTTACGATAAATTGGCCGGCCTAGAGAGAATAAAACGGCATATGCAAGATTCACTATATGATGTAATAACCAGAACGTAATAACACTGCCATACAATAATTCCGAACCGTATTTTCCATAGTTAAATTTAACTAAACCGTAAAGTGAAAGGAGCAGCATTATTAGATGCGGAACTACAAATAACAATTCATATCGTGATTTGTTCACTGACTTTTTCGTAACCTTGAATTTTTTTTCTGTGATTCCAATAGACTCTAAAAATACAGGTATTACTAAATAAGGTGCAAAGATCGTTTCCTGTATCTCTCCCCAACGTTGCGATCTTATTTCGCCCGAGACGCTGGTCATAGCACTTTGTAATAAAAAATAACTAGGAAGCCAAAAACACATTAATATCCAAAAATCAGTATCAACTACACGAATGTTGAATACAGTAAATAAAATTGGAGCAAATACATACAAAAGACGCCTAAAAAATGACCACCAATACAAATAACTATTTAGAAAAACCAATTTCTGATTCCATTTAAAATTAGGATTAGTTAATATACGTAAATTATAGATACTACGGATAACACCGCGTGCCCATCTTACACGCTGGTTCAAGACGCTTTGAAAATCAGTTGGGGTCAGCCCACTGGCCATTGGTTCAAGCGTTGAAATACTTCTATAGCCGCAACTATTTATTTTTGCCCCTAATTGAAAGTCTTCGGTAATCGTATTGGTTGGAAAACCGCCAGCCTCTTCAATCGCTTGTCTTAGGATCAATGTATTTGAACCTGTGTATATAGCTGTATCATGTGCATTGTTTAATACATTTACTTCTCTAGAAAAGAAATCTTGTTCATTAGCTATTGAATTTTCTGAGAATAAATTATATTGAAAAATATCGGCATTGTAAAAACTTTGAGGGGTTTGAATAAAACCAAGGTGTTTATGATTAGGGTCATCTTTAACCTTGAAATCTTCCATAAAATAAGGAACGGTTTCCATTAAAAATTTTGAATAAGGAATCATATCAGCATCAAACGTTGCAACTAATGGGGAATTCGTCATACTTAATGCATTATTCAGATTTCCTGATTTCGCATGCTTATTGTTTTCAAAACCTGCATATCCCACATTGAATTGTTTTGCCAATTCCTTAACTTCTTTTCTATTGGTATCATCAGATAAATAAATATGAATTTTTAAAGGATCAGGGTATTCCATGTGAACACAGGCATTAACCGTTTTGTATAATAAATCTACATCCTCATTGTGTGTTGCTATTATTACGTCTACATGCGGGTATTCTTCATTTTCCAGTACCGGTTTTTCCAATATTTTTTCTTTGCTCTTACTCCAAATCAAAATAAATGCCGTGAAATTTGAAACGACTTCACTCACCCAAAGTGCTATACCAAAAATAAGAGCAAATAATGATCCTGATAAAGGTAACGTAAAGAACAGTCTCCACACTAAATAAATGACTGAAAATAGAACAGCTGCTAAATAAAGTATCTTTTTATTATCTTTCATTTGACCACCTTATGAAAAACCCATTTTTTTTGAACATAAAAACTAATGACAAATAGTAATAAATCTATCACTACCTTTACTAGCGTAGGATTAAAATCCATTAGCACATTATGTACCAATGAAACGAATAAACTTGAGATAAATGTTTGTATAATAACTAGACCATAGTATTTAATAAAGCTATTAGAACTACCATTCTTAAAGACGATATAATTGTTTACCAGATAATTAAATAATGAAGATATACCGCGCGCAATATACGAAGCTATCGTGATAGCTTGAAAATTACTTTCTCCTATAAAATAAATAATTAAAGAAAAAATACTGATATCAATAAAAAAAGAAAAAACAGATGAAAAAAGATATTTAATAAAAACGGCATAAATAGCAATCGAATCGAACAAAGCATGAAAATGAGACGATTGATTTTCTTCAATGTAAACTGTTTTAATGGGCACTTCTACAATACCTACCTGTTGCTTTTTCGCTTCCAACAACATGCTCATTTCGTACTCAAATCTGTCACCTGAAGTATTTACTAACTGCTCCATAAAGAAACGGGGAATAACTCTTAACCCCGTTTGAGTATCTGTTAATTTAATTCCTGTTATGACTTTCATTATTCTCCTTGTTAGAAGATTTCCAAATTTACTTTTAAAAGGCACCTTGCCCTCGAAACTTCTTACTCCCAGAATTAATGCATCTTTATGAACATTAAAAGCATCAACACAAACGACCATATCCTTGTATCGATGTTGTCCATCTGAGTCAATCGTGACGATTCCTTTAGCCTTTTCAAAATGCTTCAATACGTAATTCATGCCTGTCTTTAAAGCTCGTCCTTTACCAAAATTCTGTTCATGCGTTAGAACAATACAGTCAAATTTATCTTTTGCAATTTGAAAATACTTTTCAAATGCAATGCCACTCCCATCATCTACAATCACGATTGGTATTGTAACTGATTGCCTTGATCTAATAGTTTCCAACAAGCTTAGGAGCTTTTCATCTGGCTCTAATGATGGTATGACAATTACTATATTTTCCATAATATTCCCCTTTAATTAACTAAGGTTTGAATTCTCAAACTTTAACTTTCAAAAAATTACTGGATTCTTCAAAAATTAGATTCTGTTATTTATAGCACAGACTTTTTTTTTATTCCATTAATTTATACCTAAATCAATTTTTTTGTTCATCTATTATGTCAATTTCGTTCACAATTAGTTATCATCAAATGATTTTTTTTATCTTTACTAATTTCGCACCTTTTTCATCCACATCAGTTAATACTACCCATATTATTGTTCAATATTTCCTAAACTTACCTTAACTAACAATACCAGACTTTTATTGTAACAGATGTATTTCAAGATGAAATCCCCTTCCTAAATCCTATTAATACAAGAAAGACACAAACTGTTTAGCAGTGAATTTAAATAACGATCTCTTTCATCTTGTTGTTCCAGTTTTTATATTCTTCTATTTGTGATATAATTAACAATAAATTTCAACATTTTAGAAATGGAGTATTTGTTATGAAAAAAATCAGTTTAGACTCTTCTGTTTACGAATTAGTTACAGCACATCCGGAAATACAACGTATTTTATTTGACTTAGGTTTAAAAGATATCCAAACACCTGGCATGTTAACGACTGTGGGAAGGTATATGACTATTTCAAAAGGAGCAAAGATGAAAAAAATTGATTTACAAGTCATTATTGATCAATTGGAACAATTAGGCTTTACCATTAAGGAGTGAGTTTATGGAAAACAATACTGTTCATCGTCAGAAAAAAATTGTTAGGATTTTAACGTTGCTTCATGAAGGCGGAGAGTTTGAAGAAGCCAAGCGTCTTTTTCATGAGTATTTTGATGGGGTGGATGTCAGCGAAATTACAGCTGCAGAAAGAGAGTTAATTGCTAGCGGTTTAGATCCTTCAGAAATTCAACATCTATGTAATGTTCATGCGGCTGTATTTAAAGGTTCTATTAGAGATATTCATCGTTCGAATTACGAACATGAACATCCGGGGCATCCTGTTCACACTTTAAAGCTGGAAAACAGAGTAATCCGCTCACTCTTAGAAGATGAAATCCAAGAAGCTTTTGACCGATTTGCTACCGGTGACTTTTCTCAAAAAAAACGCCTGCAACACGCTCTATTAGACTTGATGCAAATTGATAAACATTATGCTCGAAAAGAAACGTTGATTTTTTCTTATATGGAACGGTACGGCATTACTGCACCCCCAAAAGTCATGTGGGGTGTTGATGACGATATACGCTCTGCGATCAAAGATGTGAACTTTTATTTAAGTAGCGAAAAATTTGCCATTAATCCTTTAAGAGACAAAATAGAGCACATTATAACAGAAGTTGATGAAATGATTTTTAAAGAAGAAGAAATCATGATTCCAATGGTTTTAGATGTGTTTTCCCTAGCAGATTGGCAATGGATTGCTGAAGACAGCTTAGATATTGGGTTTGCTTTTATCCCTAAGCCTTTGTCTTGGAAGCCGAGTAAAGATGCTCTAGCACAAGAAAAAGATCAGCAAGAAAATCGATCAGAAGCAGCAAAAAAAGCAGCAGCTATGACAGCAGCTATTTCTGAGGCCCCTCCTATTACCGAAACGGAACACTATGATTGGCAAGATAATTCATTAAGTAAAGGTTCTATCGTTTTACCAACAGGTGTCCTTCAATTAAAAGAATTAACGGCAATTTTTGGCGTTTTACCTGTAGATTTAACTTTCGTGGACAATGAAGATCGCGTTCGTTTCTATTCAGAAGGAAAGAATCGCGTTTTTCCCCGTACAAATTCTGTTATAGGACGCGAAGTGATCAACTGTCATCCACCTAAAAGTATGCATATGGTTCAGAAAATTCTTGATAATTTTAGAAGTGGAGAAAGAAATGAAGCCGAATTTTGGATTAATTTACGCGGAAAAATGATTTATATTCGTTATTTTGCTATTCACGATCCTGAAACAACTGACTACCTAGGCTGTTTAGAAGTCACACAAGATATTACCGAAATTCAAAAAATCCACGGAGAACATCGGTTGTTGAGTGAAAACAACTAGCCTTATTCACTAATATTAAAGTCAGGACAACTATTGGAACTAAGTCTATCAAACAACCCATCATTCCATATAAGGATGACAGGTTGTTTGATAGTTTTTTGGTTATCCTAAGCTAATTGTAAATTCAAAACCAGTTGGATTTTCTACAAAAGGTCTGCCAGCTTCTTTAAAGACAAGTTCAATTCCAGTAAGATCATCTGGCAAAGCAGGTGAAATAATATAGCTATGGCTCGCATGTTCTGTTGTTCCTCCGCCTCCTTCTGAATGGCAGAAATACGTATCATTAATAAACAAATCAAGCATATCAGGATAAAAGTTAGCATCTTCTTTCTCTTCCCAATCCATATGCAAGTATAGTACGCTAGCGTTAGCATATTGCCGAATAAAGGTCACCGTATACATAACTCCATCATTTTCATAAATCTTAAGTACTGGCACATATTTTTTGAATTCGACAGGCACAACCATTGGCTTGAGACTATCTTCCATTGCCATTGTTGTAAAGAGCGATTGTAAATACTCTTCCTGGAGGTCGTACTCATCGGCCAACCTAGAAATCACCTCATCTGGTGGAAAAATTGTATTTTTCCCCAGAACTTCTTTACGTTGGTTTAATAAATCACAAATCTTTTCATCAATCAGGAAAAAACGTTCATCATAATGATTTGTTGATCCTTCATTTGATTCAAATTTCATACTTAATTCCTCCATTTTTCTATTTAAAGAATTGGTTCGTTGCTTCTATAGTAATAAAGATGACGAAGTTGCTGAAGTTCTATTTTATCGTGATCATTTTTTATTTTCATACTACTACTGTTACGAACAGAAATTATTTTTGAATCGGTCCCAGCAATAGCGTTGCCCACGAATCGTGGAGTGATTCTTGGTCAGAAGGTTGGAACAATCCAGCGTAGACATCGCGTAATAAACGAGATAATTCGGTATCATTATAATACGAACGTCCGCCACTTGCTCTTACCATTTCCTCGACCGTTTTGATAGACGCTTCAACGGAATAGTTTTTAATAGCTGACAAACGCGGCATCCAAAAGTCTCCATGATTACTATCATTTTCGATATCGTTTGCTAGTACATCAATTTGAGGCTGAATGCTATCTAAAATTAAAGCAGATTCTGCGATACGCCAACGAATATTTTTATCTTGATCGTACGTCGTTCCTTGAGCGATTGATTTGCGTTTTTTCACACTTTCAATTCCTAATTCCAGCGCACGTTTTCCAATTCCATGGTATGTTGCTGCTAGTAAAATTTCAAAATGAGAAAATATTCCAAAAACAACTGGGTCAAAACTTGGTCCAGGTTCTACTTTTGTTAATATGCTTTCTTTTGAGGCATAAGCACCAGCTAAATTCACGCTATACGATTGCGTTGCACGCATACCAAGTGTATCCCAATCTGGTTTGATTTTAATTGTTTCAGCATTGTTTTCTACATACGCAAAAACTGATTGCGGGTCGCCATTATTTTCGTCCATGCCGTAAGTCACCATACGAGAGCATTCGGCTACCATTGATATAAACACTTTAGGCCCATAAAACCGATAGCCGCCATCTTCTTCCTGTTTTGCTTCACAAATAGACCCAAATAAAACCCGATCATTGGCCGGTTCAGAGATAGCAAATGACAACAAGTGTCCTTCTACTGCATCTTTTAAGATTTGTTCTCCTTTTTTATTTCCATGACGTACCATATATTTTCCTACACCTACAATAATTTGATGCATGTTAATACCTAAGGCAGTAGCAGGAGCTGCTTTTGCTAGACGAGTTTGCTCGTGAGCAATTTCTTTCAGACTCAAACCATGTCCCCCATATTCTTTGGGTACAAAAGCTTTATAATATCCCGCTTCTTTTAATGCAACATGATCTTCATGTGGAAAGCTATTCTCTTTGTCGTACATTGCAGCACGACTATGTATTCCTTTTAGAAGTTCTTCGTTTAAAAACACGCAATCTTCCTCTCTTACTCCTATTTAAAACTTTCTCATTAAACATAATGCAAGTTATAACCAATCTGCAAGCTTCTATCAAAAAAATAAGGCGAGAAATGATAATCCATCCGTTTCTTTTCTTCTTAACTATAAGATTAGTTTGATAGAACGGCTTTTTCAAAATTACAGGTTATTCTTTAAAATACAATTTTGTCTTTAATAAAAAGCAGCACTATTTGTACACAATAGTGCTGCTTTTTAGACGTATTTAGTTTTTTAAATTCCTATCCGATAGTATAATTAGTTTCTTACTTCATCCTATTTTTTTATAATCCACTGTTTGTTCAAAATGAGCTACAGCACCAATCAGATTGGCATCATTGTTAAACTTACACACTTCAATTACTAGTTTTAAATCTTCTGCCTTCTGACGCTCTAAGTAAAAGGCTGCTCTTTCATTCAGACGTTGAATAAGGTCTTTGCGTGTGGATAAACCGCCACCGATTACAACCATATCTGGATTAAAGCTGACAGAAAGATTATAAATCCCCAGTGCCAGCGCATCAATAAGACCATCCACATATTTCATCGCAATTGGCTCACCTCTATCAGCTTCTTGGAAAAGAAATTTTCCATCAACCACTACATCTAAGCCTAATTCTTTACTATAACGTTCAGCAGTATGTACCGGACTTCCCATTTCACTCAATGTATGCTTACCATCCAAGAGCATGTACCCAAATTCACCGCCAAATAAATCTTTGCCTTTAAATAGCTTTCGATCAATGATTACTGAACCACCGATACCTGAACCAATAACAATAAATAAAGCATGTTGGATGTCTTTTGCGGCTCCAAGCCATAACTCTGCTAACGCTGCACAGTTTGCATCATTTTCCATTGAAACGGGTACACCAAATAAATCTTCCCATTCCTTCTTGATTGGAAAATAATGAAGATAGGGAACTGCACTGATGCCACTAATGGTTCCTTCTATCGCATCAACAGCTCCTGGAGCACTAATTGCGACACCATCTATTGAATAATTTTCGCTAAATGAGTGGTAAACTCCTAACATTTCTTCTTTCATATCGTTCCAACTTTTTGGTGTAGTAAATGAAGCTTTATTGCTTAAATTTTCGTTTTCCCATAACCCATATTTCACTGCAGATCCGCCAATATCAAACACTACAATACTCATATATTCACTCTCCATCATTTTAATAATAACGTTTTCATTACCGCGGTATTTCAGTTTCTCTGTATTCAAAATTTCCTATTAGCTATTCTTTCTTATAAGGAAAAAGCCAAGAAAAGAGACGTACTCTAAACTGGCTTGTTACTTAAAGTTATTTTTTTACATGATCAATCGTTGACTTGATCTTACTTAATCACGAGTCAACACCATTTCCACTGAGAATTCATCATAGCGGTGAATAGAAGTGGAAAATTCAAATGTATTTCCTGTATCTAAATAGCCAACCTGTTCCGCTATAGCAACTGGATCTCCTTCTTCAAGCCCAAGTTCTTCTGCTTCACTATCTGTAGCTTTTCGAACAGAGACTGTTCTGTGTGCACTTTGGATTTTTAGGTGCAATTCATTTTCAATGTATTCATATATCGATCCTTTGATATTTTTCTCTTTGATACCAGGAATAAGATCAATAGGCATATACATTTTCTCTATTACGACTGGCTTATCATCCACATAACGAACGCGACAAATATCATAAACAAATGTGTCTTCTGAAAGGTTCAGCTTTTTAGCAGCCTGTTCTGGTACCGACACAATTGAAAAGTTTAAGATTTTACTAAAAACTTTTTTATCAGAATAAAGGGCAGTTGTACCACGAAATTGATTTGCCATGGCGATACGTTCAATTTCTTCAGGGTTTAAATCTTTTACAAATGTCCCGGAGCCTCTTCTTTTAATGATTAGGCCTTCTGTAACTAAGATATCCACCGCTTTTTTGATTGTCATTTTACTTGACTCGTATTGTACACACAAATCTTTTTCAAAAGGTAATCGCTGGTTAGCAATGTATTCGCCTTTTAAGATTTTATTGCGTATATCATTAGAAATAATGACGTACTTTTTCATTCTTTTTATTGCCCCTCTCGCTACCAAGTTTTTTCCTGCACAGGCCTATTAATGGACTTGTACAGAAAAAGTCTATACCTTTAGTATAGCGAAATCACTATTTCTTGACAATCATTCTTATCAAATGGATTCATTCAGCGGTTTGGTTACCAGTCCCGTTCACTTATATTAAATTCTCTGGCATATCAAATTGGTTTTCCTCAGCGACTTTTTTGAACCAATGACCTGATTTTTTGATTGTTTTAACTTGGGTATGGATGTTATTTGATATGAAACCATAACGATTGCGGTAAGCATTTTTCCATGACCAGCAATCAATTGGCGTCCATAAGTGATAGCCAAAGCAATTTGAACCTTCTTCTATTCCCTTAGCTACCCAATAAAGGTGCTCTTGTATGAATTGGATCCGGTAATCATCCTCGATAACACCCTCTTCATTTAAGTAACGTTCTTCTCTTGAAACTCCCATCCCATTCTCTGATACGAACCATGGAATATTGTCATAGTTATCACGGATATTCAATGCAATGTCATGGAGTGCTTTAGGATAGATTTCCCAACCCTTGTCTACATTCATACGCCGTCCCGGCATCTCATAGTCATCGAAATATTTCGTCGGCATCCAATCTACTGCCAAACTGTTCGAAGAAATACTTGGTTGTTTGACTCTATTAGGATGATAAAAATTGACGCCAAGAACATCTATCGTGTTGGTTTCGATAAGCCTCATTTCGTCATCCGTAGACTCCCATAATACACCGTCTTTTTCTAGGATACTCACTAGTTCTTGCGGGAATTGGCCTTTTGTAGAAGCACCTAAAAACATGTCATTCATCCATAAATTAGCAAAATGAGCAGCTGCTAGATCTTCTGGCGAATTTGTTGCTGGGTAAGAAGGTGTCAAATTTAAGACAATGCCGATCCTGCCATCAGGATTCGTATTGATCTCGCGATAAGCGGCAATAGCTTTAGCTGAAGCTAAAGTGATATTATAAGCAACTTGAACAGCTTTTTTCCCATCTACGATATTTGGGTAATGGAATTGATATAAATATGCCCCATCTACAATCACCAACGGTTCATTAAAGGTAAACCAATCCGTAACACGGTCGCCGAATAAGTGGAAACATTGTGAAGCAAACTTCGCAAACAATTCAACTACATGTTTTGATTCCCATCCACCGTGTTTCTCTTGCAATTCTACAGGCAAATCAAAATGCAGCAAATTCATAACTGGTCTGATACCTTGCGCCAGACATTCATCAATGACTGCATTATAGAAACGAACCGCATCTTCATTGACGGTTCCTTCTTCTAAGTCGTCTATCAATCGAGACCATTGAATGGATGTACGAAAAGAGTTCAAACCAATCTCTTTCATCATCGCAATATCTTGTTTATAGCTGTTGTAAAAGTTAGAAGCTGTATCTGGTCCTACTTGATCGTAGAACGCTTCTGGCTCAATTTCATACCAATGATCAAACACATTTGCGTGTTGCTTATTGAAGCGCCCTTCACTTTGTGGTCCAGATGTTGCGGCCCCCCACCAAAAATCTTTCGGAAATTCAATTTTCATTTCTTCTCATCCTAACTATTGTCTATTTTTCTTTCAAGTGATAGATACGGCTCGCATAGTCTCCAGGCATCTCACGACTCCAATATTCATGAGCACGTCCGATATAGTTTTCTCCCAATATCAATCCAGCTTGCATTAGATCATCACCATAACGTAACACTTCGTCTTCATTGATTCGATACAACTTGTCTTCTTTTAATCCTTTCAATTGTATGCGTTCATACACAGGATTCGGTTTTGCTAACACTTGATATACACCAACTAAAGCTTCCGTTTGGTCAAGAGAAACAACCATCCATGCTGTTACATTTTCTTCAAATGGACTTTTCAAACGGTAAAACTTTCCTTGATGGATCAACTGTTGCCATTCTTTTACTTGCTTGATTTGCGCTTTGATGATCTTTTTATCTGTCTCATTTAATTTTGTGCTATCTAACTCATACCCGAAAGTCCCGAATGCTGCCACATCCCCACGCATTTTTAATGACGTTGTGCGAGCAACCTGGTGATTTGGTACTTCTGAGACATGGCTTCCAATGGCAGACAAAGGATAAATAAATGATGTTCCGTATTGGATCTTCAATCTCTCAACTGCATCAGTATCGTCACTCGTCCAGGTTTGTGGTGCATAATACAACAGACCAGGATCAAAACGTCCGCCACCTCCTGCACAGGATTCAATCAATAAGTCCGGATACTTCGCCAGAATTTTTTCATACAAAGCATATACTCCTAAAATATACCGATGCATCACTTCTCTTTGTTTTTCGGCAGGTAAGTTTTGTGAGTAGGCTTCGGAAATGTAGCGGTTCATATCCCATTTTATATAGTCGATCTCATTACTGCTGAGAATCGCATCCATCTGATCAAAGATATTCTCCACAACTTCTGGGCGCGAAAAGTCTAATACATATTGATTTCGTCCATGAGAAATATTTTTTTCTGGATGCCCGATGACCCATTCTGGGTGAGCATCATGAATCGGTGTCCCAACAGATACCATTTCAGGCTCGAACCAAAGACCAAATTTCAAGTCCATTGCGTGTATCTTTTGAGCTAATCCCACAATTCCATTAGGCAACTTTTCTTTATCCACTGCCCAATTTCCTAACGAACTGGAGTCATCATCACGTTTTCCAAACCAGCCATCATCTAATACGAAAAGATCAATACCTAAGGACTTCGCATCCCCAGCTATTTCTAATATTTTTGCTTCATCAAAATCAAAGTAAGTAGCTTCCCAGTTGTTGATAAGAATCGGTCTTTCCCGTTTTGCCCACTTGGGATTAATCAATTGTTCTCTATACAATGTATGGAAGATTTGACTCATTCCATTTAACCCTTTTTCACTGTAAACCATTACGGCTTCTGGTGTGGTAAAGGTTTCTCCAGCATCTAGCTTCCACTCAAACTGATGAGGGTTGATCCCCATCATCGCTCGTGTCACATTATACGTATCGACCTCTACTTGAGCTAAGAAATTTCCACTGTAGACAAAGCTGAAACCAAATACCTCTCCTCTATGTTCAGTTGCATCTTTTTTTGCGAGTGCGAAAAAGGGATTATGAGCATGACTACTAGCTCCTCGTGTACTGGAAATATTTTGTACACCTGTAATCAGTTCTTTTCTTTCTACTTGTGCTTCTCGGGCCCAAGCACCATGCAAATGAACAAAGTCATAATCAGCAGTTGGAAAGTCAATGTTTAGACTCATCAAACGTTCAACTCTAACGGAATGTGTTCCTTGATTTTCTAACGTTGCATGCCTTGTTATGACACTCAATTCATGAAACACAGTGTAAGAAAGAGTCAATATTACATCAGAATAACGATCCTTCAATTGGATTTCTAATGTAGTCGCTTCATTTGAAGTAGCAAAGGTTGAAGGCATCCCTTTAATTTTTTTCTTTCCTTCTACAACTGAATAGGCTTGATACTCGAAGTGACTGATGTGATCTCCATCTGGGTAACGAAGTTCAATAGCTGGATAGCGAAAGTCCGTTGTCCCGTATGCCGGCATCTCTTGTTTAATATGCTCCAAGGATGTCGTATAGTTATCGACCTTTAAATTGTTTGATGGTCGCACTTCCCGTTCAATCAAATGAACAAATGAACTACGATGTCGGATAGCTTTCCCAACATATAATTGTTCCAACACGTTTGTCTCTTCCATAACCCGAAATATGTAACTTATTTTCCCATTTGTAAGATGAAACTCTTTTGTATCTTCATTGACAAGAACATAGTTAGTCATAATGTACTCCTTTAATTCATTTTTATAGGTAAACTTTTGTTAGTGGTGTTTAGTGTTATTATTCTTTCACCTTTACTTGGAGCCCTTTTTGAATCATCATCCAATAAAGACTTGGAACAAGAAAGAAGAACAGTACTAAATTAAAGTAGGCTACGCCCATTGCACTCCATGTTAGCATTAAAACAAACAAACTTTTAAAAGGATTACGAATCATATAGTCCAAAGTATAGGCATAAAGCCATTTCCCATTATATGTATCTTGTTTATCCTCATATAAACTGATTGCTAGCACTAAAAAGGTATGATAAAGGGAAAACAGCGTCAAACTGGTTACTACTAAGAAGCTACTTATAGTATGCAAAAGTCCCATATAGAGACATAAAAGACTAGCTAAACACAGATTTAACAATACAGTCCATACAAATGATAACCCTTTACCAAAAGGGATACTTTTTCTTGTTCTATCTTGTTCAGCAGGTGCATCAATTGGAGCAAGAACTACCCTTTCTTGTAAAAAAGACAGTGCACTTCTTGCTGCATCTGCAAAACCATAAATTAGACCGGAACGTATGAGTGCACCCCAATAATGTACTGATCCGACAACAAACAAATGAATCATTTCTACAGATCGTGTCAATCTTGGGGATTTTTTCATCTTCATTCTTCCTCTCTAAAGTTAATTGCTTATTTTACTGAACCGGCTACACCGTTATAGATATATTTTTGTAATGAAAGGAACACAATTAGAATAGGGATAATAACGATCATGACCCCAGCTAGGATAACGGGCCAATTGGTTCCATAAGGCCCTTTAAATGCAAAGAGTGCAGTGGAAATAACTTTTAATTCCCGACCTGGCATATAAAGGAAAGGATTGTAGAAGTCATTGTAGACGCCTACTCCACTAATAATAAGCATTGTCACAATTGGGGCTTTTAAGTTCGGCAGAATGATTTTCCAGAAAATTTGGAAATAAGACGCTCCATCTAAAATAGCCGATTCGTCTAATGAAATAGGAATCTCATCTAAGTATTGCATAAAGATGTAAAGGGCGATAACGTCCGTTCCCAGGTTTAAGACGATAACTGACCAAATGGTATTAAACAACCCTAATCCTTCAATAATTTGGAACGTTGCTACTTGACTCGTTATTCCCGGAATCAGCATGGCTGTCATAAACAATGTTAGGATTATTTTCTTAAAGCGGAAATCAAAACGATTCATCGCATAAGCAAACATTGACCCTAATGTTAATTTCCCAACCATACTAACAACAAAAATGAATAACGTATTCTTGAACCCTGTTAGCATTTCTCCATCGACAAATGCCGTCACATAATTAGTAAAATCTAAAGTTTTAGGCAGAGCCAACACACCTGTCGTCAAAAACTCCTCATTAGACTTAAATGAGCCGATCAACACAACTAATATTGGCAATAGCGCTACTATGACCCCTAAAGAGAGGACTATATATTTGAATATACTTCCAAATGAAAATTGAACTTTCTTTTTTTTCTTCTTTTTATATCCTACTTCTGTTAGTTCCATGTCCTACCTCTTTTCTCGTATGGCTAAACGTTGGATTACAGTAACCACAATTACGATCATCAAAAGAATGATTCCCATTGCCGAAGCCAAACCAGTCTTATTGTACTTAAAGGCTGTTGAAATCGTTTGAATGACAAATGTCGTTGTTCCGTTAGAACCGCCTGTCATAATATAAGGAATATCGAATACACTTAGTGAACCGCTGATTCCTAAAATGATATTTAAAAAGATAATATTTTTTATGCTTGGGACAATAATATAGAGAAATTTATCCCATTGGCTGGCGCCATCAATATCCGCTGCTTCATATATTTCAGGATTGACCGATTGGATAGCCCCTAAAAAAATCAGGAAATTGAATCCGGTATATCGCCAAACTGAAGTAAAAGCCAAAGAAATGTTATTAATCGAACGATCCCCTAACCAAAGACGAATTTGACCGTCTAATCCTAGGAATGATAAGACCGTATCTAATGTGCCGCCACCTTTATAGAAATACAAAAAGATGAATCCGATTGCCACGCCATTCAATAAGTAAGGGAAGAATAATACAC
Source organism: Carnobacterium sp. FSL W8-0810 (assembly GCF_038007125.1). Classification (NCBI taxonomy): domain Bacteria; kingdom Bacillati; phylum Bacillota; class Bacilli; order Lactobacillales; family Carnobacteriaceae; genus Carnobacterium; species Carnobacterium sp. FSL W8-0810. Next base: position 819,882 of record NZ_JBBOWO010000001.1, on the reverse strand, counting down.
CTTTCCAAAAATTAGCGAATTTGACTTTGAACGATAACAACGTTGCGAATAATAGCGCGATACCTAGTTGGAAAAATGTAGCGATGAAGTAGTATAAACTTGTTTTGAAAACTGCAAAGTAGTTTGGATTTGTTAAAACCGTCCGATAGTTATCTACACCAACAAAATTAGGATCAGGTGTGATTCCATTCCAATCAGTCAAACTGTACTGGAACATTTTAATTAACGGATAATAAGAAAATAACAGCAATAAAGCAACTGGAATGATAGTAAATAAGAAAATGAGCAACTTTTTTTCTGTATTTTGATTTAACTTTATTTTATGCACAGTATACCCCTCCATTAATAAATCGAGCGTCCCCACGAAACAGGGACGCTCCTTCAGCTCAATTAATTATTGCCAACTGTTTCGATTGCATCAGCCCAACGTGTATTAAATTCTTTCATAATATCTTCAAATGTCTCATTTGAATTTCCTATACCAGCATCAATAATGCGTTGTTTTTCCAAGTCAGTAGAACCTACACCCAATTCAGACATATTGTTCACATCAGGGAATAACGATTCTTTGCCTTCAGGAGCTGGGTTTTCTTCTAGTAAGATAACACCTGCATCTTGGCTGGATTGTAACGCTGCTGGATAGTCTCCACCGATTACAGCTGATAAACCACCATTGTCTACTGCATAATCAGATTCATTCACTAACCAATCCAATAAAGTGCGTGCTGCTTCTTTATGTTCACTATTTACATTAATGGCTAAGTTATAGTCACCACCTATACCCATATATTGTTCGCCGTCTTCAGCTGTTGTTGGGAAGGTTTGGAATGTGATATTTTCTGCATTTTCAGGAACGATATCTTGGATTTGTGGTACAGCCCAGCTTCCTAAAACCATGACCCCGACTTTTCCATTTGCCAAGTCTACTTTTGATTGTTCCCAATCAGATGTTGTTGGGTCAGCTTCAATCAATCCTTTATTAGCTACTTGATATAACGTGTCATAGATCGTATACATTGTGTCGCCTTTTTCAAATGGAGCAGTATCTTGTGCTAATTTTGTTGTTACATCTGGATCACCAGAAACTCCTGTACGTGTGAAGTCCCAGTTAGATAATGTCCAACCTGCAGCATAGTTTGTGTATAACGGAGTTACATCAGGAGTTTTTTCCTTGATCGTTTCTAAAGCAGCAATAAAGTCTTCTGGTGTTTTAGGGAACTCGTTGATTCCAGCATCTTTAAATACTTGCATATTTACGACCATGCCTGTTGCATTCATCTGTGATGGAATACCGTATTGAACGCCTTCGAATGAACGATCATTCAGTCCCATATACGTTTCGCCTAACTCTTCTTTGTCTCCTAAAGGTTCAAAGAATAATTCAAAATCTTGTGGTGCAATATCCGCCGGCAGCATCAATAGATCCCCGTATTCTTCTGTGTTCATTCGTGTCTTCATTTGACCTGCATAATCGGTAATCGTTTCGATCTCTACTTTAATATCAGGATGTTCTTCATTGAATTCTGTTATGTATTCATCCCATTTGCCATTCGTTTCCCAGTCTGTTTTATGGTTGATGAATGTAATTGTTTCAACACCATCTGCTGCATCAGTTTCCTTCGTGCTTTCTCCCCCACATGCTGCTAACCCCAAAACAGAAGCGATTGCCAAACTTGCCAAACCAGCTTTACCAAAAACGGAATTTCTTTTCATCTCTATATCCTCCTCAAAATATTTTTAAGAATCAGTAAGCGTTTACAAGGAATATGTTAGCATGTTTACTTTTAAATGTATATACTTTTGTTAAAATTTTTTTATTTTTTTTCGAAATAAGATCGAATGATTGATTCTGCAGGCTTCCCATACACTGCATAATCCTGGTCTGCGTCTGCTTGGTGAATAGGATATAACTTAGATTTCCAATCCCAAAGGCCAAAGCCCTCTACCCATTCACATTTATCGGTTTGTCGAAACATCTCCTCATACCATTCTTTTTGTCCTAGACTGTCGACTGATCCTTCCAACTCCCAATTATTCGGCAACCATTTTGAGCCGGTCCGACTTGCACAGCCTGCTTCACAGAAAAAGAAAGGCTTTTGTTCTTTTTCTACTACCTCTTCGATTCGTTTTAGTTCTTGTTCCCATTTATCAATCGGGTAATAACCAGATGAGGAAAGGACATCGACTGCATCCCACCATGTTAAATGATCCTCTTGATATTTGTCGCAATTGTAGGTAATCAACCCAGTATAGGCATTTCTTACGTTTGAAATAACCTCACGCCATTCTTTTTCTCGGCGATCACTATTCACCAGCTCACATCCTACTACAAAGAGTTCACAAGCAGTTTCTTCGGCAATTTTTGCATAATGAGTAATAAATTCTGTGTAGGCACTAAACCATTCTGACCATTTTGGTTCGCAAGGTACATCATGATCAAAAAAATTAATATGAGCTCGCCACATGCCATCTGCTATATTCACCATAGGTTTTAAAATAACTTTTAAACCTATTTCTTGTGCAAATGCAATCATTTTTCGTACTTCTTGATTACTTAATACAGTCTCTGCTTGCCAATCGATTTTTGTTGCATGTATTGTTGCTTGTTCTGCGACAACCGCAAGAATTACGTGCGTTGCTGCACAGCGTTCTTTCAATAATCGCAACGATTCAAACGCTTCTTGTGTCTCCCATTCCCCACGTTGACTCATATAACCAAACGTTACTCCTTTAATAAATTCCATAATTTTCTCCTTTTATGTATTGACTTTCCCAAACAAAAGTATATATTTATTAATGTATGCGGTACCATCATTATTAACCAATCTTTTTTGTTTGTAAAGAATAAATCATTTAATCGTTCTAAAATACAATTTTGGTACCCTAAAGGAGACTTTTATGAATGAAGAAAAGCAGCTTTTTTATAAACAAATGTGGGCATTTGCCTTACCTATTACGATCCAATTAATGATTACCTCTGGTTTAAACATTATAGACTCCGTTATGGTTGGAAGCCTAGGTGTTGAAGCAATTGCTGCAGTGGGGATCTCAAATAAATTCACTCAGTTTTTAGCCGTTATATTGCAAGGTTTTGCCAGTGGTGCGACCATTTTTTCTTCACAATATTGGGGGCAAAAAAATGTTTCAGGTGTCAAACAAATCTTAATTTTAGTGTCAAAAATTGCAACGATTTTTTCATTCATTTTTGCACTTGTAACGTTATTATTCACCCCTTTCATTCTTGGAATTTTTTCTGATGATGCCATTGTTATTGCTGAAGCGGTACCTTTCTTGCGTATCATCAGTCTTAGCTACGTATTTACTGCTTTATCTATGATTTTTAGTGTGACCCTTAAGACGATTGGAGAGGTCAAACGTCCTACCTTTTATAGCGTTATCACATTGTTAACAAACACCCTATTCAATTGGCTCCTGATCTTTGGTCCTTTTGGGTTGCCTGCTTTTGGCATTCGTGGAGCAGCTTTTGCTACATTACTAGCTCGTATTGTGCAAACACTCTTGTTGTTCTCTTTATTTGTAAAAAAAGGCATCCTAAAATCTGAAGTTGATCCATCAGAACCCGCATTACAAATCACTGGTCCTTACTGGAAAGTAACCTTTCCCTCTATCATCAATCATTTAACTTGGACCATGGGTGAGTTGGTCTTCTTTTGGCTCTACACTCGAACCGGAACAGATCAGACCGCGGCTATTTCTTTGATTGATCCACTTGTATTCTTATTTGTTTGTGTCTTTACAGGTTTGAGTGATGCTTCGAGCGTGATGATTGGCAATCAGTTAGGTGGAAAAATGTACAAAAAAGCTTTGTTTTATGCCAAACAATTCATCCGATTGACCACTATTCTTTCTATTGTTATCAGCGGAATCATTCTTCTATTTTCACCTATGATCCTGCAATTTTACAATATCACTAATCACGTAGAAGAACTCGTAAACCAAGTATTGCTGGCTTATATTGTTCTGTTGCCTTTTAAAAATTTAAATTATGTCAATAATGTTGGGATCCTGCGTGTTGGTGGAGATACGACTTTCGTTATGTGGTTAGATACTCTATCCGTTTGGTTATGGGGAATCCCAATGGCTTTCCTTGCGGTATATCTTGGATGGCCGCTTTGGAGCATCTTTTTCGTGGCTAATTCACATGAAATTATTCGTGCTATTATCGGTGTACGGCGCACCTTACGTGAGGACTGGTTAAAAACCCTTATTGCTTGATAGAAAAATTGTTTCACATAAGGAGGAAAATAATGCAGACAAAAGAAGTTTTAAAAAATCAACTTTTAGCAAAAGTGTTGCCTTTCTGGTTATCCCAGCAAGATAATACGAATGGTGGATTTTACGGCAAATTATCCATTGATTTGGAGTCCGACCCGCTTGCTCCTAAAGGTGGGGTCATGATGTCCCGATTCTTATGGACGTTTTCTCATTCTTATAATGCATTAAAAGATCAAGAGTACAAACTCGCTGCAGATCATGCTTACCATTTTATAACAGAAGCCTTATGGGATAATGAATACGGCGGCATTTATTGGCTTGTTGATGCCGAAGGTAAGCCTCTTAACCCTATCAAACATGTCTATGCCCAATCCTTTGCGATCTACGGTCTGAGCGAGTATGCGAAAATTGATCCAACTTCTGATGCACTAGAATATGCGAAAAAACTATATAACCTTATTGAAGAGAATGCTTACAATCCAAGCACTCTTGGTTATGAAGAAGAGTTTGATCAAAAATGGAAGCAAAAATCGCTATCACAAGTTGCTTCTCAAAATCCTAAAGTGAAGTATACAACAAATACACATTTGCATTTACTGGAAGCTTATACAAACCTTTACACAATATGGCCAAATGAAGCATTACTGAAAAAAATCCAACATCTGTTAACGTTGTTCATTACACACATCTTTCATCCTGCTGGTTACTGCCAACAAGAATTTGATCAAAACTGGACTTCAATCATTTCTGGAGTTTCTTATGGGCATGATATCGAAACTGCTTGGTTATTGGATGAAACTTTAGACTGCTGTAAAGTAGATGAAGATTTAGATAAAACGGTACGCAAGATGACATCTGAACTTGCTGCTTATTGCTACGAAAAGGGTTTAGATGAAAATGGTTGGATGGTCAATCATGCCGATGGTCCTCGTCTCGATAAAACAAAAGTTTGGTGGGTAGAAGCAGAAGCTGTTATTGGTTTTTACCATGCCTTTCAACAATCCGGGAATAGCAACTACCGAAATACTGCATTAAATTTAGTTCAATTGATTCAGCAAAAATTTGTAGATCACCGTCCTGGAAGTGAATGGTATTCTCGTTTGGACGAAGACAATCAACTATTGTCGGTACTTCGTAAAAATGGAACTACAGAAGAAAACATATCCGATTCATGGAAAGGACCTTATCATACGGTTCGTTTTTATGTAGAAATGATCAAACGTCTGGAGGAAAAATAGAATGAAAATGAAAGATTTGGAAAACTATTCTGGCAGAGGCATCAAACCAGCTGATTTTGATGCTTTTTGGGAAGATGGATTACGTGAAATGGAATCTCTTCCACTTGATTACATACTAGATCCGGTAGATATCCCTTCGCAAGTTGCCAACTTTTATCATCTGACATTCAAAGGCGTTGGTGGAGCTACTATTCATTGTCAGCTCATTACGCCAAAAGAAACAGCCGGCAGAAACTTTAAAGGTCTACTTCAATTTCATGGCTACCACACAGATTCAGGTGATTTCCAAGATAAAATTGGATGGGCAGCTGAAGGTTTTGTTGTCTTAGCAATGGATGCTCGCGGACAAGGCGGACTGTCTGAAGACCGTACGCAAACAAGCGGAGGTGTTATGAAAGGACTGATCATTCGCGGCATGGAAGAAGGAAAAAATAATCTTTATTTTAGACAAGTTTTCTTAGATACAGCTCATGTAGCTCGAATCTTAAAATCAATGGATTTTGTAAATGAAAATCGTATCTATGCTCAAGGAGCTTCTCAAGGCGGCGGACTGACCATTGCTTGTGCAGGCCTTGTTCCTGATCTTTACCGTATCTATGTCTCTTATCCTTTTCTTTCTGATTACCGAAAAGCGTATTCTCTTGGTGCTCAAACATCTGCTTTTGAAGAAATTCCATATTGGTTCCAATTCCGCGATCCGCTTCATAAACGTGAAAAGGAAATCTTCGATACATTAGAATATATTGATATCCAGCATTTTGCTCCTCGTATAAAAGCAGAAGTGTGTTGGGCTGTTGGGATGCAAGACACCATCGTCCCACCGATTACTCAAATGGCAACTTACAACAACATTACAACTAAAAAGAACTTAATTATTTTGCCAGAATATGGTCATGAATATTTGCCAAAAGTCAGCGATGACATGCGCAGTTATTTTATCGATTAAATAGACGAGAGTGGGACAAAAAGTGTTTAGACCCGAATCACTGGAACGAATAAGCGCAGTATGGTCATCGACCATCGAATAGAAGCACTGTAGGCTAACGCCTAAGTGTATCATGTCTGTACATAGCTGAAGCTACTACAGCCATGACAAAGTGGACGTCGGGTCTGTTTTTTGGAGCACGTTTTAGAATAAACATTCGTAGGAAGAGGCTGGGATTTTTGTCCCAGCCTCCTTCCTACTACTTCTTTAACTTTAGTTTGTTTAGAGATATTGTCTGACTAGAAACGTTATAAAACAACTTGATTTCCGCCATTTTTTTGAGCTGCCACTAATTTTTGAGCTGTTCTTTGAATCAATTCACTGATTGTTTCATCTGGATGATAAGTAGAAACTCCTGCACTAACACTTATGTGTCTAGACACTTCGAATACAGTTTCTAGAACAGTTTGTTTGATTATTTCAGCCAATATGCCAGCTTCTTCTTTTTCTGTATTTTCTAGTACGATTACAAATACAGAATCTCTATATCTTCCAGCCACGTATCTATCTTGAATAGAAGATCTGATCACTTGTCCCGTTACTTTCAATACTTCCTCACTCAACATTATTCCAAAATCGTCTTCAATTTTAGCATAGTTGTCTACGCTTAAAACAATAATCGACATTGGCTGTTCTTGCTTTTTAGCTCGATTCGAGTGTTTTACCAACTCTACTATGATAGCTGATCGTGTATAAAGGGAAGTCAGTGCATCTCTCTTCATTTGAGTTGCTAAAGTCTTATTTTTCACCACTAATTGTTCTCTTTCAAGTTCCTCTTGTGTTATATCAAATACAATCCCGGTAAGAAATAACGGTCTTCCATTTTCATCTCTTTCCGTTACTTTTCCTCGGTCTTGATAAACTTTCCAAGAACCATCTTTAGCTTGGATACGGTACTTCACTTCCCACACAGGTATTTCCCCTTTTAAGTGATCCATCATCAATTGCATCACTCCATCTTTATCGTCAGGATGGACTTTGTCTGTGAAGAATTCATATGGAACTTTCTCAGGCAGATCCTCTTTCATATACCCTATTGCTTCTGCTTTTAAAGGATTGAACGTTACTTCGTTTGTAGTAAAATCCCAGAACCACTGCCCTAAGTTTCCTGTCCATCCAAATTCCAGGCGTTCTGATTTTTGAAAAGTCAGTAATAATTCTTTATTCAATCGATCTAATGATTGCACCTTTAAAAGTAGTTCTTCTTTTGTTAATTCTTCGTATTCTTTATGTTCTTTCATGATATCCCTCCTTTTACACTCTTTTTGAGTTTAAAACTATGTCAAATTAAGTGTACTTTATTTTTGAGAACGGTTCAATGCTTATAAAAATATATGAAAAATTAGAGACCTTGCATTACCTGCATGATGTCTAATCGTTGCCGTATCGGAAATTATTCACTTATTTTTTGCGAAAAAAAATAGTCACCTACTTTTCATCAATAGATTAATGGCTTGCTGGATACTTTCTTCTTCAGAAGTACCTTCTTTTATATTTTCTTGGACACATTCGACTAGGTTCTCCGCTACGATTAAACTGATTGCACGATCAAGACTAGAACGAACAGCTGATAACTGTGTCACGATAGCTGTACAATCTTTTTCTTCTTCGATCATCTTCAATACCCCATGCAGCTGTCCATCTGAGCGTTTTAAACGATTTACGATTTTTGCATTGTATTCCATTATACAGTATCTCCTCTCCACGCAGAAATGCCGCCCATTACGTTTGTTACGTTGTATCCCTCTTTTGCTAATAATTGACAAGCTCTGGCAGAACGTACTCCTGAATGACACATAACATAATAGTCTTGTTCTTTATCTAATGTTTTTTTCGCATATTCTAAATCGCTTAAAGGTACATGAATAGCACCGTCTACATGTTTTGTTTGCCATTCATCTTGTTCGCGTACATCCACTAAAGAAACTTTCTCTCTTTTCCATTTTTGTTCAAACTCTGGCATTGATATCGAATTATACATTATTTTTCCACCTTTTCTGGTCTGACTGTTGAATAAAGAGCAAATGCTCCATCCAAATTTTTAACCTTATATCCTTTTTGTTTCAAAATCCGTTCAGCAATGTAGCTGCGTAACCCACTGTGACAACTCACAATGATTGGTTGGTGTTTAGGCACTTCTGACAAACGTTCTCGTAACTGATCAAGAGGAATATTCATCGCTCCTTTTAAGCGACCATTATTAACTAGTTCATTTTCATTACGCACATCTAATAATAAATAACCTTCTTCTTGCCTTGCTTCTAATTCATGCCATTGAATCGAATCGCTTACTCCTTCAATAATGTTCAAAGCAGCATATCCAGCCATATTCACAGGATCTTTTGCTGATCCATACGGAGGAGCATAAGTGAATTCTAATTCTGGTAACTCGTGAACACTCATCCCTGCTTTGATAGCTGTTGCGATAATATCAATGCGTTTATCTACCCCATCTTCTCCAACAGCTTGTGCACCATAAATTTTCCCGTTTAAAGGATTAAACAGTAGTTTCAGTAAGATCGTACCGGCATTTGGATAATAACCTGCATGACTTTTCCCTTGGATATGGACGATTTCATACTTTTCATTTGCCTGTTTTAACTGTCTTTCATTTAATCCAGTTGAGGCTGCTGTTTGATTAAATACGCGAACAATTGCAGTACCGATACTACCTTTATTTTTTCGAGGCAACCCACTAATCACATCAGCAACTTGTCTTCCCTGACGATTAGCTGGAGAAGCTAGAGCGATCATTGTATCTTCTCCATTGATTTGTTGTTTTACTACAATAGCATCTCCGACAGCATAGATATCTTTTTGACTTGTTTCATACTGTTCGTTTACTAGTATACCACCACTCAAACCGGTTTCGATACCCGCAGTTAAGGCCAAGCTCGTTTCAGGTTTTACACCAACAGACATCAATGTGATATCACTTTCTAAGCGTTCGCCATTATCAAGCACAATCACTTTTCCTTCTTCTTCAAACGATTCAGCTGCTGCTCCTGTATGCAACTCAATGCCATTTGCATTTAATTCTTTCGTGATATAAACAGCCATTTCTTCATCTAAAGGCGGCAAAACTTGTGGTGCTTTCTCAATAATAGTAACATCCAATCCACGATGAACTAAACTTTCCGCCATTTCTAAACCAATAAACCCTGCTCCAATAATAACGGCTTTTTTAGGGTTCTCTTCTTCAATAAATGCTGTGATGGCATCTACATCTGGAACAGAACGCAACGTGAAAATATTTTTCGCTTCTTCTAGACCTTTAGCTGATGGAATAAACGGCTTAGCTCCAGGGGAAAGAATCAATTTGTCATAAGATAACTTATATTCTCCTTCTATTGTTCGAACTGCTACTTCTTTTTGTTTAGTGTCTATCGCTACTGCTTCACTATAAGGACGTATATCTAGTTCGAAACGTGCTTGTAGAGCTTCTGGTGTTTGTACCAACAAATCGTTTCTTTCTTCAATTTCTCCAGCCACATAATATGGCAGACCGCAGTTAGCAAATGAAACATATGGCCCTTTTTCCAATACAATAATTTCAGCCGACTCATTTAAACGCCTTAATCGAGTTGCCGCAGACATTCCACCTGCTACTCCTCCTACAATAACAACTTTCATTATATTCTTCCTCCTTTTCTAGCCCCAGACCAAGACATCATGCCTCCGCGAACATTCACCACGTCGTGTCCTTGTTTCTTTAAAAATTTCACGGCTTTTTTACTTCGCATACCAGATTGACAAATGACATAGACTTTACCCTTTGGGGTATAATCTGCGATTGTACCTAATGGTATATTTTTAGCTCCAGGTATATGTCCCTCTATAAATTCCTGTGTTTCTCGTACATCAATGATTTGTGGTTTTTTGGTTACTTTCTTTTCCAATTCATCGGTTGAAATGGATGGTACTGGTTTAAAAAACATGTTTTGCCTCCTAATTTAATATTTTTTTATACATCCTGTTCACTACACTCTATTGAACATACCCCTACGCGTATATTAATATACCCCATGCGGTATATTTTGTAAAACTATTTTTTTCGATAATGAACGGTTTTCTCTATAATTTGAAAAAAGTCAATCTTTCTCGCTCCCTACCTTTCCTATATACTATTAGAAGTTGTTACTACATTTATGTAACTGCAGATACACAAGTTTAAGTATCATTAATACGCTTAAAGGAGATTTTTACATGTTAGATAAATTAAAACAGTTGATAGAAAACGAAGATCCTAAAAAACCCTATACCGATAGTGAACTTTCTTCTCTATTACATACTTCAAGAGAAAATATAACAAAATACCGACTAGAAGAAAGAATCCCAGAGTCTAGAGAGCGCAGAAAAAAATTGTTAGATTTTGAGATCATTAATCTTTTAACAGATAATCCTAAAATATCTGAACGAAAGTTAACAGAGTCCTTAAATAAACTTGGTTTTGAGATAGCTCGCTCATCTGTCAGCAAGTATAAAAAAGAAATTGAAAGTACAATTAGCGTCCCTACACTATCTAAAAAAGAAGATGAAAATGACCCTTTCTGTGACCTGATTGGAGCAACGGGCAGTTTAAAAACTCAGATTAATCAAGCTAAAGCTTCAATCCTCTATCCTCCAAAAGGACTCCATACGCTCATCACTGGTCCGTCTGGTTCTGGAAAAAGTTTTATCGCAAAAAAAATGTATGAATATGCTATGACTACTACAAATTTCAGCAAAGATGTCCCATTTGAAATTTTCAACTGTGCCGACTATGCTGACAATCCACAATTCTTACTTTCACAACTTTTCGGATATGTAAAAGGTGCATTTACGGGAGCAACTGAAGATAAAAAAGGCTTAGTAGAAATCTGTGATGGTGGAATTTTATTCTTAGATGAGATTCACAGATTGCCTCCTGAAGGCCAAGAGATTCTCTTTTATTTATTAGACCAAAATCTGTATAGAAGGCTCGGAGAAACTGAACTAACAAGAACAAGTAAGCTATTGTTAGTTGGAGCAACAACTGAAGATCCTACAGAAACGCTACTATTAACTTTTAGAAGAAGAATTCCAATCGCTATTGAGATGCCCAGTTATCATGCACGATCAGTGAGTGAAAAATTTCAATTCATAAAAATATTTTTTGAAAATGAAAGTAAACGAGTAAACAAGCCATTTAAAATTAAACGGGATGTTATAAAATCTCTTTTGTCTTATTCATGTATGGGAAATATAGGTCAACTGAAAAGCGATATCCAAGGCGCATCAGCAAAAGGGTTTCTTAATTCTGCGATTGATGAAAAAGATACCGTTTTAATTACTTTTCAAGAGCTATCTAAGTCAATTATCAATGAAATCATTGAAAAGGAACATTTTAACGATGACGTTTTTTCATTTAGTATGGATGATTTATTTGTCGATGGGCGCAATAGTCAAAATACTGTTCCTCCTTCCGTATCTGTTTCAACAGATACCATCTATGATTATATCGAGTATACTTATCGATCAATGAAACAAGATGGTTTATCACAAGAACAGATCAGTGCCACATTAAGTGAACAAATTGATAATGAAATGAAACGTCTTTCAAAAGCTATTAATAATCGAAAAATGAATTATGAAATGTTAGAAAATATTATAGGTTTAAAAGCTTTGAGCGTAACTAAAAAAAGTTTTGAACTAGCTAATAAGCACTTAAAAAATTTAGATAGTAGTTTATTTTTCCCGCTTTCTATTCATTTAAATTCAGCTATTAATCGTTTCCTTTCAAATAAAGAAACCATTAACCCAAATCTTGACATTATTAAACAAGATTACAAAGATGAATTTGAAGTTGCTACTCTGATTAAAAACCTGATTGATTATGAATATGATGTAAACCTAGCTGAAGACGAAATTGGGTTTATTGCGTTATATCTAAAAAACTTTAGAGGCTTTATACAACAAGAGAGTACGAAAATTGGAGTCGTTGTTCTTTCTCATGGGCATGTTGCTAAAGGTATGGCTGAGGTTGCCAATAAATTATTAGGTGTTAATCATGCAATAGGATTAGAAATGGACCTGACTGATTCACCAAACCTTATGCTGGAAAAAACTATTCCTGTCGTAAAAAATGCCAATCAAGGAAAAGGTGTCCTGATTTTAGCAGATATGGGGTCTTTAATTTTATTTGGCGACATTATTACTGCACAAACCAATATACCGGTCAGAGTTATTGGCCGAGTGGATACCTTAATGGTTATTGAATCTATACGTCGCTCGTTATTACCAGAAGACACTTTAGACAATATTGCTGATGAAATTGATACTAAACAATTTTTGACCGGAAGCACTTTTATTTCTCCCATTAAAAAGAAAAAAGTTGTAGTGACGTTATGTTTAACTGGAGAAGGCGCAGCTAAAGTATTAAAAAACTATATCGAAACGTCTATTTATAATTTTCCAGAAAACATAGAAATTATTCCAATTGGTTTTTTCTCTAAAGAGAATACATCTAGCAAGCTAAATAAAATTGCTCACTCTAATGAAATAGTTGCAATTATAGGTACAGTAAATCCCAATTATAAAACCATTCCCTTTATATCTGCAGAAGAACTTTTTAATAATAGTAATCAGTTGCTTTCATTTCTAGAAAATAGCACGAGTATCCAAAAAGAAAATAACCTCAAACATTTTCTTGATAAAGATCTGATTACTATTGAACAAGATTTCATTATGAAGAATACCGTTCTTGATAATATGACTACTAAATTAATAGAAAGACAAAAAGTAACTAGTGAATATACATTGAGTGTTTATAAAAGAGAAACAATGGGAAATACATTTTTAGAGGGTGGGATAGCTATCCCACATGGTGAAAGTCAATACGTAACAAAACCAACCATTTCAATCACAAAATTGGCCAATCCAGTATTATGGGAAAATAATCAATATGTGGACTTGATTTTCCTTCTTGCTTTAACAGAAGACAATTCAAAAGAAATTGAAGATTTATATACTATTCTTTATAAGGAAAGCGTATTAGATTCACTAAAATCTGCTGATTCAGTAGAACAAATCTATACGATTTTAACTGACATAACATTATAATCCAAAAAGTTGGCACGCCACTTGCTATATAGTTAGTATAGAGGAGGTGAAAAAATGTCAAACTTAAATTTCCCAAAAATTACTGTTATTTTACGAGGTTATAACTACGAGCAAGTTAACGCTGTTATGAGTGTTCTAAATGACTCAGATAAAAAATATGCAGTTGAGATCACCTTAAATTCACCGGATGTTTTTACAACGATCACTAAGATTTCTAAAAGTTATGGAAATAAATTTTTAATTGGTGCAGGAACAGTACTGAATTTTGAAAGTGCACAACAAGCTATTGATGCTGGTGCTCAATTTATCCTATCTCCTATAAAACTAGAAAAAGAAGTTTTGGATTTTTGTAAGCAAAAGAATGTGTTAACTGTTCCTGCAGCAATGACACCTTCAGAAGTTTATGAACTACAATCTAATGGTGCAGATATTGTAAAAGTTTTCCCAGCAAAAACTGTGGGTTCTAAATTTTTCAATGACATTCAAGCTCCATTAGGAAAACTTTCTTTAATGGCCGTTGGAGGTGTTTCATCTACTAACGTAAATGAATTTTTAGATAACGGTGCTAGTTACGTTGGAATTGCATCTGGAATTTTTGAAAAACAAGACATAGAAAATCAAAATATCGATGGACTAAAAGAAGCATTAGCTTCCTTTGAAAACATTGTTTATTAAGACAAACAAAGGTAGGCGGGGTACTTATGGAATTGATTCTCAAAGAAAAATTAATTTTTACAGATTTGAAATTTGAAACAAAAGAAGAAGCACTTAATTTTTTATCAGAAAAGCTTTTAGAACAAGGTTACGTAATACCTGAATATCAACAAGCTATTCTTGATAGAGAGAAAATTTATCCCACAGGGATACCCGCTCTGGGAGTTAGTATTGCTATCCCACATGCTGACAATAACTTAGTGAACGAAACTACGATGGCTATTGGACTATTAAAAGATCCAGTTGTCTTCTATTCAATGGAAAATGTTGAAACTGAACTAGATGTTCAAATCATTATGATGCTAGCTATCAAAGAGCCTCATGGGCAAATTGAAATGCTGCAAAAAGTAGTATCGATTATTCAAGATGAAAATTTAACAAAACAGTTATTACAAGAAACGGATAAAAACGATGTTTTAACGATGTTAGAACCTTACTTACGTTAAAAATGATAAAAAAAATAGGAGGAATTTATTATGAAAAGAGTATTAGTAGCTTGTGGAAACGGAATTGCAACATCAACTGTAGTTGCTTCAAAAATTAGAGATTATGCAAAAAAAGAAGGCGTTAACATTACAACTGAACAATGTAAATTGATGGAAGTTCCTGGAAAAGGAGATAACTATGACTTAGTTGTCACAACAGGTCAATTTGGAGGACAAGTTAATACACCAGTAATTGGAGGTTTATCTTTACTAACGGGTATTGGTCAAGAAAATACTCTTAAAGAAATTATTGAGCACTTAAAATAATACTTTGGTTATGGAGGAAAAATTATGTGGGATACAATAATGTCTGGTTTTAATTGGTTAATTGCTGCTGGACCGACAGTTATGTTACCAGTTATTATCACAATCATCGGATTAGTATTTGGACTCAAATTTACAAAAGCCTTTAAATCAGGTTTGACTTTAGGTATTGGATTTGCAGGTATTAGATTAATTTTGGACTTTATGGCTTCAAACATTGGACCTGCTGCTCAAGCAATGGTTAAAAATATTGGTATTAATCTAGACGTATTGGACGTTGGTTGGGGTTCTATTGCTGCTATTACTTGGTCATCTCCAATCATTGTATTTTTAGTTTTTGCTATTTTCCTAGTAAATATCATTATGTTACTAACTAAAACTACAAATACATTAGATGTAGATATTTGGAATTACCATCATATGGCTATTGTAGGTATAATGGTTCATTTTGTAACCGGAAACATTTTCCTAGGTATAGGCGCAACTATTGTTATGGCTGTTACAACGTTCAAGATTGCTGACTGGTCTCAACCTTTAATTGAAAAATTCTTTGGTATTCCAGGTGTATCTTTACCAACTGTTTCAGCAACTTCTTCGCTACTGATAGCTTGGCCTTTAAATTGGCTGCTAGATAGAATTCCTGGTTTAAATAAAGTGAAAATCACACTAAAGGATGTTCAAAAGTATCTAGGTTTCTTTGGAGATCAAATGATTTTAGGTTTAATTTTAGGGATTGCAATTGGATTATTAGGTGGCTATGATGTTACTTCTGCGTTACAACTTGGTGTTAATATGTCTGCAGTACTTGTTATTATACCAAAAATGACTTCACTATTTGTTGAAGGTTTAATGCCTATTTCAGAAGCTGCTCAAACTTGGTCTCAAAAAAAATTCAAGAACAGACAATTATTTATTGGTTTAGATGCAGCTATTGTTGTTGGTAACCAAGAAGTCATTACTACTTCTTTAATCTTGATTCCTTTAACAATTATTTTAGCTCTTGTTTTACCTGGTAACAGAATGTTGCCTTTTGCAGATTTAGCCGTTATTCCGTTTAGAGTTGCTTTAGTTGTAGCTCTTACTCGTGGAAACTTCATTAAAAATATTATTATTGGATTAGCAACTACTTCTGTTATCCTATATGCTGGTTCACTTACAGGTCCTATGCTTACAGAACTAGCTTCATCTGTTGGAATTGAAGTTGCTGTTGCCGGTGCTGCATTATTCATCTCTTCTTTTGCAGCCACAAGTTTGACACATAGTTTCTTAGTATTCTTAGCATTTACTACTGGACCACTTTACATCACTCTACCAGCAGTTCTTATTGTTATCGCTGCTTCTTGGTACTACTTTGAAGTTATCAAACCACGTAAAGCAACTACTGAAACAGATATAACAGAAAATCAAACCACCTAACCCTTTTAGGATATGTGCGTATGATTTGCAACGACTAAAAACTATGGAGGATAAGTATGAAAATTACAGACATTAAAGTATACAAAATTAAACCACGTTGGATTTTTATAAAAATCAGTACCGATGAAGGTATTGATGGATGGGGAGAAATGATTTCAGGTACTAAAACAGAAACAGTTGTAGCAGGAGCCTATGAAATGGGCAAACGAATCATTGGACGTAATCCATTTGAAATCGAACGTATATGGCAAGAGTTACATCGTTCTTTCTTTAGAGGTGGCCCAATAAATGGTACTATTGTTTCAGGAATTGAAATGGCTTTATGGGATATTAAAGGTAAATATTTTGATGTTCCAGTTTATGAATTGTTAGGCGGCGCTGCTCGCGATAATATCAAAGTTTATTCATGGATTGGCGGAGATAGACCAGATGAAGTATTAACTGAAGCAATGGATAGATACGATCGAGGATTTAGAGCCGTAAAAATGAACGCAACTCAGGAACTCCACTATATTGATTCATTTAAGGAAGTACAAAAAGTCGTAGATAGAGTTGCATCTATTCGCGAAAAGTTAGGCTTTGACATGGAAATTGCTGTTGATTTTCATGGAAGAGTCCATAAGCCAATGGCTAAAGTTTTAGCTAAAGAGCTTGAACCTCTAAAACCTATGTTCTTAGAAGAAGTTGTTCTTCCAGAAAACGAAGAAGCTTTTTCTGAAATAGCTCAACATATTTCTACACCATTAGCAACCGGAGAAAGATTATATACAAGATGGGCTTTCAAAAATATTTTTAAACAAGGAAGCATAGATATTATTCAACCTGATGTTGCGTTAGTTGGTGGTATTCTAGAAACAAAAAAAATTGCAGCTATGGCTGAAGCGTACGATGTCGCTGTTGCCCCTCATGCTCCATATGGACCAATTGCTTTAGCAGCAACGCTGCAAGTTGACGCTTGTACCCCAAATGTCTTCATTCAAGAACAAAGCTTAGGTATTCATTATAATAAAGGATTTGATTTACTAGACTTTGTTCACAATAAAGATATTTTCCAATATAAAGATGGATTTGTAAACCTTCCTACTAAGCCAGGTTTAGGATTAGAGTTAAATGAAGAATTGATTGAAGATATTTCTCAAGAAGGCTTGATATGGACAAATCCTCAATGGAAAAATTATGATGGTACTATAGCAGAATGGTAAACATATCTTTCTAAATTAACAAAAGTTTTTTAATAATATAATGTCTCTTTTTAAATAAAGGAATAGGACCATTTTCTAGTTAGAAAATGGTCCTATTCCTTTATTTATTCTCATTTCGGTTCCGAAAACAACATAAAACAACAAAAAAATTGTTTTATGTTGTTTAAATATATTTTAATGTTACAATGAGTTATAAATATAACGTATTTATCCCCATTAAGGAGGTTACATGATTGAATCAAACAAAAAGGCAAGAACTCATTAATGATTTGTTAAAAGTAAATGGTGAAGTCAGTTCAAAAGAACTCGCTGATGAATTAAGTGTCTCTATGATGACGATTAATCGGGACTTAAAAGAACTGACTAAATGGGAAGATGACATACAGTTAGTTCATGGAGGAGCCATTTACAGAGGTGAAAATTCTTTTGAAAATCCTATCTCTATTAAAGAAGAAGTCAGTGTCCAAGAGAAAAAAATGATTGCTAAATTTTGCAGAACATTGGTTAAACCAGGCAGTTCTGTTTTTATTGAGACAGGTACAACTACATTAGCTGTAGCAAGAGAAATTTTTACTATTAAAAATTGTCAGTTTTATACCAATTCTTTATTGGTTATGAATGCTTTGTCAAAATATGAAGATATTCAGTTACATTGTGTCCCAGGAAAATATCGTGATCTTTCAAAAGGTTTCTTAGGATTAGAGACTGCTGAATTTGTCCAACATTTTAATTTTGACGTTGCTTTTATTGGAGCTGAAGGCATCAACCTTGAATCAGGCGTTTCTCTGCCAAATGAAGAAGATGCCTTTACTAAAAAAGCGATTCTAAAACAATCTAAAAAAACGATCCTTGTTGCTGATCATAAAAAATTTGATTTGTCTTATTTGTATAAAGTTGGGAACATCACTGACTTTGACATGATCGTCACTGATTTGCCAAGTGATGAAGAGACTTTTAAGAAATTAAGTACTGTGACTACTATAAAATCTGTTAGAAATGAGGATAAGAATGATGAAAATTAACTTAACAACTGTAGATTTGCCTACTATTCACCGCAACCCAGAATCTGTTGTATTGACTGATGAGACAATGGCTGCTAGAAAAGAGCGGTTTTTAGAACAACTGCAGATCCATTCTATCGATACAGCTATTATTTATGCCGACCGCGAACACGGCGCTAACTTTGAATATTTCACAGGCTTTATTCCACGATTTGAAGAAGCCTGTTTAGTGATCCACGCGACTGGTGAAAGTCATTTATTATTAGGAAATGAAAATGTGAAAATGGCTGCGCATTCTAGGATCAAAGCAAATCCAGTTCATGTTCCTTTCTTTTCTCTTCCAAATCAACCTATGGCCGGTGAAAAAACACTAGACCATTACTTTAAAGAAAGCAATATTTCTCCTGATGCAAAAATTGGTGTCATTGGTTGGAAACTCTTCACTTCAAGTCAGTACAACAATAGAGATTTATTCGATCTTCCGTTTTATGTCATTGATAGTTTGCTAAACTATGTTTCCAATAGAGATCAATTACAAAACTTCACGTTTTCTTTAATTTCTCCAAAAGTTGGATTACGTACAACCTATAACGCAAATGAGATTGCTCACTATGAATACGGCGCTTCATTAGCAGGAATTGCAATGTTTAATGCCCTTCAAGAAATTTCAGTTGGAAAAGGTGAAAAAGAAATTGGTGCTTTGCTGGCACAAGACGGTCAGCCAAACTCGGTTACAACCATCAGTGCTGCAGGACAAAGATTTACAAATGCGATTCTTTACCCAAGAGATAAAAATATCACTTTAAAAGATAATTACTCTTTAACTGTGGGTTACAAAGGCGGTTTGAGTAGCCGTGCTGGATTTGTCATCTCTTCTGAGGACCAATTACCAGAGAATCAAAAAGATTATTTAGAAAGAGTTGGAAAACCTTACTTCAACGCTTATTCGACTTGGTTAGAAACTCTTTCTATCGGCATTTCTGGAGACGAATTTTATGCGAAAATCCAAGAAGCCTTTCCTTCTGAGTTTTATGGCTGGACATTGAATCCAGGTCATTACACTGCAGATGAAGAATGGATGTCTTCTCCATTCTATGAAGGTTCAGAAGCCGTCATTCAAAGCGGACAATTGCTGCAAATCGATATGATTCCAAGTGTTCCTGGTTATACCGGTGCAAGTTGTGAAGAACCAATAGCAATTGCTGACGAAGCTTTAAGAAATGAACTAAGCCAACAATATCCTGAAGTTTGGGAACGCATTGAAGCTAGAAAAAATTACATCAAAGAGGTTATTGGAATCAAACTTTCAAATGATATTTTGCCATTAAGCGACACAGTGGCCTTTTACACTCCGTTTTTCTTAAATAAAACACTGGCTTATACAAAAGAAGGCTAATATTCCATTAGAAAGCCGTGTTTTCTTTGAATAATTGGCGTTACTTAGAATCTTTTTGCTATACTAGAATAAAAAGTGAGGTGTTTTACCATGGAAGCTGTGGAATTTGATTTTGTTGTAAAAGATAGTTTAAAGGCTCTCGCATTGTATGAAGAAATCTTTCCTGTCGTGCGTGTAGAAGTAACTGATTTTGATCCTGGCGTAAATGAAGTAGTATTTAGTATTTTTGAAACCCGTTTTCATATGCTGGATGAAAATCCTGAGTATTATCTAGTAGCTCCTAAAGAAGGTCATCCGCAATCTTTTTGGTTTAATATTGTTGTAAATGATATTGAAAAGACCTATCAATCCGCTATGGAAAATGGCTGTACTGAAATTCAAGGCATTACCAGAATGGATGACTTTGGTATTTCGAATGCCCAATTTTTAGATCCTTTTGGGTATGTATGGATGTTGCATGAGATTCATAAAGAAGTTAGTTTTGAAGAAAGAATGGATATCTTAAAAGAAGATTTTGACTAAATATTATTATTGGCCAAAAAAGGAGAACTGCAAGTGATGCAGTTCTCCTTTTTGCATTCTATTATCCTATTATTTTGAAAATAAGAAATGCTACCGCATATATCTTTACTTAATGCGATTCTTGGTTCCTTCATTCATTTTAAAAATACCTAATCTTCCTAACGCTAGTATGCTTATAGTTTACCATACTATTTTTTTTCGGTTTCATATTAAACTGTGCTAACGTTAATCTGCATCCAGATTAAGAATTGTATAGTTTCTACAATTCACCTCCAAAAAAAGATATAATCACTTGTTATTTTGGCAGAATCGCACTCTAATTGTAAAAAATAATTTAAATTATACGAGCTGTTTTTTTGATTCCCTTCACTAATAATCTCTTATCCTAGAAGGAAAATTTAATGCATATTTTTTCTATTCAATTAGTACTATTAAATAGTTGTTTTGATAATAGATAACTCGTACTATAGTGGTGTATTATACTATTTAGGAGGGATATTTTATGTGCACAGGTTTAGCTTACACGAATGACACATTCTATTTTGGAAGAAATCTCGATTTGGAATATTCTTTAAATAATAAAGTTGTCGTTACACCTAGAAACTTCCCCTTTAAACTACGCAAAGAAGAAGAGCTCTCTTCACACTATTCGATAATTGGCATGGCTATGGTAGTAGATAATTACCCTTTATACTTTGATGCAGTTAATGAAAAAGGCCTTGGAATGGGCGGATTAAACTTTGATGGTTTTGCAGTCTACCATGATGAGCAAAAAGGAAAAAAAAACATTACCCCTTTTGAATTTATCCCTTACTTATTAGGCAAATGTGCTACTGTCCAAGAAGCTAAAACGTTATTAAAAGATATTAATCTAATCAATATTTCTTTTAGCGAAAAATTACAGTTATCGCCATTGCATTGGTTAATATCAGATAAAGATAGCTCAATTGTTGTCGAATCAACTTCTGAAGGATTACAAGTATATGACAACCAATTTGGTGTATTAACCAATAATCCCTCTTTTCCATATCATAAATACAATATGAGCAATTACTTGAATCTTACAGCCAATATCCCAGAAAATCGTTTAAGTTCTAAGGTTGATTTAGCTGTTTACAGTCGAGGTATGGGGGCTATTGGTCTTCCTGGCGATCTTTCTTCTCCATCAAGATTTGTTCGTGCAGCATATGCTCGTTTAAATTCTGTGGCAGATAAAACGGAACAGGCGAATGTTTCTCAATTTTTCCACATTTTAGATTTTGTTGCACAACCAAGAGGTGGCGCTATGGCACCAGAAGGAATTCATGAAATCACTCAATATTCTTCTTGTGTAAGCGTTGAAGAACAGACTTATTATTATAAAACTTATGAAAATAGTCAAATATGTGCTGTATCTATGAAAAATCTGCCTTTAGATAGCACTGACTTATTTGTTTATGAATTAGAAAAAGAACAGGCGATCCATTACACTAACTAAAATTCCACTTAAAATAAAAGCATCAAAGGAACTGGAATAATTCACAGTTTCTTTGATGCTTTTTATTACTAAGCCTCTAATCGCAACACTTTTTTTGTTAGCGTTAAAACTACTAATACACCTATAAAAAAGAGGATACCAGAAATTGCTAAAATCACTTCAACTCCACCTACCGTAACTAAATTGCTTAGTATGCTACACAGAACTACAGCTGAAACAATGGCTAAAGCCAGTGAATTCCTCCACCAGCCAATTGCTAGAGCGATCAAGCTGATGCTAACAACTAACATGATAGAAACAATCATGAGCGGCAACTGATTTACAATAGTGGTAAAAGATAACGTATCCTTTACTAAAGAAAAAACAGATTCTGACACAAAGAATAAGCTATTGGTTAATAATAATCCAATAAAAACTCCGACACCACAAAACAATTCACAGAAAACGATCTTTGCCCAGAAGACTTTCTTTCTAGAAACAGGATAACTTAGCGTTAAAGGAATATAATTGTCGTTATAAGATTCCATAATGACTTTTCCTAACATAGCTGTATTCATACATGCAAATCCAGTTACATTTATAATGAAAGAAATGACATACAAAAATGCATAGGTTCCCATTTCTGGATCAGTTGCTAAAATATTTGGATCAATTTGAGGCGCATAGGCTAATAGATCGATCAAAGCTAAAGCGGCCAAAGGAATTAGGACGCTTGCAAGCAGATAAGGGGTTAATGCAATTTTTTTCATTTCCAATCCGATAAGTTTCATTTTAATATTCCCCTTCCATTTTGCTGATTAAGAAGTCTTCTAATCCATCTTGGTGTGTTGCAACCAAGTCAAGCTTTCGCTCATCTAAAACAAGTTCTCCATCAAAAATCACACCAATTCGAGTAGCGGCAGATTTCACTTCTGTTAAAATGTGGCTCGACATGATAATCGTTTTGCCAAGCAAAGAAAGTTCTTCAATCAGTTCACGAAATTGTTTGATGCCTCTAGGGTCAAGGCCATTTAGTGGTTCATCTATGATTATCAACTCAGGGTCATGAACGAGACACCTTGCCAAAACAAGTCTTTGGCGCATACCTAATGAGTATTCTTTGACAGGTCGATCATTATCTACTGCCAATCCGACAACTTTAAGCCACTCGGGGATATGTTCTTTAGAAGATCCCATATAGTCACAGTGAATTTTCAAATTTTCCACGGCACTTAAATGTTCATAAAAGACCGGCTCATTAATGTTCGATCCTATTTTAATTTTTACTTTTTCTAGATCCTTGTCTTCATTTAGAATAGTGATAGAGCCATTTGATGCTCTTGATAATCCTGTTAGAATTTTAAATAGTGTTGATTTTCCAGCACCATTTCTTCCAAGCAACACATAGACTTCTCCTTTTTGAATGGTCAAACTAAAATTCTTCAAAACTTCTTTTTTCCCATAATTCTTTTCCAAATGATGAACAGCAACAATAGTTGTCATTTTTATCTTCCTTTCATACTCCAATATAGTATATTCAAAAGATAGATACCACCGGTATGTATCTTTGTAAAAAAATAGCTTTTTTAATCGCTATTTTTTTTTTAAAACAGTAAACAATGTAAAAGCATCTTGAACAATTTCATCTGTTAATAAAGGAACTCCTAATCCATTAAACATTTGTTGAATGAACAAAATTTTCCGGCGCAATTCCTCTTCTGACAAAAGACTCAGTTGAAATCCGATCCATAAATTAATCGTTAGCATAAGCAATTCCGTAATCTCTTCTGGATAATCTGTTTGAATTGACCCATCCATGACTCCTTCATCAACTATTTTTTTCATTTCTGGAACCAGTTCTTGGAAGACTTGTAAATATTGTTCTCCTAATATTCTAGGACTCCTCAAAGCAACAGCAACAGCATAACCGATTGATTGTCTTCGATAAGATTTGAAAGAATCCTTTAAAATATTTTGTAGTTTTTCTAATCCATTTCTTCCCCTGAGTTGTTCGAGAACAGGTTGTTCATCAGCTTCATCCATTATCGTTTCTAAAATAGCAAATTTTGATTTAAAGTGGTGATAAATGACCCCTTTTGTCATATTTCCTAATCCATCAACGATATCTTGAATAGAAGTTCCATCATAACCCTTTTCTAAAAATAATTTTTCCGCCACATCCAATATTTTCTTTCTTGTTTCTTCAGGGTATTTATTTCTTGCCAACTATCTCACCTCACATAAATACCAGTGGTATGTATCTTGTATAATACATACCACTGGTATTTATGTCAAATGGTTTAGATTGTTAATTTACAATTTCTTACTTTTTAAGATATAAAAAGAATTGCAACAAGAATAAAACAATGATTTAATCGAAATAACCTTGTAAAAGACCATCAAACGCTATAGTATGGACTTTAAGACACGAAATAGAAAGAGGCAACAACATTATGACTATTACCCAAACAGAACCAGCTAATATTGAGGAATTAAAAACAAAAGCAAATACAAAAGACAATTGGAAAATCAGACTCGAAGCCGTTACTGAATTAGCAAACTATGACTGTCAAAAATCAAGATATATCTTAACAAAACTTGCATCAAATGACCGCGTTTTCGCAGTAAAAGAAGCTGCTTTCAACGCTGCACAAGCGATGGGAATCACAAAAAAAGGCTTGCCTTTAGAATTAAAACGAAAAGATATTAGATACAGCAGCAAAGACTTTGCTAAAGTTTTTAATCGCGTTAAACGTGATACACAAATGGCAGAATTTGATTTGGCTGTTTTCAAAAAACAATTCCAAATCGTCAGCCCTGAAATGTATGATGTTATGCAATACGAAGAACAAGAAAATTTCGATTTATGGATCACGTCTTCTTATGCAAATTTACGTTAGATCTTGTTGGTTAATAACAAAAAGATCTAATTGAACTCAGTAAAAAGTCATCTGCCTATGTTTAATGGCAGATGACTTTTTTTATTTTCAACATTAACCGATCCAACCTGCTATCAAAACCATTACAATGAACCTATTCAAAATACCTTTGATGAGACTGCAAATATAGATAAAAGAACTTATTACGAAAATGGTCTTGAATAGAATTTATATTGCATTACCATCTCATTATTTCATAAGAATTTGTAACCAGTTGTCATTAGTGAGATAATAAGGTACTATGTCCGGCTTTCTCGCACATAATAATCATTATAGGAGGTTAGGAAATATGATACACGAACCACTTAAAACTATTGGATTTGTCAACAGTCACAAAGTTGGTGAAAAACGAATTGCTTTACTTCCTAGAGACATTATAGGGATACAACATCGAGAAGCTTTATTTTTTGAAGAAGGTTATGGAAGCGATTTAAACATTTCTGATACTGAATATGCTGCTTTAGGTTGTCAGGTTGTTCCTAGAGACGTTGCTTTAGAGCAAGATATCATTTGTGATCCTAAAATTGGAGACTCTACTTTTA
Source organism: Carnobacterium sp. FSL W8-0810 (assembly GCF_038007125.1). NCBI lineage: Bacteria > Bacillati > Bacillota > Bacilli > Lactobacillales > Carnobacteriaceae > Carnobacterium > Carnobacterium sp. FSL W8-0810. The sequence continues at coordinate 794,406 of NZ_JBBOWO010000001.1, read as the reverse complement.
TCAAAAACCTTCATCCAGGACAAACTTTATTTGGATGGGGTCATGCTGTCCAAAGCAAAGAAACCACTGATACACTGATTGCAAATCAACTTTCTGCTTATGCTTGGGAAGATATGTATGAAGACAATCGACATTCTTATTGGCGCAATAATGAATTAGCTGGAGAAGCTGCTGTCATGCATGCTTATCAACTAAACGGAGTTATGCCTTATGATACAAAAGTTGCTATTTTAGGACGCGGCAACACAGCACGCGGTGCCCAACGTATTTTAATCGGATTAGGTGCAGAAGTTAGAGTCTATAACCGCAATCAAGAGAAACTATTCCAAAAAGAAATGACTGAATTTGATGTGATCGTCAATGCGATCTTATGGGATACTTCCCGTACCGATCACCTGATCTACCAAACAGATTTAAAACGGTTTAAACCCGGTACACTGCTGATTGACGTTAGTTGTGATGAAAATGGTGCCATCGAAACGACTATTCCTACTACTTTAGAAGATCCAACCTATGAAATCAACGGCGTTATCCATTACGCAGTCGATCATACACCAACTATTTTTTACCGTTCGACTTCAAGTGCCATTTCTAGAGAAACCGTTAAATATATTGATGACTTAGTTGAAAGTCGCCCCAACGCTATTTTAGAAAACGCTTTAATTTTTGAGCACGGACAAGTTATAGATGAACGAATCAATCAATTTCAGCATAGGTCTACAGATGATTCGTCAATAGAAACTAACGAATCAGATCGGACTTCAATGACTTAAGCAACAAAAAGACTTTCATAAAGATTTTACCTTCTAAAACTTGAAAATTTTAAGATAAGCGATGAGTAAACTGAATTTATTTTCACTTACTCATCGTTTTATTTCTTTTAGAGATAATTCCCCAAAATCTATTCGTTTGACATACTTGCTGTAACTTTTTCATCGACACGCAGGAACGGTAAGTATATAAATACACTTGCTGCAATAATCAATACTTGTAATAGTGCTGCCCGCCAATCCCCACCAGTTGCTAAGAATCCAGAAATTACTGGTGGTGTAGTCCATGGAATTTGAACAACAACATGATTGATCCATCCGGCTGCTGTAGCAAAATAAGCAATAGTTAATGAGAAAATAGGAGCTAGTACAAATGGAATAATTAAACTGATATTAAAAACAATTGGAAGTCCAAAGATAATTGGCTCACTAATATTAAAAATTGCAGGCGCAACAGATAGTTTGGCAAAATCTTTATAGTCTTTACGACGGCTAAATATAAAGATTGCAATTAATAATGCAATAGTATTTCCTGACCCGCCCATAACGGCAAAAGTATCTTTGAACGCCATATTGATGATATGTGGAATTTCTTCTTTATTTGCATATGCAGCCATATTTTCTAGCATATTTTGAATCAAGAACGGATCAAGAAGAGGACCTGAGATAACTGCTTGATGAATACCAAAGCCAAAGAATAAATTTGCCACAGAAGTGATTAACAGGAACCCTGGTAATGCTGTAGTGATTTTACTCAATGGACCCGTGATAATCGTTGTAATTAAAGCATTTACATCCATATTAAATAACTGATTGATCGCAAAAGAAATAATTGCAAATGAGGTAACGGTTATAATAATTGGAATTAAAACATTAAACGACTTTAAAACTGCCGGAGGAATATTCCCTGATAGCTTAATTTGTAATTTTTCGTTATTTGCCTGAATAATTCATAGAATTTCTGAAACTCTATTAAAAGCCTATTAACGCGCGGTTCTTCTTTTCTTTTTCCGCACCCTTTGGGTGTACAAAAAGAACCCCAATCTGCTATGGTTAAAGTGACTAAACTAAACCATGAAAGGGGTTCTCTCAATGGCTACATTACAGGAAAAACACGTAAAATTCAACTCTAAAATGGTGGTGTCAAACACCGGTGGTAATCTTTCGTCGGATGCCGGTCTCATCTTGGTGAAGGAATTCATGGATTCGCTTGGATTTTATTCGTTCGCGAAGCAATTCCTCCACTTCAAAGAGGACCGTATTTATTGGACCCATGACAACATCTCCCTGCTCGAACAGCTGCTCTTCCAGTTGATTGCCGGATATTCCGCGGATTCGTCCGCCAATCTCTTGAAGGAAGATCCCATTTTTCGGTTGGTTTTGGATAAGGAAGCCATTGCCTCCCAGGCCTCGCTATCCCGCTTCTGGGACCGGATCAGCGAGGAGAACATTGCACAGTTCCAGGAACTGAACCAAGCTATGCTGGACAAGGTCCGCATAGAACGGAATAATACCCAAATGATCATCGATTTAGATTCCACACATTCGGATACGTTCGGGAACCAAGAAAAGACTGATTACAATGCCCATTATGGCACACAGGGCTATCATCCGTTGGTGGCCTTCGATGGCCTCACAGGAGACTTTCTGAAAGCAGAACTTCGTTCTGGCAATGTGTATACGTCAAAAGGTGTAAAAGATTTTCTGGCACCGATGCTCACACATTACCGTCAAGTCCTTCCCAGCACTGATATTTTGGTCCGGGGAGACAGCTGCTTTGCGACGCCCGAGGTCTATGAATTATTCAGGTGAAAGATTGTTTAATCTATTTTTTAAACACGTTTTTATTATTCTTATATCAAAAAAAGCCTCTCAACTTTGTTGGAGACCTTTTTGATAAATAATTTATTTTTATTCTTTAACAATTCCAAATTCGTGTACTTTTTCAACTGCGCGTTCTTCTCCTTCTACCAATTCCCCAAAAATTTGATAAATTTCTACGGTAAGTTCATTTCCATTCACGTTGTATACGGCAAAGTTTTGTACAGTGGAATCACGATTATTTGAATGAGAGTTGGCAAATACACCATCTTTTTGAGGCTGTCCACCGAAAGCAAAGAGATTGTTGTAATAATCTAAATCTTCTTGTGTCATCCAGCTCAGATCAGGCCTTACTTCATGAACGTGTTCCAATGACTTGCCGTAGAGATCATCATAGGCTTTCGTTCCACCTGTATTCGGCAAGACGAACACTGTTCCAGAAGGATTTTTGTAATATTCAACATTATCTTCGCCAAGGACTACTTCTGCTTGATCAATGGTTGCATTGGAGAAGTTTTCTTCCGTTGGCGTAAAGTTTAACGATTTTGTTCTAGAGATAACATGGTCATGACCTTGCAAAGCAAGATCTACATCCAGCTCATCAATCATCTGCATAAATTCTTCTCTCACTTTTTGAACATCTTCATCTTGAAGAGAATGATACGATTTCGAATACAAAGGTTTATGGTAGGTTAAAACGACCCATTGAGCGCCATTTTCACGAGCTTGTTTGATATCCTCTTCAATCCAAGCTAATTGTTCTGTCCCAATTGCTTTTCCTTCAAGATTGTCTTCAGATTCTTTATTATCATTTGTGTTCGCGACGACCACGTGTACTCCGTTGTAATCAAGTGAGTAGTACGATCCACCATCGACTTTCTCATCGGTCACTGGAACATTGATGTGTTCATTGAACTTCTCAGTTAATTGCGAATCACCATAATTCAAAGCATATTCATCGTGATTTCCAGGCGCAACCACTAAAGGTTGTTGCAACCATGATTCTTCTGATTGAGAAAAGATATCGACCCATTCATCTTCCACTTCAGCTGTTTCAACTACGTCACCAGTGTGTAGCACGAAATCAGCATCTGCGACTTCCAAAGCTTGTTTGATTGTATCTGCACCATATGCTGCTTCATTGAATACATGTTCATTCCAATACGCATTTTGAGTATCCGTGTATTGGACGAACGTAAACTCATCTCCAACTTCACCCGATGTGTTGAAGGTTCCAATCTCACTCTTTTCACCAGAATCACTGCCCACTTGGTAGTAATATGTAGTGTTGGGTTCTAAATCGGTGGCTAATGCTTTGTAGGAATATTCTGTTACATCAACTAAATCCAATGATCCAACTGCATCTCCGCTGGTCCATTCTGGTCCACTGACGTTTTCGTCCGTGTAGTAACCATTGATAATCGGTTCGCCATCTTCCCCTTCCACTGGATCACCTTCATCATCTTTTTCTAAATCTGCATAGATGTAATATCCATCTTCTGTTCTTTCCGCATACTGATTCGTAACTTCAGCTACTTCAGGATCAAAGATTAATGGATCGCTTAAATCTTCTGAAATACTTACCCATACTTTTGCATCGTCAAACTTATCAGTCGTATACCAATTGAATCCCATTTGTGTTTGGGTATCCCCATTCAATGTGGTGATGATTCGATTAGGTGCACTATTTGCTTCAACTTCAGCTACCTCTGGCTTACTTTCGACTATCTCTACCTCGTTGCTTGAAGAACTAACCATTGAAGAAGAATCAATCGTACTGGATGCGGCATTGGATTGGCAACCAGCTAATACAAACGGTGCTAATAATGCTACAGCAGCAATACTTGGAACAGAAAACCTTTTCATCTTTCTTTTTAAATACAAATCTTTTCCTCCCAAATAAAATAGATTTATAGGCTTCCATCAGTTAAAACCTATACTCCTACTCTATAGGATGAATATTTATTGTTGGTCAATATTAAGTAAAATTCTAGTAAAAAAAGTAAATTAAGAGTCTTATTATTTCTTTAATTTTTACTTCCATTCCTTTTAATTGATCTTTTAATGTTTTACCTTGAGCTAACTTCTTATCATCTGTAGTTTTAGTGATTTCATCATTAATCTATAATCCTGAAAAATCATGATTGATGATCTCAAGTAATTTAAAAGCTTCGTCCTTAAACTCAAATTTTAGAATGCAACAATTTCCTAAACGATCTTTTTGGTCCACTTCACTAGTATGTGCCCAATACCTCATAAACTGTCTGCAAGCTGCCCCATGAGATACAACTAATACTGTTTGTTTTTCTTCTTCTTCTATTATTTTGTACAGCGTCTTAGCAACTCTTTCTCTAAATTGCAACTCTCCTTCTCCACCATAAGGTACAAAAAAATCTCCATAAGGCAAAGGCGGATTTAAGTATTCATGTTCTGCTTCAAACACTCCAAAATTCCATTCCTTTAGCCCCTTAATTCTTTTATAATCCTTATTCGTTACAAGCTCCAATGTGTCACAAGCACGTTCAGAAGTTGAGGAATAGGCACTTTCAATGCTTATATTATTTTCAGTGAAGTATTGGCCTGCTATGATGGCTTGATTTTTCCCCTTATCTGTCAGCGGTGAATCGCACCAGCCTTGTATTTTCTTTTGTTGATTAAAAAAAGTTTCGCCATGTCTCATTAAATACACTGTTTTTGTCATCCTATTCCCTCCATTTTTCATGATTTATTTCAACTGATTTTAGACTACCACATTCACTAGAAGTATTGATTGATCTCTTATAAAATATCAGTGTTATTGCCCTCTATTCTGGCAATAACACCGATATCAAAAATAATAGCTTTTATTTTTGTTGCCTATCCAATAAAAAAGGAATTGCTCTTATAAAGGGCAATCCTTTTTTAGTATTAGGTTATTTTCTTAAGCCTTTAGTGTTTAAAGGAACTAAATATTGCGCAACTTTTCCCATTTTACCTACTAGGACTAGATTCTGAATTGAACATCTTTCTTAGTTGGTAATTAGCAAAAAAAGCACAATTGTCTAACGATTCAAAACCTTTTCAATTTCGGCTAATTCTGAAGGAGAAAAATCAAGGTTATCTAATGCTTTGACATTATCTTCGATTTGGCTTACCTTGCTGGCTCCAATCAATACACTTGTGACTTTTCCATCTCTTAAAATCCATGAAACAGCCATTTCAGCTAACGTTTGGCCTCGGCGTTTCGCGATTTCATTTAGTGTTCTTGATTGCTCTATGGTAGCATTTACTTTTTCTTCATTCAAGAATTGACTTGTTGTCCGACCAGCTCTCGAATCTTTTGGAATACCATTCAGGTAACGGTCTGTCAACATACCTTGCGCTAAGGGACTAAACGCAATAGTTCCTAATTGGTTTTCTTGTAAAACATCTTGTAGTCCATCTTCTATCCAACGGTTATACATACTGTAAGAAGGTTGATGAATAATGAAAGGCGTTTTTAATTCTTTAAATATTTTTGAAATTTCAGCTGTTTGTTCGGCAGAGTAATTAGAGATTCCAATATACAAAGCTTTACCTTGGCGAACCATTAAGTCCAATGCATGTGCTGTTTCTTCAAAAGGTGTATCCGGATCTGGACGATGAGAGTAAAAGATATCAACATAATCTAATCCAAGACGCTTCAAACTTTGGTCAATACTAGCAGTCAAATATTTTTTAGAACCAAATTCACCATATGGGCCTGGCCACATATCATAACCGGCCTTGCTTGAAATAATCAATTCATCACGGTAAGGAAGGAAATCTTTCTTTAAAATACGTCTAAAGTTTTCTTCGGCACTTCCCGCTGGAGGGCCGTAGTTATTGGCTAAGTCAAAATGGGTAATTCCTAAATCGAATGCACGATGAACCATTTTACGGCTGTTTTCAAATAGATCTACATCACCGAAATTATGCCACATTCCTAAAGACAATGCTGGCAATTTTAATCCACTGTTCCCCACACGATTGTAAATCATATTGTTGTAACGATCCTCTGCTGCTTGATACATTCAACCACTCCAGTTCTTTGGTATATTTCTTCCACTTCCCATTATAACGCTTTCAAACAAAGGGAACAATCTATTGTAAGAGTTTCCAATATAATTTGATTCAGGACCTTTATTTTTAAATTTCCACTTCTGTCAAGCTCTACATCGACATTAGATCAACTACAATATAGGAATCTACAAATCCTATCACTTTTTTTTAAGAGGGTGATAGGGTTTATCTTTTTTTTATAAAAAAACTTCCTTAATCACTACATATTGTGTTATCATATTTTCGTAAGCACAACATGTAGATTTCATGTATGTGAAATACAGAACAAAATTTAATAACCAGAAGGAGACTTTTAATGGCAAATAAAATAAACATTATTTACATCAGTTTAAACGGCAATACGAAATACTTTGTTGAGTGTTTAAGCGAATACATAGAAGCAACTAAGGACATAGTTGTAAAATCGCTGAATATTAAAGATCTAAAAGGAGAAACTTTTCCAGTGGATGAACCCTTTGTCAGTTTCTTGCCGACTTATTTAAATGGTGGAAATGGAATCCATACAGGAGATAAGGAAGTATTAACCACTAGACTAGGAGATTTTATAGCATCTAACGATAACTTTAAACTCTGTTACGGAATTATTGGAAGTGGAAATCGGAATTTCAATAATCAATTCTGCCTAAGTGCTAAACAATATACAGAAAGATTTGGGTTTCCATTAATCGATATCTTTGAATTACGTGGGACGCAGTCAGATGTAAAACGAATTGCCAACTTAATCATTAATCACCAAGAAGAGTTTCTTAACGAACTTTAGAAAAACTTAGGAGTGAATAACTTTGCCAAATCAAACAACTACTATCAAAAGTGCTAAAACTTACTTTTACCTTAATAACTTGGTTAATATTCCAGTCAATGGTGAAATTCCTTTACAAAAGGATCAGGAAGCATTAAAAGCTTACTTTAAAGAAGAAATCATTCCCAATACCTTAACATTTCCTTCATTAGAAGAAAAATTGGCATTCTTGGTGGATAACAATTACATTGACTTAGACGTCTTAAACCTTTATAAGCAGGGTGAAAGTAATGACTATGATTTTGCATTTATTAAAAAAATATTCAAACAAATTTATGCTGCTAACTTTAAGTTCAAAAGTTTTATGGGTGCTTATAAATTCTACTCACAGTATGCATTAAAAACAAATGATCATTCGAAATACTTAGAACAATTTGAAGATCGTATTGCTTTTAATGCTTTATACCTAGGCAATGGGGACAGAACATTAGCTGTCCAACTTGCTGAGGAACTTATCTCTCAACGCTATCAACCAGCTACTCCTACTTTTCTAAATGCCGGGAAAAAGAAACGCGGGGAAATGATTTCTTGTTTCTTAATTGATGTTGCTGATTCAATGCTTTCTATTGGCCGAGGAGTAAACTCTGCTTTGCAACTTTCTCGAATTGGTGGTGGAGTTGGAGTTAACCTATCAAATATCCGATCAGCTGGCGATCCAATTAAAGATATCGCCAATGCTTCTTCTGGTGTCCTTCCAGTAATGAAGCTGCTAGAAGATGCATTTAGTTATAGTAACCAACTTGGGCAACGTAATGGCGCAGGCGTAGTCTATTTGAATGTTTTCCATCCAGAAATCTTAGGCTTTTTGTCAACTAAGAAAGAAAATGCAGATGAGAAAATACGAGTTAAAACACTCTCTTTAGGGTTAGTCGTTCCTGATAAGTATTATGAATTAATAAAAACAAATAAACCGATGTATCTATTTAGCCCCTACAGTGTAGAAAAAGAATATGATATTCCGTTCTCATACATAGACTTGTCTGCTGAATATGACAATATGGTTGCGAATTTGAACATCAAAAAAACTCAAATCAATGCTCGTGAATTGGAGCAAGAGATTTCGCGTTTGCAACAAGAATCCGGCTATCCGTATATTTTAAATATTGATACAGCCAATAACACAAATCCTGTTGTCGGAAAAATTATTATGAGTAACTTATGTTCAGAGATTCTCCAACCGCAAGAACCTTCTACACTCAATGCTGACTTATCTTATGAACAAACAGGCACAGATATTAGTTGTAACTTGGGTTCGAGCAATATGATGAATATGCTGCAATCTCCTAATTTTGCTAAATCCGTTCATTTGGCAGTTCGTGCGTTAACAACTGTCACAGATTCAAGCAATGTGCTAGAAGTACCTACTGTTAGCAAAGGCAACTCTATGTACCACACAATTGGTTTAGGTGCTATGGGATTGCATACCGCTTTAGCCTTGCAACAGATTGAATATGGTTCAGAAGAATCGATTGAATTCACTGAAGCTTATTTCTTAGCTTTAAATTATCATTCTTTGGCAGCAAGTAACGAAATAGCTCAAGAACGAGGAGAAACTTTTTTCGGATTTGAGAAATCCAAATATGCTGATGGCACATACTTCAAACCCTACCTAGAAAGTGAATTCACAATAGCAAATGAAAAAGTAAAGGACATCTTTACTAACGTCCAATTGCCAACAGTTGCAGATTGGAAAGACCTAAAAGAAAAAATTTCTAAGCACGGTTTGTATCACCGTAACCGTTTAGCCGTTGCGCCCAATGGTTCTATTTCATATGTAAATGAAACGAGCGCCTCCCTACATCCGATTACTCAACTTATTGAGAATCGCCAAGAGAAAAAAGTAGGCTCGATTTTTTATCCAGCACCTTTCCTTTCAAATGAAACTCTTCCATATTACAAATCAGCTTATGACTATGATCAGCGTAAAATTATTGATATTTATGCCGCTGCTCAAAAACATATTGATCAAGGTATGAGCTTAACTTTATTTATGCGCTCAACTCTTCCTGAAGGTTTATACGAATGGAAAACAGGCGCTTCCTCAAAACTGACAACTAGAGACTTGAACCGTCTGAGAAACTACGCTTGGACGAAAGGAATAAAATCACTTTACTATATCAGAACTTATACCGAAGATGACGAATTTACAATGGCAAATACTTGTGAATCCTGCATGATTTAATAGGAGGGAAATTATGTCTTACTTACATTACAAAGCAATCAACTGGAATGAAATCGAAGATCATTTAGATCATTCAACTTGGGAGAAATTAACGTCATTATTTTGGTTAGATACTCGAATCCCTGTTACAAATGAAAAATCACAGTGGGAAGATCTTCCAGAAAATGAAAGAGAAGCATTCATGAAATCGTTGGCTGGGCTAGCTTCAGCAGCTACGTTCCAATCAGAGAAAGGTTACCTAGTAATTAATGAAGGAAAACACACTCAGCAGGAAGCCGCTATCTACAATAATATTCAATTTATTGAATCAGTTCATGCTAAAGCCTATAACACAATTCTTATAGGATTTAATGAATCAACAGAAGTTGATGGTGTCTTAACTTGGGCTGATAACAATGCAGAACTTCAATACAGATTAGATCGTATTCTTGAAGTTTATAAAACAGGAAGTATACTTCAAAAACGAGCAGCAAACTTAATCTTGGAAGGAGTCCTAACCTATAGTGGTCTCTTTACTCCATTGCTTTACTGGACACAGAAGAAATTCACTAACGTTGCTGAGATTATTAAGTTGGTCCTCACGAATGAATCTTTACATTGCTTCTATATTAGTCACAAATTTCAACTAGGTTTTTCTGAATTATCACAGGAAGAACAAGCAGAATTGAGAGATTGGACTTTTGATTTGTTTGTTGATCTAGTAAAAAATGAATTAACTTATATAGAACACATTTACTATGGAACTGATTGGCTTGAGGAAGTTAAAGTCTTTGTTCATCAACAGGCTAATAAAGCACTTATAAGTTTGGGATTCGACCCTTTGTACCCTGAAACAGGTGCAAGTAATTCCCATATTGATTCCATCAACGTTATTTTAACTAAAGTAACTCATCATGAAGTCGGTAGACAATCAGGTATCAGCTTCCAATTTGATAAAGAAGATACCATGAATGAAGAAGACTATGACTTTTAACAAATAAATCCGGAATTTCATTTTAAGGAGGAAAAAATTATGACTTCAAAACATAAAGTAATCAATTGGAATAAAATTGAAGATGAGTTAGACGATTATGTTTGGGATAAGGCAACCTCACAATTCTGGCTAGATACTCGTGTTCCTATTTCAAACGACTTAGCAGACTGGCGAGAACTTTCATCTATTGAACAAGAAGTTATTAAAAAGGTCGTTGGAGGTCTAGCATTGCTAGATACATTACAATCTGAAAAAGGTGTTAACGCTATGCGGGAGGACGTTCGGACCCATAAAGAAGCTGCTATTCTTAATAATTTTTTGTTTATGGAATCCATACATGCGAAGAGTTATGGAACAATTCTAACTTCTTTGAACAGTATCAAAAGTATCAATGAGATCTATGATTGGATGAATAATGACGAACGGATGCAATACAAAGCAAAACGGATTAATGATATCTATCAAACTGGTAATGGTTTGCAAAAGAAGATTGCAAGTATCTTTTTAGAAGGTATTTTATACTACAGTAACTTCTTTGCCCCATTATGGTACCGCGGCAGTAATAAACTTGCTAATCTAGCTGAGCTTATTAAATTGATTATCCGTGATGAATCAGTACATGGTACTTACTTAGGGTATAAATTCCAATTAACTTACAATGAATTGCCTGAAGAAGAACAAAAGAAATTGCTAGATTGGATGTACCCGTTGTTGGAAGATCTGATGGAAAATGAACTAGCTTACACTGAAGAAATCTATAGTCCAATAGGTATAGCCGAAGATGTTAAGACATTTGTCCGTTACAACGCTAATAAATCATTACAAAATATGGGTTTCCCAGCTTATTATGATCATGCTGATTTAGATGATGTTAACCCGATTGTGATGAATGGTATTTCAATTGAAACATCAAACCATGACTTCTTCTCACAAGTTGGAGCAGGATATCTTATGGGCGATGCTGAATCAATGGTAGATGAAGACTACGATTTTTAATACAAAAAGAAGAACCGTGCTTGTAATAGACGGTTCTTCTTTATTTTTGCTCTAACTAGTTGCATCCATATTAAATTGTCTTGGTCATGATCAAATCAGTTTGCTCATCATCACCCATGAAGAACGAATGTGAACTAATATGAATAAACCCCTTCTTTTTATAAAAGGAAAGAGCACTTAGATTTTCTTCCCAAACACCTAACCAAATCACTTCTTTATTCTTTTCTTTTGCAAATTGTTCAGCTTTTTCTATCAAAACCGTTCCATACCCTTTTCTTTTACGGTTACTTCGAATGTAGATTCTTTCGATTTCTACAGCATTTTCAGCGATGTCTTCTGTTTGTGCATCACCTATGTTTAATTTTAAGTAACCGGCTATTTCTTCGTTATCTAGTAGAAAGAAAAAAGCAGAATTTTTGTTTGTGAGTTCTTTTTTGAGTTGTGTACTGTTATAGGCTTTTTCCAAATAATTTTTTAAGTCTTCCTCAGTGTTTTGATCCTTAAAGGTATCCGTAAACAGTTCTATGCTGATTTTTTGAAGTAATTCTAAATCTTCTAAGGTGCATTTTTTCAATTCCATAGTAATGATCTCCTTTAGTAATTTCGTCTATTCTCATTCGCTTCCTTTTAACGTTCTTAACAACTCTTATTATATGTTATTTTATTGCATTTAAGATAAAACGTCACTTTAACTGACCAATTGTTTTGCTATCCAATATGACGATTCATCAGAATTGTAAAAAATTATTGTTAAAAAGAAATCAAACTCTACTCTCTATAGGCAGATTATTTCATAAAAATACAAATAAGTGGTATGGTGCTTCTTGGAACAAATACTTATTATTGGGGGCCATTTTTTTGAAAATTATTGTCGTAGGAACATCACATGCTGGCTACGAAGCCATTCAAACATTATTGAAGGAGCAGCCAGATGCTGAATTGCATTTGTATGAACGCGGAGACACCGCATCATTCTTATCTTGTGGAATTCAAAGTTACTTAGAAGGCATTGCCGAATCTTTAGATAGTTTACATTATGCAACAGAGGGTTCGTATATCGAACAAAATGTAAATGTTCATATGAATAGTGACGTTGTTGGGATTAACCCAAAAGCTAAAACCATTACTGTTAAAACAACTGATGGAGAAACTGAAGAAAGCTATGATAAATTGATTCTTTCTCCTGGTGCAGCGCCTGTCAGAATTCCAATTCCTGGTGCTGACTTAGATAATATCTTCTATGTACGTGGCCGTAATTGGGCTGAAAAAGTTAAAACACGTATGGGCCAATCGAAAAAAGCGGTTGTTGTCGGTGGAGGTTACATCGGTATTGAAGTTGCTGAAGCATTTGCTAAAGTTGGAATTGAGACAACAGTTATTGATTCTTTAGACCGCGTATTGAATACGTACCTAGATAAAGAGTTTGTTGATGTATTGAACGAAAATATGGATCAAAACGGATTGACTGTTCGCACAAGCGAAATGGTTAAAGAAGTTGTTGGCGAAAACGGAACCGTTAAAAAAGTTGTAACGGATAAAGGTGAATACGAAGCAGACACTGTAATTATGGCTGTTGGTGTTCGTCCAAATACGAAATGGCTTCAAGGAATCGTTGAATTGAACCCCGACGGAACGGTCGTTATTGACGACTACCTAGAAACTTCTGAAAAAGATATTTTTGCAATGGGAGATGCTACAAAAATTCCATTTGCACCAAATCATGGTAAAAAACTAATTGCTTTAGCGTCTAATGCTCGTCGTCAAGGAGTCATTGCAGCTAAAAATATTTTAGAGAAAAAAGTAAAAATGCCTGAAGTATCTGGGACATCTGGTTTAACACTATTCGACTACAAGTTAGCTTCTACAGGAGTCAAAGATATCGATCAAGATTCCATTGATGCTGAAGTTGCTAGCACATTCGTAGTAGAAAATATCCGTCCTACTTTTATTGATGACGAAAAAGTTATGATGAAAATTCATTTTGAAAAAGACAGTCACCGTATTGTTGGTGCTCAGTTGATGTCAACCTATGACGTTACCGCCTCTATCAATGTGCTATCGGTAGCTATCTCTTCAGGTTGGACGTTAGAAAAATTAGCCTTTGCTGATTTCTTCTTCCAACCAGGATTCAACCGTCCTTGGAACTACCTAAATGTCCTTGCTCAAAAAGCTTTAGATGATAACTTTGATAGTGAAAAATTTTAGTACTTTTTCATACAAACGATAAATAAAAAAGTTGCTAAATTTAAAAAACTAATACAATAAAAAACAGCTTCACAGTAGGGAAAATTCCTATTGTGAAGCTGTTTTTATGCTTCTAAAGCTGAAGTTTTATACACGCTTTTCAGCTAGATGATGTCCCAGCTTCTTCGTACAATTTTAAATTTTATCTATTATTTAGAGTTTTTGTCGATGAATGCTACGAATGCATCTGCAACAGTTTGTAAGAATTCAATTGATCCTGGAACTACTTGTCCGTCTTCACCAATTGTTTTAGATGCATCAATATAAAGTTCTGGTTGAGCCATAACTGGGCTGTCACCGAATACTAGTGATTGACGAATTTGGTGGTTAGCTAATGCACCAGAAATACCTGCTGGAGATACTGAACCAACGAGAACTGGTTTTCCTGGCCATACACTTTCGCCCCATGGACGAGAACCAACATCAATAGCATTTTTCAATGAAGCTGGCATACCACGGTTGTATTCTGGAGTTATGAATACATATGCATCTTGTTCTTTCATTTCTTTACGGAAACGAGTGTAACTTTCTGGAGCATTTTCTTCTAAATCTTCATTGTAAACTGGTAAGTCGCCAATTTCAATAAATGTTACAGTATCATCAGCTGGGAATAACTCAGCTAATTTTTTTGCTACAATTTTATTTAAAGAATCTTTACGTAAACTTCCTACTAAAATCCCAATATTTTTTGACATGAATAATTACCTCCAAATGATTTATTTTATTTTTCCTTATAAATACATCCTACACCCTACACTTACTTTTTACAAGTAAAAAACTAAAATACTTTTACTTCTATATGAATTTCACATTTTTTACCTTATAGTCCCGGAATCGGCTCTACTAATAATGCCTGATGATAAGCATCGTAATAAGTGACTTGCTTCGTTACTAAATCACTTGTCCAAACTGGCACGCCAGCTGCTCCAGCTAGTTCACAAAATTTTTCAAAATCAAACTCTCCTGATTGTGCTCTTTTAACAGCCGATTTGATAGCTTTAGAGTCACTTTGATCAGAAACTACTTTTGGGACCCCATTCAATTTTAAGTCGACAGAATTATCCTCATCAAAATATCGATACGTCCCTTCAGCAACCAAATAATCGTATCGCTTCACACCTAATTTCTGTAGTTCGTGCATTAACTGAGCGAATTCGCCAGCATTCTTTTCTGCATTTATTACTTTTTCAATCTCTTGGTAATTTAGAC
This sequence comes from Carnobacterium sp. FSL W8-0810, assembly GCF_038007125.1. Taxonomy (NCBI): domain Bacteria; kingdom Bacillati; phylum Bacillota; class Bacilli; order Lactobacillales; family Carnobacteriaceae; genus Carnobacterium; species Carnobacterium sp. FSL W8-0810. The sequence continues at coordinate 779,332 of NZ_JBBOWO010000001.1, read as the reverse complement.
TCATTTAAATCAGCTCCTTTTTATATTCGTTAGTATGTTAATCTTCATTTGTTTCTTTCAACTTAAGTTTAACCTTTGCTTGATAATCTGTGCCCCAGTCTTTCATTGCATCTAAAATGGGCTTTAAACTATCTCCTAATTCTGTCAATGTATATTCAACGCGTGGCGGGACTTCTGCAAAAATTTCGCGGTCAACTAACCCATCTTCTTCCATAGAACGCAAATGTGACGTCAATACTTTTGGTGAAACAGTACCAATCGATTTTCTTAATTCTCCAAACCGTTTAGTCCCATCTAGTAGTTCTCTTAATATCAACACTTTCCAACGATCGTTTATCACCAAAAGTGTCGTCTCTACTGGGCAAGCCGATAATTTATCTCGCATTAAAAACCTCGTCCTCTCGCAATAGTTACTTTTTTGTTACTAAGTAACTTAAAAGTACTTACTTTACATTAGTTACTTAGACTCCTATCATAGTGTTAGAACTTGAAAAAAACAAGCTTTTATAAACTAAATCTCACGAATAGAAAGGTTGATACAAGATGAACTATTTGTTAACAGGAGCAACTGGAGAATTAGGAACTTATGCCTTACATTACTTGAAAGAACAAGTTGATTTAACTGATATTGTGGCTCTGGCTAGAACAGAAGAAAAAGCTGCTAAACTTCGTGAACAAGGGATTGAAGTACGGATTGCTGACTTTAGTGACTATACTAGTTTAGTTAAAGCTTTCAACGGTGTCGATCGCATGCTCTTTGTTTCCTCACAACCAGGTGGAGTGGTTTCACGCGATGAACAACACAAAAATGTCGTCAATGCTGCTATAGAAACCGGTGTCTCATTTATCGCTTATACCAGTTTTCCTAAAGGCGCTACCTCAAACAGCCCTTTAGCCCAAGATCATATCCTCACTGAAAAATTAATTTCTGAATCTCACATTTCTCACACTTTTTTACGCAACAATTGGTATTTGGAAAATGAAGCAGACACGCTCAATGCAGCAGTAGCAGGCCATGCATTTACGTACTCTGCTGAAAACGGAAAAACGGGTTGGGCATTAAAACGTGAATTTGCTGAGGCTGCTATCAATGTGTTAACGGAAAAAGCAGCTGCACCAGAAATACTTGAATTATCAGGTACTCCAATTACTTATGCAGAACTAGCTGAAGCTCTTAAAACTGCTAGTGGTAAAGAATTTGAAGTTGTTGCAATGAATGATGAAGATTATCAAGCTGCATTAATCAGCAACGGTGTTCCTGAGGCAGCAGTAGGTTTCATTTTAATGATTCAAAATGATATTCGTAACGGTGAATTAAATGTAACATCGGAGGATTTTGAAAAAGCATTAGGTAAATCCTTAACTCCACTTGTTGATGCTTTAAAAGAATTTTTAAAAAAATAAATAGAAGTAGAATTTAATCGTTTGTTATAAAGAAATATGCCCTAAAAGTTAGATTTAGTACTCTAACTTTTAGGGCATATTTCATTTTAAGGCAACTTTTTCTTTTACTATTTATTTCTTAAGCTAACTATATATCTTCTGCAACGGATTCACTCAATACCATTCTCTTCGTTTATTGGCGGCTTGACTAAAGATTGTTTTCAGCTCTTTATCATCATTCTCTTCTAGCGTGTATTTCAAAGCATCCAATTCAACTTCGAAGTGTTCAATCGATTTCAACAAGGCTGTTCGGTTATTTAAAAATAATTCACTCCATAAATCAGCATTTATATCAGCGATCCTTGTGAGCTCTTGAAAACTATTTCCAGCAAACATCAGTGTTTCTTCTGAAGCTTGTGTACTATTTACGACCGCTACAGATAAAACATGTATCAATTGACTGACATATGCGATTTGTTCATCATGTTTTTCGGGAGAAACCCGTGTTACTTGATCAAATCCTACTTCTTTATAGAGCTTTTCAATGAGTTTTAGAGAAGCTTCTTTATTTGTAGGAATCGTAGTGATTAAAGCATTGGCTCCTATAAAACGCGTATGATCCGCACCAATGATTCCCTTTTTCTCACTGCCGCGCATGGGATGGGCAAAAACAAAATCAACTGTTGAAGGAAGAACTTTAGACATTTGTTTTATAATCGCTGTTTTAACGCCTGTTACATCTGTTAGAATGGCACCTTCTTTTAGGACACTTTTGTGCTGCTCGACAAATGGCGCAATTTGATTTGGATAAAGAGAAATTATAATGATATCCATCTCCGGTAAAATATCGCCGGCTTCCACAAACCCCTTTTGGATCATTCCCTGTTCTACAGCAATTCTTACTGTTGATTCGTTGATATCTATCCCATAAATATTTTTGTATCCAGCTGCTTGAAGGCCCATGGCAAAAGATCCGCCAATAACACCTAATCCAACAATCGCAATGTTCATGTTTTGCTCCTTTATTTTATGACTTCTTTTAATGCATGGATAGCTAACAAGTATCCCGTTGGTCCAAATCCTGAAATTTGTCCAATACAAGCTGGCGCTATAACAGATTCTTTACGAAAAGACTCGCGGGTATGAATAGCACTTAAATGTACTTCAACAGTCGGTACATCAACTGCTTTCAACGCATCATGGATAGCATAACTGTAATGGGTATACGCTGCAGGGTTGAGGACAATACCGTCTACTTTATCCAGATGTGCTTGTTGGATACGATCAATCAATTCCCCTTCAGAATTACTTTGAAAAAAAGAACAGTTTATCTTTTGTATTTCAGCGTATTCTTCTATCTTAGTTTCAATCTCTTCCAGTGTTTGAGTTCCATATACATCCGGTTCTCGAATACCTAAAAAATTTAAATTTGGCCCATTGATAATGACAATATTCATTTTATCTTCTCCTTTTATGCGTAATGGTTTCTGGAAGATGGGTCTTAATGTCATTTAATACATCTTCCAAAGTAGATTGATTTTCCACACTAAAATCAGCTGATGATTGATACAAATCAAAACGCTCTTCGTACAATTGGTATAGCTTATTCTTGCCTTCTTTTAATAAAGGGCGATGTGCAATTTCGATATCTTTGATAATGTGTTCAACAGGCCGATCGATAAAAATAACCCAGCCTGTTTTTCTTAATGCCTCAATGTTTTCTGGATTGAGAACGACTCCGCCACCACACGAAATAACAGCATACGTTTCTTTTGCAGCTAGCTCTGCACAAGCCTCGGTCTCTATTGCTCGAAAATACGCTTCACTCACTTCAAACAATTCTGGAATAGACTGATTCGTTAGTTGTTCAATAAAAAGATCCATATCTCTAAATGGCAAGTCTAATTGTTGACTTAGTAGTTTTCCAACACTACTTTTCCCGCTTCCTGTCATCCCAATCAATACAATATTTGTTTTCATAAGCTTTCACCGTGTCGTTTCTTCCATTCAGAGATCAACTCTTTTGTAACTTGCTCGTCAATCGAACACTTTTCCCAAATTTCAACTGCTCGAACGGCTTGTCCTACTAACATATCTAATCCGTTAGCCGTTTGCTTGTTGTTTTCACGTCCCAATTTTAAAAAAGTGGTTTCACTAGGGTTATAGATTAGGTCGATCAAATAATCAAATCGCTGAATAGAGGTCTCACTTAATGGAGTTTCATTGACATTAGGGTACATCCCGACTGGTGAAGTATTAATCAGAAAATCTCCCTTTAAAGATTGTGCATCTTCATAATTGGTATACTTCTTATTTTTTGTATCTTTAAATCGATCAGGATTCCGAGACACAATATAAATCATTTGAATACCGTGATCCATTAAATACGCTTCAACTGTTTTGGATGCTCCTCCTGATCCTAAAATAACGGCTATCTTTCCGTTTACATCCCAGTTTCTACGGCTCAAAACCAAACCAAAACCACTATAATCCGTGTTATGACCGATTAACTTCCCATTTACATTTTCAATTGTGTTTACTGCTCCCAATTTTTTTGCAAATGGACCGATTTCGTCTAAATAAGGTATAACGGCTTCTTTATAAGGAATCGTAACGTTTACCCCTTTGATAGATAACGTCCGAACGCCATCCATAGCTTGTTTCAACTGTGTTGGCGGAAATGCAAAGAGCTTATAGGCAGCGTCTAATCCTATTTTTTGATAAATCAACTTATGGAGGCTTGGAGAATGACTATGTACAAGCGATTCTCCGAATAATCCGTAAAAGTTCATGTGGCACCTCTTCCAATCCTTTGATAATGTTTTGAAGTATAGACAAAAGAAACTTAAAGTTCAATAAAAAAATTAACGAACAATTATTTCAATTGGCTCTAATTCGTTTGGCACCAGTTGTTCAGACTACTTTTATTATTATTTTCAGAAATTAGTTTTTAGTTTTTTGTTGACAATGAATTTTTTAATTGCTAGTATTGGACTCACAGTTGGGAAACAGCTGATAATGATCAATTGAGGAGAGACCACCATGAACTTACAATCACAACTTCAAACTGCAATGGACTCACAATTGAATAATTATTACTTTAGCTTCTTTATGAGAAAATCTATAGAGGCTAAAGACTTTTAAGCTGCTAACAACAGTTGCCCTATAGATTTTGAAAGAAATCGAAGGGGCAACGAACTAATCCGATATCATATTATTAGTGAACTTACCTAACGCTACATTCGATAATCTTTCAATAGACTATCGGGTGTGGCGTTTTTTCGTTTTTCAATAACTTTAGTGGAGGAAAATAGATGATCATTCATACGTTAGGACCAAGCAGCACGGATAGTTACACAGTCGCAGAATCTTTATTACAATCAGAAGACGATGGTATTGTAGGCTATCCATCTTTTGACAGCTTATTACACAATATTCATCAGTTAACCGAACAATACGTATTGTTTCCTGTAGCTTTTAAAAGTGCCCGAAAAGATTATGGGTGGAAAGAATTTAATTATGATTACTGGGATAAAGTTGAACTGGTAGACGTCTTCCAGCGAAAAACCAAGCCTATGGTTCTCATTAAAAATAGCATTTATGCAGAAAACCGAGCGATGATTCATCCAGCCACCACTATTTTTTTGAAAAAATATTTAATCAAAAAAAACGAAGATACAGTAATTGAATTTTCAGACAGTAAATTTAAAGCTTGGTCAGCCTTTTGTAAAAAAAATCTGAAGTATACGATTATTAGCGAGGATGTGTTTGAAAAAGAAAAGATGCCGGGTTACACAATTGAAGAACGTTATGAACCAGTAATGGTGTGGTGTTTGTACAAAATAAATTAAACAATACAGAGGAGAATGACTATGATAATCGTCTTAAAGCAAGGAATTAAAGCAAATGAGGTTAAAGAATTAGCTACTAAATTAGAATCTCAAGGAGTTGCCGTGAGTCATTTCACCGATATCAAGCGCGATTTTCTAGGTCTGATTGGCGATACTAGTGGAATCGATGAACGCCAAATGCAAGCAATTCCGGAAGTAGAGCAAGTTATTCGAGTAGAAGATCCTTACAAAAGAGCGAATAGAAAATTTCATCCTGATAATTCTATCATCAGAATTGGTGACGAAACAATCGGTGGCACTAAATTAGGGATCATCGCGGGACCTTGTTCTGTTGAAAGTGAAGAACAAATTGTGACTATTGCAAAACAACTTAAACAAGCTGGCGCGAACTTCTTACGCGGAGGTGCATTCAAGCCAAGAACTTCTCCATACAGTTTTCAAGGACTTGAATTAGAAGGATTGAAAATGCTTCAAGTTGCTAAAGCTGAAACAGGTATGCCCATCGTGACTGAATTGATGTCGACAAAATGGGTCGATCAATTTGTTGATTCGGTAGACATCATTCAAATTGGTGCACGCAACATGCAAAACTTTGATTTACTCAAAGAAGTTGGACGAACGAATACACCCGTTCTTTTAAAACGTGGTTTATCTGCAACCTACAAAGAATGGTTGATGTCAGCTGAGTACATCATGGCTGGAGGAAATGAAAATGTTATTTTATGCGAACGTGGCATTCGGACATTTGAAACAGAAACCCGCAATACACTAGATATCCAAGCCGTTCCTGTCATTAAAGAGCTTTCTCACTTGCCAATCATCATCGATCCGAGCCATGCTGGAGGAATGTCTTACTTGGTTGAAGCAGGTGCTAAATCAGGTATCGTTGCCGGAGCAGATGGCTTAATGATTGAGGTTCACAATGATCCAGCTAACGCTTGGAGCGATGGCGAACAATGTTTGACACCAGATGAATTCGCTAGATTGATGGAAAAAGCTCGAAAGCTAGCGGATTTCGAAGGTCGTTCAATTAATGAAGCAGCTACTATTTTAACAAAATAAACTGAAGGAGGATAAAATCGATGTCTGTCTTAACCGTTAAACTTCCATCACATGAAGTGAGTTATGAATTAAAGATTGAAAAAGGATTACTTGATCGCGTCAGTAATGAAGTCTCAAAAGTCTTTACTGGAGCCAAAATTGCCATTGTCACCGATGAAACCGTCTATGACCTTTACGCTAAGTCTATTATAAAAGATTTGGAAGCAGCGGATTATGAAGTGCAGTGCATTGTTTTGCCTCCTGGAGAACAGACTAAAACATTTGACACGCTACCTAATCTCTACAGTGCATTCGCTGAGTTCGGCTTAACACGTAGCGACTTAATCATTGCTCTAGGTGGTGGTGTGATAGGTGACATCTCTGGTTTTTCCGCTTCGTCTTACTTGAGGGGTATCTCTTATATCCAAATTCCCACAACACTGCTAGCCCAAGTGGATAGTAGCGTTGGAGGAAAAGTTGGCGTCGATTTACCTGAGGGCAAAAACTTAGTAGGTGCTTTTTATCACCCCCTACTCGTCTTGATCGATCCATTGGTTCTAGAGACGTTAACGGATTCTGCCTTTGCTGATGGAATGGCGGAAGTAATCAAATATAGCTGTATAAAAGATCTTAATTTATTTCATCGTCTGATGGAACTATCTTCTCGAAAAGAAGTCATGCAGCACATCGATTGGATCATCGAAACCTGTTGCACGATCAAACAAGTGATTGTGCAGGCAGATGAAAAAGATTTAGGTGAACGAATGGTGTTGAACTTTGGGCATACGTTAGGCCACGCTATTGAAGCGTATTACCAGTATGAAAAATATACCCATGGTCAAGGTGTGGCCATTGGCATGGTTGCTATCTCAAGAATTGCAGAATCCAAACAGCTGACAACAGTTGGAACCACTGATCGATTGATTACTGTTTTAAAACAGCATCGTTTGCCTATTGAACTAGAGGATTTTGAAGATTACCCTAAACTATTGCCTTATATCAAAAAAGATAAAAAAAATATTGCAGGCAGTTTATCCGTGATTGTTTTAACTGACATCGGACGCGCTACCGTACATCAAACATCTCTATCCTTTTTCGATTCTTTAGACACTGGAGGAACAGCATGACTAATCTAACCCTTACTCCTAATGCGTTAAATGGAACTGTTATTGTCCCGCCATCTAAAAGTATGGCGCATCGTGCAGTGATTTGCGCCAGTTTAGCAGCAGGTCGTAGTACGATCAAGAATATTCAACTATCTGATGATATCCTTGCAACTATCGAAGGTATGCGTTCGTTTGGAGCGATTATTTCTTACGATGATCAGACATTGACAATCGATGGCATCCGTAATGGAGCTGCTAAGGAAAGCCGCACAATCAATTGCAATGAGTCCGGCTCTACCTTGCGTTTTCTGATTCCTTTAGCGACACTGTTTACAGGAGAAACGCACTTTATCGGTCAAGGACATTTAGGCAAACGCCCGCTTGAACCTTATCAAGAATTATTCGACGCTCAGTCACTCCACTATAATCAAGCCACAACTGAAAACCTACAGTTGAGTGTCGCTGGACCTTTAACATCAGGTATCTATGAAATGCGTGGCGATATCAGTTCCCAGTTTATCACCGGTATGTTACTGACCTTGCCTTTACTTGCCGAAGACTCTATCCTAAAAATTACGACTCATTTAGAATCGAAAGGCTACATTGATTTAACCCTGTCTGTCTTGCAATCCTTTGGCATTGTGATTGAACAAGATGAGGATGGGCAAGAATATCGCATCAAAGGCCAGCAAGCTTATACCGCCCGTGATTACACAGTCGAAGGTGACTACTCACAAGCAGCCTTCTGGTTGAGTGCAAATGCATTAGGGAATGAGCTTTTGGTAAATGGTTTGGATTCAGATTCTTTACAAGGTGATCAAGCTATCGTCTCGATCTTAGCGACAGTGAACGGCGGGTCTAATGATAGTGAACGAATTATAGATGGAGCTCAAGTTCCCGATATTATTCCAGTAGTAGCTCTAGTCGCTGCGTTAAGCAAAGGAAAAACAAAAATTATCAATCTGGAACGTCTACGGATCAAAGAAAGTGATCGCTTAGTTGCTACACAAAAAGAGTTGACTGCTTTAGGCGCACAGATTGAGATTGTAGGAGATTCGCTTTTGATTGAAGGGGTTTCTGAACTATCAGGCGGTCAAGAAGTTTGGAGTCACAAGGATCATCGCATGGCTATGATGTTGGCCATCGCTTCAACGGTGTGTCAAGAACCAATACACATCAAAGACACAGATTGTGTTAAGAAGTCTTATCCCAACTTTTGGGAGACATTCCAACAACTAGGAGGAAAAATACATGAGTGGAATATGGGGTAAAAATTTACAACTCTCACTATTTGGAGAGTCACATGGTGTGGCGATTGGTATTACCATCAATGGCCTGCCTCCAGGTTTGGAAATAGATATGGAACAGGTTTTAGTTGAAATGGCACGCAGAGCGCCAGGGAAAAATGAATTGACGACACCAAGAAAAGAAAAGGATCATCCAGAAATTTTAAGCGGCTTTTTAGATGGGAAAACAACTGGTGCACCACTGACTGCCATTATTTGGAACACAAATACGCGCTCCAAAGACTACAGTGTGCTGAAAGATGTTATGCGCCCAGGACAAGCTGATTACCCCGGACGAGTGCGTTACAGTGGCCACAATGACCATCGTGGCAGCGGCCATTTTTCCGGGAGGATCACTGCTCCTCTCGTATTTGCAGGTGCTATTTGTCAGCAATGGCTGAAACAAAAAGGTGTAACAGTAGGGTCTCATATTCAATCGATTGGAACGATCGAAGATGAAACTTTTGATGAACAGAAAATAGTCACATTGGAACAAATCGAACAGTTCAAAGAAGAACAGCTTCCTTTGTTTAATGCTGAAAAAAAAGTGGAAATGACCGACTTGATTTTGGAAGCCAAAGAAGATGGGGATTCTGTAGGCGGCGTCGTTGAAACATTTGTCTTAGGATTAGATGCCGGGTATGGGAATCCATTTTTTGACTCAGTTGAATCTCAACTGGCTCACCTCGTATTTGCCGTGCCAGCCATTAAGGGCATTGAATTTGGAACAGGATTCGATATTACCAAAATGCGCGGTTCAGAAGCGAATGATGAATACTACTATGATGAACAAGGGCGCATCAAAACACGCTCCAACAATAATGGTGGAATCATTGGCGGGATTACTTATGGCATGCCCATCGTCTTCAGAGCTGCCGTTAAACCACCTGCTTCCATCAAAAAGAAGCAACAGACAATCAATATCCAAGAAGGAACAGAGACTGAATTAGAAGTTGAAGGACGTCACGATCCTTGTATCGTTCCACGGGTACTGCCGGTCTTAGAGGCGGTTACCGCTATCGGATTAATGGATTTGATGCTTGGAGGACAATCGAATGAATGAATTGGAACAGTACCGAAAAGACATTGATGAGATTGATCAGGAACTTACTCGCTTGTTTGAGTTACGGCTAAACACAGTTTTAAAAGTCGGTCGCTACAAAAAGCAACGCAACTTACCTGTATTGGATGCCAGCCGCGAGCAAGCTGTTATCGAAAAAAATATTAGCCGCTTAACAGATAAAACATTTGAACCGCAAGTAACGAAGCTTTTTCAATCTATAATGGATATCACGAAAGAAACTCAAACGGCTCTCTTAAAATCAGAACCGTAATTTATCGATTTATTGCACAAAATCGGGTTATTCATGAACAGTTGCGTTCATTGAATAACCTATTTTTTTATAGCTGATGTTGGGCTTTTTTCCTCCCAAAGATAACTTAATCCATTAAATTTATTCCTTCTAAATTCTCATACAACTGGAGATACTCATGGCATTTCATATTTCTGGGCACGCATATTTATCTTCCGAAAGAAATCATGGATTGGTGTGCTCTTCCCCAGTATTTTGCTGGGATAATTTCTGTCACGCGTTCTTCAATTTGTTTGGGCGTGGCATTTTCTGCTATAGAGTTTCATAATTTCATAAACAACGTGTTGAGCAGCTTCTTTTGTTAGCATAGACATTCTTTTCCTTCTTTCAATTTCCTCTAAGTGTAACCTGGCTTCAGTTATAACATTTTTGATCTGACTGGCACAATTTTAGTATATCTTATAACGAGCAAAAAAATCCCAGAAATAATTCTTTTTCCTTCTGGGATTTACTATTTTTCGAATCCGCAAATTATGCGTGATAAGCGTGATCTGTTTCAGATAGCATGTTGTATACCCCTGCATAGGTTCCACACACATCTCCAGGAATAGTATAGTTGGATGTTATTTTACGTAATTTCACAAATTCTTCCTCTAAATGTGGCTTACCGGTGGTACCTGCTTCTGTTGTCTTTTCCTTCATTGTATTAAATAAACTTCGTACTTCAAACGCTTCAGGATGGTTCTTACCGTGTGCACGCGTGATTGCTAGTGTAAATATATCCAATTTTTCAAAATAGTGCTCTGCTACTTCATTAAATGTTGCCATTAGTGAATTCCTTCTTTCTTGTGTAGGTTATTTTGCTTTATAACAGCAGTATAGTCCATATGTCACAATGGAAAATTGACCCACATCAAGTTTTGAAATCTTGACAAAATCAAAAAAAGTCAAAGAAACAAACTATTGTAAAGCTTACATTTTATTTCTTTGGCTTTTTATGAAGTAACACCATCACACAGATTGTTAGGTAATTAAAGTAAAATCGACACAATCAAATCATCAAATTTTCTACTATCGATATCTTTTCCTAAGCCAATTTTGATATTGCCTGCTCTCGTCCATAATTCAACTTTCGCATTGATATCAAAATTTCCTGCATTTTCGGTGGACTACATGTTGATTGAACTATAAGGTAAAGAATAAATCTCGATTTTCTTCCCACGTAATCCTTGTGCATCACGAACAATCAATCGTTTGTTCGATTTTCTATTTTCGTTTCTAAATAGTTTTTCTAATTTAATACACCACGAGGTATTGTATGTAAAGCTTATTTTTTTTAAATATAATAAAAGCTAGTAGCTACATTCAAGTCATTAATACTTGTTTTTCAACTGATAATTTGCTATATTTAGATTGTAATTATTATAATTAAATAACTATTACGAAATGGAGTGATTAGGATAATGAGTATTGATTTTAAAGATCATGGCAAAAAACCTTATGTTGTAAATATTGAAGATGCTACAGTGCAAAATGATAACTACCGTACAACGATATGGACAGGCGCTAAATTACAAGTAACCGTCATGACTATTCAACCAAACGATGATATTGGCCTAGAAGTTCATCATGGAATTGATCAATTTATTCGCATCGAAGAAGGCCAAGGGCTATGCCAAATGGGACCTTCTGAAGATAACTTAAATTTTGAACAAGTTGTTTCTGAAGATGAAGCAGTATTGGTTCCAGCAGATATGTGGCACAATATTAAAAATACTAGTGACAAACCACTAAAATTATATACCATTTATGCTGGTCCTGATCATGTTGAAGGTACTATACACCCAACTCATGAAGACGCAGAAAACGATCCTAATGAACACTAAAAAAAGCCTCGCTTTATAAAAAAAGACTGTTTTGAGTCCAAATATTTGAGCAACAGCTCTAAATATTGGACTCTCATTTTTTGTAATTTATTAAATATAGACTAAGGAGGAGAATATATTATGGAGACACCACTATTAAACACAACCCAACTAGGCTACGAATTAGATGGAAAAGCTATTTTAAAAGGAATAACGCTGTCTGTTGAAGAGGGAGAATTCTTAACGATTACAGGACCCTCAGGAAGTGGAAAAAGTACCTTATTAAAAATTATTGCTTCACTCTTGTCTCCAACTGAAGGAACCGTTTCTTATCAAAGTAAACCAATTGATGACTACGAACCTACTGATTATCGCAAAGAAGTATCCTACTGTTTCCAAACAGCAACGCTTTTTGGAGAAACTGTAAAAGATAATCTAATGTTCCCATTCGTTATCAGAGATCAGCCTTTTAATGAAAAAAAAGCCTTAGATGCTTTAAAAAAAGTTGGTTTAGGAGCAGAGTATTTAACTAAATCAGTCAACGCATTGTCTGGTGGGGAAAAGCAAAGGGTAGCATTGATTCGTAATGTTTTATTTATGCCTAAAGTCCTCTTACTAGATGAAGTAACCAGCGCGTTAGATCATGAAAACCAAGAAATTATTCGTAATTTAATTCGTAATCTCAATCACGAACAGGGTGTTACAATCTTGTGGGTCACCCATAATGCAGTAGAGATTCAAGCTTCAAATCGTATTATTCAATTAGTTAATGGCGAAATGGAGGAACCGAAATGAACTTAGCTATTAATAATTCATCCTTATTCTTTGCAACTGCCTTAGTTGGTATAGCACTTATTGTTGTTTATAAAGAAAAGTTAGGCTTAGGTAAAGATATTTTAATCGGTGTTGTTCGAGCCGTTATTCAACTATTTGCTGTTGGTTATTTATTGGGCTATGTCTTTAAATTAAATAATATTATTGTGACATTAGCACTTGTTTTAGTTATTATTTTTAATGCCTCTTTTAATGCGGGGAAGAAAAGCAATGGTATATCAAATGCATTTAAAATATCTTTTATTGCAATCTTAACAGCTACTAGTTTAACTTTGATTGTTTTACTATTATCAGGAGCTATTTTATTCATCCCTTCTCAGGTTATTCCAATATCAGGAATGATTGCCAGTAACTCAATGATTGCGATTGGAATTTGTTACCGTAATTTGAACTCGAAATTTAAAGACCAACGTCAACAAGTATTAGAAAAATTGGCCCTAGGGGCAAATTTAAAACAAGCTTCTATCTCTATAGTACGTGATAGTATTCGTGCAGGAATGCTCCCAACAATAGAATCTGCAAAGACAATCGGAATTGTTAGTTTACCCGGTATGATGTCAGGATTAATGTTTGCTGGCGTAAACCCTACGCATGCGATAAAGTACCAAATCATGGTTACCTTTATGTTGCTATCCACTACAAGTATTGCATCTGTAATTGCTAGTTACCTGGCTTATAAAGAATTTTATACAGCAAGGAAACAACTAAAAGATTAAAACCAATAAAAAGTGTGTGAGCCTATCGGAAATTCCAATAGGCTCACACGCTTTTATATTTTTTTAACGCAACAAACGTAATCCATTCAAAATAACTAAAATCGTTGATCCTTCATGGAAGACAACTCCTACCGGCAAATCTAAATAACCTAAAAGGTTTAAAATCATCAGCATGATGATCACACTGACCGAAAAGAAAATATTTTGTTTAATAATTCCGTTCAATCTTTTGCTCAGGTGATAACTATAAAGCAATTTAGCTAAATCATTTTTTACAATCACCACATCAGCTGACTCTATCGCCACCGATGATCCACTCCCCATAGCAATGCCGATATCCGCATTCGCTAATGCGGGTGCATCATTGATTCCATCTCCAACCATGCCTACCACCTTTTTATTTCGCTGACTTTTTAGGATATGTTTAATCTTATCTTCTGGAAGACAATTTGCTACATAATCATTTACTTTGACTTCCTTAGCAACTTTCGAAGCAACCATTTCATTGTCTCCAGTCAAAAGTACAACTTGAATACCTTCTTTTTGAAAACCAGCTACTGCTTCGATTGCTTCATACCGAATTTCATCAGAAAGAGAAATGTACCCCACAATTTCATTACTTTTCGCTACAAAAATAGTCGTATTTTCTTCAACTACTTTATCAAGATAATAATTTTTATCAGGATACCCAATAAACGTACTTGGTTTTCCTATTTCAATTGCTCCTTTTCTAACCCCTTGTCCAGCTATTTCCTCCACAGGTTCTGAAGTATCAATGTCTTTAAAGTTTCTGTTTTCAAAAGCTGCCACAATAGCATTAGCTATTGGATGGTTAGATTGTTGTTCCATATAAACCACTTCATTCAGAATATCTTCTGGAATTTCATAATTTAATACTCTGAAATCACCAAATGTCAGTGTACCTGTTTTATCGCTATATAAAATATCCATCGTATTCAAAGACTCCATTGCTGCTCCTCCTTTAACTAACACCCCATTTTTTGCTCCATTACTGATAGCACTTAATGTTGCTGGTGTAGCAGAAGCGACCAAAGCACATGGACTAGCAACGGTTAATAAAACCATTCCTCTATAAAAAGCTTCCTCAAAGCTATACCTGTTAAAATAATAAAGACTCGCAATGAATAATGGGACCATAATTAAAACTACTAGTACGTATTTCGTTTCAAAACGATCAATAATTTTCGAAATTTTCGAAGGGCTTTTCTGCGCTTCTTCTACCATCCGTATAATATTTGAGAAAACGGTTTGATCACTCGTTTTATTCACTTCAAGATGAAAGGCATTCCCTTCATTGAAAGTTCCAGAAAATACTTCGGCTCCTTTTTCTTTTTCAACAGGCATTGATTCCCCAGTAAGGCTGGATTCATTAATTTGCGTTTTTCGGTCGGAATACCCATCAATAGGTATCTGTGCTCCTTTTGAAACGACTACAATGTCACCAACTTTTAACAATTCAGTAGGTACTTCACTCACTTCATCATTATCTTTTAGCAGTTGCGCTGTAGAAGGCACATGAGATAGCAACTCAGAAATAGCACTTTTTGATTTATTGGTTGCATAGGATTCTAGAGCTTCTGAGCCAGCAAAAATGAGCAGTAATACAGCTCCTTCTGATTCATAATGAATCAAACATGCACCTAATGCTGCTAAAACCATTAGCAAATCAACATTGGGAGCTTTAGAATGGATTGTTTCTGTCACCGCTTTTTTAGCTGAAAAGAACCCTAAAAAGAAAATTGCCCCATAAAAAGAAATTGAACTATAAAAACCTCCCATCGTATTTAAAATAAATCCAATAATCGTAAAAAAGACTCCAATGACTAAAAACTGTCCTGAACGCGTATTGCTTAAAAACTTCAACATTTCCCTCTTCCTTTCTGTAATTATTTTTAAGTTAGTGGTTAAATTACCCCTCCTTAATAAAAAGTAAAAATAAAAAAGGCACACCTATAGGACAGTAGTACTGTCCCACAGGTGTGCCTTTTTTGGCACTACTCTGCTATCACACATGTGTGATCCGGCCGCATGAACCTCTAAGAGTTCACCGCCTGTTCAGATTTAATTGGCTCTCATTCTTACATTAGCTATAAGAAAGAAGAGCAAGTTAAATTAGATTTATATACACTTATAATACCATTTACTAATTGAAGTATCAATTGTTACTCCACTTTTACTGAATTCAATCGAGTTTACTCTATCAATCCAAGATGGAGAAAGGCTTTTTCTAGTCCGTCATTATCAACACTGTCAGTTATGTGATCAGCCATAGCTGTTATTTCTTTACCGCCATTTCCCATTGCTACACCTATTTCACAATATTCAAGCATAGGAATATCTACTTTTGCATCGCCAAAAGCTATCGTGTTCTTTCGGTCAACTCCATGATGTTCTAACAGTTTTTTAATAGCTGTCTGTTTTGTAATGTTTGCTAAGGCAATATCTCCAAACAGAGCTTGTTCACCTATACCTCCCCACGTACCTACTTGAAAGTCAGAAAAAAAATCGGCTGCAGCTAGGTAATCTTCATACTCTTCTAAAATGAAACTGATTTTGTTCACGTCAGCTCGATACAATTGACCATCAAAAATCATTTCTGGAAATGCTTGTCGCACCGTCATTGTTTCTGTACCGGATTTTTCTTTATAAGCAGCATAGTCTTTAACCGTTTGCTCTCCACGTGTCTCAAACTGTTCACTTGCAAACAATCCATTGTTGGACTCCAAATAAAAAGCTAATCCACGGTTATTCATCCAGTCTACAATCATTTTTTCTTGTTCTGCTGTTATTAATTGATGCAAAATAACTTCATTATCACTTTCAACATAGTTGCCATTTCCACCAATATACCCATCAAAACCGATCTCTAATAGTTCATCATACATTTCAGCTTTGCTGCGTCCAGTCACCGGGTACACTTTATGACCGTTGGCTTGCGCAACTTTAATAGCTTTGACTGCAGAATTCGGTAATTCATTAGAATAATCTACTAATGTTCCATCCACATCTAAAAAAACATAGTTTGATTCCATAGTAACCTCCTTAAAAAGGCCATACTAATAAGTAAGCATGACCTTCAAACTAAATTATCCTTTTGTATAGTCTACCTTTTCACCATTAGAAGCAATCACTTGTTTATACCAGTCAAAAGACTTTTTCTTCGAACGCGCCATTGTTCCATTACCTTCATTGTCTCGGTCTACATAAATAAAGCCATATCTTTTTTTCATTTCCCCAGTTGACGCGGAAACCAAATCGATACATCCCCAAGACGTATACCCTAAAATTTCTACTCCATCTTTGTCCACAGCTTCTTTCATAGCTTCGATATGTTGTTTTAGATAATCGATACGGTAATCATCCACTATAGATCCATCTGCATTAGGCGTATCGACTGCTCCTAATCCATTTTCAACTACAAATAACGGTTTTTGATAACGGTCATATAACTCATTGATCGTGATACGGAAACCGATTGGATCGATTTGCCAGCCCCATTCGCTTGCTTCTAAATAAGGGTTTTTAATGGAATCAAATATATTTCCACCTACTTTTTCTTGTTCATCTTGAACGGCAGAAACCCGCGAAGAATAATAAGAAAATGATATATAATCAACCGTATGCTTCTTCAGTAGTTCCTTATCTCCTTCTACAAAAGGAATTTCTATCCCTTCATTAGCCAAGCGTTTCAATGCATAATTAGGGTATTCGCCACGAGACTGTACGTCAATAAAAAAATAGTTTTCTTGATTGTCTACTTGAGCTTGACGAACATCTGCAGGATTTGGTGTATTTGGATAATACTGTCCAGCTGCGATCATACAGCCGACTTTATTTTCCGGATCTACTTCATGAGCTATCTTGGTCGCTAACGCACTGGCTACTAATTCATGATGGGCTGCTGTATATTTTACTTGTTCTTCATTTTCTCCTTCTTCAAATACTAATCCAGCTCCCATAAACGGTGCATGCAATAGCATATTGATCTCATTGAAAGTGATCCAATACTTTACTTTTCCTTTATAACGATTAAATAATACAGTGACAAGATTTTCATAAAAATCGACTACTTTACGACTGCGCCAACCCCCATATTCTTTAATCAAATGGATTGGCATATCAAAATGTGTGATTGTAACAATAGGTTCGATGCCGTACTTAAGACATTCATCAATAAGGTTATCGTAAAATTGTAACCCTGCTTCATTTGGTTCAGCCTCATCACCTTTTGGAAAAATACGTGTCCAAGCTAGACTAAAGCGATAAGATTTAAATCCCATTTCTCCAAATAAAGCGATATCTTCCTTATAATGATGATACATATCAATGGCTTCTTTAGCTGGATAAAAATGCTCCTCATCGAAGTCCAGATGTTTCATTTTTCCTGTTATGATTGGGTAACGGTCTTCTCCAATTGGAACGACATCTACATTCGCTAAACCTCGGCCATACGCGTTATAACCACCTTCACTTTGATTAGCAGCAGTAGCCCCGCCCCAAAGAAAATCTTTATTAAATCCCATATTTTTTCCTCCTAGTAATTCAGTTTTATCTTACTCTCATCTTATCTAAACGGTTTCATTATTTCAATCGTCTAGATACAATTAGTAGGTTCCTACACATACTTTCTAAATTTTACGATTGCTCTTGTAAAACCCCTACACAAAAATATATACTATTTGTGTAGGGAAGGAGTCTTTTTATGCTACTCATTGAACGATTAAAACATACTTCATTTTCAGATGCTGAACAATCATTAGTAAATTATCTCATCGATCATCCTGAAGACTTACAAGATATTACAACTCAAAAAATTGCGAATTTAACTCATACTAATCCTACGAGCCTTATTCGTGTAGCGAAAAAAATGGGATTTACAGGATGGCTAGATTTGAAAGAAGCTTACCTTGAAGAATGGCAGTACCTCAATAGCCACTTTACAGCTATTGACGCCAACTTACCGTATGATCAAGCGGATCATTTGGTTTCTATTGCCCATAAAATAAGCACATTACAACAAAATACTATTCAGGATACTTTATCATTAATAGATTCTAAAGATTTGGAATACGCACAAAAACTCTTACTAAATGCTGACGAAATCAAAGTATTTGCGAGCCAAACTAATGCACTCATTGCTCAAGATTTCATAACTAAGATGCGTAGGATCAATAAAAAAATTACTATTTCTTCCACTTATGATTACAGTACGTATGAAGCTTTTAACAGTGGTAACCGAACTTGTGCCCTTATTATTTCATACACAGGTGAAGATGATTCCTTCATAAAATGCATGGACATTTTGAAAAAACAAGGAGCTTCCACTATTAGCTTAACAAGTATAGGAGATAATCCTATTGCAACACATAGCGATTGTTCATTAAAAATCACTACTCGAGAAAAACTCTATTCTAAAATCGGAAACTTTACCTCAACCACATCTGTCATTTATCTATTGAACCTTTTGTATTCTATCGTCTTTACTGCAGATTATGAAATGAACTTGAACCACCTCATTCAAATCGGTCGTTCAACAGATACCCGAAAAACAAACATCGACATCATTAAAGAACAGTCTTAATTGGATAAGTAAATTTAAGGAAGGAGAAGGGATATCTAAATACTTCTTCCTCATTTATAAACACAAAAAAACGGGAAGCTCATTGCCTCCCGCTAATTAAAATTAATTTATTTAATATTCGCAAAATGTTCTAACGTTCCTACCATATTAGCCACAAAACCGTACTCGTTATCATACCAAGCAACCGTTTTGACTAATTGTCCGTTCGTTCCCTCGATGACTTTTGTTTGAGTGGCATCAAAAATCGAACCTGCTGGTACCCCGATAACATCTGAAGATACGATTTCGTCTTCATTGTATAAGAATGCCTCAGATGCAGCTTCTTTCATTGCCGCGTTGACTTCTTCCACTGTTACTTCTTTATTCAAAACAGAATATAGTTCTGTCATTGAACCTGTAATGGTAGGAATTCTGATGGCTGTTCCGTCAATTTTCCCTTCCAATTCAGGAATAACTTTTCCTACCGCTTTGGCAGCACCTGTTGAAGATGGAATGGCGTTTTGTGCTCCTGCACGATTTTTGCGTCCACCTGGTGAATCTTGCAATGCTTGCGATGCTGTGTACGCATGGATTGTTGACATCAACGCACTATTGATTCCATATTTTTTGTTCAAAACGTTTGCCATTGGTGCTAAACAGTTCGTTGTACAAGATGCTGCAGAAATAATTTCATCATTTTCATCCAGCGAATCATGATTCACACCATAAACAATCGTTTTAGTGTTGTCTACTTCTGCACCTGAAGCTTTTACTGGCGCGGAAATCAGTACCCGCTTTGCACCTGCATCCAAATGAGCCTGGGATTTTTTCGCTGAGGTATAGAACCCCGTACATTCTAAAACAATATCGATTCCTAAATCGCCCCATGGCAATTGACTTGCATCTTTTTCTGCGTAAGCTTTAATCTCTTTTCCATCTACTACAATCGCGTCATTCCCAACTGCTACTTCATATGGAAAACGTCCTTGTGCGGTATCGTATTTTAGCAAATAAACTAAGTCGTCATTATCCGTCAAATCATTGATCGCGACAACCTCTAAATCTGTATCCTTTTCCAACATTCGACGCAGTGCTAAACGTCCAATCCGACCAAATCCATTAATCGCTACTTTTATCGACATGAATATTTCCTCCTTCTTTATTTGAATCTATTTTTATGGTACCGCTTTTACAATGAAATTTCCAATTGTTTGCATCACTAGTTTATCTCTTAAGCGCATACGATCAATTGGAATCTTCTAAAAACACTTAAAAGACAAAATATAAAATTAGTGCACGTAAAAAAGAGAACCGCATATAAGCGAGTCTCTTTTTACTTTTCAAAAAATACCCTTCGTGTAACTGTAAGTTTAAAATTGGTCTAAAACAAATTTTACTGCTTTTTGAGAATCACGAGTCAAGCCTATATACTCAGCACCTTTTGTAGCAACTAATTTAATATTTAGGCGGTCTGTATCTTCTTTAATATCATCATAGTAAGAGTTAACTTGTGGTGCTAAAATAATCATGTCAAAATTTTCCATTATATCATAATGAGAACCGTAAGCTCCTGCTAAAGCGCTAATTGGTGCATCATATTCTTCAGCGCCTTCTTTTAACGCATTGGCTAGCATTGCACTTGTACCAGCTCCAGCACATAGAACTAAAACATTTATTTCCCTTTGTTTGTTAGCGGAATCATTTTCGCTATTCATACTTACAACAACCTCTTTATCTTTTGGTACGGTAATAGAAATTGTTGTTTCAGCTTCTTTTTCTTCAATGATTTCGGCTTGTTTTGCTTCTTGTTCTACTAATACTGCATCGTAAGCTTTACAGAATGGCAAATATATCGCGAAATCTACTAAAATTAATACTGCTGCTAAGACAAAAGCTAAGATTCCCATCCCTGTTCCTAAAATCAACCCGATTGGTGCGGGTGTTGCCCATGGCAGTACATACATAAAGCTGTTCATACCTAATACATCAACGAAAAATTTAAATATCCATACATTGATGATTGGAGTAATTAAAAATGGAATAAAGAAATAAGGATTCAAAATAATTGGTGTAGCGAACAATAGTGGTTCATTTACTGCAAAGCTAACCGGAATAACAGAAGCTTTCCCTACTGCTTTTAATTGTTTTGATTTGGCAAATAATAGAAAGATAAATGGTACAACCAAAGTTGCTCCCGTACCACCCATTGTTCCAACAAAATTTCCTAGTCCAACTGTTAATACTTTCGATGCTTGCTCACCAGAGTTAAATAACTGTAAATTTGTTTCTACATTTGCATATATGATTGCAGCTATCGCCGGTTCCACAATAGAAGGACCGTGCACACCGACGAACCAGAATAATGCCATCGCTCCCCAGATAATTGCAATTCCTAAGTAGCCATCTGCAGCAGTAAATAGTGGTTGTAATAAAGTAATAATTGCTTCTGCAAAAGAGATACCAAATAAATTGCGAACGACTAAATCAATTAAAACTGCAGCAAAGACTGAGAAAGAGAAAGGAAAAATATCTCTAAAGGTTTGAGCAATTGTTCCTGGAACTTCTTTTGGCATTTTGATTGTAATATCTTTTAACACACAAAACTTATACACATTAACTGTTATAAATGCAGCTAAAAAAGAAGCTAATAAACCCTTTGTACCCATGTATTCAGTAGAAAATCCACCTTCAATTGGAGAGACACTTAATAACAAGAAACTAACTACAGAAGCCAGCATAACAGATGTTGTATTGATAACCTTATTTTTTGGCATATGGCGATTGATTGATTCTGCAAGGCAGCGGGCCGTAGTTGCTGATACAAGTATTCCTACAACTCCCATTGAATAGTTATATACCTTCCATAACCAAGTGGACACATCTTCAGGCCAATGGAAACCAAAGATCTCAGGAACAGCTGCAATCAAAATAAAAATACTAGAAAACAAAATAGCTGGCATAGCAGTTAAAAATCCATCCCGAACAGCACCTAAATAAATGTTTCGGGAGATTTTTTCAAAAAATGGTTTACCTTTTTCTATCTGTTTGATGATCCCATTCATACGAGTTCACTCCTATTAGTTATTTTTTTTATACAGTTCAATAAAATCTTGAATCAAATCTCTTAATAACAACGTAGTCATTAAATGATCTTGTCCATGGATAAAAATGAAGCCTAACTCCATATCTTTTCCTGAAGCTTCCTCTGCCAAAATTTTCGTTTGAGAGTTATGAGCCAATATTAAATTTTCATCGGCATCTTTCAATGCCACATCTACATTCTCAAAATTCCCATTTCTTACTTCTTTCAACAATTTCAATAAGGTGCTTCTCGCATCCCCTGAATAAGCGACAATTTCAAAACCTAGCATTTGTAATTCTTCTTTGTTCATTATTTATTCCTCCATCACTATTTATCATTTAAATAATTGATTTTGTTTCACTAACAAATTTATACCAATAAGCAGATTCTTTTGGATACCTCTTTTGTGTTTCAAAATCTACATAAAACAATCCATAACGTTTGTTATAACCATTGGACCAAGAGAATAAATCCATCAATGACCATAAAAAATATCCTTTAACATTCACTCCTGCTGAGATTGCTTTACTTATTGATTCTAAATAGACTTTTAAATATTTAATTCTTGGTTTATCCATAATAATGCCATCTTCAAAATTATCCTTATAACCCATTCCATTTTCAGTAATGTAAATTTTATTGTAATGAGGATAGTCTGCTTTAATTCTTAACAATAGATCATAAAGTCCTTCTGGATAAATTAGCCAATCCCAATCTGTTCGCGGAATTCCTTCTTTGTAAATTCTTTCACCAATTCCTTTAACCTTGTAGACTGAGGTTCCTTTTTCTCCCGTACCGTTATGATGAATGTTATTTTCACCATCATATGCTTTAACAAAATGGCATTGATAATGATTGATGCCTAAGTAGTCATTACGATGAGAAGCTTTTTTCATCTCTTCTAAATCTGATTCCAGAAAAGAGTATTCTGCATTATTGGCTGCACAAATTTCATCTAACGCAGTTAATGTTTCTTTTGAATAATAACCTAAATAAGTTGCATCCAATAAGAAACGAATGGATAGCGCATCATCTAAGTATGCAGCGTGTTGATCTTCTTTCGAATCAGTAGCTGGATATTTTGTTTCTAATGAGTGAACTACTCCAATTTCGCCTTCGTATTCTCGATCTTTAAATATATTGACAACTTTCGCATGAGCAAACATCATATTGTGAAGACATAAAATAATTTTCGTGAAATCATATGTGATTCCTGGTGGGAAAACACCTAACAAATATTGATTGGTCGCTACTGGGTAAATTTCATTGAATGTACTCCAATAACGAACTTCTTTAAATTCATCAAAACAAAATTTTGCATAATTTACAAACGCATCCACATTGTCTCGATTTAAAAAATCTCCATTATCAAATAAAACTTTCGGTGTGTCAAAATGATGCAATGTTACAAAAAGTTGAATATTACGCTTCTCACATTCCTTGAAGACATTATGATAATAATCAACACCTTCTTGGTTTACTTCTCCGATCCCATTAGGAAAAATCCGACTCCAAGCAATTGATAAACGCAAACCATTTATCCCAAATTTTTCACACAACTCAATATCTTTACTGTACTGATGATAAAAATCACTGGCTGGATCCGGACTAAATCTTCCTTGTTTTTCAAGGAACTCATCCCACGCAACTGCGCCTTTTCCTCCTTCTTTAGTTGCACCTTCTACTTGATAAGCTGCTGTCGCTCCTCCAAAAATAAAATCTTCAGGTAATTTAAGCATTTTATTCTCTCCTTACTTTTTTATAGCTAAATTTTGAATCCGCTATCACTATCTAAAAAGAATTGTAATCGCATTCAAAACAATTGTCAACATAAATAAACAAATTTAATCATTTCCATTCTTTTTTCGTCTCTTAATTCTCCTTTATAAAGACCTTGAAATAAATAATATCCGTTTTTGTTCGTATTTGTTTATTTCATTTGACTGAAAACGTTTTATGTGATAAATTGTGTTTAAATTAGAGGTGAGACGAATGCTAAAAAAAGAAAGATTATTAACAATAATCGACATGGTCAATAAAAAAGGCATCATTACAGTGAATGAGATTATTGATGGTTTAGCTGTTTCTGATATGACCGTCCGTCGAGACTTAGACGAACTTGAAAAATCTGGTAAACTTCTTCGTGTTCATGGAGGTGCCCAAAGTTTGACTTATACGTTAGACCAAGAACTTTCTCATACGGAAAAATTAACCGTCCAAATGGAAGAAAAAAAACAAATTGCTGAAAGTGCCGCAGCACAGATAGAAGATGATGAAACTATTTTCTTAGGTCCCGGAACCACGATTGAACTATTGGCAGCTTGTCTTATTAACAAAAAGATTAGAATCATTACAAATAACTATCCAGTATTTGATATTTTGGCTCAATCAGACGTCCCAGACATTTTATTAATTGGCGGTGATTTTCGTAAAAATACTGGTGCTTTTGTCGGGCCAATCGCTAATGACAATCTTAGAAAGCTAAAATTTACTAAAGCGTTTATTAGTTCTAATGGGGTTCATAACGAAGCTATTTCTACTTATAGTACTGAAGAAGGTGAAGCACAACAAATTGCACTTAACAATTCTCGTAAGAAATACTTATTGGTGGATAATAAAAAATTTAACCGTGATGATTTCTATGTTTTTTATAACCTTCACGATTTTGACTTATTGATTACTGACAATAAGACAACTAATGAAAACAAAGAACATTATTCTCAATATGTAGATATTCAAATTGCTGAATCAACAGAAAATTTATGATAGGAGTAGTTGTATGAAAGGAATTATTTTTGACTTTAATGGCACTATGTTTCAAGATTCTCACTTACATGAAGAAGCTTGGATTCATATGATTCACAAATATACTAAAGGCGAATTATCTGATGAAGATATTTTAAAAAATATCCACGGACGCACCAATAATGAAATCCTTAATTTTTTCATCTCTAAAACCTTAACTGATAAAGAAATTGCCTCACTTTCTTATGAAAAAGAGGCTTATTATCGAAATCTTTGTAAAGCGAATGAAACTGATCTTGTATTAACGGAGGGACTAGAAGAAACATTAGACATCATTATAAAACATAGAGTTCCTATAACTATTGCAACTGCAACTGTTAAAGAAAATGTAGATTTTTATTTTGAAGTGTTCCAATTGAATCGCTGGTTCGATATTGACAAAGTTATTTATGATAATGGAAGTTTTCCTGGAAAGCCACAACCTGATATTTTTCTGCATGCTGCGAAAATATTAGACTTACAGCCAAACGAATGCCTAGTTATAGAAGATGCTTATTCAGGTCTTTTAGCAGCTCAGCGCGCAGGCATAGCTACAATTGTTGCTATTGATCCCGAAAGAAAAAATCGGTCCATCTTTTTAGAAGCAAATCTTTGTCAAGATGGACTAATCACAAATTTCATTAATTTTTGGCCTTTATTTATAGAAAAAAATATAAATAAAGAAAAAGAAAATGGAAAAAAAAGCGTTTAGACCCCAATCATTGGAGCGAATAAGCGCAGTATGGTCATCGAGCATTATTCATGAAGTTGACATCGGGGCTGCTTTTTTGAGCACGTTTTAGCATAAACAGTCGTATATAGAAGAGGCTGGGATAAAATCCCAGCCTCTTCTTCTGAATTTTTCTATACTATATAAACATTAGCATCCTTTTCAGATTATCAAAAAAGTATCATTATCATCTTTCAGTTCCTATCTTATCATTTTTTTGTAACAATTAACTCGGTCCACCATCTAATTCAACCGAATCGGATATATAATACTGCCAGCCTCTTTTAGTCGCATAGTCATGGACATCTTTAGCCAGCTCTTTTTTTGTAGAGTATTCAAGCAAATAGATCTCTTTCCCAGCTTTATCAACTGTATCTAAATAATTTAAGTAGTAGGTTTGATTTTCTTTTGTTTGAGTACTCAGCTTATCTTCCTCAAAATCAATAGCTGAAAAGACGGTTTCTTGGTTTACACCAGTCAAAATATCATCTAGTTGCTGATTTTGCTGTAAATATGCACTAACAAATTCATTTCCTCCATTAATAAGGACCGGTTTGCCATAGCTCATGAGTGTCTTTAAGATTTTTTCCACTCCAATATACGTTTCTTTTGTTTGAAATTGCCAGTATACATCTACATTATCGATCCAAAAGCCATCAATTCCCTTATCAAGTAGTTCGTTAGCTAAAGTAACGGCACTAAATTTTTGCCAGTCTTCATTGGTTACATCGACCCAATATTCTTCTTCCCAATTTTCATAAGGCCTCAAAGTAAGATACTGAAATTCTTCATAGTAAGGCCTGTAAGTTTCCAATGATCCTACATTTAAATAACTATAAACTTTTTGTCCTCGATCTTGCATCTCAGTAATTTCTGCTTCGGAGAGATTTTGTGCATCAATAATGACCGTTTCGTAACCTTCACTAGCTTCGATTGCTTCACTTCCATCTAAACTCAAAAATACACCATACTCACCTGTATTTTCGAGTTTACTGTTGCTTTTCCCTTCTAAGTTTGCACAACCTGTTACTCCTAAAATAACCATTGCTCCTATCAAAAAGCGTATCGCAGTAGTTTTCATTTAATGGCTCCTTTATCTCTCTCGCTATCTATTTTAATCTAAACTAAAATCCAATTCCGGTCCTGCTGGAACGATGCCGGTCGGATTGATATTTTTATGACTGCGGTAGTAATGGTCTTTGATGTGCTTAAAGTTCACTGTTTCCGCTATTCCTGGCCAGTTGTATAATTCTCGTGTGTAGCGCCATAGGTTTTTGTACTCTGTAATGCGTTTGATATTGCATTTGAAATGACCGTGATAAACACTGTCAAAACGAATCAATGTAGTGAATAAACGCCAGTCTGCTTCCGTAATTTGCTCCCCTACTAAGTAACGATTCTCTTCTAGGCGTTCTTCAAGTTCATCTAGCGCAGCAAATAAATTCAACACTTCTTCTTGATAAACTTCTTGCTTCGACGCAAATCCAGCTTTGTACACTCCATTATTAACTGCATGATACACTTTCTCATTGATCTCATCAATTTCTGGACGCAATGCTTCAGGATAATAATCGCCTTCCTTTGCACCGACGTCATCAAATGCGGAGTTTAAGATACGCATGATTTCAGAAGACTCATTATTTACAATTTTATTTTGTTTCAAGTCATATAAAACAGGCACAGTCACTCGTCCACTATAACCTGATTCCACATGCGTATAGACTTCATAAAGATAATTTGCATCAATGACTGGATCTGGAATCACACCTTCTTCTGCATCAAATGTCCAGCCATTTTCGGCCATCAAAGGATTCACAATAGATACCGATATCATCTCTTCTAACCCTTTTAGGTTACGCATGATTAATGCACGGTTTGCCCAAGGACACGCCAACGCTACGTACAAATGATAACGTCCAGGTTCTGCTTTAAAGCCGGCTTCACCAGTTGGTCCAGCACTTCCATCCGGCGTGATCCAATTGCGGAATTGTGATTCCTGACGAATGAATCTCCCTCCATTGCCTTCTGTGTCGTACCATTGATCATGCCATTTACCATCTACTAATAATCCCATTGTTATTCCCCTTTCAACTACTGATCTTTATCGCTTACATTATTTGTCTTCTCTTTTATTATAGGTAGAGCTTAATTTATAATCCAGGAATCGGTTCAACTAACAAAGCTTTATGATTCGTGGCGTAATAAATCACTTGCTTCAACACTAAATCACTCGTCCAAAAAGGAACACCAGCTTTACCAGCTAACTCACAAAAAGTTTCAAAATCAAACTCCCCAGATTGTGCTCTTTGTACAGCTATTTTGATAGCTTCGGAATTACTTTTTTCAGCAACTTTTTTCGGTTTCCCATTCAAAGGCAAGTCGACGGAACTGTTTTCATCAAAATAACGGTACAGTCCTTCTGCAACTAAATAATCATAGCGTTTTATGCCTAACGTTTTGAATTCCTGCATTAATTGAGCAAATCCACCTGCATTTTTTTCAGCATAGACAGCTTTTTCAATCTCTTGGTTATTTAAACTCATATTTATTATCTCCTTTTAATGAATGACGCTTCGGTTACACTTTTGGCTGTTCAACTTCAACCGTAACCATTTCTTGATAATTTGTGCCCCAATCCTTCATCGCATCTAAAATTGGTTTTAAACTATTACCTAATTCCGTCAATGCATACTCCACACGTGGAGGGACTTCTGCAAAAATTTCACGGTCTACCAATCCATCTTCTTCCATAGACCGTAAATGTGACGTCAAAACTTTTGCTGAAACCGTTCCGATCGCTTTCCTTAGTTCGCCAAATCGTTTGGTCCCATCTAACAACTCTCTTAATATCATTACTTTCCAGCGATCATTTATCAACAATAATGTCGTCTCTACTGGACAAGCTACAACTTTGTTACGCATAGAAACCCTTTCCTTTCACATTAGTTACTTATTAGTCACTAAGTAACTCCAAAGTACTTACTTTACATAAGTTACTTAGAGTCCTATTATAATAGTAGAACTTGAAAGAAACAAGCTAAGAATCTAACTAGTAGGAAGGTTGATACCAAATGAAGTACTTATTAACAGGCGCAACAGGAGAACTAGGCACTCATGCCTTACATTATTTAAAAGAACAAGTTGAGTTAAATGAAATTGTGGTATTAGCACGAACAAAAGAAAAAGCTGCTATGCTGCGTGAACATGGAGTTGAGGTTCGTATTGGTGATTTTGGCGACTATGCAAGTTTGATTGAGGCATTCAACGGCATCGATCGTTTATTATTTGTTTCCTCACAACCTGGTGCAGTAGTTTCACGTGGTGAGCAGCACAAAAATGTTGTAAATGCTGCTAAAAAGACTGGCATTTCATTTATTGCTTATACAAGTTTCCCTAAAGGTGCTGAATCCAAAAGTCCTTTAGCTCAAGACCATATTTTAACGGAACAATTAATTTCTAAATCCAACATTCCCCACACTTTTTTACGCAACAACTGGTATATAGAAAACGAAAAGGACACACTAAATGCTGCAGCAGCAGGCCATCCTTTCACGTATTCTGCTGGAGAAGGCAAAACGGGTTGGGCGTTAAAACGTGAATATGCCGAAGCTGCCATCAATGTCTTAACTGGACAAGCAGCAACACCAGAAGTACTTGAATTATCAGGCAATCCTATTACTTATGTAGAATTAGCAGAGGCTCTTAAAATTGCTAGTGGCTCAGCATTTAAGGTCGTTAAAATGAATGATAGTGATTATCAAACTGCATTAACCAATAATGGCGTTCCTGAGGCAGTTGTCGGCTTCATCTTAATGATTCAGAATGATATTCGTAATGGAGAATTGGATGTTATGTCAGATGATATTGAACAAACGTTAGGCAAACCATTGACACCGCTAGTTGATGCTTTAAAAGAGTTCTTACAAAAATAACAGTTTATAAGTAGTTTTATTCTTCAATCATGTAGAGAACAAATAAGAAGAAACCTTATTAAAGGCTCCTTCTTATTTGTTTTGCTTTTGATAAAGTTCATCTATTTCTAAGCACTTTTTTGACATAAAGTTCTTTAAAGACATCAAAATCGCTATTCCCACTAATTTTTTCAGTCCCAGTAGCATTCAGCAGTTTTTTGCAACTTTAGCTGCTGAACTGCCAGCCGGAAGCTTTAAATCATCGAACGGGGCAAAATTAACTGGGTTCTTAATATCAATAATATGTTTATATTCTATGTTGCCCCACAAAGAGCTATCCTGATTCCGTTTAGATTATTTGAATCATCTAAAGATATCGTAAAAGTGAAGGAACTCACTCAAATAAACATTGACTCAAAAAGTACAAAATTTGAAGATTAGCACGAATGCATCACCCTATAAATTGAATGAATATAGAATAAAAAAAAGCGAGAGGTTGGCAGATGATTCAATCATCTGCCAACTTCTCTTATCATCATGACTTGTATTTGTTTACCTTAAATACGCTACTCCTTGTCCGTTTTCTAAAAGATAGTGGGTACCATTCCACCATCTGCTCGAATAACCGAACCGCTAAAACTACTTGCTAGAGGACTACAAACAAAGGTAACTAAGCGACCTAACTCTTCTGCTGGAATAAATCGTTGGATCAAAGAAGCGCTACGGTGTTCCGCCATGAAGCGACGTTCTTGTTCTTCAAAGCTTATGTTTTCCTTTCCGTAAAATCCTTCTAGCATCCCGCTAACCCCTTCAGTTAAGGTTGGCCCAGGTAAAACAGTGTTGACTGTAACCTGTGTTCCTTTGGTTTGGATAGCTAAAGTTTTAGCTAGAGAAAGCTGCATGGTTTTAGTCATACTATAGTGAGCCATTTCCCCAGAAGGCATCAACGCTTCTTCACTAGCAATAAAAACAATCCGTCCAAAATTAAGCTTAAGCATATGCGGTAAATACTGTTTCGCTAAGGTGTTGCTGATTAGGACATTCATTTTGAAAAAACGTAGCCACTCTTCATCATTAATCTCATAATAGTCCGTTGGTTTAAAAATACCTAAACTATTAATTAACAGATCTACTTGCGGAAATTTCTCCATCAATTGATTGATTTCTTTTTCCTGACTTAAATCGTAAACTGCGCTTTGAGGATTGGTAGTAGGAAATTTTGTTTGAATTTCAGCAATCACTGTATCAACATCTACCTTACCACGTCCGTTAATAATTACATTTACGCCTTCACTGGCTAACTCTAGAGCGATGGCTTTTCCAATCCCCTTAGTTGAGCCGGTTACAAGAGCGGTTAACCCAGTCATTTGCATTTTCATAGTCTGCTCTTCCTTTCTAAAATTCAAAATTGTCTGGATCTGGACCAATTCGACGGTTTTGATTTAATGCTGTAATACTTGCGACTTCTTCTTCAGTTAATGCAAAGTCAAAAACAGCTCTATTTTCAAGTAACCGATCTGCATTGGTTGATTTAGGAATTGTAATAACGCCATTTTGTAAATCCCAACGTAAAATAATTTGGGCAGCTGACTTCCCATATTTTTGACTTAACGCTAAAATTAAATCATTTTGCAAAATTTCTCCATTCATCAACGGAGACCAAGCTTCCATTTGAATATTTTTTTTTGTTAAATAATCCTTTAGTTCTCCTTGAGTTAACAAGGGATGGTATTCCACTTGATTAATAACCGGGGTTACAGTACTGTGTTTCGTCAATTCCTCTAAATGATGAATTTGAAAATTACTTACCCCGATACTCCGAACCTTTTTAGCGGCATAAAGTTTTTCCATTTCTTGCCAAGCAGCAACATAATGTTCTGCAACTGGCCAATGAATCAGATATAAATCCAAATAATCCACGCCTATTTTATCTAAACTTGTTTGATAAGCTTCTATTACTTTTTCACTACGCATATCTTCATTCCAAATTTTAGAAGTGATAAATAAATCTTCACGACTAATCCCCGCTGCAGCAATCCCTTGACGAATCCCTTCGCCTACTGCTTCTTCATTGCCATAAATACTTGCCGTATCAATGCTTCTGTAACCTGCAACAATAGCCGTTTTAATTGCCTCAACTAATTCTTTATAATCTTCCACCCGAAAAACGCCTAAGCCTAAAGTCGGCATCTCAACTCCATTATTCAAAGTAATAATTTCTTGCGATTTCATAAATATTCCTCCAATTTTATATTTACATTTGCCTAACATGTCGTTAGTATAGACCCTATACAACTTAATGGGAAGTAGGTACTTTTTTGTGCTATAGGAACTAAAAAGTACCTATAAAAAGGAGAGAAATAAAATAAAAATGAAACCAACAATTGTTTACGGTATTGGGGTTGAAGCTACCATTGAAGTAATTGGCGGAAAATGGAAGCCGATTATTCTGTGTCACTTAAAGCATGACACCAGACGGCCTTCTGAATTAAAACGTCTTATGCCCACAATTACTCAAAAAATGTTAACTCAACAATTACGTGAGTTAGAGGATTCCGGAGTGATTGATCGCACCGTTTATGAACAAGTACCACCTAAAGTCGAATATTCTTTAAGCACTTATGGCCACTCTTTAGAACCCGTTTTAGAATTGTTATGTACTTGGGGCGAAGAGCATATTGATCGCCGGAAAACACAATTTAATGAGAACATTATTTTAGAACATACTGAACTTTAAACGTTCAAATACGAAAAATAAAACATTAGATAATCATCCCGTCCTTAGATAGAAACATTATATAATCTATTTGTCTATGATTGCTATTACTCCAGCTAAGTAATACTCAACTACACGCTATTTAAATTCTTCCTCGTATTTAACTATAAAAAGACCTCTAAAGTTAATTTTTTAATTTAACTTTAGAGGTCGCTACATTAGGTCAGATGCTTTTTTCATACCTTCCGAACAGGATCACGAAGAATTGTACGTAGAGTATCTTGAGGAGTTTTTGCTGTAAATGAGTCTAGGTGAATCTCAAGATGAGAACCACTACGTCGTACACCATTTTGTTCAGCATACCTTTCTAAATCAGCAAGCGTTCTAAGTTCATCAGAAAAAGGTCCATGGTGCATAACCTGAATGACTGTTTGGGCTGGGATTGAAAAAGGTTCAAGAATATCAGAAGACTTTTTATTTGAACTAGAACTAGCAGTAATAATCTCTTCAATTTTTTCTTTTGTTAAAAGTTGAGACGTTTTCGTCATGATCCGGTATTCTAGCAACGACAAGGGGTTAGCAGTATAGAAATCCGCAATGTTAGCTGGTTTAGCACCTTTTGCATACCAATATTGAACTTCTATAACTGGCATATTTATTTGTTGATCCAATTTTTTTGATATATCTGCAACTAAAGCTTTCTTTCGATAAAACTCAGTGCTTCCTGGAGCCCCTTTTCCAAGAATCGATAAATAGTTAACAGCTTCTGTATGGACGATCTCTGGAATATTTGTTGCCGAATAGTGTTCAGTCAATTTAATCTCTGCCATTTAAAAGCCTCCTTTATTAATTTGATAAATTAGTTTTGGTTTCCGTTAGAAAAGTATCTAATGCTTGTTCAACATTGATGTTCGCTTGATTGGCAAGAATTGTAAGCCACCAAATATTTTCCCCAATTTTATGTGCTAATAATTTTTCGTTATTCTCCCCAGTCGGCCAGCTGCCTGTTTTGTCCATGATTAACCTACTTAATAAACCAGCGTCAGTCAAAAATGCTAATGTGTCCTGTTCTATCGTCCATTTTTCCCCTTGGGTTGCTTGCTCAATTCGGTGATACTGTTCTCTAATCTCATCTGAACGTTGCACTAATTCATTAATATCCATCCTATTTTTCTCCTCTTTATTCTATTTAAGATCGGCAATCAACTGCTCAATTTTTCCTGTCGGCGATAAACTAAATTCATAAAAGCCTGAAATCCCCTGCCCTCCATTAGGAAAACTCCCTTTAAAAATAACCTTTACAGTGACTACGTTGTCTTTGATCTGATATTCTTGAATTTTCGTGCTGGTCTTGTAGTCAATAAAATAATTTCTAAAGTATTGTTTGATTTCTTCCTCGCCTTCAAATTTTCTGCCGACTGATAGTTCATCGATAACACCATTGTCGATAAAGGTGTCTGCATATCCAGTTTCGTCAAAATCATTACTAGCTTCAATATATTTTGAAATAATCTCAGGTAATTGTTTTTCCATTTTGACACTTCCTTTCTTATATTTGAAGTATATAAAAAAAAACATGACAATAGTCTGTCACGTTTTAATAATAATCAAGCATACTTTTTAATTCTTTTTTTAATCGATTTTGAATTATAGTTGGCGCCAACACTTGTAAATATTTACCAAACGAAAGCAAGTAACTATCTAACCACTCGCCATCATTGGTTAAACAATTGACAAGATAATAGTTGTCATCAATTTTGCTGATTTGTTCTCGAGTAAATTCTTCAAATATACGATAACTCATTTTAGCGTTGATTTTCAAAGTTAAGGATATTGAATCAGTTATTTTTTTATCCTCCTGTTGTGCCATTATGGGAGCAGCAGTTCGTTGGGACTTGGATTCTGCAGAAACTATAGTAGTTTCATGCATTCTAGTTAACTTAAATAAGCGCCAATCTTTTCTTTCAATGGAGTACCCCTTCAAATACCAAGCCTTATCTTTAAATATAACTTGGTTGGGGCAGACTTTTCTTGATAGATATTCATTTTTAGCATTCAAATAGTTAAAAGTAAGCAGTTCAGATTGAAATATTGCTTGTTTTATCAATGCTAATGTCGATTTTTGTTCCTGACTGTTACTCCAATTTGAAGGGTCAATTTCAATCCAAGAGATTGGCTCTTTTTGGAAGACTGCGGATAGTTTGTCCAAAGTTTCTTGATCACTTTGACCAACTCCTACTAAACTTTGCAATGAAGATAATATATTCATCTGCTCATCTTCTGAAACCAAGGTACTATTCATTCTAAATTGAGGCAACAATGAAATCCCGCCATTTCTCCCCTGACTAGTATAAATCGGGATACCTGCTTCTGACAAATTATCAATATAGCGATAAACTGTTCTTACTGAAACTTCTAATCTATCGGCTAATAATTTTGCTGGCATTTTTTCATTACTCATTAACAAATAAACCATTTGAAATAAGCGGTTTGATTTCATATATTCACACTTTCATGTTGACTCTTAAAAAGTTGCTTAAATCTTCTTTTCTGGGTCTTAATACTGATTCCATTCTTACGTTCAATCATCTTATAAGTCTTTCCTGATCGTCTTAATCGATAGAAAAAAATATTTATGATTACTAAT
Source organism: Carnobacterium sp. FSL W8-0810 (assembly GCF_038007125.1). Lineage (NCBI taxonomy): Bacteria > Bacillati > Bacillota > Bacilli > Lactobacillales > Carnobacteriaceae > Carnobacterium > Carnobacterium sp. FSL W8-0810. Next base: position 744,486 of record NZ_JBBOWO010000001.1, on the reverse strand, counting down.
CTTAAAATTAGAAAACCCCTAAGAATTTTATGCATATCAACTACCTCCCCATATTTAAACAATTTAATTTCTATTTAATAGCATCCAAATTCCTTCTAAACCTTTATTTTATATTACTATTTTAATTCTTGAAGTTCACTATAAAAAATTTTATGAAGGCCATCTATGAACATAATGTTCAGGTTACCTCACTTTATTTGGAAGAAAAAAGAACATGAGAACCTTAATGGATGAGTAACAGCTTATTTCACTCGTTTTCATATATAATCTAATTATCAGATACTATAGGAGGTTTTTTAAATGTTAACAATGGCTTATATTGGTAACGGAAAAAGTACGAATCGCTATCATTTACCTTTTTCATTAAAAACAGAGAACGTTAAAGTGAAGACAATCTATTCTCGTCATGAAAATAGTTCATGGGATAAGGTTCCTGGAGTCCACTATACAACAAATTTAGAAGATATTTGGAATGATCCAGAAATTCAATTAGTGGCAATCTGCCTTCCAAGTTCATTACATTTTGAATTTGCAAAATTATCACTAGAAAACGGAAAAAATACACTAGTTGAAAAGCCATTTACCGAAACTGCTGAAGAAGCAAGAGAACTATTTGAGTTAGCAAAATCAAAAAATTTACTCGTTCAATGCTACCAAAACAGACGTTACGATTCAGATTTTCTGACAGCTCAAAAAATTATTGAAAGTGGCATGATAGGTGAATTACTAGAAGTTGAAATGCATTATGATTATTTTAGACCAGAAGTTCCAGAAAACAGCACAGAATTTTCAGCCTCTTCAAGTTATTTATATGGCCATGGGTGCCATACAATCGATCAAGTTCTTTCCTATTTTGGAGATCCAGATTCTATTCATTATGATGTAAGGCAATTATTGGGTCCTAATCGTATGAATGATTATTTTGACTTAGACTTTTACTATTCAAAAATAAAAGTTTCTGTTAAATCAAGTTATTTCAGAATAAAACCACGACCAAGTTTTGTTCTATATGGTAAAAAAGGTATGTTTATCAAGCAAGAAAAAGATAGGCAGGAAGAACATCTAAAATTATTCTATATGCCAACTAATCCTGATTTTGGTATAGATACCCCAGAACATTACGGTACTGTGACCTATATAGATGCTGATGGTTTATATCATGAAGAAAAAGTCGTTTCAGAAATTGGAGATTACAGTCATGTTTATGAAGGTTTATATGAGTCTATTATAAATGGAAAAGATAAAACAGTGAAAGATGAAGAAACGATTCGTCAACTAGAAATACTTGAAGAAGGGATTCAAAGTATTAAATACTAACTTATCAACTTGTCTAAAAAAAACAAGGATCACTCAACTAAGAAAGAAGGTTTATAATGAAACTTGCAATTATAGGTTCTGGAATGATAGTAAATGATTTTTTAACTATGGTCTGTGATGTTCCAGGGATTCAATTAGAGGCAATTGTGGGAACGGATAGAAGCATGGATAAAATGAAGCTTTTAAAAAATGAATATGGTATTCGTCAAGTCTCAACTAATTATTCTGATTGTTTAAACAATCAGAATATCGATACCGTTTATATTGCGTTGCCTAATCATTTGCATTTTTCTTTTGCTAAACAAGCCCTACTGAGTAAAAAAAATGTTATTTGTGAGAAACCCTTTACCTTAAACTTATCAGAAATGAAAGAGCTGAGAGAACTAGCTTTAGCAAACAAAGTCATGTTGTTAGAAGCTATAACCAATCAATATTTAACCAATTATAAAAAAATAAAAGAAGCCATCAATACTATTGGAGCTATTAAAATTATTGAATGTAATTATTCTCAATATTCATCAAGGTATGATGCCTTCAAAAAAGGAGATATATTACCAGCTTTCAATCCCAAAATGGGCGGGGGAGCTTTAATGGATATTAATATTTACAACATTCATTTTGTAACGGGTCTTTTTGGGGAGCCCCAAATAGTAAACTATTTGGCAAATGTTGAAAATGGAATTGATACTTCTGGCATCTTAAGTCTTGATTACGGGGATAAAAAAGTAGTCTGTATAGGTGCTAAAGATTCTACAGCTCCGATACGAACCATTATCCAAGGCGAAAAAGGAGCTATTATTATTGAAGGACCTACAAGCACCATCGACCGTTTTACTGTAATCGATCATCAAAATAAGAGCGAAATCGTTGATTCTAAAGTGCATACGCACCGGATGTACGAAGAATTCATTGAATTTGAAAGAATCATAAGAGAATCTGACGTTGAAACTATGATAAAACACCTTGATCACAGTGAAATAGTTATGTCCATTGTAGATAAAGGATTAGAAACTGCAGGTATAACATTAGGCTAAATTTTCAAAGCAAAAAACAGGTGCTTTTTCAATATATGGACAGGTCATAGCTCTTCTGACAAAATTCCATTTTGAATGAGTGACTGTTTTTCTTTTAATTTCTCCAAATTACTTCTATATTCTTTTGCATATAAAATAGAATATAATGTGTCTAATACATACTGAAAGGCAACTTGTGATGCAAAAGTTCCAACTTTTACAAAATCATATTCTTCCTGGACTACTACTATCGTGTTGGCAGCTAATTTAATCAAATCAGATTCTGTATTTCCTGTTATCAAAATGGTTGGAATATTTTTGTTAGAAAAATGTTGTAGCATACGCTTATATTGTGGACTAGTTCCACTATAAGATAGAAATAAAGCACAATCTTTTGGAGTAAGGTTAGAAGCATTCCATGCCTCATCTGCATATTCTTCAGAAATAATAGCAAATCTATTAATCTTTACTAATTTATTTTGAAAACTTCTCGCTCGTACTTGTGAATCACCACGAGAAAACAGAAAAATATGCTTAGAGTTGAAAAGAATTTCTGCCACTGATTGTAGTGAATCTTCATCTAATTGATTTAACGTTTTTTTTATCGTATCAATCGTTAAATTTGCCATATTCTTAGCTATATCCATGGTCAAATCTTCTTGTTTAAAAGGGAAGTTAGCATCCACTTCACTAGGTAAATGCAATTGGCTATAAACTACACCTGAAATAGCGTCCTTAAAACTTCTAAATCCATCATACCCAATTTTTTTACAGAGACGGATAATTGTTGAGTGAGAAGTGTATGTTAATTTTGCTAAATCCTCAATATATATCGTAGGAATCGTGGTGATATTTTGGATGATATAGTCAGCAATTCTCATTTCTGTATTTGTAAAGTTCGTTTGATCTTTCAACTTATTCAATACTTGCACCAAATTTAACAACTCCTTTATAAAATGATTCTATATCATTTAGTTATAGTTTACTATATAACCGTGAGTGTAAAATAATATCTTTTTATAAACAAACTATGAAACTGCGGTATAAATCTCCCCTTTCAAATTAAAAAGGCTGTAGATTTGCATGGAATATGCATATCTACAGTCTCTTTAATTTTTTATGTCAGTACTTTCCCAGTCTTTTCCTCGTAACCTTTACTCCTAGTTTTTCAATATCTTCATCGAATCGAATCAGTTACAATCTGTTTATTTCGCTTACGCAAGATATTATAATTTGCATAGTGAGCGGTATAAATACTATCTATTAGTTTTTGTGATTTTTTTAATAACGGCGGTTTTCTATTTACAAAAGATACCTAGAGTTCTAAACTAACTACTGTTACAAGTAGAATAAAATACGAATGGATATGAAGTAAAATGGACAAAAATGAAAAAAATAGGAATAAAGGCTGGATAAGAAAAATAGATTCTATCAGCTTGGAAGAAGTAAATAATTCAGTAAAAATCCCACCAGCAAATGCTTCTTTTCTAAGAAAGTTGCTTGCTTTTATGGGTCCAGGCGCATTAGTGGCTGTTGGGTATGTTGATCCGGGTAATTGGGCGACATCTATAGAGGGTGGATCTGAATTTGGCTATACCTTATTAAGTGTCATATTGATTGCTAGTTTAATTGCAACCTTAATGCAAGAAATGGCTGCGCGATTAGGAATCGCCACAAGTATGGACTTAGCTCAAGCAACTAGTGCTTCTGCCGGAAAAAAATTATCTTTTTTCTTATGGATTTTAACAGAAGTTGCCATTATCGCTACCGATATTGCTGAGGTTATTGGATCTGCTATCGCTCTAAAACTATTGTTCAACATTCCCATCCTTTTAGGTGTGACAATCACAACATTAGATGTGCTCTTGTTGCTTTTATTGCAGAAACGCAGTTTTCGTATTATTGAAAGTGTCGTTATTATCTTAATGTCTACGATTTTTATCATTTTTGCATATGAAATTTTATTATCCAATCCAAATGTCACAGACTTAGTTCAAGGTTATATTCCTAGTTCAGATATTGTTACAAACCCTTCGATCCTATTTGTAGGTTTAGGAATTTTAGGTGCCACAGTTATGCCGCATAATCTATATCTGCATTCTTCAATTATTCAAACGAGAAGCTATGAACGTACAGAAAAAGGAAAAAAAGAGGCGGTAAACTTTGCTCGAATCGATTCTATCTTTTCTTTAACCATTGCTTTTTTGATTAATTCGATGATTTTAATTTTAGGTGCGTCAGCTTTTTACGGCAACGGACAAGTTGTCAGTGGAATAGAAGATGCTTATGCTTTACTTGCACCAACTATTGGCGCATCTATAGCGAGTACCTTATTTGCAATTGCTCTACTAGCTTCTGGCCAAAACTCAACCATCACCGGAACATTAAGCGGTCAGATCGTTATGGAAGGCTTTATTCATTTAAGAGTTAAGCCATGGGTACGCCGAATCATCACAAGATTACTAGCTGTAATTCCAGTATTTATTGTGACCATTATTGCCGGAGAAAATGGAACTACCGATCTTTTAATATTCAGTCAGGTTATTTTAAGTATGCAACTCCCCTTTGCACTCGTTCCACTGGTTTTATTCACCAGTGATAAACATAAAATGGGAAGTTTTGTAAACTCAACTTGGGTTAAAATAGTGGCTTGGACAGCTACCGTTGTCATTATTTGTTTAAACGTTTATTTAGTAGTCTATACATTGATTGGCCTGTAACTATTTGTTTGATTCCTTTAATAATTTAAGAGAATTACTCTATCATTTAAACGATCTTAGCAACAAAAAGACGACGGCTAGTTTAATTAGCTGTCGTCTTTTTGGTCTTTCGACATCTTTAATGTACATGCTATTGTTGATAAATTATAAAATAGCATTAAGCCATCACAGAACGAGTAGATGTAAATATCAATTTCGTTTTCTAAACTCTCTACGCACTTTGGCAATTATAAATGTTGCAAAAAAAAGCATAAGGCCAACTTTGTTAAAAAGTAAAAATACATTTAGTACATCATCAAAAGAGCTCAACGGATAATAACCGCTTAGCAAAAGAATGGGGAATACCGTAAGCAACATTGTTATGTAGTGAACTATGATTTGTTTGGAGAAATTCCAGCGGTTGATTTCATAGATGACGCTCGCTATTCCCAAAAACATAATTATAAGCCCGTTTATTAAGAATGTCCTCGCATCACTAGATGAACCTTGAATAAGCTCCCACACTGACATGACCAACATAAAAATAAATGGAATTGCTCCTCTAATGAATCCTTTTAAAAATAGTTTCATTTGTCTATCCTTTCACATTTTTATATATTTAGCCAATACTGACTACCATCGCTGCTTCTTTTGAAAAAATTAAAGGTGATTAAATATCTTCTCTGTTCAACATACTCTCCTGTTGGATACACGTTAAGTAACTCCGTATTTATTTCTTTTTCCGTATATATTTTTCCTTGTTCGAATCTGGTGATGAATTCCGCTAATAAAATGTATTTCTTCTTTTCTTTCGCTGGCACCTTAGTCACTCTATTATTTTCCATAAAGTTCATGACTACATTTTCTTTTTCCTGTTCTGTGTAGTGATACCTCATAAGTCATTTCTCCCTCTTAATAGTTCTTTTTGATTTAAAAATGCATGAATCCCACCCTAATGGTATAGCTACTTTTATTACTAAAAAGAAAGACCTACTCAGCTATTACTCATAAGAAGGATATCATTAAAAATAGATGAGAGTCAATATCCTAAACAATTTTATTCAAACTTATAAAGTAACTTTCCACCTAAAATTTGCTTTTGCGAATGTCTAATTTGTGAGATACTGATAAGCGTGACTGAAAACGGAGGGAACAAGATGATTTATATAAAAGAAGCCATTTTACACATTTTTGATTTGAACAGTAACGAACCTATCTTCTCTTTTGCCGGCTTAGATCTTACAGAGAAATTCACATTTGATTATCTCCATGCCATGATTGAAAAAGTAGAAGACTCAGACAACATGAAAACCGGGATATTAACCGAAAATAATCCTTTAAATCAAACTTTTTCTACGATTCCAACTGATTTTATTGAGACAACCAAAACGTTGACCGAAAAATTCTTTTCCATTACAAAACTTAATCCAGAAATACCGCCAGCTGACTTATTATTTGTCTACTTTACTTTGGACGAAGTACCGCAGTTAGGTCTGTTCAAATTAAATTATTCTGACAGCATCACTCACTATGTCTCTTATGAAGAAGAAACGCTAACGAATCAGTTGATCATTAACCGTTCTATCTTACCGAGTGCACGCCAAGCGATTCAAGAAGGAATGGTGCTAAATTTGAATACCATGGAATACCATGTGATTGAGAAAAAGCACCTAATTGATGAATTAGCAGAGAAAATTTATTATTTCACAGAACTATTTTTAGAAGATAAACCTCAACCTAGTCTTAAAGAGAACATTTCGATTATTAAAAAAGCCGTTCAAAAAACAAGCAAGGCATTTGATGATGAAGAATTCCAAGTACTGGCTGATACGAAAGATGCACTTGTCCATAGTATGACGGAAGAAAACGTCATTGATAATCAAGTGATTGCTGAGACTCTATATGGGGATAATCATGCGAAAAAAGAAAAGTTTTTTGAAGAAATCAAAGAGTTAGGTTACGTAGATCGTGCTCCTGCTGAAGTGACAGTAGCTGGACCAAAATATTCCAAACAAAAATTCCGTTTAGATAACGGAATCGAGATCAGCATTCCTATAGAACTTTACAGAGACCCAGATGTTGTCGAGTTTATTAATAATCCAGACGGGACGACTTCTGTAATGATCAAAAATATCGAAAAAATCAAAAACTTATTCTAAAAAATCTTCCTTTGTATGAGCCTTTCAATGCTCAGTACAGAGGAAGATTTTTCTTTTATGACAGCGATTGTTTAACCATTGCTGAATAGTATGTACTTTTGTAGGCCCATTATCAATACAAATGAAAGCATCAATAATGAAAAATGTTAAATCCTTTTAGCGTCACAGATTGATTAGATTTTTTTTGATTTCTGACTAAATAAACATAGTTAAATTTAGACAGCATCAATTGAGTCAGTTGGATCTACTTCTGCTAAATTCTCATACAGCTGTGGATAATCATGACACTTCATACTTCTAGATGTACATATTTCTTTTCCAAATGAGATCATAGATTGGTGTGCTCTTCCCCAGTATTTAGCTGGGATAATTTCTGTCACGCGTTTTTCAATTTGTTTGGGTGTGGCATTTTCTTCTACTATTTTGTGATGCTTGCAGATTCGTGCGACATGTGTGTCCACTGCAAAAGCCTCTTGGTTAAAGGCGACATTCAATAATATATTAGCTGATTTAGGTCCAATTCCAGTTAATGATTGAAGTTCCTTACGTGTACTTGGAACTTTTCCATCAAACTTTTCAAGTAATTGACAACTGCTTTTATAAATATACTTTGCTTTATTCCGGTAGAGTCCGACTGTTTTTATGTATGATTCAATTTCTTCAGGTGAAGATTCAATAACAGCTTGAGGATTTGGATAGCGTTTAAATAATTGGTCTGTCACTTTAGCGACTGAAATATCTGTTGCCTGAGCACTTAATATAACGACCATCAACAATTGAAATGGATTTTGATAACGCATCATTGGGACAGCATCAGGATAAAGTTTCATAATTTCATAGATAACGTGTTGAGCGGCTTCTTTTGTCAGCATAAGCTTTCCTTTCTTTTATTTAGTTTTTTTTAATATAACATACTTTCAATAACACTAAAATCAAGTTTATTAGTATCTTAATTTCTATAAAGCCAGAATCATAAGGATAGCTTTACTTAGAGACATGCCATTCTGACTTTTCATGTTCAAAATAACGTTTCAACAGTTCTTTAGCACTGCTGGCTGATGTATAATAAATTAAAGATTTATTCCTCAAAAACAAGCCTAAGGAGGGTCCTCTATATGAGACAGAATGACGAAGAAACGCTCAATGATTTATATAATCTGATCCTCAATCCCGCGACTCGTGAATGGGAACGGTCAGCACTATCTTCGACCAAAAATGCCTTAGAAGAGGGTGCAACTATTGACGACCAGCTTTCAAAGCTTGAAGCTAAATTACGCCCGCTAGCATTAAGAAACAACTTAACGCCTGACGTGACAGATTTTTATAACAGCATAACTGGAAATGCTAGTGCCGACGCTCAATTTGATTTTACAAAACACTCCATTGATGATCTGACTTACCAAGATTCTGCGGTATTTGCAGGGGGCTGTTTCTGGTGTATGGTAGAACCTTTTGAAACCAAAAATGGAATCATTTCTGTCTTATCGGGTTACACTGGAGGGCATATGGATCATCCCACTTACGACCAAGTGAGCGGCCAGTACACAGGGCATGTCGAAGCAGTTGAGATTATTTTTGATACGCGGATCATACACTATGAAGAACTGGTAGAACTTTATTGGCAGCTGACAGATCCAACAGACGCGTTTGGTCAATTTCAAGACCGCGGCAGTCAATACCGTCCGATTATTTTTGTTCGAAATGAAGAACAACGAAAGATTACTGAAAAGTCAAAACAACGATTAATAGAATCCGGAAAATACAAGCGTCCAATCGTTACATTAATTGAGCCAACGTCTGTATTTTGGCCGGCAGAAAACTTCCATCAGCAATTTTATAAGAAAAATCGAAAGAGATACAAAAGGATTGAGCGGTCCCGTCAACAATTTTTAGCCTTCCAACATTTGCAAGGTAAAATCCGGACAGAGCTTAATCATTTCACACGAAAACCTTAATGAACTGTGCCATGATAGCTACTCTTCTCTAACATATTGAATAGCTATTTTTATTTTTCTTCATTCCTTGTTTTAAAATGAAGAATGACCAAAACGTCATTTATATTTTCACTGAATTGATTTTGTTTAAAAATTCACAAAAATAGTTTACCATAAAGAGAAACCTTTATATTTTTATAAGAGAAAGAGGAAAATACTGTGTTGGAAACAATTTTAAGTTTATACGTTACATTAATGTCAGTTATTTTTGCGGGTGTTGCCAATATGGCTTTTTGTAAATACCCTACCTATCAACGTTTAAATATCCCTATGGATGCCGGTAGGATATTAGCAGACGGCAAGCGATTATTTGGTCAAAATAAAACTTGGAAAGGTTTTATTGGCATGATTCTTTTTGGCGGACTCTCCCAAGTGGTTTGGGGACTCATTCTAAAAAATAGCCCCTCTCTTGAATCGCTGAATCTCTTCTATGACGTCTATGCAAATTCTATCCTAAACAATCTTTGGATTGGTTTTTTATTAGGGTTAGCTTACGTCGTTTTTGAATTGCCCAATAGTTTTATGAAGCGACGGCTAGAAATCAAACCTGGTAAACCAGCAACCAATCAATGGAAATGGTTCTTTATTTTTATTGACCAAGCAGATTCATTGTTAGGTTGTGCTCTAGTTGTCGCAGTTCTGGTTCCAATAAGTTTAGTTCAATTTTTCGGATTTATCCTTTTGGGAGCCGGTACTCATGTCGTAGTCAATCAATTATTGTATTGGTTTAATTTAAGAAAAAATCCATTCTAATTATGTTAGATGTACAAGGAGGTGTATAGACAATCTATTGGACTTTAATAGAAACTGCAGAAACAAATCCGCGGTATGGCGGTAAAATAAACGCGTTGATCAATTTGTCTCAGTTAGGCCTTCAGGTACCTAAAGGCTATTTCATTTCAGAAGATAAACTCACTTCACTATGGACTGAAGTAATCCCAGAACTAGCAGGATTAGAAACAACTGTTTACCTTAACCTGCCAACTTATGAAACAATTGTTCACCGTTTGGATCAGCTGGTTTTCCCAGTGGAATTACATAAAGAAACAAATGATCTGATATCTCCTAATAAAACCTATATTGTGCGAAGCAGTGGCTTGATGGAGGACCAAGCATCTACTTCTTTTGCTGGACAGTATGACACGATTGCAAATTGTACAACAATTGATGACATTATTGCTGCATTAAAACAGTGTATCGCCTCTCTTTTTAAGCCCGCTAGTTTAAATTATTGGCAGACACAACAATTGGATATTCAAAATCTAAGAATGTCTGTCATTATTCAAGAACAAATTTCAGCAGTTTCCAGTGGTATTGCGTTTACACTCAATCCTTTGACAAATAATGATCGTCAATTAACCCTTGAAATAGTGGAAGGCGCAGGTGAACAGCTTGTTAGCGGGTTAGTTACTCCTGAACAATTGACGATCGACTGGTTTTCAACGATTGGACCAACAAGTGGTTCACAAATCTTATCTTCAGGTCAGTTGAATCAGCTTCAAGAACAGTTGCTTTTGATTGCGACCTTTTATGGCTATCCTGTCGATGTAGAATTTTGTTTCAGCAAAGATTCCTTGTTTTTCTTGCAAGCTCGCCCGATTACAACCATCCATCGAAAAATTAATGAAGGCAATTGGACCACTACGAATTTTCGTGATGGCGGTGTCGCTGCTCAACCTTGTCCAGGATTGATGTGGAGTTTATACCGTGAATCATGGCAGACAACGTTAGAGAAATTTCTGATTGAAAATAAGTTATACGATTCAACAAACATCAAGCAGCTTTCTATCAATCATTTTGCAAGACCTTATTGGAATATTGGTGTTGTCAAAGAAGCCATGTCACGAATACCTGGCTATATTGAACGCGAATTTGACGATGAGCTTGGCGTTTATAAAAATTATCAAGGAGACGGCTACAAAAGCAAACTGACAGTTAAGACGATCAGCCATTTACTAACTGTGGCGACTCGCATCACCAAAACGACTCAGCAACAGCGTCAAACGGCAGCACAGCAACACAAACAATTATTAGTAACGTATCAATCAATCGATAAAAAAATCCAATCGCTATCTTCCGCAACAGATCAGAATAAAATTGAAGCATTATGGGAAACTATCATTAACGATGCTTATTTGCAAAGTGAACAAACTTATTTTTGGCAAGTCTATGTCAATACGGTACAGCTTTCCATGAAAAAAACAGCCTTATTGAAAAAATTGCCCTTAGATACTTTTTTTCAGCTTATCTCAAAACTAGGAGAAGTTTCACACATCCAACCGCTACGTGATTTGTATGAAATCGTTGAAATCATCGTTACAAACGATAAATATAAGCAGGAATGGATGACGAACAGTCCATTAGAAATCAATACGTTATTAAACGAACAACCCAATCGACTAGATGCAAAACGGATCCAAGCTTTTCAAGAAACATTTGGCTATCATTCAAACCGTGAACTGAATCTATTGGTGCCGAGTTACAGCGAAAACCAACAGCCAGTGGTTGATTTACTGAAAGAATATGTGGATCATCCAGAGAAACTCACGACAGTTGTTCAACACGCCTTCTCCCAAACGTTGACAGATAAACAAATGGAAAAACTGATAGAGCCCTATGTCTCTAAATGGCAACGAACTAAAGTAATGAAAGATATCAAGATGCTGCGCGAATTATTGTGGTGGCGTGAGGAGTTTAAAGATGTATCGACTCGTTTTTATCATTTGATTCGTCAAATTACTTTGAAATTAGGAGAACGGTATTCCAAACTAGGGTATATTGAGCAAACGGAAGATCTCTTCTATCTTGAGAAAGAAATGATACACTCTTTTATCTCTAACCAACTGTCTCAAGAAAGTCTTCAAAAATCTGTGCAGGACAATCGCATCTATTGTCAGGCTTATCGCCATTTTGTTCCTCCAGGAGATTTAATGGAGACAAGTGTTTCCGCAGAGGTAGAGAATCTTTTGGCAAATAAACCATCCAGTTTAGCTGGAATCGGTGCGAATGACGGGATTGTTTCTGGAAAAATAAGAATTCTGCTAGATCCTAAAGACATCAACCAGTTGGAGGCTGGCGAAATCTTGGTGACTCGCTTTACGGATACAGGATGGAGTCACGCTTTTGGTTCCATTAAGGGGCTGATTACAGAAACTGGCGGTGTTTTATGCCATGCCTCAATTGTTGCCAGAGAATTTGGTATTCCAACAATCGTTTGTGCAACACAAGCTACAGAGAAGTTAAAAACAGGTATGAATGTTACAATGAATGGAACAACGGGTGAAATTACAATTCAAAAAAGTGGGTGCTAAAGATGTTTATTGGAGAATATGGAAAGTTTGTCTATTTAACCTATTTTGGGACCGCCCTGTCGTTAGTAGCAATGCATTTCATTATTCAAGGCGAGATGATTTGGGCGATGAGCTGCTTTATTGTGAGCGGGCTCTGCGATTTATTTGATGGCATGGTTGCGCGTTCCTTTGATAGAACAAAAGCGCAAGAACAATTTGGTGTAGAGATCGATACTTTATGCGATATGATCAGTTTTGCGGCGTTACCTGCAGTTTTATTGATTTTACAAGGTCGCTTCCCTTTAGTGAACATTTTTTTAGCCATTATTTATGTCATCGCTGCTGTTACAAGACTGGCTTATTTCAATCGTGAAACGAAGGACAATCTGGCAGAAAGAGCGACTTATTTTCGGGGAGTTCCGGTTACCTATGGTGCACTTGTTTTTCCGGTCGGTTATTTGGTAAGTGAATGGTTTTCAAGTGGAAGTTTTCAATATGTTCTTCTACTGCTTGCTCCTATATTGGCTTTTCTATTCATCTGGGATATTAAGATTCCTAAACCCAATCGAGTGATGTATCTCTTTTTCTTAGGACTGGCGCTCGTGACTTTATTCGGATTATGGAGATTATAGTATGGTAAAGGTCTATCAGCGTGAAACGAAATCAATCATTGAACCTAAGGAATATCAAGCAGCATGGCTAAAACGGTTGTATCAAACAAAGTGGGGAAACGTTTTGCTTTCCATGGTTACTTCTCCATTATTTTCAATCGTGTGGACAGCTATTGACCACACACGACTTTCTAAAAATAAAATCGCTCCGTTTGTCAAAGAATATGACATCAACTTAAGCGATTACGAATCAAAAAACTACCAGTCTTTTGCAAAATTCTTTATCCGAAAATTAAAAGCGGCTAACATTCACGTAAGTCCGTCTAATCGCGTTTGCGCTGTTGCGCAAGCGAAACTATTAACTGTTCCCATTCATAGTGATCAGACCTTTACCGTCAAAGGACAGAACTATCGTTTAGAAGATATCCTTCAAGACCGTTCTTCAGCTGATTATTACGAGGGTGGCACACTATTTATTTACCGATTAGCAGTCGATGATTACCATCGTTATCTGGCTAGTGAAACAGGCTCGGTTATTCATCGTCGCAAAATCTACGGAAAATTACATACAGTCAGAGAAATCGCCCAACAACACTTTCAATTATTCAAAGAAAATAAAAGAGAATATTGTCTACTTGAAACAAAGAATTTAGGGATGATCATGCAGATGGAAGTTGGAGCGCTTTTGGTTGGAAAGATTTATAATCAACCATTCGATAGTTATCAGCGAGGTAAAGAAAAAGGCTGGTTTAGCCTAGGTGGGTCCACTATACTGGTGGCTTATCCAAAGGGAACCGTAACCGTTGATCAAGATATTGATTATTATTCTAATCTAAATATAGAAACTCAAGTCAACATAGGGGAAGGAATTGGTCTGAAAACATGCTAAAGAGATTATTAACTTACTATAAAGAAATGTACCCACTGATTCCGCGATTCCTATTAGCGATCATCTACTTTTTTGAAATCTACTTTATCTTACTCCTCAACGTAGGAAAGTCAGATTTTTCAATAGGAATACAAGAATGGACCGGAGTTTGGACAATATTTACATTTTTGATGGCGCTTAGGATCGCAGATGATTTTAAAGACTACGAACACGATCAACGACTATTTCCTGATCGAGCACTGCCTTCTGGTAGAGTTAAGAAACGTGATTTAGCTATTGCTTTAGCTGTCATGGTCACGATCACTGTTGTGCTCAATGTCATCTTTATGAATAATATAGGCTGGTTTCTCTTTTTATTCATCTATGGAACCTTGATGTCGCTGTGGTTTTTCAGCAAAGCTAAAATTCAAAAATCATTGCCTTTAGCACTTGTTACCCATAATCCTGTGATGATGGTCATGAATATCTATATCATCACATTCGTTTGTTACAAATATCAATTGCCATTGCTATCCCTACCTACTGTTTTGCTGGCATTTACGATGTATTTCCCAAGCTTGATATGGGAAATCAGCCGTAAAATAAGAGCACCCAAAGACGAGACAGAATATGTGACATATTCCCAACTCTTCACTTATCAAAAAGCCACACGTTTCGTTCAAGTGCTGACGATTATTGATATTTTAACGAATTTTATTTTATTATGGAATATTTCAAAAATCGGCGTCGTTGTTCTATTGGCAAATGTCATCTGGATGACGATTCAATTTCAACAATTCATTCATGATCCGACACGTTTCAATATCAAAAATCGAGTGGAACGTTATACCTACATTACGGAAACCACGATGGTTCTTTCGGTTGCAGCACATCTATTTATACAGGGGTTTGTCCGATGAAACAACTCACTAACTTTCACCGTCGATCAGTAGGTTCAAAAGCAGCTAATTTGCATCTCATGAAAGAGCAGGGCCTCGTCGTTCCTCCTTTTTCCGTTTTTTCATTTGATCTTTTTGATCAAACAGATGTACTTACCTTCTTGCAAGAACAGCAAAAAGCATACCATACAGGAAACGATACATTGAATGCATTAAGTCAACGATTGCAACAGGAATTTAAGGCGAAATTTTTGCAGGAAGATTTTACAGCTATCCATGATTTTAGCAGACACGCATCTGGCAAACATACCTACTCTGTGCGATCTTCAGCAAATGTTGAAGATGATGCCTCTGCCTCATTTGCTGGACAATTTTCTACGCGTTTGTTTGTTGAAGTAGATGATTTAGTTGAGGCTGTAGAGGAAACTCTTTTGTCGTTGTACCAGCCCTCTGCATTGAGTTACTACTTTGAAAATGGCATCTCGTTAGAAGCTGTTAAATTATACGTCATTCTTCAAGACATGATTTCAGGAGATTTATCTGGGGTCTATTTTACCGCGAATCCTCAAGGGTTATTGAACGAACAGTTAATTGTTGTCGGCGTTGGCGTTGGTAGCGGGATCGTTGAAGATAAAGTAGATACAACCATGGTTACGATCCATTCTGATGATCAATTGTCTTACTTTGAAACTTCTGGTACTTCTCCAATCTTAACAGAAAAACAACAAGTCGAGTTAGAAGATATGGCGGAGAAAGTAACGGACATCTTTGGTCCGCGAATGGATATTGAATTTACTTTTTTGAATGACCAACTGTACGTTTTACAGGCACGTCCTATTACAAAATTGCCTGCAGAACCGGTCACCATTTTAGATAATAGCAATATCGTGGAAAGTTATCCCGGAACAACGACTCCTTTGACATTCAGTTTCATTCAAGAAGCTTATGGGAGTATTTTTAGAGGTTTGGCCAAGCGTATGCTGAAAAATGATACACAGACACTTCAATCATTTGAGCCTACTTTTCAAAATATGATTGCTCAAGTAAACAGCCGTGTATACTATCAAATCAATAATTGGTACAAATTACTTCATCTTCTGCCCTTTTCTAAGCAGATCATCCCTATTTGGCAAGATATGTTAGGTGTTCAACCCACCGATATCTCTGCAATTACAGTAAAAATCAGTCGCTCAACTCGACTGAAAATCATGGGACGCATCATTAAGAGTTTCATCCAAGCGCCTCGTTCAATGAAACAACTCGATTCGGATTTTGAAGCGATTTCTGAACATTTCAATCAAACGTATACGCGAGAGGCTTCATTTGAAGAACTTCATCAATTATTTGAGCAGATCAAACGACAAGTATTGGAACAATGGGATGTCACTTTGATCAATGATCTCTATGCGTTTGTTTATACTGGGCTGTTAAAAAAAGTCTGTCCGCCTGAAGAAGTTCAAGAGGAAATAGCCGGGATCGAACAAATTGAAAGTATGAAGCCAGTGTTTGAACTGAATAAAATCATTTATACCATTCAGGAAGAACAACATAGCGACTATCGAAAAATAATTGAAAGCATTTCTTCGGAACTTGCAGCTGATTTTATTGAGACAGATTTGCATCCAATCACACAAGATATCCGACGTTTCATTCAACAATTTGGAGATCGAGCTCCAGAAGAATTAAAATTAGAGACGGCAACCTTTCGTAGTCATCCTTTTTCATTAATTCAACTGATCCAACAGCAATTGGAATTGCCGCAAACAGCGATGCGTACCGAATCTAAAGCAACGGCAACAAACAAATCACGGAATCCATTGGTGAATGGGCTGAAGAAACGCGCTATGACAGGGATCAAATACAGAGAAAGTTCTCGCTTGAATCGTACGCGAATTTACGGAATGATGCGACTCATCTTTATCACTATGGGCGAGCAGTTGGTAAAAGAAAACCGTCTTGAGCAATCAGAGGATGTGTTTTATTTAACGATGACTGAACTTTTCGATTTGACTAGCCATAGAGATCTTTCAAATATGCAAACAGAGATACAAAAACGGAAGCATAAACGATTAGTAGATCAGCAATTACCTGCATTCAGCCGGTTGATCTATGCTGGAAGTATTTTCGAAAAATATCCACAAACGATCAATCAGCAGCAGACAGTCTCGACCAACCAGCAGGACTTCCAAGGAATCGGTTGTTCAAAAGGCATAGTTCGAGGGCAAGTTTTAGTTGTCGAAGATATTCAAGCCGTTAATGTTCAGCAATCCTATAATAAAATTATCGTCACAAAAATGACGGATCCAGGATGGGTGTATTTACTGACCCAAGCAAAAGGGATCATTGCGGAAAAAGGCTCGTTATTATCTCATACAGCAATCATCTCTCGCGAATTAGGTATTCCTTCTGTCGTCAATGTCCAACAAGCCACACAACAACTAACGACTGGAGAATGGATTGAAATAAACGGACAGACCGGCCTGATCAAACGTTTGGAGGATGAAAATGATTACTCATAATTCTTTAAAAATCATTCCAGTGTTTTCAGGTGAAAAATCAGAAACCGATTTCCTGCAATTCCCACAACGAATTTATAAAAAAGAGGAATTGATGCAATCCGTCTCAGAGGAACAAGCACAGATCAGTGGACAGCATCCGTTGAGTCCAACCTATACTTTCCAAGCATTCAATGGTTACCAAGAGGGTCAAATGGTAATTCGCGGGGCTCTAATAAAACCGCATCACTTGGAAGACTATTACTTAGGGTATTTTGAAGCAGTAGATGATGTAACCGTCATGATTCAGTTTATCCAAACACTGAGTGAAAAAGTACGAGACAAAAATGTGCAGCGCATCATTGGTCCTGTTCAAGGAAGTTTCTGGCTAGGCTATCGAATGAAAGTTAAAGGATTTGAACGAGCGCCATTTACGAGTGAACCGCACAATCCATCGTATTATCCGAAGTTATGGCAAGCGGCCGGTTTTAAAGAGGTCGAACACTACACGTCAAATTTTTATCGTTCGATTCCACCTCAATATGAATCAAAAAAACTAGCCAAACGTTATCAATTATTTGTGGAAAAAGGTTATCGTTTTGTTTCTCCTAAACCAGAAGATTGGCCAACCGTTTCGCTTGAAGTCTTTGAACTTTTAAGAGTACTCTACAAAGACTTTCCATTGTATCAAGAGGTTACAGCTGAACAGTTTAGTCAAATTTTTGCCGATTTAAAACAAGTGATCGATTTTTCTATGGTGAAGTTGGCCTACAAAGATCAGCAGCTTGTTGGCTTTTTGATTACTTTGCCGGATTATGGCAATTTGATTTATCAAAAAATGAATCTGCTAAATCTAGCGAAAATTATTTATAAAAAATGGCGTGCTAAACGTTATATCATTCTGTATTTAGGTGTAGACTCTAAGCATCTGGGTTTGGGATTGGCGATGTCCTATCCGGTTTTCAAACAGGTAAAACAACGCAAAGCAGAAGTAGTTGCTGCATTGATCCATGAAAATACGGTAACAAACCGATATGTGACAGAGATGCAGGAAGATTCTCATGCTTACAGCTTATGGATGCTGGAATTGGAGTAAACAAAGCTGGGGCGAAATTTAGAAAAATCAAACGATCTCACCAATCATATGATGTGCTTTACTGCATAAAAAGACCCCAAAAGCTAAGCTTTTGGGGTCTTTGGCTTAATTATTTTAAATTACGGACAGCTTCTTCAACAGCTGTATTACCAGATAGAACTTCAAATTCTTGTTTGATCGTGTTGTCATTATGAAGTACCGAAATCAACGTTTTAGCTATATCTTGGCGTGGAACTTCATTAATGTCTTGTCCCATACCAACTTTTATTTGATTAGTACCAGGTTCATCAACTAGTATACCAGGATGCACAATCGTCCAATCTAGATCTGTACGATTTTTTAACCATTCATCCGCATAGTTTTTTGCGATGGTGTAAATTTGTAAATCCTGTTCTTGAGACATGGCTTCACGTCCAGTACGGAATGTGCTGACCATAACAAAACGTTTAACGCCAGCTTGTTCTGCAGCCGTCATTGCTTTAATGGCTCCATCTAAGTCAATCAAAATGGTTTTGTC
Organism: Carnobacterium sp. FSL W8-0810; assembly: GCF_038007125.1. Lineage (NCBI taxonomy): Bacteria > Bacillati > Bacillota > Bacilli > Lactobacillales > Carnobacteriaceae > Carnobacterium > Carnobacterium sp. FSL W8-0810. The sequence goes on along the minus strand of NZ_JBBOWO010000001.1, from coordinate 725,528 downwards.
CAAACCACTTCCACCAGCTCCAGCACTGAAGATAACTGCATCGACATTTTTCATATCGTCTGCCAATTCATCTACTGAATTTTTAACAAGATCTAAGAGAACCGTTTCAATTCCTCGTTCTTCGAAGAAACTAACTTGTTCAGCCTTACGGATCATTGCGATTTCTTCAATAGCAGAATCCTCTTTTGTAAAATCTGCAAAATGACGAGCTACTTTTCCATTGGCACCTACAACTAGTACTTTCATTTAAAAACTCCTTTCAATAAATAATTCAGCTTACATTTAGTATAACGCATATCACTTACTTTTTGTTGTATTGTGAACTAAACACAGGCATGACCTGATCGTCACCATAAGTTTCGATAAGCGGCAACTCATTTAACGTATTAATATCCTCTTCAGAGATTGTAAAGTCGATATCGGCATTCGATTTCATATGATCCTTACTAGTCGTTTTAGGTAAAGCAACTGTGCCTAATTGTAAGACATAGCGAATACTTAATTGAGCAGGTGAAGCCTTATACTTTTCAGCCATCTCTTTAACAACTGGATGATCAAGAATAGCTCCGTGAGCAATTGGTGAGTAAGCTTCGACAATGATGTCTTGGCTTTGACAATACTTAATGACGTCGGTTGGAACATTCGTAATGTGTGCAAGAACTTGGTTTACCATTGGTTTGACTTTTCCGTTATTGATCAAGTTTTCCAAGTCTGCTTGCTCAAAATTAGACACACCGATTGCGCGTAATTTGCCTGCTTCATACGCTTCTTCTAAAGCACGCCATGCTTCCAAATTCCCTTCGAAGTAATGGTTGCCATCACGGAAATTTGCCCAAGGCTGCGGACTATGAATAATCATTAAGTCGATATAATCCACATTTAAAAGTTCAAGTGATTTCTCAATTGCTTTAACCGCTTCCTCATAATTTTTGATATCGCCTTCGAGTTTCGTAGTGACAAAAATATCTTCACGGTTAACACCTGACTCTTTAAGACCATGACCTACACCTTCTTCATTTAGGTAAGCTTCAGCTGTGTCAATATGACGGTAACCTGAATCAAGGGCATCTTTTACAACTTGAACAACTGCTGCATTATCTATCATCCAAGTTCCTAAACCTAATTTAGGAATTTCAACTCCATTTGCTAATGTATACGTTTCGTTTACTACCATTTTCAGTTCCTTCTTTCTATCTCTTTTTATTTTTCAACAGATTAATGAAAGACGATTTCTTTAGTGATTTTCGCAGGTGTACCCGCAACAATCACATTGTCTGGTACATCTTTAGTGACTGTAGCATCTGCTGCAACAATAACATTTTTACCAATTGTTACGCCAGGCAGAACGGTTACGTTTGCTCCGATCCAAGCATTCTTTTTGATTCGAATCGAATCCACGATGATTCCTCTTCTTTTTGCTGGATCCACTAAATGGTTCACTGTGAGCAAACGCGCGCCAGGTCCAATCAAGACATCATCTTCAAGATAAATACCGCCTAAATCAACAAATGTGACGTTTTGATTGATAAAAATATTTTTCCCAAATGAAATGTGTTTTCCAAAGTCTGTGTAAAAAGGCAACGATACAGTAACCGAAGAATCAATCGATTCCCCCGTAATTTTTTCAAGGGATGTGCGCACCTCTGTGGGGGGATGGTAACCGGTATTCAATTCCATGACTAACCTTTCGTTTCCTGCCTTCTGCTCATGTATTTCTTCAAAATAAGAGGATCCTTTCACTATTTCTTTCCTAATAATTCGGCTTAATAAGTCTTTCATAGCTCTTCACCACCTATATCGTTATTTCTTGTTAAACCCATCATACTAAGATAAACTGAATCTGACTAATACTTATATAGCATACGCAGCTATGCTTTTTAACTATACATAGGAGGGATACATATTGGATTTTCGTGTATTAAATTATTTTTTGACGGTGGCTCAAGAAAAAACAATTAGTAAAGCAGCAGAATCCTTACATCTGTCTCAACCGACCTTATCTAAGCAACTAAAAGAACTAGAAGAAGAATTAGGCGTTCAATTGTTTACTCGCGGAAACCGCGAAATCACCTTAACTGAAGATGGGCACTATTTGGTGAACCGTGGTAAAGAGATCCTTTCATTAGTCGATACCACAATGACAAACTTATCGAGTAACGAAACGATCAGTGGGGAAATCGTCATTGGCGGTGGCGAAACCAAAGCCATGCAATTTATAGCTGAAAGTGTACGTGTCTTAACTGAAAAATATCCTGATGTAAAGATCCATTTATATAGTGGAAATGCAGACGATGTTTCTGAGAAATTGGACAAGGGGATCTTGGATTTTGGGATCGTCATCGATCCAGTAGAAAAGAAAAAATACGATTACTTAAGACTGCCTAGAACTGATCAATGGGGCATTTTATTCCACAAAGACCATCCTTATGCAAAAAAGAAAGCTATCTTACCTGAAGATCTAAAGTCTCTTTCGCTCTTTGTTTCAAGCCAATCTTTAGTTGATGATCAAATCGGTGAATGGCTAGGGAAAAATCTCGACAGTCAACAAATCATCGGCACCTATAACCTTTTGTATAATGCCTCGATCATGATAAAAGAAGGTATAGGTTGCGCACTATGTATTGATGGGATCATAAACACTCAAGGAACAGATTTAACATTTGTTCCACTAAAACCCAATTTAGAGGCTAGCTTAAATATAATATGGAAAAAGAATGCTATTCTTTCAAAAGCAGCAGCTGTATTCATAAAAACGGTTCAAACTTCTATCCATTTGTAGCAGCCTTTCAATACTATCGTCATTCTATTACCCATTCCTAATTAGAAAGGATCTACTCAAAAATGGAAATCGAAAATGCGCTTACTATTACGAACAGACAAGACTTAAGAAATTGGCTTGCGGTACACTCATCTACAGAAAGCTTTTGTTGGGTAGTTATCAATAAGACTGAAACCTCAGAAGTTGTTCAGTATCTAGACATCGTTGAAGAAGCTTTATGTTTTGGTTGGATCGATGGCATCAAGAAAAAAATCTCGGAGACTGAATCTGCTCAACGGATTTCTCCAAGAAGGAAAAAAAGCAACTGGACAGAATTAAATAAAGAGCGTGTAAGAAGATTAGAAAAACTGGGTTTAATGACAGAAGCAGGCTTGAAAGTTCTTCCGGATATGTGTCCTGAATCATTTATCATCGATCAAGTGATTGAAACTCGTTTAAAAGAAGATGACCAAGTTTATCAGAATTTTCTTAGCTTCCCTGAACTCTACAGAAGAATCAGAATTGATAACATACAAGCTTATAAAAATGATCCAGAACTTTTTAATAGACGATTGGATAAATTTATTGAAAGTACCAGAGCAAATAAACTTTATGGTCAGTGGCATGACAATGGTCGGCTGCTCAATTATTGATAAAATAAAAAAACGCAGACAATAAAATCATCTGCGTTTTTTAGATAATTGCCATTTTTATGTTCAACGAACAGATAAACAGCATTAATTTGGTTTGGATAATATACGTACTCGTTTGACAGAAGGAATATCCTGAATTTTTTTTGCAACAGGTTCTATTCGGTCAAAGCTTTCTTCTAAATCAATCAGCATATAGTCGTACCCATCTTTTCCATTACTGGTCATATTTCCAATTTTTAGATTTTCTTGGTCTAAATAGTTCATGATTTTGGACCATGTCTTCCCAGTTTTTTGATAAAAAATGGTAAGACGGTATGGTGACTGAAACACAAGACGAGTAGCCGGAAAGTTGACTGATTCTCTAACCGTTCCAAATAACAAAAAATTACGCAATGCTCTTACGGCGAGCCGATCTCCACCCTTCAAAGCTTCCTGAGTAGTTCCACCAATATGGGGAAGCATTAAGATATTCGGGTGTCCAATATATTCTTCTTGAGGAAAATCAGTAATGTATCCGGCTATGATTTCATCCTGCAGGACTTTCAATATTCCTGTACTGTTCACGATCGGGTCACGTCCAAAATTGAGCAAATAGGCTCCTTTTTTCATTTGACCCAGTTTTTCTTCCGTTAGTAAATCTTTGGTTTCATTAGTCAACGGCAGAACAACGACGACAAAATCTGAAAGATGAAGCAATTCATCTAAATCGACTTGATTTACATAATCAATATCATGATCCCGTCTAGCGTAGCCCAATACTTCCATTCCTAGGTCATAACAGCTTCTAGCAATTTGGGTGCCGATAGCCCCCATTCCCAACAAGCCAATTGTTTTCCCTTGAAGTTCTTGCCCAACATATTCTGAGCGTTTGGATTCTGCTTGTCCAAGTATATCTGGGCCCTTAAGTGTGCGAACCATTTCCGCTGCTGTCGCAACAGGACGTACCGTTAAAAATAGACAAGCCAAAACCAATTCTTTAACTGCGTTTGCATTAACTCCTGGCGTGTTCAAAACAGCTGTTCCATTTTCAGTAGCGGCTTCTAGATTGATTGTGTTGACACCGACACCTGATCGAGAAATAACCAATAATTCTTCTGAGATCGATTCATCAGGAACGTTGGAACTTCGAACTAGGATTCCTTCAGTTTCTCTCTCTTGGCTAATTTCAAAGTTTGGTTTTTGCAATCTAGCGATGAGTCCATCAGAAATTGGATCAATCAGTCGTAACTTATACATATAGTTCTGCCTCGTTTCTTCTACTGTCTCGTTCTCGTAGTCATGCAATGAATCATATTTTGAATTGTTGCTTTTTATTTTATCATTCGATACACTAAAAGAAAAGATGGAGAGGTTTGAGGCTATGCATATTGAACCAACAAAACTATACGCAGATCGTCCTGTCATTGGAAACGATAGTCAGGTCAAAGATACCACATTCGGTGAATACACTGAAATTGGCAAACAAAATGCGATTGATCACTCAGAATTCGGGAGTTATACGTATACTGGAGATTATTGTTTCATCCAAAATTCAAAATTAGGCCGGTTTAACAGTATTGCCGATATGGTTCGAATTGGTCCTACAAATCATCCTTATGAACGTCCTTCTCAACATATATTTACTTACAATGGTAGTGGCTATGGTTTCCCTAAAAAAGATACAGATTTCTTAGAGAAAAGACGGGAGAACTACACAACTATTGGCAATGATGTCTGGATTGGCCATGGCGTGATCATTCAGTCTGGTGTCACTGTGGGAGATGGAGTCGTTATAGGAAGCGGCGCTGTTGTGACTAAAGATATACCACCCTATACCATTGTGGCGGGCGTGCCAGCAAAACACATAAAAGATCGCTTTCCAGAAGCTATCAAAGAAAAACTTGCTCAAATTGCATGGTGGAATTGGACCCGTCAAGAATTAGAAGACCGTTATGAAGATTTAAAAATGCCCATTGAACTATTTGTTGAAAAATGGTCAAAAGAATAAAAATAACCTTTTAATTAGTTGATACAAAATAAGTTAATGTCTTATTTAAGATGAAGAAGATCACTCAAACCTATTTTTATAAAAAAAAGCGTGAGCCAGCTGCTCACGCTTTTTAAATTTACTGAAATTTTTGACTCCTCCTATTTTATACATAGTATTCGACAAGGAGTTTTTTTAATTGCTATTTGTTAAAATGCTTCTTTTAATGGTTGGCAAACTTCGCACTTGCGTTGATTTTTATTTTTAAATTTTGTAAAGGATTTCTCGAATGTATTGCCGCATGCACATTCAAATTGTAGTTTTTGAGAAAAACCACGGTATTCTGTTGTTAGCAACTTGCTATCCGAATTTTTTTCAACAAAATCCTTGATTGAATCGATTGTCCATTGTTTATTCATTTTCTTACACCTCCATAGTTTATTGATAGGCGGAGGCTTTCTTTGCATCCGTTCTAAGTAAACCTTAAGCTATTCATTATAACACGAATAGATACAATTAAATAGATAGAAGGTATCTCTTTAAGTTAGCTCGAAGCACATCCAACTGCAGAAAGATTCTGTCAGGTAATCATCAATCTGACTGAAACCTCAGAAGTTGCTAAATATTTAAGTCTCGTTGCGGAAAAATCTTGTTATAGTTAGATCAGAGAAAATCTATATATATAATTGTATCAACATCTCTAAACTTTCTTTCATAATATGTTTAATTGATAAAATGCGAAAAGCGTCCTGTAACAGAATTTGCAGCAGAATAATAATGATTAGTAAGAAATTTGCGAATTTGAATCTTTTTTGTTTACTTACTAAATATAAGTGTTATACTCAACTTGTACTTCAAAAAAGACATTATAGGGGGAAAATAAACATGGCAAACATTACAATTTTTGGTAAAGGAAATATGGGTTCAGCAATTGGCGGTAACTTCGAAACAGCAGGAAACGTTGTGTCTTACATCGGTAGCGGTGAATCATCAGATCAATTAGGCGATATCGTAGTATTGGCTGTTCCTTATTCAGCACTTTCTTCTATTGTGGAAGAAAATTCAGAAAAATTAGCTGGAAAAGTTGTTATTGATATTACAAACCCGCTTGATTTTGCTACATTTGATTCTTTGGTTGTTCCTTCTGACAGTTCAGCAGCAGCTGAAGTTCAAAAAGCACTTCCAAACTCTAAAGTATTGAAAGCTTTCAACACAACATTTGCTGGAACTTTGACAAGCAAAACTATTGGTGATTCACATCCAACAACTGTTTTAGTTGCAGGTGACGACACTGATGCTAAGAATCAAGTTTTCGATGCTTTAGATGGCAGTGGTTTAGCGACTCTTGATGCTGGTTCTTTGAAGAGAGCACGCGAATTGGAAGCTTTAGGATTCCTACAATTGACTCTAGCTGGTTCTGAAAAAATTAGCTGGAATGGTGGATTTGGACTTTTCAATTAATTATAAATAATTGAACTGTGCTCCATTTACGTTCCTTAAATATACTAGTAAAAATTAAATAGTTAGTATTAAATAAGATCTTGAAAACTCTATTAAAGAGTGCTCAAGGTCTTATTTGAAGGTTATCCTGACTTAGATTGTTTGTATTATTGAGTATATTTTATAGTTTAAAAACAGCTAACTGACAAGTATAAATCCGGTAGTAAACCAGACTCCTAATTGTCAATTAGCTGTTAAAGAGAACTATTTAAATGCTAACAATTCTTTACAATAATTGAAGTATCAACAAAAATAGTGTTAACTTATTATTTGATTTTTTTTAAAAGAGAATCCTTATACTTGTAACGTACCCTTTAGTTCCGCAGCTTTAGTAGCAATTAAATCCATTAACTCAGGAGACAAGGTATCGTAAGTCGGTAGTCCCAGATTATTTAATTCTTTACGAACATCCGCCATTTTAGAAGCTGGTGTACCTGTTTCGATTACAGATGAAACAAAGGCTGCGAATTTTGGTGCAGACCATCCTTTTTCTTCTGATAATTCTGTATGAATAAAGTCTAATCCGTAAAATGCATGATTTTTATTTTCTATACGACCATACATATGTGCACCACAATCTCTACAATAATGTCTTTGGATTGCCGCTGTTTCATCAACTACTTCTAACTTATCTTCATTGTTAATGACTTCAACTGTTTCACGAGAAACTACAGCTACTAAAGAAAACCTAGCGTCTTCTGGTTTCCAACACTGAGAACAGCCACATGCGTGGTTGTGTAGCGTTTGTGAGCTTACTTTGACCTCTACTTTATTCGATTCACAAAGACACGTTAATGTGCCCCCACCGAATCCTTCTACTTCAGGGTAATCTTGGATTCCGTTATCTAATCTTGGGTGTAATTTAATGTTTGTCATATACTTCACTCCTTGGATTTATTGTTTTTGATTCAGCGATATGAAACTCTAACTGTTCTTTTATAAATGATGAAATCATCTAATAGTTCTAAACATGTCCACTTGATATCCAAACAATCAAAAGATGATTCTTTTATTTCACGACTGCAGTTAGCTTAATCGTCTCCAATTCCTTTTTTTAGAATGGATTTGCATCGCTGATTGTTTTTCTAAAAAATTATTTGCGAAAAAAACAATTCTTAATAAGACAGGATAGTGCGGATTGATTCACCTTTGTGTAATAAGTCGAATGCTTCATTGATATCTTTAAATTCTAAGTTGTGAGTAATAAATGAATCTAAATCAATTTCACCATTCATGAAATCCAGAACCATTCCTGGTAATTCAGTTCTTCCTTTTACTCCACCAAATGCTGATCCGCGCCATACGCGTCCGGTAACTAATTGGAATGGACGTGTTTGAATTTCTTTTCCAGCACCTGCTACACCAAGGATAATACTTTCACCCCATCCTTTATGGCAAGATTCAAGTGCAGATCTCATTACATCAACGTTACCAATACATTCAAAGCTATAATCTACACCACCATTTGTCATTTCTACAATAACTTCTTGGATTGGGCGATCATATTCTTTTGAATTAACAAAATCAGTTGCGCCCATTTTTTTAGCTAATTCCCATTTGCTAGGATTAATATCAATTGCAATGATGCGTTTGGCGTTTGCTTTCTTTAATCCTTGAATAGCGGCTAAACCAATTGCACCAAGACCGAATACAGCTGCTACAGCGCCTTCTTCAACTTTTGCAGTGTTTTTAACTGCTCCCAGACCTGTAGTAACTCCACAACCAAGTAAAGCAATTTTGTCCAAAGGAGCATTTTCGTCAACTTTTACTAAGTTGATATCATTTACAACTGTGTACTCACTAAAAGTGCTGGTTCCCATATAATGATAAATTGGCTCTCCTTTATATGAAAAACGAGTTGTTCCATCAGGCATTAACCCTTTACCTTGCGTCTCACGGACTGCACTACATAAATTTGTTTTGCCAGAAAGACAAAATTCACACTTTCCACATTCTGCTGTATAAAGTGGTATAACATGATCTCCTGGTTTTACGGAAGTGACATTTTTACCTATAGATTCAACCACACCTCCACCTTCATGACCTAAGACAGCTGGAAAAACTCCTTCTGGATCATCTCCAGACAACGTAAATGCATCCGTATGACAAACAGATGTATACAATATTTTAACTAATACCTCATTTTCTTTTGGTTCTTCTACATCGATCTCAACAATTTTAAGTGGTTCATTTGGACCAAATGCTACTGCTGCTCTACTCTTCATATTTTTCCTTCTTTCTTAGATGTCGATCATTTGTAACAAATTCAGTGTAATTCATAATGTAATAAAAGTTAATACTGATATATTTGTCACTATAGATTTAATTAAGTAGTTTAGTTGACGGAGCAACAAAGCGAACTAGCTTATATCCACATATCTAATGTGACATAGAAAGAAGATAATCTCGATTCATTAGCGAGATCATCTTCTTTCTGTTTTATAGATTATAAATTAAAGTTTAACTTTAGCAAGGTTGATATCGTAACGCCCGCCTACTTTTTGTAATTCTTTTAACGCTTTTTTCAGTAGCGTTGCTGCTTCGACTTTCTGACTGATGCCCTTATCGATTTCGACAGTATAAGCTTTTTTTTCAATTTCATATTTCAGTGCATCAATGGTATTCACGTCTTTGTCAAAGTCATTGTACAATACACCATATTGGAGATACTGATGTGTATCACTTCCCGCTAAAACCGGCTTATTGTATTTAGCAGCTATGGCTTCAATATTTTTTCTGTTACTTAATCCCATCAATCCAGTATCTTTTCCATTCAAGTCAAAGAAGTCATAACAGTCGATCAAATCCTCCGATAATGCTAGATTGTTGCATCCACTTCGGTAAACATGTGCAGCCCCGAAAAGCACATTGTATTCTTTGATGATAGAAAACAAGTCTTCTGCGGGTAGAAATGCTTCATTTAGTTCTGGTAAAACGCGACGACGGATTTCCAAAATATCTTCAAATCGTCCGATAACTAAATTGTGGCCTCCTTCTTGAATATCTACTTCTAATCCAGGGAATACACGTACACCTTCTACTAGATAAGTGTCTCCATCTTTTGGATAGTTCTCTGTAATGTAGCCATAAATTTTTTCGAATTCCTGAGTGTTGAAATGTTCCGTCAGACAGAGAGCATCTAAGCCTCTTGCTTTTGCCTCTTTAAATAACTGCACAGTATATTCTTCTGAAAATGGTAAGTTTTTTGCTAATTTACCATGCGTGTGAAAATCTATTTTCAAAATAAGTTCCTCCGTTTAAAATAATTTGGGTGCGATGAGCGCTGCAGTAACAACTAAAGCAAAATATAAAACTGAACTTGCTAAAAATGTAAGATCTTTTGAAGTGAATTTTAATGTTTTCAATTTCATTTTTTTCACCCTTGGATCTGTCATTGAATTACGATAGCCTTTTATTTCTAGTGCTTCTACTGTTGTTCGACTTCGTTTAGCCATATTCAACATCAAGGGATAGAATGAACGCATGATGATTTTTAATTGATAAATAATGAAACGGATCTTACCTATAAAGCCATTTGAATCGGGTTGTACACCTCTCAATCTATAAGAAAGATTGACACTCTGGAATTCTTCCATAATGATCGGTAAGATTCGGTAACCATAAGAAATACTGAATGCGAACTGATCAGGCAAACCAATTGATAGAAGTCCGTTAGATAATTTATCAGGATCCATCCCAGCAAATGTCGTAATCGAAGCTAGTGAGACGACACCGATTTTCAATGTCAACTGGAGCACAGGAATCAATGCAGACCAATCACCGCCGAATAATAAGATGAATAGAAACAAAAAACCTGTTTCTGACAAAAGGCCGATACAAAAGACGAATAAGATCAACGGTACTGTTCGTGCTAACTTAGTCGTAATGGCTACAAAAATAAACAAACCAGCTAATACCCAATAATTCGTAAGGAACCAAGGAATAATCCCAAAGAGCACATACCAAATGAATAATGTACGAGGATCTAGTGAAGCAACAAAAGTTTCATCATTCCCGTAAGCATTTTTCAACACCTGATTTTTCAAGGTCGTGATCGTAAATTTATCTAAGAAATTTTCATTCACTTTCATCATGACAAGACCCCTTCTTTCTTCTGTAACTGATCAACAAATTGATCAACTGTATAGATAGAAGCATCCGAATTCATCGATTTTGCCAATTTAAAGATTTCTGGCGGATCGATTCCAGCTAACTGAAGTAATGTTTCATCATGAAAAATCTCTTCTCTTGTACCGTTTCCAATAACTTTCCCTTCATGAAGAACAACAATTCGATTCGCCCACTCTGCTACCAACTGCATATCGTGTGTGGCAATAATAGTCGTTTCCAAGCTATCTTTTAAATCATCAAGCGTTTTCGTAATACTTTTTCTCGTTGCAATATCCAGATTGGCTGTTGGTTCATCCAGTAGCATGATTTGCGGATTCAACGCTACCCCGATTGCTAGAGAAGCTCTGCGCATCTGTCCTCCACTAAGTAGCCGTCCATCTCTTTCAGCTAGCTCTACTAAATCAAACTGGCGTAACAGAGCCTCTGTTCGTTCTTTGTGCCCTTTTATATTTCTTGCTTTCATTGAAAAAGCAATATCGCGTTTAATGCTGTCATCGATAAACATATTTTCAGGATTCTGATAAACATAACTGATTGTATCTGAGATCTGCTCCGGTTTTAACCGGATAATGTCTTTACCATCCAACTCTATTTCTCCGCTGTCTGGTTTGATTAGTCCTGTCAGTAACTTAAGCAGCGTTGATTTACCTGCACCGTTATTTCCAATCAGTGCTACTCTCTCTCCCTTGTTGATTGTAAGATTCAATGAATCAAAGATAGGTTTTTTATCTCCTTTGATCATATCGTAGCTGAGCGAAACGTCTTTTAAATAAATCATGACATCATCCTGTTTTGAACGAACACTAGGCATGGTTTTTTCAACAGTCTGTAGTGCATACTCTTTGAAATACTCTTTCCCTTGATCGTGATTGATTGGCAAGGTTACCGCATTCCTTCCAGAAAGCTGAGCTAACTGATGCGCTGCTTGAGTAATTTGTGGCGGGAAAATCGAGCCTTCCATCAATTCTTCTACTCTAACGAGTGCTTCATTTACAGGTAATTTCCACTGGATCCGATTGTCTTTCATAAAAATAACCGAATCGCAATATTTACCAATAAAGTCTGTATGGTGTTCGATCACAACAATCGTTTTGCCTAATTCTTTATTAAATCGCTTCAGTACATCATACGTTTTGAGTGCATGATAAGGATCCAGTTGCGCTATCGGTTCATCCAAAATCAAGATATCTGGTCTTAAAGCTGTCATTCCTGCTAACGCCAGTAAATGCTTCTGACCACCAGATAGCTGCCAGATATACTCATCTGATTGTTCTTCTAACCCCGTTAATTCTAAGGATTCCATCCCACGTTCAACATAGTCTTCCAAACCATTGTTCAGACATGAAAAGGCAGCATCATCCAACACTTTTGGACGAATCAACTGGTTTTCAAAATCCTGATAGACATAGCCAATCGTATGTGCCAAGTCTGAAACGGTTGAATCCACAGTTTCCACTCCATTTATTTTAAGGGATCCGCTCACATCGCCATCGATAAAATGTGGAATCACTCCATTCAACAATTTGCATAGAGTTGATTTACCCGTTCCATTGTTTCCAACGATAGCTACGAACTCTCCATCTTCAATCGTTAAATTGATCTCTTCCAGTTGATAGTTTTCCTGACTTGGATAATTAAAGTAGAGATTTTTGATCTCAATCAAATTACTCACCTACACCAATCGTTTTATTTTTTCTGATAACAAGTATAATGCCTACGATCAAAACTAACGTAATGACAATGCCTGCAAAGACTGCTTCAGGACTTTCAGCCCAGCTTGCTTCCCAGTCAATAAAGTTGATTCCCGTTTCTGCCATAAATTCAGTTGTGACGGCGATTAGGAAGAAACCGATTGCCATCAAGATGATTTTGACATTTAATACTGCTCCAAATGAGGGTCTATTTTCAGGTGTTCTTGGACGCATACCCAATAAAGGTTCAATTTTTTTATATAGTCTTGGGACTAAGAATAACGTTGGGAGCACACAGAATAAGATTCCAGAGAATAGCAAATCATTTAAAATTGCAAATCCTTCAGTGAAAAATACTGATTCAGGTAACCCTTGAACAGCTTCAAAGTCTTCAACCGCAAACACCACTTTTGAAATGTCGACTAATCCCCCTAAAAATTGGTGAATGAAGATGCCCGTAAACGAAGCGATGGCAACTTGGACTTTATTAAGAGGATCATTGACCATCATTCCAGCGATATAGATGCCTAAAGAGAAAAGAACAAATTTTTCAACTTCTCCGACACCACCAAATTGGCCTAACATAATTTCACTAAAAATCACTTCTCCAGTAGCTGCACCTAATGCAGCTGATAGTGGATCAAATAAAATTGCTAACGTTAAGGGAATAAAAGCAAAATACTCAACTGATAATTCAACGATACCCAACTGAACAGATGGAATCAATTCTGTGAACAATGTAGCCAGACCGTATAAAGACATAGATAAGACGAAAACCATCATCTTTTGTGCTTGCGTAAGTTCCGTTCGTTTTCCTTTTAAATGCAAAGTAATTCCTCCAATAGTTTATGTTTTATTTAGTACATGGTTATCTTACCGAACGAATGTAAATTACCCGCAAATTTAAAGTAAAAATGTAGTATTTTTTTCATTAAAATAAGAAAAAGAAAATTATTTTTCATTAACGAACTCATTAAACCAGAAAAATTATGCTACAATAAATGATAAGTAACCCTTAAAGGAGGAAAACATGGCTACACATACTTTTACCATTCCTAAGGATTCCCTGACCAAAAGTCAGCTTGTAATATTGGAATATATCTATTCAAATATTGAAATGATTCCTTTTTTAACCATAACAGAGATCTCTAATGAACTAGGAATCAGCGATGCAACCATTACTCGTTTTTCAAAAAAAGTTGGTTATCCGTCATTTAAAGAAATGAAAATGGCCATTTTGTCTGATATACAAGTCTCGCCTGCTAAAAAACTCCAAAATAGTTTTGAAGAAGGTGACTTGAATGCTAAAGACAATTTACTCATTTTCAAAGAAATTCAGCATTTGATAGAAACCGTCTCTCATCTGGATATGCAAACATTGAATCAGGCGATTCACTTACTGTTAAAAGCTAAAAAAATCTATGTTTTTGCCAAAGGTGCTGCTAAAAGTCCTGCTGACTTACTCGTTTTCCGTTTGAATCGCTTTGACTTGGATATCCAGCTCGTTACTGCAAGTGGTTCAGAACTTTTTGAGAAATTAAATAACCTTTCACAAGAAGATGCCATTGTCCTTTTTAGGTTCGGTTCTGTCCCTAGAGAAATCAAACTGGTAGAAGACTATGGAAAAAAAATCAAAGTTCCTATTCTGTCTTTTGCAGATAGGCATTATAACTCTACTTCTGAAGAAGGCATTACAACCTTTTTTGTAGCACGAGGCCTACCCGATGACTACCATTCCATGACGTCGGTCGTAGCCCTGATCGATACGTTGATCGTTGAAATGGCGAAACAAATGCCTGAAGAAATAAAACAACATCTTGAAAATTTATTTTCACTTAAAGAGTCCTACAAGCATAATGTTCCAAGATAACTTAACATTATCGGTATCAATGGAATCATCTTCTAGTTGCTTAATCTATTTTTATACCAGAGCAAAACTCGTGGTCAAAGTAAAATAATAAACTTTTTATATCGATTTCCAAAAAAAGCCACCTTGTTCTGTCATCTTTACATGACAGAACAAGGTGGCTTTTTTTAATTTTAATTATTTTTCTTCTTCTGTTAATTCTTCTTCAGAATCATAGCCTAAATCATCTAATGTTTCAGCCAATTTATCAGCTGGAATAGTTTGATCTTCAGTTGGTTCCGCCGGCGTACCATGAATATTTCCATGAGCTGACTCTGTTTTATCGGAAGAGCCAGTCTTATGTTCTATATCCGTTTTTTCCATGTGGTTCTCTTTCATGTCTTGAGCTTTTTCTACGCCCTTTTCTTTCCATTCTTTCCCTTTTTCCATGCCAGTATCTTTTGCATCAGCGAACTTATCTTTTATATCTGTTCGTAAGGCTTTCCCGGATTTAGGTGCAAACAATAATCCAACTAACGCTCCTGCTAGAGGTAAAATAATTAATTTTGCTAATCCCATTCGTTTTACTTTTTTGGGCATTACCTTAGTGACTCCCTTAGCAAGCATCTTATCTGTCTTCATCTTCGATTTAGCTAACTGATGTGTCGAAGGAAGATAATCTTTGGCCATATCAAATGCGTCATGTGCATGATCCTTACCCATATTGATTAATTTTGATGTTTTCATTTTATTCGTGCTCCTTTCAATTTTTGTTTCTCTACTGTGCCATCTACCTGTTGTATAGATATCTCTATAGACATCATATAACACAAAAGGCATTGTCCAAAACAAAAGGCATTAAAAATAAAAGAAAATCACAATAAAACTATTCCTTCCAACTACTTCAGAAACTGCATCTTTTCCCCCTCAGTACTCTTATTTTGTAAACTGGATGGCTTTTTCTCCGATATCAAAACGATAGAACGTATGCGCTATCGGATTATTCGTTAAGTAGTGGTAAGCCTTGTCTTGGGCTTCTTGTAACGTTGAACCTTGTGCTGCAACAAATAAAATACGCCCTCCATCAGAAATAAGACTGCTTTTCTCTTTCTTCATACCCGCAGTATAAATGGTACAACCTAAATCTGCGGTAGTCATCTGTGGTAACGGAATATCTTTTATCGTATTTTCTGGGTAACCTTCAGCTGCAACAACAACACCTAGTGTATAGCGGTCCGTGTGCATTTTAATAACTGGATCTTTTTCATTTAAGATATCATCAATCACTTGTGCCAAATCAGAATCTAGCTGGTTCAAAATAACTTGGGTTTCGGGATCACCAAAACGAGCATTAAATTCGATGACCCTCAGACCATTTTTTGTCATCATCAATCCAGCGTAAATGACCCCTTTGAAAGGACGTGATTCAGCAACCATTGCATTCACAGTTGGTTTTATGACCGTCTCCAAAACTTCTTGAATCACCGCTTCAGAAACTTGCGGTACTGGAGAATAAGCGCCCATACCACCCGTATTCGGTCCTTTATCCCCATCATAGGCCCGTTTATGATCTTGAGCAACACCGGCATAATAATAGTTCGTTCCATTTACAAGAGCAAACAAAGAAAATTCTTCACCTTCGAGGTATTCTTCAATAACCACCTTGGGTTTGCCCGCTGCGTACTTCCCTTTCACTAACATCTCACTTAACGCAGTCGCAGCTTCCCTTAGAGTCATCGCAACGACTACCCCTTTTCCAGCTGCTAAACCATCTGCTTTGATGACAATTGGTACGCCATGGTTTTCCACGTATGCTAAAGCGGCATCATGATCTTCAAATATTTCATACGTTGCGGTTGGAATTGCATATTTTTCCATCAATTCTTTTGCAAATTGTTTTGAACATTCTAAGTCTGCTGCTTTTTTGCTTGGTCCAAAAACCTTTAATCCAGCACTATCGAAAGCATCTACTAATCCTTCAAATAGAGCTATTTCCGGTCCAATAAACGTCCAAGTAATTTTTTCTGATTTCGCAAAATGAATCAACGCTTGATGATCATTTACTGCAATATCAACCAATTGGATGCCATCATTTTCCATCCCAATATTCCCTTTAGCACAATAAACAGTTTCAACTAATGAGCTTTCTGTGAATTTTTTTGCGATGGCATGCTCACGTCCACCATTGCCGATAACAAGAAGTTTCATCTACGAAATCCTCCAATTTTTTTTATTGAATTAGGATGTGTTTGAAAGCTAATAACTATTCTGATTTTTGGGCTAGCTGAGAAAGGTAGGGTAACTACAGTGAATATCGACTTTCAGTTAATCGAACTAGCGCTCGTTGTAGCTACTCGCTGCTTAATAAGATAGTTTTAAAACACTCCCTAGTTAGTTTTTGCTGTATTTTGGATTTGTTCAGTACTGTGTTGCATTCTAGTCTATTTCTTAATGTCTAAAATGACGTACGCCAGTTTTTAGCATGGTCATTCCGTATTTATTTGCCATTTCAATAGACTCTTTATCTTTGATGCTTCCACCTGGTTGAATGATTGCCTTGATGCCATGTTTTGCGGCGTATTCAACACTATCATTCATAGGAAAGAAAGCATCACTAGCCAGTACAGCACCTTCTATAGTATTGCTCGTTTCAGCTTGCTCGATTGCGATCTTAACGGCTCCGATTCGGTTCATTTGACCGGCCCCAATTCCAACGGTCTGTTTGCTGTTTGCCAGCACGATAGCATTGCTCTTTACGTGCTTAACTATTTTCCATGCAAAGTCCATAGCTTTCATTTCCTCTTCGGTTGGTTTACGGTCCGTCAGTACTTCCCAGTTAGCTGCTGTATCCTCTGTGCTAATATCTTGTGTTTGTTCCAATATCCCGCCCAACACAGAAACAACTTCTTTGCCGCCTACTTTTGCTGTTGAGAAATCCAAGGTCATGATCCGAATATTTTTTTTCTTCGATAAAATAGCTAATGCTTCTTTTGTATAACTTGGCGCGAGAACGATTTCTAAGAACATACTGTTCAGCTTTTCTGCTGTCACAGTATCCAATTGGCGGTTAGCAACTACGATTCCTCCAAATATTGAGACTGGATCAGCTGCGTAACAGCGATCAAAAGCCTCTTCAATCGTTTCAGCAATACCCACTCCACACGGGTTCATATGTTTGACAGCAACTACTGCCGGTTCATCAAATTCACGTATGATACGAATAGCCGCGTCCGCATCTTTAATGTTATTGTATGACAATTCTTTTCCATGTAATTGAATCGCATTTGCAATCGAGAAGGGTACAATCATTGAATCTTGGTAAAAATTAGCGACTTGATGTCCATTTTCACCATAGCGTAGTTTTTGTTTCAAATCATAGGTCAACGTTAATTTTCCAGGTTCTTCTTCGCCAACATTAGTGGTCAAATATTGCGCAATCAAGGCATCATAACTTGCGGTGTGACGGAAGACTTTTGCAGCTAAAGCTTGACGGGTTTTGATCGTTGTTGCTCCTGTTTCTTCCAATTCACTGATGACATTATTATAATCAGCTGGATCCGTCAAAACAGTCACACTTGCATAGTTTTTAGCTGCACTGCGCAACATACTCGGGCCGCCAATATCAATATTTTCAATGGCTTCTTCTAAAGCAACATCCTTTTTGCTGATTGTTTCTTTGAATGGATAAAGATTTACCACCACAAAATCAATCGGTATGATGTTATGTTTTTCCATTGCCGACATGTGTTCAGGTAGATCACGTCTCCCTAATAAACCCCCATGGATAAGTGGATGCAAGGTTTTGACACGACCATCCATCATTTCTGGAAATCCAGTCACGTCTTCAACAGAAACGGTTGGGACACCTGCATCTTCTAATACCTTCTTGGTTCCACCAGTTGAAATAATTTCGATACCTTTTACCACTAATGCTTGTGCGAATGGTACAATACCTGCTTTATCTGAAACGCTGATCAATGCTCTTGTCACTCTACGCCACTCCTCAATTTTTATTCACTCTTTTTAAAGGTTTTATTTTCAATCACTTTTTGAATGACCTGCGGAAAAAGACGGTGCTCTACTTGATGTATTCTGTCCTCCAGAGAGTCTACTGTATCTTCAGGTAAAATAGCCACCTTCTCTTGTGCGATAATTGGTCCAGTGTCTACCCCTGCATCAACAACGTGCACCGTCACACCAGTTTCCTTTTCGTTTGCTTCAAATGCGTCTTGAATGCTGCTTTTACCAGGATAATATGGCAATAAAGAAGGATGGATATTCAAGATACGATTTGCATACGCCGTTAGCAATGTCGGCCCAATAATTCTCATGTATCCTGCCAATACAATTAAATCCACCGCGTTTAGTTCAAGCTGCTTCAATAGTTCTGACTCATAGGCTGCTCGATTCTCATAGTTTTTCGGACTGAAGACTGTAAAAGGGATACCCATTTTTTTTGCACGCTCTATGACAGAGGCTTTCGGATTGTCGCAAAACAGGAAGCAAAGGATTGCATCGACTTGTTTGGAGGCGATTGCCTCTGCTATCGCTTGGAAATTAGAACCATTTCCTGAAGCAAATACAGCTATTCTCATAGTTGCTTCTCTTTCAAAATGACCTTTTCCTCTGATTCCTTTGAAATTACCGAACCAATCACATAGCCTTTTTCGTTGTTCTCTAAAAGAACGGCCAATACTTCAGGTACTTTTTCAGGAGCAACAGAAAGAACCATGCCGATTCCCATGTTGAATATTTCATACATGTCACCTTCTGGTATTTTACCGATTGTTTGCATCGTTTGAAAAATTGGCAACACTGGCCAGCTCCCTAACTGAATGTGAGCTTGTACGTTTTCAGGAAGCATCCGTGGAATATTTTCAACAAATCCGCCCCCTGTGATATGTGCAGCACTATGAAGCAACTGTTTTTTTATCAGTGGCAGTAAAGCATTAACGTAAATTTTTGTTGGCGTCAATAAAACATCGCCCAACTCTTGATCACCTAATTCTGGTATTTTATCCATTAATGTATACGCATGATCTTTAAAGAAAATTTTTCGTACTAACGAATAACCATTTGAATGGATTCCCGTTGAAGGTAACCCAATCAACATGTCCCCTTCTTTGACTAACGTAGCAGACAATAAAGCATCTTTTTCAGCAATACCAACCGTAAATCCAGCCAAATCAAAATCTTCCGGATCATACATATCCGGCATTTCAGCTGTTTCACCGCCAATTAAAGCCGCTCCTGATTGGACACACCCTTCTGCCACACCAGCTACAATTTGCTCGATTTTTTCAGGATGGTTTTTCCCGACCGCAATGTAATCTAAGAAATAAAGGGGTTCTGCTCCTTGTGCCACAACATCATTGACACACATCGCGACACAATCGATTCCAATTGTGTCCCATTTTCCAGATTCAATGGCCAACAGTAGTTTTGTACCAACGCCATCTGTCCCAGATATAAGAATGGGCTTTTTATAGTTGAGTTCACCAAGATCAAAATGACCGCCGAATCCACCGATTTCACCAAAAACACCCGGCCGTTTGGTACGTTTGACATGTTTTTTGATGCGTTCGACTGCTTCATAACCCGCTGTGACATCGACACCAGCATTCGCATAAGCATTTCCCATTATTACCCTCCCCTAAGATTTTCTTTTTGAATTTCGGTCATATTTTTTAGATAGTCTTCTTCGTAGTCGTACAGTCCTGCTGGATAATCCCCATTGAAACTATCCATGCATAAACCTGAGTAAGGACTATCAAATTTCAATCCAATTGAATCAATTAGGCCTTCTTGGCTGAGAAATGACAAACTGTCTGCTCCGATAGACTCACACATTTCAAAAACTGTCATTCTTGCAGCAATCAGTTCAGCAGATTTGCTAATGTCGATTCCGTAAAAACTTGGATACATCAAGGGAGGAGAAGCGATGCGAACATGGACCTCTTTCGCTCCGGCTTCTTTCAATAATGTGACAATTCGTTTACTTGTTGTACCTCGGACGATCGAGTCATCTACCATGACAACAATTTTCCCTTGCACGACTCCTTTAACAGCCGATAACTTCATTTTCGCACCCAATTCGCGCAGTTCTTGTGTCGGTTGGATAAATGTGCGCCCTACATATTGATTCTTAATCAGACCCATTTCATAGGGGATTCCACTCTCTTCAGCAAAACCGCTAGCTGCGGATAATGACGAGTTAGGAACACCAATAACGATATCCGCATTCACCATAGGGGATTCTAGTGCCAACCGTTTTCCCATTCTTTTGCGAGCCGTATGTACATTCACACCGGCTATGTTTGAATCTGGTCGAGCAAAATAGATATATTCCATTGCCGCAATGGAAATACTGGTATCCTCTGTGTATTTTTCAATCGTTAGGCCATTGCGATCAATAATGGCCAACTCTCCGGCATTAACATTACGGACAAACTCTGCACCAATGGTATCTATCGCACATGTTTCACTTGCCATCACATAGGCACCATTTGGCAATCGTCCAATCACGAGTGGGCGTAAAGAGTTCGCATCAACAGCACCGAACATTTTTTCCTCCGTCATAAGAACATAAGTAAACCCACCTTTAACAAGGTTCAGACTTTCCTTTATTTTATTGATCAACGTGTCTTTCTGACTACGTCTAATGAGATGGATTAACACTTCCGTATCTGATGTCGAATGAAAGATCGCTCCATCTTCTTCCAGATTACGTCGCAAGCTCTTGGCATTCACCAAGTTTCCATTGTGACAGATAGCGATATCTAAATCGTAGAAATGGTACAAGAAAGGCTGTACGTTTTCGATGCTATTCTGTCCAGATGTGGAATAGCGTACGTGTCCGATAGCACGATCTCCTGACAATCGTTTAAGATCGTCTCCATTTTTGAAGACTTCACTAATCAACCCCAGATTGCGATGAACCAATAGTTTCCCATTATCACAAGAAACGATTCCAGCACCTTCTTGTCCGCGATGCTGCAAACTATGCAATCCAAAATAAGTCAGTTGGCTAGCACTTGGATCACCC
Source organism: Carnobacterium sp. FSL W8-0810 (assembly GCF_038007125.1). NCBI lineage: Bacteria > Bacillati > Bacillota > Bacilli > Lactobacillales > Carnobacteriaceae > Carnobacterium > Carnobacterium sp. FSL W8-0810. Next base: position 703,938 of record NZ_JBBOWO010000001.1, on the reverse strand, counting down.
CAAATGCCAAACACCCCACACTCTTCATTTAAGCTTTTTGTTTCAGCAAACATGGGATAGCCTCCTGCCATTTCATTTCTACTTCTTTTATGGATAAAGCAATTGTTTCGTTTTCAGTAGCTATTTTTGCGAATCCATTATTTTCCACTGTCCCAATCTCTGTTGCAGTCGACTTGACTAGCGCTTTGAATGCAAGGACATTTTCAGGTTTCACTGTTAAAATAAATCGCGATTGCGTTTCACTAAATAACCATGTTTTATCCATCGCAACTGTTACATCGAATCCCAATGCCGTATCGAATACGCTCTCCATCAAACCGACAGCCAATCCACCTTCTGATAAATCGTGTGCACTTTCAATCAGTCCAGCTTGGATGGCTTTCAAAACAATGTCTTGGTTCTCTTTTTCGGTCGTCAAGTCGAAGTCCATTAGTTTCCCTTCGATTTTTCCCAATTCTAATTTTTGTAATTCGGAACCATTAAAATCCGCTTTTGTGTCGCCAATGATGAAAATTCGATCATTGGCATTTTTGAATGCTTGGGTTGTGATGTGTTTGCTATCTTCGATCAGACCGACCATGCCAATCAACGGTGTCGGATAAATAGCTTCGCCATCCATTTCATTGTAGAGCGATACATTACCCGAGATCACTGGGGTATTCAATAAACGACAGGCTTCTGATATGCCATCTGCAGAAGTGCTCAATTCCCAGAAAATTTCAGGTTTGTCAGGATTTCCGTAGTTCAGACAATCTGTGATCGCCAATGGTCTTCCTCCACTAGCCACAATATTACGAGCAGCCTCTGATACTGCCATCTGTCCACCAATCTCAGGATTTAAATAGATGTAACGACTATTACAATCCGTCGTCATCGCGATTGCTTTTTCAGTTCCACGTATGCGAATAACGGCGGCATCACTTCCTGGTCCCACAACTGTGCTCGTACGGACCATCGAATCATAGGTTTGGTAAATGTTTTTCTTTGAAGCAAGCGTTGGTTGTTGCAACAACTTAACCAGTGTTTCTGCAGCAGACGTAAAGGTTGGCTGATAGTCAGCCATTGCAGCAAATAGCGCGATGCGCTCAGGCTCTTGCATCGGTTTAAGGTATTCTGGTGCATCCTCTGCTAAAGCATCAACTGGTACATTAGCAACTTCTTTTCCATCATGAAATAGACGATACAACCCATCATCTGTGACTTTCCCGATAGTAACAGCCTCTAATTCATATTTTTCAAATAACTCAATAATCCGTTGTTCTTCACCTTTCTTGATACACAACAACATCCGCTCTTGCGATTCAGAAAGCATGATTTCATAAGGGGTCATATGTGTTTCGCGTTGTGGGACATCATCCAAATTTAAAATCAATCCACTACCCGCTTTTGAAGCCATTTCAGCACTTGATGAAACAAGCCCTGCCGCTCCCATATCCTGGATTCCAATCAATGCATCAGAATAATCATAAATACATTCTAGACAAGCTTCCATCAATAGTTTTTCCATAAACGGATCTCCTACTTGGACAGCAGAACGTTGCGCTTCTTCTTCCTCTTTGAATTCAACAGAAGCAAACGTCGCTCCATGAATACCATCACGCCCCGTTTTTGCGCCTACATACATGATTGTGTTCCCTGTCCCTTTAGCTTGCCCTTTTTGAATATCTTTTTGGTCGATCAAGCCGACACACATGACATTCACCAAAGGATTGCCTTTGTAACAAGGATCAAAAACAGTTTCCCCACCAACCGTTGGAATACCGATACAATTACCGTAACCACTAACTCCAGCTACAACTTCTTCGAAAATATATTTTGTGCGTTCGTTGTCTAGCTCACCGAAACGCAAAGAGTCAAGAATCGCGATTGGACGAGCTCCCATACTAAAAATATCGCGAATAATACCTCCAACACCAGTCGCTGCTCCTTCGTATGGCTCAACCGCAGATGGGTGATTATGGCTTTCCACCTTAAAAACCACCGCTTGACCATCACCAATGTCAACAATACCCGCACCTTCACCAGGTCCTTGCAACACTTGTGTCCCTGAAGTAGGAAATTTCCGCAGAATCGATTTTGAGTTTTTATAAGAGCAATGTTCACTCCACATAACAGAGAACAGACCCGTCTCGGTGTAGTTTGGTAAACGGTGCAAGATATCTTCACTGATGATTGCGTACTCTTCGTCAGTCAACCCCCATTCACGATAGACTTCCAACTCTTTTAATTGTTCGGGTGTTGGTTCCAAAAAAACCATCATTGGCACAGCTCCTTCTGATAATTTTTATACATAGACTGGAATAATTTTAATCCATCATCTGAACCCAGTAATGCTTCAACAGCTCGTTCAGGATGAGGCATCATACCCAATACATTTCCTTGCTTATTGATAATGCCCGCTATATTTTCGATGCTTCCGTTTGGATTATCATTCGCATACGTAAAAACAATTTGATTGTTGTCCTTCAATTGCTGTAACGTTTCTTTATCACAATAGTAATTCCCCTCACCGTGTGCGACAGGTACAGTAATGATTTCTCCATGTCCGTAGCCTGATGTAAATGATGTATGTACGTTTTCTACTTTTAGATTTTGCTGCTTAGAGATGAATTTCAGTGATTCATTGCGCCGTAATGCTCCCGGTAATAAACCCGCTTCTGTCAAAATTTGAAATCCATTACACGCTCCAAAAACAGGTTTTCCCTCTTCAGCAAATCGAATCACTTCAGCCATAATAGTGGAAAATCGGGCAATAGACCCCGTACGTAAGTAATCGCCGTAAGAGAATCCTCCTGGGAGTAATACTGCATCGAACCCTTGCAAGCTGTTTTCATAGTGCTGAACATATTCCGCGTCTTCCCCAAGACTATCTTTTACAGCTGTATACATGTCTAAGTCGCAATTGGATCCAGGAAAAACAATGATGGCAAATTTCATTACATTCCAACCTCCTGAATATCATACCGGTATGTTTCCATTACTACATTTGCTAAAAGTTTGTCACAGATTTCTTCAATTACGTGCTCGATATCCTTTTCATCTTTAGAAACTTGGATTTCAAAATATTTTCCAATACGAATATTTTCGATTGACTCATATCCCATGCGATGAACCGCACCCTTGACTGCTTCCCCTTGCGGATCTAGAACGGAGTCTTTATAAGTGACATAAACGGTTACCTTATACACGATTGAAACGCCTCACTTTTCTCTTTTGATTTATAGTGGTTGATTTTTCATTAGTCTGTATCTAGATGAAAGGATAATTCGTTTATTCAGATGTTGTTCAGCCGCTTCAATACTTCTGCGTAAACAGGAATGATATCTCCTATATCACGGCGATAAAGATCTTTGTCCAAATGTTCTTTCGTATTTATATCCCACAAACGACAAGTATCTGGAGAGATTTCATCAGCGAGGATGATTTTCCCATCCGCCGTTTTTCCAAATTCAATTTTAAAATCAATTAAGCGAATAGCGATTTTTTTGAACATTTCCACTAAGGCAGCATTGATCTCTAAGGCTTGTTTTTTTATTTCGATCAGTTCTTCGTCTTTCGCAACATTTAGCATTTTAACGTGCGAGTCATTGATAAATGGATCATCCAGCTTATCATTTTTGTAATAAAACTCAAGAATCGGAAAAGGCAAATCGATTCCTTCCTCCATACCAAATCGTTTTGTAAAACTGCCGGCCGACGTGTTACGGACAACGACTTCTAAAGGAATCATTTCAACTTTACTTATTAATTGTTCGGTTTTTGACACTTCTTGGATATAATGACTTGAAAAGCCTTTTTCAGCTAAGTACGTGAATATCAAGCCCGTTATTTGGTTGTTCAGTTCTCCTTTCCCTTCAACATTTTCTTTTTTAGCACCATTTAACGAAGTTACTTGGTTTAAATACTCTGCTAAAAGAACGTTTTTTTGATTTGTCGCATACATCTTTTTAGCTTTCCCAGTATAGAGCAATTCTTTCCTTTCCATTATCTCTTCCTTTCTATTTACGAACATTAATTTACCATACCGTTTAATCATTCGTTTTAATTGTAGCACTCAACTTTTGATTGTCAATGGAATATCCACTATTTTTTCAAATGATAAACGAACGAAACCTATCTTATTTCATCGAAAAAAGACCGGAACAATAGCTCCAGTCTTTCTAGGTTAATTCAGATTTAATTTTCTGTATGATTCATTCCAAATCCCGGTATTCTCTATTTCTATCAAGGTTTCTTCTACATCGTTTGTCAAGATCGTGACGTGTCCGACTTTTCTATTTGTATGCAAGTCTTCTTTCCCATAGTAATGAAACGACCACTCCGCTTTTTTATCGCGGAACGCTAAACTGTCTTCCATATGTTGCCCAAGAATATTGACCATAACGACACTCGAAAGCAAGCGTGCTTTTGGCATCGTCAGCCCAGCTACCGCTCGGATATGTGCATCAAACTGCGAAAGAGACATTGCTTCAATCGTGTAATGTCCTGAATTATGCGGACGAGGTGCCAGTTCATTGACGAAGATGACATCGTCTTTTGTCAAAAACAATTCGATTCCTAACGTTCCAATCAATTGCAACGCATCAGCAATCTGTTGAGCGGCTTCTACCGCTTTTTCGCTCACTTCTGGAGAAATCCGAGCGGGTACAATGGATTCATGTAAAATATTAGCGATATGGATATTCTCAGAAACAGGAAAAATGGTCGTTTCTCCTTTTTGGTTGCGAACAATCATGACCGATAATTCTTTCGAAAAAGGTACCCAAGCTTCGAGAATACAGCTATTAGCAGCAATCAGCGCTTCTGTTGCTCCTTTATCCGCTTCTGATTTCAAGACAACTTGCCCTTTGCCATCGTATCCAAAACGTGTGGTTTTCAAGACGCAAGGATAGCCAATTTTTTCAACGGCAGTATTCAGTTGGTCTATTGTTTCCACAACCTCAAAGGGTGCAATCGAAACCCCACTAGACTCTAAAAACCGTTTTTCTTTGATTCGGTCTTGCGTAATAGCTACTACTTCGCTACCTTGCGGGATAGCTACCAACTCTTCCATCTCTTGTAATGCTTCTGCATCAATATTCTCAAATTCAAACGTTAAGACAGTTGCTCTTCTCGCAAACTCACGCAAAGCTTTTTTGTCTGCATAATCGGCACAGATGTTCCAATCAGACACTTGAGCTGCTGGACAATTTTGATTAGGATCCAAGATTCCAACAGTAAACCCCATCTTTTTTGCTGATTGAGCCATCATCTTTCCTAATTGTCCGCCTCCAATAATTCCAATAGTATCTCTTGGTTTAAGTGTTTTATACAAGATTTTCACTACTTTCTATTACACTTTTTTTAAGCCGATCACGTCTTACTTCCAATTTTTTTGCCAATTTTTCATCTTCAATAGAAAGAATCTGAACCGCAAGCAGTCCTGCATTCGCAGCTCCTGCTTTTCCAATCGCCACAGTAGCAACAGGTACACCCGCCGGCATTTGTACAATAGACAATAATGAATCCATTCCATTAAGTGCTCGAGTTTGTATCGGTACGCCTATGACTGGCAACGTGGTTTTCGCTGCAATCATGCCCGGTAAATGAGCTGCACCTCCAGCTCCTGCAATGATTATTTTTATTCCCAATTCCCTTGCTTGTTCCGCAAAACTAAACATCAAATCGGGTGTCCGATGGGCTGATACCACCTTTTTTTCATACGCTACATCAAATTCATCCAAAATCGCACAGCAGTCTTTCATCGTTTCCCAATCCGAAGTGCTTCCCATAACAACGGAGACAATGGCATTCATTCATTTTCCTCCACTCTATTTTCTCACGTTCAATATAGCACAACACACCAAATATTTACAAACGTTTAATCATAGTTTTTTATTTTCATTCGTTATTAAACCTTTTCCGCTCTATTAAATTGGATTTTATGATTATTTTTATTGGATTACACGTTTTTTTGATATTTTTTTAGAGTTCAAATCCTTAGACCTAACAGCATACAAAAAAAGCCAAGATCTGCTTACAGCATTCCTTGACTTCTTGAATATCTAAATCAAAATAGTTATTTTTCTTCTGTACTCTCCCACTGAACAGCATCTTTTGAACGTGCACGCAGGGCTTCAGAATTCCCATTTGCTTTTTCCACTGCATCTGCCACTCCATCAATGAGGCTTTTTGAAGTCACCGTTGCTCCTGAGATGACATCCACTTGCAACGTTTGCCCGGTTATAATTTCCTCCGGTAACCGCTTGAAAACAGAAGTTGCAACAGCATCTAGCTGTTCTTGTCTGTCCAATTCTATTGCTAAAATTTTGGTATCCGAGAAGGTTACTTTCATTAAGATATCACTTCCATCATGACCTTCAACAGAAGCTTCATAGGTTCCAGGATTGAAAGTAATTTTTGTATTTTGCAATTCTTTCAAATATTCATATTTTTCTTCTTCTGCTTTCACATCTTTAATCATGAAATCCATCACGTCCCATAAAGGTTCAGGGATCTGTAACCGATCTTGTTCGTTGATATCCGCAAAGTCTTTGATTTCTTCATCAGATTTTGTTTTTTCAACCCAATTCGGTTCGACCAAAAAGGCTTTCCCGACCGCAACTAGATCATAGCCCGCTTCAAGTGCAGCTTCCGCATCGCTGCGTTGACCAATTCCCCCTACACCGATAAGAGCAATTTGAGCTAACTCTTCCGATTGTTGCTCGATATACTTCTCTAATAGCGGCTGACTGTCTTCTTTATCTATGATTGATGTTCGGTTCCAACTGCCCATTGAAACATGGAAGTAATCCGGCTTTAATTTAGCTAAGCGGTTCAATAAGTACATTGTATCTTCAAATCGAATCCCCGGTTCTTCAATTTCTTCCGGAGAGAATCGATAACCTACAATGAAATGTTCTGCTTGCTGTTTCTTGACTTCTTCTTGCACAGCTTTCATCACGGCTTCCGGAAATTTAGCGCGTGCTTCTCGGCTGCCGCCCCATTTGTCTTCACGGCGGTTAGAATGAGGAGAGAAAAATTGTTGAATCAAGTATGTATTGGCACCATGAATTTCAACTCCATCAAATCCAGCTTCAATCGCGCGTCTGGTAGCATCTGCAAAACTTTGAATCATCCTATCAATATCCACTGGCATCATTTGTCGCGGTGTAACAGCTTCCGGTCTCAACGCTGCCACAGGACTAGCTGAGATTGGCGCAGCTCCACCATTGAGCTCTGGGGCCGCCATCCGTCCGGCGTGGTAAATTTGTAAAATAGATTTAGAGCCTTTTTCTTTAATCGCATTAGCCAATCTACGCAATTCTTTCACTTGAGAATCTTTATTGTTACCCAACGCCCCTGCAAAGCCTCGTCCTTTATCTTCCACAAATGAACTTTCTACAATAATTGCGCCTGCTTCTCCAGAACGATGGGCATAATAATCAATCATTTCTTGTGTGACCGTGCCATCAAAGTATGCTGCTTGAATAGTCATTGGTGCCATCATGATACGGTTTTTCAGTACCGCTCCCGATTTAAGTTCCATTTTCTCGAATAATTTATTTGACATGTTGGTAGTCCTTTCCAGCAATTTAATGTATGTATTTTTGGTCTTCTTTCGTTTTAAGATGATCTTTACGATTCGGAATAACGAATAATAATACTACAGTTAAAGCCAGTGTCAACAACACCAGCATTACTTTAACTGGTTGAAGTGGAGCAAGAAAAATTGAAATACCCATCAGAATATAACTATTCATTAGTATTTTCCATTTTTTATATTTAGGAATGGATTTCGTTTCAGCATAATCTGATACGTATATTTGATATATTTTAGTCTTTTTTAGCCAATCATTAAACTTGTTGGAGCTGTGTGCAAAACAGTAGCCAGATAACAATAAAAATGGTGTTGTTGGCAGCACTGGCAGAAGTACGCCTGCTGAACCTAAAAGAAAAGAAAGAATCCCAACACTAATTAAAAAATGGCGTTTCATCTGCATCATTCCTTTTCTTCATCTAAACGATAAACGAATTCTTCTCTCTGTCATTTCAACTCCATTTTTCGCGAGCAAATGGATTTGGCTCAGTTGGATCACTTAATTCACCACGGCGGTTCGGCTCATCAATTGTCTCAATAAATGGCGTTCCATTTTGGACGTATTCCATGAACCCGATACTTTCACCTTTACGATTAAAAACAGGAACATAAGAAATGAAAATTTTACGACCGTCATCTTTTCGTGTGAACCAATGCGTTTCGCTCTTGCGTGTCCCATCTGCCAGTTCTCCAGCTAGTTTGCCAACAAATTCGCGCACATGAGGCGGATGGCAATCAATAAAGTGGCTTCCTAAACTCGCTTGGGAACGGTGAAACTCATGATGATCTTCATTGAAATATTGAAAGCGCAAATCCGGCCCAACAAACGTAATTTCAACTGGTAGCGTATTCAAAACAGCTTCAATTTGTTCAATTGTCAAGGATCCTCCTCTAAATTGAATGCGAGGTTCTAAGTCTTCTAGCTTTGGTTCAGCTTCCGGGTCAATCTCGCCTCTAGCTATACCTAAAGCATAGTCCAATGCTTCTTGTGCTCCGCGTGAAGAAAAGGTTGCTCCAGAGATCGTGTCGATTTGAGAAGATTGACTGCGTAAAACTCTTGCAATAATGTCCTCCATTGCTTTGCCCCCGATATCAGGAGTTTCTTTTCCTTGGTATTCGATTTTTTCAATCTTATTTTCACTTACTGTTACATTCAGATTGATTTCACCTTTATACCCATCTCCGTTTCCGCTATATGTTCCAGATGTGAAATGGTGCTCAATCGTACCAGTATCTTCGTTAAATTCACCGTCAATTGGAGCCCGTTCTCCTCGTGCTACTCCTAACGCATAATCCACAGCTCGCAAAGTACCTTCTGAAGCATAGGTCGCACCAGACACTGTATCAATTTCTACTGATTGTCGTTTAATGATTTCTTCGACCATTTTCGCTACAGCTATCCCGCCTTTATTAGGTGTTTCATTTTCAGAGTAATCGATTTTTACTATTTTTTCTTCATCCACTGTTACATCCACGGTAATATAATCATGGTACCCAGTTGCTCTTCCTTTGTACGTTCCCGCTTTAAGATTATTCATATTAACCTCCCTGATATTGTTATTAATTTCACAATTTATTTTTACATCCTTAGTATAACAGAAAGAAGTTTGAAAAAATTGATCTATATTAAGTTTTTTTATTTTTTCATAGGAAATTATCACATATTTTCCTGATTATGTTAAAATGCAAACATATGCACCGTACGATATTTTTAAATTTATAGATGGGTGGGTGAAAAAAATTAAACAGAAAATTATCAACCAAATGGGAACACGAATTAGCCTTTCCATCGTGCATCCGGAGGCAGAAAACCTATTAGAGAAAGCTAGCCATATGTTGGCAGATTACGAAGCACGATTCAGCGCGAACAATTCTAAAAGTGCTTTAATGATGGTGAACCAACAAGCAGGAATACAGCCCGTTCATGTCGATTCAGATTTATATGACTTGATTCAATTCGGTAAGAAATATAGTTTATCTTCTAATCTTGCTCTAAACATCACAATCGGACCGCTCGTTAAACTATGGAAAATTGGTTTTACGGACGCGCATGTACCTGAACAAAAAGAAATTGAAGAAAAATTAAAACTGATTGATCCAACTGACATTAAATTGGATGCAGATAAAAGAACCGTATACTTAACAAAAAAGGGAATGGAACTAGATCTAGGTGCCTTAGCAAAGGGCTATTTCGCCGATAAACTCAAAAGTTTTTTTCAAAATGAAGGCGTACAAAGCGGCTTAGTGGATTTGGGCGGGAATGTTTTGACGATTGGGGAAAATCCAAAATACGAAGATGGCTATTGGCGTGTAGGCATTCAAAAACCTTCACCGGTTCGTGGGGATTTAGTAGGAGTTGTATTGGTGAAAGACAAGTCAGTGGTCACATCTGGCATTTATGAACGGTCGCTTAAGGTAGACGGAAAAAAATACCACCACATTTTTGATTCAACAACAGGCTACCCGATTGAAAATGAATTGGCCAGCGTAACCATAGTTTCGGACGAATCTATTGACGGAGAATTATGGACCACCCTGTTGTTTATGTTCAGTCCCACTGCGGCCATCCAATATATCGACAGCATTCCTGGCATCGAAGCTCTTATTATCACAAAAGACAACGATGTGAAAACGACACGTGGTATCGTACCGTATGTTGTTTTGTTTTAAGAAACTATAATAAACCCTGCAGTTTCTTGAGCTGGAATCGAAGTCTTTTTGAGTTATACCAATTTGTAGGAATTGTCTCATGTAATGGGATAAATGAAAACGTTTAAAAATTTGTCTTTGCTATCAAATATTCCGCACACTTCAAATGCAGTGTGGTATTATTTACATTAGTAGACCATTTATCCAGTCACGCTAAATATAAACAGAATCAACAAGCCATCAAGAGAGAGTATCCTATCTGACAAAACAATTATTGCAGTCATTGATTAGAGCAATAAAAGAGTTGAGAATGTACGTTTTTTCTTCGATAAGTATCATACAATAACTCATCACTGAAAGGAGGTGAAAACGAAGTGCTAACCACTATCTTAGAAGACCCACTGTACTTACAATTTGCTTTTGCAGGCTGTATAGCATTAGCCATTTTGACATTACCGTTAAAAGATATCATCAGTATCGGTTTTTACGACATCAGTGATTTATTTGTCACGGCTATGATTGCTTTTTTCATCACATATGGGGTTCTAGTAACCAATCATGCAGCCGTATCTATTTGGTTGTTTGTGGGTATCTTTTTTGCTATTATGGTTGTCATTATGCTCATGAACATTCTCGTTATTCTGCCCTTTAAAAGTCGTGCAGAAAATTCAAATATCACATCAATCCACGAATTAGAAGGCAAAGAAGCAAAAGTATCCATTCCGATCACACTCAATGGAACAGGTGAAGTCATCGTCTCTACAGGTTTTTCAAGAGTCAATAAAATGGCTAAAATCTACGAAAATACTGACGGCATAACCGACATTCCAAAAAATGAAAATGTATTGGTTATGGACGTCAGCGACAACATTCTTTATGTGCTGCCTTATACGAACAGCATTAAAACCATTGGCAAACCAAAGCCGACGTGGAATGAGAAACAAAGAAAATAACCTCACCATCAAAAACAGATAGAAGAAAGTAGGAATGTACACATGGATTCAGCATTATTTGGAACCGTTGGCGCAGTTGTCATCGCAGTCATTTTATTAGTAGCATTAGTTAGTCGTTACCGTACAGCTTCTCCAGCAGAAGCGTTAATTATCAGTGGTACAGCATTAGGCAGTAAGAACGTGTATGTAGACCCAAATACGGGCAATAAAATGAAAATCGTTAGCGGAGGCGGGACATTCGTTTGGCCAATCATTCAATCCGTTCATAAGTTGTCATTACTGTCATCTAAACTAGACGTTCGTACACCAGAAGTGTATACCGAGGAAGGTGTTCCAGTCGCAGTTGACGGAACCGTTATTATTAAAATTGGATCTACATCAGAAGATATCGCAACAGCCGCTGAACAATATCTTGGTAAATCAACGGAACAATTAGAAAGCGAAGCGAAAGAAGTCCTAGAAGGTCATTTGCGTTCAATTTTAGGTCGTATGACTGTTGAAGATATTTATCAAAATCGGGATAAATTCAACCAAAACGTCCAAGATGAAGCATCTGGCGATTTAGCTAAAATGGGATTGGTTATTTTATCTTTTACCGTAAAAGAAGTAACGGATAGAAACGGTTACCTAGATTCATTGGGTCAAGGGCGTATTGCTGAAGTGAAACGAGATGCAGATATCAAAACAGCAAATGCGGATAAAGAAACACGTATTCAACGAGCATTAGCTGAACAACTGTCTCAAGAAGCGGAATTGCAACGCCAAACAGAGATTGCACAAGCTGAAAAAGTGAAAAGTCTGCGCGTATCTGAATATGGAAGAGAACAAAATATCGCTAAAGCCGAAGCTGAAAGTGCGTATGACTTAAAGAAAGCTGAATTAAGAAAACAAGTTATCATTGAAGAGGGTAACGCTCAAATTATTGAACGTGAAAAGCAAATCGAATTGCAAGAAAAAGAAACCATCAAGCAAGAACGTGAATACGACGCAACTGTCCGTAAGAAAGCTGATGCTGAACGTTACTCTGTTGAGCAACGTGCGGAAGCCGATAAAAATAAAGCCATTGCTGAATCTGAAGCGAGAGCCAAAGAAATCGAATTAAACGGTATGGCTCAAGCTGAAAGTATTCGTTTAATCGGTAAAGCTGAAGCAGACAGTAAGACTGCATGGGCAGAAGCCTTGAAACAATACGGTGATGAAGCCATTGCAACCTTACTAATTGAAGCTTATCCTGCAATTGTTCGTGCTGCTGCTGAACCATTGAGTAACATTGACAAAATAACCGTTGTAGACAGCGGAAACGGAAATGGCGCATCAGCTATTACCAAAACAGCCTTAAACACATTGACCGCTTCTCAAGAAGCGTTTAAAGACGCAACAGGCTTAGACATCAACAATTTAATCAACTCATTTGCTGGAACAAAAAATGTGGGTCGTCAAATCAGTAATTTAAACGACACACTCACTCAAACAGCAGTCGTGGCTGAAGAACCAATCACCACAGACGATGCAGAAAAGATCATTTAAACACCTGCATCAATGCACGGCTAGGAGCTTTGTGGCGGTTCGATTCCGCCTCGTGTATTTAAATTAGATCAAATGAGTTCCAAAAACAACCCCGATGAAAAACCTTTCGTTAAAGGATTGATCTGTAATCAAGATAGAATAGGCACAATTGTCATTCGCTAACGCGTACTCGCTACCAATCCTGTAGTAGACTTTCACCACCAAGTTATCACCCACGCGGGCGCATTAAGAAAAGCGGACAAGTCCGCCTTGACCTATGAAAAAATAGGAAATTTGACCCTGAATGAGCAGCGAAGCGCGCAATGGGGCAAATTTATCTTTTTTTCACTAGGTCAGGACTTGGGAGCTAGACATTGATGGCTGAACTTATAATCCCCTAGTCTACAAAAAAATATGCTCCCCCGATATAAGAAAAAGAGGAGGAGAAATCGTTTAAAAACTTTTTAAATTATCTTATCATGAAAAAAGAAAGTCTGCATAATTTTTGTATAATTACTCAAAGAAGGAGATGTTTGGGAAATATTCCTGTTTTTGCTGAGATTTAAAGTACAGAGCATTTTTGGGCGCTGTACTTTACTTTTCAAGTCGACATAGACACAGACATTGTCTACCTCAATCAAAATAATCAAATAATCAGCTCCAACTAATTCAGCAAGTTTTGCTACTGCAAAATCCCACAACTCTCCCTTTCCACTAATGAGACAGGTACTACATTTATAGATGGCTTCGTTTCACCTTCAATCGATGCAACAATCGACTTTGTGGCGATATCAGCCATTTCTCCTAACTTCATTTTCATAGAAGTCAATGGCGGATTAGAATATTTAGACGATTCAATATCATCAAATCCTATAACAGAGATGTCATCTGGAACTTTGAGACCTCTTTCTTGAATAGCTTTGATTGCTCCAAATGCTATCTTATCATTACTGGCAAAAATAGCCGAAAACTCACTATTTCCATTAAATAATTTTTTCGCAGCCTCATATCCAGCATTTTCCACAAATTCGCTATTTACAATCAAGTTCTTATTTACTTCTATCCCTGCATCTTCTAATGCTTTTTTGTATCCTCTTATCCTGTCTTTAGAAGAGAATTTGACCGTACCGCCTGTAATATGTGCGATTTGTTTATGTTTTTTATCTATGAGATATTTTGTCGCACAATAAGCGCCGTTGTAATTGTCCGCATTCACTATCATGCACTGGTTATAGGTGGCATCTTCAGGTCTGATTGATTGATCGAGCAGCACAACTTTATACCCTCTATCAATGATTGTTTTTATCGATTCATCGTCGTCATTCTGGCCTATGAAAATCCCACCAGAAATTGTCTTATTATAAAAACTCTCTTTAATTTTTTCATAGCCTGCGACGCTATGTATAATATGGACAAGAACCAGGTAATCCATCTCACTTGCTGTTTCTATCACTGAACTAGTAAATTCTAGATAATACGGACTTTTGGTAATTCTATTTTTTAGTCCAACTTCTTCATGTATCAGGTCTATAATAAATAAGCCGATCACCTTATTTTGGCTTCCTGCAAGCATCCTTGCTGAAGCATGTGGCACATACTCATGTTCCTTAATTACTCTTAAAACCTTTTCTCTTGTTTCTTCCGAGACATTTGAATAATTATTTATCACTCTGGATACAGTACTGCGTGATACTCCGGCAATTTTTGCAATTTCAGTACTATTCATCATAAAGGCATCTCCTTTCGTTCGTAAACTCGTGTTCATACTGCAACACTATATTATTTGTCCATTTTTTTCAATCTTTTTCTGTTTTTCGAAAAACTCTGCCTGCTTCAGGATTCCAGCAAAAGGAGACTTTTGGCAATACCTTTCATGCAGAAACCATCAGCAAATGCCTTCAACCGCAGAACAAACCACCACCCCGGTGTTTTGTTCTAAAAATAAGGCACCCAGGATTATATTTCATCCTGGGTGCTCTATGTTTTGCTGCTGGCATCAGATTCTGCCTGTAAAGTAAGCAAGCAATTCTAGTTCGTCTAATATTTTCTCTTTCATGTTCACTTATTTATTGTTTAACTGTTTGAACATTTCTATCATTTCTTCGATTAATAATTTAGTTGTCTCCGTCGACATCAATTGATCTTCTGCGTGCATGATTATTAACGAAAGTTCAACTTTTTCGCCAGCAGCTTCTTTTTGTATCAAAGAAGTATGTGCATGATGGCCTTTCACAAAATATTCCGATGCTTCAGCCATTTTCTTTTCTGCTTCATTGTACTTTCCTTTTCTGGCATCTCTTAATGCTTCAATAGCCAATGATTTGGCCATTCCAACATTACTGATTATACTAAAAGCAGTTAATTCAATTCCTTCCATGTGTAAATCTCCTATCTTGAATCTTTCGGTTTGTTCTCAGCGTACTGCAGCTTTTTTAAATCGATTCTACTACTTCTTGTGACTGTATTTCATTCTCCATTTCATCTTCAATAATCGCTGCTTTATTCGCTGCGATTACAAACGGCGAGTAAATCAATACACTCACCGCAAGACAGATGAATCCGACAAACAGTGCGACGATATTTCCGCCTGTACCCAAGAAAGGCATCAATGGTCCTGGTGTTGTCCAAGGAATACCAATCGTTACCGGCGGCATAATCTTAAGAATCATAACTGCGGTATAACCAATCATAATGTTAACCAGTGGCGCAATAATAAATGGAATAATGTAAATCGGATTCAGAACAATCGGTAAACCAAAGATAACCATTTCGTTTATATTGAACAAACCGGGTGCCAAAGAAAGTTTGGCAATACTTTTCGATTCCTTATTTTTCGAGAAAATCAACATAGCAATGATTAGACCCAATGTCGCTCCTGAACCGCCATATTCAGAGAAAGCAGTAGCTAAACCACTGTACGTTATCGGATAAGGCGCTCCCCATGTAGTACCGCTTTCAGCATAATGTAAGAGGTTTGCGTTTCCGGCTTCCGAGAACATGGTATCTCGAATAGCTGCAATCGTATTTGGTCCGTGTATTCCCATAGCCCATAGCGATTGAGATAATAATGCTAAAATAAGCACTGAGAATAAACTTTGACTCATTCTGGTCAATGGTGTTTGAATGATGTTATAAATTAATTCATGTAATCCGCCCGGTGCAGCCATTTTTACAAAGTAGTTGAGGACGGAGAATAAAATCGTCGTGATGATAATCGGGATCAACACTTTGAAGGATCTTGCAACTGCTGAAGGTACTTGTTCTGGCATTTTAATTTCTAACTTATCTGATTTTGCTAATCTAGACATTAGTTCGCCGACCAAGAGCCCAACCAAAATTGCTACAAACAACCCTTGTGCGCCCATATATTGATTTGTTAGATAATTTACTCCTTCATTATCGAAATAATCAGGATAGATGATGAAATAAACAGAGATTGCGGTCAAACCTGTCAACAAATCATCGCCTTCCATTAGTTTCGCAAGGTTTCTGGCTATCAAAAACACAATCAGAATCGAGAAAATATCAGCTGAACCTTTAACAACTGGAGCGAACACTGCTTGGAATTTAACAATACCCGGAAAAAGTTTATCGAATTGCAAGATTTTAAACATGAATCCATCTGCTGACAAGAAAACATTATTCAATAACACCATCAATGATCCTGCCATCGTTAATGGGAATGATAAAATAAAAGCATCTCTTACTGCGCATATGTGTCTTTGAGCGTTCAACTTTGTAGCTACAGGCACTAACAATCTTTCTATAGCACTTTGAAATTTGTCCATAAAACTCATTTTTTTTAGCCTCTTTTCCTAGTTTATTTTTTGTAAAGCATCTTCTAAAATCGCTTTTCCATTCATCATTCCATACAGCCGCATGTCCATCACTTCTACGGGAATTCTGCCTTTTACAAGTTTTTCAACGGTCCCTTTCTGGAAACGCACTTGTGGTCCTAAAAGAACGATATCGACATTATCAACGGCCGTACTTGCCTCTGCAACTGGAAGAGCATCTATTTCTACTTCAATTCCTTTTTCCTTTGCGGAGTTTCTCATTTTGGTCACAAGCAAACTTGTGGACATTCCTGCTGAACATACTAGTAAAATTTTTTTCATGGTCTATCTCTCCTTGTTTTTTCATATTCATTGATTGTGAACGATTCTTATAACTCTTCTCCATTGGTGCGAATAACATTTTTGTACCAATAGAAGCTGTTCTTTTTGATTCTTCTCAAATCTTTTTGATCATTTTCATCTCTGTCCACATACACAAATCCATAGCGTTTTTGATAACCATTCAACCAGCTTAACAAATCTGTAAATGACCACGTGCAGTAGCCTAGAAGATCAACACCATCTGTTATTGCTTCTTTACAAGCCTTGATATGTGCGCTCAAGTAATCGATTCTGTGAGCATCATTGACAGTGTCGTCTTCTTCAAGCTTGTCGAATTCTCCAAGCCCGTTTTCTGTAATAAGTATTGGAAGATTATATTTGCTGGTCAATCTTCTTAGTCCAATTCTTAAACCAGTAGGATCAATTGCCCAGTCCCAATTTGTTGTTTCCAGATGTGCATTTTTTGCATTTTTATAAACTCCGGGTAATCCGCTTTCTTTAGCGGTGCCTTTTTTACCTGTGTTATTGATACCTTCCGATTGCCCTACTCCATCAAGCGGATTGAATGCAACTGTGCTTGTTTGGTAATAATTTATTCCGATAAAATCTGGTTTTACTCTTTCCAACAATTCAAGATCTCCATCTTCAATAGTGGGTGCGATTCCAAGTCTTTCGTAATATTTAAAAGCGAACACTGGATATTTACCTTTGCAATAAACATCGAGCCACCAATTGCAATTTAAATCCTCTGCATTTTCTGCGGATAAAACATCTTTTGGATCGCAACTGAATGGATAAACTGGTCCAAATGCAAAGCTTGGTCCAATCATACCGTCTGGAACATATTTTTTGAAGGATTCAATTACGGTAGCATTAGCTAAGTTCGCTATATGATTCGCCTCAAGCATTCTCTTTTGATCTTTAACAGCTGGCGGGTGCATAGCGGTTACGTAACCTAGTGTTACAAATATATTTTGTTCATTCAATGATACCCAGTGCTTAACTTTATTCCCAAATCTCTTGAATAACGTTACACAGTATTCATTAAAATCATGAATGATTTCTCTTGATTCCCATCCGCCGTACAAATCTTGAAGATGTTGAGGTAAATCCCAATGGTACAACGTAATGATTGGTTGGATATTGTTCGCGATAAGTTCATCTATCAAGTTTTCATAAAATTTTAAGCCTTCTTCATTTACTTCATTTCTTCCATTGGGATAAATACGTGTCCATGCAATTGAGAATCTATAAGCTTTCAATCCCATTTCAGCCATTAAAGCTACGTCTTCTTTGTATCTATTGTAATGGTCGACCGCGATATTCCCGTTTGTATTCTTAAATGTTGTCCCCGGTTGGCGGGTGTACACATCCCATACACTTTCCCCCTTTCCATCTTTGTCCCATGCTCCTTCAACCTGATACGCTGCAGATGCCGATCCCCATAGGAAATCATCTTGGAATTTGTCTAATTCTTCGTATATCACTGAATCTTCTCCTCCGTTTTCAATATAAATTTATTTTCAAACATTCTTTCTTGAAACAAAACTGTTGTGTATTTTAGATAGAAGCTTTTATAACAGCACCCAGTATGTTGGCATCGTTATTATGCTTGCATCTATTGATTTCGGTAGTAATAAAATCCGCTTCTAAATACTCCCTACAGGTTTTCTTATACGTTTCTCTTACTTTATTGATGAACCAGTTTTCTTCGGATATTCCTCCACCGATGCATATCACTTCAGGATTATAAAAAACGGTGATTACTATTAATTGAGCCACTATGTTTCCTATCCATTCATCTACTGAAGACACAGCTGATTCATTTCCGTTTAGGTACTTCTTGCAAACCTCATTTCCATACTGAACCTGCTCCTCCCGATTAGCTTTTTTATTGTATAAATTAACCAATCCGGTTATCGAAGCATAATCACCCATCTTATCAAGGCCGCCTATCTCAGCGTTTACAAAAGGCATATTATGGAATTCCCCCGCAAACGAATCTTTTCCATACACAACTCCGTTTTCGTCGCATATGCATCCGCCTGTTCCTGTACCTATAATCAAAAACGCTGAAGATTTGTATCCCTTTGCATTTCCAATTTTAAACTCACATAAACCTGCCGCTTTTGCATCATTGATTGCGGACACTTTTTTATTTGTCCTTTTGTTGATTTCATTATTGATATTTGTGCCGTACATTATAGCTACGTTAGGAGCAGCATAGGATTTAACATTCGAATCTTCATCAATAAGGCCGGGTGCGCTTACACCGATTTTGTCAATTTCATCTACATTTCTTATATTTGAACATATATAATCGTAAAATTCGTCGGCTGTATTGTACTTAACCGTTTCGACTTTCCACTTCTCTTTGATGCGATGTTGCTTGTCTATTAATGCATACTTAATGAACGTCCCTCCTATGTCTATTCCTAAACTTATTTTCCCCATAACACTTCTCCTTAAAATGAAGGTCTTGCAGTTTGCCTTCTTATATTGCAGCTTGATTCAAACTCATAAACGCGCGTTCATGATTTGTTAAAAAGAAAAACGATACGCTCATTTCCACCTTTTTTTATACGATGAACATCCCATGAACGCGCGTTTATGGATATAGCATATACTGAAAGCAATTACATTTCAATACTTTTTTTATTTTTTTTATTTTTTATGTGTAGTTTTTGTTTGAAAAGTACCTTTTAATTCCACCAATACTAAAAAATAAGGGAGCGATTTCATCTTCATTTAACCAGTTTTTTAAAGTACAGAGCAAATTTCTGGGCTGTACTTTATTTTTTTGACTTCAAAATTGATAGAAATGAACATTTTGATTTTCATTATCATTTTTCAGAAAAAAATACCTTCTCAAGTTAATAAATCAACTTAAGAAGGTATAGATTTTTATCACGCTAAACTGTAAGAAAACCTCGAGCTAACGCTCGAGGCCTTTTTATTTTAGTGGAGACTTTCAACTCGGAGATATCGATTGTCGTAGAGGACGCCGGTGGCACCTCGGAAATATTCTGGAATCATTTCTCCCTGGCAGACTTGGCAGCTGAACCGCGGTGGGTCATGAGGATCTCCCCCATCCAGCCAATCGAATTGCTCCACGACCTCAAGTGGAATCTCTTCCACTGCCCTGCATTGACGACAGATATAGCTCACGCTCTTGTCCTTGGGCTCTCTGTCGTAATCCTTCCCAGTCGAACCGAAGGTTTTCAAGAGCTTGCGCTTCTGCTTTTCTCTGCTGGTGTTTTTCTTTTTCTGACTCAATCCGTTCAATCTCCTCCCGTAAATACCTTCTCGCATCCCAATCGTTCGCATATTGGATGGTAAGCTGTCCTTTTTTGGACACAACAATCCCCTTGAACTCGTAGTAGTTGCCGCATTTCGAACATTTGAGTGGATCGATTCCGAATGTTTCGGTTATCCTTTCGCGCCATTTTTTCGGTTGGGCCATCTTTCGCGCACGGATGAGCAACTTCGTCATCTTCTCCTGTAGATGACGGACCACCTTTTGGACGGTCTTCTTGATACGTCTGCTGTACAACCCGTAATGGCGGATTGTTTTGAAGCCTTTGTCCGGGATGTGCCGGATCAGCGAAAGGATAAACTCTTTGGCCCCCATTATCTTGATTGCTTCTTTGTTTGTGCGTTTGTCATGATACCGGAAGAGGACCGTGTCACCATCGTAATAGATGATCCGTTCGAGCGCGATGGGTCCTCGTTTCATGTATCGGCTGATATATTGCAGCAGTGCCTTCACATTGGTCCTGCTCCGTTTCGGGGCGTTCACGTAAAAGCCTTCCGCATTCTTCGAATACGCGTTTTGCAGCAGGGGCTGGGCTTTCTTCTTCTCCTTCGGAGTAAGGGTACGCCGCAGGAGCTTAAGAACCGCGTTCTGCCAATGTATTCGCAAGAGTTTATAGGGAATGTAGTCGTAATCCACCCATTTCCCGCCGTCTGTCAACCCGCCCATGGTCACAATCATGTGCACATGGGAATTGAACTCCAACTGGGAGCCGAAGGTATGTAGGCCTGCGATGATGCCCGGGGTGATGCGTTTCTTGCGGAAATACGCCTTCACCACGTTTGCTGCCTCATCCATTAATCCCTTCAACAGTTCCTCCCGGTGAAGGAGAAACAAATCCCGCAATCCTTCATCAATCGTGAACACGATATGCCGGTGAATGGTGTGGTACATGTCATCCGCAATCATGTCGCTCCAGCGCTGACTCTCCCCAACCGCACAGGTCGGGCAAAACTTTCCCTTGCAGCGAATCGGAACATGCTTGACATCATGACAGCCTTCGCAAACGAACAATCGAAATCCTTTCCTCACATCGCCGCAATAGTGGAACTTATCTACTTCCGACAACACCACAGAGCGAATTCTTTTCTTGTGTATTCTCACAAGCGAGTCCCAATGGTGTTCTTTATCAAAGAAGATGGCGTGAAGAATATTCTTATTCATACCTTTATTTTACCCTCCGTGGAACAAAAAGCAAATTTGTGGAACATGCATCCGGATAAGCTTCTTTTCAAGAATAATTTTATAAAACCCTATACTATAAAAAAACACCTTCCAAAATATGAAGGTGTCGTGAAATGTTAATATACTAACATCCAAGTTATAAAATGCATCATTTTTTGCTTGCGTCTTGCCTTCTATTACTCCATGTTGAGTGGTGTTTTCCAAAATGGAAATAGTCACTTGTTCATTTAATCTTCTTGATTCAACGGAAATATAAATTCTCCTTCATCAAGAGTTGTATTTTAACGGACTAAAGTGAATTTACGCTTATTAATTAACTTCATACTTAAGGCTAGGAATGATATGATAAAATAAAACTACTACCGGTAAAGAAAGAAGTGAATCTATTGAAGAAAATTAATGTCGTTGGCGCTATTTTAATAGAAAATGGAAAAATTTTATGTGCGCAACGAGGTGAAGATAAATCGTTAGCTTACCTTTGGGAGTTTCCTGGTGGGAAAATAGAAACTGGAGAAACACCACAAGAAGCTTTAATTCGTGAGCTACAAGAAGAGTTGATGATTGAAGTGGAAGTGGAATTTGAAAAATTTGAAGAAACGAGTTATCAATATGACTTTGGTATAGTAAATTTAACTACCTTCATTTGTTTTTTAAAAAGTGGCACACCACAGTTAACTGAACATATCGCTGTAGAATGGTTAGTACCTAAAGAATTGAATAAACTAGAATGGGCACCAGCGGATATACCAGCCGTTGAGAAATTAATGGAAATGGAAACAATACGATGACAGATATGTTAGAGCGGTCTTTAAAAAAAGCTTTTATAGACAAAAAAATTGAAGGTTCTTTATATGACCCTCAAATGATCATCAATGATACGAAAAAAAAGCAGTATATGCTGAATGTGTTGCAAAATGAATTAGATACTTGTAAAGAATTCTTTTTTTCAGTGGCGTTTTTAACTCAAGGTGGTCTAGCAGCACTAAAAACACAATTGGCCGACTTACATGATCGAGGAATTAAAGGGAAAATTTTGACTTCAATTTACCTAGCCTTTAATCAGCCCGCGGTCTTTGAAGACTTAATAAAGATTCCTAATGTAGAAGTGCATATTTCAAAAAAAGAAGGGTTTCATTCCAAAGGATACCTTTTTAAACAATTAGGCTATCATTCTTTTATTATCGGAAGCTCCAACTTAACCATGAGTGCTTTAAAGACTAACTACGAGTGGAATGTCCGTTTAACTTCCTATGACCATGGGCAAATGATTCAGGACATCCAATTACATATGGAACAAGAATGGCAAGCAGCCCAAGTATTAACATCAGAATGGGTTTATGACTATAAAAAGACTTATCAACCAATGACATATTACAAAGAAGTCAGCACAATTCAAGATCCAGCTCTCGTTGATGGGTCCGCTCCTTACATTGTGCCCAATAATATGCAAAAAACGGCTCTATTCAATCTAAAAGAATTACGGAAAACTGGAGCCAAAAAAGGGTTGGTCATTTCTGCTACAGGAACTGGAAAAACATATTTATCAGCTTTTGATGTTTTACAAGCTAAGCCTAAACGCGTTTTATTTATCGTTCACCGAGAACAAATTCTCAATAAAGCCAAAAGCGATTTTCAAAAAATTCTTGGAGGACAAAATGGTGATTATGGAATTCTCTCTGGAAATAAGAAAGAAATAACAGCAACTTATTTGTTTGCTACTATTCAAACTATATCAAAAGATGCGGTCATGCAACAATTTGCTAAAGAACACTTCGACTACATTTTAATTGATGAAGTCCATAAAGCGGGTGCTCCTTCCTATCATCGAGTAATCGATTATTTTCAGCCCGATTTTTTACTAGGCATGACAGCTACTCCTGAACGAACTGATGGATTTAATATTTTTGAGTTATTTGATTACAATATTGCTTATGAAATTCGACTTCAAGAAGCTCTAGAAGAAGATATGCTTTCCCCATTTCATTATTTTGGAGTGACCGATTATGTAAAAGATGGAGAACTAATTTCTGAATCGACGGATTTGAAATATTTGGTTGAAGAAGAACGCGTTACTTATTTGTTAGAAAAGCTCCAGTATTATGGTTGTTCTGGTAACATTTCTAAAGGGTTAGTTTTTTGTAGTCGTAAAGAGGAAGCTAAAACACTGTCTACGCTATTCCACCAAAAAGGCCATCCTAGTACTTATCTAACAGGAGAGCATTCACTTGAAGACCGAGAAAGACAAGTTGAGCGACTAGAGAGCGGCGAAATTGAATACATCTTTACAGTAGATATTTTTAATGAAGGAATTGATATTCCCAAAATCAATCAAGTGGTTATGCTTCGAAATACCCAGTCGAGTATTATTTTTGTGCAACAATTAGGCCGGGGATTAAGAAAAGACCTTTCTAAAGAATTCGTTACCGTAATTGATTTTATTGGAAACTACAAAAACAATTATATGATCCCAATGGCTTTGTCTGGGGACGTGTCTAGGGATAAAAATAATTTACGCAAAGATACTTTTGATACAAACTTTATTTCAGGCATTTCTTCCATCAATTTTGAAAAAATTGCGAAGCAACAAATCTTCACTTCAATTAATCAAGCTTCTATGGATAGCATGAGTGAGTTAAGAAAATCATTCCAATTGCTTCATAATCGACTTGGCCGGGTACCCTACCTTAAAGATTTCGAAGAACAACACACGATCGATCCTTTGCTAGTTGCTAATAAAAAATTAAGCTATTACGATTTCCTAGTCAGTATAAACCAAAGTGAAGGGACACTTTCTGAGTTAGAAAATCGATTCTTAATGATTGCTTCAAGAGAATTGTTACCAGGAAAAAGAAAACAGGAATTAGTATTGTTAGAAAAAATGATGAGTGAACCTGAAAACAGTATATCTTTAAAAGGAATCCAACAGCTATTTATAGATAATGGGATTTTAGCAGATGAAGAAACAATAAATTCTATACTGAATACATTAGATCTATCCTTTTATACTGGTGCTATGGCAGCTACGTATAGGAAACAAGCTTTTATCAAACGAGCAGAAAATAAAGTGTCCTTGTCTCCTCTTTATAAAGAAGCATTAGTAAATGAATATTTTAAGTATTTGATGACGGATATTCTTGCAACTGGGTTGCTAAAATCTAAAGTGTATTCTTCTACAGAACCCTTAACGCGTTACCAAAAATACAAACGAAAAGACGTCTTGCGCTTGTTGAACTGGGACAAACAACTAGTAGACCAGAATGTTGGCGGCTATACATCAAGCAAAGACGAATTCGTTATTTTCGTAACCTTGAAAAAAGGAGAAACCTTCTCAGGTGCTCAAATGGCTTATGAAGATGAGTTGATCGACTATTCCACAATGAAGTGGTTCACGAAATCTCCAAGAACAATGTCCTCGCCTGAAGTGCAGAAATTAATGCAGCCTGAAGAATGGAATATACGTGTATTCGCTAAGAAATCGGATAACGAAGGAACAGAATTTTATTATCTAGGTGAAGTAAAACCAGTAAAAGAATCTATTATCGAGTTAGAAAAACCACTTCAAAATGGCGATAAAAAAAAGGTTGTAGAGATGTTTTTGAAGTTTTTAGAACCAATTGATGTAAACTTGTATCGGTATTTGGAAGCTGGACAGGAATGATATTAGAAATAAAGGTAATCGTATGGGTGTTGAATTGATCTCTTAATTATTTTAATTTAGAATTCAGCGTATCAAAAAAGAGCAGTAGCTGATTTTAGCTGCTGCTCTTTTGCTGTACCAAAGATTACTTATTAAAAATCTTCGGACCTTTTCGCATGTTTTTAAGATCATTTTTTGGTGTGTTGGTTTGTTTCGATTTTCCGCCACCTGCTTGTTTCTTTTTAATGATCTCTAACATTTTCTCTTTTGAATTCACTTATCACACCACCTTGTTAGTGTAACACTAAATACTTTCAGTGAGATAAGAGGAATAATGACTACTTTAATGGGATGATTCTTTCTCTATCCTAGTGAGTTCTTAGAATGATTAATCCATTCTCAAGACACCACTATTTATTAAATCCATTATTTTTTTCTATATCCTTTGCCCACCATCACAATATCTGGTTTTACATTCATCATTAAATAATACAGGATAAATCGTGAAGTAACAAACAAATTTTTGTTTATTGAGCAGATAATTTGTCCAAGGAATGTCCATTATTCTATTAAAATGAAATTCGGTAGAACGGTCAGAAAAAGTAGTATTAAAGTTTTTACCATTCCATAGCATAAGAAAATCCTTTATAATGGGAATGAATGATATCTCTAAGATACCAACCCTTACTATCACGATTATGATTCCCTTGATGTGCTTTTGAATAAACTCTTAGCCAATTATTAAGTTATTTATTCTCTCTGTTTTAATTTCGCTTTATAAAGGACTGATACGATTGATAATGGATAGACTAAACGATGTGACAAATTCCTATAAAAAAAATTCGACTTTCTATATATTAAGTTTATTCTTTCAAGAACATATTCACGAGATTCCTTATATTACAATGGATGAGGTTGCTATTAGAACCTTTGTATCAAAAAGCCAAATTTCTAAATATGTCAGATATTTAGACTATAAGACTTACATTGACTTTAAAGACGCTTGCGTAGAATACCTTGAATCCTTAGAGAGACGCCGTCACGATTCGAAAGAATCTAATAATATGAAAAATACTATTCTAAACTTTACAGATACTATGATTCATTTTCTTAACTCTTTAACAAGTTTGTTAGACTATAATCACCTAGAGTTATTAACTGAACAGCTTACTTCCGCAAGCACTATATTTGTATTTGCTCAAGGCGATGCGCGCTACCTCTGCCATCAGATCCAAACAGAACTACAAGTGATTAACATGAATGTTATTATTTGCGATGTTGATTTTCAACATTCCTACGATATTAGCGACGATGATTTATTATTAGTACTCAGTATTGACGGCAATACTTTCAAGTACGACAAACGAGTAGTGAAAAGGCTCGAGGAAACGAATGGAACAAAATGGCTCATAAGTTGTCAAAGTAATATAAAATTCAAAGGGCAACTGTTGCATGTTCCCATACAATACGGAAAATTCAATGCCTACTTCTTCAAATATGTTATTGATTTATTAATTCTCAATTTAAAGCAAACCTATTAAGCTTGTTCGTCAAGGAAGTTTCTTTTAAAGAAACTTCCTTTTTGATTAACAACATATCCCTTATACTTTGTGATAAGAGCAAGGAGGAATATACATGTCATTTCCAAACAATTTTTTATGGGGCGGAGCAACCGCTGCGAATCAAACAGAAGGTGCTTACGATGTTAATGGACGAGGCCCATCAAATCTAGATTATATGCCATACGGAGATTTACGTTTCCAAGTAGGTACAGGAAATTTGGACCCTAAATCTTTACCAGAGGATACTTTTTTCCCATCAAGAGTCGCCATTGACCATTATCACCATTACAAAGAGGATATTGCACTGATGGCCCAAATGGGATTCAAAGTCTATCGGTTATCACTCTCTTGGTCAAGAATTTATCCTAAGGGAAATGAATCAGAACCTAACCCGTTAGGCCTTGATTACTATCTGAATGTCTTTAAAGAGTGTCGAAAGTATAATATTGAACCTTTAGTAACCATCAATCATTTTGATATCCCTATGCATTTGGTTGACGAATATGGTGGATGGAAGAATCGTCAAACTATTGATTTTTATTTAAAATTCACCGAAACATTGTTTAATCATTATAAAGATTATGTCAAATATTGGCTTACTTTTAATGAAATCAATATGGTCTTACATTTCCCTTTTGTAGCAACAGGCTTAACTTTTAAACCAGAGGATAACAGAGAGCAGATAACAACTGATGTAATCCATCATCAATTAGTCGCCAGCTCTAAAGCTACTCAGCTTGCTAAAAAAATAAACCCAGATTTTCAAATTGGATGTATGCTGGCTGCTGGAAGTTATTATGCTCAGACGCCGCATCCAGAAGATGTATGGAAATCTATCCAAGATTCACGTGAAAGTTATATGTTTTCAGATGTCCAAGTAAGAGGAAGCTACCCTAATTATTACTTGAAACAAATCGAACAACAACATCTCACTCTTCCTATTAAAGACGGTGATATTGAGGTTTTAAGAGACCACACAGTAGATTTTATTAGCTTTTCTTATTATTCTTCAAGAGTAAGCAGTGCCCAACCTGATGCTGCGAATCAAACTGAAAGCAATATTTTTGCTTCAGAAATCAATCCTTATTTAGAAACTAGCGAATGGGGTTGGCAGATTGATCCATTAGGATTTCAAATTACAATCAATGAAATTTATGATCGTTACAACAAACCTATGTTTGTTGTAGAGAATGGTTTAGGGGCTGTCGATAATTTAACAGAAGATGGTGAGATTCATGATGATTACAGAATTGAATACCATAAAGAACACATCAAAGCCATGTCTGACGCAATCACTCTAGATGGTGTCGAGTTAATCGGCTATACATCATGGGCATGTATTGATTCTATTTCTAATGGAACTGGTGAAATGGCTAAGCGCTATGGTTTTATTTATGTTGACCGAGATAATTCCGGTAAGGGAACATTCAGACGTATTCCGAAAAAATCTTTTTATTGGTATCAAGAAGTAATTAAACATAACGGTGAAAATTTAAATGAAAAATAAATTTAATCTCACTTCATTATTTCGTTTCTTTCTTCTTTTATTCGGGTCTTTAGTCATGGGCTTAGGAGTTTCATTGTCCATATCAACAGGTTATGGAAGCGATTCTCTTTCTTGGGTCTGGCAGGGTATTTCACTTCATACTAATTTATCTTTAAATCAAGCCAATATGATCATCACTTTACTAATGCTGATTCCACCTTTAATTTATGATCGCGCTCAATTAGGCATTGGGAGTATTCTCCAACCTTATATTGTTGGAGCAACTGCCGAATATACATTAAACCAAGGACTCAGTAATCCGGGCAACTTTCTTTTCTTAATTATAGGTATTTTATTACTTGGGATTGGAGCCGGTATCTATACTAGTGCAAATCTAGGGAAAGTGCCTTATGATGCGTGTGTTTTTTGGATCAGTAAGGTCACGAAAAACTCAATTGGATTGATTAGAAGCTTAGGAGATCTGTGTCTCTTTATTATTGCTTGGTTGCTTAATCAGCATCTTATTATTGGTCCTTTAATCTCCGTATTTCTGATTGGTTACATTCTAAACACGACATATAATTTAATTAATACGTCTTTACAAAAGAGTAAGTACACGCTATTTAAGTAATGCGCTTAAAAACTTTCTGATACTAAACAAAACATCATGTTATTATCTTACTTTCTAGAAATGATGAATCAAAAGATTAAATAAACGTTAAATGTGATTCGAAATATAGTGCAATATAGACGGAGCTTAGCATTAAAAGAATTAAAAACTGAAATAGAAGGATAGAAGAGCTTATTCATGCTCTTCTATCCTTCTATTTTTTATTAATCAGTTCTTATCTCTCTCAGTTATCCAATTTGCCTACAGTAAACCATCTGGAGAAGTTACTCGTTCGTTGCACATTGATTAGTTGAACTGCCGAATTGACACATTCAGAAATAGCTATGTTTAGATGGCTACAATGCTTTTGATCTGGTTTAGAATAACTTTATTTTAAATAAAAAAGTATTGATGTTATCATAGAGATACAAGAAATCTTAATTAGAATAGGTTTGAACTGAATGCAAAATACGCTAATTGTTTGAAAGGTGTGTAGAGGATGAACAAATATCAAAAACGTACTGTTTCTATTTCAATTGCTGCACTTGTTGGTTTTTTAGTCTTGTCTTTACTAACATCTAATTGGAAATTCTTTTTATGGAGTTTATTGCCTATTTTTATGGTTTTGATGCTTTCATTTACTGCTAAACCTGATAAAAAAAGCAGTCGGAAATAAAAGAAAAATTCTATGTCTCTTCTTTTTCTAAAAAAATTGTTAATTTAGGAGGACTTTATGAAAAATTTTGTTACACAAACATGGTTATTAGAAAATTATTCAAATGATAACTTAATCTTACTGGATGCCCGTGCAGAATTAAATGACCCCAAGGCCGGAAATAATCAATATAAAAAAGGTCATCTCAAAAGAGCGCTATTCGTCTCTTTAGAAGATACAATGACCGGAAAAGTTAGCGAGCATGGTGGTCGGCATCCTTTGCCGGATATGGAAGTATTTACTAGGGAAATGAAGCAGTTGGGTATTTCTGATTCTTCTACAGTAATCATTTATGATAATGGGGATCTGGCAATGGCAGGCAGATTATGGTGGTTGTTAAGGTACGCTGGTAAAGATAAGGTATTTTTATTAGAAGGCGGTATAAAACATTGGGTCGATAATGGGTTAGAACTTACTATAGTTTTTCCAGAGCCGCAAGCTTCTGGGGATTTAAGATTGAATTTAAATGAATCCATGATTGCAGAACACTCTGAAGTAAAGGCTGCTGTTGACTTAGATCAAACAGCAATAATCGATTCCAGAGCGTATGAACGGTATTCTGGACAAGTGGAACCCTTAGATAAATTGCCTGGACACATCCCCAGTGCTTTAAACTATCCTTGGATGGATTTAGTTGATAAAGGTACCATAATGGACAGCAAAATTATAAACGAAAAGTTCAAATCTCTGGAAGAATATGAGGATATTATCGTTCACTGCGGATCTGGGATAACCGGGACAGTAAATGTGTTGTTTATGGAAGAAGCTGGATTGGAGCCAAGGTTGTACCTAGGAGGCTACAGTGATTGGGTCAGTTACGAAAACAGTCAAGTGGTAAAAGACTAAAAATTAGGAAAAACATTATCAGATTTTTATGCATAAAAAAAGAACTGCCATATAGACAGTTCTTTTTTGATATATATAACGTAATATTAACGTTTTGAGAATTGTGAAGCTTTACGCGCTTTTTTCAAACCTGGTTTCTTACGTTCAACCATACGTGGGTCACGAGTTAATAGACCTGCAGCTTTTAATGGGCCACGGAAGTCTGGATCAACTTCTAGCAATGCACGAGCGATACCATGACGGGCTGCTCCTGATTGACCAGTGAATCCTCCACCATTTACGTTTACATGTACGTCGTAGCTACCTAAAGTTTCTGTAAGAGCTAAAGGTTGTTTAACCACTTCGTGTAAATATGGGAATGGAATGTATTCAGTGATATCTTTTTTGTTCATGATGATTTTACCAGTACCTGGTACTAAGCGTACGCGAGCAGTTGAATTTTTACGTCTTCCTGTTGCGATATATTGTGTTTGTGCCATAGATATTCCCTCCTTAAATTAAGTTTGTGATGTCTAATACTTCAGGTTGTTGCGCTTGGTGATTGTGTTCTGCTCCACCGTAAACATGTAATTTCATGCCTTGAGCGCGACCTAAAGTGTTTTTAGGAAGCATACCTTTGACAGATAATTCGATTAATTTACGAGAATCTTTAGCACGTAAGTCACCAGCAGAGATTTGTTTCAATCCACCTGGGTTACCATCGATGTTACGAGAATAGATTTTGTCAGTTGCTTTTTTACCAGTTAATTTCACTTTGTCAGCGTTGATTACGATAACGAAGTCACCTGTATCAACATTTGGTGTGTAAGTTGGTTTATTTTTACCACGTAAAATAGCTGCGACTACACTTGACATACGTCCCATAGGGATATCAGTTGCGTCTACCACATACCATTTACGTTCTACTTCATTTGGTTTTGCCATATAAGTTGTACGCACGTTTTATTCCTCCATATTCTTATCTGTTTGTTTGAATGCACAATAAGTTTCCGGGGCTCATCGTGGTGGCAAACAATACCATTTAATATTCTACCTTTAATTTTGAATTTTGTCAAATTTTTTCTAAGAAAGAATTCTTTTTTCTTTTACTTATTTTCCGGAATAAAATAAGCCATAAATAAATCATCGACAAAGTGACCGTCGATCCAAAATTCATCCTTTAAGTGACCTTCTATTTCAAATCCGCTCTTTTGATAGAGCTTAAGGGCATTCGGATTAGTAGCTAATACGCGCAAGCTGAGTTTATGAATACCTCTTTCAGCTGCTAAAGGCTTGATAGCTGCTAGTAAAGCTGTTCCGACGCCTTTGCCTTGGGCGGATGGATGAACACCTACATCAATGCTCCAGATCTTCTGGTGAGCCGGTAGCTGAGAAGGCTTTTGAAAACCTAAGAGCCCTGCTATTTCTTGCGTTTCTTTGTCTTCGGCTACTAAGTGGGATCCCACAGCAAAATGCTTTTGATAGTCTTCCACTGTTTCATAAGTCGTTACACTAGGCGTATTGCCTGAATGCCAGATTTGATTTTCAATCGCCATTAGTTCGGGGTAATCACTTAATTTACTTAATCGAATGATCCAACTCATCTTGCACCTGCTCTCCTAGTACGCTGTCTTCTTGATAATCTGTGCCTTTTTTAGCTTTTGAAGAATCGTAATAGACTTCCATCAAATACAATCCTTGTGGTTTAGCCGTAGGACCAGCCTGATTGCGGTCTTTAACTTCCAGCAGTCGTTGGATTTCATCTGCCGGTCGTAAGCCATTAGCAATTTGCAGCAAAGTACCTACAAATATACGAACCATATTATACAAAAAGCCGTTTCCTCTAAAAGTAAAAACCAATTCATTATTAAATGTGTCTTCATAGACACTGGCTTCATATACTGTGCGCACTTTGTCTTCTCTGCCACTGTTGCTGGCACAGAAACTGGAAAAGTCGTGTTCACCTTCTAAGTCTTTCAACGCATCTTTTAATTTTTTCATATCAATTGGGTAAGGATGGTGCAACGTATACAACCGTTTGAATGGATCCGGAATCGCGTTTAAATCGACTCGGTATTGGTACTTCTTTCCACTAGTATTGTACCGGGCATGAAAATCAGCATCGACAAGCGAGACTTCCTGAACAAAAATCTCATCAGTGGTCAAGCTGTTCAATGCTCGCTGCATATTTTTGACTGGGATTTCGATTGGGTAGTCAAAGTGAATGACCTGTCCTTTTGCATGGACGCCAGAATCTGTTCGTCCAGATCCATGGATGATCACTTCTTTTCCTTTAGTCATAATTTTTAACGCTCGTTGGATTTCGCCTTGTACGGTACGATCATGAGGCTGAATCTGAAATCCAGCAAAATGCGTGCCGTCGTATTGAACAATCAATTTATAGCGTAGTGGTTCCATTTGTTCGACTCCTTTAAAAATAACCTATTCTCATTTCGTTAAAAGCAAAAGAACCTTTCACAACCAAGCAGAAAGGTTCTTTTCCTGGTGCATCAATTTCTAAATACAACTAATCCGACTGTCAATAGAGCATACGCCAGCATAGCTACTGTATCCCGTGATACCCAATCCAGTTTGCGGTATTTTGTTCTTCCTTCGCCGCCTTTGTACCCTCTGGCTTCCATAGCCGTAGCCAATTCCTCAGCGCGGTTAAATGAGCTGACAAATAGGGGGATCAAAATCGGTACGATGGCTTTCATTTGTTGGAAAATATTCCCTTCGCCAAAATCGACTCCACGAGCTCGTTGAGCATTCATAATTTTTTCCGTTTCATCCATCAACGTTGGCACAAAACGCAACGCGATCGACAGCATCAAGGCAATTTCATAAACAGGGACTTTAATGACTTTCAACGGACGCAATAAATACTCGATGGCATCAGTCAGCGATAAAGGCATCGTTGTCAAAGTCAGTAAGGTCGACATAAAAATGATCAACACAAATCGACAAAAAATGAAGATTCCGTTAATCAAACCTTCTTGTGAGACGATAATTGGGCCCCAATCAAAGTAGATCGTGCTGCCTCCCGTAAAGAGGACTTGCAAGACAACTGTAAACAGAATCAGCCAAATCAACGGTTTAACTCCATTAATGAAAAAGCTGAGTTTAATATTGGACAAGTGAATAGCACCTAAAGCAAAGACCAATAAGAGCAGATACGTTTGCCAATTGTTCGCTAAGAAAATAATTCCGATAAAAATAATGGTTCCTAACAGTTTCGCACGCGGATCTAATTTGTGAATCCACGAGGTTCCAGGAATGTAACGACCAAAAATCAATTTATCCATCATTGGGCATCACCTTCTTCTGTTGCAACTAACTGCAGTTTCAATGCTTTCGCAATCTCATCAGCCAAGTCCCCTGTTGTTAGTGGCAGTTCATTTAAGAAAAGGCCTGTTTTTTGGCTCAAGAGGCTTCCGAATGAAACAGCAGAAGGAACACCTAACTGCTTCGATTCAAGCCACTCAGCGTCTTTAAATACTGCTTGAGGCGCGCCTTCTTTGATGACAGTTCCTTTTTCAAGTACCACCATATGATCGGCATAATTCGCTACATCGTCCATTTGGTGAGTTACCAATATGATCGTGATACCTTGTGTGCGGTACAAGCGGTAAAACATGTCCATCATTTCTTTTCTCCCTTGAGGATCCAGACCTGCAGTTGGTTCATCTAAGACCAATACTTCAGGTTCCATCGCTAGAACGCCAGCAATAGCCACACGTCGCATTTGACCGCCAGATAGGTCAAACGGTGAGCGTTCTAAATACGAATCGTCTAAGCCCACGATTGGAAGCATACGCTTAGCTAGTTCAAGTCCTTCTTCTTCAGTAGCTCCGAAATTTTTAGGTCCAAAAGCAATATCTTTTGCGACTGTTTCTTCAAATAACTGGGATTCAGGAAATTGAAAGACGATTCCTACTTTTTTACGAATACTTTTCAAGTTTTTATTATCTGTTTGTGCGGTAATGATCCGGTCTCCAATGGTTACTGTACCTTCACTAGGTTTCATTAATGCATTTAAATGTTGCAGAACAGTCGATTTCCCGCTGCCTGTGTGACCTACTAAAGCAGTGAAGCTACCTTCTTTAATATGTAAGTCAATGTCATAGAGTGCCCGGTTTTGGAAAGGTGTGCCTTTTTGATAGGTATAGCCTACTTTTTCGAAAGTAATGTCCATAACCAGTCCACCATCCCTTCTTCAGTCAAGTACTCAGCTGGAACATCAATACCGCGATCGCGTAAGTCGCTTTTCAGCTTTTCAGCAAAAGGCAGATCAAGTCCCATTTCAATTAATTGGTCTCCATACGAGAATATCTCTTCCGGTGATCCTTCTTGTACCAATTCACCATTTTTCATCACTAGTATGCGATTAGCATTTGCTGCTTCATCAATATCATGCGTAATCGAAATAACCGTTAGATTCGCTTTTTCTTTGATTTCTTTAACGGTCGCCAGCACTTCTTGTCGACCTTGCGGATCCAGCATACTGGTCGCTTCATCTAGAATAATGATCTGCGGACGTAAAGCTACAACTCCTGCAATAGCTACCCTTTGTTTTTGACCTCCAGATAACCGAGCCGGTTCTTTTTCCATAAAGTCTTCCATTTTAACGCGCGTGATTGCACTCTTAACACGTTCGATCATATCATCTCTAGGAATCCCTTGATTTTCTAGACCAAAAGACACATCATCTTGAACGGTTGATCCTACAAATTGATTGTCTGGATTTTGAAACACCATTCCAACCATTTCACGGATGTCCCAAATATTTTCCTCACTTAATACAAGACCACCAACTGTCACTTCTCCTTGGCTGGGAGCTATCAATCCATTAATGGTTTTAGCTAGAGTTGATTTACCTGAACCGTTATGGCCAATAATTGCGATCCATTCACCCTCTTCAATTGAGAGAGAAACATTATTTAATGCCTGTCTTTCATCAGTTTCATGATATTGATAAGAAATTTCTTTTAATGTTATGATTTTATCCATTGAACATTCCTCACGTTCTATATCCTGAAAAAGAGTGGTTTCTTTTCCAGCTTTTTTTAAACCAAATTTAGTTAAGACTATCAAAAAAGAAGTTTCATTGCAATTCGATGATTTCCAACTTATTTTTATTCGTTCTTAATAAACTACTTCATAGTATAGCATTTCTTGACCTATTTTCGGAGGTGTCTTGACATATTTTAAAAGAACTTTACATTCTTTTTCATTTTAATAAACTTAAGTACATTAAAAACCTATTCGCATCGCTAATTTCTTGTTTCCATGAAAGAGTGAAACACTTTTGTTGTTCTACTTTTACGTCAACATCCATTTTATTGCTCAATTTTGTGAAATAGACATTACTTTAGTATTTAATACTTCATTCTATGCTAATCTTTCAGATGTTTTCAACGTTTTACAAGTAATAACCTCTAGTTTTTACAATCCAACCAATTTTTTATATTAAAAAAGGAAACAAATATATGGACACCCCCACCTACTTGTTTCCTTTCTTAAGACAAAAAAAATCACTTTCTTTTGATGAATTTACCTCTCCTGAATGAGCAATCTCAAGTCAGGAGAAGTTTCGAGCTAGACTTGGAAACCAATTTTCATTGATCCCATCATCATAACACTCTTTGCATACATCTAAAAAGTGAAACAAATTTAATTTTGAACCTGTTCTAGAATAAACGCGGCAACTCGTCATTCTAGTAGTGAATGAAAATTAAACTAATTCAATAATAACCATTGGTGCAGCATCGCCGCGACGTGGTTGAGTTTTCATGATACGTGTGTATCCACCTTGACGCTCAGCGTAACGTGGAGCAACATCACTAAACAATTTTTGTAAAACTGATTGAACAACGATATCTTCGCCTTCTTCTTTAACAGAAGCGACTTCATTACGTACGAATTCAGCAGCTTGACGGCGTGCGTGTAAATCGCCTTTTTTGCCTAAAGTAATCATTTTTTCAGTCGTTTTACGGACTTCTTTAGCGCGAGCTTCAGTCGTTACGATGCGTTCGTTGATGATCAAATCAGAAGTTAAGTCGCGTAGCATTGCTTTACGTTGTGAACTTGTACGTCCTAATTTACGGTAACCCATTGTACATTTCCTCCCTTGTTACAGTACTAGTCATCTTGGCGTAAGTTTAAGTCTAATTCAGCTAACTTAAATTTCACTTCTTCAAGTGATTTACGTCCTAGATTACGTACTTTAATCATTTCAGCTTCAGTTTTATCTGTTAACTCTTGAACAGAATTGATTCCAGCACGTTTCAAACAGTTGTATGAACGGACAGACAAATCAAGCTCTTCAATTGTCATTTCGAGCATTTTCTCTTTATGAGTTTCTTCTTTTTCTACCATGATTTCAGCTTTACGAGCTTCATCAGTTAGATTTACAAAGACGTTTAAATGTTCTGTAAGAATTTTAGCTGCTAAACTCACAGCCTCTTCTGGACTAATCGAACCATCTGCCCAAACATCAAGTGTTAATTTGTCAGAAATATTTTTTTGACCCACTCGAGTATTTTCAACTTGATAGTTCACACGACTAACCGGGGTGTAAATTGAATCGACTGGCAATACACCAATTGGCATATCGTCTTGTTTATTATGTTCAGCACGTACATATCCGCGTCCTGATTTTGCTGTCATGCGTACGTGGAAGCGTGCGCCTTCTGCAACTGTACAAATGTACAAGTCAGGATTTAAGATTTCAACATCGCTATCATAAATGATATCAGCTGCTGTTACGACTGCTGGACCTTTTACGTCAATTTCAATCGTTTTGTCTTCACCAGAATATAACTTGAGAGCAAGTTTTTTAATATTTAAAATGATTGATGTTACATCCTCAACAACACCATCGACAGTTGAAAATTCATGTAATACACCATCAATTTGAATAGTAGTTACTGCTGCTCCTGGAAGAGAAGACAACAAAATACGACGTAGTGAATTACCTAACGTTGTACCATAACCGCGTTCAAGTGGTTCTACAACGAATTTACCAAACTTGGCATCATCGCTGATCTCAATCGTTTCAATTCTTGGTTTCTCAATTTCGATCATTCTATCTATACCCCTTTCAAAACGTTAAGTTCATGTTATTGAGTGCTACCTACATAGTGAAGCGGCTCTCAATTAAACACGACGGCGTTTTGGAGGGCGGCATCCATTATGAGGAATTGGAGTTACGTCACGAATTGCTGTAACTTCTAATCCAGTAGCTTGTAAAGAACGAATTGCTGCTTCACGACCAGAACCTGGACCTTTAACTGCAACTTCTACAGTTTTCATTCCGTTTTCCATACTTACTTTAGCGGCTGCTTCAGCTGCCATTTGAGCTGCAAATGGAGTAGATTTTTTTGATCCGCGGAATCCTAAAGATCCTGCTGAAGACCATGAAATCGCATTTCCATGTACATCTGTAATCATTACGATTGTGTTGTTAAAAGTAGAACGAATATGTGCAACTCCGCTTTCTACATTCTTTTTAACACGACGTTTACGTGTAACTTTTTTTGCCATGAGGTTACCTCCTTACTAATGTTTTATTTTTTTCTGCCGGCAATTGATTTAGCTGGGCCTTTACGAGTACGCGCGTTGTTTTTCGTGTTTTGTCCACGAACTGGTAAGCCACGGCGATGACGTATGCCTCGGTATGATCCGATTTCAATCAATCGTTTGATGTCTTGGCTTACTTCACGACGAAGGTCACCTTCAACTTTTAATTTATCAATTGTAGAACGAATAGCGTCTAATTGATCATTTGACAAGTCACGTACACGAATTTCTTCAGATACGCCAGCTTCGTTTAAGACTTTTTGAGCTGTGTTTTTACCGATTCCATATATATAAGTTAGAGAAATTACTACGCGTTTGTCACGCGGAATATCTACACCTGCAATACGAGCCATTAACAATTACACCTCCTGTTTTTTTAAATGATTATCCTTGGCGTTGTTTGTGTTTAGGGTTTTCGCAAATCACCATAACACGTCCTTTACGACGGATAACTTTGCATTTGTCACAAATTTTCTTTACTGATGGTCTTACTTTCATGAACTATACCTCCTATTTTATTGACGGAGTACAATTATTTAAAGCGATAAGTTATGCGACCACGTGATAAATCATACGGTGACAACTCAACTGTTACTTTGTCTCCTGGTAGGATTCTAATGTAGTGCATTCGGATTTTACCTGAAACGTGAGCCAATACAACATGGCCATTTTCAAGTTCGACTTTAAACATTGCATTCGGCAAAGTTTCAACGACTGTTCCTTCAATTTCAATGACATCGTCTTTCGCCACGCCTAGTACCTCCTTAAAATTGTTTCGCATTTGCACGCGATAAACAGTGAGCGCACTTAGCCCTCACCTTCTATTTTTTTAATCTTCTTATAATAACACAATAGTTCAGCATTGAAAAGACAACACCTCGAATATTGTACCACAAATTAAATATAGTGACAAGTAGCCTTGCTCGAATACTGTTTAATCAATTTCAACAGTGATCTTGCTGGCAGTGACTTATATCAAGAATATAATGAAGTCATTGTTGCTCTGTTCATTTACTTAGTGTTTACAAGTATGTTTTGGACATTTTTGAAAACGTCTTTAACATCATCTTCACCATTTACGGTGTGTAACACATTACGTTCTTTATAAAAGTCTAATAGAGGTTCGGTTAACTCTAGGTTAACACTAATACGATTTTCAACAGTTTCTGGTTTATCGTCTTCTCTTTGATAGAATTCATGTCCGCCACATCGATCACAAGTACCTTCAACCACTGGTGGTTTATTGATTTTATGATACGTTGCACCACATGAACGACAGATAATCCGTCCAGTTAAACGTTGCATTAAGATATCTTTGTTAACACTGATGTAAACAACAGCATCTAATTTTTTGTTTAGGTCTTTTAAGATTTCTTCCAAAGCATGCGCTTGGTTAAGCGTTCTAGGAAAACCATCTAATAAGAACCCATCTTCAGTATCTGCTTCAGCTAAACGTTCTTTTACAATCCCGTTGGTTACTTCGTCAGGTACTAAATCGCCTTTATCCATATAAGACTTAGCTTCTAATCCTAAGGCAGTTTCATTTTTGATAGCAGCTCGGAACATATCCCCTGTAGAAATATGTGGCACATGATATGTGTCAACAATTTGTTCAGCTTGCGTTCCTTTCCCTGCACCAGGAAGACCCATTAAAATGAGATTCAAAATATTTTCCTCCTTAAATGTAAGAATGAGTGCCGAGGATAATCCTCAACACTTTCTTCTTATTGTATAAAGCCTTGGTAACTTTTTTTAGACATTTGGCCTTCAAGTTGTCTCATAAGTTCTAGAGCTACACCAACTACGATAAGTAGGCTGGTTCCACCTAGAGAAACAGATTGAGGTAAGTTCCAAACGTTTGACGCAAGTATTGGAAGTATTGCGATAACTCCAAGATAAACAGCTCCGACTGTACTCAAACGCGTTAGCGTTGCTGAGATAAAGTCTTGTGTTGGTTTTCCTGGACGCACACTAGGAATATATCCGCCTTGTTTTTGTAAGTTTTCAGCAACTTTTTCCGGATTCACTTGGATGAATGCGTAGAAATACGTAAAGACTACAATTAAAACAGTATATAATACTGCTCCAATCGGTTCTTGCAAGTTAAAGATCTTATTTAAAATGATAAACCATTGTGCATCTGCATTCGTAGCACTAAAGAATCCTAAGACTGTTTGTGGTGTCATAATAAATGAACTTGCGAAGATAACTGGAATAACACCAGCTGAGTTTACTTTCAAAGGCAAGTGAGTGTCCTGGTTTGAGCCAGCTGAACGTTTTGAGTATTGAACAGGAATTTTTCTTTTTGCATTTTCGACGTAGACGACTGTTACAACAATTGCTACGAAAGCAATCGCAATTAGAAGTGCGAAGAGAAGAGCTTGCGCCATTTCATCTCCAGCATTTCGTATTTGTGAATTGTAAAAATCACTTAAATCAGAAGGTACACGAGCAATGATACCTGAGAAGATAATCATTGAAGTCCCGTTTCCAAATCCCTTAACTGTAATTTGTTCCCCTAGCCACATAACTAACATAGTTCCGGCAGTAAACATGACGGCAATCATAAGATAAGTAGTCGTTCCTGGATTGATAATCAATCCTTGGTTCGTGCCAGCATTAAACCCATAAGAGATACCAATTGCTTGAACAAATGCCAACCCAATTGTTAAGTATCTTGTAACTTGGTTTAATTTTCTGCGGCCTACTTCACCTTGTTTTGCCCATTCAGCAAACTTAGGAATAATGTCCATTTGCAACAGTTGAACAACAATTGAGGCAG
This sequence comes from Carnobacterium sp. FSL W8-0810, assembly GCF_038007125.1. NCBI lineage: Bacteria > Bacillati > Bacillota > Bacilli > Lactobacillales > Carnobacteriaceae > Carnobacterium > Carnobacterium sp. FSL W8-0810. Next base: position 663,437 of record NZ_JBBOWO010000001.1, on the reverse strand, counting down.
TGATATAAGGAGAAACACCGAGTGCAAAAATAGAAAATCTGTCTAATGCTCCCCCACCGATAGTATTCAATAAACTAAACAAAGAACTATTTGAGGATAGTTCTTGTAAAGCTGCCGCATTAACACCAGGAACCGTTATATGAGTTCCTAGTCTAAACACGATTAAAATACCTAAAGTGAAGATAATTCTACTTCGAATGTCCTTTGCTTTAAAGGATTCTATAAGCAGTTTGATCATTAGATCACCTCAACTGAACCGCCAGCAGCTTCAATTGCTTCTTTAGCTGCTTGGGAGAATTTGCTTGCTTGAACAGTAAGTTTACGTTCAACTTGACCATTACCCAAAACTTTAATCCCTGATTTTTCAGATTTGATGACTTTTGTTTCCACCAACAATGCTGGTGTTACTACTGTACCATCTTCGAAACGGTTTAAAGTATCAAGATTTACAATAGCGAATTCTTTGCGGTTAATGTTTGTAAATCCACGTTTTGGTACACGACGGAATAATGGTGTTTGACCACCTTCAAATCCTAAACGTACGCCACCACCTGAACGTGAGTTTTGTCCTTTTTGGCCTCGACCTGATGTTTTACCGTTACCTGATGAAGTCCCACGTCCAACGCGGTTACGCACTTTACGAGATCCTTCTGCGGGTTGTAATTCATGAAGTTTCATATAGATTAGGCACCTCCTTCAATTAAAAGTCTACTTACTTGTTACTATACTTCTTTAACGTCCACTAAATGTGAGATTGTGTTAACCATACCAGTGATTGCTTCATTAGCAGGCTTCACTACAGTGCTGTTGATTTTTCTTAATCCAAGAGCTTTAACTGTATCTTTTTGGTTTTGAGGACGTCCGATAACGCTACGTTTTAAAGTAATTTCTAAATTAGCCATTTCTTAATGTCCTCCTTATCCTATAATTTCTTCTACAGTTTTACCGCGAAGTTTTGCAACATCTTCAACGCGTTTTAACTGTAATAAACCTTCAACAGTAGCACGAATCATATTGATTGGTGTACTTGAACCTAAAGATTTACTTGTTACGTCAGCAACTCCAGCTAATTCCAATATGGCACGTACTGGACCACCAGCAGAAACCCCAGAACCGGCAACAGCAGGTTTGATTAAGATGTTACCGCCGCTGTAGCGACCAATAACTTCGTGAGGAATCGTAGTATCTACCATAGGTACTTCAATAAGATTCTTCTTAGCATCTTCAATTGCTTTGCGGATAGCTTCTGGTACTTCTTGAGCTTTACCAGTACCGAAACCTACGTGTCCGTTTTTATCTCCGACAACAACGATAGCAGCAAAACGTAGACGACGTCCACCTTTAACAACTTTAGTTACGCGATTGATTGAAACGACACGATCTTCTAATTCCAAATGTGTTGGATCGATGTAAACCATGTGTGGTATTCCTCCTTTTTTTAAAATTCTAGTCCATTTTCGCGAGCAGCTTCAGCTAAAGCTTGCACACGGCCATGGTAAAGGTATCCACCACGGTCAAAGACTACTTGTTTGATACCTTTTTCTACAGCACTTTTAGCGATAGCTGAACCAACAGCTGAAGCTTGTGCTACTTTTGTTTCTCCTGAAACTTCTTTGTCTAATGAAGATGCACTTGCTAGCGTTACACCCGCTACGTCATCAATTACTTGAGCGTAGATGTTTTTATTAGAACGGAACACGTTTAAGCGTGGGCACTCTGCAGTACCAGAAATTTTAGAACGTACACGACCATGTCTTTTCAGACGTAGTTTGTTTTTGTCTGGTTTTGTAATCACAATTGTCACCTCTTTAATTTTATGGTTGAAAATTAGGCAGCCAGGCTATTATTTACCTGTTTTACCTTCTTTACGACGTACAACTTCGTCAGAATAACGAATTCCTTTACCTTTATAAGGCTCAGGTGGACGTACGCTACGAATGTTAGCAGCTAAAGCGCCAACTTTCTCTTTGTTCATTCCTTTAACAACTACTTTAGTGTTTGCAGGAACTTCAACGTTAATTCCATCTTCTGGAACAAATTCTACAGGATGAGAGTATCCAACGTTCAATACAAGTTTTTCACCTTGTAATTGAGCACGGTACCCAACACCAACTAATTCTAATGTTTTTTCAAAACCAACAGTTACACCAACAATCATGTTGTTTAAATTAGCACGCATTGTGCCATGTAGTGCACGATTTGTTTTCAAGTCGTTTGGACGAGAAAAGTTAATTTCGTTGCCTTCTACATTCATTGTGATAACTGGGCTGAAAGAACGACTCAATTCACCTTTTGGCCCTTTAACAGTAACGATATCCTCATTACGAGTAACCGTTACGCCTTCAGGGATAGTGATTGTTTTATTACCTATACGGCTCACAGCAATGCACCTCCTTGATTATTCTTACTTATTACCAAACGTAAGCGATTATTTCGCCACCGATATTTTTTGCTCTTGCTTCTTTATCTGTGATGACACCTTCAGAAGTTGATACGATCGCAATACCAAGTCCGTTAAGAACTTTAGGTACTTCGCCAGCTTTAGCGTAAACACGCAAACCTGGTTTAGAGATACGTTTCAATCCTGTGATAACACGTTCGTTGTTTTTTCCGTATTTTAAGAAAACGCGGATAACGCCTTGTTTGTCATCTTCCATGTACTCAACATCTTTAATGAAACCTTCACGTTTCAAAATGTTAGCAATGTCTTTTTTAATTTTTGATGCAGGTGCTTCTAGTTGTTCGTGACGTGCTTGGTTAGCGTTACGTACACGAGTTAGAAAATCTGCAATTGGATCTGTCATGACCATTGAATTTAGCCTCCTTTATGCGAGTATCGTATTACCAGCTTGCTTTTTTCATGCCAGGAATTTGTCCTTTATAGGCAAGTTCACGGACGCAAATACGGCAAAGTTTAAATTTGCGGTAAACTGAGTGTGGACGTCCACAGCGTTCACAACGAGTGTATGCTTGAGTTGAGAATTTAGCAGGGCGTTTGTTTTTAGCAATTTGTGATTTTTTAGCCACGTAGTTCGCCTCCTATTCTTATTTTTGGAATGGCATTCCAAGTTGTGTCAAAAGTTCACGAGATTCTTCATCTGTGTTTGCAGTAGTTACAATAACAATATCCATTCCGCGGACTTTGTCTACTTTATCGTAGTCAACTTCTGGGAAGATTAATTGTTCTTTAACTCCTAAAGTGTAGTTTCCACGTCCGTCAAATGACTTGTTGCTTATACCATGGAAGTCACGTACACGAGGAAGTGAAACAGAAACCAATTTATCTAAGAAATCGTACATTCTGTCTCCACGTAATGTAACTTTAGTACCAATTGGCATACCTTCACGTAAACGGAAGCCAGCAATTGATTTTTTAGCTTTAGTAATTAATGGTTTTTGACCAGAAATCACTGTTAATTCGTCAACAGCTTTATCTAAATTTTTAGCATTTGATACAGCATCACCCACACCCATGTTGATAACGATTTTATCTACTTTAGGAGTTTGCATAATTGATTTGTAACCAAATTTTTCTACCATTGAGGGTGTTACTTCTTGGATATATTTTTCTTTAAGGCGGTTCATGAAGTTCATACCTCCTTCCTTATCTATTATTTATCTAAAACTTCACCGGTTTTTTTAGAAATACGTACTTTCTTACCATCTTCTACTTTAAAGCCAACACGAGTTGGTTCGCCAGTTGAAGCGTCTATTAGCATAACATTTGAAACGTGTATAGGGGCTTCCATTTCAATGATTCCACCTTGTGGATTCGCTGAGTTAGGTTTTTGATGTTTTTTCATAACATTAACGCCTTCTACGATTACACGATCTTTTTTAGGAAAAGCTTTTAATACAACAGCTTCAGTTCCTTTGTCTTTGCCAGTAATAACTTTTACTTTATCACCTGTTTTAATGTACATGTCTTTCACGCACCTCCTTTGTGGATGGTTGATTATTAAAGAACTTCTGGAGCAAGTGAAACGATCTTCATGAAGTTGTTGTCACGCAATTCGCGAGCAACTGGTCCAAAGATACGAGTTCCACGTGGACTCTTATCGTCACGGATAATTACACATGCATTTTCATCAAATTTAATGTATGAACCATCTGAACGGCGAGCTCCTGATTTAGTACGAACGATAACTGCACGAACGACTTCACCTTTTTTGACAACGCCACCTGGTGTTGCTTGTTTTACAGTACAAACAATTACATCACCAATATTAGCAGTTTTACGGCCAGATCCGCCTAATACTTTAATAGTTAAGACTTCACGAGCTCCTGAGTTATCTGCAACTCTCAAACGACTTTCTGTTTGGATCACTGTGGTATCCTCCTTCCAGATTTGGAAACTAAGTTATGTGTTGTAAACCTTAAATAGTAACAGATTCTTCAACAACTTCTACTAAACGGAAATGTTTTGTAGATGATAATGGACGAGTTTCCATAATTTTTACGATATCGCCAATTTTGGCAACATTGTTTTCATCATGTGCTTTATATTTTTTAGAGTATTTAATACGTTTACCATAACGGCTGTGTTTCTTTTGTGTTTCGATTACGACAACAATCGTTTTATCCATTTTGTCTGAAACAACTCGGCCTTGGTAGACTTTACGTTGATTACGTTCTTCACTCATTGTTTGGTGACCTCCTTTGCCAATCAACTATTTTTGTAATTCAGCTTGACGTAACGCAGTTTTAATGCGTGCAATCGATTTGCGAACTTCACTTAAGCGAGCAGTATTTTCTAGTTGGCCAGTAGCTAACTGGAATCTTAGATTGAATAACTCTTCTTTAAATGCTTTTTCTTTTTCAACCATTTCAGCAGTGGTTAACTCTTTAAGTTCATTAGCTTTCATTCGATTCACCACCAATTTCTTTACGTTTTACAATCTTAGTTTTAACAGGTAGTTTATGAGAAGCTAAACGAAGTGCTTCACGAGCTACTTCTTCTGAAACTCCATCAACTTCAAACATGATTTTGCCACGTTTTACTGGTGCAACCCAACCTTCGGGTGCTCCTTTACCAGAACCCATACGAACTCCAATTGCTTTAGACGTATATGATTTATGAGGGAAGATTTTAATCCATACTTTCCCACCACGTTTCATGTAACGTGTCATTGCAATACGAGCTGCTTCAATTTGACGGTTTGTGATCCATTTTGATTCTACGGCTTGTAAACCCCATTCACCAAAAGTTACTTCTTTCCCACCTTTAGCTTCACCGCGCATTTTACCTCTAAATTCACGACGGAATTTTACACGTTTAGGTACTAACATGATTATTTCCCTCCTTTCTCAATGTTCTTTTTTGCAGGAAGAACTTCTCCACGATAGATCCAAACTTTTACGCCTAGTTTACCGTAAGTTGTAGCTGCTTCTTCCCATGCGTAGTCGATATCGGCACGCAATGTATGAAGAGGAACAGTTCCTTCTGAATGTGTTTCGCTACGAGCGATATCTGCACCATTTAAACGGCCAGAAACCATTGTTTTAATACCTTTAGCTCCAGCACGCATTGTGCGTTGGATAGCTTGTTTTTGAGCACGACGGAAAGCAACACGGCTTTCTAGTTGACGAGCAATTCCTTCGCCGACTAATTTAGCATCTAGATCAGGGCGTTTGATTTCCACGATGTTGATGTGAACTCTTTTGCCTGTTAAATCATTTAATTTTTTACGTAATGCGTCAACTTCAGACCCACCTTTACCAATAACCATTCCTGGTTTAGCAGTATGAACTGAAACGTTAACACGGTTAGCAGCGCGTTCAATTTCTACTTTAGAAACAGAAGCTTCACTTAATTTTTTAGCAATATATTCGCGGATAGCGATATCTTCGTGTAAATAGTTTGCGAAATCTTTTTCTGCATACCATTTAGAATCCCAATCGCGGATGATACCTACACGTAAGCCTGTTGGATTAATTTTTTGACCCACAGATTATCCCTCCTTCTTTTCAGATACCACTATTGTAATGTGGCTTGTGCGTTTCAAGATTGGTGCAGCTGATCCTTTTGCACGTGGACGGAAACGTTTCATCGTTGGTCCTTCGTTAACATAAGCTTCGCTTACTACCAAGTTTTCTACGTCTAAATCGTAGTTATGTTCTGCATTAGCAATTGCTGACATCAAAACTTTTTCGATTGCTGGTGAAGCACCACGTGGAGTGAATTTCAAAATTGAAATTGCTTCTCCGATGCTTTTCCCTCTAATAAGATCGACAACTAAACGAACTTTACGAGCTGCAATACGAACAGTTTTAGCAGTTGCTTTAGCTTCTGTAATTTGTTCTGCCATATCGAGTTATCCTCCTCTCAAAATTAACGTTTAGTTTTTTTATCATCCGCAGTGTGACCGCGGTATGTTCTTGTTGGTGCAAATTCACCTAATTTGTGTCCGACCATGTCTTCTTGAATATAAACTGGTACATGCTTGCGTCCATCATAGACTGCGATTGTGTAACCAATGAAACTCGGGAAAATTGTTGAACGACGAGACCAAGTTTTAACGACAGATTTCTTTTCGCTTTCAGCCATTGCATTCATTTTTTTCATTAAGTGTTCATCGACAAAAGGTCCTTTTTTAAGACTACGACCCATGGGTGAACCTCCTTCCATTCTTTAGGAAAGTTGGAAAAACCAACTATCCTAGATTTATTTTGTTTTACGACGACGTGTGATAAATTTATTAGATTGAGCTTTTTTATTACGTGTTTTCAATCCAAGAGCAGGTTTACCCCATGGAGTCATTGGACCAGCATGTCCGATTGGAGCTTTACCTTCACCACCACCGTGTGGGTGATCGTTAGGGTTCATTACAGATCCACGAACAGTTGGGCGTTTGCCTAACCAACGAGAACGTCCGGCTTTACCAATGTTAATCAATTCATGTTGTTCATTACCAACTGAACCGATTGTTGCACGACAAGTTCCTAAAATCAAACGAACTTCACCTGAGTTTAAGCGGATCATTACGTATTTGCCTTCTTTACCTAACACTTGCGCGCTAGTTCCAGCTGAACGAACTAATTGTCCACCTTTACCTGGTTTCATTTCGATGTTGTGGATTACAGTACCAGCAGGAATGTTTTCTAATAGAAGAGCATTACCTGTCTTGATATCAACTGTTTCTCCTGAAATGATTTGTTGTCCTACTTGAATTCCTTTAGGTGCGATGATGTATGTTTTAACACCATCAGTGTATTGTACTAATGCAATGTTTGCTGAACGATTTGGATCGTATTCAACAGTTTTGATAATTCCAACGATACCGTCTTTATTACGTTTAAAGTCGATTACGCGGTAATTACGTTTATGTCCGCCACCACGGTGACGTACCATGATTTTACCAGCATTGTTACGACCGGCTTTTCTTTTGTTTGGTTCTAACAATGTCTTTTCAGGCGTTGTTGAAGTGATTTCTGCGAAATCAGAACCAGTCATATTACGACGGCCGTTTGTGGTAGGTTTGTACTTTTTAATACCCACGTGTTTTCCCTCCCGATGTTTATTTTCAAAGCTTTAATTAAGCTTCGAACAATTCAATTTCTTTTGATTCAGTTGTTAAAGTTACGATTGCTTTACGACGTTTTTTAGTGTATCCAGCATGTTTACCCATACGTTTTAATTTTCCACGTACGTTCATGATGTTAACATTAGAAACTTTTACGTCAAAAATTTCTTCAATCGCTTGTTTTACTTGAGTTTTATTTGCGCGTACATCCACTTCGAAAGTGTATTTTTTGTTATCTTGAGCAGCCATTGCTGCTTCAGTGATAACCGGGCGCAAGATTACGTCACGTACATCCATTATTGAAGAACCTCCTCTAGCTTAGTTAGAGCAGTTTGTGTCAAAATCAATTTTTCATGCGCTACAACATCTAACACAGTAACATTATCAAAAGCTACAACTTTAACTCCTGGAAGGTTACGAGCAGATAATGTTGCGAAATCATTGTCGTTTTCTACTACGATAAACGCTTTAGAATCAACATTTAGATTTTTTAACACTTGTGCAAATTCTTTAGTTTTTGGTGCATCAAAGTTCAATGCGTCAACAACAATTAAATCTCCGCTTATTACTTTAGTAGAAAGAACAGATTTGATTGCTAAGCGACGAACTTTTTTAGGAAGTTTGTAGCTGTATGAACGTGGAGTTGGTCCGAAGACGATTCCACCACCGCGCCATTGTGGAGATCTGATTGACCCTTGACGAGCACGACCAGTTCCTTTTTGAGCCCACGGTTTACGTCCACCACCGCGTACTGCACTGCGGTTTTTTACTGAGTGATTTCCTTGTCTTAATGAAGCACGTTGCATGATGATTGCATCAAATACAACATTTTCGTTTGGTTCGATACCGAAAATAGCGTCGTTTAATGTAACTTCACCATTTTGAGTACCATCTTGTTTATATAAGGCTACGTTTGGCATTCCTTTGTTCCTCCTCTCTTAATTTTTATTTAGCTTGTTGAAAAGCTGATTTAATTTGGATTAAGGATTTTTTAGACCCAGGTACATTCCCTTTGATAAGAAGTACATTTTTTTCAACGTCAACGCGAACAACTTCAAGGTTTTTGATAGTTACGCGATTTCCGCCCATACGACCTGGTAATAATTTGCGTTTGAATACACGGTTAGGATCTACAGGACCCATTGACCCTGGACGACGGTGGTGACGGGATCCGTGGGACATTGGTCCACGACTTTGTCCGTGGCGTTTAATAACACCTTGGAATCCTTTACCTTTGGTAGTCCCCGTTACATTAACGATGTCTCCAGCTTTGAAAGTATCAACTTTCACTTCTTGTCCTACTTCGTATTCTCCAAGCTCAACATCGTCAAATTCACGGATGAAGCGCTTAGGAGTAGCATTTGCTTTTGCTACATGACCCATTGCAGGTTTATTTGACAATACTTCACGTTGTTCTTGGTAACCCAATTGAACTGCTTCGTAACCATCCGTTTCGACTGTTTTAACTTGTAAAACAACGTTTGGAGTTGCTTCGATTACAGTTACTGGAATTAATTCACCAGATTCAGTGAAGACTTGTGTCATTCCTACTTTTTTTCCTAAGATTCCTTTGGTCATGAGTACACCTCCATTATATTATTTTTTTTAATTAAAAATTAAAGCTTGATTTCGATATCTACGCCAGATGGTAGATCTAATTTTGTTAAAGCATCAACAGTTTTAGATGTTGGATTAACAATATCAATCACACGTTTGTGTGTAAGCATTTCAAATTGTTCACGAGAATCTTTATATTTGTGAGTCGCACGAATCACAGTGTAAAGAGTTCTTTCTGTTGGCAATGGAATTGGACCAGATACACTAGCACCAGTTCTTTTTGCTGTTTCTACAATTTTTTCCGCTGATTGATCTAAGATACGATGTTCATATGCTTTTAAGCGGATACGAATCTTTTGTTTTGCCATTATTTTCCCTCCTTCGCCTATTTTTATAAATTAGACATTGCTCCACGAAAATTTCCGTCACACGCGCCGTGACAAAGCGGCCGGGTGTGTCGCGACCTCTCGTTTCATAGCCGTTGGGTTTCTTTCGAATACCCCAGTACGATTTCACTTATGAAATCAGCACCTTTTCAATTATATAAAAAATGACTTTATTAATCAAGCTTTTTTTAATTGTTTATTGAATTAATTTATTCCTGCTAAAACTATTTTCGATTTATTTTTTATCTAATAACTTAAAAAAGCTAAGTTAGGAATACATCAACGTTTCCCATCTTAGCTTATTTTATATTGTTTGTCTATTTATTTGTTTGACTATTTTTATTTCTTTTATTTTCTTGATTCTTCTATAACTATATTGTTCCTAAACTTTTTCAATCCATCCTTCAGGCGCTTCTACATCACCATACTGAATGCCCGTCAATTCCTCATATAACTTTTTAGTTACTGGTCCCGTTTCTGTTTCACTATAGAAGACATGGAAATCATCTTTGTATTGGATTCCTCCAATAGGCGAAATCACGGCTGCCGTTCCGCATGCTCCCGCTTCTTCAAATTCATCCAACTGTTCAATAAAGACGTCGCCTTCCACCACTTCAAGTCCCAAACGTTCTTTTGCAAGGTAAAGCAAAGAATATTTTGTGATACTTGGTAAGATAGATGGTGAAACTGGTGTCACAAATTTATTGTCTTTCGTGATGCCAAAGAAATTCGCTGATCCTACTTCTTCTATTTTAGTATGGGTTGTTGGATCTAAATAAATGGCATCACTAAAATTACGTTTATGGGCTTCTACTCCTGGAAGTAAACTACCACCATAATTTCCTCCAACTTTCGCTGCTCCCGTTCCATTACCAGCAGCTCTATCATAATCCGAAACAATAAAGTTCGTTGGGGTCAATCCGCCTTTAAAGTAAGCTCCTACTGGCATACAAAAAATAGAGAATAAATACTCTTCAGCTGGTTTTACACCAATATTATCTCCAACACCGATCATATACGGACGAAGATATAAAGATCCTCCTGTACCATATGGCGGAATATAGTGTTCATTTGCTTTTACTACTTTTTTAACGGCTTCAATAAATACATCTGTCGGTACAGCAGGCATCATTAGACGTCTGCAGCTGCGTTGCATCCGTTCAGCGTTTTGATCTGGCCGAAAAAGATTGATTGACCCATCTTTTGTTCGGTAAGCTTTCATTCCTTCAAAAACAGTTTGTCCATAGTGTAAGGCTGTTGATCCTTCACTGATATGAACTTTATTATCTTCTGATAAAGTTCCATCATCCCATTGTCCATCTTTCCAATAAGAAATATAACGGTAATCGGTTTTTATGTAGCTAAAACCTAAGTTATTCCATTCTATATCTACTGTCTTTGTCATTCCATCACTCCTTATCACTAGTGCTATTTAGTGTAACACAACAATGATAAAATTATGAGAAGTTTCTTACTTTTATGCAAATAATTTCTGTTTACTTTTATAATTCCTATCGCTATTGCTATTCAAACTTTTCTTTTTTATATAGCACAGAGTAACATTTTCTAAAGTAGGATTATTCATTAAAGTGTAGCCTAGTTTTTTCTACTCCTATATCATTCAATATATTCCTCACAACTTCTTCTTGCAAAGTGTCTTTCGTAATAATTTTTTCATTTGGAACTCCTAAATAATCTTTTTCATTCCACCAACTTCGCATTTCACTTTCTCCGAATTCGTTTACTTTTCCTCTTTTTTTATGTCTGTTGAGCGTTTCTTCAAAAGGTACGTCAAAATAGTAAGTATAAACGTTTTGTTCAAAAGTATTGATTAAATCTAACAACATATTTTTATATCTTTTATTGATCAAAATTCCCTCTACAATTATAAAAGGACATTTCCCTAACCCAAACTCAGCAATTTGTTTGCTCAATGCTATAGATAGATTTCCTTCCCTGTCGTTGACTTTAAGCATGTCCCGCCTAACCACATCTTGAGACACAACTAAAGTAGCTTCTCCTAACATTTCTTGCAGCTTTAAAGCAGTTGTTGTTTTGCCACTTCCAGAGTTGCCACGTAAAACAATTTGTTTTGAATCCATATTTACAACTCCTAGTTCGTTTTGACTGTTCTGCTATTCTTACCTATTATACTATATATATGAAGCAATCTTTCTTTATTAATAGATACATATCTATAGAAAATTTAAAACTTTTTTTAAGAACTTTTAATTCATCACATCATACTATTTATCAAATAGCCAAAATATTTCTTCTTACGGTGTTTTCGATTTATTCACGAAATAGATCATTTCACTTTTACGTTAACCTCCGTTTTAAGTCCTTCTTTGTGGGGAAAATTATTTATAAAGTACGCTATTTAACAAAAAGACCAAATAAAAAAACCCTGTCGCAATGACAGGGTTTTTTTCTCGGATGATCACGCTCTATACCAGATAGAGTCAATTTTTAACGTTTTATTTTAAGAGTTGATTAAGCTTCGATTGAAGCAACAACGCCGGCTCCAACAGTACGTCCACCTTCACGGATAGTGAATTTAGTACCTGCATCGATAGCGATAGGTGCGATCAATTCAACGTTAATTGTAACGTTGTCTCCTGGCATAACCATTTCAGTACCTTCTGGTAACTCAACAACACCAGTTACGTCAGTAGTACGGAAGTAAAATTGCGGGCGGTAGTTAGCGAAGAATGGAGTATGACGTCCACCTTCTTCTTTAGATAAAATATAAACTTCACCTGAGAATTTTGTATGTGGAGTAATTGAACCTGGTTTAGCTAAAACTTGTCCACGTTGGATGTCTTCACGAGCAACCCCACGTAATAATGCACCAATGTTGTCCCCTGCTTGAGCAAAGTCTAACAATTTACGGAACATTTCAACACCAGTAACAGTTGATTTAGTAGTAGCTTCATGAATTCCGATGATTTCTACTTCTTCACCGACTTTAATTTGTCCAGTTTCTACACGTCCTGTAGCAACTGTTCCACGTCCAGTGATTGAGAATACATCCTCAACTGGCATCATGAATGGTTTGTCAGTATCACGTTCTGGAGTTGGGATGTAAGAATCTACAGCATCCATCAATTCCATGATTTTATCTTCGAATTCTTCAACGCCTTCAAGAGCTTTAAGAGCTGAACCAGCAACAACTGGAGTGTCGTCTCCTGGGAAGTCATATTCTGACAATAAGTCACGAACTTCCATTTCAACTAATTCTAATAATTCTTCATCATCAACTTGGTCAACTTTGTTTAAGAAAACAACGATGTATGGAACACCAACTTGGCGAGACAATAGAATGTGTTCACGAGTTTGTGGCATTGGACCATCAGCAGCAGATACTACTAAGATAGCTCCATCCATTTGTGCAGCACCAGTGATCATGTTTTTAACATAGTCAGCATGGCCTGGGCAGTCTACGTGAGCGTAGTGACGAGTTTCAGTTTCGTATTCAACGTGAGAAGTGTTGATCGTGATTCCACGTTCGCGTTCTTCAGGAGCTCCATCGATTGAAGCGTAGTCAGTTGCAGTACTTTTGAAACCTCTTTTAGCTAATACAGTAGTGATTGCAGCAGTTAATGTTGTTTTACCATGGTCAACGTGTCCAATAGTACCAATGTTAACGTGCGTTTTTGAGCGATCGTATTTTTCTTTTGCCATTTTATTAATATCCTCCTCATAGTGAGTTCTTTTTTTATTGATAAGAATAGAGCATTTTGCTCCATCCTCATCATTTGTAAAAATTATAACGATTATCTGTTAGAAAATCAATACTTAACGATCGGACAACAAACTAAGATTAGTCAGCTGATCCGCCATTTTTCTTGATAATTTCTTCAGAGATAGATTTTGGAACATCTTCATAATGATCAAATGTCATTGAGAAGGTACCGCGACCTTGTGTTGCTGAACGTAATGCAGTTGCATAACCGAACATTTCAGCCAATGGAATCATACCTTTAACGATAGTAGTATTTCCACGAGCTTCAGAACCTTCGATACGTCCACGACGAGCTGAGATGTGTCCCATTACGTCTCCTAAATAATCTTCAGGAATTGTAATTTCAACACCCATCATAGGCTCTAAGATAACTGGATTTGCTTTTTTAGCAGCATTTTTCAATGCCATTGAAGCAGCAACTTTAAAGGCAGTTTCATTTGAATCGACATCATGGTATGAACCATCATAAAGTTTTGCTTTAATATCAACTAATGGATATCCAGCAAGAACTCCGTTGTCTAATGAAGCTTCCAAACCAGCTTTAACTGCTGGGATATATTCACGAGGAACAGTACCACCAACGATTGCATCTTCAAAATCAAAACCTTTTCCTTCTTCATTAGGAGAGAATTCGATCCATACGTGACCGTATTGACCTTTACCACCTGATTGACGAACGAATTTACCTTCTGCTTGAGTAGAACCACGGAATGTTTCACGATAAGAAACTTGTGGAGCACCAACACTAGCTTCAACATTGAATTCACGTCTCATACGGTCAACAATGATGTCCAAGTGTAACTCACCCATACCAGCGATAATTGTTTCGCCAGTTTCGTGGTCAGTTTCAGCACGGAAAGTTGGATCTTCTTCAGCAAGTTTTTGTAACGCAACACCCATTTTATCTTGGTCAGCTTTTGATTTTGGTTCAATAGCTACTTGGATAACTGGTTCTGGAAAGTCCATTGATTCTAAGATCACTTGTACTTTTTCATCACACAAAGTATCACCAGTAGTTGTATTTTTCAATCCAACAGCTGCTGCAATATCTCCAGCAAATACTTCAGGAATTTCGCTACGAGAGTTCGCATGCATTTGTAAGATACGTCCTACACGTTCACGTTTACCTTTAGTAGAGTTTTGGACATAAGATCCAGCTTGTAACGTACCAGAATAAACACGGAAGAAAGTTAAACGACCTACATACGGGTCAGTCATAACTTTAAATGCCAATGCTGAGAATGGTTCGTTGTCATCAGCATGACGTTCTACAGTTTCTTCAGAATCTGGTAAGATTCCTTGGATTGCAGGTACATCAAGTGGTGACGGTAGGTAGTCAACGACTGCATCAAGCATTAATTGAACACCTTTGTTTTTAAATGCTGAACCACATAGAACTGGATAGAATTCAACGTTAACTGTTGCAGTACGGATAGCTTTTTTCAATTCAGCTTCAGAAATTTCTTCACCTTCAAGATATTTCTCCATCAAAGCTTCATCTGTATCTGCTACTGCTTCAACTAATTTTGTACGCCATTCTTCTGCTAATTCTACGTATTCTTCAGGAATGTCTTCCTCACGGATATCTGTTCCTAAGTCATTTGTATACATTTCAGCTTTCATCTTGATCAAGTCAATGATACCTGTGAAGTTATCTTCAGCACCAATTGGCAATTGAATCGGATGAGCGTTTGCTTGTAAACGATCATGAATAGTACCTACAGAGTATAAGAAATCTGCACCAGTTTTGTCCATTTTGTTTACGAATACAATACGGGGCACACCGTAAGTTGTTGCTTGACGCCAAACCGTTTCAGTTTGAGGCTCAACACCTGATTGTGCATCAAGTAAAGCAACCGCACCATCTAATACACGTAGAGAACGTTCAACTTCAACAGTGAAGTCAACGTGACCAGGAGTATCGATAATGTTTACACGGTGATTATTCCAAGCAGCTGTTGTTGCAGCTGATGTAATTGTAATACCACGTTCTTGTTCTTGTTCCATCCAGTCCATTTGTGAAGCACCCTCATGGGTTTCACCAATTTTATGGATTTTACCAGTATAATACAGAACACGTTCAGTTGTTGTTGTTTTACCAGCATCAATATGAGCCATGATTCCAATATTACGGGTATTGTGTAGAGAAAATTCTCTTTCTGCCATCTTGCAATAACACCTCTCTTAATTTAATTTGAACTAAGAAACTTCAATTCTTCCTTTAAAGGCTAAGGTGCACATGTGCACCAAAGCCTCCTCTAGAAAAAATCTTACCAACGGTAATGAGCGAAAGCTTTATTCGCTTCAGCCATTTTATGAGTGTCTTCACGTTTTTTAACTGCTGCTCCAGTATTGTTAGCAGCATCCATGATTTCTTTAGCAAGACGTTGTTCCATAGTATCTTCTCCGCGTAAACGAGAGTAGCTTACTAACCAACGAAGAGCAAGAGCCGTACGACGTTCTGGACGAACTTCGATCGGAACTTGGTAGTTAGAACCCCCAACACGGCGAGCTTTAACTTCAAGAACAGGCATGATATTTTTCATTGCTTGTTCAAATACTTCAATAGGTTCGTTGCCAGTTTGTTCTTTAATCATGTCAAATGCATTATAAAGAATTGTAGCAGCTTTCCCACGTTTTCCGTCAACCATAATACGGTTGATCAAACGAGTAACAAGTTTAGAATTATAAAGTGGATCAGGTAAAACATCACGTTTAGTAATAGGACCTTTACGAGGCATCCAAATTCCTCCTTTCGATAATAGTTATCTTTTAGACTAATTTTTTTGTTTTAATTAAGCGCTAAGCTTATTTAGGTTTTTTAGTACCGTATTTAGAACGGCTTTGTTTACGATCTGCAACACCGGCAGTATCAAGCGCTCCACGAACGATGTGGTAACGAACTCCGGGTAGATCCTTCACTCGTCCTCCACGTAAAAGAACCACACTATGTTCTTGCAAGTTGTGACCTTCACCTGGGATATAAGCAGTTACTTCAATTAAGTTAGACAAACGAACACGTGCATATTTACGTAACGCTGAGTTAGGTTTTTTAGGAGTCATAGTTCCCACACGAGTACAAACACCACGTTTTTGAGGTGAGTTTACTGTTGTTTGTTTTTTTCTTTTACTGTTGTAACCTCTGTTTAAAGCTGGAGATTCAGATTTTTCTATTTTTGATTTACGAGGTTTACGTACTAATTGATTAATAGTAGGCATCGATTGTTTCCTCCTTCCCTATGTTATCATTCTAGTCCACACATCCAGGCGGTTCTTTTTTCAGCAAAAAAATAAGTGCTGCAAAATTGCAACCAACCGTTCAGTATAGTTTTAAGGCCAATGTACCAGTCAGCACGACTGATAGACAGGAATCTGCGTACAAAAGCACCTTTTGAATCATAACATGGTCTAATATTATTGTCAACAAGTTGCGTTGAAAAAAATGCTAAAAGTCTTTTATACTTTTGCACTTTTACTAGTATACTCCATCTCTTTAATTTTTTAAAGCATTCTGGACTAAATAGCAGATATTTATTAGTAAGTCGTTTTTATGAGGTGAATGAAGTTGCTAACTAGTGTATTTATATTGTTGATTTGGCTTACAGGCTGTTGTCTAGGTTCATTTTTGATGGTGGTTGGATTAAGAGTTCCTATTCATCAATCCATTGTTTTGCCACGTTCTTACTGCCCAAATTGTCACCAAACACTTCATTTTTTTGAGTTGCTGCCTGTAGTTTCTTATCTTTTTCAAAAAGGGCGCTGCCGCAATTGTCACCAACCCATTTCTATCCTTCATCTATTAACAGAATCATTAATGGGGTTTATGTTCCTTTTTATCTTTTATACTTATTATTTAAATCCAATTGAAGGATTGTTCCTTATAGGATTAGCTTCTTTTAGTCTGGTATTTACTATTTCAGACATTTACTACCAACTTTTACCTAATTACTTAATGAGTCTTTTCTTATTATGGGTAATTGCAGGGCAATTCTTTCTTCATTCTCAGCAATTTTATACCTATTTGCTATGCGGATTGGGATTTTTCATCTTCTTTTATCTACTTTATCAATTCTATCCTATAGGCGGTGGCGATGTTAAGTTATTAGGTATTATCGGCTTGCTTCTTGGATATCCTTTAACCTTGACGGCAATTATGATCGCTTGTTTTTCGGCATTACTGATTCATTTACCTTTAGTACTCAGCAAGAAAATCACTTCTAAGCATCACATACCATTTGCTCCTTTTATCTTTTTCGGTACCTTTTCTGCTTATTT
Source organism: Carnobacterium sp. FSL W8-0810 (assembly GCF_038007125.1). NCBI lineage: Bacteria > Bacillati > Bacillota > Bacilli > Lactobacillales > Carnobacteriaceae > Carnobacterium > Carnobacterium sp. FSL W8-0810. The sequence continues at coordinate 645,951 of NZ_JBBOWO010000001.1, read as the reverse complement.
CTTGCAAGAGATTCTTTCCGATTGGTGGTTATTTCTTTCTTAATAGATTATAACCGTGTGACTTCTTACATACACTACCTAAAAAAATGAGAAGCTTGGTTTCCAAGCTCCTCATTTCCTTGTACTATTCAGGATATTTTGTATGAACAAATTTAATTTCTAGATACTCTTCTATTCCGTAACTGCCGTTCTCACGTCCAACACCTGAGTGTTTTACGCCGCCAAATGGTGCTTCAGAAGTAGAAATAGCTGTATTATTGATGCCTACAAGGCCGTACTCTAATGCATCACTAACTACTTCAGCGCGTCTTAGATCTTTTGTAAAGAAATAAGATGCTAAACCGAAATGTGTATCATTTGCCATTTTAATGACTTCGTCTTCCTCTTCGAAATCAATTAATGGAATGACTGGACCAAACGTTTCTTCATAAAAGATATCCATCTCTGTAGTGACGGCATCTAAAATAGTGGGTGCATAAAAATATCCGTTAGCATAATCTCCTTCAGTTAAAGGACCTCCGCCAGCGAGCACCTTAGCCCCTTTAGCTTTCGCATCATCTACTTGTGCTTGGACCGTTTCAACGGCTTCGCCATTAATTAGCGGTCCTGCCATTACATCGTCTAGGCCATTTCCAACCGTTACTTTTTCAACAGCCGCTGACAACTGTTCAACAAATTCTTGTTTGATAGCTTTGCTGACAAAAATACGATTAGGTGAAGTACAAGCTTGTCCATTATTTCTAAATTTCATCGCCACAAGCGTTTCAACCGCATCTTCAATATCTGCATCTTCAAATACGATAAATGGAGCATGCCCACCTAATTCAAAAGAAATCTTTTTCATTGTTTGGGCAGATTGTTCATACAACATTTTTCCAACTTCAGTAGAGCCTGTAAATGTTAATTTTCGAACATCGTTGCTGTCTGTTAACGTCTTCCCAATTTTACTTGATGGTCCCACAATAAGATTGGCGACTCCAGCCGGAAGTCCCACTTCATGGAAGATCTCAAAAATCGCAATTGCTGACAAGGGTGTACTGCTTGCAGGTTTTAAAATCACCGTACAGCCTGCTGCGATAGCCGGAGCAATTTTCCGAACGATCATATTAGAAGGAAAGTTCCAAGGAGTGATTGCTCCAACTACTCCGACGGGTTGTTTCTTCACTTCGTATTTATGATTATTAGGAGCAGGAATCGTTTCTCCATAAATACGTCTTGCTTCTTCCGCACTCCAATGTAAGTTTTGACTATCAGTAAGGATTTCTGCCCTTGATTCTTTTAATGGTTTCCCTTGTTCTAATGTCATAATTAATGCCAATTGTTCTGTTTTTTCTTCAATTTTATCTGCAATAGCATGGATCAATTTGACTCGTTCAGCTAATTCCATACCTGACCATTTAGGAAAAGCTTCTTTAGCTGCTTGGATGGCATGCTGTGTTTCTTCTTCTCCACCTTGAGAGACTTTAATCAACTCTTCTTTAGTCGCTGGATTATGGACAGCCTTTTTTTCTAGTGATCCTTCTACCCATTGACCGTTGATGTAAAGTCCTGTTTGAATTTTTGGTAATTTTTCTCGTGTTTTTACCACTAAAATCACTCCTTCAAATTTTGGTGTCTGTTTTCTTTTTCCTCTTCCACCTTAACATATCATTTTTAAATTTCTAAATTATTTGCTCTTTTCGTTTTTAGATACAAAAAAAAAGAACCCCTCGCCTAACGAGGAGTTCTTTCCATATTATTTAGGTTCCACTTGGTCATTGATACTGTAAACATTCTCGCTTACAACGCCAACACCTTTAGGTTCCATCTTACGGTATTTAGCCATCCCAGTACCAGCTGGAATTACTTTACCAATGATAACATTTTCTTTCAATCCTAATAGAGGATCGCGTTTTCCGCGAATAGCAGCATCTGTTAAGACACGCGTTGTTTCTTGGAATGATGCGGCAGATAAGAAGCTGTTTGTTTCAAGGGAAGCTTTTGTAATTCCAAGCAATACAGGACGAGCTGTTGCAGGAATTCCGCCAGATACCAATGTATCAAAGTTTTTATCTGTGTAGTCATGAATATCAATTAGTGTACCTGGTAAGATATCTGTTTCACCTGGGTCCATTACACGTACTTTACGCAACATTTGACGTACCATAACTTCGATATGTTTGTCGCCGATTTCTACCCCTTGCATACGGTATACCTTTTGTACTTCGCGTAACAAGTAGTTTTCAACAGCAAGTACATCACGAACACGCAATAGTTCTTTAGGATCAATTGAACCTTGGTCTAATGCTTCACCACGGTGGATGATATCTCCTTCAGCTACTTTCATACGTGCTGTATATGGAACTTGATAAGAACGTGTATCTGTTTCTCCCTTAATGGTAACTTCTTTTGTACGAGCTGCTGGATTTTCATCGATTGAGATAATTTCCCCAGTAACTTCAGTAATCACAGCTTGACCTTTAGGGTGACGTGCTTCAAAAATTTCTTGGATACGAGGAAGCCCTTGAGTAATATCGTCTCCGGCAACCCCACCGGTATGGAACGTACGCATTGTTAATTGAGTACCTGGTTCTCCGATTGATTGAGCGGCAATTGTTCCAACTGCTTCCCCAACTTCAACTTCAGAGCCTGTTGCTAAGTTACGTCCATAACAATGTTTACATACACCATGTTTAGTATTACATGTAAATACGGAACGGATCGTTACTTCTTCAATCCCAACAGCTACGATTTCTCTAGCAATGTCTTCAGTAATGATTTGGTTTTCACCAATAATAACTGTTCCATCTTCAGGGTTAAAGACTGTTTTACGAGTGTAACGTCCTAATAAACGTTCTTCAAGTGGTTCAATAACTTCGTTTCCTTCTTTAATTGCATGAATCACTAATCCACGGTCAGAACCACAGTCTGTTTCACGAATGATAACATCTTGTGCAACGTCAACTAAACGACGAGTCAAGTAACCTGAGTCAGCTGTTTTCAAGGCTGTATCGGTCATCCCTTTACGAGCTCCATGGGTAGAGATAAACATCTCTAAAACTGACAAACCTTCACGGAAGTTAGATGTTACCGGTAATTCCATGATTTGGCCATTCGGTGCAGCCATCAATCCACGCATACCAGCAAGCTGAGTAAAGTTGGAAATGTTACCACGGGCACCAGAGTCACTCATCATGAAGATTGGGTTAAGGTCATTCAAACTTTCCATTAGGCGGATTTGAATGTGATCTTTTGTTTTGTTCCAGATATCAATAACACGTTCATAACGTTCTTCATCCGTGATTAAACCACGACGGAATTGTTTCGTTACTTTTTCAACTTGTTCATGAGCGTTATCTAGAATTTCTTGTTTTTCTTCTAATACTACGATATCGGCGATACCAACTGTAATACCAGCTTTTGTTGAGTATTTGTATCCTAGGTCTTTCATTCTGTCTAGCATTTTAGACGTTTCAGTGATTTTGAATCGTTTGAATACTTCAGCAATGATGTTTCCAAGGTTTTTCTTCTTGAATGGTTTAATCAATTCTTGAGCTTGAATGTGTTCAAGAACATCAATACCAGCATCAACAAAATAACTATCAGGTGTTTGAACTTCCAAATTGCTTTGTGTTGGTTCATTCAAATACGGGAATTCATTCGGCATAATATCGTTAAAGATCAGTTTACCAACAGTGGTAATCATCAATTTATCTTTTTGCCCTTTAGTAAATGGTTTGTTTGGAATATCAGATGGTTTGATTGCGATTCTAGAGTGTAAATGTACATAGCCGCTTTGGTAAGCAAGCATTGCTTCATTTAAACTACTAAATTGCATTCCTTCACCTTCGCGTCCTTCTTCTTCCATAGTTAGGTAGTAGTTACCTAAGACCATATCTTGAGAAGGTGTAACAACTGGTTTACCATCTTTTGGATTTAAAATGTTTTGGGCAGCTAGCATCAACATACGTGCTTCAGCTTGTGCTTCATCACTTAAAGGTACATGGACAGCCATTTGGTCACCATCGAAATCGGCATTATAAGCTTCACATACTAATGGGTGAAGACGGATAGCTTTACCTTCTACAAGAACAGGTTCAAATGCTTGGATCCCTAATCTATGCAAAGTAGGTGCTCGGTTCAATAGAACTGGATGTTCACGAATAACTTCTTCTAAAATTGGCCAAATTGAATCATCTTGGCGATCAATTTTGCGTTTAGCGTTTTTGATGTTGCTTGCGATATCGCGTGCAACTAACTCTTTCATTACGAAAGGTTTGAACAATTCAATCGCCATTTGTTTTGGCAGTCCACATTGATACATTTTCAAGAACGGTCCAACAACGATAACTGAACGTCCTGAATAGTCAACACGTTTACCTAGCAAGTTTTGACGGAAACGTCCTTGTTTCCCTTTAAGCATATGAGACAATGATTTCAATGGACGGTTACCTGGTCCAGTTACTGGACGTCCGCGACGACCATTATCGATCAAAGCATCTACTGCTTCTTGCAACATACGTTTTTCATTTTGCACAATAATGTTTGGCGCGTTTAAGTCTAATAAACGTTTCAAACGGTTGTTACGGTTGATCACACGACGGTACAAGTCATTTAAATCACTTGTAGCGAAACGTCCACCTTCTAATTGAACCATTGGACGAATTTCTGGCGGAATAATAGGAATAACATCCATTACCATCCATGAAGGTTGGTTGCCAGAATTACGGAATGCTTCTAAAATGTCTAAACGACGAATAGCACGTGTACGTTTTTGACCAGTAGTTGTTTTTAAAATTTCTTTTAGTTCTTCTACTTCTTGATCCAATTTAACATCATTCAAGAGTTGTTTAACCGCTTCTGCTCCCATTTCAGCTTGGAACTCATTGCCGTATTGTTCACGTTTTTCACGGTATTCTCTTTCTGTTAATAATTGTTTCTTTTCTAATGGTGTGCTACCTGGTTCGATAACCACATAAGAAGCAAAGTAAATGATTTCTTCCAACGCACGTGGACTCATATCTAACACAAGACCCATACGACTTGGAATACCTTTGAAGTACCAAATATGAGAAACTGGTGCTGCTAATTCAATATGACCCATACGTTCACGACGTACTTTAGAGCGAGTAACTTCTACTCCACAACGGTCACAAACAATCCCTTTATAGCGGATACGTTTGTATTTTCCACAAGCACATTCCCAGTCTTTAGAAGGTCCAAAAATACGTTCGCAGAATAAACCATCACGTTCAGGTTTTAAGGTACGGTAGTTAATGGTTTCTGGTTTTTTTACTTCACCATATGACCAACTACGGATTTTATCTGGAGAAGCTAAACCAATTTGCATGCTTTCAAAATTATTAACGTCTATCAAGGGGCTAACCTCCCTTTATTTTTGTTGAGCTGCCCTACCTGCTCTATTGTTTTATTTATAGATAGTGGTATCTATCTTTGGTTCAATGGACTACTTTGTACGTTGATTCGTTTTAAAGGATACTCGAAAGGCCCATTTATTAGTTCTAATTCAGAGGCCAATCGAGATACCTGGTTTAATCTTCTTTTAGTCGTTCTTGTTCAGCTGCTTCAGCACGGATTTTTTCTTGTTCTTCAGCATATTTGTTTAATGCATCAGGGTTCACGATATCATCGTCATCATCCATGTCACGTAATTCAATCAACTCATCATCTTCATTCAACACTTTCATGTCTAAACCTAATGATTGTAATTCTTTTACTAACACGCGGAATGATTCTGGAACACCTGGTTTTGGAATTTTTTCACCTTTAACAATTGCTTCATAAGTTTTCACACGACCAACAACATCATCCGATTTGTAAGTTAAGATTTCTTGTAGCGTATAAGCTGCCCCATATGCTTCAAGTGCCCAAACTTCCATTTCACCAAAACGTTGTCCACCAAATTGAGCTTTACCACCCAACGGTTGTTGTGTAACTAATGAGTAAGGTCCTGTTGAACGAGCATGTAATTTATCATCGACCATATGCGCCAATTTGATCATGTACATAACTCCAACAGAAATACGGTTATCGAAAGGTTCTCCTGTACGTCCATCGTATAATACGGTTTTCGCATCAGCAGCCATTCCAGCTTCTTTAACAGTATCCCATACGTCTTCATCTGAAGCTCCATCAAATACTGGAGTTGCAATATGAATACCCAATTGACGAGCAGCCATACCAATGTGCAATTCTAGTACTTGTCCAATATTCATACGTGATGGTACCCCTAATGGGTTCAACATGATGTCTACTGGAGTTCCGTCAGGCATAAATGGCATATCTTCTTCCGGCATGATCAAAGAGACAACCCCTTTGTTACCATGACGTCCGGCCATTTTATCCCCTTCGTTGATTTTACGTTTTTGAACGATATAGACACGAACAAGCATATTTACGCCTGGTGATAATTCATCCCCAGCTTCACGAGTAAAGATTTTAACATCATGAACTGTTCCGCCGCCACCATGTGGCACACGAAGAGATGTATCTCTAACTTCACGAGCTTTTTCACCAAAGATTGCATGCAATAGACGTTCTTCAGCTGATAATTCGGTTACCCCTTTAGGAGTTACTTTACCAACTAACAAGTCACCATCTTTTACTTCAGCACCGATACGGATAATACCCATTTCATCTAAATCTTTCAAAGCGTCATCTCCGACGTTTGGAAGTTCACGAGTGATTTCTTCAGGCCCAAGTTTTGTATCACGTGCTTCTGATTCAAATTCTTCAATATGAATAGAAGTGTATACATCATCTTTAACTAAACGTTCGCTCATGATAATAGCATCTTCATAGTTATACCCTTCCCATGTCATGAAGGCTACTAATGGGTTTTGTCCTAAAGCCATTTCGCCTTGTTCCATAGAAGAACCATCTGCTAATATCTCGCCTTTTTCAACGCGATCGCCTTTTTCAACGATTGGGCGTTGGTTGTAACAAGTACCTGAGTTCGAACGACGGAATTTTGTTACAGCATATTTATTTAAAGCACCGTTATCTTGACGTACGCGGATTTCATTAGCATCTACGTATTCAACGACACCGTCATTTTTACAGATCAATGCAGCTCCTGAATCTCGAGCAGCTACGTGTTCCATACCTGTTCCTACAAGCGGAGCTTGAGGATGGATCAATGGAACAGCTTGACGTTGCATGTTGGCTCCCATAAGGGCACGGTTACTGTCATCATTTTCTAAGAAAGGAATACAAGCTGTCGCTACTGCAACTACTTGTTTAGGAGAAACATCCATATAGTCAACGCGACTAATAGGGACTTCTAAGTTTTCTTCCACATAACGAGCAAGTACAATATCATTTGTAAATGTGCCATCTTCATTTAATGGAGCATTTGCTTGTGCAACAACATAGTTATCTTCTTCATCAGCTGTTAAGTAATCGATTTGATCCGTAACAACACCTGTTTCGCGGTTAACACGACGGTAAGGTGTTTCAATGAAACCAAATTTATTTACTTTAGCGTAACTTGATAGACTGTTGATCAGTCCAATGTTTGGACCTTCTGGAGTTTCGATCGGACACATACGGCCATAATGGGAGTAATGCACGTCACGAACTTCATATCCAGCACGGTCTCTTGTTAAACCACCGGGTCCTAATGCAGATAAACGACGTTTATGAGTCAACTCACCTAATGGGTTTGTTTGGTCCATGAATTGAGACAATTGAGACGAACCAAAGAATTCTTTGATTGATGCTACAACTGGACGAATATTGATCAATTGTTGTGGTGTTACTGTAGCCATATCTTGGATAGACATACGTTCACGAACCACACGTTCCATACGAGACAACCCAATACGGAATTGGTTTTGCAACAATTCACCAACAGAACGAATACGACGGTTTCCTAAGTGGTCAATATCGTCTACGTTTCCGATGCCTTCTTGTAAGTTAAAGAAGTAACTCATTGAAGCTAAGATATCAGCTGGTGTAGCATTTTTAGTTTCATCAGCAATAATTTTATTTCCAATCATGTTTACAACACGTTCAGAGTCTTTTTGAGAAAAGACTTTTACAACTTGTAATTCTACAGGTTCTGGAACGACACTGTCGTCTGAAGGGTAATAAGTTACGCTATTGATACCAGCATTCAAATACGGTGTTAACTTATCGATTTGATCACGGTCTAAGAACGTACCTGATTCAGCAATAATCTCACCTGTTTCAGGATCTACTAACGTTTCAGCCAATGTTTGGTTGAATAAACGAGTAGACAAGTTTAATTTTTTATTTACTTTGTAACGACCAACGTTAGCTAAGTCGTAACGTTTTGGATCAAAGAAGCGAGCTGTTAACAAACTTCTTGAGCTATCTGCTGTTTTAGGCTCACCTGGACGAAGACGTTCATAAACATCTTTTAAGGCTTCTTCTGTACGAGAGTCACTTGCATTTTTGTGTAAATCTTTTTCCATTGTTAAACGAAGACTTTCGTTGTCTCCAAAGATTTCAAAAATTTGATCATCCGAACCAAATCCTAATGCACGAACCAATACAGTCAATGGTATTTTACGTGTACGGTCAATACGAACATAAGAAAGGTCTTTTGCGTCAGTTTCAAATTCAAGCCATGCTCCACGGTTTGGAATAAGCGTTGAACCAAATCCTTCTTTTCCATTTTTGTCTAATTTTCCGTGGAAATAAACTCCTGGAGAACGAACCAATTGAGAAACAATTACTCGTTCCGCTCCGTTGATAACAAATGTACCCATTTCAGTCATTAGCGGGAAATCTCCAAAGAAGACTTCTTGTTCTTTAACTTCTCCGCTTTCTTTGTTGATCAAACGTAATTTAACATAGATAGGAGCTGAATAATTTGCGTCATGTGAGCGAGCTTCTTCAACGGTATATTTAGGTTCTTGCAATTGATAATCGACAAATTCTAGTGATAAATTCCCAGCAAAGTCATCAATTGGAGAAATGTCTTTAAACATTTCACGTAACCCTTCATCTAAGAACCATTGGTAAGAATCAGTTTGAATTTCAATTAAATTTGGAAGTTCTAAAACCTCATGGATACGTGAAAAACTTCTACGTGTACGGTGCTTACCGTAATTTACTAAATGGCCTGCCAACCTGTTCACCCCTCAAACTGTTTTTAGTGTGGTCGTTCTAGGTAAATCAACATGTTTCATTTGTGTTACTTTTATTAAAGATGCATAACAAACTGAATATCTACCTATTTTTTGGCAAAAAAAAACCAAAAGATTCGTGAACTTTTAAAATAAAAATCCATTTCCTTTTGTTTTCTTCTTTAAATCTGCTCTGGACAATATTTCAGAACAAATTTTTCTTCTTTAAGACACACTATATGCATTAGATTATTTTACACTAAATTTACTTATAAGTCAACAAAATTATTAATCCTCTTGTTTTACACTTTGAATGATCCAATAGCCTTTGTCTTTAGCGATGACTTCTGCATTTCTGAACATTTCTTCCATTTTCGCTTTTGCACTTGGCGCTCCCTGTTTTTTTTGAATGACCACAGTTAACGTACCCCCATGTTTAAGCAAATCGTAAGCTCCGGTCAAAACTCCATGAACCACTTGTTTACCTGCCCGTATAGGAGGATTACTAACAATAGCCGCAAAGTCCTTACCTTCTACTGATTCATAAATATCAGATGTATGGATCAATACATTTGCCAACCGGTTATTAGATGCATTTTGCTTCGCTAACCCTAAAGCTCTTTCGTTTACATCGACCATCTCTACTTTTCGTTCCGCATCTTCTTTAGCTAAAGATAACCCTATCGGACCATACCCACAACCAATATCTAACAGATTACCGGGAACCATTTCAGAAAAATCAAGGGTTTCAATCAGCAAACGCGAACCAAAATCAACTGTCTTTTTAGAAAAAACGCCTGTATCTGTTACAAATTTAAATTCTTTCCCTCGTAAAGTATACGTCCAAGCAGAAGTTTCACTGGCCGTTTGAGGTCTATTAGTAAAATAATGATCTGACATGCTCGTTCCTCCTTTATCTGGTTTCACTTTAACGTTCTATCCATTTAATTGTCTTTCAAAAAAACTCACTAAAGATAAAAAAGACACGCAGCAAACTGCGTGTCTTTTCTTAAAAGCATTAGTAGGGTTAAAATTATTTAACTTCTACAGATGCTCCAGCTGCTTCTAAAGCTTCTTTCAAAGTTTCAGCTTCTTCTTTAGAAACGTTCTCTTTGATTGCTGCTGGTGCTCCATCAACTAATCCTTTAGCTTCTTTCAAGCCAAGGCCTGTAGCTTCACGTACAGCTTTGATAACTTTAATTTTTGAGTCTCCAGCAGAAGTTAATTCTACTGTAAATTCAGTTTGTTCAGCTGCTGATGATTCACCAGCACCTGCTGCTGCTACAGGAGCTGCTGCAGTTACGCCAAATTCTTCTTCGATTGCTTTTACTAAGTCGTTTAATTCTAAAATCGTTGATTCTTTCAAGTCAGCAACGATTTGTTCAATGTTTAATGCCATTGTTGGTTTCCTCCATTATTGGTTAGTTTTTTTGGTTTAACTTACTTTTCTTTCAAAAAGAGATTGCTTGATTAAGCTACTTCTTCTTTTGATTCTGCAACTGCTTTGATAGCAAGTGCAGTATTGCGAACTGGTGCTTGAAGTACAGATAACAACATTGACAATAGACCGTCGCGGTCTGGCATAGTTGCAAGAGAATTCATTTCAGCGGCTGAAGAAACACGTCCTTCAATTACGCCACCTTTAATTTCTAATGCTGTTGCTTCTTTAGCAAATTCAGCGATAATTTTTGCAGGTGCTACAACGTCATCGTTACTAAATGCAACGGCTGTAGGTCCTTTGAAAACATCGTCCATTCCTTCTAAACCTGCTGCTTGTGCTGCACGGCTCAAAACAGAATTTTTGATAACTTTCATTTGAATTCCTGCATCACGTAATTGTTTACGTAAATTAGTCACTTCTTCAACAGTTAATCCACGGTAGTCTACTACAACTACTGAAGCTGCTTCTTTAAATTTAGTTGATGCTAAATCAACTAAATCTTGTTTTTTTGCGATAGCTGCTTGACTCATAAATTTTTCACCTCCTGATCGATTGGCTAGAATTTCTTGTTTTTATGAACTTAAAGTCCTATAAATGCAAAAAACTCTATGTCACCTTAGACATAGAGGGATAATCGTATGTTCTCACATATTCATCCTCGGTAGGAAATTAAGGCACTCGCCACCTACTGTCTTCGGTAATATTTCTCAACCTAGACGATTTTAACAATTTATATCGCCCAGGTCAAGACTATTAATAATTATTTATTAAAACGATCCTGCATCAACTTTAACACCAGGTCCAAAAGTAGTTGTTACTGTAATGTTTTTGATGTATTCGCCTTTTGCAGTTGAAGGTTTAACTCTTAGCATTGTTTCGTTAATAGTTTTGAAGTTTTCAACTAATTTAGCATTGTCAAATGATACTTTACCGATTGGAGCATGAACATTTCCTGCTTTGTCAACACGGTAAGTCACTTTACCTGCTTTAATTTCGTTGATTGCTTTAGTAACGTCCATTGTAACAGTACCTGTTTTAGGGTTTGGCATTAAGCCTTTAGGTCCTAAAACACGTCCAAGACGTCCAACTTCAGCCATCATGTCTGGAGTTGCTACAACAACGTCGAAATCAAACCATCCGCCATTGATTTTTTGAACTAATTCAGCTTCTCCTACGTAGTCTGCACCAGCAGCTTCAGCTTCTTTAGCTTTTTCACCTTTAGCGAATACTAATACTTTTTGAGTTTTCCCTGTTCCATTTGGAAGAACAACTGCTCCACGAATTTGTTGATCAGCTTTCTTAGGGTCAACGCCAAGTCTATAAGCAACTTCTACAGTTGCATCAAATTTAGCGTAGTCAACTTCTTTAACTAATGCTACAGCTTCTTCTAATGAATAAGCTTTTAAAACATCAACTTTTTCAGCCGCTGCTAAATATTGTTTACTTTTTTTAGCCATAATTTTTTCCTCCTTGATTGTGGTTATAACGGTTTTACCTCCCACTTAATCCTTATAAAGTTATCTATAAGGGATACTGAGAAGCGGAATATAGAATTAACCTTCTACAGTGAATCCCATGCTTCGTGCAGTACCTTCGATCATTAACATAGCAGCATCAACATCTGCAGCGTTTAAGTCAGCCATTTTTGATTCTGCAATTTCTCTAACTTGGTCGCGAGTTACTTTTGCAACTTTTTTAGTGTTTGGTTCACCAGAACCAGATTCAACACCAGCAGCTTTTTTAAGTAAAACAGCAGCAGGTGGTGTTTTTGTAACAAATGTAAATGAACGATCTTCATATACAGAAATTACAACGGGAATGATTATTCCGTTTTGATCAGCAGTACGAGCGTTGAATTCTTTACAGAACCCCATAATGTTGATTTGTGCTTGCCCTAAAGCTGGACCTACCGGTGGAGCTGGAGTTGCTTTTCCTGCAGGAATTTGTAATTTAACTAATTTAACAACTTTTTTAGCCACGAGACATACCTCCTTGATTGAGTCCGTGATGTGGTTAATGGGGTTAATATTTCCCCTCCCACATTTGACGCATACGTAAAACGTACCAAGATACTATACCATCTGAAATTCAATTTTGCAACTACTTTTTAAACTTATTCTTGTTTTTGACTTGAGAGCGATAAACCACTGGTTCTTTTATTGGTTCTTCTATCGGTTTCTCTGGCATCAACGCTTGTTCTTCTACTGATTTTTTAGAAACCTTCTTTATTTTTTTCTTTCTAATATGAGAATATATGGTGTAAATCACACCTACAACAACAACATAGACAGCAAAAAACACAATAAATCCCCACAACCCTACTGCAGCATCAGCAAATTCCATATTCCCCCTATTCGTAATGGCTTGTTGAATTTCAATAGCAAAAACCAATACCGTCATCATCGTAAAAGTATAAATAAAAGAAAGAATCGTTGTACTAAATTTCCATTTCCCAACAATTTTGAATAGGATATAGACCCCTATAAAGAAAATAATCCCTATAATGCCCATCACCCAGAAATGCAGATCTTTATCAGACATATTCATACCGAACAGCTGATTAAGGGTGTCATGAATTTCATTTACAATAGCTGCCAATATTAAAACAAGTTCTTTCATTCACTATTCACCTACTTAGTTCATTTTGGGTTTAGTATACCACAGGCTTGTGACTTTTATCGATGCTTCTCAGTGCATCTTTGGCTGTAAAACAAGAGGATGATACTACCGCAGTTACTGAAAGATTCAAGTCTTAGTACCCTATAATTTAACTGCACAAAAAAAGCGGGAACGGCTTGCCCCACTTCTTTCAATACTATTAAAACGGATCTTTGTTTACAGTTTATCTGCTTGTTCAAAGTCTAGTTCTGTACTTGTTTCACGACCAAACATCTCAACATTAACTTTAAGTTTTGCTTTTTCCAATTCAATCTCAGTAATTTTACCTGTAAGGCCGCTAAATGCACCTTCAATAATTGTAACGGTTTCGCCAACTTCAAAGTTGATTTCTTGATGACGAGCACTCATACCGATACGGCGTAGAATAACTTCGATCTCTGAGTTCAAAAGAGGTGCCGGCTTGCTACCTGCTCCATGTGAACCAACAAACCCTGTTACACCTGGAGTGTTACGAACAACGTACCAAGAATCATCAGACATGATCATTTCAACTAGAACGTATCCAGGAAATGTTTTTTTCATATTTGTTTTTTCTTTACCATTTTTTACTTCTTTTTCTTCTTCTTCAGGGATAACTACTCGAAAAATATAATCCCCCATACCCATACTGTTAGCTCTAGACTCGATGTTTTGTTTTACTTTGTTCTCATATCCGGAATATGTGTGTAAGACATACCACTGTTTTGCACTTTCTATTTCTTCCACCTGTATCACTCCTATTCATTTTATTATTGATGTTTGTTTTTTGTTATTGGCTAGTTGACTACTTTTTATGACATACAAAAAAACCTTCATTTACTTTTAAAGAAGGTTTTGTGCATTTATTGTTGAACTTATTATACCACCATGTGTTCTTTCACGCTAGTGGTTTCTGTTTAACACCTTTTATAGAACCAAGTCTAAGATTGCATCTATACCGAAATCAACAACTGCAAAGAAAAGAACAAATAATAGACAGACGACAAAAACAGTCAATGTATATTTTCTAAGTTCTTTACCAGTAGGCCATGTGACTGATTTAATTTCTTGGCGTACATTACCAAAAAAGTTTTTTATTTTCTTCATTTTTTATTCCCTCCAAATTGGCATTGAGACTTCTTTTTATTTTGTTTCACGATGCAATGTATGTTGATTGCAATATTTACAGAATTTTTTTACTTCTAAGCGTTCTGTGCGATTTCCTTCATTCACTTTTTTAGAGTAATTTCTAGATCCACAAACAGAACAAGCTAGAGATGTTTTTTTACCACTCATTTTTTCACCTATTCTTTCTCCTAAACGGACGGACGAATGACATCTTACTAAATTTACCATCACTCGTGAAACATGTCAATTGCTGTTTTTGATCTTATCGAAACAATAAGCTTATAGCTAACAACACAACTTCGCTACTACAAAATAAAATAATATTTTTTATAGCAATCACAAAAGTTTCTGATTTTACTTGTTTCGCGTTATAAACAGCTAGATTTTTTCGCATAGGCAAGATCGTTACTACTAAAAGTAATAATATAGGATGCAACAAACCTAAAATAATTGCTATCACAACGACAGCATAACTTGAGTAAACCAGCCCATTAAACAATTGAACGGCTCTTTTTTTACCAATATAGAAAGGCAGTGTATAACGGTGATTTAAAATATCTTGTTCCAAATCACACGTATTATTTGCCAGCATAATATTTGCAATTAAAAATACAGCAGGCAGAGAAACAAGGAACAACGACAAGATGAGCACCATATCTCCTTCTACTATAAATCGTGTTCCTTCAAACGCTAAGCTTAATAAGGTTCCTGGCTCAACATTTACGAAGGCTGCAATAAAAAAGATCCCAAATCCCATTGTTAGCCCAGAAATAGGTTCTCCTAACGGCATTCTTGAAATTGGGACTGGTCCAAAAGTATAAAAAATCCCAATAAAAAAGCAAACAGCTCCGATCAGTAATAAAATAATATTTGTTCTAAATACAAGTATAATTCCTAAAAGAAACGCGATAACCAGCATAGCCACGATTAGGCGAACAACTAATTTCTCTGATAGTTTTTCTTGTCCGATAATATTTACTTCATCTTTGTACCCTTCGTCTTTAGCTTTCTGGTAATCCATCAAATTATTGATGGCTGTTGTTGTCATATCAAAAATAATCATACTCAAAAAGAAAAGAAGTGTATTGATTGGACTAAAAGAATCAAAATAATAAGTTGCAAACAATGTTCCTAGCAGAAAAGGAAAAAGGCTCGCTAACTTCGTTTGGATCTCCACTAATTTCAAAAATGTATTTATCGACATCGCTTATCCCTCTTCGCTAATTTTTCAATGTGAAATCATCATTCGTCAATTTAAAGGTATCTTTTAAACCATCAGATAAATAAACTTCTTTATCTTTAGTAACAAATATTGCGTCAACGTTTTCTAAGGTATTAACATATTCTAACCCTTCTACCAATCCTTTAGAGAAAAGTGATGTTGACAATCCATCTCCATCAATAGACTTCTCTGTGACTACACTTACTCCAGCTAGTTCATTATTAAAAGGATACCCTGTTTCAGGATTCATCAAATGATGGTAAGTTTCTCCATCCACTTCAAGAAATCGTTCATAGATTCCGGAAGTAACAATTGAACGGTCGCTTAAAGCTAAAGAACCTAAAATCGTTCCTCGCGTTTCAAACGGATCTTGGATTCCAACATTCCAAGCCACACCTTCACCTCTTGCACTATCTCCTAATACATAAACGTTACCACCTAGATCAATAATAGCTGTATCTACTTCATGTTCCTCTAACACTTCCACTACTTCATCTGTAATAAAACCTTTAGCGATTGCCCCTAAATCGACTCGCATGTCTTTTTCTGGAAGGTAAACTGTTTGGGCTTCATCATCAAACTGAACTTTTGTATAATCAACTAAAGCTAAAGCTTTATCAATTTCAGATTGCTCCGGCTTCCTAGCGTCATCAAAACCAATGTGCCACAATTCAGTAATTGGCCCAATTGTCATATCAAAACTCCCAGCAGTAGTATCGCTGTAGTCAAAGGCTGCTTGCAACAAGTAATATAAATCATCCGATACCTCGACTGGTTTTATACCAGCTTGGCTATTGATTTTTTCAACTTCTGAATCCCCACTGGCTTCATCAACGGTAATCAAACCCGCAAGCTCTTCGATCCGTTCAAAAGCTGCATCTAACGCTTCTTGTTTGTCTTGATTATAAATCGTTACTTTCACTACCGTACCCATTAAAAATTCAGTTCTTTCAAACGGTTCCTTAGCTAACGACCGCTCTTTTGTGCTCGTTTCTTTTCCGCAACCCGCAAGCAAGAAAAGTCCAGCAATTAACAAAACCATCATCTTGCCTACCCATTTTTTTCTCATCAAAAAGACCCCTTGTTTGTTATCAATTTTTATCCAAATTCCATTAAAAATAAACAGGCCTTAGAAATTAATCTAAGACCTCTATATTATGTCATTTTACCTTAACCTTTTCAATATTTGCTAAAGGAATTGCCCTAGCAAAAAACAGTTTCAAAGGGATTAGTTATCTATTTCAATCTTATCTGTTTTACCTTCTGCTGCTGCATCAACGAGTTGTTGTGCATATTCAACAAACAATTCATGAGAATGAGTTGCACCCGACACAACTTCAACAGCTGAAGGATCTTGTGCATCTACTAAAGCTTGGTTGTATTCAGGAATGTACTCTGCAGGACCAGTTCCAACTTTTTCTTTCATTGCTTTTTGATATTCTTCGCTTTCTGATTTTAATTCTCCAGCATCATTAACATAGTCATAGTTTGATTCTGTAATTTGTCCGTCTTTAACAGTCATATTAAAAACAACACGCCAACCATTGTCATCAAGATTTTTTTCTTCTAATAAGTATGAACCATCTTGTAACGCTACTGCTTCAGTTGAGCTCATTGACTCAGAGCTTGTCTTTTCTGATTCAACAACTGCTGAACTTTCTACAGCAGAACTCTCTTCAGTAGTTGAATCATCTGACCCACATGCTGCCAATACAAATGTTGAAGCAAAAACAACTGATGCCATTTTCAAACCTTTTTTAAATTCCATAATATATACCCACCCTATTTTTATAGTCTGATCTTCCTAACGAAAGAACAACCCGGCTATTTCATTTGGCTGATCATCTACTATCAGTATAACGACTTACACATATATTGTCTATATTTTCACATGATATTCTTATAATATACACTGAGACAACACGTTACCAACAGCCACGCAACCCAAATATGCTTATTTATAAGCATTTAATGGTGGTATATCTTTCTAAGTCTTTTTTAATAGTGGAATTTTTCTTCAATATAAATTATTTTTTCCATCACAAACTCTCTTTTTATAATCTCGAAATTTCTATTTTCTTTAAAATACCCTTTGTTTCTTGATGAAAACTGGAATTTGTCGATAATGTGACAACCGTTTGTGCTTTTTTGCATTATCATTTTCCTTGATTTAATCCTTTTTTTAACACTGTTTTGTATATATTTTAACGAATACTTTCTTTTTCAAACTGTATATACCCAGTTCTGTATACCTTTTTTCAAAAGAATCTTTTAAAATGTAGACATATTCATTTTTATTTTGTATAATAAATTCATCAGATGGTTGTGAAACTTTTAACTAACTTGATGAAACTTGCAATTATTATTCTATTTAAAAAAAAGTTTTTAAAAAGGAGCTAGAAAAAATGACTCAAACAAATGTAGTTGTTGTTGGTGCTGGTTTTGCAGGAGTTGCTGCTACGAAACAATTAGCAAAGAAACTTAAGAAAAATAAAGATGTAACGATCACGTTAATCGATCGTCACTCTTACCTTACTTATATGACCGAATTGCACGAAGTGGCTGGGGGACGTGTTGAGCCTGAAGCTATTCAATATGATTTACAACGTTTATTCGCTCGCAAAAAAAATGTTAACTTGGTAACAGATACCGTTACTGCTGTTGACCACGATAAAAAAGTTGTTGTAACTGAAAACGGATCTTACAACTATGATTATTTAGTTTTAGGTATGGGTGGAGAACCAAATGACTTTGGAACACCTGGAGTTAAAGAACACGGCTTCACTCTTTGGTCATTAGAAGACGCTGTTCGTTTACGTCATCACATTGAGACTACTGTTGCTGCTGCAGCAATTGAACACAATGCTAAAAAACGTGCAGCTATGATGCGTTTTGTGATTTGTGGGTCTGGATTTACGGGTATCGAAATGGTCGGAGAATTATTAGATTGGAAAGATGTTTTAGCTAAAGAATACAAATTTGACGCTTCTGAGATCGAATTGATCGTTGTTGAAGCTGCTCCTACTATCTTAAACACACTTCCTCGTCAAGATGCCGATAAAGCTGAAAAATTCATGACGAAAAAAGGTATCAAGATTATGAAAGATGCTCCAATTGTTAGCGTTGGTTCAGATTCTGTTCTATTAAAATCTGGAGAAGAAATTGCTACGAAAACATTAGTCTGGACTGCTGGTGTTAAAGCGAACACAGATACAGCAGAATTTGGAATGGAACAAGCACGCGCAGGACGCCTAGTTGCTAATGAATTTATGGAAGCAAAAGATCTAAAAGATGTTTATGTTATTGGTGATCTTGTCTACTACGAAGAAGAAGAAGGTAAACCAACTCCTCAAATCGTACAAGCTGCTGAACAAACTGGACACACTGCTGCTGTTAACGTGATTGCAGCCATTGAAGGTAAAGAAAAACACAAATTCGAATCAAATTACCAAGGAACAATGGTTTCTATCGGTTCGAAATATGGTGTTGCTTATTTGATGGATAAATTCCACCTTAGCGGATTCTTCGCTATGTTAATGAAACACATTGTGAATTTGAAATACTTCCTTGATATTCGTTCTGGCTACTACATGGTACAATATATATTCCATGAATTCTTCCACATCAAAAACCAAAGAAATATTTTCCGCGGTCATCTTTCTCGGTACGGAAATGTCTTATGGAGTGTTCCTTTAAGAGTCTTTTACGGTAGTATGTGGTGTTTTGAAGGGGTCAAAAAAGCCTTTGGTTTATTTGGTTCTCAAAGCTGGTTTGGCGATAATGTAGCTTTACCGTTCTCTTGGTTGCAAGACGTAACTAGTGGAGCTTCAGAAGTAGTGGACGAAGTTACGGAAGTTGCAAAACCTATCTTTGGTCTGAGCTACGTATACGGTGAAGAACCCATGATGGTTTTATCTCATGCTCCTGGCTGGTTTAACAGTATTATGGAATTTATGATTCCTACTCCTGAAGTAGCTCTAATTTTCCAAAAGTTCATGACTTGTGTGGAAATTGCTATTGGTTTGGCTTTAATTGCCGGCTTATTCACTTGGTTAGCTAGTGCTGCTACTGTTGCTTTAGTTGTCAGCTTTGCTTTATCTGGTATGTTCTACTGGGTCAACATTTGGTTTGTCTTCGCAGCTATCGCTTTGATGAATGGTTCTGGTCGTGCGTTTGGTTTAGACTACTACGTGATTCCATGGATTCAAAAAGTTGCCGGTAAATGGTGGTATGGTACACCAAGGTCTTTATATAAATAAAAATTTAAGTTTACTATAGTATAAATGGGTGAGTGAAGGTAGGTCTCTCTACCTCCACTCATTTTCTTATGGCTTAAAGGGCACTAAACTTCATGTATGAAAGAGAAAAAAATGTTAAGATAGAAAGAAGAATTCAGTATTTTTTCTTCTTTGTCTCTTGTTATTTTTACTGAATGATCAAAACAAGCGATAACTTAATTCATTGAGTTTATTAAATAAGGGCTGGTGTATATGAATAGAAACCAAAAACTTGTATATATTGCATTATTGGCAGCTCAAGCTGTTATTTTAAGTTTAGTTGAAAGAAGCATTCCTTTTCCCTTTGCCTTTGCTCCAGGTGCAAAACTTGGAATTGCTAACCTTATTACAATTGTGGCTATATTTACGTTACCTTTAAAAGACAGTTTTACAGTAGTCTGGATGAGACTCATTATGACTACTCTCCTCGGAGGCACCTTGTCTACTTTTATGTACAGTTGTGCCGGAGCTCTATTGAGTTATGTTGGCATGCTAATCGTAAAAATGTTGGGGCCAAAACGTGTCAGCATTATCGGAATAAGTGCTACAGGTGGTATCTTGCATAATGTTGGCCAATTAGCAGTTGCTAGTTGGATCGCTCAAACGTGGACCGTTATGCTTTACTTGCCTATTTTATCCTTCATGGGTATTTTGTCTGGTATTGCTATTGGTATTGCTGCTAATTATCTAATGACTCATGTAAGAACATTAAAAGATTTCCAAAGTCATACTCAACACCATAGTAAAAAAAGTAGTCGTAAAACTACTTATGCAAATTCTTAAATACTACCGCCATAACTTTATGAAACGAAAGGGGAATACACATGCAGATCCATCCTATGTGGGAAGCCTACCCTGAACTGCACTCTGAATTGATACAAACGATCGAATTAATGGATTCAAAAATCCATCTTAGAAATAAGCCTATCGAGAACGCTATAGTCGATATGATGCATACAGGAGGTAAATTGATTCGGCCAGCTTATACCCTATTGTTTTCCTCATTCGGGGATGATCATGATCCTAGCCGGGCACGGGCTTTTTCTGCTGCTATTGAAGTATTGCATATGGCTACGTTGATCCATGATGATGTCATTGATGATTCACCTAAACGACGTGGTCAAAAAACCATTCAATCAAAATACGGCAAAGATGTAGCTGTATATGCTGGTGATTATCTCTTTACCGTGTCATTCAAACTGATAACAGATTATTCTAATTCTATGAAACAAATGCAAATCAACACTAAAGGGATGGAACGCATCCTAATGGGTGAAATTGATCAAATGCATCTTAGATACAATAAAAAAATAACCATTCGAAATTATTTAACTCAGATCTCTGGTAAAACAGCTCAATTATTTGCTTTAGCTTGTTACTCAGGCGCCTTGGAAAGTGGACAAGACGAAAGATTTGCTAGACATTGCTATTATATCGGAAGTCATATTGGTATGGCTTTTCAAATTAAAGATGATATTTTAGATTACTCCCAGACAGCTGATACATTTGGAAAACCCGTGCTAGAGGATGTTAAACAAGGTGTTTATTCTTCGCCTCTCATTTATGCTATGCGGAAAAATAATGCTGCTTTTAAAGACTTGCTTAATAAAAAAGATCAGATGACCAACGAGGACACAAAGAAAGTGCGACAATTAGTGATTGATTTAGGCGGATTAAAGGAAGCTGAACGTTTAGCCCATAAGTACACAGAAAAGGCTTTAAAACGTATTGATCAATTACCAAATACTCCAGAAAAAGAAATTATTCGCGACGTAACGGAGTCACTATTAAACCGTAATATTTAGCGGATCGTAAATAAACACCTAATTCACATAAAAAGACAAGAACAGGCTAAAGCCTAATTCTTGTCTTTTTATTTTAAAACCTTACGAGAATGGTAGACTATTTCTACTTTTAAGAATTAAAGCAGATAAAGAATCCGCTTTCATTTTTATTTACTTAAAACTACTATAAGTACAACTAACTAGATAGAATCGTTAAGAATCTAACGTTTGCTTCATTTTACGTTTGCACCGGTCTAACGCATTTTTTATTTGCAAACTATCACAATTCAGTTGTTCAGCAATCTCGTCTATTTCTTTATTATTAAGATAAAGAGAAAAGACCTGCTGCTCTAACTTAGACAATGCATGGTGATAGCCCTCTAATTTTTCTTTAACTTGTAAAATATCCAGTGCGGATAGTCCTTCTTTTGCGTTCGTTATGTATTGAGGACTCATTCCCTTTTCTAGCATACTATCTAATGACTCAACAATTTTTTCAATTCTTCTTTTCTTTGCCATATCTTTTCGAATCAAACTGAAGATATGGTGTTTGAAATTTAATTTATAGAAATTTCCAAATGTATGTCCTTTATCTGAATCGTATGTTTGTATCGTTTTATGAAAGACCATCCGTGCTTCTTGCCAAAGATCTTCTGATTCATAACTTTTAAGATAGTACTCTTTTGTTAATTTGATTACTAGAGGATGATAACGCTCAAATAAAATTTTGAACGGATACCCATCTCCATGTTTGATTTTGCGAATCAGTTCTTCATCGCTCATAAGAGAGAGTGTCTCTTCTTCATCTGCCAAACCTTTTCCTCCTTTAATGGCTAAATTAGTAAGATTAGATACCTAACGCGAGTTATTTCAATTGTCTACCATTCTCGAAAACTCTCAAAATAACAAACAGTCACTTTAGTACTTCGTTAGATCATCTCTTAATTTTTCTAATCTGTCCATTTGATGGTGAGTCCAAGGTGAGTTTCTTCTATAATCCTGTAAGTGGTAAGCTTTTGCGTCAGCCTCTATTGCTTTTTTTACACGTTTAACGTCACTAAAAAGTTCATTAGCTGATTTTCGTAAAGCTCCTTTTTGAAAAACGACCCATTGTTCCGCCAGATCACTTGTTGCAACGGTCACTTGCATAATCAAGGTACTCTCTATTCCAACAATCCGTTCAATATAACTATCCGCAGTTTCTCCTTCTTTTGTGAAAATAACTGATAATTGATATTTTTGATACGACTGTTGAATTCCAGGAACAAATTGAGCGTCAAATACTACGCGAATTTCTATACCTGTATACTTTTGGTAATTAGAAAGTTCATGTAACAACGCATCTCGAGCATCTTCCATCTTATCTTGATTTTTTAATTTCACCAAGTGTGGCCATGCTCCAATAATATTGTATCCATCAACGATCAATAATTCTTTTTTCATAGCATTTGACCCCCTTTCCTTTATTCCATTAGCTAGATTTTATTTCTTCCACGATAGACTTCATACATTAATAAGCTTGCCGCTACACTTGCGTTCAGACTTTGAACATGACCAGTCATCGGTATGGTAATCATGCCATCCATTTGTTCTTTTACTAAACGAGAAATCCCTTTTCCTTCGTTGCCCATTACTAGTCCAATTGGCAATGTTGTTTCCCATTGACGGTAATCTTGACCTTCCATGTCTGTTCCATACAACCACAATCCGCGTTCTTTTAATTCTTTAATTGCTTGAACCAGGTTCGTTACTCGTGCAACAGGAACATGTTCGATTGCTCCAGTAGAAGCTTTGGCTACCGTAGCTGTCAATCCTACAGCACGTCTTTTTGGAATAATGATACCATGTGCTCCGATAGCATCAGCTGTTCTCATAATGGAACCTAAATTATGCGGATCTTCAACTCCGTCTAAAAGAATGAAAAACGGATCTTCATTTTTTCGAGCTGCTACTGCGAATAGATCATCAATTGTCGCATATTGGAAAGCAGAAGCTGCTACAACTACACCTTGGTGATTCATTCCATCTACTAACTGATCCAATTTAGTTTTGGGCACAAACGAAATTTGAACACTGCGTTTTTTAGCTAAATTTTGGATTTCTTCCATCTTAGCTCCGCTTAAACCTTCTTGTAGAAAAATTTTATTAATATCACGTTCAGATTTCAATACTTCAATAGCTGGCAAGCGTCCTGCAACTAAATCACGATCTGTTTCTTGCTCTTCTACTTCATCTTTAACTGGTTTAACAGCTTGTCGGGCTGGTTTTTTTGAAAAAGACGGCTTTTTAGGCTGGCTGTTGCGTTTACCAAAATTTTTATTATCTCTTGTCATCTTTTGTATCCTCCACTTTCTTAATACACCAACGGATCAATTCTTCCATACGCTCGGTTTGTTTTGCTAAATGTAAGTATCCCATCAGTGATTCAAATCCAGTAGCTACACGATAAGTCGTGATATCTGCATTTTTGGCTGAAGTATAACTTTTAGAGTTTCGGCCACGTTTGTACATCGTTACTTCTTCTTCCGTTAAAAAGCCTTCTACTGCTAGCATTTCATGCATCAAGAAACTTTGTGCTTTGGCTGATACAAAATGTGTCGCTGTTTTATGCAATTGACTTGGCTTTGTGTATCCTTGTCCTACTAAATAATCGCGAATATAGATTTCGTATATGGCATCTCCTACATAAGCTAATGCTAGCCCATTTAATAATGCCCAGTTTTTTTCCGTCATATCTTTATTATCCTCTTCTCCATCTTGTTCCTTGCGGTGTATCGTCTAAAATAATGCCTTCTTCTTTCAACTGATCTCTAATCTCATCACTGCGTTGGAAATTTTTCATCGCACGTGCTGTATTTCTTTCTTCAATCAACTGTTCAATGGTTTCATCTAACAATTCCGTTTCCTCAAAAGTGATACCAAATACTTGAATTAATTCCTTGTACTGATCCAACATAGCTTCTAAAACAGCTTTAGAAACAAACGCACGTTCGCTATAAATATTCATAGCTTTTGCCATTTCGTAAACGACTGTAATGCCATTAGCAGAATTAAAATCATCATCCATTTCCTTAATAAAGTCTGCTTTAAATGATTTGATCTGTTTTAGCATTTTTTCATCATCTTCGCTTGTTGCAGCTGCATCTTTTAAACGGTAGTTGACGTTGTCATAAGCCATTCTTACTTTCGTCAAATTAGCTTTAGCTTCTTCAATGGTCGTATCATTGTAACTAATGGGTCTGCGGTATTGAGTCGTTGCCATAAAGAAACGTAAAATTTGGGGATCTATTTGTTTGATCATATCGTGAACCAATACAAAATTGCCAAGTGATTTACTCATTTTTTCATTATCCATCGTTACAAATCCATTATGCATCCAATAATGTGCAAAGGGATGACCTGTTTTAGCTTCGCTTTGGGCAATTTCATTTTCATGATGTGGGAAGGCTAAATCTTGTCCGCCGGCATGAATATCGATTGTATCGCCTAAATATTTTGTGGCCATTACAGAACATTCAATATGCCAGCCTGGACGCCCTGCTCCCCAAGGAGATTCCCAAGAAATTTCATCTGCTTTAGCCGATTTCCATAAAGCAAAGTCTAGCGGATCTTCTTTTTTATTATTTTCTTGGTCATTTAAACGATTGCTTGCTCCAACTTCTAGGTCATCGATTGAGATATCACTTAATTTTCCATACTCTTTAAATTTTCTAGTGCGGTAGTAAACATCACCTTCTGCTTCATAAGCATACCCTTTTTTTATCAATACTGCTATAAAATCAATGATTTCAGACATATTTTCCATTACACGAGGATAATGTGTTGCTTCTTCTACTCCTAATGCATGGGTATCTTCATGATAAGCTGCAATAAACTTATCCGCTATTTCTGGAGCTGTTAGATTCATTTCTTTTGCTGTACGAATAATTTTATCGTCTACATCTGTAAAATTGGACACATATGCTACATCATAGCCTCGGTACTCCAAATATCTTCTAACGGTATCAAAAGCAACTGTACTGCGAGCATTACCAATATGAATATAATTATAAACTGTTGGTCCACAAACATACATTGATACTTTGCCTTCTTCTATTGGAACAAATTCTTCTTTTTTTCTCGTTAATGTATTATAGATTTTTAGCATAGCTGCTCTCCTTTTCTATTTAAAGACAGATTTTTAATGGGAAAGTTTTTCTCCATTTAATTTGACTACTTTAGCAGGAATCCCAACTGCAGTTGAATTAGCCGGTATCTCTTCTAAAACTACTGCTGATGCGCCAATTTTTGAATTATCTCCAATCCTAATAGGACCCAAAACTTGTACATGGGCTGACAATAAAACATTGTTTCCAATCGTAGGATGACGTTTCCCTTTATCTTTCCCAGTTCCACCTAATGTCACACCATGAAAAATAACAACTTCATCACCCACTTCAGCTGTTTCTCCAATGACAACACCCATACCATGATCAATGAACACTCTTCTGCCTAATACTGCTCCAGGATGGATTTCAATGCCGGTTAAAAAGCGAGAAAAATTAGCTAAGACACGACTGATCAAAAAGCCATTACGTTGGTATAAAAAATGGGCCCATCGATGAAATAAAATCGCGTAAAAACTAGGATACGTTAATAGAATTTCAATTGTACTTTTTACTGAGGGATCATTCTTTTTGATTGTTTGAATGTCTTCTCTTAATCTCCTCATAGATTATTCCACCTTATTGGTTTCTTTCTGCAATTAATTTACTTTACAAAAAAAGTAGCGTCTTATATATAAAAGACGCTACTGCGTGGTTCCACTTTTCTTTATCGTCTTCTTCCTACTGAATAGAACAAACGACCTTTGACACGCTAACGGGTGTTAACCGATAAGAGTCTACTTTATTCAACTCTCTAACTCAGAGATGCACTTCACCCGATCACCACCATCTGCTTCCACCAGCACAGACTCTCTTTGGATGTTGATAGGGTTACTCTTTCTCGTCATCGTCTTTACTATTATTTAACTCAGCATTTTTTGACTAAAATTTTTGTGCTCTACTTCTTAATTCTATAGTTTTGCTAATGCAGCTTGTAAATGAGCTTGCGCTTTTTCTCGGCCAAGAAGTTCAATGGTTGGTCCGATTTCTGGTCCGTGTGATTGCCCTGTAACAGCTACACGAATTGGCATAAAGAGATTTTTCCCTTTAATTCCTGTTTCTTTTTGAACGGCTTTGATTGCTTTTTTGATTTCATCTGCATCAAAAGGTTGAATTTCTTCTAATTGTTTAGAAAAGGCCGTTAATACTTCTGATACTGTTTCGCCTTCTAAAACTTCTTTTGCTACGCTGTCTATCGCTGGTTCTTCACTAAAGAATAAACTTGATAATTCAACGATCTCTGCACCATAACTCATTTGTTCATGGTATAATCCAACTACTTTTTGAACCCATTCTTTTTTCTCTGGAGATGCATCTTCTTCAACATATCCAGCTTTGATTAAATGCGGCAAAGCTAATTTTGTTACGGTTTCTAAATCAGCTTGTTTCATGTATTGGTTGTTGATCCATTCCAATTTTTTAGCGTCAAATGCAGCTGGAGATTTGCTTAAACGGTTAGGATCAAACATTTCTACGAATGTATCATGATCAAAGATTTCTTCTTCTCCAACCGGTGACCATCCCAATAATGAGATAAAGTTAAACATTGCTTCAGGTAAATAGCCTAGTTCACGGTATTGTTCGATAAATTGTAAGATGTTTCCATCACGTTTGCTTAATTTTTTACCTGTTTCGCTATTGATGATCAATGTCATGTGTCCAAATTGAGGAGCTTCCCAACCAAAAGCTTCATAGATCATTAATTGTTTTGGCGTATTGGCAATATGGTCATCTCCACGTAAAACATGAGTAATTTCCATAAAATGGTCATCTACGGCAACAGCAAAATTGTATGTTGGCATGCCATCGCGTTTCACGATAACAAAGTCTCCTCCTATACTTTCTGCTTCAAATGAGATAGGGCCTTTCACGATGTCTTCAAAACTATACGTGTTTTCTTTAACCACACGGAAACGAATAACTGGTTCAATTCCAGCTGCTTCTTTTTCTTGTTTTTCTTTAGCTGTTAAATGAGCACATTTACCACCGTAATGAGGCATTTCTCCTCTAGCTCTTTGGGCTTCACGTTCTTCTTCTAACTCTTCTTCAGAACAGTAACATTTGTACGCACGATTGCTTAATAATAATTGTTCTACTAATGGATCATAGATCTCTCTACGTTCAGATTGACGATACGGACCAAAGTCTCCAGGATTATTAGGGCTTTCATCCCAATCCATCCCTAACCATTTCAAGTTTTCTAATTGGCTAGTTTCTCCGCCTTCAATATTTCGTTTTTGGTCTGTATCTTCAATACGGATAATGAAGTCTCCACCATTGTGTCGTGCGTATAAATAGTTAAATAACGCTGTACGCGCGTTTCCTATATGTAGATATCCTGTTGGGCTTGGCGCATAACGTACACGAATTTTTTTTGTCATAATTTATTTCCTCTTTTCTTATAGTTTTTTTATTCTCTATTAGGTTAACTCTAAGCTCACTTATTCTTATTAAATAGGCGAAGGGGTTCTATCTTGTTTCTCTAATAAACAAACAGCCATAGCTGCAAGGCCTTCTTTTCGACCAATAAAACCCATTGTTTCTGAAGTTGTCGCCTTTACGTTAACATGCTGGATACTAGTTTGACAATCATAAGCTATGTTTTCTTTCATTTCAGCTAAATAAGGAGCTAATTTCGGCCTTTCAGCTAAAACAGTTGCATCAATATTTCCAATCGTATAACCTTCTTGTTTTAACAAACGCCATACCTTACGTAATAACTCTCTTGAATCGACATTTTTAAATTGTTCATCTGTATCCGGAAAATGATAGCCTATATCTCCTTTGCCAGCAGCCCCTAATAAGGCATCAATAATAGCATGAAGCAACACGTCAGCATCAGAATGACCCAACAATCCATATTCATAAGGAATTGTTACTCCACCAATGATTAAGCTTCTATCCCTTACCAATTGATGAACATCATAACCTTGTCCTACGCGAATCATAAGCTAACCTCCCTTTACTTCTTTTGCTGTTTTCTATGGAGCAAAATAGCTTTTCCAGTTACCATATCTTCAGGAGTCGTTATCTTTATATTATCATAGGACCCTTCTATTACTACTATTTCTTTTTCTATTCGTTCTACTAATGAAGCATCATCTGTGCCTAAAAAATGATCTTCTTTAGCTTTTTCATGAGCTTGCAGAACTATGGAGCTTTTAAACGCTTGGGGAGTCTGTATCTGCCATAATTCACTTCTGGGCAAAGTCACCTTGACAGTCTGGTTTGGGTAAACAGCTTTAATCGTATCTTTAGCAGGTACTCCTAAAATAGCAGCCCCCATCTTTTGAACTTCTTTGTACAATCGATGAACAGCTTCCAGTTCAATAAAAGGCCTTGCACCATCATGGATCATTACGATACCCGATGTTTTATTATTCAATTTTTTCAATCCATTGTAGACGCTATGCTGTCGTTCCGTTCCGCCTATTGCTATGGTGATTTTTTTTCCACTGAACATCTGCTCTTGTCGCAATAAATCATTGATCAATTCAACTTCATCTTCTTTTACAACTAAAATGATGTGGCTGCAATACTCATCTTTTAAAAAAATATTCAATGGGTATTCAATCAACGGCTTATCTAGTAAAGGCAATAAAATTTTATTCTTAGAAGATCTCATGCGTCTCCCATGACCAGCTGCCAATAAAATCAGCTCATAGTCCTTATTCATCGCATCACTTCCTACTCTCTATCTTTAATGCCTTTTTGAGAATGAACCGGTTTTGCAAAAATCATACGTCCAGCAGCTGTTTGAAGCGCACTGGTTACGACAACTTCAATTGTTTTATTCATAAAGTGTTGTCCTTCTTCAACAACGATCATGGTTCCGTCATCTAAGTATGCTACTCCTTGACTGCGTTCTGTTCCAGCTTTAACGATCATGACCGTCATGTTTTCGCCTGGAATAACGACTGGCTTCACAGCATTAGCCAATTCGTTTATGTTTAATACCGGTACATTTTGGAACTCACTCACTTTGTTTAAGTTGTAGTCATTTGTTACCACAACACCGTCTAATAATTTAGCTAGTTTAATTAATTTGCTGTCTACTTCTGTAATGTCTTCAAAGTCTCCGTCGTACATTTCAACTTGCATGTCATTTTCTTTTTGCAATGCATTCAAGATATCTAATCCTCTACGTCCACGTACTCGTTTTAAACTATCAGAGGAATCTGCAATGTACTGCAATTCTTGTAAAACAAAATTAGGAATCAAAATCGTTCCTTCAAGAAAACCTGTTTTTGCAATATCATAGATTCTTCCATCAATAATAACGCTTGTATCTAATATTTTATATTTACGAAAAGTCTCATCTGCTCTACGCTCTAAAACTTTTCCATCTTCATCTTCCGTATTCTTTTTTACCTTCGGTTGAAAAAGCTTACGCCACTCGTCTCTACGTGTTGTTCCAACACGAAACCCTAAGTAAGCAAAACCAATAACAAGGATAAAAGGTATTACATCACTAATAACTCGAATATTCATACCAATTAGGACCACACTAATTAGCCAAGCCAGCACCAATCCTATGATCGTTCCTAAACTCCCAAATAATAAATAGGTCACACTTTGTTGACTTAAAAAAGTTTCGATTTTTTTAAAGGCTTGTTCAATGTATGTCACTGATAAAAAAGAAATAAATAAAAATATAATAGCACCAATCAGAATATTTGTGACTACATTGTTGATGTAAAGATTTTCAACCCCTGCCATATCCCAGGCAATCGGCATCAAACTTGCTCCAATACTTCCACCGATCAATATGAATATACCGGTTATAATTTTTTTTACCAAAAGTATTCCTCCTTTATAAATGGGGCTCCTGTTCTACAAAAAGAACAGGAACTTTCCCATTTTATTTTGCTTTATTTAAGAAAAAGCTTTCTTTATTGCTTCAGAAATAGTTGTCACTCCAATAATATCTACATTACTAGGGAATTCCCATCCGCCAATATTATTTTTCGGAATCATGATGCGTTTAAACCCTAGTTTAGTCGCTTCATTTACCCTTTGTTCAATTCGGCTCACACGTCTGATTTCTCCAGTCAAGCCGATTTCTCCGATAAAACAGTCGGTTTCTTTTGTTTCTTTTTCTTGGTAACTAGAAGCGACACTGATGGCGATCGCTAAGTCGATCGCAGGTTCATCTAATTTTACGCCACCTGCTGATTTTAAATAGGCATCTTGGTTTTGCAACAACAATCCTGCTCTTTTTTCCAACACCGCCATAATCAACGATACACGATTATGATCTAAGCCACTTGCTGTTCGCTTAGCATTCCCAAAAGCAGTCGGTGTGATCAAAGACTGGATTTCAGCTAAAATTGGTCGCGATCCTTCCATTGAAGCCACTACAGCAGATCCTGTAGCTCCAGATAACCGTTCCTCTAGAAACATTTCTGAAGGGTTTAACACTTCAACTAACCCACCTTCACGCATTTCAAAGATCCCAATCTCATTGGTAGAGCCAAATCGGTTTTTAACAGCTCTTAAAATACGGAAAGTATGATGCCTTTCTCCTTCAAAATACAATACGGTGTCTACCATATGTTCCAACATACGTGGACCAGCGATAGCCCCTTCTTTTGTAACATGTCCCACTATAAAAATAGCAATATTATTCGTTTTTGCAATTTTCATTAAATCAGCTGTGCTTTCTCTAACTTGAGAAACACTTCCTACTACTCCAGTGATATCTGGTTGATTCATAGTTTGAATAGAATCAATAATAACATAATCAGGTTTCAAATCTTCAATTGTTTGTCTTATAGCACCCATATCCGTTTCTGGATAAATATAAAAGTCAGCACCTTTAACACCCAATCGATTCGCCCGCATTTTAATCTGGCTAGCGCTCTCTTCACCACTTACGTATAACACTTTTCCACCTGCTAGATTCAATTGAGCTGAAACTTGCAGTAAAAGAGTCGATTTTCCGATACCTGGGTCTCCTCCGATTAGAACTAGTGAGCCTGGAACTACTCCACCGCCTAAAACACGATTCAACTCTTTTAATTCTGTTTTGACTCTGGGAACTTTAGATACGTTTATGTCTTGAATTGCTTCAGCCTTAGCCGTTTTACCTGTCATACTGACACGACTTCTACGATCATTTTTATCTGCAACGATTTCTTCTTCCATTTGGTTCCAACTGCCGCAATTTGGACAACGACCCATCCATTTAGGTGATTCATAACCACATGCTTGGCAGACAAACTTTGTTGTTTTCTTTTTTGCCACCTATTCAGCCTCACCTTCAGAGTTTTAAAAAACGATTTAGTTTTATTTTAACATAAAAGCGATTAGAATAGGCGTTGAAACCATTAAAAGCCAGTTAATTCAAACTAAGTTCACTAAAAAATCAAATTTAAATTTCTGTCATTCTTCAATTTAGTTCCAATCCGGATTTCAACTAATGAATTGAACGGTAGAGTAAGGAATAACATGAAATTTATCTTCCAGAAGAACCGAAACCACCAGAACGGACTTTTCCGCTTTCTTTATCCACATCTGCTTTCAAGAATGGCATAAAAATTCCTTGGCCAATTCGGTCACCTTTCTTCACTACATGGTCTGTTAAACCAAAATGAATAAATTGAAAATATATGTGACCTTCGTTGTTTTCATTGTTGTAGTAATCTGAATCAATAATCCCTACCCCATTCGGTAAAACCAATTGGTGTTTGATTGGATTACTTGAACGATTTGCTAATTGCAAGTATTCATCTTCTCCCATATAGGCTTTGATGCCTGTTGGTACAAGTGTGGGTTTTAGATATTTTTTATTTTGTTCTAAAAGTGAAGCTTCATTTTCTTTATGTTTTATTTCTTGAGCCATACCTTTAAACAACACTTTCCAAATTGAAGGTACGATTGTATCTTCAGCAGCTTCAAAATCATAGCCTGCTGCATGATTGGTTGCTCTTACTGGTAAGTTTATACCTTTTGTTTTATAATCTGTTACAATTTCAAATCCGCGTTTCTTTTCCATATCTTTAAATTTCCTCATTTCGCATACTATTCATTAACTCTTTGATTATAACAAAAAATGGTTCAACTAGCGATTTACTATTGAATATTCTACTCCTCTTTCCTCAATTTTTCTTTGTATGTGCAACATGCACAACTATTTACAAAAAGTTTTGTGCAGATTCCCCTTTCGTTAAAATAGCGTTTACATTATGATTGTTTTATAATAACTTAGCTATTTAAGAGAGGATAAGTGAAAAAAATGGTAGAAATCGCACTAAAAAATATTAATAAAAAATATGAAAATAATGATTTTCTTTCTGTAACAGACTTTAATTTAGATATTAAAGATAAAGAGTTTATTGTATTTGTTGGTCCCTCTGGTTGTGGGAAATCAACTACATTACGTATGGTTGCTGGACTTGAAGACATTTCAGAAGGCGAATTATACATTGGAGACAAATTAGTCAATGATGTTGCTCCAAAAGACCGCGATATTGCGATGGTTTTCCAAAACTATGCCTTATACCCTCATATGACTGTATACGATAATATGGCTTTTGGTTTAAAATTACGTAAATACAAAAAAGAAGAAATTAAACAACGTGTTGAAGAAGCTGCTGAGATTTTAGGTTTAACTGATTTCTTAAAACGTAAACCTGCTGCATTATCTGGTGGACAACGTCAACGTGTTGCATTAGGACGTGCTATCGTTCGTGATGCCAAAGTATTCTTAATGGACGAACCTTTATCAAATTTAGATGCTAAGTTACGTGTAGCTATGCGTGCAGAGATTGCAAAACTGCACCGTCGTCTAGATACAACTACTATCTATGTTACTCATGACCAAACAGAAGCGATGACTATGGCAGACCGTATTGTTATCATGAAAGATGGATTTGTTCAACAAATCGGTACTCCTAAAGAAGTTTACAATACACCAGTTAATGTCTTTGTTGCAGGATTTATTGGTTCTCCAGCAATGAATTTCTTTGATGTTACTTTAAATAATAATATTATTTCTAATGGTCAAGGATTGTCTATCAAAGTTGATGAAAGAAATGCAAAAAATCTTATATCTAAAGGTTATGATGGTAAGAAATTGATTTTCGGTATTCGTCCAGAAGATATTCATAGCGAACAAATTGTTTTAGATGCTAATCCTGATAGTATCGTTCATGCTGAAGTAGTGGTATCAGAATTACTTGGAGCTGAAACTATGCTTTATACTAAAGTTGATGGTACTGAATTTATTTCAAAAGTTGATGCTAGAGATTTCCATGAACCTGGAGAATTTATTGACCTATCCTTCAACTTAAACAAATGTCATTTCTTTGATCCAGAAACTCAAGAAGTAATTAAGTAATTTAAACCAACTTAATTTATCTAATAGATATAGTGAGATACACTCCAAAAGCTCGAACTCTTGGAGTGTATTTTTATACTTAAGAATACAACCTTACCCATTAATACTATTTAATCATTTTATTTTTCTTAGACTTAATTTCTATTTACTTACCATTGAAGAAAAATTGTTAAGTCTATCTAATACGCATAACCATTGGAATATTTAGATAAAAATTTGAACCGTTTCAGCTCTTTATTTTATCAACTTATTTTTGAATTGTTTCACGTGACACAATTCTAGATCTCTTGAAAGGCTTGGTTATTATTTTATCTATGATATTCTATTTAACATTCTTATTCGAACACAAAAAAAGACACCATCCGAAGATGATGTCTTTTTGTTTGCGTGGCAGCGTCCTACTCTCACAAAGGGAAACCCTTCACTACCATCGGCGCTAAGAAGCTTAACTGCTGTGTTCGGCATGGGAACAGGTGTGACCTTCTTGCCATCGCCACCACACAAATTTCAATCTAGAGAACGTTGTTCTCTCAAAACTGGATAAGTTAAAAGTTTGTTCTTCGTTTAGAAACCGTCGTACACCGTTTATTCTTTGGTTAAGTCCTCGACCGATTAGTATTGGTCCGCTCCATCTATCGCTAGACTTCCACTTCCAACCTATCAACCTGATCATCTCTCAGGGGTCTTACTCACTTACGTGATGGGAAATCTCATCTTGAGGGGGGCTTCACGCTTAGATGCTTTCAGCGTTTATCCCGTCCACACATAGCTACCCAGCAATGCCCTTGGCAGAACAACTGGTACACCAGAGGTGTGTCCATCCCGGTCCTCTCGTACTAAGGACAGCTCCTCTCAAATTTCCTACGCCCGCGACGGATAGGGACCGAACTGTCTCACGACGTTCTGAACCCAGCTCGCGTACCGCTTTAATGGGCGAACAGCCCAACCCTTGGGACCGACTACAGCCCCAGGATGCGATGAGCCGACATCGAGGTGCCAAACCTCCCCGTCGATGTGGACTCTTGGGGGAGATAAGCCTGTTATCCCCAGGGTAGCTTTTATCCGTTGAGCGATGGCCCTTCCATGCGGAACCACCGGATCACTAAGCCCGACTTTCGTCCCTGCTCGACTTGTAGGTCTCGCAGTCAAGCTCCCTTATGCCTTTACACTCTGCGAATGATTTCCAACCATTCTGAGGGAACCTTTGGGCGCCTCCGTTACACTTTAGGAGGCGACCGCCCCAGTCAAACTGCCCGTCAGACACTGTCTCCCAGCCCGATAAGGGCTGTGGGTTAGAGTGGTCATACAGCAAGGGTAGTATCCCACCAACGCCTCCACCAAGACTGGCGTCCTGGCTTCAATGGCTCCTACCTATCCTGTACAAGCTGTACAAACACTCAATATCAAACTGCAGTAAAGCTCCATGGGGTCTTTCCGTCCTGTCGCGGGTAACCTGCATCTTCACAGGTACTATAATTTCACCGAGTCTCTCGTTGAGACAGTGCCCAGATCGTTACGCCTTTCGTGCGGGTCGGAACTTACCCGACAAGGAATTTCGCTACCTTAGGACCGTTATAGTTACGGCCGCCGTTTACTGGGGCTTCAATTCTGAGCTTCGCCCGAGAGCTAACCCATCCTCTTAACCTTCCAGCACCGGGCAGGCGTCAGCCCCTATACGTCATCTTACGATTTTGCAGAGACCTGTGTTTTTGATAAACAGTCGCCTGGGCCTATTCACTGCGGCTGACCAATTGGTCAGCACCCCTTCTCCCGAAGTTACGGGGTCATTTTGCCGAGTTCCTTAACGAGAGTTCTCTCGCACACCTTAGGATTCTCTCCTCGACTACCTGTGTCGGTTTGCGGTACGGGCAGTTTGTTTCTAACTAGAAGCTTTTCTTGACAGTGTGACATCGGGAACTTCGGTACTTAATTTCCCTCCCCATCACAACTTGTTCTTAAAGAAGCAAGCATTTGACTCACTTCAAAACTTGTTGCTTGGACGCGCATATCCAACAGCGCGTATTCCTTAGCCTACTGTGTCCCTCCATTGTTCAAACAAAACAAACTGGTACAGGAATCTCAACCTGTTGTCCATCGTCTACGCCATTCGGCCTCGACTTAGGTCCCGACTAACCCTGGGAGGACGAGCCTTCCCCAGGAAACCTTAGTCATTCGGTGGACGGGATTCTCACCCGTCTTTCGCTACTCATACCGGCATTCTCACTTCTAAGCGCTCCACTAGTCCTCACGATCTAGCTTCAACGCCCTTAGAACGCTCTCCTACCATAGAACCAATGGTTCTATCCACAGCTTCGGTGTTATGTTTAGCCCCGGTAAATTTTCGGCGCAGGGTCACTCGACTAGTGAGCTATTACGCACTCTTTAAATGATGGCTGCTTCTGAGCCAACATCCTAGTTGTCTAAGCAACTCCACATCCTTTTCCACTTAACATAAACTTTGGGACCTTAGCTGGTGGTCTGGGCTGTTTCCCTTTCGACTACGGATCTTATCACTCGCAGTCTGACTCCCGGATATAAATCAATGGCATTCGGAGTTTATCTGAATTCGGTAACCCGAGAAGGGCCCCTAGTCCAAACAGTTGCTCTACCTCCATGATTCTAATTCCGAGGCTAGCCCTAAAGCTATTTCGGAGAGAACCAGCTATCTCCAAGTTCGATTGGAATTTCTCCGCTACCCACACCTCATCCCCGCATTTTTCAACATACGTGGGTTCGGTCCTCCAGTGCGTATTACCGCACCTTCAACCTGGACATGGGTAGATCACTTGGTTTCGGGTCTACGACCACATACTCATTCGCCCTATTCAGACTCGCTTTCGCTACGGCTCCGTCTCATCAACTTAACCTCGCATGGGATCGTAACTCGCCGGTTCATTCTACAAAAGGCACGCTATCACCCATTAACGGGCTTTAACTATTTGTAGGCACACGGTTTCAGGGGCTATTTCACTCCTCTTCCGAGGTTCTTTTCACCTTTCCCTCACGGTACTGGTTCACTATCGGTCACTAGGGAGTATTTAGCCTTGGGAGATGGTCCTCCCGGATTCCGACGGAATTTCTCGTGTTCCGCCGTACTCAGGATACTGATCAGAGTGGATGTGGTTTCGGATACAGGGCTTTTACCTTCTTCGGCAGACCTTTCCAGGTCGCTTCTCCTACCAAATCCATTTATGACTCTATGTGTTCAGTCCTACAACCCCAGAAAGCAAGCTTTCTGGTTTGGGCTATTCCCGTTTCGCTCGCCGCTACTCAGGGAATCGATTTTTCTTTCTCTTCCTGCAGGTACTTAGATGTTTCAGTTCTCTGCGTCTACCTCTACTAACCTATGTATTCAGTTAGCAGTAACATCCTATCAAAGATGCTGGGTTCCCCCATTCGGAAATCTTTGGATCAAAGCTTACTTACAGCTCCCCAAAGCATATCGGCGTTAGTCCCGTCCTTCATCGGCTCCTAGTGCCAAGGCATTCACCGTGCGCCCTTATTAACTTAACCTATGGTTAATCGTTAATGTTCAATACTCATCTTACGATGAGAACCTTAAAAAACTCATTTTTAAAACTTTTCGGTGTGTTTCTGGTTTCTTACTTGAATTACAATTTTTAACTTTATCCAGTTTTCAAAGAACAACATCTATCTATTGAGAAGATTAGACCTCTCAAAACTAAACAAAGTAAGTACGAATGTGTGGGTTTCCGTTATATTCCTTAGAAAGGAGGTGATCCAGCCGCACCTTCCGATACGGCTACCTTGTTACGACTTCACCCCAATTATCTGTCCCACCTTAGGCGGCTGGCTCCCAAAAGGGTTACCTCACCGACTTCGGGTGTTACAAACTCTCGTGGTGTGACGGGCGGTGTGTACAAGACCCGGGAACGTATTCACCGCGGCGTGCTGATCCGCGATTACTAGCGATTCCGGCTTCATGCAGGCGAGTTGCAGCCTGCAATCCGAACTGAGAATGGCTTTAAGAGATTAGCTTGGCCTCGCGACCTTGCGACTCGTTGTACCATCCATTGTAGCACGTGTGTAGCCCAGGTCATAAGGGGCATGATGATTTGACGTCATCCCCACCTTCCTCCGGTTTATCACCGGCAGTCTCACTAGAGTGCCCAACTGAATGCTGGCAACTAATAATAGGGGTTGCGCTCGTTGCGGGACTTAACCCAACATCTCACGACACGAGCTGACGACAACCATGCACCACCTGTCACTTTGTCCCCGAAGGGAAAGCTCTATCTCTAGAGTGGTCAAAGGATGTCAAGACCTGGTAAGGTTCTTCGCGTTGCTTCGAATTAAACCACATGCTCCACCGCTTGTGCGGGTCCCCGTCAATTCCTTTGAGTTTCAACCTTGCGGTCGTACTCCCCAGGCGGAGTGCTTAATGCGTTAGCTGCAGCACTGAAGGGCGGAAACCCTCCAACACTTAGCACTCATCGTTTACGGCGTGGACTACCAGGGTATCTAATCCTGTTTGCTCCCCACGCTTTCGAGCCTCAGCGTCAGTTACAGACCAGAGAGTCGCCTTCGCCACTGGTGTTCCTCCACATATCTACGCATTTCACCGCTACACGTGGAATTCCACTCTCCTCTTCTGCACTCAAGTTCTCCAGTTTCCAATGACCCTCCCCGGTTGAGCCGGGGGCTTTCACATCAGACTTAAAGAACCGCCTGCGCTCGCTTTACGCCCAATAAATCCGGACAACGCTTGCCACCTACGTATTACCGCGGCTGCTGGCACGTAGTTAGCCGTGGCTTTCTGGTTAGATACCGTCAGGGGATGAGCAGTTACTCTCATCCTTGTTCTTCTCTAACAACAGAGTTTTACGATCCGAAAACCTTCTTCACTCACGCGGCATTGCTCCGTCAGACTTTCGTCCATTGCGGAAGATTCCCTACTGCTGCCTCCCGTAGGAGTCTGGGCCGTGTCTCAGTCCCAGTGTGGCCGATCACCCTCTCAGGTCGGCTACGTATCATCGCCTTGGTGAGCCATTACCTCACCAACTAGCTAATACGCCGCGGGTCCATCCATAAGCGGTAGCCGAAGCCACCTTTTTTCCATCTGTCAGGAGACAATTGGAAATATGCGGTATTAGCATCCGTTTCCGGATGTTATCCCCCTCTTATGGGCAGGTTACCCACGTGTTACTCACCCGTCCGCCACTCTTTTGTCTCGGTGGGTGCAAGCACCCGGTGAAACAAAAGCGTTCGACTTGCATGTATTAGGCATGCCGCCAGCGTTCGTCCTGAGCCAGGATCAAACTCTCATATAAAATGATGCTTGAAGCTCATTATTGATTGCTAGCGAATAATTATTCACTATATTTGTTACTGTTGACTCAGCACTGCTGAGTCACCCTCACATTTGGTTCGTCTTACTTTGTTTAGTTTTCAAAGGTCTAAAGTTGAATGTTTCGTTTGTGACAACTTACTAATAATATCATGTTCGATATCACTTGTCAACAACTTTTCAAATTTTCTTTTTCGCTGTGTCGGTTTGTTTCAACCTGTCTCAGCGACGTATATAAATATACCAAGGTTTTGGCGTTTCGTCAATCATTTTTGATAAATAAAATAAACAAATTTTTAAAACTGAACATTTTTTTAAAAAAATGTTCAAAATCATGTTTAACCTTTAAAAAACCGAACTTTATTCTAAAATTCTAACTTTTAGTTAAATAATCATTATGCAGTATAATGTTTTTTTATGAATAAAAGCCTATATTTTATATTTTAAAAAAGAGATTCTCCATTATTACTGTGGAGAATCTCTTTTTTTAATTATTATTTAGTTATTTGCCCAATTTGATTCAATAAAGCCTGCTCTTCCAGAACCTTGTCTGTACCTTGCATAATGAGCAGCATTCTTTTTATAGAACCCTTGGTGATATTCTTCTGCTGGATAAAAAGGTTCTGCAGGTTGAATTTCCGTTACCACGGGTTGTTTAAACCGACCACTATTTTGTAATGCTTCTTTAGAAGCTTCTGCTATTTGTCTTTGCTCTTCACTATGATAGAAAATCACAGGACGATACGATGAACCTCTATCAGCAAACTGTCCTCCGGCATCGGTTGGATCTGTTTGTTGCCAGTAAACTTCTACTAAATCTTTATAGCTAAATTTTTCAGGATCAAACGTAATCTGAACAGCTTCTGTATGGCCTGTTGTTTCAGTGCATACTTCTTCATAAGTTGGGTTAACCGTGTGACCTCCTGTATAACCTGAAACGACCGATTCGATACCTGGCTGTGTTTCAAAAGGTTTTACCATGCACCAAAAACAACCTCCGGCAAATGTTGCTTTTTCAAATTTTTGTTCACTCACTATCGATTCCCCCTTATTTTCTTACTTATTAAAGTATAGCACTCAAACTTAATAGTTAACATTAATCTGTTTGCGTCTTTTTAATTTTGTTTACGAATCTCTGTTACGCCACCCATATAAGGTATTAATACATCCGGTATTTTTACAGATCCATCCGCTTGTTGGCAATTTTCTAAAATAGCTGCTATTGTTCTTCCAACCGCTAATCCAGAACCATTCAAGGTATGAACGTATTCTAATTTGCCACTTTCTTCATTACGGTAACGGATTTTTGCTCTTCTTGCTTGAAATGCTTCAGTATTTGAACAAGAGCTGATTTCACGATATGTTTCTTGAGCAGGAATCCATACTTCCAAATCATACGTTTTTGCTGCTGAGAAGCCCATATCACCGGTACATAATGCCAAAACACGATAAGGCAAATCTAATTTTTGCAATACTGCTTCAGCATTGTTTGTCATTTTTTCTAATTCATCATAAGACGTTTCTGGTTTGCTGAATTTAACCATCTCAACTTTGTTGAATTGGTGCAAACGGATCAAACCTCGCGTATCTCTTCCTGCACTTCCGGCTTCTGATCTGAATGAAGGACTTAGGGCCGTAAAGTAGACAGGTAATTGTTCTTCTTTTAAAATTTCATTGCGGTAATAGTTTGTTAAGGGAACTTCAGCTGTTGGTATCAATGTTAAATCGGTTCCTTCAATTTGGAAAACATCTTCTTTAAACTTCGGAAATTGTCCTGTACCAAACATTGAATCGCTATTAACTAAATAAGGTGTCATCATTTCAGTATAACCGTGTTCTTCTGTATGCAAGTTCAACATAAAGTTGTATACTGCACGTTCTAATCTTGCCCCTAATCCTTTATAGTAAACAAAACGACTTCCAGATACTTTTGCTCCTCGTTCAAAATCTAAAATATCCAACTCTTCTGCAATCTCCCAGTGAGCTTTAGCTTCGAAGTCCATTTTAACAGGTTTACCCCATTTACGAACTTCAACATTGTCTGCTTCATCCGCACCTACTGGAACAGATTCATGTGGTAAATTAGGCAATCCAGTTGCAATTGTTTCAATTTTTTCATCAATTTGCGCTAATTGTTCGTCTAAAGCTTTTATCTTTTCTCCAACTTCACGCATTTCTTTTATTTTTTCGTCTGCATTTTCTTTATTTCGTTTCAACGTTGCAATCGCACCAGATACTTCGTTACGGTAACTCTTTAATTCTTCTGTTGTTACAATTAATGAACGTCTTTCTTTATCCAAACTAATGAAGTCTTCTAATACCTCGCCTTTAACCCCACGTGTTTCTAATTTTTTAGCAATAACATCAAAATCTGTTCTTAACTGTTTAATGTCTAACATTTTTATCATCCTTTCTGACTCTCTTTTTTATTAAATTGGACAAAAAAAGCCATTCCATCCCTATAATATGGGACGAAATGGCCTCAATGTTCGCGGTACCACCCAACTTTAGAAGATTGCCTTAGAATCTTCTACACTTTACATCAGATAACGGTCTGGATCCGAAACAATTTTATCACAAGTAGTGAGTTCATTGCTTACTTCATGCGATGGATTCAAAAGATTAAACCATCAGTTTTCACCAACCACTGACTCTCTTTGGGTATTTAATACAATTTACTATCTCGCATTACTAACGTTCGTGTTCATTCAATTAATATGCTTACATTCTACCCAATCCATTCCTTTAAGTCAATAAAAAAAAGGCTGGAAATCATTCCAGCCTCTCGTAACATAAAGTCTTTAGTTTTGTATCTTGAACAGTCGTATATGTCGCATGTATCGAGCTGCGATTAAAATAAGTTGCTTATGAAATCTTTCACCCAGCGCCCACCTAAAACAAATACATTCGCTTTTTCTATAGTTGAAGCAGCTACAACGGTAACTTCTTCGCCTTCTTCTCCATTAACATATCCTAGCTCGTCACCTTCGCTGATGACTTGTGCCGTTCCTACTTCAGTTCCTTTTTCAATTGGGGCTGTTAAATGATCTGATTCATTTAATAAATCTTTTTGCAATTGAATAGTTACAGTAGTATTTTTGATGTCTGTATTTTTAGGAACTAGAAGAGATACATCTGATTTCACAGCTAACTCAATCATATCTTCTTTTCCATCGTCTACAGCTACCGGATCTATGTTTTCAATTACTTGGTTTTCTTCAAAAGCTGGAACCATTTCCCAGTTTTCAAAAGCCCAGTCCATCATTTTGTCTGTCTCAACAAACCGTTTGCTCTCGTCTTCTTGTCCGTTCGTTGCATTCATTACGATTGTAATAATACGCATGCCTTCTTCTTCAGCTGTTCCGGTCATTGAAGCCCCAGCAAAATCAGTCGTTCCGGTTTTTAATCCGTCAACATTTTCGCGTTCGAAAATTAGACCTGGCAACATCCAGTTAAAGTTGGTCATCTTAATTTCATCAGATGTACCTTCTCTAAATTTTTGCTCGCTAATACTAGATGTTTTTAGCACATCAGGGAAATCAATTAACAAACGTTGAGCAACTATCGCCATTTCTCTTGCTGTCATTGTATTTTCACTATCTTCGGTACTGCCTGGATATATATTTCCGTACAAATCAGAATTAGATAACCCTGTCGAATTATACAATTCGTAATTTGTAATGCCCCATGTTTCAACTTTTTCACGCATCATATCAACAAATGTTTTTTCATCTCCAGCAATATGTTCTGCCAAAGCAATAGTCGCTCCATTTGCTGAATAAATAGCCATTGCTTGGTATAGTTCCTCTACTGAATAGGTTTCATCTACCCTTAAAGGGACATTTGACAGTTCATAATTTTGACTAATTTTATGAGCGTATTCACTAATAGAAATTTGGTCATCCCATGCTAAATCGCCATTTTCAATTGCTTCCAATAAAATATATTCAGTGATCATCTTAGTCATTGAAGCAATACCTAATTTTTCGTCCCCATTTTGGTTCAATAAAACTTTTCCAGTTGTGGGTTCAATAATAAATGCCGCGGCTGCTTCTATAGTTGGTTGTTCTATTGCTGCTGCCTCTGCAGTGATTGGTCTAATAAAATTTAGTGGAGAAAATGTTCCTAATACTAGCGTTGTAGCAAATACAGCACTAATTCTTTTTATGTTTTTCATTTTTTTATTGTCTCCTCAGTCAGTTTAAATTTAATTTAATTTTTTCAAGTTATTAAGTAGTCGATTACTACACACTTTTTCTATGTTAGCGAAATAAAGCAAAAAAAACAACCCTCTTTTGTTTAAAACTAATACAAGACGGTTGTTTTATTAAACATCTAGTTAAAGCCACCTATTTCATTAGTTATTCTACAGCTAATTGCTTTAAAGGCAAGTGCATGACAAAACGCGTTAAGCGATCATCAGAAGAGGCATAAATATACCCACCATGAAGAGCTACAATACTTTGAGCAATGGCTAATCCTAAGCCTGTGCCGCCTGTTTCTTGTGAACGCGATTCTTCTACACGGTAGAAGCGGTCAAATAATTGATTCAAGGATTTTTCCGGAATTGGTGCTCCATCATTATTAACTGAAATAATGGCTTCTTTTCCAGTTTTTTGAACCTCAATATATACTTTTTTGCCGCCTTTCCCATATTTTAAAGCATTTGAAATCAAGTTATTGAACACACGAACTAACTTTTCAGTATCAGCTTCCATCTGGACAGTCTCATAAGAAGTGATAACTTCTATTTCCATATGTCTTTTTTCAGCTTCTAGTTCAAAATCAGCTACTAACTGCTCTAATAGTTGGACCATATCAAATTGGGTTAAATTTAAAGGCGTCGTTGTTTGCCTTACTTTTGTATATTCAAATAGATCTTCTACCAAAACTTTCATCTGCTTAGCTTTAGTATACGCCGTATGCGTGTATTTCAGTAATTCTTCTTCATTTTGGTAACGCCTTTCTTCAATCAGTCCTAGATAACCAATAATAGACGTTAACGGTGTTCTGATATCGTGACTTACATTCGTGATCAACTCATCTTTAGACTGCTCGATTCGTCGTTCTTCTTCCATCGCTTGCACTGTACTATCTACCAAAACATGGATACTATCTACTACTTTTTCCATATCATCACCAAAAACAGTAGTGATCCGATGTTCATAATGACCTTCTGCAATATAGTGTAATTCACTAATGATATGGTTCAACTGCATTTGCTTGTAGCGTCTTTTCAATCTCCAATAGATAGTAGCTATAGCTATAATGGTTAAAAAAATTATAAAAAATGGTGTGACCGAAATAATTTGATTTCCGCGAATGCTAATGATTGCATCCCCAAAAATCCAATATTCTCGAATCATTGCAGGAGCATCCATAAGCATACGATTAAAAATAACAAAAGCCGCGTAGTACAAGATCAAGATCAATCCAATGGTAATAAAACCTTCAATGACCAACTTGCTTTTTTCTTTTCTTGTCAATTTCAACTGACCAGTCAACTCCTATTTTCATTGTTTCTATACAATATTATCGTTCGCCTATTTTGTACCCTACTCCCCAAACGGTTTGGATCACTTTTTCTCCGCCTGTTGCTTCTTCGATCT
This sequence comes from Carnobacterium sp. FSL W8-0810, assembly GCF_038007125.1. Lineage (NCBI taxonomy): Bacteria > Bacillati > Bacillota > Bacilli > Lactobacillales > Carnobacteriaceae > Carnobacterium > Carnobacterium sp. FSL W8-0810. The sequence goes on along the minus strand of NZ_JBBOWO010000001.1, from coordinate 600,964 downwards.
TATCTCTTAAATGACTCACATGAACCATCACTGTTTTAGCTGAAACAAGACTTTCTTGTTGCCATACTCGTTCAAATATTTCATCTGCACTAAATACACGATTCGGATGGCTGGCTAACAAATATAAAATACCAAATTCTAAAGCTGTCAATTGAATAAACTCACCATTGATTGTTCGAACTTCATGGGATTCTTTTTCAATCAATAATGGTCCAACTTCAAGTTTATTGGGTTCTTCCATATTAGTCGTATAATTGCTTCGACGTAATAAAGATTTGATTCTAGCCATCACTTCTAGCGGATTAAACGGTTTAGCCACATAATCATCTGCGCCTGTCACTAAACCTTTTATTTTATCGATATCTGTCGTTTTAGCACTTAGCATAAGGATGGGCAGTTGCAATTCTTTACGGACTTCTTTCAAAACTTGGTTTCCATCCATATTAGGCATCATGACATCTAGTACCATTAAATCAATATTTTTAATCGTTTTGATTTTTGTTAATGCTTCTTTTCCATTATAAGCTTTTTCTACTTCATATCCTTCATTTTGAATATAGATACTTAAGAGTTCAACAATTTCTTTATCGTCATCCACTACTAAAATTTTCATTTTATTTCCCTCATTTAGACGTATTTTTTCGATTTTACTTATCATATCAGAAAATAATAAAGAATTTGTTAAAAAGAAGCTCAATAAAGATCATTGTGACCTTTATTGAGCTTCTTTTTATTTTATTGAACAGAATAGTTTGGTGCTTCATTTGTAATTTGTACATCATGCGGGTGAGACTCACGTAATCCTGCACCACTCATTTGAACAAATTGCGTTTCTTCACGTAGTTGTTCTAGGTTTGCTGCTCCAACATATCCCATACCTGAGCGCAATCCGCCAAGCATTTGGAAGACGATATCTGATACTGCACCTTTATAAGCAACACGACCTTCAATACCTTCTGGAACTAGTTTGTTTGCTTCATTTACAGTACCTTGGAAGTAACGATCGCTTGAACCTTTTTCCATAGCAGCTAAACTTCCCATTCCACGATAAGTTTTAAAACGGCGGCCTTGGAAAATTTCGAATTCTCCTGGAGATTCATCTGTTCCAGCTAACATACTTCCTAGCATAACAGCATGGCCTCCAGCTGCTAATGCTTTTACGATATCTCCTGAATACTTGATCCCACCATCTGCAATGATAGAACGACCGTATTCACGTGCTATTTCTGCTGCATCATAGATAGCCGTGATCTGAGGTACACCGACACCAGCAACGACACGTGTTGTACAAATTGATCCTGGACCAATTCCTACTTTTACTACATCCACACCCACATCATATAATGCACGAGTAGCTGCACCTGTTGCTACGTTTCCAGCAATTAATGTAGCTTTAGGGAATTTTTCGCGAATTTCTTTTATCTTACGTATCACACCTGCACTATGTCCATGAGCTGTATCTATAACAATTGCATCAGCTCCTGAATCAATCAAAGCTTGAGCGCGGTCAAATGTATCATTTGTAACTCCAACTGCTGCTGCAACCAACAAACGACCATGAGAATCTTTTGCTGCATTAGGAAACTCAAGAATCTTTTCGATATCTTTAATCGTGATCAATCCGCTTAGGCGTCCATCTTGATCAACAATCGGCAATTTTTCAATTTTATGCTGTTGTAAAATATGTTCTGCTTCTTTCAAAGATGTCCCTGTTGGAGCAGTAACTAAGCTTTCTTTCGTCATTACTTCATCGATTTGAATTGAGTAATCTGCTACAAAACGCAAGTCACGGTTTGTTAAAATCCCAACTAACGTACGTTCTTCCATACTATTCACGATAGGAACACCGCTAATACGGTAACGACTCATCAATTGTTCAGCTTCTGAGACAGAATGTGTAGGCGTTAAAAAGAACGGATCAAGTATAACGCCACTTTCAGAACGCTTTACTTTTCTCACTTCATCTGCTTGTTGTTGTATGGTCATATTTTTATGGATAACACCTAATCCACCTTGGCGAGCCATTGCAATTGCCATTCTTGAATCCGTAACGGTATCCATACTAGCACTCATTATTGGAACATTTAACTTAATATTTTTAGCTAATTGAACACTTAAATCCACTTCATTTGGTAAAACATGGCTTTCAGCAGGTACCAACAATACATCATCAAAAGTAAAACCTTTTTTTGCAAATTTTGTTTCCCAATTAGACATTACAACCATCCGCTCCCTTTTTATACCGATTGATTTGATCAATAATTTTATCTACAAAATTAACAGAGATAGCCTGCTTAGTCAAGAGCATAGGGCTAAATTAACTCTTTATATCTTTATTTCCTTACTATTTTGTCACTTAAAGCGTTTTTTATGAAAAAAAAATGAGAGAACCTTCAATTAACAACATCAGTTGTAGTCCATTGAAAGTTCTTCTCATTTAATTGCTTTAAATTCTTTAGAATAATCCGCCTCGTATATTTAATTTACGTTTTGCAAAGTATTTCGCGACAAAGGCTAAAATACCCACTATTATATTGCCAACAGCATTTAGTGGAATATTAATAAATGATGGAACAACCATCATAGATCCAGTCATCACTACCATTAAAGATAGCATTCCAATCGTTGAAATCAGGATGTAACGGAACATGCCGCCTTTTTTAGGATTTTTTCTGTCCGGCATATTTTTAGAGATCCATAGAATAACTAATCCCCCAACGATAAAGTTCAATAAAGTTGTGATGATGCCTAGCGTTGATGAACCTTCTACGTTGTTGAATAGACCAGAAAGCCCCGTGATAAGAGAGAACAATCCACCGATCATTAATCCACCGTCTAAAGCGATTTTCCAATTCTCAGATGGTCCTTCTTGAGAAGGCTCAGGTTTAGCCACTAACTGATTCGCACATTCAGTAACCGTTCCATACAATTGACGAGCTGTTTCTCCTGATTTTTGACGCTCCACTAGATTGTGAAGCATATCATTAAACACTTCTTCTTTTTTAGCTTCAGATACATTTCTTTCCACTAGAGCTTTATTTAAACTCATCATGTATTGTTCATTTCTTTTTGTTAATTTTTTAAACAACTCACTGTTTTCTTCTTTTTTTGTTTTAATTATGCTTCCTTGTGTTTCTTCCACAGGTGAAATGCCCCTTTCAAATCCTTGATTTAAACTTATTTAGTCATTGATGATAGTTACACATTAAATCTAAATAACATGATATCCCCATCTTTAACCACATACTCTTTACCTTCAGAGCGCATACGACCTGCTTCTTTTGCAGCATGTTCGCTTTCATATTTGTCAAAATCTTCATAAGAAATCGTTTCTGCCCGAATAAATCCACGTTCGAAATCACTATGGATGATTCCAGCCGTTTGTGGAGCTTTCATTCCTTTTTTAAAGGTCCATGCACGAACTTCTTGAACACCTGCTGTAAAGTAAGTGCCTAATCCTAAAAGATTGTATGCTGAACGAATCAACTTATCTAAACCTGATTCTTCAATTCCTAATTCTTCCAAAAATAGTTCTTTTTCTTCATCTTCAAGTTCTGCAATTTCTTCTTCAATTCTTGCACAAATAACATTTACTTCTGCATTTTCTTCTGCGGCAAATTTACGTACTTGATTGACAAGTTCATCATTTTCAGTATCTGCAACTTGGTCTTCAGAAACATTTGCTACATACAAAACAGGTTTTGTTGTTAGCAAGAATAAACTTTTCACGGTTTTTTCTTCGTCTTCTGTAAATTCGATTGAACGAGCTGATTTTCCAGCTTCTAAAACGGGTTTGATTTTATCCAATACAGCTAATTCTGCAACAGCTTCTTTATCTTTTGTACGTGCAACTTTTGATACACGAGTATAGCGTTTTTCAACTGACTCTAAATCAGCCAAAACCAATTCTAAATTGATGGTTTCGATATCTGAGATTGGGTCAACTTTTCCTTCAACGTGAATAATATTGTCATCTTCAAAACAACGCACAACATGACAAATTGCATCTACTTGGCGAATATTAGCCAAAAACTTGTTTCCAAGACCTTCACCTTTACTTGCTCCTTTTACAATTCCAGCAATATCTGTAAATTCAAAAGTCGTTGGAACGGTCTTCTTTGGAGAAACTAATTCTGTTAAACGAGTTAAACGGTAATCAGGAACTTCTACAACTCCTACATTTGGATCAATGGTTGCAAATGGATAGTTAGCAGCTTCTGCTCCTGCTTTTGTAATGGCGTTAAATAATGTTGATTTACCTACATTAGGTAAACCTACGATTCCGGCTGTTAATGGCATGATTAAATTCACTCTTCCTTTTTAATAGTTTCTTTTTTAATTATTTTTCTGCTATCTCTAAAACTTTTTTCATTTTCTTTTCAAAATCTCTTCTTGGCATCATGACCATATGGCCACATTTTGTACACTTAACTCGAATATCCATACCCATTCTAATGATTTGCCAACGATTTTCCCCACAAGGATGAGGTTTCTTCATTTCAACAATATCATTCAAAGCATAATTTTTTTCCATCATCATTCTCCCTAAGCGTTATTCATCATCAAATTGAATCTCAAGAATATCTAAGATGCGCGTTAAATCTTCTGTAGAAAGATATTCAATTTCAATTTTCCCTTTTTGATTCTTTTCGTTAATAGACACACTTGTTCCAAATTTATCCATTAACCGTTCTTCACTCTCACGAATATAATAAGGTTTTTTGTTATTTTTTGTAAGCTGTTCTGCTTCTTCCTTAGGTTGATTCATCTTAGTCACTAATTGTTCCAACTGACGAACTGTTAAGTGTTCTCTGACTACTCGTTTAGCTAATTTAGAAATTTGTTTTTTTTCTTTCAATCCTAACAAAGTTCTTGCTTGCCCCATTGAGATATCCTCATTTTGAAGCATTTCTTTGACAGCATCTGGTAAACCTAACAAACGTAAATAGTTCGCAATATAAGGGCGACTTTTTCCTAAACGTGTAGCCACTTCTTCTTGCGTTAATTTCAATTTTTTCATCATCATTTCGTAAGCTTCTGCTTCTTCTAATGATGTTAGATCTTCTCGTTGGAGATTTTCTAAAACAGCAACTTCCATCATCTTCTCTTCATCAAATTCACGAATAATAGCGGGGATCGTTTCTTTTCCGGCCAATTTAGATGCTCTGAAACGGCGTTCTCCAGCTATAATCTCATATCCTTTGATTTTTGACTCACGAAGAATAATAGGTTGAAAAACTCCCGATATTCTAATGGATTCTGCTAGCTCATTTAAAGCCGTTTCATCAAATGTTTTTCTCGGTTGGTAAGGATTAGGTCTGATATCCGTTAATGGTATTTGTTGAACTTGTTCATTTGCAGCATCGATATTAGACAATTCAGCATAGTCTCCAAAAAGAGCGTCGATTCCTCTTCCTAACCCTTTGCTATTTTTGTTAGCCATTTGCCAGCACTTCCTTTGCTAATTCAAGATAAACCTCTGCTCCTCTAGAACGTGCATCGTAATCAATAATAGACAATCCATGACTTGGCGCTTCAGATAATCGAATATTCCGTGGAATGATCGTCTTATAAACTCTTTCACGGAAGTATTTTTTTACTTCATCGACTACTTCATAACCTAAATTTGTACGTGCATCTAACATTGTAAGTAAGACACCTTCAATTTTCAATTCAGGATTAAAGTGTTTTTGAACCAATCGAACGGTATTCAGCAATTGGCTCAATCCTTCTAAAGCGTAATACTCACATTGAACTGGAATCAAAATAGAGTCACTTGCAGTAAAAGCATTAATGGTCAAATGACCTAATGATGGCGGGCAGTCGATCAAAATATAATCATAGTCATCTCTTACTTTTTCTAAAGCTTGTTTCAATCTAGACTCTCTAGCCATTTGCGAAGTTAATTCAATTTCTGCACCCGCTAATTGGATAGTAGCTGGAACGACCCATAAGTTTTCTCTTGAAGAAGGCAGAACTACTTCCTTAACTAGTGTTTCGTTGACTAGAATATCGTAAATATCTTTTTCAACATCTGACTTTCGTACACCTAAACCACTTGTTGCATTTCCTTGTGCATCAATATCAACCAATAAAATTTTCTTTCCAAAATAAGCTAAACAAGCACCTAAGTTGACTGTCGTAGTTGTTTTCCCAACTCCGCCTTTTTGATTTGCGACTGATATAATTCGTGCCATCCTTTTTCCTCCATCTGTCTTTAGTATCCTGTACTAATTTTCTTGACGTCCATTTACCGACAACATACAAAAAATAGGAGAAAAATTACACTATGCGTATTTTTTCTCCTACGCATTTGTTCAAAATGAATGTTTCATTTATCGCTCTTTATTTATTTATCTTTCTTGATTTCAATTGTGATTCGGTAAACATCTCCTAGATCTTCTTCTTTTGCTTCTAAAGGCATACCGGTTTCCTTAATCAAATCAACTGACTTGTTAATGGTATTTAAAGCTAAACGAAGATCTTTCGAGATTTTTCTGATACGTTTTTTAGGCTGTTCTTGAGACTTGTTCTTCTCAGCCAACTGTTGTTTTACTAAACGTTCTGTTTCTTTAACCGTTAATTTTTTTTCAACAATACTACTTAATAGGGCAATTTGTTCCTCATGCGATAGAGCTAACATACTGCGCCCATGTCGCTCAGTTATTTTTCTATTAAGTAATGCTTCTTTTAAAGGCTCCGCTAGTCTTAGCAACCTCAATTTATTTGCTATGAACGATTGGCTTTTACCAATGCGTTGCGCTAGTGCTTCTTGCGTCAATTCATTTAAAGCCATTAACCCCTGATAAGCCTCAGCTTCTTCAATAGCAGTCAATTCTTCCCTTTGCAAATTTTCAATCAACGCTACAGAAGCCGTTTCATTATCTGACATTTCTTGGACAATTGCAGGTACTTCTGTCCATGTCAATTTTTGCATTGCGCGAAAACGTCTTTCTCCTGCAATGATTTCATACTTGTCTTCTTCATATTTCCTAAGAATAATGGGTTGAATCAAACCATGAATGTGAATCGTACGAGCTAATTCATCTAATTTTTCTTCATCAAATACTTTTCTTGGCTGAAAACGATTAGGAACAATCTTTTCAACAGCAATCTGTTGAACTCGTTTTTGGTTTTTTAATTCCTCTAACAGAGTATCCTCTTCATTCTCAGTTTTCTTTTTAGCTTTTCCTGAACCAAATAAATCAGACAACGCCATTCTTTTTCTCTCCCTCAGTCCTCTAAGTCCTTTGATTCTATTGTATCAAAAAACGTTCTTATTGAGTAGTTGAATCCGAATAGAAACGCTCTGATAGTTATCGGTTTCTACTATAGTGGATTCTTATTTGGTGTTCCCGGTTTTCTAGGATACTTTTTAGGTGTTTCTTTCTTTTTGTCAATTAATACAATGTGACGTTCTCCAGCTTCATGTGGAAGTTCAAATACAAATTCTTCACGAAATTTCCCGCCTAGTGTAGCAATGGCTTTTTGTCCTTCGTCCATTTCTTCTTTTGTATTGCTTGCTTTAAGCGCAATAAATAATCCGCCTTTTTTAGTTAAAGGTAAGCACAGTTCAGCTAACACGCTCATACGAGCTACTGCTCTAGCTGTTACAAAATCAAATGATTCACGAAATTGTTTATTTTGTCCAAATGTTTCTGCTCGATCATGGTAGAAGTGAACCCCTTCTAATCCTAGTGTTTCTGCTAATAAAGTTAAAAATTGAATTCTTTTATTTAATGAATCTACTATTGTGACTTCTAATTGAGGAAACATAATCTTTAGGGGGATGCTTGGAAACCCGGCACCTGCACCTACATCGCATAGGCTTTGGACCCCATTCTTAAAATCCACATACAAACCAGCTGTAATAGAATCATAAAAGTGTTTTAAATACACTTCTTCTTTTTGCGTGATTGCAGTTAAATTAATTTTTTCATTCCATTCTTGTAGTAGTTTAAGGTATTGATCAAATTGTTCCATTTGCTTCTCAGTAACCGTCATTCCCTTATCTTCAAGGGCTTTTTTAAACTCTTCAGGATTCATTAACTCAACTCCTTTTTACTATCGTGAAACACTTTTATGTTTCACAAATCCATCTTTTTAACTGTATAACAAATTGGCTAGAAGTGCAATGCTTTACCGCACTTTTTAAGCTCCTTAAATAGATAAACTTTTAAAAAAAATAAACATTAAATGAGAATACGTTAAAAAAAATTAGAAATAAATGATAAAATCCGTTGACATCCTCGCGTAAGGTTGTTAGAATATTGGAAATAGTCAGAAAACAATTATGAAAAGGAGATGTTCAATATGAAAACTACAACTTTTAATTCATTCAACACTCGTTCTCAATTGAACGGTTCTTTAGTCATTATTAACTTATTAATTTAGCAAAGGATTCGAACTATTCATTTAGTTGAGTCCTCGTTTGCGTACTCGGGCTCAATCATCGGTTAGATGAGACAAGCCTGTATACAAAGGCTTGTCTTTTTTGTTTGGTTGTTTTGTAAGAGAAAAAATGTTAGACGACTATTAAAACTAAACTATGGAGGCTGGAAAAATGAAAACTTATCTATTAGATCGAATGTATAAAGCATCATCAGGGATCGCAAATGCTATTTTTGTAACGATTGGGATCGGTCTACTATTAGAAACAATCGGAAACATGACTGGCCTTACTATTTTAGTTATTATCGGAACAGCTGTTAAAATGTTGATGGCTCCTGCAATTGGTGCTGGTATTGCAGTTATGTTGGGTGGAAATACTCTTACGATCTTTAGTGCTATGGCTGCTGGAGCAATCGGTGCTGGAGCTATTCAAACGACCGCGGATGGCATGATCACTATTGCCACTGGTGAACCGATTGGCTGTCTAATTGCCGCAACGATCGCTACTTTTGTTGGAAAACGTATTTCAGGGAAAACTCCATTAGACATGATGGCTATTCCTATTACTGCAGTCTTAGCTGGTGGTATAGCTGGTTATTACTTAAATCTTGTTATCGCTCCATTCTTAAATATCGTTAGTGCTTTTATCTCTGCTTCAGTTGCTGATTCTCCGGTTATTGGTGCAGCTGTTATTTCAGTTGTCGGTGGCTTAGTGTTGATGTCTCCAGCTTCTTCAGCTGCCATTGCTATCGCATTAAATCTTGATCCGGTTTCAAGTGCAGCTATGCTGGTGGGAACAACTAGTATGTATATTGGTTTTTCATTTGTCTCTATGCGTCAAAATAACCTTGGTGGATTCTTAGCCCAATTTGTTTGTACGCCAAAAGTACAATTGCCAAATATTGTTAAAAACCCTCGAATTTTGATTGGTCCCACTCTTGCTGCTGCAGTAGCTGCGCCTATTTCAACTGTTGCTCTAGGATTTACAGCTCCGAGTGCTTTAGGAGGATTAGGTTTTTGTTCTTTGATTGCTCCATTAAACATTTTTGTGTCTCAAGGAAGCGGATCTTTTGCTATTTATATCATTACTGCATGTTTGGTCCCTATCGCGATTACTATAGTAGTGAATAAAGTATTAGAAAAAGCTAGTTGGTTACGTAAAGGAGATATGGCTTTAGTAGTAGAATAATCTGATGGATACTACTAAATTTGCATCTCAATGAAAAGTAAAAAGAGAGAAAAATCCTTTACAGATTTTCCTCTCTTTTTTTGATGGTCCCTACTGGGCTCGAACCAGCGACCCCTACCTTGTCGAGGTAGTGCTCTCCCAACTGAGCTAAGGAACCTTTATTTACTTCTACACCAATCTTTAATAAATATACCTCAAATAATTCATTCCGTAAATATAGATTTACAAAAACAATTTTTATGAATTTATATTTCCCAGGAAATACTAATAGAAAAACACGACTAATTATATATACAAAAATAGCCTTACAATTAAGATGTTGCTTAATTGTAAGGCTATTTTTCATTTTTATAGCTACTTAAAAAATTAAACTTTAGCTATTTTCCCTTGTTCTACATAAACCATTAAAATCGAAATATCTGCTGGATTCACACCACTAATACGGCTAGCTTGGGCAATTGTTTCAGGCTGAATTTTAATCAGCTTTTCCTTTGCCTCTGTAGCGATACCATTGATAGCAGCATAATCAATATTTTCCGGTATACGTTTATTTTCCATACGTTTTAATTTATCCACTTTTTGAGAAGCTTTAGCGATGTATCCTTCGTATTTCACTTGAATTTCTACTTGCTCTTCTACAGCTATTGGCAGTTCATAATCACGAGGAACAAATGCTAAAAGGTCTTGGTAAGACACTTCCGGACGACGTAGGAAGTCTTTAGCTAAAATACCATCTTTCAAAGGCGCTTGATTTTTTTCAGTTAAATAAGTTTGAATCTCAGTAGTTGGTTTCAAACGAATAGAGCCTAAACGTTCTAGTTCTCCTTCAAGCTGAGCTTTTTTCACTAAGAATGTATTGTAACGTTCTTGTGAAATCAATCCAATTTGATGCCCTATTTCAGTTAATCTAAAATCTGCATTATCATGACGTAAAAGCAACCGGTACTCTGCACGAGACGTCAATAAACGATAAGGTTCATTCGTTCCTTTAGTCACTAAATCATCAATCATAACTCCGATATATCCTTCACTACGTTTCATAACAAAGGGTTCTTTTCCTTGAACTTTAAGTGCTGCATTGATACCAGCCATAATTCCTTGTCCAGCAGCTTCTTCATAACCAGAAGTTCCATTCATTTGTCCAGCAGTGAATAGATTTTCAACTACTTTTGTTTCTAAAGAGGGACGCAATTGATGCGGCGTAACCACATCATATTCAATTGCGTAACCTGTACGCATCATTTCAGCATTCTCTAATCCTTCAATGGAGTGCAGAATCTCTTGTTGAACATCTTCTGGAAGTGATGTTGATAAACCTTGGACATAGACTTCTTCTGTGTCGCGTCCTTCAGGTTCTAAAAACAATTGATGTCTTGGCTTGTCGCTAAAACGAACCACTTTGTCTTCAATAGACGGGCAGTAACGAGCTCCTACTCCTTCAACAATCCCGGTAAACATCGGTGCACGATGCAAGTTGTCTTGGATTTTTTGATGAGTTGATTCATTCGTGTACGTTAACCAGCATGATAATTGATCTTTTAAATAAGCACTGTTTGGCGTTTCGTAACTAAAATGATTTGGTTTTTCATCCCCAGGTTGTTCTTCAGTAACGCTATAATCAATCGTTGAGGATTTAACTCTAGGAGGAGTCCCAGTTTTAAAACGATTTAATTCAAATCCATTTTCTAATAAACTTTCTGATAGTTTAATAGACGGTTGTGAATTGTTTGGACCAGAAGAATATTTCAGTTCGCCGATAATGATTTGGCCACGTGAAGATGTACCTGCAGTTAAAATAACAGCCTTAGAACGATAAATAGCACCAGTATTTGTAATGATTCCTTTACAAATACCATCTTCAATAATCAATTCTTCAGCAATTCCTTGTCTTAAAACAAGGTTTTTAGTTTCTTCAATAGTTTTTTTCATTTCATTTGCATACATAAATTTATCCGCTTGAGCGCGTAAAGCTCTAACTGCGGGTCCTTTACCCGTATTTAGCATTCTCATTTGGATATACGTTTTATCGATATTACGTCCCATTTCACCGCCAAGAGCGTCGATTTCTCGAACTACTACTCCTTTAGCAGGACCTCCGATTGATGGGTTGCATGGCATAAAAGCAACCATATCTAGATTAATGGTAATTAAAAGCGTTTGGCTTCCCATTCTTGCTGCGGCTAATGCTGCTTCTGATCCAGCATGACCTGCACCAACAACGATGACATCAAAATCTCCAGCTTCGTAATGATTCATTTAAACAGTCCTTTCTTTCGTATCTTTCTCTTTGTTTATTTATGTCGAATTTATTTTTTGTTTTATTCATTGAGTTGAGTGACTTTTAGTTGAGCTGCGTGTCTCATCCTCTCGAGAAAAAGATAAAACTTCTTCGGGGGAAAAAACCCCTACGAATTTTTCCTGTTTTCTTGTCGAGGATAAACGAGACACTCCACATCCTTATTTTCCTAGACAGAATTGGCTGAATAATTGAGTTAGGAGTTCATCTTGGACGCTGTCTCCTGTGATTTCACCTAATAGATCCCAACAACGTGTCATATCTATTTGAATCAAATCAACTGGCATGCCCATTTCTACTCCGCTGATAACCTCATCTAATGCAGCTTCTGCATCGTTTAATAAAGCGATATGACGCACATTAGAGACATAAGTAGCGTCTCGCTCACCTGTTTGGCCTGTAAAGAAGAGGTCTGCTATTTTCTTTTCTAAAACATCTACACCAGATTTAGATAAAATAGAGGTTTTCACAATACTTTCTGGTTCTACTAACTGTTCTAATTCATTTAAATCTAATTTATTTGGTAAATCGATTTTATTTAAAATAACAATACGATTATGGTGATTCGTTGCTTCAATTAAAGCTTTATCTTCTATTGTTAAAGGTTCACTTTGATTAAAGACTAATAAAACTAGATCTGCATCACTTAAGGCTTGGCGGCTTCGTTCTACACCAATTCGTTCAATAATATCTTCTGTTTCACGAATACCTGCTGTGTCTACAAGTTTTAACGGAACGCCTCTAACACTGATATATTCTTCAATCACATCTCGGGTTGTACCGGCAATATCGGTAACAATAGCTTTCTCTTCATCTAACAGATAATTTAATAAGCTAGATTTACCAACATTTGGCCGCCCAATAATTGCTGTTGCCAATCCTTCTCTTAAAATCTTTCCTTGACTAGCGGTTTCCAATAATTGTTGAATGGATGCTTTAACTATTTTAGCTTTTTCAATCAATAATTTTGACGTCATTTCTTCAACATCATCGTATTCAGGATAATCAATATTTACTTCTACTTGAGCTAAGGTATCTAATATTTCTACACGTAAGTTACGAATCAAATGAGATAAGTTCCCATCTAATTGCTTCAACGCAACATGCATAGCTCTATCTGTTTTAGCACGTATCAAATCCATTACTGCTTCTGCTTGAGACAAATCAATTCGTCCATTTAAGAAAGCCCGTTTAGTAAATTCACCGGGTTCTGCTAAGCGAGCTCCATTTTGTAAAACACATTGCAAGACTTGATTGACAGATGTAATACCACCATGACAATTAATTTCAACAACATCTTCTCTAGTAAAAGTTTTTGGCTCACGCATAACCGATACCATCACTTCATCAATTACTTCATTTGTCTTAGGATTTTCAATGTGACCATAGTGAATTGTGTGACTTTGTTGTTCAGTCAATGCTTTTGAACCAGATCTATATACACGATCTGCTATTTCAATAGCTTGTTCACCACTCAACCTTACTATTCCTATTGCTCCTTCACCAGGAGGCGTTGAAATGGCTGCAATTGTTTCAAATTCTAATGTCAAGCTCGTTCACTCCTTCTATTTTTTTGCACGAAAAAAGTGCCCACTCCACCCTTTTGCTCTTTACAAAAGGAATGGAAAGCACTTTGACTACTTTTATCATTCAGATAAGATTATTTAATTTTTAATGTTTCAGTTAATTTGTTGTTCCGTTAAGACTATACAAGTTCTCTAACTAATTGTCAATAACTTCGTCAGAATTTATTTTATACTCTTGTTGTCAATCTATCTTACTCTTTTGGTCGAATATTGATCGTTATTTCTTCGTATTCAGCTTGATCGTAACTATCTAAAAGACCTTTTTCTGCAATAACTGTTTTTGAAACTATTTTTTGAACCAACGTACTGGTAATTGGTGTTTCAAAAGGAAAAACATCCAATGCAATCGTCTGTTCATCTACCCACACAGGTTTCATAGTGGGCTCTGCTAAACCCAGTTCCGAAGATAATGAAAGACCCTTTTTAAAGAATGGGTTAATTGTCTCTTGCGTAGCTCCTGGTTCATTAACACAAGCAAACACAGATATCGTATCTCCTAATGCCAGTAAAGCATAATGAAAATTAAATATGCCCTCATCAAAATTATCCAATGTGGCAATAATTCTTTCTTTTCGTTCTTCTTCTTGTTTAAGAAAAGCTTGTGATTCTTCTGAAGAATCTTTTAAAAAGAACTGAATGTAATGTCTGCTGCATAACAAAGCTGCATATCGGTCAACTTTTTCAACTGCATCAATACCATACGTATAAAAAATAACTTTCGGTGCTTTTGGAAAATCAAAAAGGGAGTATGGAACTTGTTTTTTATCATTCCAAAATGGAGTTCTGTCGAGATTTTCCCAGCCATAGTCATGCATACGAATAGCATAATCCACTGATTTTCTTAACTGACTTCCTTGAAAAAGCCCTGATTCCCATTTAGTCATAACATCTCCAGCAAATTGAGCATGGTGCATTTGTTCAATCATAACAAAATCATTTTCACGTTCTCTAATAATCATAATGATACATCCTTTCAACTTATTCTGTTTTTAACTATACTCTTTCATCCTGTTACTAGTTAGTATACCACTCTTTTAAAGAAGCTTTTATTTATAAATTACTTCAAATTCTACACATACGACAGGGATATTATCATGAAACATCAATCCGCTTTTCTTATAGCCATTTTCAAAAAAAGTTTTATGTACGTTTCTCCAGTATTCTAAAGAACGGTCTCCTTCTCCTTCTTTGAATGCATGTTCTTTGGATACATCTTGAAAAGGAACAACTGATACTTTAGTTGTTTTTGTGATACAGACTGCTTCTTCATCCGCATTTAATATAATATTTAACTCACCTTCTTCAGGCAGAGCTTCATTTTCTAAAGCATATTCTTCAAACGCAGAAGCTGTAGCCGTTTTTATTTTTTCAAAAGTTAACCGCGCCAACTCGTTTGCTTCTACTCCATAACTCCAAGCATTATAAGTTGTGTTCTGGTATTCAGGGTGAATTGAGATAAGCTCACTCCACATTTGTTGTGCGTTCATAACTATCATTCCTCCTTTATATAGTAGCTTTAATAATTAATAAGATTACTTGATGCAAAGGGTAATACAGATAGCCAAAAACTTTGGGTATCTTTTTACTACAGCTATAGTTCTCTATTAATAGTAGAAAAAGTGCTAAAAGCGCAAAAATTTGTAAAGATGAACCTATGAATAAATGCAGAACCAAAAAGAATAAGGCACCTATTTTCTTGTTCACAGATACCATACAATAAATAGACCAACCTAATAAAAAGCCATAAATTCCATATTCACAAAAGTAACTCAATAACAATGCTATACCAAAAAAGCGTTTATCTTTAACAGAAAGCGCAACTAAAGCTAGCGTAAACAATACGTTAAAGGTTGTTCCAGAATACAGGCTAATTGGAATAGTGAGCACACCCGTACCGATCAATTGGAACACATATTTTTTAAAGTTTCTGGTATGTTCAGTACCTTGAACAGTTGTATAGAGAAAACACGGGAACGCGATTCTTCCTATAATACGCAACCAAATAAGTTGAGGGAACAGGTAATAACCTATATGATCCATTGTCATTGTAATAATTCCAATCCATTTGATCGCATTGACTTTATCATAACTTTCTTTTGACATTTCATCCCTCCAATTGCCGAAATCAAGCCATTGTAAGCATTTTACCATTAAAGAAAAAGAACCTAAAGGGCTAATGTCTCTTATTCTTAAATGAATCAAAAGGGAGACTAAAATGACAAATTAAGTCATATTTTACGTTAAAATCCACTTTTTGTATTCTTTTAGTAAAGAAACTCTTCAAATAATACAGAAGTAATAAGAAACCATGACGAATGACGAAAAGCACTTCTCTTTTTTTTTTACCGTGGTAGGATAGCAATTGTTGAAGGAACGACTCCTTCATTTCTTATAGAGCTTAGAGCTCATATCTAACATTGTCGCTCAGAATCCACAGCCAACTTCTTTATACCTTATGTAGGCGAAAAACTATTTTTACAAAACAAAGGAGATCAAAAAAAAATGAAAAACTTTAAATCGAAATTTTTTGTAGCAAGCGCAACTTTAGCTTTAACAGGTGTCATGGCTGTTACAAATCCAACTGAAGCTTCCGCAGCAGAATATACTTCTAGTACTTGGGAAGCTCGTACAGTAAGTGAAATCAAACAAGACATTAAAAGTACTGAAGATGGAAGCACTGAATACACTATCCAATGGGGTGATACATTATCATCTGTAGCATTAGCAACTGATTTATCTATTACTGACTTAGTAGATGTTAATGATATTAACAATGCTAATACTATTTATAGCGGCAATACTATTTCTTTATCTGCGGACCATTCAACTGTTACTATCGAAACAACTGAAGAAACTAAAAGCTATGATGTTAGCGATTCTGAAGTTGTAGAAGTAGAACCTACTGTTGAAGAAGAAACTCCTGTAGTAAAAGAAACTCCAGCTGAAGAACCTGAAGTTGTAGAAGAAGTAGTAACAACTGAACCTGCTGTAACAGAAACAACAGAAGCAGAAACAACTTCTGCTCAATCTGGTAAGACAGTTACAGTTGAAGCAACAGCTTATTCTACAAACCAACCTGAATTATCAGACACAACGGCAACTGGAATCAACTTGAATGAAAATCCAAATGTTATTGCTGTTGACCCAAGTGTTATTCCTTTAGGATCAACGGTTTATGTTCCAGGATACGGTACTTTTATTGCTGGAGACACAGGTAGTGCTATTAACGGCAACCGTATCGACGTGCATATAACAGATTTAAACCAAGCATTAGCTTTTGGTAGACAAACAATGGAAGTTCAAATTTTAAATTAATCACGCTAAATTAAATTTAACTTATTCTTAACCCCCAATTTCGAATAGTTAAAAATCCACCTAAGAGGTTTTATCTCTTAGGTGGATTTTTTTGTTATTTTTCTTCAATTACTTGAATCGGAATGTGCGCAGAACGTTCAAAATCAAATAAACCTAAGTCTGTAATCTTTAATTTTGGAATAACTGGAAGGGTCAAAAAGGATAAAGTCAAAAATGGATTAAAATTTATACTCTCTCCTATAGTAGACACTGCTTGATTTAAAGCTTTTAGCTGCTCATTAACAACTGGATACTCCATTTCTGTCATTAATCCTGCTACGGGCAAAGCGAGTGACGCTAATACCTCTTCGCCTTCTACAACAGCTAACCCTCCATTGGTCTCAATTACTTGTTTAACAGCTTTAAGCATCTCTTGATCAGAAGTTCCCACTACAACTATGTTGTGTGAGTCATGGGCAACAGTTGTCGCTATCGCACCTTTCTTTAAACGGAACCCTTTTACTAATCCCAATCCTATATGATTCATTCCGTTGTGTCGTTCAATCACAGCAATTTTCAATTGATCTTTTTGGATAGAAGGAACAAAACACCCTTCTTCAATGGTTACTTCTTCTTTTAAATGGTTCGTCACCAAACTATTAGGAATGATTTCGATCACATTGCATATAGAATCCGTTAAAGGTATCAACAACGCTTCTACTGTTAGCTCTTGGACATTTATTCTAGCTAATTCTGGGCCTTTAAGGCCTTTTCCAATCTCATTTTTAAATAAAGATTCATTTAATTTACCGTTATCTGAAATACAAACGCCTTTTTTAAAGACTTGCTTGATAGAAACAGTTTCTAAATCATCTAAAATTAAAAAATCTGCTTGGTAACCTGGAGCAATTGCTCCTAAATGATTAAGATTAAAGCATTCAGCTGTATTTAATGTTCCCATTTGTATAGCGGTTATCGGGTCTAAACCATTTTGAATAGCCAGTCGTATGATATGGTCGATACTTCCTTCTTCCAATAAATCATCAATTAATTTATCATCTGTGACAAATAGGCATCTGCGTGAATTTTTTGCCGTCACAGCCGGTAATAGCGCCATTAAGTCTTTTGCAACTGTACCTTCTCTAATCATCAAGTACATACCCATATCTAACCGGTCTTTTGCTTCTTTGGCATTGATGCTTTCGTGATCCGTACGAATTCCAGCTGCCATATAAATATTTAATTCTTCCTTTGTCAGCCCAGCAGCGTGTCCATCAATCAATCCATTAGATTCTTGAACCATTGCAATTTTATCCATCATAAAGCTGTCACCATTTTTTACAGAAGCAAAATCCATGACTTCTGCTAGACCTAATACTTCAGGCGCAGATAAAAATGGGCTAAGCTCCTCAGCATTTAGTAATGCCCCATTATTTTCAAATTTTGTTGCTGGTACACAAGAAGACAGCATCATATAAATATCCATTGGCAGTCGTGTCGCTTCATCAATCATAAATTGAATGCCATTTACTCCAGCTACATTAGCAATTTCATGTGGGTCTGTCACTACGCTTGTTACACCATGCTGCAATACAATTTTTGAAAATTCTTTTGGAGTTAATAAAGAACTTTCAATATGAACATGTCCATCAATCAATCCTGGTATGATTATTTTATTGTGAGCATCAATTATTTTGGCTCCCTCATATGAACCGATTCCAGCAATCACCCCATCTACGATTGCAATATCTCCGCTCATTAATTCTCCAGTAAATACGTTTACGATCATTCCATTTTTTACGACTAAATCGGCAGGCGTTTTTTTAGCAGATACGCTGATTCTTTTCTCCAATGTTGACGTTCTTAAATTCATCAAAAGCCTCCTGATCTTTGTTTTTAATTTTATATTCTACAATACACTAGCTAGATTTAAAAACAACTTTTATTTTGTTTTATTTGCAAGTTTTTCCTATTGTATTATGTTAAAATACAGGTTAAGGATAGGGAATGTGAGGATTCTATATGAGTAAGTTTAATGAAATTTTTTTAGATCTCGAAGCAGCTATTTTAAACCAACGCTTTATTTCTGGAGATCTTTTGCCTAGCGAAAATGAATTAGTAAAACAATACAATGTTTCCCGTGAAACAATACGAAAAGCTTTAAACCTGCTATTAGAAAAAGGCTATATTCAAAAAATTCAAGGTAAAGGTTCTGTTGTTTTAGACGTGAAACGGTTTGATTTTCCCGTTTCAGGCTTAACCAGCTATAAAGAGCTTCAAGTAGCTCAACAAATGAATAGCCAAACTATCGTGATGCATAACGGTTTGCAACCTGTCTCTCAAGAGTTAGCGGATCATTTAACTATTCCTTTGAATACGCCAGTTTTGTATCTTGAACGTTTAAGAAAAGTAAATGGCGAAGTGGTTATTGTAGATAAAGATTATCTGCTCACTTCTATTGTTCCAAGTATTCCAACAGATGCAGCTGAAGATTCATTGTATCATTACATTGAACATACATTAGGTCTGACTATTGGGTATGCTCAAAAAGAAATAACGGTAGATCCTATTACAGAAGAAGACAAGCAGCTGATGAATTTAAAAGATGACACCCATGTCGTGGTTGTAAGAAGCGATGTTTATCTAGAAAACACAACACTTTTTCAACATACTGAATCTCGTCATCGTTTGGATCGTTTTCGTTTCGTTGATTTTGCCAGACGTCGAAATTCTCTTTAAACAAAAAAGGAAACTGATAAATTATCAGTTTCCTTTTTTATTTTAATTAGCTTCAAAATAAAAAGCAATTGTTTCATACGGACCTAATTCTAAGTTAGCAGTTAAGCTTCTTTCTTCTTTATTGCCGATAAGATAACGACTAGATCTAGTTAAAAATTCTTCTGGAATTTCCAAAGTCACATGATCTGAATAGAAATGATTAAATACAAGCAGTTGTTCTCCCTCATATTCTCTTACATAACCATAAACACTTGGATGATCCATCATGATTCCACGGTAATCCCCTTCAGAGATTACTTTCAAATCTTTTCTTAATTGAATAAGCTTTCTATAAAAATCAAAGATGGTTCCTTCTGCTCGTTCTTTTTCTACATTGATTTGATGGTAATTTTCAGTTAATTTTATCCATGGTTGTCCCGTAGTAAAACCGGCATTTTTTTCGTTTGTCCATTGCATTGGTGTGCGGCTATTGTCACGAGATTTCCCTTTAATGATCTCCATAATTTCTTCATGTGGCAGATCTTTTGCTTGTAGTTCTTTATAAGCATTATGTGTCTCTACATCTACATAGTCTGTGATATCTTGAAATTCTGGATCTGTCATACCAATTTCTTCACCTTGAAAAACATAAGGTGTTCCACGCATCAAGTGAATCGTTTGTGCTAATAATTTAGCAGAAGCTTCAAAGTGATTCACAGGATCTCCAAAACGGCTGATTGCGCGAGGCTGATCATGATTATTCAAGAACAGTGCATTCCAGCCATTACCTTTAGACATGCCTTCTTGCCAATCATTTAGCAACTCTTTTAATTCCATAAAATCAAATGGTGTTTTGCTCCATTTTTCTCCATTTAAATAATCGACTTTTAAGTGATGGAAACTAAAGACCATCGATAATTCTTGTTTTTCAGGATTAGAATAAGAAATTCCATTTTCAATTGTTGTGGAAGACATTTCTCCAACTGTCATGATGTTAGGGTATCTTCCATACGTTTCTTGATTCATTTCATGAATAAATTCATGTGTTATTGGTCTATCAGTATATAAAGATTTTCCCACGCCATCTTCCGCATCTACCAATACTTCATCTTTCCCAATAACATTGAGTACATCAAAACGGAATCCTTTTACGCCTTTTTCTAGCCAAAAATTGACTACGTTAAAAAGCTCTTTTCTTACTTCTGGATTACGCCAGTCTAAATCAGCTTGCGTAACATCATACAAATGCAAATATTCTTTTCCAGTATCCCTAAAAGGAGCCCACGCTGGGCCTCCAAATTTTGAGACCCAGTTTGTCGGGTGGCTTCCATCTGCTTTTGGTTCACGTAAGATATAATAATCTTGGTATTTCTTTTCACCTTTGAGCGCCCGTTGGAACCACTCATGTTCAATAGAAGTATGGTTCAAAACCATATCCAACATAATTTCCAACTTATGCTCTTTAGTTACAGCGATGAGTTCCTCAAAATCTTCCATCGTTCCAAATAATGGATCAATTTCTACATAATTAGCGATATCATAGCCATTATCTTTTTGCGGAGAAATGAAGAAGGGGTTGATCCATAACACATCAACACCTAATTCTGCTAGATAAGGAATCTTTTCAATAATTCCTCTTAAATCTCCTACTCCATCTCCATTAGAATCCTTAAAAGATTTTGGGTAAATTTGATACACGACTTTCTCATGAAAGGTACTCATTTTTATTCCTACTTTCTAAAAAATTATTTCCCTAATTCAGGTTCTGTAATAGTAACTTGGTCAGATTTATTCAAGATGTTATATTTACGGAATACAATTGTTAAGACAAACGGTACCACTATTGCAATCGCCATACAAAGGAAGAAGATTGGCCAATATTGGTTTTGGATAGATAAGAATCCTGGAATTCCGCCAACACCGATTGAATTTGCTGTCACGTTGAAAGTAGTAGATACTAACCCAGCAAGACCTGAACCGATCATAGCCGCAACAAATGGGTAAATGTATTTAATATTGATTCCGAACATAGCGGGTTCTGTTACACCTAAATAACAAGAGATAGCTGCTGGAATAGAAACTTGTTCTTCTTTTTCATTACCACGATGTAAGAAAATAATCGCTAATACAGCTGAACCTTGAGCAATATTTGATAAAGCGATCATTGGCCATAAGTTTGTTCCTTGGAAGTCAGCAATCAGCTGTAAATCGATCGCATTC
The DNA here is from genome assembly GCF_038007125.1 of Carnobacterium sp. FSL W8-0810. Lineage (NCBI taxonomy): Bacteria > Bacillati > Bacillota > Bacilli > Lactobacillales > Carnobacteriaceae > Carnobacterium > Carnobacterium sp. FSL W8-0810. The sequence goes on along the minus strand of NZ_JBBOWO010000001.1, from coordinate 579,270 downwards.
GTCATATGGTGCAAACCTGTAATAACCAATGGTGAATATAAGAACCCAAACAAGGCACCAAACAACCAGCTAAATGAGCTTCCTAATCCTGCATAAACGACACTTGAAACCCAGTTTCCTATAACCCAACCAATTGGTCCTAAAACCGTGTGAGCAATCAAAACCGTTGGAACTAAAGCAAAGAATGGTACAAAAATCATTGAAATAGCTTGCGGAACTATTTTACGCAATCCTAATTCTAAATAAGCCAATACAAATCCGGCTAACATAGCAGGAATAACTTGTGCTTGGTACCCGATCATGTCAATTGTGAAATAACCAAAATCCCAAACTGGAATGTCTGCTGCTGCCGTTCCGGCAACTGCATATGCATTCAATAATTGAGGTGACACTAGTGTGATCCCTAGAACGATTCCTAAAATTTGAGTGGTTCCCATTTTTTTAGCAACACTCCACGTGATACCTACTGGTAAGAAGTGGAAAATAGCTTCTCCGATCAGCCATAAGAACGAGTTGACTCCACTCCAAAACTGACTGACATTAACGATTGTATTGTAAACTGGTTCTCCAGCACTGTTGACTTGCGCTACACCATCTACCATCGCTTGACCAAGAGATTCCATTGGAATGGCTTCCAAAATATTTCGGAATCCTAAAATCAACCCTCCGACAATAATTGCTGGAATAATAGGTGAGAAGATCTCTGCTAAAACGGACATAGCACGTTGTACAGGATTTTGATTTTGTTTACTTGCTGCTTTTACTTCGTCTTTCGATACGCCTTCTTTGCCGGAAATTTTAGAAAATTCATTATAAAATGTGGCAACATCATTACCAATAATAACTTGATACTGTCCGGCTTGAGTAAACGTACCTTTAACTGCTGGAATATCTTCTATCTTTTTGCTGTCTGCTTTTGCAGGATCATTTAATACGAAACGCATGCGGGTAGCACAGTGACTGACTGCAGAAATATTATCAGGGCCTCCGACGTCTTCCAATAGCTGTTTTGCATCTTGCTTGTAATCTGCCATTTTTTTTCCTCCTAAGAAAAAGTTATAAGTGCAACTTGTATATACAAGTACAATGTACCGTTTTCTTTTGGAAAATGCAAGCGTTTTATCTTCCTTTTTTCTGCTAACTGATTTTTATAAACATAATCGCTTTTTAAGCACAAAAAAAGGCTGACATAAAAGAAAAAAATTCTTATGTCAGTCCTTACTTTCTCTATTTAACAATACTATAGTAAACTTTTGAAGTTACTTGATAAATGATGCCATAAATCAGACTATAGCCAACAATTACCCCTGCAAAACACCAAAAGACTAATGATGTATTTACTACATTAAAAAGAATTAACAATTTTTGAATAAGTGGAAAGGCAAAGGCAACATGAATCACCGCAACTACTAAAGGCAATAGGAACATCCAAATAATTTGTAAACGAGTCGTTTTACGTATCATTTGTTTATCTAATCCCACTTTCTGCATGATCTGGAATTTTTCTCGATCGTCATAGCCTTCTGAAACTTGTTTAAAGTATGTGATTAAAGCTGCTCCAAAGACAAACAACAATCCAAGGAAAATGCCTAAGAATAAAAAGCCGCCATTCATATTATATAATTCATCACTGAAGAGTTCTTTTGACTCATAAAATGACCCGTCTTTACTGTTTAGTATTTCATCTAGTTTCTTAGAATAGCTTTTTTTCTGTTCTTGGGTCCCAGTCGTATTCCAAGAAATCATCGCTTCCGTAGTAAAAGGATATTCATTTTCTGATAACTGATCTTCGTAATCAATAATAGACTGACGAACCTCATTTGATTGGACGATAATAAACTCAGGTGATTTCACCTCTTCATCAATTTTGATAGGACTTTTATTTATTGACTCAATCTGATAAGTTGTATCTCCTATGAGCAATGTAGTCAAGTCATCGCTATTTTTTAAGTTGTAAACCAACATTTCATCAGAGTCTAAATCAATTGATTGGTTTGTCATTTGTTCATAATCTTCTTGTACCAGTATATTGACAAAAAATGTTTCTTTTGCAGAATAATTAACTTTATCACCAACAATCAATTCATTATCCTCTAATTGTGTAGCTAAAGAATAAGAGGAGTAACTTTCTGTACCGGTTACTTCTAAACCTAATTTTTCTGTTTCTTTTTGTATCTCTTGCAATTCTTCTTCTTTATTGACATCTGTAAAATAAGTTATTTTATTTTCATAAGGATATAAGCGATCTAAAGTTCCTTGTATTCCAATAAAGACAGCTAATGTAGTCGATACTACAACGATGACCATCGTTGCTAAGATAGTAATATTAGCTAATCCAGTGGCATTTTGTTTCATGCGATAAAGCATACCAGAGATTGAAATAAATGGACTTGGACGGTAATACAATTTCTTATTTTTCTTCAATGCTTTCAGGATAAATATTGATCCGGAAATGAATAAAAAATACGTACCTGCAATAACCAAAAGGACTGCAAGTAAAAAGTAAATCATTGCATTCAATGGGTCATTAATCGTTACAGACAGATAATAACCTGATCCAATCAATAATAAAGATAGAATAAAAAGGGTAATAGAACTTTTGGGTTCCCGTTCTCCTGTTTGTTTTCCTTTGATCAATTGAATTGGGTTAGAAAACGTTACTTGAGTGATATTATAGATCAACGTCACCAAAAAGATGAGAACAAATAATCCAATCGTGATCATTACAGCATTCAATGTGAAAGGAAAAGACATTTTTACGCCAAATTTCAAAGCATAATTTAAAACAAGAAAAGCAAGTTCCCCCAATAAATGTCCAATAATCAATCCTAAAAGGATGCTAGAAAAGCTTGTTACGACTGATTCAATCGTCAATATCCTAGAAACATGTTTCTTCTTCATTCCTAGTATCGCGTACAACCCAATTTCTTTTTTCCGTCGTTTTATCAAGAAACTATTGGTATACAAAATAAACAGAAAGGAGAACACCCCAATGACTACTGCTCCAATAGTAAACAACATCGGTAAGGATGCGTTTCTCGTTTGTACAAACTTATTCCCCATTAAAGCAACCATCATATAAAACATCGCTACTGTAGCAATAGAAGCAAAAATATAAGGTAGATAAATTTGCTTATTAGATTTAATGTTTCGTAGAGCTAACTTAGAAAAAAAACCTTTATTCATGTTGTTCACCTCTATTAGCTAGTACGATTAATGCTTGAGAAATTTTGTCCATGAACTGATCTGGCGTTTGTTCTCCACGGTAAATTTCATGGTACACTTCACCATCTTGAATGAACAAGACCCGATTCGAATAAGCAGCAGCTCTTGTACTATGAGTAACCATGATAATGGTTTGTCCAGCGTTATTGATGGTTTCAAAAGTTTCTAACAGGCTTTGGCTGGATTTTGAATCTAATGCTCCAGTTGGCTCATCAGCAAGAAGCAATTTCGGATTAGTGATCAAGGCACGAGCTACAGCTGCGCGTTGTTTTTGTCCTCCAGATACTTCATAAGGATAATGATTAATCAATCCATCGATTTTCATTTTTTTAACGATTGGCATCAAACGATGTTCCATTTCAGTTATTGACGTATTTGACAGTACTAGCGGCAATACTATATTGTCTTTAATTGAAAAATTGTCCAATAAGTTGAAATCTTGGAATACAAAGCCTAAATAATCTCTACGGAAATTAGAAATATCATTGTCCTTGATGCCTGTTAAATCTTTTCCTTCCAGCAAAACCTCACCATCAGTTGCAGTATCAAGGGTTGCTAAAATATTTAATAAACTTGTTTTACCAGAACCTGACTCTCCCATAATGGAGACAAATTCTCCTTTTTCTACTGAAAAATTCACGTCTTTTAAAGCCTGCACTTCTTGCGTTGAGAACCTTCCTGTATACGTCTTTTTTAAATGACTCACTTCTAATAATGTCATAATTATTTCCTCCTGTTCATTTCTCTATTTCTATTACTAGTTTAATAAAAATGAACAATGCTTGCTTTTATCTTTTCTTACAGATGGTGATTAAACCTTACACTTTCGTAAGATTCAGTATTAATAATCTTTTATTAGTGAAGTTCGGGCTAAATCGATTATTACTTTAGTGCCTTTTCCTACAATTGACTTGATTGACATCTCATGACCAAGGCGTTTTGTAATTTCCTGACTAAGAAATAAGCCCAACCCTGTTGATTTTTCGTGAATTCTTCCATTAAAGCCAGAATACCCACGTTCAAAAATACGCGGCAAATCTTCAGAGCGAATGCCAATACCGGTATCTTCAATAATGAGTTGGTCTTCCTTAGTTGGGCTCATATAAATTTTTATCTTACCGCCTTCAGGAGTGTATTTCAGACTATTAGAAAGAATTTGTTCAACTAATACCCTCAACCATTTCTCATCGGATAAAATACTTTTGTTGGTTTCTTGATAATCTAATTGGATACGATTGTAAATAAATAAAATCGAAAACTTCTTAACCGTTTCTTTGATCACTCGGTCAAGCGAAACTTGTACAAAGTCTAAATCAGAACCGCTTTGCTCTATTTTCAAATAATTCAATGCCATATGTGTATAGTTTTCAATCTGCAGCAACTCTTGTTCCATTTGATGGGTAAATTTTGATTTATTGTCCCGTTGCATCAATAAGCTGATAGCTGAAATGGGTGTTTTGATCTGATGCAGCCACAAGGTAAAATAGTCTATCTGAGACGTATTGCGTTGCTGACTCTTTTTTTTGACTTGTTGTATTTCTTCTATTAACTTTTCAATTTTAAGATGAAAAAAATCTTCACTCGAATCACGATTAGAGGACAATTGCTTCAATGTATCGATTGGGTCTTTATCTAATCGCTCCAACAAACGAAATCGTTTATAGTACCTTGAAAATTTAAACAAGAAGAAACACCCGCCTATAAATAGCGAAAGTTCAATACTAAATACTAAAAAGTACAATGGCAATTGTCCTAATACATAAATAAAGCTAAACACACTTAGGTTAAGTACATATGCTAAAAAGAACGAATAGTTAGCTTTTATAAACGCCTTGAGAATATCTATCACTTTATTAGTTGATTTCAATAGAGTCATCATCCTTTTGCAGGCCATACCCATAACCTTTTTTTGTGATAATAAATGAAGTCAAGTCCAATTCAGCTAGTTTTTTTCGCAAACGATTGATATTGACTGCTAATGTATTATCATCAATAAACGAATCATTTTCCCATAATTTCATCATAATCGCCTCGCGCGAAACAAAAGCCCCTTTTTGTATAAATAAGACTTCTAAAATTTTCATTTCGTTTTTGGTCAGTTCAACTTCCTGATCCATATATTGAATCTTTAGTTCACTCGTTTTTAGATAGACTTGTTGATAGCTTAAATAAGCATCATTGCCCGTAAAATCATACGTTCTGCGCAATAGAGCTTGTATTTTAGCTAACGCTACTGTTAAATCAAATGGTTTACTAATAAAGTCATCTGCTCCCATTTGAATAGCCATCACAATATCCATTCGTTCACTTTGAGAAGAAATAAAAATAATCGGTACTTGCGAGACTTTGCGAATTTCTGTACACCAGTAATAACCATTAAAATATGGCAGCTTAATATCGATTAAGACTAATTGAGGTGTTTCATGTGTAAAAGTATCCATAACAGCATTAAAATCTGTTACATGAAACGCATCGTATTGCCATTTCGTCAACTCTTCTTGTAAACTTGAAGCAATTACCAAGTCATCTTCAATAATCATAATTTTAACCATTTTACGCACCTACTTATCTTTAATTATTTACTACATACTATACAGGATTACTTTCCGTCAGCCTATTAGACTTTTGGCTTAGTAAAAATTTTTGATTCTTTAATTATTTTACAAAAAAAAGAGGCTGAGACAAAAATCCCAGCCACTTCTTTATATACGAATGTTTATTCTAAAACGTGCTCCAAAAAGCAGACTCAATTCTAATAAACACTTCTATTTTAATTCAACCACTAAGTAGCGGTGCGGTTCATTACCTTCTGAGTGAGTGACCACAGATTCGTCTTTGCTTAAATAAAAATGAATTTGCTTTCTTTCAGAAGCAGGCATAGGTTCTAAGAACACAGGTTGCTTTGTACGACGGACTTTCAGAGCAGTTCGCTCAGCTAACTCTCTTAATGCCATTTCTCTACGTTCACGATAATCGCCAACATTCACGATTGCAACAAACTTTGTTTTAGCATGACGATGAAGTAAAACTTGAGCTAATGATTGCAAAGCATTCAATACTTTACCATTTTTGCCTATAATGAGACCTGCTTTTTCTGTTTCAATATGAAAGACTACTTGTTCTTTCGTTTTTTCAACAGTAACAGTACTGGAAATACCCATTTTCTGTGCAATTTCTTGAAGATATTCCGATACCATTTTAATAGCCTCTTCATCATCCTGTTCGCTGTCAGTTTCTTTAGAAAGAGTTTCATCTTCCAAAAGATTATTTTCTATTAAATTAGAAGTTTCTTCTGTTAAAGGTTTGATTTCTTGAGTTGAATCTGTTGGTTTGTTTTTTATTTCTTCTTTAATAACCGATTCTCCAAAGAATTCTTTACCATTGTTGTCAGCTACAATTTTTGTGACTGTTACAATAGCCTCTTTCTTACCAATTCCAAAAACACCTTTTCTACCTTGATCGACCACTTTAATAGAAGCTTCTTCTTTACTGATTCCCAATTCTTTCAACGCTTTTTGAGTAGCTTCATCTACCGTTTCAGCTCTAACTGTATACTTATTCATTTGCCTACCTCCATTCTGCACATTTTTATTTTAATTTACTTTTTTTTCTTTTTCTTAGGTTTCAACGCTTTTTCAAGAGCTCGTTGGCGTTCTCGTTCAACTCTTATTTTTTCTTCACGTTCTTTTTTGATTTTGAAAGGATTATTTAACAATAACGTTTGTCCAACAGAAAAAGCATTACCTACAACCCAGTATAGTGACAATGCACTTGGCAATGTGATCCCCATAAATAAAATCAATGCTGGCATGATATACATCATAGATGTTGTCGTTGGATTTGACTCTGCTTGGCTCATACTAGATAACTTAGTCGTTCCATATGTTAATGCAGCAGCCAAGATTGGTAAGATAAAATAATGATCTGGTTCTCCCAGGTTCATCCATAAGAAGTTTCCAGTTTTCAATACATCTGTACGACTGATTGCTTGATACATGGCAATTAACACTGGCATTTGGATCAATAAAGGCAAGCAACCTGCTACAGGATTGACTCCTGCTTCTGCATATAATTTAGAAGTCTCTTCTTTTAATTTGTTTTGTGTATCTGTATCTTTAGAAGCATACTTTGTTTGCAATTCTTTTAATTGCGGTTGTAACTCTGCCATTTTTTGAGTACTTTTTGTTTGGCGGTGCATAATAGGTAAAAGAATCAATCGAATGATCAATGTGAAAATAATGATCCCTATTCCATAACTTCCACCAAATAAATTAGAAAACCAAATAATCACACGAGAAAAATTTAAAATAATGTATCTATCCCAAATTCCTGTGCTTTGTTCTGTAATGGGTGAAGTACCACAACCCACTAACACTACTGCTAATAAAACTGTTCCTAACAAAAGAAGTAATCGCTTACGTTTATTCACGGCCTAGCCTCCACTCTAAATAAGTACATTCTATCTTAATAATTTAGCAAGCTTCAATACATGTAGCAAGCTTTTTTTCGTTTCCTTCATTGTCATATCTGCTACTGGTGGGCGAGCGATAACAATAAAATCTTTTTCTGCTTTTAATTGCGGTTTTAATTCTGTTAAACTTTGTCTGATTCTTCTCTTAACATTATTACGCATAACAGCATTTCCTATTTTTTTGCCGACAGAAATTCCTACCCGAAAATGGGATTGATCTTTTTTATCGATCACATAAATGACAAATTGACGATTTGCTGATGATTTGCCATGATGAAAAACTTTTTGAAATTCTGTTTCTTTTTTGACACGATAGGCTTTTCGCATTAAAATAACCTCTCATCTCTTTAAATTAGTAAAATTCACTCCTATTTCATCGAATAAGCAATAAAATTACTCCTTAATTGGCTATTTATACATACCAACTACTGAGTAATTTTATTCAAATCCTAAAAAAAAAGACCACTGAAACGTTCAGTGATCTATGCAGACAATACTTTTCTACCTTTACGGCGTCTACTTTGTAATACATTACGTCCATTTTTAGTACTCATGCGTTTACGGAAACCATGTACTTTTTGACGTTTACGTTTTTTAGGTTGGTAAGTTCTTTTCATACGTGATACACCTCCTGTAAAAACTATCTCTCACATTACTATTTTAAAATTATCCAAAGACAGTCTAGATTATTATAACGAAGAAAAAATAGTCTTGTCAAGCATAATTCCCCTATTTTTATTCATTCACTCAAGTATGATAGCATATTTTTACTTAATAAGAAACATTCTTTTGCAAATTCTTTTTTTAATTCTTTATTTTCTTATCTTTTATTAAGGCTTGCTAAGATCTCAGATGTATTTTTTCATCCAAATTAAAGATATCCACAAGTGGGTAACTTTATCCACATAGCTGGGCACGACTTTTTTTATTTTTTTCTTATCCCATACTTATCACCTACTTATCCACATAAGAACATGCTGTGCAAAATCTTTATCCCCCGAGCATTAAAAATTGTGTATAAGTTTTGAAAATCTCATTAAATCAACTTTTACAGTTTATCGCTTATCCACAATCCAGCGTAATTTTTTGTCTATAAATAAAGTTATCCACTGACGTTTTCGACCTGTGTATAACTTTATTTACAGGCCGTGTATAAATTTTTCTTTAAAAAAACTACTTGTGGAAAACTTTTTATAAAGATGCTAAAATAACATAGACACATTTTATAAGGAGGTTCTCTTTTGGACGATTTACAAACATTATGGAATTTTTTAAAAGAAAAATTCAAAGAATCGCTTTCCAAAGTTAGCTACGATACGTGGATAGAGAGTGCCAGCCCGATACGTATCACAGATAACAACATTATTATTGAAGTCCCTTCTTCTTTACATAAAGAATATTGGGAAAATAATTTAGCTACACGAATTGTTGAAAATATATATGAATACTCTAGTCGTGAAATTTCTCCATTGTTTGTTATTAAAAATGAGCAAGACACACCTGCCAATGGAAATAATGTTCTTCGTAATGAAGTTCCTAAAAAAACTTTATTTAAAAGGGATATACAATTAAATACAAAATATACTTTTGATACATTCGTTATCGGCAAAGGAAATCAAATGGCACATGCTGCGGCATTAGTCGTTGCAGAAGAACCAGGAACAATTTATAATCCTTTATTTTTCTATGGAGGAGTCGGTCTTGGTAAAACCCATTTAATGCATGCGATTGGCCATCAAATGTTGCTGCTAAACCCTGATGCACGCGTCAAATATGTTAGTAGTGAAACATTTGCAAATGATTTTATTAATTCTATCCAAAACAAAACACAAGAAAAATTTAGGAATGAATACCGCAGTGTTGATTTACTTTTAGTAGATGATATTCAATTTTTTGCAGATAAGGAAGGTACTCAAGAAGAATTCTTCCATACCTTTAATGCTTTGTATGATGATCGTAAACAAATCGTACTTACCAGTGATCGTTTGCCTAATGAAATTCCTAAATTACAAGAACGTTTAGTCTCAAGATTTGCTTGGGGCCTATCAGTAGACATAACCCCACCAGATTTGGAGACAAGAATTGCAATTTTAAGAAAGAAAGCAAATGCTGAACGTTTAGAAATTCCGGGCGATACCTTAAGTTATATAGCTGGCCAAATTGATTCAAATATCAGAGAATTAGAAGGTGCACTGGTTCGCGTACAGGCTTATGCAGCAATAGAAAGCAGAGATATTACAACTAGTTTAGCTGCAGATGCATTAAAAAGTATGTTGCCTTCAGCAAAACCATCAACACTTACCATATTGGACATTCAAAATGCGGTCAGTAAGTATTACCAATTATCTATTGCAGACCTTAAAGGTAAAAAGCGAATCAAATCGATTGTATTACCAAGACAAATTGCTATGTATTTATCACGAGAATTGACTTCAAATTCATTACCAAAAATTGGTGCTGAATTTGGTGGAAAAGACCACACTACTGTTATTCATGCTTATGAGAAAATCGTCCATGCTTTATCAACTGATGATCAATTAAAACAAGAATTAGCCGATATTAAGAAAAAATTAAGCTGATTTAATATCTGAATAGCAGTTTTTTTTATTTTATACATGTGCATAACTAGTAGACTTATCCTTTTTTTATCAACAACTTATCCACATGTGTAAAACCTTTTAGATAAACTGATTGTCATAGTTTTCCACAGTATCAACAAGCCCTACTACTATTACTAAAGAACTTATTAAATAAATTAAACTATACTTGGAGGTAAATTTAATGAAATTTACAATAAAAAGAAGTGCTTTTTTAAAAAGCTTATCTGATGTACAACGTGCCATTTCTTCTAGAACAACTATCCCTATTTTGACAGGACTAAAAATCATTGCGAATGATGAAGGATTAACACTAACAGGTAGCGATTCTGATATCTCAATTGAAGCGTTTATTCCTGTATCAGAAGAAGATAATCTCTTGACCATTGAAAAAACAGGTGGAATTGTTTTACAAGCACGCTTTTTTAGCGAAATCGTAAAAAAACTTCCTGAAGAAACAATGACAATTGAAATATTGGATCATTTCCAAGCGTTAATCACTTCTGCAACAGCTTCATTTACAATCAATGGTTTAGATCCTAATAACTATCCACATTTGCCTATCATTGATACATCAGAATCATTTACTTTGCCCGTAAATTTATTTAAGCAAGTGATCGGTCAAACTGTTATTGCCATTTCAACTCATGAAAGTCGTCCAATATTAACAGGAGTAAACATTATTATTGAGAATGGAAAGTTCTTAGCCGTTGCCACAGATAGTCATCGTTTAAGTCAACGTGTCATTCCTTTAGAAATGAATGAAGAACAAGCGAATAAAAAATACAACATTATTATTCCTGGTAAAAGTTTGATAGAGTTATCCCGCACACTAGATGAAACCTCTGATACGATTGAAATGATGATCACTGAAAATCAAGTTTTATTTAAAGCCGAAAACATGTATTTTTATTCTCGTTTACTAGAAGGATATTATCCTGACACAAAACGTCTGATTCCAGATAATTCCTCTACTGAAATTAGTTTTAACGCAAGTTCACTATTAGGATCTATTGAGCGAGCATCGTTACTTTCACACGAAGGAAAGAATAACGTTGTAAAAATAACAATTAATCCTAATTTAGTTGAAATTTCAGGAAATTCTCCTGATGTGGGAAATGTAAAAGAAGAATTAGATTACCAATCTGTTGAGGGAGAACCTATTGAACTTTCATTTAACCCAGATTATATGAAAGATGCATTGAGAACTTTTGGTCAAACAGATATAAAAATAAAATTCACTTCTCCAGTACGACCATTTATTTTAGTTCCTAGTGAAAATGCTCAAGATTTTATTCAATTGATCACTCCAGTTCGAACTTTTTAAGATTGATTAAGCAAAAAACTACTTTCCAAATATTTTGGAAAGTAGTTTTTTTATATTATTGTCCAGATAACCATGTTTTTTTCGTTTTAAGCAATTATGGAACATTTAAGGTCTTTTTTTATCTTTTAGCTAAAATCGATGATAGTAGGGTTATTTTTAGATTCAATTGTATTATTGACGAAAAAAGAGTATAATAAGATTAATAAGCGGCAACGTTATGCGTGGATTATTTCCACGCTTATTTTATTGAGAAGTAGGTGAAAACATGAAAAAAACAATTAAAATCGATCGTGAATTTATTACATTAGGCCAATTTTTGAAACATGTAGATATTATCAGCAGTGGCGGTATGGCTAAATGGTATTTGTCTGAACATACAATTCTTTTAGATAACGAAGTTGAAAATCGTAGAGGAAAAAAAATCTATCCTGGTTCTGTTGTTGAAATACCTGATGAAGGAACTTATTTTATCCAAGCAGAAAGTCCAGCTGAATTAAATGAGGACAAAAAATAATGTTATTGAAAGAAATCCATCTTTCCAATTATCGTAATTATGAGCAGGCTGAAGTTGTCTTTTCTGAAGGAATTAACGTTTTCTTAGGAGAAAATGCTCAAGGAAAAACAAGTTTGATGGAAGCTATTTATGTATTAGCCATGGCTAGAAGCCATAGAACAGGCAATGATAAAGAAACGATACGATGGGAACAAGATTTTGCACGGGTAAGTGGAAGAATACAAAAAAAAAATACTACTTTTCCACTTGAAATCTCTATTTCTAAAAAAGGAAAAAAAGCAAAGTTTAATCATTTGGAACAAAAGAAACTGAGTGAATACATTGGCAATTTAAATGTTATTTTATTTGCTCCAGAGGATCTATCTTTGGTAAAAGGATCACCTTCTGTTAGAAGAAAATTTTTAGATATGGAAATGGGGCAGATGAGCCCTATTTATTTACACCATCTTGTACAATACCAACATCTTTTAAAGCAACGAAATAGCTATCTCAAACAACTAAGCATGAAGAAAGAAAAAGATTTAACTTTTTTAGATATTTTGACGGAACAATTAGCTGAATACGGTGCAGCTATCTTGTTAGAACGTTTTTCGTTTGTAAAAAAATTAGAAAACTGGGCTAAACCTGTTCACCATGAAATTTCTAAACAAAAGGAAATACTTGAAATTGATTATTCGTGTAGTTTGAAAATCACAAATGAATTGAGTAAAGAACAGCTTTATTCAGATTTGATGAAAGCATTTGAACAAGGTCGTCAAAGAGAGTTAGAACAACGAACCACTATATTTGGTCCTCATAGAGATGACTTGAAATTTAAAGTGAATGATAAAGATGTCCAAACCTATGGTTCTCAAGGCCAGCAAAGAACAACGGCATTAAGTGTTAAATTGGCAGAAATCGATTTGATGAAAGAAATGACTGGTGAATACCCAGTATTATTACTAGACGATGTTTTATCAGAATTGGATGATGAACGTCAAACACATTTATTGAAAGCTATTCAAAATAAAGTCCAAACGTTTTTAACAACGACTAGTTTAGATGGAATAAAGAAGAATATGTTGGATACGCCAAAAGTTTTTCTGATCAATAACGGCCAAGTAGAAATGGAGAGTGAATGAGTGTGTCTGAAGAAATAAAAAGCAAAAAAGATTTAGCAAAAGAATATGATGCGAGTCAAATACAAGTTCTAGAAGGGCTAGAAGCTGTTCGTAAACGTCCAGGTATGTACATTGGCGCAACAAGTAGTGAAGGACTTCATCATTTAGTGTGGGAAATCGTAGATAATTCAATTGATGAAGCATTAGCGGGCTTTGCTGATGAGATCAACTTAAGTATTGAAAAAGACGAAAGTATTATTGTTATGGATAATGGACGTGGAATCCCTGTCGATATCCAAGCTAAAACAGGTCGTCCAGCATTAGAAACGGTATTTACGATTCTGCATGCAGGGGGTAAATTCGGTGGCGGAGGATACAAAGTTTCCGGTGGTCTACATGGTGTTGGATCTTCAGTTGTTAATGCACTTTCGACTACGTTAGATGTCTATGTTTATAAAGATGAAAAGATTTATCACCAACAATACGCTCAAGGAAAAGTTGTCCATGACGTAGAAGTAATCGGTGAAACGGATAAACATGGAACAACTGTCCATTTTGTGCCGGATCCTGAGATCTTTAAAGAAACAGTTGAATTTAACTTTGACAAATTAGCTACACGTGTACGCGAGTTAGCGTTCTTAAATAAAGGCTTAAAAATCACAATAGAAGATAAGCGCGAAGATAAAAAACAATTTTTAGAATACCACTATGAAGGTGGTATTAAGAGTTACGTCGAATTTCTGAACGAAAATAAAGTTGTTTTATATGATGAACCTATTTTTCTAGAAGGTGAACAACAAGGAATCACAATCGAAGTAGCTATGCAACATACAGACGGTTACCATAATAACTTAATGAGTTTTGCCAACAATATCCATACTTATGAAGGTGGAACACATGAATTCGGTTTTAAGACAGCATTGACTCGTGTGATAAATGACTATGCTAAAAAGAATAAAATAATTAAAGAAAACGAAGAAAATCTAACTGGAGAAGATGTGCGTGAGGGATTAACGATCGTCTTATCTATTAAACATCCAGATCCTCAATTTGAAGGACAAACGAAGACCAAATTAGGGAACTCTGAAGCACGTACGATTACGGACCGCTTATTTTCTGCGCATTTTGAAAAATTTTTAATGGAAAACCCGCAAGTAGCTCGTCAAATTGTTGAAAAAGGCTTACTAGCTGCTAGAGCTCGTTTAGCTGCAAAAAGAGCTCGTGAAGTAACACGTAAAAAGAGTGGACTAGAGATAAGCAACCTTCCTGGTAAACTAGCTGACTGTTCAAGCAAAGATCCTTCTATCAGCGAATTATTTATCGTTGAGGGAGATTCTGCCGGTGGTTCTGCTAAGCAAGGACGCTCAAGACTATTTCAAGCGATTTTACCGATTCGTGGAAAAATCTTAAATGTAGAAAAAGCAACATTAGATAGAATTTTAGCGAATGAAGAAATCCGTTCGTTATTTACAGCAATGGGAACTGGATTCGGTAGTGATTTTGATGTTTCTAAAGCTCGTTACCATAAATTGGTTATTATGACAGATGCCGATGTCGATGGAGCACATATCCGTACCTTATTGTTGACATTATTTTATCGATACATGCGTCCAATAGTTGAAGCGGGTTATGTTTACATCGCTCAGCCTCCTTTGTATCAAGTGCGTCAAGGTAAAAAAATGGCGTATTTAGATTCAGATGAAGAATTAGATGATTATTTGAAAGAAATTCCTCTTTCACCAAAACCTGTTATTCAACGATACAAAGGTCTTGGAGAAATGGATGCTGAACAATTATGGGAAACAACTATGAATCCAGAAAATAGACGGATGCTGCAAGTTACTGTTGATGATGCTATTGAAGCAGATAAAAGTTGTGATATGTTAATGGGTGACCGTGTTGAACCAAGACGTCAATTTATCGAAGACAATGCGCGTTATGTGCAGAATTTAGATATTTAATCCAAATAGGAGGACAATAAAAAATGGCTGAAGAATTTAAAGAAAATATAAAAAATGTTGAACTAAGCCATGAAATGCGTGAATCATTCCTTGATTATGCAATGAGTGTTATTGTAGCACGCGCATTGCCGGATGTACGAGATGGTTTAAAACCAGTGCATCGCCGTATTTTGTATGGGATGAGTGAATTAGGCGTAACGCCTGATAAAGCGCATAAAAAATCAGCACGTATCGTTGGGGATGTTATGGGTAAATACCATCCTCATGGAGATAGTGCAATTTATGAATCAATGGTTCGTATGGCTCAAGATTGGAGTTACCGCTATCCGTTAGTGGATGGTCATGGAAACTTTGGATCAGTGGATGGCGATGGAGCTGCAGCAATGCGGTATACTGAAGCTCGTATGACGAAAATGGCTTTAGAAATGCTGCGCGATATCAATAAAGATACGATCGATTACCACGATAACTACGATGGATCAGAACGCGAACCAGACGTATTACCAGCTCGTTTCCCTAATTTACTTGTAAATGGAGTGACAGGAATCGCTGTTGGTATGGCTACTAATATTCCGCCACATAATCTAACTGAAGTTATCTCAGCATTACACATTTTGATGAAAAATCCTGATGCAACAACAGCAGATTTAATGGAAGCTATACCGGGTCCTGATTTTCCAACCGGGGGACTAGTGATGGGTAAATCTGGTATCAGAAAAGCCTATGAAACTGGTAAAGGTTCGATCATGGTTCGAGCTAAAGTTGAAATTGAAATATTAAAAAATGGCAAAGAACGTATTATCGTGCACGAATTGCCTTATATGGTAAATAAAGCCAGATTAGTGGAACGGATTGCTGATTTAGCAAGAGATAAGAGAATCGAAGGTATCACCGATTTAGCAGATGAATCCGATCGTGATGGTATGCGTGTCGTGATCGATGTTAGACGTGATGTAAGTGCAAGTGTTGTATTAAATAATTTATATAAATTAACTTCACTGCAAACATCATTTGGTTTTAATATGTTAGCAATCGTAAACGGTGTTCCAAAAGTATTAAGTTTAAAATCCATTCTTGAAGAATACTTAAAACACCAAGAAGTGGTTATTCGCAGAAGAACAGCTTATGACAAACGTAAAGCTGAAGCACGAGCTCATATTTTAGAAGGTTTAAGAATAGCGTTAGATCACATTGACGAAATTATTCGCATTATACGTGGTTCAAAAACTGGAGATATTGCTAAAACAACTTTAATTGAAACGTACGGTTTATCAGATAAACAAGCACAAGCTATTTTAGATATGCGAATGGTTCGATTAACTGGTTTAGAAAGAGATAAAATCGAATCAGAATACAATGAATTAATGGCTTTGATTTTAGATATGGCAGATATCTTAGCTAAACCCGAACGCGTACACATGATCATTGAAACGGAACTTCTTGAAGTTCAAGAAAAATTCGGAGATGCTCGTCGTACTGAATTATTGGTAGGAGAAGTACTAAGTCTTGAAGATGAAGACTTGATAGAAGAAGAAGACGTGGTTATTACATTAACCAATAAAGGGTATATCAAACGTCTTCCAAGTTCCGAATTTAAATCACAACGACGCGGTGGACGTGGTGTACAAGGTATGGGTGTTCATAATGATGATTTCATAGAAACCTTAGTATCTTGTTCTACTCATGATACGTTGCTGTTTTTTACAAATAATGGAAAAGTTTACCGTTCAAAAGGTTACGAAATTCCAGAATATGGACGTACAGCTAAGGGAATTCCTGTTATCAATTTATTAGGAATTGATTCTGGCGAAACCGTACAAGCTGTTATAAATGTCCGAGGAGAGGCAGAAGAAGAAATGTATCTCTTCTTTACGACTCGTCTTGGAACAGTTAAACGTACGAGTGTAAAAGCATTTTCTAATATCCGCAGCAATGGTCTGAAAGCGATCGTCTTAAAAGAAGATGACGAATTGATGTCGGTTTCTGTAACAGACGGCAATCAAAATATCATTATTGGAACACATTTAGGTTATGCTGTAAGCTTCCATGAAGATGATGTTCGAAATATGGGAAGAACGGCTAGTGGTGTTCGTGGTATTCGTTTGAGAGAAGATGATTATGTCATTGGAGTAGATTTGTTAACAGAAGACTCTGAAGTACTGATTATTACAGAAAAAGGATATGGAAAACGAACTAAGGCTAGTGAATATGCGATTAAAGGCCGTGGTGGTAAAGGAATAAAAACAGCTAATATTACAAGTAAAAATGGAAACTTAGCTGGTCTGACGACTGTGAAAGGCGAAGAAGATATCATGTTGATTACAAATACAGGTGTTATTATTCGTTTTAATGTCTCTGCAGTGTCACAAACAGGCCGTGCAACACTAGGTGTTCGCGTGATTCGAGTAGCAGATGATGTGAAAGTTTCGACAATGGCTAAAGTAGAGCCAGAAGATGAAAAAGAGGATTCAGAGCTATTAGAAAATAGTATTGAAGGTACATCTGTAGAGATTGATGAAACAAGTGATGTGATTCAAGAAACAGATCTAACAGAAGAAAATGACGATTTAACAGAAGAATAATAGTGAGAAGGAGAGATGACTTTTAGTCTCTCTCTTTTTTTGGAGTGTTGCTTAAAAAGCTAAAAATAATTTTTTTGAATCAGATAAGTTTACACTATTGATTTTTGCAATAGGCTGTGCTATACTAAACGGACGTGAGTAATCTACTGCAACATTAATAGAATACTCTCCTTGCTCTGTAAAAAGAGCCAAAGTCCATAAGGAGGTGACAGTCAAGATGAGTAAAGCAGCAAAATATGAAATTTTATACATTATCCGTCCAAACATCGATGAAGCTGAAAAAACAGCTTTAGTTGAACGCTTTGACACTATTTTAAAAGATAATGGTGCTGAAATCACTGAATCTAAAGACTGGTCGAAACGTCGTTTTGCTTACGAAATCAAAGATTTCCACGAAGGAATCTACCATATCGTAAAACTTACTGCTAATGATGCAGCTGCAATCAACGAATTCGACCGTTTATCTAAAATCAGTTCTGATATTCTGCGTCATATGACAATTAGAGAAGAAGACTAAGCAAAAATGTTTCACATGAAACATTTTATCGGAAGGAGTGGGCAATGTGATTAACAATGTTGTTTTAGTTGGAAGATTAACAAAAGATGCTGATTTAAGATACACTTCAAACGGCACAGCGGTAGCAACTTTTTCATTGGCTGTAAACAGACAGTTTACAAACCAAAAAGGTGAACGAGATGCAGATTTTATTAACTGTGTAATTTGGAGGAAAAGTGCTGAATCATTTGCAAATTTCACTAGAAAAGGTGCATTAGTAGGTGTAGAAGGCCGTATTCAAACTCGTTCTTATGATAATCAACAAGGGCAACGTGTGTATGTTACAGAAGTAGTTGTTGAAACGTTCTCATTATTAGAATCAAAATCTAAGAGTGAACAACGTAAAGATCAAAGTGATTCAAACTCTGGATCATATGGTTCTCAACAAAGTTCTTACAATAATACACAAAGTAACTCACAAGAAGCTCCCCGTAACCAACAATATCAAAATTTTGGAAACTCTGATCCATTTGAAAAGAGCGGACAACCAATTGATATTTCAGATGACGATTTACCATTCTAAAAGGAATGGGAAATAAAGGAGGAAATGAAATGGCTCAACAACGTAGAGGCGGAAAGAAACGCCGTAAAGTTGACTTCTTTGCAGCAAACCATATTGAACATGTGGACTATAAAGATGTTGATCTTTTGAAACGCTTTATCTCTGAAAGAGGTAGAATTTTACCGCGTCGTGTTACTGGAACATACGCTAAAAACCAACGTAAATTAACTAAAGCAATCAAACGTGCTCGTATTATGGGATTATTACCTTTCGTAACTGACGAACAATAAAAAGACAAAGAGAATCGTAATTTTACGATTCTCTTTTTTATTGAGATAATTAATTCATGCAGTTTTTAGGTGATTTAAAAATAAAACAAATAAGTAGAGAAAAGTCGGGAAATACTTATAGTATTGTTCTCGGTTTTTTTATTTTTTAATTTGTAAATAGAGAATGGGAAAGTTTCACGTGAAACATTTTGTCGCTATTGTTTCATGTGAAACAAGTTGTCTACTAAGAGAACAAGTGGTAAAATAGAGAATGAACTTTACTTAGGAAAGAGATGGAAAAAGGGGCATATTATGAATAAGAAACTATCTCAAGAAAAACTCCCAGAATTCTTGAATAATAAAAAAATACAAACGATTATAGCTGTTATAATGGTATTGCAATTAGCTACAATTATTCTGGGATTTATAGCTAGCTTTGGAATTGGTTTAGCTTTATTGGTCATTTTTATTGTTGTTTTAGTCTTGTTGTATAATTTAATTAAAAAGTTATCGATTGAAAATAGAAAATACATTTCTGATTTAGCTTTTCGAATTAAGCGTGGAGAACAAGAAGCCTTAATAAAAATGCCAATTGGTATTCTATTGTTTAATGAAAATCTGCAGTTGCAGTGGATCAATCCCTATCTTCAATCTCACTTAGGTTATCAAGAAGTCTTAGGAAAACAAATAAAAGATGTTGATAGCGAATTAGCTAGAATTGTTAAAGAAAGTCAAGATTCAGGTTTGAAAACTGCTAAATGGGGAAATAAAGTTTTTCAAATTATTGTCCAAAAAGATATAAAAGTTGTGTATCTTATGGATATTACAGAATACGCTAACATTCAATCTAAATACGAAGATGAAAAAATTGTTATCGGAAATATCTTTGTTGATAACCATGATGAAATTACTCAAGGGATGACAGATAGAAATATATCTAATTTAGATAACTTTATTACAACACAATTATCTAATTGGGCAAAATCTCATCATGTGTACTTAAAACGTATTACTGAGGATCGCTTTATCGTTATGATGCATTATGGGTCTTTAGAAAAAATGGAAGAAGAAAAATTCAGCATTATTGATCAAATTAGAGAAAGAACTTCAAAACAAAACTTCCCATTAACATTAAGTATTGGACTAGCCTATGGATCTGATGATTTAAGTGAATTGTCTAAGTTATCTCAAAGTAATTTAGATTTGGCTTTAGGGCGAGGCGGAGACCAAGTTGTTGTTAAAGGATACGATACTGAACCTCGTTATTATGGTGGTAAAACGAATCCTATGGAAAAAAGAACGCGCGTTCGTTCTAGGATGATTAGTCAAGCTCTCCAAGAACTAATGAAGCATTCGGATCAAATTTTTATTATGGGACATAAGTATCCTGACTTAGATGCAATTGGTGCCTCTTTAGGAATCAGAAGAATTGCTGAAATGAATAACAAAGAAGCATGGGTTATTGTAGAACCGAAAGAGTTTAGTAAAGATATCTCTAAATTAATGAAAGAAGTTGAAGAGGATAATCAAATTAGCCGCTACATTATAACACCGTCTGTTGCAGAACAAATGATTACGGCTAATAGTTTAGTGGTGTTGGTTGATTTCCATCGTCCATCTATGGGAATCGCGCCAGACTTGATTACACGTACGAATAAAGTAGTAGTCATTGACCATCATCGTCGTGGAGAAGCTTTTCCAGAGAATCCAGCGCTGGTTTATATTGAACCTTATGCGTCGTCTTCAGCCGAATTGATTACAGAACTATTTGAATACCAATCTGAAGAAGCAGATCCAATCAATAAAATTGAAGCGACTGCTTTGTTAGGTGGAATCATAGTCGATACCAATAGTTTTTCTCTTAGAACTGGATCACGTACATTTGATGCTGCAAGTTATTTGAGATCTTGCGGAGCTGATGCTGTAATGATTCAACGTCTTCTAAAAGAAGATAAAGAAACCTATCTTCTTCGTAGCCACTTGATTGAGACTATTGAGTTTATTACTAAAAATATAGCCGTTGCTATTGGAGAAGAAGAGAGTATATATGATACAGTAGTAGCAGCACAAACAGCTGACACGATGCTTTCGATGTCCAATATAGACGCTGCATTTGTTATCACTAAGCGTACTGACAACCGTATTGGTATTAGTGCTCGTAGTTTAGGTGAAATCAATGTACAGGTCATTATGGAACATCTAGGTGGTGGCGGACATTTATCTAATGCAGCTACGCAATTAGAAAATATTACGATAAAAGAAGCAAAAGAACAATTGCGTGAGGTTATTTTAAACCAAACTAAGGAGGAATAAAATTATGAAAGTTATATTTTTAGCAGATGTAAAAGGTAAAGGAAAAAAAGGTGATGTCAAAAACGTAGCAGATGGATACGCACATAACTTTTTATTGAAAAACAACTTAGCGAAAGAAGCTACGTCAGCTAGTATTAGTGAATTGAATGGTAAAATAAAAGCGGATGAAAAAAAAGAAGAAGAGATTCTACAAGAAGCTAAAAAGGTAAAAGAATTTCTCGAAAAAGATGAAAATGCAATCGAGATTAAAACAAAAGCTGCTGAAGATGGTCGTTTGTTTGGTTCAGTTACAACAAAACAAATCGCTGCTGCAGCACAAAAGCAGTTAAACATAAAACTTGATAAACGTAAAATAGAATTACCCGTTCCAATCAGAAGTTTAGCTTCAATGAAAATCGACGTGAAAATTCATCCTGAAGTAGTTGCAACAATTACTGTCAGAGTTTTACCAGAAAATTAAATGAATGAAACAAAACATTTGGCTTAAAAACATTTTAAGAGCCAAATGTTTTTTGTTTAAAATAAAAAAGGGAACAAGAGTTCTTTTTGGTAGATTGTGTTTGGGGTTGTTTTAAGGTAAAATAATAGAATTGAATCCAACAAAAAAATCCAAACTAAAAAGAGTGTTGATAATGAAGGGGAGAGAATTTATTGGTACAAGAAGCTTTTCAAGATCGCTTACCGCCACAGAGTATAGAAGCTGAACAAGCTGTTTTAGGTTCAATATTTCTAGATCCTGAGACGGTTGTTGGCGCTTTAGAATTTATTGAGTCGAAGGATTTTTATCGTCGCGGACATCAATTGATATTTCAATCAATGTTAGAATTAAATAACCATAATGAAGCTATCGATATCGTTACAGTAACCAATGCACTAGAATCTAAAAATCAGTTAGAAGATATTGGCGGAATGGCTTACTTAGCAGAATTAGCTGTCGCTGTCCCAACAGCTGCTAATATGGAGTATTACGCAAAGATAGTAGAACAAAAAGCTATTTTACGAAATCTGATCCATACAGCAACAGACATCGTTACTAAAGGATATGAAGAAGGAGACGAGCTGGCATCGATTTTAGACGAGGCAGAGCGTAGTATTCTAGAAGTATCTGAAAGACGCAACAGGAGCGGTTTTTTAGCTATTTCAGACGTATTGAACAGCTCTATTGCACAAATAGATCAGCTGTATCAAAATAATGAAGAAATTACTGGTTTGCCTACAGGTTATCAGGCATTAGATAAAATGACAGCTGGACTACAAAAAGAAGAATTAATTATTTTAGCTGCGCGTCCCGCTGTAGGGAAAACGGCATTTGCTTTAAATATTGCTCAAAATATTGGAACAAAGACGGATGAAACAGTTGCTATTTTTAGTTTAGAAATGGGTGCTGAATCGCTAGTCAATCGTATGCTTTGCGCAGAGGGCAGTATTGATGCCGGTCATTTAAGAACAGGGACATTATCAGAAGAAGAATGGCAAAGTCTGATCGTAGCCATGGGTAGTTTATCCAAAGCCAATATTTATATAGATGATACTCCTGGAATCAGAATCGCTGAAATTCGTGCGAAATGTCGTCGATTAAAGCAAGAAAAAGGAAATCTAGGTTTAGTGTTAATTGATTATCTACAGTTGATTGAAGGAACGGGTCGCGAAAGCAGACAACAAGAAGTTTCTGAAATTTCTCGTCAGTTAAAAAAATTAGCAAAAGAATTAAAAGTACCCGTTATTGCATTGTCTCAATTATCTCGTGGTGTTGAACAACGTCAAGATAAACGTCCAGTATTAAGTGATATTCGTGAATCTGGATCAATCGAGCAAGATGCGGACATAGTAGCCTTCTTGTACAGAGATGATTATTATGATCGTGAAGATGGAGAAGATGACGATGACCACGAATCTGCTGGAGAAGATAATGTGATAGAAGTTATTATTGAAAAGAACAGAAGTGGTGCAAGAGGCACGGTTAAATTACTATTTATAAAAGAATACAATAAATTTTCATCATTGAGCTATTACCCTGATGATATAGCTCAACGTTAAAAAAGACTAATGCGAATTATTGTTCGCATTTTGTCTTTTTTTTTGTTGATAAAAAAAATATTGTTCGTTTATTTCGTGTTTTTTAGTTAAAAAAAAATTAAATATTCGTTTTTAGGTTGAAACAATCATATATTACTGATAGTATTAATAAGTATTTGGGTTAAAAAAAAATTAATGAGGTGTTCATATGTCTTCAGTAGTAGTAGTTGGTACACAATGGGGCGATGAAGGAAAAGGAAAGATTACAGATTTTTTAAGTGAAAATGCAGAAGTCATTGCACGTTATCAAGGCGGCGACAATGCTGGACACACCATTCAATTTGATGGTGTAACTTTCAAATTACACTTGATTCCATCAGGTATTTTCTATAAAGATAAAATTAGTGTTATTGGAAATGGTGTTGTTGTAAATCCTAAAGCACTTGTTAAAGAGTTAGCTTACTTGCATGAAAGAGGCATAACAACTGACAATCTACGTATATCTGATCGTGCACATGTTATTTTGCCTTATCATATTCAACTAGATCAATTACAAGAAGATTCTAAAGGCGATCAAAAAATCGGAACGACAATCAAAGGTATTGGTCCAGCTTATATGGACAAAGCAGCACGTGTCGGAATCCGAATTGCTGACTTATTAGATAAAGATATTTTTGAAGAACGTTTACGTATTAACTTAGAAGAAAAAAATCGTAGTTTTGTAAAAATGTTTGATTCTACTGCAATTGAATTTGAAGATATTTTTGAAGAATATTACCAATACGGTCAAGAGCTTAAACAATATGTTTGTGATACTTCAGTTGTCTTAAATGATGCTTTAGATGATGGCAAACGCGTATTATTTGAAGGTGCTCAAGGTGTTATGTTGGATATTGATCAAGGTACGTATCCTTTCGTTACATCTTCTAACCCAGTGGCTGGTGGAGTGACAATCGGTAGTGGTGTTGGTCCTTCAAAAATTGATAAAGTAGTTGGTGTATGTAAAGCTTATACTTCACGTGTGGGAGATGGTCCATTCCCAACTGAATTATTTGACGAAGTTGGGCAACGAATTCGCGATATTGGTCGTGAATATGGTACAACAACAGGTCGTCCACGTCGTATTGGTTGGTTTGATACAGTAGTGATGCGTCATTCAAAACGTGTATCTGGTATTACTAATCTTTCTTTAAACTCAATCGACGTTTTAAGTGGATTAGAAACGGTTAAAATTTGTACTGCTTATGAACGTAATGGAGAAGAAATTTTACACTACCCAGCAAGTTTAAAAGAACTAGCTGAATGTACACCAATCTATGAAGAACTACCAGGTTGGAGCGAAGATATTACAGAATGCCGTACTTTAGCAGAGCTTCCTGAAAATGCAAGAAATTATGTACACCGCATTTCTGAATTAGTAGGTGTCCGTATTTCAACTTTCTCAGTTGGACCTGACCGTGAACAAACAAACATATTAGAAAGTGTTTGGGCACAAGTTTAATAAAAAATCGATTAACCAAGCAAATCGTTACGGTTGTTTGGTTAATTTTTTTAAATAAAATTTATTTTTTCTGCATAAAAACAAAAAAATGTGGTAAAATGTATTTTGTAAGTGAAATTCACAAAAAGGGTTGTTAGCTCAGTTGGTAGAGCAGCTGACTCTTAATCAGCGGGTCGAGGGTTCGAACCCCCCACAGCCCATATATAAATACTTGTAAAATACCTTATTTGAGTAAGGTATTTTTTTTTGTACTATTTTATTGATAAGTAATGTAAAAAATAAATGAAAATAGTTTATCATTCATATAAATAGATTAGTCCGTTTCTTATTTGGCTAAGCGTAAACAATGGAAACGTCTATCAAAATAAAAAGAGTAAAGCGAGTAATTATTCTTTTTAGCTGAATCCGTATTCAAGTATTTGTGAAAAAATGGAAAGACTATTATACTGAAATAGAAGAATAAGATAGTTACTATTCTATTAAGAGGAGTGAAGTAATTGGTTGAATTTTTTAGTTCTTTAAGCCCACTTGTACAAACGATAATTGCGACGCTCTTTACCTGGGGAATGACTGCTTTAGGAGCCACTTTAGTATTCACTACCAAAAATGTTAATCAAAAGTTAATGGATGGAATGCTAGGTTTTGCTGGAGGAGTAATGATAGCGGCAAGTTTTTGGTCACTATTATCGCCAGCTCTGTCAATGGCTGAAAGCGGACCGATACCTGCTTGGATACCCGCTGCAATTGGTTTTATGTTAGGTGGAATCTTTTTGTGGAGTGCAGATAACGTTTTGCCCCATCTAAATCCTAATATGCCTCCAGCAGAAGCTGAAGGGGTGAATCCTCAAAAAAGAAAACGCAGTACATTATTAGTTTTAGCGATTACGATGCATAATATACCTGAGGGTTTAGCAGTAGGTGTTGCATTTGGATCCGTTGCAACTGGGAATCCAGAAGCCTCTATCGCTGGAGCTGTTGCTTTAGCAATTGGTATGGGAATCCAGAATTTTCCAGAAGGAACTGCGGTTGCTATGCCCTTAAGACGTGATGGTATGTCTAGAGCGAAAAGTTTTTACTATGGTCAACTTTCGGGAGCTGTTGAACCGATAGCGGCTATAGTAGGGGTATTAGCTGTTACAGTAATGGAACCATTGCTTCCATATGCTTTAAGTTTTGCAGCAGGAGCTATGATCTTTGTTGTTGCAGAAGAAGTTATACCTGGTTCACAAGAAAATGGAAATAAAGATTTAGCATCTATGTGGTTGATGATTGGTTTTACAATCATGATGATCTTAGATGTAGCTCTGGGATAGAAAAGAAAAAAAGGGACTCAACAAATTAATGTTGAGTCCTTTTTGTGTAGCTAGTTTAAATTTCAAGAGGCGAATTAGTCTCTGTCTCTGCGATTTGATGTTAATAATGGGAAAAACTTCAAGGAATAAAGTGCACACAAGCCAACGATGATATAAACAATTTTTGATAATAGCGATGTTTGTCCTCCAAAAAGCGTAGCAACAAGATCAAATTCAAAGAGTCCAACCAACAACCAGTTTAAACCACCTACAATTAGCAATGCTAACGCAATACTATCCAATGTTTTCATTTAAATCCCTCCTTTATTTGATAATACCACTATACTTGTTTCAGAATTAGTTGTCGATTAAAGTGTCTTATGAAAAAAGGTAACCTTTTTATTATTCTTTCCAAATAAAAAATGGTAAGATTGCTAAAATTATAGTGAATTTTAAATGTACAAAAAGTGATTAAATAAAAACGAATGAAGTAAATGGGGAAGGAAGTAAAAACATGCTTAAAAATGGACTAATGATGCAATATTTTGAGTGGTATATAGAAGATGATGGTAACCATTGGAAACGTTTAAAGGAAGATGCAAAACATTTAAGTGAAATTGGAATAACCAGTGTATGGATTCCACCATGTTTTAAAGGTACAGGAACACAAGACAATGGATACGGAATATATGATTTATACGATTTAGGTGAGTTTGATCAAAAAGGTACTATCCGCACAAAGTATGGTACAAAAGAAGAATTAATAGCAGCAATTGATGAGCTGCATAAATACGAAATCCAAGTTTATGCAGATGTTGTTTTAAATCATAAAGCAGGCGCAGATGGAGTTGAACGATTTAAAGCGATTGAAGTGGATCCTGATGATCGCAATCAAACAATCAGTGAACCCTATGAAATTGAAGGATGGACAGAGTTTACTTTTCCAGGTAGAAAAGGGAAATACTCTGATTTCCAATGGCATTGGTACCATTTTTCAGGAACGGATTACAATCAAGAAAACGAGAAAAAAGCTATTTATCGTATTGAAGGTCAAAATAAAGGCTGGGCCGATGACGAAACAGTAGATAACGAGTATGGCAATTACGATTACCTCATGTATGCTGATATTGATTATAGTCATCCAGAAGTTGTTGAAGAAACAAAAAAATGGGCTAATTGGTTTATTGCAGAAACTGGAGTAGATGGTTTTAGGTTAGATGCGGTCAAACATATTAACGAGAATTTCATTTATGAATTACGCGAAAGTATTGAATCTAATTTTGGCAAACAATTTTTTATTGTGGGAGAGTATTGGGACCAAAATTACTCTAGTTTAAAGAATTATTTAGAGAGCCAAGGCTATAAAATGGATCTATTTGACGTAGGATTGCATCACCAATTAGAACAAGCTTCAAAAATGGGTAACGAATTTGATTTGACACAATTATTTGATCAAACGTTAATCCAAAATAATCCCATGCAAGCTGTAACTTTTGTAGATAATCATGATTCTCAACCAAATCAATCGCTGGAATCCTTTATTGAGCCATGGTTTAAGCCTGCAGCTTATGGAGTTATCTTACTAAGACAAGAAGGCTATCCAGTGCTCTTTTACGGTGATTATTACGGTATCAAAGGGGATGATCCAATTGAACCTCAGCGTGAAGTAATCGATAAATTATTGTACCTTAAAAAGAATTATGCTTATGGAAATCAAACAGATTATTTTGATCACAGAAATTGTATTGGTTGGACTCGATCAGGAAATGAAGAGTATCCAAGAGGGTGTGCTGTAGTCATCTCAAATAGTGAAGCTGGCTTTAAGGATATGTTTGTAGGAGAAGACAAAAGTGGATGTGTTTATGAAGATTATCTAGGTAATTGTACAAATAAAATAACGATTGATGAAGAAGGTAATGGTCATTTTCTTGTAGAAGCCGGTTCTGTATCTGTGTGGGTGAATAAAGAAGAATAATTAAATTAAAAGAAAAAGATCGAATTGTTGCTAACTAATGAATAGACTGAAAAAATTTATTCATTAGTTACTTTTTTTTGTACTCTTAATGTCTAATTACTTAAGAAAATTGATTAAATAGTTTGTATATAGTAAGCTTATAAGTAATTAAATGTTTTGCAGGGGGACACATTTGTGTTGAGAAGGTAAAACCTGACCCTTTGAACCTGTTAGTTAACACTGACGTAGGGAGCACTAGGTACATATCTGTTAAATTATACGTACTGAGCTCTCCATTTCTATGGGGAGCTTTTCTTTTGTAAAACTTTTAATTGCGGGGGGACACGCTTGTGTTGAGAAGGTTAAAACCTGACCCTTTGAACCTGTTAGTTAATACTGACGTAGGGAGCGATTAGTGTTTTTTTCATACACTTTTTTTAGCCTCTACGCTTTTTGTAGAGGCTTTTTTTGCTTGCGTCCAAAATAAAGGAGGACTGAGAGTTAGATTTTTGAAGAATGGTGAAAAGAAATGGCAGACAAAAAAGTAGAGGAAAGAGGAATGAAATATGTTAGTACAAATTAAAAAAAAAGCTCCTTTAGTGCATTGCATGACAAATTACGTAGTTGCTAATTTCACAGCGAATGGGTTACTTGCAGTCGGTGCTTCACCTATTATGGCTGATGAAGTTAAAGAGGTATCTGAAATAGTGTCGATTGCTCAAGCATTGCTTATTAATATTGGAACAGTGAATGACCGTACAGCAGAAGCTATGCTGCTTGCAGGCAAAACAGCAAATGAATTATCTATTCCTATTGTGCTGGATCCAGTAGGTGTTGGTTCTACAAGTTATCGCAAACAATTGGTTAAGCACCTTCTGAATAAAATTCAGTTTGATTTAATTCGGTGCAATGCAGGTGAGCTAGCGGCAATTGCCGGTGAGGTTTGGCAACCAAAAGGTGTAGATAGCGGCACAGGTGAAATAGATATTGCTAAAATCGCAAAACGAGTTGCTTTGCAGTATACGTGCCTTGTCATTGTAACGGGTGAATCAGATTTTATAACAGATGGGCATGAGGGAATTCATGTTTCAGGAGGCAAGAAAATAGCGACACACATCACAGGTACTGGGTGTTTATTAAGTGCTATCTGTGCAGCGTCGCTTGCGAGCAGCGGTATGAATCCAATGCAAAGTTTAGCAGCGACGTTAAAAGATTACAAGCAAGCTGCTGAACAAAGTACAAATGAAGTGGGTACGTTTGCTTTACAATTTATGAACACATTACAAAAATTATCGGAGGTTGAGAGATGATTGCACTAACAATAGCTGGATCAGATTCAGGTGGCGGTGCTGGAATTCAAGCGGATATAAAAACATTTCAAGAACTGGGTGTATTTGGAACAACAGCAATAACAGCATTAACTGATCAAAATACACTAGGAGTACACGGTATTTTTGAAGTATCGCCAATTTTTGTACAGCAACAATTACAAACAATACTAGATGATTTTTCTGTAAAAGCAATTAAAACAGGAATGTTATTTTCAGCTGAAATTATTGAAGTTGTGGCTAAAATCGTACAACAATACCAAATTCCACTAATCGTTGATCCAGTGATGATTGCAAAAGGCGGAGCAAGTCTTTTACAAGATGAAGCAGTAAAAACGTTAATCGAAAAGCTGTTTCCTTATACAACAATTTGCACACCAAATATCCCTGAGGCAGAACTTTTAACAGGTAAACGGATTAAAAATGTTAAAGATATTGAAGAAGCTGCACAGCAAATCCTTCAAATGGGGGTTGAATGCGTGATTATAAAAGGAGGTCATTTAGATGGAGAACAGGCAACGGATAGAGTATACACTCGTCAGCATTCTTTTTCGATAAGTACCCCTCGTATACAAACAAAAGATACACATGGGACAGGTTGTACATTTTCTGCAGCTCTTACAGCAAATATTGCAAAAGGACTGTCCATACATGAATCGATTATTGAAGCAAAAAAATTCATCCATCTAGCTATTTCTACCCCTCTTCATATTGGAAATGGTCATGGACCAACAAATCATTTTGCTTATAACGATCAAAAAAGAACCTGTGAGGTAGCAGTAAATGAACTGTAATATTTTGAACGTTTATTTTATAATGGGTACAGTGAACTGTAGAAAAGATCCTTTGGAAACTCTTGAAGAAGCTTTACAAGCAGGGATTACTTGTTTTCAATTACGTGAAAAGGGTGAAGGGTCTTTAACAGGTAAAGCGTATGAAGAGTTTGCTCGTGCTTGTCAAAAAATGTGTCAAGCTTACCAAGTACCGTTTATCGTCAATGATGATGTAGAGCTTGCATTTAAATTAAATGCGGATGGTTTTCATATCGGCCAAGAAGATCTAGCGCTTCCTATATTTCGTGAAAAAGCAAAAGGAAAAATAGTGGGTGTTTCTGTACACAATTCTAGAGAAATGGAACAAGCGATACTTAACGGAGCAGATTACGTCGGAATTGGTCCACTATATAAAACGCAATCTAAAAAAGATGCGAAGCCTCCTGCTGGGTTGTATTTTTTAAAAGCTATACGAAAACAATTTGCTAACTTTCCAATTGTAGGAATAGGTGGAATTACAGAAGAAAATGCTAATGCCGTTCGTTCTTCAGGCGCAGACGGTGTGTCTGTTATTTCAGTTATTTGCCACAGTGAAGATATTGGACAAACCGTTAAGAATCTACTGTCAAAGAAAAAAATAAACTAATTATTTAGAGGATTGATTTAGCATTAGTATATAAATAAGGATAAAGCAAATACCACTCCCCTAAAGTATTAGGAGAGTGGTATTTTAGTAAGGATTTTTACTTTGAGTTCTATTTAAGTCTATAATTGTCCACGTCTATCTTCAACAGATAGATCTGGGGTATCAGTTAAATCTTCAACGGTAGGTGATGAAGGAACTTCTACAGTTCCGTTAAATTCTGAAGTATCAACAGGTTCAGAGTGAAGATTTAAATCTGTTTCAATATCTTCAATAGTAGAAGCTAATTCAGGATCAGTGTAGCTGATTTCTTCTTCAACTTCTTTGTAACTTTGTTTTACTTCTTCAGCAAAACTGTTTACTTGATCCATTGCTTGATCTTTTAAATCATATGCTTGTGCTTTGATATCTTCACGTAATTCTTTTCCTGATTTAGGAGCGAATAATAAAGCAGTAACTGCAGCAGCAGCTCCTACAAATAAAGTTTTAGTAAAACTGTTAGCCATAATAAAGTTCCCCTTTTCTAAATTAGTTTAGTTAATTAAATGAAAAACGTTTTTTTGTCCTCTTTTTTCTAGTTTGATACATCTTCAAAGCAGTTTTTCCTACTTTAGTTATGCGAGGAGGAGTAACCGTAACTTTTCTACGTGAGCTAGAGAAAAGAGATGAAACGACTTTTGTGCCATTTTGTTTTAAGTCATTGATCGATTCTCCAAATTCACTTGTTGTCTGAGTAAAGCTAGAAATATAAGATTGTTTAACAGCGATATCTTTGGTCATACCATCTACTCTAGTAGTCATATGATCTATTTTACTTGTTATAGCATCTGCTTCTTTTGTAAAATGATTGATATGATCTTGAACAGTGGTTTGAGTTGAATTAATTTCTTTCATTAGTTTTCCAACTTTTTTACCGATGAGAATTCCTACAATAACTAAAGCAACCAAGGCTAAGACAACAACACCAATTGCTATGATAAATTCGACTGACATTTAGCTTTTACGCTCCTTTCATTAAGATAGATTTTAAAACAGTTTAACTTAATAAGAAAGTAGACAAATCGTACACTCATCTAAATTGGTGAGCGATTAATTTACCTTTATTTTCTATAGAATACCATTAAAGATAGGAATATCCAAATAAAATGAAATCGCATTAATGAGAAAATTTAAATTGAAAAATTATTTGTTGTTAAAAGAATAAATAACACCTTTGATTGATGGTTTTTTTTATAAGGGATGGTCAAAATGAAAAGAATCCGTTACAATTAAAGATAAAACAATAACTAGAAGACAGTAGTGGTTAATAAAAGAGTAAGACATTGGAGGATTAATGGAATGAGCTTATCTTCAAAACAAGAAACACAAAGCGAGCTAACAGGGAAGAATAAAGCGCTATTGGTTGCTGTAACAGATGGTAGCATGATACCTATAGAAGAAGTGCCTGATTTGGTATTTTCTGAAAAAATGATTGGAGAAGGTTTTGCTATGATTCCAACATCTGATGTAGTTTATGCGCCTATTAGCGGAAAGTTATTTCAAGTAGCGGGTGCATCTCATGCATTCGAAATACGAACAGATGATGGTTTAG
Source organism: Carnobacterium sp. FSL W8-0810 (assembly GCF_038007125.1). Classification (NCBI taxonomy): domain Bacteria; kingdom Bacillati; phylum Bacillota; class Bacilli; order Lactobacillales; family Carnobacteriaceae; genus Carnobacterium; species Carnobacterium sp. FSL W8-0810. The sequence continues at coordinate 546,755 of NZ_JBBOWO010000001.1, read as the reverse complement.
AAGTGTTAGTTCATGTTGGTTTGGATACTGTAACGCTAAACGGGGAAGGTTTTGAAACAAACTTAAAAAAGGGCATGATGATAAAGCAAGGTGAACCTCTAGTAAAATTTGATAGAGAGTACCTTTTAAGTCGAGGATGCCGTTTGTTTATACCTGTTGTTGTGATAAATGGAGAAAACGAGAATTACCATTATGTTTTTAAACCGAACAATGAGATACAAGCCGAAGCTGGAAAAACAATTGCGTTGACGATTGAAGGCTATTAAACAGTTATTATATTTACTCAAAATCAAGAGCTCTGAATGAGCTCTTGATTTTGTTTTTGCACTCTTATTGTATGTTCGGTATAATGGAAAGTAGAACAGTTTATCATTCTATAAGTAATTATAAAAAGTAAAGCCATTAAAAACTAAAAAAATCATTAAAAAAATAGTAAGTCCAAGGAGGTTTTATTTTGAAAAAAATATTAGTAGTTGATGATGAAAAACCAATTTCGGATATTGTAAAATTTAATTTAACAAAAGAAGGTTATGAAGTATTTACTGCGTATGATGGAGAAGAAGCTTTAGAAAAAGTTGAGGAAGTATTGCCTGATCTGATTATCTTAGATTTGATGCTTCCTAAAAAAGACGGGCTAGAAGTCTGTCGCGAAGTACGTAAAAGTCACGACATGCCTATTATTATGGTGACAGCAAAAGATTCAGAAATCGACAAAGTTCTTGGATTAGAACTTGGGGCTGATGATTATGTGACCAAACCTTTTTCAAATAGAGAACTTACTGCGCGTGTTAAAGCAAACTTAAGACGTCATGACAATGCTAAAACTCCTGTCGTTGAAGAAGTAGAAACAAACGATATTGAAGTTGGTGCATTAACGATTCATCCTGATGCATATATTGTTTCTAAAAGAGGAGAAACGATTGAATTAACTCACCGTGAATTTGAATTGCTGCATTATTTAGCTAAGCATTTAGGTCAAGTGATGACTAGAGAACATTTATTGCAAACGGTATGGGGTTATGATTATTTCGGTGATGTGAGAACAGTGGATGTAACGGTTAGAAGACTGAGAGAAAAAATAGAAGATAATCCAAGTCATCCAACTTGGCTTGTCACAAGACGTGGAGTGGGCTACTATTTAAGAAATCCTGAACAGGAGTAGTGTTTCATGAAGAAAAAAATTACTTTTTTTCAATCAATTGATTTTAAAATCATCTTTGTTTTTATCATTTTGCTTTTAGTAGCATTGGAATTGATTGGAACATATTTTGTTAGGCAATTAGAAACACAGCTGGTAACTAATTTCCAAGAAGAAAAAAGACTTCAAGTAGGATTTCTAGAGAACACTATTCAACCTATTCTGATCGATGATGAAACAACAGAAGATAGTGAAGAAATAGGGAATTTGATTAAAGACTTTTCGGGAAATGGAGTCTTAGAAGTTCAAGTAATCGATGATCAACACTATTTATTAGGAACAAGCGACAGTACGCAACAAAATAGTGTGGGCAGTAAAACCAATGATAATGATGTCCACCAAGCGTTACTATTAGGAAATACAGTTACAAGTCAATACAAAGATCAAACAACCAATGACCGAATCTGGAAGTTGGTTTCTCCTATTATATCAGGTGACGGATCAAATGAAATATTAGGTGTAGTAGCTTTAACGACTAATATAGAGAGTGTTTATGAACAAATAAGTGAAATAACGGTTATTTTTCTTAATTCTTCATTAATAGCAGTTGCCTTAACGGTTATTTTATCCCTATTTATTTCCCGGGCAATAACCAAACCAATTACGGAAATGACACAACAAACAATTCAAATGGCTGATGGAGATTATTCTGGGCAAGTAAAAGTCTACAGTAAAGATGAGTTGGGTATTTTGTCAATGGCGATCAATGATTTATCTACTAAAGTTGAAGAAGCTCAAGAAACAACTGAATCTGAACGTAGACGTTTAAATAGTGTGTTAACGCATATGACTGATGGCGTTATTGCAACAGACCGTAGAGGAATCATCGTCATTATTAATGATAAAGCAATGGAAATGTTGAATATTTCCCAGGAAATGGCTTTAGGCGTTTCTATTTTAAAGGTATTAAAAATAGATCAAGAATATACTTTGCGAAAATTACTAGAAAATGAAGATGAAATGCAGTTTGATTTTTCTACTGATGAAGTACCTGTCACTTTACGTGGTGAATTCACATTGATACAAAGAGAAACGGGCTTTATTAGTGGAATCGTGTGTGTGTTACATGATGTGACTAAGCAAGAAAAAATTGAAAATGAGCGTAAAGAATTTGTATCTAATGTGTCACATGAATTGAGAACGCCTTTGACAAGTATGAGAAGTTATTTAGAAGCCTTATTGGATGGAGCTTGGAAAGATCCAGAGATAGCTCCTCAGTTTTTACAAGTAACACAAGAAGAAACAGACCGTATGATTCGTATGATCAAAGATCTATTAGACTTATCACGTATGGATTCTGGGAGAGCCGTTTTAGATTTGGAATATCTTAATGTAAACGAATTGTTTGATCATGTCATTAAACGTTTTGAAATGATGATACAATCTTCAGATAAACAAAGTAAGGCATTTTCTATTAAGAGAGAGTTTACAGAAAGACAACTATGGGTAGAAGTTGATGCGGATAAAATGATTCAAGTGTTAGATAATATTATGAATAATGCTATCAAATATTCTCCTGATGGTGGAACCATTAAGTGTGGATTGGTTGAAACGAATGATAGTGTCGTTTTAAGTATAAGTGATGAAGGTCTGGGTATTCCAAAACGAGATCTAACAAACGTCTTTGACCGTTTCTTTAGAGTAGATAAAGCTCGGGCTCGTTCTATGGGCGGGACTGGATTAGGTCTGGCTATATCTAAAGAAGTCGTTCAACAGCATAAAGGTAAGATTTGGGTAGAAAGCACGGAAGGAAAAGGAACTACTTTTTATATTTCATTGCCTTATCTTCCGTATGAGGAGGATGATTGGGAATGAAAAAAGAATTATTTTTAAAAATCGTTCTGGGTGCTCTCATTTGTTTGAGTCTCTTTTTAACTTTTATTATTTGGACTAGACCTAGTCAATTTAATGAAGAGATAAATACTAATCAAGGGACCACATCATCAGTATCTGTTGCGCGAAAATTGCCGCAAGTATTTGGACCTACTCAAATTGTTCTCCATTCTTATGGCGAAACAAATGTTTTTTTTCAATCAGACGTTGTGAGCTCTTTAACTAAGGAGCTTGCCAACTGGAAGATTCATTCTGTAGAAGAACCTGTTGAATTAAGCAATGAAGAGTACCAAGACAAATTAAACCAAACAAATGCGGTTGAAATGGTTTTTACACAAAAAATTTCTTTCGGTATTTTGTCAGATGTGTTTGATAATCTTGCAGGTGAATATTATGATCGTTCCTTCAATCGTCTATATTTTTCGGAAGACGATGTGGATCAAATTTATTTCTATAATACGCAGTCAAAATTATTTTACAGGGAAACAATAGAAGGAATTGATCAGAAGAAGGTAAATGAGTTACTAAATGATGAAAAAGAGAAGTATTATGCAGCGACAGCTGTTTTAGACGAAGGAAAACAAGTCTATACATCGCTAAATGAAGTTGAATTGCCTTACTTAAGTTACTTAGTAGAAAGGCAAACAAATCAATTGTTCATTGAACAATTATTTGATGATACTTCAGAAGTAAGAGAAGATAGTGATAACTCGGAAAATATTGTTAGTTATAATGATTATGTGAGCGAACTGCAAATCAATGAAAACACAGATATTTTAACGTATTATAGAAATCGGAATTCAGAAAATAAGTTGTCCATTACAGACACACTTAGAGAAAGTTACAATGAATTGATCCAATATGAAAATTGGTCTTCAACGGTTCATTATTTTGATTATAATGACTCAACAAGAGAAGTAATCTATCGTCGTTATATTGAAGGACTACCAGTATTTAGTGAGCTTTTTGATTATGGAACAACGCACATCACAGTTGTTGAAGATGGATTGTCTCGATTACAAGTTCCTTTAGTCATTGCTCAAACGCCAATTTCGGATGTAGAAGAACAAAAGACATTGCCAAGTGGAGTAAGTATTTTAGAATCTTTAGAAGCGTATGGCTATGACAGTGAAGAAATTGATGATATTAAAATTGGCTATACTTGGACTAATAACAAGGAATCAGACCGTGTAATCAATTTAGAACCTAATTGGTATATTAAAATTAATGGAACTTGGGAACTTGCTAAAAACCTACTTCTAAATGAAGGAGGTCAATAAAATGGATTTTAAACGAATTCAAATTATTTTCATTATTACGTTTCTCTTTTTAAATACGTTCTTGATTGTTACCTATATTGATAAGAATAAAAATTATTACTCTAGTAGCTCAAATCAAGTAATTGATTTTTCTAAAGAAATGGAAAATGAGAATATTAAGTTACCGAAATTTTCAGAAAATGAAAATAAAGTGCCTTATGTTCAAGCTGAAACTCATACATTGTTAGAAGACAATGTAGATCAATTAAGTAATCACTCTGGAGTAATTGAAGAAGATGGCTCACTTTATAGCAGTTTGCTTTCTAAGCCGCTTGCTTTATCAGAAGAAACGGAACTAACTAAGGAAGATATTGAATTGTTAACAGAATTTGTATTGAGTGAACAAGTGTTATTTGGTGCCGAATACCGTTATTTTAACTACAATGCTACAAACCAACAAATAACATTTGCTCAAATAGCAAACAATATTCCTATTGCAGATGGAACGTCGGAAATCATATTTCATTTAAATAATAAAAAAGAAGTGATCTCTTATGACCAAACGTATGCTGGGCCAGTTACAGTTCAAGGTGAAAGCCGTAATCTGATCACAGATAAAAATGCTGTTGAGATTTTGTATCAAAATGATGAGATACCAGCAAATGCTACAGTGAAAAAACCAGTATTAACTTACTCTAAAACTCTTTCTTTACAAAAATTAAGCATGTATGCACCTGTGTGGTATATTCAGATCATCAATAGTGGGAATACAGAATTTAAACGAGTTGATGCTCTTAGTGGCAGTATTATTCGGTCAAATACGTCTGACACATCCAAAGTGCAAGAATCGGAAGTAAGCGAAAGTTCAAATTAAATCTAGTATGAAAATAACTGAAAAATTAACTTTTATAGTTAGACTTAAAGTAAAGGGAGCAAGCAACGTCTTGTCATTCACCTTTCTTTGGGTCTTTTTTTACGTTTTGAAAACTTGAATTTATATAAGTTTGATGTAAAATGATAAAGGTGATAGAGGAGGATTTTTAAATGTTATCCAATGAAAGTAATGGTTTAAAGGTTAGTATTCTTGCAAGTGGAAGTTCTGGAAATGTAACCTATATAGAATCCGAAAAGAAAAAATTATTAGTCGATAGCGGACTAAGCGGAAAAAAAATAACTGAATTATTAAAAAAAATAAATCGAAATGTAGCAGACTTAGATGGAATTTTAGTGACACATGAACACCGAGATCATGTACATGGAGTTGGTGTGTTGGCTCGAAAATACCATTTAGACGTTTATGCAAATGCGGAAACCTGGGAAGCTATGTCACCTATTATTGGTACGATCAAGACAGAACAAAAGTATTTATTCGAGATGGGAAAAACAATGACTATTGGAGATATAGATGTAGAAAGCTTCGGTGTTTCGCATGATGCGATTGCTCCTCAATTTTATAGTTTTCATAAAGATAATAAGAATTTTGTGATGTTGACTGATACGGGTTATGTTAGTGACCGTATGAGAGGGATCGTGTCGAATGCAGATGCGTATTTATTTGAGAGCAATCACGACCTTGAGATGCTGCGCATGGGTAATTATCCATGGCATTTAAAACAACGTATTTTGGGAGATAAAGGACATCTTTCAAACGAAGACGGTGCATTAGCATTGTCAGAAATTATAGGAGACGCTACTAAAAGAGTTTATCTAGGTCATTTAAGTAAAGATAATAATTTAAAAGAACTGGCTCATTTGACAGCTGTAAATATTTTAAAAGAAAAAGAAACAGGGGTAGAAGATAAGTTTATAGTTTTTGATACGGATCCTGTTGAACCTACCTCATTATTTGTTATTTAAATAAGAAAAATAAACCTCTCTTGCTAAAGTCTAAGAGAGGCTTATTTAGTCATTGGGGCTATTATTACCTGTAATAAAGAATTAATGGTAAAATTAATTAGTAATTTAATAAAAATATCCAAGAAGTTTCATATAAAATTCAAATGTAATGAGTATGCTAGACATATCAAAGAAAACGAGAAATTATTATGAGGGGTGAATGCAATGAGTGATGAGAACAAACACGATCAACCAAATTTGCCGTTACATGAAAAAGAAGAACAACCATTAAAAAATCAAAAAGACAGCAGAATAACAAATACTGAATCTTCTCCTGAAAAAAGCAAGAAAAAAAGTTCATGGAAAAGTGGCATTATTGGAGGGCTGGTCGGTGGTTTAGTTGTAGCAGCTTTAGGTGGAGGATACTTAGCAGCTACTGATGACGGCATCAATACCAATACAAGTACAGGTATGGTTGATAAAGACACCGGTGAAGTCGTTACAACTAATGTGAGTGTGGATGTGACTTCTGATGTTACAGAAGCTGTAGCCAAAGTAGAAGATGCAGTCGTTTCAGTTGTAAATATGCAATCTCAATCAAGTAATGGATTCGGTGGTGCATTTGAAACCGATGAAAGCATGCAAGAAGAAGGCAGTTTAGAAACAGCTGGTGAAGGTAGTGGAGTTATCTATAAAAAAGATAATGATACGGCTTATGTTGTAACTAATAATCATGTTATCGATGGTTCCGATGCCATTGAAGTTATTTTAAAAGATGGAACAAAAGTTGAAGCTGAGTTAATTGGAACAGATATTTGGACAGATTTAGCGGTATTATCTATTCCATCTGAAAAAGTAACAACTGTTGCTACTTTTGGTGATTCTGATGCCTTAAAAGTTGGTGAACCTTCAATTGCGATAGGTTCTCCTTTAGGTACAAACTTTGCTTCTTCAGTAACCCAAGGGATCATTTCTGCTAAAAATAGAAGTGTTGAGACAGATATTACAGGCGATGGCGTTGTTGACTGGGAAGTAACAGCTCTTCAAACTGATGCAGCAATCAATCCAGGTAATTCTGGCGGAGCTTTAATTAATATAGCTGGACAAGTTATTGGAATCAATTCAATGAAAATTTCAAGTGATACAGTTGAAGGAATGGGATTTGCTATTCCTAGTAATGATGTAGTCAGCATCATTAATCAATTGGAAACGAAAGGTGAAGTAGTTCGCCCGGTATTAGGAATCAGTTTATTGGACTTAACGGAAATATCTGAGCAGCAACAAGAATCAGTTTTAAAATTACCTGAAGAAATTTCTTCTGGTATTGTAGTTGCGGAAGTTCAATCAGGATCTGCTGCTGAAATAGGAGGATTAGAACAATACGATGTTATTGTAAAATTCAACGGTGTAGAAGTTACAGACTCCATTTCCTTACGTAAAGAAATCTATGCTTCAGAGCTAGGTAAAGAAATTGAAATTGAATTTTATCGCAATGGGGAATTACAAAAAACTACAGTCACAATGACTGCTGCTGAAACGAGTTTATAAGAATATAAATGTTACAAAATGAAAATGGAGTCTGAGTGATAAAAACTCAGACTCCATTTTTTTGTAATTTCTAGTAATTAGCTAATGTGTTGTTATTAAATTAGCTAGTTACTTTTTTCCATTTACGAATTTTGGTTCTAAAATTCGTAAATGGTGCAACTGTATTTATGTGAATCCATTTCCAAATAGGCCATTTGGCTTTTGTAGTAGCCCAATTTCGTTGTTCGGATTCAAATAATTCAGTATCAGAGAGACTTTCCACCCAATGGCATAACTCTTCAACTAACTGAGTTAATATTTCTTTTTGTTTTGCTAAAGAATATTTTCCATATTCTTGATAGAAAGACTGATACAATCCACCTAGATTGTTCCATTTGTATTCTTCAGTAGGTGTTTTAACAATTTTTCCTTGTTGTTCATTTTTTTCCCATTGAAGTAATAGATTAATCCAACCAATCTGATAAGATAAATTTTCAGAAGGTGTTTGTTCTACTTCTATGATTTTTTTGTCTTTAAATTCTTCAGAGATTGAATCAAATTCGGTGATGTATTTTTGGTAGTGTTCTTTAATGGTGTTTATTAATTCAGTTTTGCTATGATATTCTCTCATAAAAAATTCCTCCTAATAGTTTAGTAATAAGAAAAGAAGATTCTATATAAAAAGAATAAGGTGTAGAACATAAAAAGTCTAGGTCTTCGTAAAAAAATGGAAACGAATTCTTTAGTCTGAAAAAATGTTGGAAAAAACCAATTTTTAATTGGTTTTTTTAATTTTTGTGGACAAGTAAAAATAAAAAGTTTTGAACATTGTGGATAAGTGCTGTAAAATAATATAAATAGGTATGTGGAGACAAAAAAAGTTATCCACAAAATCAGGAAGGTGTTGTGGATGGATAAAATTTTAGCGTGCCAAGAACATATAGAAGAAGCTTTAGATGACGCAGTTTATGGCGGTTTTGAAATGCCGGTGCTAGACCAATTATTGCTTGTTGATAACTCAAAACATAAATGCGGTTATTGCGAGCAGGATGCAATATATGTAGTGTCGAACAAGCATTCTACCACTAGATAATGATATGAAGTTGTGGACATGTGGATAACTTTTGTGGATAACCTGTGATTATAGGAGGATAACTTTTGAACATCAAAATAATAACTGTGGGTAAATTAAAAGAAAAATATTTAAAAATGGGAATTGCAGAATATGCTAAACGATTATCAGCCTATTGTAAAATGGAATTAATTGAAGTGCCGGATGAAAAAGCACCTGAGAAATTAAGTGAAGCTGAAATGGTACAAGTCAAAGAAAAAGAAGGCGAACGGATTTTAGCGAAAATTCCAGATCAAGCATTTGTTTTTGCATTAGCTATTGAAGGGAAACAACGAACTTCAGAAGAATTTGCAAAAGAGATTGAACAACTGGGAGTTCAAGGGAAAAGTACCATTGTTTTTGTGATAGGTGGGTCATTAGGTTTAAGTGATGCAGTAATGAAAAGAAGCAATACACCCATCTCATTTGGAAAAATGACGCTTCCTCATCAATTGATGCGATTAGTTTTAATTGAACAGATCTATCGTGGCTTCAAAATTGTTAGGAATGAACCGTACCATAAGTAAATGAGGTTTTTAAATAGTAATGAATTAACAAGAAATCTTGAGTGGTGATAAAGAGTGATTTATATATGCAAGATAATATTAGGGATCTACGCGATTGAAGTATTGAAAATTATCTAAACGAAATGGTTTAGAATGTTTGTTAATCAGTTAAATGCGGATAATGATAAGAAAGAATTAAAAAATGTAAGCACATTGGCAACAACCAACATGCTTACATTTAAAAGATTCGAAAATTATTTTGCGCGTTTTACTTCAATCCGATAGCCATCAGGGTCCGTCACAAAGAAATATGAGGGTGTGCCGCCTGAAAGTCCTCTTAAATCACCTGTTTCGTAAGCAGAAGCTTTACAAACTTCATGCATTTTTTCTAAGTCACTGACAGTCACACCTAAATGACTGAAGCCGTTTCCTACATTATATGGCTCAGCATCGTAATTGTAAGTAAGTTCGATTTGCACAGAAGAACCGGGAGAATTCAGATAAACTAAATCAAACTTATCTTCAGGGAATTCTCTGCGGCTGGCAACTTCAAAATCGAATAGATTAGTATAAAAGTCTAAAGTAGCCTCAATATCTCTGACACGTAGGCAAATCTCAACGAGTTCTTGGTTCATAATCATATCATCCTCCAATAGTTTCTTATTTTTATTCTAGCATGAATAGGTCATATAGGCACGCCCATGTTATCTTCTGCATTGCTTTCTAATACCTCAATAGGCAAAAAACACAGAGTTTAATCTGTTATTACGTGCATTCATTGACAAAACTACATGAGGTTTTGAAAAATTGTTAGAGTATTTTAATAATAAAGACGGAGATAAGCCATTGTTAAATGATGGCTTATCTCCGACTTTTTCTGCTGTTATTGATATAAATCATTTAGGATTTTAGTACAATAATGCATATATACGGTATAAATATTGAGAATAATTAAAGTAAATTATACTTGTGAACAGAGTTTTGCAGATACCCTAGAAATATAATTAAGTTTAGTGATAAACTAACAGTCAATTGTAATTATTAAGTATGATATTTTTGATTTACTATTTTAGGGGGAGAAAGAGAATGGGATTTATTGTTAATAAATTGATATTAATTGTATCGTTAGGGTTGGTGCTAGGTGCTTGTTCTGCAGCAACTGACATGGAAGAAAGCTCAGAGAATACAACAGATGAGGCTGTAGAGGCAGTTGAAGAAACTGAAGAAAAAAGTATTGTAGCCGATGAAATGACAACAACTTTTTATCCAGAAGTAACTAGATTAAGACATCTTACCGAAGAAGACCTGGAGTGGTACGATATCATTATAACTAGATTAAATGCTATAGATGATTTCTCAGGTGATCGGGAGACTGTATACGAGATAGCTGAAGAATACGGAGAAGATCCTGAAGAGTTATATTTTGATTGGTTAGAGATTTGGGATGCAAAAGTGCATGGTGATAATGGGAATTATGCTATTTTGTCAGAGGCTTATAGTAAATTAACTACTGAGATTATTGAAAAAAACATCGTGGGGGAAAAAATCGAACATTCTAGCAGTAGATCTAGTTTAGATGAGGGAAATTTAACTACCTTTGTAAAGCACGAGCTAGACGTAGATGGAGAACTTTATGAAGTTGCTTACGTGATTGAACACAGAGATGATTATAGAATTGCGGAAATAATTGAGTTTAGTGTTAATGGAGAAAAGACAGATTTATAGATAGAGTATGTTTAGTTATGTTCGTTGTAGCTGTTTTAATGCATCAATAAGAATTTTAGTATAAGTAAATGCAAAGGCTAAAATTTGGGCAAAATGGTGCTTGCGTAGTATGATGAAGTTACGAATAAATATTATGAGGAGTGTTAAAATGTCAGAATATGAATTACCAAAAGTGTGGCAGTGGGAAGAAGAGAATTCAAAAAAAGGTGGCAATCGTCCAACAGCTGGGAGTCGTTTTGAACAAAAATTACCAGTTGGAGAGGCTCCATTTCAACTTTATTCATTAGGAACACCGAATGGCATTAAAGTCACGATCATGTTTGAAGAGCTCAAAGAATTGGGTGTAGAAGGCGCAGATTATGACTTGTACACTATCAATATTGGAGAAGGCGACCAATTTGGTTCAGATTTTGTTGAAATCAACCCTAATTCTAAAATTCCAGCCCTTGTTGACCAAAGTCAAAGTCCTCGTTTGGATATTTTTGAATCAGGTTCCATTCTTCTTTACTTAGCGGAAAAATTTAACCAACTGATTCCGACAACTATTCACGGTCGGACTGAAACCCTTAATTGGTTATTCTGGCAAATGGGAGCAGGTCCTTATGTTGGTGGAGGATTCGGTCACTTTTTCGCGTATGCTCCAGAGCCTATGAAATACCCGATTGATCGCTTCACGATGGAAACGAAGCGTCAGTTAGATTTACTAGATAAAACCTTAGCAAACCGACCTTATATAGCTGGCGATGCCTATACCATCGCAGATATTGCTATATGGTCTTGGTACGGCCGTTTAGCTTTAGGAAAATTATATGAAGGATCATATGAATTTTTGAATCTAGATGAATATACCCATCTCTTAGAATGGTCTCAGCGCATTGCAGAACGACCAGGTGTTCAAAAAGGTCTGGCAGCAGAGTCTCAATCAATTAAAGAATAGTTTGTATCATATTTTATTACTTTAGGGTTATAACAATCTATTTTGATTGAAAAGAAATAAATAATCAGCACTGTATTATAATAAACAAGACAACAATAAATTATTACTAATACTAGGATTCTCTATAAATACCTTGCAAAAATAATTTATTATAGGTAGATTTAAATTACACTTGAGGTATGTAATAGATAAAAATGTTTATGATAGTAGGGTTTGTATTGAGAAAAAAAGCACTAAAGATTCAGTTAACGAGTTGGATTTTCCTCTTAACTGCAACTGCAGGATTTATGAACGTTGTAACGATTATTTTATTTTCAGCTACTAGCTCCCATCATACGGGGAGTTTATCAAACAGTATGATTCATTTAGTAAAAGGGGATTTCGAGGGTTTTATTCGTTTGATAATCGTTATACTAGCCTTTTTCTTAGGAACGATGTTGAGTGGATTCCTATTTCCAGAACAGGTCTTTAAATTGAAACGTCGGTATGGTTATATTCAACTCTTATCCGGTTTAGCGATTTTAGCGGGAAGCATTATGCTTAAGGATCCTTGGTGGCGTTTGCTAGAGACAACCCTGATTTTAGGTCTGCAAAATGGTATGTTTGTCTATTATAAAGGGATGATTGTTCGTACGACACATATGTCTGGAAACCTAACTGATGCCGGTTTGGCTTTAGGTAGAAGTTTAGCAGGACGAAAATCCGAGTTACGGAAGGCCCGTTTCCAACTACTGAATCTCAGCTTCTTTCTATTAGGTAGTATAGTTGGTGCCGGCGTATTGCTATATACTAGCGTTGATATTTGGCTTGTAGCAAGTAGCTTATACTTTTTTCTTGGACTTTTATATTTCTCATTGTATCATCACGTCAATTACGCAAAATCAATCCATTATGAATTTGAAATAAACGGAAAAAATCTATTTGATTATTTAAAATAGACTTAGATTTTCTATACTAAACTGTACAAAATTTATATGGCCAACAATCTGAAGTCAATTGGACTCTGGTAGCTCATCCAAACAAAGAACCCCTCACAGTAAAATGCGAGGGGTTCTTTGTTTATTTATAGAGTCACAATTGCTTAATAGTGTAGTGCTTTTAATTCTTCTATCGTAACGTCTTGTTCAACATAGCCATCAACCATAAAGCCACTTAAATTTGAAAATTCTTTATAAAAGATGTCGTAAGCTGTCAGATTAGAATTGAAATTTTCTTCATTTAATTTTAGGATAAGTTCCTTCGTTTTAGCTTGAGTATCGCTGTCAAGTTCCCAGTTATCAGGTCTAAGACGGCCCACTTCATCGTATTCAGGCTTGTTGCCATAAATCATTTCTCTATAAATGCGGTCTTGATGCATAATAGGTGTTTCATGGGTGCCTTTATCTGCCATCACTTTGTAAAGACCGATACAATAAACAGGGAAAAAAGGAATAACTGAACTTGCTTTAGTGGTAACTGCAGTAGCGACTACAATCTGAGCTTTGCCGTTTATGTCAGCTAGTAACTCATTAATATTGTTTGTCTTTTCATCACAATCCGCTTTAGCGAGACCAAGAGTACCCCCACCATAGTAATCATGATTCAATTCAGTTCCTAAATAAGAATAATTTGTTGTTAGAACTCCATCCGTCAAAACATCTGCTTCTTTTAGTGCTTTCATCCATAGTTCCCAGTCTTCGCCACCCATTACTTTCACTGTACTAGCGATTTCTTGATCAGTTGCGGGGTCTAGTGTTTCTGTGTAATAACTTTGATTTTGCATATTAATATTAGGTCCAACCACGGGCTCTCCAATGGCTTTAATCGAAGAAGTATATGTTTCTCCAGTAGTAGGATCTGTTCTTCGACCACTTGCCAGACTGTAAACGACTAAGTCTACTTTACCGCCAAATTCGTTCTTTATATAATCGATGACTTCTTGCTTGCTTTCGTGGCTGAAGGCGTCTTGAACAAAGTTTTTAGCAATCAGACCTTCTTTTTCAGCGGCTTCTCGAAAAGCAATATTATTGTACCAGCCAGCTGTACCTAAATTCTTTTCGTTCTTTGGACCCTTTTCAAAAGAAACGCCAATTGTATCTGCTCCAGTACCGAAAGCTAAGCTGATTCGGGTAGCTAAGCCGTAGCTTGATGATGCGCCAATGATCAATACTTTTTTTGGACCTTCATAAGTTCCTTTGCCTTTTACATAGTCAATTTGATTCAATACTTCCTGTTTGCATCCAAGTGGATTTATACCTAAAGCTACATTTCCACGAATATTTTGTTTGAATTCCATCATGATTAATTTTCCTCCATTAAATCGTTATAAGAATATAATATCAGAAAAAGCTTCTTATGAGAAATTACTTATCAAAATTTCACATCAAAGTTACGTACCTGTGTTCATCACTCAATAGGTAAAATGGAATGGTTGTATAGTATTACTAAAAATAAAAAAGATTTGGTAGTAAGATAGTGATTATGGTAACTACTAGATAAATGTAAGTTTCTGGTATAATTAATAATATATTAAAAATCACATTTTAACTATGGATACTAAAATTTAAATTGAGGAGACAGAATTATGGACATTAATCTCGTAAAAGCATTTTCTGATAATTATATTTGGATTATTGAAGAAGGTACAGAGGCAGTGGTAGTCGATCCAGGAGAAGCTGAACAAGTAATGGACTACTTAGCGGAAAAGCAGCTACAGTTAAACTCCATCCTTTTAACGCATAATCACGACGACCATATCGGAGGAGTTCAGAAAATTTCAGCAAAATACCCAGATGCCTCAATTTATGGGCCGAAAGAAACAGAGGACATAGCAAACCATATCGTAGTGGACGGAGACTCCTTTAATTTGTTAGGAAAAAATGTCCAAGTATTAAAAACGGGCGGACATACTCACGGACATATCAGCTTCTTAATGGATAATGTTCTCTTTTGCGGGGATGCTTTATTCTCAGCAGGCTGTGGCCGAGTTTTTACAAAAGATTATCAAGCTCAATATGATGCCTTACAGAAATTCAAACAATTAGACGATGAGGTACAAGTATATGCCGCTCATGAATATACGCAAACCAATTTACGTTTTGCACATTCTATGCAGCCATCGAACACAGCCGTTTCTGAAGCCTTAAACCAAGTCAATGAAATGCGCGCAAAAGGAAAACCAACTTTACCTACAACAATTGGTAAAGAGAAAAAAATCAATCTGTTTCTGCAAGCAGAGAAGATGGAGGACTTTAAAGAGTTGCGTGATGCTCGTGATAAGTTTTAGGTATTCTTTCAAATCCTGACACTAAGTTTTTACTAAATTAAGTAAGGAGATACAAAACAATTATGAATTTTGAAACAGTTATGCAGGAGCTTGAAGACTTAAGTAAGCCAAGAATGAAGAAAATATATCTATCCAATGGTGCACAAGAGCCGCTTTTTGGTGTAACCACGGGTGAAATGAAACCTATGTCAAAGAAGATAAAAAAAAATCAACCTTTAGCGGAAGAGCTTTATGCTACAGGTAATTATGATGCTATGTATTTTGCTGGTGTTATTTCGGACCCCAAAATTATGACGGAGTCTGATTTTGATCGCTGGATGGATGCAGCTTATTTCTATATGTTGTCTGATTTTGTTGTAGCTGTAACATTATCTGAATCAGATATTGCACAAGACGTTGCGGATAAATGGATTGCAAGTGGTCAAGAATTGAGAATGTCTGCGGGTTGGAGTTGTTATTGTTGGCTTTTAGGAAATCGTTCAGACAATGAATTTTCTGAAAGTAAAATTTCTGACATGCTTGATCATGTAAAAAAGACGATTCATGATGCGCCAGAACGCACAAAAGCGTCCATGAACAATTTCCTATCCACGGTTGGGATTTCATTTTCTCCTTTACATGAAAAGGCACTCGAGACAGCAATGGAAGTAGGTACAGTAGAAGTCAAACGTGAAAACAAAAAAAACAGTACCTTAAATGCTTATGAGAGTATTCAAAAACAAGTAGAAAAAGGAAGAATCGGCTTTAAACGTAAATATGTAAGGTGTTAAGATTAGCTTCACACAGGAGGTTCTAAGATATGGGAATACAAGAGCATAAGTATATTGAGACGAATGGAATCAAGCTGCATGTTGTTCAACAAGGACCTGAAAATGGACAGTTAGTGATTTTACTGCATGGGTTTCCTGAATTTTGGTATGGTTGGAGCAATCAGATGTCTGAACTGGCAAATAAAGGATTTAGAGTATGGGCGCCAGATCAAAGAGGCTATAATCTTAGCGATAAACCTAAAAAAGTAAGTGATTACCGAACGGATCATTTAGCTGCAGATGTTGCTGGTTTAATTAAAGCTTCCGGTAAAGAAAAAGTAGTTTTAGTAGGTCATGACTGGGGTGGAATCGTGGCTTGGAGAGTAGCGAGAGAATATCCCGAGTTACTGCGGAAGCTAATTATTCTTAACGCTCCACACGAATTGGCTATGAGTAACAAACTTTTAACACACCCCTTACAAATTCTAAAAAGCTCATATATTGCTTTCTTTCAACTGCGAGGGATACCGGAAAAGATATTTAGTATGTCTAATTGGAAAGCTATAGAGAAGGCATTAGTGAGCAGCAGCCGAAAAGGAACCTTCAGTGAAGAAGACTTACAAAAATATCGTACTGCATGGTCTCAGCCAGGTGCTATGCGTTCAATGATCAATTGGTACCGTGCTATAATATCCAACTATACTAGTTCGGATGTTCCTTCCCGAGTAACTGTGCCAACTTTCTTGGTTTGGGGAGCTAAAGATCGATTTTTAGGTCCTGAATTGGCCAGCAAAAGTCTCGAATTTTGTGATGATGGTCGAGGAGTATTGCTGGGTGAAGCTACTCACTGGGTACACCATGAAGAACCAGAACGTGTCAATAAGCTGATTCTTGGTTTTATTAGTGAAGAGCCCCTTTGTAGTTCTACCTGAGCGTATTTAACTGTAACTAACGGTAACCAGAACAATAAACTCATATAAAAAGGCACAACATCCATTTATTACTGGACGTTGTGCCTTTACTAATCTTTATTATTTCACTTCGCCAATTGGCATGATAACTTTTCCATAAAGTTCATTCAAAACTTGTGCCATTGCAGCATAGATTGCTGAGAATCCACAAATGATTCCTTCATAACCAGCAATTGTTAAAATAAGTGCAGAGCCTGTAAAATGACCTAAAGATAATAGAAGGAATAAAAGTGCTAACGATCCAAAAACAACTTGTAGTGCTCTGTTGATTCTAAGTGTTCCAATAAACATAGCAAATGTAAAGATAGCCCACATGAATAAGTAAGCTGCCATAGATTGACTAGAAGGAGCTTCTCCTAGACCCATAGTAGGTAAAATATTTATTGCAATCAATGATAGCCAAAAAAATCCATATGATGTAAATGCTGTAGCACCAAAAGTATTATCCTTTTTCCATTCCATAATTCCTGCAATAACTTGTGCAAATCCGCCATAAAAGATGCCCATTGCAAAAATCATTGAATCCATTGGGAAAAATCCAGCGTTATGAAGATTTAACAATACAGTAGTCATCCCAAAACCCAGTAGTCCAAGTGGAGCAGGGTTTGAAGTTATTTCCTTGAAGGTAACTGTCTTACCTAATTTATCTTTATCCATTTTGTAAATCTCCTTATGATATAGTGTCGCAAAAATTCGCGCGATTCTTATTATACAGAAGGCTGTATATACAAGTCAAATAAAAGAAAGTGACATATTAAGATATTGAAGTAATTCCACTTTTAAACCATATTATATCAAGTACCAAAAAGCAGGTTTAAAACAATTTTTTTGTATATTATAAAGTTTCATGCTCTTTTTGGCTAATTAATGTAGGGAGAACTCTTAAACTTATATTATAGCTAAGCAGTTCTTCTGAATGATGTTAGATAAACTTTCAAATAAAATTTAAAACTATGTTTTGCCATACAAAAAGACCCCTAAAAATTAGATTTTTTAGGTCTAGCTTTTAGGGGACGACTCATTTTGAAAGACATCTTTTTTATATTAATCTTATTTTGTATAGTTGTCGAAGTAACCTTGAATATAAACGATAGGTGTTCCTTTATCTCCGCTGCCAGAGGTTAAGTCAGATAATGAGCCGATTAAGTCTGTTAATCTACGCGGGGTAGTACCTTGCGCTTCCATCGAGCCAACTAGATCTTCCTTTTTATTCTGGATGTATTCAGAAATAGATTGTTTTAGCTCTTCTCCACGAAGATGAGAGAAGTTATTGTCGGCTAAATATTTCAATTTCACTTCGTTTGGAGTACCTTCAAGTCCTACAGTGTATGCAGGCGAGACAACCGGGTCTGCAAGCTCCCAAATTTTCCCAACTGGATCTTTGAACGCCCCGTCGCCATATACCATGACTTCAATTGTTTTACCTGTTAGTTCTTTTAATTTGGCTTGAATACCATCAACAATTGGCTGGCAATTATTTGGAAAGAGTTTTAGGGTATCTTCTGTTGCTTTATTTGATCCAAGCAGGCCATAAGTTTCATTAAAGCCGCTGCCGTTGATTGATGTTGTTAAAATATCATCAAGGCCGTATACTGTTTCAGCACCATTAGTTGATAAGATACGTTTTGTTCTAAAACGTGAATGTATATCACTCGTTAGGACATGTTTAGTATACGTTAAAATAGTTTTGGGATTGTTTGAGAAAATGACTTCGCAAGTTGCGCCTTCAGCTTCAATCAACTCCCTATAGTAATCGATATAATCGATCCCAGTAAATCGGTGTTTTTTATAACCGAAATGCTCACGGAATTCAGCTTCAGTTAAAACATCTGTCCATGGATTCACACCTTTGACATCCAGTTCATCGATCTCAACAAGTTGGTTCCCAACTTCATCAGAAGGGTAGCTCAACATTAAGACGATACTTTTTGCACCTTTTGCAATACCGCGTAAGATATTTGCAAAGCGATTACGGCTTAATATTGGGAAAATGACGCCGATTGTTTCATCACCGAATTTTGCTTTGATATCTTCAGCAATATCATCAATTGATGCATAGTTTCCTTGTGCGCGTGCTACAATTGACTCGGTTATAGTAACAATGTCCCGATTTTCAAAAGAAAAGCCTTCATTCTTAGCTGCATTTAAGACAGTCTCCACTACAATTTGTTCAATATCGTCGCCTTTATTGATGATTGGACCGCGAAGACCGCGTACTACTGTTCCTACTGTGTTTTCCAATATGATCTCTCCTAATATATTGCTTTATAAAAATAGGCATAAATATTTACACACTATACACTTATTATACCTTTCTGAATGGCTAGAAGTAAAATAGAATAATATACTAGATGAATATAGCGAGTTATTGAAAAAGTGTACTTCCTTTAATTATTCAATGTCTCTTATATCTCTGTTTCAAAAATATTCTATTTCATACTCCGTTAGTGAAAACGTAGATTTAAACTCATTTGTACTCAAAAGGAGTTTGTGTATCATGAGTTAATAGTATTATAAACAAAGAATTAAGTTGATTAACATATGTTTCGGGGACGTACATAGTTTAAATGCAATTAACATATGTGGTATAATTACTAGGCGTACTTTAAACAAAAGTAGACTTAAAAGGACTTATTTAATTATAGAAATTGAAATCAGTAAATAGTCGAATGGTTCAATGTTATATATAGAATTTATTAAAGGAGAAGCTTAGATGAACTTAAGAGAACAAATCAGCCATTACATACCTTATACTACTCAAGAAACTAAAGAACAAGAAGTTATCCTAAAGTATATGGATACTTTTGACAATTTACTGGCACGCGAAAATGAATCTGCACATTTTACAGCTTCAGCTTGGGTAGTAAATCCCGAACGCACAAAAGTGTTAATGGCTTACCATAATATTTACCAATCTTGGTCATGGGTTGGTGGGCATGCGGATGGCGATCCAGATTTATTACAAGTAGCTTTAAAAGAAACAAAAGAAGAAACAGGATTGACGACTATCAGTCCTGTAACAGAAAACATTTATTCAGTAGAAATTTTAGGTGTTCCGGGTCATCTAAAAAAGGGAATTCCTATTGCAACCCATCTGCATTTAAATGTAACTTATTTAATTGAAGCGAATGAAGAAGAGAAAACCACGGTCAAAGAAGATGAAAACAGTGCTATCAAATGGATGGAATTGGAAGAAGCCATTGAGGCTTGTACAGAACCTGATATGAAAGTAGTTTATCGAAAACTAAATGACAAGTTAAAAAACTACAAATAAATTACTTAATAAAAAAGCTGAGTACTATTTCTTCTATAAAACTATAGAAGAAATAGTACTCAGCTTTTTATATTCCTAGTTTAAACTTCGTCTGATTCGTTCATTAAGCCGGCTTTTTCAAATAAATAAAAGGCGACACTTAGAATAATTCCGACTACACTCGCAAGAATCATCCCTTTTAATTCGATTCCCGCAAAATTAACCGTTAATCCACTTAAACCAGCAACAAGAACGATAGAAGTTAAAATCAAATTTTTTGATTTGCTATAATCTACTTTAGATTCCACTAATAAGCGCAATCCACTTGTCCCAATCATTCCGTAAAGCAAGAAGGTTACTCCACCAATCACATTTCCTGGAATCGTCGAGATAAACGCTGCTAAAGGTCCGATGAAAGCCATGCAGATCGAAAAGATGGCTGCTCCAGCGATTACTCGAACGCTGTATACGCGCGTGATAGCCATTACTCCAATATTTTCTCCATAAGTTGTTGTAGGCACCCCGCCAATCAGACCAGATAAAGCAGTGCCCAAATTGTCGGCGAATAAAGAGCGATGTAATCCAGGATTTTTTATCAGATCATGGCCAACAACATTTGAAGTGACGACCTGATGCCCGATGTGTTCAGAAGTTAAGACAAGAAGAACCGGAAGCATCGTTAGTATTGCATTCACATCGAATTTTGCCCATTGAAAATGGGGCATGGTAAACAATGACGTTTCCGTTAAAGGTGTAAAGTCGACCATTCCAAAAGCTGCAGCAGAGATATATCCGACAACGATTGAGATTAAAATTGGGATAGTAGATAAAAATCCTTTAAATAAAACTGAACCTAAAATTGCTACACCTAATGTAATGAAAAAGACAATAAAGTCTTGCGATGAGGCCGTTTCGGTCATCAAGTTTGCGCCTATTGAGCCGCCTTGAACAGTATTACTTGCTAGCTCTAGTCCAATCAAGGCTACAACTGCTCCCATTGCTGCTGGTGGAAGGACAATATCGATCCACTTCGTACCTACACGACGAATGAAAAGAGCTAAAAGACAACCCATGATCCCTAAGACGACAAAACCTCCTTGAGCATAAGCAAATCCTTGATTTGCAATAATAATACTGGCAGGTCCAATGAAGGCAAAACTTGAACCAAGATAAGCAGGGGCTTTTCCTTTAGTGATAAGAATAAATAATAACGTAGAAATTCCGTTCATTAACAAAACAATACTAGGGTCAATACCAAAGATGATGGGCACTAGTACTGAAGCTCCAAACATAGCAAATGTATGCTGCAAACTTAACGGAATGAGTAATTTTACAGGGACCTTTTCATCTACTTGAATAATTTTCTTGCTTGACATCTACGATTCCTCCTATTTTTGGGCACAAAAAATGCCCTTTTGAATGGTGTATTCGCAAAAGGACCTCAGGTATCGTATCATAATTTGACTTGTTACCCTTTTTAATCTCTCTGGATTAATTTAAAAGGACTTTGCTTTGACTTATTCTAGCAGTAAATAATTAGAATTACAACAGCCGATTACCAAATAGATAAGAGGGAGTGCTATCCATCCATAATAGATAAGTAATAAAGTAACTCAATCATTGGTTTACATTTAGCAACCTATTATTTACATAACAGAAAGTGCGGTTGGTTTATCTATTTCAAAAGGTGCAATCATTGAAGTAAAGCTATATACTAGTACTAGATAAATATTTGGTTTTGGAGGGTTAATAAAATGAACAATAACGATCGATTAGTAAGGTTAAGATACGCATTAGATATTAAAGATAATGATATGGTAGAAATTTTCAAATTAGGTGGTATGGACTTAACAAAAGAAGACATCAAGAAGATGCTGGATAAAAAAACAAAAGAAAGCCCTAGTGAAGTAAAAGAAGAAGAATTCAAAAATAATGAATATAAAAAAGAGTGTTCCAACCAAACGCTGGAATCTTTTTTAAACGGTTTAATCACCTTCAAGAGAGGTGAAAAAGAATCAGACGCTGAAGATTCGGAACCAAAAGTAGTTATGACATTAAATAATACTAATGTAAACAATCTGTTGCTCAAGAAAATCAAAATTGCACTATCGCTTACAAGTGAAGATATGTTGGGCGTTTTAGGTAATGCTGGAGTCGAAATATCAAAAAGTGAGTTAAGTGCAGTTCTTAGAAAAGAAGGCCATCGAAACTACAAACAATGCGGCGATCGATACGCTAGAAACTTCTTAAAAGGATTAGCAATAGCTTGGCGTGAGTAATTTTTAGTCTTTTAATAAGTTTAGATATCTAAATAATATTGGGTTGTTCTTCGGATAGTTAACGCTGAAGTTCATGCCAATATTTTTTTTACGTAATTTAAAAATACATAGGTAAAATACATTGATTATAAAAAATAAAGCACTATAATTGAAAAGGATGTAAAAATAGGGCATTAAATTTATATAAATTATAATTGAACTTATTCATTCTTAATAGTAGTGAGAAAAGAAATTGTTAGTACGAAAAACTCGTCTAACTTTTTTTTATTTTAGAAAGCTGACGCCTAACATTCAGCAATCATACAGGAGGAAAGTACATGAAAAAAGCAGGATTTGATCCGCAAAAGTATATTGAAGAGCAATCAAAATATATACTAGAACGAGTAAATGATTACGATAAGTTGTACCTTGAATTTGGTGGGAAACTTATTGGTGATAAACACGCCAAACGTGTATTGCCCGGATTTGATGAGGATGCAAAAATAAAATTATTACAAAAATTAAGAAATCAGGCTGAAATTATTATCTGTGTGTATGCTGGAGATATCGAACGAAATAAAATTCGCGGCGATTATGGTATCACATATGATATGGATGTTTTACGCTTAATTGATGAATTAAGAGGGTATGGTTTAGAAGTGAATAGTGTCGTAATTACTCGCTACAATGGACAACAACCCTCTACAAAACTCTTCATTAATAAACTAGAAAGAAGAGATATAAAAGTTTTTACACATGCTGCAATTGAAGGATACCCTTCAGATATTGAAAACATTGTAGGAGAAGAAGGATTTGCAAAGAATGAGTATATTCCAACAACTAAACCAATTGTTGTCGTTACAGCACCAGGTCCTGGAAGTGGAAAACTGGCAACTTGTTTAAGCCAGCTTTATCATGAACGACACCAAGGAAAAGCAGCTGGATATTCAAAATTTGAAACTTTTCCAGTTTGGAATGTTCCGTTAAAACACCCACTTAATATCGCTTATGAAGCAGCCACTGTCGATTTAAAAGATGTCAATATGATCGATAGTTTCCATTTTGAAAAATACAATCAAGTAGCCGTCAATTACAATCGTGATCTTGAAACTTTCCCAGTTATAAAAAAAATCATTGAAAAAATTACTGGAAAAGAATCAGTATACCAATCTCCAACAGACATGGGTGTTAATCGTGTTGGTTTTGGTATTATTGATGACGAGGCTGTAAAAGATGCATCTAAGCAAGAAATTATTCGTAGATGTTTTTCAACTGAAGGTGACTTTAAAAAAGGATTGATCGATGAAGAGATCCTTAATCATATGAAATTGATCATGGAAGAAGTTGGATTGAAGAAAGAAAATAGAGTTCCAGTCGCACCAGCTCGTAGATACGCTGAAAAGATAAGAGAACATTCAGAAACAACGGATATGCCAGCTGTGATTGCATTCGAATTAGCAGACGGACAGATTGTTACTGGAAGAACGACACCATTGATGGATTCTTGTTCTGCAGCTATCTTAAATTCTATTAAGGTATTGGCTCATATTTCAGATGAAATCCATTTATTATCTCCCAACATTTTAGAAACCATTCAAAAACTAAAAGTAACGGATCTTCATAGTAAAATCAGTGCATTGAACTCAAGTGAAGTTCTTATTGCACTTGCTATTAGTGCAGTTACTAACCCAACAGCTCAATTGGCTTATAACAAACTAGCTGAATTAAAAGATGTTCAAGCACACTCAACAGTTATGTTAAATAAAGATGATGAACAAACACTTCGCAAATTAGGATTAGATATTACTTGTGATCCATTCTACCCATCAGAAAACTTGTACTATATCTAAAGATAAATGAAACGAGGCCGGGATAAAAATCCTAGCCTCTTCTTTATATACGAATGTTTATTCTAAAACGTGCTCCAAAAAGCAGACCCGGGTCTAAGTGCTTATTGTCCCACTCTCGGCTGTTTTTTATTATGATAAAAAAACAACCTAACATGTAAGCGTTATATTTATGTTGTGGTAAATCATTCACTTCTATATAATTAATTTCAGGTAATAAAATAATGAGTTTTTAATGTGTTTTGGTTGGATATCGATAAAAGAAATGAGGGTGAAAATGGACTGGGATAAGGAAATTCAAGAGTTAGCAACTAAATTTGTACCTTATATCGAAAGTGGGCTTTATATTCACGATGGTACAAATAACTTATTTAGTAAAAATGAAAATGATTTATTTCCTTCTGCAAGTATCATTAAGCTTCCGATATACCTTTATTATTACGAGAAAGCTATTCAAGGAAAACTTCATCTAAAGACTAAAGTAACTGTATCTAAACTAAATCGGGCAAATGGATCAGGAATAATGCATATTTTAACATCTATAGAAGAATGGAGTATTGAAGACCTTCTACAACTTATGATTGCTGTTTCAGACAATGAAGCTACTAATCAGTTGATTGGTTATGTTGGTTTAGAAGATTTACAAGCATGGATACAAACAAAACATTGGCATAAAGGAATAGCTCTGAGACGCTACTTGATGGACTATGAATCAGGGTTAGTCAATGAAGTTTCGCCATTAGGAGCGACAGAAGTTTTAAAAGAAATCATTGAACTGGGAGAGAATCATCCAAGTTGGAAAAATCAAATAGAAAAGCCTTTTTTATTACAGCAATTTAGGACGGGTTTACCAGGTTACTTAGATGAGAGAGAAATCCCAATCTTAGAAATGTTAAATAAAACTGGTGAAGATAATGAAATTCGTCATGATATGGCGTTATTTCGCTACCAAGGCCGGATAATTTATATTGCTTCATTAAATAAAAGTGTAAAAGAAGAAGCTAAAGCAATAGAGTGGATGCA
The DNA here is from genome assembly GCF_038007125.1 of Carnobacterium sp. FSL W8-0810. Lineage (NCBI taxonomy): Bacteria > Bacillati > Bacillota > Bacilli > Lactobacillales > Carnobacteriaceae > Carnobacterium > Carnobacterium sp. FSL W8-0810. The sequence continues at coordinate 521,457 of NZ_JBBOWO010000001.1, read as the reverse complement.
AGAAATCGGGAAGTTAGCATTTAAATGGTTAACTACTACTGACTAATCATCATCTTTCTTGCTGATTAGTGTTAAAAAATTAGCAATAAGGAGAGAGATACATACATGAAAAAAATGGTTAATGTCACGACAACTTTTTTATGGGCAAAAAACCTTGAACACCCAGTTCAAGAAAAAATACGAGAACAAGATAGAAAAGAGCACTTTTATACCTTAACAGATGAAGAAGCTATGAGCTTGTATAAGGATCGCTTAGTAGACTCTGAATTACTTTACGGGGATATTGTAGAGGTTTTAGAAACTAGTGGAGAGTATGCACAAGTAACGGTCATAAAACAAGCCTATAAAAATGAACCCAAGGGATATCCGGGATGGATCTTCAATAAGGATCTTGCTTCCATACCAGATGGTTGGTCAGAGGAATTAGATCAAATCGCTGTTAAGCAGCCAATAGCAAAAATCAATATTATAAAGGATAACCAATCTTCTCAAATGGATCTTTCTATTGGAACCATTTTATCTGTACTAGAAGAAACAACTGATGAATATAAAGTTCTTACACCAGCTGGTATCGGGATAATCGGAAAAAGAGATGCTCATTTACTAAGTGATTTACCATTAAATGCTGTAGATCAATTGATCAATAACGCAAAATCATTTTTAGACTTGAGGTATGTTTGGGCAGGAACAAGTGCTGCTGGATTTGATTGTTCAGGCTTTGTTTATACATTGTTTCGGACGTTCAATATCTGGTTGAGCAGGGATGCTCAAGAACAAGTTTTTGAAGGAGAAGCTCATTCGTATGAAGAAGCAAAGCCTGGAGATTTGTTGTTTTTTGCTTACCAAGAAGGCTATGGAGAAGTTCATCATGTAGGAATTTATTTAGGAGAAGATCAAATGATCCATTCCCAAACTCCTGGATCAAAAGTTATGATCACGAAGCTTGAAGGAACAAACTATCAAAAAGAATTATGTGCTGTCAGACGTTTTTTCAACTAATCATAAAATATGAAAAGAGTATGAAAGGGTGAAATAAAATGAAAAATCATATAAAAGGTTTGGGAATAATTAGTTTAACTGTATTACTAGCAGCTTGTGGAGGTGCAGATTCGCAAGATTCTTCAACTACAAGTACTTCAGCAACTAGTGAAAAAAAATTAGCTGATAAACAAGAACTACACTTGACTGCTGCTTCAGAAATTCCTTCTATGGATACAGCATTAGCAACTGATTTAACGAGTTTTACGGTCATGAACAATGTTTTCGAAGGGTTATATGTTTTAGGACCAGATTCTGAACCTGTTTTAGGTGCGGCAGCCCAAGAACCTACTGTAAGCGAAGATGGAAAAACTTACACATTCAAGCTCCGTGACGATGCTGTTTGGTCTAATGGAGAACCGGTCACTGCGGATGATTTTGTTTATGCCTGGCAAAAGGTAGTTGCACCTGAAACGGCAAGTGGATATGCGTATATGTTTGATGGGTTGGTCAAAAATGCTACTGAAATTATTAATGAAGAAATGGAACCAACTGATTTAGGAATTAAAGCAATCAGTGATACGGAGTTAGAAATCACACTAATGCAGCCAACCCCTTATTTTGATCAGTTGCTGACATTGCCATTTTTCTTTCCACAAAATAGAACATTTGCCCAAGAACAAGGTGATAAATATGGAAGCTCAAATGAAAATCTAGTTTATAATGGACCATTTATATTAGAAGATTGGAACCAAGCGAGCAGTGTAGGATGGACTTTTGAAAAAAATGAAGATTATTGGGATGCTGAGGCTGTTGTTCTAGATACTGTAACAGTAGATGTTATCAAAGAAGTGACTACAGAGCTAAATTTATTTGAAAATGGTGATACAGATATTGCTTTTCTATCAGGAAGTTTTGTCGCTCAATATAGTGAAGACGCTAATTTTCATTCTTCATTAAATGCGACAACTTTCTATATTGAAATGAATAACTTGAATAATAACGAAAAAACAGAGTTGAGCAATGCTAATATTCGCTTAGCTATTGCGTCAGCAGTCGATAAAGATGGCTATGTAAATAGCGTTTTACAAGATGGTTCAGAATCGATTGATGGATTTGTTCCAGCCGGTTTAGCAAGTAATCCTGTAACTGGTGCAGATTATCGTGAAGATGCTGGGAATTTGTTGACATATGATGTTGAAAAAGCTCAAGATGCTTGGGAAACTGGATTATCAGAGTTGGGAACGGACAGCCTTGAATTAGAACTGATTACATCAGATACAGAGGATTCAAAACGATTAGCTGAGTATTTACAAGACCAGTTACAAAAGAATTTACCGGGCCTGACAGTTAAATTAAGAAGCATGCCATTTAGTATGAAATTAGATACAGTACGTGCTGGAAACTATGATATGGCCATTAATTCATGGATAGCAGATTTTGCAGATCCCATCAATTATGTGGAACGCTTTGACACAGATATCAATCGTATGAATTATTCAAATCCGGATGTTGATGCTTTAGTAGACAAAGCAAAAGCAACTTACGATGATGAAGCACGATGGGAAACATTAGTAGAAATTGAAACAGTGGCTTTAGGGGAAGATGCCGCACTTGCACCACTATACCAATCAGCAGATTCTTATTTATTGAATCCAAACGTTAAAGATTATTATAAACGTGTTTTTGGACCAGATAGTTACAAATGGGCTTGGATAGAAGCAGAATAATTGAGCGTAAAGACTAACAATTAACAGGTGAAGTAATCTGTTAGTTGTTAGTCTTTATTAAAAGAAAATGAGAATAAAAAACTCGCCATTTTTAAACTAAATGATAAAATTAGAACAAGTTTTCACATAGTTATAAAGGCTTATTATTTCATCAGTTGCATAATAAATGGTTAAAAAAAGTCGGTTTTTAGCATCAAAACTATCAGATTCTAAAAATAAACTAGTTTGGATAAGAATATAAAAGATATACAGGTTATTTTTAGAAAGATAATTCTGAAGTCAGATTGTGAAAAAACTACGACTGAAAATTAAAAATCGCTTACATTTTTTAGAAAACGACATTGGAAAACGCTTTACAACGGTTTTTTTTAGCGTTACATTTAGAATACAAACGCATGAAAGAGTATTATACTATTGGAGGGAATAAAATGACTAAAGAATATATTATGTCAATTGACCAAGGTACTACTAGTTCTAGAGCAATCATATTTGATAAAGCAGGAAACCCTAAATGGAGTTCTCAAAAAGAGTTTACGCAACATTTTCCTAAGCCAGGCTGGGTAGAACATGATGCTAATGAAATTTGGATTTCAGTTTTATCTGTCATTGCAGGTGTTTTAATTGAATCAGGTTTAAAACCATCTGATATTGATAGTATCGGGATCACTAACCAACGTGAAACAACTGTTGTTTGGGACAAAGAAACAGGTAGACCAATTTACCGTGCAATCGTATGGCAATCAAAACAAACAAACGGCATTGCTAATCAACTTAAAGAAGATGGGCACACTAAATTAATTAAAGATAAAACTGGTTTAGTTATTGACTCTTATTTCTCAGCAACTAAGGTCAAATGGATTTTAGACCATGTTGAAGGATCAAGAGAACGTGCTAAAAAAGGTGAATTATTATTTGGAACGATTGATACTTGGTTAGTTTGGAGATTAACAGGTGGAAAAGCACATGTAACCGATTATTCAAATGCAAGTCGTACAATGTTGTTTAATATTTACGATCTTAAATGGGACGAAGACATTTTAGCGTTGCTAGATATTCCAAAAGAAATGCTGCCAGAAGTCAAATCATCTTCTGAAGTATATGGTAAAACGATTCCTGAGCATTTCTATGGTGGGCAAATTCCAATTGCCGGCATGGCAGGTGATCAACAAGCTGCTTTATTCGGACAAGTAGGATATGAAAAAGGAATGGTTAAAAACACTTACGGCACTGGCGCTTTTATCATTATGAACACAGGTAAAGAACCTATTAAGTCAGAAAACGGTTTGCTTACATCGATTGCTTATGGCTTGAATGGCGAGATCACTTACGCATTAGAAGGAAGTATTTTTGTAGCTGGATCAGCACTTCAATGGTTAAGAGATGGAATGAGAATGTTTAGAACAGCTCCTGAATCTGAAGAATATGCTAAAAAAGTAGATTCAACAGAAAATGTTTATGTAGTACCTGCATTTACGGGTTTAGGTGCACCATATTGGGATCAAGATGCTCGCGGAGCTGTCTTTGGGTTAACACGTGGAACAACTAAAGAACACTTTATAAGAGCAACACTTGAATCATTGGCTTACCAAACGAAAGACGTTGTAGATACAATGAATAAAGAATCTGGTATTCCAATTAAAACATTACGTGTTGATGGAGGAGCATCTCAAAATGACTTCTTGATGCAATTTCAAGCAGATATCTTAGATACTCAAATTGAACGTTCTAAAATTAGCGAAACAACAGCATTAGGTGCAGCTTACCTTGCTGGATTAGCAACAGGATTTTGGAAGGACCAAGATGAGATCAAAAAATACTGGGAAAAAGATGCCTCATTCACTCCGAATATGGGAGAAGAAGAGCGCGAAGACTTATACGCAGGTTGGCAATCAGCTGTTGAAGCTACACGTATTTTCAAACACAAACCTATCAGAGAAAATAAATAAGATACGTATTTTTTGATTAATACTTATCTTAGGAATAGAATGAAAAAGTGCATCCTTTATTTGGGGTGTTCTTTTTCATTCCATCCATTAAGGACAAATAAAAAAAATTAAGGCAGTCTAAAAGCGCTGTTATTATTATTTAGGAGGCAGCATATGAGTAAAAAATATATCATGTCGATTAGCCAAGGAACGGATCTGACAAAAGCTATTTTATTTGATAAAAAAGGGAACCAAAAATGGAGTTCACAAAAAGAAATCACTCAAAACTTTCCTAAACCAGGTTGGGTAGAGCAAGACGCCAATGAGATTTGGTTATCCGTTTTATCTGTCATCGCAGGTGTTTTGATTGAATCTGGAGTGAAACCAGTAGATATTGACAGTATTGGGATTACGAATCAACGCGAAACAGTTGTAGTTTGGGATAAAGAGACAAGCAGGCCTATCTATCAAGCAATTGGCTGGCAGTCAAAACAAACAAATGCACTCGCACAACAATTAAGAGAAGATGGTCATGAAGAATCTATCCATAATAAAACCGGCTTAGTTGTGGATTCTTATTTCTCAGCAACTAAAATTAAATGGATCTTAGATCATGTAGATGGAGCAAGAGAACGGGCTAGTAAAGGTGAATTAGTATGTGGAACGATTGATACTTGGATAGTGTGGAAATTAACAGGTGGAAAAGCTCACGTAACAGACTATTCAAATGCAAGTCGTACCATGTTATTTAATATTTATGATCTTAAATGGGATGAAGATATTTTGGCTTTATTGGATATTCCAAAAGAAATGTTACCAGAAGTGAAATCATCTTCTGAAGTTTATGGAAATACAGTACCAGAACATTTTTATGGTGGAGAAGTCCCAATCGCGGGTATGGCTATTGACCAACAAGCTGCTTTACTAGGGCATGAAGGGCATGAAAAAGGTATGGTCAAAGCAACATATGGTACGGGCGCATTTATTATTATGAATACGGGTACAGAACCCATTAAATCAGATAAAGGGTTACTAACCTCTATTGCTTATGGTATTAATGGAGAAGTTACTTATACACTTGAAGGTAGTATTTTTGTAGCCGGATCAGCACTTCAATGGTTAAGAGATGGTCTAAGAATGTTTAGAACAACTCCTGAATCTGAAGAGTACGCTAAAAAAGTAAATTCAACAGACAATGTATATGTTGTCCCTGCTTTTACTGGTTTAGCTGCGCCTTATTGGGATCAAGACGCGAGAGGATCTGTTGTAGGGTTAACGCGAGGAACGACTAAAGAACATTTTGTGCGTGCAACTTTAGAATCACTGGCTTACCAAATAAAAACTGTTGTAGACACGATGAATGATGAATCAGGTATTCCAATAGAAGTTTTACGTGTAGACGGTGGAGCAGCTCAAAATGACTTTTTGATGCAATTTCAAGCTGATATTTTGAACAAACGGATCGAACGCCAAAACGAAACTGAAACAGCAAACCTAGGAGCTGCTTACTTGGCAGGATTAGCAACTGGATTTTGGAAAGATGAAACTAACGTTAAAAGGACTTGGGAAAAAGAAGCAACATATGAGCCCGACATGGAAGAATCTGTTCGAGAAGATTTATATGCAGGCTGGCAATCAGCTGTTGAAGCGACCAAAGCATTTAAATATAGACCTTCAAAGAAAAATGATTAAGGCACTAAATTTTGCTGAAGCAAAACTTTCAGATCTAGCTAAATAAAAAACAGAGGACTCCATTTTAAACGGAATCCTCTGTTTTTTGTTCAATAAACCATTAAATAAAGTGATTAGATTACCAGATTTTAATCAAAATCGTAATCTAATTTATCCTCTTGGCGTAAATGTAATTTTTTCATAACAAATCGTGCAGGCGGTTGAGCAATCAAAAGCTCACAGAACAAAGCAATTGAAAAATTTCTAGGCCAATGTGATAATGATCCAAATGAATCTAGGCTAATACCCTTACCAAGCATACCGCCAATTACTGTCATAATCAATGACATCCCAATAACAGTAAAAAAGATGGTGAATAATATTTTTGCATTAAATCCATCGGTATCATCGGAAAAAGTGTGCACTAATTTTTCTGCAATACGCCCAATAACGAGTACTTCTAGCAACATGGCAATGATCAAGATAATAGGAAAAGACTTGAGAATAATCAGGAATACTTCTGTATCAAGCTTACCAAATTCTAGTCCAATGTTTACTGTGCTCATAATAATAACAGTTATCGTACAAATAATAAGACCGTATAACATTCCTTCTTTAGCATTGTGGGGCAATCTGTTTTCTTTAATTTCTTTGATAGTAAAAAACTCCTTTTCAATGTATCTCTTAGGAGTGTATCAGAAACTATAGCTATTGCGTAAGTTAGATTTTCATGAAAATTACATGAAAGCGTTAATTGTGTTGTCTTTTCAACAAAAATAACCCGCTTTTAATAAAAAAAGCGAGTTATTTGTATTAAAATCTATTTAATTTTTAATGATGCTAATTGTTCTTCAATAGCATCAAATGGAGCTTCTGCTTGCAATAGAGCAGCTGCTGTATAAGCACTCTCAATCAAAGCAGTATCGTATAAATGGACTGTCTTATCAGAAGTTTCAATAGCTAATTCTAAATTCATTTTAGCACTACCTAAATCATAGAAAGCTAGAACTGTTTCTTCTTCAAATGAAGATAAAGCTTCTTCAATTCTGTCAAAACTAGTTCCAATTCCACCTTCAGGAGTTCCGCCAGAGCTTTTGACTGTAACATCTTTAGCCACTTCACTAATCAATTTAGCTAAACCGTCTGCAATTTCTGATACGTGAGAAACCAGCAATACACCATATTCTTTACTCATCATACACACCTGCTTCCATCATCGTTTTAAATAGATAGCTGCTAGACATAGCGCCTGGATCGGCATGCCCTATAGAACGTTCGCCTAAATAAGAGGCACGTCCTTTAGTTGCTTTCATGTCCTTTGTTTTTTCAACGGATTCTTCAATCAAAGCGGCAGTTAGATTCTTAGCTTTTACAGCTTCGATAACTGGAATCCATTCATCGACCATTGTTTTCTCGCCAGCTACAGCCTTACCACGTTTTTGAATACCTTCTAATCCGGCTTCTAAAACTGTTCCTAAATCATCACTGTCTTGACTAGCTTTAGCCATGCTGATAAATGCAGAACCAAGTAGAGGGCCAGAAGCACCTCCTACTTTACTGACTAAAGTCATCCCAGTTGTTTTTAATAAGTCTGTTAATGTTTCTGGATTTTTGGCTTCTAAAGCTTCCGTTAATGCATTAGCTCCACGGGCAAGGTTGTTCCCGTGATCTCCATCACCAATAGCTGTATCTAAATCACTAAGATAAGCTTTATTTTCTAAAATTTGTTCAATAAAAAGTTCTAGCCATTTTTTTGTCGTTTCTGTAGTTAACATAAATTTTTGTCATCCTTTCTTTACCAAGCAATAGTTGTTACAGGGGCGTTTAAGTACTCTAACCAGCTAGAGTCTTCTAGCTTAACTAAAGTTAAAGATAGACCTTCCATATCGATGGAAGTCATATAATCGCCGACTTTTCTGAACGATAAAGTTATTCCTTCGTTTGCTAATAATTGTTTTACATCATTCATAAAAATAAATTGTTCCATCAATGGAGTACCACCCATACCATTCACTAGAACTGCAAATGAATCTCCTTTTTGCCATTGGAATTCTTTTTTCAACTGGTTTACAAGTTCTTTAGCTAAGGCAGCAGAAGGTTGAAGTTTTTCTCTACGGTAACCAGGTTCACCATGGATACCTACGCCAAATTCAATTTCGTCATCCATTAATTCAAATCCTGGTTTACCAACTTCTGGTACAGTAGCAGGGTTTAAAGCTACACCCAATGATTTGACCTCTGGGATAAGTTTATCTGCTAATTCTTTAATTTCTTTTAGTGACAAGCCTTTTTCGGCAGCAGCACCTAAAATTTTATGAACCAAAACAGTACCAGCAATACCACGTTTTCCAGCAGTATACGTACTGTCTTCAACGGCTATATCGTCATCTACTACAATATAATCAACTTCAATATCTTCCATTTCCGCTAATTCTTTAGCCATATCAAAGTTCATAACGTCTCCAGAATAATTTTTAATGATTAAAAAGACACCTTTACCTTCATCGCTAGCTTTGATACCTTCTAAAATTTGATCAGGAGTAGGGGATGTAAATACTTCACCACAAACGGCGGCTGATAGCATTCCTTTTCCAACGAACCCTGCATGAGATGGTTCATGTCCACTTCCACCACCACTTACTAATCCAACTTTTCCAGTTTTTTCGCCTTTACGATGGATGACAGATGTTTCTGGCAAGCGTTCAACTAAATCTTCATAAGCAAAGACTAAGCCATTTAACATTTCATCTAATATATTTGATGGATCATTGATAATTTTTTTCATTATTTTCCAGACCCCCTAAAGTAATTTAAAAATGGTTTCACTACTATTGTAACCGTTTTTAAGATAGAGGACAAATATAACAATTGAATAGAGGGTACAAAAAAACTCTTCCATTCAAAAATGGAAGAGGAAAGGATATTCAAAATTTACTTTGGAGGAGTAAAAGTGAAAAAATAAAAGGTTGGTTGTATATTGTTTTGGTATACTGTTAGTATATAAGACAAATGTGAATAAATTGTATCCTCTATCGTACTAAAAAGTGAAAAAAGAAATTAAAGATGAAGGAGAACATAGAATGAATAATCAAGTACAGTTGTATTCACTTGTAAAGAAACTTTATCAAGCAAACTTTTGGGAAGATTATTGGGACAATGATATTATAGGCATTCAATTGCCAGACCATAAAGACCCTGTTTTTATTTCAATACTAGGAAAAGCGGAACAAAATTTTGGCTTTTTGATTTATCGAAATTTAGAAGAACTGTCTTATTATTTTGAAATGCGTAAACAGGCTGAGTTTAGTGAGTTTAATTCAGCAATAGAAATGCTTCAAACGCACAAATGTATTTCTTTAAATTTTGAGGACCGCAAAGAAATTCCAAAAGAAGAGTATGAAAAGATAAAAGCTAGCGGTGTAACATTTAGAGGCAAAAAAGCTTGGCCGGTATTTACTGATTATAAACCAGGCTATTATCCATTTGCGATAAATGAAAAAGATGTGTCTTTCCTGATAGCTGTATTTGAAAAGTTAATTGAAACAGCAACTGATTTTCGAGCATCTTTACAATTTTATGAAAAAGAACAAGAAACCTATGAAATTTTAATGCGCACTTATAAGAGAGACGGTTCTTACGAAGATGGCTTTTATGTTGTACCTGAAGCTATTTTAGAAGGAGTATTAGATAATGAAGTGGAATATGCCTCAATCAAATTAACTGACTTTGAAATGAAACGAGTAAACAATCAAAAAATGAAACATACGATATGGGAATTAGACATTGATTTTATTGGAGTACCGGTTGTTCCTCCAAACGGTGGACGTCCTATATTTCCCAGTTTGTTAATTGTAGCAGATACAAAAAATAGTGAAGTGATCTGCAGTGAATTTGTTAACCCAATAGAAGCTGAAAAAATTCAGCGTATCATCATTCAATTGATCTTGGCACAGAATGGTAAACCACCCAAGATTGTCGTAAATGCTAATCGTTATGTTAAAATTGCTAGTTGCTTAGAAAATTTATTGACCACTTTAGACATAGAACTGGTTCCCGTTCAGAAGCTGCCTTTACTATCTGTGGTGAAAGAAGACATGCTAGAATACTTTAAAGACTAATTTGATCAAAGACACATCAATATAAAAGATGGAGGTAAATAGTGAAAACTTTAGTGATTATATCTCATCCCGACATAATGGAATCAGGAAGCCAACAATATTTATTGAGTTCAATTCCTGATAATAAGGACATAACGGTTCATCATTTGGAATCTCTTTACCCGGATTTCAAGATAGATGTAGAAAAAGAACAGGCACTGCTAAAGGAACACGATCGTATTATCTTTCAGTTTCCCTTCTATTGGTATAGTTCTCCAGCACTATTAAAAAAGTGGCAAGATGATGTACTAACAGATGGATTTGCTTATGGGAACAATGGGAAAGCTTTAACAGGAAAAGAATTTGGCTTAATAGTAACGATTGGTGTAAAAAAAGAAGAATATCAACCTGGAGGGCGTGAAGGCTTCAGTATTGATGAATTAACCAAACCTTATCAAGCCCTAGCTCTTAAGACAAAAATGACATTCCTTAAAACATTGCCGATTTTTCAATTCAGTTATTTGACGGAAGACCAAAAGATGACTCTATTGATTCGCTATCAACAATATTTGACTCAAGAAAAAGACGACAGTCTAGAAGCACGAGAAAAGTGGTTCCTACAAGAACTAAAATCGACAGATTTAAGCAAGTTAAATGAAGGAGACCAATTTATTTTAGAGCAAACGATAGAGTTTATTGAAGAAAGTCGAGACACAATCGACGAATTGAAAATAGTCTTAGATCAAATGAATTAGGCTAATTAAAAGAACGAAGGTAGGCGAATGAATTGGAACAAAAAGAGTGGTTGCTTCAAGAACTTGAACGAGTCATTCAAACGAGTCGGGATTATAAGCAAAAAGCGCTATTAAAAGCTGTCAGAGATTTAATTAACGAGCAAGTTGAAAGGATTCGTCAGATGGAAGGCGAATTGGATGGAACCTTATGGAGTCCACGAAACTGGAGTGAGTAAAATAAGCTTTGAACTAGTATAGCCATTACAAAAGTGTATTAGTAGTTTTTGATATAGGAGCCATGTTCGCATATTCTGCAAATTTTAATGATAGTTTATGGATTAAAAATACACGCTCACTTATGGAATAGTAATCCGTAAGTGAGCGTGTATTCTTGTAGTCTATTTTCCAGAACTTTAACTATGGGGGTATCTAAAAAATTGGTCAGCTTTTGAGCGGGCATAAGAATAATTCCCGAAATATTCTATAAGTTGCCCATTTTGTAAAAGATAGGTTTTATCAAAAAACTTATCTAAAAAGTAGCGGTCATGTGAAACCGTAATAATGGTTCCTTTGAATAGGCTTAATGCTTCTTCAATCATTTCTTTTGAATCAATATCTAAGTGATTCGTAGACTCATCCAAAATAAGAACATTGTGATTTAAGTGAACGAGCTGCGCCCATCGAAGACGCATTTTTTCTCCACCAGACAGCTGATTTATTTTTTTAAAGACATCTTGACCATAAAATAAAAATTTAGCTAAAATATGACGAGCTTCACCTTCTGAAACGTGAATTTTATCGCGAAACTCTTCTATCACTTTAACGTTTGTATCCATTTCAAAAGCATGTTGGGAAAGATAGCCAATTGAAATGGAAGAACCTGCTTCAACTATTCCCGTATCAGGTTCGATTTTTCCTAACAGTAGGTTTAATAAAGTGCTTTTCCCAGTTCCGTTTGCGCCAACAATGGCAATTCGATCTTGATAATGAACATGCAGAGCAAGATTTTCAAATAATACTTTCTCTTCATAGTGTTTACTAACTCCGGTCAGTTTGAAAATATCTTTACTAGATCGCTGTTTGGTAGTTAGTTGAACAGCTATTTTATTTTGCTCAAGCAGTGGTTTTTTTACTAATTCAATTCTAGCTAAAGCTTTTTCCATATTTTTTGCACGACGGTGCAATGCATCACTTGGAGGATTAGAACGATTGGCCCACTCTTTTAAGCGTTTAATCGCTTCTTTCATTTTGTTAATTTTTTTCTGTTGATCTTGATAGCTTTGAAACTCATTTAGTATCCGGTTTTCTCGTTCTTTAACATAGTTAGAGTAATTGCCAGGATAGTAATGCAGCTCTCCTTGTTCAATCTCAATGATTTCTTGTGCAACCTCATCTAAAAAATAGCGGTCATGCGAAACGATGATAACAGTCCCATCATAGGTGTTCACAAAATGAGTTAACCATTCGATAGCTAGAATATCTAGATGGTTCGTTGGTTCATCAAGCAAAAGTAAGTTGGGTTGTTCCAATAAAATTTTTGCTAATCCGACTTTTGTCCGTTCTCCACCGCTCAAATTGACCCATTCTTTTTCAAGAAGAGAATCGAGCTGCAAGCCGCTTGCTACCCGACGAATAGAAGCATCTACTTCGTATCCGCCTAATTCTTCAAAATCCTGTTGCAATTGGCCATATTGATTTAAAAGTTTTTCTAAATTTGCAGTAGGATCTGACATTTGTAAACTGATTTGTTCCATTTTATTTTCCAAAAGAAAAACGTCTGAAAAACTTTTTTCTAAAATTTTATAAACTAACAGGTGATCATCTTGTTTAGGAAGTTGAGCAAGTAATCCGATTGTTAAGTTTTTTTGCCAAGAAATTGCACCAGTGCTTGGCTGTTCAATACCAGCTATAAGCTTAAGCAGAGTCGTTTTTCCTTCGCCATTTTGTCCAATCAAGCCAATTTTTTTAGGAGTGTTGATATCTAAGCTTAAATCACTAAAGATAGTATCAGCACCATAAGTTTGCGTTACGTTTTTCATATTAAAAATACTCATTTTAGTTCCTCCGTCTACCGGAAACAGCAAAAAAGAGAGGAAAAGACCTCTCTTTCAAAACAACTGCGTATAAAAAGCCTCCTTAAGAAGCTCAACGTGTTGTGAAAAGATGCTTTTCTGGTTTTTCCATTCTAAATTTAGTTAAAAAAGGGCACACTTCACCAATTTCAACTAAACAGCGGAAAATTCGGCACGGATAACATATAAAAAAGCTGTTTCTTTGTTTGTTATCACGTTCCAACCAGTAATTAACATCTTTTCACCTCCTCTGATTCTAATCAGATATTAATTGTAGTATACTATAAAAGTTCGTTTAGTAAAAGAATGAGTTAAATTGTCTATTAATTACAATTGATAAAAGTAGGATACCCATATACACTAGTAAAGAAAGTAGAAGGGAAGTTGCTAAAGCAAAACTATTTCCTACCGTCTCGTGAAATGAATAAAATATAAACTATTAAAGAATATGGAATTTGGCATTCGTTTAGAACTTAAATAGGGATAGTACGAAAAAGGAGAAGTAGAGAAGATGAAAAGGGAAAGTACAGCAGACTATGACATCAAAATGGAGAATGTTCGTTACTCCGCTCCTCAACGGTACTATGGTACAAGAATTTTATTTGTTATCAGAGGATCTGCGACTATTTCATTTGGAGGACGCAATTTTGAAATGGAAGAGAGCGATATTTTAGTTGTGAATCGTACAAACAATTATTCGGTTATGGGAAGTGAAGATAATTGCATCATCACGTTTAGTATTTCCAGTCAATTTTTTGTGACTCATTATAAAGAATACTTTCATTATAATTTTGTTTGTTTTTCTAAAGAATTAGATCCTGGACGTGAAGGTATGATAGCACAACTCAGACGTTGGGTAGCTGAAATCATGATTGCAGATTCTAGAAAAGAAGAAGGCAATACATTAGAAATCCGAAGCAATTTGTATCAAATTATGTTGCTGATGACTCGTTTTTTCAAAAAAGAAGCGCCCCATTGGAAAGGCGTAGATACCAGTGATGAACGAATTGCACGAATCATTCAATTAATTGAACAGCGATACGCAGAACCTCTAACGTTGTCTGAATTAGCAGAACATGAAAACTTATCTTCTTCCTATTTATCACGCTATTTCAAACAAATGACAGGTATGGGGTTTTTAAATTATTTAAATCAAGTCCGGTTAAAGCATAGTTTGGACGATTTGTTGTATACGTCAGACAACTTGTTTCAAATAGCTATGAAAAACGGTTTTTCAACCGCCAAAAACTATACAGTTGTTTTTAAATCAATTTATACTCAAACCCCAGCTCAATATCGAAAAGAACACCAACATGAACAGTTGGAACAGCATGAAGCGATAATAAATAAAGTTGAAGCACATACGGTTCTGGATTCTCCAGCTATTTTAGACCGACTAGCCAGTTATTTAGATGAAGGAATTGATCAAAGCTACACTATAGACGAGGAACACCTTGAAGAACGCAGAATTGTGTTGAACAGTGAGGATAATCAAGAACTAAAACATGAAAAACACATCATATTTATTGGTGAATTAAAGGAACTGTTAAATGAAAATGTAAAACGGCAATTGATTTTAGCTAAGCAACAAATGCGCGTAGACTTTGTAGGTATTCAAAAACTCTTTGAAGATACCATATCCTTAACTGAATCGGATGCAGTAGATGTCTCTATTAGTTCGCCTATATACGCTAATTCTGATATTGTTTTACAATTCTTAAAAGAACAAGGTATTTATATATTCTTGAAGTTAGAGTACAAGCAAATTTGTCAAAATGAAGAGTATTCTATTAAGAAACTCGACCAATTCATTCAACATGCTCTTCAAGTCTTTGGACGTGATTTTGTAGAAAAATGGCAAATACTATTTTATAGCAAGGAAGAGTGCTCGATAGAGGCATCAGAGTTAGAGCGAGTCTATTTAAGAGTTCGGCAAGTAATCAAAAATAAATCTGAAAAAATGAAAGTCGGAACGTTTTTCCCATTTGATGAACAAAAAGTTGAGCTTCCAGAAAACCAACAATGGCAAATCAAACACGCAGACAAAATTGAATTTATCGGGTATGAAGCAGATCAAAATGAAGTTATTAATTTTAATGATATCAATGTGGAAGAATTTTCTAAGAGTCATCGTTACATTACCAATAAAACGCGTAAAATTAAATCTTTTATAGAACAAAACCAAATGGACAGACCAATGTTCCTTATTAATTGGAATATCTTATCTGGGAATACTCACCATATCAATGGGAATTTTTTTAGGGGAGCGTTGATTCTAAAAAAGATCTTAGAATTAGAGAGTGAAGTAGCAGGAATTGGTTTCTGGATCAATAGTGAAATTCATGAACGTTTACAAGATTGTTCTAATAATTTAATTGACAGTTTAGATTTGTTTCATTTCTTTAATGAAAAAAGACCTACTTTTTATACAATGCGCTTTAAAGAAAAGTTAAGAGGAAAGGTCATTGCTCGAGGAATGGATTATATTATGACTGAAAACGAAGATGGATACCAACTTATTATTTTTAATGAGCGACAATTTAGTCCACGTTATTCAATCGATGAACTATTTGTAAAAAACAGAAGCAAAGAATTGCATATTCATCTTAGAGGAATCAAACCAGGAAATTATCAGATTCGTACATTGAAGTTCGATCGGAATAATGGAGGGTTGTACTCTAAATGGTGGAACTTGAATAGCAAGTATGGCATTGATCATGAAATGATGGATCACATTGTTCAATCTCTTAGTCCAGCACTGGATATCAAAGATGAGTATTTAAATGAAGAATGGTCTTTTTATTCTTTATTGACAACTAATGCGATTCATTTTATTGAATTTCGTAAAGCAATCGAATAAACGAACAAGATTACTTTACAAAATCCAGACCGATAGCTATACTGTAAGTCGGTAGGAGGTAGACCATGAAAAAAGTAATTATTGCTAGTATTAAAGGCTATCAAAAAGGCATTTCTCCTCTGTTTCAGCCAAGTTGTCGGTATTATCCAACTTGTTCGCATTATGCTATTGAGGCTATTGAAAAACATGGGGCCCTCAAAGGAACTATAATGGGAACAGCTCGTATTTTAAGGTGCCATCCTTTCATTAAGGGAGGATATGATCCTGTCCCGAATAAGTTTACGTTAAGAAGAAATAGAGAAGTTAAAACAGTTAAAAAATAAATGTTATAGGCTGACAAATTTAAGTTAATTTGTCAGCCTATTTTGTTGAATTAAGTTAGTTTTATTCAATTAAAGAAATCCTTCTGTTTCCTGAATACTTATTAAAAAAGAATCTAATAACTTTGACAAACGACTTAATATAGTGTAAATTGTCTTAGGGACGAAATATGAATAAATCATAAAGAAATAATGTTCGTGTTTTTGACTCCTTATATAAACAATCAAAAATAGCCTAAAAATTAGAGCCATAACAGAAAGAGGTTAAGGAAAAGATGAAAGTTTTTGACTATGAAGATGTCCAACTAATCCCTAATAAAAGTATCGTAAAAAGTAGAACTGAATGTGATACAACAATTGAATTTGGCGGTAGAAGATTTAATTTACCGGTTGTACCTGCCAATATGCAGACGGTTATTGATGAAACATTAGCTGTTTGGTTAGCTGAAAATAATTTTTTCTATGTTATGCACCGTTTTGATGAAGAAGATAGAATACCTTTTATTCAACGTATGACAGAAAAAGGCTTATACTCTTCAATTAGTGTTGGTGTAAAAGATGCAGAATATGACTTTATTGAAACACTAGCAAAAGAAAACTTAGTACCAGAATATATTACGATCGATATTGCTCATGGGCATTCTGATCTAGTGATCAACATGATTCACCATATCAAAAAATTCTTACCAGGAACATTTTTGATTGCAGGAAATGTTGGTACTCCGGAAGCTGTTCGCGAGTTAGAGAACGCTGGAGCGGATGCAACTAAAGTGGGTATTGGACCAGGAAAAGTATGTATCACAAAATTAAAAACCGGATTTGGTACTGGTGGCTGGCAATTAGCAGCTTTGCGTTTGTGTGCTAAGGCTGCAAGAAAACCATTGATTGCTGATGGCGGAGTGCGAGATCATGGCGATATCGCTAAATCAATCCGTTTTGGAGCTTCTATGGTTATGATGGGATCGTTATTCTCAGGACATGATCAATCTCCAGGAAAAACGATTGAAAAAGACGGAAAAATGTACAAAGAATATTTTGGTAGTGCTTCTGAATACCAAAAAGGCGAACACAAAAATGTTGAAGGCAAAAAGATCCTTGTAGAATACAAAGGTGACATCGCTGAGACATTATTGGAAATGAAACAAGACCTACAATCTTCTATCTCATATGCGGGTGGAAACGATGTAGAATCGATTCGTAAAGTGGATTACGTGATTGTTAAAAATTCAATTTTTAATGGTGACCGCTAAGCAAATTTTAAAAGATCCTGTAAAGGGTCTTTTTTTGTCTCTGAAAAATGGTTGTGTTTTATTAGTTCTTTTGAGTAAATGCAAATAGTTTGTATCCGTAAGTTTCTTTGTTACACTTAATAAGTAAACTGAAACGAAAGGAGCAAGAAATGATGAAAGTATTAGTAGTAGGTGCAAATGGACAAATCGGTAAAATGATCGTAGATAAACTGCACGAAAGCGACAAACACTCAGTACGGGCGATGGTTCGAAAACCAGAACAAGCCAATGCACTAGATATGAACGGTGTGGAAGCATGCTTAACAGATTTAGAAGGACCAATTGAAGCGATTCAAAATGCTCTTGAAGGTATGGATGCTGTCATTTTCTCTGCTGGTTCAGGCGGAAAAACAGGTTATGACAAAACAATGTCGATTGACTTAGATGGAGCAGTAAAAGTAATGGATGCAGCAAAAGAAGTTGGCGTAAATCGGTTTATTATTGTTAGTGCAATGAATTCAGATGATCGAGCAGCTTGGGATAATGAAGAAATGAAACCTTACAACATTGCCAAATATTATGCAGATCGTTGTTTGAAACAAAGTGGATTGACGTATACTATTTTACGTCCAGGTCTATTGAAAAATGATCCAGCTACAGGGAAAATTGAAGTTGCTGAAAACTTGCCAGGCGGTGCTATTTCTCGTGAAGACGTAGCCGAAGTGGCTGTTGCTAGTTTAGATAACGAAACGACTTTTAGTAAAGAGTTTGATCTTTTAAATGGAGATTCACCGATTGATGAAGCTTTAAAAAATCTATAACTCTGGTTTATTAGTCAAACGGAAGTGTATTTGCTGCTCATTTAATCAATAATCCTAAATGAAAGTTCTTTTCACTTTGAATACGTGGGGTAGAAAGAGGACTAGAATACAAAATAAGAGGCTGGGGACAATTGTCCCCAGCCTCTTATTTCTATACCATACCTGGTTTTAAGATAACTTTAATATTTTGATCTGCTTTTTTGTCAAAAATATCATAAGCTTGTGCTGCTTGCTCAAGCGGCATCGTATGCGTAATGATATCTGTTGGATCGAAGAGATTTTTTTCGATCATATCATACAATTTTGGCATTAGGTGAATAACAGGAGCTTGCCCTGTTTTTAAAATAACATTTCGATTAAAGAAATCATTGATAGGGAAACTAGCAGATGGTGTCATGTAGACTCCCGTAACTTGAACCGTTCCGAACTTTTTAACACTTTCAGAAGCTGTAACAAGTGGGCTAATGGTTCCGCTTTGGACGCTGAGAAGAGTTTTAGCTTTCTCTTTAGCAGGAGCTACACCATCCATACCTACGCAGTCAATGACTACATCTGCTCCACCATTAGTCGTATCATAAAGGAATTTCCCAACTTCCGTAACATCTTTAAAATTAACGGTTTCGACATTATTTGTTTTGTGTGCATGGTCTAAACGGTGTTTCACATTATCAACCGCGATAACACGTTTAGCACCTTTCATCTTAGCGAATTTTTGAGCGAAAAGACCTACTGGACCAGAACCAAGAATAATAACAGTATCGCCTTCTTTAACACCGCTGCTTTCTACACTCCAGTAAGCAGTAGGGACAATATCAGATAAGAAAAGAACTTTTTCATCTGGCAAGTCATTTTCTGGGACTACGAAAGAAGTAAAATCAGCGAACGGCACGCGTAAGAACTCTGCTTGGCCTCCAGGATAATTCCCATGCATCTTACCAAATCCAAACAAGCCGCCATTATCAAAAGCAGGATTTGGGTTAGAGTTGTCGCATTGGCTTTCCATTTCGTGAGTACAAAAATGACATTCGCCACATCCAATGTTAAACGGAATAACGACTCGATCGCCTTTTTTGACCTTTTTAACACCAGGACCAACTTCTTCAACAATTCCCATTGGTTCATGACCCACTACATAATCTTCTTCCATTACAGGTTTTCCATTATGATACAAATGTAAATCAGATCCGCAAATCGCTGTTGCTGTAATGCGGACAATCATATCAGTAGGTTCTTGAATCGTTGGATCTGGAACATTTCGGACTTCCATTTTTTCATTTCCTTGCCATGTTACTGCACGCATAAAATCGCTCCTTTTATTTGTATTTATAAGGTGAATTTTAGCATTACAAATAAAGATAGTAAAATAATAACGCTTACTGCAACTAGTGAAGAAGATGAAAAAAGAGTTTTATTTGCCACTTTCAGCAAACAAAACTCTTTTCTTCTAAACTAACTTGATTAAGAAATATTTTTTCTTGCCTTTACGAATAAGGATAAAGCGTTCGTCAAATGAGTTTTCAGGTGTCACAATAGTTTCAACATCGGTAATTTTTTCACCATTCATGGATAAAGCACCATTTTTGATGTCTTCACGAGCTTGGCGTCTAGAAGGTTCGATGCCGACTACATCAACTAACCATTCAACAATGTTTCGCTCTTCTTTTGAAGCTTCAAAAGTAGGCATATTTTTAAAACCTTCTTCGATTTGATTAGCGGTCAAACTTTTTACGTCCCCGGAAAATAGAGCTGCAGTAATCTTTTCAGCATCTTTCAAAGCTTGTTCGCCATGAACGAATAGAGTCATTTCGCTGGCTAATGTTTTTTGTGCTTCGCGTTTGTGCGGCTCTGTTGCTATCTTTTCAGCTAAAGCCTCAATTTCTTCTTTTGTTAAGAAAGTAAAATACTTCAAGTATTTGACCACATCACGGTCGTCTTGATTTAACCAGAATTGGTAAAATTCATAAGGAGTGGTTTTCTCTGCATCTAACCAGATAGCACCACCAGCAGTTTTCCCAAATTTAGTTCCATCCGCTTTTAACATCAACGGGATGGTCAGCCCATAAGCTTCAGCGTCAGAACCTTCTTGTTTACGGATGTATTCTAAACCAGCTGTAATATTGCCCCATTGATCTGCGCCACCAATTTGTAATTGAACATCTTCATGTTGGTACAAGTGTAAGAAATCGATAGATTGCAAAATTTGATAAGTAAATTCAGTAAATGAAATACCCGTTTCCAAACGACTGGCAACGATGTCTTTAGACAACATAGTATTTACGTTAAAACTTTTTCCGATATTACGCAAGAAATCTAATAAAGATATTTCTTTTGTCCAATCCAAATTGTTAACCATACGAATAGATTTTTCATTTTTACCAGCATCAAATAGTTTTTCCATTTGATGTGTTAATTTATCGACATTATTTTGAACTTGTTCGCTAGTCTGTAAAACACGTTCTTCAGATTTCCCACTTGGGTCACCAATTGAACCAGTTGCTCCACCAATAACGATGACGGGACGGTGGCCAGCTAACTGAAATCTTTTTAAAATCATAAAAGGAATCAAATGGCCAATATGCATGCTATCTCCAGTTGGATCAACTCCACAGTATAGACCTACTTCTTTTTGGTCAATCAATTTTTTTAAACCTGTTTCATCTGTTTGTTGATTAATGGCATCGCGCCATTCTAATTCATCAATAATATTCATTTTTCTCGCTCCTTATAAACTGTATTTTTTGCATAAAAAAAGCCCGATAAAAAGAAGCTATCTTTTTATCGGGACGAAATTTTCCGTGTTACCACCCAAATTGCAGTCTGTTTTTAACGCAAAACACGCTGCCACTCATTTACTGTTAACGTAGTAATACGCTTGAGGTTAATCAAGTTACTCCGGAGTGTACTTCACAAATTGGTTTGTGCCTATTTTCATCAACCACAGGCTTTCTATTGAACAGGGACCAAATGTTACTATGCTCTTTCATTGTAAGTTGTTATGAGATTGTCATTAGTATAGATGAAGTGAAGACAATTTGTCAATCTTGTTTTAAAAAATCTATAAAATTTTCAATCGATACAAAAGATTCTCGCCTTGGCCGACTATTATAGAACGACCGTTGTATTATCTTAAATATTGTTTAAGATTGCTTATATATTAAGGTTTTCTGTTGCAATGAACTCAGTATATTGGTTCAATAGGAATTGTAAACATATAAAAGATAAAGAGGAGGATAATGTAATGATGACACATTTTTTTGATTCATACTGGTGGATGTTTTCAGGCGTATTCGTCATAGCAAGTATTTTAATAACCTTAAATCTAGTAAAAGTAATCGGTTTTAGAAAAGAGTCTTCTTTAATGCTAAGGGTAATCGATTTGATCCTTTCGCTAGGCCTACTATTGCTTATGGTTTCAGCTAACTTTTTTTCGGGAGTTTTATACGATCAATTTAACCTAGCAACAGATAATATGCTGCTCGCCTTATCCTTTTATTCAGGAGTAGTCTTTTTAATCCAAATTTATTTCACGTTTAAACGTAATAATAAATAAGCATAATCTATGATGGCAAATAATTTAAAGAAAGCAGGAATCAAAATGGGCTTTTGGTATTTTCTCATACTCTTTGCAGGTATAGCTCTTATTGGAGCAGGTGCGGCTAAGAATGATGTTTCACGTTCGGTTAAGATTGTAGTGATGTTGTTTATTCTTGGTATTGTCTTTATTTTCATTTCGTTAGTGCTATTTATGCCAGGCAGTTCTGAGATCATTTCTCAACTGTTAGACAGGAATTAATAGGTCGAAAAATGGCATAGCTAATCCAATGTTTCAAGATATAAAAAGCATATACATTGCTAAAAATAAAACAACCTGATGATATTATTAATCGTCAGGTTGTTTTATTTAGAATCTCGTTATTTCTCATCTGTTCCAAACTCTTTTGAAATTAAATTTATAATAGTTGAAAATGTGTTTGTGCAAAATAGGATTGCTAATAATGTAATTTTTAAAATGAAATTAACCATATTTTTCATTTCTCTCCTTTATTTGTATCATCTACTTTTTCAATAAATAGTTCCTATCGAAAATAAGGTCAATCTCATATAACCCTATATGTTTGTTAATATCTTTTTCGATTTTGTCTAGAAGCTGTTCATTTGTTAGTTTAATGTCTTCTGGGACGACCACGTCGAATTGAATAATCGGGCGAGTCCCTTTTTTTTCAATACGAAAATCATGGAATTGCAGATTTAAGTTGTAGGATTTCAATAATTGTTTGACGAGTCTGTATACATTTGTTTGTTCTTCACTATGGATATCAATGGGATCCAAATGGCAGACTAAGTTAATTCCCAGTTCTGCTTTGAATTCTTTTTCAATGGCATTGATCACTACATGGGCTTGAGTAAGACTCCAACTGTCATCAATCTCAATATGGATAGTTGCAAATGTTTTCTCAGGACCATAACTATGGATCAACAAGTCGTGGTAGCCAATGATGGATTGGTGATTATCTAGATAAGCAATCATTTTTGTGAGTTCTTCCTCGCTTGGACGTTTTCCAAGTAAATCATTAATAAATTCGCTGAGCATTTGAATACCACTAAAGATAATATAAAAAGCAATTAGCAGTCCTGTATAACCATCAATCTGCCAGCCTGTTAGGTGTTCAACTGCAGCCGAGACTAATACAGCAACTGTTGTGTAAACATCATTAAAGCTGTCTTTTGCGCTAGCTAACAATGTTTTTGATCCGATATGTCGCGCGGTTTCCTGGTAAAAGTAACCTTGAACAACTTTGATACCTATTGATGACACTAAAATAATAAACATCAAGGGAGAGGTTTGTAAACTTTCTGGCTGCAAAATACGTTCAATCGATGTTCTTAAAAATTGACCACCGACAAACAGAATGATTAAAGAAATGATCATGCCTGTGATGTATTCTGAACGCTGATGACCATAGGGATGTTCTTTATCTGCTGGCTTAGCAGCTATCCGAAAGCCAATCAATGTTAAAACCGAAGAAGCTGAATCCGACAAGTTGTTCATCGCATCCGCTATAATAGAAACACTTCCTGAAAATAAGCCAATTAACAATTTCATTCCAAATAATAGGAAATTAGATAATAAGCCTATCTGCCCAGCTACTGTACCGAAAGCAGCTCGTGATTCTTTTCCCTTTTCTTTACTTCTTCGTTCAATCCATTCAAAAAAATAATTCACAAAGACCCTCCTAAAAACCAAACTTGAAAACAAAAAAATATAAACTGATAATTGCTGTGTCCATATATATTTTGCATAAACAAAAGTATAACAAATTATAACTTTTAGTAAACACATAAAAGTGGTTAGATACGACTAATTAAAGCTAGCTCTTTTAAAAGAAGTTTTAGAAGGGTAGATAATATAGTAAATTAGAAGATGGTGTACTGCAAAAAACGATGGAATAACCCCACCGATGTTAATGAGCTTTACTAAAGATAACTTGAATCAATAGGGTAAAATGTAGGAACTCGGTCAATCAAAAGCATATGATAAACTGTTTTTTCAGAAACATTTTCCGAATAAAAATAGAAGTTATTATCATTTTGAAGAACAAAATAATCATCCTTAAATTCGCTCTTTAAAAGATAAACATTGTCTATATTTTTTTTATACTCTCCAGAATTAATTAGTATATTATCTTCATATTCGTAAAATTTACCTTCCATAAAAGTTATCTGAAGAAAATGGCCGGACTTTCCAACACCTTCAGATTGATAAGAACCTTCTAATATGAGCTCTTTATTTCCATAATCAGAAAAATACCCTATTAAAAAAATGAATACTAATACTATAAAAGAAATTATACCTACATATTTTCTTTTCATCCTATACGCTCCTAATAATAATTCATTAATAAAACGTTATCATTGTTAGTAAAATAATACTATAACTATTTTGGTATTTACTAATAAATAGTTATTAATACAATTTTATCTGATATATTTTATATGTTACTAAAAAAATAGTTGGAGGAATTCATTTGAAAAAATTAATCTTTCTTTTAAGTAGTCTTGCTTTTTTTAGTTTTTTTACTGCAACAAAGGTACAAGCTGAAGAATCTTTTCCATCACCAGAGAGTAGTGTTTTCTATGATTTAAATCAAGGTGGACTACAGCAGTTTGAAGTTGAGAATGATCTAGGAGAGACCTATACCATTACCATTGAAGAAGAGCCTCAATTTTTTATTATGGCAAGTGCTGTTAAGAGTGGTACATATAAAATTACAAAAGAAAAAGCATTACAATGGAAAGCTAGTTACAAAATTGATGTAAGTAATAATAAAATTACACGAGCACACTCTGCTTCAGCAACAGCCTTCACTGGAAGCTTTAAAAGTTTATTATTGAAAGTAGATAGTTCTACACAAGCCACTTATTATTTAAAGCGAACAATATTACTTGCAGAGACCTCTATAAACTTAAGAGCTAAGTTGGCAGGAAGCAGTATTTCGATAACGTATTAGTCATTACTCGCCAAGGTACTCAACAGTAACCGTCCCCCAGCCGAAAATATCGCTTAAAATACCGTATCCAATGAACAAATTAAATGCTATACAACAAATACACGCTATGTAGACTACCTTATATAGTGTGTTTGTTTTTTTATTTCTAATGATGAGAAGAGGGGAGACAATTAAACCTAAAGGTGCGATTAAGAAACTGAGAATAGAAAGAACCAATAACATTAAACCTTCATCGTTTTCACTTGTTCCACGAATAAAATCTAATTTTCGATAATTTTCTTGGATCTTAAGTTCATTTGTTTCGATTTTTTTTTTAAGCACTTGGTTTTCTTTCAGCAATTCGTCTATGGATACTTCATAGTAAACACTCAGTTTTACTAGATTATCCAAATCAGGATAGCTATTGCCATTTTCCCATTTTGAAATTGACTGTCTGGAAATGCTTAAATATTCCGCCACATTTCCTTGGGAAAAACCTTTATTGATTCTGCTTTCTTTTAAACGTTCTCCTAATGCCACAACTTTTCCTCCTCGTATCTTATTTTTCTTTATCGTACCTGAAAGTAAGCACCTTTGGCTATAAGCCAGTGGTTGCGTTTAGCACGCATTGGTTTACATTAGGGGATAAAATCAATAAAAGTACTCGTGCAACAAATAGTTGCTATTGTGTAAACGACTAGGTTCTATAAAAGTTAGTAAAAATAGTTGATAATAGTTATAGCCAGGAACAACTAATGATTAAATGTAATGGTCTTCATTTTTAGTACATTACAGCTCAGAATAAAAATTAGGAGCAGACAATTGCTTCTTATAAAAAAGGGAGGTATATTTTTGAATAACAGACATAAAAAAGGTGTTTTTATGTTAACTGTACTTTTATTTCTAGCGTCTTGTACTCAAAAAAAAGAACAATTAGAAGTATTTTCCATTCCCATATCTAATGGAGAAGTTTCCGTGAAAAATTTTAATATCATCAGTACTAAAGGCCAAATATATATTGAAGACAACTATTATTTGAAATTTCAGGATGAAAACATAAAGAGTATTAATTTTGGTATTTATGATAAAGAAAGTAAACTAATCTATTCGTTTGCGCAAAATGTTGATTTCTTTAGGGATACTGATAAGATCGAAGAGAACACAGGTTTTATTATTGATAGTAGTCATTTTAGAACGGGCGATGAAATAAAAATAGAAGTTAACTATACTTATAGTGACGGGACAAAAAAATCCTTTACTAGTAATGAAAAGCTTGAAAATGAGAATGAATAAATTGCAGCGTTATAAATTAACGCAGCATGGATAACTGAATCATGAACAAAGCTATGAGGTTACTACCAGAAGCAATTAAGAAAGATAGTCAACGAGCAAAACTAAATAAAAGGGTAGGGCGAAAATTAATATTTTCCAACTATAAAAAATAGATTTTGTTGTGTTTACCGGATTTGAATAATAATTACAGCGTTGTCTATCACCGCTAACGAAAGCTCCAGAAAGTATTATTGCAAGGACAGTCAAACCAACAGAAGAATAATGAATTGTTTTGTTAAAACTAAGACTTGTAAAAATAGCTAGTAAATAAATCAAAAATATTAAAACGACACTTATATAGAAAATCTTTACCGTAGCAAGTAAACTTCTTTTCATTGGAGTATCTCCTTTTAACTAGTGATTGTTTTTACATTCGTTCAATTTTATATTATACTTGATATTGTTCAGCAAATCACTTGCGGTTCCGTTTTTCTGTGACCTGGTTTGTGAAAAGTATATATTGTTGTTGGTTTTAACTTTTACTATTAAAGTGAAAAGGTAAAGATGGTAATTTGCATCGGTGTAAAAGGATGTTTGTTAAAGTAACAAATTGTTGGCAAGTATTTATAGATACTGTGATATGGCTAAAAAAAGATCGAGACAGTTTAATTTGTCTCGATCTCTTTTTTATTTAGAGTGCTTATGTTACTAGTTTTTACATAGAGTTTATTCGCCAAGATACTCAACAGTTGTAGTTCCCCAGCCTAAATAGTCCCCAGTAATACTATAAATAACAAATGCATTAACTAATAAACTACAAGCACACGCAAAGTAAACAAATTTATGCAGTGTATTTGTTTTTTTATTTCGTTTCATTACAATTGGCGCTACAAATAAACCGAATGGAGCAATTAAGCAACCCATAAAAGCAAGGATTAGAAGTATGAGTCCTTCATCTTTTTCAGTATTCCTCCAAATAGAATCTATCTTTTTGTTAGATTCTTCAATTTCAAGTTCATTTATTTCAATTTTTTTCTTAAGGTTTTGATTTTCTTTCAGCAATTCATCAATTGAAACTTCATAATATGTACTTAACTTTACTAAATTGTCTAAGTCAGGATAACTATTATTATTTTCCCATTTTGAAATCGATTGTCTTGAAATATTTAAATATTCCGCCACATCTCCTTGGGAAAACCCTTTATTGACCCTACTTTCTTTTAGGCGCTCGCCTAATGCCATGTTTACTCCTCCTTGAAACCTTGCTTTTCTCTATCATACCGAAAGTAAAGACGGTTGACTATACTTTATGGGTTATATTTTAACAATGGATGATTTAATTAAGTGAAAAATTTCGTTTTTTATTGGACTGAAAATGAAAATCTAGTTTTTTAGAAAAGGGTGACGTATTTAGTAATAAAGAGGTGATAAATTCTGAGTTTTTCACACATCGTAAATCAAAGGCTTGACGAGGTTGGTTTTGTGCATTTGCACAATTACTTTTGTTAGTATGACAATAGATTTTTGATGAAATGAAAAATATAATGTAAGCGCACACAGACAAATGTTAGGAGATGTTTTAGATATGGTAGATAGTACGATTCCTTGGTTTGCAGCGATTATTGGGTTACTCGTTGCAATTATACTTATTTTGAAAAAATTTAATCCTGTATATTCTTTATTCTTTGGAGCAATTATTGGTTCATTGATTGGTGGAGCTTCATTGGTTACAACGATAGATATTTTAATTAATGGGACACAAAGCATTATTGGAACAGCTATTCGAGTTCTTGCAGCAGGTATGTTGGCAGGAGTAATGATGGAATCCGGTGCAGCGGAGTCGATTGCAAATGCGATCGTTACTAAACTAGGGGATCAAAAAGCTATTTTATCTTTGGCTCTTTCAACTATGATCATTACTGCAGTGGGTGTATTCATTCCAGTAGCTGTATTGATTGTTGCCCCTATTGCATTGTCTGTAGGGAAACAAACAGGTATCAGTAAGATTGCCTTATTAACGGCTTTATCGGGCGGGGGAAAAGCTGGAAATATTATTTCTCCAAACCCAAATACGATTGCTGCAGCAAATGGTTTCGATTTAAACTTAAGCAGTGTCATGTTAGCTGGTTTTATCCCCGCTGTATTTGGACTTGTAACTGCTGTTATTATTGCAAATGCAATCAAAAATAAAGGTGAAATGGTAAGAGATAGAGATATTCTGAAGCAAGAAACAAAAGAATTAATGCCTTTGAGAAAAGCATTAGTCGCTCCAGGATTATCAATTTTCTTATTGTTGATCAATCCAATCGGAACAGTCCTAAAAATAGATGCTATTGCAAATTTAAAAATAGACGCATTGTATATATTACCTTTTGCTTCAATTGTAGGAACGATTGCAATGGGACATGCGAATAAAATCAGTGAATATGCTTCTTCAGGAATTAAACGCGTAACAGATACGGTTCTAATTCTGATAGGTGCTGGAGCGATTGCAGGACTGATATCTGCATCTGATCTGTCTGTTCAAGTAGTAAAAGTAATTGAAATGATAGGAATTTCAGGTACATTCTTAGCACCAATCTCAGGTATTTTGATGGGATTAGCAGTAGGATCAACTTCTACGGCCGTCATTCTTGCTACTGGCTCATTCGGAGAGGCAATTTTAAATACCGGAACTTCTTCTTTAGCAGCATCTGTAATGGTTCATACAGGAGCAACCGTTATTGATAGTGTTCCTCAAGGAAATTATTTCCATATTACGGCAAATAGTATGCATATGACAATTAAAGAAAGAATGAAAGTTATTCCATATGAAATGTGTATAGGTGGGGTAATGGCTGTAGTCGCAACAGTGTTGTATGGATTTATCCTTAATTAATCAAAAGAAAAGAGGAAAATAAAAAATGAAGAAAACATTTGTGGTGGCACCTGATTCTTTTAAAGAAAGCATGAGCGCAAAAGAAGCCTGTGAAGCAATGGCTAGAGGAATCAAGAAAGTTTTTACAGATGCGGAGATCAAACTTGTTCCTATGGCTGATGGTGGCGAAGGAACAGTGGATTCGTTAGTAGATGCAACACAAGGAAGAAGGATCGAAGTTGAAGTATCTGGACCGATTTTCCAAGAAAAAGTAACAGCATATTATGGCATTTTAGGTGACTGCAAAACGGCTGTTATTGAAATGGCGAAAGCAAATGGGATCGAACTGTTAGCAAAAGAGCGACGAAATCCACTCATCACGTCTACATATGGTACGGGTGAATTAATCAAAGCAGCTCTTGATGAAGGTGTAGAAAAAATTATTATTGGAATTGGCGGCAGTGTAACAAACGACGGCGGAGCTGGAATGGCTGAAGCGTTAGGTGTGAAATTTCTAGATCAAAATGGACAACCCGTTCCTCAAGGAGGAGGATCTTTAAATCTTTTAGCTTCAATTGATACTTCTGAACTAGACCCCCGCATAAAAGATATTGAAATAGAAATTGCTAGTGATGTTACGAATCCTTTGACAGGTGAACATGGGGCTTCTAATGTTTTTGGTCCTCAAAAGGGAGCTACTCCTGAAATGGTAGAACAGTTAGATGCTAATTTGAAACACTACGCACAGATTATTCAAAGAGATGTTCAAAAAACAATTGAACACTTACCTGGATCTGGAGCAGCAGGTGGTTTAGGTGCTGGTTTACTTGCTTTTACCAATGCAATATTAAAACCTGGCATTGATATTGTTATCGAAATCAATGAATTAGAAGCACATATTGCTGGTGCAGATTTTGTTTTTACAGGTGAAGGAGGAATGGATTTCCAAACTAAATTTGGCAAAGCACCATATGGAGTTGCAAAAGTTGCAAAACACTACCAAAAACCAGTCTTTGCTTGTGCTGGGTATGTCGGAAAAGATGTAGAAGTGCTTTATGATGAAGGAATGACGGCAATTTTTGGTATTATGGCAAAAGCAGAACCAATTGAGGAAGCTTTGAAAAACGGAGAATCAAATCTAGAACGAACTTGTGAAAACATTGCTCGAATATTATATTTGGCCAATGGTATATAGTCCTGATTTAGGAATAAAATAAACAGAAAACTTGATATTTTAAGTCTAAAGTAAGATACTTTAACGTATATGTCGGTCAAGAACCAGTTTAGAAGTTGTCATTTCTAAACTGGTTTTTGCATAGAAAAGGTGGCAGAGGGGCAGTTGTTAACTAAAAAACAAGCTAGTTTAATCGTCAGCAAGCTGATGGGAGATATCCCTTATAACATTAATATTATGAATGATTTAGGGATCATTATTGCAAGTGGCGACAGTAATCGGATAGGAACTTCGCATAGAGCAGCTGAACGAGCGATCAAAGAAAAAAAGATCATTGAAGTTTACCATGATACGCATCTAGAGAAAAAAGGAACCAATGAGCCAATCATTTATGAAGATAAAATAATTGGAGTGGTGGGCATCACAGGTGAACCTGACGAAGTTCGCCCGTTTACAAAAATTGTCAAGACTGTTTCCCTTTTGCTTATTGAAGAACTAAATATTTATAAGCAAAAAGAGGAAGATAGAGTTGCGAAGAAAGCTTTTTTGAAGCAGTTAATAGATTCGGATGGCGTATATACAGAATCATTAAAAAAAGAAGCAAGGGAAAACTATAAATTAGAACTAGGAAAGCTGTATTATGGAGTTTTTGCTGAAGGAAAAGACGTTTTACGGTCAGTTGCCTATAAGAAAGAAGTATTTGCATGGCATGAAGGATATATAATTTTTTTAGAAACGCTGGAACCAATAACTACAAGGAATGATGAGCTGATTATTATCAGTACACATGAAAAAAATATTGGACTTATTCTTCAAAATATCAAACAAACACATTTGATGCTTTCCTTTTTTAAATGGAAGAAAAAAGGAATCGAACGAACGGATACTTATTATTTAGCTAATTTATTTTCATTTTCTATTCCGCCAAATCAGGATCTTTTGAAAAAAATAAAAGAAGCAGCGCCAGAATATGCAGAAACATTAGTTTGTTTTGCACGAAATAATAAGAGCATCAACGATACTTCATTGGAACTTCATATTCACAGAAATACATTGAATTATAGAATTCAAAAGATAGAAGAGATAACGGGAAGAAATCCTCGTATTTGGTATGAATTATGGGAGCTGTTTTATCATTTTGCTTATCATTTCATGAATGAGGAAGATTAAAGAAAGGACTAGATTTATTTGACTTTAAATTACTTAGAACAATATAGGAGATTGCTTTCAATAGCTGAGGCAGGAATATTTTATGGGAAAGATCCATTTGATAAAGAACGTTATGAAGAATTACAAAAGCTGTCATTGAATTTAATAAGCCATTTGGGAAATGAACCAATTGAAAAGTTGGAAAATATTATAGATTCTAGTGAAGGATACCCTACTCCTAAAATTGATGTTAGAGCGTTTATCAAGAAAGAGAATAAAATATTGCTTGTAGAAGATTTGACGACAAAAGAGTGGGCATTGCCTGGGGGTTATGCAGAAGTCGGATTAACACCCAAAGAAAATATTATAAAAGAAGTAATGGAGGAAACGGGCTTAATTGTGGAAGATTGTGAGTTGATTGCTGTAGTTGATACAAACTTACGAAAGGATATCCCTCAGATGTTTCAGTATTATAAACTGGTATTTTATTGTACAGTTACGGGCGGAATATTTAAAGAAAACATCGAAACTTCTGACGTAGATTTTTTTGACTTAGATAATCTACCTAAATTATCGTTAAATAGAACAACTAAAGAACAATTAATGGAATTATCGAATAGTACAAATGTTTATTGTGACTGATTGTTTTATTGTATTGTTATTTAAATGATTAAAGAGAAAGACTGCCTTTATAGTTTAGGGCGGTCTTTCTCTTTGGGTAATAAACCAACTAAAATGCTGTAAAGTTAGTTGGATTCTTTACTATGTGTGATAACTTGTTCTAATAGATTAAAAACATGGTCGTCATCTAAACTATAAAAAATGGTTTTTCCGTCTCTTCTAGTTTTAACTAAATGAGCTTTCTTTAGTGCATTTAATTTATGAGAAACAGCGGATTGTTCCATATTTATTAAATTAGTGATTTCTCCTACACTTAATTCTTGGTCTTTTAATAAATAGATTATGGAAAGTCTAGCTTCATTTTGTAAAATTTTGAATATTTTACTAACGGATGTAAGTGTTTCTGGATCTAAAATAGATGGTTCTTTATTTGCCATGATTAACCTCCTTGGATACATGAAGTAAGTCTCATGTGTTAAGGATAGCACGCTTTTTTCTAAAAGCAAGTAGTGTAAAGGTAGTTTTAAACCGGCCTAATCTTGTTGACTTTATTCTTATGCGTGGTATACTTTTTTTGAAACATATGAATAAAATATCATATGTAAAACAGAGTTATTACGATTTAGAAATAAGTACAGGAGGAATTTTTATGTCTGAAGAAAAGAAACGCCATGAATGGATACTTGAGGGTATAGATTGTGCAAATTGTGCTAATAAGATTGAAAATGGCGTATCAAAAATTGAAGGCGTCACAAACAGCAATGCTAATTATATGACAAAGACCCTTAGTTTTGATGTTGACGAACAAAAAGAGTTGAACATTCTGCCAGTCATCAAATCAAAAATAAATAAACTAGAACCTGATGTAACGTTGCTCTCTAAATCAACTAAGCTTCCAATTGGAAAAGATGGTCGTGCATCAGATAAAAATAAAGGAACAAGCCATCTAGAAGACTCACATCATTCACACGATCATAGTCATGAAGAAGGCAATGTGAAAACTACTATTAGTCGGTTGGTCCTTTCTTTGCTTTTATTACTGGCTGCGAATTTTGTACCTATGAATGAAATAGTGTCCTTAGGATTATTTGTGGCAGCTTATCTTGTAGCCGGATACGATGTGGTCTGGAGAGCCATCAAAAACATGTTCAATGGACAACTGTTTGATGAGAATTTTTTGATGACTATCGCTACGATAAGTGCTTTTTATATTCAGGAATATCCAGAAGCGGTAGCCGTTATGCTCTTTTATCAAGTAGGAGAAATTTTCCAAGATATCGCCGTTAGTAGATCACGACGCTCGATTGCTGATTTGATGGATATAAGACCGGACTATGCAAATCTAAAGCTAGCAGATGGCAGCACGCGCAGCGTATCGCCAGACACGATTAGAGTTGGCGATACGATTGTCATACGGCCAGGAGAAAAGGTTCCTTTAGATGGGGAAATCATTACTGGAACGTCATCAATGGATACTTCTGCATTAACGGGTGAGTCTGTTCCTAGGAGTGTGGCAGTAAAGGACAGTGTATTGAGTGGATTTATCAATAAAAATGGTCTAATTGAAGTGAAAGTTGAGAAGCTTTTTTCTGAATCAACAGTTACAAAAATCCTTGATTTAGTAGAAAATGCAAGCGGTCGAAAAGCTCCAACTGAAAACTTTATTACGAAGTTTGCGCGTTACTATACACCCGTTGTTGTTATTCTGGCTTTAGTGCTAGCGATTATTCCTCCACTAGTTTTTCCAGAGGCTACATTTAATGAATGGATCTATCGAGCAAGTATTTTCCTTGTTATTTCTTGTCCGTGTGCATTGGTTGTATCAATTCCTGTGGGCTTCTTTGGTGGGATTGGAGCAGCTTCAAAAAAAGGAATTTTAGTGAAAGGAAGCAACTTCTTAGAAGGATTGAATGATATTAAATACGTCATTATGGATAAGACTGGAACGTTAACAAAGGGTAAATTTGAAATTACGGATATTCAGCCTGTAAACGGATGGAATAAACACCAATTATTAGAATTAGCTGCATATGCTGAAACTCATTCTTCACATCCAATTGCTGATTCAATTAAAGAAAAATATGAAGAACAAATTGATGAGAACCGAATCACGGAATATAAGGATATTTCAGGCCATGGTATCCAAGCAATAGTAGATGGGAAAGAAGTATTGGCAGGAAATGCAAAATTAATGCAAAAATACAACATTTCATTCACTGAATCAACTAAAATTGGAACCATTATTTATATAGCTGTCGATAAAGAGTATGCTGGTCATATTTTGATTGCAGACGCAATCAAGGAAGATGCTGCTGCAGGAATAGCATTAATGAAAGAAAAAGGCGTACAGCACGTTATTATGCTAACGGGAGACTCAAAATCAGTAGGGGAAGCCGTTGCTAAAGAATTAGGAATTGACGAGTTCTATGCAGAGCTTTTACCACAAGATAAAGTAGATAAAATGGAAGAGATTATGGCACGCAAAGGTCCAAAAGAAAAAGTAGCTTTTGTTGGTGACGGAATCAATGATACCCCTGTACTTGCCCGTTCAGATATAGGGATCGCAATGGGAGGATTAGGTTCAGACGCAGCAATTGAAGCAGCTGATGTCGTTATAATGGACGATAAACCATCTAAAATTGGAACAGTCATGCAAGTCGCAAAAGATACTCGAAGAATTGTATGGCAAAATATAATTTTAGCCCTTGCAGTAAAAGGTTTTTTCTTAATACTAGGAGCATTTGGCTTTGCAACCATGTGGGAAGCTGTTTTTGCAGATGTTGGCGTAACGGTTATTGCCGTTATAAACTCAATGCGAGTACTAAAAAAATAATTTAGTGTTGAATGAAAAGGTCGCCCTATAGAAATCTTCAAGTTTTCTATAGGGTGGCCTTATTTTTATTTGTACAGAAAATAAATAGGGTTATTTCAAAATCAAACCTTTTAAAATAGCATATGTAAACCGCTGGTTGCTAAATATAAACGGCTGCGTTCTTTTTAAAATTAATTATTAACTATATTATTAAGTCATAAATTATGTAATCTAAGTTAGTCGTACAAAGTTTTATTACCGCTACTCAAACGGAAAATAGATTTGAGTAAATCGAATTAAGTCTTATTGCGTCAACTCAAACGGAAAAAGGATTTG
The DNA here is from genome assembly GCF_038007125.1 of Carnobacterium sp. FSL W8-0810. Lineage (NCBI taxonomy): Bacteria > Bacillati > Bacillota > Bacilli > Lactobacillales > Carnobacteriaceae > Carnobacterium > Carnobacterium sp. FSL W8-0810. Next base: position 486,311 of record NZ_JBBOWO010000001.1, on the reverse strand, counting down.
AGTTAGTCGAATTAAGCCGTATTGCGTCAACTCAAATAGAAAGCGGTTCTGAGTTAGTCAAATTAGAGCTCATTGCACTAACTCGAAATGGAAAGGCATCTGTTTTAGATGAACTAAGGCTCGTATTTAGTCAAATGATTTTTCCTTCTTAGTGTCAAATTGGTCTATTTTCGAAATAGTAACGATCTATCTTAACAGTTACGATAAGAAACATGCCCTAATAACTGTATTATTAAATGAAAGTATATACTATTTTGGTCGGTCTTTAGGTTATACTATTAACAATTAAAATATTTGAAAATGATAAACTAAAGTGTGTTTCCAAATATATTGTTGATAGCTGTTTATTGTTATTATTTATTTGCTCCATTGTAGTAAATATACAGGCCTTTCACTAAAAATTATTTTTATTGAATACTTAAATATATACTAAAACAGGTCTTAAAAGAAGGAGGTTTATGAACTTGCAATACTATCATTTAGTAACAAGAAAACCGATGCATGTTGGTCAAAAAATTGTTTTTGATAAAACTCATAAAAATCGACTGTATTCCTTTTTTTTAGATAATAATTTTAAAAATAAAACAAATGAGACCGTTGATCAGATAATCCATCGTTTAGATTCATCGATTGATGATGTTGAATTATCATTTTTAAAAAACTCCCAATCTCATACTTCAAGAGCCATTAGAGAAGTCATTACTGAAATGATTAGGTTAGAATATTTTCCGACGCTTCCTTCAAGGTTCGAATGTTTATATGGGTCTGATAGTCTGCAGGGTATATTTGAATGGAAAGAGTTGTTTGAATCCTATAACAGAGAGATTCTTCAAATTGTCAAATTAAAAACTTCTGGACCGATTTTTAAAGGAAACGCTGATTCCCTGCCGTCTTTAGAAAATTGTTCTTTTTTAGAAAAAATCGATCAAGCAAAAGAGTACTGGAGTTCTCCTGCTGAAAATTATCTCACTGAAGTATTAATTGGTGGAGAAATTTTTGTGACAGAAATTATTGAAGATTTTCAATAAAGATGACTTCATCTTAATATGTAAAAAAACTCAAAAATATGTCTTTTGAAAGGAATACACCTAATGAAGAGTATTGAATATCGTAAAATTACTGAAGAATATGCAATAGATCTACAGTTACCTAATGAACCCTTCAAAGTTTTTGGTCGTATGATCATTAACCGAAACAATGAGGAATGGTCTTATGAAACGGAGATGTTTGCAGAAGCCTATTATATGACTTTTCCAGAAGAAGAGTATAGTTTTGAAATGATTACTAGAAATGGATTTGTGCTAGGAGCTTATGAGAATGGAAACTGTATCGGTTTAGCCATTTTTCAAAATGATCCAGGTAAATATATGTATCTATACGATTTAAAAGTGAATAAAGAATTTCGTAGAAAAGGAATTGCGGAAGAATTAATTTCTAGCGGTTTGAAATTAGTTCGAAGTTTAGGATACGCTGGAATTTATACGATTGGACAAGATAATAATCTAGCAGCATGTAAGTTTTATTTAAAACAAAATTTTGTCATTGGTGGTTTGAATACAAATGATTACAAACACACAAAACAAGAAGGTAAGTCCAATATTTATTTTTACTTAGATTAAAAAGTATTTTAAAACTATTTCGTTAAGAAAAAAGGATTTATAGTGAAATTAGTTATTTGTTTTGCTAAACGAATAGGTAATCACTACATTAAGACTTAAACATAGAAAACTAATAGTCGTTTCTTTATAATGGAAATAATGATGAAAAAGTAACGAATGGAAATTTATTTGTTACCTAGTTAGTAGTATCAAGAATTAATACTAAAACTGTTTATATATATAAGGAGATGGAAAAATAGTGAGATTAAGTGTCTTAGATCAAGCACCGATAACCAGCGGAAATACAGCTGCAGAAGCTTTATTAAAAGCTGAAGAATTGGCTATTTTAGCAGATGAATTAGGGTATACACGTATGTGGATGGCGGAACACCATGGCACGAATGGTTATGCAAGTTCAGCGCCTGAGATTACAGCAGCGCATTTAGCAGCAAAAACAAAAAATATTCGAATCGGCACAGGCGGCGTTATGATGATGCATTATTCACCCTTGAAATTAGCGGAAGTTTTTAAAACGTTAAGTGCTTTCTCACCAGGAAGAATCGATTTTGGAGTAGGTCGTGCTCCAGGTGGCGACAATAATTCAATCTATGCTTTATCAGAAGGTCGTCAGCCTATGTTGGACAATATGTATGAAAAATTTGATACGGCATTAAAATTAATCAATGATGAAGTACCTGAAGATCGATTATATAATCGAACAATTGCTACTCCTTCACACATTCAATTGCCTGAATCTTGGTTACTGGGTTCTAGTGGAAGTAGCGCACGAAAAGCCGCTCAAATGGGAGTGGGTTATTCTTTTGCTCAATTCTTTATGGGTGGAATGACAAAAGATATCTTAGATGAATACAGAGTCAATTTTCAACCTTCTGCTTTTATGGAAAAACCGAACATCAATGTAGCGTATCTTGTGACGACAGCTGAAACTAGAGAAGAAGCAGAATATGAAGCTAAGCCACAAGATATTGCACGTCTATTGATGAGAAAAGGACAAATGGGTCAATTGCTGACACCTGAAGAAGCACAACATTATCCTTTAACCGAAATTGATCAATTAACGATAAAACAAGGACGCGAATTACATTTAGTAGGCACACCCAAAGAAATCGCTGCAAAATTATTAGAAGATCAAGAGAGGTATGGTTTTGATGAAGCGATGATCTGTAGTATTCCTCATTCACAAGAAAAACGATTAAATGTATACCGTTTATTAGCAAAAGAATTATTACAATAAAAGATAAAAAACAGAATATAATTTAAAAAAAGACATTATTTCCTAGGAAATAATGTCTTTTTTGGCAATTTAATGATAAAAAAATGATAGTTTTGTCATTTTTAAACAGCTATAATAAAAGGTTTCAAAACATATTTATTAAACTATTGCTAAACTGGTGTTATAAAACCTAACATAACAACGCTATATTTTAATTGATTTCTAATAAAAGTGTATTTATAATTTGGCTTTAAGCAGAAATAACTTGCTTAAACAGTACAAAATATCTAAGTACTGGAAAAGTTCTTGCAAAAGGGGATGAGGCAAAGTTGATTAAATTACAGAATGTAAATAAATATTTTGGAGACCACCATGTACTAAAAGATGTGAATCTAGAGGTGGCGGAGGGAGAAAAAGTCGTTATTATAGGACCTTCTGGTTCTGGGAAAAGTACCACAGTCAGATGCATGAATTTTCTGGAAGAACCTACAACAGGAGAAGTTTATATAGATGGAAATCAGCTAACTTCAAAAAATAAACTAGAAACGGTACGAAATTCCTCTGCAATGGTTTTTCAACAATTCAACCTATACCCACATATGACTGTGTTAGGAAACCTAACAATAGGTCCAATGAAATTGCAGAACAAGACTAAAGAAGAAGCAGAAGAAATGGCTTATCGATATTTAGATATTGTAGGATTAAGAGAAAAAGCAACGGCATACCCTTCATCATTATCAGGCGGACAACAACAAAGAGTAGCCATCGCTAGATCACTTTGTTCAGAGAAGAAAATTATTTTATTCGATGAACCGACTTCTGCTTTAGATCCTGAGACGGTCCAAGAAGTCTTGGACGTAATGATCAAGTTATCCAGCATGAATATTACGATGGTTGTTGTGACGCACGAAATGGGTTTTGCTAAACAAGTAGCTGATCGTGTTATTTTTATGGATGATGGGACCATTCTTGAAGTAGGACCGCCAGAACACTTCTTTGAGAACCCTACACATGAACGAACGAAAGAATTTTTAAGCAAAATTTTAAGATAAAAAAATGATAATTACTTAGGAGGAAAAGGAATGAAAAAGAGAAACTTATTAGCAACAGTAATTTTATCTAGTGTATTATTTTTAGGGGCTTGTTCGTCAGATGATGGTTCAACAACAGAGGCGGAAACGGCAAAAAAATCAGATCAAGTAACGATTGAAGCCATTAAAGAAGCAGGCGTTTTAAAAGTAGGAGTTAAAGAAGATGTTCCGAATTTTGGTTTGAAGAATACAGATACAGGGGAGATAGAAGGATTCGAAATCGATATTGCTAAAAAATTAGCTGAAGAGATTTTAGGTGATCCAGATGCTATTGAATTGACACCTGTTACGGCTAAAACACGTGGTCCATTGTTGGACAATGGAGAAGTAGATATGATTATTGCTACTTTTACAGTAACAGAAGAACGTAAAGAGACTTATAACTTCACAGATGCTTATTATGAAGATGCAGTAGGTTTATTGGTTAAAAAAGATAAAAATTATGAAGGATTAAAAGACATGGATGGAGCAACTATTGGTGTATCGCAAAGTTCTACCACAGCTGAAGCCATTACAGCAGAAGCTGAACAATATGATATAACAGTAGACTTTTCAGAATACGCAACTTATCCAGAAATCAAAGCAGCCTTGGATTCAGGCCGTGTAGACGCATTTAGTGTAGACAGATCTATTTTGGCTGGTTATTTAGACGATTCAACTGAGATTTTATCCGATCGTTTTGCCACTCAAGATTATGGTATTGCAACTAAGAAGACAAATACGGAATTAGCAGAGTATGTAAATGAGTTGATTACTACATGGGGTGAAGACGGAACTCTTGACGGATTAGTTTCAGAGTGGGGATTGAGTGAATAATGAAAAGTACAAATCCATTCGCACTTTGGAGATGGGAGGACCTTTTTCAAAACTTCGATAATTTTAGTTCTGGATTTTTACGAACGCTCCAAGTGGCTATATTAGCATTGGCATTGTCTCTAATCATAGGGGTGATTATTGGGATTCTATCAACTGCTCATAATGGTGTCTTGCGTGCGATTGCACGAGTATATGTCGAAATTTTTCAAAATATCCCTCTTGTCATCCAAATATTCTTTATGTATAACGGATTAGCTATGGCTGGTTTGGTCTTGAGTGAATTTACTATAGGAGTAGTAGGTGTCGGTTTGTATCATGGGGCTTATATCGGAGAAGTAGTACGTGCAGGTATTTTATCTGTTCCTAAAGGCCAACAAGAAGCCGCGTATTCTCAAGGATTTGGATACACACAAACGATGCGCTACATTATATTGCCGCAGATGGTGAAAAGTATATTACCTCCATTAACGAACCAAGCGGTTAATCTAATAAAAAACACTTCCGTTTTAGCGATTATTGCTGGGGCAGACTTAATGTATGCAGCTGATTCTTATGCTTCTTATTCTTTGAATTACGGACCACCTTATGTATTTGCAGGGTTACTATACTTTTTACTTTGTTTCCCATTGGCTACGTTCTCAAGGAAATATGAAGAGAAATTAAAGAAAAATGATTCCGTTGTGGTGGATATTCCGGAGGTGATGGAATGATCGAATCCATGAAAAATGTGTTTACACCCGCTAATGTATTATTTTTATTAGATGGATTAAAGACTAGTTTACTAATCTCTTTATGTGTAGTGATCCTGTCCATCCTATTTGGAACATTATTAGGATTAGTCAGAAATTATGAAAACAAATTTTTTGGAAAATTAGCTAGTTTTTATATTGAACTTTTTCGCAATACGCCGTTGCTTTTATGGATGCTGGGATGTGCATTTCTGATTCCGGGAAGTACGATTTTAGTAAAAGGTTCATTAGCTTTATTTTTATATACAGCTGCGGTAGTAGCAGAAATTGTACGTGGAGGATTAAACGCCATACCAAAAGGCCAATTTGAAGCAGCTCATTCTCAAGGGTTTTCTTTTTTTCAATCGTTAATGTATATTATTCTGCCTCAAACATTCAAAAAAATTATTCCTTCTTTGCTATCGCAAGTGATTACAACCATTAAGGATACTTCTTTTCTTGCTGGATTAGGCATAATGGAATTTACCCGAAGTGGACAAGTCATTTTAGGAAAAGTAACAAAAACTTCTGAAGTCTTTTTGATTTATGGCTTCCTAGCATTGGTTTATTTCATTATCTGTTTTTTGCTTTCTGTTTTAGTCAGAAATTGGCATAACAGAAATTCGGAAAACGTGTAGATGCACAATTCTTCAGTCGAAAAAAATAGGACATGCTCTTTATTGCTAAGAGTATGTTCTATTTTTGTTCTACGTTCATAAAAGAAAAGAGGCTACAGATCATCCTCAAATAGATTCAGTTCTGTTTGTTGCGGAGCAAGGTGATCAAAGTCGAGATGCAATTTCTTTTGCAATTGCTTGGCATTTGCTGCAGCGTGCCCTCCAGAGTTGTTGTTAAAGATAACAGCCACTTCTTTAGAGTCTTTTTCTAATTGACGAATAATGGATACAAATTCGTCTAGTTCGGAGGAGCTGTAATCATAAAGGGTTCTTTTTTTTCGCCAATCCGGCCCACTTGAATCTAACCAACCTTCATAATTCCGGCCATGTAATCGAAATAGGGTTAATGCTGTATTTGTACCTATACTAATTAATGGCACACTATTTCCGGGAGTTTTTGGTTGATCAACAACAGTATGAATAAAATTTTCTTCAGCTAGAAACGTTAATGTGTTTTCTTTGTTAGTGTCGCTGTACCAACTTGCATGACGAAATTCAATAGCCACAGGCAAATCTTTCATAAAATGTCGCACTTTTCTTAAATACTGAACATGCTCTTTTGTGCAATCAAAAAAAGGCGGAAATTGAAATAGAAAAGCTTTAATGCGATCGCTTGAGATCATAGGCTCGAAAACAGCGATGTAATGCTCAAACATCTGTTGTTCAGTTGGGAAAAACTTCAACCAGTCCTTATGTTGTGACATAGCTTGAAATGCTTTTGGAATAAATTGAAAAGTAGGAGGTGTTTTTTCAATCCAAGATAAAATATTCTTATCCGGTGGAATAGCGTAGAAGCTAGTGTCTAATTCTACAAAAGGAAAATGAGAACTATAATCTTCCAGCCGTTTTGATGGGCGGATAGTCAGCAAATCGTGATCAGACCATCCCGTTAAACCTATAGAGATCATCAGAAATCCTTCTTTCTTTAGATTAGAATAACTAGCCTTATTGTACAGCAACCGTTATGATGAAAGAAAGTAGAAACATCTTAATAGACAATCGATAAATTCACGATGAAATAGTAACTATATAAATTGTTTCACGCGAAACATTCTGATTTAATAATGCTATTAGAATAAATATGAATACGCTTAAATAAAAATCGTTAGAGGAGCCTTTAAAATGTATAAATTAGTTTTTTTTGATATCGACGGAACATTATTGACCGATCGGAAAAAAATTCCTGCTTCAGCTAAACAAGCTATTCAAGATTTAAAAAAGAATGGCATTATGCCTGTCATTGCAACGGGAAGAGCACCATTTAGAATCGATGAAATTTTGAAAGACTTAGATATTCAAACACATATTACATTAAATGGTCAGTACGTGGTACATGAAGGGAAAACAATTTTTCAGAATCCTTTATCAGAGGATTCGGTCAAGCGATTAGCGGTTGCTGCAGAAGTAAATAAACAACGGATAGCTTTTTGCGGGAGTGATGAAATATTGGGAACTTCAATGGTTACTTTTGGTCAGAAAGGTTTATTGAAAAAAATGATCCAACGTGTTCCGATAGCTCCACCTAAAAAAGTCATGCAATTGATTACACGATATGTAGGATCGTCTAAAAAAATGAAGCCTATTTTGCCACATTATTATGAAAATCGTATTATTTATCAATGCATCATTCATACCACAGAAGAATATGATGATTATTACCAAGAAGCTTTTCCGGATTGTCACTTTACGAGATGGAATCCTTACTCAGTAGATGTTATTTCAAAAGGAATGTCTAAAGCAGTAGGTATCCAAAAATTAATTGACCACATGGGTATTGGAATAAATGAAACGGTGGCATTTGGAGACGGGTTGAACGATATTGAAATGTTGCAAGCAGTGGATATGGGAATCGCCATGGAAAGCGGACGCAGGGAGTTAAAAGAAATTGCTGATGATATCACAGCCTCTCCAGAAAATAATGGTATTTTAAAAGGGTTGCAGAAATTGGATTTACTGCCTTAAAAAGCACTTGAAGAAGAGAGAGAAACTTTGTTTAAGATGAAAGAAAACAATAGGATTTTCCTATTTTCAGTAGCTTTCTGTGGTATACTATTTCAGAAAGCTTTTGAGAAGAATTAATTTAAATAAAAAAGCAACCTACTCATTTGTTGTCTAAACGTACCTTCTTTTCTAAGAGAATGTTTACTAGATGGTTAGAATGAAGTAGTTAAACCTACTAAGGAGGCACCTAAAGTGGCTGAGAAAAAAACATTTTATATTACAACACCCATTTATTATCCAAGTGGAAAACTGCATATTGGAAATGCCTATTCTACGATTGCATGTGACGTTATGGCACGTTACAAAAGAATGCAAGACTTTGATGTTTTTTACTTAACAGGTAGTGATGAACATGGTCAAAAAATCGAAAATAAAGCACAAGAATTAGCTATTACCCCTCAAGAGTATGTGGATCAAATGGCTGAAGGTATGCAAAGTCTATGGAAACTGTTAGAAATTAGCAACGATAAATTTATTCGAACAACAGATCCTGTACATGAAAAAGTTGTAGCAGATATTTTCGAACGCTTTTTAGCGCAAGGAGATATTTATTTAGACGAATATGAAGGCTGGTATTCTGTGCCGGATGAAACATTCTATACAGAAACACAGTTAGTAGATATCGAAAGAGATGCTCAAGGAAAGATCATTGGTGGACAGTCACCTGACAGCGGGCATCCAGTAGAATTGATCAAAGAAGAATCTTACTTCTTCAGAATGAGTAAATATGCGGATCGATTATTAGCTTACTACAATGAACACCCAGACTTTATTCAGCCTGAATCGCGTAAAAATGAAATGATCAATAACTTTATTAAGCCAGGTTTAGAAGATCTAGCAGTTTCTCGTACGACATTTACTTGGGGCGTTAAAGTACCAAGCAATCCTAAACACGTTATTTATGTATGGATCGATGCACTTGCAAACTACATTACTGCACTTGGTTACGGTACAGATGACACGTCTTTATTTGATAAGTTCTGGCCTGCAGATGTGCATATGGTTGGGAAAGAAATCGTTCGTTTCCATACTATTTATTGGCCAATCATGTTAATGGCATTAGATTTACCATTGCCTAAAAAAATATTTGGCCACGGATGGTTGTTAATGAAAGATGGCAAAATGTCTAAATCAAAAGGGAACGTGGTTTACCCAGAAATGCTAGTAGAACAATACGGTTTAGATGCTTTACGCTATTATTTGATGCGTGAAGTGACTTTTGGAAGCGACGGTGTTTTCACTCCAGAAGACTTTGTTTCTCGTGTAAATTACGATTTAGCAAATGACTTAGGAAACTTGTTGAACCGTACGATTGCGATGATCAATAAGTATTTTGATGGAAAAGTTCCAGACTATACAGGAAATGTTACGGAATTTGATGCTGTTCTAAAAGAAACAGCAGAAAAAGTTTGTGCTGATTATCAAAACGAAATGGAAAATATGCAATTTAGTAGCGCGTTAAGCCATGTTTGGGTATTGATTTCGCGTGCAAACAAATACATTGATGAAACAGCGCCATGGAAATTAGCAAAAGAAGCAGATAAAACAGCAGAATTGTCTAGTGTTATGGTTCATTTAGCAGAAACTCTTCGTATTTCAGCTATTCTATTGCAACCATTCTTGACTCATGCACCTAAAGAAATATTTACTCAATTAGGTGTCGAAGGAGAATTTGCTGGAAGTTGGTCAACGGTTCAATTTGGATTATTCCCTGCCAATACTACAGTCATTAAAAAAGGCACACCTATTTTCCCTCGATTGGATATAGATGTAGAAGTAGCTTATATCAAAGAACAAATGGCTGGTACTTCTGATGAGCCGACACAAGAAGCTGAAGCAGAAGAAACGGAATGGGATCCATCAGAAACAACTTTAGTTTCAACAAAAGAAAAACAAATTAAATATGAAGATTTTGATAAAGTAGAATTAAAAGTGGCTGAAGTGATCGATTGCCAAAAAGTAGAAGGAGCAGATAAACTTTTGAAATTCCGTTTAGATGCAGGGGACGAAGGTCATCGCCAAATTCTTTCAGGTATTGCAGAATGGTATCCAGATCCAGAAGCTTTAATTGGTAAAAAAGTTATGATCGTCGCTAACTTGAAACCGCGTAAAATGCGTGGAGAAGTCAGCCAAGGAATGATTCTGTCTGCTGAAAAGGATGGAAAACTTCAAATTATTGAAGCGCCGCTGGAAGCACCAAACGGTTCTGAAATTGCTTAAAACCTTATAAAACGATATACCCTGCTGGAAACCCATTTAGCAGGGTGTTTCTGTTAAAGAAGAAAAGAAAGGATGTTAGGATGTTATTTGATACGCATACGCATGTGAATGCAGAGGAATTTGATAATGAAGTTCCAGAAACAGTACAACGTGCAATTGAAAACGATGTTACTAGAATGGCTGTTGTTGGTTTTGATACTGAAACGATTGAAAAATCGTTAGCTTTAAATAAACAATATGAAGAAATTTATAGCATTATTGGTTGGCACCCGACAGAAAGTTACTTGTATACGGAAGAGATTGAAGAAAAGCTATATCACCAATTGCAGTTGCCAAAAGTAGTGGCTATGGGAGAGATGGGACTAGATTACCATTGGGACACTTCTCCAAAAGATGTCCAAAAAGATGTATTTCATAGACAGATCCAAATCGCAAAAGAATTAAAGCTGCCCATCAGTATTCACATGAGAGACTCTATTGAGGATACTTATGAACTGATGAAAAAAGAACATGTTGAAGATGTTGGCGGAATTATGCACAGTTTTAGTGGAGATACATTATGGATGGAACGGTTCTTAGATTTAGGCATGCACATCTCTGTAAGTGGCGTCATTACCTTTAAAAATGCTCCTGAAGTAAGAGAAGTAGCTAAAGCCGCTCCTTTTGATAAACTATTGATTGAAACAGATGCTCCTTATTTAGCGCCAATGCCTTATAGAGGAAAGCGAAACGAACCAGCATACGTTAAATTTGTAGCAGAAGAAGTGGCGAAACAAAGAGGCATGAGTTACGAAGAAGTAGCTAAACAAACGATGCAAAATGCTAATCGCTTATTTAGGTTAGTCTAATGGAGAAAATAAAAGAAATTATTGTTGTTGAAGGACGAGACGATACGAGGCGTATAGTAGAATCCGTAGAAGCAGATACGATTGAAACGAATGGATCGGCTATCGATGAAGAAACCCTCTTATTGATAAAAAAAGCTCATGAAACAAGAGGTGTTATTGTGTTTACGGATCCTGATTTCCCGGGTGAAAAAATCCGCAAGATCATTGCTCAAGCTGTTCCAGGAGTGAAACATGCATTTTTAACAAAAGATGAAGCCAGATCAAAAGGAAAAGGTAGTTTAGGTATTGAGCATGCTTCACCAGAAGCAATACGAGCTGCATTGGCGAAATGCTATACAGAGACCATAGCTAAAGAATCATTAGTTTCACAAGAATTGTTAATGGATGCCGGATTGATCATGGGACCAAATGCACGAAAGAGACGAACAAAATTGGGAGAAAGACTCAATATTGGTTACACTAACGGAAAACAACTTCAAAAGAGATTGCAAATGTTTCAAATCTCTCCGGAAGAAGTTATAAAAGTGATGCAGCAAATTTTGGAGGAAGAAAAACATGACAAATCATAAAGATATAGCAACGCCGTCAAGAACAAAAGAAATAATGGAAAAATATGGTTTTTCAGTAAAGAAAAGTTTAGGTCAGAACTTTATTGTGGATCCTAATATTTTAAGCAATATAGTAGCGGCTTCTGATATCGATAAAAATACGAATGTCATTGAAGTTGGTCCCGGGATAGGAGCTTTAACCGAACACCTTGCAAGAGCAAGTAAGGAAGTCATTGCTTTTGAAATAGACGACCGTTTATTGCCGGTGTTAAAAGACACTCTAAGTCCTTATGATAATATTTCTATTGTTCATAGTGATGTATTGAAAGTCAATTTACAACAAACGTTACCAGAATTGATCGATTTAGATGAACCTTTAGTTGTTGTAGCTAATTTGCCTTACTATATTACAACGCCTATTATTATGCATTTCTTAGAAACCCCTGTTCGAATCGATGGGTTAACGATTATGATGCAAAAGGAAGTAGCTGAACGGATAACAGCTGCTCCTGGAAGCAAAGCATACGGATCATTGTCTATTGCTATTCAATATTACATGGAAGCAGAAGTTGCTTTTATTGTCCCTAAGACAGTCTTTATACCGCAGCCAAATGTTGATTCTGCTATTATCAAATTAACAAGAAGAGCGACACCAAGTGTAACGGTCAAGAATGAAAAGTCCTTTTTTGCATTAGTTCGTTCGGCTTTTGTGCAAAGACGTAAAACGCTTTGGAACAATTTGTTGATTAGATATGGTAAAGAAGATGAAGTCAGAGAAAAATTAACACAAGCATTAGAAACAGCGAATATTGATCCAAAACGTCGTGGGGAAACATTAAGCTTGGAAGAATTTGCTCGTTTGTCGGATGCTATTGATGAAATTGTATTAGAAAAAGATTAATTTTAAAATGATTTCACTCAAAAATTCAGTTGTTTCAAGGATTTGTAAAATCTGATATATGAGAGAATTATTATTTGTGCGAAAGGTTTTCTTGTGGTATACTTGTAAATTTTTGTGAAGTGTGTTATAATGGCATCAGACGAGTGAGGTGAATCTGATGCCAAGTACATTAGCAGACATTAAAGAAAGCTTAGATGATCATTTAGGTAAAAAGATTATGTTGACCGCGCAAGCTGGTCGTAAGAAAAAAACCGAACGCAAAGGTATTTTAGCAGACACATATCATTCCGTATTTGTGGTTGAGCTAGACCAAGATGAAAATGCATTTGAACGTGTCTCATATAGTTACACAGATGTTTTAACTCAATCTGTAGAAATTGAATTTATTGAAGAAGAAAATTGGCAATTCGCATAAAATAAAATAGAAATCATTTTGACGAGCTAATATAAGCTCGTTTTTTTGTACAAATAAATGAATAAGTAGAATCATAAGTTTTTTTGGAGGGGTGTTCTTGGGAATGGGAACTATTCATCACATAGAATTAAATGTTTCAAATTTAAAAAAATCAGTAACATTTTGGGGCTGGTTTTTAGAGGACTTAGGGTATCAAGCTTTTCAAACTTGGGATGAAGGAAGAAGCTGGAAAAGAGATGAAACTTATATTGTGTTTGTCCAAACGAAAGAGAAATTTCTTTCTGGAGGTTACCATAGAGGACATACAGGGTTGAATCATTTAGCGTTTCAAGCAAGTTCTAAAGAGCAAGTAGACAACTTAACAAAAAAACTACAAGAAAAAGGTATTGAAATTCTTTATAAAAAGCGCCATCCGTTTGCTGGCGGAGAGCAGCATTATGCCGTTTTTTTTGAAGATCCCGACAGAATCAAAGTTGAATTAGTAGCTCCTTTTACATAAAGAGAAAAAGTCTGAGACATTTTTGTCTTAGGCTTTTTTTTAGAAAAAAATACGCCATTTAACTTTAATAGTGCTAGTCAGAAGTCATTAATTTCTTGTTATTTATAATATTTAAGTTAAATTATACCTTTCTTGCTTTTCAAATCTTTTTTTTTAAGCTAGTATGTTTTACAGACAATCAAAAAATAAAGAGGAAAGGAGTGAAGAGAAATGGAGGTAATAGAAAAGGCTCCCGCTAAAATTAATTTGTGTTTAGATGTTTTGCATAAAAGAGATGATGGTTACCATGAAATGGAGATGGTAATGACTTCAGTTGATTTGGCAGATCGCATAGTGTTAAAAACAATTGAAGAAAATCAGATCGTTATTCATTCAAATAATGGTTTTTTACCATTAGATCAACGAAATCATGCCTATAAAGCTGCAAAACTTTTTAAAGATACGTATCATATTGAAAAAGGCGTGGATATTACGATTGAAAAGAATATTCCTATTGCTGCTGGTTTAGCTGGCGGTAGCAGTGATGCGGCTGCTACTTTGAGAGGGCTCAATCGATTATGGCAGTTAAATTTAAGTAATGATGAATTAGCCTTAATTGGAGAAAAAATAGGTTCAGATGTTCCTTACTGTATTTATGGCGGAACGGCCTATGCAACAGGTAGAGGAGAGAAAATTCAACAAATTGATGCGATTCCCCAATGCTGGGTAGTACTTGTTAAGCCTAAAAAAGGTATTTCTACTTGGACCGTTTTCGAGAATCTTTCATTTGAGCAAATTACTCATCCAGAAACAGAAAATATGCTGACAGCTATTCAAGAAAATGATTATAGTCAAATGGTAGAGAATACTGGTAATGCTTTGGAGCCTATTTCTGCTGTAAAACAACCGGATATCAAACGAATTAAAAGAAAGATGCTTCAATTTGGTGCAGATGCTGCTTTGATGAGTGGAAGTGGACCAACTATTTATGCTTTATGTAAGAAATATTCTAAGGCACAGCGCGTATATAATGGATTAAAAGGATTTTGTAATGAAGTTTACTTGGTACGAACGTTAAAGTAGATTGAAAATTTATAAAAGTAGAGGCTGAGACAAAAGTCCAGCCTCTTTGCTATTTCTAAATGATTATTTTAGAACGTTCTCCAAAAATCAAAATCGATGAATATTATCTTCATGAACCATGCTTAATGGTGTGAGACATTACTTCCTGCGTTGGTTCGCTCCAGTTACCGTAGTTGCTTTAAGGATAGGGTATATAAGAGACGATTCGGATCTAAATGTATTTTGTTCCACTACTACCTTTTATGTTCTATTTTTCTCTTGACGCACAAAGTAGATAGTGATAAGCTACATAAGGAATTTTAAATCGTAATCATTACTGTTTAAAGAATATAGAGAATTAAAATAAATTATAAATTAACCAGTAACATTAATTGTAAGGAGGATATTCACTTGACGAACAGAACTAAGAGATTAAGTTTGGTTTCATTGTTGACAATACTAGTATTGATAACAATAGGATGTAGCGATCAAAAGAGTAGTCAATCAGACTCAGATAAATTACAAGTGGTAACAACTTTCTATCCTATGTATGATTTCACTAAAAATGTTGCTGGAGATAAAGCAGATGTGACATTATTATTAGAAGCAGGAACGGATACGCATGGTTATGAACCAAGTGCAAAAGAAGTTGCAGCTATTTCGGATGCAGATGTATTTGTTTATAACAGTGAGGAAATGGAAATATGGGTCACAAGTGTCTTAGAAAGTATAAATACTGAAAATACAGTTATCGTCAATGCCAGTGAAGGCATTTCTTTATTGGAATCTGAAGGAGAACATGACGAACATGAGTCAGACGACCATCAACATGATGTGGATCCACATATCTGGTTAGATCCAGTTCTTGCTCAAGAAGAAGTCAATAATATTAAAGATGGTTTGATTGCTGCAGATTCAGAAAACGAAGAAGCGTATCAAACGAATGCAACAGAGTACAATGGAAAATTAGAGGCGTTAAATCAAGAGTTTGAACAAGCCTTTAAAGATACTGCGAAACGAGTTTTTGTGACGCAACATGCGGCGTTTGCTTATTTAGCAGACAGATATGAATTAGAACAAGTCTCAATTGCTGGGATTTCAACTGAAGAAGAACCTAGTCCAGCTAAACTTGCTGAATTACAAGATTATATAAAAGAAAATGACATTAAGTACATCTATTATGCCGAAACCTCTTCTAATAAAATTGCCGAAACGCTTGCTAATGAGTCCGGCGTAGAGTTGGAAATTTTGAACCCGATAGAAGGGATCACAGAAGAAAACCAAGAAAAAGGACTAGATTATATCCAATCTATGAAAGATAATCTAGCTGCTCTAAAAAAAAGTATTTATTAATCCAATTATGAGTTTAGTCGCATGACTTATTCCATAGGTGAAAGAAAGAAGGGGCATCAATGCATTACATTGAAGTGAAAGATTTATCTTTTTATTATGATGAAGAACCTGTGTTAGAAAATATTTCCTTTACAGTCGATCCTGGAGAATTTGTTATGATGACTGGCGAGAATGGGGCTGCAAAATCAACTTTGTTACGCAATGTTCTAGGTTTACTTAAACCAACTAAAGGAATGGTCAATCTATCAGCTGTAAATAGAAGAAATGAACCATTATCTATCGGGTATATCCCGCAACAAGTGGCGTCTTTTAATACTGGTTTTCCTAGCACAGTATTGGAGTTGGTTCGATCTGGTCGTTTCCAAAGAGGGAAATGGTTTAAACGATTAGATGCTGAAGACCATGAACATGTTGAACGTGCGTTAAAATCAGTAGGTATGTGGGATTTGCGTCATAAAAAAATCGGTGAGCTTTCTGGTGGACAGAAACAACGGATTTCACTAGCTCGTATTTTTGCTACAGACCCAGATTTATTTGTTTTAGATGAACCTACTACTGGTATGGATCTAGAGTCCAGAACCGATTTTTATGAATTACTCAAACACAATAGTGAATTTCATGGCAAAGGTATCTTGATGGTAACGCATGATCATGATGACATTAAAAACTATGCAGATAGACATATTCAGCTCATTCGAAAGGAGGATTCCCCATGGAGATGTTTTTCTATGGATTCATGCAGCGAGCATTCCAAGCTGCATTCTTAATTGCCATTATTGCGCCTATTCTCGGGTTATTTTTAGTTCTTAGAAGGCAATCATTGATGGCAGACACATTGTCACATATTTCTTTAGCGGGAATTGCATTAGGGTTGTTTTTAAATGTGAACCCAACTTTCATGACGTTGATTGTAGTAGTAATTGCCGCTGTGATCATTGAATATTTGCGAACGCTGTATAAATCTTATTCTGAGATTTCAATCGCTATTTTAATGTCTGCTGGAATGTCAATAGCACTGGTTCTTATGAGTTTAAGTAGTGGTGGTTCTACGTCTACGATTCAACAATACTTATTTGGTTCAATTGTTACGATCAGTCAACAACAAATTTACTTATTAGCAGCTTTGTTTGTGATTATTGTAGGATTGTTTTTAGTTTTTCGTAGACCAATGTATGTGCTGACATTTGATGAAGATACAGCTTTTACAGCTGGTTTGCCGGCACAATTAATGTCTATACTCTTTAATGTGATTACTGGAGTGACTATTGCAGTTATTATGCCAATTGCTGGAGCATTGCTTGTATCGGCTATTATGATTTTGCCAGCAGCGATTGCTATGCGAATAAGTAAAAGCTTTTATTGGGTCATTTTTGTTGGAATTATTGTAGGAATTATAGGTATGTTTACAGGATTGACCGTTTCATACCAATGGGGTACTCCTCCAGGTGCAACAATCACCTTGGCATTTATTGCGATTTTTATTCTTACGATGCTAGCAACAAAAATTATTCAACGAAAAAAATATCAAAAAAGTCGAGTTTAAAAAAGCTGAAAAAAATAGTGAGTTAGATGATAAGCAAAGGAGCCGTGATGGATAATCACCGGCTCCTTTACTTATGCAGTAATCTTAAAAAGCGAATACGAAGGTTCGTGTTTTTTTTTATGAGAAATCATTAATAAAAACGAACGATTTTATAATATTTGGTAAAAAGCTACCTTTTTATATGTAAAACGCGTATAATGATGTTTGACAGATTGGCTGCCCTGAAAAAATGAGAAAAGAAAACCATAGGAGAGGTGAAAATAATGAAAATAAAAAGAAGTGAACGCTTGATTGATATCACACGTTATATGTTGGAAAGACCGCATACTCTAGTTCCGCTTACCTATTTTGCTAATCGTTATGATTCTGCTAAATCCTCTATAAGTGAAGATTTAAGTATTGTAAAAAAAACGTTTAGAGAACGTGGGACTGGAACATTAGAAACCGTTCCGGGAGCTGCAGGAGGGGTTCGTTACATACCTGAAATCGCGAAAGATGAAGCTGAAGAATTTGCGAAAGAGATGTGTGAACGTTTATCTGAATCAGATCGGTTATTGCCAGGTGGATATGTATACTTATCAGATCTATTAGGGCAACCTAGTGTATTGCGTCAAGTAGGAAAAATTATTGCAACAAAATATTTGGAACAACCGATTGATGCTGTTATGACAGTAGCCACAAAAGGTGTGCCAATTGCTCAAGCAGTATCGACTTACTTAAATGTTCCATTTGTTATTGTACGAAGAGATTCTAAAATAACAGAAGGTTCGACTGTAAGCGTCAATTATGTTTCTGGATCTTCGGACCGGGTTGAAAAAATGGAATTATCTAAACGCAGCTTAAAACGAGGATCTCGTGTGTTAATCGTAGATGACTTCATGAAAGGCGGCGGTACCGTTAACGGTATGAAGAGCTTGATTGAAGAATTTGAGGCAGAGCTAGTAGGAATTACTGTATTTGCAGAATCAACATTTAGCGGCAATCGAATGGTTGATGATTATACGTCATTGCTATGTGTAGATGAAGTGAATATTCGTGAAAAAACGATTCATGTACAACCAGGTAATTACTTTACAAAGTAAAAATGAAAACAAAAAAATGAGGCCCTAGACTTAATAGCATTATCCTATCTCCAATACGGTTAATTCCGAAAGGATCAGATTATACCAATTTGAGTAAACAAGAATAATAGCTTGTATTGTAAAAGTAGTTTAGTTTACGATATAGAGGTAGGGACAATTTTTGAATAATAGAGGAATTAAAAGATGGGGTTGGAAATTTTCCAGCTCCATCTTTTAATCTATCTAGTTAAATAAAATTAAAAGTTAAACACTTTATCCAACATTAACTAGTATTATGGGTTGAAAACTCGCTATGTATAAGCTATCATAAAATGGGAAACCTATGTACTTAAGAGGAAAAATTAGTGAAATCTACTTAAAGCCAAATGAAATAAAAGAGACGAAAAAGATAGGAGTTTATAAAATGCCACAACGTTATGCAGTGATATTAGCAGCAGGACAAGGTTCAAGAATGAAATCAAAATTGTATAAAGTATTGCATCCAGTTGCAGGTAAACCAATGGTTGGCCATGTAGTCAGCCAAGTTGAAGCTGTAGGTGCAGATAAAATCGTGACAATCGTTGGAGTAGGTGCTGAAAAAGTAAAAGATTATCTTGGTTCTCGTTCTGAATATGCGATTCAATCGGAGCAGTTAGGAACAGGACATGCTGTGATCCAAGCTGAAGAACTTTTAAAAGATAAAGAAGGCACAACGTTGGTTATTTGTGGAGATACTCCGCTTTTAACAGCTGAAACATTGGCACATTTATTTGATAACCACCAAGAACAAGGAGCAAAAGCAACAATTTTAACAGCTCATGCTGAAAATCCTACTGGTTATGGGCGAGTGATTCGTAATGAATTAGGAAATGTTGAAAAAATAGTTGAACAAAAAGATGCTAGTCCAGAAGAAATACAAGTACAAGAAATCAACACTGGAACGTATTGTTTTGACAATCAGTTATTATTCGAAGCTCTTAAACAAGTTGGAAATAATAACGCACAAGGTGAATACTATTTACCTGATGTAATTGAAATATTAAAAAAACAAGAGCATGTTGTTTCTGCTTATAAAATGGACAATGAAGAAGAAGCTCTTGGTGTGAACGACCGTGTAGCTTTAGCTCAAGCTACAAAATTGATGAGAGACCGTATTAATACAACACATATGCAAAATGGGGTTACCTTTATTGATCCTGTTACAACTTACATTGATAGTGAAGTAATTATTGGTTCAGATACTCTTGTTGAAGCAGGAGTTAGTCTTAAAGGGACTACTATCATTGGAGAAGATTGCTTTATTGGTGCAAACTCTGAAATTTCGAACAGTAAAATTGGCAATCAAGTTCGCGTCACAAGTTCGTCTATTGAAGATTCTGAAATGGCTGACAACAGCAATATTGGACCCTATAGTCATTTGCGTCCAAACAGTAGTGTGGGAAATTCTGTCCATATTGGAAACTTTGTCGAAATCAAAAATGCGACCATTGATGAAAATACTAAAGTAGGGCATTTAACATACATTGGAGATGCTGATTTAGGGAAAAATATTAATGTAGGATGCGGGACTGTTTTAGTTAATTATGATGGGAAAAATAAACATCGTACAACTATTGGGGACAATGTATTTGTAGGTTGTAACGCCAATTTAGTTGCTCCACTTAAAATAGAAGAGAATGTTTACATTGCTGCTGGATCAACAATTACTAAAGATGTTCCTACTGAGTCTCTTGCCATTGCAAGAGCTCGTCAAGAGAATAAAGCGAACTATTTTGATCGGTTGCCACATTAAAAATCGAATATAAATTGGTGAAATACTTGATTTTCAGTAAAAAAGTGACTACTATTAATATGATATGAAGTAAATAATTTGTAATTAAAGAAAGTGGAGGTCACTATGTCAGAACAGTATTTTGATCCAAAGTTAAAGATTTTTGCGTTAAACTCAAATAAACCATTAGCAGAAAAAATTGCTAAATCGGTAGGAGTAGAATTAGGAAAACTATCTGTGGATCAATTCAGCGACGGAGAAATTAGAATCAATATTGAAGAAAGCATTCGTGGAGCACATGTTTATATCATCCAATCAACATCTAGCCCCGTAAATGACAACTTAATGGAACTATTGATTATGATCGATGCTTTAAAACGTGCAAGTGCAGCAACAGTTAATATTGTTATGCCTTACTATGGTTATGCAAGACAAGACCGCAAAGCTCGTTCTAGAGAACCCATTACTGCAAAACTTGTTGCTAATATGATTACAGCTGCTGGAGCAGATCGTATGCTGACATTAGACCTACATGCTGCTCAAATCCAAGGCTTTTTCAATATGCCTGTTGACCACTTGGTAGGTGCCCCTCTTTTAGCAAATTATTTCTTAACTCAAGAAATTGTTACTGAAGAAGAAGATGTAGTTGTTGTTTCACCAGATCACGGTGGCGTAACACGTGCGCGCAAATTAGCGGAGTTCCTAAAAGCTCCAATTGCTATTATTGACAAACGTCGTCCTAAAGCAAATGTAGCAGAAGTTATGAACATTATTGGCAACGTAGAAGGCAAAAAATGTATCTTGATCGACGATATGATCGATACTGCAGGAACTATTACTTTAGCTGCCCAAGCTCTTTCTGAAGCGGGTGCTACTGAAGTTTATGCTTGCTGTACACACCCTGTTCTATCAGGTCCAGCTATCGATAGAATTCAAAACTCAGTAATCAAACAATTGATTGTTACAGATTCAATTTTCCTTCCGGAAGATAAAAAAATTGATAAAATTGTTGAAGTAAGTGTCAGCAATTTAATGGGTAACGCAATTACGCGTATCCATGAAAATAAATCAGTTAGTCCATTATTTGAAAGAAAATATACAGACGTAATAAAATAATTTAATTTATTATACAATCAAGCGAATTAAAAAATGTGATAAGAAAAAGGAAAACTTTCTTATCGCATTTTTTTGTTGCAATAGATGAACGACACGAGTAATCATCTTGCTGTCTAAATCAAAGATTGTTATACTTAACGCATTAGCTTCCTAGTAGAAAAATGGGAGAAATGGAGTCAAAAGACAATGAAAAAATTTAAAAATCAATTAGAATTGGTTCGTCCTTTTGATGGTATTATTGTTATTTTATTATTATTAGGATCTTTTATACCACTTATTATTTTTGGTTATTCTACTAAAAATATAGATGAAGATAGTTCTATTTATGCTGTCGTTATCATTGATGGAGAACCGGTTAAAGAAATAGAACTATCAGAAGATACATCCCATGAGACGTTTACTTTCTACCCATCAGAAGGGCAATATAATATTATTGAAGTTGATGGGACAAAAATTCGCAATAAAGAAGACAACAGTCCAGATCAAATAGCGGTGAAGACGGGTTGGATTAGTAAACCTGGTGAAACAGCTATTTGTTTGCCGCATAAATTAATTATTGAAGTGAAAGCCACGGATTCTTCAAAAGAAACAGATGATGATGTGATTATTCCACTCTAAAAATGTGTGATAAAAATACCTAAGAGTTAATCGCTAGATCTAAAAAACATAGACTAGCAAATATTTTTCGATAAGTTGGCGCTGATTTTGTTTTTAGAATCCATTTAAGAAAAATTAGATATATAAGAAGGAAGCTGAGAATTTTTTGTCTTAGCTTCCGTTTTTATGTTGACGTTAAATAAGAAATAGTGAAATTAAAAGATTAAATAATCATTCGATAAAAATAATAGCGATCACTATATATAGTAAATAATTCTCCTACATAAATGAGAATAAAATTATTTTCTTCTAAAGTTAGAGTTATTGAAGAAACATAGAAATTTCCATTCATAAAGAAACTAAAAAAATAAAAGACTTGAATAAAAAAATGATAGCGCTTATAATGTTTTTGAGAGCGGTTCGAAACGTTTCGATAAATTATTGAGGAGTGATACATTTGAATAAAAAAGAATTAGTTTCATTAGTAAAAAATATGACAATTGATGAAAAAATTGGACAATTGCAACAATTAACAGGAAATTTTTATACAGATTCTGAAGCAGAAATTACAGGACCACTAAATGAAAGCGGATTAACAACGGAAATGGTAGCAAACGCGGGTTCTGTTTTAGGCTTATCTGGAGCTGAAGAATTAATTGGAATCCAAAGAGACTATTTGGAAAGTAGCCGATTAAAGATTCCTTTATTATTTATGGCTGATATTATACATGGATATCGAACAATTTTTCCAATTCCATTAGGATTAGCTAGCTCATGGGATCCTATTTTAATGAAGGAAACTGCTGAAGTGGCTGCTAAAGAATCTGCTTTAAGTGGATTGCATGTGACGTTTTCTCCGATGGTTGATTTAGTTCGTGATCCTCGATGGGGAAGAGTTATGGAATCGACTGGTGAAGATCCTCTTTTAAATCGCCAATTTGCAAAAGCAGCAGTTGAAGGGTACCAAGGAGAAGATTTACGCAATGACTTAAATCGAATTGCAGCATGTGTCAAGCATTTTGCAGCGTATGGTGCTCCAGAAGGTGGACGTGAATACAATACGGTAGACATGTCTGAAAGAATGTTACGGGATATGTATCTTCCATCTTATAAAGCAGCAATTGATGCAGGTTCAAAATTAGTAATGACTGCTTTTAATACAGTTGACAGTATTCCAGCTACTGCTAATAAAAAACTGAATCGTGATATTTTACGTGATGAGTTTGGTTTTGACGGAGTTTTAATTTCTGATTGGGCTGCAATTAAAGAAGTAATTGCTCATGGAGTTGCAGGAAATGATAAAGAAGCTGCAAAATTGGCTTTAGAAGCAGGCGTTGACATTGAAATGATGACTTTTTGTTATCAACACTTTTTGAAAGATTTATTAGCAGAAGATTTGGTTTCCATCGATTTAGTTGATGAAGCAGTTTTACGAATTTTAGAATTAAAAGAGGATTTAGGTTTATTTGAAAACCCTTATCGTGGAGCAAATGCTGAAGCTGAAGAACGCTGGGTATTTAGTCAAGAACATCAGGACGTTGCTGAACGTGCAGCAAAAGAATCAATTGTTTTATTAAAAAACAATCAACAAGCTTTGCCAATTTCTGAAACAGAAAAATTAGCTCTAATAGGTCCCTTTGTTGATAATGGTGAAATTTTAGGTACTTGGTCTTGGAAGGGTAATCCAAAAGAAACAGAAACGATTAAGACTATTTTTGAACAAGAACCCAAGAAAATAGAAGCTAGTTATGTACCTATGGCTGATGTAAATAACTTAACTAAAGAAGAATTAAATGGAGCAATTAATGTAGCTCAAAAGGCAGATAAATTAGTTCTTTTATTGGGTGAAAATTTTATGATGAGCGGAGAAGCCTCAAGCCGTACTAATCTACAGTTGCCGCAAGCTCAGCTTGATTTAATTGCTGCATTAGCTGAATTAAATAAACCGATGATCCTAGTTTTATTTAATGGACGTCCACTAGAATTAACTGCAATCGAACCACAATTTGAAGCTATTATTGAAGCTTGGTTCCCTGGAACAAAAGGAGCAAAAGCGTTACATGATATTTTATTTGGAAAAGTTAACCCAAGTGGTCGCTTAACGATGTCATTCCCTAGAAATGTAGGACAAGTTCCTATTTACTATAATCATTTTAATACAGGGCGTCCAATTGACTATGATGATTTAGAAAATAAATACGTTTCTAAATATTTAGATGTGGCTAATACACCGCTCTATCCTTTCGGTTATGGTTTAAGTTATTCAAATTGTTCTTATGGGACTCTTGCCTCAACTAAGGAAACGTACCGAATGTCTGAAAAAATTGAAATTAATCTAGATGTGACAAATAATGGCAACAGAGCGGCAAAAGAGACGGTACAATTATATACTCGCGATATAGTTGGTCAAGTAGTTCGACCAGTGAAAGAATTAAAGGGATATCATAAAATAGATTTGGCACCAAATGAAACAAAAAAAATTAGCTTTACATTAGATAGCAATGATTTAGCATATGTTCATTCAGACTTAACATTAACAACAGATAGTGGTGAATTTGAAATTATGGTTGGACCAAATAGTGAGGAAGTACAAACTATTCTTATTCATTTAACTAAGTAGGAGGATTCCATGACAATTCAAGACAATAACTATATTGAATTAAAAAAAGATAATACGACTTTTCGCTTTTTAGCAACAGGCGACCTATTTGATGCCTATCATCATGATGTAATGATTAATCAAGTGAAAAGCAATCCCATTGATGGATCAATGAATAACTTATATTTGCGCTTTTTTACGGAAAATGAAGTAACAGAAGTTTATCCACTGATTGGCGTTTCTAGTCAAAGCCAACTTAAGGTGAATCAGCAACAATTAAAATATACAGGTCAAGTTAAAGGGGTATCTTATGAAGTTCTATTTACTCTAGCTACTGAAAATACCTGGTTTTGGGATATCACTCTAAATGGCAGCAATCAAACAGTCGACATAATATACGGTCAAGATGTGGGAATGGCTTATACGGGAGCGTTACAGTCTAATGAAGCTTATACTTCACAGTATTTAGATCACAAAGTATTTGAAGAAAAAGGATATTACACAATTGCTTCAAGGCAAAACCAAAAACAAGGAGAAAATAATCCTTATCTAGAACAAGGTTCATTAACAGGAGCCATTCATTACGTGACTGATGGTTATCAATTTTTTGGCAAAGAGTATAAATTAACTAATCAGCCAGCTGCTTTAAAAAAAGAAAATTTAGTAAGTGAAGTCTACCAATATGAATTTGCTTATATTGGCTTGCAGTCAACAAAAGTTATTTTAGATCAAACGAGAAAGATAAGTTTCTATGGCTTAATCAAAGAAAGCCATCCTGAAGCAGTAACACAGTTAGAGTTTAAAGAAGAGCTAGCTAAGGCGGCTTCTATTGTAAATAACATGGAAACTTCCTTTTCCCCTGTAGAAGTATTACGCCGTAACAAATTGTTTAGTCAAGACTTGCTAACGGGTACTAAGTTTACTACAGCAGACATCGATTATTATTTTCCAAAAAGACAAGCAGAAGAAAAAAAAGACAATCAATTGCTATCCTTCTTTACTGAAACAAATGAACACATCGTTTTACAAGATAAAGAATGCCAAATGGAACGTTCTCATGGACATATCGTGATGAGCGGTACGAATACCAGTATTTATCAAGAAACAATGACAAGTACTTCTTATATGTATGGTTTATTTCAAGCGCAAATTGTTTTAGGAAATACGTCTATGAATAAATTTAATACTAATGCCAGAAATGCATTGAATTTTTTCAAAACATCAGGACAACGTATATATATTAAACGTGCAGAACAATTTCATTTATTAACCATGCCTTCAGCTTATGAATTAGGTTTTAACTACGCTAAATGGTTTTATAAGTTAGATAATGATATGTTAATAGTAACAGTGTATACAGCAACAGATACAACAGAAATCAAAATGAAAGTAACTTCAACTAAAGAAATTGAATATGAATGGTTAATTACAAATCAAGTAATAATGAACGATACAGAATACAATACAGGGTACAATCAATATTTCGATCCGGCTACGCAAACTTATAGTTTTACACCTGATTTGAACTCCGAAATTGTAAAAAAATATCCGGACTTATCTTATCAGTTACATTACAACGGCAGTCAGGCAAAAGTTTTTAAAGAAGCAGAATTTTTCGAAAATGCGCAGAAAAATCAAAATACAACTTCGCTTTTTTCATTACACTTTGATAAAACGGCAAATATAGAATTAAGCATTACTGCTAGTTTAATTGGTGATACAGTTATGCCTTCAAAACAAACGTTTATAGAATCAAAAAAAGACTATCGCAGTTATTTGTCTAGTTTAATGAACGGGTTTCAGTTGTCTAAAGCAAATGACTCTAATCTTGAAATTACCCGCTTAAATATAATTAGTTATTGGTATACCCACAATATGTTGGTGCATTATCTAGTTCCTCACGGTCTTGAACAATATGGTGGAGCTGCTTGGGGAACGCGAGATGTTTGCCAAGGACCAGCAGAATTTTTCTTAGCAAATCAAAAATACGATATTGTAAGAGAAATTATTTTAATTCTTTTCAGTCATCAATTTGTGGAAGATGGAAATTGGCCACAATGGTTTATGTTTGATAAGTATGAAAATACAATGGCTGATGAAAGTCATGGAGATATTATTATATGGCCTCTAAAACTGATTGGAGACTACTTAACCCAAACAGGTGACGTAGCTATTCTAAATGAACCACTAAATTACATGTCTAAAGAAAAACTTCAGTCAATTGGCCCTAAAGTGCCGTTAATTAACCATGTCAAAAAGGCCATTGCTTATATAAAAGATAATTTTTTACCGGGAACTTATCTTTCATGTTATGGAGATGGGGATTGGGATGATACTTTACAACCAAATAATCAAAAATTAAAAGAGAATATGGCGAGTACTTGGACAGTTTCGTTGACATATCAAGTATTAAAGAGCTTTTCTAAAAGTATCGTTTCATTAGATGCTGATTGGTCTAATGAAATGAATGAATTAAGTGAGAACATTGGAGCGGATTTCCGAAAGTACATGCTTAAAACAGAAATCTTACCAGGATTTGTTTTAATGCATGAGGACAATCAGCCAGAATATATTATACATCCAGAAGATACTAAAACAGGTATTGACTATCGTTTATTGCCAATGTCTAGAAGTATGATCAGTGAGTTATTAACGAATACAGAAAAAGATAATCATTTAAAAATAATTCAAAAAGAATTGCAAATGCCAGACGGTGTTCATCTTATGAGCCAGCCGGCTAACTATGCAGGTGGTGTGAGTACGTATTTTAAACGTGCAGAACAAGCAGCTAATTTTGGCCGCGAAATCGGTTTGCAATATGTTCATGCTCACATTAGATTCGCTGAAGCGATGGCAAAAATCGGTGAAAAAAATGAAGCTTGGAAAGCCCTGCAAACTGTGAACCCGATTCTTATCCAAGAAAATGTTCCAAATGCAGAAATCCGACAAAGTAATGCTTACTTTAGCAGTTCAGACGGAAAATTTGCTACGAGATATGAAGCAGGAGAAAAGTTTAATGAACTAAGAACTGGGGAAAGAAAAGTTAAAGGCGGATGGAGAATTTACTCAAGCGGTCCAGGAATTTACATCAATCAGTTAATCAGCAATGTGCTTGGATTTAGGATTGAACACCAAGATTTAATTATTGATCCAGTCTTACCAGATAAATTAAACGGATTGCTGTTTACTTACGCCTATTTAGGTAGACCCTTAACAGTAAAATTTGAATTAGGAACAGGAAAAGAGTTTGCTGAATTAAACGGACAGGTTCTTTCGGGCGTTTCATTGAATAATCCTTATCGTCAAGGGGGAATACGTTATTCAAAAGAAACAATAGTAGCCAATTTGTTAAAAGAAGAAAATATTTTAAAAATTGTAAGATAAAACTTGAAAACGTTTTCTTATAGAGGTATACTACTTTGTAGAAACGTTTCTATTGAATAGATTATTCTTTAAATTTTACTGAAGTTATAAGATTTGAAGGTTAATCTAATGCAGTATTACTCTCAGATAGGAAGCAAATGACTAATAAGAAAGGAGAACAAATGCATACAGTAATTAATTCTAAAAAGAAATTGAAAAAAGAGAAGGTTAGTTTCAAAACTAAGTTGAAGAATTTCTTTAGTCAATGGCAAATACAAGCTATGGTTATTCCTGGTATTTTATTCATGTTTGTTTTTACGTATATTCCAATTTATGGGTTAGTTATAGCTTTTAAAAGCTATACTGTAATCGACACTTTGCAAGATGCCCCATGGGTGGGATTAGAAAATTTTAGAATTATTTTAAGTGATCGATATTTTATACAATCTGTTATCAACACTTTGGGGATTAGTTTATTAAAACTGGCTATTGGATTTTTCATACCTATCATATTAGCGATTATGATATTTGAAGTTAAATCAGGACCATTAAAGAAACTAGTGCAAACGATTTCTTATTTGCCGCATTTCCTTTCCTGGATCATTTTAGGGGGAATGTTGATCAGCTGGATGTCAACAACAGGTTTAATGAATCAGATTTTATCTATGGTGGGTTTATCGCAAGGTGCCAATCATTTACTAGATGCCGATAAATATTGGTTGATTGCTGTCTTTTCAGATATCTGGAAAGAAGCAGGTTGGGGAACTATTCTTTATCTAGCCACAATGGCCAAAATTGATCCAACTTATTATGAAGCTGCTAGAATTGATGGGGCTAATAAGTTTAGTCAAATAAAAAATATTACTTTACCAATGCTGGTTCCTATTATTTCATTAAACTTGATTTTAAATATTAGTGGATTATTAGGCTCTAATTTAGATCAGACGTTAGTCTTGATGAATTCTCAAAACCAAGCTAAATCTGAAGTTATTAACTCTTATGTTTATCGTATGGGTCTTGTTCAAGGAGATTTTTCTTATGCAACAGCAGTTGGATTAGGCATATCCGTCATATCAATTATTTTACTTGGTATTACTAATATGGCTACTAAAAAAATGAATGATGGTCAATCTGTTATTTTCTAGAAAGGAGCGAATAGATTGAAGAAAAGTCAAACCGGAGTAAAAGTAAAAGAAGGCCGTGTATTTAATGTTATTAATATGACCCTATTGATTGCGTTCTCGTTAATTATCGTGATTCCAATTTGGAATGTCATTGTTTCATCATTTAGTTCTGGACAAGCTTTAGCAGAAGGGAAATTTTCATTCTGGCCATCAGAGTTTACTTTAGAAAATTATCAAGCTGTTTTCAGGGATACGACTATATGGAGAGCATTCTTTATTTCTATCGCCAAAACTGTAATTGGAGCCGGATCACACGTTTTATTCTGTTCAATGGTTGCCTATGGTTTAAGCAAACGAAGATTAATTGGTCGAAAGTTTTATACAACTGTGGGAGTAATTACATTGTATTTCGGAGGTGGTATGATTCCCGTATACTTGCTTATTCGCTCGTTAGGTTTATTAAATAGCTTCTGGGTCTACATTATTCCTAGTTTGCTAAGTTATTATGATGTAATTATTTTAATGAATTTTTTCCGGGATGTTCCTGCTTCATTAGAAGAATCAGCTAAAATAGATGGAGCAAGTGACTGGAAGATTTTCACGAAAATTTTTCTACCTCTTTCAAAACCTGCTTTAGCTACTATTACTCTATTTAATGGTGTTGCTCAATGGAATGATTTTATGACTACAAAAATGTATATCACAGATAAAGCATTGTATCCGTTACAAATGAAAATTTATGAAATTATAGTAGAGTCACAAATGTCTGGAATGGAGAACATTGTGACAGATGCTGTAGTCAAAACAACAACAAGAGGTGTGCAACTTTCAACAATTGTCATTACGACTATTCCAATTCTTTGCATATATCCATTACTTCAAAAATATTTTGTGTCAGGAATGATGGTAGGAGCAGTTAAAGAATAAAAAAAAAGGAGAATAAGGATGAACTCAAAAAAGAAAAAAATATTTGGTGCTTCATTATTGGCGTTATCACTATTAACTTTGGGGGCTTGTGGAAATAATGAGGAAGAAGCCACTGAAGATTTTTCAATCGAAGATCGTTATGAACTTGATGCTTCCACTCCTGCTTGGAAGTTAGATACAAAAGAAGATAACAAATTGACTTGGTATATTAATGCAGACTGGTTGCAACTTGAGTTTGGCGAAGATATGACAACCGCAAAAATTAAAGAAGATTTAAACTTAGATGTAGATATCGTTACAGGGGATGACACTAAGTTAAATACAATGTTTGCTGGAGGAGATATGCCAGATATCATTACTTTAACTGATTCTACCTCAACCACAGCAAAAAAAGCTGATACTTGGGCTTATCCTTTAACAGAACTAGCAGAAAAATACGATCCTTTCTTTAATGAGGTAGCTAAAGAACAAACCATGAATTGGTTCCAATTAGAAGATGGAAAAACTTATGGTTATCCTAACTTCTCAAATACAACTGAAGATTATGAAGATGGCATTATGCCGGTTAATACGAATTTTATTATTCGTAGTGATGTTTATGAAGCTTTAGGCAACCCCTCTATAGGAACACCTGAAGAATTTCGTGATGTTATGCAACAAATTAAAGACAAATACCCTGAATTGGAACCGTTTGGCTTTAATCCAGTAGGCAATGATGTTGGTTCTTTGGGAGATGTTCTTCAGGACTTCATTGGAGTACCTCTAGAAGATGAAAATGGAGAATTCTATAACCGTAATTTAGATGAAGATTACTTAACATGGCTTAAAACAATTAATGAAGTTTATCGTGACGGCAATATCAGTGATGATAGTTTTTCAGATGATGGTCCAACTTTTGATGAAAAAATCAAATCTGGTAACTATGCTACATTATTTGTTAATGGTGTAAGTGGATTTGGAGGACATCTTCAAACATTTATGAATAATAATCCAGGTGTTGAATATATTGCAATTGATGGCCCTCAAAGTACCGAAGGAAACCAAATTAAGCTAAACCAAACAGGATTATCAGGATGGATGGTTAACTACATTACAAAAGAATCAACAGATCCTGCTAAAGCAATTCAATTGTTCACCTACTTGTTGTCAGATGAAGGTCAAATTTTAACTAAATATGGTATTGAAGGCGAAACGTTTGAATACAATGAAGATGGATTAATTGAAATGCTTCCTGAAATTACAAAATTAAAAGAAGAAAAACCAGAAGAATATAGTAAAAAATACCGTCTGAGTGAGATTTTATTCTTTAATCATGATAGAGCTAATACATTAAAAGTACCAGATGAAAAAGGACCATTAACTCAGCTTCAAGAATGGGGTAATGGGAAATTGTATCCACATTATGTAGTTGAGAATGTAAACCCTGACCAAGGAACAGCTGAAGCGAGAAGTTACGATGCTATTAAAACAAATTGGCATACTTCATTGATCAGTATGATCCGTTCTAAAAGTGAGAAAGAGTTTGACAGTAATTTAGAAGCCTATGAAAAGTTCTTGGATGATAATAATTGGGATGATATTGTTAAAATTCAAAATGAGAAGATGGCTACAAATAAAGAAAAATTAAGTCTATCAGAAGAATAAGAATTAAACACAAAAAAAGGGGAAACCCTTTTTTTGTGTCACTCTAAAAGGAGAGAATCGAAATGCTAGGTTTATTTGATATTGATGGTCCATTATTTACATTATTAAACCGCATTGCGAGCATGTTTATTTTAAATATGTTATTTTTAATCAGCTGTCTTCCAATTTTTACTATAGGTGCGGCAGTTACTGCTTTAACGAGAGTTAGTATAAACTCAATAACGGATGCTCATTTATCCGTTACAAAAGAGTATATTAAAGTTTTTAAAGAAAACTTTAAAGACAGCACTGCTTTATTTTTTATTGATATTCTAATCGTTTTACTTTTTATGTTAACTTTCTATTATATTGGCGGTCTTCATTTGTTTATAAAGGTTCTGCTTTTATTAATAGGGGGAACAATGTTGTTGTATTTATTGTATCCCTTAGTTCTGCAAGGGGTTTTTAAAAATAGCTTAAAAAGGACAATGAAAAATTCGTTGATTTTTTCATTAAAATATGTAGCTGAATCTATTCTGATGTTTATAGAAGGTTTAGTTATTTTAATATTGTTGCCATTGTTTATACCAAAGAGTATTTTATTAGTTGGTTGTTTTGGGTTTGCTGCAATGGCTTATTTACAAGCTTTTACTTATAAAAAAATATTTTCTGATTTTATTGAATAAACCTATATTTTGATTGTAAAGATAAAAATTTAAGAAAGGAGGGGAAATAGTGGTAGGAATTAAAGATATCGCTAAAGCGGCAAATGTTTCGATTTCTACAGTCTCATATGCCTTGAATGATAGCCCAAAAGTAACAGCTTCTACACGTGAACGCATTTTGGCAATTGCAAATGAAATGAACTATATTCCCAACATGGCAGGACGAACGTTGAAGCGTCAGAAAACTAATATTATTGGGATTTATTTAACTGATTTTGGAGGATCTTTCTATAGTTCTTTATTGGAGGGGATTAATAAAAATCTTGTGAAACACGGATATGATATGATTGTTTGTTCTGGAGCTAAATCTCATCTGTTTTTACCAGAGAAATTAATTGATGGAGCCATCATTCTTGATGTGACTTTTTTGGACAAAGAAATAGAGCAGTATGCAGAAAGAGGACACCAAATCGTAGTTTTAGATCGTGAGCTAGAACATAAGAATATTTGTCATGTTTTATTAGATAATAAAGCAGGAGCAACACTAGCTCTTGATTATTTGTCGCGTCAAGATTTGAAAAAATTATATTTGATGACAGGGCCTGAAAAGACTTATGATAGTGATGTACGTTTGGCAACTGCTAAAGAAGAATTAGACCGATTTGGTGAAGTAGATTATGAAATTATAGTTGGAGATTTTACTAAATCAGCCGGAATTGAAGCAGCTAAAAAAATTGTCGATGAATGGCAAGAACCAGTAGGCGTTTTTTGTTTTAATGATGAGATGGCTATTGGAATGTATGATTATTTAGAGCAGTCTGATTTAAAAATAGGAAAAGACATTTGTATTATTGGTTTTGATAATTCTGAGGTTAGTAAATACCTTACCCCAAGATTGGCTACGATTGACTATTCTATGTATAAATGGGGAGCAATAGCGGCGAATAAAATTGTGAACCTTTTAAATAAAGAATCAGTAAAAGATGAAATTATTTATACTTCTTTAATTCCAGGTGCCTCTGTTGAACCTTGAATTTAACATACTAAGAAGGAGATAAGGATGATAGAAGAGCTTCAAGACCAATTAAAAAATTATACACCCGAGTTAACTAAATTAGTAGACTTTGATTTGTTTTGGGAGCAAACCAAACAAGAACTGAAGGGTATTCCATTAAATATTCGATGTGATTTATCTGCATATCCAAGTAGTGAAATAGAAGTATATAATATCAGTTGTCAGAGCTTATTCAATGAGACTTTAAGAGGTTGGTATATTTTGCCTAAGCAACGAAAACAAAAGATTCCTTGTGTAATTGAGTATCGAGGGTTTATGTCTTGTGTTGGACAGCCTATGCAATATTTAAATTGGGTAACTATGGGGTATGCAGTATTAGTTTTAGATATAAGAGGACAGGGAGGACAGACTAGCGATACACATCCTTATCCTGCTCCTTATTTACCACATTTACTTACGCATGGTTTATTAGATCAAACCATTTATTATCAACGCCGTTTGTTTGCAGATGCATTAAGAGCAGTAGATGTAGCAGAGGCTTTGCCTGATATTGATAACCGGTATATTGTTTTATCTGGAATTAGTCAAGGTGGTGCTTTAGCAATGGCAGCTGCTTCTTTAGCGGGGGAACGAATTTTTATGACTTTTGCAGATGTGCCAAGTAGTTCGGATGTTTTTCAGCGGATTAAAGAAGAAAAAGGCAGCTTTTCTGGGATAGCTGATTATTTAAGGCTCTACCCAGATGACTTAGAGCAAGTGATGAACGTTCAAACTTACTTTGATACGATGAACATGGCTGAATGGATTAAATGCCCTGTTGTAGCTTCTGTGGCCGGGAAAGATCAAGTTTGTCCTGCAAAAAATTATTTTGCAACATATAATCGAATCAAAAGCCAAAAAGAACTTTTTATTTATCCTTATAATGGTCATGAAGGTGGAGGAGAAACTCATATCCTAAAAAAAATGCATATCTTATTTGAGCGCATCTCGTATCATGTTAA
This sequence comes from Carnobacterium sp. FSL W8-0810, assembly GCF_038007125.1. NCBI lineage: Bacteria > Bacillati > Bacillota > Bacilli > Lactobacillales > Carnobacteriaceae > Carnobacterium > Carnobacterium sp. FSL W8-0810. The sequence continues at coordinate 451,936 of NZ_JBBOWO010000001.1, read as the reverse complement.
AAAATAGTCTATTTAAATCCAAACTCTTTGGGATGTAATGTGAAACCATCTGCTCCATATTCAATAGTGAATATCGAGCAGGATAAATTAGAAATTAGTTCAGAAGAAGTTGCTTACAATAATTCTGATTTTTTAGCATCGTATGAGCTTTTACAAGTGCCAGACCGTCATTTGATTACCAGAGTATTTCATGGCAATCAATTATAAAAACCAAATGAACAAGAATTCAAAAATTTTTTTTATAGTTTTAGTAAGTGTATTGCTATACGTCTTTATTTGTTTGTATGGTATAAGCGGTTTTATGGCGATGGTGCTATAAAATTGCTTTTTTTGCTTTAATAATAGAAATTATCTTCTATGTACGTTCGTTTAAATAATCAGCTGATAATTTCTATAAATTCCTGTGTTTATGAATATATTCATTAAAAAACGTATAAAATCGTTTGTTTATTCTAAATTCGCTTTTATATTGTATGTTTATGTTTATTCTTGTATGATAGTAAAAAGTTTTAAATCAGCAGCTTACCTTTAAAGTAGGTATATGTTGAATAACAAAAAATAAAAGGTGGCTATGTATTTATATGAAAAACTGGATAACAGAAAAGCATCAAAAAGAAAGTTTAATTGCATTAAAACGCTTGATCGATATTCCATCTATTAATACAGCAGATGGAACCAACTTTCCTCCATTTGGAAAAGCAATTGAAGATTGTTTGACAGAAGCATTAGTGATTTGCGAAGAATTGGGAATGACCACCTATCATGATCCAGCGGGTTTTTACGGCTATGCAGATTATGGACAAGGGGAAGAACTAGTTGGTATCCTTTGCCATTTGGATGTGGTACCAGAAGGGAATTTAGCGTTATGGGAAACAGATCCTTTTGAAGGAGTAGTAAAAGATGGTGTGATTTATGGCCGTGGAAGTCAAGATGATAAAGGCCCTACAATTGCTGCCTTATATGCATTTAAAGCAGTTCTTGATGCAGGATTAACCTTTAATAAACGAATCCGATTTATATTTGGTACAGATGAAGAAACACTTTGGCGTTGTATGGATCATTATAATTTAAATGAAGAAGCTCCAACAATGGGATTTGTTCCAGATGGAGTATTTCCATTAACGTATGCAGAAAAAGGATTGCTGCAAGCTAAATTAATAGGTCCTGGAAGTAAAGAACTTAGTTTGAATTGTGGAGAAGCCTCTAATGTTGTTCCTGGAAAAGCGAGTTATACTGGTCAAGAAGCAGCAGAAGTTGCAGGAACTCTTGAAAAACTAGAAGTAGATTTTGAATTGGTCAATCAAACGATCACTGTAAATGGAAAAGCGGTTCATGCGAGTACAGCCGGTTTGGGGATCAATGCTATCAATCAGTTAGCTCGTGGTTTAGCTGCACATTACCCACAACCAATGTTGAAATTTTTAGCAGAAAAAGTCGCTACAGAAACAAATGGTTTTAGTATTTTTGGTGAAGTCAAAGATGAGTTGACTGGTGAGCTGACTTTTAATGTAGGTAGTATTAAAATAGATGGTTCTGGTTCTGAAATAATGCTAGATCTTAGAATTCCAGTTGAATATACGATAGAGGATATTGCTTTGACACTTGAAAAAGTAGCGGAAGAATATGGATTGATCTATCAAGAATATGATGCAGTTCCATCCTTGCATGTTCCTAAAGAAAGCCAGCTCGTTCAAACATTAACGACGATTTATCGAAATAAGACGGGCGATTTAACTGAACCCAGCACTAGTGGCGGAGCAACCTATGCTCGTAAAATGGCTAACATGGTAGCTTTTGGTGCCCATTTTCCAAATGGAAAAAGCTTAGCTCACCAAGAGAATGAAGGAATGAAATTAGAAGATTTATATTTGGCAATGGATATTTATGCTGAAGCGATTGCTCAATTATGCTGTGAAAAATAACTGAATAATTAGGAATCACTATAAAAATAAAAACAGGACTGGTTTTAAACCAATCCTGCTTTTATTTGTCTAATAATTAAAGTTCTTTTTCTAGAGCTTCAAAGGCATCAGCTGTAACTTTTTTCAATGTTGAAGCAGATAACTTCATTTTATCCATTTCAGAATCATTTAAAGGAATCTCGATGACACGTTGAATACCTTGACGGTTAATGATTGCAGGAGCCCCGATGAATACATCATCTTGTCCATATTCACCATCTAAATACACAGATAGAGGCAACACAGCATTTTCATCGTTAAAGATAGCTTTTGTGATACGAGCAAGGGATACTGCAATACCGTAGAATGTTGCTCCTTTTTTCTGAATGATATTGTAGGCTGAATCGCGTACACTGAAGAATACATCTACAAGTGCTTTTTCATCTGTTTCAGGATTATCTTTGATCCATTCATTGATGCTTAATCCAGCAATATTTGCATGAGACCATACAGGGAATTCTGTATCTCCATGTTCTCCTAAAATGTAACTGTGGACGTTACGTGTGTCAACGCCAGTTAATTCTGCTATTGCTTGACGGAAACGAGCAGTATCTAAAGAAGTACCTGATCCAATAACTCTATTTTTAGGTAGTCCAGAGAATTTCCAAGTCGCATAAGTCAAAATATCTACGGGGTTTGTGGCTACCAAGAAGATACCATCAAAACCACTAGCCATAACTTGATCTACAAGACTTTTGAATATTTTTAAGTTTTTTTGTACTAAGTCTAATCGAGTTTCGCCAGGTTTTTGCGCAGCTCCAGCTGTAATCACAACTATATCTGCATCATGGCAGTCGCTATAAGATGCTGAATAGATTTTTTTAGGTGAAGTAAAGGCTAAAGCATCTGATAAATCAATAGCGTCTCCTTCAGTTTTATCCGTGTTAATATCGATAATACCTAATTCTTGAGCAATATTTTGGGTTACGAGGGCAAAAGCATAACTAGATCCAACAGCTCCGTCTCCAACTAAGATTACTTTTTGGTGATCTTTAATTTCATGTTCAGTCATAATATAACAAACTCCTTTATGAATAATATTCTTAACAAAGATAGTGTAACACTTAACAAACTTTTTGTAAATCAAAAAATGAAAATAAATGAAAAGTTTGTAAATGTTGATACAAAGGTTTTCTTAAAATTTTTCTGACATGTGAATAAAAGTTCTATTTTAGGCGTAGATAAATTGGACATCTTTATTTTGTTAATAAGATAAAGTACTCGGCCGACTGCAATTATGATCAGTTTAACTAGTTAAACTCCATTTGCTTCTATCATACAACTAATGTAGGTCAATTCAAAATGAAAAGTAATAAGGATATGAAAACTTGGGAATAGAAAGATTAGAATCTGATATAAAAATTTTTGAAGAAGAAGTCGGTTAAGGTTAAACTTTAGAGAAAAAACAACTAAATTGTGTTATACTGTATGAAATTGTTACTGGACGAAAAAATTTTCGTGCGGCACTTTTTTGCGTAAAAAAAAGAGTCGTCTTTTACGATAGAAATAGTAGCAAAACAACCAACGGGAGCGTACTAAATAATGAAAATGATTGTTGGCTTGGGAAATCCCGGCTCAAAATATAAAGAAACAAAACACAATATTGGTTTTATTACACTAGATGAATTCGCAGTTCAACACAATATGGCATTCAATAAAACAAAATTTGAAGCTGTATATGCAGAGGGCTTTATTGGAACGGAAAAAATACTTTTAGTAAAACCACAAACATTCATGAATGATTCGGGAAGAGCTGTACGTCCGCTTATGGATTATTTTAATGTAGAATTAGAAGATTTGGTTGTGGTTTATGATGACTTGGATTTGCCAGTTGGAAGATTGCGCTTGCGTCAAAAAGGCAGTGCAGGAGGACATAATGGAATCAAAAGTATTATTCAACATATTGATACAGCAGATTTCAACCGGATTCGAATTGGAATTGATCGTCCTATGGGGAAACAAACGGTTGTTCAACATGTACTAAGTGGTTTTCCTAAAAATCAGCATGAAGAATTACTGATTGCAGTAAAAGATAGCGTAGCAGCTTTAGATTATTGGATAGAAGGACATCCGTTTCTAGATGTCATGAACCAATTTAACAAAAAAAAGAATGCATAAATGGTTAGAAATTAAAAAGAAATTGAAATTTTAAAAAGTAGTGAAGCCCAGAAAAAATCTGAGCTTCTTTTATTCATTTCATTAACGATTTACAATCAAAAAATAAAGGGAAAAGGAGTTCTTACGGTGGGAGATATAAAAAAATTATTAGCTAATACACCAGACGTTGGGGCTTTATTAAGTCAAGTAGACCAACATCAAGCTCAATTGGTAACCGGACTATCGGGATCTGCAAGAACATTAGTTTTGAGTACGCTGGTGTCAGAAAAGAAAAAACCGGTTGTGATAGTGACACATAATTTATTTCATGCCAATCAATTGATGGAAGATTTTTCAGATTGGGTACCTGAAGATCGACTACATCTATTTCCGGTCGATGAGATGCTTTATGCAGAAATGGCAGTTGCCTCTCCTGAAGCACGTGCAGAACGAGTAGCGACATTAGATTTTTTATTATCTGATAAATATGGTGTCGTGATTGTACCTCTTGCTGGAGTACGTAAATTATTGCCACCCAAAGATATTTGGACGGCAGCTAAATTTACGATTAAACAAGGCGGGGAACTTGATCTAACAAATTTGGCTCAAAGATTAGTAGATATGGGGTATACTCGCCAACAATTGGTTAATAGTCCAGGTGAATTTAGTATTCGTGGAGGAATTGTTGATATTTATTCTTTAACAGAAGAGTTCCCTATCCGAATTGATTTGTTTGATACTGAAGTAGATTCATTGCGGTATTTTGATGCCGCTACACAGCGTTCGATTCAGACTATCGAAAAAGTAACGATTCTTCCTGCAACGGATACGCTTTACACAAAAGAACAATTGATAGCTGCAGCACCAAGATTTAGTAAAGCTGTTGAAAGAAATTTAGGCTTGATCCAAGATGCCTCAGATAAACAAACTTTTATGAAGCAAGTAACGCCAATTTTGGATGCATTTCAACGAGGGGAACCCGTAGACGAATTAACGATGTTTACAGATTTTATTTATCCTGAAAAAAACAGTGTGTTGGATTATATGAGTAAAAAAAGTATTGTCGTGATGGATGAATACCCTAGAATAATGGATACCGATCGTCGTTTAAACGAAGAAGAAGCTGAGTGGGTAACAAGTAAATTAAGTGAAAGACGCATTCTGCAAAACCAAATCTTTTCAAACAATTTTCGCGATCAGTTGAAACTGTTAAACCATACGATCTTATACTTTGCTGTTTTCCAAAAAGGCATGGGCAATACTCGATTCAATCATATACATGCTTTTCAATACCGAAATATGCAGCAATTTTTTGGCCAAATGCCTTTATTCAAAACAGAAATGGATCGTTGGATAAAACAAAAAAATACTATTATTATTACAGTCCCTACAGCAGATCGTGCTAAAAAAGTACAACAAATATTCAAAGATTTTGAGATAGACAGTAAAATAGTCAAGCCTGGCAGACTTGAACTTGAAAAAGTTCAAATAGTGGAAGGATATGTTCAATCAGGTTTTGAAATGCCAACTGATAAATTAGTGGTCATTACTGAACGAGAATTATTTAATAAAGTGACTAAAAAAACAGCTAGACGTCAAACGTTATCTAATGCGGAACGACTAAAAAGCTATAGCGAACTGAATCCTGGAGATTACGTTGTTCATGTTAACCATGGGATCGGGAAATATACAGGAATGGAAACTCTTGAAATCAATGGTATCTATCAAGATTACATGTCGATTATTTATAAAGATGATGCGAAATTATTTATTCCGGTAACGCAGCTTAATTTGCTGCAAAAATATGTTTCTTCTGAAGCAAAAACGCCTAAAGTGAATAAACTAGGTGGAACAGAATGGGCTAAAACAAAGAAAAAAGTAGCCACTAAAATTGAAGATATTGCAGATGAATTGATTGAATTGTATGCTTCTAGAGAACAAGAAGTAGGCTATGCCTTTTCTCCAGATGATGCCTATCAAGAAGAATTTGAAAATGCGTTTCCTTATACGGAAACAGATGATCAATTACGCAGCACTGCTGAAATTAAACACGATATGGAGCAGAAAAAACCAATGGACCGCTTGCTTGTTGGTGATGTTGGATATGGGAAAACAGAAGTCGCTATGCGGGCGGTATTTAAAGCTGTTCAAGAAGGCAAACAAGCAGCCTTTTTAGTGCCGACGACAATTTTAGCGCAACAACATTATGAAACGATGTTGCAGCGATTTGCTGATTTCCCAATCGAAATCGGTTTGCTGAGTCGTTTCCGAACAAAGAAACAACAAACTGAAACCATTGCGGGTCTGAAAAAAGGGCAAGTCGATATTGTTATTGGAACGCACCGTATCTTATCAAAAGATATCGAATTCCAAGATTTAGGATTATTGATAGTTGATGAAGAACAACGATTTGGTGTGAAACACAAAGAAAAATTAAAACAGCTGAAAGCACAAGTTGATGTGTTGACATTGACTGCCACGCCTATTCCTAGAACCCTTCATATGTCAATGCTGGGTGTGCGTGATTTATCTGTTATCGAGACTCCTCCGGCAAATCGGTATCCAGTCCAAACATACGTTATGGAACAAAATCTAGGCGCTATACGTGAAGCGGTTGAACGAGAAATGGCTCGAGGTGGTCAAGTGTTTTACTTGTACAATCGTGTAGCTACGATTGAGAAAAAAGTAGATGAGTTGCAGCAACTGATACCAGATGCAAGGATCGGTTATGCACATGGACAGATGTCAGAAGGTCAACTTGAGAATACTTTGTTCCAATTTATTGAAGGAGAATACGATATGTTGGTGACCACTACGATTATTGAAACAGGTGTCGACATGCCAAATGTAAATACATTATTTGTTGAAAATGCAGATCATATGGGCTTATCACAGTTGTATCAATTACGAGGTCGTGTTGGGAGAAGCAATCGAGTTGCCTATGCTTATTTCTTATACCAACCGAATAAAGTATTGAATGAAGTCAGTGAAAAAAGATTGCAAGCCATTAAAGATTTTACGGAATTAGGTTCAGGATTCAAAATCGCCATGCGTGATTTGTCGATTCGGGGAGCAGGGAACTTATTAGGGTCTCAGCAGCATGGATTTATTGATTCAGTTGGATTTGATTTGTATTCTGAAATGTTAAGTGAAGCAGTAGCTCGCAAACGAGGAATGGATGCAAAAGAAGAAAAAACGCAAGTGGAAATTGATTTAGGAATCAATGCGTATTTACCAGGTACGTATATAGAAGATGAACGTCAAAAAATTGAAATTTACAAACGTATCCGAGAATTGAGATCTCACGAACAGTATGTTGAATTACAGGATGACTTAATTGATCGTTTTGGGGAGTATGCGGATGAAGTAGCAGACTTATTAACGATTGGATTAATCAAAATGTATGGCGAACGTGCATTGATAGAGACAGTAAAACGGACAGGTGAAGAAGTTGAGTTGATATTTTCTGTTATAGGTACTCAGTCGCTGCCTGCAGAAGAAGTATTCAGATCGTTAAGCGAAGTACCTTTAAGAGCAAATGTAGCTGTGAAAAAAGATCGGTTGATTGTTACACTGCAATTGAAAAAAGAACCAACATATCAATGGTTGGGATACATTCAAAAGTTTGCACAAAACATTGTAGACTATCGCACTAAAGAAGCGGACTCATCCAAGTTATCTGAAAATTAAAGAATTGAATCAGGTAAGATAAGCGAGGGCAAAAGAAATGGAAAATCAACAAATGAAAAAAATGATGAATGGGGCCGTTATTCTTTCAGTCGCAGCGTTTATTGCTAAAATTTTAAGTGCTGTTTATCGAGTACCTTTTCAGAATATGGTCGGAAATTCAGGTTTTTATGTATACCAACAGATCTACCCTATTTATGGAATTGCCATGACGGTAGCATTGAGCGGCTTTCCTATTTTCTTATCAAAGTTAGTTGCTGAAACGTCTACAACGCATGAAAGAAAAAATCTTTTAAAAAAATCATTTGTGTTGTTGAGTATTTTTTCAGGAGTATTCTTTTTAAGTATTTATTTTTCAGCCTCTCTAATTGCCACTTGGATGGGTGATGTTAAATTAGAGCCTATTATCCAAACTGTTTCATGGTTATTCTTACTTATTCCATTTTTAGCCACCAGTCGAGGGTACTTTCAAGGCACCTTTCGAATGTTGCCGACAGCTGTTTCTCAAGTGGGGGAACAATTTGCGCGGGTGGCTGTAATCTTGATAGTGGCTTATTTGTATACACGGAATCAATGGGATGAATACCAAATGGGAACAGCTGCAATGAGCAGTTCATGGGCAGCTGGTTTAGTAGCCTGTTTCATCTTAGGTATAGCTCTTTACAAACAACAAAAAACAAACTTAAGGCAAAATTCAAAACCTCTACCTTCTTTAAATGAAACGTTGAGTTATAAAACGATCGCAAAACGTTTTTTTACAGAAGGTGTCACAATGTGTTTGCTGAGTGCTTTATTGATTCTTATGCAATTGATTGATTCTTTCACTTTGTATAACGGATTGCTAGAAAAGGGATTGAGCACGTTTGAAGCAAAAAATATCAAAGGGATCTACGACCGTGGACAACCATTAGTTCAACTAGGTATGGTAGTAGCCACAGCTTTCTCAGCTAGTTTGATTCCTTTGTTGAGTAAATCTTTTGCACAAAATAATAAAGCAGCCTTTTTTCGCACAGCACAATCTTTGATGCGTATTACTGCAACATTTGCTATGCCTGCCACTACTGGAATCATCATGTTGATGCCGTATTTAAATCTCACGTTATTTGGTGACACCGACGGAAATATGGTGTTAAGTCTTTATAGTGTCTCTATTCTGTTAACTTCTTTAATTGGAGCATATAATGCTATTTTTCAAAGTCAAAACAAGCACCAAAATGCTTTAGTGAGTTTAATGATTGGGCTAGGGATAAAGATAGTACTGAATGAATGGTTTGTTGAGAAGTATGGAACACTTGGTTCAAGTGGAGCTACTATAGTGAGTTTATTCGTTATTCTATTAGTCATGTGGTTTAATTCACCAAAAGAATTAAAAGAAAGTTTATTAAAGAATAACTTCGGTTGGAAATTAGTGCTAAGTTGTGGTGTAATGGCTATTATAGTATGGGTGATCATGCAATTAATTGGACAAAATGCTCTGATTGAAGAAAGTCGTTTAGCTGCTTTTGGGTATACATTAGTAGGTGCAGTCATAGGGGTTGGTGCTTTTTTACGAATGATAATCAAATGTAATTTGTTGACGCTTCGTGAATGGCTGTCTCTTCCTTTTGGTAAAAAATTATTAAGAAAGTAGGCAAAATGAAATGGGGAAAATTAAGGTAGTTGGGCTTGGTCCAGGAGATATTGAACAGCTTCCATTTGGAGTCTATCAATTACTGAAAAAAGAAAAACCATTGTATCTACGAACTAAATTACATCCAGCAGTAGGTGATTTGGAAAAAGAAGGAATCATTTTTCAATCTTTTGATGCAATTTATGAAGAAAATGAGCAATTTGAAGATGTTTATAAAATTATTGTGGAAAATCTATTAGAGACTGCCCGACAAGAAGATATTATCTACGCTGTTCCAGGACATCCGATGGTAGCTGAAAAATCAGTTCAATTGCTGTTGGAAAATGAAGAAGGTATCTTAATCGAAATCAAAGGCGGAAAAAGTTTTCTTGATGATCTTTTTCAAGCGGTAAAAATCGATCCAGTAGAGGGTTTCCAATTAGTAGACGCATTAGATCTGAATCAAGATGAATTAGAAGCCAGTCAGCACATTATTGTTATGCAGGTATTTAATGAATACATTGCCAGCGAAGTTAAATTAACCTTAATGGAAAAATATCCCGATGAACATCTTGTAGCTTTGGTACATGAAGCTGGAAGTAAAACAGAAAAAATCGAATGGTTGCCATTATTTGAAATGGATCGAATGGAAGGTGTCCATAATTTGACCTCGTTATATGTTCCTCCGTTACCTATAGATGAGCGGACAAAATCATTTCAGACTGTCCAGCATTATATGGATGCTATTACAGGAGAAAATGGCGATGCTTGGATAAAAGAACAAAACCATGAGTCTTTAGTTGCTTATATGGAAGAAGAAGTACTAGAATTTAAAGCAGCAGTTGAAAATGATGATATTGATAATATGGTGGAAGAGTTAGGCGATGTCTTGATGCAAGTACTCTACCACACAAACTTTGGCGAGCAGTCAGGATACTTTTCATTTGAAGAAGTGATTGAGACCTTAAATAAGAAGCTTCGTCGCCGTCACCCGCATGTTTTTGATGGCATTAAAGCAGAAACACCAGAGGAAGTCGACGCAATTTGGCAAAAAATAAAAGCTGAAGAAAAGAGGAACAACGAATGAGACTAGACAAATTTTTAAAAGTATCCCGAATCATCAAACGCCGTACGATTGCAAAAGAAGTAGCAGATAAAGGCCGTATTCAAATCAATGGCATACCAGCTAAATCTTCTTCTGTTGTTAAGGTAGGCGATGAGTTAACTATAGCTTTTGGAAATAAAACGTTAGTAGTTAAAATTGATAAAATCGTTGAGACAACTAAAAAAGAAGAATCAAAAGATATGTTTAGTATAGTAAGTGAGACCTATAAAGAAGAACCAACTAATTAAATATAGAACACAGAAAAGTATAAATAGTTTAGTTGATTTTAGCTGATATATAGACAAAGTAACTGCTTTCTTGCTATAATCATTTTATAATGTGGGAATAGAAGGTGAGCGTTTATTATGAAGAAAGAAAACACAACGAATATTGCTAAATTAACTAACGAGTATACCCATAATAAAACACTTCAAGTTCTTCGAGAGCGTAAGCATAAACGCTACATGCGTAGAAGAATCACAGTCATACTTGCTGTCAGCGTTTTCTTCGTATCAGGATTTGCCATCAATATATGGACAAATACTCAAACCATTTCTCAAATGGAAGTAGAAAAAGAAGAAGCTCAAACTGAATTAAAGTTAGTTGAAAAAGAACAAGAAGATTTAAATAATCAAATCAGAAAATTAGAAAATGAAGAATACATTGCTAAAGTAGCACGGAGTCAGTATTATTTATCTGAAGATAATGAAATTATTTTTAGTCTGCCAGAAGATAATGCAGCAAATGGTATTGAAAAACCGAATGACTCTGAAAAAGAGTAGATTAATAGGTATAAGTTAAATCATTGCTTTAAATTTAAGTTTATAAAATTAAATAATCGTTTTATGTCACAAGATATCATGGTATAATAACCGTACAAGTTTTAAGGAGGAAGCAATTTTATATGTCAATTGAAGTTGGAGAAAAAGTTACAGGTACAGTTTCAGGAATTACGAATTTTGGTGCGTTCATCGATTTAGGTGATAGAAAAACAGGTTTAGTTCATATTAGTGAAGTTTCAGATAGCTTTATTAAAGATATCAAAGACGTGTTAAAAGTAGGAGAACAAGTTACTGTTAAAGTAATGTCCATTGGAGATGACGGTAAGATTGGTCTTTCAATTAGACGTGCGGTAGATAAACCAGCTGAACCAGCTGCACCTGTTCGCGAAAGAACCAGCAGTTATCAAGGTCGTCGCGATAGCAATAGCACTAATAGTAGTGGTCGTAGCAGCAGTGGTTACCAAAAAATTGATCGTGGAGCAAGAAACGCAGGACCGAAGAAAGAAGACTTCGATTCTTTGATGAGCTCATTCTTAAAAGATAGTGACGATCGATTAACTTCTCTTAAGCGCAATACAGAAGGCAAACGTGGCGGACGCGGCGGACGTCGTAACTAAAAAATAAGGTGAAAGGATAAGGAAACTTATCCTTTTTTATGTTGTAACAAATAATAGTGAATCCCTCAACAGGCAAGGGTAGAATAACCAGAATTAATGTAAAGGAGCAGTTAAAATGGATATGTATGCTGAGTTTTTAGAGAAATGCCAAAACAATCTCTATTGGAATACGACAGATCGTTTGCTGCTGGCTGTATCTGGTGGGGTAGATTCTATGGTGCTGTTAGACTTGATTCAACGGTTGCCAAGCTCCCTTCGACCTTGGTTTGGAGTTCTCCATGTAAATCACGAATTGAGAAAGGCTTCTATAGAAGAAGAACACTTTATTTTTGAGTATTGTATCAAAAAAAATATCCCTTTTTTTTCAAGAAAGTGGGATATAGATACTCATCCTGCTGAAGGAGTAGAAGCAGCTGCCAGAGAATTCAGGTATACTTTTTTTCATGAAATGCTAGAAGAACAACAAGCGACTCATCTGCTTACGGGACATCATAGGGATGACCAAGCAGAAACTATTTTGATGAGATTGGTTCGCGGAGGTCAATTAGAAAGTATTTCAGGAATAAAAAAGCAACGAGTATTTCACGGGAAACAATTGATTCGTCCGTTATTAGATTATGATAAGGAAAGTATCTACTATTATAGTCAAGAACAAGCATTATCCTTTTTTGAAGATGAAACAAATAAAAGTTTAGATTACACGAGAAATCGATACAGGCACCAAATCGTTCCATTGCTAAAGAAAGAAAACGCTCAAGTGCTGACCCATTTTTCTGATTTCTCATCTGATTTATTAGATTTGATTCAGTTAGCTGAAAAAGATATCAAAAGAAATACAGCAAATGTCTGCATTCAAAAAGGTATTAACAAATGGGAATTGGATATTCCGTTGTTTTTAACCTTTGAACCGGCTATGAGGCGTCAAGTTATGCAACTTTTATTTAATCAAGTATTCGAGACAGAAGTTCATCCTGTTGGAAGAAAGCACCAAATACAAATGATCCATTTAATAGAAAGTATCAAGCCAAATAGTCAGGTAGATTTGCCTGGAAATTGGGTAGGTCAGAAATCTTATCAAAAACTTTATTTTTTTAAAAGAACAGCCAAATTGGAAGTTAATACAAAAAAAATAGAGCAAGAACTTTCCTTGAATTTAGGGAAATGGATACAATTGCCTACAGGAGCTCGAATAGGATTATTCGAAGCTGATCAAGCATTGACTATTAAAAATAAAGATGCCCAAGTTATATGGTTAAACCCTTCTAGTATCAGTCTTCCGCTGCAAGTCAGAAATCGAAAAGCGGGAGATCGAATGACGTTAAAAGGACTAGAAACTGGGAGCAAAAAAATTAAAGATTTGTTTATTGATCAAAAAATCCCGTATGATAAACGTGAAGAAGCTATTATAGTAGCGGATAGCAGGGGAGAAATCATTTGGTTAGTAGAATATAAGGAATCAAGATTGTCTATTGTGCCAGAAACTGATAAAATACATTACATACTCATTTATGAAAATAATTAAGAGTATAGGTAATGAAAAGGAGAACTTAAATAATGAAAAATGATATTGAACGTGTGCTTTTTTCAAAACAAGAATTAGCTGAAAAAACAGTAGAATTAGGCAAACAGTTAACAGAAGATTATCAAGACAAAAATCCTTTAGTGGTTGGAATCTTAAAAGGAGCAATGCCGTTTTTATCTGATTTAGTAAAAGAAATGGATATTTATCTAGAAATGGACTTTATGGACGTTTCAAGTTATGGAAACGGAACAGTTTCTTCAGGAGAAGTTAAAATTGTTAAAGATCTAAACACAAATGTAGAGGGCCGCGATTTATTGTTAGTAGAAGATATTATTGACAGTGGACGTACATTGAATTACTTGATTGATATGTTCAAATACCGTAAAGCTCGTTCAGTTAAAATTGTCACGTTATTGGATAAACCTGAAGGACGTGTTGTGGATATTAAAGCTGATTATGTTGGCTTTTTAGTTCCTAATGAATTTGTTGTTGGGTATGGTTTGGATTATGCTGAAAGATATCGTAACTTGCCTTACATCGGAGTTTTAAAACCTGAAATTTACGAAGAGAAATAAATGGTCAATGTTGGTCAAATGTGGTACAATATATAAAATCAAGCATCATTTATAATAAAATACAGAATAGAACTTAAAAAGTTTGTTTGTAGAAGGAGGGCACAATGAAAAAAGGACTCTTTAAAAACGGGTTCTTCTATGCGATCGTTTTCTTAGTCATTATAGGAATTGTAACTTGGGCAACAGGTGGAAACTCAGGGCAAGAGAATACAAACCTTTCAGCTAGTGAATTCGTAGCGCAATTAGAAGATAATAAAATCAAATCATTTACAATTCAGCCAAATGCTGGAGTTTACCAAATCACGGGTGAATACCGTGAAGAACAAGAAAAAGCTGAAGAGGAAAGTTCTAGCCAAAGTATCGATATTTTTGGCACAACAGATACAAGTAGTACAACATTTACTACAGCAGTCTTGCAAAATGATTCCTCTGTACAAGAAATTACAACATTAGCAAACGAAAAAAATGTTAAATACACACCTCAACAGGAAGAAACAACTGGTATATGGGTTACGTTGTTGATTTCAGTATTGCCGTTAGTTATTTTTGTCTTCTTTATCTACATGATGATGGGACAAAGTGGTCAAGGTGGTGGTGGCCAAGGCGGACGAGGTGTCATGAATTTTGGCAAATCAAAAGCTAAAGAAGCAGACAGCAAAGCTAGCAAAGTTCGTTTCTCTGATGTAGCAGGAGCTGATGAAGAGAAAGAAGAATTAGTTGAAGTGGTTGAGTTCTTGAAAGATCCAAGACGTTTTGCAGCACTTGGAGCACGTATTCCAGCAGGTGTCTTGTTAGAGGGACCTCCAGGAACGGGTAAAACATTGCTTGCAAAAGCAGTTGCCGGTGAAGCAGGAGTACCTTTCTTCTCGATCTCTGGTTCAGAATTTGTTGAAATGTTTGTTGGGGTCGGTGCAAGCCGTGTTCGTGACTTGTTCGAAAACGCTAAAAAAGCTGCTCCAGCGATTATCTTTATTGATGAAATTGATGCTGTTGGTCGTCAACGTGGAGCCGGAATGGGTGGCGGACACGATGAACGTGAGCAAACATTAAATCAATTATTAGTAGAAATGGATGGTTTTGCCGGAAATGAAGGAGTTATCGTCATTGCTGCTACAAACCGTTCCGATGTCTTAGATCCAGCATTGTTACGTCCAGGTCGTTTTGACCGTCAAATTTTAGTAGGACGTCCTGATGTTAAGGGTCGTGAAGCCATCTTAAAAGTTCATGCGAAAAACAAACCTTTAGCACCTGATGTTGACTTAGCAGTTGTAGCAAGACAAACTCCAGGTTTCTCCGGAGCAGATTTAGAAAATGTATTAAATGAAGCTGCCTTAGTAGCAGCTCGTCGCAATAAAAAAGAAATTGATGCATTAGATCTTGATGAAGCTCAAGACCGCGTTATTGCTGGTCCAGCTAAAAAAGACCGTGTTATTAGTAAAACAGAACGTGCAATGGTTGCTTACCATGAATCTGGACACACAATTGTTGGAATGGTTCTAAATGATGCACGTATCGTTCACAAAGTTACGATCGTCCCTCGTGGGAAAGCTGGCGGATACGCAATCATGCTTCCTAAAGAAGATCGTTTCTTAATGACTAAAAAAGAAATGTTTGAACAAATTGTTGGTTTGTTAGGTGGACGTGTAGCTGAAGAGATGGTATTTAACTCTCAATCATCTGGAGCAAGCAACGACTTTCAACAAGCGACTCAATTAGCTCGTAGTATGGTTACTGAATATGGTATGAGTGACAAATTAGGTCCCGTTCAATACGAAGGAAACCATCAAGTATTTGTAGGTCGCGATTATGGTCAAACAAAAGCTTACTCTGAACAAATTGCTTATGAAATCGACCAAGAAGTTCGTCGTATCATTACTGAAGCTCATACTGAAGCTCGTAGAATCTTAGAAGAGTACAAAGCAGAGCATAAATTGATTGCTGAAAAACTTCTTGAGATCGAAACATTAGACGAACGTACTATCAAGAGCTTATTTGAAACAGGTGAAATGCCAGTAGCTCCTGATGCAGCTACTGAAGAATTTCCACATGAATCAGAAGGATCTTCTTTTGAAGAAGTGAAAAAAGCTCGTGAGGCTAAAGAAGCAGCGCGTCTAAAAAAAGAGCAAGAAGAAGAAGCGAAAGCTAAACATTCTGTTCAAGACGATGATAAAGATATCGTTGAAGAAGTGAAAAAAGAATTAGGTACAGATGAAGATCTTAATCATAATGATGAAGACAAATCTGATGATTCTTCAAAACGTTCGTAATCTAACAAACACAAAATTAAAAGAGGGATGCGACACTGTTGCGTCCCTCTTTTGTACTCAATTTAAATCAAAGAATTATTAAAGGAGCGAAATAAATGTCAGATTATTTATTAAAAAGTATTTGTTTTGATGGACAAGTACGAGTGTATACAATTGATGCAACAGAAACAGTGAGAGAAGCACAACAAAGACATGATACATGGAGTGCATCCTCAGCAGCTTTAGGGCGCACGATGATTGGAGCCTTATTGTTAGGAGCTACTTTAAAAGGTAATGAAAAAATCACCGTTAAAATTGAAGGCGATGGTCCGGTTGGACACATCATTGTAGACAGTAACGGAAAAGGTGAAGTAAAAGGATATATTGCCAATCCAAAAGTGAGTTTGCCACCGAATGATCTTGGGAAAATTGATGTTCGCGGAGCAGTGGGAACACAAGGCAGCTTGACTGTAACAAAAGATCTTGGGATGAAAGATACTTTTTCAGGACAAGTACCATTGGTTAGTGGAGAATTGGGAGAAGATTTCACTTATTATATGGCTACTTCTGAGCAAACTCCTTCAGCATTTGGATTAAGTGTTCTTGTAGATACTGATGATACTATCAAAACAGCTGGCGGATTCATGATTCAAGTTATGCCCGGTGCAACAGACGAAACCATTACTAAGCTAGAACAAAGTATTGCATCTATTCCGATGGTATCTCAATTAATGGAAAATGGTGAAAAGCCAGAAGAAATACTAGAACGTTTAGTAGGTAAAGGAAATGCTAAAATTTTAGAAAAATCACCAGTAGCTTTTAACTGTGATTGCTCAAAAGATCGTTTTTCTAGAGCAATTATTGCTTTAGGAGAAAAAGAAATCGATGATATGATCACTGAAGATCAAGGTGCAGAGGCGAGTTGTCATTTTTGTGGCAATAACTATAACTATACTGTAGAAGAATTAGAAGCGCTAAAAGAAAGTTCAAAAGTTTAAAGAAAGGCTTTGAGTAGTTGGTTGAAAAATCAATTGTTCAAAGCTTTTATTTTTTTAGGTCGATGTTTTATGAGTAAACCTATTATGAGAATCATTGTGCTTGATATTGTAAGCGATAAACCTTAAACTAAAAAAGACAAAGAACTTAAATTTAGGAGGTAACATAATATGGTAAAAGTAGTTCATTCAGTAACGGATTTAATTGGAGAAACGCCTATTATACGTTTAACAAAAGTGGTTCCTGCAGATGCAGCAGAAGTTTATGTAAAACTTGAATCATTTAATGTAGGCGGAAGTGTAAAGGATCGTATTGCTTTAAATATGATCGAAGTAGCTGAGCAAGAAGGAAAATTAAAATCAGGCGATACTATTATAGAACCAACAAGCGGAAATACTGGGGTTGGTTTAGCAATGATCGCAGCTGCTAAAGGCTACAAAGCTATTTTTGTTATGCCTGATACAATGAGTTTAGAACGTAGAAAATTATTAAAAGCTTATGGAGCGGAATTGATTTTGACACCGGGAGCAGAAGGTATTTCAGCTTCAATCAACAAAGCAACAGAGTTAGCAGAATCAAAAGGGTACTTTATGCCTATGCAATTTGAAAATGTGGCTAACCCTGCTGTACATGCTGCTACTACTGGACCAGAGATTTTAGAAGCTTTTGGCGGAGTTGCACCAGATGCATTTGTTTCAGCAGTCGGTACTGGGGGAACCTTAACAGGTGTTGGACAAGTCTTGAAACAAGCGGATCCTGCTATTAAAATTTATGCTTTAGAACCAACTGAATCGCCTATTTTAAGTGGCGGAGCTAAAGGACCACATAAAATCCAAGGAATCGGTACAGGTTTTGTACCTAAAGTTTTAGACACAGTACTTTATGATGAAGTCTTACAAGTATCTAGTGATGATGCATTTGATATGACACGTCGTTTAGCTGCAGAAGAAGGGTTGTTAGTTGGTATCTCTTCAGGTGCTGCAATTAAAGGAGCAATTGATGTGGCGATAAAATTAGGTCAAGGTAAAAAAGTTATTACCGTAGCCCCAGATAATGGGGAACGTTACTTGTCAACAGCTGTTTTCCCATATGTAGAATAACCAGTAAGCAACTATTAAAAGTGTCTTCACACTCTGTATCAATGGTGTGAGGACGCTTTTTTTTTGTAAATAACTCAATTTAAAATAAAATTAAGCTATAATGAGTATGAGGTGAGAAAGATGAAGAATTATTCATTTGCTATTTGTGAAAATGAACCCATCCAAGCGGAATGGTTGCAGTCGTTAGTTGAAGAATACGCTGCTAGTCAACACGTTTCTATTCAAATTAATATTTGGGAAAGTGCAGAAATTTTCTTGTTTCATTATGCTGAAAATAAGGACGTAGATATTATTTTGCTAGATATTCAAATGAATGCAATGACTGGTATGGAGATGGCACGGCAGTTAAGGGAACAAGATGATTCGGTTGCGTTATTGTTTATAACAGGATTAACAGATTATATAAGTGAAGGTTATAGCGTTGAAGCAATTGATTACTTAGTAAAGCCTTTGAAAAAAGAGAAGTTGTTTCAAGCTTTGGATCGTTTACTAGCAAAATACCCGGTTAAAGAAGAGTTCTTACTAGTGGAACAAGACGACGAACAAATTAAAATCAGTCGAGACGATATTTTATTTATTGAAGTTGAAGGACGAGAAATAAAGGTAGTGATGAAAAAACAGGTCATTTTTCTCAAAAACTCCTTACAAAGCTTTAGCAAACAGTTAAACCAAGAACAGTTTGTTCAGCCTTACCGTAATGTTGTTGTTAATTGCAGTCGGATCAAACGAATCAGAAAAGGTTCATTAATTATGGATGATGATAGTGTTATTCCGGTCTCTAGAAGAAACCAGCAAAAAGTTGTTGCTGCCTTTACTAAATATTTCCGAGAGGAGTAATATATGTCTATAGAAATGGTTGTTTTTATTTTTAGTATCCTACTTGTTGGTGTCGTTATTTTTATGCGATATTACCACCGTAAAACGATTCATCGTTTATTTCATACTCAAGCAAGTATGTTGGAAGAGCATGCAGAAGAAGTCGAAAATATTTACCGACATATGCGTGGATGGAGACACGATTATAAAAACCACATTCAAACGATGAAGGCTTATATTGAAATGAATAAAATTGAGTTGCTGCAAGAATATTTGGAAGAGTTGGACGATGATCTGGTTGCAATCGATGTTAGCATTCACACTGGAAATGTGATGGCTGATGCCATTCTTAATAGCAAGTTGTCTTTAGCTGAAGCACGAAATATACAGTTGGATGTTAAGGCGTCTATTCCATCAAACTTACCAGTTCATAATGTCGACTTAGGAACCTTATTAGGAAATTTACTATCTAACGCTATCGAAGGTAGTCAAACTGTCGTAGATCCTAGTAATCGATTTATCCGAGTGTATATTGTCGAAATGAAAGAGCAATTATATATTTCTATTACCAATAGTATGAATCAGACGATCAAGAAAAAAGGAACAGGATACCAAACGACGAAAAAAGGAACGGAACACGGCTTTGGTTTGAAGAGAATTGATCAGACTGTACATAAATATCAAGGACATGTGAACCGAAAACATGAAGAGGGAGTATTTGCGACGGAAATTTTATTGCCCTTGTGACCGTTCACGCTTAAAAAACGACCACTCATGGTCGTTTTTCTGAATAAAGATTTTTACATGCTATTGTATCCTTAGAGGTGATTAAAATGGAAAAACAACTAAAAAAGCCATTACATTTGCATTACTTATATCATAAAATGTGGCAAACAGATAAAAAATATATTGTGCTTATGATCATTCGTGCATTCACAGATATGATGATCCCGTTATTGTCTTCAGCTACCGTTGCTTTCATCATTACAATGGTAGGGGATACTAAAAATTGGTCCAATTACATCCCTTTGTTGATCAGTATTCTTAGTGCATCCTTAGTGTGCTATTGTCTTTCTCAAGCCCTGAAAAATTATTTTCAATCAGTAGGAAACATTTTTCGAATCCAAAACATGGTCGAATTGGTAGAAGAGTTATTGTTTAGAAAATATGAGCAAGTAGAAAATGCAGAGAATCAGAAATTATTTGCTAAAGCTATGACTCCAACCGACAATCCAGAAGGAGCTTTTCAAAAGGCTTTTGAGGTATTGTATCAATTTTTGAAAAATACGAGTGGGTTATTATTATATGGTTTCTTTATTGGAACGGTTCATCCTTTACTTATCGTCGTTATTGCAGGATCATCGGTTGTGATGTATGTATTTAGTTTAGGAACGAATCGTATTGAACAATCGAATAAGAATACACTGGCTCCCATCCGAAAAAAGAATAGGTATTTAGTAGATAATACGGGAGATTTTAAAGCAGCTAAAGACATGCGTTTGTATCATATGGAAGACTGGTTTATGAATGAATTTGAAGAAAATAATGATATTCGATTAAAACTTTTGAATGTTGTTAACCATCGAAAACTAAAAGGAAGTGTTCTTTCGAGTACGTTGTCATTACTACGAGATGGATTGGCGTATTGGATCTTAATTCAACAAGTACTAGACGGTACGCTGTCTGTTGCGAGTTTTTCTTTTTACTTTGGGATTATTGCTTCTTTGTCTATTTTTATGAATGGCTTGCTGACGGATTTGGCTAGTTTTAAATATTTAGCAAGTGAAGTAAACGATTTTCGAAGCTACACAGAAATGGAAGATCAGGTCAACAATGATGTCAAAGTTTCTATTGATTCCTTGAATTACCCACTTGATGTAGAATTCAGAGATGTATCTTATCGATATGAAGGTTCAGATAAAGATACTATTCATCATTTGAATTGGCACATTAAGTCAGGGGAAAAGGTTGGAATGGTTGGTATGAATGGTGCAGGTAAATCTACTATTATCAAACTTTTGTGTGGATTATATCACCCAACTTCTGGAGAAATTTTAATCAATGGTAATTCTGTTCAGCAATTTTCGAATGATGAATATGTTGAATTGTTTTCAGTAGTATTCCAAGACTACTTTGAACTGCCGCTTACTATTGAAGAAACCATCAAACAAGGAGAGACTAAACACTCTCGTGAATATGCTGAAGTCTTAGAAGAAAGTGGCATGGACATGGAAATTGCTAAGCTTTTGCAAAATGATCAAACCAAACTTGTGAAGCGAGTGAATGAAGATGCTGTTGACTTATCTGGCGGACAAAAGCAAAAATTGCAGTTGGCTCGTGCGATATACAAAAATGCACCCTTGTTAATATTGGATGAACCTACTGCAGCTTTAGACCCTATAGCCGAAAACGCCATCTATATTAAATACAATGCTATCGCAAATGACAAGACATCAATTTTTATTTCTCATCGCCTTTCTTCCACTCGTTTTTGTGACCGAATTGTCTTCTTAGAAAATGGAGCGATTCTAGAAGAAGGAACACACGAAGAATTGATGGAATTAAATGGAAAGTATAACGAAATGTATACTGTACAAAGCCGCTATTATCAAGATGAAGTGGAGGTAGTTCAAAATGCATAAGGCAAAAGAAAACTTCGCATGGACACGTAAAGGTTATCAATTGATGATCCATCTTTCTCCACGACTATTTTGGTCTAGCTTGATTCAAGGTTTCTTTGAAGCTGTTTATCCTTTTATACCATTCTTTTTTACAGGTCAAATTTTAAATTTATTGCTAAAAGGAGAACAAAAAGAAATGATTCTTTATTGGGTGATCGGTGCATTGATTACCGGCTACATCTCTTCGGTTATTGCAAATGGAATCTCGCATTACCGTTCAAACTTAATCTATAGTGCAATGGATAAAAAAGAAATGTTGTTAAACACAAAAATTATTCATATGGATTATGAACTTGTAGAAAGATCTGACATCCATGATATGAGAAATACTATTAACCAAGCAGAGAACACTGGCGGTATTGGGTTGTTCTTATTGTTGAATGAGACAAAAAACTATTTTCAACAAATTTTTTCGTTGTTGATCTCTGTTGTATTTCTATGGAGTTTATTTACCTCCACTTCTCAAACAACATCGATTGCATTTAATGCCGACTCTCCTTGGATCTTTATTGTATTTGGTGTTGCCTTAGTTCTTTTCACGGTTTTGTCGATTAAAATCAATGAACAAACACAAGAAACGATTATGAAGTTACTTTTGCAAGGTGGGATGTGGATTAATAACGCTGGGGAGTTTTTTATCAGCCAACTGATGGATTACAACTCTGGAAAAGAAATTCGGTTGTATAAGCAACAACCTATTTATCAGCATAATATGAGAAGAATGTATGACTACACGAAAAGCACACTATCTAAAATAGCACAAAGTCAGAACCGGACTATTGTGATGGTTCAAGTTATGTCCTATTTATTATTGGTATCTTGTTATTTCTGGTTGGTTGTTAAAGCAATGAATGGTGCAATTACTCCTGGTTCAATTGTTCAATATGCTGGAGCATTTACCTTGTTTATCCGTGAGTTTCCGAATCTCCTTTCTTCCATTCAAGCACTTATCAATAATGTTGAAGGACTGAAGATGTTATTTGAGTTTCTAAACTTGAAGAGCAATCGTCATGAAGGTTCCCTTCCTGTTGAAAAGCGTCTCGACAATGAATACACCTTGGAAGTGCGTGATGTGTCTTTTTCATACCCTGGTTCTAATGAGCTGGTATTAGAAAACGTGAATTTACGCTTTGAGATTAGTGAGAAAATGGCGATTGTAGGAATGAATGGTTCAGGAAAAACAACTCTTATCAAATTAATCTGTAGGTTGTATGATCCGACTGCAGGTGTCATTCTGCTAAATGGTATTGATATAAAGAAATACGATTACCAAGAATATTTAAGGTTACTATCCGTTGTTTTCCAAGACTTTCATTTGTACGCTTTTAAGTTAGGAAGCAATGTCGCTGCATCAGATGATATAAATGAAGAGGAAACGGTAGCTGCTTTAAAGAAAGTTGGTTTCTCTAAACGCTTATCCACATTATCTAAACAGTTAGATACTTATCTATACAAAAATTATGATGAATCAGGTATTGAATTTTCTGGTGGAGAAGCACAAAAAATAGCGATGGCTCGTTCTGTATATAAGGCTGCACCAATCGTAATTTTAGATGAGCCGACAGCAGCTTTAGATCCGTTATCAGAATATGAAATCTATGAGAATTTTTCAGAAGTTATAGGAAATCGTACAGCTATCTATATCTCTCATCGTCTATCCAGCTGCCGATTTTGTGATCGTATCGCAGTTCTTGATCAAGGAAAGTTAATACAACTTGGCTCGCATGATGAATTAGTAGAGGTTAAAGATGGGAAATACTATGAACTTTGGAACGCTCAAGCACAATACTATCATAAGAATCCAGATGGTAAAGTAAAAGAAGTCGTATTAGCAACAGTTTGAATCTCTACTTGGCACCTTCCAAACTGTGTGAAAATATGTTATTATATATCGTATAAAAATCGTCAAGCAATTTATATGAAAAAGTTAGGGGATTAGAAGCGCTAGTTGCTAATTGCCTTGCTTTTTTTGTGCACTCTTGGCATTATAAAGAGAGAGCTGAGAAGCTAAAAAGAATGGAGAGAAACTAATGAGCAATGAAAATTCGCATTTAGAAGAACTAAATGATCAATTAATTGTCCGCCGTGAAAAGCTTGATACCTTGCGTGAGCGTAATGTAGATCCATTTGGTGGGCGTTTTGAAAGAACCCATCTATCAAATGAATTACACAAAGCTTATGATGAGTTTACTAAAGAAGAAATAGCTGATAAAGAAGAAACAGCAACTGTTGCTGGTCGTATCATGACTAAACGCGGTAAAGGAAAAGTTGGGTTTGCTCACTTACAAGACCGTGAAGGACAAATCCAAATTTACGTACGTAAAGATACTGTTGGTGAAGAAGACTATGCTACCTTTAAAAGTGCTGATTTAGGAGACTTTATTGGTGTAACTGGAACGATCATGAAAACTGACACAGGTGAAGTAACGATTAAACCAACTTCAATTACCCAGTTGTCAAAAGCATTGCGTCCATTACCAGATAAATACCATGGATTGACAAATGTTGAACAACGTTACCGTCAACGTTATTTAGATTTGATCAGTAACCGAGAAAGTTTTGATCGTTTTACTAAACGTAGTCAAATTATTCGCGAAGTTCGTAACTATTTAAACGAACAAGATTACTTAGAAGTGGAAACTCCGACATTGCATAATTTAGCTGGTGGGGCTGCTGCACGTCCATTTATTACACACCACAACGCTTTAGACATGGAATTGTATTTGCGTATAGCTCTTGAGTTGCATTTGAAACGACTAATCGTTGGAGGGATGGAAAAAGTCTATGAAATTGGACGAGTTTTCCGTAATGAAGGAGTAGATACAACTCATAATCCTGAATTTACAATGTTAGAAGCTTATACTGCTTATACTGATTTTGAAGATGTGATGGATTTAGTTGAGGGATTGATTCGTACAGTAGCTCAACGCGTCTTAGGAACAGGAAAAATCACTTATAATGAACAAGCAATCGATTTAGAAACTCCTTGGAAACGACAACACATGGTTGATGCGATAAAAGAATACTCTGGGGTAGACTTTTGGAAACATATGACAGATGAAGAAGCGCGTGCATTAGCGAAAGAACATGATGTACCTGTAACAGAACACAGCCAATTTGGACATGTTGTCAATGAATTCTTTGAAAAATTTGTAGAAGATAAACTGATTCAACCAACTTTTATTTATGGACATCCTTTAGAAATTTCGCCGTTAGCTAAGAAAAATGTAGAAGATCCTCGCTTTACAGATCGTTTTGAAGCATTTATAGTTGGTAATGAATATGGTAATGCCTTTAGTGAATTAAATGATCCAATTGATCAACGCGAACGTTTTGAAGCGCAAATGAAAGAACGTGCCTTAGGAAACGATGAAGCTCATATGATTGATGAAGATTTCCTTGAATCATTAGAATATGGTATGCCTCCAACAGGTGGATTAGGAATCGGAATTGATCGATTAGTTATGCTCTTAACAGATGCACAATCTATTCGTGATGTACTATTATTCCCGACAATGCGTAATCAATAATAAAAAAATCAATCCCTTTCAAGGGGGTTGATTTTTTTACTTTATATATGAAGTAGTTTAAAATAAAAAGATAAGGATTGGACGGAATAATGAATGTCCGAAAATTTAAATAAGGAGGGACACAATGAAAGAGAAAACTAGGTTCATGAACTATTTAGGGGGCAATAATACTCTTTTTACATTACTGATTCTCATAATGATAGGAATCGTTATTTACGTTTATCATTCTATTGCATTTATTTTTGAGCCATTAAATGTTATCTTTTCAACATTAATAGCACCTGTTATACTGGCTTTCGTTTTTTATTATCTTTTAAATCCAATTGTTGATTGGATGGAAAGACATAAGATAAAACGGATTTGGAGTGTCATTATTTTGTTTGTGGCCATTATTGGCATTTTAATAGGTGCAGTAGCATTAGCCTTTCCGCCGATACAAGAACAAGTGACTAGTTTGGTGAATAACTTTCCTACCTATGTTGATACGATTGGGACGACTGTCATTAGTTGGGTAGATGGTACACCACTTGAAAATTCTGCAAGTGACTTAGTAGAATGGTTAAACAGCTGGGTGAGCAATATACCGAGTATCGCTGTAGACTATTTTGATACAGCAGTAAATGGATTAACAAATATTTTTTCTACGGTTTCAAATGTGGTGGTAGTTATAGTAACATTTCCGATCATTGCATTTTTCTTGTTGAAAGACGATGAAAAATTTTTCAGTTATGTAATGAAAATTATTCCGCCAAAATTTAGAAAAGATACAAAAAATATCTTTGCAACGATCAACGAGCAAGTGGGATCTTATATCAAGGGTCAATTAATGATCTCACTTTCTTTAGGAATCATGATGTTTATAGGATTTTCTATAATTGGTTTAGATTATGCAGGTGTATTAGCTATAGTTGCAACATTTACAAGTATTATTCCGTATGTTGGAGCAGCTCTTGCAATGATACCTGCGATAATAATAGCCTTGACTACCTCGTGGGTTATGGTTCTCAAATTGATCATTGTCTGGGTAGTTGTTCAATTTGTAGATGGTAATTTAGTTGAACCAAATATAATGGGCAAAAATTTAAACGTTCACCCATTAACTATTATTATTGTCTTGCTTGTTTTAGGAGATCTACTTGGTTTTGTTGGTTTAGTTTTAGGAGTACCTATTTATGCTATTTCAAGAGTAATAGCAACATTTGTCTTTAGGAAATTTAAACAACGATATAATAAATACTATGGTGATGAATCAGGCTACTATGAAGATACAGAATTTACATTAGAAAAATATCAAGATAAAAAATAAATTCGGTAAAGTATAAACTCTAACTTACGCGAAAACTTAATAAGGTTAATTAAAAGAGCATCTAATCTAGATTATTTATTTAGAATGGATGCTTTTTTTCTATAAACAAAGACTTTGTAAATAGTAAAAGAGATAATTTGCAATAAAAAGTATAAATATGTAGTAAATTGAAAAATCATTCATATTGAACGATTGATGAAATAAGATTTAAGTTATTCGTTTTTTGTTAAACAAGAACGCTTTCTCTATAAGAATGGAATTTAATAGTTCGCTTATAAAAAATAAATTATATTTTTATCCAAAAATCATTGACGATATGTTAAATCCCTGTTATATTAATACATGTCGCTGAGACAGTTTGAAATAAACCGACACAGCGAAAAAGAAAATTTGAAAAGTTGTTGACAAGCGATATCGAACGTGATATTATTAGTAAGTTGTCACAAACGAAACATTCAACTTTAGACCTTTGAAAACTAAACAAAGTAAGACGAACCAAATGTGAGGGTGACTCAGCAGTGCTGAGTCAACAGTAACAAATATAGTGAATAATTATTCGCTAGCAATCAATAATGAGCTTCAAGCATCATTTTATATGAGAGTTTGATCCTGGCTCAGGACGAACGCTGGCGGCATGCCTAATACATGCAAGTCGAACGCTTTTGTTTCACCGGGTGCTTGCACCCACCGAGACAAAAGAGTGGCGGACGGGTGAGTAACACGTGGGTAACCTGCCCATAAGAGGGGGATAACATCCGGAAACGGATGCTAATACCGCATATTTCCAATTGTCTCCTGACAGATGGAAAAAAGGTGGCTTCGGCTACCGCTTATGGATGGACCCGCGGCGTATTAGCTAGTTGGTGAGGTAATGGCTCACCAAGGCGATGATACGTAGCCGACCTGAGAGGGTGATCGGCCACACTGGGACTGAGACACGGCCCAGACTCCTACGGGAGGCAGCAGTAGGGAATCTTCCGCAATGGACGAAAGTCTGACGGAGCAATGCCGCGTGAGTGAAGAAGGTTTTCGGATCGTAAAACTCTGTTGTTAGAGAAGAACAAGGATGAGAGTAACTGCTCATCCCCTGACGGTATCTAACCAGAAAGCCACGGCTAACTACGTGCCAGCAGCCGCGGTAATACGTAGGTGGCAAGCGTTGTCCGGATTTATTGGGCGTAAAGCGAGCGCAGGCGGTTCTTTAAGTCTGATGTGAAAGCCCCCGGCTCAACCGGGGAGGGTCATTGGAAACTGGAGAACTTGAGTGCAGAAGAGGAGAGTGGAATTCCACGTGTAGCGGTGAAATGCGTAGATATGTGGAGGAACACCAGTGGCGAAGGCGACTCTCTGGTCTGTAACTGACGCTGAGGCTCGAAAGCGTGGGGAGCAAACAGGATTAGATACCCTGGTAGTCCACGCCGTAAACGATGAGTGCTAAGTGTTGGAGGGTTTCCGCCCTTCAGTGCTGCAGCTAACGCATTAAGCACTCCGCCTGGGGAGTACGACCGCAAGGTTGAAACTCAAAGGAATTGACGGGGACCCGCACAAGCGGTGGAGCATGTGGTTTAATTCGAAGCAACGCGAAGAACCTTACCAGGTCTTGACATCCTTTGACCACTCTAGAGATAGAGCTTTCCCTTCGGGGACAAAGTGACAGGTGGTGCATGGTTGTCGTCAGCTCGTGTCGTGAGATGTTGGGTTAAGTCCCGCAACGAGCGCAACCCCTATTATTAGTTGCCAGCATTCAGTTGGGCACTCTAGTGAGACTGCCGGTGATAAACCGGAGGAAGGTGGGGATGACGTCAAATCATCATGCCCCTTATGACCTGGGCTACACACGTGCTACAATGGATGGTACAACGAGTCGCAAGGTCGCGAGGCCAAGCTAATCTCTTAAAGCCATTCTCAGTTCGGATTGCAGGCTGCAACTCGCCTGCATGAAGCCGGAATCGCTAGTAATCGCGGATCAGCACGCCGCGGTGAATACGTTCCCGGGTCTTGTACACACCGCCCGTCACACCACGAGAGTTTGTAACACCCGAAGTCGGTGAGGTAACCCTTTTGGGAGCCAGCCGCCTAAGGTGGGACAGATAATTGGGGTGAAGTCGTAACAAGGTAGCCGTATCGGAAGGTGCGGCTGGATCACCTCCTTTCTAAGGAATATAACGGAAACCCACACATTCGTACTTACTTTGTTTAGTTTTGAGAGGTCTAATCTTCTCAATAGATAGATGTTGTTCTTTGAAAACTGGATAAAGTTAAAAATTGTAATTCAAGTAAGAAACCAGAAACACACCGAAAAGTTTTAAAAATGAGTTTTTTAAGGTTCTCATCGTAAGATGAGTATTGAACATTAACGATTAACCATAGGTTAAGTTAATAAGGGCGCACGGTGAATGCCTTGGCACTAGGAGCCGATGAAGGACGGGACTAACGCCGATATGCTTTGGGGAGCTGTAAGTAAGCTTTGATCCAAAGATTTCCGAATGGGGGAACCCAGCATCTTTGATAGGATGTTACTGCTAACTGAATACATAGGTTAGTAGAGGTAGACGCAGAGAACTGAAACATCTAAGTACCTGCAGGAAGAGAAAGAAAAATCGATTCCCTGAGTAGCGGCGAGCGAAACGGGAATAGCCCAAACCAGAAAGCTTGCTTTCTGGGGTTGTAGGACTGAACACATAGAGTCATAAATGGATTTGGTAGGAGAAGCGACCTGGAAAGGTCTGCCGAAGAAGGTAAAAGCCCTGTATCCGAAACCACATCCACTCTGATCAGTATCCTGAGTACGGCGGAACACGAGAAATTCCGTCGGAATCCGGGAGGACCATCTCCCAAGGCTAAATACTCCCTAGTGACCGATAGTGAACCAGTACCGTGAGGGAAAGGTGAAAAGAACCTCGGAAGAGGAGTGAAATAGCCCCTGAAACCGTGTGCCTACAAATAGTTAAAGCCCGTTAATGGGTGATAGCGTGCCTTTTGTAGAATGAACCGGCGAGTTACGATCCCATGCGAGGTTAAGTTGATGAGACGGAGCCGTAGCGAAAGCGAGTCTGAATAGGGCGAATGAGTATGTGGTCGTAGACCCGAAACCAAGTGATCTACCCATGTCCAGGTTGAAGGTGCGGTAATACGCACTGGAGGACCGAACCCACGTATGTTGAAAAATGCGGGGATGAGGTGTGGGTAGCGGAGAAATTCCAATCGAACTTGGAGATAGCTGGTTCTCTCCGAAATAGCTTTAGGGCTAGCCTCGGAATTAGAATCATGGAGGTAGAGCAACTGTTTGGACTAGGGGCCCTTCTCGGGTTACCGAATTCAGATAAACTCCGAATGCCATTGATTTATATCCGGGAGTCAGACTGCGAGTGATAAGATCCGTAGTCGAAAGGGAAACAGCCCAGACCACCAGCTAAGGTCCCAAAGTTTATGTTAAGTGGAAAAGGATGTGGAGTTGCTTAGACAACTAGGATGTTGGCTCAGAAGCAGCCATCATTTAAAGAGTGCGTAATAGCTCACTAGTCGAGTGACCCTGCGCCGAAAATTTACCGGGGCTAAACATAACACCGAAGCTGTGGATAGAACCATTGGTTCTATGGTAGGAGAGCGTTCTAAGGGCGTTGAAGCTAGATCGTGAGGACTAGTGGAGCGCTTAGAAGTGAGAATGCCGGTATGAGTAGCGAAAGACGGGTGAGAATCCCGTCCACCGAATGACTAAGGTTTCCTGGGGAAGGCTCGTCCTCCCAGGGTTAGTCGGGACCTAAGTCGAGGCCGAATGGCGTAGACGATGGACAACAGGTTGAGATTCCTGTACCAGTTTGTTTTGTTTGAACAATGGAGGGACACAGTAGGCTAAGGAATAC
The DNA here is from genome assembly GCF_038007125.1 of Carnobacterium sp. FSL W8-0810. Taxonomy (NCBI): domain Bacteria; kingdom Bacillati; phylum Bacillota; class Bacilli; order Lactobacillales; family Carnobacteriaceae; genus Carnobacterium; species Carnobacterium sp. FSL W8-0810. Next base: position 421,443 of record NZ_JBBOWO010000001.1, on the reverse strand, counting down.
GCGCTGTTGGATATGCGCGTCCAAGCAACAAGTTTTGAAGTGAGTCAAATGCTTGCTTCTTTAAGAACAAGTTGTGATGGGGAGGGAAATTAAGTACCGAAGTTCCCGATGTCACACTGTCAAGAAAAGCTTCTAGTTAGAAACAAACTGCCCGTACCGCAAACCGACACAGGTAGTCGAGGAGAGAATCCTAAGGTGTGCGAGAGAACTCTCGTTAAGGAACTCGGCAAAATGACCCCGTAACTTCGGGAGAAGGGGTGCTGACCAATTGGTCAGCCGCAGTGAATAGGCCCAGGCGACTGTTTATCAAAAACACAGGTCTCTGCAAAATCGTAAGATGACGTATAGGGGCTGACGCCTGCCCGGTGCTGGAAGGTTAAGAGGATGGGTTAGCTCTCGGGCGAAGCTCAGAATTGAAGCCCCAGTAAACGGCGGCCGTAACTATAACGGTCCTAAGGTAGCGAAATTCCTTGTCGGGTAAGTTCCGACCCGCACGAAAGGCGTAACGATCTGGGCACTGTCTCAACGAGAGACTCGGTGAAATTATAGTACCTGTGAAGATGCAGGTTACCCGCGACAGGACGGAAAGACCCCATGGAGCTTTACTGCAGTTTGATATTGAGTGTTTGTACAGCTTGTACAGGATAGGTAGGAGCCATTGAAGCCAGGACGCCAGTCTTGGTGGAGGCGTTGGTGGGATACTACCCTTGCTGTATGACCACTCTAACCCACAGCCCTTATCGGGCTGGGAGACAGTGTCTGACGGGCAGTTTGACTGGGGCGGTCGCCTCCTAAAGTGTAACGGAGGCGCCCAAAGGTTCCCTCAGAATGGTTGGAAATCATTCGCAGAGTGTAAAGGCATAAGGGAGCTTGACTGCGAGACCTACAAGTCGAGCAGGGACGAAAGTCGGGCTTAGTGATCCGGTGGTTCCGCATGGAAGGGCCATCGCTCAACGGATAAAAGCTACCCTGGGGATAACAGGCTTATCTCCCCCAAGAGTCCACATCGACGGGGAGGTTTGGCACCTCGATGTCGGCTCATCGCATCCTGGGGCTGTAGTCGGTCCCAAGGGTTGGGCTGTTCGCCCATTAAAGCGGTACGCGAGCTGGGTTCAGAACGTCGTGAGACAGTTCGGTCCCTATCCGTCGCGGGCGTAGGAAATTTGAGAGGAGCTGTCCTTAGTACGAGAGGACCGGGATGGACACACCTCTGGTGTACCAGTTGTTCTGCCAAGGGCATTGCTGGGTAGCTATGTGTGGACGGGATAAACGCTGAAAGCATCTAAGCGTGAAGCCCCCCTCAAGATGAGATTTCCCATCACGTAAGTGAGTAAGACCCCTGAGAGATGATCAGGTTGATAGGTTGGAAGTGGAAGTCTAGCGATAGATGGAGCGGACCAATACTAATCGGTCGAGGACTTAACCAAAGAATAAACGGTGTACGACGGTTTCTAAACGAAGAACAAACTTTTAACTTATCCAGTTTTGAGAGAACAACGTTCTCTAGATTGAAATTTGTGTGGTGGCGATGGCAAGAAGGTCACACCTGTTCCCATGCCGAACACAGCAGTTAAGCTTCTTAGCGCCGATGGTAGTGAAGGGTTTCCCTTTGTGAGAGTAGGACGCTGCCACGCAAACAAAAAGACATCATCTTCGGATGGTGTCTTTTTGTTTAGCATTTGCAAAAAAATAAAATAGGTGACTAAAAAAACGCTTGCAAAAACAAAAAAGCCGTGTTATATTAGTTTTAATAAAGGATTGTTACTGCATCAGCAGGCAAAACCTAAATTGATTCGAAATCGTTCTATTCCATTTGAGATAGAGCATTTGGAATGAGTTTAGGTTTTTTATTTTTCTATAAGACGAAAGTTGGTGAGCAAAGCGATAAAATGAGAATAGAAAAAGTATTGAATAATAATGTTGTGATTACCTTAACTGATACTAATGAAGAAATGGTAGTAATGGGAAGAGGGATTGCCTTTCAACGAAAAGTTGGAGATACAATTGAAGTCGAAAAAATAGAAAAAACTTTTGTACCAGAAGGAAATGAAGGTATTGAAACTTTTTCTACTTTGTTTAAAGAAATCAACCCAGAAATTATAGAAATAGCCACCGATACAATCAAATACGCTCAAACTATTTTAAAAACCAAATTAAGCAATAATATTTATTTAACATTAACTGATCATTTAGATTATGCTATAAAGCGTACTAGTGAAGGAATAGATATAAAAAATCCGTTAACTTGGGAAATAAAGAAATTTTATAAAGCAGAATATGAAATCGGATTAAAAGCATTAGAACATATTAAAACTAAACTTGGTGTGATCATGAATGAAGACGAAGCTGCATCCATTGCTTTGCATATTGTGAATGCTAAACAAGAAGGACAAGAAATAGGAATTACAGTGAAGATGACTGAAGTTGTGCAAGATATTTTAACAATTGTACGGTTACAATTTGGAATCACTTTTGATGAAGATTCATTTAACTATTCCCGTTTTGTTACTCACCTGCAATATTTTGCTCGTAGAATGTTGGAACATGATAACAAAAATTCTAATGATGATTTTTTGTTTGAACAAGTAAAAATAAAATATCCCAAAGCTTTTGAGTGTACAAACAGAATTAATAATTACCTCGAAAGTAAACATCACACGTCACTGTCGAAAGATGAACAAGTTTACTTAGCTATTCATATCCAACGAGTAACGAGTGAAAAAATAAAATAAAATAAACACTTCAATGATGGATTGTTACTGCGTAAGCAGGCAAAACCTAAATTGATAGCTGAAATGTATTCTGTAAAGATGCATCTTGCTATTGATTTAGGTTTTTCTTTTTTAAAAAACTAAAATGAGAGAAGGACTTAGGATGAAATATGAAGCATTAGCTAAATCAATAATTGAAAACGTGGGCGGAACAGAAAATATCAATAGTTTAACTCATTGTGTAACAAGATTAAGGTTTAAATTAAAAGATGAAAGTAAAGCAAATACTGATGTACTAAAGAAAATGGACGGAATTGTAACCGTAATCAAAAGTGGCGGACAGTATCAAGTCGTTATTGGAAATCATGTACCGGATGTTTATCAAGAAGTCGTAACTGTCGGAAATTTAAATAGTAATGATTCTTCTGAACAAGAATCAGATGAGAAAGTAGGTCTGTTCAATAAGTTCGTTGATATGATTTCAGGAATTTTTGCACCAACTTTAGGAACATTAGCTGCTACTGGTATGATCAAAGGATTTAATGCTTTGTTTGTAGCACTAGGCTGGCTAACAGTTGAATCAGGAACGTATCAAATATTAAATGCTATAGGTGATTCATTGTTTTATTTCTTCCCTATTTTCCTAGCATTTACAGCCAGTAAAAAATTCAAAGTGAATCAGTTCACGGCTATGGCTATTGGTGCTTCACTCGTTTACCCGACTTTAGCTGGAATCAGAGCAGGAGATCCTCTTTATACACTGTTTTCCGGATCCATTATTGAGTCCCCAGTGCACACCACTTTCTTAGGACTTCCACTTATTCTAATGGACTATTCGTCAACCGTTATTCCGATTATTGTTGCTATTTTTCTAGCATCTAAAGTTGAAAAAGGATTGAAAAAAATCATTCCAGACGTGGTCAAAACCTTCTTAATTCCTTTTTTTACTCTTTTGATTATTGTCCCAGTAACTTTCATGATCGTTGGACCAATCGCAACATGGGCAGGTAGCTTAGTAGGAGCCGGGACTTTAGCCGTTTATAACTTGAGCCCAATCTTAGCAGGTGCAATTGTAGGTGGTTTCTGGCAAATATTTGTTATGTTCGGGTTGCATTGGGGTCTTGTGCCAGTAGCTCTGAATAACTTAGCTGTTTACGGATATGATCCTATTTTAGCAATGTCATTTGCAGCTTCATTTGCCCAAACTGGAGCAATTATTGCAATTATGGTAAAAACAAAAGAGAAAAAGGTTAAGTCTTTAGGTATTCCTTCTGTAATTTCCGGTATGTTCGGTGTAACAGAACCAGCAATTTATGGTATCTCTTTGCCTCTTAAAAAACCTTTCATCATGAGCTGTATCGCTGCCGGTGTGGGTGGAGCAACTCTAGGATTAGTCGGAGCCAATGGATACGTTGTAGGAGGACTAGGAGTATTTGGAATCACCAACTTCCTGAATCCTGCTGAGAGTGGCTTAGGTAATGTGCCTATAGTAATAGCCATTATCATTGGAGCTATGATTCTTGGTTTTGTATTAACTTATATTGCTGGTTTCGGAAAATTGTATGAAGATGATGCAGTTGTGGCAGAAACAACTAATGATGGAATCATTGATTCAGGAAATGAAGTTTATATTGGAAAAGATACTATCGAAAGCCCATTAAAAGGATCTATTATTCCGCTTTCTGATATTCGAGATGAAGCTTTTTCATCTGGAGCTATGGGAAAAGGTTTGGCAATTGAACCAACTGAAGGGAAATTAGTTTCACCAGTTAATGGAGTTGTCACAATGCTTTTTCCAACGTTTCATGCAGTGGGTATAACGTCAGATGAAGGAACAGAAATCTTGATCCATATTGGTATGGACACTGTTCAAATGAATGCTGAAGGATTTGTTCCACACATTAAGCAAGGAGACAAAGTAACAAAAGGTCAGCTTTTAATTGAATTTGATATTGCCAAGATCCAAGCAGCCGGTTACAGCGTGGTTACGCCTGTAGTTATCGCAAATTCACAAAATTATTTAGATGTCATCACGACAGAGAAATCAACTGTTTCTTCTAACGAACAATTAATGACTGTAGTCATTTAAAAAATAAGAAAATGAGGTAATCAGATGAAAAATAGTAATGGTTTTCCAGAAGGATTTTTATGGGGAGGCGCAACTGCAGCCAATCAATTTGAGGGTGCATATAATGAGGGAGGAAAAGGCCTCTCTACAGCCGACATGGTAAGATTTATACCTAAAGAAGAACGAGGAGAAGGGTTTTCATTAGACGTTTCAGGTAAAGAAATTGAAGCGATTTTAGCAGGAAAAGTAGATGCTGTTTTCCCGAAACGTTTTGGGGTTGATTTTTATCATCATTATAAAGAAGACATCGCTTTGTTAGCAGAAATGGGCTTTAAAGTATTCCGTTTATCGATTAACTGGGCACGAATTTTTCCTAATGGAGATGACACAATTCCAAATGAAGAAGGACTAGCTTTTTATGATGATGTGTTTGATGAATGTTTGAAATATGGTATAGAGCCGTTAGTAACCTTATCTCATTATGAAACACCTTTGAATCTTACATTGAAATATAATGGTTGGGCTGATCGCCAAGTCATCGATTTCTTTGTTCAATATGCTGAAACGGTTTTTAAACGGTATAAAGACAAAGTGAAGTACTGGCTAACTTTTAATGAAATCAATATTATAGCGTTGAGCCCGTATACTGGCGGTGGGGTGCTAGTAGAAGAAGCAGAAAATCCAATGGAGTTGTCTTATCAAGCAGGACACCATCAATTTGTAGCTAGCGCATTAGCGACAAAAATTGGACATGAAACTAATCCTGAATTTAAAATAGGATGTATGTTAGCGCGTATGACAACTTATCCAGAGACGAATAATCCAGCTGACATCATTAAAGCCCAAGAAAAAAATCAACAGAACTTGTTCTTTACAGATGTTCAAGCACGCGGAGAGTATCCGGCCTATATGGATCGTTACTTTAATGAAAATAACATAACAATCCATAAAGAACGTGGAGATGATGAAATTTTAAAAGCTTATCCTGTTGATTTCATTTCATTTAGTTATTATATGTCTATTTCGACTAGTTCAAACCCTCAAAAAGAACAAGTAAGTGGAAATTTCATTGAAGGTGTAAAAAATGAATATTTGGAAACGTCAGATTGGGGCTGGCAAATTGACCCAATTGGATTGAGATGGACACTGAATGACTTTTACGATCGTTACCAATTGCCGTTATTCATTGTTGAAAATGGATTAGGAGCTTATGATAAAGTAGAAGAAGATGGCAGTATTCATGATGATTACCGAATTGATTATCTGCAAAAGCATATTGAACAAATGAAAGAAGCGGTACTAGATGGTGTGGATCTAATGGGTTACACGAGTTGGGGAGCGATTGACCTAGTTAGTGCTTCCACTTCAGAAATGTCTAAACGCTATGGATATGTTTACGTTGATCAAGATGATGAAGGGAAAGGAACATTAGAGCGTTCTAGAAAAGATTCATTCTTCTGGTATAAAAAAGTTATTGAAACGAATGGAATGGATTTAAGTAAATAAATAAAGCAGGCGAAAGAAGGGGCTTGTTTTGAGCGAGTTCTTTTCTAGGCAACTGCTGTATCCTTTATTAAAAAAACATATGCTATACTTAATAAAATGAAGAATCTAAAATAATTGATCGAAAAAAGGAGAAGATGACTTTGACAGTAGAACAATTTCCAAAAGATTTTTTGTGGGGTGGAGCAGTAGCTGCAAACCAATTAGAAGGAGCTTACAACGCAGATGGTAAAGGGTGGTCTGTCCAAGATGTAACACCTCAAGGCGGATTTGGCCCGATAACGGACGAACCGACAGAAGATAACATGAAATTAGTCGGGATTGATTTTTATAACCGCTATAAAGAAGACATTAAATTATTTGCAGAAATGGGATTTAAAACATTCCGTACGTCAATTGCATGGTCTCGCATCTTTCCTAATGGAGACGAAGCTGAACCAAATGAAGCTGGATTAAAATTTTACGATGATTTATTTGATGAACTTCTTAAGTACAATATTGAACCATTAGTAACACTATCTCACTATGAAACACCATTACATTTAGCCAAAGAATACGACGGTTGGGTTAATCGCAAAATGATTGGCTTTTATGAAAATTATGTACGTACTGTCTTTACACGCTATAAAGGGAAAGTGAAATACTGGCTGACCTTTAATGAAATCAATTCCATTTTACATGCACCATTTATGAGTGGTGGAATAGCTACTGCACCAGAAAAATTGACACAAAAAGATTTGTATCAAGCGGTTCATCACGAATTAGTAGCGAGTGCATTGGCTACAAAAATCGGGCATGAAATTATGCCGGAAGCACAAATCGGATGTATGGTTTTAGCTATGCCGACATACCCATTAACTCCAAACCCAGATGACGTTATTGCTGTAATGGAAGCAGAGCGTAAAAACTATTTCTTCTCAGATGTACATGTTCGAGGAACTTATCCAGGTTATATGAAACGTTTCTTCCGTGAAAATGCGATTGAGTTAGATTTTGGCCCAGAAGATGAAGAGTTGTTGAAAAATACGGTCGATTTCATTTCATTTAGTTATTATATGAGTTCTACAGAAACAGCTGATGAAAGCAAACGAGAAGCTGGTAAAGGTAATATTTTAGGCGGTATCCCTAATCCGTATTTAGAAGCTTCAGAATGGGGCTGGCAAATTGACCCTAAAGGATTGCGAATCGTATTAAATGATTTCTGGAATCGTTATCAAAAACCATTGTTTATTGTTGAGAATGGTTTAGGAGCTAATGATGAACTGATTACAGATGAAAATGGAAATAAAACTGTGAACGATGATTACCGTATCGATTACTTGAATGATCATTTGGTCCAAGTTGGAGAAGCCCTTAAAGATGGTGTAGAAGTTATGGGATACACAACTTGGGGTTGTATCGATTTAGTCAGTGCTTCAACAGCAGAATTGAAAAAACGTTATGGATTTATTTATGTTGATCGTCATGATGATGGAACAGGAACGTTAGAGCGTTATAAAAAGAAAAGTTTTTCATGGTATAAAGAAGTCATTGAAACAAACGGAACAAGTCTTGTTGAAAAATAAAAAAACTTATATGATTAATAAAATGGACCCTATAGAATGGACACTAAAAAAAGTGCCCTCTATAGGGCTTATTTTTGTATACTTATATAGAAAAATATACGCATGGTTGATGTAAGGTTGTACAGTCCATTAAGACCGTATTACACATTGACTACACTCTAACTGTCAAAGTTAGCATTTACACCCAAACAAACACCAATTTGTAAAGACAAACCCATATATAAAAAAATGTATTAAAAAAAAGCAATACTTATTACGATGAATTCAAACGCCGTTTTGTTTCAGAATCATTGGACTCAAACACTTCTTTTAGATATAATCACTCTTTTTATTTTAAAGTTCAAGATTTTTTACTTATTAAAAGTAAAAAAAGCTTTAAATAGTATTTTTTTAGTTATATAATACATTGTACTAACTAAAAGTAAGAGGAGTGAGATGATGAAATTAATAGATGTTACTAATAATCATTCGGAACTTGTGATAGAACAATTGGAAAATACTAATGCCAATTTTATAAAAGTGTTCTCTTTAGGTCCAACCACTGTAATTTGTTCAGGCTCTTCAAACAGTAAAGATATAATTTTATTAAATAAAAGTCGCACTATAAAAAAATCAGAAATTAATTTTGTGCTAAAAAACATACTAGATACAACTCTTGACAACGTTGAAATTATCTATGCTCCTAATATTGTCGAGTTATCCATTCCTGTTGAAGTTTAATTTTTCATGCTTCATTAAAGTAGTAGTAGCGCTTGTTATAGTGAATATCTTTTATTAAGCTCTCTTTTAAATAAATCATTTTTCTAATGCGTCAAATTGACAATGAATATCTTGTTTATCTCTCTGATACTCGGGCATAAACAATCCGAATATTTCACCTCTTCAGAGAGTTTCTTCTATAATATTAAACGTTTAGTTGTAATAATATTGGATAATAATTATGGGAACGTAATTTAGTAATTTTAATAAATCTGAATTAAAAAAACGGTATGGTTTTATTTACGTTGATCAACATGGATGATGGAACAGGTACATTAGAACATTATAGAAAGAAAATTTTTCCATGGTACAAAGAAATTATTGAAACAAACAAACG